>NZ_QTXL01000009.1 GCF_003461625.1 Clostridium sp. AF15-31 | reverse complement strand
TTTTGATTTGTCGACTTGGTGGACAAAATCACAATACTCCTTTTGTAACTCCAATGGCGGACATATAAACTTCACAGCTTTTACTTCACTCATAGATGGCATATTTGGAATTCCACTTCCTCTGCTAAAGCCAAAAAGTATATTTTGAATTTCTTCACCTCTAAATTGCTGAATAAAAAAAGTATTCATCATAATATGAGGATTAAGTGATAACTTCAACAATGCTTGATTTATAATGCCTTCTTTGGCTCCTTCTGGCACCTCTGCAATGCGCCCCAATGTTACGCCTGAACAACTAATAATCAAATCACCCGGAACAACCTTAAAACCAATCATACCCTCATATTTTTCCTGAGTGATATAATATTTTGCATATTCAAAATCATTATGAATTGCGTGTCTCTGTTCATACACTAAATAACCATCCTCGACAAAATCCTCCTTTTTAAGTGCACCACCAAAAGGTCCTCTCTTTATTGAATTCTTATCATCATTCACTATTTCTAGCAAAGTTTTCATATCGAATCTGCCATCGTGTATGCTGCCAAACATCTCGACAAATCGGGCTTTGATAAGGGTATCTAAGAGCTGCAATTCTTGCTTTCTAGACTCTATTACCTTAACTAAACAATCCAACTGTTCAACAACATCCATTTGTCTTTCTTTAGAAGGAACTTCCAATTCAACATTGCCCAAATTCTTCCTTGATATTCTTTTTCTTGTCGTTCCTGTAACACTACCAAGCAATTTTTTATAATATGCACTTGAGCGCATAAAATAGCAAAGGTATTCTTTACTAATAATGGACTCATTAGGCCTACAAATAGTGCAATCAACTGCTGTTATCATGCGCTCTTCCTTCTCAGGTATAATACAAGCTCGACCAACAGGATCAGGTAATCTCGAAACCAAAATATCTCCTGGAAAAATTTCTGTACATTTCAGTTTTCCAAAAATTTCTTCTGATATATACTTTGCTCTTGCTTCCTTTTCTAAGTATATTCCTTCCCCGATATTTCCAGTTTGAATCAGCCTAATCCCATCATCAGATTGGTCTTTGCTTTCTATCCAATCACCATCAGTAAAGACCGTACATATTTCTTCTAATCTCATTTACATCATCCCTACAAATCCGAATTTGGAGAGGTATTGTTTATGAAGATTGAATATAGAAAAGCAGATATTACGGATGCAGAATTGCTAATAGATATTTATAATTTTGCATTTTATAGTGATTATATTAAATATGGTGAATGTCCGGCGTATGGAAAGACTAAAGAGATGATGGAAAAATCTATAATAGAATATCCAAAATTTATAATTTTATATAATGGTGAACCGGTCGGTTGTGTTTCTTGTAAAAAAGTGGAAATGGGAATATATGAAGTTGGGTGTTTGTGTGTTGTCCCAGAGTTTCAAGGAAAAGGAATTGGAACGCAGGCAATTAGATTTGTAACATCACACTATAGGGATTGGGATAAAATTACCTTAGTTACACCCATAGATAAAAAGGAAAATGTAAAGTTTTATACAGAAAAATGTGGATTTAATATAGTGTCTATGGAAATGGATGGAAATGTTAAAGTAGCACGATTTGTTTTAGAAAAATGAATATGACAGCTATATATTGATTGATGTTTCAAGAGCATCAAAAGAAACCAAAGAACTTATTGCAGAACTAAAAGATTCAAACTATTTTTAAATGATACAGGTTTGTTTGTAACTTTGATGTTTAAGGATAAGGATTTCACAGAAAATGAAATCTATCAGAAGCTGTTAAATTAAGTGTTAATCTGGGATATTTATATGAAAATATTGTAGCTCAGTGTTTGGCAGCTAATGGAAATGAATTATTTTATTATACGATTATGAATCAGAAATCCGAACATAATTATGAAATAGATTTTATTTTGGTGGTTAATTGGTTTCTGAACAACTCCATTATATCACAAACCGTGAGGAGACTTTTGATTTTAGTAACAAAAAAATGCCGTATTTATGCGGCTTGTGGCGTTTCGCAAACGCCTATTACATTGATACAAAAAAGGAGAGCTCTTGATATGATAAAAATGGATTATCTCAGACTTCTGGTGGATGAGGCACAGGGAAAGTATATTGACTGGAGAAACTTTTTATGAAGTACTCCGTCAACGGATTATGTATTTCAAAAGGATGCCTATGGAAACCAGATTAACATGTGTGTCGCAAGGAATGTCCTTAAAGAATCAGCCGTGAAAACAATATGACAGCCAAAGGCATGGTTATGATACAGAACAAGGTAGTAAATACATTTAAAAGACCGGAGTATGCAGCATCTTTGTTATATACCTGAGCCATCTGGGTGATTGTTGAAGCGGATGGTGTGATGGAGGCAAGGAATACTATGAGGAGTAAAGTTCTTCCTTCTGGAATAAGGGCATATACATGACTTACATACATTATAAGCAGTAAAACAGCAGGCCAGATGACGAGCCTGATGGCAGAGAAAATGTATAGTTTTGCGTTTTTCAGGCTGTCGCGGATCGGCGAATCAGCCATCAGCATGCCAGTTACTATCATGCTGAGAGGTGCAAGCATATTTCCTATGTCTTTTACCGGTGTGAGTATGACAGATGGCAGTTTTATCTGGCAGAAAAAGAGCAGGAGTCCGGCTATTATGGCTATTACATTTATATTGGTTATTATCTTTTTCCATTCCATATGTGGCTTTTCGGCGAGCATGGTGCTGCAGTGTGTCCAGAGAAATATCAGCTGTACAGACATAAATGCACATGAATACAGTACATAGTCGGTACCCAGCATAGCATTTACAAGTGGGATTATCATATTTCCCGAGTTGGAATACATGACAGTGGCACATTCAACTGTATTCCAGTGCCAGAGTTTCCTTCCGATATTTATAAAAATCAATAGAAGAATATGTATAATGGTTGCAAGAACAGCGGAAAATAATAGTCCCTGCAGTTTTTCTTTTGTAAAGCCAATTTCAAATGAATTTATTATGGCGCAGGGCATCACCAGATATACTACAATGATAGACAGGATCCTGCTGTCAGAAGCATTTAATATATGTTTGTTGACAAGAATAAAACCAAGCAGGATCATAATAAAAAAGTTAACAAGTTTTCCGAGCAAAATTATACTTATCTGCATATTGATTACCTCTTTTCGCTCCTGTATTATAATCCCATTTTACAAAAAAAGGAATATCCAACAATGGGTGGCTTGTCAAAAATAAAAGAATGCGATAGAATATGTGCAATTTACAGGAATTTGTTTAGTTGGATTTAGAACAAGGAGAGATGACAAGTTATGCATTCACAGAAAATCCATAACAAAAAACTCATATTGCCGGTTCTCATTTTCCTGGCAGGTTGTCTGGCCTTGGCAGCAGTTTTATATCATTCATACAGAACGAATTTAAAACAGGTTCGGGCTGTCACAGAACTTAATGCCATAACCTATGCAGAACGGTTGCAGAATGATATGAACCGTGGAGTTGCGATTACAGATACACTTGAGGAAATAGTACTCAGTGAAAATGGAAAAATTGATAATTTTCAAAAAGTTGCAGGGAATCTGATGACAGATTTTGTTCAGAGCATACAGGTTGCACCTGACGGTGTTGTTACAGATATATATCCGGAGGCGGGAAATGAAGCAGGAAAGATAGATTTGATCCATGACGAAAGCCGTGGAGAGATATGCCGTTACGGGAGAGATAAAAATATAGTTACTATGCAGGGACCGTTTGACTTAAAACAAGGAGGCCGGGGCATTGCAATCAGAAATCCCGTATATCTGGAGTGCCCGGATGGAACCTCTGCGTTCTGGGGATTCACTATTGTAATTATCCGTATTCCGGAGGTATTTGAGAAATCGGTTCAGGCACTTACCCAATTTGGTTATGATTACTGTCTGACAAAGACAGTTTCTCCTTTGTCGGATGATACAGAGGTGGTATCGTCATCAGGTAATATTTTGAAGGAGCCGATTACATTTGAGTTTGAATTTTGTGGCAGCACATTTGGCTTAGAGGTAATGCCAACTGATGGTTGGAACCACGGATGGAATATACTCCCGCAGCTCGTTTTTGGAATTAGTATTATTTTGCTTTTAACGGGATTAACGGTGATCGTTCTTGTGGTTGAGAGACATCGTGAAATATTAAAAAAAATGGCGATAACAGATCCGTTAACCGGTCTTTTGAACCGCAAAGGTTTTGATGAGCAGCTTAAAAAGATGATACAGGACGATCATTGTATTCATTGTGTGGGCGCACAGATGGATATTGATGATTTTAAATTTATAAATGACATGTATGGACACGTTGTTGGTGATGCCGCACTGAAAAGTCTTGCACAGGACATGAAAGATAGTTTTGGTGTAAATGCCATTCTATGCAGAAATGGCGGCGATGAGTTTTCTGTTATCTTGATTGGAACAACAGAGGAAGAGGCAAAGAGTAAAATAGAGAGTTTTACCCTTAAGCCAAGGCATATAACATATAATGGTGAAGAGCATCCTTTTTATATTTCTCTTGGATACGCAGAATATCCGAAGGACTGTGACGATGTTTCGGAGCTTATCAGATGCGCAGATATGGCACTTTATGCGGTAAAACTACATGGGAAGCATAGTTGCAGTCCTTATCGCAGTGATTATAAGATACAGAATAGAAGTCAGCTTGGGTTTGCACTTCAGGATGTGTCAAAAAATCTTCCGGGAGCTTTCCTGATATATATAGCTGATCCGGAGGATGATCGTATTTTATTTGCAAATCGTGAATTGATAGAATTTGCAGGTTGCAAGGATTTTGATGATTTTCTGGATTATACCGGGCAGCGGTTCAAGAATCTTATTCACCCGGATGAACGGGATTCTGTGGAGACCAGTATCTGGAAACAGATTGATGCAAAGACCAGTGGAAATAATGATTATGTAAGATTCCATTTTGCAAAAAAAGATGGATCCTACCGCCCTGTTCTTGATCATGGAAGAATTGTAGAAAACCGTTACTATGGAAATGTGTTCTATGTTCTTATCATGGACTGTGCTTTGGTTGAATCTTTTTATGATGGCTTTTCCAGATAGAGTAAGTCATCAGCAGAAACAGTTATTGGAGAACGATTTTCTCATGAAGATACAGGTATATCCTATGTGATATATGAGATATAGAAAACAATACAATATAAAAATAATCATCAGGCAGTCTTATAACGAGACTGCCTGCTTTTTTCGTGAATTTTACAAAAGAAATATACAACCATTGCAATCTTTACGGAAGTGTGATAGCAGGCACATGCAGGCATATCTATAATAAATACAGAAATGAAGTGAGACCACCTCAAGGAGCAGGCAGGTTCGCCTCATATGTATAAGGAGCAGGCAGCCGGAAATGAAAGAGACAGAGAGAAAAGACAAAACGACAAGGAAAACGGATAAAAAAGCAGATGGGCATCTTGTTTTATTTGTGAGAAGAAACGCAGTATATATCGCGGTTTTCCTGATTGGAGCAGCCTTTCTTCTGGCGGCAGGTTCATTTGACTGGAATCGGATCAACAGCTATACAATGTACAACAACGACAGCAGGACATTCGTAAGAGGGCGGGTAGTATCTGTCGATAATGAGCGGCTGGAGACAGATCCATATGATCATTCCAGATATCTTGGAGAACAGGAACTTACAGTTCTGATTTTGGAAGGAGATCAGAAAGGCGACAAAGTATCGATTGATAATTATTTGTCGCAGACACATAACATCTATGTAAACGCTAATCAGAAAATAATCGTATGTGCAGATATGCCGGAGGGAGTAGCTCCCTACTACACAGTATTCAATTATGACAGGTGCCTGCCACTTGGCATCCTTGTGGTGGTATTTGCCGCGGTAATGTTGTTTGTGGGAAAAGGAAAAGGCTTACGGGCATTAGCCGGTGTCGTTTTTACACTTCTTCTGGTAGTACTGTTTATGGTTCAGGCGATCTACCACGGATTTCCTCCTGTAATTGTCTCAATCCTGACCATATTAACAGGAACAGCAGTCAGCCTGTTGTTGTTAAATGGCTGCAGCAGACGGACGGCTGTATCCGCACTTGCTACTGTACTTGGAGTTGCAGTAACAGGAATTATTTTTTACATAAGTTCAAAAACCTTACATCTTACAGGATTTAACAGTGACAATGCGGAAGAACTACTGGTCATTCAGGGAGCGACAGGACTTTCGGTTCGATCACTTCTGATCGCAGGCGTTCTGGTATCTTCCCTTGGAGCCGTTATGGATGTGGCAGTTTCCCTTACGGCAGCGCTTATGGAACTGGTCGTTGTAGATCCTTCGGTAACCGCTCGACAGGTTATGAAGTCGGGATTTAATATCGGAAAAGATATGATCGGAACCATGAGCAATACGCTGATTCTTGCATTTGCGGGAACGGCACTCAATACGATGCTGGTATTAACCGCCTATGGAGTGAGCCGGACACAGTTCATATCATCGGACTACCTGGCGATCGAGCTTGCACAGGGATTGTGTGCAACGATCGGAGTGATCCTTACCGTACCGATAACGACAGGAATCTGCGCAGCAATGCGCATTTCACATAGATAAAATGAAAAAATGAAAAGAGGAAAATGAATGAAAAAACACAGACGTAAGACAGCAGGAAGACTTTCTGCACTTTTGTCATTATTGTTGGTAGCAACGATGGCACAGCCCCTTTTTCAGACAAGGGCAGCAGAGAATGATGTAACAATGGATGGAAATGTAACATGGAGTTATCTGGATGATGGAAGCGACCCGGCAGGCGACAGTACAACAGCAGGCTATGACCGGACAAGCTGGACCAAGGATGACTATGACATATCTGCATGGAAGACAGCGACAGGTCCTTTTGGAGCAAAGAAAGGAAAAATCAATGATCTGGGTGGCGGATGTACACCAAAGACATTATTAACACAGTACAAGGCAGATGGAACAACCGATATTGAAGCGTTTTTCTTCCGTACGGATGTAACGATACCGGATGCTTCTAAGGTAACGAAGATATCAGGAAGTGTGATCTATGATGATGCAGCAACCGTATATGTAAATGGTGTGAAGATTGCAGGCTTTGATGATGACAGCATAACAGGCAATCTTCAGTATGGCGGTTCCAATGCCGGCGATCCAAAGACCGGAACGATCAGTACCAGTGATCCGGCAGCACTTGCGGCAGTGAAGGATGGAAAAAATGTTATAGCAGTAGAGCTTCATCAGGGACGCTCATCCAGCTCGGATATTTATTTTGATATGCCGACTCTTACATTTGAGACGACAGTATCCGTACCGGTATATACACAGAAGAATATCTCATGGACGGTTGGTAAGGATGCGTCTGAGATCAATGTAACCTGGTATGCAGATGTTGATGGAACAGGCACACTTCTGGTTGCTAAGAATTCAGAAGTCAGTGGAAACGAGATGCCGGCAGATGCAAAGAGCTTCACGGCAAATGGAACTGCATCCAACAAATCCGGTTACTACAACTATCAGACGACAGCAACCGGACTGTCAGCTGATACGACATATGCTTATCAGTTGGTAAATGGAGAGACAAAGTCAGAGATCCGTGCCTTTACAACCGGTGGAACAGGCTCTTTCTCATTTGCAGCAGCAGGTGATCCACAGATCGGTGCAAGTGGCAGTTCTGTAAACGATACAGACGGATGGGAGAAGACGCTGAAGCTGATTTCCGGCAACAGTGCATTTGATGGTGTGGACTTCCTGTTATCAGCCGGTGATCAGGTAAATACAGCATCAAATGAAGATCAGTACGACGGATATCTGGAGCATGATACTTTACTTGATCTTCCAACCGCAACAGTGGTAGGTAACCATGATTCCGGTTCTGCGGCGTACGATCAGCATTTTAACAATCCGAATGAAAGCAGCTATGGAACGACTGCAGCAGGCGGAGACTATTATTTCGTATACAATCATGTACTGTTCCTTGCACTGAACAGTAACAATACATCGACAGCCGAGCATAAGGCATTTATGGAACAGGCAATACAGGCAACTGCAGGTCAGGATATTACATGGAAGGTGGTTGTATTCCATCACTCCATTTATTCCGTAGCAAGCCATTCTTTGGAGAGCGGCATATTGACAAGACGAGAGGAACTGGTTCCGGTATTCAAGGATCTTGATATCGATGTGGTTCTTATGGGACATGACCATGTATATTGCAGAACCTACATGATGGATGGACTTGATCCGATGACAGATGCATCGATCTATGATGATGCCGATTATTCATCGATCACAAATCCAACAGGAATCTTATATGTGACATTAAACTCTGCATCTGGTTCCAAGTTCTACACGATCAAGAATGCAAGCTTCCCATATTCCAGAGTGATGAATCAGGAAAATGTTCCAAACATTTCAAGAGTAGATGTGTCAGACAGCCAGTTTAAGGTAACAACATACAGAACCAGTGATATGAGCGTGGTTGATTCATTTGCAATCAATAAGAAGCATGTACATAATATGAAGGCAGTATCTGCCGGAGAAGCCACCTGTCTGGATGAAGGAAATATCGCATACTGGTACTGCGATGAATGCGGCAAATATTTCCGTGATGCAGACGGTGAACAGGAAATCACACTTCTTGATACAGTAGTTGCGGCAAAGGGTCATCAGTATGGCGCATGGCAGGTTGTAACAGCAGCCACAACATCTGCTACAGGAATAAAGAAGCATGAATGTACTGTTTGTGGTAAAGTGGAGACAGCTGCTATACCGGTTATACAGGAGACGACAACAGAGAATGTGACGACTGAGGAAGAAACGACAGAAAAAACGACAGAAAAAGTTACGACCGAGGACGCTACAACCGAGACAACTCAGAAAGCAACAACCGAGGATGTATCGACAGAAGATGGTCGGACGACCGGAGATGTAACAGCAGAGCCAACTACAGAGTTAACCGAAGAGGATACAACCATAGATAAGACAACAGAGGCAATGACCGGAGAAATGGAAGATACAGAATCAACAACGGCTTCTGGAGCTGGCAAGGATACAGGTACAACCGAGGATAAGACCGGTAAAGATTCTAAACTCGTAAAGACAGGTGATACAACACCGATCATTTATGTAGCTGTTATCGGAATCTGTGCATGCTTTGTTGGAGCAGGCTGTGTGTTCGCAAAGAGTAGAAAGAATAAATAGTAAAGTGTCAGTTATACAGAAAAATATAAGAATCCCATTTGGTGTATGCCGGGCGGGATTCTTGTGGTATAATAAGCATAAGATTTGGAAAAAGACTGTTGTTTGAATAATTCAAACAGCAGTTTTTTCGATTTTAAAATAGTCGAAAAAACGATATAAATATCGTTTTTATTATATTATAAAAATCGTATTCATACTATCATACATTTAGAGTAAAAGAACGAGAATAGAATTTGCTGAAAGGCAGAAAAGAAGAATATTCATATGCAGAGAGACGGAAAAAGCAACTGCATAAATGAGATAAAACAAACGAACGAATAAAATCAGGAAAAGGAGTATGATGGATATGAAGAATCAGGTAGTATTGGATTGGGATCAGTATGTAGCACTTGCAAGACAGACGGTAGCAGAAGGCTGTGTTCTGCTTGAGAATAAAGATCAGGCACTTCCACTTGTAAAAGATGAGAAGGTGGCAGTATTTGGAAGAATCCAGAATCACTATTATAAGAGCGGAACCGGTTCAGGAGGAATGGTAAATGTATCAAAGGTCTATGGAATCGTAGATGGTCTGCGTGAGAGTGGTCAGGTCATCCTGGATGAGGAGCTGATCAGGATCTATCAGGACTGGGAAAAGACACATCCATTTAATGAAGGCGAAGGCTGGGGAAATGAACCGTGGTGTCAGGAAGAAATGGAGCTGACCGATGAGGTTGTGGAAGCAGCCGGCAAGCGATCAGAGACAGCTATCGTGATCATCGGACGTACAGCAGGCGAGGATAAGGATGCAAGTGATACCAAGGGCTCTTATCAGCTTACAGATGTGGAAGAAGATCTGCTCACAAAAGTAAGAAAGAACTTTGATAAGATGATAGTTTTATTAAATGTCGGCGGCCTGCTCGATATGAGTTTTACAGACCGTTACCAGCCGGAAGCCGTTATGTATGTATGGCAGGGCGGCATGGTTGGCGGACTTGGAACGGCAGATGTATTAACAGGAGCTGTTTCACCATCCGGTCATCTGACAGACACGATCGCATATAAAGTTGCTGATTATCCTTCTACACCATATTTTGGTGATCCGGATAAGAATTATTACAGTGAAGATATCTATGTCGGATATCGTTATTTTGAGACTTTCGCAAAGGACAGCGTCAGATATCCGTTTGGATATGGTCTGTCCTACACAACATTTGAAAAGGCAGTCGTTGTATTTGCAAATGAGCCGGAGAAACAGCAGTTTACACTTCATGTAACTGTTTCAAATATCGGTTTAAAGAAAGGAAAAGATGTTGTTCAGGTCTATGTGGAAGCTCCGCAGGGTAAGCTTGGAAAAGCAGATAAGGTTCTTGTCGGATTTGCAAAGACGAAGGAGCTTGCACCGGGTGAATCAGAAGAACTGGATATTACCGTTCCATACAGCCGCTTTGCTTCCTATGACGACTCCGGTATTACAGGACATGCTTATGCATTTGTATTAGAAGCAGGCACATATCATGTATTTGCCGGCGAAAATGTCAGAAGTGCAGAATGTGCAGGCGCGTTTGAGCTTGCAGATGATCTTGTGATCGAACAGCTTTGCTCTGCACTTGCTCCGGTAGAAGCATTTGACAGAATGAAGGCAGCAGAGACAGAGAACGGATATCAGGTCATGATGGAAGCAGCACCACAGCATGCATCAAACGAGAAGCAGAGAAGACAGGATCATCTTCCACAGGAGATCCGTCAGACGATGGGTACTCATACATTATCCGATGTGGCAGATGGTTCGATCGGAATGGATAAATTTATTTCAGAATTGACAGACGATGACCTTACTTGTATCATTCGAGGAGAAGGCATGGGAAGTTCACTTGTAACACCGGGAACGGCAGCAGCATTTGGCGGTGTATCCAAGTCACTGATCAACCGTCATGGAATCCCTTCGGTATGTTGCAGTGATGGACCGTCCGGTATGCGGTTAGACTGTGGCGTGAAAGCATTCAGTCTGCCAAACGGAACGATCATCGGATGTACATTTAATACAGAGCTTGTAAAAGAGCTTTACACCTGTACCGGTTATGAGATGATCTCACAGAGGGTTGACTGTTTACTGGGACCCGGTATGAATATTCACCGTCATCCGTTAAATGGAAGAAACTTTGAATATTTCTCGGAAGACCCATATGTGACAGGATGCTTTGCCGGTGCGGTGTTAGAAGGTCTGCATGCAGCAGGTGTAACAGGGGCAGCGAAGCATTTCTGTGCAAATAATCAGGAGATGAGACGACATTTTGCAGATCCTGTTGTATCAGAACGTGCACTTCGGGAGATCTATCTGAAAGGCTTTGAGATGATCGTAAAAAGTGGTGTCTGCGATGCGATCATGACGACATACGGACCGGTAAACGGAGTATGGACAGCCGGAAATTATGATCTCTGTACGACAATCCTCAGAGAAGAATGGGGATTTAAAGGTATCGTCATGACTGACTGGTGGGCATCCATCAATGAGCGTGGACAGGAGCCGGATAAGATTAATTTTGCGGCAATGGCACGTGCGCAGAATGATATCTATATGGTATGTCCGGATGGATCAACAAATGCCAGCGGAGACAATACAGTCGCAGCACTCGTAGATGGACGGCTGAAGCGCGCGGAACTTCAGAGAAATGCAGCGAACATCTGTGGCTTTGTACTTGATACAGAAGCAATGCGAAGAGCAATGGGCTGCCCGACAGAGGTATCGATCATCAATCGTCCGGCGGAACCGGATGATGTTGATCTGTCAGAGGTTGAATTTGTCAGATTAGATGGCGACTATGAATTACGACTTGATACCAAGGAGTCGAAAGCCGGTGTAAATTATGTACTTCCGTTTGATGTACAAAAAAAAGGAATTTATGAGATCGAACTGATCGGAAGTTCCAATCTCTCAGAACTTGCCCAAATGCCATGTACGTTGTATTATACCAATATACCGAGCCTCAGTTTCACATTCCATGGAACAAATGGGGAAGACATGGTTATCAAAAAAGAATTTGATCTGCATACCAGATTTTCAGTTATGCGTCTGAATGTCGGTAAAAATGGTCTTCATTTAAAACAGATCAGATTCAGATATTTAAGGGAGGGCAAAATTTGGAATTAAATATTTTACTGAAGATAGCAATTATCTTTCTGTTTTTTACAGTCGTTGATATATGCGGACATTTCATCTTTAAGACAAAGAGAAATGTCCCGGAATGGCTGCTCACGATAGGGGTAGTTCTGGCTTTTGCCGGGACTACCTTTCTTGGCGTCCGGGCATATTTTACGGACGCAGATACAAATGATCAGAATATCTATATGGCGTATTGTTATATGAAAGAGGGCAATATCGATCAGGCGGCAATCCTTCTTGACGACATTGCAGGTTCTTTTGAAGAAAAAGAACTGCTCAGTGTGGCATGTGATGTCATGAACGGAGATTATATTAACGGCCATTTTAAACTTCAGGAGTTATCAGAACAAAACGGGCTCAGTAAGGCAGGAAAGGCATATCTGACGGCTCTTGATGACTATTGCTCCGGGAAACTAGGAATGATCTCCGGAGGAGAAAAGGCATATACAGATTATGAATCTTATCTGTCTGATCTGGAAAAAGAAGATGGAGTGCAGGAGACTGCATGGAGTGGGGAGTCAGATGACACGGGTAATGCATCAAATGAAACACTGACGGATTCACTGACTGCTTATATCGAAGATCTAGATTTTACCAGAAAAGAACAGCGGGAGTTTGAAGAATCGTATGAGCTTGACAATAAGATCCATGGCGTGGCAGTTGCTGATCTTACAGAGGATGATATCAGGGATCTGAAGCATACATACGGTGAGACAGAAGAAGTACTCCGGCGGGAGATCAGTTATTATGTATATCAGAATGATTTTGATAAGGCAAAGGATATAGCTTCTGAACTGAACAAGAATTTTAAAAGTCCGGAGAATACGGTTATATATACGGATGTAATAGTCGAAGAAGTATATCGAAATACCAGAGATCAGAACTATACGGAAGACTCATTTGATATGAAGGATGATGAGATCAAGAGTCTGGTGAAGAAGGCGGAGCGCGCGAAAGAGAAGGCACAGAAGCTGATTGATGATGAAGGTTATGATGGAGCACATGCAGATGAGATAAATGAATTGCTGGAGGAAGCGGATTCCTATTATAAGGATGCAAGTTATGTACCGGTCAAGCGTGCAGTTAATTATGTTCTTGTACAGGAACCGTATCGTGGAGACGATACGGGATTTTATGAACTGCAGTTGTCCAAATTGTATCTGGCAATGGATGACAGAGATACAGCAAACGAGCATCTGCATAATGTCATTGATAACAGTGCCAAGATCAGTGATTCATCATTATTAAAAGATGCAATTGATGAAGTTGTGACACAGTACAATCAGATCTCCGATGACAGTTATAATGCAGAACTGAATGCTGCCGTTAACGATATGGTAGATAAACAGAGCAGTCAGGTTGTTCCTGTATCGGAAGAAACCATAAATGGTTCATTTAATTCGTACGTTGCAACCACATTAAAATACGACAGGATCAACATTCATATCAGCCGTATCGATACTTCGGCATATCCATCCATTCAGGCATACATTAATATCAATGGAACAAAGGACTCCAAAGAAGAACTGGCAGATCAGTTTACAAAGGAAGATTTTACGGTGATCGATACGCAGTATGAGATCACGGATTTTACACTGAACAGCGGGGCAGAGAGTGAAGCTGTCAGTATCGGTATCGTAATGGATAAGAGCGGCAGTATGGAAGGTGCGGCGATTGCAAACGCAAAGCAGGCCGCAACAGAAGCGGTAGAGCATATAACCTCAGAGAAAATGATGATTGTTTCATATGATAATGAGGCATATCTGGAGCAATCGTTGACATCCAGAAGCGGAACGCTGAAGAACTCTATAGCAGCTATTTCAGATGGTGGTGGAACCAACATATCTGCGGGTCTAAATCTTGCACTTGATAATCTGGAAGCGGAAAAAGGCAGCAGAGCAGTTATCCTGATGTCTGACGGACAGGACGGAGGTTCGGAAGAAGATATGCAGGCTGCAACTGACCGGGCAGCAAGACTTGGAATCAGTGTATATACGGTTGGATTTGGCGAATGTGATGACGCATATATGCAGGCAATCGCAGAAGCAACCGGTGGTAAATTCGTAAAGGCATCTGCATCAACGGAGCTGTCGGATATCTATTTGTATCTTCAGAAATATATCGTAAATAATTACAGCATATCATATACGGTAACAAAGAATCCGGATGTAGATCCTAGATTTCTTACTGTTGATATCGCAGAATATAATGCAACAGCGACAAAGAATTACTATTTAAAAGAAGAGAATAAACCGGAGGATTCAGATGATGCAGGATTTATCCGGAAGGTAGATGAGAATACACTCGGAGTATCTTCGGTAACGCCGGGAAATGTATCTGTAAAGGATGTACAGAATGGTATCACCTTGACTGTAAATGGCGGGGGATTTTCTGATATTGCGAGTGTGACGGTTGGCAATCTGGCATTAACAGATATACAGGTAGCAGATAAAACAAGTCTTACAGGCAAATTAAATGGCGAACTGACTGCCGGTATCTATGATGTCAAAGTAAAGACAACAGATGGTCGTCTGGTTGTAGGAAAATCTCTGTTTAAGGTATTCAAAGCAGGAACAACAACCTCAATCCGACTTGGTGATATGACGATCACGGCGGATGCCATTGGTCAGACAGCAGATGATCGCCTGGCGGCCAGTGGAAATGTCATGATCAACGGATTTGTTCACAGCTCAGGTGATATGGAGATCATTGTGGACGACATGGATCCGGATCTTTCCCTTGTGGCAAATAAGACGATCAAGGTCGGTGATTCCGGTAAGGTTCAGGGAGATGGAAAACTCTATGTCAGTTACGCAGAGATGGAACAGGCCAATGGCAGCTTCGCCGGTCTGGTCATGGGAAATAAAGATTATGTAATTGGTAAAAATGGATATTATGTAACGGTCAGCGGATCTGATATATCATTTGATCTGACGATTGCCAGTCTGAATCTTTCCGTGCCGTTTATCATGGATATCGATGTTGCAGAGGTAAATCTGCACAGTAACCGGTTACAGGTAGATATTTCATCATTCCGGCTGGATGAAATTATTGATTCAACAAAGAAATCACTTCAACATAAAACCGGAGCGAATAAGGAGTCGGAGCCTGTCACGAAACGGAGCAGCTTAAAGCAGTTTGGAGCAAAAGAATTCTTTGGAGGCTTAGATGGATCCTTATCAATGGCGATCACACCGGATGGCATTCAGTTTGGTGGAGAAGTAACATTATCTGTAGATGATAAGATTAATTTTGGAACCTTTGGGATCAATGAATTGTCACTAAAATTAAATTCCCTGGATCCTGATTACGAGTATTGGAAGATCGGTGGAAAGATCGATCTGGCAACATCCATACCGGGATTCTTTGACAGTCGGATCGCCGGATTTGATGGCTCGTTTTCTTCCTATTACTGGCTGCCGGATAAAGTAACGATCGGAGCAGCATTAGATCCGGGAATAACGGTTTATAAAGTCATTGACATCAATCAGGTTGGCGGAGAATTGCAGGGTATGAGTACGATCGCCTTAAATCTGTACGAATCAGTGATCCCGGAGAAAACATATAATATTATCGGTACCGGTCTTGATAATACTTTATATGATAAGCAGGATATTATACTTGCAGGAACTGCGGGTGCAGATATCAACCTGTTTGCTTCGTTTAACGGTAATAATGCCCTGATGAAGAAGTTCAAGTCATGGGGTGAGATCGGTGAAGCAAATGGTAAGGTAGAGATTAATTTCAGTGATCCAGAATTTGCAATCTCGGCTGATCTGTCACTGCTTGGATCAGAAAAGGCGAAGGCAGCAGCAAAGATAAATAAAGATGGTCTGGATGTATCTGCTTCTGTAGAACTTGGAATCTCAGGCTTTGGCTGTGAGGTAAACGGAAGTGCTGATGCAAATCTTGGTGGCAATCTGACCGGTGGATATATCAAGCTTGGTGTAAATGGTAACGTGGATATGGCACCTGCTAATGTTCATGCAAAGGGAGCTTCGAAGCTTGCCGTTGACTGGGATTGGGACTTTAATAAAGCCAAGGTAACATTGAATTATAGTGGGAATAACGGCAAAGAGAAAGAAGCATCTATCTGGTATGAAGATAATGGAGAACTCTTCCTGTGGGATAAAGTTCATGCATCATCCAACTAAGGGGGTAACAGAAGCATATGAAAAGAGAGACAAGAATAGTAAGTAGAATATGTATATGGCTGTTAATGGTGGCTATTGTGGCAGGATGGCTGGTACTTCCGGTTCATGCAGCAGAGACAGAGGTAACGATTGATCTGGGTCGTGAATATACAGAAGCGGTCTTCTATGTGACATGGGAAAACTATGAACAGGCAGGAACCGTAAAGCTGACATCACCATCCGGTAAAGTCTACAGTAAGGATAAGACACCGGATCAGGTATATGAGGCAAATGGAGAAGCAATCGTCAATGTAGGAAAAGGAGAAGAAGGAACCTGGACGGTTGTGGTGAGCGGCGACAATATAGGAACTGTAGATGTAACAGTCGGTGAACTTCCGAATTCTTTAGTGATCAGCAAATTTGCGGTAACACAGAATACAGATGGAAGCGTTACCGCAGACTATAAGATCACGGACAGTCCGGATGAGATCTATGTAGAAATATTTGCAGATACAGATTCTGAGGGATTTGACGGAACCTGTGTTTATAGTGAATATATGGATAAGAAGGGGACTGCTTCTTTTGATCTGAACAGCCTTTCCAGTGGTGAATATCATTTTTATATCCGTGTATCTGTGGATGGAATCTATCAGCGGGCTTACGGTGATGGATTTGTCAGCTATCAGAATCCAAATGATTCACAGAAGGTAAATGGCGTAAAAGGCGGAACCTATAACGATGGTTATTATATTTCATGGACGGCAGCAGAGAATGAAGCTTATACAGTCCTTGTCTGGGATGAGAACCATAACCTGATAAAGGAAGAAGATGTTGGAACAGCAGAAACGTTTTATGGAGATTTTTCAGAAGATGCTTCCAAAGTATATCTGGCAGTTGTGAGAACAAATGAGAGCTGTATGTATGATCTGATCACTGCAGATTCTGCAGTAAAAGTATCGGCAGATGTAGCCTTTGATACGGATTCGGATACGACAAAAAACAGTTTCATAAATGCAACGATGACATTAGATACTAACAGCACATTTGATGTATATCTGGGAGAACGGAAAATTCTGGAGGGAGAAAAAGAATCCGGCATGTATCGTGTGAATCTGGAAGATGGTGATAACACGGTCTCATTTGTAGTGACAGATGAAACAGGAAATGCAGCCGAATTTTCAAAAGATATTTATGTAGATACGGTTCCTCCGCAATTATCTGTATCCGAAGATATAAATGGAAAAGTAGTAACAGAAGGAAGTATCTATTTGAACGGATATACAGAGACCGGTGCTGTTCTTACATTAAACGGAGAACCGGTTGAATTGACACAGAATTATTTTAATAAGAAGATAACACTGGCAGGTGGTGAGAATACGATAACTTTAATTGCTGAAGATGCTGTTGGAAATCAGTCGGTATATTCAGCGACAATCACCTATGAATCGGCAAAAACAGTAAAGCGGATATTTGAATATATCGCACTTGGCGGATTAGTTCTTGTACTGTTGATCCTTTATATCATTGTATTCGCAAAGGGCAGGAAAAGGAGGAAGCAGTCATGATCGTATATACTATTATTCAGATCCTTCTTACACTTGCAGGTGCGGGTGTGATCGGTTACAGCATCTATCTGACAATACAGGTATCGGGAGATAAGCTGCTGACGCTTGACAGTGAGCTTGGTTATCGTTATGCGACGTCTTATCATCGGTGGCAGTTATATGCCGGGATCGCGATCGTTTCCCTGCTTATCTTATGGATCGTATATATTCTGATCGTTCGGGCATACAGGGTAAAACACAGAGAAGAACGTCTGGCGAAGAAAGCCGAGAAGAAAAATGAGAAGAAGATTGCCAGAGAACAGAAGAAGCAGAAAAAAACTACATCAGAATATATACAGCCTGTAAATGCTCAGAATATGCAGCAACCATATGCACAAGGCTATTATCCGGATGGCTATGCGGCAAATGTGCAGGGCTATGCTCAAAACGGCTACGAAGCAAGTGGGCAGGGCTATGTTCCGAACGGCTACGAAGCAAGTGCGCAGGGCTATGCTTTGAACGATTATGAAGCAAGTGCACAAGGCTGTTATCCGAGCGGTTACGAAGCAAATACGCAAGGTTATTATCCAAATAGCTATAATGCGGATGCGGGCTATTATCCGAATGGATATGAGGCAAATGCACAGGGCTATTATCCGAATGGCTATAATGCGGATGCACAGGGCTATGCTTCAAATGCCTATGATGTAAATACACAGATATATGATCAGATGGCTAATAGTCAAGATATATCAACAGACAAAGCAGATTCTCAAGAGATGAAACAGGAATGGAATGGGAAAGAATAGATTTAAGAGTTGCAACCAAGGATATACCCCAAAAATGCAGTCGTAGTCAGCAACCCTGCCCGAATTCTCAGGATAGTAAATAAAGAAGAAAGATAGAAAAGCGATTGTTCGATAATTAGTGGTGTTATTTTTAAGACAAAAAGGAAGATAGCATGTCTGTTATGAAGTAAACCTTATCCGAGGCCGGTACTTTGGCTGCGCCCTTTGCAGCCTTATGTACCGCTGCACGAGGATTAGAGCGAAAGCGTCTTACGGAATAACAGAGCATGCTATCTTCCTTTTTGTCCTAACAATATATTGTCTAGCCGATCTCGCCATGCTTTTCATAGCTGGTGATACGGGAGATGGAATTGTCTTCGTTTACAAAGACTACCGTTGGTCGGTATTCTTTGGCTTCTTCAGGTGTCATAGAAGCATAACACATCAGAATGATATGGTCGCCTACCTGAACCTGTCTGGCAGCGGCACCATTTAAACACATAACACCGGATCCCGGTTCTCCGGCAATCGTGTATGTCTCAAAACGATTTCCATTTTCAATATCAACAATTTGCACCATTTCATATTCAAGAATTCCTGCTTCCTTCAAAAGCTCAGAGTCTACGGTGATACTGCCGACATAATTCAGTTCAGCCTGTGTAACAACGGCTCTGTGGATCTTACTTTTTAACATGGTAATATTCATTAGAATGACACCTCTTTATTCTTTCTCACCGCACATACTATAACATAAAAAGAAAAAATGCAATATAGAAATACAAGAAAATGTAGAAAAAGGATGCAAAAAGGATGCAACTATATTGCATAAAATATGTAGTGGTCATGTACATTTAATATGTCGGGAAAAATGAAAAGAAAGCTTAAGAAAGTTTAATAAAAAAATAGACCCGTATTAATGAACAAAATCGATGGTTTGTGTTAATATTTTTACAGCGCTGAAAAAATATACATATTAATTTTGTTTGTTAAAATGTAGGATCACAGCAGGAGGTAATTATTTTGAAGAAAATAAGAAAAGAAACAGCAGGTAATAAGACAACACAGGTAAGCAGAAAAATGCACTATAAAAAGATGGCAGCACTTGCCATTGTAGGAGTTTTGGCAACAGGAACTGCACTTACAGGCTGTGGAAAGAAGAATATAGATTACAGTGTAGACGGTGAATCAGGAAACGGAGGCAGCTCGGACAGTGGAAGCCTTCAGGGTAAGTACGGAATACCGGAATCCTGTGATACTACACTGGACGCTGGAAGCAGCGGGATCAGCAAACTTGCAATAGAAGCAGATGAGGTAACAGTGCCGGATACGGTAGATCTTCCGACCGTATATGTAAAAAGAAAAGAATCATCAAATGATACCAGAAAACAGATCGTAGAAGCTGTACTTGAAAAAGACAAAGGTATTTATACATATGATTATAACAATATGACAAAAGCAGATATTCAGGACCAGATCGATGAGTATGAAAAGGAAAAGAAGGATTCTGCAGCAAATGGAGATAATTCCAGTGCATCCTGGTTTGATTCCATGATCTCCGACCTGAAAGATCAGCTTCAGAATGCACCGGATGAATATCCGGCGGCTGATGATTATTCCGGTAGTGCCTTTATCGGAGAGATCAACGGAAGAAAATATATTATGTATATGGACGATCAGGAAGGCGGAAGTGGTTCCGTAGGTCTGAAGGATTCATTGATCACCTACCGTCCAAAAGATGGAATGAACGGAGTATATTATTCAACTCCGGATAGCGGGGATGATCTGTCAGATGCAGATGTGTCAGCCTCAAATGTATGTACATTTACAAAGGAAGAGGCACAGTCCATTGCAGATGATTTTATCAGTAAGGTCGGTATTTCAGATGCTTCCCTGAATGATACACAGGATCTTTACTGGTATTACTATGGAACAGATGGGAATACCGAGGCTGTTGATGTCGATGGATATGTATTTACATACAGCAGAGCGATCAATAATCAGACTACCGATGTTCCGGAAGCCTGGAATGTTGATAATATTACGCAGGATGATGGATCGGTAAGCATTCCTGCCGAAACCTGTACGGTATATGTTGATTCTAATGGTATTATATCTGCAAGCTGGGTATCCTATCTGGAAACAACCGGAAAAACAGAGTCAAATGAACTCTTATCATTTAAGGAGCTGTTAGAAAAAGCAAATAAGAATATTGCAGAATACTATACCACATATCCAACCAGATATAAAAAAGTGGAGTTTAATTCTATGAAGCTTGGATATTATCTGGAGAAGACAGATGAAGAAGGAACATTCAAATATGTACCTGCATGGATATTGACACAGTATGAGGATATGACCGATTCAACAAATGAGACATATCCAACCCAGATGGTTGTCCTTGATGCTACAGATGGTACGGTGATCGATCTGATGGAACTATCCAAGGCACTTGGCACATATCAGAGTTATGAAACCGATACAACCGCAAGAGATGTATCTGATGACGGCAGTTCATCGATATCTACTATAGATGATGATACCAACACTTCCGGAGATTCCACAGGCAGTGAAGGAGATTCCACAGAGGGTGATGCAGATACAACCGGTGATACGACTGAAGAGTAATCGGTCGCGGAACATGGCGCAAAATAATATGTCATTTACTGGATCGGATCCAGAAGCTATAATAAATGAGAGAAGAAAAGAGGAGGTTCTTATATGCAGAACAAAACAAAGAATAATAAAGAAAGATTTCGCGTATATCGTAAAAAAATGGCAGCCTGCCTGTTAGTTGGTATGCTGGCAATCAGCACAGCAGTTACCGGCTGTGGCAAGAAGGATATTGATTATGATGTAGAAGGAAATGGTGGTTCTGGAAGCAATGCGGACAGTGGCAGCCTGCAGGGTAAATATGGAATACCTGAAAGCTGTGATACCGAGATCGCAACAGGAGATTCCGGTATTCAGAAGATTGCAATCGATGCAGAAGAAGTGATCGTACCGGATACAGGAGATCTGTATGTTGCATCGTTTAAGAAGAAGGAAACAACAAATGATAGTAAAAAAGAAACAGTAGAGGCAGTTCTGGACAAAGATAAGGGTATCTATGAATATGATTATGATAAGCGTACCAAAGAAGATATTCAGACTGAGATCGATATGTATGAAGCCGAAAAGAAAAAAGGTGACAGTGACATGGCATCTTATTATGATTCCTGGATCAATGATCTGAAGGATGAGCTTGCGACTGCACCGGATGAATATCCTGCAGCAGGCGATTATACAGGAGATACTTTTATTGGTTCGATCGGAGATACAAGGTTTACGGTATCCACTCCGAGCGAGAAAAATGGTACAACCGGATATTCCCTGTATCTTGCGGATGATTTCTTAAAATATCGTCCAAAGGATGGAGCAAGCGGATGTTATTCAACTTCCATGGACGATTACATGCAGTATAGTGCAGACGAGTCAGACTCTGTAGATGCAAATACAAATCAGTGTACATTTTCAGAAGATGAAGCAAGACAGATGGCAGATGATTTCCTTGCAAAAGTCGGATGTACGGATGTTACCTTAAAGAATACATCAGCACTTTGCTGGGTTTATTATGATGATAATGGTGACAACCAGTCAACAGATGTGGATGGATATACATTCACATATTCAAGAGCGATCAATAACCAGCCAACCGCAACAGTAAATGCATGGAATGTCGATAACATCCAGCAGGACAATGCATCCATTGATATTCCAAAGGAGGAATGCTCCATCAGCATTGATTCCAAGGGTATCAATAGTGCAAGCTGGAGCGAATATCTGGAAGCAGATGGAGAACCACAGGCAACACAGATTCTTTCCTATAAGGATCTGTTAGATAAAATGAATGAAACCGTTCCTGAATATTACAGCAAGTACACATCTCATTACAAGAAGATTGAATTTAACGGTATGGAGCTGACCTATTTCCTGAAAGCAGGAGACAAAGAAGGAACCTTTGAATATATTCCGGCATGGATATTATCCCAGTATGAGGAATATCAGGATTATACAGATAAGGACAGCCCGACACAGATGGTTGTAGTCGATGCAAGAGACGGATCAGTGATCGATCTTCTGGAACTGGCCAAGTCACTTGGCACATATTATACATATGATGACAAAGACGATTCCGATACAGAAGACGTAGACGATACGGATACAGACACAGATACATCTTCTGAAGATACATCCGCTGAGGACACTTCTGCCGAAGATACATCTTCTGAAGAATAAAAATATTAATATAAAAGATATGCTCATGTACTGTTTCATGTAATAAGCAGTACATGAGCATTTTTAATTATTCAGAAAATATACAGCTATGATGCGAAAATGATTTTTCCCTGTGTTTTAATTAGAAAGTCGTAAGATAATTTGGAGAAAAAATACAAAAATTGGAGAAGATACGGATACTTCAGATAGTGCAGAGAAGTGACCGGGATCGGGAAAGAAATAAAATATATTTACGATATGAGGAGGAAGGAAGATGAGAAAACAGATCAGGAGAAGAGGAACCGCCTGGCTGATGTTTGGAACAATGATGATGGCGGCGGTATTTACCGGATGCGGGAAAAAAGATATCGACTATGATATCGATGGATCTGGCGGAAAAAAGGACAGCGGAAGTATTCAGGATAAGTACGATATTCCAAAGTCATATGATGACAGTATAGCAGTAGGGGATTCGGGTTTGAGTGAGATCACATTGAAGGTGGATGAGATCTCGGTTCCTGATACATCAATCATGTATACTGAGAAGTTAACAAAGAATGATACCGCAGGAGAGGCACTTAAAAAAATAGCGGAAGCGATATTTGATAAGAGCAAAGGAATCTATGCTTATGATGAGAACAATCAGACAAAGGCAGATATAGAAGAACAGATCGCATCCTATGAACAACTGAAAAAAGAGCTGGGAACCGATGCGGAACGTATTAAGGAGATAAATGATACGCTTACAGAGCTTCAGGATGAGCTGGAAAAAGCACCGGAAGATTATCCGGCTGCCGGAGATTATTCTGCAACAAAGTACCTTGGAACATGTGGTCAATATGAATTTGTTCTGAGGACACCGGATGATATGATTTTAAGCTATGATTTATCATTGAAGGAGGATGCCATGGTATATAGACCTGCAGACGGAACAGAGGATGGAACGGAGATGATCGATCATGGCGGCTATGTGTCATTAAATGACAGTATAAAATATGGTTCCGAAGGTGCAGAGGAGGCACTGAACGATAAAAACCAGTGTAAATATTCAGAAGAGGAAGCATTGGAGATAGCAGAAGAATTTCTGAAGAAGATCGACTGTAATGATATGACACTTGGAGAGTCCTCCGCACTGGCATGGACCTATGATGATGCTTTATCAACGCTTATAGAGCGTGATATTGATGGGTATTATTTTACATTTAACCGGATGATAAAGGATCAGTCTCTTGGAGAGGGCTTACAGGCATTGAATGTTGACAATATGGTGCAGCAGGAAGCAGGTGTGGATATACCTACAGATTACTGTAAGATTGCGGTGGATGATAATGGAGTGATCGGAGCTGTCTGGACGAATAATCTGTCTGTCGAAGGTGAGGCAGAGGAAACAGAACTGCTTTCTTTTAAAGAACTGATGAAGCGGGCGGATTCATCTGTTTCTGAATATTATGCAAAGTATAATACACAGTACAAGTCGATCGAATTTAATCGTATGCAGCTTACCTATTGTCTGAAACCGGGAGCACAGGACGGTGAATTTGAATATGTGCCGGCATGGATCATATCGCAGGTTGAAGTATATGAATTTGATGAAGTTACATATGAAGATCCTCAACAGATGGTCGTGCTGGATGCAACCGACGGATCCTATATTGATATCCTTGAGGTATCGAAGGCACTGGGAACATGCAGTGTAATACAGGATTAAACGGAGGCGGTATAAGGATAATAAAAGAAGTCATTTTTATCTGATATATGAGGGAAAACGGGAAAATCTTTAAGTAAGAAGGGATACAAATGATGAAAATGGACATTACAAAAAGAAGAAAAATGATGGCACTGTTTCTTGCAGGAACTCTTACAGTATCTGCGGCTGTTACAGGATGCGGAAGGAAAAATGTAGACTACAATGTAGATAATACCCAGCCGAAACAAACAGAGGCGGATCTGGGACAGACGGAGACATCTGCATCCGGAGAAGATCTGGATAGTGGAAGTCTGTGGAGTAAGTATAAGATTCCATTTACCTGTGATACGGAGATTGCGGTTGGAGATACCGGCTTATCAAAGATCCATGTAACGGATGATGATATCAGTGTTCCGGATACCTCTGACCTTCAGATCGCACAGTATAAGAAGAAAGATCCGGAGAGTAATGAAGTGAAGAAGCAGGTGGCAGAGAATCTGTTTGATAAGGATGAGGGAATCTATGTATATGATTCCATGCATCGGATAAAAAAGGACATTCAGGCAGAGATCACACAGTATCAGACAGCAAAGGAGAATTATCCGGATCCTGTATTTGCGGATTCCTATGATTCATGGATCAGCGATCTGGAAACGGAACTGGCAGATGCCCCGGACAGTTATCCGGCTGCCGGAGATTATTCCGCGGATGATTATGTTGGTACTGTGGATGGGAAGGAATATGAATTGTATTACAAAACCGACAGCGTTTATCGTTCCTTTAATATGCGGGAAGATTTTATGATGTATCGTCCGAAAGAAAAGGCAACGTATGTCACGCCATATTCAAAGGCTGACTATGAAAGAGAGACAGGAACAGAAGCGGATCAGGAGAATACAGTTCAGAATGCCTGCAGCTATTCCAAAGAGGAAGCACAGATGAAGGCAGAAGAATTTCTGTCGAAGATCGGTGCGAAGGATGTAGCCTTACAGGACAGTTCTGATCTTTACTGGGTATATACAGATGCGACAAATTCGGTTGTTGCTACGGATGTGGATGGGTATTCGTTCACCTACGTAAGAGCTGTTGATAAGCAGCCGGTGTCAACGATGGCATTTAATCAGGTTGAAAATCTGCAGAAGCAGGTGGAATATTATGATGTGCCGGTTGAACGCTATGAGATCACAATGGATTCCAATGGAATCATCAATGCGAACTGGTGTGATTATCTGGAGTCCACCGGAGAAAGTGCAAAGACTGAGATCCTTTCATTTCCGGAGCTGCTTGAAAAGGCAAATGAAACCATACCGGAATATTACAAAACCTATCCATGTAAATATAACGCGATCAATTTTAATGATGTGACCCTGACCTATTACCTGACAGCAGGCGCAGCAGATGGACAATTTGAATATAAACCTGTCTGGATCTTTTCTTCCTGTGATGATAAATCGGATCCGGATTATCCAAGTGAGATGGTGGTATTAGATGCAGCCGATGGATCTGTGATCGATATGTTGAATGTAGCAATGAAGATATCAGCAGATTAAAATTAGACTTGATATTCAATCCCGGTTATGTGAAAATGGTAGCAGGTAAAAATGGTTACATATGTATATTAAGGGATACATTATATGAGTACACAAAACAGTCTTGTTATCATAAAAGAGAAAATTGCAGGTGTCATGCTGGATGATAAGCGCATGAAAGCGGATGATATTGCTAAAAAAGTCCTGAAGGGAAGAAAACGGGAATGCAGCACGCCTCCAAAGTGGATGCAGGATGCATTTCATATTACAAAGGCAGAGTCAGAGAATGGATTATGCTATTATGTGAAACCAAAGAAGAAAGAGGTAAAGAATTTCTTCTTTTATATCCATGGCGGCGGTCATTGTATGGAAATCAACAAAAACCAGTGGGAATTTGTTGCGACTGTGGTCGAGGAAAATGGATATGGTGCGGCTGTTCCGATCTATCCGCTGGCGCCAGAGCATAATGCACAGGATACTTTTGATATGCTGATCGGGACATACAGACATCTGACCAGGCAGGAGACGATCGACCGTCTGGTTGTTGTTGGAGATTCCACAGGCGGTGGACTGGCGTTATCACTGGCAGTTCTGGCATGGAAGGAAGGTGTTCGCAGACCGGATAAGCTGGTGTTGTTATCACCTTCATTAGATACAGAATTTATGGATGGAAATCTCGCCAATCATATGCTTGATCGCAAGAAAGAGGTACGGAAGTATTATTACCGGCTGGGCATTAAGGAATTTCTTAGCAGGTACTGGATTCAGGATCTGTATCATCAGAATGAATATACCTGCCCGATCTATGCGGATCTGACTGATATCTGTGATGAGATCGCCATATTCACAGTAGAAAATGATCTGCTGAACAGCTATGCAAGATTATTATATGATAAGCTTAAGAAAGAGCAGATCCGGATTCACTATTTTGAATATTTTGGAATGCCTCATGATTATATTGAGCATCAGCATGTGCCGGAATGCCGTATGATCATCAATCGTATCAGCGACAGTATCAAGGATGAAGCAAAGCTTGTAAATCCTGAGATCAAGCGTGCAGTATGGGCACGGTCAATGGTAGCGGAACGATATCCGAAGCTGTTTCAGGATGATGAGTCGATTAAGATTGCAGCCAAATTAAATGTGTCACATAAGGATTTCAATGCGATGTATCAGGAATATGATCGCCTTGTTAAGATTGGACGGATCGTAGAGATTGACAAACGGGTAAAACAGTTTATTATGAGGTATGCAGATGGCGTTATTGTAAATGTCGGAGCTGAGTTAGATACCATGTTTTCCCGCATGGATAATGGCAGGATCCGATGGTACAATGTAGATATGCCTGAGACCATGGAACTGCGGCGCAAGATGGTGGAGAGCAGGGACCGGGAGCAGAATATCGGCAAATCAATCCTTGATTTTTCATGGCTTGACAGTGTGAAGAAGAAACCGGGTGAAGCAATCTTATTTGTATGCTGTGATGTAACGAAGTATTTTACGGATAAGAAGCTGCAGGCGTTTCTGAATGCGATATGGGAGCGGTTTCCGGGTGCTGAGGTACTGTTTGATGTCAAGAACTCCGTTGGCAGAAAACGGGCAAATCTGAAAGTATTAACAGGAAAGAAGAAAGGTTCGTTTATAAAAGTAAGTATCGATAACTGTACCAGCCTGATGTATGACTGGAATATTAAGTACAGAGTACTGTATGACAGGGCAATCCTGAATCAGGAGGATATCACAGAGATGTTTTCTTCTGATATAGCAAGAAAATATCGTCATGCGATCAGACGAAAATATGATAAGATCATACAGCTTCGGTTAGGTACGGAACGAATTGCAATATAAACGGCTTGTGATTGACATGAGAGAAGCAGACAGAAGAAAACAATTAGCAAAAAGAATGAAATATGCAGTGTGCATCGGCGCAGGAATTGTAATTGGAATCATTGCAGGAATCTGTATTGGTATTGATTATAATAAGACAACCAGATCGACACCTGCCTTGTACACGGAAATGGAACATGGTCTAGAACTGACACCGGGAGAACTGGCAAATCTGATCTATGACAATTACTGGAATTATATCAAGAAGAGTTACATCATTGTAGGAGATGATAAAGAAACTGCACAGCTTTATAAGATCAGTAGTAAGGTAGCCAGACATAATTATGATCTGGAACGGTTTCAACTGGATGATAATGGTTATATGAGTTATTCGGATGACAAAATCAAGCATGCAAAGCTTGGAATCGATGTATCCAGTCATCAGGGATCAATTGACTGGGAGACAGTTAAAGAAGCTGGTATTAAGTTTGCAATGATCCGTTTGGGATACCGTGGATATACACAGGGTGGTCTGGCACTGGATGACGGCTATGTGACGAATATAGAAACAGCTCTGGAAGCAGAAATGCCGGTTGGGGTATATTTCTATACACAGGCAGTAAGTTATGATGAAGGAGTAGAAGAAGCACAGTATGTACTTCAGAATATCGCAGGTTATAAGATCAGTTATCCGGTTGTAATTGATACGGAGAAGATGGAAGCAGAAGGTGCCCGCGCAAATGATATTTCAAATGAAGAGCGTACCGATGCCATTGTTGGTTTTTGTGAGACGATAAAAGATGCCGGATATACACCGATGATCTATGCAAATAGAAACTGGTATGCGCAGAATCTGGATATGGATCGATTGGGTGATTATCAGCTCTGGCTGGCACAATATTCCAATGTACCCGATTTCCCATATCTGTTTACCGGCTGGCAGTATACCAGTGAGGGAAGTGTGCCGGGAATCTCAGGATCCGTTGATATTGACGTCTGGATGAAATAGAAAACATTAAGAATATGATTATAGTACAGAATCCATCTGCTTTATAACAATACAGAGCAGATGGATTCTTGTCTATGATAAAAAGATAAAATTATAAAAATAAAACATCCATATTTTATAATACAGATAAATGCTGTAAATAAAGGTATGGATGTTTTTTATGTGATAAATCGTCTTATTTAATTGTAAAGGTTACGTTCTGAACCTTGCCGTTCTTTGACCAGATGGTCAGGGTATGTGTTCCCTTTTTCTTAACGACTGTGTTCTTCTTAACTACTTTGCCGTCCAGTTTCATCTTTACAAGGCTCTTGCTGTTGGATACTGTGATCTTCTTGCCGGCTTTGTAGGACTTGTTGTTCTTAACGGCTGTTGTCTTTGCTGTTTTTGTAACCTTACTGGTAGATGCGTAGAAGTTTTTCTTCTTGCTGGCATCCCTGATCGTCCATGAAACGGTCTTTGATTTGTTTGAAAGCTTACCGTTTGTGGTCTTAACCTTATTCTTAAATGAAACCTTTACATTCATGTAGAATGACAGGCTGTCAGTAAGATCGTTTTTCTGAAGCTGTGCAGCGTCGGCAAGTTTTGCAATTGTAAGATTGCTGCTTGCTGTAGAAGGATCAAGTGTGGCATAGAAGAAATCCTTTGTCAGACATACATTTGTGTAACCTGCAGATGAAAGTAAATCTTCGATATCACTGAGTTTTTTGTTTTTTACAGTCATGGAGAACATATGGTAGGTAACACCATCGATCTTCTTTTTTGAATATTTGGCACCGGATCCCTTAAGTTCATTAATGAGTTCTTTTTTTGTCATTTCAGACAAGCTGGCAAGTCCATCCAACATTTCATCATCATAACCCTGTTCAATCGTACAGGTTGCTTTGGTGGTAGAGGTGAGTTTTACGGTTGTGTTAATAGCAGAACCGCAGCCGGTCATCATCAGACCAAAGATGCAGACACACAATGCCAAAAGTACGTGTTTCATTTTTTTGTTCATAGATACCCTCCTATAATAAAATTTTGTCTACAGACTCAGTCTATCATCCGCGTTTCCTAAAGTAAAGGCAAATACCGGATTTTGTAGCTTAATAAATCTTATCTGTGGTATAATCCTTGAAATGGATAAATAATTTCATATATCAGAAACATGAAAAAGAGATTATTATGAATAAGCCTGCAAAGATACAGAAAATCATATAGTAGGAGGTTGTGAATTCCTTGAAGTTTTTACTGGCAGCATTAAATACAAAATATATTCATTCGAATCCGGGGATTTATTCCCTGTATTCTTATTCAGTAAAGAAACAGCCGTCTCTTGCAGAATATATTGAGATTGCAGAATATACGATTAACAATCAAAAAGGAGAGATTCTTGCGGATATCTATAAGAGAAGGCCGGATGCGGTTGGATTTTCCTGTTATATATGGAATATCGAGATGATCCGTGAGCTCATTACAGAATTAAAGAAGCTCCTTCCGGATACAGATATCTGGGTTGGCGGACCGGAAGTAACCTACGATGCCAATCAGCTTCTTGCGGAGATGCCGGAGCTTACAGGAGTTATGGTTGGAGAAGGAGAGGCAACCTTTTATGATGTGCTGAGAAGATATCTTGATATTGGAAATATCCATAATACTGGGAAGTCCTATGATATTGGGAACGCTTGTAATACTGGGAATTCCTGTGGTATTGAAAATTTCCGTGATACCGGGGGTTTTCGGGATATTGACGGCCTGGTGCTTCGGGAAGGAAAAGATATTCTTTGTACGAAGCCAAGAGGACTTACCGATCTGTCGGAGCTTCCATTTCTGTATTATGACTTGGACACTTTTAAAAATAAGATCATTTATTATGAGAGCAGCAGAGGCTGTCCGTTCCGGTGCAGTTATTGTCTGTCATCGATTGACAAACGGGTTCGGTTCCGCAATCTTGATCTGGTGAAGAAGGAGCTGCAGTTTTTCCTGGATCATCAAGTAAAACAGGTGAAGTTTGTAGACCGGACATTTAACTGTTCCCATGAACATGCGATGGCGATCTGGAGGTATATTAAAGAACATGACAATGGCATCACGAATTTTCATTTTGAGATTGCTGCAGATATTTTAAATGAGGAAGAATTGGAGTTGGTCAACAGTCTGCGGTCAGGTGCGATACAGATGGAGATCGGAGTGCAGTCGACAAATCTGCAGACGATAGAGGAGATCGATCGTGTAATGGATGTCGATAAGCTTGCAAAGATCGTTGCCCGGATCCATCAGGGACATAATGTGCATGTGCATCTGGATCTGATCGCGGGGCTTCCGTATGAGAACTATGAATCATTTGCACATTCCTTTAATGACGTGTATGCAATGAAGCCGGAGCAGCTTCAGCTAGGTTTTTTAAAGGTGCTAAAAGGTTCGAAGATGCATGATAATGCAGAACGATATGGTTTACAGTATACAAGCTGTCCGCCGTATGAAGTATTATTTACAAAGTGGATATCTTATGATGAGATCCTGCGGTTAAAGCAGATCGAAGAAATGGTAGAGATTTATTATAACAGCTGTCAGTTTGAGAACACGTTGCCATTCCTGGTGGAAGAATTTGATTCGCCGTTTGATTTTTATGCGAGCCTTGCTTCTTATTATGATGAAAAGGGATATTTTATCCAGACACCGGCGAGAATCTATCGGTATCATGTACTGCTTCATTTTGCAGAAGAACACTTCCCTGAGAAGACAGAATTGATTCGGGAAATGCTGGTATTTGACTTATATCTTCGTGAGAATATGAAGACCCGACCGGATTTCGCCCCGGAACAGGAGGGTGTGAGAGATTTGTTCCGGGACTTCTACATCCGTGAGGCCAACGACCACAGATACCTTCGGGAAGAAGACTATCATGGCTGTGACTGGAAATCTATGTCCAGAATGACACACATAGAAAAGATTTATTACAACAGAGAGACGGGAAATCGTCTGTCTGAAGTATGCTATATATTATTCGATTACAAACGCCGTGATCCGCTGACCGGGGATGCAAGGTATATGATAGTAACACCTGTCGCATCCATGTGATATAAAGTTTGGCTGTCTCATGTTGCCCGGGATACTGCTATTTTACGGATGTGTATGTGTTCGGCCTCATGTTGTCCGGGATACTGCCGGTATACTTTGTATGTCTTGTTTTTTTCTATTCGTTGCAAATGTCTGATTCGATCATGCTCCTGTGCCAACTCGCCTTTCAGGCTCAAACAGGCACCCGCATTCGCTGACAATTTGCATCTCATAACGAAAAAAAGCAAACGACAGTACAAAGTGTACCGGCAGTCGCCCGGACAACATGAGGCCGAACACATATACACCCGCAGAATAACAGTAGCTCAGACAACATGAGACAGGTTACATATATACCCGCGGAACAGCGCTGTTGACGAAAATCGGGTTGATCGGAAATGTAACCATATCGCCTACCGAGATATTACATCCGGTTGTATCCACGATCACGGAGTTCATACTGATTTGACCTAACACCGGGAGTCGGCAGTCTTTAAAGCTGGCAGTCGGTGATTTTTTATGGAAAGTGCCTTTTAATTTATAATAAATACGGATCGGAGAGAAGAAATTTGTCCGGAAATCGGTGTGACGCTCCATGCCAAGCCCGTGGTAATATCCGGCGGAGATAACGGCTGTCTTTGCGTCATGTGACAGCTTGAAGCTGTGGCCGTAGCCGATGTTGTGACCGGCCGGCAGTTCATAGATATCGTCCACACAGGCGGACAGATTGCAGACCTCATGAAAACCATAATCATTTGGAACCGCAAGTCTGCCAAGAAAGGCAGAGCCGATGCGGATGGCATCTAAGTTCATGGATGGATATTTTATCATCGATGTTGAAGATGAGATATGACGGATGCCTACCGGAATGCCGTCTTTCTGGAGTGTGTCACAGAGGTGAGTGAAATCCTGAAACTGTTTCTTCACATAGTATTCATTTCTGCATGCAGCTGCATGGAAATGAGAGAAGATACCGGTGATCCGCACATGCCTTAGTGACTGTACGGTATCGGCAATCTGTTTTTCTTCGGAACATAAGAAGCCGTATCTACCAAATCCGGTGTCAATGCAGAGATGTGCATGGACTGTCGGATGGTTCATGTAGGCGGCTGCTTCATCGATCACATGCGCACAGTCGGTACTGGTGATGCTGAGCGTGATATCGTGATCGATCGCAGTCGTGATATCTTCTGAGTTATATAAAGGAGTCATCAACAGGATATTTCCCGTGATGCCGTTTCTGCGTAAGGTGACAGCATCTGACAGTTCGGTTACACCATAGTTATCAATACCCTTTGATTGTAAGAACGATGCAAATTTTGTAAGTCCAAGCCCATAAGCGTTTCCCTTTAATACTGCTATGACCTTTGCGCCGTTTGCCAGACGTTTGATGATCCGTATATTGTTATCCAGTGCATTTGTTTTGATTGTAAGAGTTGTCATGTCCTCAAGTTCCTCCGGTTTCATGTAAGTATTTATCTCATTGGTCATCTACAGACACATGGTCTGTTGTCGAAACTCGCTGCCCGGGCATGAGCGGTTGTTCATTTATTTGATGTATCTAGCATATATTCGAAATGCATCATTTTTGTATAAAAACCGACACAGAAATGCAATATCTTTGAACTTTTTTTGCATCGTTTGTATGCAATCCGGAAAAGTGGATGTTGTATAAGAGTAAAATGTGATAAACTATTTAGAAATAAAGACAGGATGGAAACCGTTTATGCATACACTGATAACAGAGATTCGCGATAAACAGAATATTACAAAGGAACAGCTTCAGCTTCTGCTGGAAACAGACAATCAGGAAATGATTGAAGAATTGATGGTATGTGCCAGAACGGAAGTGCAGAAGGTATACAGAAATAAAGTCTATATGCGTGGACTGATCGAGTTCACAAATTATTGTAAAAATAACTGCATTTATTGTGGGATAAGAAGAGATAACTGCCATGTTGATCGATACCGGCTGACCAAAGATCAGATCCTTGACTGTTGTCAGAGTGGATACCGGCTCGGGTTCCGGACATTTGTGTTACAGGGAGGCGAAGATCCGTTTTATACAGATGACCTAATCTGTGAGATCGTATCAGAGATTAAACATCAGCATCCGGACTGTGCGATCACATTGTCGATCGGAGAGAAAAGCAGGCAAGCCTATGAACGGTATTTTTCTGCCGGGGCGGAACGTTATCTGCTTCGCCATGAGACTGCGGATAAGGCACATTATGAGAAGCTTCATCCGAAAGAAATGTCATTTGACAACCGGATTCGGTGCCTGCATGACCTGAAAGAGATCGGTTATCAGACTGGGTGTGGCTTTATGGTCGGTTCACCATATCAGACGGTCGATACGTTATATGAGGATCTCTGTCTGATCAAAGAACTGGAACCGGAAATGTGCGGAATCGGACCTTTTATTCCGCAGGCAGACACACCATTTGGAAAAGAGGCTGCCGGAACACTTGAAATGACCTTACGGATGCTGTCAATTATCCGTCTGATCCATCCTACTGTGCTGCTTCCTGCGACAACAGCACTTGGCACGATCCATCCGTTTGGCAGGGAGAAGGGGATTCTTGCCGGGGCAAATGTTGTGATGCCGAATCTGTCACCGGTCGGTGTCAGAAAAAAATATCTGTTATATGACAATAAGATCTGCACCGGGGAAGAAGCCTCGGAGTGCTGTGGCTGTATGATGCGGAGAATGCAGGGAATCGGATACGAGGTTGTGGTTGATCGCGGCGACCATCCATTGTATGACAAGAAAAGATGAATGCATATATTGGAGAAATGCAAACATGGGAGAGGCTTTTTAGCTGAAGGTGAAAATATCTTTGTTATTGCAGATTTTATGAAAGAAAGATGTTGGAAAACATTCTGATTATATTAAGAACTGCATGTTTTACATTCTGCAATACGACAGCAAATAAAATGGGCGTTTTTCTGTCACTGACTAACTATATATTGACATTAGCGAAGATTTCGTCATGCGATGCACATTGCCAGTAAATACGGGTGCCTGTCTGAGCCGAAGGCGAGTTGGAGTACATTCTGCAATAAGATAGCAAATAAAATGGGCGCTATGTTATTGTCGGTTGCTAAATTTTCGTCAGCAGAATACACATTGTCAACGAATGCGGGTGCCTGTTTGAGTCCGAAGGACGAGTTGGTACAGAAGCATGAGTGAATCAGACATGTGTATTCTGGTAGAAAATTTAGTTGCGATAATACATAGTGCCCATTATATTTGCATTCGTACTACAGAATGTCGATGTACTCATCGGCGAGAGCCTTGTTCATACTGCGGACAGCACAGAACTTGCCGCACATACTACAGGTGTCGGAGTGGTCATCCTCTGGCATACGACTGTCGCGGATCGCTTTGGCTGTAGCAGGATCAAGTGCGCAGGCATACTGTGCATCCCAGTCCAGGACACGTCTGGCATCCGCCATCTTATCATCGATATCTCTGGCACCCGGAATACCCTTTGCAATGTCGGCTGCATGAGCAGCGATCTTCGATGCGATGATACCCTGTTTTACATCATCTACATTTGGAAGTGCAAGATGCTCGGCTGGGGTAACGTAGCATAAGAAAGCAGCTCCGTTCATGGCAGCAACAGCACCACCGATCGCGCTGGTGATATGATCGTAACCGGGAGCAATATCTGTAACCAGAGGCCCGAGAACATAGAATGGTGCGCCCATGCATAAGGTCTTCTGAACTTCCATATTTGCAGCGATCTGGTTAAGTGGTACATGACCGGGACCTTCCACCATAACCTGTACATTGTGTGCCCAGGCACGCTTTGTCAGCTCGCCCAGACGTACCAGTTCTTCAATCTGGCATACGTCAGTCGCATCTGCCAGACAGCCCGGACGACATGCATCTCCGAGGGAGATCGTAACATCATATTCCTCACAGATATCTAAGATCTCATCGAAATATTCATAGAACGGGTTTTCCTGACCGGTCATACTCATCCATGCAAATACAAGGCTTCCGCCCCGGCTTACGATGTTCATTTTACGTTTATGTTTTTTGATCTGATCAATCGTTTTTCTTGTGATTCCACAGTGTAAGGTTACAAAGTCAACACCATCTTCTGCATGAAGACGGACAACATCGATGAAATCCTTTGCTGTCAGCTCTGCAAGATCACGCTGATAGTGGATGACACTGTCATAGATCGGAACCGTACCGATCATGGCAGGACATTCGCTTGTCAGCTTCTGACGGAATGGCTGTGTATTTCCATGACTGGACAGATCCATGATCGCCTCAGCGCCCATATTAACTGCGCTCATTACTTTTTCCATCTCAATGTTATAGTCCTTGCAGTCTCTGGATACTCCAAGGTTTACGTTAATTTTGGTACGCAGCATACTGCCGACACCTTCAGGATTCAGACAGGTGTGTTTCTTATTAGCACAGATGGCAACCTGTCCCTTTGCAACTAAATCCCTGAGCGCCTCGACAGCCATATGTTCCTTTTTCGCTACGATCTTCATCTGCGGAGTGATGATCCCTTTTCTGGCTGCGTCCATTTGTGTTGTGTAATTTTCCATATTATCCTCCTACTACAACCAATGTTATTTTACGTGGCAGAAAGTGGTGCTCCCGATCTGCCACAGAGCAATAAAAAAAGATGCCGCAGGGCACCTCTAATACACATCCCTACGTTAGCATTACCTAAATCAGGTTCACAGGTCGAGAACTTCATTCTCCTCTCAGCCGGCTAATTTGTCAGCTCCCTGAATATATAAATATCTGGAAATATTATATGCCAGAATACGACATAATTCAATGATAATTTTTCAACATAAAAGATAAATAAGGGCTTGCGTCCGATACATGAATCAGGTGCAGTACCGGAAAGTACGATCTGTCAGGATTCTTGCAAATATCAGACCGAGGGGCAGGGTAACAATGATCATGATCGCAGATGAAAACCATAAAACAGCCTCTGTTAGGGACATGATACCAAGATTATAGAAAGCACGATAAAGGTAAAGGCCCGGAACCATGATAACGATGGACGGAACGGTCAGAGAGATTCTTGGATATCCGTTATTCCTTTTTATAATGGAGGCAAGAATACCTGCGGTTAATGCGCCTGCGAATGCGGCAGCAGCCGGAGGAGTGCTTGTGTAATCGACAAGCTCCAGCCGGAGAGTATTTGCAACTGCTCCGATACAGGCAGCAGTTGCAGCCATCGGAATCGAGCTGTTAAACATAATGGAGAAACCGAAGACTCCGCAGAAGCTTGTAATGATCCGCAGGATAAGCTTTGTACCTACAGCCAGATTCAAAGCGGAGAAATCCTGAGGATGGAAATGTAACAGCAATGCCATGATCCAGGCGAACATAGTGGCTACTAAAACTATGATGACAGAGTAGCTCAGACGTTCAAGCCCGGACCGAAGATCCAGTTTAGCCAGGTCAATGCCGCTTGTTATGAATGGAAATCCGGGAATGATAAACAGCATTGAGCAGATATAGCCAGCTTCATGGAGTGCAGATACGTGGAAGAAGATTTCTGCAAGGTGAAAGCAGATGGCATATGTCATGCATGCGGCTGATATGGATACTGCTATGTTAAAGAAAAGGGTAAAATGGTGCTTGATCATTTTGGTACGGATGACATTTCCAACACCGGCTGCAATAAAAGCAAGGATCATTTCAACAGGACCGCCGCCTAATAGGAAGGTAAATGCACAGCAGGCGAGGGCTGAAGCCAGACCCAGTTTTGCAGGTGAATAAAGTGTATGGATCTTCTCAATCTGATCAAGACGCCGGTGAATCTCTTCGCCCGTCAGATGGGCTTCTTCTTTTGGGAAATTGTCAACGAATTGTTCCATCCGATAGAGCTTCGAGGTGTTTACACCGGTATTCGCAATGCTCAGAGACTGTGAAACGCAGTCGGTTCCATCAAAACAGTTGAATTCAATGGACATCAATCCGACATCAACGGTGCAGGTTACGCCCAGTTCTTTGGACAGGCGGTTCATGGAAGTACGAACACGCCAGGCACCTGTTCCACAGGAGAGCATAATTAACCCGACCCTTCCAATAACAGAGGCTTTTTCTATCAGCCCCGCCTTGGCGATCAGGACATTGCTATCGTTTTTTACATAATCATGCCATGGAATTTCCATATGGTTTTTTTCCATGATATCTGTATAATTACTGTTCTTTGGCATAGATGATCTCCTCCGCTTTTTCAATATGATGTTCCAGATTCGTCAGGAATAATGAATTTGGAAGGAATATGCCGATTTCATCATATCGGGAATTATTTTTCACCAGAGAATCCTGCCCGTAGAAAATGTAGGACATAGGAAGCTCCTTTTCCAGTGCGATCATAAGATCCCATACAGCAGAATATGCTTCTGCTTCTGTCTCCTTTTGCTTTACAGTATTGGGAAGCTCGCAAATCAACAGTACACCGTCACTTTTTTCCAGAATCTTCTGTTCCGGTTTCATGTCATTTGCGGCATAATCGTGACTGTATCTGTATGCGCGGGCTAGATAGATATTTTTATTGTTTCTAAGTGTCTGATAGATCTTATGAAAATGACGATATTCTTTTTCCCGGATCGAAGTTTTGTATTCAGGAAGCAACTGACCATTGTCATCTGTCATAATGACAGGATTTGTTTTGCCATCTGCGTTGAATCGATATGGGATCAGAAAGGAATTGCGCAGAAGATCAAACAGGGTATTGTTGCAGATCGCCATAAGAAATGCAGACAGATCCCGGTTATGATAGGAATTGAATAGTGCCTGTGCAAATTCTTCTGCCGGAAGTGGTGCGTCGTAAGCATCATCGTTATAGCACAGGTAATTTGCAAATGTTTCCTGTAATTTCTCACATGCCCATGGATCATTCAGGATTTTTTCAAATAAGAAATCTGCTTTTTTTTCTCGTGGAAAAATTGTAGTTTCGTTCATGCTTAACCGACTTCCTTTCTTTTTCTGTTCTGCACAATTATACTATTGGCAGAAAGATAAGTAAAAGATATAATTGATATGACAGACATAATCATTTGATATGATAAAAGAAACGGAGAAGACAGATGAATATTAACTTTGAATATTATAAAATTTTCTATTATGTGGCAAAATATCATAATTTTACAAAGGCTGCGAAGGTTCTGGAAAGCAGCCAGCCAAATGTTACAAGAGCGATGAACTGTCTGGAACAGCAGATGCACAGTACTTTATTTGTAAGAACCAACCGGGGCGTTCAGCTTACACCGGAGGGAGAAAAACTATATATGTATGTGTCGGCAGCTATGCATCAGTTATTAACGGCAGAGGAAGAACTGGCGGACTATTCGGGCATGGTACATGGAAGTATATCGATCGGAGCCAGCGAGACAGCGTTAAATATATATTTGTTTGATAAATTAAGGTCATTTCATACTGCATATCCGGGAATTCGACTGAGAATCTATAATCATTCCACGCCGGAGGCAGTAGATGCAGTAAAGAGCGGTAAGATTGATTTTGCTGTTGTGTCGACACCGGTGGAAGCAGACTCGCCCCTTGAAACCAGAATGTTGAGATCGTTTCGGGAGATCCTGATCGGTGGACAATCCTTTAAAGAGCTGCAGGGAAAGACGTTGTCTTTAAAAGAATTAAAGAATTATCCGTTGATCAGTCTTGGAAGAGAAACGATGACATTTCGATTTTATGAGCGGCTGTTTTTATCGTACGGGATAGAATTTGCACCGGATACGGAGGCTGCGACAACAGATCAGATCCTGCCGCTTGTCCGTTGTGAGCTGGGACTGGCATTTATACCGGAATCCATGGCAGGTGAGGCGCTCGAACGCGGAGAGGTAATACAGGCAGTCCTAAAGGAGAAAATTCCTGACCGGCATATCTGCATGATATATGACAGCCAGCATCCACTGAATACAGACGCAAGATCATTTCGCAGATTATTGGAAGAAGACTGCGAAAAGGTAAACACCCTCAATCGGGGCATCGATTGAGAACAGAAAACGTCTGGTATGCAGTTATCAAGTTCAACATTCATACATTAAATATCCCCCAGGCATATTTGCAGAAAATGTATGACTGTTTTGTGAGGAGGACAGTTTGACTGTAGTCATTTTATAAGAACATATAAAAGATGGCGTGGAATCACGCCAAAACAGGATAGAATGTTAAACAAAGAATCAATATAGTGGAAAAGAGGAATAAGAAATATGAAGATCAAAAGAATTGCATTGATCGGACTTGGCGCGATGGGTGTATTTTTTGCGCCAAGATTATATGAAGCATTTGGAGAGAATTTTTATATTATTGCAGGTGGTGAACGTAAAAAACGCCTGGAAAGTAGAGGAGTTACGATCAATGGCGTCAACTATAGATTCCCGATCGTGACACCCGAAGAACAGGGTGAGCCGGCGGATCTGATACTGATCGGTGTAAAGGGCTATGGATTTGCACAGGCAATAGAAGATATCCGCCATCAGGTAGGCGAACATACATTGATCCTGTCTTTGCTAAACGGTGTAGACAGTGAGGAACAGTTGATTCAGGCATTTGGCGAAGAACATGTATTGTATGCATATATGAGAATGTCCATTGTTATGAAAGACGGAAAAGCAGACTTTGATCCGTACTGGGGCAAGATCCACTTCGGAGAGAATAAAAATGATGTTCTGTCAGATCGTGTACTTGCTGTAAAAGAAGTATTTGATCATGCCGATATTCCATATGAGATCGATCCGGATATGTTAAAGGGACTCTGGTTTAAATATATGTGTAATATTGGGGAAAATATGACTTGTGCGTTGCTCGGTATCCCATTTGGATTTTTCCGTATCAGCGACAGTGCGAATTGGATCCGTGACAATGCCATGCGGGAAGTGGCTGCGATCGCGCAGAAGAAGGGAATCGATATAGGGGAAAAAGAAATAGCGGAGCAGGATGTTACTGTAATGACAATCCCACCAGAGAACAAACCATCAACCCTGCAGGATCTGGAAGCGGAGAAGCTGACCGAGGTAGAGATGTTTGCCGGCAATGTCATAAAGATGGGAAAAGAGCTTGGCGTGCCCACTCCGATTAATGAGATGTTCTATCATGGTATCCGGGTACTGGAGGAGAAGTTTACAAAAAGATAATATTTGAATTAGCACTCGACTATTTACAGTGCTAACAAAACGTGCTATAAATAATGGTATGAAGTAACTGCATATAATAGAGAAAGTTGTGTGAGTCTAATAAAATGCAGGAAAATGACAGTAATATATGACTGATGAAAGAGAATCAGAAATATAGATAGAAATGGGGTAATTAGGATGGATAGACCAAGTATTTTTTCAGATAATTTTGAGATGATGAATGGCTTCTTTGATGATTCCTTCTGGGGCAGCCATTCCGGACTTCGTACCATGACTACAATGGCAACTGATATATTCGAAACAAAGGACGGATATGAGATAGAGATGGATCTGCCGGGATTTCCAAAGGAAAGCATCAAGGCAGAATTAAAAGGTGGTTACCTGACAATTCTTGCCAGCTATACCGGCTCGGATCGTGAAGACAGGGAAGGAAGCTATATCAAAAAGGAACGGTATTCCGGTCACTATAAGAGAAGCTTTTATGTTGGCGACAAAGTCAGTGAACAAGATATTAAAGCAAGATTTGCAAATGGTGTTCTGTATGTCTATGTACCAAAATTCGACGACCAACCGGAAGTAGAAGAAAAGAAGATTATCTCGATAGAAGGATAACGGACAAATTTTAGGGGCTGTTTATTATAATGTACCGGCGCTCGGACAGGCTTGCTACATTATAATAAACAGCCCCTGAAATTTGTCTGTTTTCTAAAATCCCAGATCTTCATTTACAAGGATGACCTTGATACGTCCTTTGTGCTTGGAATAGCGGGTGGTTAAGAACTGGCAGCAGACTGTTTCCGGTGACAGACAGTTTGCGCATTCGCCGGTTGTACTGCAAGGGGTTGAAAGTCCGAAGCGCTGTGCATTGATCGGAGCTGCTTCATTTCTTGCACGGCTTAAAGCATCTTCTTCTGTCCGTACTACCTTGTTCATTCCTGTGATCACGATAACATGGGAAGGACCATAGACGATGGCAGCTACACGATTTCCATTGCCATCGATATTTACCATAATGCCGTCTTCGGTGATTGCATTACAGCTTGTTAAGAAGTAGTCAGCGAAGAAACATTCTTTGGAGATCCGGTCTTTTTCCTCCGGTGTTTTTGCTGCATCACGGTTCAGCTCTTTGTAGTTTCCCTCGATAAGAGCATCTAAAAGTCCGGTTGCTTTTACGGTCATGGAACCGCCCCAGCCGACAGAGCTTCCTTCCGGGATCAGACTCAGTGCAAGCTCCTTAGCTTCTTCCTTTGTCTGGACATAGAAGCCTTCCATATTTCTGGTAGCCAGCTTGTTTATCATGGCTTTCGCCAGTTTGTCGTTTCTCATGTTTCTAAAAGTATCCATTTGATATACCTCCGTTTATTCAGGGAAATCCAGATTATTTTCCGCAAAGAAATTCATCACTTCAAATGCAGAAGTACAGTTCTGATTGATACATACGATCAGGGCAGCATCCTGTGGAAATTTGGGATACAACACGGCATTTCCGGAGATTGTAAGTGCACGTTGGATCTCTTTCAAATTCATTCCGGCGCATAATGCCAGAAGAACCAGCTTGTATTTTCCGGGATGTGGTTTCCTGCCGTTTAAGATCTGATAAGCATAGCCGCGGTCCAGATTGCTTCGTTTTATGACATCGGCGGTCAGAAGCTCCGGGTGATCTTTAAAGTAAAGATTAAAATAATCCTGCAGATTGTCACAGGACATATCATCTGCATGAGATGTTATATATGATTTAAAATGTATATTTGAATCATCGGTTGATAATTCATTCAGCAGATCTGTTGTTCTGGTCGTTTCCATGATTAATCCTGCATTCTTTCCCTTGATAATTTTTATCAGTACCATATAATATTTATTATACTTGTCGATAAAGCAATTTCAAGATAAACAATAGGAAAATGATATGAATTTAGAAATACAAAGTCGTCTGTCCTTTTATCGCAGACTGGAAGAAGTAGAGCATAAAAAGGGAATTTCTCTGGTGCGGCATATAGAGACCGGACAGATTTATGTAGAAAAAGTGCTGACGCAATATGATAAATCTATATATGATTGGCTGCAACAATCAAAACTCCCTTACGTTCCGCAGATTTATGAATGTATGGAAGAGGATGGTACGTTATATCTGATCGAAGAATACATACAGGGGATCACGCTGGAAACATATATTGAACAGTTTGGATGTCTGGATTTGGATGCTGCCGGAAGAGTGATCGAATATCTTTGCCGGACATTGGAAAAACTGCACAGACATATACCGCCGATCGTACACCGGGATATCAAGCCGACAAATATAATGCTTCAGGGGGATTTCAAAAAGGGACATGGTATTGTATCTGTATATCTGATCGATTTCAATACTGCAAGAGTTTTTGACGCAGAAAGGAATCGGGATACCGAGTTGATCGGTACAAGAGGATTTGCAGCTCCGGAGCAATACGGTTTTTCGCAGTCAGATGCGCGGACGGATATCTACGGACTTGGCGTGTTATTAAATTATATGTTGTGTGGAAAATTAATCCGGGATGGAATTTACGCAGATCATCAGGAAGTGTCACAGATCATCCGAAAAGCAACCCGGATCGATCCGGAGAAACGATATCAGACAGCAGAGGAAATGCTCGATGCGATGCAACAGAGCATGATTTTAGATGAAGCTACGGATAAAGTGTCCTTGAATGATAAATCCCGACCTGCATGGACTCGTTTCCTGCCACCGGGATTTCGGGAAGGAAAAATCCTGAATATGGTTATTGCAGCCATTTATTATATATTTTGGATGTATTTCTGTCTGACAGTAGAAGTAAAAGATCATGGAGAACCGCTCTCCGGAACTTGGTTATATGTAAATCGCTTTGTATATTTTATGATGTTTATCATTACTCCGTTTTTTTGGAATAATTATCTGGACGTCTGGAATTATTTCCCGCTTGTGCGCTCACCGAAGAAGATATGGAAGCTGGTTGGATTATTTTTATATACAGTGGCATGGTTTTTCTTAGTGATGTTTGTATTCGTTATAGTAGAAGATATATTCCGATAGTGTGCTGACAGCACACCAGCTCTTTCTGATAATTTTATAAGATAGAATATGCAGTGGTTGTAATTATGTCAAAATACCCTGAATGATGACTGATACAGGGGGATTTTAATATAATAGCAAGAACACTTATAACAGCAGAAAGAGGAGAGAATTTATTATGGAAAAGACAAAGCAACCTTTATCAACATTCAGACTCGTAGCAGGGATCATAACGATCGTGTTATCAGTCTTAGTAACATTTCAGTCCTGTGCGGCAGGATTATCAAATGCACTGGAAGAAAACGGGGAATCCGGAGGCTCTGCAGGTGTATTACTTGCAATTTGTTTCCTTGTTGCAGGAATTGTTGGAATTGTAACCAGAAAGTCAACCGGAGCAGGCGGTGCATTCACAAGTGCAGGCTTCTACATAGTCGGTGGTCTGATCGGCCTTATATGTGCAGGTTCCTATGCTGATTTAGTAATCTGGGGCGTTATCTCCGTAGCATTCGGCGTTATATTCATAATCGCAGGCGTATTAACAAAGAAGAGAAATTCTTAATTTATATAAAACGTCTATAAAAAATAAGTCCATCCGGTTGTGTGGAGGGGGAATATAGTCATCTCCCCCACACAACCAGATGGACTTATTTTTGATTATAGGAAGAAAAACCACGCATACTTCCGCCGGAAACCGGAAAAAATACTAAAAGAATATTGGAATATAGGGGATTTTAGGATATACTATAAAACAGTGTGTTTAAAAAATACAAACAGCGATGGAGGAACTATGTTAGAGTTAAAAAACATCTCATATATTGTAAATGAGGATGGAAAAGAGAAAGCAATATTAAAAGACATTAACCTTACAGTAAACGAACATTTCGTAGCAATTACTGGACCTAACGGTGGCGGTAAATCAACACTTGCGAAGATCATAGCCGGAATTATCAAGCCAACAACCGGACAGATTCTTTTAGATGGAGAAGATATCTCGGAATTGAATATAACAGAACGTGCAAAGAAAGGAATCAGCTATGCATTTCAGCAGCCGGTTCATTTTAAAGGGCTTACTGTAAAAGATCTGGTATCTATAGCATCCGGCAAAACACTGAATGTTTCACAGATCTGCGAGATTCTTTCCGAAGTTGGTTTATGTGCAAGAGATTATGTGAACCGTGAAGTAAATGCAAGTCTTTCCGGTGGTGAGTTAAAACGTATTGAGATCGCCATGATCATTGCAAGAGGTACGAAGCTGTCATTATTTGATGAGCCGGAGGCAGGCATCGACCTGTGGAGCTTCAACAGTCTGATCAAGGTATTTGAAAAGATGCGTGAAGAGATCAACGGAACGATTCTGATCATTTCCCATCAGGAGCGGATCCTTAATATAGCAGATAAGATCGTTGTGATCGCAAATGGTCATGTTGATGCAATCGGAAGCAGAGATGTGATCATGCCAAGACTGACTGGTGAATCAGCCACTTGCAAGGTGCTGGAAGAAAAACAGAAATAAGTTGTGAGGTAATAGAACATGGATTTAATTCAGAAGAGTTTATTGCAGCAGGTAGCAGGACTTCATGATGTACCGGAGGGCGCATTTAATATTCGTGTCAACGGACAGCTTGATAGCAGAAATACAACTGCAAATATAGATATTGTAACAAAAGAGGATAAGCCGGGAATCGATATCATCATTAAACCGGGAACAAAAAATGAGAGTGTGCATATTCCGGTTCTTTTGAGTAAGAGCGGTCTGCAGGATATGGTATACAATGATTTCTATATCGGAGAGGACTGCGATGTTACGATCGTAGCCGGATGTGGTATCCATAACTGTGGTGTGGACACCTCCAAGCATGACGGCATCCATACTTTTTATATTGGTAAAAATGCAAAAGTAAAATACATCGAACGACACTATGGTGAGGGAGATGGAAATGGCGAGAATATCATGAATCCGGAAACCATCGTGCACTTGGAAGAAGGTGCCTCGATGGAGATGGAGACGACTCAGATCAAGGGAATTGATTCGACTGTCAGAAAGACCGGCGGTGATCTGAAGGATAACGCATCATTAGAGATCAGGGAGAAGATCATGACACATGGCAAACAGTATGCAAAGACTGATTTTGTTGTGGATTTGAATGGAAAAGGCTGCAGTGCAAATGTAGTATCCAGATCCGTTGCAAGAGATCAGTCCAGACAGGAATTTTTCTCCACGATCAATGGCAATAATGAATGTAAGGGTCACAGTGAATGTGATGCGATCATTATGGATAGCGCAAGCGTATCAGCAAGTCCGAAGCTGACGGCAAATAACATTGATGCAAACCTGATTCATGAAGCAGCGATCGGAAAGATTGCAGGCGAGCAGCTGATCAAGCTGATGACGCTTGGGCTGACAGAGGCAGAAGCGGAAGAGCAGATCATCAATGGATTTTTAAAATAAAAGCGTTTACAATAAATCATATAACCTATTTGACATTAAAGGTAGATAGTGATAGTTTGTAAGAGTAAAAAATACAAATCATAAAATCATAGCGAGGTATCAAAAATGCAGGAAATGAAACCGATTAAAGAGGGTAAAGTACGTGAGATTTATGATAATGGTGACAGCCTTATCATGGTAGCAACAGACCGTATCAGTTGTTTTGATGTCATTTTAAAGAACATCGTTACAAAGAAGGGTACAGTCCTGACACAGATGTCCAAATTCTGGTTTGATATGACAGAAGATATTCTTCCAAACCATATGATCTCGGTTGACGTAAAGGATATGCCTGAATTTTTCCAGCAGGAGAAATTTGACGGAAACAGTATGATGTGCAAGAAGCTGGAAATGCTCCCTGTTGAGTGTATCGTTCGTGGTTATATCACAGGAAGTGGCTGGGCAAGCTACAAAGAAAACGGTACAGTATGTGGTATCAAGCTTCCGGAAGGATTAAAAGAATCCGATAAGCTTCCGGAACCGATCTACACACCTTCCACAAAGGCAGAGATCGGAGATCATGATGAGAATATCTCATACGAGCAGAGTGTTGAATATCTGGAAAAGAGATTTCCTGGCAAGGGCGAAGAATATGGCGCAAAGCTTCGTGACTATACGATCGCTTTATATAAGAAGTGTGCAGAATATGCATTATCAAGAGGTATCATCATAGCAGATACCAAGTTCGAGTTTGGTCTGGATGAGAATGGCAATATCGTTCTCGGTGATGAGATGCTCACACCGGACAGCTCCCGTTTCTGGCCTGCGGAAGGATATGAACCGGGTCATGGTCAGCCATCCTTTGATAAGCAGTTTGCCCGTGACTGGTTAAAGGCAAATCCGGATAACAACTGGGAGCTTCCTGACGAGATTGTTCAGAAAACAATTGACAAATATCTTCAGGCATATGAGCTTCTCACAGGCAAGCCTTTAAAGTAATAAGTAATAGAAAAATAATAGAATAGTACTTAATTTTATTAGGCGGTATAGGTACGCAGGATTGTATTTATACCGCCTGAATTAATTTTCTGAATATTTAACAAAATGTCTGCAAAATCTGACAATTATGGGTTGACGCTTGAAAAATGGCATGCTATAGTCAGCTCATAAGAAATACAACAGATAAAAAATTACCAGGAGTTTTATGGTGATTATGATAAAAAGATGGAATCTTATTACAATGGGGTAGTAAGATTCCATCTTATTTTTTGCGTTGTCAGGGAGATTCTCATTATAAGAAATCCCATTCTGTAAAGTTAAATATGTGTGGGAGCCTGTTTCAGGACAAGACTCCTGTGTATTATCTGAATGAATTATATGTCTCTCCGGCTTTCATTGTTACACCACGAAGCTCAGCCATTTCGCTGACAGTTACAAGCTGATAACCATTTTCAATCAGCTTCGGAATGAATGTCTGTGAGGCAATAGCGGTTGACTGGTGAAGGTCATGTATCAGAATGATCGCTCCGTCATAAGCGCCATCCACAACTCGTGTGATCGTAGTAGGAGTGCTTCTGGTTTCCCAGTCTCTGGTATCCACAGACCACATGATCATTGGAAGACCTACATTCTCACGTACAGTATCATTGACGCAGCCACCAGGCGGACGCATCAGAGTAGGAGCAACTCCGATCTCACGGATGATCGCATCTGATCCCTTTTTGATCTCTTCTTTGACTCCGTCTGCAGATAATCTGTTTAACCATGCGTGATCATAGGTATGTGTACCGATCTCGCAGCCGAGTGCATATTCCCGTTTCAGGTAAGAACTGTATGTGGAGCAGCGGTTTCCAACAACAAAGAAGGTTGCAACTGCATTATATTTTTCCAGTGTGTCCAATACCAGTGGTGTGTATGGAGAAGGACCATCATCGAAGGTCAAGGCAACCATTTTCTTATTTCCATCTACCGTTCTGTAGATAACACCCTTGTCATTTGCGACATACAGGCAGTTGCCGATCTTAACTCTGCCGGTCAGTAATGTACCATCTGATTTAAAATAATATCTGTCTTTTCCAATCGTCTGCATCCCATATGCCATGGTTCCGTTTTCTTTGTAATAATAGGTTTTGCCGTTTATCTTCTGAAAACCGGTTGCCATGGTTCCGTTTGCCTTAAAATAATAATTGCTGCTGCCAACTTTCTGGACACCGACAGCCATAGTTCCATTATCATGGAAGTAATATGTTTGGCCATTCAGTTTTTTAAATCCTTTTGCCATGACACCCCGTTTGGTAAAATAATAGGTATTTCCATTTATTTTCTGGAAGCCGGTTAACATACAACCATTTTCTTTGAAGTAGAATGTTTTATTGTTTAAGGTCTGAAAACCGGTCTGCATGATACCATTCTGGTTGAAATAATACATGTTCCCTTTTATTCTGAGAAATCCGGTTGCCATAGCCCCGCCTTTTTTACGGAAATAATAGGTATGACCGTTTAATTTCTGGAAGCCTTTTTTCATGGCACCTTTGTCTGAGAACAGATAGGTATGTTTTCCAATCGTATGCTTTCCGGTGTAGGCAGCACCGCTGGAACCGAAGTACATTTTATTTCCTTTTTTTGTTGTAAACCAGGAATTGGTAAGTAATACACCTGTCTTTGAATTTAGGTAATATTTTTTTCCGGTATAAGGACTTTTGTACATGCCTTTTCGCATACGTCCGATTTTGGAAAAAATATAAGTCTTACCTTTGATCGTCTGTTTGCCCTTCACGGCTGTACCATTTTTCCGGAGATAATAGGTATTCCCCCTTTTGGTCGTATACCAGCCGTTTTTCTGCATGACACCCTTACTGTTAAAAATGTATGTATGACCATTTATAGTACAGCGCCCTTTTGCCTGTTTGCCATTTTGGTAATAATAGTGTGTGCCGTTTTTTTCCTTTACAAATCCTGTTGTATGTTTTTTTGCTGCGGCATTACTTGTGATGCCGGAAGAGAAAACTGTTGGTATCAGGATCAAAGCGGCAAGAATCAATAAAAAGAATTTTTTCATAAATCCAGACTCCTTCCATACCCGAACTGATCATAATAATATTTTTCGGGTATGGATTATACTAACACAAAAGATAATGGCTTTCTATATAAAATATCTTAAATATAGATAATAAATGCATCGTTTGTTTTTAAACAGTATTTTCTGACAAATTGTTGTGGATGCACGGTGTATAATGCTTGCAAGTACAGATGGGGAAGTTTATAATGCTATATTGGCTTGTTTGAAAGATGATAAAGATAAAAAATTCTTTTCGTTAGAAATGAGAGAGAAGTATAATGTTATTACATAAGAAAAAACGGGATACAAGTACATATTTATTTTCAAATAAAGATCTGGTCAGATTATATGTTCCATTGATCATTGAACAGATGCTTGCGATGTTAGTCGGACTTGCAGATTCGATCATGGTATCTTCGGTAGGGGAATCGGCTGTTTCAGGTGTATCGCTGGTAGACAGTTGTTTTCAGTTGATCATCAACCTTTTTGCAGCACTTGCGACCGGGGGTGCGGTTACAGTCGGACAATATCTCGGACAGAAGAATAAAGAAAAGGCGGGAGAGGCAGCTACCCAGCTTGTGTGGTTTTCGATGATCCTGTCGTTCGGAGTCATGGCGCTCATGTATGCAGGCAAAGGACTGATCCTTAATCATGTGTTTGGTCAGATCGAAGCAGACGTATATGGTCATGCAGATACTTATATGATGATCGTAAATGCATCGATTCCGTTTCTGGCACTTTATAATGCCGGTGCGGCTATTTTCCGTTCCATCGGTAATTCCAATATATCCATGCGGGTATCTCTGATCATGAACGGGATCAATGTAGTGGGAAATGCCATTTTGATCTATGTATGCAAATGCGGAACCGAGGGCGTTGCAATCCCTACTCTGGTTTCCAGACTGGCAGCAGCGGTTATCATGATCATATTGCTGATCCCGAAGAAAAGTGCACAGGCGAAGCAGGACAGTACACGAATTTATATAAAGAAAAGTCTGCATTATCGGGCGAACTGGCATATGTTGAAAAGTATTCTGTTAGTTGGTATTCCAAACGGACTGGAAAACAGTATGTTCCAGCTTGGTAAGATCCTTGTGCTCAGCCTTGTCTCAACATTTGGCACATATGCGATCGCTGCAAATGCAGTCGGTAATGTGATTGCCGGATTCCAGTTGATGGCTGGTATGGCGGCTTCCCTTGCCATGGTCACAGTAGTATCAAGATGCGTGGGAGCCGGTGATTATGAGCAGGCAAAATATTATACGATCAAAGTTCTGGTCATGGCATATATATGTATTATAGTTACGGTATTGTTTACATTTGCGGTTCTTCCGCTGGTCATGAAAGCGTATGGACTATCTCACGAAGCGCAGTCTGCTGCCGAGAAGATCCTGATGCTTCATGGTATCGCGGCATCTACGATCTGGCCGGTAGCATTTACGCTCCCATGTACATTCCGTGCAGCCGGTGATGTTAAGTATAGCATGATCGTATCCATCTGTACGATGTGGATCTGCCGTATCGTGTTCAGTTATGTGCTCGGCAAATATATGGGTATGGGTGTATTTGGTGTCTGGGTCGCTATGATCATGGATCAGTTCGTACGTGGCGTGCTGTTCATCCGGCGGTACCTAAGCGGCAGATGGATCGGAAAAAAGGTAATCTGACCGTATGCGACATAATATGAGTAAGTTCGTAGAAAAAGTAGAATTTTTCAGATGACAGACGACTGCTCGGTATGCTATATTAGAAAGGTGTTTGTTCTATGAGAGAATTTGGAGAAGCTTCCATAGAATCTAAGAGGATAACAAATAAATCAGAAAGAGTCTGTGATATACAGACAGGGGTAAACAAAACATGGAAAAGAAACGTAATACTTTTTCCGGCTCGCTTGGATTTGTTCTGGCGGCCGCGGGAAGCGCAGTAGGACTTGGAAATATCTGGCGTTTTCCATATCTTGCAGCAAAGGATGGCGGTGGACTGTTCTTGGTCATATACCTGATCCTTGCACTGACATTTGGATATACACTTTTGGTGACAGAAGTATCAATCGGTCGGAAGACCAAGCAGAGTCCGCTTACCGCTTATAAGAAGCTGAATAAGAAATGGGGATTCCTTGGAATCATTGCAAGTCTGGTTCCGGTTATTATTTTCCCATATTACATAACGATCGGCGGCTGGGTTGTCAAATACTTCCTCGCATTTTTAACCGGTAAGGGTACAGAGGCAGCGCAGGACGGTTATTTTACAGGTTTTATTACATCAGATATCGAACCGGTCATTTTGATGTTGATATTTCTTGCTGTTACGGCATTTATCGTATTTCGTGGTGTTAATAAAGGAATTGAATCTTTTTCCAAGATCATCATGCCGTTGCTGATCCTTCTGGTTATAGGAATCGCGATCTTCTCCATAACGATCAAAAAGACCGGAGATGATGGAATTGTCAGAACCGGTGTAGAAGGTTTGAAATTATATCTGATTCCGAATCTGGACGGACTTACTGTGAAAAGCTTCTTTACGGTATTATTGGATGCAATGGGACAGTTATTCTTCAGTCTGTCTGTTGCCATGGGTATTATGATCGCTTACGGTTCTTATGTAAAAGATGATGCAGCTCTGAATAAATCAGTTGGACAGATTGAGATTTTTGATACGGTTGTAGCATTTCTTGCAGGCGTTATGATCATTCCTGCTGTATATGTATTCTCAGGAACAGAGGGAATGGCACAGGGTCCAAGTTTGATGTTCGTATCACTTCCGAAAGTATTTGCCCAGATGGGTAAGGTGGGAAATGTGATCGGTTGCCTGTTCTTCGCAATGGTATTATTTGCGGCATTTACCAGTGCAGTGTCTGTCATGGAAGCAATCGTGGCAAGTATCATGGATGAATTCCATACAAGCAGAGCAAAGGCCGGTATTATTGAGTTGATTGTCGCGATCATTGTTGGAACGATCGTATGTCTTGGATATAACAAGCTGTACTTTGAAGTAAAGCTTCCAAACGGATCGATCGCACAGATCCTTGATATCATGGATTACATCAGTAATAACATTATGATGCCGATCGTAGCAATCGGAACCTGTATCCTGATCGGATGGATCTCCAAACCGCAGACGGTTATCGAAGAAGTGCAGAAGAACGGAGAAAAATTCAGCAGAAAAGGTATGTATGTGGTTATGGTGAAATTTATAACACCGATCCTGTTGTTTATTCTGTTCTTAAAGTCGATAGGTTTATTGACATTTATTTAAAGCTGTAAAATATAAATAATTTGTCAGCAATATTAAGTTTTCAAATGAATATTATCTAATATAGACCGATCGTCGGAAGCCGGATATTAAATCTTGCATCGACGGTCGGTTTTGCAATATGAAATATATTGAAGAATCTGTGGCAGACAGACCTCAAATGATAGAAAAATACAGATAAGAAAAAAACAGGTCATGGCATAAATAACAGTATTCCGCTATAATAAGGAAACAGAGGAGAGATGATTCATATAATAAATGGTAATAATTTATGGAGCGTGAATATATATGATATTAAGTTTAATTGTTGGTCTGGGACTGCCGCTTCTTGGAACGACGGCAGGAGCAGCCTGTGTATTTTTTATGAAGAAACAGATGAATCTGTTATTGCAGAAAGCATTGTCCGGATTTGCGGCGGGTGTTATGGTGGCTGCATCTATCTGGAGCCTGCTGATCCCGGCGATGGAGCAGTCGGAAGCAATGGGGAAGCTTGCATTTCTTCCGGCAACTATCGGTTTCTGGCTGGGAATTATATTTTTATTACTGATCGATACTCTGATGCCACATTTGCATATTGACAGTAAGGAGGCAGAGGGGGTCAAGAGCAATTTCAAACGTACGACTATGATGGTATTTGCGATCATCATACATAATATTCCGGAAGGAATGGCAGTCGGTGTTGTCTATGCCGGATGGATCAGTGGCAACACGAACATTACGTTGACGGCGGCACTTGCATTATCCATCGGTATTGCGATCCAGAATCTTCCGGAGGGAGCGATCGTGTCAATGCCGCTTTGTTCGGAAGGCTGTAGTAAGCCGAAAGCATTTGGCTATGGATTCTTTTCCGGTATCGTAGAGCCGATCGCAGCTCTGCTTACGATCGCACTTTCTTCGATCATGGTGCCGGTGCTTCCGTATTTTCTGGGATTTGCGGCAGGAGCTATGCTATATGTTGTAGTTGAGGAATTGATACCGGAGATGGCAGAGGGTGAGCATACGAATCTTGGTACGATCATGTTTGCGGTAGGATTTTCATTGATGATGGTGCTTGATGTAGCACTTGGATAAGAGAACAGTCAGAACGTGAAAATGCAGGTTATGGTTATTGTAAAAGGATAACTATATGCTGCATTTTTATGATTTGTATAACTATATAACTGCATTTTTATGGCAGTTGATATTTTCGGAGTGTTCCACTATACTGTTATTAGGTATAGCTTGAAGCATAACAAAGGTCTGCTCACAGATATATTGATTTTATAGAACGCGCGAGGCAGACCGGATGATTGTACAGGAAGAAGAATTATATAGCAGAAGAAAAGAGGCAGATACAAGTGTATGATGTAAAATCATTAAAAGCAGAAGAATTTATTTCAGATGAAGAGATCAGAGAGACATTGGCATATGCCGATGCGAATAAAGATAACGTACAGATGGTTGATGAGATCCTTGCAAAAGCCAGATTAAAAAAGGGCTTGACGCACAGAGAAGCGTCTGTGCTGCTGGCCTGTGAGATGCCGGATAAGATCCGGGAGATGTATGATCTGGCAAGGGAGATCAAGGAAGATTATTATGGAAATCGTATCGTGTTATTTGCGCCGCTGTATCTGTCCAATTATTGTGTGAATGGATGTGTCTATTGTCCATATCACAGCAAGAATAAACATATTGCAAGAAAGAAGCTGACACAGGAGGATATCGTAAGAGAGGTTACCGCACTTCAGGATATGGGACACAAGCGTCTGGCGATCGAAGCCGGTGAAGATCCTGTGAATAATCCGATCGAATATATTCTGGAATGTATTAATACAATCTACAGTATCAAACATAAGAACGGCGCAATCCGCCGTGTCAATGTCAATATAGCAGCGACAACAGTTGAGAATTATACGAAGTTAAAGGATGCAGGCATCGGAACCTATATCCTGTTTCAGGAGACTTATCATAAGGAAAGCTATCTGAAATTACATCCGACAGGTCCGAAGCATGATTACGATTACCACACCGAAGCTATGGATCGTGCCATGGAAGGTGGTATCGATGATGTAGGACTTGGTGTACTGTTCGGATTGGAAATGTACCGGTATGAATTTGCAGGGTTACTGATGCATGCAGAACATCTGGAAGCGGTTCATGGGGTAGGCCCGCATACGATCAGTGTTCCGAGGATCAAACGTGCAGATGATATCGATCCTGATGTATTCGATAACGGAATCAGTGACGATACATTTGCAAAGATCTGCGCACTGATCCGTATTGCAGTACCATATACGGGAATGATCATATCAACCAGAGAGAGTCAGGCAGTTCGTGAGAAAGTGCTGCCGCTTGGTGTTTCACAGATCAGTGGAGGTTCGAGAACAAGTGTAGGCGGATATGATATCCCGGAGACATCAGAAGATATCACATCGGCTCAGTTCGATGTTAGCGATACCAGAACGCTGGATCAGGTTGTGAACTGGCTGATGAAGATGGATTATATACCAAGCTTCTGTACAGCATGTTACAGAGCAGGAAGAACCGGAGACCGGTTTATGGCACTCTGTAAGAGTATGCAGATCTTAAACTGCTGTCATCCAAATGCTCTTATGACGCTGAAGGAATATCTGGAAGATTATGCAAGTCCTGATACGAAGCAGATCGGTCTGGAGCTGATCGAACGTGAGCTTGCCCGGATCCCGAATGAGAAGGTCAGACAGATCACGGCAGATCATATACATGATATTGCAGAAGGACAGAGAGACTTCCGGTTCTAACAGATGATAGGAAGAAGCGATATTAACAGATGAAAGGATTGCAGATAAATGCTGAAGCAGACAGCATATAACAACAGGGAGGGCAGCACATGGCAGGGTTAAATGAGACACCATCGGGCAATCGACTTCATATCGGAGTATTTGGAAAGACAAACAGCGGAAAATCTTCTTTTATCAACCGATTTTCCGGTCAGAATATATCAATCGTAGCGAATGTTGCAGGGACAACCACTGATCCTGTGTACAAAGCAATGGAAGTTTATCCGCTTGGCCCTTGTACCCTGATCGATACAGCGGGCTTTGACGATGCGACAGAGCTTGGGGAGGAACGCTTAGAAAAGACAAGGCTTGCAGCCGAGAAAACAGATATAGCGATCATTCTGCTTGCAGATACTGACATGGACGAGGAACTTCACTGGTATGAACAGTTTAAGGAAAAGAAGACACCTGTCATATGGGTGATCGGTAAGGCAGATATCCGGAATGATACAGAAAAGATAAATGAAACGCTGTATCAACAGACAGGACAGCGTGCGATTGTTATCAGTGCCGCGACTGGAGACGGTATGGATCAGGTAAGAAAAGAGCTTGTACGGAACCTGCCGGAGCAATATGGTGCTTCTTCGATCCTTAGAGAGCTGGTAACAAAGGGAGATCTGGTCATGCTTGTTATGCCGCAGGATATTCAGGCACCGAAGGGCAGACTGATCCTGCCACAGGTGCAGACACTGAGAGAATTGTTAGATAAAAAATGCCTTGTTATGAGCGTGACGACAGATCAGTATGTGGAAGCCTTATCCCATCTGACAGAGGCACCGAAGCTGATCATAACGGATTCACAGGTATTTGCCTATGTCTATGAGCATAAGCCTAAGAAATCTATGTTGACTTCCTTTTCTGTGTTATTTGCCGCACATAAGGGAGATATCGAATATTATATAGAGGGTGCAAATGCGATAGGAAAGCTGAATGGGGAATCCCATGTGCTGATTGCAGAGTGCTGTACACATGCACCGTTAAAAGAAGATATCGGACGGGAAAAGATTCCTAAGATGCTGCGGAAACGGTATGGAGAAAATATGACGATCGATATAGTCAGTGGAACGGATTTCCCGGATGATCTGCAGGGGTATGATCTTGTCATACAGTGTGGGGGCTGTATGTTTAACCGCAAATATATTATGTCAAGGATCGATCATGCAAAGGAGCAACAGATCCCGATGACCAATTATGGTGTGGTGATCGCGTATCTGACCGGGATATTAGATAAGGTTGTAATACCTGGCTAAAAAGCCGGAAAAGACAGAAGTTACTGATCATATTAATGGGCTTCAGGAAAAGATAACAACAAATGCTGCAGAAAGTAAGTAATATAATATATAATATAAAACAAAATCAGGAGGCAAAGTTTATGAAGAAATACGAAACGCCACAGATGAATATTGTAGAATTTGAAACAGAGGATATCATTTGTACGAGTGGAGACGTTATAACCGGAGATAATGAAACGCCTATTATTCCCGGGAAATAGGGAAATTATGCTATAAGCCGGTAAACAGATGATGCCGGATATCAAAGAACAAATGATACGAAAATATACAGATAATTCAGGAGAACGATGATGAAACATTTAGTAAGAATCGCGTCCGTATCACCAAGAGTACATCTTGGTAATGTAACAAAGAACTGTAAGGAGCTTGAAACAGTTTATAGAACCTATGCAGAACAGGTAGACGTTATTGTGACGCCGGAACTGTCACTGACCGGATACACCTGCGGGGATCTGTTTGTGAACCGTCATCTGATCGACAGGGCAGAAGAAGGACTGTTACAATTGGCGGAAATGACAGCAGAATATGGCAAAAAGGGCGCAGCACTTGTTGTCGGTGTGCCATATGAAGTAGACGGAGAATTATTTAACTGTGGAGCTTTTTTATGGAACGGAATGGTGCTCGCACTCGTTCCGAAGATCTACCTGCCGAATTACGGAGAGTTTTATGAGAAACGGTGGTTTAGTGGAAGATGTGTAGAGAACCGGACAGTTGAACTGGCAGATGGATCGGAAACTTTATTTGGCAATTCCATCCTGATCGAGATGACGGATCCGAATCAGCAGGAGGAGCATGTTACATTTGGCATGGAGATCTGCGAGGATCTCTGGACACCGATCGCACCGGGAAGACTGCTGACACTTCAGGGAGCAGAGATCCTGCTCAATCTGTCGGCATCCAATGAAGTGATCGGAAAGGAACAGTACAGAAGAACACTGACAGGAAGTATGTCATCCTCCTGTATCTGTGGATATGTCTATACATCAGCCGGAGCCTATGAATCAACCTCGGATATGGTATTTTCCGGACACAATCTGATGTATGAAAACGGAAAATTATTAGGCGAGATCAAGCCATTTGAAGATGGTATCCTGATCCGTGATTTTAATATGACAAAGATCCGCCATGATCGTCTGGCAAATAAATCCTTTGCGGAGTGTAAACGGAATTTTGAAGCCGGAGAATACATGACAGTAAATTGCGAGAAGGTATTTGCAGAGAAAAAAGAAGTATGCGCAAAGGTTTCCATGACACCATTTGTTCCATCAAAGAACAGACTGGAACGATGCCGGTCGATCTTTGCAATGCAGGTTGCAGGCCTGCAAAGAAGAATCGAAGCTACACATGCGTCATGTATCGTTGTTGGCGTATCCGGTGGACTGGATTCTACGCTGGCACTTCTGGTATCCGCACAGGCAGTAAAGAATCTCGGACTGCCACCGGAGACAGTAACCGGTATCACGATGCCGGGATTTGGAACGACGAAACGCACAAAAAGCAATTCAACAACGCTTATGGAACTGCTTGGATGTGACATCCGGGAGATCAGCATCGTAGATTCTGTCCGTCAGCATTTTGCAGATATCGGGCAGGATGAAACAGTACATGATATTACATATGAGAACTGTCAGGCGAGAGAGCGGACACAGATCTTGATGGATGTAGCCAATAAAGAGGGCGGATTTGTGATCGGAACCGGTGATTTGTCAGAACTTGCACTTGGCTGGTGTACCTATAACGGAGACCACATGAGCATGTATGCGGTAAATACCAGCATCCCGAAGACTCTGGTCCGGACTCTGGTAGATGAAGTTGGACATGATATGGATCGAAATGGATTTCCGGGAATCAAGGACGTGATTGAGGATATCATTGATACGCCGGTAAGTCCTGAACTGCTTCCGCCAAATGCGGATGGAACGATCGCACAGAAGACAGAGGATACTGTTGGATCCTATATCCTGCATGATTTCTTCTTGTATTACACACTGCGTTATGGTATGGAGCCGGAAGATGTCTATGACCTTTGTAAAGAAGCGGTAAGACAGAGTGCAGAAGCTTCGGAAGATGGGGAAATAGAAGCATATACATTTACAGATGAAGAGATAAAGAAATGGCAGAAGGTATTCTATACCAGATTTTTCCGTCAGCAGTTTAAACGTAACTGTATGCCGGATGGCGTAAAGGTCGGTACGGTATCGGTAAGCCCAAGAGGGGATCTGAGACTGCCATCCGAGATAGAATTTGAGGATTTCCTTACTTTCGAATAGAACTGGAATAGAGGAAAATATGAACCGTTACAAACGATAATTAAGCTTATTAAAGATTGTTTCAGAGTTGAATTATGATATAGTAGATGGAAATTGCAACCTGAAACTGATCGTACATTCATAACAGGAATATGAATGTCGGTTCATAAAAAGGAGAGAGATATGAAATTAGAATTACAGGGCATCAAAAAGAGCTTTGATGGCACAGAGATCCTGCACGGGATCAATTTCTCGGTAGAGGGTGGAAGCGCACTCGGACTGTTGGGAAGAAATGGCGCAGGAAAGACCACAACGATCCGGATCATCATGGATGTTTTCCATGCAGATGAAGGTCAGGTCTTATTAGATGGAGCCCCCTTTGTCTATCAGCCGGGGCAGGTCGGATACCTGCCGGAGGAACGTGGCTTATATCCGAAACGTCTGATCAGTGAGCAGTTAGTATATCTGGCAAAGCTTCGTGGGATGAATAAGAAGCAGGCGGAAGAGAATATGCGGAAGTGGCTGACCCGTCTGGATGTGATCCAGTACGAGAACCGGAAACTGGATACGTTATCGAAAGGTAATCAGCAGAAGGTACAGCTTGCAGCAACATTAGTAGCAGATCCTGATATCGTGATCTTAGATGAGCCGTTTTCCGGTTTAGATCCTGTGAATTCCCAGATCTTAAAGGATGTTATAAATGAACTGATCGCAGACGGAAAGATCGTTATCTTTTCCAGCCACCAGATGAGCTATGTGGAAGAATTCTGTGAAGATATCGTAGTGATCAATCATGGTGAAGTGGCACTGGCAGGCAACCTTGACAAGATCAAGGAAGAATACGGAAAAGGACATAAAGCAGTTGCGGCTGTTGGAATGGAGTCGGAAGAACTGGAACAGATTCTTCGTGATAAGTTTGCAGATCAGGTGCAGGTGATCAGCCATAACAAGCATCATGTTGTGACACAGATTCTGCCGGAACAGGATGAATGGCAGGTGCTTTCCCGTTTTAAAGAGTTGGGAATCAGGCTTAGGAGCTATGGAGTTTATGAGCCTTCCCTGAATGATATATTTGTATCGGCAGTCGGAGATGAGGAGACACCGGAAGATATAAAAGAAAAAAATAATATCGGAACTTCTTTTTCTGAATTTGAACCAAAGCAGAAAAAGGGTCTGTTTGGAAAGAGAGGTTAAGATATATGAAAAAGATTGGTACAATATTAAGGTTTGAACTCGGTAATTATTTTGGCAGTAAATCCTATCTGATTTCAACGATCTTACTGGCACTTCTTTGCGTAGGCATCATGTTCGCACCGAGAATTAAGGAATCGTTTACAAGTGGAAGTCCTTCGTCTGATAAAGAGACAGATGCAGAGAATGAATCGGATCAGGAGAATGAATCCGTATATGCATATTATGATGCATCCGGTATTATGGATGAAGGATTGCTGGCGCAGGTATATCCGGATGTTAAGCTGCAGAAATGTAAGGATGCAGCAGAAGTAGAGTCGCTGGTTAAAAGTGAAGATGCGGAACTTGGTTATGTAGTTTATAGTACATCAGAATATACCTATTATGTTTATAATAAAGGCATGTTTGATGATTACACCAGTACCTTTGACAGTTATCTGTCCATGTTGTCCAAGAAACAGTACAGTGAAGCACATGATCTGGATTTTGATGAACTTATGAGTCTTGATTATGCAGATATCCAGGCAAAAGAAGTTATCCTCGGTAAGGACAGCACAAGCAATTACTGGTATTGTTATATTCTGGTTATCGTGATCTTCATGCTGATCGTTATGTATGGAATGTCGATCGCAACCGGTGTGGCAAATGAAAAGAGCAACCGCTCGATCGAGATTCTGGTAACAACAACGAACTCCAGAGATATTTTATTTGGAAAGGTATTTGCCGGAACAGTTGCTACGTTCTTTCAGGTCGGATTGATCATGGCAGCCCTGTTGATCTCATACAACTTTAATAAAGACTACTGGGGTGGCTTTATGGGTTCTGTATTAAATATCCCATCTGATGTTCTGATCGCATTTGCGGTATTCGGCCTTGGTGGATTCCTGTTCTATGCATTTATGTATGGAGCACTTGGGGCACTGGTATCTAAGATCGAGGATTTGAACAAATCAGCCGGTACGGCGCAGATGATCGTAATGATCGTGTATTTTGTCGTACTGATGAACCTGACAAATGTAGACGGACTGGTCATCAGGATCTGTTCTTATCTACCGATCAGTTCTTACAGTGCAATGTTTGCAAGAGTTGCGATGGGAGATGTAGCAACATGGGAAGTTGTTATATCAGCAATAATTTTATATATATCGGTGATCGGTATGGGTGTTCTGGGAGGTAAGATCTTCCGTAATTCAACACTTCGGTATGGCAATCCAATCAGGTTATCCAGAGCATTAAAAGAATTAAAAAGAGAAAAATAAGATATAAAAATAAGACAATAAAAAGGCCACATGCGTGCTGTGTTGATGTAAAAATGTAGAAAATATTCCTTATACCTTTACATTAAAAGGCGGATGTGGCATAATTTCATGTGAAATTATTGAACGCACTTGGTGCGGGTATACAGGGGAGACAGGGTAAAATAAAATAGAAATGAAAGCAATTTCTAAATTCGCAGTGCAAAAAGAGTGGCTGTGATATCTGTTCGCTTCTGAAATATAATTTCAATGGCTTAAAAAGAAAGGTTACAGTAAAATATGGAAGTAATCGATTTCCATTCACATGTTCTTCCGGGAATTGACGATGGAAGCAGAAATATAGAAACATCCATAGAGATGCTTCGGCTCAGTCGGAATGCCGGTGTAGACAGAATGATCGCGACACCGCACTTTTATGCGGACGAGGATCGAATCGAACATTTTCTTGAAAAACGGGAACATGCATATCAAAGTCTGATAGAGGCAGTAACGACTGAAAACATATCGGATACCCCACAGCTTCTGCTTGGAGCGGAAGTTGCTTTTTTTGATGGGATCGGAGATGCAGATAAGGTTGACCGGCTGACAATCCAGGGAACAGAGCTTCTGCTGCTTGAGATGCCGTTCCGGACGTGGACGGATGAAGATCTTTTACAGGTAAAAAAGCTGATCCATGAGAGACAGCTCCGGATCATTATCGCTCATCTGGAACGCTTTATGAAGATTTCAGGGAATAAGCCGTACATAAAAAAGCTGATGGAGCTTCCGGTTACCATACAGATCAATGCAGAAAGTTTGTCAGACTGGAAACAGGGCGGGATGTTGATCCGCATGTTTCAAAAGAGGCAGGCACATATTCTGGGAAGTGACTGTCATGGAGTTCATCATCGTCCTCCGAATCTGATGGAGGGACGACAGAGACTGGAAAAGAAAGCAGGTGCAGACATTCTTGCAGAGATTGATGCATATGGATGTCAGCTTCTTGGTTTGAAATAAAAGGTTGGAGGATAGACAGATGTCAAAAAAAGTAGCGATCATAATCAGTATTATACTGTTTATTATATTGACAGCACTTATCATATGTGAAAAAACATGGCCGACAGGAGGATCTGATCTGATAGGGAACCTGTTCTGATCAGAGAAAGAAAGATGGCACACAGGATACATTCCAGACAGGAAAAACTGAAATTATATAAAAAACTGACAATTACTATTGCAGCAGTTATCATATTTTGTTTAGCGGCAGTTATTGTGTTCCGGGCAATTGACCGGCAGAAGCTCCGGAAGCAGGAGGCATATGAGGCAGAGCAGGGAGTTGTCCGTATAAATGGCAAGAAATATCTTCCGAAGAAGAATATAGAGACCTATTTGTTCATGGGTATCGATTCACTGGATAAAGTAAAAAAAGCAGAGGACTATGGAGAATCCGGGCAGAGTGATGTGCTTATGCTGATGGTCAGAGATATCAGTGAAGGGACATTTAAGACTCTGGCAATCAACAGAAATACACTGACAAATGTAAAATCCCTGGATCTCGACAATTCTTATCTGGGCGATTCTGTTGTACAGATTGCACTTGCACATGCAAGCGGAGATGGACTGGAAGCCAGTTGCGAGAATACCGTGGATGCTGTATCAGAGCTGCTTGGTGGTCAGAAGATTGACGGATATGCTGCTGTAAATATGGGAGCAATTTCTATCATCAATCATATGGCAGGAGGAGTAACGGTTACGATTGAGGATGATTTTTCCAAAGTGGATCCATCCCTTAAGATTGGAGATACGGTTCAGCTCAGTGATGAGCAGGCGGTACATTATGTACATGACCGTTGGGATGTCGCTGATGAAACAAATGAAAACAGAATGAAACGTCAGTCCGTATATATGGAAGGGCTTAAGAAAAATATAAAAGAGAAATGTCAGACAGACAGTACCTATCCGTTGGATCTGTACAATGCACTGGGAGATTATATGGTGACGAATATATCGGCAAATAAATTCAGCAAGCTGGCACTTCTTGTTGTGAAAGAGAAGGACGAGGGCGAGGTATCTATTTCCGGAACAGAAGGGCTGGATGAACTTGATTTCGCTACCTTTGAGGCAGATGAGGAAAGTCTGAATGCAGCGATCGCAGAACTGTTTTATAAAGAATATACAGAATAGAGATACTTTGGATGGAGGAGAACATGAGCGCAGAAAATAAAAAAGTACCGATGTCGGACAATGGAAAAGAAGAAAAGATCAATAAGGTGACGATGGTGACCGTTGATGATGACGATAAAGAGATAGATCTGGTCGATCTGGGATATGCACTGATGGATAAGTTACATTTTATCATACTTGCATTTTTGCTTGGTGCAGTCCTGTTAAATGCATATGCATATTTTATGATCAAACCGACGTACCAGTCGACCGCAAAACTGTATGTCGTATCTGCATCGGAGGATTCCGTTGTAAATCTGTCCGATCTGAATATTGGTATGTCGCTGACAAAGGATTATGAGGAATTAATGCTCAGTTATCCTGTATTGGATCAGGTAATCTCCAAATTGAATTTGTCAATGGATTCGGCAGAGCTTGCACAGATGATCGTACTTGAGAATCCGGCGGATACAAGAGTACTGAAGATAACAGTTACAAGCACAGATCCAGAGCAGGCAAAAGACATAGCAAACACACTGGCTGAGATTGCGGTAGAATATCTTCCGGATACAATGAGTACCAATGCACCGAATATTGCTCAGGTTGCAAGAATACCGGATCAGAAGGCAGGACCAAGTTATCTGAAATATACACTGATCGGAGCATTGGCGGGCGCATTTATTTACTGTCTGATCCTGATCATACGATATCTCCTGGATGATACGATCCATACAGCATCCGATATGGAAAAATACTTTGGAATTGTTCCGCTTACTTCAATTCCAGACAGTGAGTCACTGGGACAGAATGAGGACGGCGCTGAATATGGAGAAACAAAATCTGGATTGAAAGGGAGACGAAGCAAATGAAAAAGATAAATATTGATTTTAAAGAAATGCCGTATGCTGTCGAAGAAGCAATGAACAGGCTTCGTATAAATATCAAGTTTTGTGGAAAAAATACAAAGAAGTTGTTGATCACAAGTAGTCTGCCAAATGAAGGCAAAAGTACAATTTCCATGAATCTGTGGAAGATGATGGCAGAAGCCGGATTTCCGACTGTATTTCTTGATGTGGATTTGAGAAAATCAGTGATCAAGAGCAGACATAATATCCAGACAGAAGGCGAGATCAAGGATCTGGGTTATTATCTGTCCGGGCAGGCAGAATATGAGGATGTTGTATATGAAACAAATATCCCAAATGGTTATATCGTGCCATGTTGCAATCTGTTAGAGAATCCATCTGCATTATTGGAGGATGATCGTTTTGCAGAACTGCTTAATAAACTGGCAGAGCAGTATAGATATGTGATTATAGATTCGCCGCCGCTTGGCAGTGTCGCAGATGCTGCACAGGTTGCTTCCTTATGTGATGGTGCAGTACTTGTTGTCCGTAGTGGTGAAACGTCCAGAAACGTGATAAAACAATCCATGCAGCAGTTGGAACAGGTTCGCTGTAAACTGCTGGGTGTGATCCTGAACCGGGTAGAAGTATCCGGACGTGCATACAAGAGTTATTATGGAAAATATAAATCCTATGGCTATGGATACGGCTATGGAAAAGACCAGAAAAGCGGAAAATAGAACAGATCCAGATAGATAGGGGATCCGTTCAACAGGATCTGGCAGATGGACACAGGTTGGATGATTCGGCCGATACGTGGCAGACGGCTGTTTTATCATAGATGTTCTGGTTAAAGTGGTGAGAGAACTTCAGTTTTCAAAATGATCAGAACGATTTTTATCCGAAAATGTGCTAGGAAGGAGAAAACTCAATATGAAGAATTTAAAGAAGCTGATTGCTATTATCATGGTTATCGCTCTTATGATTCCATGTACAGCAATGGCTGCAACAGAGTCAGTTACTTCACAGGAGTTAACAAAGAAGAACACAACAATTACATGTTCTACACTTACTTATACAGGTAAGAAACAGACTCCTAAGACGATCAAGGTTCAGTATAAAACCAAGAGCGGCAAGAAAGTAACATTAAAGGCTGGTACAGACTATACTGTTAAGGTTACAAGCGGCAAAAATGCTGGTACTTACTCAGTAAAGATCACTGGTAAGGGCAAGTATGCCGGAAAAGTGTCATCTTCATACACAATTAAGAAGGCAACTCAGAAGAAGCTGACAGTTAAAAACGGTTATAAGACCAAGAAAGCTTCAACATTTAAGAAGAAAGCTAAATCTTATACATTCAAGGTTTCTGGTGTAAAGGATAAGGCTAAAGTAACTTATCAGAGAAGCTCAAAGAAGATTGTTGTAAAGAAGGGCAAGATCACTCTGGCTAAGGGTATCAAGAAAGGTACTTACAGAGTAACTGTTAAGGTTGCTGCAACAAAGAACTACAAAGCAACAACAAAGACAATCAAGATCAAAGTTAAATAATATTTAACACAATACATTAAATTGCTATAGCATTGAAGGCACCCTGGCCACGAGGGTGTCTTTTTTCTTATTGCACGTCATCCTTACTGTGTGGTAAACTAAGGCAGGATTTTAAATGATGGTGGTATATGGAACATGAAAAATGAAAAGATGGGATTTGAAAATGAAAAATTTATATTCTGGATCCGGCTTGCAGATGTAACGATAAAGATCTATGCGAATTACAGAAGTACAAGAGAATATTGTCGGGACTATCTGACAACGGGACCGGAGGCATTTTCGGTGATGATCACACAGAGGGATATCGCAGCGGAACGGGATCGGTCGGAGAAGCAGGAACAGGTCGGTGGAAGGAAAGGACCGGGAAGACCGTGGTTTGGATACTACAGTGATGCATATCTGGAAACGCTGGCGTTATACCGGAAGATCGCAGATCAGATGATCGCATACAATACCTTGTTATTTCATGGTTCGGTGATAGCGGTGGATGGAGAAGCGTATCTGTTCACGGCGAAGAGTGGAACCGGAAAATCTACACATACCAAGCTGTGGCGCAAATATTTTGGAAATCGTGCTGTGATGGTAAATGACGATAAGCCATTGTTGAAAGTAACCGGCAAAGGCGTGCTGGCATGCGGAACCCCATGGGCGGGCAAGGATCATCTGCAGAACAACATCATGGTTCCATTAAAGGCAGTATGTATTCTGGAACGGGATACGGTCAATCATATCGAACTGATCAGAAAGCGGGATGCATGGAAGATGATATTACAGCAGAGTTATCGTTCAGATCAGCCGGCGGTATTATCATCGACAATCCGTCTGGCGGAGCAGATCATGGATAAAACAAAGCTGTACCGGCTGGGCTGCAATATGTCCATGCAGGCAGTGGAGACTTCCTACAATGGAATGAATACAGATATAGATTATGCAGATTAAAAACATATAAAACAACAAAACGAAAATATATAGAAATAATGGAGCGGTAAATGAGATTAAAAGATGAATTTATTACATATGAAACAGATGGAGAACAGATCATGGTAGCTGCCGGAACCGACAGCTTTTCCGGTCTGGTCAGAAGCAATGAGACAGCGGGCTTTATCGTAGAATGTCTGAAAAAAACTGTGACAGAGGATGATATCGTTCATGCAATGACAGATGCATATGATGCACCGGAGGCTGTTGTCCGCTGGGATGTGAAGGGAATATTGAAGAAGCTGGATTCCATTGGTGCGATCGAATATTAAGAAGCCGGAACAGCAAAAAGAGAGAAAATGAAAACGGAGAAACAGGGATATGATAGCTGTTCTACTTATGAGGAACAGTTAAACAAATATGGAACCATTATATATACCAATGTAGGACGCAGTATGATGCCTCTCCTTCGGGAACATCGTGATATTATGATCATAAAGGCCAGACCGGAAGGACGGCTTAAAAAGTATGATGCGGTGCTTTATAAAAGGGGAGACCATTATATCCTGCACAGGATCCTTTCTGTAAGAAATGATGGTTATGTGATCTGTGGGGATCACAATTACAGGAGAGAATATGATATTACGGATCCGGATATTATCGGAGTGCTTACCGGGGTGATACGGGATGGAAAAGAGATTCCGGTTACGGATAAGCGATACAGATGGTATGTGCATATATGGTGTGATCTTTTTTATATCCGGGCAGGTATTTTATTTGTAAAGGCGAAAGTTGCCCGGCTGCGCAGAAAAATGGGTAAGAGCAGATGAAGAAACAAAGCAGGATGATGCAGGGCGAACAGAACAGGAAAACATTTGTATGGATGTGGCAGGGTATAGCAGGAAAGCGGTATTATATTGTTTTCCTGCTTATAATATCTGTCCTTCTTGGTATGTCCGGCGGCCTGCTCGCATTGTTGCTCAGGAATCTGATCGATCATGCGGTGGAAGGAGAACGTTCCGGTTTTGTGGCAGCGGGAACAGGACTTGTACTGCTTGTGATCCTGCAGATCACGTTCCGGGCGGTTGACCGTTATCTGGAAGAAAAAACACGGTCAACTTATGAAAATATCTGGAAGAAACGATTGTTTTCGGAACTTATGGGAAGAAGTTACCGCGAAGTCACACAGATCCATTCCGGAGAATGGATGAACCGCCTGACTTCAGATACCGTGATCGTGGCGGATGGACTGGCGCAGATCGTTCCCGGTGTATGCGGGATGCTGACACGGATCCTGATCGCGGTTGTTCTGCTGATCGGTATTATGCCGGAACTTGCTTATGTATTGATACCGGGAGGCCTTCTGCTTGTCTTTCTGACCTGGATATTCCGACGGGTGTTGAAACGTCTGCATAAAAAAGTGCAGGAGGCAGATGGCAGATTACGGATTTTTTTATCGGAACGGTTATCCGGTCTGGTGATCCTTCACACATTCGTAAAAGAACAGGAAACGGCAGATGAAGCAGACCGGTATATGAATGCACATCAGGGCAGCCGGATGAAGAAAAACAGATTTTCCAATATCTGTAATATCGGGTTCGGTGCAGCAATGAATGGAGCTTATATTCTGGGAGCCATATATTGTGGGTATGGAATATTGAAAGGACAGGTTTCCTATGGAACCTTTATAGCAGTGCTTCAGCTTGTCGCACAGATCCAGACACCGTTTGCGAATCTGTCTGGGTATTTCCCAAAATATTTTGCCTGCCTTGCCAGTGCAGAACGGCTGATGCAGGCAGAAACCTTTGAACCGGACAGAGCCGGATCAGAGATGAGCCCTTCCGGTTTTCAGGAATCATTTACGGCACTTGAGATCACAGACGGCTCCTTTTCTTATCGGAGAGATACGGATCTGCTGGGAGTTCAGGCATTGGCAGATTCAGATCACTGTGAAAGAAAGGTTCTGGAGCATTTTAATATGCATATCGCAAGAGGAGAATTTCTGGCACTGACCGGACCCTCCGGGTGTGGAAAGAGTACAGTGCTTAAAATATTAATGAGTCTGTATGCACTGGATTCCGGAGACTGCAGCGTAATACTTGGCAGTGAAAGGTATAAGATGCATGCAGGCTTCCGGTCTTTGTTTGCCTATGTGCCGCAGGGAAATCATCTGATGAGTGGAACAATAAAAGAAGCGGTGGCATTTGGTGAGCATATCGACACGGAGAAGTTAACACAGGCACTCAAAGCTGCCTGTGCAGAATTTGTTTATCAGCTTCCGGAACAAATGGAAACTTCACTTGGAGAACAGGGACATGGATTATCGGAGGGGCAGATCCAGCGTCTGGCAGTTGCAAGGGCGGTTTATTCCGGACATCCGGTTCTGATCCTTGATGAAGCGACAAGTGCACTGGATGAACAGACAGAGAAACGGCTGCTTTCCAATCTCCGTGCAATGACAGATCGGACTGTCCTGATCGTTACACACCGGCCGGCAGCTTTGCAGGTGTGTGACCGTACGATAGCAATGGTGACGAACAGGGAAGAATGAGGAATGAGATAATATGATTCAGTATAACATCAGGACACTTGGAAAAAATGAATGGGATTTTCTGGAGTTAGTGACGTTTGGACTTCATATGAAACCGGTATCAACGGAACGACTGCATCAGATGGATCTGCAGGCTGTCCGGAAGTGGAGCAAATATCATATGTTAGGTGCTCTGGTTTATGATGCCATTGAACCTGCATTAAAGGTAGACCAGACATTTGCGGAAGCGTATCCACAGCTTCTTACGGCATGGCGGGAGAAAAGGGATAAGGCGTTACGCAAGAATATGCTGTTAGATGCTGCCAGGAAGCAGTTATTTAGATATATGGAAGCCGAAGGTATCTGGTATATGCCATTAAAGGGGAGCATCATAAAGGATCTGTATAAGAAGCCCGGAATGAGGGAAATGTCAGATAATGATATTTTGTTTGATCCGGCATACAGCCGGAAGATCCGGTTTTATATGGAAGAACATGGATATCAGACGGAATCATATGGCGTTGGAGCACATGATACTTATCTGAAAGAACCGGTCTATAATTTCGAGATGCACCGGGTATTGTTTTCAGAGAAGCCGGGAGCAGAATGGAATCAATATTATCAGGATGTGAAGGACAGACTGATAAAAGATGGAAGTAATTCCTTTGGTTATCATTTTGAAGAAAATGATCTGTATATTTATGTGATTGCCCATGCGTATAAGCATCATAAAGGTTCAGGAACTGGAATACGGACACTTACAGATTGCTATATTCTGAATGAAGCATATGTCGATCATTTTGATTATGAATATATCGGGCAGGAGTTAGCTGTGTTCGGAGCATCGGAATTTGAGCAGACACTGCGGAGTCTTGCACATAAGATATTTGCATCGGAGGATATGGGGCAGAAGAACCGGCTTACAGAACAGGAGCGGGAGCTTCTTACCGAACTGATGTATTCCGGCACATACGGAACGGTCGCCGGCATGGTGGAACGGTCACTGAAAGAACTTCAGGCAGATGGAGGCACGATCACAACCGGAACAAAATGGCGGTACATGTGGCGGAGACTTTTCCCGGATATGGGATTTTATAAAGAGTATGTACCGGTGGTATATCATCATAAGATCCTGTTGCCGTTTTATACTGTTTTCCGTTGGGGGCGTGGATTGATAAAGAACCGGAAAAAGATTACGGAAGAGATTAAAGCAATAAGAAAAAAATAAACACAAAACAAATATAAATAGAAGAGAATAACAGTATCGGAATGAAACAGATCTGAATATAAAAACAGAAAGGCGGACATGGATATGAGTAAATACAAGTTGATTGCTTTTGATATGGATGGAACCTTATTAAATTCCGAAAAACGGATATCAGAGCGGACACTGGAAGCTGTGAACCGTGCATTTGATGCAGGAAAGGAAGTGATCCTTTCAACCGGAAGATGTGTGGCAGAGCTTCGGGAATATTTTAAGCGGATACCGGGACTGCGTTATGTTGTCTGCTCCAGCGGCGCGATTCTGTATGATGTGAAAGAGGAGAAGATCCTGTATTCGAATTCAATCTCTATTGAACTGGCAGAAAAGATTCTGGCAGAAAGTAAAAAAGAAGATCTAATGGTGCATCTGCTTGCAATCGAATCCATAGTGCAGAAAAAGGACATACCCCAGATGGAACGCTTTGGGATGGGCGTCTATCGGCCAATGTATGAGAAGGTTACAACACAGGTCGATGATATCTATGAATATTATAAGGAACATCCATTTGAGGTCCCGAAGTTGAACCTGTATCATGCGACAGCAGAAGGCAGGGAGAGAACCAGAAAGAGACTTGCCGGACTGGATCTTGTTCTTGCGGATGCAGAGAAGACCGCTTTGGAATGTTCGGCGACAGGAGTTACCAAAGGAACCGGGCTGCTCCGGCTATGTGAGCACCTGGGTATTGAACCTGAAGAGACGATCGCGGTCGGTGATGCAGATAACGATCTGAATATATTGGAAACTGCAGGATTAGCGATTGCGGTCGGAAATGCAAATGAACATGTAAAAGCAGTTGCTGCGGTTGTTGTCAATGACTGCGACCATGATGGATGTGCAGAAGCAATTGATAAATATTTATTATAAAGAGTTAAGAGGCGATACAAATGACAATCAAAGATTTGAAAGAGGGACAGTCCGCAACCATCTGTACAGTTGGCGGTGATGGAGCACTGAGACAGCATTTTCTTGACATGGGCGTGATACCCGGTATTGAGGTTAAATTGATCAAATATGCACCAATGGGCGATCCTCTTGAAATCCGTATTCATGATTATGAACTGACGCTCCGACTGGCGGATGCTGAGCAGATCGAGGTATCAGATAAAAAATCAGATGAAGACGAACATAGGAAAGATAACAAAAAGGATAAAGCTTTAGTAGAGCATCCGGGACTTGGCGAAGGCGGAAAATATCATGTGAAAGCAGATGAACATCCGCTGCCGAAGGATGAGATCCTGACCTTTGCTCTGGTTGGTAACCAGAACTGCGGCAAGACGACATTATTTAACCAGTTGACAGGCTCAAATCAGCATGTAGGTAATTTTCCCGGAGTAACGGTTGATCGGAAAGAGGGAATGATCAAAGGATATCCGGACACAAGAGTAACCGACCTTCCGGGTGTATATTCTCTTTCACCGTACAGCAGCGAAGAAATTGTAACCAGACAGTTTGTATTCGATGAAAAACCAAAGGGCATAATCAATATCGTGGATGCGACCAATATTGAGAGAAATCTCTATCTGACGATGCAACTGATGGAGCTTGATATACCGATGGTGTTGGCACTGAATATGATGGATGAAGTTCGTGAGAACGGAGGATCAATCCGTATTAACCAGCTGGAAAGTATGCTTGGAATTCCGGTTATTCCAATCTCTGCGATCAAGAATCAGGGTGTAGATGAATTGATCGAACATGCAGTTCATGTCGCCAGATATCAGGAGAGACCGGGCAGACAGGATTTTTGTGATCCGGAAGATCATGGTGGTTCGGTGCACCGGTGCCTGCATGGAATCATGCATCTGATCGAAGACCATGCAGAGAATGCGGGAATCCCGGTTCGTTTTGCTGCGGCGAAGGTGGCAGAAGGGGATGCAGAGATGGAAAAATCTCTACATCTTGAACAGAATGAGACAGAGATGATAGAACACATTGTAAGCCAGATGGAAGAAGAACGTGGAATTGATCGTGCGGCAGCAATTGCAGACATGCGGTTTGATTTTATACAGCGGATCTGCAGACAGACGGTTGTCAAACCGGCAGAGAGTAAGGAACGTATCAGAAGCCGGAGGATCGATGCGGTTCTTACGGGAAAGTATACCGCCATACCGACCTTTATATTGATCATGGGAGCGGTCTTCTTTCTGACCTTTAATGTGATCGGAGCGGTACTTCAGAATCTGCTGGGGAAAGGGATTGATTATCTGACAGCGCAGATGGATCAGCTTCTGACTGCATGGTCGGTGAACACGGTGCTTCATTCACTTGTGATTGATGGTATCTTTAAGGGGGTTGGAAGTGTGCTGAGTTTTCTTCCGATCATAGTGGTGCTGTTTTTATTTCTTTCGTTATTGGAAGACAGTGGATATATGGCTCGTGTTGCTTTCGTCATGGACAAACCACTCAGAAAGATTGGGTTATCCGGAAGAAGTATTGTGCCGATGCTGGTTGGCTTCGGCTGTACGGTTCCCGGCATTATGGCGAGCCGTACCCTTCCGTCGGAGCGTGATCGTAAGATGACGATCCTGTTGACCCCGTTTATGAGCTGTTCTGCAAAGCTTCCGATCTATGCATTCTTTGCAACAGCGTTTTTCCCAAAGTATAAAGCACTTGTTATGGTCGGGTTGTATGTTGTGGGAATACTGACAGGAATCCTTGTGGCGCTTATTATCAGAAAGACATTATTCAAGGGTGAGGCAGTTCCGTTTGTTATGGAGCTTCCGAACTACAGAATGCCGGCATTGAAAAATGTATTGCAGTTATTATGGGAAAAGGCAAAGGATTTCTTACAGCGGGCATTTACGGTTATCTTTGTGGCAACGATCGTGATCTGGTTCTTACAGAGCTTTGATCTGCACTTTAACCTGACGGCAGATTCACAGAACAGTATCCTTGCAGTTGTCGCAGGATTGATCGCACCGGTATTTGCACCGCTTGGTTTCGGAGACTGGCGGATATCGACGGCACTGATATCCGGATTTATGGCCAAGGAGAGTGTAGTATCAACATTGTCTGTGCTGACCGGAAGCATGGATGTTATCCATAAGATCCTGACACCGGCATCCGCTCTGTCATTGTTGATATTCTGTCTGCTGTATACTCCATGTGTAGCAGCCGTTTCTTCCGTAAAACGGGAACTTGGAAGCAAATGGGCACTGGTAGTTGTGTTCGGACAGTGCGTTGTTGCATGGATCATGGCGGCACTTGTCTATGCAATCTGTCTGTGTTTCTAAAACAAATATAAATTATAAAATACAGGCGTGATGATTATAAAAAAAATGTAAAAAAGTCATATCCGGTAAAGATTTTCTTTACTTTTTGATTAGGGATGGCTATAATACAAATTGACTGTGGAAGTTGGTAGTACAAACTAACCTCCATAGAATAATACTTAGAAAGAAAAGAGGATTTGTGTACAATGAAAAATATTGATTTAAGCAAGTATGGCATTACCGGAACTACAGAGATCGTTTACAACCCTTCATATGAAACACTTTTCGAGGAAGAGACTAAATCTACTCTTGAAGGATATGAAAAAGGACAGGAAACAGAGCTTGGCGCTGTTAATGTAATGACAGGTATTTATACAGGACGTTCACCTAAAGATAAGTATATTGTTGTTGATGAGAATTCAAAGGGCACTGTATGGTGGACAACAGATGGTTACAAGAACGACAATCATCCAATGACAGAAGAGACATGGGCATCCGTTAAGGATATTGCAAAGAAGGAACTTTCAAATAAGAAATTATTTGTAGTTGATGCTTTCTGTGGAGCAAACGCTGATACTCGTATGGCTATCCGTTTTATCGTAGAAGTAGCTTGGCAGGCACATTTCGTAACAAATATGTTCATCAAGCCAACTGCTGAAGAACTTGAGAACTTCGAGCCGGATTTCGTTGTTTACAACGCATCAAAGGCTAAAGTAGAAAACTATAAAGAACTTGGTCTTAACTCAGAGACATGTGTAGCATTCAACATCACAAGCCATGAGCAGGTTATCATCAATACATGGTACGGCGGAGAGATGAAGAAGGGTATGTTCTCAATGATGAACTACTACCTTCCACTTAAGGGAATGGCAGCAATGCACTGTTCAGCAAACACAGATATGAACGGTGAGAACACAGCTATCTTCTTCGGTCTTTCAGGAACAGGTAAGACAACACTTTCAACAGATCCTAAGCGTCTCCTGATCGGTGATGATGAGCACGGCTGGGATGACAACGGCGTATTCAACTTCGAAGGTGGCTGCTACGCAAAGGTTATCGACCTTGATAAGGATTCAGAGCCAGATATCTATAATGCGATCAGAAGAGATGCTCTTCTTGAGAACGTAACAGTAGATGCAAATGGTAAGATCGACTTCACAGATAAGAGCGTTACAGAGAATACTCGTGTATCTTATCCAATCGATCATATTAAGAACATCGTTCGCCCTATTTCATCAGCTCCTGCAGCAAAGAATGTTATCTTCCTTTCAGCAGATGCATTCGGAGTACTTCCTCCGGTATCTATTCTGACACCAGAGCAGACACAGTACTACTTCCTGTCAGGCTTCACAGCTAAGCTTGCCGGTACAGAGCGTGGAATCACAGAGCCGACACCTACATTCTCAGCATGTTTCGGACAGGCATTCCTTGAGTTACATCCTACAAAGTATGCTGAAGAGCTTGTTAAGAAGATGGAGAAGAGCGGAGCTAAGGCTTATCTTGTAAATACAGGATGGAACGGAACAGGCAAGCGTATCTCAATCAAGGATACAAGAGGTATCATCGATGCTATCCTTAGCGGTGCTATCCTTTCAGCTCCTACAAAGAAGATCCCTTACTTCAACTTTGAAGTACCTACAGAGCTTCCAGGTGTTGATCCGGCAATCCTTGATCCTCGTGACACATATGCAGATGCTTCTGCATGGGAGACAAAGGCATTAGATCTTGCTGACAGATTCATCAAGAACTTTGCTAAGTACGAGAGCAACGAAGCCGGTAAGGCATTAGTTGCAGCAGGTCCTCAGAAATAATATCTGAATGATCAGAATACAATATATGTTCGTGAGATACACCTGAGACACTATAACGTCAGGATATACTTCGGACAAAGAAGAACCGGGTGTGGGTTTCACATCCGGTTTTTCTTTGTAGCAGGGCATATCGTTCTTGCTAACTATATTGTGTCTGATATTATTTGAAGAAGAACGGAGAGTTGATTGAGATGAAAGTTAGGCAGAACAGACAGGCAGAACGGCAGATGTCGGAAGCATTTATTACCAGTGTGTTTCTGGCGTTATCCGGTGGATTTCAGGATGCTTATACATATTTTACAAGAGATGAAGTGTTTTCAAATGCGCAGACAGGAAATGTAGTGCTGATGAGTCAGCATTTTATGATGGGTGAATGGCAGGCAGGACTTCGTTATCTGTATCCATTGTTTGCATTTGCATTTGGGGTGTTCTTTGCAGAACAGGTACAGGGACGGTTCAAATACGCAAAGAAGCTTCATTGGAGACAATCCATTTTATTGATGGAGATTTTAATTTTGTTTTTTGTTGGATTTTTAACAGAAGGATGGAACATGCTGGCAACGGTATTGGTATCTTTTTCCTGTGCAATGCAGGTTCAGACATTCCGGAAAGTCAACGGACATTCTTATGCGAGTACGATGTGTATCGGAAATCTCAGAAGTGGTACAGCGGCCTTATCTGTATATTTAAGAGAAAAGAAGCCGGAGCAGTTAGAAATGTCACTGTATTATTTCGGTGTGATCCTGTTCTTTGCGGTCGGAGCCGGAATCGGAGGTGTTTTGTCGGTACATCTGGGCTTCCATGCTATCTGGGTATCCAGCGGATTGCTTCTTATCAGTTTCCTTCTGATGTTTAAGGATCGTCTTGAAAAAGATGTGCATGAGCTGGAGGGTGACCTGGAAGAAGATATTCAGAAACTTGGAACACAGCTCCGCGAAGAAATTAAGAAATAGATAAGAATAAAATAAAGAATATTCATTTTGTTATATTTATGAGATAATGAACGTGAAATTATTCGTTCTCAAGTGTGTTGATTATGTGGCATGCAGTAAGTATAGGATATGCAGAAAGAAATCTACAGAAAGTGAGGTGGCAACTATGCTTCAACAACAGAAGAAACAAATATGTGTGATATATTGTATCATATTGATATTAGCTGCCACCGTTTTTGGCATAGGTGATATAGAAAGTTCCAGAATGGAGCGGGGGCTTGAACAGAATAAATCTGTGCTTCGTGAAGTCCGGACGACATCAATTAATGAAATAGGGATACTTCCGACAGGAAGCGTTCTTCGTACAGTGTTTGAAACGCAGAGCCTGAAATCGTTTCAATCGGAGAAAACAGTTGATCTGTGGATCCTGGTTTTACCGTTTCTGTTTACCTTATCCGGGTTCGTTTGTGATACCAGAAAATGGTGGGTGAAGATTGGCACACTGGTGCATGCATCTCAATGGTATCGAAGGCTTGAGTATATACATAAAAAGGACGGAAAGAAACTCCAGACTTCTTACATTTGAAAACCGAATATGTAAGAAGAAAAGGAGAATAATAAAATGGGTATGGATATATTTGCTATTGTTTTTGGCGTTGTTGCAATCGGTCTCGGAGGATTCTTTTTCATTAATGAGACATTTATTAAAAAAGAATCGGATAGCGATAAGATATCTGCAGATGCAGAGAAGAACAGCAGAGAATCATAAACAGTATACTATTATATGGGATATTATAAGAAACAATAGCTGAGACAAAAAGCTGTCGGAATTGGTCATTTATTAACCGGTTTTGCCTGATATAATGCAGGTGAAAAGGGAGATATATGATGGATTCCGGCAGCTTTTTTCACGTATGCAGTTATTTGCCGTAATTAACGCATTCCTGATATAAAATACTGGATTTTCTGTTTACAATATGTTTAAATATTTGTCACATATACTTAAAAATCGACAAAAATCAGGATGGGAGATAAAGTATAGATTCGTCTGTTCAAAATGAACGATATATAAAGAAGAAAGTAAGGGATAAAATGGCAGGAACGATAGATATAAAGCCGGCGACTAAGCTGCGGTTGGCACTGGATGTGCCGGCAGGAAAACAACCGGTATTCAATATGATAAGCACATGTTGGCATTTTCAACGATTCGATATGGTGTTACTGATTTTGCCGGATTTATACAAATCTGTCATGGCGTTCCATGTATCGCAATTCCACTTTCGGCAATTCCTTTGCCAACGCTGATCTCATTTCCATATCTGATGCATGGAATTGATACTCCATTTTTCAGTTCAAATGTGTCTGATAATTTATTCATTTGACGATCCTCCTTGTCTTTGATAATTAAATGATAGTTCTTGGAGTTCACTCTGTGTCAAGCTTTTTTTTAGAGATTAAAAAAATTTGTAAAAATTATGCGAATGTACGAAAAGAAATACAATAAAAATGATAAGGATTGTTGAATTATAAAAAAAGATTCTGTATAATACCATTAGAGTGTATTATATATTCACATAATATAAAATTGAAAGGAGAAAAAATTATTATGTTACAGAACCAGGAATGGGATTCATTCACAGGTAGACTCTGGAAAGAAGAATGTAATGTCAGAGACTTCATCCAGAACAACTACACAATGTACGACGGAGACGAGAGCTTCCTTGCCGGACCAACAGATGCTACTAACAAGCTCTGGGACAAGCTTCAGGCTCTTCAGAAAGCAGAAAGAGATAACGGCGGTGTATTAAAGGAGGATGCTGATGTTGTATCAAGCATCACAGCATACGGCCCTGGATATATTGATCCTGAGACAAAGGACCTTGAGCAGGTTGTTGGTCTTCAGACAGATGAACCACTTAAGAGAGCATTCATGCCTTATGGTGGTATTAAGATGGCTGAGGAAGCTCTTGAGATGTATGGTTACAAGCCAAACGAGAACTTCCATAAGATCTTTACAGAGTATCACAAGACACATAACCAGGCAGTATTTGATGCCTATACACCAGAGATGAAAGCTGCACGTCATACACATATCGTAACAGGTCTTCCTGATACTTATGGACGTGGACGTATCGTAGGTGACTACAGAAGAGTTGCTCTTTACGGTATCGATCAGCTGATTGCTTGGAAAGAGGAAGACAAGGCTAACTGTGGCGATGGTAATATGTTTGATGATGTTATCCGTCAGAGAGAAGAGCTTGCAGAGCAGATCAGACGTCTGCAGGAGATGAAGGTTATGGCTCAGTCATATGGTTATGATATTTCTAAGCCTGCTTCAAACGCTAAGGAAGCTGTTCAGTGGTTATACTTCGGATACCTTTCAGCTATCAAGACTCAGAATGGTGCTGCTATGTCAGTAGGACGTGTATCAACATTCCTTGATATTTATATTGAGAGAGATATTAAGGCCGGAAAGCTTACAGAGGCTGAGGCTCAGGAGCTTATCGATCATTTCACAATGAAACTTCGTATGGTTAAGTTCGCAAGAATTAAGTCATACAACGAACTGTTCTCAGGTGACCCTGTATGGGCTACACTTGAAGTTGGTGGTATCGGTGTTGACGGACGTTCAATGGTTACAAAGAACGACTACAGATTCCTTCATACTCTTGAGAACATGGGACCGGCTCCAGAACCAAACCTTACAGTTCTTTATTCTTCAGCTCTTCAGGATACATTCAAGAAGTATGCTGCTAAGATCTCAGTAAGAACAAGCTCAATCCAGTACGAGAATGATGATGTTATGAAGCCTATCTGGGGTGATGACTATTCAATCTGCTGCTGTGTATCAGCTACACAGACAGGTAAAGAGATGCAGTTCTTCGGAGCTCGTGCAAACCTTGCTAAGTGTCTCCTTTACGCTATCAACGGTGGTAAAGATGAGAAGTTCTTAGACAAGAAGACAGGCAAGCCAATGCAGGTTGGTCCTGAGTATGCTCCAATTACTGCAGAGTATCTTGACTATGATGAAGTTCTTGCTAAGTACAAGAAGATGCTTGATTGGTTAGCAGGACTTTATGTAAATATCCTGAACCTGATTCAGTACATGCATGATAAGTATTACTATGAGTCAGCAGAGATGGCACTTATCGATACAGATGTACGTCGTACATTTGCAACAGGTATTGCCGGATTCTCACACGTAATTGACTCACTGTCAGCTATCAAGTATGCTAAGGTTAAGGTTATTCGTAACGCAGAAACAGGTCTTGCAGAAGACTTTGAGATCGAGGGAGAATTCCCTAAATATGGTAATGATGATGACAGAGCTGATAACATCGGTGTATGGCTTCTTCATGAGTTCCTTACAGACATCAAGAAGAGACACACATATCGTAATTCAGAGCCTACAACATCTATCCTGACAATTACATCAAACGTAGTATATGGTAAGTACACAGGTAACCTTCCGGATGGAAGACGTGCTTGGACACCATTCGCACCAGGTGCTAACCCAAGTTACGGTGCAGAGACATCAGGACTTCTTGCTTCACTGAACTCAGTAGCTAAGATTCCTTATGAGTGGTCATTAGATGGTATCTCAAATACTCAGACAATGAACCCATCAGCACTCGGACATGACGAGGAAGAAAGAGCTGAGAAGCTTGTAAGCGCTATGGACGGATACTTCGATCAGGGTGCTCACCACTTAAATGTAAACGTATTCGGTAAGGATAAGCTCCTTGATGCAATGGAGAATCCGGATAAGCCAGAGTACGCTAACTTCACAATCCGTGTATCAGGATATGCTGTTAAGTTTATCTCACTTACACGTGAGCAGCAGCTCGACGTTATCAACAGAACATTCCATGACTCACTGTAAATCTTACACAGTCTGAATGTTTTAACAGATAAGTAAAAGATTGGAGTCCCGGGGAGTCTATCTCCGGGACTTTTTTACAGCATAAGGTAGACGGATTTTTATCCGTATATCATGTGCTTCGCACATTCTATGCATTTCGCAAAATCAGCATCCTTGCGAGCAAATAATTTTGCGTTCATTATATCATGTGCTTCGCACATTCTATGCATTTCGCAAAATCAGCATTCTTGCAAGCAAATAATTTTGCGTTCATTATATCATGTATAAAAATTGTGTATCAGAGAGAAAATAGAAAGAGGCTATGAAGCTGTGCGTGGTGGAAACAGATGAATAGTCGTGGTTGTTTAATGTGTATTTGTGTAAAATAATAGAAAGAACTTAGAGGTGGAACATGCCGGAAAAGAAACAGATTTTAGGATATATTCATTCAACAGAAAGCTTTGGAGCAGTCGATGGTCCGGGAATTCGATTTGTTGTATTTTTACAGGGATGCAAGATGAGATGTAAATATTGTCATAACCCGGAGACATGGAATCTTGTAACAGATTACAGCAGACTGTATGCTGACGATGTCAGTGATGATGAAAGAGAAGCACTTGAGAAAAAAATTGAAGAGAATACAAAACTGCTCAAAAATAAAGGCGTTAAGATCGAGACCAGAACTCCGGAAGATCTGTTAAAGCAGGCACTTCGTTATAAGCCATACTGGAAAGGTCAGGGTGGTATCACTGTAAGCGGTGGTGAAGCTTTACTTCAGATGGATTTCTTGATCGAATTTTTTAAGCTGGCGAAGGCGCAGGGTATCCATACTACGATCGATACGGCCGGAAATCCATTTACCAGAGAAGAACCGTTCTTCTCAAAGTTCAATGAACTGATGAGCCTTACAGATCTTTTTCTGCTTGATATCAAGCAGATTCATGATGATAAGCACCGTGAATTAACAGGGTTCTCAAATCAGAATATTCTGGAGCTTGCACAGTATCTGTCCGATCATGGCAAGCATATGTGGATCAGACATGTACTTGTTCCGGGAATTACGACAGATGAGGATGATCTGAAGAAGACAAAAGAATTTATAGATACTCTTAAAACAGTGGATAAGGTAGAGGTACTTCCATATCATAAGCTGGGTATTCAGGAGTGGGAGAGACTTGGAATTCCTTATAAATTAGAGGGAATCGATCCTCCAACAGAGGAGCAGCAGAAGCTTGCAAAGAGCATTCTTGAAAATTAGGCTGTGAATAAAAATGGAAGATGAAATTACTTATTATTTCGCAAGACGCTTTCGCTCTATTCCTCGGCGCAGCGGTACGTAAAGTTACGAAAGACGTAACTTAAGTACCGGCGCTCGGAAAGGCTTGCTGCATAATAATAATTCATCTTCCATTTTTATGCCATAAACTTATATAGTAAGGTATGCTCTTTGCAAGCATGTTTTTAGAGTAGGCGGAAGGTTGACTTTTGAGTGTCAATGATTCCGTCTTTTTTTAGTTTGCTGATTTCAGCGGACATGGCGGAGCGTTCTACACCGAGATAGTCTGCGAGTGCCTGACGATTGAAAGGAATCGTGAAGGTATCCGAATGATTCTGTTTTGCCTGATCGGAGAGGTATGCCATTAATTTATCACGGGTTGTTTTCTCTGACATATAGCGTATTTTTTGATTTAACGCAAGGTTTTTCCGGGCAATTTCATGCAGCAGATTCCGGATCAGGGTATTGTGAAAATCACAGGAATTCGAACATGAGGTCAGAAGATGATGGCAGTCCAGAAGCAGAATATCACTGTCAGTCATGGCAAAGACGCTGACTGGTACAGTAGAAAGACCTGCGCAGGAGAAGGCTTCTGCAAACAGATCACTGGGTTGTAAATTTGTCATAACGCTTCGGTTTCCATAATAATCTTCTCGGATCACCTGCGCTGTTCCGGTAAGGATGATTCCGATAAAGCGTGCCGGATCGCCCTCTACGAATATGGGATTCCCTTTTTTTACATGAACATGGTTTCCGTCCAGACATGTAAGCATAGCCGGCAGATCCTGTTCATTGATGCCGGTAAACAGGCGGCAGACTGACAGGGTATCAATATAGGATGTAAGATCAGATTTGTTCATAAAATTTCCATTTCCTTAAATGTTATTTTGTTGGAAATCCAACATACATTTTGAAATAAGTATATTAGAATAAGCACATAAAATCAAGAACCTGATTGACAGTTAAGTAATGAAAGAAAGCTATGATGTATATTGTCCATCAATGAAGCGGCAGATATAACAGCAAATATCATAGAATGATCAGGTATCGGGTATTCAGGAGGAAAAATGATGATTCGCAGGATTATAGAAATTAATGAAGAAAAGTGTAACGGCTGTGGGGCATGTGCATCGGCATGCCATGAGGGCGCGATCGGGATGGTGAATGGCAAGGCAAAGCTGCTTCGGGATGATTATTGTGATGGACTGGGAGACTGTCTTCCTACCTGTCCGACCGGAGCCATTACATTTGTTGAGCGTGAAGCAGCAGACTATGATGAGGCAGCGGTGCTGGCGGCAAAAGCTGAGAAGATGGCAAATGAAGCAGGCAATCCATCAGGAGAACCTCTGCCATGTGGTTGTCCGGGTACGGCTATGAAGACATTTAACAGAGACCAGTATGACAAAAAGACAAGAGCTGTTGAAGCTGGGAGTAAGGCTATGCAGAATGGTGAAGTATCACCGGAGCTTGTACAGCAGTTAGCATTGATGATGGGACAGCAGGAGTCAGAGCTGCGCCAGTGGCCGGTACAGATCAAGCTTGTTCCGGTGACAGCCCCTTGGTTTGATGGAGCAAAGCTGCTTGTTGCGGCGGATTGTACAGCGTATGCATATGCGAATTTCCACCGGGATTTTATTAAGGGACATATCACTTTGGTGGGCTGCCCGAAGCTTGACATGATAGATTATTCTGCAAAGCTGACAGAGATCATCCGGAATAATAATATCCAGAGCATTACGGTTGTGAGAATGGAGGTTCCGTGTTGTGGTGGTATTGAGATGGCTGTAAAGAATGCGCTTCAGAACAGCGGAAAATTCCTTCCGTGGAATGTAGCTACAATTTCAACAGATGGAAAGATTATGTAAGTAAAATAAATGTATATTGTATTACTGTTGTTCCTGTAAGATCATGTGGGATAGAGGACACAGATTTTGCAGGAAAATATGTCGGGTGATAGAAAAATAAAAGAGAAGAAGGCTTCGGGCGTCAGAAATTATAAGGTAAAGAGCGTGACCGGAAAATAATGCTTGACATTTTAGTTAGAAGCATCTAACATAACATGTGTTATGATGAATGATCAGGAAAACACAATAGAGAAAATCAAACAGACAGCATTAGACGAATTCTTCATGCATGGCTATAATAAAGCAAGTCTTCGAATGATCTGCAACCGGGCAGGAGTTACAACCGGTGCAATGTATTTTTATTTTAAGAATAAAGAAGCGTTGTTCCGGGAGATTTTTGAACCACTGGTTGTGCAGTATGAAGAATTGCTTGTCAGATATATGGAGTTAGAGCTTGCAGAGCCGGAGCTTGGTACGCAGTTAGATGTTCAGATGATGCGATTTATTCTGGAACACCGAAAAGAAGCGGTGGTCATTCTGGAGAAGGCGCAAGGAAGCTGTTATGAAATGTACCGTTCCAAGGCAGAAGAACTGATGGAGCAGTCGATATATACATTTTATAAGAGCCGGATGGAATGTGAGCCGGATGAGAAGCTTGTAAAGATACTGGCCAAGATCCGTTTGGATGGATGTCTGGAGATTATTAAAGGAAATTATAGTATGGAAGATAGTTTGTATCTGGTTGAGAAGATTGGGATCTACTCGATGGGTGGAACAGATAAATTAATACAGAATCTAAGAGAGCCTCACAGCATGTAGCTGTGGGGTTCTTTTTTTACAACATAACAAAAAATAACATTTGTTATGTAAATACAGAAAAGGAGAATAATCTATGAGTGAAGGAAAAGCAATGCAGACAGAAAATCAGAATAAGACAAAGGTCAGTGTACAGGGTGTACCGGAGACAATGCTGCAGACTTTATTTGCAAGAGCAGCAGAATCCAGAAAAGAAAATCACAATATCTATGATGAGAAAGCAATCGAGATCGTATCCCGGTTAGATTATGATTTCTCAAAGGCGGAATCCGATAAACTGATGAGCAGCGGTGTAATTGCAAGAACGATCGTACTGGATCGTCTGGTAAATGATTATCTGACCAAGCATCCGGATGCCATTGTTGTAAATATTGCCTGTGGACTGGATACCCGGTGTTACCGGATGAAGGGAAAGTATCAACGTTGGTACAATATTGATCTTCCGGAGACCATGGATATTCGAAGTCGTTTCCTTGAGGAGAATGGCCCTGTTTACCAGATCGCTAAGTCAGCAACAGATCCATCTTATACGTTGGATATCGAGTATCATGGAGAACCGGTTTTGGTGGTCATAGAAGGGCTTACGATGTATTTAACGGAGCAGGATGTGCGTAAGATGTTTGAGATTATTGATCAGACATTTACACAGGCAAAGGTTCTGGTTGAGGTAATGGCACCATTTGTTGTGAAGCATATGAAAGAGAAGTCCATAGAGGGAAGCCAGGCGAAATTCATATGGGGTGTGAAAAGCGGAAAAGCATTTCAGAGTGTGGCGCATTCTTTCCTGAGTGAAAAAGATATCAGTCTGGTAGAGGGGATGAAGGAATTCGTTCCTGTATATAAGGTGCTTGGAAAGATTCCGGCTGTAAGGAATTTTTCAAACAAGATTCTGGTACTGAATAAACGATAAGAGTTGAATTTAACGGATTTGGTAAATTGCCGGCGTTTGTGATACGCATAGGTGTTGCCATACTGCCTCAAAAATAGTAAGATAAACTCAGATTTTGTCTGAATATTGGAGGTTTACTATGAATGAGACAGTCATGATCAATGCATATATAGTCATATCAATTATTATTGCTGCTACAGATATATTATTAGCGGTAAAATCTTTTAAAAAGAATAAAACAACAGGTAGATTTCTGGGGTTTGCCTGTGTGGGTGCGGCTATTGTAGATATTAGTTATCTGATCAGTATCATAAGTGATTCCTATATGTGTATGGCGGCTATGTCGAGTATATATTTTATAAGTATAGATTTTATGCTTGTCTCTCTTTTAATTTTCATGGTTTATTTCACAAAAGGAAAGTTTTCCGGATATGGGAAATGGATGGTAGCATTCTGCTTTTTATATTGTATATATGAATTGATCGTGTTTGCAGTTAATCCATTTATGGAAATTGCAATTGAATATAAACCACGGGATACGCTGATTGCAAAGTATAGCTATCACATGAAGCCCTTGTATGAGCTCCATCTGATATTTTCGTATGTAATGGTGTTATTGGTGGTAGGTTTATTGATTCGGAAGATTTGCAAGATTCCGCATGAATATCGTTGGCAGTATTTAAGTGTTATCATAGGAATTCTTATTATTGTAGGGTCAAATGCAATCTTTTTATTTTTACCGGGCGAATCTGTAGTGAATTTACTGGACTATTCGATCGGAGGATACAGTGTAGTATCATTTATTATTTATTGGAGTTGCTTTGATTATTCCACACATGGGATGTTGAATAAATTGAAGACAAGTATATTTGAAAATATAGGGCAGGGCATCGTTTTGTTTGACGATGACGAGCACCTGATTCTGCATAATGAAAGAGCTGATTTTTTCCTGGGAGAAAAACTGTTGACCGGATGTAAAGATCTTCAGAGTTTTCTGGATGTATATGGATTGTCGTTTGATCCGGAATCAGATGACGACAGCTTTTCCCTGCAATGCTATGTTAAGTTGGAAACGGAAGAAAAGACATTGCGATGCGATGTAAAGAAGCTTGAAAATAAAAACGGCCATAAGATTGGTCAGATGTTTGTATTTACAGATATCGCACTTGAGACGGATATGCTTACAGGATTTCAGAAATGGGAAAATTTCAAACAGCTTGCATTGGAAAAAAATGATCATTTTACGTTCCCGGTAGGAATTGCTGTATGTGATATTAATAGTTTGTCTGTTATCAACAGCACACTTGGGAAAAAAGCAGGGGATCAGAAGATCCGGTTGTTGTCGGAAAATATGAGAACCTGTTTTCCTGAAAGGGCATATTATGTCAGAGGAACCGAGGCACATCTTATAGCACTGTGTAGCCGAAGCAGTGAAGATGAGATGGGGAGGACGTTATAATAAGGTTACATTGAAGAAAGTCAGTAAAATCAAGTGTTTCCGTTCATTTTCCCAACACAGAAACGAAGCACTTCCGCCATGATTTTGAAGAAAATCTGCCCGGGTTGGATTCAAAATAATATGGAAAGAAAGATTTGTAGCAATGACGTAACATGAACATCTGGTTCTGTTACAGATAAAAGTTTAAACGAAAGAGAGGTCTTATGAATATGAAACTGACTTATACAAATGTAAATGGATACCTGATTCCGAACCTCACCTATAAATCTGGTGAGCAGATGGTGCAGCTTGGCAAATATGGATTCTTACGCAGAGATTATCTGAAGAACCATCGAAATTCAACCTATCAGGTGATGCTTTTACAGGATACCATTGGAGAGCATTTTCTGGAAGTGGACAAGGCAGCCAGGGAACGGGAAGAAGTGATTCTGAAACAGTTGGAAGAAAAAGAACCACTGCCGGATAAGGAGAAAGATCAGATGGCATGGGTAAGAGCTGCCAATCAGCACAGAGCGATTGCAGAAGAGATTATACTGAAAGAATTGATTTATGTATAAGGATAGCCAGTAATCAATCTGGCAGGTAACTGATAAAAATAGAATATTGTGAGTGAAGTAAGGCGTGAGTCATAAAATATGGCTTGCGTCTTTTTCTTTGCCTGAAAGGAAGTGATAAGTTTGAACAAGAAGTTTTTGAAGCATTATATGGAAACCAATCCAGAAGGGACAGCACAGACCTATATCTTTCTGGTGGACAATCAGGATATCGCACTTAATATTGTGATGTCAGGTTATCAGGCACTTTGTCTGGCGCAGGAAGATGACGGATATTATTTCAGTGTAGATTCCTTTATAGAAGAAATGAGAGCTATTCAGTTTACTGGAAGCTGTCAGTGTGCCTATCATTATGTGGCTTCCTGTTCAGTGAAGTGGGTAAATGATAAGTTGCTGACATTTTTCAAAGACGCTGGTCTTGATGGAAAAGCAGGCTGGCAGTTGTTCAAAGAGAAAGAGTATCTTGGCAAACTGGATAATCAGAAAGAAGTTGAGAAATTACTGGAACAGTATATTCTTCGGTTTGAGCGAAATCCAAAAGAAGAACCGGAACTGAGTCGTTTTCACTTATTTGATGCAAAAGGAAATGTGAAAGGCGTCCGGGATATGGAGATTGTAGATTATCTGGTGGAGAATGTTCAGTTTTTTGTGGTAGGAATCACACCGTATTATTATGAGCATGGCGTTTTCATGGAAGACCATGATGGGGTAAGAATGAAATATCGTATTCAGAAGCTGATCTATCGAGATCAGGTACAAAGTGGAGTGATCAAAAGAATCTATAATCTGTTGATCACACAGCCAAAAGTCCACAGAGAAGCCTATGAATTAAATAAACAGCCTGTGCGGTGGATTAACTTTAAAAATGGATATTATGATCCGGTTACGGGCGAAATGCTGGAACACAATCCAGATTATCTGACAATCAATCAGATTCCATTTCCCTATTATCCAGAGGATCGTGAGCAGGTGTTACAAGGTGGAGAAAATATCAAAAAGTATCTTGCATCCTCTCTTCCGAACAAAGAAGAACAGCAGACATTCTGGGAGTATTTTGGATACTGCATGACACAGGATACGCAGTTTCAAAAATTTCTTACGCTGAAAGGAAATGGTGGAACCGGAAAGTCTGTAGCAGTATCGCTAATCCAGTATGTGGTAGGAATCACCAATATGTCCAGCATTTCTTTACAGGATTTAAATAAACGGTTCTATGCGACTGGAATGTACGGAAAGCTGTTAAATGCCTGTGCGGATATTCCATGCAAAGCAATGGAGAACACAGATGTATTAAAGAAAGCAGTCGGTGAGGACACACTGATTTATGAGAAAAAAGGACAGGATGCAATTCATTTCCACTCTTATGCAAAGCTGCTTTTTTCTACCAATGAAATGCCACAGAATCTTGAGGACAAGTCAGATGCTTTTTATCGTAGACTACTGATTCTCGATATGAACCGGGTAGTAAAAAGTGGTGAAAAAGATCTGCACTTAAAGGAAAAGGTACAGGCAGAATCCGATTATGCGATTCATATGGCGATGATTGCATTGAAAGAACTGTATGAACAGGGAAAGTTCACGGAGAGCGAACACAGCAAAGAATGTGTAAGAGAAGTGCAACGGACGTCAGATAGTATCTGTGCTTTTATTGATGAGTCATTGGTGCGTGCCAAAGGAAAACGTCTGAAACGAAGTGAAGTGTTCCATATGTATGAGGAATACTGCAAAGAGAATGGCAGACAGGGGCATGGTAAATCTAACTTTTTCAGGAATATGACAGATAAAGGTTTCCTTCTAAAGCAGTACAATGGTGAGTTTTATTATCAGGATATTGCAGTTAAGGAAGAAGATTTTTGTCCTGTAGATCCAGAAAAAAGAATACCTTTTGAAGAAACAGATATAGATTATAAACAGTTACAATTAAATATGAATCAGGGAATTAAGGGCATTTAGGGCAAAATAAGCAAAAAGAAATGTTACCGGAGCAGGAGAAATAACAAAGATAGCTGCCAGAGTACATAAAATTTTGCTTTTTTTACACTGATTGCCCTTTTTCAGGTATCAACGTTTTAGCTGATACAAATATAGGTTTTTCCCGAATTTGGGAAAAAGTAAAAAAATAAAAATTAAGAAAGTGTGAGGTATGATTATGAGAATGATGAAAAACAACAATAATGAAACAGTTATGGTGATCGGGATTGATCATGGTTATGGAAACATGAAAACAGCTACCAGATGTTTCCCATCCGGTGTAGCCAGATATGACAAGGAGCCAATCTTTCAGAATAATCTTCTTGTTTACAATGAGGAAACAGCATGAGGACAGCATAGAAGCCTATAAGACCGAAAGTGCAGATTGTGAAAAGCGTCAGGAGCAGATAAAGATTCAGAACCGTCAGAACTATGAGAAATATCACGAAGGACAGATGAATCAGAAACAGTTCATGGAAGAAAAGATGCAGTTGGAAGAAGAAAGAGAACGACTGCAGAAACGTGTACAGGAACTGGGAGAACTGATAAATGGTGAGAAAGAAATCCTGATGAAAAAGAATGTTCCGGTGGAGCAGATGTTGATGTATTTAGGATATGAAAAGCTGACACGAGAAATGCTGGAAGAATATGTGCAGGGGATATATGTGTATGATGATGGGAGAGTGGAGGTAGAGTGGAAAGAGTGAAAATTTAGAAATTTTATTGTTTGAAAACACATTGAGAAAGCAGGTGAAGCATGATAAAATAAAACAAACTATGCGTAGAGAAAGGTGGTGAGAACTATGGATATAAGATGTCAACAGTTCACGAAAGAGTATATAGCTAATGAAATGCTGGATTTGTTAGGATATCGGAAATCAGTATATGGAAAAAAAATACTAGAAAACTCATGTGGCGAAGGAAATATACTGTGTCTTGTTGTAGAACGGTATATTCAAAATGCGTATGAGGAAGGTTATTCAAGAGAAGCCATAGTTCTCGGTCTAGAATCTGATATATATGGTGCAGAAATTGTAAAAACGACATATGATAAATGTATAGAAAATTTAGACAATATTGCTAAAAAGTATGACTTAGGAAAAGTAAGATGGAATATTTTTTATGGAGATGTACTTGCACGACCATTTAATATTAAATTTGAATATGTCATAGGAAACCCGCCCTATATATCATATAGGAATCTTGAAAAAGAAGTACGCGATTTTATAAAAAAAGAATATATAACCTGCAAAAATGGAAAGCCTGATTATTGCTATGCTTTTATCGAAAATGCTATTCAATATTTGGATTCAAATGGGAAGATGGTGTATTTGGTTCCTAATAGTATATATAAGAATGTATATGCACAGAATTTGAGAAAATTAATTAAAAAATATCTTGTAGAGATAAAAGATTATCCTAATCAGAAATTATTTGATAATGCAATGACATCTTCTACGATAATGTTTCTTAGGAAAGGCGAATATGCCGAAGTGGTAGATTATAATAATGTCCCTAAAAAAGAACAAATCACTATTGCAAAGAAAAAATTATATGGAAAATGGATTTTTGAAAACTCGCAAGAAAATCATTCCAAAATTCGTTTTGGAGATTTATTTCAAGCTTCTATGGCAATAGCAACACAGAGAAATAAAGTTTTTGTTGTTAATGAGGCTGAAAAAAAACATTGGAAATTGGAAAGAGGGGCAATGCGATTGGCACTTAGCCCAAGAAATCAGAAATATGGAAATAAAGAATATATTATTTTTCCATATATGATACGAAAAGATAAGGTTATTAATTATTCGGAAGAATTATTCAAAAGAAAATATCCAAATGCATATGCATATTTGTTGAAAAACAAAAAAGAATTAGAAAAAAGGGATGCAGATAAATCAGCACAGTGGTTTGAATATGGAAGAAGTCAGGCGTTACAAAATATGAACAAGAAAAAATTGCTGATTTCAACAGTTGTCACTAATGAAGTAAACACATATGAAACTGGAACAAAGTCAATCCCATATGCAGGAATATATGTGATTTCAGAAAAAGGGTATGATTTAAAAATTGCAAAGAAAATACTGGAGAGTGAAGAGTTTTTGAAATACGTGCATGGAATTGGTACCCCGGCAAGTGGAAAATCACTGCGAATTACAGCAAAAGATATAAATGAGTTTACTTTTTTATGTGATGATTTGAACAGGGTATAAAGTAGGTGAAGATATGGAAAAAGAAATAAGCATAAAGGTTAATGCTAGACATGTAGGGCAACTTGGACGTGAATTAGTTACGGATTATGTTACTGCTCTTACTGAATTAGTAAAAAATTCATATGATGCAGACGGTGAGGGAGTTGAAGTTGCATTCACAAATATGCTTTCGGGGGAGGGGAAAATAATAATTGCTGATACAGGCTGTGGGTTTTCGAGTGATGACATCGAAACGAAATGGGCAGTTATAGGAACGAGTAGTAAGGTGAAAAATCCTTATTCGAAGAAGTACAAACGTAGATGTGTGGGCAGAAAAGGGATAGGAAGATATTCTGTTGAAAGATTGGCTGAATATTGTACGTTGTATTCTTTTACGAAAGATAACAGACCTGTTAAGTATTATATGAATTGGAATAAATACGAAGGAATTGACTTTAACGAGTTGAAACAAAGAGTTGAAATTTTGGAAAATAGTCCAGATTTTGAAAGTGCGAAGTATATAAAACGAGCTGTAGAATATTTGCTTGTCAGTGAACGAATTGATATTGATTTTAAAAACATAATCCGGGAGAAAATATTAAAAAATAATAAGCTGGATTTTTCAATATTTTATAGTAAAGAAACACTTGGAAATATACAGCAATTTTTATATCCTATATATGAAAAATATAATGGTATAGAAGAGAGAGTTGAAGATATAAAAAATGTTGTTGAAGAGTTGGAAGGGGAAGAAAAAGAATTATATTATAATAAATTACGAACTTTATATAAAAAAATTGGAAAAAATAAAGAACAATATTATACAGGTACTTTTTTGATATTAGATTCTTTAAGAGATAATTGGAAAAAGGAAGATATTGAGAAAGTAATAAAAGAATTTAGACTTTTAGTGTCACCTTTTGAAGAAAAAAACAATTTTTCTATATATATAACAGCACCAGAATATGATTTATATGAGGTAAAACTTGAGAATAATATACTAAGACAAAGATATGCAAAGGTAGAGGCGAAAATAAAAACTCAATCTATAGATAATGGAGAGAGAAAAACAGTTTTTTGTGCAAGATATGCTGATCGAGAAGGCACAATTAAAGATTTTTCGGAAGAACTTAAAAAAGTGTATATATGCGGTGATTTACAAATAACGATTTATTATTTCTTGAGAGATGCGTCTTTAAAATTTGATGGATTGAAAGCCTCAGAAGCAAAGGCTGTATTAGATACATTTTGTGGAGTGAAAATATATAGAGATGGTTTTAGAGTACGCCCATATGGGGAAGAGGGAAATGATTGGCTTTTATTGGATAAAATTAAGATAAGTGATCCGCATGGTTACAGGGTTGGAAATAACCAGGTAATTGGTGTTGTGAATATAAACTCGGACGCTAATCCGTTGCTTATTGATTCAACAAATAGAGAGGCAATCATAGAAAACGAAGCATTTGCACAATTAAAACAAGTTGTGAACAAATGTATTAATATTATTGAAAATCATAGATATACTCAATATTTAGAAGAGCGAAAACAAACAAAGATTGCAGAAGAGGAGGAAAAACGAAAACAAGAACGTGGAGAATTGACAAAATCAATATCTCAAACGAAAGAAAAGTTTTCAAAAGCATTAAAAAATGGAAATATTGATAAGGCCGAAAAAGCTGTATCAGAGATTTTAGAAACAGTATCTCGCGATCAAAAAAAAGAGCAGAAGCATTTTGAAAATACAAAAAAAGAATATGAAAAAAAGTTGAGAGACAGTAACAATGAATTGCGGTTGTATAAAAATTTGGCAGCATTAGGCATATTAGCAGGAAGTTTTGGGCATGAGACAGATGATGCAATAGCAAGAATCTTATTAAATATCGTATATCCACGTGAACGCCTTATTATGGAATTCCCTGACGATAATGATATAAAAGCATCATTTAACGATTTGGATAATGATATACAAAGAATATCTTGTTATAGTGATTTGCTAATGGCATTTTTGAAGAAAAATAAGAGGAGTGAAGTAAAAAAACTGTCGTTTAAAAATGTTATTGAAACAATAGTTAAATATTATAAAATATTGGTCGATGAGTATAATATAAGTATTGATATTAGCAATTTACAGGAGTTTTCTTGTGAAATTTTTATGAAACAAATAGATTTAGAATCAATAATAGTGAATATGTTAACCAATTCATTTGAAGCTTTAAAAGGTACCGGCGGAAAACGAGTTATAAAAATATCGACTATAGATTTTGGCGAAGAGTATCAAATTGTATTTGAAGATTCTGGCCCAGGAGTACCAGATAATTTGAAAGAATGGATTTTTATACCGCTTAATACAACGAAAGAGGAAGATGGTGTAGGATTGGGATTAACAATAGTAAAGGATATTGTGGAAAGTTATAATGGAAAAATTGAGGTTGGAAAGAGTAATGCAATAGGAGGAGCCCAATTTACAGTTATATTTCCAGTAGATGAGGTGAAAGATGAATAAATATTTAGGCTTATTTATTGATGATGATCAAAAAAATTTTGAATCGATTAAAAGGTTATTTTCATTAAAAAATATACAATTGCTGCCATATGAAAATTTACCACAAGATATTAATGAGATTTATCAAAAAGTGATTGATCAGAATGTAGATTTCGTAATTATAGATTATGATTTAGGAAAGCAAGCTGTTAAATATACAGGAATAGATGTTTTAAAGAATATACGTGAACAGGATGCAGAAATTTATATAATATATTTAACAAATAAAGATTTTGTTGAAGATCATATAGGAGAATTTGATCAGACTGTTAAAAAGAAAGAGCTTGCAAAAGAAATAGATAATGTAGTTAGGAGACTTACACGGGCATTATCTAGGGATTTATCTTTAAAAAATGAAAGGGAAATTGAAAATAACTATAAATTACAAAAGGAATATTTAGATGAACGAATCGAAGCACTAAAAGAATATTTGAGGAAATGAGCAAAAAATGGCAGAATTCTTAAGGAAAAAAAGATTCTTGAAATACAATGATTCAAGATGTAAAAAATTTTTAAGTAAAGATTTTAATAGAAAATGTGCATATTGTAAAATAAGAGAAGGCGATTTAGCAGGACCAGAAAGTTTCGAAAAAGATCATTTTTTTCCAATAGCAAAGGGCGGAAAAGATGATTATGAAAATTTGTATTATTCATGTGTTAGTTGTAATGGCAAAGCTGGAAAGTCAGATACATGGTCTCAGACTCTATTAGATCCTTGTAAAGATGACATATGGAATGTTCATATTAAATTGTCAGAGAATTGTCAAATTGAAGCATTGACAATGCAAGGAAAAGAGTACATAAGAACATTTAAGTTGAATCGAAAATCGTATGTAGTAAGACGCCGTACTATAGAAACACAACAAACAGAATTACGTGAAAAATTGAAAGAGTACGAGGAGATAGTAGCTAAGCTATTAGAAACAGAAAACTTTAAATCTGATGGGGAATTTTTAGAAAAGGACATTGACGAATGGAAGCATATTCTGGATGAAGGTGCAAATTATCGTATGACCAAGAATGCTTTTGACAATGAAATTGATGAATTAATTGTCAGAAAGTTAAAAAAAGTGGGAGAAGTAAAAGAAGTAGACGAGGATTATGACCTACTTTATGAATTAGAATATAATGGAGAGACATTCTTGTGTCATGTAGCAATGATTGATATTAAAATTGAAGGAGGAGATAAAATAAAAAAATATATATCTGTAGACAAAATCAGAGCATGGGAAAGTGTAGGAGTAGCTGATAAAGTACTTCTTATATTTTTTAATCAACAGGATCAGGAAGTTTATTATTATAAGGTGAGAGATATCTTACAATTTGGTGAAATCAAAAATGTAACAAAATGTGGTTATGATCTAGATGCGATGCATGTCATTGAAAAACTAAATTAAAAATAGGGGTTTCTGGTAATAACGTATCATTTTCCCACTTACCTTGTGACAATAATATAACATCCTCCTCACCTACTTTGTGACAATTATATAACGTCCTCTATACAGAAATATGCGGTTTTAAGCCATTTTCGTGGTAAAAAAGCCGCATATTTTTTGTAGCAATGACTTGACATCCTCGGGCAGTATGTGCCGGAAAACTTAAGGAGAAGTTCGACGGAAGTATTCAGTACGCAGTCAGTGTAGTAGAAGATGAGACACACAGTATAGTTGAAAGCATTCGAAATACAACTAAAGCTATGCGTACAAAGAAATTAGTAGACAGCAAATCCATTCATTCGGATATGCTGGCATCTCTGATACGGGCACTTGAGGAATGTGACAGTGATACGGAGCATCACGTTCGCCGTACACAGATTATGGGTGCAGAGCTTGGTAAACGTATAGAGTTATCCGATATACAGCAAAGCCGCTTGTCCCTTCTCTGTCTGCTTCATGATATCGGAAAGATCGGTGTTCCGATGGAGATATTGAACAAACCGGGAAAACTTACCGATGAAGAATGGAAGATCATGCGTTCACATGTTGAAAAGGGCTACGATATTGCAAACAGTAATGTAGAATTGAAGCAGATCGCAGAGGAAATCAGACATCATCATGAAAGATGGGATGGAAAGGGCTATCCGGACGGACTGAGCAGGGAGAGTATACCGGTACTGTCACGTGTAATTGCTGTTGTTGATGCATTTGATGCGATGGTAAGTGACCGTCCATATAGAAATGGAATGCCTGTATCCGATGCACTTGAAGAATTAAAAAAATGCGCCGGAACACAATTTGATCCGTTTATTGTTTCCGAGTTTATTCAAATGATATCAGAGAATTATTCTGATACCGTAAAGGGAGTTCATAAGTTCAGGCAGGAGAAGGAAAAGCCTCAACGCAAACAAGTGGCAAAACCGGAGGATAACAGTACACTTCAGGAAGCATTCTGTGTACATACAGTGCAATGTAGCAGATATTTGCTGGATGGTTCATGGAATATTTTGTCTGTGGATGATAATTTCGAGAAGCTGACAGGTTATTCCGGTGAGAATGTAGAAAAAAATTCCATGAATCAGATGGATCTGATCCCTGAAGCTGATCGGACAGAATATTTGTGCCGGACAAATGCCAATCTGGCTAAGAGTACATATGTATTGCAGGAACACAGACTCCATCGAAAGGATGGAAAGGATATTTATGTCTTTTGCTATGGACGTGTCTTTTACGATTCGGCAGTTAAACAGGATCGTGCAGAGATTATTATTTCAGATGTATCGAGTACTTATTCCATGAAGATCTTGACAGATGCAGAGCAGAATAAGGCAGAAGTCAGATTGCGGAATTGGGAGAATACATATCGTACAGATTCCCTGACGGGCCTTTTGAATCATGCGGCTTTTCGAAATGATATGGAGATGAAGCTGTTATCAGGTGATTTTAATGCAATGATGATCATGATAGATGTTGACAAATTTAAGCAATACAATGATACCTATGGTCATCATAATGGTGATAAATATCTGATCTTAGTCGCCCAGACATTGCTTGCGTCTTTACGAAATGAAGATTTTGCCAGTCGTATGGGTGGGGACGAATTTGCGGTAATGATGTTCTTCAATAAGAGTGTGCCGGAGAAGGCGATCAAAGAACATGCCCAGCAGATATTTGATAAAGTAAATCTGACAGTAAAATCTGCAGAGGGAGGTACCGGCATCTCTATGGGCGCAGTCATCGCTAAGTCAGAAGCAACCTTTAACCGGTTATATGAGGAAGCAGATAATGCATTATACGAGGCGAAGGAAAGCGGAAGAGGCAGACTGGTCGTGAAGGAGCATGGGGAAAAATAATATAGTATTTATGTTTATAGATGGCATTCTAACAGGAAGTGTTAGGATGCCATAAGAAGTTTGGAGAATTTTAATGACAAAAGAGGAATGGTATAAGCAGCTATTTGAGAGACTTGGTAATTCCAAGTTCCGAAGCAGCTTTCATTTAAAGCAGAAGGACATTGATTACATAAATGAAAAAGGACTGGATACTATAAGGCAGCATGCGCAGGATTTCATTGCAAAGCGGGAAGCTCCGGCGGTTATTCCAAACGATGGAAAACAGACGCCGATGAAAGGGCATCCGGTATTTATCGCACAGCATGCAACTGCAACCTGCTGCAGGGAGTGTATCCGAAAATGGCATAAGATACAGCTGGGCAGGGAATTGAGCCAGATACAGCAGGAGTATCTTGTGGATGTGATTATGACCTGGATTCAGAGAGAGATGGAGAGAAATAGGGGGTGAGATAACAGTCGGAGCCAATATTCTGGTTGTTTTTGTATATTTACTGAAAATTTAAATACTTCACACAAATAATAATTTAGTCAAAACAGGATGTAATGACTAAATTAAAAGTCTTGACGATAAAATTAAAACATGATAATTTATAATTATTCAATTAGGTTATTCGTGTAAATAATGACTAAATTAAAAATGTGAGGCTATTGAATGAGAGATTATAATTATAAAGAAAAGTGGAGCAAACTGCTAACGCCTGAGATAGTAAAGAAACTCACGCTCATCAATGAGTATAAAGGGGAACAAAGATTATTTATCGAGGCACATAAGGATGAATTAATTGAGTTAGTAGAAATTGCTAAAATTCAGAGTACTGAGGCTTCAAATAGAATAGAGGGAATATTTACCGCAGATGACAGAATCAAAAGCCTTGTTCAGGCTAAAACTACACCACGGGATCGTGATGAAGCGGAGATAGCGGGATATAGAGATGTGTTAAATACAATTCATGAAAATTATGATTATATTCCAATTAATGCAAATTATATTTTGCAGTTGCATAGAGATTTGTATAAATTTTTGGGAAGTACAGAAGGTGGACGGTTTAAGACTTCTGACAATATTATTCGAGAAACAGATGCGGATGGGAATGAATGTGTTCGATTTAGACCGGTTCCAGCATGGGAAACTGCACTTTCAATTGATGAATTGTGTAAATCGTATCATGAGGCAAAGTCTGAAGCAGATCCGTTGCTTTTGAGTTTGATGTTTATTTTAGATTTTTTATGTATACATCCGTTCAATGATGGAAATGGACGTATGAGTAGATTGCTTACTTTACTTTTGCTTTACCAGTCGGGTTTTATTGTTGGTAAGTATATAAGTATTGAAAGAATTATTGAAGAATCAAAGGAAACTTATTATGAAGTCCTTCAGGATAGTTCCATTAATTGGCATGAGAATGAAAATGATTATAAACCATTTGTGAACTATATGCTGGGAGTTGTTGTAAACGCATATAAGGAGTTTGAATCCAGAGTGGAATTGCTGACGAATCCTAATCTGTCAAAAGCAGATCGTGTTCGTGAGATAATAAGAAAACATATAGGGACAATTACAAAAGCGGAATTGTTGAATATGAATCCGGATATAAGTGATACAACTATTCAGAGAGCTTTAGCAGATTTGTTAAAGAATGGAGAAATTGAAAAAATTGGTGGAGGACGCTACACGAAATATGTGTGGAGAGTGGAGGATTAAATGATTACAGGCGAATTAAAAAATAAAATTGATGGTCTATGGGATATTTTTGCAGCAGGAGGTTTGGTTAATCCTCTTGAAGTGATTGAGCAGATTACCTATCTGATGTTTATTCATGATTTGGATGATTCCGATAATATAAGAGCAAAAGAGAGTGCAATGCTGGGGCTCCCATTTCAGAGCATTTTTTCAGAAGAAGTAAAGATTGGGGAAAGAACAATTGACGGTTCACAGCTTAAATGGTCTGTCTTTCGTGATTTTCCTGCAGATAGAATGTACTCTATAATGCAGGAATGGGTATTCCCATTTATTAAAACACTGCACAGTGATAAGAATAGTGCATATTCCAAATACATGGATGATGCAATATTTAAATTGCCAACACCCCTTGTTTTATCCAAGGTAGTTGACTCTTTAGATGAAATCTATGCAATGATGAATGAAGTTCAGACTGCTGATGTACGGGGGGATGTGTATGAATACTTATTATCAAAAATTGCTCAGTCGGGGCTTAATGGTCAGTTTAGAACGCCAAGACATATTATTCGAATGATGGTTGAGATGATGGATCCTTCAAGCGATGAAGTAATCTGTGATCCGGCATGTGGAACCTCTGGTTTTTTGGTAGCTTCAGGAGAATATCTGAAAGAAAAAAAGAGAGAAGAAATTTTCTATGATAAGCAAAAGAAAGAGCATTATATGAATCGTATGTTCTATGGTTATGATATGGATAGAACAATGCTTCGCATTGGGGCAATGAATATGATGACACATGGAATTGACAATCCATTTATTGAATACAGAGATAGTTTGTCTGATCAAAACACAGACAAGGATAAATATTCTTTGGTATTAGCAAATCCTCCATTTAAAGGAAGTCTTGATGCAGAATCTGTATCAGGAGATTTACTTAAAGTTTGCAAGACGAAGAAGACAGAATTATTGTTCCTTGCGTTATTCATACGTATATTAAAAATAGGCGGACGATGTGCATGTATCGTTCCGGATGGTGTGTTATTTGGATCATCCAAAGCGCATAAGGATATAAGAAAAGAGATTGTTGAAAATCAGAGATTGGAGGCTGTTATTTCAATGCCTTCTGGAGTATTTAAACCATATGCCGGAGTTTCAACTGCTATTCTTGTGTTTACAAAAACGGAGCATGGCGGAACAGATAATGTTTGGTTCTATGATATGACAGCAGATGGCTTCAGTTTGGATGATAAACGATCTCCGATCTCGGAAAATGATATTCCTGATATTATTGAGAGATTTAGAAATCTGGATAAGGAGATGGATCGAAAACGTACAGATAAGTCATTTATGGTTCCAAAACAGGATATTGTGGATAATGCTTATGATCTTAGTATTAATAAGTATAAAGAGATTGAATATGTTGCTGTAGAGTATCCGCCAACATCGGAAATAATGGCAAATATTCGTGAGATTGAAATGGAGATTGGGAAAGAGATGGATGAATTAGAAAGGTTATTAAAAGAATAAGGGATACTGCAATGAAAACATTTAATGGAGAGAAACTAGAGGAATATTATAGTAATATTGAAAAAATAAGTAGTTTATTGTCTAGAAATGAAGAATTGATTCGCGAAGAGGGATATAATCCACCTTTGGATAATTTTACTATTGAAAAAGAAAACAGAATCAAAATGCCTCAAAGATACATAAGGACATCAAAAGAATTTTGGATTCAATATCATTTGAATGAAATTGTTGATAATAGAAATACAAAAAATAATATCTCATATGCTCTTCAATTATCTGATTATTATAACTATCTGGTGAATAGATTTTATATATGGGGATCTATAGAAATAATGTTATATAAACAGGCATTTGTAAATATTGTTTCAATTACAGAGGCATTAATTTTGGAAACATCAAACAATATAAACAAATATTGTCAAAAATGCCCTAAGATTGGACAGTGTGGAAAGAATCTTACTAAAGATGATAGAAGTAATATGAAAAAATCTACTTTAAAACTTTGGAAATTAGGTATACTTGATTTTGAAGAGGAAGAAATTAAAGAAATAATTGATATGTATGATTATAGAAACAAAATTCATATCAGATTGAATGAACAAAATGAATTCTTAGATAATATATACAATATGGAGTTATATAATCGATCGATTTCTTATTTGAAAAGGATTGATGATAAACTCTGGAAACATGGAGTTCCATATTATGAGTTATGTATGGGATTTGAAAAAAAGACAGAGAGGAATCCAGTAAATTCGGATTTGTAGGGATGATGTAAATGAGATTAGAAGAAATATGTACGGT
>NZ_QTXL01000008.1 GCF_003461625.1 Clostridium sp. AF15-31 | reverse complement strand
AATCTATCTGTTTCTATTCTAATTGTGCCCTTATGTTCCATACGCATCCTCCACCATCAAGAAAATTCCGATTTTCCAGTTTCCAAAAAGGATTTTTCAAATTAGTCTTTGCAAATAACCTTTGAACCTTCACCATCAATTACAATTCCCTGATGGTTGTTAATAGGGCATAGATTCAAATCCGAAAACTCAGTCATTATTTTCTCGGTAACTTTCTTAAATGGTGCTGTAAGATAATGCGGAAGAACATAGAAATCAATCAAATCAAGCCCTGCATCATCTTCTTGTGAGTAGTCCTCCGGCTTTTCATCCATTTGCTCGATATATTGGATGCTTGGAGCGCATATAATTGCGCCTGCCGACTCGCCGATCATCAATTTTCCATTTGCCAATTCCTTTTTTAGCAACCCATCAGTTCTTGTTTTACGGAGTTGGTCCATAAGAAAGAATTTCCGCCGGTAAAATATATCACATCTGCATCTTCAAAAACAGACTGTATCGTTGAATAAGCCTCCGTTGAAATATCAATTTCAGTTACGATTGCTCCCAACTTTTTGAATAATTTTCGAGCCGAGCCGACATAACCGGTGTAGCCTTCACGCAACGAAGCTGTTGGAATAAATGCGACTTTCTTATTTTCAATTTCTTCCTTTATCAGACTTCCTACACTTGAAAAGTGCGAACATAAAAATAGTTTCATCAATATTCTCCTTTATAAATCCCGATTTTAATGTCTCTATTATACCATAATGATACTATTATAAAAAAGCAAAAAGAGCTCCTTCGAGCTCTTTTGGGTCAGTTCTGCAAACTTGAAGTTATAAAATCACAGTCCAAAACAGGGCACATCTTTTAACTGCAATACTTTATTCGTGAATTTCCAATGGTAGATTGTCAGGGTCATAAAAGAATGTCATTCTTTTACCTGTGTAAATATCAAGTCTAATCGGCTCAGTTATGATGCCCCTTTTATTCAATTCTCTTACGGTATTATCGACCGAGTCTACAGCAAAGGCAAGATGCCGGAGACCGTAAGCTTCTGGATAACTGGGGCGCTTCGGACAATTTTTAATAATAAAAAGTTCTAATTCCATCTCATCGAGTTGAAGATCAATTTTGTAATCATCACGTTCTGGTCTGTAATTTTCTCGAATAATAGAAAAACCTAATAGATCCACATAAAAATGCTTTGATTGCTCATAGTTGCTCCCAATAATGGCAATATGATGAACTTTTTTCAAATTCATGGTGTATTTACCTCTTTCCTACTTTGTTTGAATACATGAAATATAATATCATAAGAACGCATCTAATCAAACTTAAATACATTAAGCCCTGTTTCTTCATCATAAACTCTGTCAACTTTTCCATCAATGACCGTAATTACCATCTCACAGGTTGCACTCACGACAGCTCTGTTCAGATGCCCTCCAAACACTTCACCTTTCTCATTTCCGACACTCATATGAAGATGCGCATAATATTCTCCATCCATTGTATTGATCGTACCTGTCAGTGATGTAATTTCATAATACCCTTTAAAACTGTTTGAGTAATATTTCTTCTCATCTGTCTTATATACTCCGATTGTAAAATCATTGTTTTGTTTCTCCCTTCTGGAATTTCTATTTGTGTTGCCATGTCATTACATAATCTTTTTCTCCGGTAGCCTCATCTAAGCCACTATGCTGAATCTCAAATCCTTCTCTCTTATAAAAGGATATTGCCCGTGCGTTCTTTTGGTATACGTTCAAGAACAACTTATTTCTTTTATCCTTTGCATAATTCAGCAGAATTTTACCTATACCCTGCGATTGCATTTCACCAGAAACAAAAATGCCCTCAACATATTCATCATTTAACCCTATAAAGCCCTGTATTTCTGTATCATACTCATACACATAAATCTCTGCTTGTGACAGTGCTTCTTTTACTGATTTGAAATTGCCTTTCCAGTATTCGGCGGGGATAAAATTATGTGCCTTTATATTTGTACCCAACCATATATCCGCAACTTTATTTATATCATCCCTTTGAAATTCTCTAATCATAACGGTGGCTCTCCATAAACTTGAAATTGCTAATTAATCTTCATCATCCTAATAAATATTTTTCCATGCTATTTTCCCAAAATATTTTGAGTTGCAGATTTATATTTTCCTATTTAATCAACTGTACAACCAACCAAAAATTTAAGAAATCTTATACATATCGTTCTTGTAGAACATTATTGAATCGCCTTTTTCAGAATTTCTTAGAACGGTAAGAACATTAAACACATCCGGAAACGGCGAAACCATACCCATACACGCCATGCCGAAATTCAATCCATTAAATACTCTAAATTCAGCAGGACTAATTACAAATAATATAAATGGAACTAATCCAAGAACAAATGGCAACAGGCACATCAATATAAACCGATTTCGCTTCAATGGATATGATGCTAATGCGACAAATGTTGTCTTCCCCTTTATTCTTCCTATTGTTACATCTGCTTCCTTAGGATAAACAATTCCATGTAACCACTCATGCATTATTAACAATAAAAAACCGAAAGCAAATCCAACCGGAATAAATATTGGTGAGATTACAACGGTCTTACATATTATCGTTTTACCAAGCATAGCAATAAAAAGGAAAACACATAGAATTGCAGAAATCGGCACCGCTTTTTTCATCAGTTCACCAACACTCTGCGGTGTTTCTATCTTTACTGCGCCTTCCGGCAAGCTTCCTGTTTGATATTTATTTATATCATTTATTGACCACACAATTTTTATCATATCAACTTCCTATTCTTCTGTATAATCCTTTGCATTTACACTATGTGCCGTATTATAAAACAATTGCGCCAACTACTCACAGTCAGTCGTTTTGTATTCTATAAGTTTCATGTTTTATCCTCATAAACTTGAACTAGCAAGTGTCTATAATTTACAAATCATAATATATTCTTCATCATTTTCATCAACAATTTCAAATCCTATCTTCCTATACATACGGACAGCATAATTCATCTTTTGAACTGATAATGATGCTTGTTTATATCCTTCTAGTTTTAGTTTTGTTAGCATCTGTTTCATTAATTCTGTTCCGATACCATAGTTTCTATACTCTTTAAGAAGTGAAATTGCAAAAGACGGTGTTTCATTATCTATATGACCATAATCATTCATAATCCGAACCCACACGGCGCCAACAATTTTATCCCTAACTTGAGCAACCAAACATAAGTCTCCCTTATTCTTACCAAAGTCTTTTACATATACCTGCAAATCTGGTTGGTTAATAATATCTTGGAGCGGTGCAGAAACTCCTTCGGGAATAAAAATCGCCTCATACAAAAAAGTATCTAATACCTTATTTTCATCTTGTTTTAATTCTCTTATCAAATAATTCATATAAACCTCCGATTTATTTTTCCTTATAAATCAGTTGTCATTCCACACATAATGATACCTCCGTCAAATCCTGATTTATCAACGTTTAACATGATTAAATCATATTAGAAACGGGATAAAATAAAATGGCTTCAACAATAAATTTTCTTCTCTTCCTACATCTTTTTGTGATATTAAATATATCTTATTCACATTTTGGGAATATTTTTTAGAAAATTCCTTTATTGATTCGTGTTTTCCTGTTCCGGAAGACTTAATCTCAAATGCATTTACCTTGCTTCCTTCTGAAATTAAAAAATCCACTTCATAATAATGCGTACTTCCATTCTTTTCCCATGTATGATAAAACAATTCTCTTCCAGATGCAGCAATCATCTGTGCTACAAGATTCTCATATAAATAACCCAGATTGGCAGGTAATTTATCAGAAAGCAGCTTGGCATATACATCATTTTCCGTTACCGGACGGTCAATAAACAACAACGTAACAAATAACCCCGTATCTGAAAGATATAACTTGTAACTGTCAAAATCTTTCGTGTCCGTCAGGCTGACCCTCGGATTGGTAGAATTATAGCATGGCAGAACCGTTTTCGAATCTATCAAATCATATAATAATTCTTCCGCCTTGGTATTATTTCTTTTTCCGATTGCTGTAGTAATACGATATTTTCTTACATCCTTTGACAACTGTGCCGGAATCGCATGATATAATGCCGATATTCTTCCGGAGGCATCGATTTTCTTAAAATCTTCCTCATACAAAGATATGATCTGCCTTTTTACCATATCTATTTCTGAAAAGTTTTTTCCATTAACATAGGCTTCTACTGCCTGTGGCATTCCTCCCACTGCCATATATATTCTCAGATCCCGCATTAATTTACGATTGGTTGCCTGTCCGATAGCTGTTCCGCTATCATAAATCTGCTGCAATAACCCATAATTATTGCCCGTGGCATCACAGAATTCTTCGTAATCCATGGGATATACTTCCAGCTTCATTTCCTCGGAAGGAATCAGGATGTCCTTTACATTTTTCTTTATCGAGATCAAAGATCCTGTTTCCAAATAACTGTATCTGCCATCAAACACAAGATGCTTGATTGCCTGTCTTGCTTTAGGAAATAGTTGAACTTCATCAAAAATAATAAGAGACTCATGCTCATATAATGTTATTCCTGTTTCTGCCTGTAACCTAAGAAAAAAGATATTTAAATTTCCTATATCATCAAAACATTCCAATATATTACCTGTTGTTTTTGAAAAATCAATCAATATATAAGATTTATACTCATTCTTTGCAAAATTCTCCGCTATCGTTGATTTTCCAACTCGTCTAGCCCCCTCTAACAGCACAGCGTATTTATCTGAATATAAATTTTTCCATTCTAATAGTTTGTCATATGCTTTTCTTTTAAAATACATATCTACCTCCAAATATGCTCCACTGAATCTCTTCCACCCATTATATCACAAATGTACTTTTCTTCAATATTTGCATCCAGTATTATGTGTTTTTCTTCAAAATTTATACTCAAAACCATGTGCTTTTCTTCAAAACATTTTGAGTTGCAGATTTATATTTTCCTATCTGATCAACTGTACAATCAACCAAAAATTTAAGAAATCTTATACATATCGTTCTTGTAGAACATTATTGAATCGCCTTTTTCAGAATTTCTTAGAACGGTAAGAACATTAAACACATCCGGAAACGGCGAAACCATACCCATACACGCCATGCCGAAATTCAATCCATTAAATACTCTAAATTCAGCAGGACTAATTACAAATAATATAAATGGAACTAATCCAAGAACAAATGGCAACAGGCACATCAATATAAACCGATTTCGCTTCAATGGATATGGGATATGATGCTAATGCGACAAGTGTTATCTTCCCCTTTATTCTTCTTATTGTTACATCTGCTTCCTTAGGATAAACAATTCCATGTAATCGCTAAAATAAAAATCCCCTTGCTTCTCATGATTTTCCTCCTGAAACTCCCGATTCATCACATGTATTCAACGCATCTAATCAAACTTAAATACATTAAGCCCTATTTCTTCATCATAAACTCTGTCAACTTTTCCATCAATGACCGTAATTACCATCCCACAGGTTGCGCTCACGACAGCTCTGTTCAGATGCTCTCCAAACACTTCACCTTTCTCATTTCCGACACTCATATGAAAATGTGCAGAATATTCTCCATAGAATCTTTTGACGTATACTCGCAAGCCAAGCTGTCACTCATTGCCCGAGTGACAGCTTAGTTACTTGCTATCCCTGATACCTTATTCTTTCTACCAGCGTTTCCTTTTTCAGATTACTGCTTAAAACGCAGGAAAGTACAAGCTGCAACAGACCGACCAAAAAAATCATAATAAAAATTGGTACGATTGGAACATGATAGATATTTATTCCAAATATTCCCATATGTTTTGCATAGGAAAAAAGTGCATAGCCGAGCGGCAGACCAATGATCAAAGCTACGCATATAGTGCCAACTGTAAAAATCAGTCCCTGTAACTGCAGGCATAAATTTAATTGTTTATTTGTCATGCCCACAGCCTGTAATATACCATATTCCTGCTTTTTTGTCGTAATATTCATGATCATGGTATTCGCCATATTCATAAACCCGATGAGTCCTACAATAGCCATAAACAGATAACAGCCAAGCTTCATCATGCTGCTTGCAAATTCGGCAGATTGTAACTGCGCATGATAAGTATCCATTTTTATATGCGAAGTATTAGAAATCAAAGTATTCAGACTTTGTTCTACAGATGCCACATCTTTTTTATCACAGTCCACCCACAGATAGCCATAGGCTGTTCCTCTCGGATTCATGGAACGATATACACCTTCCGGAATGACAAGATAAGTGTCCGCACTTACAAAAGATCCTGCAATCTTTCCCTGATAGGTATAGGTTCCACTTCCATTCTCAAAGTCAAATGCAATGGATTCACCCGGAGCATATCCATCTTGTTCCATCCACGCCAACCAACCAAAGAAAATATCACCATTCTTTACCGCCTGATCATAGTCCATAGAGCCAATATCCCCTTCTTGGCGCATAAAATCAAAATCCTTTTTACTCACAATAGTAGCCGGAAATCTTGTTCCGTTCAGATTTACAGAGACAATCTCTCTCGTCATGACATCTGTTACTCCCGGAATGCTTTTGATTTCTTCAATCAGCGAATCATTCAATGGATTATCCGTCAGAATCGTATCCAGATTATTCTCCGGATATCTTTCATCATACTCAGCAGAATAGTCAAGCTGCAGTTCAAATTGTCCATGATTAACGGAAAGACGTGCTTCATGCTCCGTGTCAATATTTCCCACATAATTAGAGATAATCACAAACAATACGCAAGAAAAACCCATTGTGAGGATAGTACCAATAGTTCTTTTGGGATTACCCGTTACATTTGCCATTGCCATAGAAAACACGGTAACATTTTTTCTGCCATTTCGTTTTCCTTTTTTGTGTGTTTCTGCATTTTCTAAATACCGTGTTGCTTCGATAGGTGAAATCCGTGAAACAATTTTCATTGGTTTACGCAGTGCCAAAGCAACGGTAAGAAATGATACGAAAATACATAGAAGCATAACAGGCAGGGAAAACAGTGGCACCTGCTGGTTTTGAACACCCATAGAACCAGTTCCGGTTGATACAAGGTTTCCCTGTTCTACCAGCCAGTTAAAACCGTATTTTGCAATCAGAAATCCAAAAAGAAATCCAACCGGTATTGAAAAAATTGTCAAAAAAATACCCTCTCTGAAGATCAGTTGTTTCATCTGCTTTTTTGTCGCTCCCAGAGCCTTGATTTTTCCATACTCCTGTATCTTGTTGGCAATACCGACCTGAAAAATATTATAAATGACCACAACAGAGAAAAGTACAATTGCAAGAATCAGCATTCCACATACCGCAATCGTTTCATAACTCGGCTGCAAGACCCATTGCAGATAGAGATCATTGATTATAACGTTTTTTTCTTCGATCCCACAAGATGCTGCAATCTGTTTTATAACCGGTTCAATATTATTCATAGATACATTTGCAGAATCATTTAAAGAAAAATAAATATTATACTGTCTGTCAGTCTCTGCGACATGCTCATCGTAAAACTCCTGTGACCCGAAAGCAACATAAGATGCCTCGATGGTATACTCATCCCGGTCATATAGGATTCCGCTGACAACAAATTCTTCCGGCTTATATTCTGACCGCATCCCTGCACGGTAATCCAGTGTAACCGTATCTCCGACCTTTACATCATCATATCCCATTTCACTAAAAAATGCTCTTCCTGCGGCAATTTCCTGCGTTCCCCCCGGATACTTTCCTTCCTTTAACTCATATTCCTTATTATAGGGAAGCATTTTTCTTGCAGTCTCATCCATGCAGACAAAACCACCGTTTTCGTTGCCTTTAATTATGCCTTCTGTACACATAATTCCTATTGCATCTATTTCTGCACGGCGGCGTACGTCCTTTAACTGCGAGGCATCTGCTGCGACAAACAAACCATAATTGCTTCCATATGAGCCTGCCGCCTGACTTTTCTGTAAACGGATCATTCCATTTCCCACAGTACTGATAATCACAAGCAGCATCGTAGTCAGACATATGGACATCATAATCAGTATACTTCTTGTCTTGTTCTTTTTGTCATTGCTATATGCAATCCTGCTTATTGTCTTCATCTGAAATCCACCACCTGTCCGTCCTCAATCACCAGAATACGGTCAGCGACCTGTGCAATTTCGTCATTATGGGTAATCATTACAATTGTCTGTCCATATTTTTTTGCTGTCATCTTAAGCAGGGCAATCACCTCATCACTGGTCTTAGAATCAAGATTGCCTGTCGGCTCATCCGCAAATATAATTTCCGGACGATTCACCAGTGCTCTTGCAATCGCTACTCTCTGCTGCTGTCCTCCGGATAACTGATTTGGCAGATTGTAAATCCTCTTTTCAATTCCCAGAGTTGCAATAATATCATTTACATACGTTTCATCCACTTTTCTTCCATCCAGCCCCAGTGGCAGTACAATATTTTCCCAGACATTAATAGATGAAACCAGATTAAATGCCTGAAAAACAAATCCGATTTTTCTTCTGCGGAAAACAGCAAGGGCATCTTCCTTCATCCTGTATAAATCTTTCCCTGCTAAAGTAACACTGCCTTTTGTCGGGGTATCAAGCCCTCCAAGCATATGAAGTAATGTACTTTTACCGGAACCTGACTTTCCGACAATTGCGACAAATTCTCCCTGCTCAATCTGAATGTCCACCTGATTGACCGCTTTGACCTGATTCTCACCCGCGCCATAAAATTTACAAAGCTGCTTGGTTTCTAATATCACACTCATGTGTTGCCTCCTTTTCAATTCTGTAAAGCGTACCTTTTCAGCACGCTTTCTTTGCCTGTTTATATATTTGGTCATTTTTCAACCTACATCCAAATTGTATCAGGACAATCTTTCATTTCACTTTCAAAAAACGAGCAGAACTCTTACAGAATTGTAAGGGTTCTGCTCACTTAAAATTTAACCAACATATGGTAATTGAATCACAAACGTGCTTCCTTTTTTCTTTTTGCCGGAGGTTACCGTAATCGTACCTGCGTGTTTTTCGATAATTTCTCTCGATAGAAAAAGTCCGATTCCTGTACCACTCTTTTCCATGACCTCCTTGGAACTTCCTCTGTAAAATCGTTGAAAAATTTTGTGATACTCATTCTGCGGAATACCAATTCCCTGATCCTCAATTTCCATTCTTACAAGATAGTTTCTTTTTTGTAACCGGATAAATATTTTTGAACCACACGGACTGTACTTGACCGCATTATCCAGAACGTTGATCACAGCTTCACCAAGCCACCTTTTATCCTGCATAATCGTGCATGTTTCCAGCTCTTTTTCATAGTCAAAAACGAATTCAATTTCTTTCTCATCCGCTTTAGGATAAGTGCGGTTCACAGCAGATATGACAGTATCCATAAGCGGAAGTTTTTTCTTATTAATCTGAATCAGTCCAGTTTCCATCTTGGATATTTCAAGAAGCGACTGCAATAATGTCTCCAGTCCATCCAGAGCACTCCGACAACGGATACGAAACTCCTCCTGTTCTGTGGCACTTAAGTCATTCTGCATCAGCACACTAAAACATGTATCCAACGCTGCAACCGGTGTCTTTAACTGGTGAGAAATATCAGAAACCATTTCTTTCGTGTTCTCCTTTTCTGCCCTTGCTTCTTCCTTTATCAACTGAATATGATGTCCGATTGCTTCAAGCTGGTCATTCAATTTTTCCAGTTCTGCATGATTTTCCGTTTTCAGTAAATCATCAAATTTATTTTCACGGAATCTGATCAGAATTTCTTCCAACTGGTCTAAAATTTTCTGATGACACGCATCTTCTTTTTTCTTCCAATAAAGTAAAAAAGTCAAAAGAAGCACGCATATCACAGTGCTTACAGCACCGGTCACCATAACCTGATGCCGGAATTGCGAATAAAATGCATTCCCTTTATTCCCCCAGTATCCATATTGCTCCAATAATCGCCTTCCCTGTTCGTTAGTTTCAATATCCTTATCCTTAAGCAATTCCGAAACAGCATCCAACCCGGAAAATTCTTCCTTTGCAGCAATCTCTGTCATAAGATTCATTTTATATTTATAATCTTCATAAAACACATACGTGGTAAAGCAATTTAATATTGCAAACAATAATATGACAGGTAATACCAAGGAGAGCACTACTGTAATCTTCTTGCGATATCTCTTTGTCACTGCCTTACCTCCTGATTCCATATATACCCAAGACCTCTGATATTCTTTATATAGACCGGTGCAGCCGGATTGTCTTCGATTTTCTCACGGAGTCTTCTGATATTGACAGCGATTGTATTTTCATCCACAAAATCCCCTTCCAGATCAAACACATTTTCCAATATTTGTGTTTTTGAAAGAATCTGTTTCGGATTCTGAAGAAAAAAAGTCAGCATTTTCAACTCCGTTTTTGTCAGACTGATTTCACGACTCTTTATCAGGACTTTCATTTCTCCTGCGATAAATACGATATCTCCCGAAATCATCTTTCCGGCTTCCGTTTTCTCCTGTCTGCGGCGGAAATGTGCTTCTATTTTCAAAAGAAGTACCGAAAGACTAAACGGCTTTGTAATATAATCATCTGCCCCTGCTTCATATCCCATAACCTGATCCATCTCCTGATCTAGTGCTGTAAGGCAAATAATGTATGTATTATAATTGCACCTCATCCACCTTACAAATTCCAGTCCATTCCCATCCGGAAGATTCACATCACAAATGGTAACATCCACATTATTATCACTTGCAATTCTTTTCGCTTTTTTCACTGATTCTGCTGAAAAAACCTCATATCCGGATTTTTTCAGTGAGAATGTAATTCCACGATTTAAATTTTCATCATCTTCAACTACGAGTATACCTGGCATAGCATATGCGCCTCTCTTTATTAACTATCAAGTATTATTTTGTTATGTCTCCAAGGAATTCTGATTTAACAAAAAATCATACAAGCCAATATGCACAATACCATCTTCATCTATCCATGGTTTTGCATTCGACTTTGATATAATAATCTTCTTAAAAAAATCTTCTGATATGGGCGTTTACCTATTTCTCTCTGCTTTTGTATATCATCCAATAGTTTCCCCTCAGAAAATGCAACAATTTCTTTATAGGTTTGAACATCATTATCTTTTTTTACCTTTTCAACCTGAAAGGCAAAGTACATAGAGAGTGCCCAAATGATTCCCCAAGGGATGAATGCCCAAACGCCAAACCACATAAATAGCAGAACTGCCGAAACTGCAGTGACAATCAGCATTTTAGTGTAGATTTTTCCATAGCGGTTCATTTTCCCAATTTGAGATTGTTTGTCTTGAAACATAAACTCGATCGGCTAACTCCTCTTGGGATAATTGTACTTCCTGACGATGTTTTTTTATTTGTTTTCCGAGTTCCATCTCTTCACCTCCTAGTATACTCATACTAATCAAAAAGTCATATTTTCGCTATCAAAGAACATTGACATCAAGGTTTTTAGCGTGTCAAAAGTCTTTTACATTCCAGGTCGACGATATAGCAAGTTCTTTGTCCTCACTTTTCGGATTCACAACCCCTATAAAAACGCCAATATTCTCTCCACTACAAACACTGTCACACAGGCGGCGGCAGCTACGACTACCAGCCCTTTTTCACGAATACCAAGGATAACCGCTACGACAAATCCTGCGATCGCACTGATAACACTTTCCGTACTGTAGAAAATCGCCGGAAGGGTAAGTGCCGTCAGGCAGGCATATGGCACATAGTATAAAAACGAACTTAAAAACTGATTCTCTATCTTTTTCCTGAATAACACCAATGGCACCGCACGGATCAGATATGTGACAACCGCCATTGCGATAATATATGTATATACACTCATCTCTATTCTTCTCCTTTTTTCTTAACCGGTGCAACGATCGCACCGATTGCTGCTGCCGCTACTGTACATATAACGATCGATATTCCGGTCGAGATAAAGTGGAATATCGGAACATAATATAAAAGGATACTGAACAAAGCTGCAACGCATACCACAAATAACACAGATTTTGACTTCTTGGCAACCGGAACAACGATTGCCACGAACATGCCATAAAGTGCAAGACTGAGTGCGCTGCACACAGACTTTGGAAGCAGCCCGCTGGCTACTGCTCCGGCAAATGTACCACCGCCCCAGCCAAGGATCGGAAGGATCTGAAGTCCTAACATATACGGAAAGGTCACTTCTTTGAAATATCCCATTGCAACTGCAAAGATCTCATCTGTATTTGCAAATGCGATGATCAGACGCTTCCAGATGCCTACATCGTCAGCTAACTTCTGCGTAAGTGAAAGACTCATCAGACCATATCTCAAATTGATGATAAGCTGGGTAAGGATCACCTCAAGGATCGTTCCCCCGGCAATGATGATCTGAAGTCCGGCAAACTGACCAGCACTTGTAACATTTGTAACGCTGGTAAGAACTGCCTGAAAGACACTGAGTCCGCCTTTGATCGCAAGAATACCAAAACTAAAACTAACTGCAAAATACCCCAGGGCGATCGGGATTCCATCCTTCAGCCCATTTTTAAATTCATTCATTTGTACTACTTACTCCATATTACTTTTTTTCATAATCAACTTGCATCAGGCACAAGCCCTGTGGTGGTGCGGTCGGCCCTGCGAGCTGTCTGCACCGGCCTGTAAGCACCTCTTCCATGTATGCCGGTTCCATTCTGCCTGCCCCGACCTCTACCAGAGTACCGGTCAGGATACGAACCATATTCTGTAAGAATCCGGCTCCGTGGAAATCAAGAATCACATAATCGCCATCTTCCTTAATATCGATCGCAAATAACTTCCGAACCGTCGATTTCTTCATCTGCTTATTGCCACAGAAGCTCTTGAAATCATGTTCACCGATCAGATAAGCTGCTGCCTTTCGCATCCGTTCACAGTCGATCGTCTCACCCTCATCCAGAGTCCAGACGTATTTCCGGTCAAATACCGGCTTCAGCCTGCCACGATAGATCGTGTAACGGTAATGCTTGCCCTTTGCATTAAATCTTGCATGAAACCGTTCTGCTGCCGGAGTAACCTCCAAAATGCAGATATCATCCGGCAGATAATGATTCATATAATCTCGGATCTCCTCCGGTGTCTTATCTGTCGGAACCGGGCCGCTTGCGACCATTGCCCTTGCATGCACACCTGCATCGGTTCTTCCCGCTCCATTGATCCGTACTTCTTCGCCTGCCATCAGGGAAAGCACTGATTCGATCTTTCCCTGTATGGTCACAACGTCTTTTTTATGTTCCCACCCATGATATCTCGTTCCATCATAGGCGATCAGAAATCTGTAATTTTGCATAATCGTTTCCTTTTCTACACGGCGTTTATATCCTTGATCGTGCCATTCTCATAATCTCTCGCATTGTCCAGTGTGGTACGGCTGATAGCTTCCAGTGCTTCTTCCGTCAGGAAGCCCTGATGAGAGGTTACAATGACATTCGGGAATGACAGCAGTCTTGCCGTGATCGAGGATTCCAGAATATCATCCTCACGATTCTCAAATACATTATTTGTTTCTTCCTCATACACATCCAGACCGATACCGAAGAATTTCTTATTCCGATTTCCTGTGATCAGATCCTCCGTCTTGATCAGTGCGCCTCTCGATGTATTTACAAGGATCACATTATCCTTCATCTTATTGATCGTCTCTGTGCAGATCATATGGTACGAATCATCTGTCAGCGGACAGTGAAGAGAGATCAGATCACTGGTCGATAACAGCGTATCCAGATCCACATACTCTACAAAATCCAGGGATGGATTCCGGTACATATCATATGCCTGAACCTTCATGCCAAATCCATGACAGATCCGGCACATAGCTGCTCCGATCTTACCGGTTCCGATGATACCCGCGGTCTTGCCATAGAAGTTCATACCTGTAAGACCTACCAGACTGAAATTATTCTCACGAACCTTGATATAGCTCTTATGGATTCTTCTGGTAACCGCAAGTGCCAGTGCCATCGCATGCTCTGCAACCGCCTCCGGTGAATAACCCGGAACACGGAGCACCGTGATACCACAACGGTTTGCTGCATCCAGATCTACATTATTGAATCCGGCACAGCGCATTAACACTAATTTTACACCATTTACAGCCAGACACTCAACTACTTTTTCACTGACATCGGAACTTACAAATGCACAGATCGCATCATATCCTTTTGCAAGAGCTGCTGTTCTCGGCGAAAGGTCTGCTTCTAAAAACTCTACCTCCAGATCTGAATATTCCGGTAATATCTTTTCAAATGAATCTCTGTCATATTTCTTCGTATCATAAAATAAAATCTTCATATTCCATATCCTCCTATCATATCCTGCTGCCAGGCATCTGTAAAAGCATCGTATACTGCCATATTTTCGCTTATTTTTCGGTATGCCTGTATAATTCTATATTTCTGCAACTATTATTTACATTTCATTGCCATTTTATCACAACATCCATGTATTTACACAAATAAAATTATCTATTACAAATCGTTTCTCATCACCCAACACTCTTTACAGATAAAAAGAGATCATCCTGTATCTTTTACCGATACAAAACAATCTCTTTTCTCACAGGAATTGTCTTCTGATTCTTTCAATCCTTCTGATCATTCCTGTTCATATTATTTATTACTTATTGTTTTTTGTAGTTGTCGTAATTTTCTTGTCACTGCTTTTTTTCGTTTTCTTTTTGTCCTTCTTTTTATCCTTTTTTCCGGCCGATTGTTTATTTATTTTTTCAGCCTCAACGGTTGTCTGAGTCTGTTCGCCATTCTCATCTACCGTAATAACAGTTGCAGGATTCTTCATATACTTTTTGTATACCTTATACTGTTTATTCCAGTCAGTATACCGGGAATCTTTTTTCTTATTTTCAAATGAATAATGTTTTGAAATATATTTTCCTATCTCTCTTGTTACTTTTCTTGCACCGTAACAGTTCAGATGTTTTCCGCCATCTCTGGTATCTGTTCCCCAGTTGATCTTATTTTTGCCCTTTACCGTATTCAGATCAAGGAATGGGATTCCTAATTTCTTCGCATACTGTGTCATACCATTATGTTTTTTATAATTCCATGAGCTTGCTGTCGGCATCTCAACAAACATAACTTCAACATTGTTTTCTTTGCAGATATCCAGGAACATCTTAAGAAAAATTCTAGAAGACTTCGGTACCGGTTCAATATCCTTTGTCTCTACCATCTTATCTTCACCTGTATAAGCCACAACCGTTCTGCTCAGATACTGACCTCTTGTACTGGAACGATAAGTATATGATTTTTTCTTAAAGCTGTCCTTAAGTGCCAGTGTTTTCCACCTGTCATGATACTTCATGATCGGAATATATTTATAGATCAGGGATTTGACATTTCCCTCTACTCTGGATACCTGTGTCTTACCTTGCCACAACAGATCCACATCCAAAACAACCAGCTTCGGTTTCTGGCAAGTCAGTACTTCCTGAAGGACATTGACTGTCTCTGCAATATTCTGCGCTCCCTCCGCTGCAACATAGGTTGGAATTCCATAGTTCTTCCACATCATCATTGGAGAGTAGGCACTGTATGCGTTACTGTTTCCCATGACAACAACATCCAGCGAATTTCTCGGTTCTCCATAGAAGCCTCTGGCATTTGGATTTGACAAACCACCTTCCGGGTCACTGGTCTTCGGATAGAATACAACCGACAGAACTCCCATCAGTACACAGAAAATGATGAAAAACAGGATACATTTTATTATATTTTTTGTTTTGTCTTTTTTCATATCGTTCACCATCTATCCTAAAATTGTGCGTATATAAAGCCTGCGACTTCATATCCGCTTCCATATGCTCCAAGGATGATCACGGAAAAGATCAGTCCATAATATAATACCCAACGGAATACAATATTCTTTGCTGCAATATCTTCTCTGATATGACGTCCCTGTTCCTGATACAAGCCAACCAACAGCAACACAATTGCTCCAAAAAGCAGTAACAGGAAATCACTCATACCAATCCGGACATCAAACAATTCACCATAACGGATCGGATCCCATGACAGATTCCGGAACATCGATATAAACATCTGTCCGAAGATCTTCAGATCATCTGCACGGAACATCAGCATACCGATATTAACAAAGATAAAGGTTCTCACAACCTGAAGAGCCTTATAGATCTTACCTTCGCGGTTCACATGCATTTTTTCAAATAATTTTCTGAATAATGGTTCTGTCAAAAGTCCGAGGATCATGATCAGACAGTAATAAATACCGTACATAACATACTTCCAGCTTGCTCCATGCCAGATACCGGTTCCAAACCATACTGCAAGCATGGCAATAGAGGTCGGGATCAGGGTTGCAAAGAACGCATTGAACTTCTCTCTTGTCTTCTTGCTCAGCTTCATAAATGCCTTGGATAGAGAGATGGTATAGAATACATAATCCTTAAACCATGCACCAAGTGTCATGTGCCATCTTCTCCAGAACTCGCTGACTGTCTTTGACATAAACGGTCTTGCAAAGTTTTCTGACATCTCAATGCCAAACATCTGCGCACTACCGCGGACGATATCCATACAACCGGAGAACTCTGCATACAACTGTAAGGTGTACAACAGCATTCCTATGATGACATACAGTCCATCATACTGATCGTGGAAATTAAAAATCTGATTTACATACATATTTGCACGGTCAGCAATTACAATCTTCTTAAACAGGCCCCAGAACACAAGCTGAAGTCCCATCGTTGCATTTTTATAATCAAACGGATGTCCTTCATATACCTGATCTCCCAGCAGATCAAAACGTCCGATCGGGCCTTCCACGATATGTGGGAAGAATACCAGGAACAAAGCAACCTTTCCAAGATTATCGGAGGCTTTGTATTTACCACGGTATACATCTACAATGTAGCTGATCGCCGATAAGGTGTAGAACGAGATACCAAGCGGCAGCATCATATTCTGCATTGGATTGGATATCTTAATATGGAAAATACTTAATATATCACAGAACACCTGTCCGAAGAATACGGAATATTTCAGATATACAAGAATACCAAGATTTAATAATACAATAGATACACAGACACATTTTTTCTGCCATCCGATGATCGACTTGAATTCCTTTTTATTTTCCTTTGGCAAGGCTTTCTTTGCCATACTGAAGCCATCATCAATCTTATTCAGCAGCAGACCGCCAAAATAGATCGACAAGGTACTGAACAATATAAATACAATATATTTTCCGGAATTAATAAAATAGAACAGATAACTGAATATCAGCAGAACCTTCCATTTGTGCTTTAATGGCACGATCGAGTAGAAAAAGAAGGATCCCATCAATATAAATCCCAAATAAGCTATAGATGTATAAGACATTTTTTTCTCCCTATCACTGATACCGAAAATCTACCGGGCAGCCATTTTCTGTACGTATTACAAAAGGCCGTCCGGTTTATTCCCAGTATTTCTTTTTTCCTCAGTCTGTAAACTAATTAATCATCACTGAGTCTCTGGATCATATCATAGATCGTCTGAACTGTTTTGAAGTTCTCTGGAACGATATCTACAGGTGTGATCTCGATATCAAATGCATCATTTAATTCCATAACAAGTGTTACCATTGTGATGGAATCTAAGACGCCATGGCCGATCAGGTCTGTATCATTTTCAAAATCAACACCTGGTTTTACTTCGTTTAAAATCTCTAATAATTCATCCATTTCTTTTTCCTCATTTCTTATAATTTATAGTTATTTTTCAACCACTTACGATCAATTTTTCCATTTTGATTGTGTGGCATACTCTTCACTCTTACAAACTGGTTCGGTTCCATATAATGTGGAACTTTTTTCTTGAATTCCCCAAGCAGGAATGCATCATCCAGTTTCTTACCTTCATATATAAATACGATCTTATCCTCTGCATCATCGTAGATACATGCATAGCTTCGGATACCTTCGATCGCACCGGCAGCCGCTTCGATCTCGCCGAGCTCGATACGATAACCCATATGTTTGATCTGATAATCTTTTCTTGATATATAGACCAGTTCGCCATATTTATTATATTTTACAAGATCACCTGTCTTGTAGATCAGTTCCGGATAATTCGGGTTTAACGGATTCTGGACAAAGGCTTCTTTTGTCTTTTCTTCATTTCCATAATATCCAAGAGCGACAAAGGAACCTCTGGCATATAATTCACCTTCTGCACTGAAGCCTGTCTCCGGATTGATCTCCGGCGAAACCACCTTGCCATCTTCTCCAAGTACAAATACATCACAGTTGTTACATGCATTTCCCATTGGAAGGGGCTCATCGTCACGAAACTTTCTGTTTACCACATAGTAGGTACAAATATCGGTTGTCTCTGTCGGGCCAAACAGGTTTGCATACATGGCATCCGGCAGATTCTCGATCCAGTAATTCAATGGTCTTGTCGGCATAACCTCGCCTGCAAATAACACTTTTTTCAGATCCGGAAGCTTAGCATACTGGAACATCTTATAATTTGCAATGATCGAAAGCGCCGATGGAACCCAGTAGATCGTATTAACCTTTTTCTCATTCAGGAATTCCATGAGCTTGATTGGGAATGAAAAATATGCTTTTGGTATTATATACAATGTTGCGCCATTTTTCAATGTGCTATATAAATCTGAAACAGACATACTAAAATAAAATGGGGTCTGATTTCCAAATATTGTTGTCTCGTTGATATCAAAGGCTTCTGTATACCATGTAATATAAGAAAGAATATTTGCATGTGATATAACCGCACCCTTTGGAACACCTGTCGAACCGGAAGTAAATAATGCATACACCGGATCCGTATCGATCATATTGGCTCTTACCTTTGCCAGACAACTCTGGTCTGCTTCCTGATCCATCTCATCCAGATTGAAAATCTTTGGTGCATAGCCCTTGCCGTCCTCTGTTTCAACATGCAGTTCTTTTGCTTTATCGAGATGCTTATTATCGGTTATGGCAGCCTCCGGTTTCAATGCCTTTAAGATCTTATTCACTCTGTCAACCGGCATCTCCGCATCTATGACCACATAAAAGTTTCCGCTATATACAGCACCCATGAATGCTGCCACACTCTTCGGCTCCTTATCAAGAAGTACAACAACCGGGCGATTCTTGCATCCGCCAAGTCCCTGATATAACCATGCTCCAACCTGTTTTGCAGTTTTCTCCAGTTCTTTATAAGTGAGTCCTCCGTTAACATCGGCAACTGCTAATTTGTCTGGATATTTAGCTGCTGAGCCTTCAATAAATTCAAGTACATTCTTCATATCTTTCTTTACCGGAACCTGTCCGGACCTCCTTTATTCCACGATTGCAAATACAAGTGTTACTGTATATTGCCCTTTCTTCTCTTTTACTGAAAAGTCTATGTTCATTTCCTGTGCAATTTTCTCACAGGTCTTAATTCCTATCCTTGTGCTTTCTGCTTCATTTCTGCTTTTGCTTATATGATTACTGATCACCAATGTTACCTTCGTATCCGATGTACTGTACTTAATATCTACCGGTTTGCTGTAATCCGAATATTTTCTTATATTCGTAAATATATTATCAAACAACCGTTTCAGATATGGGGCATCAATCTGTATCTTCGGTGAATTATCCTCCGTCTTAATCTGGAATGTAATTCCTTTTTCTTCTAACAGACACATATATTCACCGATCATCTGTTGGAAAAATTCTTTTGCCGGAAACTTTTCCATCTTCAGTTCATCCGTATGTCCGGAATATACGAAGAAGTAACGGAACAGCTTGTCTGACAGATCTTTTAACTGCCCTGCCTTATCCACGCAGATATCAACGTACTGCTTATACTCTTCTTCCGAATCAAATTGACTTGTTTCCAGAAGATCCAGATACCCATTCAATACCGTAAGCGGTGTCCGGATATCATGTGCCATTGCTGTGACAAGATCCCGGTTCGCCTGCCAGGCTTCTTTTTCTTTGCTCATCTGCTGAATGATCGAATTTCTCATACTGTCAATATTATCCGCCAGCACATAGATCTCATCATTTCCGGATTTTGTGATAGCTGCATTGATATCGTTCTTTTTGATTCTGGATACCTCCCGTGTCAAACGTCTTACACGCTTTACCACACGACCGTTATAGATCATAACAAACATCATAAAGATAAACGAGCACACCAGAAAACCAATTGTCATCCAGAAATAGTAAACTCTTTTCTCTGAGTAATCCACGATACAGACATCATACAGACCATCCTCGAACCGCACAGAATAAAATGCATAATTTCCATACTGAGATGCTAATTCTTCTACATCTGAAGTATCGACCGGATTTGTTTCTTTATATTCTGACTCAGAAGATGCTATATCATTGCCAACATTTTCATTTGTCTTTTCTGTCTGTCTCTTATATTCTTTTTTCTTCCTGTAAATCTCAACCAGCCGTTTGTTTTTAATATTATTCAGCATCTGCTTCTTGTCTTCTTCAGACTCTGCAAGCTTTCTGCCCTTCTTGTTTCCATTTGTTATCTTATTAAAAAAACGCTCCATCGCGGTACGTCTTTTCTGTTTTGTTGAATCATATATTACATTCTCATTCTGATATACAAGAAGATATACACTTCCCTCTTCCTGCTGCCATCTGAGAATAGCATTCATATCTGTTGATTTTACCTTATTATCCCTGACATAATCGGAAAAGCGGTCGATCTTCTCGTCTGTTCGCCGGGCTGTGGCTGTCTCGTCCAGATACTTTTTGTCAATTATATATACTGTAGTTTTCAGCCAGACGAAGAACAAACCGACTGCAAGTAACAGACTTCCTGCAATAACCAGAACCAGCTTCGTATTTAAGGTAAGCTTCTCGTCTGTTCTTTTTTCCCGTCTATTCTTTTGTCTCGTTTCTCTGTCTTTCATTCCGTCTGACCTTTTCAGGCTTTAATCCACCTGATATCCTTTTCCATAAATCGTTCTTATGATCTCAGGCTGTGCCGGGTTCTCCTCGATCTTCTGTCGAAGCCTGAGCACATGCACCATGACCGTATTGGACGATGAAGGAAGATATTTTTCCTGCCAGATATTCTCATATAGTTCATCCAGATTCCAGGATCTACCACGATTCTTCACAAGAAAAAACAGCAGTGCAAATTCTTTATCCGTCAGATGGATGACTTCGTCTTCTTTCGTTACCACACGCTTATATGGATCGATCGATATTGTTCCGACACGAAGTATTCCATCCGCATTATCTTCTCTTCCTTTATAAACATTATAACGTCGGATCAGTGCTTTCACCTTCCGGATCAGCTCACTCTGTTCAAATGGCTTACTTAAGAAATCATCTCCACCGATATCGTATGCCTCATTCTTGTCCGGTTCCTGTGTCTTGGCTGTTAAGAACAGCACCGGAACCGATGAGAATTCCCGGATAGCCGCACAGCTTTCGGTTCCCGACATTCCAGGCATCATAATATCCATAATAACCAGATCAATATCCGAATGTTCTTTCATAATATCGATCGCCATCTGTCCGTTCTCTGCTTCCAGTGTTTTATACCCCTGCTTTTTCAGGTAAATACCTACAAGCTTCCGGATATCCTTTTCATCATCTACGATCAGAATCTTCGCTTCCTGTTCGGACAACAATCCCTTTTCCTTCTCTTCATCTATTGTTTTGTTATTTTTTAAAATCATAACCATATCCTCTCTTTTTCTAATATGCCCTGATTTTAACTTTCAATAACCACCCCAACATTATAGCATTTGCATCTATAATTCAAGTATGCGTCAGGTGTTGTTAAGATTTGTTAAGTCAGGTTATACCAGAAAATTACATCCTTTTTGTATCTAAATTTTTAAGATTCTTAAGTTTTTTGTTTAAGCTATCTAAAAAATCCATTCAAAGACGATTCCGTAAAGCTCCCTCAGATAATAAGTTGGCAATAACCACCACGCTGTTTTCCCGCACACCGCCGATGGTTTTATACCTGTATGTTCTGCAATAACAGATGCACGGTATTCATGAAATTCATTTGTTACGATAATAACCTGCGGATCCAGATTCTTCTCCTCTATGATCTTCTTTGAATATAGAAGATTCTCTCGGGTCGAGGTTGACCGGTCTTCCTTATATAAACGGTCCTGTGCAATTCCTTTTTCTGTCAGATACCGGTACATGCACTCCGCTTCGCTGATATTCTCACCTTTTCCCTGTCCACCGGACAGAATACACACAACCTCTTCATGTGTGTTCAGATAATCATATGCCGCATCTAAGCGTTCCGTCAGCATCAGGCTTGGACGATCGCCATTTACACCACAGCCAAGCACGATCATAACCGATTCATCCTTCGGAGCGCTCTTCGATGCCCGTATCATGCATATCGTACCTGCTGCCGCAAATCCAACTGCAACTAATACAATCAGCAAAACGATCCCGCATATTATTTTTCCGGCAGTCCGGGTCATCCATTTTTTCATCCGGCGATTCACCCTGTGGAACCATGCCGCATATAAGATCAGGCAGATACCAAGAACAACTCCCGTAAGATTTCCTATGTTTTTAATCCCCTTCGTAACAAATGGATACAGAAATATGAATACTCCCGCAAATCCTGCTATGAATAATACTATTCTAAGCCATAATTTCTTCAATTTTCCCTGCATACCTCCCGTCTTTTTATATAATTCTCCCTTTTCTGGAGTTCACTCCATGTTTATAGCATCCAAATGCATCAAAATGCCATCATCTATATTGCGGAGCGATTAAGATTTATAAATGATCCGGTTACATTATATTTAAACACTATTATATACTGTTTTTAACAAAAAACAGCCATTTCAGGCAACGGATTGCTCCATTTGGAGCAATTCATCATCCAAAATGACTGTATTTACACTAATTTAAAATGATTTCTAATGATTTTAAATCATTTTAAATTATTTCTTATAATTTCTAATGATTATTAATGTTTCAGACATTCCTTAATAGATGCTTCAAAAATATCAAGACCGGCTGCAAGCTGCTCATCTGTCATTACAAGCGGTGCAAGGAAACGGATTACATTGTTGTAAGTTCCTGCGCCTTCTACTAACAGACCTTTCTTCGCACAGGTCTGGATCAGGTCAGATGTAAATGCTGCATCCGGTTCTTTTGTTTCCTGATCTTTTACGAATTCGATACCGATCATACCGCCAAGTCCTCTGACATCACCGATGACCGGATATTTCTTCTGCATTTCCAAATAACGCTCTGTTACTTTCTTACCGATCTCACAGGAACGCTCTGCCAGATGCTCTCTCTCCATGATCTCGATCGTCTTCAAGGATGCGGCACATGCCAGTGGATTTCCACAATAGGTTCCACCAATCGTTCCTGCCGGAACTGCATCCATAACCTCAGTTCTTGCAATAATAGCTGATAATGGCACGCCGGCTGCAATGGATTTTGCTGTTGCGATGATATCAGGCTCTACACCTGCCTCCTGCCAGTAAACAGAAGCAAACATACGACCGGTTCTGCAGAAACCGCTCTGTACCTCATCTGCGATCAACAGGATACCATTTTCATCACAGATCTTACGGACTGCTTTTACCCATTCGATCGGTGCAGGGATGAAACCACCTTCGCCCTGAAGCGGCTCAACAACGATCGCTGCGATCGTGTCCGCTGCCGCACACTGTTCAAATACATCGTAGATAGATTTGATATAGTAATCAACTGCCTTATTCTCAGGCATTCCTTCCGGATTTCTATAATAATATGGGAACTGTGCACGGAACACGCCGGCTGCTAACGGTCCCATATCTTTTGCATATGCTTTCTTGGATGTCATCGCCATTGTAAAATGTGTTCTTCCATGGAATGCACCGGAAAATACGATGATATTCGGACGCTTTGTATATGCCTTTGCTACCTTAACGGCATTCTCGTCTGCTTCGGCACCACTGTTTGCAAAGAATGCTTTCTTGCTATCACCCTTTACAGGTGCAATGCCGGATAACTTCTCTGCGAGTGCTACATAGCCTTCATGTGTTACGACATTGAACATGCCGTGGAAATATTTATCTGCCTGTGCTTTTACTGCTTCAACGACTTCCGGCTGAGAAAATCCGATATTCAATACACCGACACCGCCGATCCAATCCAAGAACTTATTGCCATCGACATCCTCGATCATGGCTCCTTCACCACGTTCTATAACGACTGGATATGCGCAACGAATCGCATTGGGAACTGCCTGTGCTCTCCTGTCTATGATTGCCTGTGCCTTAGGGCCGGGTAAAGTCTCTGTTATTATTTCCGGTAAATCTGTTCTTAACATATGTATCATCCTCCATCTTCTTAATACGAACGGCTTTTGTATCTGTGCCGTTCATTTATTTGCTCTTTTGAATTTTCTACAGTATGCCATTCATAAAAACCGATCACCATATCCCGCCAGCACAAAACTCCCACCCTAATTTGTGCTGATAGCACAATCATATGTTTGACAGGCACATATTTTCTATGGTATTGTTGGATTATTGTAATCCATAGCACAAATCAGTGGTTTATTATATTAAGCAGCAGCTAATATAAACCTTATATAATTAAGTAAATATTAGGCAATCATGTTCAAACTGCTTGAAATCAATAAGCCACCGCCAAGCCGATACGCGCAGATCATATTTTGATTGAACGGACTTCTTATACATAGACAAGTAACAATTATCAAATTCTGCTAAGAAAGGATCTTATATATGGCAATATTATTAAGAGATTTATATAAAGAAACAAAAAGCACCTATGGTCTGGATCTGATCGCAGGGGAAGAAGGACTGGATCATCTGATGAACTGGGTCTATATATCAGAAGATCCCGGTACATTGGAATTCCTGCATGGCGGTGAACTGATCATTACGACCGGCGTTCTATGCGGAAATGAATACTGGTTATATAACTTCATCAAAGGGCTGATCGAGCATAAAACCTGCGGCCTTATTATCAATATCGGCGGACATCTGAACCGTTCCGATATCTCCGACCGTATCCGTATGCTGTGCGATCGGAAGCATTACCCGCTCTTTCTTATGCCATGGGAAACACGGATCTTCGATATCACACACGATTATTACAATCGGATATTTGATGATACCCAGACCAGTCAGGCAATCTCAACAGCCCTTTCGCGCGTGATCCTTCACCCAAATGACAAAGCTCTGATGGAAATCAGCCTACCTGTCTTATATGAACATGGTTTTCAGGCGGATGCACAATACCATCTCGTATATATATCAGATTTGCGTGATACAGCATCCATGAAACCAACCGCTGCACAGACAAATACCTCTATCCAGCAGTCTGAACATTCCACCATCTCATCCGGTTATGCAAATACCGCCGGAAGTTTCCTTCAGAATCTGTTGACACGTCTGGTCAGAATCTATAATCTGCCATATACATTTGTCAACGGCACCAACTATACTCTGCTGATCAGCCCCGCGCAGTCAAATGAACGGCTCGAACAGGAGCTTACACGGCTTCTATATCATATGGGAGAATCTGCCGGAACAACTTCCATGTATATCGGAATCAGTGCGCCAACCAAAGACCTGACCGGATTAAGTCAGGCATTTTTACAGGGACAGTGCGCCGCCCTGATGGCACAAAAAAAGAACAGTAGCCTGTTCTTCTTCGATGATATGGGATTCTATAAGCTTCTTTTATCTGTAAATGATACGGATGTGCTTAGAGAATATGTAAATGATACCCTGGGCTCCATCATTACATACGATGAGCAGCACCATACGAATTATCTGGAAACGCTCTATCAGTATCTGCTCTGTGATGGCAGTATACAAAAAATTGCCGGTGCCTTGTTCTGTCACAGGAACACCGTCAATTATCGTGTCCGTATATTAAGAGAGGACTTACATCTTGCCTTAGATGATCCGTCCACTCGTTTTGAACTGATGACCGCATTTCAGGTACGCAGTTATCTTGATTTGTTTTCCTGAATCTGCTGCAGCACATTTTAATATCATGTACATCATATATCCGGTCATTAATTGGCCTGTTATTTTCTGCGTCTGACCGCCAGTAATTCTTTCCATGCCGGCGGATAGAACAACAAGAGCAATGGGAACAGCTCCAGTCTTCCGGCAAGCATATCGAACATTAACACGTATTTGGAAAATGTGCCATATACATTGAAATTCTTCGTCGGTCCTACCAGCTCCAGTCCCGGTCCAATGTTATTGATCGTTGCCGCAACCGCAGTAAAGTTTGATGTCATATCTTTTCCCTCAAAGGAGATCAGCAGTACGGATGCTGTAAACAGAATGATAAATGTTATAAAATATACATTTACCGCACGTACCACTTCATGCTCTATCGGCTTGCCGTCCATTTTGATCTTCTTGATACTCTTTGGATGCAGATAGGAATTCAACTCTTTTACCACACTTTTTACCACGATGATAAATCGGGATACCTTGATACCACCACCGGTACTGCCTGCACATGCACCAATGAACATCAGAATAACCAGTATCGTCCTACATGTCTGGTTCCACAGGTCAAAATCCACACTGGAGAATCCGGTTGTTGTTATGATCGAAGCGACCTGGAACGATGCATGACGGAGTACTGTCCAGAATCCATCCATTGTATGAATCAGATTCAATACAAGAACTGCGATCGCTGCCACAATAATGAGGAAATAGGTTCGCACCTCCTCCATCTTCAATGCCTTTTTGATATTGCCAAATAAAATCAGATAGTATGCATTAAAATTCACGCCGAATAAGATCATAAAGATTGTTACCACCCACTGCAGATATGGCGAAAAGCTGGCAAAGCTATCATTCTTTGTTCCGAATCCACCTGTACCCGCTGTTCCGAATCCGGTACAGAATGCATGGAATACCGGCATTTTCCCGGCTATTAACAAGATGATCTCTATAGCCGTTAATACAATGTAGATAACATATAATATTCGCGCCGTATACTTGATCTTCGGTACAAGCTTACCAACAGAAGGTCCCGGGCTCTCTGCTTTCATCAGATTGATATTTGATCCGCCACTAAGCGGCAATACCGCAAGCAGAAACACCAGCACACCCATGCCACCGATCCAGTGTGTAAAGCTTCGCCAGAACAACGTCGTCCGGGATAATGCTTCCACATCGTTTAAGATACTGGCTCCTGTGGTTGTAAAACCGGAGATCGTCTCAAATAACGCATCTGTGAAAGATGGGATATCTCCTGATATGCACATTGGAAGTGCACCAAATATACTCAGTGCTATCCAACTCAATGCTGTAGCGATACAACCCTCTTTCAGATAGAATACATTTACTTTAGGTTTATGTTTTACAATGATGGCTCCAATCAGCATACAGATAACTGCCATCACCAGATAATCAATTCCTTCACTTTCCTGATAAATCAACGAAACCAGACATGGCAGAAGAAGCATAACCCCCTCCAGCATGACCACATGTCCGACTACGTATAAAATCATTGACCGATTCATAGCTTCCTATTTTCCCTTTTACAAAAATACTCATTACTTATACCAGAATATCCCTGATATCATTAAATCCTGTATGGGTCGTTACTACCATAGCGGTATCCCCGACTTCGATCGTATCATGACCGGATGGTGTAATGATCGTACCGTTTCGATTGATAAACGCGATCAGTACATCCTTCTTTAACTTCAGATCCATCAGTGGCTTACCCGTTACCTCGGATGCTTCATCCACACGGAACTCGATCGCCTCTACCCGGAAATCAAACATATGATATAACGTCTGCACACAGCTGTTCATGGAACGTGTATTTGATTTCGCACGAACATAAGCAGTAATAGTCTCCGCTGTAATAAAACTCGGATAAAATACACTTCCAAGGTTCAGATTATTAATTATTTCCTTGAAATTACTACGGTTGATCTTCGTGATGGTCTTTGCATCCGAAACATGTCTGGCATGCAGTGTCAGGAGGATATTTTCCTCGTCAATCCCGGTTAAAGCAACAAAGGATTCTGCATTGCTTAAGCCTTCTTCCTTTAATACATCCTGATCGGTTCCGTCTGCATTGATAATAACTGCTTTCGGAAGCAGAATACTGAGTCGCTCACAACGATCCTTCTCTTTCTCAATGATCTTTACATTGATTCCCATATTGATCAACTGACTTGCAAGATAATATGCAACGTCACCACCGCCGACGATCATCGCATCACTGACACGATTTGTCTTGAATCCGATAAAATCAAGAAATGCACGGCTCATCGGACGGGATCCTACAAACGAAAGAACATCTCCTGCATGCAGTTTAAAATGACCGGATGGAATATAGACTTCTCCATCTCTTTCAACCGCACAAATCAGAATATTGATATTCTTCGCTCGATCCATAAGCTGCTGACCAAGATGTGCCACAGACAGTCCATCTAACATATTATGCTCCGGAATCTTGATCTTCGTCATCTCTGCCTGACCATGTGCAAAGGAATTGATTTCCAAAGCTGTCGGCATATAAAGTACACGCGCAACCTCCGTTGCTGTTTCAAGCTCCGGATTGATGACCATGGTAAGTCCCAGACTCTTTTTCAGATATTTTATCTCCTTGCTGTAGTCCGGATTTCTGACACGCGCTACCGTTGCGCAGTCACGTCCCTGTTTTGCGATCGTACAACAAAGCAGGTTCAGCTCGTCAGAATTTGTTACTGCGATCACAAGATCGGCATTCTCCACACCGGCTTCCATCAGCACACTGTAGCTTGCACCATTTCCGCAGATTCCCATAACGTCATACTGATTGACGTTCATCTCAACCTTATCCGCATTTTTATCAATGACTGTTATATCATGCCCTTCCTTGCATAACTGTCTGGTCAGTGCCGTTCCGACCTTACCGCATCCTATGATCAATATATTAAGACCCGTTTTCTTCGCGCCTCGTTGCTTAAACATCACTTACCTCCACCGACTTCGGCTATATATTATACATATCTTTTGTGCATAAAACGCTCACTTTATTATAGCGTCAATCTCGATTGTAACATTTTTTTTCTATATGTACAGTGATATTTGAAAATTTTATTTAAAGTTTAGTTTGATTCTGTGCTATACTCCTGTCTGGAGGATTTAATATGTTGTTTTCTTTATTTATTAATTTTTTCAAAATCGGATTATTTACATTTGGAGGCGGTTATGCGATGATCGCACAGATCCGGGAAGAAGTAGTTGCAAAACGAAACTGGCTCACGGAAGACGAACTGATCGAAGTGATTGCGATCGCTGAATCAACGCCCGGGCCACTGGCGATCAACCTCGCTACTTTTGTCGGTTATAAACAAAGAGGCTTCCGCGGAAGTCTGGCAGCCACCCTCGGTGTCTGTATCCCCTCCGTTATTATTATATTTGTCATTTCTCTGTTTTTTGATGCTTTCATTGCAAATAAATATGTAGCATATGCCTTCGTTGGCATTAAATGTGCTGTTGCTTTTCTGATCCTTACAACCGGAATCAGCATGATGAAAACACTCGACCGAAAAAAAATACCGGTTCTTGTATTTGTAGTTACTTTTATAATCATGGTGATCGGAGAACTGCTTTCCAAATCCGTGAATGCAATTCTTCTGATCCTCGCAGGCGGCATCATCGGAATTTTTTGTACCTCTTTTAAAAGAATCCGAAAGGAGGATGCAGACAAATGATATATCTGACATTGTTTATTGAATTCTTTAAAGTAGGACTGTTCAGCTTCGGAGGCGGCTTCGGCATGATACCGCTGATCCAGGATGCTGTCATTCGCCATAATTGGATGAGTGAAGATGCCTTTTACAATTTCATCGGTGTCTGCGAATCTACACCGGGTCCGATCGCAGTCAACATGGCGACCTATGTCGGATCGACGCAAGCAGGACTTCCGGGCGGTATCGTCGCTACTCTCGGTGTCATCACGCCGTCCTTTTTCATTATATTATTAATTGCCGCAGTTATAAAAAATCTGACGAAAAATACCTACGTGCAGGGCTTTCTATATGGCATCAAACCGGTTATCCTGGCCCTGATCCTTGCAACCGGAATCAACATGCTGTTAAAGTCTACCGGGTATGTCAGCTTATCCGAATATGATGTGAATATCCCTGCTATCATTATTCTGTGCCTGCTTGCAGGAATCTATTTCTTCATCCGGCGCAAATGGAAGCAGAAGCTGTCAGCGATCTCTCTGATCCTGCTTTCCGCGGTTCTTGGAATCGTGGTATCCGTGATTGCCGAACACATCAGATAAAAAGTCACCTGATACAATGCAGCGTATCAGGTGACTTCATATTTTTCATTGGCAGTCATAATTATCCTTTTATATCAGATTGCTCTGCCTTTTATTTTCGATAGGATGGAGCAAGTGCGTATGCCGGAACATACTCCTCTGTTGCCACACTGTTCATAGCAAATGCCCGTACCAGAAACGTACCGATGGTTTTTGATGCATTCCGAATATAGCGTGCATCCGTTTCATTATCTCCGGCCTCCGTCATATACAGTGCATGGTTTTTCTTCAGATACTCGATCGCTTCCTCCACAGAATGAACCATTTCACCGATCCGACTCGTTTCTTCCTGTTCTACATGTCCATGTCCAAATAAAAACTTCTGAAATCCACTTTCATATGCAACATGTTCAGAAAAACCGCCTTCAAAAATGGAGTTATGCGCATATGTGAAGAAATCCTCCACATAATGAAGTACATATCCGAGTTTCAGGAAAGAATATCTGCTGTTCTTCCCCTTTTCTTCCAGCTTCTGTATCCGGTTGACTGTATTATCAAATGAACTTTTCCAGGTATGCTTCTTAATATAGGTATGAACCAATATATCCGGCAGAATACTGCCTAACAATAACCACTTCCTTTTGTTCTGTGGAACCTGTTCTATAATTTCTCTGGTTACAAATAAATGACTTCTTTTTTTCATATCAGTCTCCTTCCCACTTTTAACTCGGCACAACTTTTTCCGTTGTTCCTATCTATATTTTACCGCAGGAAGTATGAAATACAAGCCATTTCACAGAATTTTCTTGAAATTAGAAAAATTTTCTAACAATTTTTACACTAACCAAGACATCTTACACAGAGATAACATACCTGACTATCATCCGTATAGTCTTCCGCAGCCAGGATTTCCATCATTGTATCCTTATACTCTTCGCCATATTTTCTCCTGTATATGATGCTGTATGACTTTCCGGTGCCATTGATATTCTTTTTTAGATTTTGAAGTGAAGTCTTCTGCAAAAATGCCTGTCTGTCATCCGGACACAATTCATCTGAATTTGCAAATGTCGCAAACCAGTCTGAAAGTTTTGCCGAAAACACACTGTTCTTTAAGCTTTCTCTGTCAATACTTACAATCTGATATGAATTCTGTGTAAGATTAATGATAAGTACTTTAGTATATAGCTTTGTAAGTGCATTATGTGCAGCCTGCAATTTTCTCCTGTCTTCTCCCTTTTTACTGTAGTATTCTGCCTTACAGACATACATTCTCTCATCCGCCTGCTCTGCAAATTCCTCAAAATTCTCCCACTGCCTTTCGCACTTCTCCGCATATCCCAGAGACACAGATACATCTGATACTTTCTTTCCGGACCATTTGTTCATCCGTTCCTTAAAATCATCTATAATCTTTTTGAGTCTTCTGCTATCTGCAAACACAATTGCTGCGAACTCATCACCGCCAAATCTGTATACCCGTCCATATCCGTTAAAGCTCTTCATCATGCACTCCACAGCTCCCTGAAGCAATTCATCGCCTGCCGCATGCCCCTGATGATCATTTACCTTTTTCAATCCATTGACATCCATGGATATATATACCATATCCGGTGATTTCCAGTATTCTTCCACATTCTCCTGATATGCTTTCCGGTTAAAACACCCTGTCAGTTCATCTGTATAGGCACTGCGCCTTACCCTGTCAAGCTTTGCAAACATACTTGCGAGGGCTTTCGCAGCAATTATGAAATACACGATCATAATCACCATTATGATAACATCTGTCTTTATATTCGAAAGTAAATTGCAGGTAACCACAACGATATAGTCATCTGTCCGGTCGAAAGCGCACCGGCTCACAATACCATCTATGTTCCTGTAGCATATTGCAGGGACATCTGCATGTTCAGTAACCTTATCACGGGATATACCGACATCATTCAGCGTTTTACCAACCATTGCTGCTTTTGTACTTCCAAGGATTTTGCCATCTCCACTATCCGCAACAAATATATTGATGCCTGTATACATCGGCATATTGGAAATAACTGCTGATATCTGATTCTGATTCATCTCATCAATCAGGCGCTTCGGTTCTATTCCTACCTGGATCATCTTTGTTCCGGCATTATTCCAGGTTATTGCATACATCATGCTTCGCCCCTCAGATGTATTTGGCGTAACATCCTGGCACATTGTCAGATCTTTATCCTGAAGCATGGGGGTAAAATATGCCATTTGCTCTCCCGAATCAAAACTGTATCCATAATACTTTGGAATAGTTCCTCCGTAAATAACTCCATTTTCATCAAATAAATGGATCTCATCTACAGACATAAATGCTGCAATCTTTTTCAACTCATTAAGATCATTTTCAACCTCCGGTTTTGCATCCAATATATAGGCAACTGCATTGACACGAACCTTATAATCCTCTTTTAAGGATTCCAGCATTTCTTTCTCCCGGCTGTCATTTTTCTCAATTACTTCCATCGTCTGGTTCATCAGCATCTGGGATGTTCTTTTGTAATCCTGTAAATTAATAACATATAATATAACGGTTTCTAAAATCAATGCTAAAAAAACAGCTACATTAATCGTCATTTTCATCTGTCTGGTATTTTTATTCCTTTGAAAAAAGATTTTCTTCTTCAGTTTTCTTCCCCCTTTGCCTCCCCATATTTATATCATATATAAAACCGCTGTCTTACATATGGGTTGATCTGTCTGTATTCATTATACCTTATTGTATGTGTTTCATACAGTTTTCTTTTTATCCGATTGTCTTTCATTAATACATATCATTATAAAAGTCTTCCATACCTTCCGGCATCTCGGTTTCATAAAAGCCCCGTCCATTTCTGGTGCCCATTCGGATCGTCATGCCGAGATCCTCATAGATACTGGTGCACTCATAGTCAATCGGCTCTGTCGTTCTGACAAGCCTCTCCAGCTCTTCTGCAGCCGCCATATATTCGTCACCATCAAAGCCACCGATTGCCGGTCCTGACGCCCCATAATATAAAGTCAGATAGATCACCTTACCATCCTTATCTTCTGCCGCGATCGTATAGTCCAGTAACTCCTCATTATTCTCGGTTGTCTCCTTATCGCCAAATAATGTAACGATCTGACCAATGAACAGGCCATGATATTCTGCAAGTGCTTCATCCTCATATACATTTAACAACAAATAACTGCCTGCCAGGTCCACATCATCATTTACTCTATAAAATGTATAATTCTCGCACGAATATCTCGCTTTCTCTGTCCCATCTGTCTTTTCTGTTGTGCTGTCTTTTTTCTGTGTATTCATATGATCTGAACTTCCCCCCGCTTCTTTTTCTGATGCTGCTTCTGTCTTCTCCGCTGTCGCATCTACTTCTATTGTCCGGTAATTCTCAGTTGTTCCATCCATACTGTATTCGGATGTAGCTACCCATTCTCCATAATCTGTCGTGATACCTTCATCGGCACACCCTGTCATCATAAGCACTCCAACTGCCCCTAATAATAAAATCGTCTTTTTCATATCCGGTGTCTCCCCATATATTTATTTTACCCCTGTAAACCTATCAGATCTAGTTTATATATCGTTCGCTCTAACTTCATCTGATCCAGAAACATTTTTTTCAACTTTTCCAACCTTATTATACCCAATTTTTGCAACTTTTCCAACTTTTACCATACAACAAAAGGACGGCCGTTTTCACGACCGTCCTCTTATGTCTGTCAATTTTATTTATAATCATTCTCCAGCCCGTCTGCATCAAAGTAATTGATCTTCATAGCAGAACGTACATCATGAAGAGTTGCTGCTGCTTTCTTCTGTGCAGCCTCGCTTCCTGCCTTTAAGATGTCAAGAACATCCGGAATACGGCTCTCCCACATCTTACGACGTTCACGGATCGGTGTAAGCTCTGACTGTAATACATTGTTCAGGAACTTCTTCACCTTAACATCACCAAGACCACCACGACTGTAATGCTCCTTCAGTTCATCCAGATTCTTATAATCCGGCAGGAACTGTTCAAAATGCTCCGGACGACAGAACGCATCCAGATATGTAAATACGGAATTGCCCTCGATCTGTCCCGGATCCTCTACACGGATATGATTTGGATCTGTATACATGGACATAACCTTCTTCTTAACTTCATCTGCTTCATCGGAAAGATAAATGCAGTTGCCAAGAGATTTGCTCATCTTTGCTTTTCCATCGATACCCGGAAGTCTGAGACACGCTTTGTTAGACGGTAATACGATCTCAGGATCTGTCAGAGTTTCGCCATATACGGAATTGAATTTGTGAACGATCTCCTTGCACTGTTCCAGCATAGGAAGCTGATCTTCACCAACCGGCACTTCTGTTGCACGAAAAGCCGTGATATCTGCTGCCTGACTGATCGGATAGCAGAAGAATCCAACCGGGATACTTGCTTCAAAATTACGCATCTTGATCTCGGATTTTACAGTAGGATTTCTCTGTACACGAGATACTGTAACGAGATTCATATAATAGAAAGATAATTCTGTCAGTTCCGGAACCATGGACTGAATGAAGATCGTTGATTTCTCAGGATCGATCCCACATGCCAGATAATCAAGTGCAACCTGAATAATGTTCTGTCTCACCTTCTCCGGATGCTCGGCATTATCTGTAAGTGCCTGTGCATCTGCGATCATTATATATATCTCGTCATAGTTTCCTGAATTCTGAAGCTTTACACGCTCAGAAAGGGAACCCACATAATGTCCAACGTGAAGTCGTCCTGTAGGACGGTCACCGGTTAAAATAATTCTACTCATCTTAAAAAGTCTCCTTCATTTCTTCGTTCGATAATCCTGCCCCCAATTATACCGCGAGATATTGTCATCGTCAAGGAAACCCTACTGTTCACTGATGATCTTTCTGCCACTGAAATAGGTGATCAGAAAATATCCGCCATAGATCACAACCATAACAACAACGGTCATAAGCATGGCTGCTCCCATGTCATCGGTTCCCATCAGTGAAAGAATCTGTCTGCTGAATTTTAAACCAAATATTGAATGAATGACTGCCAGTGCAAGCGGGAACAGGAAGAACAGACCCATCTGTGCAAATAACGCATGGTTGATCATCTTCTGATCCACACCCAGTTTTCGAAGCATCTTATATCGTTCCACATTATCGGTGCTTTCTGACAATTCCTTTAATGCGAGGATCGCTGCACCGGAGATCAGGAAGATCATTCCGATATATAAGCCGATAAAGGAAGCGATCGCGCCAAGTCCGATACTGGCAGCTTTTACATTTTCTTTTGTATTTAGACTCAACCTGACATCCGTGTCGTCATCCAGATTGATATATTCATTTCTCGCCATGATCTTATCCGTATCGGTCGTATTATAGATTGCAAGCAAGCTTTCAGAGATCGGAGTTACTCCTGTAAGCACCCCATCCGGCACAATAATGATACCAGTATTAATCGCCTGCGTAGAGATCTGGACATCACCGGCCTGACATTTGCTCATTCCCGGCTTCAGTTCATAACCATTTACCTGAATCGTCGTACCAGCCTGCAATGACATATCTCTGTATTTCACCATCTGCTTGTAATTTGCCACAACTCCGTATTCATCATCTTTGATCGACACAGTTTCAAAACCACACAGCTTTGCCACACGATTATAATCGGACACTGTCATGACATTTTCCATAACATCCATCATACCATACACCGGCTGGTCACCAAGGAACTCACCCTTTGCCTGCTCACTGAACGTATCCCCGTATGTGAAATCCGGCAATGAGTATATATACACATCTTCATAGGCTGAAAACATAGATGGCAAGTCAATTTCTTTTTCCTTATATATATCGCAAATGTCGCGCTTATCCCATGTCGGATCATAATAAGCATCCTCATCTGCGCCCTTACCGGCTGCGACATCATAATCGGAGCTTCTTACCTGTCTGGTAATATTTACATCAACGGTAGCATACCTTCTTAAACCCTCATTCAAACCATTTCGGATCGTAAGCGCCGAAGTCAGCACGCAGATCGTAACAAATAACATAATACAAATGATCGAGATTGACAGTACATTTGTATTTACACGACTGCTCATCTGACGGATGACAAATGAATTCAGCCCTTTATAATAAACACGTTTCATGGAAGAAACTAACCGGAACAACATACCGGAAATCGACCAGAAAAACAAAAATGTGCAGACACATCCAAGCCCGATACAGAAATAGATATCTTTCATATAGAGCTCTGTTGTATTTGAATTGATCTGGTAATATGCATATCCAAGTCCTGCTACGGAAAGGAGAAATACGAATACCGATATCCACGGATTTTTCATCTTAACAGTCTCTGATCTTCTACCTCTCTGGAACAGGTCGATCAATTTGCAGCGTCCGATCGCGATCGTATTAAACAGGATCACAACCACATAGATGATAGCAAAATAGAAACAGGTCTTTACAAATGCAGAACTTGAAAATACAAAATTATAAGAAGACATATCCGCTTCAAACATATTTGCAACTAACAGACTGGTAAGCTGGGAAATTCCGATACCGGAAAGAAGCCCAACGCCAAGTGAAACCAGACCGATGATCAGTGTCTCGATAAACAGCATCTTTGACACCTTCCATTTGCCCATTCCAAGCAGCAGATACAATCCAAATTCTTTGTTACGCCGTTTCATCAGGAATCGGCTGGCATATATGATCAGGAAACCAAGCACAAATGCAATGAATACGCTGACACTGGAAATGATATTTGCCATCAGCTCTACAATTCCTCTGGTATCTTTGGAGATCCTCATCATCGCCGTCTGTGTCTCGATCGCATTAAAAATATAGAAGATCGCTACGCCAAGAACCAATGTAAAGAAATAGATTGCATAGTCCTTCAGGCTTTTCTTCATATTACTAAGGGATAACTTAAAGAGCGTCATTTAAGTCACCTCCAAGCAAAGTTACGACATCTATGATCTTGTTGAAGAATTCTTTTCGGCTGTCTGCTCCACGGCGAAGCTCATGAAATATTTTACCGTCCTTGATGAACAGGATGCGACCGGCATAACTTGCGGTAAAGGAATCATGTGTTACCATCAGAATCGTAGCTGACAGTTCTTCATTCAGATGTTTCAGACTTTCAAGCAACAGCTTTGCGGATTTGGAATCCAGTGCTCCGGTCGGTTCATCGGCAAGGATCAGCTTCGGGTTCGTAATGATCGCTCTCGCAGATGCCACTCTCTGTTTCTGTCCCCCGGACATCTGATATGGATATTTATTCAGAACTTCTTCGATTGCAAGCTCCTTTGCGATCTTCTTTATCTTTTCGTCAATCTTCTTCGCAGGCGTGTTCTGTATCGATAACGCCAGTGCAATGTTCTCATATGCTGTCAGTGTATCTAACAGGTTGAAATCCTGAAAGATAAATCCCAGTTCTTCCCGGCGGAAGCGGTTCAACTGGTTGCCGCGAAGCTTTGTGATATCATCTCTTCCTACATAGATATGACCGCTGCTGACACGGTCTATGGTAGAAATGCAGTTAAGCAGTGTCGTCTTCCCACTTCCGGATGCTCCCATGATCGCAACATACTCACCTTTTTCTACACTAAATGAAATGTTATCAATGGCTTTTGTAATGTTGGATTTGTTGCCGTAATACTTTTCGATATTCTCAATCTTTAAAATTGTTTCCACTTTTATCTCTCCTTGCTATCCGGTGTGTGACTAAATCGTTCAGGTAACACTTACATGTTTTTTGTGACCATTGTTCCACCAGTGAGCATCCCGTAAAATCACGTTTGCCTTTCCTCATGTTCTGCCATCCTATCTGCACATGTCTCTGTCGCGATAAAACCATTGCTCCAACGACATGGCACAGGATAGCAGAACACTCAGTCGGCTGCTCTATGGATTTTAGGTATTGCTCACTGTCAGAACAACAGCCCCATAAAAACATCCACGAAATACTAAAACGATTTACCCACACACCATTTTCTATTAATAACTGAGTTAAGAGCTGTTGATCCTGTCAACACCTCATCTCCTGTTTACAAGTGTGAGTATATCGTTTTCAAGGGAGAGTGTCGTTTTTCTTATGTTACAGAAGGTTACAGTTTTGTAAGGTTAAGACATTGGGCATTCTTTATCTGTCTGTCAGATAAGGGGCACATGGTAAAGTATAGTTTTATTCATCCACCAGATAATAGTCGTTTCCGCCAAAGGTTACAGCGACGTCTGTTCCGATATTTTCTTTGGAAGTGATGGTAAGATGATGTCCTAGCTGGTCGCACAGACCTTTTACGATATATAAGCCCATACCTGTTGACTTGGCAAAACGACGTCCGTTCTCACCGGTGAACGATTTTTCGCAAACGCGAGGAAGGTCTGCTTCGGAAATTCCGATTCCATTATCTCTGATATGGAGTGTGATATCGTCGCCTGCTTTTGTCGTCCAGATCCGGATCTGCCGATCCTCATCCGGCTTCATATATTTGATGCTGTTGCTCATGATCTGGTTTATCATGAATTCCAGCCATTTGGCATCTGTCGTAACGCTGACATCAACGTCATGCACATCCAGACAAATGTCACTCTCCAGCAACATATCTTTATTCTTCAACGCCACTTTATTCACAACCGACTTGATTCGCACTGAATCAAACCGATAATCTTTGCTCGCATGCTCTGCCCGGACATAATACAGCACCTGATCGGCATATGCATCCAGACGGTTCACCTGATCTTCGTATTTCTTCGGTATCTTATCCTGATTATTGTGGCACATCAATACCAGACTTGCGATCGGCAGTTTGATCTCATGCACCCATATCTCGATAAAATCCTTGAAATCATCCACACTCTGCCGGTACTCCTTCACATGCTCTGTCATGGATTTATTAATCTCATATAACGCCTCATAGACCAGCTTTCCCTCATAGAAACCCGGCTCCTCTAACGTATCCATGACCAGATATTTCTGATCCAACTGCTCCATATGTGCATAAAGGGAATTATAGAAATGTCTGCGTTTTATATAGTCTGTTAATATGACAGTTACCAGAAGCAAAACTGTCAGCACAAGAAAGATCACCGTCAGCTCCCCTGGTGTCCGCATCGCACGAAAAGCAATTAACATGACCGCTATAAATAACAGATAACCGATCAGAATACCCGCTTTATCTTTTATATATTCCCAAATTCTCATATCAGACGATACCCCTGTTTCTTTCTTGTCTCGATCGCATCCGGCAGTCCAAGCTCCGAAAGCTTTGTCCGAAGCCTGCTGATATTAACCGTAAGTGCATTATCATTTACATATTCTTCATTATCCCATAGATCTGTCATGATCTCGTCTCTGGATACAATCTTGTCCTTACTGCTTAACAGCCGTTGGAAAATGATCATCTCATTCTTCGTCAGAACCTGTTCTTTCTCACCAAGCCGGATTGTCCCTTTGCTGAAATTCACCTCTGCTCCACGATAGGATGCTGCATTCTGGCTTCCCTCCATCCGTTTCAGCACTGCTGCGATCCGCAGCAACAGGATCGTCGGATTATACGGCTTCGTGATATAATCATCTGCCCCATAGCTCATCGACAGAACCTCGTCCATCTCTGATGTACGACTAGTCACCATGATAACCGGGATATCCGATTCCTTCCGAATCTCCTTTAACAGATTTCTGCCATTTATGCCCGGAATATTAATATCCATCAAAATAAGATCTGCACCTGTTGCCAGAATCTCCTCTTTTGAATGTTCAAAATCAGTCAGATAGGATGCTGCATAGCCTTCGTTCTCCAAAATCTCAACAAGCTCCATGCATATGCTCTTATCATCTTCCACAATAAAAATCTTTTTCATAACGCTCTCTACCGGCTCCTTTTATCGCCTATATTTACCCAACAGGCAGCCACACTGCCCAGTTGCCTGTCGGCATCATTATAGCATACCCCAAAAACTTTTCACCATATTTGTTTCAGGGCTTTCTGCCACCACTTCTATGCGCTATCTTTCTTTACGAGGGATAATCTCTATTAAACATATAAAATTCCCCCGACTACTGTAGTTGAAAGACTCACTCCGTTTTCTATTCAGCTCGCGCACTGATTTGTCAGCAGTCGCCCTAACTCACCCTGACGGGTTCAGACAAGGGCTTGATGCTGACAGTTAGCGCAAGCAGAATTACGAAAACTCCGTGAATGTCTTATCAATACAGTAGTCGGGAAATTTTATATTGCATAACGAAGTATAAGCCCCTCGTAAAGAAAGATAGCGAATATCATCTCGCAATAAAAAGCCCTGAAACAGATATGGTGAAAAACATTCATGTAGTATTCGTGATAAAGTTTGTGCTAACTGTCAGCACCAAGTCCTTGTCTGAACCCGTCAGGGTGAGTTAGGGCGACTGCTGACAAATCAGTGCACGAACTTTATAGAATACGAAATGAGTTTTTCACCATATCTGTCTCAGGGTATTTTATTACGGGATGCGAGCGGCTTACTCTTCGTAAGGAAGAACTGCTCCATCGTAAGTTTCTTTGATGTAGTTCTTTACGTCGTCAGACTTTAATACGTCAACGAGTGCCTTGATTGCTTCGTTGTTTTCGTTGCCTTCCTTAACAGCGATAACGTTTACATAGGTCTTAGCTGCTTCTGAATCATTCTGCTCATATGCAAGAGCATCTTTTCCTACTGAGAAGCCTGCTGCAAGTGCATAGTTACCATTTAAAACGACATACGCTGTCTCGTTTACAACTCTGGCAACCTGTGCTGCCTCAAGTTCAACGATTTCTACATTGTGTGGGTTTTCTTCGATATCATTAACAGTTGCATTGATACCTGCGCCATCCTTTAACTTGATGATTCCGTTATCCTGTAATAACAGAAGGGCTCTTGCTTCATTTGTTGTATCATTCGGAACTGCGATAGAATCACCGTCAGCGATCTCGTCTAAACTTTTCTTTGTACCCGGATAGATACCGAATGGCTCATAGTGGATCTTGCCGGCAACTACAAGGTGTGTACCTTTTTCTTCATTGAAGCTCTCAAGGTATGGAACATGCTGGAAGTAGTTTGCATCGAACTCGCCGCTTTCTACAACCTCATTTGGCTTTACATAATCATCAAATACTGTAACCTGAAGATCATATCCTTTTTCCTTTAATGCTGTCTTTGCATACTCGAGAATCTCAGCATGTGGTGTTGCAGATGCTGCAATCGTAATTGTCTTTGAATCTGTTTTGCTGTCTTTATCTTCTTTCTTGCCGCAGCCTGAAAGGGCTCCTGCTACTAATACGCCTGTTAATGTAAGTGCTAATAATTTCTTAAATGTCTTTTTCATGGAAGATTCCTCTCTTTCTTTATTTTTCCTTTTTTATTTTCATTTTTATATATCGGATGCCCGGTGTGCACTTTCCTGACATCTGTTTGTAAACCGCCAATAACGCTCCGGCACAGATCCGGCTGTCATGGTCAGGGTTTATCTGATTATGATTTTCTCCGGTCTAATCGGTTTGCGATCAGCATTCCGACTGACTGGAAGATCTGAACGATCACGATCAGTAAGATAACTGTCACGATCATGATATCTGTCTGGTATCTGTAATATCCATAGCGGACTGCGATATCACCAAGTCCACCACCTCCGACTGCACCTGCCATCGCAGAATAACCAAGGATGGTTCCGATCGCGATCGTTGCTCCGGTGATCAGCGATGTTCTTGCTTCTACAAGGAGCACACGAAGGATGATCCTCATCGTTCCCGCACCCATCGCACGGGCAGCCTCAACAACTCCGTTGTCAACTTCCTTCAAGGATGACTCTACCATTCTTGCGATAAACGGAATAGCTGCTACAGTAAGCGGTACGATCGTTGCTGTCGATCCGTAACTCTTACCAAGAAGAAATCTGGTAAATGGGATCAATAAGATCAACAGGATCAGGAATGGTACGCTTCGAACGATATTTGCGATAAAATCAAGAATCTTATACAAAACCGGATGCGGTTTCAGTCCGTCTTTATCGCTGATACAGAGGAGCACGCCCATCGGAAGTCCGAATACATATCCAAACAATGTAGAAACAACTGTCATATAAAGTGTCTCTAAGATACCATTTAAGATCATTTCTCTAATTTGTTCCGTCCACATGTTCCTCACCTCCATTCACATTGTCACTTAATTCTTCAAGCTCCAATCCCCGTTCTTTCAGGTACTTTTCCATCGCTGCAACATTTGTCGAACCCTTCGGAAGCTCAAGTATCATTTCACCCTTCGCCACTCCTCCGACATTCTTTGTCGCTGCTTTTAAGATATTGACCGGCTCCTTAAATGTCAGGATCATATTTGCAATTACCGGTTCAAATGCTGAATTCTCCGTGTATACAATTCGGATTCTGGTTCCATTCTTTATGCGGTCAGCTGTTTTTAACGTCTTCGGCTCTGTAGCATTTCCTTCATCCTTCTGTAACAGCTCTCTGGCTACTTCGGACTTTGGATGATTAAAGATATCAATCGTTCTACCATGCTCAACGACCTGACCATCCTTCATGATCGCTACCTGATTACAGATTTCTCGGACAACCGCCATCTGGTGAGTGATAACAACGATCGTGATTCCAAATCTCTGGTTAATGTCCTTTAACAATTCCAGAATCGATGATGTCGTCTGTGGATCAAGTGCACTGGTTGCCTCATCACAAAGCAGGATCTGCGGATCGGATGCAAGTGCTCTTGCAATCGCAACTCTCTGTTTCTGTCCACCGGACAACTGTGAAGGATATGCTTTTGCACGATCCCGCAAACCAACGATCTCTAACAGCTCATATGCCTTTTTTCTCGCCTCTGCCTTTGATTTTCCCTGAATGAACAGTGGAAAACATACATTATCAAGAACCGATTTCTGCATCAGCAGATTAAAATGCTGGAAGATCATACCGATATGTTCTCTCTGTTTACGAAGCTCTTTATCTGACAGACCACCAAGCTCCTTATCCTGTACCACGACCGTTCCCGATGTCGGTACTTCTATATGATTGATACATCGTACCAGGGTACTTTTTCCTGCACCGGACATTCCAATGATTCCATAAATGTCGCCAGCTTCAATATTCAGTGATACATCCTTTAAAGCATCGATCGTTCCGTCTTTGGTCTGAAACGTCTTCGACACATGCTCGATCTGAATAATTGCCATATTATTCTCCCCTTTCAAGTTCTTTTCCTATTATAAATCAGACAGTCTTCTACTTTATCCATGTAATAGATACCATCCTGCCGCATAACAAAAGGCAGTCATCATATGCTTATGACAACTGCCCTTTGTTATATGATAAACAATACTATATATCTAACAAATCAGGTGTTCAAAGCATATGAAATAAACGCCATACAATCACACATCATCCGGCAGCAACACATATTGTTCTTTGCAGTTGTCATGATTTTTTCTGAGCCCATATGCTTATCCTCCTTGTAAATTCTCTGTGATTTATTCTCAGGAACTTTTCATACTATGTTGATATGTTTTATCTATTTTGTTCCTTTCATGTTTCATGATTATAGCGTCCGTTTTTCCGGTTGTCAACCATTATATCCTATTTAAGTTATAGGATATATATTTGACTGGCTATAAGTTTTTCTTATAGCCAACAAATATGCAGTATGATTTATACTCCCAGCTCTTGTTGAATCAGTAGAAAACTACACTTGTCTTCTCTTGTTACACGCAATGATGTTGACACATATTACGTTTTCAGTTAAACTATACAGATATAAATACTATTGTTAGGAGGAAGATCGGTTTAACATTACATATTTACTTCCATGTTTTACTAATCTAAAGTTATTGCCGGTATAACTGCATGTCATTTCATTCATTATTAAATTCAATCATCGATTCACAATCCGTAACGAAAAATTCTCTGATCAATGAAACCGGGATCGACCGTTCAAGCTTCTATCAGATCTTGAGCGGCAAACGTATTCCCACAAAAGATCAGATTACAAGTATTATCCGCCAGCTTGATATATCTGCTGCCGATGAGATGGCTTTATATGATGCCTTTTATCTGGAACGGCTTGGTGAGACCAATTATCATTACCTGAAATTCACAGAGAAATGTCTGAGGGTGATCGGTTCTCCATATATAGATACCAATGCATCTAACAACCAGACACCTTCCCGCTCACAGGAATTACAAAATAAACTACCTGACAATCCGATTGATACAGATCAGTCACAGGCTGCCACAGGAACTATACTTTATCACTCCACGGATGAGATCATCTGTGGTCTGACTAAATTCTTAATACACGCCAGCAAAAAAGAAAACAATCACTTACAGGTATCACTTCCGTTCGACCTGTCATCACGGATCAAACTGTTTTCCAACATTCACTCACTTATCACTTCTGGGAAATTTCAAAATGCAACAATTTCCCAGATACTGCATTTCCAAACAAAAAATCCGAATGACATCACTGAAAAACTGGACGGATTTGCCACGCTGTTAGAATCGATTCTTACAAAAGGGACCAACATCACCTATAACATTTACTATTATTCCAATGAACAAAAAGTCAGCAAGAACTCCGGTGTACTTTTCCCGTTCTATATCATAACGGATGATGCCAGTCTCCTGCTAAATGCCGATGCCAACAAAGGTTGTCTGTTGACCGATCCGAGCCTTATCGGATTAATGCGGGAAGAATTCGCTTCCGTATTTGACCATGCGAAACCATTTCTGTCCAGCTTCAGCCAGAAGGAGCTTCCACAGTTTCAGGCAAGATCCATTCCTGCAGAAGAAGTGATCTTTATCCAGAAGCATCCCGGTGCCTGCCTGATGGTGACCGATGATCTGGTTGAGAAATATGTTCCTGAAGAATTCAAGGAAACCCTAAAACAGCATTTTCATTTCATGCAGCAAATGAATGCCAGTGAAGGCATCACACTGGATGGCATCCGGGAATTTGCAAGAAATCATGTGATTTCCGAATCCGGATTCTATGTAGAAGCAAACACGTCAGATATTATCAATGCTCTAGAACAGTTAGAGGCACGGCTTGACAGGAACCTCTTTGTCCTTGATACCGAAAAAATTCCGGTATCGGATAACTGGGCATTTCTTTTATATACGGATCAGTATGCCCTGCTTGTTCCAAATAAAGAACTGGATTTTATTATCTGTGTATCTGATCCGGATATTATTCATGCTTTAACCTATACCTTTCACTCGGTAGATTTTGAAGATTATGTTTTAGATAATACCCTTGTCAGAAATGAGATACAAAAGCTGATTTCTGAAAATGAAAATCGAGTGGCAGATTCAACTTTATAAATGCCACTTCTGGTTTTTTGTACATCAGCATGATAATATTTAATTGTTTTTATTGTTACATCATTTGATGTTCACTTTATTCATATGAGGGGTAATTTATAGACAGGCGGCGGCTTCTTACAGGTCAAAGAAGCCGCCGTCTTTGTGATCTTACTATATTATCATAGTAGCATTACAGGATTTTATTTCTCTGTTTTGCGCTATTCTGCCATGTTCAAAATCCCTAGATCGTGCCTTTTACAACCAATGTACTGACACCCGGATCCGCCGTCCATACACCGGTAGCCGGATTCTGTGTATAGGTTGCAGCCGGGACTGTGATCTGACCCGCAATCGTTGTAAACACTCCTGTTGTCTCATCATAGGTATAGTTTGTTGTCTCTGCCCATGCCGTTCCATTAAAGGATACTGCAAGGTTTGACAAAAGCGGATTAAAGGTATCCACTATCACCGCATCGGTTCCGATATCTGCCGGTGCACTTCCTGCATTCTGGATCAGGAAAGTATAGGTCAATGTTCCGTTTTCTGTTACAGGAACCGGACTTACAGACTTCGTGATTGTAAGGATCGGCGTACTCTCTGTACCGATCGTCTCTGTTACCGTGATCGGAGTAATGCCACCACCGGATACAACTGCTGTATTCGTGATCGTTCCTGCTGCATCCATCGGTGCAAATGCATTCACCTCTGTCTCATAAGCAACTGTGATATTGCCCCCTGCAGGAACTGTCAGTCCTGAAATTGCAAGTGATGGTTCTGCAACAACAACTGGTGTTGACTGAAGCACTCCATTTACATAATATTTCACACTATCAGCCATATAAGTGAGCGGAGTCAGTGTTTCTGTTCCAAATGTGTATGCACCCAGATTATCTGTAACTGTCAGACCATTAAATGCAGTCGTACCGGAATTTACAATCGTTATAATATACGTTACGGTATCATTCTGACCATATGTCTTTCTGACTGCGGTCTTGCTTGCTGACAATACCTCCAGCAGTTCTCCGACTGCTATATTGGAATTTGCTATGGAATTACCATAGCGAAGCTGCGCCTGATTGGTAAACTGTGCCATAAATTGCTCTCTTCCTTTCTTATATTCAGGTATAGTACAATATATGACAGAATTATTATTTTGTTATTTTTATTAATTATCTTTCTCACGGAGTTTTACGACCAACTCATAAACCTCAGGATGTTTTTCTTTCAAATGCTCATCCAGCAAATGTCTTCGTTCTTTAAACTTCTCCGCAAGCTCCGGATGTTCCTTTGCAATACGGTCATGGATCTCTCTGCGATGCTCCTCGAAGCGTCTGGCAATCGTTTTCTCATCCTTACCTGATATATGAACGATCTCCTTCAGATGCTCTTCCAGATGCTCTAACCACTCATCCTCATCCATAGCTTCCATATGTGACCAGCTTCCATGTAAAAGCTCATCAACATCTCCGGTCTGTTTCAAATGCTCGATCTGAAGTCTGATCTGCTTCTCTATCTCATCTTCACTCTCCGCTCCAAACGCCCAGACAAATTCCTGAACCCTGTTATCTGCACGCTTTCTGGACGCACTTCTCGGCTGATTGTCTACATCACCCTCTAATGGATATGGTCGCTTAATTCCCATATCCTTTAAGGCAATATGTACTGTTCGTCTGACACAGCCTTCCTCAATCAGATAACCAAGTCCCAACTTACGCAGCTGTTCATTCACATCTGCGATATGCTCTGTCATGTAGAAACGGATTCCCTTATCCTTTAACGACTGATATAACATGGCGATCCTGTCAGCTGCTGTTATATCGATACTGCCGATTCCACTGGCATCTATGATAACCGCCTTTGTCTCAGGCGTGATATGATCTTCAATATCTCTCTGGAGGATCTGTATATTCGCAAAGAACAGATTGCTGCTGAACCGATAGATCAGTACACCGGAGATTGCATGGATCTGACTGCTCTCCTTCAGATCCCGGAAATGCTTATGCCCCGGCTGAATTCCAAGGAAACATCTTGCAGGCTTGGCTGTCCGTATGATCATCTCTGTAAAGGAAAGAAGAATACCGATCAATACACCGTTGATCGTGCCAAGTAACAGCACACCAAAGAATGCCCCGAAAAAGATCAGGCATTCTGTACGACTGACTTTAAAGAGTCTTGCCGCAAGATCAAATTCCGTTGCTCCAAGCAACGCTGATATCACAATAGCTGTAAGCACAGGAACCGGAAGATAACCGATAAATCCGGTCGCACAGACCAGAACAACGATCATGGAAAGACCTGCTATGATACCGGTAAGCTGTGTCTTTGCCTGATACTGTTCTCCCATTGCCGTTCTTGATACCGAGCCATTGATCGGACAACAGCCGGTAAATGCCGCAAGGAAATTTCCCATTGAAAATGCCAGAATCTCCTGGTTATCATTGATCCGGTAACCATTCTTCTGCGCAAAATTATTCTCCGCCAGAAGTGTCTCTGCCATTATAACGACTGCTACCGACAGGCTGATCGTTACAGCCTCGCGAATCGATATCACACTAAAATCCGGAACCGCCCAGTGTGGGAGTCCGGTATCAACAGATGCAAGTGTCTGCACACCCCAGTCCTCTATAGGAAGCAGATATGTCATGCCTGCCCCGGCTATCATCAAAAGAACCGCCATCGGGAATTTTGGGATCAGCTTCTTACATACCAGCAATAGCACAAGAGCCGCAAGTCCCAGTACCACCGACTGCCAATTGATATCTTTGGCTGTCTTTATAATATGTTCTGCCAGCTCAAAAAACTCTCCGGTTCCTGCCGATCCTCCCATCAGCTTCGGTACCTGCATTAGTATAATAGTCGTACAGATTCCGGTAATGAATCCGCCCATAACCGGTGCCGATATATAGTTGACCAGTTTTCCTGCTTTCATAATATAAAACGCCAGAAGCCACAATGCCACAAAGAAGGTCAGTACCGGAACAACCGCCATCGCCTCCTCTGATCCACTCTCTATATGAAGGCTTAACAATGCCGACCCAATAAGGGCTGCCGGAGCTGCATCCACTCCAAAAATAAACTGAGGCGATGTCGAGGACAGAGCAAATATCAAGATCGGAAATACCGAACCATACAGTCCATAGACCGCAGGTAGTCCGGCAATCTGCGCATATCCCATGGAAATCGGAATGGATACTGCCATGATAATAATACCTGCAAGAAGATCCTTTATGAAATTTTTCTTATCATAATGACGTAATGTAGCCGCTAATGTTATCTTCATCTCTGCCTCTTATATCTGTATATTCTTATACTGCAATTATAAAAGAAAAGTGGAGCTATGCACAACCATTATCTTCGCCTTTCTTCTAAGTTAGCCCCCCTGTTATCAACCATCTGATATATGACATATATCAATTTCACCATCCATTGTCTATCTCCGATTGGATCTCCGCCAAATCTTTCTCGCTTCTGCTTCCCTGATCAATTCATCTCTGAAATCAGGGTGTGCAATCGATACCAGAGCCTCTGCCCGCTCCCATGTTGAACGGCCTTCCAGATTCACAACCCCATATTCCGTTGCCAGAAAATAAACCTGACTTCTTGGAGAAGTAACGATATCTCCATTAAACTGTGGATGAATTCTTGAATGAACCACCCCTTTACTGTCCTTGTACACAGAACTCATGCAGATAAATGCTTTACCTCCCTTAGATGCAGATGCACCAACGAGGAAATCCAGCTGTCCACCGGTTCCGGATATCTGTCTGACACCTGCACTCTCCGCTGCCACCTGACCATACAGATCAACAGCAACACAGCTATTGATGGAAACCATGTTATCAATCTCACCGATCACTCCGGGACGATTCACGTACTCTAACGGATATGCCGCAACTCCCGGATTATCGTCAATCCAATCATATAGGTTCTTGCTTCCGACCGCACAACCAAATACTCCTTTTCCGCGATCGATCTGCTTGTATTTGTTCGTGAGTTTTCCCGCCAGATACATTTTCAGATATGCATCGCTGCAAAGCTCCGTATGCATACCAAGATCCTTCAGATCAGACTCAGCAATGATATCACCCAGTGCATTCGGCATACTTCCAATACCGATCTGTAGGGTTGCTCCATCCACGATATAAGGAATGATCAGTTCCGCAATCTTACGATCAACTGCAGTCGGCTCCGGCATCAGCATATCCGGATACGGTTCATGCTCTCCTTCCACGATATAATCAATATCCGAAATATGGATACACTCATCATAACCGCCGCGAACCTTCGGAAGATTCTCATTGATCTCTACGATCACGATATCTGCCGCACGCACGATCGGTGCTGCCACTCCGGTATTGACCGAATAATTAAAATATCCATGCCGATCCATCGGTGACACACTGAGCATAACTACATTTACCTTAAGAAAATACTCATAATATGCTGCATTATTATGAAATACCATCGGAATATAATAGCAGAGCCCACGATCACATAACGACCGCTCATATGCTGAACAATGCCAGCTGTGATAAGTAAAATGCTCCTGACTCTCATCACATTCTGCAACTGCGATCGGCCCTGAGATCAGATTACCACGGATCTTAACATCAAACAGCTCGTCTCTACGTTTCGCCAATGCCCGATCCAGGATCTCCGGCTTTCCAAGTGAACAGGTATAATCCACCCAGTCACCATCTTTTACAACGGAAACCGCTTCCTCCGGTGTGCGGAGTTTTCGTCTGTATTCCTCTAAAAAATGTTCGTATGTCATACTGTTCCCTCCTTCGCTTATCCGTCCCTGACACAAATTATGCCTGTAAAACCTCTGACAGCTTCGTGTCTGACTGCAATACTTCTATCGCTTTCTTTCGGTACTGTTCTTCGTGAAGATAGGTATACCGGAATGGTTTTATAGCCGGTGCTTTTTCGATCGCACGGATAAAATCATCCCGCTTCATGCCGACTGTCTTCACATAATCCCAGAATCCTGTATCTGTAAATACCGTATTGATCCGCTCATATCTGTGATCCTGAACAACACTCATCAGGTATGTTGCAACTCCGACCTGAATACCATGAAGCTGCGGGCGTTCCAACATCTGATCCAATGCATGTGATATCAGATGCTCACTTCCACTGGTCGGCGCACTGTCTCCTGCAATCTCATTTGCCACACCGCTCATGGCAAGAGAATCTAATAGTTCTTTTATAAACCGTTCATCGTGAATGTCTTTAAACGGTGTCCGCACAAAGCTGTTGACCGCCTTCTTCGATATCATCATCGCAAAGTCATTTACCGAACCATGTCCATGTGCTTCTTCAAAATTCCAGTCATAAAGTGCCGTGATCTTCGATACCATATCACCGATACCGGAAAACAGAAATGCCTCCGGTGCCCCCTTTATCGCATCGATATCTGCAAAGATTCCATATGCGATCCCTGCCGGTACGGATTTGCGTCGTCCCTCCACGATCAGAGATGCGCTGGCACTGGAAAATCCATCACTGGATGCCGACGTCGGCACACTGATAAATGGCAGTTTTCTTAAGAAGCCACAATATTTGGCCGCATCAACCACCTTACCGCCTCCGATACCAAGTACCGCCTGTGCAGTATTCGGAAATGAAAATGCAAGCTGCACCAGATTGTCAATCCGAACGGTATCCATCTCCATATATTGGAGCACCTCAACACCGCTGTCTGACATACCCTCCATCACCGTATGTCCAAACATATCGATCAACCCATTGCCAAACAGGATCACAACCTTGTAGATTCCCTCATCTGCAAGATAACCCCCGATCCGTCTGAGCAGATCTTTCTCCACCTTTAATATCGATGGTATCTGTATCTCCCTGGTATCAATCTTCGCCATAATCGCCAACCTCCTGTAGCCCTGTAATTTATTATACATTCTCTTATTCAAAATTTCTGCATTACTCTATATTTTGCACTATTCTATATTCAACATACCCTATTTTAACCCAAACTGCAACTTATTCCATTCAGGTCAACACTAACATAGAGCAGTGGAAATACAAACGAAAGTGCTCTGCGTAATAAATATATATATATCCCCCCTGCTCCGCAACTACGCCATCCTTCAACACAACGATCTTATCAACACCATCTACCGTACGCATTCTATGTGCAATGATAAATATCATAAAATGGTATCAATGCAATCCAAGCAGAAAGGATCGCAAGAACACAGGACGCATAGGTAAAATACTTATGCCCTCCTGTTATGCCCATGAGTCTGGACAATGCACTTTGTTTCTTTTCTTTCATAGTTAACCTTCTGTTACTAAAGTTAGTATTTACTAACCTGCATTTATTTTTATAGGACTGATGCATGTTGTATTTCATACAGCAGTCCCTATTATCAGAACTTCATTCCGATCACCGCCTGCCAGCCCGCATAGTTAAATGCTCTGACATTTGCCATAAATTCTTTTGCCTCTTCATAGCTCTTATCATGTGTGATAAGTTCATACACATACTGCCATCCGTTCCTGCAATATACATGGATAAAAAAATCATCTACCGGATGTCCGCCATCCGAAAACTGCTTCGCAAACTGTTTATAATAGTATTCTTCCTTTGCCGCAAGCCTGTCAAAATATGTCTCATATTCTGTTCCCGCCGAACAGCAGAAGATCAGTTTGAATTCTTCCGGATGTCTGTAAATATATTCCAGTACAAGATTCGTTCCTTCATCTCCGGCATCCTCCGCCCGGCTGATATCTGTCGCTTCTCCTGCTTTCTTTATGCTGTCAGAATAAATCGCCATTAACTCATCTGCGGCTTCTTTTACAATTGCCGTAAACAATCCGCTCTTGTCACCAAATCTTGTATAGATCGAATTCGTGCTGACACCACTGTCTGCCGATATTCTCCGCAGGCTGGCATCACGGAATCCATATTGTAAGAATTCCTTTCTGGCACTGACAAGTAAATTTTCCGTTACACCTTCTGATTCTTTTCTCATAAACCACACCTTGATCAGTATTTGCATTTATATGCAATATAAAATAACAGCGTTATAATAACGCTGTTATTTTATAAAAGTCAAGATTATTTACACAATTTGTTCTACATTATTTTTCAAATAAGAGAACTACTACTATACCTGTTACCAATACCAGATTACCGTTTTTGGATCGTATACAGACATCCCATTCCTGATACTGCAAGCAGAATATAAAGCACAGCCAGATTCATATCATCTCCTGTCTTGGGTGATGCTGTCTTATCATCTTTTTTCACTTCTGTTGTATCACCATCACCACTCTGTGTCGTGCTGCCTGTTCCATCCTCTGTACGGTCTGTTGTTGTGCCCTCTGAAGAATTTTCCGTCGTAACTTCTGTTGTCTCTCCGGTTGTGGTCTCTGTTTCCGGTTCTGTTGTTTCTTCTGTTGAAGCTTCTGTTACATCCCCGGTCGTATCCTCCGATGGATCCTCAGTCGTTGCTCCTGTCTGATCCTCTGTTGTCGTCTCAACCTTCTTATATGCGATTGCATAATTTGAAAATCCATCTGTCTGGAACATCACCATTTTAGTTGCCACATCAAAAGAAGCAGGAATAATCTCATAGGTTCCATCCTTTTTCTCATGAATAACTGCCAGCTCACTGTTTGCAGGTTCCCAGTCGGCTTCTATCTGAAGGGATACCTTTGCCGGTTTCTTCAATGTCTCTATATTATTTACCCACAAATTTGCTACTGTATTCTTATACAGGATCTGTGCCAGCTTGATATCAAAATACCCGGTGATGTGATAATCACCTGCTGCCTTTTTAAAAGCCTCAAGCTGTTGCTGTGTGAGAACTGCATCCTTGATCGTCAGTCTATTGTTTCCTGACGTGATCTCATTTTCTGCAAGCTGGATCAATGCTTTTTTCACTTTATCTGTCTTAAGCTCTACCTGATCTTCTGCCTTTGTAAATATGCCGCTGATATGTACATTTTCATCCGGCATTGTATATGAAAATGTAGATGCATCTGACAAAGGCGTTAAAGACTGACCATTTATCGTTATCGATTCAAGCTGATATCCATATTCCGGTACTGCCCGGAGAATAATTTCTGAACCCGGTATAACACTTGCCCATCCATAATTGGTGTCCTGCTTAACACCATCTAAACCGATCGATGTTCCATCCGGGTTTTTGATCTCAAGGATCTCAAGCGTTCCATTCTTTAACAGCTCATAATCTTTCAATCCATTATTACCTGTTTTATCTTTGGCCCATATAATAGTTCTTGGTATGATCGTCGGCTTCTTTGTAACTTCGATCACATATTCACTGGCAGGCGCAATCGTGAATTCCACTGTATCCTTCGTTCCTTCCGGCAATGTGATCGTCTTTCCATTTACTGTGACCGTTCCGATATCTCCATCTCCAAATGCCAACTGAATCCTGAGCAGATTATAGATTTCGCCGGACGCATATCCCTTTCCAGTTCCCTGTATATGACTGCTCTCAGCTCCGATCTTCTCTGAATTCAGATAAATTTCCATTCCAAATCCATCATAGGTTCCCATGATCTGAATATCATCCGGGTAACCGGGGTTCGGAGGCGTTGATACTTTTTCTATTCTGAAATTCAGATTACCGCTAAAACGGTTTGTATCCAATTTTACATAAGGATTCGAGCTGATATCATACGATTCATCATTGATATATAACTGAAGTTTCACACTTGAGATTCCAAGCAGGTCATCTGGCGAGGAAACATCCAAAACGGTAGTTGCTTTCAGATAATATTCTTTATCTTCCAAATCGACCTGCATGTTATTTTTATCGATCGAACAATTTGTGTAACTGCCCGTATCCCAGTCTCTCGTACATAATGTCAGCCTTACTTTATAGGCATCATCAACAGCAAAGGTCGCTTTTCCATTTTCAATAGATGCCCCGATAAAATTCAATGTTGCCATGTTGGTTTCTGCAGCCCTTACCTGTGTGCTGGCAAATGGCAACCATATCATACTGATACACAGCCATAAACTTAGAAAAATCCCTAATTTTTTTCTCATAATTTTGTCCTCCATCTGCTTCCCTCCCCAGGGAAGTTATTTACAGTCATTCTATCAAAAAGCACCTGATTCCACAAGCGTTTCAGACAAGAAAAATCATGAAAAAAGTCAGGAAAATAGCGGGTTTGAGGCGTTGCGGCAAACACCGGAACGCAGTGCTATATTTCCTGACTGATATAATTTTTATGTCTATAATTTTCCTTAGAATTTCTTCTCCATACAGATAAAATGTTTGTCAAACAGATCACATTCCCCGACAGTTCTAAATCCGATCTTTGCATATGTCGAAAGTGCTACCACATGGCCTTCCCGAACCAGAATATGGATTCCTTTCATGCCCCTGTTCTTCAACACATCACCGGCATAATTCATCATCTGCTTTGCGATTCCCTGTCCCTGCATATCCTTTCTTACACAGAGTCTGGACAATTCTCCCGACGGTGCCTGATCTTCATGCCAGCAGGTCAGTGACTCCACGGCATCGTCATGGTCGATTGAGATCGTCGCAATGATCTCTCCTGCATCGTTCTTCATCACAAACAGGTCTTCATTCTTAAGGTCAAATGCGATCGTGTTCTCATCCGGGTATGTCTCGCTCCACTCACATGGTCCCCCGATCATCGCATGGTATAAAGCCAGCAGTTCATCTTTATCTTCTTCTGTTGCATTCATTATCTGCATGGTAAGTCCTCTCTTTTCTGTCTTTCTTCGTTTACTTATTCACTCTGCATCAAACAGGTCTTCCATTTCCTCTACGGCTTCATAGTATTTGTTCATCCACTCGCTCATCCGGTCAATTTGTTCTCTGTCCGCTTCCACCTGTTCAATATCCTCCGGCCATTCATCACCCTCATCTATGCCCTGTTGCAGGAGCCAGTTCTCCGCACACTCAAACCGGCACATTCTGCCATCGTCACTTTCGATTGTTACCAGCACCAGAAGCGGTTCCCCGGGCATCCGCTCCTCGCAGCCATAATCTGCTTCATCTATTCTGGTCACAGACCACATGTTATGCATCTCCTTTTTCTTTTGCAACTATAAATAAATTAATATTCATTATAACACAGGTCATCTCAAAACTGAAAACAGGTTCTACCAACATTTCATTGTCGGTAAAACCTGTTTAAATTTATTCTGTAGTATTCTTTATATTAACAGATATTTTTACTTGTTATGTTTCCTTTTCCTGTCCAAAGTTACCACAAGGTCAATGTTGGAAACCTAACCAACCTTCTAGATCTGCTGTGTGTCATATCCTACAAGAGCCAGATAATTAAGAGCCTCTGCACACTCTGATGCAGAGAATGCAGTTTCTGCACCCATCTTCTTTGCCAGTTTAGAAAGGGTATCCATTGTATTCACTGACTGACCGTTTACCTTTGACATAGAATCTTTTGTGATTCCCATTGTTGCCTGTACCTGTGACATGGAAGATTCAAAATTGGCAGCCGTAGTAACCGATGCTGTTCCAAGAGCAGTCACCCCTGCTGTAACGGGTAATAGTTTCTGTCCGGCAGAGGAAATGTTATCTCCTGTGGTCTTTAACTTTTCTCCGGCTGTGGCTATCTTCTGGACTGCCGTAGCTGACTGATTTGCCTGTGTTTCAAGGTTCTTCAAATCCTGCTCCGTCTCTACGATTTCCCTTTGAAGGGCATCATACTGTTCCTGTGAGATTTCTCCATTGGCAAGTGCTGTATTTGCCTGTTCTGCTGCCGTCTTTAAGGTTGCCAGTTTTTCTTTCGTTTCACCAACGGTCTCAGCAAGCAGTTTATGTTTTTGTGCCAGAAGTTCCGTATTGCCCGGATCCAGTTTCAGCAGTTTGTTAACATCCTTCAGCTTCGACTGGGTGGACTTGATCTGTCCATTCACACCTTTAAGGGCATTCTGTAATTTGGTTGTATCACCACCAATTTCTACGGTAATTCCTTGTATACGGCTTGCCATGAATTCTCACCTCCTCTCTCCTAAATTTTGACATAAAAATGCTCGGATTTCTCCGAGCAAGAAAAAGCACCAACCCACTTAAGGATTGATGCTCTCAACTAAATATCAATATTCTTTTCCTTCAAACTTGATCTTACTTTATCTGCATTTGCATAGCCAAAAAACTGATTCGCATAATCTAGTAACAATGAATTCAAAAAGATAACATCTCTTTTTACTAACTGTTTAATTTTATATTGATACACCATCGCACCAGATTTTAAAAATTTATTTGTAGGTGGTTCTATCGTATCTTCACTCCCAAATCCCAAACACGCAGATAAAGTTGGGGCATGTGGCGGATATATTATCCTTGTACCTGAACCCTTTAAGTGCTGTTTATATGCAGGACTCATTGTAATTATTGCCATATTTCTTGATAAAGGAAATATACCATAATCTTGCGGTGATACCATTTGAAGCAACATAGCATCTTCAATCCGACCACTTTGCATTAGTGCGTTCATCTTTCTTACACCAATAGGCCCCATATATGCAGCCCATCCTCTATCAGTAATAATTAAATCCTCTTTACTATTGTTTGTTCTTACAAATCGACAGCATATCAAGATCTGCCATCGATAAGCCTAACTGCACACATCGAAGCAGAAACAATGGGGTTGTCATTTCACGCTCAGTTGGGCGAACTTTTTTTAGATTCAACATCCGTTTTTACATTCAGTCCCCAGAGTTCAATCAGCTGTGGAAGAACCTGGTAAATAGAGAATCTAAAATTTTATTAAACCGACTAAAGACTCCATAGTTTGTGTGTTTGACTTACTGTTTATATCTATCTTCTCCTAAATATTTTTCTAGTCATTGCAATATAAAATTGCTTATACAGTCTCTCCCTTAAGAGTCCTGGTATTCTGGATAATATACAGAGCGACCGATATGACCATCATTATAGCGCACAAACCAATCAATAGATCTGATACCATCGGTGTAATGTGGAACCATATAATATGCACCGCTGCAGTTCCATATAATAAAAAGGTTACTATCTTTCCATGCCAGTCTGCACCATGTACTTTTCCTGTCTTTCGTATCACAAGACATCCACTGACTACCATATACAACTCTTTACCTGCCATTATTACGATTAAAAGAAGCACATGCGGAAAACGAGTAAACAGACAGATTAACATCGCTGCCTGTGTCAGCTTATCAGCCACCGGATCAAGTATTTTTCCTAAATTACTAATCCTATGGAATCTTCTTGCGATATATCCATCAGCAAGATCCGTAAGACCAGACAGCAATAAGATTTCACCAGCTAACAGAGGATTTTTCTTTACACAATAACTCCATATAATTACCGGAATCAGACAAAACCGAAAAAAAGAAAGAAGATTAGGAACCGTAATAATTCTATTCAAATTTTCTTCCTGATTCACTTCACTCTGCATGTACGGTCACCTCACTTTCCTTTTTTTTAGACATAAACCAATAAAATATAACACAAAATGCTAAAGCAAACACAACACCAAAAACATTTTGAATCACTCTAAGACTAACCGCTCCTTGTAGTCCATAAGTCTCTGCAGCAATGGCTAAAGCACCAAATGTGTTAAATACTGCCTGCCAGCCATATTGTGCTGAAAATCCTACACCGATTCCACCAAGAATTCCTATATATGCATAGATTGACGAAGGAAGCAGAAAATATAATACTGTAAAACATATAACACCTGCAATATTTCCGACAATCCTTTTACGGACTCTGTAGTGCATATCTTCCATAAACGGCAAAATCACGGACATGGCCGCAATACCAGCCCACATTGCACGTGGCATATTACAAAGTTCTGCAATGCAAAGGACAATCGGTACGCATAAAATCTGACATATCTGCCATTTTGTTCTGGAAGAAGTGATATCAAATTCTTGTATCAGATCTTTCAGATTTCTTTTATAAGTTCTGTTTTTATGATTTCGATAAAATACGAAGCAGGTAAGTGCTGCACCTAAAGCCATTCCGACTAATCGCATCTGATAGCTTTTTCCCGTAACATCATAACCATATAGCAGCAGATACCCAAGAACCAATGTAGATTGATTAAACATGAGTGGATTATGGCATCCGAACAAAATCAACACAGCCAGTGCCGCAATATTTAACAGCATTCCCAATACCGGTGAAAACTGATTTGCTAAATGCGGACATACAGTCATAATTACAAAGAACAAAGCCAAAAGCATCGTAGATTGTCCGGTGTGGATCCCCAAATCCGCATTTCTAAACACCATGAGACATAATAAGACTACTACACCTACAATGCTATTCTCATTTCCAAATAGGGTGCTGAAAATACTAACAAAGAAAAAACAAAATGCCATTGTAACAGCTATCTTCACCAGATATACCCACATATGATATAATTTTTCTTTTAGTGTTTCACTCTTTTTCAACAGTTTTTTAGAACCTGCCTGATTTAACTGCAACTCCTGATAAAATGTCATATAAATCCTCCTATCTTCTAATTTATCTTAAAACTATATAATCTCATCTTTCTGCTTTGGCAGCTCTATAACAAATCTGCATCCACCATATTCACGATTTTCTGCTTTGATTGTTCCTCCGGCACTATCTACAATCCGTTTTACAAGTGCGAGACCTAGGCCATTTCCTTCTGCTTTATGAGATCCATCTACCTGATAGAACTTGTCAAATATTCTGGATTTTACATCATCCTCTATTCCTGGTCCTTCATCTTCCAGAATGAACTTAACAGAATCCTGTTCTTGTTTCAGAAACATCGTAATTGTCCCCTTTGAAGGGCTGAACTTAATCGCATTATCTAAAAGATTTATCCAGATATGCATAAAAAGTCCTTCATTCCCAGTATATTTAACTTCCTCCAATTCTACCTGAAAACCAATTTCTTTTTCTGTCCATTTTGTTTCCAATGTAAGAAATGCCTGGCGGATCTGTTCATCCAGACGATATTCTGTTTTTTTCATTGGTATATTCTGATTCTCTAACTTGGATAACAGCAAAATATTACCAACCAATCCTGAAAGCCTTTGGGTGTTAAATAAGATTTTTTCTACATATTCCTCTTGATCCGGAGACAGTTCTTCTCCCTGAAGCAGCATTGTATATCCTTCAATGGCATTAATCGGGGTCTTAAACTCATGAGAAACATTAGATACAAAATCCATCTGCAGCACCTCTGTTGCACGAAGTTCTTTTGTCATAACGTTAAAACTTTGATAAGATTCTCCAACTTCTGCTATACGGCTGTTCGTTTCCAAATGCTGTTCAAAATCTCCCTGAGAAACTTCCTTCATTGCTTTACTAAGTCTGGTAATTGGTTCCAGTAACTTTGCATTGATAAAGGAAGTGATCAGCCCTGCAATCAATGTATTGAAAATCAAAAGCCAGCCAAGCACAGGTATGCTGCCCGGCAGATTAAAAAAATGATTCAAAAAAGCAAATAATAAAGCAGATATGACTGTTGAAAATACAAGTGCCAGCCAGATTGCACCAGTCAGACAGGATCGGATCCGCAATCCTTTTTTTTTCTTTTGTTCCATTATTTTTTCACCACCTTGTATCCAATTCCACGCATTGTTACGATTTCAAAATCCGGGTTATCTTTAAAACGCTCTCTGAGTCTTCCTATATGTACCTCTATTGTATGTGGGTCTGCCTCCGTCTCGTACCCCCATACTTCATCCATCAACTGTTGTTTTGTAAATGTTCTGCCTGGCGAAGCTGCAAGCTTATATAAAAGCAAGAATTGTTTTTTAGGTAAAACAAGACTTTCCTTATCAGTTGTAACCGTCATTGCATCATAATCAAACTCTGTTGAACCGATTACAATTTTGTGTTCATTCAATATCTGTGCACGGCGAAGCAGTGCTCCGACTCTTAAAACCATTTCATTCACATTTACCGGTTTTACCATATAATCATCACTTCCCGAAAAAAATCCCTGACGCATATCATCAAAGGAACCTTTCGCAGTGATCATAAGCACTGGTATCTGATATCCTGCTGAACGAAGTTCTGACACCAGTTCATAGCCATCCATAACCGGCATCATAATATCAGAAATGATCAGATCAATATATTCCTTATCCAATACTTCTAATGCCTGTGCTCCATCCGATGCACTTTTGACTTGATATCCATTCTTCTCAAGCACTTTTTGGAATAGCTGGCTTAATTCTTTATCATCTTCTACAATCAATATTTGAAACACGTTTTCCTTCCTCCTTATTAAAACAGATACCTTGCCCATCCAAGCAGATGCTGTACCAAAAATATTTTTCTCTGACGTTTCTTTGTTAATTCGATTGGCTCTACATGATATGGATCATTATAAGTTCCGCCTTCTAATATCTGGCGGGACACTTTTTCATATTCCATCATGCCCTCTTCCAACTGTTTATTAATATCTTTACTGCGTATTACAAGCATCAGTTCCGTATCCAAATATGCACTTCTCATGTCCATATTAAAGGAACCTATTACAGACAGATCATCGTCAATCAGAATACTTTTTCCGTGGTATGAATAACCGCCTTCATATTCCCAGATATTAATTCCTGTACTTAAGATTCTATTTCTGTTTTTCGCATAATCGGCAGACCCAAATGGATTCCTATTATTCGCAACTGAATTTGTCATGATAGAAAAATCTGAAACGTTCTCTGCAATCTCCTCCCATGTATTATACATCATATCATTACAGATAATATATGGCGTGTGGATCTTCACACGATTTTTTGCATTTTTCATCAATTCTCCCAACTGATACCACACTACCGGTTCTTTGGAACCTGTGTGAATAGGATTTGACACTAATGTAATCTTTTCTGTCTCAAAAGTTTCGTCCGTATAATCGGTCTCGCAGATTCTTTCCTTATTCTCCTCAAAATATTTCTGATAGCTGTTCTGCAGCTCTAAAACTGCATTCTTTACAGATTTTCTATTTGCCAGTTTTTTATTGTTATGAAAATAACCACTGTCTTCCTGATTCCATATGGTTTCAAAATACTCTGACAACTGGTTAACTGAATTTTCTTTCTCAGGTTCATCGCAAACCACTAACACGTCTCTGTCATAGTTCTTATGTCCCGGAAAATCACCCAGGAAATAATTGTGTATATTTCTTCCCCCAAGAATATATCTCTTTCCATCTGCAATCAAATATTTATCATGCATTCTACCCATCATTTTCCACGGTTTCAATGGATTGGCCTTATTATACAGTTTAATTTCAACATTCTCATGGGAAGATAATCCATAGAAATACGGATTTCCTTCCATATCAATCCAGCTCTCCATTCCATCTACTAACAGACGAATATGTACACCTCTGTCTGCCGCATCGTGCAGTGCTCCTAAAATCAATTTTCCACTTTCATCGGATTGAAATGCAAAAGTAGAAAGAATAATTTCCTTTTTTGCATTCTTGATCAAACGCACTCTTTGTAAAAGCGCTTCTGGATTCTTTTCTATGATTACTGCCCGTTCTGTATTTTCACTGCATTCGTTCCATGACCCATTTTTTGTTTCTTTTTTGGTTGTATTGGACACTTCCGGCTGCTTTTTATATGCAACGCAGATTCCGAGTAATTCATAAAAAGCCACACATAAAAAAATTGCCAGTATAACAAGAAGGATTTTACATATTTTATGCTTTATCATTGTACATCACCTGATTCCTTTTTATTTCATACTTATACAATACAAAGTCAATCTCAATTTAACCTCAACAAAATTTATTTTTCAGCTTTATTTATCATACTGATATAAACTTCTTCTCCTACTTGTATAAACATCAGGATAAAGTTCCCGAAGGTTAATTTTCTTCATTATGTACCTCCATTTCGATTCACGGGTGATTGACGGGTGAATCGAATGGAGGCGGAGACCGACACCGGCAGGCAACTGGGTCACCTCCGAAAAAATGGCAACAAAAAACGCCAGATTTCCGTGAGGGAAAACTGGCGCGCCAAGAACAGCCATTATTATACTGAATTACATGGAACGATAATGCCGATGCAATGTTATACTTGCCCGGAGGAGGAGGGCGGCAGAAATGTTTGGTTTCAACCACCGCGACATCTCAAGCGCAAATCATCGCTGTTAAATAGCAACGGTTTTGTGTTTGGAGTGCTTATTCCTAAAAATCAAAAAATGATTAGGGCAATCCGAAACTCAATCGTCTATTTTTCATAGAGAACACTGGCCGTCCTCATAGCGTTATTCTATTTTCATCATGCGGTAGCCCACACCAATATGTGTTTGAATATATTGTGGAGACTCCTCTGTTGGCTCCAGTTTTTTTCGCAATGTTGCCATAAATACCCGCAGCGAAGCCACATCGTTATCCCAACTGCGGCCCCAGATATTTTGTGTGATAAAGGTATGGGTCAGTACCTTGCCGACATTCTTGGACAGCAGACACAACAGCTTATACTCAATGGGTGTCAGGTGAAGTTCGTTTTCATCCAGATAAGCGCATCCCCCGGCATAATCCACTTTCAACTTACCATTCACAAATACAGAACTGGCAGTAAACATCTCTGCCGTCATCAGAGAGAGTCTTCGCTGCGTCACCCGAAGTCGTGCCAGCAGTTCTTCTACCGAAAAGGGCTTTGTCAAATAATCGTCCGCTCCGGCATCCAGCGCCTTGATTTTATCGTTATCCTCGCTTCGGGCGCTGATTACAATAATCGGAACATTGGACCAAGAGCGAACCGTTTGAATGACTTGAATGCCATCCATATCCGGCAAGCCCAAATCCAGTAAAATGATTTCAGGATTGTGCGATGTGGCCTCCATAATGGCTGCCGAGCCATTAGGTGCTACCACATAACGATAATCATTTGTTTTTAAAGTGGTCGTAATGAGATTTCGTACAGACGGGTCATCCTCAACCACTAATATCAAAGGTTTATTCATGAAGTTCTACCTCCTCTGCAGGTAATGTAAATTTAAAAACAGTGCCATTTGGCTGATTGTCTGATACGGAAATCGTGCCGCCGTGGGCGGTCACAATGGACTTACAGAGGGACAGCCCCAATCCAAGGCTTCTGCGGCTGTCGACCACTTTATTGGCCCCACTATAAAACATATCGAAAATACGGGGTTTCTGCTCATCGGGAATCCCAGGGCCGTTGTCGGAAACGGAAACCGTGACCCATTGCTCTTTTTGATCGGTGTGTATTTCAATTACTGAACCGACAGGGGTATATTTGATGGCGTTGTCAACCAAATTGATAATCACCTGAACGATCAGCTTCGCGTCAATGTGGGCAAGGATAAAGTCTTTACCGCTGGTCACACGAATGGTGTGTTCTTTACTTTTTCTGTTGATGTGCTTCAGCGCTTCAGAAACGACCTCATCCATGAGTTCGATACTCCAAGTTAGATTGACCTGTCCGCCCTCAATTCGTGTGACTGCTAACAAATTTTCAACCAGATTGATTAGCCACATGGAATCGTCATAAATATCAGTAAAGGTCTGCTCCCGTAGTGCATCGTCCATTTTTTTATAATTTGCAAGCAAATTGTCTGCGCTGCCGGAAATCGCTGTCAAAGGCGTCCGAAGATCATGGGAGATTGCCCGCAGCAGGTTGGCACGAAGTTGTTCATTTTGTGCCAGGACAGCCGCTTCCTCCTTCTCCTTGGCATTTTTGATGTTTTCCAGCGCCAATGCGCACTCGCCAAGAATGGAAAGAAGCACGCTATTTTCAAAAGAGTCCAATGGAGTACCGTTCACAGCAATACCAGCTACTCCATATACATTCTGGTTAACCCGAATCGCAAGGTATAAACACTTTGCACTGGATAATGTATCTGTTGTGGCACCGGCGTGTTTATTGTTTCGGAAGGCCCAATCGGCGACTGCTTTCTCGTTCTCAGAAATTAAATCTTCCTGAATGCTATTAACAGCACGAAAAACGTTAGGGGTGGCAAGTTCTTTACCATCAGACAGGTAGACGACAATATCTTTTTTCAGCAGCTTCATGAGCTGCCCTGCCGTAGCGGTGATTACCGCATTCTCATCCTGCTCTTTTTGCAGAAGCTGGTTGGTTTCAAAAAGAATCTTTGTACGGTAAGCTGTATGGGCAGATTGTTTCGCATTTTCTTTCAGCCGGGTAGCGAGAGATCCGGAAAGCAGTGTTACTATAAACATAATGGTAAAGGTAATAATATAGTTCGGATCGTCAAAATGGAATGTCAGTCTCGGAGTGGTAAAAAAGAAATTGAAAACCAGCACACTGACAACCGAGGTCAGAATCCCGCACAGTCGGTTGGTTGTGATTACAGCGGTCACAAGTACGCCTAATATGTAAACTGCGATAATATTACTCTCCGTGAACCCAAGAGCGTCAAAGCCACAGCCAATTAGTGTAGCTACCAGCAATACAGCTATACTCTTCAGAACATCACGCAGGGGCATCGCATCTACCTGCGCCTTACTCTTTTTTTCCTGATAGCTGGTTCCTGTGCTGGCATCCGGTATCACATGAATATCCAGATTAGGTACGCTGGAAATCAGGCGTTCCGTCAAGGTGGGCTTGCTGAAAATATTCTTTCGTGCAATGGTACTTCGTCCAATTACGATTTTTGAGATGCCGGAAAGACGGGCAAATTCCGCAATCTGATAAGGCACGTCATCGCCATAACTTGTCTCAATCGCAGCGCCAAGTTGCTGGGCCAGACGCTTATTATCCTGCAAACGCTTTTTATCATCGTCACTCATCGCCGCTGTATTTGACGTTTCCACATAAAGAGCGGTAAATGTTCCCCGAAAGGCTCTTGCCATCCTTGCAGCAGTCCGAATAATTTTTGCGTTGGATGGCGACGAGGAAAGACATGCCAGAATGCGCTCGTCTGTATGGTAATCGCCTCGGCTCTGTACTCTGGCGCTTTCCGTCAGCAAGTTCACCCGGTCAGCGCACCGACGGAGGGCGATTTCCCGCAATGCGGTGAGATTTTCCAGCGTGAAAAAATTAACTGTTGCCCGCTGCGCCTGATCTTCCCGGTACACATTTCCACTTGCCAGTCGTTCCAGCAACTCCGCAGGCTCAATATCCACCAGTTCTACCTGATCTGCTTGATCAAAGGTGGAATCCGGAATGCGCTCCCGCACAAGAATTCCGGTGATAGAGGCTACTGTATCGTTGAGACTCTCAATATGTTGGACATTTACAGTCGTATAGACATCAATTCCAGTATTTAGCAGTTCCTGAACATCCTGATACCGCTTCGTATGCCGACTGCTTTCGGCGTTGGTATGGGCCAACTCATCCACCAGTATGAGCTGGGGATTTCGCTTGAGCGCAGCATCAATATCAAATTCACGAAGGGTCATTCCTTCGTAAGCAACTTGTTTCACCGGAAGCTGCTCCAAGCCGTCCAGAAGTGCCATCGTCTGGGGTCTGGCATGGGGTTCTATGTATCCAGCAACCACATCGATGCCACGCTCCTTAGCCTGATGAGCCGCCTGAAGCATGGCATAGGTCTTTCCGACACCTGCGGCATAACCGAAAAAGATTTTGAGTTTTCCGCTTTTCTTAGTGGATGCATCGTTACGGATCGCACGAAGAAGCTGATCCGGATCTTGTCTTGGCAGTTCCATTTTAACCCTCCTATCTGTCACTCAAGTAAAAGCGATTCCATTTTTCAATATTATAACACACAACGTCAAAACCTACATCTGCGACTGATCCACGGCAAATTTGTTCAGGCATCCAATGAAAAAATCGACAACAGGTGATTTTTTGGAATCCCTCCATAGTGCTATTTGTGTGATTTGATTCTGGGTAATCGGCTCAAAATTGTTTTCCAGAAAAACATCCAGTTTATTCATCAGAAAATACCCAAAAATAAATATGGCTGATGTACTTACAAGTAAAATAACATCCTGCATGGATTCACCCCCCAATTCCTTTGATTTTTCTTAAAATCAAGTATGAAAGCACTTTTGCAAATTTCTGTTACTTCCCAACGCCAACATGGTATCTCCTGCTTTCAGCACTGTGTCTGAAGAAATAGATAACTCCAGCTTGCCGCTTTTCTTGATTCCCATAATGTTAATATTGAATTTTTTACGAATATCAAGCTCTCCAATCGAATGATCCGCCCAATCTTTGGGAATGGGAATCTCAAACATGGCATGATTTTCATCCAGTTCTATGTAATCGAGAATGTGATCCGCACTGTAACGGATTGCTGTCCACTTTGCGAGCTGTTTTTCCGGGTAGACTACTTCATTTGCACCGTTACGCAGCAAAAATTTTTCCTGAACATCAGTTGCAGCTCTGGAAACTACAAACCTCGCCCCTAATTCACTGAGCAGAGAAGTTGTTTCCAGTGAACTTTGAAAGTTGTTGCCGATGGCCACAATGCATACATCATAGTTGCGAACACCGAGAGATTCCAAGAAATCGGCATTCGTACTGTCTCCAATCTGTGCATTGGTAACAAGGGGCAGAACAGCCTCTACACGTTCCTCCGAAGTATCTACCGCCATCACTTGATGGCCCAAATGATTTAAGTGCAGGGCAATATGCTTTCCAAATCGCCCCAGACCAATTAGAAGAATTGATTTCATAATGTCTCCTTTATCCTACTGTTATTTTTTCCTTTGGTAGTTTTGAAACTTTCTTTTGTGCCCTGGACAAGGCCGCAAAAATTAATGTAAGGCCACCGACTCGTCCAAAAAACATCAGCAGAATCAAAACACTCCGTGAGAGCAGATTCAGTTCCGGCGTAATTCCCAGGGACAGGCCGACTGTGCCAACAGCTGAGGCAGTTTCAAAAAGGCAGGTAAGCATGGGAAGTCCTTCGGAAACGCTGATGATAAGGCCACCGGTACAACATAGCGTGATATACATAAGCGAAATTGTCGCTGCATTTTTTACGACATCATCATCAATGCGACGTCCAAAGAGGTTGGCATTTTCTCTGCGCCGAAAGGTAGAAATCGCAGTAGTAAGCAAAACAGCAATGGTTGTTGTTTTCAAACCGCCTGCGGTAGACCCGGGACTACCGCCGATCAGCATCAGCGCAATGGTGATAAATTGTCCCGCCTCACTCAAATCAGTTAATTCCACCGTATTAAAGCCAGCTGTTCGTGGTGTTACAGCTTGAAAAAGAGAAGATAAAAGCCGTTCCTTTCGGGTAAGATCAGCAAACTCAAAAAAATAAAAGTACATTGCCGGAACGATCAATAAAACCGCTGTGGTACAAAGAATCACCTTACTCTGCATCCGATATTTGTGCAAATGCAATCGATTTGTCCGAATATCATCCCAAGTCAGAAAGCCAATGCCTCCAAACACAATTAAGAACATAATAGTAAAGTTTATGACTGGATTTGCTGCATAGCTGGTCAGGGAGGAAAAGGGAGTGCGCACACCCAATAGATCAAAGCCTGCGTTACAAAAAGCGGACACGGAATGAAACAGTGCCATCCAAAGTCCCTTTTTCCCGAAATCACGGCAAAACACCGGCGCCATCACGGCTGCACACAGCAGTTCCATCACCAGTGTCACCCTGACGATAAAGCCAGTCAAGCGAACAATTCCCCCTACCTTTGGCGCTGAAATCGCCTCCTGCATGGTACAGCGCTGCATCAAAGAAATCTTCCGACCGGAAATCATTGCAAAAGATGCGGCTATGGTAATAACCCCCATGCCTCCAATCTGAATCAGCAGTAAAATTACAAACTGGCCGAAGGTCGACCAATATGTTGCCGTATCATGTATAATGAGTCCGGTTACACAAACTGCTGAGGTAGAAGTAAACAATGCATCCGAGAAAGGCGTTGCCAGTCCGCTTCGGCTGGAAAACGGCAACATTAAAAGGAAGGTGCCGAAAAGGATCACACCGGAAAACCCGAGGATGATAATTTGAAACGAAGTCAACTTCCTTTTTAACAACACTACTCCCATAACTGCAATCCTCCTTTATACCCCTTTATGTGCCCTTAATTATAAATCAAAGGGAGTAAAGAAGGTAAAAGAGAATGCGTATCTGTATTAAGACCGTCTAAAGATGCAGGACTTATTCTTTTTTATCACGAGCTTGTGCCAGAAATTCAATCAGCCGTTTCCTTGTCAGAATCCCGCATAGAGCATTCCGGCCATCAACGATGGGGACAAAATTCTGATTCAGCATTGAAGTTACAACCTGCTCGGAATCTGCATCTATTTGTAACGCAGGGCAAAAATCTCTGCGAACAATGCTGCCAAGTCGGTATCCCTCCTGTACTTTCAAGTCTGTACCTCCATTTCTATCGAATCACCATGCCACTTCCTACATAGTGGCATTTTTCTTCTACCTGCATAACGTTACTTGGTTTCTTACCAGAATCCTTTTTCTTTCTTGATACTTCTGCATACACACGTTTATATTTATCTGTTCCAACATTATCGAAAAAAGTCGAAACATTATTCACTTCAAATCGTTTATCTCTCTGAAGTAAACGTACAAACCAACGTATGTCATTTTTTGTCCCTTGAAGCCTTATCTTCAACATATTGACACCTCCTTAAATAGAAAAATAAAAGGCAGGGATATTCAATATTTGTAATTAAATATCCCTGCCAAATTTGCTATTTTATTTATCAATGAGTATAAGGAAGTTCCGCTCTCGCTTCGCTCGTCAAGGAGGCGCAAGCCTCAGCGGTTCGCTGTTTCCACTCTGTCTTCGCACTCTGTGCTCGCCAATCGTGGACAGCTATCGCATGGTCAGTGCTAATGCTTCTCTGCGTCGCTAACGCTCCTTGACAAGATTCAAGGAAGTTCTGCTCTCGCTTCGCTCGCCAGAACAACTGCGTTTCTACATGCGGAATCGTTTTTCACCGCTTTAACAGTACGCGGACCCGCATAGTTACTGAGTTTTTACACTCTTTGACAGGTTGCTAATATCTGCAATCATAAGGTTAAGACATGGCGTACAGACCGTTTGACTTTGTAAACGTGTGGCGGGTACGCCGATATTTTGTAACACTTTTATAATACAAAATTATTCTAAATACTGCTACCAAATTTGGTAATATATCAGTACGCCGATTTGTTTTGGGCAGTTTTGCGAATGGCATTAACACCCTTTCAATGTTCACTTTTATTGAAACCTATATTTTCCTTTTCCATGTCCTGTTACAGGTACGATTACCTCACTATCAACCAACAGTTTTATTAACTTGGAAGCTCCTGATGGCTTTAACCCAGTAATTTCTTCAACTATTGTTCTTCCGAAACAATTTTCTTTTCCACGTTTTGAAAATATTTCTACTGTATGATTTATTGTTTTTTCTGAAATCGTATCTGAGAAAGAAAGTAATTTATTTCGAATGTCCACTTCTCCACTCTCAATGTCCACTTTTACTCTTTCAATGTCCACTTCTGCAAACCTTCCACTAATGTGCATCATACGATTATGAAGTTCATTCTTCTCATCCAACAGTAAATTTCTTAAAAACAATTCCAAATACTCAGTTGTCTCATGAACACCATTTTTCAAATCGTTATAATTGGCCCTAACAAGCGCATTTCTAAAATACCACGCATTTTGTGCAAAAATATCATTGGTTACGTCAAATCCCAGCGTTCTAAGATACTTAATAAAAAATACTGCTGTAGCTCGTGTGTTTCCCTCTCCGAATACATGTATCTGCCATAATCTTGATATAAAGATTGCCAAGTGATGAATAATTTCTTCCATGCTCAAGTTTTTATAACTAAATTTCTTTTCCTCTGCAAAATCATAGTCCAAGGTTGCGCGAAGTTCTGATGCACTTCCATAAAGAACCGTTGCTCCATTCAACACCCATTCCTTTTTTGTAATATTATAATCTCTCAGTTTTCCGGCATGTCCATAAATCCCAGCAAACAACTTTTTATGAATAGAGATATACTCATTCGGAGTAAAACTAAATGCTTTCTCCGATAAGATTTTTGCTATTCTAACAGCAACTTTGTCGGCCTCTTCCGTACGGTCTTCTGTATCTGCTTTTGGATTTTCTTCATAATACGTATTGAGAAGTTCCTGCGCTTCATCAATCGAAATATCACCTTCAATATTCTTTATTGCAGTATCAATCAAATACTTCGAAGTCTTTAATCCATCCACTGCTTGAAGTCCGATAGCTGTATGCCAGGCGTAACCTTTGTCTCTTTTATTCGGTTCTGATTGTTTTATATACTCTTTAAAAGGATCTTTATCCATCAAATTGCCTCCATTCATTTTTACCAATACCAGCTCTTTCTGATACTGTCTTGCAAAGATTTTTCCTTTTCTTCAGCATTTTTTTCGTGCTGACGTTTTCCCAGATATTCATCCTCAGTCGCTATAGACGGATCATACCAGTCAGCTTTCTTCCGGGCCCATTCAATCCACGCTGGAGTAATATCTTCATTTCCACTATCTATCATAGCCTGAATATATTCTCTTATTTCCTTTGCAATTCTATAGTCTTCAGCTTTGTTTACAAGTTCTTTTACAAGACGAATTTCTTGTTCTTTTCTTTGTCTATTTTCTTCTCTGCATCTCGCTTCTTCAACTCTCTTACGTTCTGCCTCTTCACGTGCTTCTCGTACAATTCTATTCTCTTCTGCTTTCTCATACAGGGTAACCAAAATATCACCCAGTCTATCTTCTAATTTTTCAGAATCGTTATCTCTAATGTAGCTTCGCTCCCCAAACACAATACGAAGTTTACCATTATATACCTTGTCATATTTTCTAATTTGCGGTTTTGAAGCCCATCTATGATTTTTGATATCATCATTATACTTTACGAGCTCCTGTGCCTCTTGCTTAGTCATTTCATGCTTTACTTGGTCTTGACTCTCAACCATACGAAATCTAACAATATCATCTCTAATTTTCACAGACAAATCACTATTAATACTTCCACCTAAAGATTCAATTGATTTGAATACGGTATGTATTATATACTTCAATTTCTTTGCTCATACCTTACTCCATCATTGCTATCTTTCTATATTTTCCAAACTTACTCAATATATTATCTGTCCTTTACAAACCTTCTTATTTTAATTACTTCTCTTTAATGTATTTCCCAGACTTAATTCTCTTATCCACCGGTTTCTCAGCATCTTTCGGTATCGCCCAAGAATGCCCAAATTTCATTACTCCCGGCACCATTCCCTCGTTACAAATTGTCTGCACTCTCCTCACTGAAAGATTCCATTTTTCTGCTGCTTCTTTGATTGTCATATACTCCATACTATTCACTCCATCGAATCTTACAAAAGTAACTATTTTACCATACTAATATTATAAGCGTTAAAACGCCGAATATCAACAAAATTCTACATAAATTTCGGCGTACAACCCACTACCTCCCCGCGCACTCCTTCTAATAAAAAATACCTTTCAGCGAACAGTCAACTAACCTCGCCAAAAGGTATTTATTTTTAACACCCTATTCTATTTTCTAACTTCATGCACATATTTTTATCAAAATTTTATAGATATGTTTCCTCTAAAATCGCCCTCTAACCCGCATAAAATCAAGGTTTCTTCGACAGCAAGCAGACTGTCTCCACATGCGGTGAAAGTTACTTCTTATACTAAATAGCAAAACTATCTCCTTTTGCCAAAATGTTTATACCCCACTTAGGGGGATAGCCTTTACCCCACCAAAAAACGTAGCCTTTTTCTATTTGTAATACTTTGATATGCTTTCCTGCCATTTCTCCGCAGGGACACAATCTATTATTCTTTCCGGGCCGATAATCCTTCCTGGTTTCATATAAGCATAAATATCCAATGACAACTCTGAAAAGGTACTATCAACCGCTCTCTGCAGTAATAGTTTTTTTAACCCTATCCACTTATTATGATAATCTTGCAAGTATTCCTCTTGACTCTCATAAAATGTGTAATATTCAAAATCTACAATCTTTGCTTTATACTTAATCACATACGGCTCACTAACTTTCTCCCAGTCATCATCTACTTTGGCTGTTTCTTTTCCAAATCCAGATAAGGTAAGCAAAAACTCTGGTGCCTTATGAATTGTTCCATAATCATATATATCACGACTAAACAGAAAACCATTTACTTGAAAGTCATAAAATATCTTATGTCCTATTTTATGCAAAGCCTCTTCGTGTTTTGCTCCCCTGTCCAAGTCCGTATATTTCGTGTAATCTATATCAAAAGCCTTGTCATTGACATACATCATTTTGGAAGGAATATCAAATCGAATTCCTCTCTCGCATAAAAATGAATTTAATTCTGTTTTCTCTTGAAGGACCTTTTTCAAATCTCTGAGTCCGTTTTTCTTTATCTCGGCACATCCATCTCCATTAGTTGTTACATGAAATACAACTATTTCTAACTGGTTAATATCCATGCATTCCACTTCACTTAAATGCCTTTCAAAGAATGTATCAAAATCTTTGTTACATTCTAATATATAGTCGGAAATCAAGTCTCCTTTTTTTATATTTAAAACCGAATATAACCAATCATACGAAGCATCCGGATTTGTAATATCATATAGCAAAAATCCCAACCCCTTCTATCACTCTTCTTTTCCGCAGCAATTTTTATATTTTAGGTTCGATCCGCAAGAGCAAAACTCATTTTTCCCTCTTGTTTCTGAAAACTTCTTCATAAAATAAGCATACCTATTTATTATTTCCTGACTCAAATAGAATCCTTCTTCACTTGAAAATTGCATATTTTCAATCTGTTTTCTCAGCTCTATAAATTCTTGTGCTAATCCAGAATCAGTCAATACTTGATACTTGCTTTTTATAGGATGTTCTAATCCTTGAACCGTTTCATCTTTTAAAAATAGAATTTTTGCACACCCACCATGAGGTGAAACATCTATCCATTTCTTATCCTCTGTTTCTACGATTGCATGCGATTCTGCTTGTAAAAAGATATTTTTACATCTACAGATATTCCATCCAACAATTCGTTTACCACCATGCTCCTCTATGTAGCTATTGACATTTTGAAAACATTTCCCCGCCACTCCTTTATCGTATGGCACAACATCAATATAAACAGGCTTTGTTTCTGTACTAACCGTCTCACAGAATTGATTTATTTTTTCACTTATTTCCTTTGGTGTTACCATAGGAATCATGTTTTCTTCCATTAAAATTCCTCTCTTGCTAATATTTCACAATCTCTATTTGCATCAAAATAATTATCCTTTTTTCCAAAAACAAATCTCATTTCGTTCTCTATTTTACCACATCCACCTACATTTTACCATCTTCAAAAGAACAAGAAAAAAGCCTATCAGGAATCGTAACTCCCAATCGGCATCTTTTCTTACTCTTCTTCATTTTTACATTCAATCTCCGTTCCGTCCAGGAACACCACCAACAATGTTCCATCCTCAAAAACCTTGATGTGGTCCAGTGTTTTCAGCATGAAGTCCGTATCCATCTCTGTCAGAGGTCCTGCTCCATCGGTGTATTCTATGAACTTCTCTGCCCGATAACCTTCCAATAGGTTCTCGCTCTGCAGCTGTTCTGTCCACTGCTCCATGAAATCCTCTCGGTTCTCCACCAATGCGTTCCAAGCCATCAGATAAGCCTTTATCAGCGTTTCTTCCTCCACATGGCGGTTGACACATCCCATGACTCCTTTGACCTTGTACCGTTCACTGCATTGCCATACCTTACGGTCAACACCCGTGCTGCTCCGCCAGCCTTTCCGTGCAAAAACCTTATTGCAGTCTCCGCAAATTATCTTGGATGCAAATGGATTGCTTTCCTGCCGGTGGGAATAGGAGTTTGTCCCATGCTCCTCCAGATACTTTTTCCTGCGTTTTATTTCAAGCTGTACACATTCCCATATCCGCTTTGAAATGATGGCATCATGGTCATCCTCCACATAAAACATCTGAATTTCCCCCTTGTTCTGCGTCCGTTTCTTGGTGAGGAAATCCACCGTATAACTTTTCTGCAGCAAAGCATCCCCTTTGTACTTTTCATTTTCCAACATGCTCATTAAGGTTGTAGCCTGCCACTTTGTGCCTCCATCCCAGTTCTTAATCCCTTCCTTTTCAAAAATCCTTTTAATGTAATCCGTTGTTTTTCCATCCAGAAATTCCTGATACAGTCGCACTACAATCGGCTTCTGCAGCCCGTTGATTACCAACTTACCCGTTTCATCCGCATCATAGCCAAGGAAACGCTTGGTACTCATTTTGTGTTTTCCTGTTTCAAACCTTCTGCGGATTCCCCATGTGCAGTTCTCTGAAATGGACCGGCTCTCATCCTGTGCCAGTGAGGAAAGAATGGTAAGCAGCACTTCACCCTTTGCATCGAGGGTATTGATATTTTCCTTTTCAAAAATAATCCCTATCTCCAAATCTTTCAACTCTCGCACATAGTTCAAGCAATCCAGCGTATTTCTTGCAAATCGGGAAATGGACTTCGTGATAATCATATCAATTTTCCCTGCCCTACAGTCCGCAATCATGCGGTTAAATTCATCCCTCTTCTTTGTGTTAGTTCCCGAAATCCCTTCATCCGCATAAGTCCCTGCATATTCATAGAGTGGATTCTCGCTGATGTAATTTGTGTAATAATTGACCTAGTTCTCATAGCTTAATAACCGTTCTTCTTGGTCGGTTGACGCTCTGCAGTACGCTGCCATCCTCAACTTCTGCACTGACTGTGCTGTTCCTGATTCCGCAGTCGAAATCTGCTTTGCTAGTATAACTGTAATGCTTCTTGCCATTTCGAATCACCTCCTCGACAACTGTTTGCTCCGCAATGTTCAGTCCCTGCAGTTCTGCATCATCGATCCGTATCCCTTTGCATGCCTTGACACCCTTTTCAATGTAGGTGCTACAGAGCCATTGGATTTTCTTCTTGTAAACCTGTCTGCGCCGGAGCGTTTTTCCGCAGTAAGGGCAATCAGCATTCCGCTTAAGGGATAGCGATTTTGGAACTTCATTGTGCTGTCCTGTCCAATATTCCTGTCACGTTTTCTTTGTTCCCTGACTTCCTGCACCTTTTCCCATACCTCCGGTGATACAATTGGTTCGTGATTTTCCGAAATGTAATAACTCTGCACTTCCCCATTGTTTTTCCTTGTATGGTTTCTTTTGTTTTCAGGGGTGTAATACTTCTGCAGATGAAAATCCCCTTTGTACTTTTCATTGCAAAGCATACGTTCTAGGTTCTCCTCATCCCCCAATATGTGATTTACGTTTACTCTTATAGGCCACTCTGGATTAAAGTTAATGCCACTCTGCGCCATATGATAGACGGGCTTTTGTGGTAATGGCTCGATGTATCTTAACTTCGGAGACATCTCATCACAAAAACCTCTAAAATACCAATCTCTTAAAGAAGCCGAAAAATTGTTTCTTTCAAAATAGCCATAAATCCCCTTGTACTGTCGTGTGTATAATCCTGTATGGAAGCAGACACATTCATTCTCCAAATGGAAAATACTGTCCGCCTTTCTGGGATCACTTTCTGAATTAAAATCAATAACCTGCTTGCGAAAAATTGTATGTATGTACCGTTCTAAAATGGGTGTGTCTGTATTTTTTGTTTCTCGGCTCGGCTTTCGGAATTTCCAAGACTCCAGCAGAGCCAACCTCTCCAATTCCGCTAAATGTCCGTACCAATCCGGTACATATGCAAATTCAAATAAATCCGGTGCTATCATATGTTTCCTCTTTTCCTGTGGTTTTCTGTACTCATATCTGTTTTCTGTCTTTGCTTCCATCTCTTTCATCATGAGCCTCCTTTTTGTTTTCTCTTGAAATATAAAATAGGTGTATCGCAATTCTATCGTTCTATGAATTGCGATACACCTATCAATGCGTTTTTATCCATGGGCAAATTTCAGTAACTTCAACAAACATCGCATTCTACGTTGCTTTTCTGTGTCCATGTGATTTCTCCTTTTGTGGTGTAATTTATTTCATCTCATACCTGTACTTTGATGTAATTCATAATATCCAACCTGTAGTGTAAACTATCTCTGAGGTGAATTGTAATGCATGACTATGTAAAAAATCTTGCGAAGGTAGTTCGGGCTGCCAGAGAAGAAGCCCATCTATCTCAAGCAGCATTAGCTGAACAAATAGGTTGTGATGAACGTACAATACTGAATATTGAAAACGACCGTGGGAATCCCAAGTCCGAAGTATTGTGCCAGATCATCGCTTATTTACACATTCCTGCAGACCAGATTTTCCACCCTGCCACTGCCACAGACGGGTTGAAAAAACAAAAACTGTTATTGATGCTACAGGAATGTAATGAGCAAGAGGCAGCCGAGATTCTTCCAGCAATTGAATACCTCTTAACACTCATACATAAAAGAGGTAATTCAAACGAGTAAAGGAACCAGCTAATCCATTGTGATTCTGGTTCTTTTCTTTTTGTTGCCTTTTTTAAATCTTACCCTTGTAATATTTCAATTATTACATAAGTAGGATTTCAAGTCTATATCTTTTTTCTGAAATTGACAACCACATAAATAACGTCTATAATATATTTATTACAGCCGTAAGATTTTAGGAGGGATTTGAAATGAGTGATTTACCACAGATTTCTGAAGCTGAATTTGAAGTTATGAAAATCGTATGGAAACATGCGCCGATCAGTACAAATGAAATAACAGATAAATTATTACAGACCACAAGCTGGAGTCCGAAAACGATACAGACTTTAATCAAACGCCTTGTGACCAAAGGCGCTCTGACTTATGAAAAACAGAGCCGAGTGTTTGTTTACACCCCAGTCGTGAAGGAAAACGAATACATCGGCCAGGAAAGCAATTCTTTTCTGGAACGATACTATGACGGAGATATCACTGCCATGCTGTCTGCCTATATAGAAAATGACAGACTGTCTGAAACAGAAATAGATACCCTCCGCTCCCTTCTTTCAAAGAGGTCAAAAAAAGGAGGCAATTAACGTGGCTGATTTTATGATACGCTTTTTAATATGCAATGTATTTATCAGCGGTATCATCGGAATTCTTTTGATAGCCAAGCGGATATTCAAAAACAACCTTTCCAGCCGTATGCAGTATAATCTGTGGTTCCTGTTGCTTGGGTTGTTGGTAGTTCCCTTTATACCGTTCCGTTTAATCGGATTTCCTCAAATTTTCTCGTGGCTCGGCAGCCTGAGAAGCTCTCCATCTTCCAATACTGGAACTGCTATGGGAGAAACCATTGGGGCCGATCCAACCGGAAATGTAAATTGGATGAATGACTTTACCCTTTCTGTAAATAGCGAAGCTCCATCTATTGCCGGATACATATTATTAGTGATATGGATTGTAGGTATTCTTGCAATGATTATTTTGGTAATCAAATCCTCTCTCCGTTTACGCAACTTGAAGAAATCTGCACTTCCCCTTCAGAACAAGGAAGTCCGCAGACTGTATCATCACTGCTTAGAAGAGATGGGGATTCACAGAGATATTCCTGTCTACAGTACCGCATTTTTGAAATCCCCGATTATTGTTGGACTTTTGAAACCGTGTATTTATCTTCCGATTCATCTGATCTCTGATTATAACGAATCCGATATGCGGTATATGCTGTTACATGAACTGCAGCATTACAAGCACCATGATGCTATTGCCAGTTATCTGATGAACCTTGCTGGAGTGGTATATTGGTTCAATCCTCTTGTTTGGTACGCTCTGAAAGAAATGCGTAATGACAGAGAGGTTGCCTGTGACACCTCTGTTTTAAAGATGCTTGAAGAGGATGCTTACGAAGATTATGGCAATACATTGATTAACTTTGCAGAGAAGGTTTCACTTACTCCTTTTCCGTTTGCTACCGGCCTTGGTGGAAACATGGAGCAGATGAAACGAAGAATTATCAACATTGCCTCTTATGAGAAGCCGACATTTATGAAAAGAATAAAAGGTATGACTGCATTCATGTTGACTGCTGTTCTTCTCCTTGGATTCGCACCTTTTATTTCTACATACGCAGCAGACGGAAGCCACTACCAATGGGATTCCTCTTCTGAGAATGTTTCCTATGTAGACCTCTCCACATACTTCGGAGAATACGAAGGCAGCTTTGTTTTATACGATTTGGAAAATGATGCATGGAGCATACACGACAAGGAGCATGCCACCCTGCAAGTTGCACCAAACTCCACCTACAAGATATACGATGCCCTGTTCGGATTGGAAGAAGATATCATTACACCGGAAAATTCGTTCATTGCATGGAATGGAGAAACCTATCCATTTGAAGCATGGAATGCAGACCAGACCTTACAGTCAGCAATGAATTCCTCTGTGAATTGGTATTTTGAATCTGTGGACGAACAGCTTGGAGCCGCTAACATTTCCAACTATATTCAGGAAATTGGATATGGAAACGAAAATATAAGTGGTGATTTCTCCACCTATTGGATGGAGTCTTCCTTGAAAATTTCTCCAATAGAGCAAGTCGAACTTTTAACCCAGCTGCAGAATAACAACTTTGGATTTGCTCCTGAAAACATCAATGCAGTAAAAGATTCCATCTGCCTTTCTTCTTCCGATGCCGGAACATTCTACGGAAAGACCGGAACCGGACGTGTGGATGGCCAGGATGTGAACGGATGGTTTATCGGTTATATCGAAACTGCAGATAATACATACTTTTTTGCTACCAACATTGGTGCAGACAGCGATGCTACCGGAGGCAACGCAACTGAAATAACCATGTCTATCTTGTCTGACATGAATATCTGGAAATAAAGAATCGGGTAAAGGTCAATCTCTGACTTTTACCCGATTTTTCTTAATTCGCTATCTGAACAAGCCCTTTGTATTCCCATGTCGCTCCATAATCAGTTGACTGAAATACAATCCCATCTTTCTCCGCTGCATCTGTGGTAACCGTTATCGTCAATGTGTCGTCCTCTTTTTCAGGCATATTCAGGTAATCAAAATCCTCCACCGTAAATCCGCAATCGATAGCGATTTGTGGTAATTCTGAAACAAGATCCATTGGAAGTTTCATTTCTTCAAAGGTCCTTCCGCCATCGCGAGTGACATATAAGCGGGAATAGGACTGGGATGCGCCTGTAATTCCTGCAACCCCAAAGTTCTCATCATAAAATATTAAACCTTCTGCAACTCCCAATTGTCCACTGAACGGATCATCATTTATGCATTCCCAAGTAGAACCACCATCCATTGTCTTTTCCATTACATAAAATCTGCTTCCGGCAGCTGCATCCGTTATCACCAAACGCCATCCATTATTTTCATCTAAAAAGAAATACATAGTTCCATCACTTTGATCCACAGTCCAACTTTCTGTATCTTTAGCATCCTCCACCTGCTGCATCGTATTCTCCTGCTTCAATTCTTGTTGACTGACGTACTCAGGCTCCATAATATATCGAACAGGTGTGACACTATTTAAATCAGGAATATGCAAAGATACCTCAAACCCAACGATTTCTCCACCGCTTCTAAGCTGAGTAAAATTGCCGGTTCCTGTTTCAGTTCCATCACCATCTGCATCTCCCGAAATATATTGTAAGCCTTCCTCTGAACTAAAAGATCTTCGCCCCATATAGAGTATTTCATAAATCTGCTGCTCTTCAAATGTTTCAGCCCACGCCTCTACCTGACTCGTCCAGTCTGAATTGTTCAAAATTTCAATCATTGGAGACAAACGCATATCGTCACTATATTCTCCATTCACATTACCATCTATCCAAACAGTCATATCATTACTGCTGTCTGCGTCATAATCAATAAGATACGTTTTTTTCTCTCCAGCCTCATTTTTTCCATATATGAATGCATAAATCCTTTGAATCGTTCCGTTTTCATCAAATGACACCTGATATTTATTTGCAATATAGAGTTCTTCCGGCAGTTGCAATGCTTCATCCAAATCCATCAGAATCCCTTCTACACCATCCTCAAAAAGATTATTATGCTCCAGTTCTACTTCTTTTTTACGCATCCACTCATCAAGTTTCCAAGACAGTGCCCCGTGATACGGAACTGCAGAATAAACGATACGTCCACCAAAGAATAAAGTTGCTGCTATAAGGAGTATCATTTCCGTATAGAAAAGTTTCTTATTTCCATTATCTCCTGAATTAACTTCTTGATTATGCCTTTTCGAAATCAGCCAGAGAACCACTGTGCCAACCAATCCTATTATACCTAACGCCAACATCGGTATATGCCTTCTCAAGCCACCATATTGACATAGATGCCAGAATTGATACAACATAAATATATATAGTATTAAACTTACTTTTCCCGTGATTTTATAAATATATTTCATGTAAGTCTCCTTTCTTCATATCTGTAAAAATACCATAAAACACCAGTATTATCAAATCATTCTTTAATACGGTATTGGTAATCTGGTATATGCATAATTCCGTCATTTAGGATTTCATTCCCCAAATACTGAAAACTGCCATCCTCTGCAAACCTTACCGTAAGTTCATGGGTTATGACTGCATCATCGCAAATGACCATGTCACAGACCGCCTCAACTGTTAATGTGACTGTTCCATCTTGATTTTCTTTGATGTCGACAACCTCCGGCAGAGAAGTTCCAAAGAAGGTAGGCGCATAATTGAAGCACCCAAGTCTCGCCCAAAGATAGGTCTGGTTTTCCTCATCAAATACTGCGTACTCTCGTATCTGCTCCGCTGTTATGGGAAGATACTCCATAATCAGACTTTCGAACTCTTCTTTAGGAATGCCATTTGGATAATCTTCAGAATTGAACTTTTCTCCATATTTCATTCCATACAGATATTCAAACATTCCGTTATAATCCAACTCACTCATATTTTCTACATTCCAGTTGGAACACAAAAGGTTCTGTCCCTGATATCCAAGCCCCCGAACACAACGTTCAGACATTTCACACTGTTCCTCTGTCATAGGTTTTATTCTGATCAGGCAGCTTCCATCCATAATTTCACTAACCTCTGGCGGCTCTGGCACACACAGCTCATAGCAGAACCATCCTTTTTCCGTGTATTTCCATTCTTTGAGTCTCGTATAAGAAATGTACGAAATTCCCGGCTTGTTGTCAGCATTCCAGATTCCTCTTGTACTCACAACATACATATCCGTTCCATCAAAAATGAATTTCATTCTGCCCAGTCCACCATCATTGTGGATTTCATAAATCACCACAGAGCCTCTTTTCCCTTCCATACATTCTTTCAGAAAACTGTCAACACTTTCATAATTCTCCATGTTAGAATACGTTACCATCGTAGCAATTGGATATCCTGCGTCCTTTACCTTCTTCTGAATTTCAAGAACCGTTTGATCATCCAAAACAACATTAGATGCTATCCCTTTATCTGCTGTTTCATAAATGTCAAGATAAAGTTCCATCAGCTTTTTACAGTCAGTCTCAGCTTCTTCCCTTTCCTGTTCATCTACCGGAAGATCGTAGCCCTTTTCCCATTGTACTGCAGCCTCTTCCTCAGTATTTTTTGTTTCCTCCGTGGAAGATACTTCTTCCGTATCTTCCACAAGAGATTCTCCCGCAACACTATCTTCTTTTCCACAGGCACACACGAAACCCCCAATCAGAAATACCATGATCAGTAGAATGCTCTTTTTCCTTAATACCATAAAATCATCCTTTCGTTCTTGCTATTGGCGGCAGTTCCAATTCAATTTGTTCTATAGAATTGGAAAGATACCTGAAAGTTCCGTCTTCAAATGGCTGGACCACAACCGTATTCCGAAAAGCGAGATCAGAATTATAATCCGGCCATACTCCATCCACGATAAGTGTAATCGTTCCATCCGCATTTTTTGTATAGTCAACTACTTCTCCAAAAGGTGGGTATGGGCTGGCATAAATCATCTCATATTCATAGCTGTTACTCCCTTCATCATACCCACAATACTCTCTTAACTGTTCTATCGATACTGGAAAATAGGTGGTCATTATCCTTTCATATTCCTCTGCCGGAATCTTCCAATCCTCAGTTTTCAGATTTTCACCCGTGGAAATTCGGTAAATATCTTCATACATGCAAGGCATCAAAATATCCTTTACATTGCTACTGTTCCAGTTTGTGACAAGCACATTGTAATTCACATAACTTAGTCCTGATATGTATTTCTCCGTCAGTTCCTGGCAGTCTTCCGGAAGCGGTTCTATTCTCCAATACTGTCTCAAACTTGCATGTGCAATCACATATTCATATGCGTAGATAAAATACCCTTTTTCCGTAAGTTTGATTTCAGCCACATTACTTACCGAAGTTCCCTGTATTTCAGGCACTCCACCTTCCTTCCAACGAACACCTATATAATAAGTCTGCAACTCACCTTTCCGGTAAATAAAAGTAACTGCTCCAATCAGTCCATCTCTATGTACTTCGAATACCGTAACCATTGAGTCCCGTCCATCCAAGTAATCTGCATAAAATGTTTCGACTGCTTCATGGTTTTGCATGGCAGTATCTTCTTCAACACTTACCAGACCGCTTCTGCCCAATTGCTCCACCACAGTTTTCCTCTGCTCGTTGGTAAATTCGCTAATGCCGGAAGAATAACTTGGTGCATCTGCAATTACAATATCCTTATAGATTTCTGCTACCGAATCTGCCGCTGACAAAACCATACTCTGCAATTGTTCCTTTTCCTCATCTGAGATAAGACAATCACTGGCTTGCGGAATAAACCAATATGCTGACTCTGTGGAAATTTCCGCATTCTCGGCTTCTTCTGTTTCTGCTTCGCTATTTTCGATTTCTATAGGTGGCTCCCATACTTCTTCTGCCACCTTTTGCTTTTCTGCATGCAATTTTCCCCAACAGAACACTCCGGCTATCACGAAAATCAACAGCAGCAAAATCGGAAGTCCACATCTTCTAAGCAGCCATTTTACATCTTCCATTATTCGCCTCCGTACAATTCTTCCCATTCCTCCGCTGTCAAACGTGGTGTATGCCATGTTTCCTCACTATTATCCTCGGAAGGTATAATTCGGTTGGAAACATATTGTACCCCACCGTCCTCCAAAGGACGGACCACAACCTCATGGGCATATACCTTTGAATTTCCCGAATGCGGAAATACCACATTAGCTGTAAGTGTAATTGTTCCATCGCTGTTCTCCGTGAATCCAACCACCTCTGAATATGGATATTCCGGGTACTCCACTTCTTCAAACCCTCTCGGCTTATATTCATAGGTGGAATCTTCGGAATAATAGACCGTTTTGGATTGCAGCGTTTCACTATCAATATTGAAGTAGGTCATGATAACGCTTTCAAATTCCTCCTTCGGAATCCGGTAAACCGCACCGACTCCTAAATTGTCATCTGCAACATAGGGGACATATTGACCACTTACTTTGGGATAGAGAATGTCATACATATCATAGAAATTCAAATCTCCAAAATCGTCCTCGCTCCAATCTACAATGAACATATTATTTTGTTCAAAGCCGATTGGTGTGAGATACTTCCGAGTCAGCATCCTACATGTCTCATCCAACGGTTGCACCCGCAATGCAGTATCCTTTTCCACTCCGCTTAATGTAAGAATATATAGTTCTTCTGAATACCAACTTCCAGAAAACATCAGATATCCTTCTTCTGTATAGTTCCAGTATTCTGCCTGATAGCTTCCTGTTGTATTTCTTTGTATATTTCCGTTTTCGTACTTGTAATAGCTTCTGACCACATCTACATTTCCATCTTTTGTCTGCAAATCGTATTTTACAAAACCCGGCAAATAACTGACCTCAATAATGGATATTTCTGCCTCTTCCTTCTCATCTACCATTTCGCAGAAGTTGGCCACCTGCTCCGGCTCAGTCATATCAATCTGGTTTTTACTGTCAACTGCCGAATAACCATTTTCTCCAAGACGATTTACAATACTACGGATTGTTTCCAACTCCGCTAATTTATTTTCTTCTTCTGCTTTCTCATAAAGATCAATGCAGACGCTTATAATTTCATCTGCATCCTCCTCTGATTCTTCTTGAATAGCCTGAACATCTATTACCGTTTCCGAAACTGTATTTTCTTCCGGGGGTGCATCACTGCACCCCGAAATACTAAGTATTAATACAAAACTAATTGCTGCCAAACCACTCTTCCAGAACCAGCTTGTCTTTCTTAACAACATATCCGCTTCCTCCTCTTCCTTTCACATCTTCTACCATGCTGATAATCAATATAGGACGTTCTACCGTATCTTCTGCTGTAAAAATTGCAAACCATCCTAATTTCGTACCCGAAGTATCATCCTTCGATGCCTTGATTTCTGCCGTGCCTGTTTTTCCTGCTAAAAGAATGTCATTCCGATGGGCTGCATATCCAGTTCCATTAGGATCATTCACAACCTTCTTTGTTCCTTCCAATACACGGCTTGCTGTCTCATAGAAAAGGCTCCCGGAATCCAATACTCAGCTACTGCGTCTTTCTGATATACTAAATACGGCTTTATAACATTTCCCCCATTACAGAAAGCAGAATAGATACAAGCCATATGTAACGGATTCACTAAAACTTGTCCTTGTCCGTAACCGCTGTCAGCTAACTGTATTTCAGTTTCAATTCTCTCTGTATTGGAATACTGCGACTCTGCCATCTTAATCTCAAATGGCAGTTTCTCATTGAAACCAAGCCGTGTCAAAGAACTTTCCAACTCATCCGAACCAATCTTTAATGCTGCCTTTGCGAAATAAATATTATCGGAATAAATCAAAGCATTCTCTAAAATGACTGGTTCATATGCATGGAGTGTTGTTACATGATAAGAACCCCACGATGCATCCTTTTGCCAGCTTAAGCCTACATTACCGTAATCTTCCATCGGATCGATTGCTCCTGATTCCAAGCCGACCGCAGCGGTAATTGGCTTGAATGTAGACCTCGGACACCACACTTGCCGGAACCGATTATACATTGGCTTATTCTCATCCTCGTTAAGCGCAGTCCACTGTTCACTGGACAATCCCATAATAAAATCGTTATTGTCATAGGACGGTGTGCTGACCAAAGCTAATACCTCTCCGGTATAAGGATTCATAGCCACTGAGCAGCTTTTATCTTCCTTAAACTGTTCGTACAAGGAAACCTGCAAATTGGCATCTATCGTAAGCTGAATATCCTGCCCATGCTGTACCAGAATACAAGCCAGTTCCTCCTTCTCTTTGCCTTCCGAATTTACAATGTAAATCCTGCAACCGTTCTGGCCTTTCAGTTCACTCTCAAATAATCCCTCCATTCCGCTTCTGCCGATTACACTATTGGCTGTATAGCCTTCTCCTGCATGTTCCTCTAAATCTTCCGCAGTAACGCTTTGAACATACCCGACCAAATGTGCAACAGCTTCCCCTAATGGGTATTCACACACTTCAACATCAGATATCATCACTCTGGGAATTTCCAGCAACTTTTCATGTCTTTCCTTTTCTTTCAGCACCTCTTCGTCCGGTTCAATCTTCATCAACTCGATTTCTTCAACCCTCGGAATGGTTTTTATCGGCACAAAGGAATCATCCTTTACCCACTGTGCCGACAGCTTCTTTTCTATCGCTTCCGGAGTTGTTTCCAACAGTTCTGCAACCTGTGCGATTGCTTCCTCTCTGTTTTCCAACTTGCCCGGAACGATTCCAACCGAAGAAGCTATACCTTTTCCTGCAAGGACACGTCCGTTCCTATCCAGAATTTCTCCTCTTACTGCCTGTGTAGTGGAAACTCTTACTTTATCTGTAGAAGTCAAATTCGGAAAAATCATGGAATCATCCCAAACCAACTTATATCTTTCTTCGTCTTTTAGGAAAAGTGCTTCATTCTCAAAGCTGATAGTTCCTGCAACTGTATCGAAAGAAGTCTGGTAGGTTACCGTCATTTGCTCCTCGTCATATGCAATAATCCGGACAGCCATATTCTGGACTTCTATGCCTTCATAAATAGCTGAGTTGCGTTTTATGAAATCCTCCTGACTGATACTTCCCGATACCTCAACGTGCAACATCGCATACATTTCTTCATATTCCTTTTTGGGGATATGATACATGTACTCCACCAGAAGTTCTTCCTGTGTCCTCCAGGCATTTTCTTTTGTTTCCAACATTCCTGCCACACATACCGCAGAAATTACCGCAGCTATTCCTATAACAGCAATCGCAATCCATAGGAGCCTGCTTCTTGTTTTCTTTCGCTTGTTTCTGCTTTTTCCTTTCTTCATATTGACCTCCATTTATTTTCATTGCTGATATGGTCATATTCTATTTTCAATGTACACTATATCTTCAAAATATTACATTCGTAAGATTTTGAAATAAAAAATTTCTATTTGCTGGGTATATCGTACTATGCATTCCTCCTTTTTTATTACATGTGTAAGATTTCGCAGCAAAAAAATTTCGTCCGCAATCCTGCTGGACTTGTGTAAATATTACATCAGTAAGATTTATAAGTCAAGTTATCTTTATACAAAAAGGCTCCTGCCGGGAGATATCATACATTTTCGCAAAAGTGATACCTTTTAGCAAAAGCCTATTATTCAGCAGAGTCTCAAAACACCCCTCTGCTACGATATTCAAATGATTCATTCATAAGGCTACAAAACACACATCCATTTTCGCTCCTTAATATCCCACAAACCGCAGAAAATCAAGGTTTCCTTGAAAGCAGACAGACGGTTTCAATATTCCCCTGAACACTTATTTTATACTGCATAGCGAAAGTATGCAATGGATTTTTAAAGTGGGGTAATGGTTTTATCCCCGTTTACAGCATTCCTCACACTATGTTCCTATGTATTCCTACTTAATCTGCAATAACAGTGGCAACAACGCAATTCCTACATCAACGCCTTTATCAGCAATCCATTTAACAATTCCTTTTGCATTTTCCCACTTTTTTGATTTGCGGTCTGAAGATTTAACGATTTTTTCTAATTGGTTAATTTTATTCAAGATTTCCTCTATTTCAGCATCCGGCAACGCCGACATATTCTCAATTTCTTTTCTTACATCACTAAAGGTAATATTGATGTCAACTTTGTTTTCATTTGTATTTGTTATCTGCACCATTGGGACACTCTGAGGAATTGTTTCTATAAGTGCCGGATATCCCAATGCTTTAAAAGTCAGCATTTTATTATAAATTTGTCTTAAGTCATAAAACAGTTCTTGTCCGGCCACTTCATCGTAAATTCCAATCGCTTCCTCATATCCATATAATCCTACATTAAGCTTTGGTACATATGCTTCATACTTTGCAGTTACATCTTTATACAATTGCTGTTTAGCGATTTCAGGTGTCACCTCATTTGCAGAATCAGATATAGCTTGTTTTAAAGATTCCAAATCTTCTTCATACATAGATTTAAAATCAAATAAAGGATCTTTTTCTTTATCTGTCGCAATAATCAATTCCAATTTTTCTTTGATAGCATTTAATTCTGGTCTGTAATTCAGCGCACTACCAACAGCACATGCTTTCCCTGATGTCGGTATATCCTTCCCAAAATCTTCAAATATACCGTTGTATTTTGCAATTAGTGCCTGATATAAGCTATGCGTACCATTGTTTGATTCTTGAGCATCTTCGCATCGTTTTATATCTGCTTTCATTATCTCCAATAACTCAGTAGTCACTCTATTTCCTCCTATGCTATATTACCAAATAATTTTATTAATCTGCTCTTCATTTCTTTTGCGAAAAAGTATCCTTTCGCCCAAATGTGTATTTCTTATTCCCAAAAGCCTATCCCCTGGGGTAAACCTCCAGTTATATCATCACTCTACGGAAACAGAAACACACATCTATTTTATTCCCCAAATGGCGAAATCCTTTGATTTATTGGGCTTTTCTTGACAGAAGGCAGACTGTTTCAACATGCCCCGTATTCACAAACTGATCCACCGCACATGCCTTTTTCACATAATATCCATGCTCCTGCAAGGTCACAAGATCTCTTGCGAGAGAGGTTGGCTTGCAACTGATATAGACGATCTCATCTACACCGTAGTTGATGATCTTAAGGAGCGCCTTTGGATTGATGCCATCTCTCGGTGGATCGAGGATGATGAGATCCGGTTTTTCCTCGATGGTGTCGATGACCTTTAAGACATCGCCTGCGATGAATTCGCAGTTATCAAGTCCATTGCTCTTTGCATTTTCTCTTGCAGCTTCGACGGCTTCTTCCACGATCTCTACGCCGATAACCTTGGAGGCAACCGGTGATAACATCTGGGCGATCGTTCCGGTTCCGCTATATAAGTCGAAGATCAGCTTGTTCTTGGTATCTCCGGCATATTCACGGGCTTTGCTGTACAGTCGTTCCGCACTCTTTGTATTTGTCTGGAAAAATGAGAATGGTGAGATCTGGAAATGCAGTCCCAGCACCTCTTCCTCGATATAATCTCTTCCGTATAACAGCGTTACCTTCTCCGGCACAACAGCATCCGCCAGAGAATCATTTGCCGTATGGAGAATACCAATGATCGTTCCGTCAAGCGGAAGTGCCAGAAGCCCTTCTACATATGCATTCAGATCCAGATTCTCTAATCCGTCCGTGCTGGTTACAAGATTTACCAGAAGTCCGCCATTTGTCTTGGACTGGCGAAGCACCAGATGACGAAGCAGTCCTACATGCTGCATTTTCTTATGATAGGACAGTCCATGCGCCCTTGCGAATTCCATCGTATAAGAAACGATCCTGTTATAATCTTCGCTTACGATCACGCAATTACAGACAGGAACGATATCATACATGCTGTTTTTCTTATGAAGCCCCAGCACCAACGGGCCATCCTTATATTCGTCGCCAAATGAATACTCCATCTTATTCCGGTATGCAGTTGTAACTGGCGAGCCGATGATGCCCTCCCATTCATATGGATGTGCCTCCGAATCGATCACACCATCTAACAGCTTCTTCACCTGTCCGGCCTTTAACTCCAACTGATGCTCATAGCTCATGGTCTGGTATGCACAGCCGCCGCAAATACCAAACTGTGGACATGGTGGTACTGCATCTTCGATCTCAGAACGTTCCAGCACATCCAACAGACGTGCCTCTGCCTTATCCTTACGCACCTTGGATACCATGCAGGACACCTTTTGTCCGGGCAGCGCTCCCTTCACGATCACTTTTTTGCCATCCAGTTCAAAGCTTCCCTTATTTGGGAAATCATAGTCTTTTATAACACCTTCTATAATCTCTCGTTTCTTCACAGCCGACCTCTTTCTTGTCTCTAATAATCTCTACTCTTCCCGGTCGCCCCACATATCTTCAAATATGCTGCGCATCCGACGTTTCGGTTTCAGTTCATTTTCTGCAAAAAATGGTGTTCCATGCTGATCAAATTCCAGCAGCATGTATTTGCCATTCATGCCATCACGCGGATATGCCAGACTGCCCGGATTTACGATATAAGCTCCGCCATATCGTTCCAGATTCTGGACATGCGTGTGTCCATACATCACAATATCGTAACCATCATATTTGATCAACTCCTGTAAGCGGTCCGTTCCATAATGGACACTGTATCGGTGTCCGTGCGTGATAAATACCTTATACCGGCCGATCATGAATTCCTCCTGCATCGGAAGATCGGAATCCCAATCGTTATTCCCGGCAACCATGTGGATCGGACAGGTTACGTTATCATAAATATATTCTTCATCTCCGCAGACATCTCCCAAATGGATAAACATATCGATGTCACCCACCGTATCTAAGACATCCCGAATCGTATTGGTTCTTCCATGTGTATCACTAATTATCAGTATTCTCATTTATAACTTCCTTTATCAAGCGAAGTGCGTTTCCTCTGTGGCTGATCGTATTCTTTTCTTCCGGTGACAGCTCTGCTGTGGACTTTCCATACTCCGGCAGGAAGAAGATAGGATCATATCCAAATCCATTCTCGCCGCGTTCTTCATATCCAATGATTCCTTCAATCGTGCCACGTCTGGTAATGGTCTTTCCATCCGGGAATGCAGCCGCGATTGCACATACGAATCTTGCAGTACGCTTCTCATCCGGAACACCGGCAAGCTTATCAATGATCGCCTTATTCTTGATCCGGTATGAGGTGTCTTCACCCATAAATCTTGCAGAGTAGATTCCCGGTGCTTTATCGAGATAGTCTACCTCCAGACCAGAATCGTCCGCAAGCACCAGACAATTTGTCATCTTACGGATCGCCTCTGCCTTGATGATGGCATTTTCTTCAAATGTTTTTCCATCTTCTACGATGTCAGCCTGAATTCCGGCTTCCTTCATCGACAGGATCTCATATCCACAATCCGCAAGGATCATGCGGATTTCTTTCATCTTATTCTCATTACCCGTAGCAAAAATCAATTTCTTCATCTTGTCTTCTCCTTTTCTATTCAATCCCCCACATCCGTGAAGGCTTTCAAACAGACATTACAGTCATTCTCCTGCTCCGCACTCGACCACTTCGTGCCATACAGGCTGATATAGCCCTCGCCATCCGTGATATCAAAGTTCGCCGTTTTCTCATCATTATTATATTCGATTGCGATCGGCATCGTGGAATCCTGTGTGTTCACATGCACAACCACCGCAAATTTCCGATCATCCGGAAGCGGTACTGCCTCATTTAGATTGATCGTATAATAACCCTCGTACTGCATTTCACCGGATGCCACCTTTGTCCGCTGCTGCAAGTCGGATACATCGGTAAAATCCGTCACAACATACACATCATATGTCGTTTTCGGGCCTGTCGCATAAAAAGAAACTGCCTTTAATGTCTCGTTCTTTCCAGCCGTATAGACATTTGCAAAATAGGCCTCCGGCCTGTCGTCAAATCCCATCGTTCCGACCTCGCCCATCAGATCTGACTGATAGATCTTGTCGTAGTTGTCACTATTTCCAAGCTTCGTATATACTACGCTGTTCATACCGATATTGGTATCATAATAAGAGATATAAAAAAATCCCTCGTCACCAAAATCCTGCCCCCAGCTATTCTTGCAGATAAATGCGCCATCTCCCGCCGGTTCTGTATTAAAATATTCCTTCGGATAGTTGTCATCCCAGCCAACGATCACCACGTCATGATTCGGCGTCTGATCTCCATCATAATAATAGGAACTACGGTTTCTGTTATAGTAATAAGAACTACTCGTTGCATTCTTCATATCACAGTAAATAACCGTTTCCACACCGCCATATTTGTATACGGATGATTTGATCGCCTCGTAATTCTTGTCCTTCAGGATGATGGCTTCTTCCAGATGCTTTACCGCCGACAATCCATTTACCGTCTGGTTATCACCATACGGATCATCTTCCTCAAGCACCGGTCCCTGCCATGCCGCAAGATAGGCTATACTCATATAATATTCGCCACCGTCAAATGGGCTGACATTAAAGCTGTTATTCATTGCCATATGATCAACAGAAAACACCAGATTTTCAGCCGGACGGATCGTACTTTCCAGTGCCGCAAGTGATGCAAATGCCCAACAGGTTCCATAGATATCCTGATCTCTGACAGGAGAAACACGATTATGCTCTCTCATATCATATGCAGCCGGAAGCTTTTCTTCCTCAGCAATCTTTTTTAACACCGCAGCATTTGTCTCCAGATTGATGTTACAGCTGTAGTTTAATGCCTCGCAGATCTCATTCACCGGCACATAGATGATATCATCCTTTCTTTCCGGCTTATCGATCGTCTGAATCGTATTTCCGTTGATGTTCACCATATCCGAATCACCATAAACTTTAACAAGGCTGTCACCTTTTGCCAGTGTGATCGTTCCGTTTTCATATACATTTACCAGACAATCCAGTTTATCGGTAAATGCTGCAATTGGAATCATTAACTGTAACCGATCACTGAAATATGCCTGATATTCAGCCTCTGTGATCTTATTGTCATTAATATATAACGTAACACCCTTTTCATTTGCACTTGTTACGATCTCTTTCATCATTGCCTCGGCCGCAGCCTCCGAACCGTCGGTCTTTTCCACGCTCACATCCGGATGCCGGAAGAAGCCCAGATAGAGCAATACACTCAAGATTGCAACTGCTACCGCTATCAAAAACTTTTTCAATTTGGTCTCACTTTCTCTTTGGCGGCTTTGGTCCCATGAACTGATAGAAATATGATTTGATCATACCATTGTAGATCTTACGATTCTTATCCGCCTTTCTTCCTATATATTTCTCCGCCTCACTGTATGACGTGATCAGGAACATCGACCAGTCATCCAGTCGTCTGAAGCTTTCCCCGATCGTCTTATATAATTCAGGAAGATCCTCCCGATCCTCGAGACGTTCACCATATGGCGGATTCGTGATGATAAAGCCATATTTTTTCGGATGCCTGAGATACTTTACATCTCTCTGTTGGAAATGGATATGTTCATCCACTCCCGCTGCTCTGGCATTCTCCATCGCACACTTCACCATTTCATTATCCAGATCGTAGCCCTGAATATTCATCTTCACATCATGGTCGATCATGTCATTTGCTTCATCGATCGCATTGTACCACATCTTCTTATCTCCGACCTTCGCCCACTCGGAAGCCAGGAAATCCCGATCGATGCCCGGTGCGATCCTTGCTCCGATCATAGCAGCCTCGATTGGAAATGTTCCGCTTCCACAGAATGGGTCGACCAGTACACGATCCTTGTTCCACGGTGTCAGCATGATCAGTGCCGATGCCAGGGTTTCTGATATCGGGGCCTTACCAACCAGCTTTCTGTAGCCACGTTTATGAAGAGATACTCCTGATGTATCTAACCCTATTGTAACAATATCCTTAAATATAAATACACGAACCGGATATTCTGCTCCATCTTCCGTGAACCATGATACATGGTAGGTCTGTTTCAAACGCTCTACCATAGCTTTCTTCACGATGGACTGGATATCAGATGGACTAAACAACGCACTCTTGTTTGATGTAGCCTTGGATACCCAGAATTTTGCATCACGGGTCAGATACCGCTCCCATGGAATACTCTTGGTTCCTTCAAATAATTCATCAAATGTTACAGCCTTAAAGCTTCCGCACTTGATCATGATTCGTTCAGCTGTACGAATAAACATATTTGCTCTTGCAACCGCATCTTCTTCTCCTGCAAATGTAATTCTTCCGTCTTCTACCTGAACGATCTCATATCCAAGATCCAGGATTTCTTTTTTCAATACTGACTCCAATCCAAAATGACATGGAGCGATCAATTCGATTCTGCTCATATACTTCCTTTCAATCACAAGTGCCAGATTCAGACATTTCTGTCCAAATCCAGCACTCCTTTTCTCTTATATCTTTGTTTCTGATTTTATTTTCTGCGTTTATTTATAACAACGATTCCGGCAAGCCCCAGTGAAATGATCATACCTGCAACTGCTGTCTTCATAGCAAAATCATCTCCTGTCTTTACTCCGGTGTTCTTCTGGTCATCCGGCTTATCGGCATCTGTTTTCTCTGTTGTTTGGTCCTCCGTTGATACAACTTCTTCGGATTCTGTTGTCACATCTTCCGTTTCATCCTGAGTATCATCCGTTGACTCTGTCGTTACATCTTCCGTTGTATCATCGGTACTATCTTCTGTCGTAGTTGTAGCTTCCGTTGTATCCTCTGTCGTTGCATCTGTAGAAGCTTCCGTTGTCACGTCTTCTGTTGTCACATTTTCTGTTGTTCCACCATCCGGGACAGACATTTTAACCGTTACTTTTGTTGCTCCCGATGCATAATAATTTGCTGTTTCCTTATATCTGACGTAATAATCACCGGCAGAAATGCCTGTGATCGTATTTGCTGTGATTGGCTTCCATACATTCTGGTCAACAGAATATTCCATGGATACATCAACATTTTTAATGGAACCGTCCTTTTTCCCTTTTGCACTTTCATTTTCTGTCGTAAGACCGGTTGGTGCTGTCTGTGGTGCTTTATCGATCGTATAATTTTTTACGGTTTCTCCGTGATAAGTCTTACCCTTTGCTGTTATTTTTACGCTTGCTGTTCCTGCATTGATATTATCTGTAAATGTACAGGTATAATCCGTTCCTTCTGTCAGATCTCTTCCATCGTATGTGACAGTCACTGTTGGCTCTTTTGCTTTTCCATCATATACATAAGAAGTCGGGGCAATGGATACAGAAACTGTCGCATCTGTCAGCCGGCGATAACGAAGCTCTACGCTTCTCGCCTTTGTGCCTGTTTCATCTAATATCGTATTATAGGAATTCGGCTGTCCATCCAATGTGTATCCGGCCGGAAGAAATTCCTCAATACCGCCCACAGCTTCATCTAATGAAAGCAACCCATAATTGCTTAGTCCGCTTGGCGAATTTGTAATCTTATAAACAGATGTCTGATCCATCTGCAGCTTTTCAAGCCACCATTCTGTAAATGCTGCACCATCATGTTGCTGTTCTATATTACTGTTTACCAGTTTAATGCCACCCTTTGCATACCATCCAAGCTGCGTAAGATCTGCTCTCACATTTTCAAATGTTAATGTATGTTCATTCCCTGTCGCTGCATTCCTGATATAGCCACTATATTCTCCATTTTCTATCACAAGCGAACCCATGATATCAAAATGAACAGCCTTTAACTCCTTCTTATTCAGATCAATCGTAAGATTCTTATTCCCCGCATCAATATATGTTGATGTACTCTCACAATTATATAGAAGCTTCAGTATATCACCGTTTCCGGCAGCCGCCGCTGCATCTTCTAGTTTAGAATAAGTGCCTTTTGCTGTTCCACTTGCATCCTCTACCTCGATGCATTCTACCGGATCATTACAATCCACACAGGCTCCATCCTTCACCTGTGAATGTTCACATGCCGCCTGTGTCTCTGCCAGTCCATTTGCCCCTGCAAATGCTGCTACTGCAAAAAAACCTGCCGCAATGATCGTTCCTAAAATTCTTTTTCTCATTTACCCTATATCCTTTCTTTTCTAAAAAAATAAGTACCTCCGGAATATCCTGTGATACCCGCCAATTACCCTGTCCATATTATACATACTTCCCCCTGCCACCACAAGTAAATTAAACAAAAAAATCCCAGCCATGCACTTCCTTAACAGGTTCTGTCATGTCCGGGATCGATCTATTCTGTTATTCTCATTTTCAAACCACATTTTCTTCTCTTTCATAATGGCTAGTTACACCCTCTGTCAGCGGTTTTTCGTCAATGCTCCTTTATACTGTACGATTCCCCCAACGGTATTGATCACCTTATATCCTGCCTGCGACAGCAGTCTCGCTGCCAGTGCACTGCCGCCTCCATACTGACAATATGTGAGCAGTACTTTATTTTTAGGAAGATTATAATTACCATACTGGATATCCGACAATGGTACATTGACTGCCATCGGTATGTGTCCTCTCAGGAATTCTTCTTCGGTACGAACGTCCACGATCACCCCGCCATAGCGGACTGCTTCCTGCATGATATCGCGGACCGGTATGTTGTGAAATCTCATCATTTCACCCCCTGGCAAATGTTCCTGCTATATGGATTCCTATATATTCATCATATGTATCTTCCATCAAAACGTGCGGCATATTCAGCGTTTCTGCCACAATTCCCGTCTTATTTCCGCCCTTGTCCGTTGTACCCTGTCATGCCATAATCCGTACCAGTGCCATTCGACGTATAACTCTGTGAATAATTCTGTGATCCGGGATTCTCCTGCTGCCGATATGGATTAACTCCAGTTTGCGGATATTGATTCATCCCCTGCGCATAGCCATTACCCGGATACTGGTTCATCTCCTGCACATAGCCATTACCCGGATACTGATTCATCCCCTGTGTATAACCACCATTGTATGGGTTGTAATTTGTATTCTGCATATATCCTCCGGCCTGACCATATGCATCACCACCCGGATAGCCCGGATAACCCGCCCGGTAATCCGGTTGATCTGGATAATAATATCCTCTGCCCGGTCTGCGAAAATCCATCCGGTACATCCCATAATCTGCAGTCTCCGGTCTGCCGTCAATTCTGCGGTCATGCGCTGAACAGTAAAAGATCAGAAAAATTGAAAGTACATACATCACTCCAAGGATCAGGAATACCCATGCCTCCGAAATATATCCATACGATGCCGCCATCACAAGATAGTCATATAAGCCATGAATAAATACCGGCACGATATATGCCCATGCCATAAATCCAACCATCCCCGCGCGGTCACCTGCATATGCCGCTTCTCTTCCCTTCGCATAAAGTGCACCCATGATAACACCTACCGTACAATGAAGTGGAATAGCGGTAAATGCCCGGAGGATGCCCGTTCCGATTCCGCCGGAAGCAACATATAAGATATTTTCCAATATAGCAAAGCCAAGCGATGCACAGACCATATAAATAACTCCATCATAGCTGTGCTGAAATTCTCTGCTTTTCCATGTAGTGCAGACCGTTACGAGATATTTTCCAAGCTCCTCCACAATTCCGATCACCAGAAAGCAAAGCACCAGCAGCATCGTCTGATGATCCGTATCTGTCTGTGTAACGATTAACTGCCCGATAAATTCTGCGATCACTGCCGGAATGATCGTACCTGCACCAAGTGCCAGAAGCAATACCATTAATTTGACCGGCGGCTTCTCTTTCCGGTCTCTCATATATATAAAACCCAGCAGGATCAATGCCGGCAAGACTGCTATTATGATCAATATTCGACTCATATGTCCTCCCATTATCCTGATCCGATGTCTGTGATCACAACCATCGAATCTTTTCAACGTAATATGACTTGTTTAAAATTATACCACCCAGCAATAAAAAACTCTACTTACAGGTCTTATTTTACATATAAAATATGGGAGACGCAAAGCTTACGTCTCCCATAGCATTTATTCATATTTTTTTGAGGAAAATATATGACAATAATTATTTTACATTGAAGGCTTTCATCCCCGGATATACGGCTGAAGCACCGAGCTCTTCTTCAATTCTTAAGAGCTGATTGTACTTAGCTACACGCTCGGATCTGGATGGTGCGCCGGTCTTGATCTGGCAAGTATTTAAAGCAACTGCAAGATCTGCGATCGTTGTATCTGCTGTCTCACCGGATCTGTGCGATGAGATAGCTGTGTATCCAGCCTTGTGAGCCATCTTGATTGCTTCCAGTGTCTCTGATACAGAACCGATCTGGTTTAACTTGATCAGGATACTGTTACCACAGCCAAGTTCGATACCCTTTGCAAGTCTCTCTGTATTTGTAACGAAAAGGTCGTCACCAACTAACTGAACCTTGTCGCCAAGCTCTGCTGTAAGCTTCTTCCAGCCTTCCCAGTCTTCTTCGTCCAGACCATCTTCGATGGAGATGATCGGGTACTTCTCAACCAGTCTCTTCCAGTGAGCGATCAGCTCCTCTGATGTATATACTGTACCGGCCTTTGGCAGCTTGTACTCGCCAACCTTGCCTGTCTTCCACTCGGATGAAGCTGCATCCATAGCGATCTTGAAGTCCTTACCCGGTTCATATCCTGCTTTCTTTACTGCTTCGAGAATTGTCTCGATTGCTTCTTCATCAGATGCAAGTGCCGGTGCAAATCCACCTTCATCACCAACTGATGTAGCAAGTCCTCTTTCCTTTAAGATTGCCTGAAGTGCATGGAATACTTCTGCACACCATCTGAGACACTCTTTGAATGAAGGAGCTCCAACCGGCATGATCATGAACTCCTGAACATCCAGACCGGATGATAATGCATGGCATCCACCATTGATAATGTTCATCATAGGAACCGGAAGTCTGTTTCCGCTTACACCGCCTAAGAAACGATATAAAGGTACATCCAGTGAAATAGCTGCTGCTCTTGCTGCTGCGATTGATACGGCAAGGATTGCATTTGCACCCAGATTTGACTTGTCCTTTGTTCCGTCTGCCTTGATCATTGCCTGATCTACAGCATATGTATCAGATGCGTCCATTCCAACTAATACGTCATTAATTGTTGTGTTGATATTTTCAACAGCTTTCTTAACGCCCTTACCGCCAAAACGATTCTTATCACCATCACGAAGCTCTAATGCTTCAAACTCACCTGTTGATGCACCACTTGGAGCTGCTCCACGTCCGACAGTACCATCTGCAAGAATAATTTCTGCTTCTACTGTAGGATTTCCTCTTGAGTCAATAATCTCTCGTCCAATTACTTTTTCGATTTCTAAATAATTCATCATTATCCAATTCCTCTATTCACAAGATTTTAGTTAGTTTTTTCTAACCAACTAAAAAATATCACGTTATAGCCACTGTCGTCAACAAAAATACGTCGAATTAATTGAGAATTTCTATCACGTATTTCGCTTGATTTTTACAAGAACACACCGTATAATGCAGCCATGAGTTAGGTGTGGCTAACCGTTGTATGAACGGCTCTGAAACGACACATACTAACACTGTCACATTTGATGATTTAATGTTACAGGAGTTTCAGATTATGTTTGAAGAATATTTGATCACACATTGTTCGCCTACATTGGCGTCCTTAAAACCTGCCAGCCTGTTTCTTTATCGTTTTTCTTCCGAAGAAGAATTATACGAAAGTGTGGCTGTCTGGGATGCACAATTTCAGAAAAAAGGGATCCGGATCACGATCCTCCGGGAAAATGCTGAAACTGCCCTGATCTATGTCTACAGACCGGATGCTATGGGTCGTGAATTATCAAGACCGGAGATCCTCTCTTTTCTTGTAAGCACAGGATATCAGGCAGGAACGATCGACCAAATGCTTGAACAGCTTCGTATACGTCTTCATGGTTCGGAAGAATTTCCGCATGAGATCGGTGTCTTCCTTGGCTACCCGTTAAATGATGTTCTCGGATTTATCAAATACCACGGGAGCAACTGCAAGGGCATGGGCGACTGGAAGGTATACGGAGATCTGGGTGAGGCCCAGAAAACATTTGCCAAATTTAAAAAATGCCGTGAGATCTATGCAAATCTCTGGCATCAGGGACGAACCATCTGGCAGTTGACGGTTGCTGCATAAATATTTATGAAAACAGCATCAGCATAACGAAATAAGCATTTATGCACATGGCGTCCACATAACAAAATGAATATAGGGAATTCCCGTAAGCATTTTCGTGCGGAGATCTCTAAATATAAAATACATGAATTATAAGGAGGAACCTACTATGAGTAAGGTTGCAGTTGTATATTGGAGTGGCACAGGTAATACAGCATTAATGGCACAGGCTGTTGCAGAAGGTGCAAAAGCAAAAGGTGCAGAATGTGATCTTTTAACATCCGCAGAATTTACTGCAGATATGGTAGATAACTATGATGCGATCGCATTTGGCTGCCCTGCTATGGGTGCTGAAGTCTTAGAAGAAAGCGAATTTGAGCCAATGTTCGCTGAATGTGAACCGGCATTAAACGGTAAGAAGATCGCCATCTTCGGTTCATACGGCTGGGGAAGCGGCGAATGGATGGATACATGGGAAGCTCAATGCCAGGCTGACGGTGCTGTATTTGCAGCAGCTCCACTGATCTGCCATGAAACACCGGATGAAGCAGGTCTTGCTGATTGTACTGCACTTGGCGAAGCACTTGTTTAATAAATAATAATACACATCTCTAAACACAACCAAAACACAGAAATCTGCCATGTGGCAGTCCTTCCGCTTGTACATTATCGTACAATCCAAAAAATGCTCTGGCAAACCACACCTCTGCCAGAGCATTTGTTTTTTTATAGTTTCTGTTTTATATATGTTCTATTTCTGACTCTTCTTTAATGTTGCGACAACCTTACCTTTTACATTGATGATCTTTACAGTTCCATCTTCATAGCTTGCTTTTTGATTGCTTTCCGCTAACATGATATATCCCGGACATGCTGCCAGAACGTATACCTTCTTCTTGGATGACTGGTAGATCTTTTTCTTGGAAGTTCTGCCCGTACTCTTTCCATAATAAGAATCTCCAAATTTATAAATGGAATTTGAGCTTTTTCCGTTTTTGATCAAAGTACCATACTGATATCCCCTGACGGTCAGACTCTCATTATACTGCATATCATCAAAAGCTCTGACAAATGCATTGCAAACCGTTTTATTTCCTGCCGGGTATTTCTTTTTATGCTTATATTTTGTGTCAACGGAATAGGATTCTGTCACATACGGAAATACACTGTAGAAATATTTGCCCTTATAATAGAATACCGTTCCATTTGCACCATCTTTTACCCTCATGTGACACTTCTTATCAGTTCCGTCCAGTTTCATTGAGCATAAACCAGAATGACCATAATAAAGTCGGTTGTTTTTCATAAAACCAAGTCTTCCATTTTTACAGATCTGTTTTGGCTTTGAACTTCCATCAGCCTTGATCTTATAGATACTCATCTGGCTGTCCTGATAAAGGTTGTAATACAGATATCCTTTGTGTACCAAAACTCCACTGACAACGGCGCTCTTTACAACATACTTTGCAGTCTGTTTTTTCATATTATACGCAAGTATACCCTTTGAGGTTTCTATGTAAAGATAGTCACCTGCATGATACATTTCTCTCGCTGATACATGCCTTACGGTTGACGCTGCTTCCAGTTCTGCCGTCTGCTCCGTCTCAACGTCTGTTGCTGCCAGACTTACATTGGAACCTGTCACATTCATTACTCCACACAGTACAAATGCGATCATTGCCAATACTACTTTTTTTAAATGTCTTTTCATTCATTTTCCTCCTGATTTTTTATTCCTTCCTTCTGCAGATTTTGCAGATACCTGTATTATATCACTGCATATAAAAAATAAATATATAAATTTGTCATGCATGACAGTTTATCCGTCATGGTCTGCATTGTCCATATAAAAAACATCTGCTGATCCATAAACTATATAAAGTCCATACATCAGCAGATGCTTTGTTTTCTTTCACTATATTATATCGTGAGACTTTCTTTATATACAGATCTTGTATTTATATCGCTCCATGCTCCCGGAGAAGTTTCTCGACATCGGTTCCTTCTACCGCCTTTAAAAGCTCCTTCATTGCGATCTTCTCTTTCAGTCCAAGCTTCATATCCGTGATCTTTCTGCCATCACGGATCGCTACGGTCGCATTTAACAGATCCCGTACATCATAGACACTGCCCCAGACCTCAGGCACACCACGGTCGATATTCAACAGAGTATATACTGCCTCCATACCGGTACGGATCGAATACTCGGTCGTAAATATCGTATCTCTTGCTGTCTCTGCAAACTGTCCAAGAAATGCAAAGTTTACCGCGCCCTCCGGTACAACATCCGGGCGGTCACCTTTCTCACGCGGCATGAAAAATGCTGTAATATACGGCATCATAACCGGCACTGTGTTTGCGCTGTGCTCAGCAAGCTCCGGTATTTTCTCCTCCGGTACTCCGATATGATAGAGCCATTCTTCGCAGATCTCCTTACCGGTACATTCCCGCATGGTCTTCTTTACATAATCACCCGGTTTATTCGAGAATAAGCCATATACCCATACAAGCACCTGACCCTTTGGCTGATTACGAAACTGTGGCTGGCGATTGATCGTCCAGGAGAGCAGCCATTCGGAATCTCTTGCAGTCACGATACCACCTGTAACTACCTTGCCGGAAAGTGGATCCCTCTTGCATATATTCTTAATATACGGAAGGATCTTTTCATCCAAAGTCGTTACCGTTGCACTCATCCAGTTTGACTGCTCCGGATCGTAACAGAATTTGTCCGGATGTCCGAAGGATGGATCCTGTGCAGCGATCTTCCGCCACATATCCCATCCGCCGCCTTCGCGAATCTCGGTCTTGAACTCAGCCGGTTTGTTCTGGCTTCCGTATGAAGAATTCTCCACGCAGCCGCCATTTGTGATAAATACCAGATCATTCTCGGTCAGGTCGATCGCATCTGCTTCACCGTCACGGATAATATCAATCTTCTTTGCCAGCTTTCTTCCTGCTTCGATCTCGAATTCCACATTTATGACCTTGGTATTATAATGGAACACCACACCGAATGATTCCAGATATTTTACCATCGGAAGAATCATGGACTCATACTGGTTATATTTGGTAAAACGAAGTGCCGTGAAATCCGGCAGTCCTCCGACATGATGGATAAAACGCTTAATATAGAGCTTCATCTCAAGTGCAGAATGCCAGTTCTCAAATGCAAACATCGTCCGCCAGTACATCCAGAAGTTAGAGTTGAGCACTTCTTCATCAAAATACTCATCGATCCGTTTATTATATAATTCTTCATCCGGGGTAAAGAACAGCTTCATGATCTCCATTGCACCCTTATCGGATAATCCGAATTTCTTATCGGTATGTGCATCCTGTCCCTGATTCTCAGTTGCCCGACACAAAGAATAGTTTGGATCTGCCTTATTCAGCCAGTAATACTCATCCAGTACACTGACACCCTCTGTCTCGATGGACGGAATCGAACGGAACAGATCCCACATACACTCAAAATGGTTATCCATCTCACGTCCGCCACGCATAACATAGCCGATATCGCTGTACTGATAACCATCACATGCCCCACCCGGAATCGGGTCTTTCTCCAGAATGTGTACATGTGAGCCTTTCATCTGTCCATCTCTTACCAGAAAACAGGCTGCCGCCAATGCACCAAGTCCCGAACCTATAATATATGCCGATTTCTGATCCACACCCGTCGGCTTCTTAGGTCTGGCAAATGCTTCATAATTTCCACTTGCATAATACATACGAATTACCTCCAATCTATACAGCCTGCCCGCAAACAGACCAGTTATTTCAAAAACTGTCTTTATTATAAGATTCCCCGTTTTTGCCCTCAATAAACAAAAAAAGTACCGTGATAAAAATATATTCACGGTACTTGTTCTGTCTAAAATTTTATCATTTCCCCTGTTTTGATGGGATAACCGGTCTGAAAAATAAGACACATTGTTTTTTCAATGTATCTGTCAGCTCTCTGTTTTTTTGTGAAAGGCATCTGTCCGAAATGCTTCCAGTGCTCTGGTAATATTGTCATGCATCACCAGTCCCATCTTATCTACGATCACATGTGGATCCTGCTTCATGCCATTCTCGATCCATTCAAGTAATACGCCGACAAAGGAGCATTTGTAAAAATCAGCAATGAACTTCTTATCTTCATCCCGCACCTGCATATCCTTCGCCTTATCTTCGATGACCTTGATCATCAGATCATACGTCAGACTGTACAGATATTTTTCTACCTGATCTCTGCTGATCGAATGATATGCATTCATCATAAATGTCTTATTCTCGCTCACCGCTTCAAAGATACGAAGGAAGCCTTCCTGCCAGGTATCATAGGTTTTATTCTCACCCAGTATCCTCGTTGCATCCTCCACACACACCCACTCTACCAGATCATAGATATCTTTAAAATGATAGTAAAATGTCATTCGGTTGATGCCGCAGTCTTCCGTGATATCCGTTATCGTTATCTTATCAAGCGGCTTCTTTGTAAGAAGCTTCTTCAGTGATGCTTCCAACGCACGTTTCGTTATCTGAGACATTTTCTTGTAACCTCCACGTCTATTGTTCATCAGAAAAAAAGTTATCCTTACTATACCACACCCACCAGAATTTTGTAAAATTAAAAATAAACTAATGGCATGAGAAAATTCTGGTCTGGATGCAGTATATCATACAAAAAAAAGGCCGCTATCATACGCAGGTAAAACCATCTGATGAATCTGTAAAGTTGTGTATAATTAATGTAAAATATTGTTCTTTTTTTATGTCAGCGTCACTATTGTAAAATACTTTTACAAATATTTACCAATCTCCGATTTCCATATTTCTTCCAGTCGTTCCAGCGAAAACGCTGCATTTGCCGGACTTGTCGATGGCAGCTCGATCATCGGAAGAACGATATGTTCCGCCTGATATTTTTTGTATAATCTGCCGGCAGTCTTACCATTTGTAAAAACTGCCCGGATCGGGGTATGTGCTACAATGCTTTTAATATCTGCAGGAAGCACATTTCGAATACTGCTGTCACTGGAACCGATGATCTCACAAGCCCGGATCACATCATAGACCGCCACATGACCGGCAAGCAGCATCCGTTTTTTCTCTTCTATCGTCAAGGGTTCCGGTACACCAAGTACAGCTGCCACAACCTTCCAAAAACGGTTTCTCGGATGTCCGTAGTAGAAGCCCTGCTCTCTGGATTTCACCGATGGCAGACTGCCAAGAACCAGCACCTGTGATTCTTCATTATATACCGGAGCAAATTCATGCTCTACATACTGATATTCTGACATTTTTATTTCCTTTCAAATAAAGAATTGCCTGCAAATCTTACACATTCAAACGGAATTACAAAATAATTAACTTCCACTCCGTAAAATATGCATTCCAAACAAAAAAACCAGAGACTATCGCCCCCGACAAGTCTCTGGTTATATATGTATCCCAAACCTCATTTAAATCCCCATGTTGGAATTACGGATATATTATATACTGCCTCCCCCTGCCTGTACAGTAGTCTTGCAAAAATGACTTGTTTTCTGTTTCAAATAACCTTTGTATTTGAACGGTCATTTCCTGCATATAAATCATTTTTCACTTATATATTTTTATATGATTTCTCCATCTAAGATCTTTATTCCAAATCTCTCCATATCCACCCGTCCATCGACAACTGTAACTCCATCTGCCGTCAATCGATCTGCCTGTACATTCTTTCCGCCAAATGCAAATGCTCCGGATAATTCACCCTTTGCATTTACCACACGAAAGCAGGGAATGTGCTCCGGATCCGGATTCCTATGAAGCGCGTTTCCCACTGCACGCGCCATCTTCTTATCCCCGGCAAGCTCCGCGATCTGACCATAGGTTGCAACCTTTCCGGCTGGAATCTTTTTCACAGCCTCATAGATTCTCTTTGATGGACTGGTTGTCACCAGATCATAACTCTCTGCAATCATCCGTTTCACATCCTGATCCGGAATACTTCCATCCAGAATGATCGTATTCCAATGCTCCTTATTCTGATGCCAGCCCGGTATCACCGCGTCAAATGCGCTCCGCCAGAAATCACGCCATTCCGGATCGACCTTTACATTCAGATTAATATATCCGTCTCTCTCATATGTCCACAGGAATGCCTTCTTGCTTCCTTTCACACGCACCAGTTGCCAGTTCGGATCATGAAATGGCGCCTGCTGATATGTATCAGGAAAAGACAGTCCATATGCCAGCGCTTCTTCTCTCGTTGTCATTTATCTTCCTCCGACATGCTTTACATAGTCTGCGATCAATTCCGCCGTCTTATCAACACCCAGTCGTACCGCGTCTATACACAGATCATAATTCTCTGCATAGCCCCATTCTTCTCCGGTATAATATCTGTGATAACCACGCCGTTTCTCATCTGTCTTTTCAACAAGCGCTATAGCCTTTCGCTCCGAGATCTTATGCTTTCCTGCGATATGATGCGCCCGCTGCTTCTTATCTCCGCACAGAAACACCCGGACAGCATCCTTATCATCCCGGTAGGCATAATTCGAAGCACGTCCTATAATAATAAAACTCTGTCCGCCAAACATTGCTGACAATGCCCGTTTCGGTGTATCATACTGATTCTTCGGACAGAAATCATCCGCAACCGAACTGATCATCGCATTTACCGGCTGCTCACCAAAATACATTGGGTACTTTTCATAAATTTTCTTTTCTTTTGCAAGCGCGATCAGCTCTGGCTTCGTATAAAAGGGAATCCCTAACAGCTCCGATAATTTTTTTCCAACTTCATCTCCGGCACATCCACATTGTCTTCCAAGTGTTACGATCATACTCTCTTACCTCCTCCTTATATTTTACCTCTACTCACCTACAATGCAAGCATCTGGCTGATCAGATGATAATGCCCGTCTACCGCCGCTTTCATGGCTGCTTCATCACGTTCCAATACACTATTATAGATCTGCTTGTGATAATTAAGCAAGTTTGCCTTTTCTTTTGTATTCACACGGCGCAGCACCAGATCGATCCATTCCCGATAAACGATCATAACCGCCTCCATGATCATCGAAAATAGTTCATTCTCTGTTGCCCGGATCAGCAATTCATGAAATTCCTTATCCACACTAACCAGTTCGGAACCATCCACCTGCTCCATCCTTGCCAGATTATCCTCCAGAAGCACCTGACACTCAAATGGTATTCCTTTCTCGATCAGCATACTGCATACAGACTTTTCCATTGTACAACGGAACTCACAGACCTCGGATTTCGTGATACTGCCAAGTGCCAGCATCATCATAAGCATCTGACGGATCGACTCTCCGGCATTTTTTGATATATAATTTCCCGATCCCTGTACGCGTTCGATCATTCCCATGCCATGCAGGATACTGAGTGCCTCCCTGGTCGAATTTCTTCCGATTCCTAACGTCTCCGCTATCGTACGTTCGGTTGGAAGCTTGCTTCCGTTCTGCAAGGTTCCGTCCTGCATCAGGCTGTAAATATATTGAATTGCTTTTTCATATTCTGATGTAACATGTTGTTTTTCCATACTCGTCTCCTTGACTATCAATAAATTTCGTTATTTCTATATTTTGATATCTGATCTGTAAATTTGAAATAAACCCCTGCATTTTATAATGCGGCGTATATAACTACATAAAATGCGCAAATAACGACGAAAGCACAACCGTAAGAATACCGGAAACCGCAATCGCCAGACTGCTCATTGCCCCCTCCACTTCACCGATCTCGATCGCCTTTGCCGTTCCGATCGCATGAGATGCAGAGCCAAATGCCAGACCCTTTGATATCGGTTCGGTGATTCGAAAAATCTTGCACACTAATTCACCAAATATATTTCCAAGAACACCCGTTACGATAATAACCGCAACCGTAATCGTTACATATCCACCCAGTTCTTCTGAAACACCCATACCGATCGCAGTCGTGATAGACTTCGGAAGCATCGTTACATACTCCTCATGTGTAAGTCCCATGATCTTTGACAATACAAACACCGTACAAAGACTTGTCACCACACCGGCAACAAGACCTGCCATAACCGCCTTACAGTTATGCTTCAGCAGTTCCCACTGTTCATAGAGTGGGATCGCCAGGCATACAGTTGCAGGGGTCAACAGCCAGCTTAAATATTTGGCGCCTTCATTATAAGTATCATAATCCACCTTGCTCACAACCAGTACCAGGATAGTAACTACAATCGAGATCAGTAACGGATTAAATATTCCCAGTTTGAATTTCTTCTTTAATATTGACCCGATCAAATATGAGATCAGGCTAAGTGTAACTCCCGCAAACAGGGAGTTTTCAAAAAAATCATGCATCCTCTTGTTCCTCTTTCTTCCTATCCTTTCTGATGATCCACTGTGACAGTCTGCCTGTCATCGCCATAACCGTAATGATCGTAACGACCGTGATCACACATACCGGAATCAGCACCGGCTTCAACGTTCCCCAGCTAACCATCAGACCAACACCGGCAGGAATGAACATCAATGGCATGATCTCAATTAAAAATTTCCCTGTCTCCTTCACTGCTTCTAACTTGATCCAGCCCGTCATCAGGCATACAAATAAAATCGCCATTCCATAAATACTGGCAGGAATCGGCAAAGGTAATACATATTTGAGCAGTTCCCCGATAAATGAAATTGCAAGAATGATTAAAAACTGTCTAATATACTTCATTCAAATGTCCTCTCTACATTTTTTATCCTTTTTCGTTTGAACTATACTTTTCATATAAAAGAAATTGGTAGCACCAATTCAGTGCTACCAATCATTATACTGCCATCTTATTATTTGTCAATTTATTATTTTACCAAATCGGCATCAATATATTCCCAGCATGTTTTCTTGCGGGCTGCTACTTTTTGCGGCTGATGCTATAACTTTCCAGATGAATACTATTTATTCCTGTCAGCGGTATCTCACCTGCCAGAAGACCACCCTTTCCTGTCGTCGACGCACAATCTTTACAAACGGATACTACTCCTGCCGCTGATGTCCCAGCTGCCAGAAAGCTACCGCTCCTGCCGCCGCTACGTTAAGTGAATCTACGCCATGTGCCATCGGAATCATAACCGTATAATCGCAGTCAGCTATCGTATCTCCGGCCAGCCCATCGCCCTCTGTACCGAGCACAATTGCCAGCTTTTCCTCACTATTTAACTGCGGATCATCAATTCCTACACTATCTTCTCGGAGTGCCATTGCCGCCGTCTTAAAGCCCATTTCTTTCAATGTCTTCATTGCCTGCTCCGGCCAGACACCATCCTTCTTTGACAACATGGTCCACGGAATCTGGAATACTGTTCCCATACTCACACGACTTGCACGTCTGTAAAGAGGATCACTGCAGCCACCGGTCAATATCACCGCATCCATTCCAAGTGCTGCGGCACAGCGAAACAACGCTCCCACATTTGTCGGATTGACCACTTCTTCCAGAATAGCGATCCGCTTCGCTCCCTGACATACCTCCTCTATCGTTGGCAATGTCCTGCGGCGCATCGCACACCAGAGTCCTCTTGTCAGATGATAACCGGTAAGCTTCGTCAATATTTCATCCGGTGCAACATAGATTGGGACATCCTCCATCCGATCCAGAATCTCCTCAGCCTCTGCAAGCTGTCCCTTTTCTGCCAGAAAAGACACCGGTTCATATCCACCATCTAACGCCCGCTCAATCACCTTCGGACTCTCAGCAATAAACAACCCTTCCTCCGGTTCATAGATTGTTGCAAGCTGCCGTTCCGAAAGCTCCGCATAAACCGTCAGTTCCGGACGGTTCAGATCCATTACTTCTATTATTTTCATCGTAATTCCCTTCCTGATACACACGCTTGTCATCTTATTATGTCAATTACCTTTATACCAAATTGGTATCAATATACTCCCAATATGGCTTCTTGTTTACCTCACCTTCATGCTCTATATACCAATTTGCAGCCTCCTGTAACCCGGCATCCATTGACATCGTCTCCGGATATATCTTCTTCTGCCGGGTCACATCAAGACAGTATTCATAATTATAAAAGCTGAAATAATTTCTCTGCTCTACTGTTTCCGGTACCGATACGAATTCCGGTACTTTATCAAAGCAGGCATAACATTTGATAACCCAGTCTCTTATCGATATTACATTTTCATTTCCGACATTTAAGATATGATCCGTTGGGCGCTTTGTAATTAATACTTCCATCAGCCTGCACAAATCTTCCACATGGAAAAACTGTAATTTCATCTCACCGTCTTCCGGCAAATAAAATTTTCTGTCTGCCATTGCACAGTCAAATACAAACGCCTCCCGATAGACGTTGTCCATAGAACCATATAAATATGGCGGTCTTAAAATATAACCATCCGGGACTCTCTCCAACAGTGCATTTTCTGCTTCGATCTTATCTGTTCCATATTTTCCCCAGAATTTATTTACTGCTCTTTCAGAATCCTCAGGAAATGGCTGTACACCATACTCCGGATATACCGCACTGGAACTAATCATTATATATTGATCAAAAGAGTCCAGCGAATTATGTAAATCAATTATGTCTTGTGCATCATAAGCGGTTATGTCGGCAACAACATCAAAATGCAGATTCTTCAGCTTATCCCCTAAATTATGCCTGTCGCTTTCAATCAGCGTCACGCCCTTAACCTGCGGTTTTGAATTACGATTCACTACATAAACATCATATCCATGCTCTACAAAATACTTTGCTGCATACTTACTGACAAATGTGGTTCCACCGGTAATCAAGATTTTCTTCATTGATATCTCCTTTTCTGCTGCACAGGGCTTGCTTATAAGCCCACCCAATTGTTTGCATCTACAAAGTAACATACCGGTAATTTCATTGTCAATATTGCTGCTAATCGATAAACAAAAAAATACCCGGAAGAGTGTAAACACTCTCCGGATATTTTTTATTTATCTAATCTTCTCGTTACTTACGCGTAGATTACTCGATAATTGTAGCAACACGTCCTGATCCTACTGTACGTCCGCCCTCACGGATTTGGTTATACCGTTTTCTTGGTTTTTGACAGTATCTTATGTGTAATATATGGCTTATTTTGCATGATATGGTATGTCATTTTTGTGGTTGGCGGAATTTTTGTTGCCAAAATGTTGCCACAGGCATTTTCGACATATAATCTGATTTTCTTTGCATGTTCCTCTGCAAATGCTCCTGCGTTACCTGAAAAAAGCCTGAATTGTAGTTTTATTCGCCATCAGTCCCCTTTTCGTCTGACATTTGTTCTTCCAATAATTTTTGCAGCGCTTCTTTGCTTGGCAATACAGTTTCATACTTACTTGCAAAAATCTGTGAATTATCCTCTGGCAATGTCATTTCTACCACAGCATTATTCTTGTCCTTACAGAGAACAATTCCAATTGTTGGATTTTCATCCGGTAGTTTCACCTTTCTGTCATAATAATTCACATACATTTGCATCTGCCCTATATCCTGATGCTTTAATTCTCCGATCTTAAGGTCAAACAGGACAAAACAACGTAACAGGCGATTATAAAATACCAAATCAACCATAAAATGTTCTTCATCAAAGGTAAAACGTACCTGCCTGCCAACAAATGCAAATCCTCTGCCGAGTTCCAGCAAAAATTGCTGTAAGTTATCTATAATACGGCTTTCCAATTCACTCTCTGAATATTCTGGCAATTCTTTCAAGCCAAGAAATTCCAACACATACGGATCTTTGATTACATCCTGTGGTTTCTCAAACTTCTGTCCTTCCAGTGCTAAACGGTAAACTTTGTCTTTATCTGTACTAAGTGCGATTCTCTCATATAACGAACTGTCATACTGACGTTTTAATTCCGTTAAACTCCAGTCATTTTTCACTGATTCAATTTCATAAAAATGGCGCTCATCTATATTGTCAATGCGCATAAGTTTTAAATAATGAGACCAACTTAGGAAAAACTTTCTCCCGGTATCAACCATCGGAAGGTTTTCAAATTGGCTAAACACTGTTTCGCCAATTTGATCAGTAGAATAAACTCTATAAAATTGACGAATATTTTTTAAGTTTCCAACAGAAAACCCTTTCCCGTACATTCTTGTCAAATATGCTGATAATTCATTTACAAGCTGAGTTCCATACGCAGCTCGTTTTTTTCCTCTTTGTTCTTCCTCTACGATGATTTTTCCAATTTCATAATAAGCATATACCATAGAAAGATTAACCGCAGTTTTGGCGTTTTTTCTCGCCTTATCAAGAACATTCGATACATTTTCAAAAAAGCTCTTATCTATGGTAATTACATCGTTACCCTTTTTCATCATCACACCTCCTAAATCACTTTAATGCTTATATCAGGAGCGATCAATTTAAAGATTTCTCCAACATTTATTTTAGGCAGACTATCTGCAAAGCTACTATCGCGAAATACTACTCGTAGCAGCTGCGTCCTTTCTATCTCTTAGTTCACGTGTAGCGGACACCTCAGATATCCTCAATAGGCAATAAAATTTTGTTATCAAATAACTCTAGTGCTGTTGCGCATTTATGCAAAAGCCTTATCATCCATTGCAATGCCAGCTTTCGTTCTGATAAGATTCATTAACTCCCTCAACTTCCTGCAAAATACGTTTAATAAAATCTTTTGCTAACTTTCTGACCAGCTTACTGTGATATGATTGATTGTAATAATTTCTCAGGCAATTATAGCACGATGTATTTTCGTCACAACATTCCTTACTAACCTTATCTAACCCAGCCTTAAGAGAACTTATAACAGCATCTTTATTAAGCAGCCTTTTTACATGTCCTGCTCCCCCTGGCACATTATCATATAATAAGATATCATAACTCTGCATTTCCAAATTAAACTCTAAAACACCATCTATATCCGTTCTCTCTATACCTAAAGCAATGCTAATTCCCTCTAGAAATGCATATAGAAATGATAACGCTTGTGGAAAACTTGTTTTATCACCTGTTTCCAACATTGGGATGGTAAATCTAGCAACATCGGTAGCGAATTTATGACCTAACCGAATATACTCAAGCGTATCATTAGCACAAGTATATTGTTTATAATTTTTATGTGTTTTCAATGTTTGCGGTGTTATTAATCCATGTTTTACTATGTCGCTATAACCACATTCCGGGCACATATAAAATCCAGATTTATTCATAACAAGAAGTTCATCATCACTACTTGTTTCCACCCCTAATATATTTCCAATAATCAAACGTTTCTCATCTATTTTTCCACCACCTATATAAGTCACTTCACCAGCATATGACCGCTTAGGTTTTAAATATGTGCTTTCCTTTGTTTCTCCACTTTTAAATCCATAACTAGGCTCTATATAGTATTCTGCTACCTCACTTCCTATATCTTGACCGCAATACTTGCACTTAGAATTATCTCCACTGCTCAAGAAAATATTGGTTCTTCTACAAGATGAGCATGTAACAAACCAATTCTTTGTAAACTGAGAATTCCTTTTTAGTGTAATATACTTTGATGTATATTTATTTTTATCAACTATCACTTCTGAATCTGGTGCATATTCAGAAATAGCAATTTTAAGATCTCGGCTCATTGCATATTTATTAACTGGAACTCCATTCTCATATATCTGAAGATCAACTACATCAACTGGGAATCCATATTTTGGAATAACACAATACCTAGATAACGATTCTAGCACATCTTGCTGTTTTAATTTCTCTATCTGCCTTTTATAATAATCCGAATCAGAACCACGATCTTCTTTCACTGCCTTCTCTTTAGCCTTTTCATATTCCGTAAGCATTTCCCAAATCGATTCTACAAAATGAGCCATTTTTTCATCTTCGCCACCCATTTCATCTATCCATTTAAAATTTTTATACTCATCGTATTGTCTCTCCGGAATAATTTTCTTATTGATATAATCATTCAAATCCTTTGGATGTGACTCCATATATCGTTTAAATTCTTTGGTTCCACCGTTAATAACTAATGCCTCAATATTCTTAAACATTTCTGGGTGTAATCTAAAAAAATAACCTAAACTAGCAGCCATCAAATGTCTTACAATAATCTTCTTATTTAGGACATTAAAGCACGGAGGATTAATTACTCCTGAAATCATCTTTTCAGGTTCCGAGAAATATGTATAATCATGGGAACCTGTTCCACAATATGTGAGTATATATGCTGCACTATCTTTTCTTCGGCCTGCTCGGCCTGCTCTCTGCACATAATTGGCTGGTGTTGGAGGAACATTACGCATAAATACCGTTTCTAACCCTCCAATATCAATTCCCATTTCAAATGTTGTAGAACAACTAAGTATATTTATTTTCTTATTCTTAAAGTCTTTCTGATATTCCTTTGCCTGTTTTCTTTCAAGTTGGGCTGTATGTTCCTTGATCACAATTCTTTCTATCTTCTTTTCTTTATACTGATTGCGATAAAAATTAGTTGCTAACACCTTATCAGGATCCACCTCTGATAAAACACCGTTACATCTATCTTGCGTACATTTTTCTCTAAGATTATACGGGGTCAATCTCCCACATTTATTACACTGATAGAATTTTGAAGTCTTGTAATTTTTAATCAAATATCGACTTGCAGTAATCTGATATGCATCCTTCTTTTCATGTTTAAATAAAATATTTTCTCCACCTACAACTTCACTAGCCTGAACCAGAAGGCTAAATACCATTTCCAGTGCACCCTTAGCTTCTTCTGAAGTGCATCCAAATACATTCTTAACATATCTCACAACCATATTCTCATCACCTTTAACAGGCAAAAAACTTCTGATTCCCTGAGTTGTTTTAGGACAATTCAGCATGACATAATTATTAAATCGCCTATATTCTAAAATTTCCTTTTTTTCTTCAGGCGTGAGTGTAGACTTAACATAATTAATTGCTGGTGCAACCTTAAATATCCCAAAGACTACTTGCATAAGGATATTCAGTTCTTCTTTACTCATCCTACAATTATACTGAGCAAACGCTTCTTCTATTTCCTCATCTGTAAATGCATTTAATATTTCATGAATATCCAAATAGAAATAATATAATCCAAGTCCTTCACTATCATATGCACCATCAATGCGTAAAAGATCCACTAGAATTGCTGCCCATGCATTTTTATGCGCCCCCATATCATTCTGAAATAAACCTTTTGTCTTTATAACTTCTGTCATATAAGCAGCTAATTCATCTACCCCCATATCCTTATAACCATTCTGAACTATCATCTCCCATATCAAACGTTTTCTAAGCATCCTAACATGATTTGCATCAAAAAACACTGCGGCAAAACTCGCTTGTTGTCTACTATCCGAAAAAGCTAAATACTGTTTAACTTTTTCTTCTTCCGATGTATCAACTAATTTGCTCATAGGTTTCAATAAAATCTTTTTAACCTGTTTTGTTTCCTGTTCTCCCTCATCGATGGCTTCATAGAGCATCTGTGCTATCAATGCCGTTCCTTCATCTTTGCCTATATTAAGTGCCTTAACGACCCCTGATTTGCCTTTGTGGCCACAGCATGGACATTGCGTAATATTATTATAAATGGACTCCTCCTCTTTTGCTTTACTCTGTTTTACTCGATAAACAATAAATCGGACATTTTCTCCACACTTACATTTTCTAGCATTAAGATTTCCTGCTACATGAAGCTCTCCACATTTTGCGCAAACACTGTATTCTTCAAGAATTTCCTTACCTACTTCCTCCTCATTTACCGCATTCGCAAGCAAAAAGTAATCTATTCTTACATTTTGGTCATTACCATAATTTTCATAAATATCAATTTCCTTGTTTTGAAGTAAATAATCCATTTGATCATCTTTACTACGCTGGATTTTACCAATAATGTAAGGTGAGTTACAATATCGACAATTACCAACTTCAAATGCCTTCATGCCATCAATTTCATTAGTTTTCATTAGACTAAGCTTTGGTTCTTTTCCATAAGTAACATACGCGCCAGAAAGTGGTCGAACAAATGAATGATATTTAAGATCAAACAATCCAACGCCATTCTTCTCTGCCATATTGATAATATCTATCAATGCAATCAATTCATCCTTTGACATATATTCATGAAGCTCGTTGTATATGATACTAAAATCCTTACTACCTAATTTTAACAACTCGCTTAAGGCATGAACATTCTTGTCTCTAGATAACAGTTCAAACAACACCTCTCTAACATTAGAGGCCTTACAATCATAATATTTCCCCGCTATCTTCTTTATTTCATCCAAAGACTTCATATTGTCTTTAATAGTCTGATAATCATTTCCTGTAACTCTATACGCTGCTTCCCCTTGCAATGGAATTCTCTTAGAAAATATTATATCTCCTTTGTCATATTCTGAAGATGTTAGATTTTTGGCAAATTTTATAATATCGGCTTCAGATTTGCCTTCTTGCCCCAAAGTCGCACTTGTTAGAATAAACTGAGGGCGCTTGGGCGCTAGCCCAGTGAGTCTTCTAAGAAGAAGCGACAACTCAATACCAAGAGATCCATTATAAGTATGAGCCTCGTCTAACACAACATATTTCCAATTCTGTAATCTCTGCTCTTCAAAAATCGCATAATCATTTGGACGAATAAGCAAATACTCGAGCATAGAGTAATTAGTAAAAAGTAAATGGGGAGGATTTTGACGGATTTCTTCTCTGGATACAAGTTCATTATTTGGAATTACAACTCCATTTTCCTCCCCTAATTTTTTTCTTGTGTTAGTTGATGCCTTTTCTGGCGTATCACCCGTAAAAAATCCAAACGTAATTTCCGGGCAATGTAGCAAAATGTTTCTAATACGATCTATCTGATCATTAACCAACGCATTCATAGGATAAAGGAAAATGGCTCTAACACCAACTTCCTTATTACCTTTTTCTACATCAAAGAGCAAATCATTCAAAATAGGATACAAAAAACTTTCTGTTTTGCCTGAACCTGTACCCGTTGTAATTATTGCACTATGACCTTTCCCAATAATACGAATCGACTCCTCCTGATGAGAATATAACGGTCTAACAAAATTAATATCATTCAATTTCTTAAACGATTTACATACTACACCTTCTTCAATTAATGCCTCTAAATTTTTGCCTCGTTGAAACGGAAAGCTTAAATCAACATATGGTCCCTTGAATAATTTTTCCTTTTCGAGTTGCTCTATAAATAATTTTTGTAGATGACTCTTTCCAAATTCAAATGACGATTTTAAAAACTCTTTATATTTATTATCTATGTATTGTGATCTCTCAACAGGATTCAGTTTCTTCACTATTCATCCTCTCCCTTCATACTAATTGTATATAAGAAAATATCTGGTGCTGTTGGATGTTCCATTGAATTCAAAATACCTCTATGCTCTGGATCAAATAACAAACCGTCCCCCTGGTTTGTCATATAAATATCCATTGTATCATCAATAACATCACTACATATTTCAACCTCAACAGGATTGATATTATACAGAAAAAAATCACCTTTATACGATTTGCTATATATCTGTCCCTCAAAAATTCCTTCATACATATCGATAACGCCTGTCAATTTTAAATAATATTTATTAAAGAACCATTGTTTTTCAACAAAGTCCCCCTGAACGATCTGATTAAAATAAGCCTCAGTTATCTTAAAGGATCTGCCAACAAAATCTTCTTTATAATAAAATATTCTTTGTTTTTCTAATAACAAGGTATTCTTTCTAAGTTGAAGTATCTTTGTTTTCTCATGAAAACGTATCGTGTACTCCTGAAATGATTTTAAATTCTTAAGCGTGCTGGTTTGAGCACTATCTAATAACTTGCTTGTAAGTATCTTATCTCCGGCTGAATTAAACAACTCATAGAACACTTTGTTTTTACCATGAAACACTGGTGTAATCTTCACCATTTTAGGATTATCCATGCACAATATTTCTGTTTTTTCTTCATCCATAATGCATTTGTTGTAACAAGGCAATACATATTTCACTTTTCCATTAGCAGTAAAAGCCAATGTCACATACCTGTTTTCATTTTTATAGGATATCAAAAAGGAAATGGACAATTGCTTATAATATCCCCTATCAACCAACCTAACATCATCCTCTATCAATGCACCAGATTCAGCATATATCAGAAGCCCATCACACTCCTGATCATACAACTTCAAAATACTTTTATCATTTATATCATCCACCCATAAATCATCTGACATTGACAACCATTCACATCCAGATAACTTATAAAAGCCAAAATCAAAAGGCAAATAATAAATATAATTTTCTCCTGCGTAAGCAAATTGAATAAAGTCTGGATTAAAATTTCCTGCCGAAACTTCGGTATCAATACCATACTTTAACAGCTTTGATGCTACACGAATTCTATAATTCGCTCCCTCTATCAATTCTTTTGAAAATGTCAGGTCTGTATCATATGCTATCTCAGCTTGCAAGATCTTATTTCGTTTTCCTGCTGTTAACTGATTTACGTTAATTTTATATATTCCAGATTCTTGCAAATCCAATTCTACAATATACTTCGTTGTTCCAGCCTTTTCTGTTGTTTTATACTGCATCTCACTTAACTTATGCGGTTTATCATTAATATCTACTTCAAATTTTGTTGCTGTTTTATCTGCTTCAAAAACCACAAAACAAGTGTCACGATATACAGGTATCATTTTATCTTCGTTTTCTTTTCGGACTCCGCAATTAGAATATGTTTGTCCAAAAATACCCGGTTTTGCCATAGATGAAAAATTAAAAACATCATGTCCAATTTCAATAATATCTCCCAGCCTTACAAGCTTGTACCCTATACAGTAATGCTCTTTAATAGCAATATTATCTATTATTGTTTCTCCCTTCTTGTAAACAACATAAACCGTTCCCTCAAAATCAATGTTGTTACATATTTCCTGTCCATTACTATCAAAAACTATGTAATTTCTACAAAGCTTGTTCTTACTATCATATATAACCTCATTTCCAGCTACCAATTTATATCTAAGTTTACCAATAGGTTTTGTAAGTTCAATCTTATCCGTCCTAACTTGATATCCGCCAATTATTTCACGTATATCACAGTTGTTATTTCGGTATATTTCCTCTCCATCATTGAATACCACTACTTCAATATTTCTATAGTCGTATTGTGATTTAACTCTATGTACAGGTGGATTCAAATACACTGACTTGTTCTGTAGCATAAACTTCGGTTCCCAACGTGATCTTAATTCAGATTCACTCTTCTTGTGCTTATATTCTTCTCGTGCACATTCCTTTAAAGTTCTCTCCCAGCCTACATATCCAGCTTTTAGATACGGATTAAAAATCCTAATTTCTTTATCCCAGAAGCGCTTATCTATTAGTTTTACAATAATAATGCTCAACTTAATAATAGCATCCAATCCATCTTTACGACTAATCAACTGCTTTGTTGCTGCTGTTAACTTGTAGGTTTTCTGGGTAACATTAATCGAAATATCATCACCGTCAGAAAGCATATTGTTTCTCAATCCCTCAAACACAAACTGAAAATCCTCATATGGCTCATCTGGAAGATCATATTCAAAATTCATTTTGTAGATATCAAAGATAAATTCAAAGAATGCAGGAAGAAATGCTTGTGGTACAATTGCATTTTCTAGAGCCACATTGATTATTCTCGTCCTGCTACCAGATTCAGATTGTTTTTTATACTTGCTTAATATAGATCTAATTTTCCCTTCCACTTTTTGCTCAGGAAATTTTGCATACAGATTTTTATATGTATCACGTACACTATCATAATAATTACCATTATATTCAAGCATAGCAATAAGAACCAAAGAAACCACTACAATCTCCGAGTTTCTGCAATATCCACTATATGAGCTGACAGCCTGCATAAGATTTCTCTCAGCTCTATTATGGATACTCTTCATTGCTGATTCGTTGTTTAAAATATCAATCAGATCTACGCCAATATTTTTTCTTTCTTTAACAAGCTTGCACAGATACTCTAGTTTAATCTCAAATTGAGCATTATTTATCCTATCACTTAACATCATCAAAAGCTCTGCCTGTTCTTCTTCTGTAACGACACCATCCGCAAGAATATCATCAATTGCTTTACACAATTCTACACTTGTTTTATGATCTCTTATGCTTTCTCCATAAGCGTCCATCCACTCTTTAAGACGCCAAACTTCTGCCTCATTTACCTCGCCATCGCAAACTATCCCCTCAATGATTCCATTAAGTTCATAAATACGTGATGTATTATATTCCGAAGCCTTTAAATATTCTTCGCAAGCAGTTATCATCATTTCTTTTTCAGAATCATCTATCACATGATCTTCAAGAACCGAGTCGACCATTTTGATTAATTCTATTTGTTCCTTATCATATGCAAGGTTTCTGTTTTTATCAACCCAAGATTGAAGGCGCAATACTTCCTTGTTATTTATTACTCCATCAAAATTTATACCTTTAATAATCCCAATAAGTTCATTTATATTTTGCACCCTTCAATTCCCCCATTCTATTTTTTATATAATCTACAATGCCAACTCTATATCAATTACTATATACGCATATTTCTCCTCTCCTGCTAGTGAGTATTCGATATCAAAAACCATAACTTTCTATATAAAATCGTCTTCATTGCTCTTATTGATCATCAAATCTTTTGTTGTAGTATATCATTTTTCGATCATAACCGCAATTAATACACATAATAGCTAACAATTCAACACACAAAAACACCCCACAACTGCCATTACAAAACAGCTATGAGGTGCTTACAATGTTTCCAGTATCTATTTAACCAATCGTATACTTATCATATATCCCCCGTTCAACCTGAAACCGTTCAACTGGCGACATATCTTTCATCTTATCCACATTCTCCCTGATTTCTGTCTCCGCAGCATGTAATTGCTCCTCAGTCCGTTCAATAAAATCTGCGGATATATATGTCATCCGTGCTTCTTTTGTTAGATTTTTCATATTAATCTGTGCCATGCCAGCTCACCCCTTTCAACCAAACTCATTATCCCACCCTTGGATCTTGTATGCCTTACTGATTTGAATAGGTAATCGATTATATCTTATATACAACCTCTGTCAGAACTACTTCATCCACCCTATTTCTTATCGAATTCATCCTGCGTACCCATTCCATCTGATCACGGCTTTTCAAATCTTCACTAATACCTTCTACCGCCATTAGCTGCTTTGCAAGGCGTTCTGCCATATTTTCTGCCTGAACCTGTATATCGAGGCAGTGTTCTTTCAATGTATCCGCCAGCAGCTTTCCTGTGTAAATACCTTTATGATTATTTTTCAGAAAGCTCTCCCGAAGCATACCATACTTGGTTAATGTCTGCTCCGGCTCCTCGTTTGCAAATATATTTGGAATTAAATAATCCCCTTCCGTCCTGTATGTAATATTTCATTCATATGCGCCTTTCACTTTAATACATTAAAGCATTATATTCTTTATTAATAGAGCTTTCAAGATTTATTTTATAACCGTTCACCATAACGTCAAAAAGGCTCCCAGAGGAATACCTCTGGAAGCCTTGATTTTATTGCATTTATCTATAATCAGATATTTAATTACTCGATGATTGTTGCAACTCTTCCTGAACCTACTGTTCTACCACCTTCACGCTTCGTTGGAAGTGAAATCATGGTGTTTTTCTGTATATTTTCTATGGTTTTTTATTCATATTATCAAGAATTACATCTCATATTTGTGGTTTCTAAATTTTTTAGAACCATATTAGAACCACGCACAAAACTTGAAATATCAATTCTTATTTTATATAACCCAACACTTCTTGAACTTTCTCTCGATATTCTTGATTATAATCAAGCCAAATTTCCGTGTGTTCACTATCAGGCACCGTCCAAATCATTTTCATTTCATCATTATGTATTGAATCATATATTTCTTGCCCCATAAAGGGCGGCGTTAATGTATCTGCTTCACTGTTTATTACCAAAACCGGAATTTCAATATCTGCAATTTTGTCACATACATTTGCATCGTCATAACTAAATCCCAATTCCATTTTGTTGATAATGTTGCCGCAGAATGTCATGTAAGATATAGGCAATCCAATATCCATCTTTCTCATTTCTTCTTCTACCATCCATTTCATATCACTAACCGGACAATCCAGAATCAGAAAATCCACTTTGTTTTCAATATCCTTATCTCCCATTGCCAATCCCGCTGTTGCTCCACCAAAAGAAGTCCCCCATATTCCTATCGCTTGTTCCGGTGCATGGCTATAGACATAATCAATGTAATCTATTAAATCATATTTTTCCCAATACCCAAATGTAGTATATTGGGCAGTATTTTCGTTGCTACTTCTCTGGTCATACGTCAAAACATTATATCCTTTCTGCAAAAACATTTCTGCCAAAGGATAATTAGTATAACGATTTCCGCCTAGACCATGCACCAGAATAACCGTCAGGTTGTCTTTATTTCCTTCTTCGCCAAGTGCATATATGTAATCTGCTGGTATCATATGACCATCAAAAGTTGAAGTAATTTCAATTTTTTCTATGGTGTATGTACTGCAGAAAACATCATAATCCATATTGTATCTTTCCCAAAAACTATCTTTCACTTTTGATGTATCTTCACAGGTAACTAATTGAGTAGATCCCATAAACACTTGCGTTCCTATAAAGTATGACATTCCCAAAAACAATAATAAAACAACTATAAATATAACCAATAAAATTTTTTTACGCTTCTTCATCTTTTTCTCCATATAAATCAATTTTAAGTATCAACTAGTACAATCATCATATTATACTTAGATCATTAATGCAACTTGAATAATTACTGTGAGAAATCGCCTTACCTTGCTTCAAATACTTGGGATTTTTTCTAATGACCTTTTCAACCAAAGGTGTAACTTCTTTTACCCTATAACTCAAAGAATGAACATATGCACACTGCTGTATTTTTTCAAAATATCCCTTTACAGTTGCTGTATGTTCATCCTCTTTTTTCAAATAATCTTCAGCTATCAATTCCAACTCATCCCATGTTAACATCGACTCTCGGAATCTCTCTTCTGAAATATTAAATTGTCTCAAAAAACTTTTTTGCTCATCAATTGTTCCGAACATATTTCCATCCTACTTCTTACATGTAGTTTTTTCAATAATTCCTGAATTTAGCAAATTGATATAGGACAAAAGCTGTTCAGCAATAAAATCAGCATCAATTTCAGGTCCCTTATTTGGTTGATTGTCTTTGATAAAATCATCGGATTTCAATTTACTCATAAAACCATCCATAAACACTTTAGCCTTCGTCATATCCATCACCTCTTATACTTTCCTTTATATTATGTGTAAAATTTGTATAATAACACATTTCACTATGTATATTTAAGCGTTTTAAATTTTTTTATTATCAAATTTTGTCCTTTTTACATGTAATATCTTTATTTTTAGAACCAAAATAGAACCACGACATCCCTTTTCACTTCTTTTATCGTCAAAAAAGCCCCTCAAGGTAACCCTTGAGAGGCTTGAATTTACTGTAATTCTATTAATTACTCGATAATTGTAGCAACTCTTCCTGAACCTACTGTTCTACCACCTTCACGGATTTGGTTATACAGTTTTCTTGGTTTTTGACAGTGTTTTGTGTGTAATACATGGCTTATTTTGCGTGATATGGTATGACATTTTTGTGGTTGGCGGATTTTTTGTTGCCAAAATGTTGCCAAGAAGCAATACTCTAGATTCTGATCAGGTAGCACACTTAACCTTTAATTCCAAATTTCTTATTCATTACATCACACATATTTACTAATTATTTACTTAATACCACTTCCAACATTCTAAATTTATCACTTATATTTTGTTTCCATTTAGCTGAGTGATCAATTTTTACTATTACTTTATTTTCATCAAAAAGCTCTTTCTTTGTTTTTTGACTTAAAATCTCCCAATTTTCTTTAGGAATTATGTAGGTTGCATTTCCGTAAATTGCAGATTCTAATACACAACACTTTGAGAATATGAACGCATAATAACCTTTAAAACCGTTAATACCTTCTACTATTTTTTCTGAATTATATTTTTCCATATATTCTAATCTAAAAATATCATACGTATCTGTTTTTTCTCCACGTTCTCCTAATTGCTTTTTTATATGTCTACTTGGCATTTCACCAGGAGGGAGCATTTCCCAGTTACATCTCTGTCTTTTTGATGAATAATCTAACTGAATTTCTCCATCAAAAATATAACACACACCATATATTTCCAGCAAGATGTTAACTGCTTCTTTCAAGTAATTAGATCTTATTTCATCAGTTAGATCAACTATAACATATAGTTGTCCATCTTTGTTTTTAAACAGCTGTAATTCTATTCCGTAAGGTGGCACTTCTACCTGCGGCCAACACGGTCTATAGATATCAACTGCTACCTCAGAGGCGTTGATATTCCCAAAAGGATGCACCCAATTTGTTGACACATATCGGCGTTCTTTAGGTTTTGACTTATCTGCATAAGAATATCCATATGCATTTCTTCTACACTGTGCTCCAAATATTCCAGAAGGTATTACTACATCACCATTTTTAATTAAGCCGATCTTCTTTGCTTCATCGCAGATTACAGGAATTCCTATTTGTATCTTATCTATATCATATTCTTTTGGTATACATACTCTTCTAATTCTTTTGCCTTTAATGCAATGTTGTGCCATTTCAATTTCTCCTATTCATTTTACATAATCAATTTGATATAAGTTTCAAATAAAAATAAAGCCTTTTAAAGACATGCTTAGGTCCGTATTAGTCATTAATGACATTTGGCTTTATGATTAGCTAATGTAGCTCCAGATTTGCTTTTCGACTGTTTACTAGACGATTTACTAGCAAGAGTCTTACCCGCTTTTCCTACTTTTCCACCGTGATGTACTGCCATATCGCTATACCTCCTTTGCAAAATCTCCTTGCAGAAGAAGGCTTTCTTTGGTATTATTAGTTTGCGAGAAAAATAAGTCCAAAGACCTTCTTTGGCAAGGGAATTAGTCAGAGTTAATCTCTGGCTTTTTCTATGTAAAGAACAATGCTCTTACATACTATTATTTAATTTTTTCTACTCCAAGAGCCTTATATAATGGATTCAGCTGTTCTTTCACTGCATTTGCAATTTTTTCAATATTCAAGCGTTCTATCATACCATTACTCTTTATTCCTTTGTAATAAACTTTATTGGCTTGCTTGTACAAACGCTGGAGCTTATCGTATCCACTCCTTCCTGATACTTTTGTATTTTTACTCAGCCTCAAGAACCCCAAAATTCCTTCTATATCATACAAAAACCAGTCTTCAATTGACCTCTTTGCCTGTACGTGAATAACTTTAATAGCTCCATTATTCGCAAGTTCTTTCTTTACTTCATCCCACTTTATCGGCGGTTTTGGCGCAAAATCAAATACATCCGTATCACTACATAAAACAATTGTGAACTCACAGTCATCCCCATATTTAGGCTTGATTTCTTTTGTGAATTTTCTTAGAGCGATATTTTTAAAACCACCTACACCTCTAACATTTCTGTATTCAATATTAGTATCGAATCTTCCCGCAGGATGTAGCTTTCTGGCATTTGCGACTACTTGTTTGTAAAATTCGACCTCAGTATCTCCCTCCACAAAAAGTACAAGACATTTACTCATCAACATCACACTCCAAATAATCGCTTATGTTACTCTCTGCATCGGCAAGCATTGAGAACAGATAGTCTCCCATGCTCATATTAAATCCAGCTGCATCATTCTCCAACTGTTTCTGACCTGATTTTTTTAAAGCAAAGAATTCTGCCACGCCGGGCTTTCTATTCATACCAACATGAATCCAAGAAGGGTTTAAATAGCTGATAATATATGGCGAATGACTAGTAATAATTACCTTACAATCATCTAACAGCTGACTTATAATTTGTATATATGCTTGAAATAGTCCGGGATGAACAGAGTTTTCAGGCTCTTCGATCGCTATCAATGATATATTGCTTACACTAGATACAATTATCTTGGTCAGTATCATAAATACTCTCTTTGCTCCATCTGACATCATTGAAAAATTAACTGGGTTGGCTAAGTTTTTATCTTTAACAAATAATACATAGATAGAATTCGTAAATACAAATGGCGCATCGTCAGGAAACTGGTCACTTTCATCTGCATTGATTTTGAAATTCTTTACAATAACATCCTCAATGTCTGGAAATAACTGAAAATACACATCTTTCAACAATTCAAATTTGTCTGAATTCTGTTTCTTCAAATTGAAGATAATACGTGGAAGATTATCAGCGTTAATCATCTCATTTTCAAATCCCTTACGAATAATTGGATCTGGCTGATAAAAACTCTTTGCATCCAGATTATTTTCCATATATATCTTCATTCCATTTAGCTTTGTAATAATCTCTGCATAATATAACTCATCGTAAGCTCTTAGTTTATTTGCAACAAGCTCTGCAGAATCAACTTTTATCTTTGACGAACATCGTCCTGTCTCAGAACTCTTATATAACGCTGTATCCAGTGTTCTATTGATTAACTGAGTATACTTCTGTCCTTTCTCGTTAAGCTTAACTTTTAGAAACTCAGAAACAATTCCCGGCTCCATATCCTCACTGTTTTTCCATACAAACTCAAAGCCATACTGGACGATGTACTCCTGACCATGAATATCAGTAGACACCTCCATCTCATACTTATAATTTTTTCCAATCATATTACAATTAATTGGAATTAAATTAGAATTTGCCATCATTTCCTTTTTATCTTCAATTGTAGCTTTAATAAATGCTAATCCAAAATCAATGCCGGAAAGCACATTTGACTTACCAAAATTATTAAGTGCAACAAGAGCAGTAATATTATCAAAAGAAATTTTTACATTTGATAAATTTTTGAAGCCATCAATCAAAACAGCTTGAATCTTCATACTGACACATCCTTTTTCTTTTATTGTACTCATAATATATCACCTCTTTTAATAAAATGCAAGTATTTTTTGCGTATTTTTTATATTTATATTATTATATTCAATATTTTTCTAAATATAAGCAATTTTTATTTTCTTTTTTGATTTCATTCTAGTTTTACTTACCTTTTACTCAACGAGGTTCAGTTATCATTTTGCCACTTCCAGAGAAATTTCTGCAAATTCCTCATCTGTCATGTTCTGGAGCTTACCTAACACCTTCGCCCCAAGCTCCTCCATATCGCCGTCCTTCATGTGCTACATTACCTGTCTGATCAGCCCGATCATTTCCGTCCTGTACTACTCATCCATGCCTTACTGATTTGAACAGGTAATCGATTATATCTTATATACAACCTCTGTCAGCACTACTTCATCCACCCTATTTCTTATCGAATTCATCCTGCGTACCCATTTCATCTGATTATAGCTTTTCAAATCTTCACTAATACCTTCTACCGCCACTAGCTGTTTTGTGAGACATTCTACCATATTTTCTGCCTGCTCCTGTATATCGAGGCAGTGCTCTTTTAATGTACCCGCCAGCAGCTTTCCTGTGTAAATGCCTTTATGATTATTTTTCAGAAAGCTCTCCCGGAGCATACCATACTTGGTTAGTGTCTGCTCCGGCTCCTCGTTTGCAAATATATTCGTTGTTAATACAGTTTTCAAGATTTATTTCATAATCGTTCACCGTAACGTCAAAAAGGCTCCCAGAGGAAAACCTCTGGAAGCCTTGATTTTTCGCTAAGTGCATTTCGCCCGTGCTTCGCACGAGCTCATCACAGCATTTGCTGAATGCCTGTAAATACAAGAAAAAGCAGCCCTTGTCGTGCAAGCACGACGGACTGCTTTCTCTTGTATTTATTGCACTTAGCTCAAAGCTAACGCGTTAGTTACTCGATAATTGTAGCAACACGTCCTGATCCTACTGTACGTCCGCCTTCACGAATAGCGAAAGTAAGACCCTGGCTCATAGCGATTGGGTGAATCAGTTCGATTGTCATTTCTACGTTATCACCAGGCATGCACATCTCTGTACCTGCTGGAAGGTTACAAACACCTGTTACGTCAGTTGTTCTGAAGTAGAACTGTGGACGGTAGTTGTTGAAGAATGGTGTATGACGACCACCCTCGTCCTTAGTAAGAACGTAAACCTGAGCTGTGAACTTTGTATGACATGTGATTGAACCTGGCTTGCAAAGAACCTGACCTCTTACGATATCTTCTCTCTTGATACCACGAAGAAGAGCACCGATGTTATCACCAGCCTGTCCTTCATCAAGGAGCTTTCTGAACATCTCGATACCTGTTACAGTTGTCTTCTGGATTTCTGGCTTAATACCAACGATTTCAACTTCATCATTTAAGTGGATAACACCAGCTTCTACTCTACCGGTAGCAACTGTACCACGACCTGTGATTGTGAATACGTCCTCTACAGGCATGATGAATGGCTTATCTGTATCTCTCTGAGGATCTGGAATGTATGAATCTATTGTATCCATAAGTTCCATGATCTTATCTCCCCAAGGTCCCATTGGATCTTCAAGAGCCTTAAGAGCTGAACCCTTAACGATTGGGCAATCATTGAATCCGTACTCTTCAAGCTGTTCTGTAACTTCCATCTCTACAAGTTCGATAAGCTCGTCATCATCAACCATATCGCACTTATTTAAGAATACAACGATGTAAGGTACACCAACCTGACGTGAAAGTAAGATATGCTCCTTTGTCTGAGCCATAACACCATCAGTAGCAGCAACAACAAGGATAGCACCATCCATCTGAGCTGCACCAGTGATCATGTTCTTAACGTAGTCAGCATGTCCCGGACAGTCAACGTGAGCGTAATGTCTCTTCTCTGTCTCGTACTCAACGTGAGCTGTAGAGATAGTGATACCTCTTTCTCTCTCTTCTGGAGCCTTATCAATGTTAGCGAAATCAACAGCTGCGTTACCAGCTACTCTCTCTGAAAGAACTTTTGTGATAGCTGCTGTTAATGTTGTTTTACCATGGTCAACGTGACCGATTGTACCAATGTTACAATGTGGCTTACTTCTATTAAACTTTTCCTTTGCCATTTTTTAATATCCTCCTTAAATTTCGTACCCCTAAGGGCTATGCTTGGCTAAAACTCATTATATAGAATATATAAAAGATTTTCAACCTTTTTTTATCTCTTTATACCAGCAGGCACAAGGATTTTCAACCTTTTTACCTGCTGATATGATTTATTTTACTCTTTTAAGTCGAAAGGCACGGCAAAATGCCTTTCTGAGTTGTCAAACTATTATTTTGACTTTTCAGCGATAACCTTCTCCTGAACACTCTTTGGACACTGAGCGTATCTCTCAAAGAACATTGAGTAGTTACCACGTCCCTGTGTAGATGAACGAAGCTCTGTTGAGTAACCGAACATCTCTGCAAGTGGAACGAATGCTCTGACGATCTTACCACCGCCGATATCATCCATACCTTCGATCTGGCCTCTCTTAGCATTTAAGCTTCCGATTACATCACCTAAGTATTCCTCAGGCATTGTAACTTCAACCTTCATGATAGGCTCCAGAAGAACTGGGTTTGCCTTAGCCATAGCATCCTTGAACGCCATAGAACCAGCGATGTGGAATGCCATTTCTGACGAATCGACTTCATGGTATGAACCATCGTATACATTTGCATGAACACCAAGTACCGGATATCCACCAAGAATACCAGCCTTAGCAGCTTCCTCGATACCTTCACCAACTGCTGGGATATATTCCTTAGGAATAGCACCACCAACAACTGTGGATTCGAACTTGAATGTCTCTTCGCCGTTTGGATCCATTGGTTCGAACTTAACTTTACAGTGACCATACTGACCACGACCACCTGACTGCTTAGCATACTTGCTATCAACGTCAACAGCCTTGGTAAATGTCTCTTTGTAAGCAACCTGAGGTGCACCTACGTTTGCCTCAACCTTGAACTCACGAAGCAGACGGTCAACAATAACCTCAAGGTGAAGCTCACCCATACCAGCGATGATTGTCTGTCCTGTTTCTTTATCTGTATGTGCTCTGAATGTAGGATCTTCTTCAGCAAGCTTTGCAAGAGCCTCGCCCATCTTACCCTGATCATTCTTTGTCTTAGGCTCGATAGCAAGCTCGATAACTGGCTCTGGGAATTCCATTGACTCAAGGATAACCGGATGCTGCTCATCACAGATTGTATCACCAGTTGTTGTTACTTTGAAACCAACAGCAGCTGCGATATCACCAGCGTAAACCTTATCAATTTCCTTACGAGCATTCGCATGCATCTGTACGATACGTCCTACACGCTCTTTCTTGTCTTTTGTTGCATTTAATACATATGAACCTGAGTTCAATGTACCTGAATATACTCTGAAGAATGCTAACTTACCAACGAATGGGTCTGTCATGATCTTGAATGCGAGAGCTGAGAATGGCTCCTCATCTGATGAATGACGAACAACTTCATTTCCTTCAGGATCTACACCTGTGATATCAGGGATATCTGTAGGAGCTGGCATGTACTCGATGACACCATCAAGCATCTTCTGAACACCCTTATTCTTGTATGCGGAACCAAGGAATACCGGAACTGCTTCACAAGCAATAGTTGCTCTACGAAGAACTTTCTTCATTTCGTCGATTGAAGGCTCTTCACCCTCAAGGTACATCATCATTAAGTCATCATCTAACTCGCAGATCTTCTCTACAAGGTTCTCATGCCATTTGTCAGCAAGCTCTTTTAAGTCATCAGGGATCGTTGTGATCTCGATGTCTTCACCCTTATCATCTTTATAATAGTATGCATCCATCTCAAATAAGTCGATCAGACCGATGAAATCGGATTCTTTACCGATAGGAATCTGAACTGGAATTGCATTCTTGCCCAGACGATCAATAATTGTCTGAACTGAGTAGAAAAAGTCAGCACCCATTTTATCCATCTTATTGATGAATGCCATACGTGGAACGTTGTATGTGTCAGCCTGACGCCATACGTTTTCTGACTGAGGCTCTACACCAGCCTTTGCATCGAATACACCAACGGCGCCATCAAGTACACGAAGTGAACGCTCTACTTCTACAGTAAAGTCTACGTGACCTGGAGTATCAATGATGTTGATTCTGTGCTCTAAAGCACCAGCCTTTGGTTTGTGATGATCCTCTAATGTCCAGTGACAGGTTGTAGCAGCGGAAGTGATTGTAATACCTCTTTCCTGCTCCTGCTCCATCCAGTCCATAGTAGCTGTACCATCATGAGTATCACCGATTTTATAGTTAACACCGGTATAGTATAAGATTCTCTCTGTAAGAGTTGTCTTACCAGCATCGATATGAGCCATAATACCAATGTTTCTTGTTCTGTCCAATGGATATTCTCTTCCAGCCAACGGATTGTCCTCCTTTTATTATTCTGTAGACGGCACAGATTAGAATCTGTAGTGAGCAAACGCCTTGTTTGCTTCTGCCATCTTGTGCATATCTTCTTTTCTCTTTACAGATGCACCTGTGTTATTAGCTGCATCCATGATCTCTCTTGCAAGTCTTTCTTCCATGGTCTTTTCACTTCTAGCACGTGAAAATGTTGTCAACCAACGAAGTCCAAGAGCCTGTCTTCTATCTGGTCTTACATCGATAGGTACCTGATATGTTGCACCACCGATACGTCTTGCCTTAACCTCGAGTAATGGCATGATATTGTTCATAGCCTCTTCAAATACCTCGATAGCGTCCTTACCAGTTTCAGTTGCGATACGGTCGAATGCACCGTAAACAATCTTCTGGGCAACACCCTTCTTACCATCTAACATTACGTTGTTGATAAGCTTGGTAACCACCTTGTTATTGTAAATTGGATCCGCTAATACGTCTCTCTTTGCGATATGTCCTTTACGTGGCACGGTTCTTCCCTCCTTAATATTTATTAATTCTTCGGTACTCACATTATAAAATGTGTTCGTGCTGTTACTTCCATCTCTTCTATCTATCTGATGTTTTCTGCATTTTATGCATCAACACCTTATCTCATAGCAAAAACATGGCCTAACCAGCACATTTTTTTGGAATGTTTCCAATAATACGGTTTTAATTACTTCTTAGCATCTTTTGGACGCTTAGCACCGTACTTAGAACGAGCCTGACGTCTCTTTGCAACACCTGCTGTATCAAGAGTACCTCTGATGATATGGTATCTTGTACCAGGTAAGTCCTTTACTCTACCACCACGGATAAGAACTACGCTATGCTCCTGAAGGTTGTGACCTTCACCTGGAATATAACTTGTAACTTCGATACCGTTTGATAAACGAACTCTGGCGATCTTTCTCAGAGCTGAGTTAGGCTTCTTAGGAGTAGCTGTCTTAACTGCTGTACAAACTCCTCTCTTCTGTGGAGAGCTTGTCTCAGTTGGCTTCTTCTTTAATGAGTTGAAACTTCTCTGAAGAGCTGGTGCAGTTGACTTCTTCTCTACTGTCTGTCTTCCCTTTCTAACTAACTGGTTAAATGTTGGCATGTTTTCACCTCCTACTTTCAAAATAAAAAATAATATAAGGCATACGTTCTCACGCATGCCTTACCATTATATATATTGAAATTATTCGTGTCAAGCACTTTTCAAATTTATTTATTCGTTATCAGATGTCTCTGCCTCTACAGATTCCAAGTCTGAAGCATTTTCTTCCGCCTCATCCTCTGCATCTGCATCGGTATCAACTGCATCTTCTAACTCTGTGCTTTCCAGATCATCTCCGAAGTCGATCTCTTCATCATCATCAAAGAAGTTGATCTCATCCATCTCTGTATCAAGCTTTACAGAACGATAACGCTTCATACCTGTACCTGCTGGGATCAGCTTACCGATAATAACGTTCTCTTTCAGACCATTAAGCGGATCTACCTTACTCTTAATAGCTGCATCTGTAAGAACCTTTGTTGTCTCCTGGAAGGACGCTGCTGACATGAAGGAATCTGTAGCAAGTGATGCCTTTGTAATACCAAGCATTACCTGTGAGCCTTCTGCCGGCTGTTTGCCTTCTGCGATGAGCTGCTCATTTGTATCTTCAAAATCAAGAACGTCAACCAGTGTTCCCGGAAGGTAGGATGAATCTCCGTTATCCTCGATCCTGATCTTCTTTAACATCTGACGAACAATGATCTCGATATGCTTATCATTGATATCAACACCCTGAAGTCTGTATACTCGCTGTACTTCACGAAGCATGTAATCCTGAACTGCACGGATACCTTTGATCTTTAAGATATCATGTGGATTAACAGAACCTTCTGTTAATTCATCACCGGCTTCCAGAACCTGATCGTCCAGAACCTTGATACGGGAACCATAAGGAATTAAGTATGCCTTTGATTCACCTGTCTCGTCATTTGTGATAACGACTTCTCTCTTCTTCTTATTATCACGAAGCTGAACCTTACCGCCAAACTCTGCGATGATCGCAAGTCCCTTTGGTTTTCTTGCTTCGAACAACTCTTCTACTCTAGGAAGACCCTGTGTAATATCATCACCGGCAACACCACCAGTATGGAATGTTCTCATGGTAAGCTGTGTACCAGGCTCACCGATTGACTGAGCTGCGATGATTCCGGCAGCTTCACCAACCTGTACCGGCTGTCCGGTTGCCATGTTGGCACCGTAACATTTTGCACATACACCAAGGTGTGACTTACATGTCAGGATCGTTCTGATCTTAAGCTTTGCATCCTGTCTTGTAACACCTGTATCCGGATCAAGGAACGGAACACCGTTTGAATCTACACCCTGATTTACGATCAGAGCAGCTCTCTTTGGTGATACCATGTGGTTTGCCTTAACTAAAAGGTTACCATCTTTATCGTATACAGATTCTGCAAGGTAACGGCCTGTAATTCTCTCCTGGAAGGATTCGATTACTTCTTTTCCCTCCATGAAAGCTTCTACTTCCATACCAGGAATTGCTTTTCCTGCACAACAATCTGTCTCACGAATGATCAGATCCTGTGATACGTCAACCAAACGTCTGGTCAGGTATCCTGAATCGGCTGTACGAAGCGCTGTATCGGACAGACCCTTACGAGCACCATGTGCCGAAATGAAGTACTCCAGAACGTCAAGACCTTCACGGAAGTTCGACTTGATCGGAAGTTCAATCGTACGTCCGGTTGTATCTGCCATCAGACCACGCATACCAGCCAGCTGTTTGATCTGCTGGTTAGATCCACGGGCACCGGAATCTGCCATCATGAAGATGTTGTTATATTTATCAAGTCCGTCCAGAAGGGCTTTTGTCAGAACCTTATCGGCTTCTTCCCAAACCTTAACAACAGCGAGGTATCTCTCCTCCTCTGTCATAAGACCACGTCTGAACATCTTTGTGATCTTGTCAACCTGAGTCTGAGCATCTGCAAGAATCTGCTTCTTCTCGTCCGGCACCTTCATATCTGAAATAGATACTGAAATAGCACCTCTGGTTGAATACTTGTAACCGATTGCCTTTACGTCATCCAGAACCTCAGCAGTCTTGGTTGCGCCATGTGTATTGATACATTTGTCAAGGATCGGCTTTAACTGTTTCTTACCAACATGGAAATCAATCTCAAGTTTCAGGATATTATCAGGATTTGTTCTGTCAACATATCCAAGATCCTGAGGAATGATCTCGTTGAACAGCAAACGACCGAGTGTAGTATCGATGATACCTGTAACCTCTGTTCCGTCTTCTGTTGTAACAGTTCTTCTTACTTTTATCTTAGAATGGAGAGTGATCTCCTTATTCTCATATGCAAGCAGTGCTTCGTTCTTTGACTTAAAGAACTTGCCTTCTCCGATATCGCCATCCTTCTCCATTGTCAGATAGTAGATACCAAGGACCATATCCTGTGAAGGAACGGCAACCGGAGCACCATCTGAAGGCTTCAGAAGGTTATTCGGGGACAGGAGCAGGAATCTACATTCTGCCTGTGCCTCAACTGTAAGTGGAAGGTGAACAGCCATCTGGTCACCATCGAAATCGGCGTTGAACGCTGTACATACCAGTGGATGAAGCTTGATTGCCTTACCTTCTACAAGGATAGGCTCAAATGCCTGGATACCCAGTCTGTGAAGTGTAGGAGCACGGTTTAACATAACCGGATGCTCTTTGATTACATCTTCCAGTACATCCCAAACTTCCGGCTCAAGCTTTTCTACCATCTTCTTAGCAGCTTTAATGTTATTTGCTCTGCCGCTGGCTGTCAGTTCTTTCATAACAAATGGCTTGAATAATTCAATTGCCATTTCCTTTGGAAGACCACACTGATAGATCTTAAGTTCCGGTCCTACTACGATAACGGAACGTCCTGAATAGTCAACACGCTTACCAAGAAGGTTCTGACGGAAACGTCCCTGCTTACCCTTTAACATATCGGACAGAGACTTTAATGCTCTGTTACCCGGACCTGTTACAGGACGGCCTCTTCTACCATTATCAATTAACGCATCAACAGCTTCCTGAAGCATTCTCTTCTCGTTTCTGACAATGATGTCAGGAGCGTTCAGATCAAGAAGTCTTCTTAAGCGGTTATTTCTGTTGATAATTCTTCTATATAAGTCATTCAGGTCAGATGTAGCAAATCTGCCGCCATCCAACTGAACCATAGGTCTGATATCCGGTGGGATAACCGGAATAACATCCATGATCATCCACTCCGGCTTATTCTCAGAATTACGGAATGCTTCAACAACTTCCAGTCTCTTGATGATTCTGGCTCTCTTCTGTCCGCTTGAATTCTTAAGCTCAGCCTTTAATTCTTCGCTTTCTTTATCCAGATCGATTGCTCTTAAGAGCTCCTGAATGGACTCAGCGCCCATTCCTGCACGGAAGGAGCCGTATCCGAAGTCCTCTTCAGCCTTTCTGTATTCCTGCTCTGTCAGAACCTGCTTATAAGTAAGCGGTGTGTCCTTTGGATCAAGAACAATATAAGATGCAAAGTATAATACCTTTTCAAGTACTCTTGGAGAAATATCAAGGATCAGTCCCATACGGCTAGGAATACCTTTGAAATACCAGATATGGGATACCGGTGCTGCAAGCTCGATATGACCCATACGCTCTCTACGAACGCTGGCCTTTGTAACCTCTACACCACATCGATCACAGATAATACCTTTATATCTGATCTTCTTGTATTTACCACAATGACATTCCCAGTCCTTGCTAGGTCCAAATATTCTCTCACAGAACAAACCGTCTTTTTCCGGTTTTAATGTTCTGTAGTTGATAGTCTCAGGTTTCTTAACCTCACCATGTGACCATTCTCTGATTTTTTCAGGAGATGCAAGTCCGATTCTAATTGCGTCAAAGCTTAAAGCCTGTTCCTGTTCTGGAGTTTCCATGTTAAATTCTGGCATCTTACAAAATCTCCTTTCTAAAATTCATCATCCGAGTTGCCATCATAGTCGTCATTGTAATCATCCAGATATTCTCCGTCTGATAATGATGTCAGCTCATCATTTTCATCTGTTCCGCTGAAGCCCGCTTCTTCAAATTCACGTCCATCAGCTTCCCGTTTATCATCATCGATCATGCTCTTAACATTCTCGTCATACGCTTCGATCGTCTCACCGAGATCAACCTCTGTCATATCGTCTTTTACAACTCTGACATCGAGACCAAGTGACTGGAATTCCTTCAGCAGTACCTTGAATGACTCAGGGATACCAGGTGTAGGAATATTCTCACCCTTAATGATCGCTTCATACGTCTTAACACGTCCGATTACATCATCCGACTTAACAGTCAGGATTTCCTGTAATGTATATGATGCACCGTATGCTTCCAGTGCCCAAACTTCCATCTCACCGAAACGCTGTCCACCAAACTGAGCTTTACCACCCAGAGGCTGCTGTGTAACTAATGAGTACGGACCGGTTGAACGTGCATGGATCTTATCATCAACCAGATGGTGGAGCTTAAGATAATGCATGTAACCGATTGTTACAGGGCTGTCAAATTCTTCACCGGTTCTACCATCACGAAGCTGTACCTTACCGGTTCTGTCGATCGGAACGCCCTTCCATTCTTCTCTGTGGTCTCTGTTCTCATAGAGGTAATTCATTACTTCTTCCGAAACAGAGTCTTTATATTTCTCATAGAAATCTTCCCACTCGGTATTTGCATAATCATTCGCCATCTCAAGAGTATCCATGATATCAAACTCGTCTGCACCATCAAACACAGGAGTTGAAACCTTGAATCCGAGAACCTGTGAAGCAAGACCAAGATGGATTTCAAGAACCTGTCCGATATTCATACGTGAAGGAACGCCCAGTGGGTTCAACACGATATCGAGCGGACGACCATTTGGAAGGAATGGCATATCTTCTACCGGAAGTACACGGGAAATTACACCCTTGTTACCATGACGACCGGCCATCTTATCTCCTACCTGGATCTTTCTCTTCTGAGCAATGTATACTCTGACTGATTTATTAACACCCGGTGAAAGTTCATCACCGTTTTCTCTTGTGAAGATCTTGGTATCCATGATGACACCAAATGCTCCATGAGGAACCTTAAGGGAAGTATCTCTTACTTCTCTTGCCTTCTCACCAAAGATGGCACGAAGGAGTCTTTCCTCTGCTGTCAGCTCTGTCTCTCCCTTAGGAGTAACCTTACCGACAAGGATATCTCCGGCACGAACCTCAGCACCGATACGGATAATACCATTCTCATCCAGATCCTTTAATGCATCATTGGACAATCCTGCAAGATCTCTTGTGATCTCTTCCGGTCCGAGCTTGGTATCTCTTGCTTCGCATTCGTACTCCTCAATATGAATAGATGTATATACATCATCTTTTACAAGTCTTTCACTTAAAAGAACAGCATCCTCGTAGTTGTAACCTTCCCAGGTCATGAAACCGATCAGAGGGTTCTTTCCAAGTGCGATCTCTCCACCTGAAGTAGATGGTCCGTCTGCGATAACCTCTCCAGCCTTAACATGCTCGCCCTTGAATACGATAGGTCTCTGGTTCATACAGTTACCCTGATTGCTTCGTGCGAACTTGATAACGTGGTAGATATCCTTTGTTCCATCTTCATCTGCCTTAATACAGATTTCCTTACTTGTGGAATATTCAACTACACCATCTCTCTTTGCAACGATACATACACCTGAGTCAACGGCTGCCTTTGCTTCCATACCGGTACCTACAACGGCTGATTCGGTAAGCATAAGCGGAACTGCCTGACGCTGCATGTTTGATCCCATCAGAGCACGGTTTGCATCATCGTTCTCAAGGAAAGGAATCATGGATGTAGCAACTGAGAATACCATCTTAGGAGAAACGTCCATCAGATCAACTCTTGATTTCGGGAACTCTGTTGTATCCTCTCTGTATCTTCCTGATACGTTGTTATTTACGAAATGACCATCTGCATCCAGAGGTTCATTCGCCTGTGCAACTCTGTAATTATCTTCTTCATCTGCAGTCAGATAAATAACCTCATCTGTAACTACAGGGTTTGCAGGATCTGATTTATCCAGTTTTCTGTATGGTGCTTCTACAAAACCATACTCATTGATTCTTGCATAAGTAGCCAGAGAGTTGATCAGACCGATGTTAGGACCTTCAGGAGTCTCGATAGGACACATTCTACCATAATGAGTATAGTGTACGTCTCGAACCTCGAATCCTGCTCTGTCTCGTGACAGACCACCGGGACCAAGGGCTGATAATCTTCTCTTATGAGTCAGCTCAGACAATGGGTTGTTCTGATCCATGAACTGTGACAACTGGGAACTTCCGAAGAATTCCTTAACTGCTGCTGTTACAGGCTTGATGTTGATCAGAGACTGTGGAGTGATCGTCTCTACGTCCTGAGTCGTCATTCTCTCTCTTACAACTCTTTCCAGTCTGGAAAGACCGATTCTATACTGATTCTGAAGAAGTTCTCCGACTGCACGGATACGTCTGTTACCAAGGTGATCGATATCATCCTTTGTTCCAATACCATATTCAAGGTGAATGTTGTAGTTAATTGAAGCGATAATGTCTTCTTTTGTTATATGCTTTGGAACAAGGTCAGATGCATCTCTTGCGATAGCTGCCTTTAATTCTTCTTCGTCTGAATATTCATTTAAAAGGGTTTCAAGGACAGGATAGTATACACCCTCATGGATACCTACTTCAGCAGGATCAAATCCAACATACTTGGACAGATCTACTACCATATTTGAAAGCACCTTTACGTTACGTTCTTCTGTCTGGATCATAACATATGGTACAGCAGCATCCTGGATATCCTTTGCCTGTGCTCTTGTAAGTGTCGTGCCTGCTTCTGCGATTACTTCACCGGTTGCCGGATCGATCGCATCCTCTGCAAGTATCTGACCTGTGATTCTGTTCTGGAATGCCAGCTTCTTATTGAACTTATAACGTCCAACCTTTGCAAGATCATAACGTCTTGGATCAAAGAACATTGCATTGATCAGGTTCTCTGCACTCTCTACTGCAAGAGGCTCACCCGGTCTTATTTTTTTGTACAGCTCAAGAAGACCATCCTGATATGTCTCAGAAGGATCCTTTTCAATACTTGCTAAAATCTTTGGTTCTTCGCCAAACAGATCGATAATCTCTGCATTTGTTCCGATTCCCAGTGAACGGATAAGTACTGTGATAGGCACCTTTCTGGTTCTATCTACACGAACATAGAAAACATCATTCGAATCTGTTTCGTACTCCAACCATGCACCACGGTTTGGGATAACTGTACAGGAGTACAGCTTCTTACCAATCTTATCATGTGCAATATCATAGTAGATACCAGGTGAACGCACCAACTGGCTTACGATAACTCGCTCTGCACCGTTGATCACAAATGTACCTGTCTCGGTCATAAGAGGAAGATCACCCATGAAAATCTCATGTTCTGACATTTCCTTTGCGTCATTTGCATGGAGTCTTACTTTTACTTTAAGCGGTGCAGCATATGTTGCATCTCTTTCCTTGCACTCTTCGATTGAGTACTTCACATCATCTCTACATAACTGGAAATCTACAAACTCAAGACTAAGCTGTCCTGTATAGTCAGTAATAGGAGAGATATCTTTAAATGCCTCCTTCAGACCATCGGTAAGGAACCACTGGTATGAGTTTTTCTGAACTTCGATAAAGTTAGGCATCTCCAGTACATCTTTCTGTCTGGAATAACTCATTCGGATACCTTTACCAGATTGAACAGGACTAATTCTGTTTTTTTCCATCGACACATTCACCCCTTGGAATTTATTTTTAAGCGTATATTCTGTTGAAATGCTTACATTTAACCGAAATATATTAGCCGTGTCATTATATGTCTGGTTTGAACGCAAACCAACCCATAGTATAGACATCCTACACTGTATCACATTTTCAAGGTATATGTCAAGAAATATTTGGAATTTTTTATTAAAGAATTGTATATGAACTTTTATCCATATTTATATGCCCCTCTGCATTCTTTTGAAACAGCCTGCAGCGGTATTATTACAGAACAGATACATAACGCTGACTATATCATGTCGTATCTGTGTTCAGAATCTTAAAATCACTTATTCGGTCTCAACTGCTCTTATTGATAAAAATGATCAGTTCGCCGGAACTTTGACAAAAACGACCTGGCAGGTAATTCTCCCGCCAGGTCGAAAGATATTCATAAATACAAGGAATAAAATTACTTTAATGTAACCTTAGCGCCTTCAGCCTCTAACTTAGTCTTAGCTTCCTCAGCCTCGTCCTTTGAAGCTCCCTCTTTGATAACCTTTGGAGCGCCATCAACAGCATCCTTAGCTTCCTTTAAGCCAAGACCTGTGATCTCACGAACAACCTTGATAACCTTAACCTTGTTAGGACCAACTTCTGTAAGTTCGATATCGAATGAATCCTTCTCTTCTGCTGCTGGAGCGTCTCCGCCTGCTGCTGCTACAACAACACCTGCTGCTGCTGATACACCGAATTCTTCCTCACATGCTTTAACTAAGTCATTTAATTCTAATACTGATAAACCTTTGATTACTTCAATAATTTCCTGAGTTGTCATTATTATTTCCTCCATTAATATAATATAGTTTAATAATTGCTGCTTCTATTAAATAGAAGCCGACGTGCCTGTATGCACAAATAATTAAGCTTCCTTCTGTTCTGCAATCTGCTTGATAACACGAGCGAAGTTTGCAATAGGTGACTGGATACTTCCAAGGAATTTGGAAATAAGTACTTCTCTTGAAGGAATGTTTGCAATAACTGCGATACCTGCTGCATCGTAGAATGTACCTTCTACAACGCCACCCTTAAGCTCAAGTGCTGGAGCAGTCTTTGCGAAGTTAGCCAGGATTCTGGCTGCTGCTGTAGCATCTGTCTTACAGATAGCTAATCCGGTAGGTCCTTCGAGACATGGCTTCAGTCCCTCGAACTCTGTGCCTTCAATAGCGAAGTTGATCATGGTGTTCTTGTATACCTTATAAACAACCCCAGCTTCTCTTAACTGCTTACGAAGCTGTGTGTCCTGCTCAACTGTAAGTCCACGGTAGTCAACTACAACTGCTGTCTGAGCACCATCTAAGTTAGCTTTGATTTCTTCAACTACTGGCTTCTTAATCTCTACCTTTGCCATAATGCGCCTCCTTGTTTTACTAATGACTGCACATAGTTAACAGAAAGCATCTTCTGCTAAAATAAGAAAAGCTCTCTGTCGATAAGACAGAGAGCATATAGTTAAAATAATATTAACGATATATTCCTCGGTAGGCGTTTTTCAACTTATGCCATCCGGCACCTACTGTCTTCGGCAGTTCATCGGGAGATACTTTACCATAACACAAGGAATATGTCAATACGTTTTTTCACTTTTTGATGTGAATTTTCACTTTTCCATGTAAATTTACACTTTTTCGTGCAAATACTTTTGCTCACATTATTTATGATGTGTAATTCTTTTATACCTGTTTTTGTCTGGATCTTATTCTTCCCATTTCTTTACAAGGATACTTGCATTGTGTCCACCAAATCCAAGAGAATTGCTCAGTGCATATGTAATGTCCTTATGAACGCCCTCACCCTTTGTATAATTCAGATCGATCTCGCCTTCTGTCTCACGAAGACCTACTGTTGGATGAATGTATCCATCTTCGATAGATTTTACACATGTAATAAATTCAACTGCTCCGGCCGCACCAAATAAATGACCGATCATGGATTTTGTAGAATTAATATTTACATTATATGCATCTTCACCAAATGCTTTCTTAATTGCTCTTGTCTCATAGAGATCATTGTGGTGGGTACTTGTTCCGTGTGCATTGATATAATCAACGTCTGCCGGTGTAATGCCAGCCTCGTTGATTGCAAGTGTCATGGCTCTTGCTGCACCCTCTCCATCCTCGGCAGGGGATGTAATGTGAAATGCATCACAGGTGGAACCATATCCGACAACCTCGGCAAGGATCTTTGCTCCTCTTGCCTGCGCATGCTCCAGAGATTCCAGAACTACGACGCCAGCTCCTTCACCGATAACGAATCCACATCTGTCTTTGTCAAACGGAATCGACGCACGATCTGCTTCTGTTGCACTTGAAAGTGCTGTCATGGAGATAAAGCCTGAAACATTTGTCTCACAGATCGGTGATTCAGCACCTCCGGCTACCATCACATCTGCATCTCCGACCTGAATATAACGATATGCCTCGCCAATGCTGTTTGTTCCTGTCGCACATGCTGTTACAACATCTGTACATTTGCCCTTTAAGCCATATGCGATCGCTACATTTCCGGCTGCCATATTCGAGATCATCATAGGAACCATCATTACACTGACACGGTTTGCCTTACCATTCATAACCTTGGCATGTTCCTTTTCGATCGTAGCTACACCGCCAAGTCCGTTACCGATACAGGTTCCGAATCTTGTCAGATCTTCTTTCTCAAGATCAATACCAGCATTCTTGATTGCTTCGCCTGTAGCTGCAACTGCATACTGGCAGAACGGCTCCATTCTTCTGGCCGCCTTTGGATCCATATATTGTTTCGGATCAAAATCTTTTACTTCAGCACCCATTTTGCATTTATATTCGGATACATCAAATTTTGTAATCTCGCCAATACCTACTTTATTCTTCTTAATGCCATCCCAGAATTCTTCTACATTATTTCCGATCGGGGTTACAGCGCCCATTCCTGTTACAACTACTCTTTTCATCTCGTTTTCCTTTCAAAAGACAATCTATCCATTTAGTACACATAAATATGTACCGTCGCAATGCTCATTGTACCATTTCACCTGTCGGTTCAATGTTGGTTTCGCATTATGCTGGTATGTACAAACACATCCCATCGCAATGCTCATTGTACCATCTCGTTTTTAAAACCGCAAGTGTTGGTCTGTTTCTCTTTCAAAATATCTATTTCTCTTTCAGAATATTCATCATCTCAGCGATCATTTCTTCATCCTGAAGCCGGAACAGAATCTCTACTCGTCTGGATGCTTCCAGATCGACAGATCCATCCTCCTTATAAATCGGATTGCTGTAGGACTTTCCATTTGCCGTCAGCACACTTCGGAGCAGTTCAACATCCGTGGAGCTTATGATCCCGTTACTCTCGGTCAGGCAATACTTCGCAACAGAAAAGGCTCTCTGCTGGGAAAGTTCAAGATTATAAATATAAGATCCATTCGTATCTGTATGACCTTCTATAATAATCTCCGATACATAATCACGATATTTTTCATCTAACAGTACATTACAATATTTTGGAAGAAATTCTTTCAAGAATGTCTTTCCTTCTTCCTTCAGATCACTGTCTGCTACATCAAACAAAACGCTTGCATCAAATGTGATCGCTCCGGTTTTTTCATCAACTTTTACATTTAAAGAACTGCCGGCAAACTCATCGCGGAGAGCCGCCACCAGATCACTTCGGATGCCTGCGATCCGATCCAGCTCATCCTGCTGATCTTTTAACAACTGCTCCTGTTCCTTGATAATTTCTTTCTGCTTATCAAGCTCCGCCTGTTTACTCTCATACTGGCTCTTTGACTGCATCAGTGTAAAAGAAATGATCAGAATAAAGATCAGAAGGAGTGCCGCCATCATATCGGAATACGACAGCCAGTAAGAGGTTTCTTCTTCCTCCGGTCTTCTTCGTTTCTTACTCATGCCTTATCCCTCCCTGCTGCTCTGCTCGATCGCCCTCGGGCGGTTCAGTCTGCCCCGGAAGATGTCATTCTGATCTTTCGTCAGGATACGGATATCTTCGATATCTTCATGCATGGACTTCAGATATGCAAGTGTTTCTTCGATTGCCTTCTGTGTTGCTATCGTTGCTTCCAACTGTTTCTTCTGGAAATCAAGTTCCAGATTACCGTTATCGTAAGTCGCATCCGGACGCACATACCGTTTGAACTCTGCTACAAATTCATCCAGCTTGTGATATGCCTGTTCCAGAACCGTCTTAAAGATCAGATTAAATGTCAGGGAAAAGATCATACCATAGATAGATGTATGGAACGCAACCTTGATACCATCCATCAGAGGTCCGATACTGTTCGTAATCTCCTCTGCTGAACCTGTATTAAATGCCTGAAGTCCAATTGACAGACCGATAAAGGTACCAAGGATACCCAGTCCTGTCATGGCTCCCGGAACCAGACTCAGACGACCTTTTTCAACCGCATCATCGATCAGCTGGTAATTGATAAAATCTTCGATATCGCAGGCATATTTTCCTTCCTCATCCTGCTCCAGACGTTTCATTTCTTCCACATAATCTACATAGGAATTTCTCAGATGTTCCTCATTAAAGATACCATACCGGGTTTCGGTACGATACAGATCCCATAGGAGCTTCTTTTCCTTAGCATAATCGCCCTTAATATAGCTGATGGCTATACGAAAATCTTCCCCCATCTGGTCGATATGCTTCAAATGCTTATATGCATAGACAAATATCGCCCCCACGATACCAAACATACAGATGCTAATCAGCACATTTGCCAGATCCAGACTGTCATTCGTTACGTTCAGTAAAATACAGATACCGAGCATCACCACATAGACAACAGGCAGCCACTTTTTATTCAGCTCTACCTTCATGTTCTGCTTCTTACGGAATGCTCTTGCCGCACGTTCATTCTGCGGCCGAATGGTTTTTAACCGGTTTCGTTTGTTCATTTTTTCGTTTCCTCTCGTATAATCTCATTCAGCCTTTTCATTCGTATCTGCTAAAGCGTTTCCCCATTCGTTTTATTGTAGCATTAATCCGCATTTTTTACCATCACAATGCGTAAAAAACGGCACCAGATACAAATAAATTCGATCATCTGTACCTGATGCCATTGTTTTGCCGTTTCTCCGGATCAATACCATGTATCCGGGTTATATGGATCAAATGTATGCACGTCTATCTTATAATTCTTCTTCCAGAAATCTGCTGTGCTTTTATACGATGCGATCTGGATACAATGTTCATCAACACTTGTCAGAGGGGTCTGATCCATTCTGAATTCTGTAATCTTATGATAATCCTCCGGCAGGCATTCCAAATATGTACTTTTATTATTCGCCATATTACCATTTAGCTCTCCAAACATATAGCCGCCTTCATAGATCACCATTCCGATCGTGTGAAAATACATCTTTGTATGTTCATCATGAACCGCATTATAATTCTTGAGCGAACCATATATGGTCGGTTGCAGATTTCGATAATATTCTTTTTCCGAATCATTGTATACAACCATTCCATATGCTCCGTAGTATTTTGCTGCCTCGACCATATACCAGACCGCCCCGCAATTATATTCTTTATATGGAAACGAACCTATATACGCATCCAGCAACTGTATCATTTCTCCCATATCAAGATTTTTTGCAGATCTGTTATACTTCTTTTCATAGCCTGCTCTCAGTTTCTCGAACAGCCTGTTTACTTTTAAAACATCCGCCAGAGTTCCCCAGGTTGTAACCGATTCCTTCAGGGTTGTTTTTCTTTCTGCCTTTGTGATGCCTTCCATCTTGACCGTTTTTACTTTTTCTTTTCCATAATAAATAGAAAGATCATATGGTTTTTCTACCAAGCTGTCTATGTAAATATAGGTCATATATTTATATCCTGCATTTATATAAGGAGCAACGTTATAATATTCCATATTTATCTCTCCAAAGACTTCCCAAATGGACGATTCCAGTTTATGGGTGTTTGCTCCGAACAAAATCTTTATGTTTTTGTAATTTGGCAGATATGTTGTTGCCCCACCGGAACCATCAAGCACCGGCAGATCAGCCTCTCGGTATCCATATGAATCTCCATATTTCGCAATAAATTTTCTTGGATTTACCGGTTTCTTCGAATAGACAACAAGCCCTTTCCATTTGCTCACAACACCCTCACCCATATTATCCAGCCCGCCGATCTTTTCACCGCCGTCCTCGTATGACTCTGTTATGATCATCTGATTGTTATCGATTGTTTTCGGTTTTTTCCTCGTTTTGATAAAATACGGATTATCTTTTATGCCTGAGTTTTTTAGTGCATTTTTCCCGATCTTTTTTATCATCAGATTCTGCTTGTCCAGGTTCGTATACCACAGATTTTTGCAATTCTGAAACGCTCCCGCTTCAAGCACCTTCAGCTTGTCCGCATCATAGAAAATAAGACTACCCAGATTGGAGCATCCGTAAAATGCCTGTTTTTTAACTGTGCGGATATTATTTCCTAATGTTATCTTCCATATTCTTTTGTTATTATAGAAAGCTTTTTTCCCAACAGACGTAACCTTAAAACTATAAGTTCCTTTATACTTTCCTGTCTTCGATGTGATCTTTATACTGGCAGGCACCATCACCTCAGTGCGCTTCTTTTTTGCCTTTTTGGTAAATCCCGTTACCTCTACCGTTTTCTTCTTCGGTGTCAGTGCGGTTATTCTGTAGGTATAATTCCCTACCGTGACTTTTGTTCCAACTTTTGCATTTTTGATCTTTACAGTCTTTGCTGCCGCAAGTTCCGGTGTCTCACTTTCCAATGCTGCCACATTTGCTGTAAACGGTCCACTCATGCACAACATGACTACCGCCATGCACCAGACAACAAACCGCTTTAATCTGCTTTTCATTTTTCCCATAATCGTCTCTCCTTTGCTTATAATCATGAATGTCATGCATCTACTATAATAGACAGGATGACTCCTAAAAAAGTTTTAACATAGTCTTCAAAAAAAATCCAGATAGAGCATTTCTGCCATATCCGGACTTCTGCTAAAATATACATATTACCTGTTCTGCCTATGCTCTTATCCTATAATTGCCTTAATTTCCGCTTCGCTCATATCGGTTACATCCATGATCTGTTCTAAGGAGTAGCCTTTCTTGTACATTTTCAGGATAATATCAGCTCTACCTTCCGATTTTCCTTCAGATCTTCCTTCAGACCTTCCAATGGCCTTGCCTCGTGCTTCGCCTATTTTTTCGCCTTCTGCTCTGCCAGCGGCTTCGCCCTTTATATATCCCATTTCTTCTACGCCTTCACTCAGATTGCACATGATCTTCACCTCTTCCCTTATACTGCGTCTGTCTACCGGTATGTTATACTCCTGTTTCATCAGTTTCAATTTCTGTTCTGCCGTCATTGTCTGTGACAATAACGCTCCAAGCAAGCGATGCAGTTCATATCTTTCTTCCTTGTGTGGTATCTCCTTCGCCAGCCCAATCATCACGATATTAAGAATATCCAGATTGCCTTTCCAGTCCTGATCACCAAGTAAATCATCCTTTACCATATGAATATGACTCAGACTGTTCTCTTTCATATTCATACAGATCCA
>NZ_QTXL01000007.1 GCF_003461625.1 Clostridium sp. AF15-31 | reverse complement strand
CTTTCTGGGATGACACCAGTCTTGCCGTATAGAAGATTGCCCGATTTAAGATAAAATACTTTGTCGGTTCATTCTTCTGGGCTTCCAGATTAATGATCATTTTCGCCAATCCATCCCGCATCCGTACATAGAAGATAATATCAAAATATATCTTTCCCTCATCAATTTCGGAACTTTCTGTATTCAGTCCGACAATCCGTTCACCGGTTCTGGCATCCACCGTTTCTTTGTTCGTTAATCCCAGTTCAACCGGAACCTGGCTGATATATGGTTCACCTTCAATCAAAGAAGCGACCGTATCTGCATCCATACCTTTAAATTCTTCTACTACCCTGATCAGTATATGCGCCAGTATGATCTTCTGTCCAAGCAGGCGCTTGGCACTGGCATCATACTGTGCTTTCTGATCAGTTGCCTTGGAGGAATATACAATTTCGTTATCCATGTTCTATCTCCTTTCTTAATACTGATAGAACAGAATAACATGCATATTTTAGCTTTGTATATTGCCTCCGTCTCTCCAAGTTTGATTGTAACGGATATTGGAAAGGAAAACAAGTTTATAATTATTTACCGTAAAATCTTACAAATGATCAGACCGATACCACATACGGTTATTCCAACTGCGATCACTACATCTTTGTTATCTCCAACAATGTTCACATACTTTGCTTTGCCCGGACGATAAATGATCTCCACCGGATCATTCCGGTTTAACTTTTTGTTTCCGCCATTTGCAGCTCGTAATTTCATATCCTGTCCATTATACTGAAACTGCACAACCGGAAAATCAACACCATTTTCATTGACAAAGTCAGTAATCGTTCCCGGAAGCTTTTTCCCCTGCCGGTCAACGATGACCTTGATCAGACACAGGATACCTCCAATAAATTCTCTGTTACACGCAAAGAATTCATTTTTTTCATATTATCGTGCGAACAAAAGAGGTACAAGTTGAAAATGTTTATTTCTTATAGAAGTTATATCCATCTATCTAATATTACAAATGCGTTAATACATATTCCCCAAATTCAGGTAATGAAAAGAAAACATACCCATGTTCCTCGCAATCAATAATACCCCTTTTCTTTAACCTGTCTCGATACGGATTAAACTCATTTGTTTTCAACGAAAGCTTATCTCATATCTCCTTTATTTACCAGATTCTATTTTTGCAATACCATAACAGATCTTCCTGTCTTTGTTCGATAACTCCGACCAGATCTTGTCATACACATATTCACTCAGATACTGTCTATATCAAAAAAGGATTTGCTTTTTCTATTGATATACCGATTCCAAGTACAGATAAATCAATCTTGGCTTTTATAAATAAATCTTTTAATTCCTTTTGATCATATAGTTTTGCAGCAAAACTATACAGCAGATCACGTTCCGGATTCATCTCAATAACGATCCATTCTTTTTCTTTTCGGAAATGCTTTGAAATATCCGTCAGCATAACTTTCTTTCCACTGCCTCGTCCCCCTGTAATCATATAAATCTGCTGAAAACATTTCTATAATTTCATTTGTCTGTACTAATCTGGACACTGATTCTAAAGGACTTCTTCCGAAAACTAATAAAAACGGATTTTGCATGTTGCACCTCCTTTTTTTTACTGTTCTTTACTCTTTTATATGTGTTTTACTGTTCTTTACTCTTTTTTACTGTTTTGTCAAGTTAAATGCAACAAAAAACTGTCTGTTATAGATTCATATGTTTCTATCTATAACAGGCAGGGGATTTAAAAATTTATCTTCTTATTATTTTATCTTCCACGTCTTTATATATCCGATGGATTTCTTTTTCAACTGTTTCTTTAAAGCTGTCTTTATGTTGTCGACAAAACAGGCGCCGGATATTACGAGGAATTAAATTTATGCACAATGAAAATGAAAAAAGAAACATTGCTGTCTCACAGAAAGGCAATGCTATACAGCTTGCCGCATTAAACATCCATCAGCTTTTCCCATCCCGAACCAAAGATGAATGTCTGGTAGAATTGAAAAAGAATCCACCCCTTTACCGGACATATCTGAACTGGCCTGACAAATGGAAATCAAACTTTCTGGAATTCATGGAAGGTAAGAAAAGCCTGCCATTGACCTATGATCCATTTTTCAAAAAGCTGTTCAACCCAGATATATACCCGGAACGGTTATCACGACTGATCAGCAGTATCATCGGTACAAATGTTACCGTAAAATGTATCCTGTCAAATGAAGACAGCATGCTTCCATCAACTTCTCTCCTGCTTCTGGATATCATTGTTCAGTTAGAAGATGGTTCGATCGCAAATGTGGAGATCCAGAAGATCCCATACACCTTTCCCGGTGAGCGGATGTCCTGCTACTCTGCTGATCTTTTGCTCCGCCAGTACACCAGAGTAAAAGGGGAAAAGGGAAGTACATTCATCTATCAGTATCTGAAAACCGTTTATACGATCGTGATGTTTGAAAACAGTCCAAAAGAATGTAAAGATCCCGAATTATCCGATATCTATCTGCATCATGGAAAGGCTGCATTTGATACCGGAAGCGACTTCCATCTTCTGCAGGAATACTATGTCGTTGCCCTTGACGTCTTCCAAAAAAGTAAGTATTCTAAAGATATCAACGAACTTAACGCATGGTTATCCCTGTTAACTGCAACCACCTTGGATGACCTTGCAGCACTGATATCCGACTATCCGTGGATGGAAACTATCTGCATGGATATGTCTGAGTATCTGTATCACCCGGAGGAGGTTGTTACCATGTTTTCTGAAGCATTACGAAAATTGGATGAGAATACAGTCAACTACATGATCGATGAATTGAAAAAAGAACGAGATGAAGCGATTGCTGCTTTATCTGAGAAAGATGTTGCTCTGTCTGAAAAGGACGCTGCTCTGTCTGAAAAGGATGCTGCTCTAGCCGAAAGAGATGCCACAGTATGTGAAATGAGTGCAGAAATCGCGATTTTAAAGGCTCAACTTGCTAAACGAAACAAATAAAATCTTATTTATATATAACAGCAAGCAGAAAACTCCTGATATTATACTTGTTATGTAGCAAACCTATCCGAGTGCCGGTTCTTAGACAGCGTCCCTTGCTGCCTTACGTACCGTTGCACCGAGGATAGAGCGCAAGCGTTTTGCATAATAACAATGTATAATATCAGGAGTTTTCGTCCGTTTCTATTCAAATTGATGCTCTTTATAGTGATGGGCTTCCTCCAGCATCATATCCTTGACCTTCATGAGTCGCACCTGCGTGCTTCGCTCATTCTCATCAAGCTTCATGCTAATATAACGGATGCCCTCCTTTGTCTCAGGAATAATAACATGCTCCAGCGCATTTACACGCCGTCTGGTCTTTTCGATCTCCGATGCCAAAAGCTGACAGGATTTCTCAATCTCCGCCAGTTTCAGCATATCCGGAAGGATGTCAGCAAGTGATTTTACTGCATCATCCAGATCACCGGAGGTAAATGCAAAACCGTAAGAATAGATATCATTCTCATCCGCACTTTTTGTTGTATATTCAAATACCGGAATATCTACACTCATAACATTTCGATCCTTACAGGTAAGCTGGACTTCCTGTTTCGGTGCCATCAGTGCCGTATGAAGGATCTGTTCAGACATGCCGGCTTTTGCTATGACAAAATTCGTATTGGCGGCCTTGATACCGGCCTCAACCTTCTCTCGAAGCGCCATATTCTCTCTTGCCATATCAAGGAACTGCCGCATCAGCTCATCTCGTTTATCTTTTAACAGCTTATGGCCTCTGGTTGCCGTAACAAGCTTCTTCTTTAAACGGGTCAGTTCCATTCTGGTAGGATTTACCTGTGTAGCTGCCATTTTTGCCTCCTTATAAAGGGTTTATAGACTGTGAAGCGCTCCACCTCGCCTGTCGGCTCGTAGCGCTCTTCCGTTTATTAACTCGAAGCGCTCCACCTCGCCTGTCGGCTCGGTGGGTTCTGTCGAACCATGCTCGTATCCTTGCAAATCGTCTGCTATGAGCAAGCTCAAGCATCCCATTTGCAAGTCTACTCACGCGCTTCTCGTTACTTTCCATAATACATATCTAACCACTTGTCATCGATACGTTTCAGTTCTGCACGAGGCAGGATGGATAACAGCTTCCAGCCGATGTTTAAGGTCTCCTCGATACTTCTGTCTGTCTCATAACCCTGAGATACATATTCCTTTTCAAATGCTTCTGCAAACTTTGCATATAAAATATCGATATCCGACAATGCTGATTCACCAAGGATCGTCATAAGTTCCTTTGCATCCTTACCACGGGAATATGCAGCAAATAACTGGTTCATGGTGCTGGAATGATCTCCTCTTGTCTTTCCTTCACCGGTACCCTTATCCTTCAGACGTGACAGAGATGGAAGTACATCGATTGGTGGTGTTACACCCTTTCTGTAAAGCTCACGGCTTAAGATGATCTGTCCCTCTGTGATATATCCTGTTAAGTCAGGGATTGGATGTGTCTTATCATCCTCAGGCATGGTAAGGATTGGGATCATTGTGATACTACCATTCTTGCCACGCTGTCTTCCTGCTCTTTCATATAAAGTTGCAAGGTCTGTATACATGTATCCGGGATATCCACGACGACCCGGAACCTCTTTTCGGGCTGCGGATACTTCTCGTAATGCATCTGCATAGTTTGTGATATCCGTCAGGATAACCAGTACATGCATGTTCTTTTCAAATGCAAGATATTCCGCAGCGGTCAGTGCCATACGAGGGGTAGCGATACGCTCAACCGCAGGGTCATTTGCAAGGTTGATGAACAGTACGGTTCTGTCGATCGCTCCTGTCTCCTTAAAGCTCTCCGTGAAGAAGTTCGCTTCTTCGAAAGTGATACCCATAGCAGCAAATACTACGGCGAATGGTTCATCTGTTCCACGCACCTTAGCCTGTCTTGCGATCTGGGCTGCTAACTTCGAATGTGGAAGTCCCGATGCCGAGAAGATCGGCAGCTTCTGTCCTCTTACCAGTGTATTTAATCCATCAATAGCAGAGATACCTGTCTGGATAAATTCCGATGGATAATTTCTTGCTGCCGGATTCATTGGCAGACCGTTGATATCTCTTCTCTCCTCCGGAAGGATATCCGGTCCTTTATCGATAGGTCTTCCCAGTCCGTCAAATACACGGCCAAGCATATCTTCTGATACGCCAAGTTCCATACTTCGTCCAAGGAATCTTACTTTGCTGTTTGAAAGGTTGATACCTGTTGAATTCTCAAATAACTGTACCAGTGCATCTTCACCATTGATCTCAAGAACCTTGCATCTTCTGACTTCGCCACTTGCAAGCTCGATTTCACCAAGTTCATCATAGGTAACATTTTCTACACCATGTACCAACATCAGAGGTCCTGCAACTTCCTGTATGGTTCTATATTCTTTTGGCATATGCTTAGTCCTCCTTTGCTATGGCTGCTTCCAGTTCCTGATGAAGTGCCTTTATGATCTTGTCATATTCTGCTTCCACATCTTCCGGATGTGTATATTTGAAACGTCCGATCTTCTCACGAACCTCCATATTCAGAATATTCTTTATAGTTGCACCACGTTTTAAAGCTTCTGAGGATTCCTCATAGAATGCAAGCACAAGTTCCATCATGCGGAACTGCTTATCCAGTGGTGTGTAAGTGTCGATCTCATGGAATGAGTTCTGATGCAGGAAGTCCTCACGGATAGATCTGGCTGCTTCCATCTTCAGACGGTCGCCCGCAGATAAGGCATCCATACCAACCATCTTAACAATCTCATCCAGCTCTGCTTCTTCCTGTAATAATGTCATAAGCTTCTGACGGTCTTCCATCCAATGCTCGTTGACATTTTCCTCAAACCATTTTCCCATGTTATCTACATACAGCGAATAACTGGTCAGCCAGTTGATCGCCGGGAAATGTCTCTTATAAGCCAGTGCCGAATCCAGTCCCCAGAATACCTTAACGATACGAAGGGTTGCCTGCGATACCGGCTCTGAAATATCACCACCGGGAGGTGATACGGCTCCGATTACGGATAAGGCTCCGGTTCTTCCTTCTGAACCAAGTGTCTTAACCATACCTGCACGTTCATAGAACTGTGCCAGACGGCTTCCAAGATATGCAGGATAACCTTCCTCACCGGGCATCTCCTGTAAACGTCCTGACATTTCTCGAAGTGCTTCTGCCCATCTGGAAGTAGAGTCAGCCATCAGCGCAACGGAATATCCCATATCACGGAAATATTCTGCGATCGTAATACCGGTGTAAATAGAAGCCTCTCTGGCTGCAACCGGCATATCCGATGTATTTGCGATCAGAACGGTTCTCTCCATCAGGGAGTATCCTGTCTTCGGATCCTTCAGTTCAGGGAACTCGTTTAATACATCTGTCATCTCGTTTCCGCGTTCACCACATCCGATGTATACAACGATATCGGCTTCTGCCCATTTTGCAAGCTGATGCTGGATAACGGTCTTTCCACTACCGAATGGTCCGGGAACTGCTGCTACACCACCCTTTGCGATCGGGAAGAATGCATCGACAACTCGCTGTCCTGTGATGAGCGGCATAACCGGCGGAATCTTCTCTGCATAAGGACGACCCTTACGAACCGGCCATTTCTGCATCAGTGTCAGTTCCTTATCACCCTTTGCTGTCTCAATCACACATACAGTTTCTTCTACTGTGAAATCTCCGCTCTTGATCTCTTTTACAGTTCCTTCTATACCATATGGAACCATGATCTTCTGAGTTACGACAACTGTCTCCTGTACGGTTCCGATCACATCTCCGGTCTCTACCTTGTCCCCTGCCTTAACGCATGGAACAAATGGCCATTTGATGTCTCTCTTTAATGATGGAACTTCAACGCCTCGCTGCAAATTATTTCCACAGATTTTCATGATATCATCCAGAGGTCTCTGGATACCGTCATAGATACTGCTGATCAGTCCGGGTCCAAGTTCTACGGACAGCGGCATTCCGGTTGACTCTACCGGTGCACCCGGTCCAAGTCCTGATGTCTCTTCGTAAACCTGAACAGATGCCTGATCTCCATGCATCTCTATGATCTCGCCGATCAGTCGGCTCTCACTTACTCTGACAACGTCATACATATTCGCGTCACGCATTCCCTCTGCGATAACAAGAGGTCCTGCAACTTTTTTTATCTTACCTGTTGCCACGTTTTCTGGTCACGCTCCTTCCTAGTTTCCACTGAACAGAATGTCCGAACCGACTGCCTGTTCTACGGATTTCTTTACTCCATTTATACCTGCAGATGTATTACCGGAAACTCCTGGGATCAGGATGATCGCCGGAAGCATCTGCGTCTTATATCTCTCTATCTCTTTCTTGATCTGCTCTGCCATGCTCTCTGTTACATAGATAACGGCATATCCACTTTCTGCCAGTCTTCTGAGCTGTGTACTGCCCTGTTCTGCATCGGATACCGGGAAGGTCTCAAGTCCCAGAGTCGCAAAGCCATAGATGCTGTCATATTCACCTAATACTGCAATTCTATACATACATTTCCCTTACCCTTTCCCTGATTGCATCATCCGGCAGATGATTTAACTTTCCGGTCAGGATGATCCTGACTGTCTTGATCTCATTCTGCCTTGCAAGTACATAAGCAACAAGTGGTCCGATCGTAAATGAATTATATTTCTGCGGCCGGATCGCCTCTATGATCCGGTTATCGCACCAGCGTTCAAATGCGGATGAACTGTCTGATAATGCTGCAGCTCCACCGGAATACGGTGTTTCTTCCAGATATTTGATCACATCCGGCATACCGGAAAGTGCTGCCCGCATCAGCCGTTCCACATTGAGCGTCTGACATTCCTCCATCGCACGTCTCATAAAATCCAGTCCTTTTTCTGTCTTTACAGAACGGACTGCGATCTTGATATTTGCAACTGCCACAACTGTCTCTGCATATTCTTTTAATAATGCATCTCCATTCTTCTCCGCTGCCGCAAGCATTGCCCGCATGGCTGCCCGGTCAATGATAACATCACACATCTGACCATCTCCGGTATGCACCAGACACTCATATGCCTCTAATGCGCATTCCCGCATAGATTCCGGTAATGACCGGAAATCTTTATCTTTAATGATCTCGACTAATGCTTCACCCGAAACAGATGCATTGTCATAAAATATATTTGCCTGAACTTCTCCGTCTACAACGGTTTTGATCGCTGCCTTCAAATTATGGAAACTATCCTGGATCAACAATACGTCAAATACTGTCTGATCGGATACCATCTCCTTGACCAGTGTCCATGTTTTTTCCAGTTCCCTGTTCAAAATGGTCTCTGCATCCTGCACTCCGGCTTCTGTATCACCCCAGCCTTTTTCACCTAAGAACTGAAGGCAGTCCGCATATGTTTTCTGGGCAATCAACTGCTCGATCACAGCCTGTGAAAACAGGGACATCTCAAGTGCCCGGATCCTGGCAACAGCATATATATATTTGTCTGCCATTTTTCTACCTCCCTTATGTGAATAACAGGGAATTTAATTTGTCTGCCATTTCTTCTTTCTGCGCATGGAACATGGCAGCTAATGAACAATTCTCCTCGATACCGCCATAGATCAGGATAAATCCTCCGTCTATATCACTGGCTTTATCTGCGAGCGTCAAATCTCCTCCATGTGCTTTTGCTATCTCTGATACCCGTTTTGCAAATCCTGCCGGAAGCCGCTCCATATCTTTGGCTGAGAAGCTGATCTGTCCACTCTTCGGCTGTACTGCATTTCCGATCATACGCTCCATCATATGGAAATATCTGTCAACTTCCATATCGATCATTCCGTTATAGGCTTTACCTATCACTTCATTGATGATCTCCTGCTTTGCCTTTAAGACTGTCTGGCGTTTCTTCAGGTCGGCAGAGGATTTTGCCCTTGCCATTCCGTCCGCTTTTACATGGCTGACCTTTTCAGCCGAACCCGCCTTGATCTTATCTGCTTCCACCTTTGCATCTTCTATAATCTGATCTGCCTTTTTCTGTGCATCTTCAAGGATCATATCGGATTGAGTGTTTGCTTCTTCCAGAATCTGTTCAACGATCTTCTCTAATCCTGTCATACAAATCCTCCTGTACTACTTGTTCAATCATGTTTCAAATCTGTGCCTGTTTTATACCGGTACACCGTTAATTGCAAGAATTGATACGAGCAGAGCAAGGATCGCATATGTCTCTACCATTGCAGGGAAAAGCATTGCTTTACCGAACTGATCCGGCTTCTTTGCTACGATACCAACTGCTGATACAGCGGTTTTGCCCTGATGCATAGCGGATACAAGACCAACTAATGCGATTGGAAGACATGCTGCAAGGATCAGTAATCCGGTCGCTGTTGAAAGTTCTGCAGGAGCACCATTTAAAATACCAATCTTTGATAAAGCGATGAATCCTACCAGCAGTCCATAGATACCCTGTGTACCGGGAAGAAGCTGGATGATAAGAACCTTTGCGAATTTGCTTGGATCTTCACTTACTACACCTGATGCAGCCTGACCTGCGATACCTACACCGTAAGCAGATCCCATACCTGCCAAAATAACTGCTAATGCAGCTCCTGTTAAAGCTAAAACTGTACCCATTGTCATATTGATTATTCCTCCTTAATTTCCGGTTTACAGGTTTTCATGCCTGCATTCCCTATATCTACATATTTTGTATTTTCTTTAAATGGATGGAACGCTTCTCCGCCACCCTCATAAAACTTACCAAAGAATTCTACATACTGAAGTCGGCATGTATGGACATAAGCACCTAACATATTGATCGCAAGGTTAAATGTATGTCCGATGATGAATACCAGAATGAATACGATCGCGCCCAATATTCCATCTCCTACCATACTTCCCATCTGATTGATAACCTGTGCGATAACACCGGTTGCAAGTCCAAGTGCAAGCAGTCTGGAATAAGATAACAGATCAGACAGCCAGCCTGTGATATTGTAAATATCATACAAACCAAGTGCCAGTCGGAGCACCGGATTCTTATGACTTCTGCCGGACATCACAACGATGATCGCTGCACCTGAGATCGTAATGACATAGCTGAAGGTCTTAAGTCCATCTGAAAAATGGAAGCTTACCTGTGCGATCGATGCAAATAAACTGGTTGGCATCAGCATCAGTACCAGACCGATGATGAGCAGATACCAGGATATAACATCTGAGAAGAAGCCTACAAAATCTTTCTTCTTTAAACACATATAACCTTTTAACGCCAGACCGCCGAACAGATGGATCAATCCAAATAACAGGGAGAAGATCAGCATCTTCATCGGGTTATCAAGCGGTGCAAACCATACCGGTGCGATCGTGATCTCATGATGGAAAAAGGTTCGTGATACGACTGCTACCACATCTCCAAAATATCCTCCAAACAAGATACCCCATATCAATGTCGATATACCGCAATATTCAAATAATGTCAGTGACTTCTTCATGCCATCTCCCATCTTCGGGAACTTCCGAAGCAGGATGAAACATGCAAGGAATATAATAAGTCCATATGCCGCATCCGATAACATCAATCCGAAAAAGAATACATAGAATAAACTCATCGGTGTCGTCGGATCCATCTCGCCTCTGGCAGGAAGTCCATAGGATTCCAGGATTCCTTCTGCCGATGCAAATGGCATCTTATTACTTAACTGTACCGGTGCCGGTTCATCCTCAGGTATCTCGCCGGTCTCCACCATCAGCACGAAATTCTGATTCAGTTCTTCTTTTACCTTTTCCTCATCCCGTTCCAGCACATAACCGGTTATGATAAATGTACTGTTCGACTGAAGCAAGGTTCCAAGCACCTGATATTTCTCAGTTCTGATCTTGTAATAATCGGATAAGGTCTTAAGTGCCTGCCTGTTTTCTGCAAATCCGGCAATCTGTTTTTTCAGATCCTCGATCTCATCCTCATACCCCTCTATCGTGAGTCGGTATTTCTTGATCTTATTCTCCGGTGTCCGTTTTGAAAAATACGACATCCGGGTAAATCCTTCTGCCCTTAAGGCTTCCTCCAGTCTTTCCGTCTCTGTTTTCAAACATACCACAAATATACATGTCTGATCTTTATCAGAAGATATCACCGTGATCTCATGAGCTGATAACTCCGGCTGCCTTTTTGCAACCAGTTCTTCTATCATATTCTCTGTAAGACCGGGTCCTAAGCTTCCCATGATCACATCTGTATGTTCGGTTCCGGTCGTATTGATCGGAACATCCATATTGATCCATGGTTTCAGTCCATCGATCGCAAGCTGACATTTTGCAATCTCTGCTTTGCAGTTTCCAATCTTCTTATCCTTTTCCCGGATCTTCTGCACGATCATATTATAATCATGCCGATTCTCAACAATATCTTTATATACAGAATCGTCTACATCAGCTTTGCCTGCAAGTGCCTGCAGCATCGATGTCTTTTCCGGTGCATATCTGCCAAGGATCTCTAAAGCTTCGTCGGTATTCTGGACTCGTTTTTCATATTTGGAACGCTGACTGGTTGTGTTGATCTTCTTAAATACATCCGTCTCATCCCCACCGGCCCGGATCTCCAAAGCTCCCATGGACTGGAGTTTCTCCAATATGGCTTTTCTGTCTTTCTTCATGGCGCATATGTCAATCTTTTTTATAGCCAATACCGCCATAATGATTACCTCCCTTCTGCATCCTGATATTCAAGCATTTACAATAGCTGCTTGATCACAAGCTCTACGGCTTCACCCTCTCGCTCGGATGCACGTTTTTTTAAGGAAGCAATCTCGTCGGATGCTTCTTTCAAAGCTTCTTCTGCAAGATCAGTTTCCAGTTTCTTCTGGTCGACCGCGATAGCCGCCAGATCTGTTTTAGAACCTGCATTTGCATCTACGATCATCGCATTTGCCTTTTCCTTTGCTTCCGCCTGAATTGCTTCTGCTTTTTTACCGGCTTCTTTTACGATCTCGGCTGCCTTTGCTTCTGCATCTTCTAATGTCTTCATGGCTTCCTGTAGCATAATTTCTCCCTCCGTAATTATTAATCTCGGCATGAAATGCCGCTCTGTTAATATTTTATTATGTTAGTGTGCTCTTTTCAAGCAATATTTATTTTCTTTTATAGATTTTTCATCAAAAGGTCATGAAATTTTACCGGTTTTTAAGGCATTTTTGACAAACAATACAAACTGTCAAATTTAGTTTAACCATTTTTCACGTCATTTTGCACAATTTTTGTTGTGATTAACAACAGCCATATAATAAGACCGCAGTCAAAGACTATCTGCGGTTTCTATGAACAGCATATCCCTTATCCGCAAATGTTCCAGTGCTAACTCGCCTGTCGGCTCAAACAAGCACTCACATTTGCTGGTATATGCAGTTCATATCGAAATCCTCGATAATGTCTTCTGACTGCGGTCTTATTATATGGTTGTTGTTATTTTACATACATTAAATACCAATGCAAAAAACTGTTACAAAACTATAACTGTACATCCCACCCTGATAGATGATGTTTTTCTTACTACTTATAATCTTCTATAAATTACATATTCCTTATCCGCAAATGTTCCAGTGCCAACTCGCCTGTCGGCTCAAACAAGCACTCACATTTGCTGGTATATGCAGTTTATAGTATTTTTCTTTACTCTTCAATCATCTTGATTCTTCTGATATGACGTTCGTCATTTGAGAATGGTGTGTCAAGGAAGGTGTCAACGATCTTGAGTGCCAGTCCCGGTCCGGTTACACGGGCACCCATTGCAAGGATATTTGCATCGTTGTGCTCTCTTGTTGCCTGTGCACTGAAGCAATCACCACAGAGTGCTGCACGGATTCCCGGTACTTTATTTGCTGTAATGGAGATTCCGATTCCTGTTCCGCAGATCAGAATTCCTCGCTCACATTCTCCATCTGCTACTGCGTGTGCAACTTTCTTTGCATATACCGGATAATCAACGGATTCCTCGCTGTAGCATCCGTAATTCTTGTATTCCATTCCTCTTTCTTCCAGATGCTTGATCACATCCTGCATTAATCCGTATCCACCGTGGTCACATCCAAGTGCTATCATATTCTTTGTCCTGCCTTTCTTGTTTTCAAAATTTTTTCGGTTGGTTGTAACCCCACCCGTTTTTTCTTCATTGTCAGCTTTTTCCATTATATCGTGAGCATAGCTCACTCAATGCATTTCGGCAAATAATTTTGCGCTCATTACATCACACCGATATGATTCTATGTCCTGCCGCCTTGATCAGCCGGTTCATGATCGCATATCCCATATCACCTTCCCGGAAGGATTCACTGTAAATATAGTCTGCGCCGATATCATCACACAGCCGAAGCAGCCGGTACAGGGATGAAGATACTGTAATCTCATTCTTCTTGCTTCCTGCATCAAGGACATTTTCACAGGAATATAAATCCGTATTTTCTGTATCACACAGAACTGCCGTCTTATATCCCTCTGCCTGCTTACAAGCAACCAACTCTGCAATCTTTGCGGCAACCTTTTCCCGCTCACCCTCTACGATCGTGAGTTTTCCCTTCGGTGCATAATGTGTGTATTTCATACCCGGGGCTTTTGGTCTGACCTTCATATCCACGCTTTCCAGTGCCGGATCGATCATGACATCTCCTAAGATATTCTTAATCATATCCGCTGAGATATAACCCGGACGTAAAATTGTCGGACGATCGCCTGTCACATCTACGATCGTGGACTCAATTCCGATTCCAACCGGTCCGCCATCTAAGATCATATCGATCCTGCCGGACAGATCTTCCTCTACATGTGCTGCTGTTGTCGGTGATGGTCTTCCGGACAAATTTGCACTCGGTGCTGCAATATACACGCCTGAATCTTTGATCAGCTTCATAGCTGCCGGATGTGATGGCATACGGATCGCTACCGTTTCCAAACCGCCGGTTGTCTCATGCGGTACAATGTCTTTCTTTTTGAAAATGATCGTCAGCGGCCCCGGCCAGAACGCTTCCATCAGCATCTGTGCCTGTTTGGATACCTCTGCCGCCAACTCCCATACACTTGCCGTATCAGCAATATGTACGATCAACGGATTATCCGATGGTCTTCCCTTGGCACTGTAAATTTTTTCGGATGCCTTTGGATTTAACGCATCTCCACCTAGTCCATATACGGTTTCTGTTGGAAATGCAACCAGTCCACCACTTTTTAATATATCCGAAGCCTTCCGGAATAATTCTTCGTTTTCCAGATCAGCTTTCGCTACTATGGTTTTCATTTTAATTACCAGCCTTACCTGTATAGTCAGGCACATCGCCTGCCAGTCTCATTTTAGCCTTATCCCCTCACAGTGTCAACCTGTGAAAAAGAGCTTCCCGAATCATGGGTATAATCTCTATATTCTCACACTTATACCCTCTATTATATGCTACCATTGGGTATCGCACCTGTTTTTTCGTCTTCATACCAAATTTATTTAGCTTCGTCGGGTATTTTCCCCCAACATTCTTCCTAATACCCGCATCAGACTTGTCCTTGTGGGTATCGTACACTTATTTTCCATTCCATACCCTCATCTAACCAGACACCTCGGGTATCATACTTACTCATCCACTACCATACCCAGAAATCAAGCATCATCAAGCGATAAATCACATATACAAACGCAAATATAGCCTGTCTGGCTGTAGACTAGACAGGCTATATATATCTTAACTTTATTCGGCAACTGAAGCTTCCGCCGGATACTCCTTGCCAAACCATGTGGCGATCACACGGTATGGGCACTTCGGTGTTGCAAGGCTGACAACCACCATGATGATCGTGGAGATCAGACAGGCAACGATACAGGAATTGAAACCAAGTGAGATTGGCAGAACGCCCATATCGATCAGGAGATATAAGCCAATACCACTGATGATACCTGCGATCGCGCCATACTCATTTGCTCGCTTCCAGAACAGTCCGAGAAGCAAAGTATGAAGAAATGCTACTGTCATACCACCGGTAGCATAAGTGATCAATGAAGCCAGAAGTTCCGGTGGATCACATGCAAATAAGAATACGACAAGAGCAACAACGATAACACTGATAACATTTAACTTCTTTAATGTCTCCTGCTTTGCATCTTTATTGAACAGGTTCTTGTACAGATCACTGACGATCGTTCCTGCAAGAGATACGATCATTCCACCAACAGATGACTGAACCGCACCACATACACCGGCGAGAACCAGACCTGCTGCCCATGCAGGCATTACACTTACTGCAAGTGTCGGAATACCAAGGTCAGGAGTTGCAAGGCTTCCTTCCGGGAACATATATTTGATCGTGAAGCACAGACCATTTAAGCCAATGAGCCAGATTGCAACTACAACCGCACCAACCTTGATCGCACGATGCAGAGTCTGTGTATCCTTATAAGTAAGCGTTGTCATTGTTACATGAGGCATTGTACAGGTTGTGATACCCCATAAGAATGCAAACGAAAGAACCGTCTTTACACTTGCAGGTACGAACCAGTCCGGATTACTCTTAACTAATGACTGGATCGTCTCTGTATAGCTGAGATCTGTTCCGTTGATGCCCATAATAAATAAGATAATAACGGAAACTGTCATGATAATTCCCTGAAAAACGATCGCAGATGCGATACCTTTAATACCACCTGTGATAGCTGCGATGATAACCAGTACAGTGAAAATAGCAAGTCCGATACGGTAATCCTGACCGGTTAAGATCTGGAAAATTCTTCCGCCGCCGGTAATTGTGGATACGGCAAATGCTCCAAGGAAGAACAGGATAACCAGTCCGCAGAGCGCACCAACGATCTTGCTGTTATTATATCTGTGCATCAGAAGTTCAACAAATGTCTTGGAATCCGTTCTTCTGGCTACGATACCGACACGCTTACCGATCAGTCCAAGTACCATGAAGTTCGTGCACATGGACCAGAAACAGCATACCATCCAGGTCGCACCAAATGTATATGTATAACCCGGTACACCCATGAATACTCCGGCACCGGCAACACCGGCAGATACCATCATGGCAGTTACAAGCACACCACCGCTTCTACCGCCGGTATAGAATTTGCTCAGGTAATCACCTTTTCCATTTGCCATTGCTTTTCTGGTAACAAGACTGTATACCAACTGGAAAATCGTATATGCGGCAAATACAGTAATGATTATAATTCTCTGATTTGTAGATAAGTTCATCTCTATTTGCCCTCCTTATGTTTTCTTTCTTTTAATTTTCCGTTTGGAGTAACATCCATGTCACGATATACAAATATTACAACCAGAATAACCGCTACTACCATTGCGATCAAAATAATGATCTCATTAAAAATCCACTGTGGAAATCCAAGAATGTATTTGTACTTTGATACATCCTTACCACCCACCAGATACAGGTTGGCGATCATCAGCACCATAAATACCAGATAGGTTCCAAGCGTGATCCAGAATTCCTTTGTTGTCTGGGTGAAACGCTCATCCGGCTCTATTGATTTCAAATCATAATCCCTGCTGTCAGGATCAATGTTGTTATTTATCTGACTCATCTTATGTGTCTCCTCTCAACGTAAGTTTTTGAATAATTATGAAACGAAAAAATCATTCACCGAGTAAAATAATCACTGTTATTTACGCATATAAAATCTTCAATCGTTTTATCATAGTTTGTTTTTCTCCGGAAATGGATCGTCCAGCATTCTTATCGCATGGAACTGACCCTTTTCTGCAGAAGCAAGCTGCAGCAATACAGCTCCGATACCTGCTGCACCATCGAATAAACCGATCGGTGTACTTAATACATCCGGTGCGACACGGTCAAGTGCAAATCTCCATGCGCACTCTCTTCCATCCGTACCGTCTGTGATCGTTGCTCCGTCTGTGATGACCTTACCGCACCTCTTTGCCTGTTCCAGATAAGTCTCATCACCAAATGCAGCCCACAGACCCAGATACATATTTAACAGGCCCGCAGTTCCGCAGCAGATATTGTAAGTATTCCAGTATCCTTCCGTCCGAACCTCAGGTGCGCCTGTATCAATTACACCCTGTGTCAGCATATCGATATACCGCTTATACCGGTCTTCTCCTGTCATCTCATATAATTTATAGAAGAAACGATTTGTTCCCGCCGGGCCATGACAATAGCCAAGATAGAACAGATCCTTACGATCCGGCAAACCATGTGGGATCAGGCTTCCTGCCTTCATCTTAACCGCCTGTGCGATCATGAAATCCGCGATTCCCTTTGTCGCTTCTAAGAACCCCTGATCACCGGATGCTTCGTACAGATTCAGCAGTACAAATCCGATTCCTCCGGTTCCCATCGGGAAGTTCGGATCGATATAATCTTCTTTTGCTCCAAAGTAAACAGGATCTACACCCGGATACCAACAGGTTCCGTTTCCAGCATCATGACGCTGCCCGAGGAAATTCTCTCCTGCTTTTGCAGCAAATGCTGTCCAGTCCTCTCTGCCAAATGTTTTTGCTGCATATAAGAAGAACAGAACCGTTCCGGCATCTCCTACGATACCCGGAAATGAAGTCCAGCTATAACCTCTGCCATTTTTCCCGGGCTTTGCATCTGCCTTTGCAGACTCAATAATATCTGCCACAAATGTTTTATATTTCTCATTTCCAGTTATCTTATAGAGCTGTATCATGGCAAAGCCTGCTCCGCTCCAGCCACTGGAAAATGCGTATTTTGAAAAGTTTCTTTTCAGATCCCGGTCATGATCAAAACGATAACGGATATATGTGGCTGCTTCTTCTGCCTCCTGCAGATAGCTCACATCATTCGTCGTCTGATATAATCCCAGAAGAAATACGATGATTCCGGACGCCCCGGCATACATACAGATTTCATCATAATAAATGGATCTTCCTTCTGCCGCATCCTGCAAAGACCAGTAGATACCTTCCGGTCCCTGTTTCTTCCGGCTGTTTATGAAATTCATGGTTTCTTTCGCATATGTAAGATAGTCTGCCATGTTGTCTCCTTCCTGTTCTATGTTTTATATTATGTATATATGTTCTTGACCTTACCAAACAGAGGACGCTCCCGCTCGATTCTTTTATTCCCCTGCATACATCTTGGTTGACAGATATTTGAATGCGTTGTCAGCCATGATGATCGCAATATTCTTTCCTGATGCTTCCGGGCGCTCAGCTATGATCGTTGCTGCCTTTAAGGCTGCTGCCGCTGACTGTCCGAGGAATACGCCATCACTCTTTACCAGTCTTCTTCCTGTCTCATATGCATCTTCTGCTACAATATCCAGACATTCATCATATGGGACCTGCTCCGGATTAAAGAATACCGGAACACTCTGTGCCGGAACATCGTTAAATGCAAGTACGCCGTCGATCGTATTTGCTTCCGGATGATTGACATTCTTTCTGGACTGTACTGCCGGCTGTGCGCCGATGATCTTGATACCAGGATTTTTCTCTCTGAAATATCTGGACAGACCAGCCAGTGTTCCACCGGTTCCGACCAGTGCTACCACATAATCAACATTTCCGTCTGTATCCTCCCAGATCTCAGGACCCGTTGTACGGTAATGCGCTTCCGGGTTATCAGGATTTGTTCCTTGATCAATATAGAAGTAACCATGCTCATCTGCATATTTGTTCATGATAACTGTAAGCTTTGCCATGCTTAAACCACCGTTCTGCAGCATCTCCATGAAGCCCGGTACATCGGCTGCCTGAAGCAGCTCTACGCCATATGCCTTTAAGATCAATGTACGTTCTACCGATACTCCTGGCTGAATGACTACTACATATTTATACCCTCTGGAATTTGCAAATGCTGCTGTTGCAATTCCTGTATTTCCACTTGTAAAATCAAGGATCGTTCCGCCCGGCTTCAGTTTACCTGATTTCTCTGCCTCTAAGATCATGTTAAGAGCTGCACGGTCCTTTACGCTTCCTGATGGATTGAAATACTCCAGCTTACCAAGGAGGTGGGCGTTCAGCCCTAACTCTTTTTCATAATTTACGAATTCTACCAATGGGGTATGTCCTACAAGTTCTGTAATTGATGAATGAATATTTGCCATTTTCCTATTTCTCCTTTTCCTATCTGGTTAGTATGTTTTATTATCGTTATAAAACCCGGAAGCATCAACCTCCGGGTAAATGTCTGTTTGTCAGTCACCATCCAACTCTGGATAAATGATTTTCTCATCCGGCACATCTTATAACGTTTCTTTATCCTAGTATTAAAGTAGGTTTTATATGTTATGTGCTTATTATAGTGGCAGTTCCATAATTTGTCAACCAATCAAAATTTTTTAACTGGTTATAACCATAGCTTATAGCCAAGTCAATCGAGCACTGCCTTTAAACGATCCAGAGCCTCTTTGATCGTCGCTCTCGGGCATGCCACATTGATACGTTCAAAGCCTTCGCCTACCTGACCAAAGATCGCACCGCTGTCAAGCCACAGCTTTGCCTGATTCACGATCAGGTTCTCCCGTTCCTTCTCTGTCATTCCGAGTGCCCTGAAATCCAGCCACAGCAGATAAGTTCCTTCCGGCTCGATCAGCTTGATCTGTGGAAGTTCCTTTTTCAGGTAATCACGCACAAATGCGATATTACTCTCTACATATCTCATCATTGCCTGATACCATGTCTCGCCATGAGTATACGCTGCTTCACAGGCGGTAAGTCCCATTGCATTTAACTGGCTGTAGCCCGCCGCATCCACCTGCTTACGAAATACTGCGCGCAGAGTTCCATTTGGAATAAAGATATTCGACACCTGAAGTCCTGCCAGATTGAAGGTCTTTGCAGGAGAAGTACAGGTAACGGAGTTCTGTTCGAATTCTTTCTTGATCGTCGCAAATACCGTGTGCTGGTGGTCTCCGAAAACAAAATCCTCATGTATCTCATCACTTACAACCGTAACGCCATGCTTGATACAGATATCACCCATCTTCGTAAGCTCCTCTGCCGTCCATACACGGCTGACCGGATTATGCGGACTGCACAACAGGAACAGCACAACATGATTGTCAACGATCTGTTTCTCAAAATCATCAAAATCGATGTGATATTTTCCATCATCTCCAAGTACCAGATCATTGCTCACAAGCTTCCGGTTATTGTCACGGATCACTTCTGAAAACGGATAATAGACCGGCTGCTGGATCAGAACGGCATCCCCTGCCTTGGAATATGCTTTGACCGCCATCGCCAGTGCAAATACAACACCCGGTGTCTTTGTCAGCCAGCTTCGTTCCACCTTCCAGTCATGGTGAGCTTCCATCCATTTGCTGACCGCCTCAAAATAACTCTCTCTGCTCTCTGTATAGCCAAAAATTCCATGCTGTACACGCTCTGTCAACGCATCCAGCACCAGACTCGACGTCTTAAAATCCATATCTGCAACCCAGAGAGGAAGTACATCCGCAGGCTTTCCTCTCCGCTCTGCAAAGTCAAATTTCAAACAGTCTGTATTTCTTCTATCTATTACTTCATCAAAATTCAGGTTTTTTTCTTCCATAATTATCCTCCCGTTATGTCTCAGATCCTATGCTGTAAATATATTTCCATATCAAAATATTTTTCAGGCAAATTACTTTTTCATCATTATTCATATATTACACTGTTTTATTCCCGAAAAGAATCAATTGCCTGTTTCAGATCCGCGATCAGATCCTTCTTATCTTCGATTCCTGCCGACAGACGCAGAACACTGTCTGTAATACCGTTCTTTATACGGATTTCCTCCGGTACATCCGCATGAGTCTGTGTCGTCGGATATGTGATCAAGGTCTCTACGCCGCCGAGACTTTCTGCAAATGGGATCAGCTTTAGGGATTCCAGTATATGGAGTGCCAGCGCCTTGCTCTCCACTTCAAATGTCAGCATGCTTCCAAATCCACTCGCCTGGCTCTTACAGACCTCATAATTATTTGTTCCCGGTATTCCCGGATAATAGACATTCTTTACTTTCTTCTCCTGCAACAGGAATTCCACGATCGCCTGTGCATTTTCCTGTGCCTTCTCCATACGGATTGGCAGTGTCTTGATGCCACGAAGCACCAGCCAGCTGTCAAATGGCGCAAGTCCCGCACCTGTCGTCTTTATAATATATCGTAATTTCTCCGAAAGCTCCGGTGTATTTACCACGATGAATCCGGCCAGCGTATCGTTATGTCCGCTTAAGAACTTTGTTCCGCTGTGCAGGATGATATCGGCTCCCAGTTCAAATGGCCGCTGGAAATACGGTGACAGAAATGTATTATCCACGATCAGCAGCAGATTATGTTTCTTTGCAAGTTCCGCCGTCTTGCGGATATCAATAACATTCATCATTGGATTAGTCGGTGTCTCGATATAGATTGCTTTTGTATTTTCTTTGATGTAGTTTTCCGGATCTTCCTCTGCAAAATTGATCCGGCTGAACTCAATACCATTTTTCTGATTAATATGATCAAATAAACGGATACTTCCGCCATACAGATCTGCTTCCGAAATGATATGGTCGCCCGGTTTGAAGATTTCCATCAATGTTGTAATAGCTGCCATGCCGGAAGAAAAAGCGAGAGCATCCAGTCCTCCTTCTAATGATGCAACGATCTTCTCCAACTGTTCTCTGGTTGGATTCTGGAGTCTGCTGTAATCATACCCCGTACTCTGTCCAACTGCCGGATGTGCATACGTTGCTGTCTGATAGATAGGAAAGCTGATCGCTCCCGTTCTGTCGCCTTCAAATTTTTCATGATTTCCATATATACATTTTGTAGCAATTCCTGTATCCATAATAACCGTCATCCTTTCCTGCTGTTTTTTATTGAGATTTATACCATAGTATATCAGTAGGAATAAGATTTCGCTACTATGTATTTCTGTGAGCTGGTTATAAGTATCATTTATAGCGAGCTTGTTACTTAATTTTCATTTACCCCGCTTCCTGCAGGCTCAGACCTCACAACAAAGAAAACGGCTGAGCGTCTACTCAGCCGTCTTCTTTACATTTTCCTGTGTTCCGTATTGGGTCAGTATCTCGATATAGCGTCTGCCAAGGGTACTCAGCCGCATGCCTTTTCGTTTGATATAGCCGATCGTCATTTTCTCCTCCGTGTCAAGCGGAATTGCGCGGTAAGCACTGCCGTTTAATTCTTCACAGATAATACCGGAGCACAAGGTATATCCGTTCATACCAACCATCAGATTCAGCATTGTTGCACGATCATCTGCTTTGATGATCTGCTTGTATTCCAGAGTGCTGAATACTTCTTCTGCATAATAGAACGAATTTCGTTCGCCCTGTTCAAAGGAAAGACAAGGATAATCTTTTAATTCTTCAAATGCGATCTTCTCTTTTCCTGCCAGTGGATGCTCGTTGCTCAGATACACGAATACATCACAGTCAAATAATTCCGTAAATTCCAGTCCGTTTTCTGAGAAAATCTTCTGCAAAGCCTTTCGGTTGAACTCATTTAAATATAAGATTCCAAGCTCACTCCGGTAGTCTCTTACAAACTCGATCACTTCATTTGTCCGTGTCTCATGCACAGCCAGTTCGAAATCATCCAGCCTGATCTCCTTTGCAAGCTCGATAAAGGCTTCTACCGCAAATGAATAGTGCTGCATGGATACACTGAATTTATTCTTTTTCTTTTCGTTATTTATGTATCGATCTTCGATCATCTGATTCAGTTCTACCATCTGTCTTGCATAGCTTAAAAACTCGTCTCCCTCCGCCGTGATCACGATACCACGATTGGTTCGGATAAATAATTCGATATTCAATTCTTCTTCCAAATCCCGTATCGTACTGGAAAGTGCCGGCTGGGATACATACAATTCTGCTGCCGCCTTATTCATGGATTTGGTATCTGCTATCTTTACAGCATAGACAAGCTGTTGTAATGTCATATCTGTGCCTCCCGATTGCTTCCTTATATGTTTTCTTTTTATACAGGTACTTTATGCTTTAATATACTGCAAGACCTGTGTCCAAATAATTACGCTCATTGTACCACACCTCTTTTTTATTTTCGATATTTTCTGATCGTTTTTATAAGATTCTGTCAAAGCATAGTTCTTCAAATCGAATTTTCCGGTAAAAAAATGGTTAAACCTTTCTAAAAACGGTTGACTAAGCTTTTCATACATGATAAAAATATATCATTCAAAAAGGGAGTAGTTTCATGCTGTGCATGTGCCGATTCTCGTCAGTACGCCTTAAAAGGCCGGGGATCGGATAACCGATATATACGTTAAAACGAGACTTTTTGTGCATATTTTTTGTGCACAAAAAGTCTCGTTTTTTATTATCAATTACAAAAAACAGCATGTACCAATCAGAATTTTTCCGAAATACAAGCAGTATGTTTAAAAAACTACTATTCATTATCTGTCTCAGGAAAAAAAGCAAAAGAAAGGACATGGTCTTATGAAAGAAATCTATCAACTGAACAAAGAAGAATTATTCCGAACCTGCGGTAATCCGGAAGGACTTACCACTACAGATGCTAAAGAGCGACTTCAAACCTATGGTGAAAATACTCTGGTCGAGCAAAAGAAACAAAGTGTTGCTTCTGTCTTTTTTCACCAGTTTGCCGATCTGCTCGTTATCATCCTGATCGCTGCCGCGATCGTCTCTATGGCATCCGGCAACATCGAAAGTACGATTGTTATATTTGCGGTTATTATCATGAATGCGATCCTTGGTACGATCCAATATGTAAAGGCAGAAAAATCTCTTGATTCCTTAAAAGAATTATCTGCACCAAAAGCGAAAGTATTACGTGACGGAATCAAACAGGAGATTGCATCAAAAGACATCGTACCGGGAGACATCCTGCTCTTAGAAGCCGGTGATATGATCGTCGCTGATGGCCGTATCATCGAAAATTTCTCTTTACAGGTAAATGAAAGTTCTCTGACCGGAGAGTCTACAAATGTGGATAAAGACGACTCTGATATCACCGAGGATGTTGCTCTCGGTGACCGCATCAATATGGTATTCTCCGGCAGTCTTGTTACCTATGGTCGTGCAAATGTTCTCGTTACAGCAACCGGAATGCATACAGAAATGGGTAAGATAGCCACCCTTATGAATAATACAAAATCCAAAGCGACCCCACTTCAGATCAGTCTTGATAATTTCAGTAAAAAACTGGCAACGATCATTATGGTGATCAGCCTGATCGTATTCGGTCTCCGCCTGATGCAGGGCGAGAAAATACTGGATTCTCTGATGTTCGCAGTTGCCCTTGCTGTCGCTGCCATTCCGGAGGCTCTCGGTTCGATCGTTACGATCGTTCAGGCAATGGGTACCAGAAAGATGGCTGCCGATCAGGCGATCATCAAAGATCTGAAAGCAGTCGAAAGTCTGGGCTGTGTCTCTGTTATCTGTTCGGATAAAACAGGTACACTGACCCAGAACAAAATGACAGTTCAGCAGCTTTATACCTGTGATACTCTGTTAAATGCCGACCAACTGGATCTCCATATTCCGGCACATCGTTATTTTCTGTACAACTGTATCTTAAACAACGACAGCAGTATCCGGGATGGCAAGGATATCGGGGATCCGACTGAAACCTGTCTCCTTACGATGGCAAGGAAAACGAAACTATTTGATGTCGGTGTAACAGAAGAAGTTCTGCGTGATCTGATGCCGCGTCTGGAAGAGATTCCATTTGACTCCGAACGGAAACTGATGAGCAGCAAATACCTGTTGCACGGCGTACCTACGCTTCTGACAAAAGGTGCAGTCGATGTTCTTCTTACCCGTATGGATTCAATCATCACAGAGGATGGTATCCGTCCGATTACAGAGAACGACCGCAACAGAATTCTGGAACAAAACATGCAATTTTCCAGACAAGGTTTACGGGTTCTGGCACTTGCCTATAAAGAATGTTCCGATTCGGAAGTTCTGACCGCAGCCTCCGAATATGGTTATACTTTTATCGGACTTGTATCCATGATTGATCCGCCAAGAGAAGAATCCATGGCTGCAGTTGCGGATGCTATCTCCGCCGGAATCAAACCGATCATGATAACCGGAGATCATAAAGTAACGGCAACCGCTATTGCCAGACAGATCGGTATCTTCCACGATGGTGATATGGCCGTAACCGGTCAGGAAGTCGACCGTATGACCGATGACGAACTTACAGATGTCCTTCCAAAGATCTCCGTCTATGCCAGAGTTTCACCGGAAAACAAGATCCGTATCGTTGATGCATGGCAGAAGAAAGGTCACATTGTCGCCATGACCGGTGACGGTGTAAACGATGCTCCCGCATTGAAAAAAGCAGATATCGGTGTCGCTATGGGAATCACCGGAACCGAGGTATCAAAGGATGCCTCAGCTATGATCCTTGCAGATGATAATTTTGCAACGATCATAAAAGCTGTCCTGACAGGAAGAAATGTTTACCGTAATATCATGAATGCCATCCTGTTCCTTTTGTCCGGAAACCTCGCAGCCATTCTGGTAGTTCTCTACTGCTCCATCATGGCGCTTGATACCCCATTCCAGCCGGTTCATCTGCTCTTTATCAATCTGCTGACCGATTCACTTCCGGCACTTGCCATCGGTATGGAACCATCCGATAAGAAATTACTTCGTAACAAACCGCGAGATCCAAAAGCAGGAATCTTCAATAAATCCTTCTCGCTCCAGCTTATTTGCTACGGTGTTCTGATCGGTATTGTTACAACCGTCGCCTTTTATCTGGGTGATTCCGTAAATGCCCTGACTGCCAGCACAATGGCATTTGCCACACTGACGCTTGCAAGATTGTTCCACGGATTTACATGCCGCAGCGAATCCTCTATTATAAAGATCGGTATCCGCTCCAACCTCTGGAGTGTCGCCGCTTTCTTCGCCGGTGTCCTGCTGCTTGGCTTTGTCCTGCTCGCACCATTTATGCATGGCTTATTCATGATTGCCGACCTGACAGTTAAAAATGTATTGAGCATTTTAGGGCTTGCATTTATCCCAACCTTTATTATCCAGATCACACGAATAATAAAAGAAGCTGTTCGTAAATAACTGCAGCGTCAAGACTTATGAAATGGTTGTGTTGTGCCTGCAAAAGTCATGACTTATACAAAGTCGAATGCCGGCTGGCGGTTTCTTTTAATAAAACTCCAGTCGGTGTTCCACCAGCTCATCTCCTTCATAGACCAGCCGCAGAGTGAAGAAACGTTGTTCATCTTCTAATAAAAGTTTTAAAAATATGGCATCTCCTGTCCAGGTCGGAAGAGATGGCACGATGCTTTTATCTACCCATTTCAGTTCTCCTTCATTGCAGGCGGTTAAGCTTCCGGTAAAGCCATCTGCTGTAAACAGACACATCAGCTCCGGCTCACAGACATCACTGATAAATGTGATCAGGCCACGGAACTGATAAGAGGTCAGTGTCAGTCCTGTTTCTTCTTTTACTTCCCGAAGCAGGCAGTCTTCCGGTCCTTCTGTTCCTTCCGCATGTCCGCCGACTCCGATCCATTTATTCTTATTAATATCTTTCTCCTTCTTTGTACGATGAAGCATCAGATATTTTCCGTCTTTCTCTATATAACATAATGTTGTCATTTTCATAGTAAGTGACATAGTCTTTCATCTCCTGTTATTTGCCATATTTACCCATATGCGCTCATTATACCTTCCCCTCGGACAAATGCAACCGATAATTCAAATACAGTTGCCATATTGAAATTATCGCTTTTCCGGTGCTATAATAAGGAGCGACAGGTTGTAAACCTGTCCGATCACAATATGTGAAGCAATTACAAAACATCGACAGTTTTGCAATTACCTATATATAACTTTATACGGAGGTATGAATATAATGAGTAAAATTGATGAAGTCAGAAGCGAAATGATGGCCGCTATGAAGGCACATGATAAAGAGAGAAAGGACGCATTATCCGCACTCCTTACAGCCCTGAAAAATAAATTTATAGACAAACGTGCTGATCTGACAGAGGAAGAAGAAAACGAAGTTGTATTAAGAGAAATCAAGCTCGCAAAGGAAACAATCGATACAACACCTGCTGATCGTACCGATATCATAGATGAATGCAAGGCAAGAATCACCGTATTCGAAGAATTCGCACCAAAGATGATGGATGAAGCAGAGATCACTGCTACGATCAAAGAAGTTCTTGCAGGTCTTGGTATCGATGCTCCAACAGCCAAAGACAAGGGTAAGATCATGAAAGAGCTGATGCCTAAGGTTAAAGGCAAAGCTGACGGAAAACTGGTCAACCAGATCCTTACATCTATGATGGCATAAGCATATCAGTCTATAAAATACCAGAAAAAACTCCATGCCGGACGTCTATATATCTTTATTCCGCAGAACACTTTCGTTCGATCCGAAACGTAACGGTACTAAACTCATCACCTACTGGTGATTCGTTAAAGACCGACGTTCCGAACAGGTCTGCTTCATAAAATATATAGACGTCCGGCATGGAGTTTTTAGTTTATATCTCAGCTTTCATGTCCTGACCCTTTGATCCACGACATAAGTTCATCAAGTTTAATCGGCTTGCTGTAGAGATAGCCCTGGAATGCATCACAGCCAAGTTTTTTCAGTTCATCTCTCTGAGCTTCATTCTCTACATATTCAGCAATAATCTTGAATTTCAAAGATCTGCCCAGATAGACGATTGATGCAATGATATCACGATTCGTTTCATTATGAATAACGTCTCTCGTCAGAGATCCATCCAGCTTTACAATGTTAAAATACTTCGTCTGCAAATAAACCAGCGACGTATGTCCCATACCAAAATCATCGATCAGGAATCTGTGACCTTTCGCCTTCAATGCTTCAATCTTTTTCGTTATATCAATGGACGAAGAAAGTGCATCCTGCTCCGTGATCTCAAGTCCGAGCTGTACATTTGGAAACTGGTATTTCTGTACAACATTTTCGATACATGCTTCAATGCCATCCCATTCCAGAGATTCATTTGTAAGATTGACCGACATCTTGAAATCATCCGGTACGATATCCCTTACCTGTGCCAGTGCCGCACCTGCCGTATCAAAGATAAATTTCTCTAACGTACTAAGTACCTTCTTTTCCTTGGCAAGCTGTATGATCAACGGAGGATAGATAAATCCAAATTCCGGATGCTCCCAACGGATCAACGCTTCTGCACCAATGCACCTGCCATCACGGTTCACCTGTGGCTGATACACTAAGAACAATTCTTTCCGTCTGATTGCTTCAACAAGTTCATCTGCCAGGATACGGGCCATATGTCCGATCTCATCTTCACGCTTTGTATATGGTGAGATGGAATTGTTCTGCTCCTCGCGCTGCATCTCCTCCACCAGTCTTTTGACATCACGTTTCAGACGCAGTTCCCGCTGTTCTTCATACATACGAATAAATGGTTTATAAATACACACACCAATTGCCAGACACAGGATCTGCAAAACTGCTCCTGCCCAGGAACCGGTAGCCTGATACCCACTCAGAATAACAGGCGTCGTCCAATCAACTTCACGTATCACGTGCGGAACAAGTCCAAAGAACATTGCCGCATAAGTGACCAGATAATTCACCATCGGTACAAGCATAAATGGGATCAGTAGAATAGGATTCAAAATCACAGGAACTCCAAATAAGACAATTTCACTGATATTGAAGACCAAACTCGGTGCTGCCATATATGCAAGATTCCGAACACCCTTCTTTTTCGCAAACAACAGGATCGCAATCACCAGACACAAAACGGCTCCCACTCCTCCCAGAAGTACAAATACATCCTGCATTGTCTTGCTGAAAATTCCGGCTGTTATATCAGAAAAATTCTGCTTGATCACTGTGTCTAACATATTGTGTCCATGAATTCCAAAGAACCATAACGCATGTGTCAGAAAAATAATAACCACTCCTGCTCCCAGTCCATTCTGTAATGGCTTTAACAGGTAATCAAAAAAGCGTTCAACCAATTCCTGAAAACCGCTTACTCCAAATAATACCTGTAACAAAATTCGAAAAAACGCAAAAAATCCAATAATGGCAACCGCCGGAGCAATTCCCTCGATTGCTTCAATATAGATACCGTCCGTATTCGTACGCTGATTTTTCACCTTGAAGAAACGACTGCTCTTCATTGTGTAATAGATCTTACCGGAAATAAGCGCAACAAACAGTGCCGTAAATGCATGCATATTGCTTAACGAATGAATGGAAAAATCATCGTACTGGATTCCGAAATACCCTACCAGAGCAGCCAGTGTGATAATTACTAAAATGATAATATTTCCTGTACCTTCATAGATTTCCTGCTTTCTCCGTTTCATAATGGCATAACTGACCGTTGTTGTTACTGCCAGAAAAACAGCAAAGAACTCATTAACACTGGCATATACGAAATTCAGAATTTCCAGTACATGTCCACCACACAATTTCGCTATAAACGTCTGATATGCAGGAATCGGTAGATTGATCAACATCGCCGCCAGGTACCCGACTACAAGAAGCGGGATCATCATGATCATACCCTGTCGGATCGCACCCAGCGCGCAGCTGCTGTCAAGCCGGTCTGCCATACGCATGATCATTTTTTTAAATTTGCTCATCTTTTGTTTTAGTGCAATAATCTGGAAGTTAATTATCACACGTTCCTTTCTCTACTCTCTCACCAGATGTAGTTTTTCTGCAAGCTTCAGGATCAGGGTTCCCTTTGGCATAGCAAGGATTTCTTCCTTCGTATATCCTCCGACTGCCAGAATAGCTGCTGCATAGAAAATAACTGCAAGCAGGATTGCCAGAACAACACTGACTGAATTCATATGGATCAGGTGGTAGAAGATCTGATAACTGCCCCAGGCAACGATTCCCATAAATATCGATGCAACGGCAGGAGCAAGATAGATCTTCTTCACATCAAGCTTCGTAGACATATATTTGGATACAGATATATGATTAAAGATACATGCCAGTAATGAATACAGGATCGTTGCTGCTACCAGACCAAACAACTTCGCATCTGTGAATTTCAAAATGGCAGCAAGGAAAATCAGGTGGATCAACAATGCAAGTGTCGCATTCTTGACCGGCTCCATAACCTTTCCGATTCCCTGTAAGATACTGTTTGTAAGTGTTGATAACGAATAAAATACCACAGATATGCAGCCTGCAGTCAATGCCTTAAATACCAGCGGATCTGCACCACGGAACAACAGCGTGATGATTGGTTCTGACAACACGCCGATTCCGACTGCACATGGTATTGTCACCATCATCGTGATGCTCATAGACTGATTATATACATGATTCGTTTCCAGTTTATCCCCCTTGGTAAATGCTCCCGAAATATTTGGTATCAGGGTTGTTCCAACCGCAGATGCGATCGATACCGGAAGATTGATCAGCACCATGTACTGACCGGAAAAAATACCGTACAAATTTGCAGATTCAACACGATCTACATTTTTACTGTTTAAGACATTGTAGAAAATCTTCATATCTACGGTGGTCGTAATATTATACACAAATGCAGCAATAATGATCGGTGTTACGATCATTACGATCTGCCGGAATAACTTTCCATATGATTCTACATTCGACGAAACATCAGACTCTACTGTCTCCATAATTTCTTTTCTTCTTCCTGCATATGCGATCAGAATATAAATAATTCCACAAAGAACACCTGCCCCTGTTCCCATTGCACTGCCTGCTGCACCATATTTTGCATGTTCAGAGGTTCCCGGTACAAATGGTCTGGACATCAGATAGGCAGCCAGAACACTGACAACTGCATTTGCAATCTGCTCTATAATCTGTGATATGGAGGTTGGAATCATCGTTTTATATGCCTGAAGATAGCCTCTGTAGATAGCAAGAAAGCCCGACAGAAATATTGTCGGTGCGAGGATCTGTAAGCTTAAAATCGCATTTGGCTGTTCCTTCACCAAAGCCGGTGCAAATGCAAATGTCAGGACAGCCGCCACCAATCCGACAGATACTACATAGATAAAAGCACATTTAAATACCCGTCTCGCATTTCTGTATTCTCCCAGGGCCAGCTTCCCTGAAATGATCTTAGAAACCGCTGTTGGAATGCTGTACGTAGCGATCATCAATATCATGGAATATATTGCATACGCTGTACCATAATATCCATTTCCCTCATCTCCGATAATCTGAAATAACGGTGACCGGTATAAGAGACCGATCACTCGGGATAATATACCTGCACCTGCCAGCACTGCCGCCTGAAAAGCAAAATTTGTCCTCATACCGGACGGCTTCTTTATTTTCTTCTTTTCATTATCATTCTGCATGATTGTTTCTCCTGATTATTTTGTAACTGACTACAAGACGATCAGCTACCATTCTATCTGGTTGCACATATTTCCGGCGTCTGCTATACTAACATCGGAAATGACACACGTTTCCAATACCCTATATATATACCAGTTTTTTATACTTATTACAAATAAAATATGTAAAAGATTTTCATAAAAGGAGGTTTTCCACCTATGGCTAATCCAAATATTCCAAAAGATCCTGTTATGCTCCTCAGCTTTATTAATATGAAGCTTCGTGATTTTTATCCGAGTCTGGATGAATTATGTACGGATCTGGATCTGAATGTAAATGATGTTTCCGAAAAACTGGCATCTGCCGGTTTTAACTACGATGGAAAATTAAATCGATTTATCTGATAAAATGCTTCTAATTCAAAGAAAATAACTATTTTATCCTATTGCAAAAGGAACGCCGGCAAATCTCTAACCGGGTATTTACCCCACAGAAATCTGCCGGCTTATTCTATCACATAAAGCTACACTATATGTGCCCTGTCATTTCTGAATATGCTACGTTTCCTACATTTGATCATCTTTGTCGTCATCACTGCTCTGTTTTTCCGCTTCATGCTTCGTTGCTGCCAACTGATCGTCAGCTTTCTCTGCATGCATCACTTTCTCAATCTGCTGATAAAGCTTCTTCGCATGCCTCTTTGCTTCGCGATCTGCCTTTGCAGCTGCTTTTTCCTCCGGAGTTTTTTTATGAAAACGGATATCCTCCTCTTCCTCTGTCAGATAGATTGGCTTTCCGGTTTCTTCATCGATCCGTTTGATCCGCTCAAATTCCGAGGACACCGATACCATATGCTTCTTTTCCAGCTTGTCGGTACATGTCTTATTGATATACATGTAGATACATGCAAATACCGGAACACCCAGTAACATTCCGTAGAATCCGAAGATACCACCGCCTACGATAACCGCGGTCAGAACCCAGAAGCTGGAAAGTCCCGTTACATCACCAAGGATCTTTGGTCCTAAAATATTTCCATCAAACTGCTGAATACACAGGATCATGATAAGCAATATGATACTCTTGATCGGATCTGCGATCAGAACAATAAACACACATGGGATCGCACCGATGATCGGACCAAAAAACGGAATTACATTTGTCACACCAATGATAACACTGATCAGCAATGCATATGGCATATCTACGATCGTTGTCAAAATAAATGTTATAATCCCGATTATGATCGAATCCACGATCTTACCATTGATAAACTGACTGAATATCTTATTTACACTTGCAAGTCCATCCAGAATGATATTCGCGTTTTTCAGTTTAAACAGTGCATAGACGATTTTCTTGCCTCTGGAAGCCAAATATTCCTTATTCGCCATCACATAGATAGATGCTACAATACCGATCAGGAAATTATAAATGAACTTCAATCCGCCCACAACACCGGAGCTGATATTTAATACAATCTTATCCAGATTCGGAACAACATCTGTATTTACCCATTTCTGCAAGCGGTCATATACAGTGTTTACGACATTCATTACCATTTCTTCGGATTCGCCAAGGTTCTTGAATTTATCATAAATGGTATTGATCGCCTTCATGATATTATTATAGTAATTATCCATATTGGATATAAGAAGATTGATACTGTCGATGACCTGTGGCACTACCATCCAGATCAAACCCGTGAGCAGACCAAGGAACAAAATGATCGTTATAATGATCGATATGGCTCTTGATACATGAAACAGTTTTTTCTTGTCTTTGATCACCCGATCCTGTAAGATCGTATGACACAGGCGATCAAAAAAGATAAGCACCGGATTCAACAAAAAAGCGATCACAAAACCAATTATAATCGGTGCTGCCGCCCCGGTTATCGTATCCAGTACCTTCCGAAAGCCTGTCCACTCCTCCAATATCTTATTAAATACAAGCGCTGCTGCAATTACCAGAAATATAATCGTTCCCGCCTTAAACAGCCGTCTTTTTTTTTCATTTCCCAATTTTGTCTGATAACCTTTCCCTTTCCGCATTCAAAACCCAACATCGGATATGTCGTTTCATTCCATTCCTGTAACAACACATCAATGGATTTATTCTTACATATAATTATAAACAACCTGAAAAAATTATATACTGTTTCAAAAAGTCAAGCAATAGCATTTCCTATTTTTAATAGATTTAAAATAGATTTAACCATGACTTTACCAAATCCAAAATCGTTCAAAAAATGAACCTTAAATAACCCTATATTTTTGAAAAAAGCATTGTCGATATCTGGGTTACATAGTAAAATAGTGACATGTTTAAGGGTTCTTAACAAACCACAAAACTTATTTTGCCTAAGACCGGGGAGGCATAAAGGAGGTGTTCTTATGGAAAATGAATTAATCTGTCAATTAATTATCTGGTCCGTTATCTTTATGGTCTGTATAATTATCGAAATCATTACTCTCGGACTTACAACCATCTGGTTCGCGGGAGGAGCTTTGGTATCTGCGATCTCTGTATTCTTTGGTACATCACTGATCATCCAGATATTGATCTTTGCAGTTATTTCATTAGTTCTTCTGTTTACTACAAGGCCTGTGGCTTTAAAACATTTCAAATTATCCGATATGGAAAAAACAAATGTTGAAAGTCTGGTCGGCAAACAGGTGATCGTATCTGAAACCATTGATAATCTAAAGGCTACCGGGCAGGTAAAAGTAAATGGTCTCGAATGGACCGCACGTGCTGCTGATGAAACTGATATTATTCCCCAGGGAACCGAAGTCACGATCAATGAGGTTTCCGGCGTAAAACTTATTGTCAGCAGAATATAATTTATTTAATTTGACAGATACTATATCTGTCGCCACTTAAAGGAGGTACTTATTATGGATTCACCACTCACATGGCTGGTAATTATCTTAGTATTCATTGCTATCATTATTATCTGCAGCACAATCAAGATCGTCCCACAGGCACATGCTTACGTTATCGAACGTCTGGGAACCTACTGCGGTACATGGTCCGTAGGTCTTCATATGAAAATGCCTATTATCGATAAGATCGCACGTCGTGTTACCTTAAAGGAACAGGTTGTAGACTTCGCTCCACAGCCGGTTATCACGAAAGATAACGTTACAATGAGAATCGATACTGTCGTTTTCTTCCAGATCACAGATCCAAAGCTTTTCTGCTATGGTGTTGAAAATCCGATCATGGCAATCGAAAACCTGACAGCCACTACTCTCCGTAACATTATCGGTGATCTCGAACTTGACCAGACACTGACATCCAGAGAGACGATCAACACAAAGATGCGTGCTACTCTGGACGAAGCAACTGATCCTTGGGGCATCAAGGTAAACCGTGTTGAGCTAAAGAATATTATCCCACCTGCAGCGATTCAGGATGCCATGGAAAAACAGATGAAGGCAGAACGTGAAAGACGTGAACAGATCCTGAAAGCAGAAGGTGAAAAGAAATCTGCAATCCTTATTGCAGAAGGTAACAAACAGTCCGTTATCCTGGAAGCAGAAGCCGAGAAGCAGTCACAGATTCTTCGCGCAGAAGCTAAGAAGGAAGCAACGATCCGTGAAGCTGAAGGTCAGGCACAGGCTATCCTCGCTGTACAGCAGGCAAATGCAGACAGTATCCGTCTCTTAAATGAATCTGCTCCATCTAATCAGGTTCTTACGATCAAGAGTCTGGAAGCATTCGCAAAGGCTGCTGACGGCAAGTCAACCAAGATCATTATTCCATCTGATATTCAGGGTGTTGCAGGACTTGCAACTTCATTATCGGAATTAGTAAAAACAGAGAAATAAGATTGAACTGATTCATTGGTAATATTAAAAACTGCCACTGTCAGAATGAAACCGTTATTGGGTAACCATTCTGATAGTGGCCGTTTTTATTTTATCTGTTATCCTTACAATTACTCCATGCTTTCATCCGCCCATCTCTTTATCATTGCTATCTCTCTTGCATATCCGGCATCATCATTTGGTGTTTCTAAGATAAACGGTCTGCCTGCAAGCAATGGATGCGTTACGATCCGTTTTAATGCTTCTGCTCCGATCTCACCCTCTCCGATCTTCTGATGTCGGTCTTTGTGTGAATCTCTCACATTCATGCTGTCATTTAGATGAACAGCTTTTAAACGGTCAAGTCCGATGATCTGATCAAATGTGTGAAGTACACCATCCAGATCTTCCACAAGATCATAGCCACCATCCCATGTATGACAGGTATCAAAGCATACCCCGATCTTATCCTTGCAGTCAACAAGCTCTATGATACGTTCCAGTTCTTTAAAATTTCTTCCGACTTCCGAGCCTTTGCCTGCCATTGTTTCAAGTAATACAACTGTACTCTGAGTCGGTTTGATCGCATGATTTAATGCGTCAGCAATTACCGGTATGGCTTCTTCTGCCCCCTGACCAACATGTGCACCCGGATGGAAATTATAATAATTTCCCGGAAGATACTCCATCCGCTCCATATCATCCTTTAAGATATTCCATGAGAACTCCCGAATATCCGGTTTTGCTGCACAGACATTCATCGTATATGGTGCATGTGCGACCAGTTTCCCAAAATGATGCTCCTCCATCAGGGAACGTAACCGCTCCGCATCTGCCGGATCGATCTCTTTCGCCTTTCCGCCCCGTGGATTTCTTGTAAAAAATGCAAATGTATTTGCACCAAGTTTTAATGCCGCCTTTCCCATCGCCTCAAAGCCTTTGGAGGACGACAGGTGATTTCCTATATATATCATGTTGTTTCTCTCCTTCTTATAATATAAATATGGCTATGTCATAAGACATAGCCATATTTGTGAAACCACCAGCAGCGGTTTCAACGTTTTTACAACTTCCACTTATAGGTAGGACTCACCTTGTAAGGAAATTGTTATATTAGAATACCTTAGTTGTTCTTATAGTAGTTGATCAGGCAGCCATCCATGATGATCTGTCTCTCATCATCGGTCAGGCTTCCAAGCTTCAGATCTAATTCCTTGAAGTCTTTATTTACCACATATGCCTTGATGATCTCATTCTTATTCTGAACAGCCTCACGGATACCCGGAATAAATACATAATCATCATTATCAAATGCGAAATCTTCCTCCATGATGAATGGAAGCATACCCCAGTTGATCAGGTTGGATCTGTAACGCTTTGTTGCATATTCCTTAGCAATATTTGCCCAGCCGCCAAGTACCTTCTGGCAGGAAGCAGCCTGCTCTCTGGCAGAGCCGTCACCCGGCTTTACAGCAAAGATCGTACTGCCGTAACCGGTATTGGAACCTGTGATCTCACGATCTGCAAATTTTGCTTTGATTTCTTTCATCATAGGCTTCATGGATTCATCTGCCTTGCAGAAGCATCCAAGTTCTTCTCTCTTCTTCTCAACTGCCTGAATTGCCTTTGCACGGCCTACATATTCAGGATCTTTTCTGGATAAAGTGAACTCAGCAAGTCCCAGCGGATTTGAACGATAGGAAGATGTCTCACCAGATGGAATAAGTTCATCTGTAGTTGTTACAGGATCGTTAATAACAGATGCAACCTTTAATAACAGGTTGTCTGTCAGTGCGATCATCTCCGGCCAGTCTTTGATATTCGGACCAAACTTAATCTCAACAGATGGATCAGCCTTGCCGACACCATTGTAAACTCGTCTGTCATAAATGCTCTTATCGAAGAAATATTTCTGTCCCTTGTATTCAACATCCAGATCTGTAGCTGCTGTAAGGTATCCCTTGTTAGCTGCTGTCGCTGCGATCGATCGTGCATCCATAAGTGCAACGGATGAGATCTGACCATTCTGGATCTTGGAACCTTCACGGTTCGGGAAGTTTCTGGTTGAATGACGGATTGATAATGCATTATTTGCAGGTGTATCTCCGGCACCAAAGCAAGGGCCGCAGAATGCTGTCTTAACGATCGTACCTGTCTCGATCAGGTCAGCCAGTACACCGTTCTTTGCAAGCTCCATATAGATAGGAGTTGATGCAGGGTATACAGATAATGTAAATTCATCTGCACCGATGCTTCTTCCACGGATGATATCCGCTGCCTGACAGATGTTCTCGAATCCACCACCGGCACATCCGGCAATGATTCCCTGTTCTACATATAACTTGCCATCACGGACTTTATCCTTTAATGTGAAATCAACCTTACCATCCAGACTAACCAGTGCGCGCTTCTCGCAGTCGTCTAAGATGTCCATCAGGTTTGCATTTAATTCTTCAATTGTATATGTATTGCTTGGATGGAATGGCATAGCGATCATTGGTTTTACCTTTGACAGATCCACATATACAACGCCATCATAGTAAGCAACTGGGCCCGGATTCATTTCCTTGTATGCTTCCGGTCTATAGTGTGTATCATACCACTCTTTGATCTTCTCATCTGTCTTCCAGATAGAGGACAGACAGGTTGTCTCGGTTGTCATTACATCGATACCGATACGGAAATCAGCAGATAATTTATCAACACCAGGTCCTACGAACTCCATTACCTTATTCTTAACATAACCACACTGGAAGGTTGCACCGATGATCGCAAGAGCAACATCCTGAGGGCCTACTCCCTTTGCAACTTCTCCGTCCAGATAGATTGCTACTACACCGGGCTTAGCTACATCGTAAGTTCTGCATAAGAGCTGCTTTGCAAGCTCTCCGCCGCCTTCGCCGATTGCCATTGTACCGAGCGCACCATAACGGGTATGGCTGTCAGAACCAAGGATCATTGCACCACATTCTGCAAGCATTTCTCTTGCGAACTGATGGATAACAGCCTGATGAGGCGGAACATAGACACCACCGAATTTCTTTGCGCAGGAAAGGCCAAACATGTGATCATCCTCATTGATCGTACCACCAACTGCACATAAGGAGTTATGACAGTTTGTAAGGACATAAGGAATCGGGAATTCTTTCAGTCCTGAAGCTCTTGCTGTCTGGATGATACCTACAAATGTTATATCATGAGAGGTCATCTTATCGAATTTGATCTTAAGATTGTCCATATTGTCAGATGTGTTGTGCTTCTCCAGGATACCGTATGCCATAGTATTCTTTGCAGCTTCTTCCTTGGATGGAGCTGTACCTAACTTCTGTGTAAGAATCGCATTTGCATCGGCATTGTCTTCTACAAGCTCTGTGCCATTTAAAAGATAAGCACCATTGTCAAATAATTTAATCATTCTATTTCCTCCTGATTTGTTGGTGATTCTTTTTCTCATTTTGTCAATCGTTGTTTATTTTAACACAAATCGGCATAGTTGTGAACAACTATGCCGATGAAAGTTTTCATTATTATATTTTTAATCATCCTGCTTCAACCGGAACCCCGAATGAGCACCACTGCTTTTATTCTGTGAAGCACTTTCAGAAGGATCCGCAGTCTGAGGTTGTTCATGATTCATGATAGTCTCATCTACGTTCTCTGCCATCTGTGTTGTATATGGTGCTGTCTGATAGTCCGTGACCGCATTTTCATTCGCCGGAACGGTCGCTTCATCTGTAAATGCACCTGTAACCACCTGCATTCTCTTATGGAGTTCTTCCATTCTCTGCGCTTCCTCCTGTGCTTCCAGACGGGCTTTCTCTAACTTCTTCCGTTTCATCTTCCGGTCAAGCAGCCAGATATATAATGCAAACCCTGCTGCGATCACTCCGATGATCGACCAGATCATGATCGCATTATAATTCGGGAACATTCTATAATATTCCGCTGCCGTCTTTCCTGTCACATCCATAGAAACTTCTGCATCGGAACCGCCATGATCATGTCCCTGCCAGTCCGCATCAGATTTAAGGAAATAATCATATCCGACATTCTGTCCACCAAGATCATCCCATGTCAGATCGATATTATACCAGTGTCCATCCACCTGAACCCGATTCCACAGATGCTCGGATTCCAGTCCATAACCGTATTCACAGGTAACAGGGACTCCGGCCTTTTTCATAATGATATAAAATGCCAGCGCATATCCGTTACATGCCGAATCTCCTCTGTACAGAGTATTACATGCACCACCGGATGAGCGGTTATATTCATTATGTAAGATAATATAATCATGTACCGCTTTCACTTTCTCGTAATCTGACAGCCCCTTTATCTTCCCCGAAATCTGACCGGAACGGATAAATACAAGAAAGCTTTTTAACCGGCTCATATGACTGATCCTTACCGCTACCTTTTCTCCACCTGAATCCGGCGTATATACATAAGAAAATGCATAGAATTCTCCACCTGCATACATATTCTTTTCCATCAGCTTGTCAAGGACCGACTGATAATCCATATACGGTTCCCCTGTTGTCTTTAGCGTAACCGTATTCTTATACCTTGAAGCGGCTGTTGCTACTGCATCATTGATCTCTTCGTATGTTGACAGTCTTCCTGTCGATACCGGCAGCATCTTTAAAACGACACAGTAAACAATAAACAACAGAATGATTCCCTCAATTACGACCTTTACTTTTTTCCCCTTTGACATTTTTCTCTCCTCTTTTTTAACATTCTTGGTGCGATTTATTATACCTCATTTTTCATTATGACGAAATTCTGTTATCTGCACTTTTCCGTCTTTTATTCGTTCAAATTTCTTCTCTTATTTACAAAAAAATTTTTATTTACTTCTTATTTATACATGATATAATAAAAAAGTCTACGTTTTATTAAGAATTTTTTTCAATAAACCTTCTATTTGTCTGAAATAATAGGGGAAATCATTTCTATATTCATTCTGACATATCGATGCGTTTATAGTCACAAGGAGAGATTAAAAAGTGAAAGATACGATTGAGATCAGATGGCATGGCCGGGGCGGCCAGGGTGCCAAAACTGCTGCTCTGCTGCTTGCAGACGTAGCTTTTAAAACAGGAAAATACGTTCAGGGTTTTCCGGAATATGGTCCGGAGCGAATGGGTGCGCCGATCACTGCTTATAACAGAATCAGCAGCGATCCGATCCGCGTTCATTCCAATATCTACACCCCACAGTATGTTGTTGTCGTTGACGAGTCCCTCTTGGAATCCGTGGATGTAACCGCCGGATTAAAAGAAGATGGTGCGATCGTCATTAACACCCCAAAGACACCGGATGAGGTTCGTCCTCATTTAAATGGCTACAAAGGAAAAGTTTATACATTAGATGCCCGGGAGATCTCGATGCAGACACTCGGCAAGAACTTCCCGAATTCTCCTATGCTTGCTGCTATCGTTGCAGTCAGCGGTATCATGGAGCAGGATGATTTCCTTGCAGATATGAGACTTTCCTATCAGCACAAATTTGCAAAGAAGCCTGAGGTTATCGATGGAAATATGAAAGCCCTTGAGCTTGCATTTAAGGAGGTAACCAAGTAATGAGAACAGATATCAGCAGAATACATGAAAAAAGTAAATATACAGAAATCACACCCGGTAACCATGTGTACGGCGGTGGTACTTCCAAAGCATTTAACACAGGTGAATGGAGAACTGCTACTCCCGTCATAGATGAGAGCAAATGTGTACACTGTCTGTTATGTGCACCGGTCTGTCCGGACAGCTGCATCCCGGTCGTAGGCGGCAAACGTCTTGACTTCGATCTGAACCACTGCAAGGGCTGTGGTATCTGTGCTTATCAGTGTAAGTTTGGTGCTATTACGATGAAGGAGGGCAAATAAATGGGTATCAGAGAACGTTTATCAGGAAATGAAGCGGTGTCTTATGCGATCAAGCAGATCAACCCGGATGTCATGCCGGCATTCCCGATCACCCCTTCTACAGAGATTCCACAGTTTGTTTCTACATATATTTCAAACGGTGAGATCGATACAGAGTTTATTCCGGTCGAGAGTGAGCACAGTGCTATGAGTGCTGCGATCGGTGCAAGTGCTGCCGGTTGTCGTGTCTTAACAGCAACCTCTTCCTGCGGTATGGCGCTGATGTGGGAGGAGCTCTATGTTGCAGCTTCCAATCGTCTGCCGATCGCACTGGCTCTTGTAAACAGAGCTTTATCCGGCCCGATCAATATCAACTGCGACCACTCAGACAGTATGGGTGCAAGAGATACCGGATGGATCCAGATCTATGCAGAAAATAATCAGGAAGCTTATGATAATTTCGTACAGGCTTACCGGATCGCAGAACACAAAGATGTCCGTCTTCCGATCATGATCTGTCAGGATGGTTTCATCACCAGCCACGCAGTTGAGAATATCGAACTGTTAGAGGATGACAAGGTAAAAGCATTTGTCGGTGAATACAATCCGGAACAGTACCTGTTGAATCCAAAGATGCCTATGGCAGTCGGTCCATATGCAACTTCTCCATTCTATATGGAATCCAAAATGAATCAGAACGAAGCTATGAAGAATGCCAAGCAGGTGATCCTGGATGTTGCGAATGATTTCGCAAAGATCTCCGGCAGACAGTACGGCTTCTTTGAGGAATATAAATTAGAAGATGCTGATTATGCGATCGTTATGATCGGTTCCGCAGCAGGAACGACAAAAGAAGCAATCGATGCATTGCGCGCACAGGGCAAGAAGGTCGGCTTATTAAAGCTCCGTGTCTTCCGTCCATTCCCCGGTGAAGAAATTGCAAAGGCGCTGGCTCATACAAAAGCAGTTGCGATCTTAGACCGTTCCGAAGGCTTCCGTGCAGGCGGCGGTCCTTTATCTGCTGAGATCAAGGAGCACCTGTATGATATCGGAGCTTCTACAAAGGCTGTCAGCTATATCTACGGTCTTGGTGGCAGAGATTATACAACAGTGGAAGCAACCGATGTATTTAACCAGTTAGAGGAAATGATCGAGCAGGGCAAGACCATTCCGCAGTATCAGTATATTGGACTTAGAAAGTAAGGAGGTAAGACAAAATGGCATATAATTTTAAAGAAGTAATGAACAAGCCTGAGCGTCTTGCTCCAGGTCATAGAATGTGTGCAGGCTGCGGCGGTACGATTGCAGTTCGTAATGTACTCCGTGCCCTTCATGAGGGTGACAAAGCAGTTATCGGTAACGCTACCGGATGTCTGGAGGTTTCCACCTTCATGTATCCATATACTGCTTACGAAGACAGTTACATTCATAATGCATTTGAAAATGCAGGTGCTACCCTTTCCGGTGTAGAGACTGCTTATCATGTATTAAAGAAAAAGGGTAAATTAGATGAAACATATAAATTCATAACATTTGGCGGTGACGGCGGTACTTATGATATCGGTCTTCAGTCTTTATCCGGTGCTATGGAGCGTGGTCATGACATGGTATATGTCTGCTACGATAATGGTGCTTACATGAATACCGGCATCCAGCGTTCTTCCGCTACTCCGATGTATGCAGATACAACAACCACTCCTGTCGGTTCCCAGTCAAACGGTAAGATGCAGAACCGTAAGGATCTGGCACAGGTTATGGCAGCTCATGATATCCCTTATGTCGGTCAGACTACTCTGCTTGGTAATATGCGTGATATCTATGAGAAATCCGAAAAAGCCATCTATACACCGGGTGCTGCTTTCTTAAATGTTATGGCTCCTTGTCCTCGTGGCTGGCGTTATCCTACCGAACAGATCATGGATATCTGTAAGCTGGCGGTTGAGACCTGCTACTGGCCTTTATTTGAAGTCATCGAAGGCAAATGGATCTTAAGCTATTCTCCTAAGAAGAAGCTTCCGATCGAGGACTTCTTACGGACACAGGGACGTTTCAAGCATTTGTTCAAGCCTGAAAATGAGCATTTACTCGTTCAGTATCAGGAGGAAGTGGATCGCCGTTGGGAGGATCTGCTGTTCCGCTGTTCGAAGAACTAATCACACATACGAAAATAAATCAGCCCTTGGGGTTATAATATACCCCAAGGGCTGATTTATTTTCTGCCTGTCTCACTTATTCTATACCTATGAAAAGTTCGTCGCATATAGCGACTCACTAAGAACCGACGCTCCCAAAGGCTTGCTTTATGAATAGTAACACACACCATAGCAGGGATTCTGTTTTTTATTAGTCGATAACTTCTTCAGCTCCACAGCTACAAACTCTCTTGTGTAAAGTAATAGTACCAACAACCCACTTTTTCTGCATTTTACAGCTGTATCCGTTCCCGCCTTTTCCAACTGATATAGCCATACATATCATTGATAAAGAAGATACCGAAATTCACAACGACCGGGATATAGGCAGGATTCTTCATGGATGCCAGCACCCATAAAATGATCAGCACGATATCATTTGCCGCATACCATACTGCATAATACGAGGAACGGAGCATCGTAAGTGCCGCTGCCAGAAAACTGGTTACGATCGATATGGTGCTGAATATAATATTCGGGGTATCGAATACAACTAAAATATAATAAAATACTGCCGTTACGATCACGCCGGATATAATAAGCCCTATGATGTGCTTCCGGTTCAGCTTCTGGATCTTTACGACATTTCCGTTTCCGCCGGAAGGATTCTGGAGCCATGTGATCGTAGACCAGATCGCCATAGGCATTGTCATGCCAAGATATGTAATCATCTCGCCCCAGTAATGGAACCGGTAGGAAATGATCCCATAAAGGATGCTGAATATCACCATCAGGATCTGCGCCCATACATTTCCCTTTGCTGCAAAAATCAGCGAAGTTACACCCACTAATGCAGCTACCAGAGTCAGCAGATCAAAATCTGTTGTCAGTAAGTTCGATACGCATACGATACAAATAGATCCTAACCAGATGATCCATTCCTTCTTTGTTAATTCTTTTATTGGATTGTTCATGTTTTCTTTCTCCTGTGCCGCTATTCTAATATATAATCATAATTTCCGCAAGAATCCGCAAAAAAATACCCCATGGCGATCATCGGTTCTCAAAATTCTGAGTACCGATGATCTGTCATGAGGTATCTTCATTATGTATCAGCTTACAGCTTTGTTACATTTGCAGCCTGAGGTCCTTTTTCTCCCTCAATTACTTCGAACTCAACTTTGTCGCCTTCCTCCAATACTTTGAAACCAGACATATTTAAAGCTGAGAAATGTACAAAAATGTCATCACCATTCTCATCGCTGATAAATCCATATCCCTTTTTTGCATTAAACCATTTTACTGTACCTGTTTTCATTTGAATTTCCTCCTAAAACTTAATACCTGGAAAACTAAAGAGGCACAGAGCTTCTCGCTCTGTGCCTCTTTGCACTTCTCCTGTATTATATTGCTTGGATTATCTTTTTGCAAGTGTTTTTTATAAATTTCTTTTTCATTGACCAAATCTTACATCCGGCATATCCTTCTCGTGCTCGCCGATCATCTTCTCCATCCAGATCATATCGTACCATTCACCAAACTTATAGCCGCTGTTATGAAAACGCCCAACCAGCGTAAAACCCATTTTTTTATGGAATCTGTAACTGTCATCCGTCAGATGTCCGCTCTCTGCTGCCGGACTTGCGATACAGGCATTCATGTTCAGGATTCCCATTTCCTTCAGTAGTTTTTCCAGATTCTCATATAGGGCTTTGCCAAGCCCCAGCTGCCTGCAGTCTTTTCGGATATATATCGTTGTTTCCACTGACCAGTCATATGCCTTTCTGTCTTTGAAACCTGCTGCATATGCATAGCCTGCGATTTTCCCATCCACGACTGCCTTTATGTATGGATACTTTGCTGAGATCTGCTCGATCCTGTTCCTGAATTCATCTACAGACGGTACTTCATATTCAAATGATATTGCTGTTTCTTCTACATAGGGTGCATAGATTGCGAGAAGCTCCTCCGCATCCGCTATACTTACTTTTTCTATCTTCATGTCTTCTCCTTATGCCTACAAAAAATGCTGAACCGCACAAGTACGATCCAGCATTTTTTATTATTTCTTAGTAGTCTTCTTTGAAACTGCCGCTTTTGTCTGTGCAGGCTTTGTCTTACTTACTGTTTCTTTTGTCTTTGTCGCAGTCGTCTTCTTCTCCGGCTCCTTTTTTACAACTTCCGTCGTCTCTACATCCTTCTTTTCCGTTGCAGTTTTCTTCGCAGCCGTTTTCTTCTCAGCCGCGCGTTTTGCTGCTGCCGCTTTCTTTTCTGCCTCTTTCTTCTTCAGAATATCCTCCGGTGTTACATCGGTGTAATCATATTCCAGAACAACAGTAGAAAGTGGCGGTACTGTTACACTGATCGAATAAGGCATGCGTTCTGTCTTCTTATCGATAGCCTTGATCTTACCACTGTTTAATCTTCCTGCTCCGCCAAACTGTACGTCGTCGGAATTCAGGACTTCTTTATATGTTGTGAAGCAAGGTGCTCCAACTTCATAATTATCATATTCAACCGGCACGAAATTGCAGATAAATAACAACTGCTTACTCGGTGTAGAACCTCGACGGATAAATGAAACCACACCCTTATCCGGATGGTCACAGTCGATCCACTCAAAGCCCATCACATCGCTGTCATTTGCATATAACGCATCATTCGCATTGTACAGATTATTTAACGCTTTTACCCAACGCTGTACCCCCTGATTCAACGGATTGTCAAGGACAAACCAGTCAAGACTTCTTGCCTCGCTCCACTCGCGCGGCTGTGCAAATTCCTGACCCATGAATAACAGCTTTTTGCCCGGATGGCCATACATATAACCATATGCCAGACGAAGATTTGCAAATTTCTGAGGTTCGCTTCCCGGCATCTTATTGATCATTGAACATTTCAGATGTACGACCTCATCATGTGAAATGACAAGAACATAATTCTCTGCATATGTATAGGATAAGCTGAAGGTCAGCTTGTTATGGTTAAAGCTTCTGAAATATGGATCCATCTTCATATACTCGAGGAAGTCATTCATCCATCCCATATTCCATTTGAACAGGAAGCCAAGTCCGTTCATGGATGCCGGAGCAGTCACACCGGCCCATGCAGTTGATTCCTCTGCGATCAGGAATGCTCCCGGATTCTTTTCTTCCATAACTGCATTAATATTCTGCAGCAGCTTAATTGCATCCAGGTTCTCATTGCCGCCATTTTCATTTGGAAGCCACTGTCCATCCTGCTTACCATAGTCCAAATATAACATGGATGCAACAGCATCTACCCGTAACGCATCGATATGGAACTTCTCTACCCAGAAAAGTGCATTTGCGATCAGGAAGTTTGCAACCTCTGCTCTGCCATAATCAAAAATATAAGTACCCCAATCCGGATGCTCGCCCCTTCTTGGATCCGGATGCTCATAGAGCGGCATACCATCAAATCTGCCAAGTCCGTGTGCATCCTTCGGGAAATGTGCAGGTACCCAGTCTAAGATGATACCGATTCCCTTACTATGTAAATAGTCAATAAAATACATGAAATCTTCCGGCGATCCGTATCTGGATGTCGGTGCATAATAATTCGTTACCTGATAGCCCCAGGAACCATCAAACGGATACTCTGCGATACCCATGATCTCCACATGTGTATAGCCCATATCCTTTACATAATCCGCAACCATCGGAGCTAACTCTCTATAACTGAAGAAGCCGCTGTCATCGTCTTCAACTTTCTTTCTCCATGAACCGAGATGCATCTCATAGATGGTCATCGGCATCTTCATGCGATCTGTTCTGCTGTAGGTTTTTCTCTTATTTACCCATGCAGTATCCTTCCACTTGTAGGTCGTCAGATCTGCAACAACCGAACCATTGTCCGGACGCATCTGTGCCTGATTTCCGTATGGATCACTCTTATATAAGATCTCATCATAACGGGTCAAAATCTGGTATTTGTATACTGCGCCGGAAAGCACATTTGGAATAAACAGCTCATAGATTCCACCGTTTGGTCGAAGCTGCATCGGATGTAAATTACCATCCCACATATTGAAATCACCGACAACGCTGACTCTCCGCGCGTCCGGAGCCCATACTGCAAAATAGGTTCCCTTTACGCCATCGATCGTCATCGGATGTGCTCCAAATTTATTATAGATCTCGTAGTGCTTGCCTTCTGCAAATAAATAAGAATCAAAATCTGAAATCTGGCTGTCAAATGCATATGGATCTGCTGTCGTAACAGTCGTTCCATCCTCATAAGTTGTCACCAGATTGTATTTTGTTCCGCTAAATTCCTTCTTAGGGAAAAAGATCGCATAAAATCCCTCATCCGTTACCTTCTCCATCGTATGAACTTTTTTACCTGTTCTGGATGTAACCTTCACTTCCACCGCATGTGGACGATAGGCTGTGATGATCTGTCCTTCCCCATATTCATGAATACCCAGCAGATGCTTTGGTGCATTCAGTTTACCTGCGATCAGTTCATCATACAGTACCCAGTTGATCCAATCGTTGATTCTCTTGTTCATATAACCCTCCTGAATATATTAGAATTTGTGTGGCTGTGTCTTTCGCCAGCTTATCAGTCGTACTATGATCGTAATAACAAGTCCGGCAAGTATCACTCCTGTATAGATCAGGAACATCCGAAGTCCCAGATTATCCGGGATCAGCGCGATCAGTCTGTCATCCCCTGAGAAAAATACATCATACCTGCCTTTAAATACCATCTCACGAACGCCATAGAAAATGCCGCTTCCGGATACCGCGAGCAGGATCAGTGATACTATTCCGATCACACTTGCTGCAACGCCGCCCCATACGACACACTCATACATTCGTCTTTTCTTTACCGCCAGAAATCCTATGATAAGCAGGATCACCGACAGGAACATCATTCGTTTCGCCTCATCCTTCACCTTCTTCAACTGTCTAAGCTGCGTCAGGTTATAGTCGCAAAGCTTCACATTTCCTTTATCAAAATCAACATTATTTCCGGTTTCCTTCAGTCCATCCGCAATGATGCTGTACTCCAGCCACGCCTCGAACTCCGTCAGAGCAGTTTCCGAACCATCTGCTCCATCTGTCTCAAATGTTCGTCCGGTCATCTCTGATGTGTACTCTGCCTCACTGATATTCACTCCCTGGAATGAGATAAACACCGCAGACGACACGATCAGCATTACAACTGCGATCGCAAGGATCACCTGAAAAAATCTATATTTAAACATGATTATCTATCCTGATTTCTATTCTAAAGTCTTATTTGACACATCAAATAAATTATATCGTTCTTATTACGCACATTAATTATTTTACCATTTTAATTGACTTGTGTAAAGAAAACATACTGCTTTCTTCATTATATATTTCTGCCACATACTGTCTTCGCTCTTAAAATTACATTTTATTCAACTCATATTACTTTGATCCGTAAAGACTTGGCAGATGATCGTATCTTAATCTGTATTTGATTTCAGGCAATGAATTGCCGGTCAGATAATATAATGCAATGACATAGAAAAGATTTCGTTATGAGGTTTGTGCTAACTGTCAGCACCAAGCCCATGTTTGAGTCCATACGGACGAGTTTGGGCGACTGCCGACAAATCAGTGCACGAACCGAATAGAAATCTTTACTGTCTTACATTATATTATCTGACCGCCATTCCATGTCTGAAATCAATTTTCAATTAACAACGATCATCTGCCAAGTTCACGCAGGTCAAAGTAATATGGGCAGATGTCCTCATAGTGTCCATCCTTCATGCGAAAACCACCCGGAATCGTTCCAAGCTGCGTAAATCCAAGCCTCTCATAGAGGTGTCTTGCATGCACATTTGTAGCCACCACCGCATTAAACTGCAGCACCAGATAATCATACGCCTTTGCCTGTACCAGACAGTCAGACACCAACTTCTCTCCGATATGAAATCCTCTTACATCCGCATCTACCGCATAGCTGGCATTGCAGATATGACCGCAGCGTCCGACATTATTTGGATGCAGGATATAAAGTCCGAGCACCTTTCCTGTGTCTGTATCCTCTGCCACCGCAGTATAGGTCTGGTCTGCAAAGAATCCCCTGCCTGTCTCCTCTGTCAGGTCATCCTCCTGTGGAAAAGCAACTCCATCATCTACCACACGGTTCCAGATGCGGTTCATCTCCTGTATGTCTGAATCTTTATATTCTCTGATCTGTATATTCATCTTTCGTCCTTCTTTCTTATTTTATGCATCATTATAAGCCCGTATCAAACAGGCTTCAAGAATATAAATATAGACAATCCACAAAAATCATCTTAAAATGCATATAATGAAAATCTGCTTGACTGGAAACTGCGAAGGAACGAACTTCTTCTCTGTGAAAGCAGTCTGTACGGATGAAAGGAGTACAACCACATATGTTATTTGAACTGATAAAAGATCATTTATTCTTAAGTACATATATCCTGATCAATCTGATCGTATTTTTCCTGTATGGCATCGACAAATGGAAAGCCATCCACCACAAGTGGCGCATCCCGGAAGCCCACCTGATCCTCGCCGGAGTGTTCGGAATCTTTGGTGCGATTCTTGGTATGCTGTTATTCCGACATAAAATCAGGAAGCCCAAATTCTACATTGGGCTTCCTGCAATCTTCATTCTTGAACTTATGTGTGTGATCTTATACTTGAAATATTTTTAATTAATGGTGCATCAAATTTCCGTACATCTCCGGTCTGCGGTCGCGGAACACGCCCCATTCTCTACGCATCTGTGCGATCGCATCCAGATCAAATTCATGGACAAGCACAGATTCTGTCTCACGGTCTGCCTCCTCCACGATCGTTCCGGTCTGATCTGCGATAAAGGAAGAACCGTAAAATGTCATCGAAGACTCATCATCTGTCTCTGTTCCGATACGATTCGATGCGATCACCGGCATGATATTTGCTGCTGCATGTCCCTGCATTGCATGCTGCCAGTGTGGTTTCGAATCAATGTTTAATGTAGGCTCGCTTCCGATTGCAGTCGGATAGAACAACAGCTCTGCACCAAGAAGTGCCATGCTTCTGGCAGCCTCCGGGAACCATTGATCCCAGCAGATGCCAACGCCGATATCTGCATATTTTGTCTTCCATACCTTAAATCCGGTATCTCCCGGTGTAAAATAAAACTTCTCCGCATATGGAAGTCCATCCGGGATATGGGTCTTACGATATGTTCCAAGGATCGTTCCATCTGCATCAATGATCGCTATTGTATTAAATGCTGTATTTCCCGCCTTTTCATAAAAACTGATCGGCAGAACAACCTGAAGCTCTTTTGCAACCTCGGTAAATCGTTTTACTGCTGCATTTTCTGAAAGTGGCTTTGCCAGATCAAAATATTCAAATTTCTGCTTCTGACAGAAATACGGAGTTTCAAATAATTCCTGTAACAAGATAATATTTGCTCCTTCTGCTGCCGCCTTCCGAACCAGCTTCTCTGCCTTGTCTAACACTTCTTCTCCATTCCAGCTACAGCTCATCTGTGTAGCCGCTACCTTTACCTTTCTCATACTCATATCCTCCTGTTATCAGAACATCTTATTTCTTTATCCTATATTTTCTGCCATTGATTTCCGGATTACCTTCTACTTACATCTGCCAAATCTATCTTCCACCAGTTGTCTGTTTTCAACGGCTTATATTCCACTCGCACCTGCCAGATTATTCAGTCTGTCATATATCGTCTGTCCCTCAAATATATTCCATACCACTTTGGTATCCGGTATCTTCTCAGGATCGATCGTAAACAGATTCTGATCCAGTACAATGAGGTTTGCACATTTGCCTTCTTCGATCGAACCGGTTCGGTCTTCTGCCTGATAGACGTAAGCAGCTCCGTAGGTATATCCTTTTAAGACTGTCGCCATATCAATGGCCTCCCACGGATTCTGACCGGATATTCTTCCGTCTGCATCCTTTCTGGTCACTGCCGCATAGATTGTCTGAAATGGATCTAATCCCACAACCGGGTAATCCGTTCCGACTGCAAATGCCGCTCCTGTATTCGTGATACTTTTCATCGGCCATTCATATCTGCATCGCTTCTTTCCAAGCCGCACGATCTTATCATTATTGGACAGGATCAGATGATATGGCTGCATCGATGCTACGACATCCAGTTCCTTGAATCTCCTGATATCATCGGGATGAATATTTTCGATATGCTCAATCGTATTTCTGAGATCCTTTCTTCCGGTTCTTTTTTCCGCTTCCTCGTACATATCAAGCGCCATGCGCACAGAACCATCTGCGATACAATGAAGTCTGACCTGTATGCCTGCCTCATTTGCCGCAGTGATCTCCTCCTGCATCTTCGCTCTCGGCCAGAGCGGAAGTTTCTCCCCACAGGTATCCGGGCGGTCTGTATATGGCTCTAAGAGCAGTCCGGTATAAGTCTCCGTCACCCCATCAATAAACCCCTTTAAACCGGTGATCTGAAAATGTCTGGAATCCAGTTTTTCCTTCATCTCAAAGAACTTTTCAAATGAGGTATAGCCAAATAACTTCGTGTAGACATATACATCTGCATACAGCCCTTCTTCATCATCCAGCTTTTTCAGCAATTCATATTTCTTATAAGTCTCTTCTGTATAATCTTCTGCAAACATCTCACTTAAGCCTGCAACTCCGTTCTCCGCAAGTACCTGTTTGAAATGTCTGTGTATTTCTGTCATTTCTTCATCCGTAAAATCCATGAACTTTTCCATGGCGGGCGCATAGGCTTCCGGTTCGATCAACATTCCGGTAAGCTCTCCATCCGGGTAAGTCTCGATCATGCCATTTGCCAAATCGGGATTCGGTCTGATCCCGGCTTCAGCAAGTGCTGCTGAATTCAGCCACATGCTGTGTGCATCCGCACATTCCAGATATACTGGAGTATTCGGGAAATATGCATCCAGACTTCGTTTGTCCGGCATACGATCCTCCGTCCAGTTCCCGATAAACCATCCAGTTCCGCGGATTCGCTTCTGTCCGGGATGCGCCTTTACATATGCTGCCATCTGCTCCACACATTCCTGTTCCGAATGGCAGGCATCCAACGTGTTGCATACATATTCACTTGCGGCTACCGCTCCGGTAAATATATGGGTATGTGCATCGATAAAGGATGGCATGACAAGCTTGTCACCCATATCGTATATCGGAACATCCGCCGGAACGGCATTTGTCTCATCATATGGCAGGAGCTTCTTTATCCTGTCATCTTTGATCCAGGCAGCAAGCGGCTTACAGCTATCCGCCCGACCATCAAATACTGCCCGGCTCTTTATAATATATTCTGCCATATCACATGCCCCCTTTTACTCTAAACTATAAATCCACAGATCAGGAAGCCAACGATTGACAACATAGCTGCGATCATAACATATGGGAGCTGGGATACTGCATGTTCCATATTATCAATGCCTGCACTGTTCGATGACAGAAGCGTTGCATCACAGTAGAAGCATGCATGGCTTCCAAATGCACCACCGGAGATAATTGCTGCCATGATCAGAACCGGGTTTGCGGAGATTGCTGCGCCAAGCGGGAATACGATCGGTGCAACGACTGCACTCATGCCCCAGAAGGATCCGGTTGCAAAACAAAGCGCCGCAACAAGGATAAATGTGATCATCGGGAACAGAGAGCCTGTTAATAATGGCTGTGCAAGATCGATTATATAATCTGTCATGTTAAGCTGTTCTGTTACCTTCTGCAATAAGAACGCAAGTACCAGTAAGGTAAGGGTTGGAAGCATATCCGCAAATCCCTTTACGATCACACCAAAGAATTCATTTACAGCTATAACCTTTCTTGGAAGATACATCAGCATACAACATGCGATCGCAAGAACAACTGCCAGAAGAAGATCACCTGTGATAATGGCGATCGCTACAAGGACTGCCATCGGAATAACGAAATCCCAGATATTTCCGTCTTCTTCATAACCTGCACGGTTTTCATGATTGTACTTTCTGCTGGCATCACTGTAGACCTTGCCGGTCTCCTCTACTCGCTTATATGCTTTCTTCATACCACCAAGCTTTGGCATGATTCCCATACAGAATAAAAATACGATCAATAATATAATGATTGGATAAAAACAAAATGGAATGGCACTTAAGTACGCTTTCATACCGGAGGTGAATCCATATGCCTGTACACTCGGCTGATCAATGAACAGACTTGCATAGAAAACTGCCCATGTTGAAAACGGAAGAAGTACACAGACCGGAGCACCTGTGGAATCCAGCATGAACGCCAGTGTCTCTCTCGGTATCTTACGTTTATCGTAAACACCCTTCATACAGGCACCGATCGATAAAACGTTCAGATAATCATCTACAAAGATCAATATACCAAGTATAAATGTGGTAAGTAATGTCTTTCGCTCTGAATTACATAATTTGGAAACCAGCTTAGAAAAACCATAATTTCCCTTTGCTGTCTGAAGTAAGGCGATCAGGCTGCCGAACAATCCGCATACTACAACGATCCAGACATTTTCCGAAATCGTCTCCTGAAGCATCGTACACCATTGTGTCAGAAATGAACCTTTAAATAAAACTGCCGCGCCGACCAGAGAACCCCCGATCATAAATTCTTCGCAGCGATGTGTCAGTATCGAACCGACAATTACGATCAGCACTATTAACAGTGCCACCAAGCCATGTGTCATAACCATTCTTCCTTTCTGTTTTGTATTTTTCCTTATAAAACAACAAAAAGCGCATCCGCAATGCCTTATAGCATTGCAGATACGCCTTCGTATCAACTGCTTTTAGTTTACAATTTCATTTACTTATTTACAATTATTATATATGATAAGCTTCTACTTAATTTTAATTACGTCTAATTCTTATTAATCACTGATAAACTTCTCACGTACCAGTTCTGCCAGATACTTTGCAGTATTTTCTACACCAAGCAGACTGCTGTTGATCAGGATATCACAATGATTGATGTCTCCCGGCTTATATCCGGCATAATTCATGTGATAGGAATCACGCGCCTCATCAACGGCTACGATCATCTTACGGGCTTCATCGATTTCCAGTCCCATCGAATTCACACAATTCTCAACACGATCCGGGTACGGAGCATAGATGAATATATTCATCACATTGTCCATCTCACTTAAGATAAAGTCAGAGCAGCGTCCAACGATCACACATGAGCTTTTCTCTGCAAGAAATCGTATGATATTCTGCTGTGCATCGAAAATATCATCCTGGGTACTGTTCGTGCCACCGCCAAGCGGAAGTACCATTCTGGAAAAAGGATTCTTGAAAATCTTCTTTGCACTTTCTTCTTCTTCGTCTACAACAGAAGCGGGAAGCTTCAACTGCTTGGCTGCCTGATCCACGATATCTCTGTCGTAATACTCTATTCCCAGTTGTTCTGCCATCAGTTTTGCGATTGGTCTTCCAAGACTTCCGAACTGTCTCGTAATTGTTATAACATATTTTTTATCCTTCATCCGCAACGCTTCCTTTCTCTGATCTCTTTTTCTTTTTATAGCTTATCTCAATTTCCTACTGTTTTTCAATTATTAATTTGAGGTAAATGCTAATCATTTTCGGTAGTATATACTTGAAAACAAGTATTTTGCAATATATAATTGTATTTATATAACTTTCGACCGGATGGCTTGCTACGCAAATGAAGCAGTCTTGGCATCTGCCTGAAAATCAACATCATTTCACGCGAAGGAGACCCACAATGGAAAAGAACAACTTTCTGATCTATAACGATATCGTATATACGCTGTACCAATGTAAATCCTATGAAGCACTGAGAGATGAATTTCTCCCAAGGCTTCGCCTGCTGATCCCATTTACTTATGCGAGCATTATCTCCGTCAATCCGGAAAACCGAACTGAGATCGTACCGACTCCGGTCTGCTTTCCTGATTATTTCTATGAAGCAGAACTGCTCTACATCGATCATATGAGTGAGGATCATCTGCTCTGGATCAACAATGTACGGGAATCCCAGCTTGTAAGAGAAAGCGATCTGGTAAATGATGATGTCCGTCTGAACTCTTCTCTCTATCAGCACTGTTATCAGAAATTCCATGTCTACGATTCCTTACAGTACAGCATGATCTGCAGTGGAGAATTCTCCGGTATCCTGACGCTGTTTCGGACCAAGATCGATGGGGATTTTACAGACGATGATATGTTCTTCTTCCGTTCTCTTGGCAAGCATATCAACGTAACCTATGAACAGATCCTATATCCGGAAAAAGAGAAAGGCCATACCGCTCTTGCAAACCGTATCCCGGCACTTGCAAAAGGCTATGACCTTACTCCACGAGAGACAGAGATCCTGTCTCTGATCTTTTCATTTGCAAATAACGATGAGATTGCAGCCACTCTCGGGATCAGTGAGAACACGATCCAGAAGCACTTACAGAATATCTTCCGAAAGACCGGAACCTCATCAAAATGGGATCTACTCCGTCTTTCCTGATTCTTCCGGATAGACTAAGCCCCAGTTCTTTCGAAGGTCTGTCATGATGTTCATGACATCTCTGGTAAAAGGCATCTGCATCCGGCTTACATCTCCGGACTGTACCGCTTCTTCCATATCCCGCATCTCATATTCAAGCGCACGCTTTGTTTCACCGGCTTCTACCGGTGTAACTGCTCCGCTTGCAGCATCTACGATAATCGCTTTATCAGCTCTTGGATATTCCATGATCTCGATATACCCTTTTTCACAACTGATCATTGCACGCTTTGGCTGCTTTGAATGCATGGACAGCGTAATAGCTGCCATCTGTTGTTCTTTATTCATCAGGATGATGCTTGCCTGCTCATCCGTCCCTGTCGGCGCGAACCGCACCTGACTCATCACCTGATCCGGTGTCTCTGCCATGAAGCTGCGCATCAGACTGAGTGCATATACTCCGATATCAAGCAATGCCACACCGGCAAGATTGATGTTAAAGAAACGATTATTCATATCATATTCTTTATAGCTTCCTACCGCATATAAGGATTTGCCCATCTTAATTCTTTTGCCATTTCTTCTTTCTCCTGTACAAAAAAATGTATGATTCCCTGTATGTACCCGTATCCCCTGTGTTCTAGTTCTCTGCTACGATCTTACCGTTGCAGATCGTGTAATGAAGCTTTCCCGGAAGTGTCCAACCAAAAAACGGTGAATTCGAGGCTTTGGAATGGAAATGTTCAACGGTCCATTCTTCATTTTCTCCAAATATCACAATATCAGCCGGCGCTCCCGCCTGGATGCTGCCCGGTGTCATCCGGTAGAACTCCATCGGGTTCTTACTCATCAGCTCCATAAGCTTCATAAGTGTGATGTAGCCCGGCTGTACCAGTGAACGGATTCCCAGTGCCAGTGATGTCTCAAGGCCTGTGATCCCACTCGGTGCCTGTGCCATCGGACGTGCCTTCTCTTCTGCACTGTGCGGTGCATGATCGGTTACGATCATATCGATCGTGCCGTCCTGAATACCTTCAATGATCTTCAACCGGTCCGCTTCTTCTCTGACCGGTGGGTTCATTCTTGCCATTGTTCCATAGGTCAGAACTGCATCCTCTGTCAGTGTAAAATGATGTGGTGTTGCTTCTGCATGAACATCCGCACCAAGCTTCTTTGCCAGCCTTACTAACTCAACGGAATTTCCGGAACTGATATGCTGAATACAGACAGATGCTCCTGTATGAAGGGCAAGGATACAGTCTCTTGCGACCATGACATCCTCTGCTGTTCTGGAAGCCCCACCATAGCCAAGCTGCTCGGATACGGCTCCCATATTCACACCTGCACCTTTTACAAATGCAGGATCTTCTTCATGCAGACTAATCGGCAGATCAAGCGCTTTCGCACGAAGCATTGCCTCCGTTAAGACTTCTTCATCCATGATCGGGATACCATCATCTGTAAATCCGGCAGCACCATGTTCTGCCAGCAGTTCCATATCTACAAGTTCTTTTCCCTTCAGATCCTTTGTAACGGTCGCCGTCTGGATCACATGGATCCCAGTCGTTTCCCCTTTTCTCTGAATATACTCAAGTGTCTCTACATTATCAACTGCCGGCTTCGTATTTGCCATACAGATAACCGTCGTAAATCCGCCATAAGCGGCAGCCTCTGCTCCGGTCTCGATGTCCTCTTTATAAGTAAAGCCCGGATCTCTGAAATGTACATGTGTATCGACCAGCCCCGGTGCAACCACCAGACCTTCCGCATCGATCACGCAAATATCATCTGTACCATACTTTTCCCTGCATGCTTCCGGATCTATCTGCTGTTCCACTTCTGTGATCACCGCACCATCAACCAGCACATCCAGCTTCCGATCTGTATTTGTCACAGGATCAACGACCCTGCCGTTCTTTATTAATAACATGCAATATCCTCCTGATATATACTATCCGCAGGCATGTGCCATATCTCACTTCCATCCTGAGACTCTCTTTACGCTATACCTGATCCACCTGCCTGCAATGCCAGTTTACCACAACCTGTCTTTTCAACACAACCGCCTTTTTGCTCTTATCTTATATCTGCTGTAACATCTTAATTATATGAACGCAACAAGCATTTCCGGTTCTTACATCATAACTGGTATTACTTCCACATAATCCCCCTGCATGAGACACTCACGAAGTTTTTCGTTATGCGAAACACATTGCCATCGTCTGCGGGTGCTTGTTTGAGCTATAATACTGGGCGAAAAAGAATAATTGCGAACTTCTCAGCTTAAATTATGAATGAGCTCGTTGAATTACCGAGACAGGGGCATTTGAGGTCGCCGGTCCTTAGATGGCGCATATGCGGCATCTTAGTACCGCTGCAGACCGAAACGAGCGAAAGCGTCCCCTGCTTGGTAATATCAAGCGAGCTCATTCACATTAAAACTTATATGTTCGCAATTACTACTCTCTGTTCTTCAGCACTTCAGCAGGCACCATCTTGCGGATTCTGCGGATCAGCAGATGGTTGATGATGAAGTACAGGATCAGGATACCTGCGAAGATGGCAAGGTACATCCAGAATGGGAAGGACTTGTCGATGCCACAGGCAATATTCGGAACAAAGGCAGGCTCATAAGCCATATCCATGATCCATTTGGTCAGTGGAATCGAAATCAATGCTCCTATCGTTATGATATAGAAATTACCATCCAGATACATCTTCTTCACTTCCTTATTCCGGTATCCGAAGATCTTAATCAACGCAATGTTGAAAGAAGACCGATCTATCATAACCTTCATCATCAGATACATAACAACAATGAAGATCAGAACAGATACTCCTCCAATTGTAAGGATCATTCCCTGCATTATATCCGAGAAGATACCGGCAGCCTTCTTCACATCGGTCTTTGTCGTTGTTGCATATAATCTTCCGGTCTCGACATCGAGTGCATGGTCGGAAAATACAACATTGAAATAATCCTCCGGTTCGTCGAATAACTCAAGCGCCTTGTCATATGGCATAAATACCATAAAGGATGGAGCATACTGCGCAACAGATGAGATCTCAAATGCATAGATCTTATCTGCTTCATCATCCTTTAGTGTCAGAGTATCACCAACATCCAGACCGTATTTGTAAGCGATCGAAGAACTGATCGCAACCTTACTGGATGAATCTGACAGATTCACATCAAAGAACGGATTATTCTCTGTCAGTCCCATAACTGTTATGTCAAAGTTGTAACCGTAAATTTTCTTTTTCAGTGTCTTTGCATATGCCTCATATCCACCTTCCGGAACTTCCTCTGTCGGATATTTGTAGGTATACATATACTCATACTTTGTATCATTTACATAATCACGATTTACATTCGCACAGTAAGTATATATCTCCAGTGACATCATCGCCAGCAGAAGACTTACAAACATTCCAAATACTACCGTAAATCCGGTACGGCTCTCACGAAGCATCTGGCGGATCTTGAACAGATTCATGAAGCTCATATTTCCAAGCTTTATATCCTTACCATTACCAACCTTCTGCTCATTCCTGATCATTGTAAGAACCGGCTTCGACAGCCTCTTTCGGATAACCAGTGAATTAACGATTATAGAAATAACCGGTGGAACCACGATTCCATAAATGAACAGATATGGCATATAGATAACATCCAGATCCGGAAGGGAATAATAGTTGTAGCAGTCCTGCATCTGGATTGGCACACCAAGGCTTGAATATCCAAGCAGTGTTCCGATCAGACCTGAAACAAATGTGATCACAGTCGGGAGTGTTACATAATGTGCCATCAGATTCTTTCTCTTTACCCCAAGTGCATATAACGCACCGATAACGGCACTTTCCTGATCGATCGAATGTACAACGAACACTGATAATACATAAGAGATCAGGATCAACAGGATCGCACCTGCGATCGTACCAACGCTCCGGTATAATTCCTGATCACCGGAAGCCGCCTGAATTCTCGCATTATCCCCTGCCTTTACAAAAGTCATAAGGTTCTGTGCATCCTCTGAGAAGATGTCATCGATCATATCATCTGTCTCATCCTTTAACTCCTGAATACCATCCAGCAGTTCATTGGAACCATCTTCAGCTTCTTTTGTTCCGTCTGTATATTCTATAATTCCATCTTCAAATGCCTTAAGCTCCTTTAACTCTTTTGCTCCATCTAACAGCTCCTGAATACCATTTGTCAGATCGTCCTTCTTTCCCATCGTACGATCCCAGTATTCCTGAAAAAACGGATCTTCTACATCTCCGGATGTAAATTCCAGCTTCTCCAGGCGGTCTTTTAATTCATCATCCGTCATAGCACCATTTAACCGGTATGCATAATAATATTCCTCTGACTTTATACTTTTTTCTTCCGCACGAAGTGTATCGTATACATCAGCTGCAACAAATCCTGTACCAAAATGCAGGCAGTCGCATCCGGTATCTCCCAGAGATTTTAATACGTTATCATAATCCGGTGTTGTACCGATTCCGGTAACGGTAAATTCCCGTCCGCCAAATGTAATCACATCACCTGCTGATATATCATTCTTCTCTGCAAACTGGCGTTCTACCACCAGCTCATTTCCCTTTTCTGCAAGTGTGCCCTTTACCAGATCGATCCTGTTGACCTCATCCCTGTTTGCAAAGATACGGATCGTGTGATCTTCGTCAATCTCATAGTCCATATAGAACTGTGGCTCGATCGTCACTCCATCCGCCTCCAAATCTTCCATTTCTTCATCCTTCATCGGTACAAACAGTGAAAAATCTCCATCCTCAACACACTGTCTGCTGTCAGCATTCTCACTTCCGCGAATGATCGTTTCTGCCGCACCGACCAGACTGACTACCAGATACATGGCAAGTATGATCAGAAGGGACAATGCCAGATATCTTGGAAGGTTGCTTTTGAAATCTCTCCAAATCCTTTTTCTCAATACTTTCTGCATCTTATAAATCCTCCAATTCTGCTGCCGGTACCTTTGTCTCATTGTAATAATCTTTCCTGATCTGACCATCCTTTACGATCACGACCTGATCGACCATATTCTTAATGGAATTATTATGCGTTACGATCAGCATTGTCGTTCCATAGGTCGCATTGATCTTCTCCAGAAGGATCAGGATATCCCTTGATGTCTTGGAATCGAGTGCTCCAGTCGGTTCATCACATAAGAGCAGCTTCGGATTTTTGATCAGTGCTCTTGCGATCGCACATCTCTGCTGCTGACCACCTGACAACTGTGCCGGAAACTTATTCTGATGCTCTGTCAGTCCCAGTATCTCAAGCAGCTCATCCATATTAAGCGGCTGATCTGTCAGATATTCACAGACCTGTATATTCTCCCGCACGGTAAGGTTCGGTACCAGATTATAGAACTGGAAGATAAATCCCAGATAATCTCTTCGGTAGTCAGATAATTCATCTGCTTTCATGCCTGCGATCTCGGTTCCGTCTACCTTGATCGAACCGGATTCGATCGTATCCAGTCCACCGATACAGTTCAATAACGTAGACTTACCGGAACCACTGGTTCCCTGAATGACACACATATCGCCCTGCTTTACCTGAAGGGATACTCCCTTTAAAACCTGTATGTAGCTTCCACCTTCTCCATAACTTTTTTTTACATCTGATACCTCTAAATACATACTCGCTTCCTCCTGTTATTTTTTCGCTTACATAACACCGTTATGTTGTTATCATTTTTTTAGCTATGCAAAATAAAATTTCACATAGCTTTTTGTTATCTATTCATCTCTCTGAAACAGTGCATACCATCCGGCAAGCAGATATTTCAATATGTCTCCCAGATGGGCAACTGCTTTTTCTTCATCGGATTCATGTGTCAGCAGATGGACAAATGCATCGATCTGCATATGTGCCATCCAGTGTATCGTATAATCATCCGGTGCAGCAACTCCACACACCTTTGCCTGTGCGTCTGCCAGCATCCGGTAATTCTTCTCTGTAAATGCCACAAATTCATCAATACATCCTGCAAGACTTGATCCCTGACTCTTTGTCAGCAGAAGCTGTACCCGGTCATAATTCTGATACAGTTCATGAATGATCCGCCGGGATGCATAGATGTCATCGCTGAAATCATCCTTCCCCTCCTGAAGCTCGCCTTTTACCTCCTGCAACTCCTGCTGCATATGTGCTTCCATCATCGTACGGATACTTCCAAGCACCGGTGCCACCAGTGAAGCAAATATATCATCTTTATCTTTAAAGAAGAAATATAATGCACCGGTCGTCACACCTGCATTCTTACAGATATTACGGAGGGATGCACCCTGATAGCCCTTCTCCATAAATTCATGCTCTGCACTTGCAAGCAGCTTTTCTTTTGTCTCCCGATCGTCCTTCATCTCATCTCACCACCAGTTTTATTCCATTTCAACATATGAACAGTCATTCACATAACATCGTTATGTTACATCTAAACTGTATATATGTCAACCCCTTTTTTATATAATAGCCTCTGTATTTCCGGCTAAACATTAAATCTGCCTGACGCCTTTCCATGCTGCAACAGGCATTTCCGGTTCATATAACATAATTGCCGTTGCTTCCGTATAATAAAACCTCTACATGACGACATTCACGCAGTTTTTCGTTATGCGAAACACATTGCCAACACCTGCGGGTGCTTGTTTGAGCTCGAAGAGCGAGTTAGCACGGAGCAGGTGTGAATCAGGCATGTGTTTCAAATAGAAAAACAAGTGCGTCTCATGTAGAGATTTTATCAAGAGGAAGTAATCGGCATATTCAGAATATAAAACCGGAAATGCACTTAGTACACATTAAAAGGGCTCCGGCATATATTCAAGGATTGATTCATTGAAAAACATGCGAAACCGGAGCCCCTATGTCAAACTATATTCTTTTTTCCTACTTCGGATGTCCTAACAAGGTATCCTTTTGTCTTAAATCGTAAACAAAATTCAACCAATGCTTTTTATAGGGCAAACGATTTTCATTTATTAATTATTTGCTGATCGAATCGGTCTTGATGATAAACTTAACACTACCCTTCATATCATCTGAGATTCCACCGAAGGATTCATAAGCTTCACCGGCCTTGATGACCTTATCGCACTTTTCTGACAGAGAATCCAGATCCTTTTCTGCGTCATTTACTGCATCAACGATCTTATCTGTACCATCTGATAACTGCTTGCTGCCATCCTTTAAGTCACCACTTGCATCTGTCAGCTTTGATGCGCCATCCTTTAATGTGCCTGCTCCTTCTTTCAGAGTATTTGCACCCTTTGTAAGGCTGCCTGCACCACCATTCAACTTAACCATACCATTATACAGATCAGAAGTGCCTGTATATACCTTGCCAAGGCCTGTGTTCAGTGCTGATGCACCAGTTGCCAGGGCGTCTACACTCTTCTTCAGAGTTGTGATCTGTCCGGAGAATGAACTCAGCTTGCCAAGTACCAGATTCGCACCATAAGAAAGACCATCCTGATATGCTGTTGCATATCCTGACTTATAACCTTCTACATAAGCTGTACCATATGCAGACTGATAAGCTGTACCATACGCACTGCCATAACCTGCTGTGAAAGCATTGGTATATGCTGTACCGTATGCTGTGCTGTAGCCGGATGTATAAGCTGTGCCATAAGCTGTACCGTAACCGGATTTGTAACCGGAACCATAAGCTGTACCATATCCTGACTTATAAGCTGCTCCATATACATCACCATATGCAGTTGCAAACGCTCCCTGTAATGCAGCAAGTGTTGCATCATCCGGCTGGGAACCTGTCATCTGTGCATATGCGGATACAAATTCCTGGAAATAAGTTGCAAACTGACCAGATGCTTCGGATGCTACTGTTGATGATGAAGGTGCTGCTGCCTGTGCCTCTGCTGCTACCGTAGAAGCGGAAGGTGCTGCTGCCTGTGCTTCTGCTGCAACTGTATCAGCGGAAGGTGCTGCTGCCTGTGCCTCTTTTACAACGGATTCCTTAGAAGGTGCTGCTGCTTTACCATTCTTCTGTGCCTCTGCTGTTACAGCATCCTTATCAACACCATCCGCAATCTTATCCTTGTTTGCTGTCAGGTTATTTGTAATATTCTCTGTGATCGTGCTCTTGATTGCTTTCTTTTCTTTATCACTTAATTCTGTCTTGGTTGGAAGTTCGATTCCCTTTACGGCTTTGTTTAATGTTGCAAGCCCGTCGCTGATCTGCTTGGAACCGGATAAGATACCATTTTCACCTTCGAATGCTGCTTTTAATGTGCCGGCACCTGTTGTTGCAGAATCAACACCCTGTGCCAGAGTTAAGGAACCCTGATATAAGCTGTCCGCGCCATCTTTTACCTGACCAATACCATCGGATACGGAAGATACACCATCTGTATATTCTGTAATTCCTTCAACGAGGGAATTCATACCATCGCTATATGTGTCGATCAGTTCGTTGATATCAGATTCAGCATCCTTCAGATCCTTGTTATCGCTGTCCTTGGATAAGAATCCGGTAGAAGCAACTGTCATTGTCATGTCCAGAGAGAAATCTGTACAGTCTGCTGTAACCTCGAAGTAATCCGGAATCTCAACATCTAATTTCTGCAGATCCAGGCTGTCCTGAAGACCAGGCATACCCATACCAACAACGATACTGTTGTTTCCATCATTTACAACCTGACCATTCTCAACCTTGATATTTGAGAATTTGTCATTGGATAAGATCATACCGGTTGCCATCAGGAAAGGAGTATATACATCTCCACTCTTTGAATTATTGACATATTCAAATCTCATCTTTACCTTGCCGCTCTTGCCTGCCAGCTGATCCGGTGTGATCTCCTGATCATCCAGATAATAAGTAACTTTAACTTCTACAGGAACCTGCTCCTCTGACTTGCCCTGATAATAAATGGAATTGCCATCTGCCTTCCATACAAGTTCTCCATTATTCTCTGTAAATGTCTCGTCGCCTTTTACATTCTCGATATCAGTCAGGTTACTGCTATCCTTAATGGTTGCCTCACCATCTGTGTTCTTTAACCACTCACTGACGATAACGTCCTGCTTATTACCTGCTGCATCAGCAATAACGTAAACGGTTTCATCTTTATCACTGTCTGTATTCTCGGAAAGTCCGACAGAATTCTCAAGTACATCTGACAATTCTTCATCGCTCTTACTCATGATCTCCGGGTTCTCTAATGTCTGTACATCTCCTGTTGCTGTACTACCACAGCCTGTAACGGATAACATCATTGCACCACTCAGAGCGATCGCCATAAATCTTTTTCTTGCTTTCATATTTTTATAACTCATACTAATTACCTCCTAATTTACTACTGCCGGTCAGCAGGACCATTGGAATCATTATTTACATCTATATATTTATCATCGTCACTGTAACTGTCATCAAAATCATAGTTATCAAAGTTTCCGGATTTCTTCTTTGCAAATGGTCTGTCTTCATTCAGGAAATCATCATCATCTGCCGTTTTCTGTTCCGAAGCCGGATCAACATTTCCCGCTCCGGCATAAGCTACTTTCTGTTTGCCGGTAATACCCTTGAATCCGATTGTTGTATGGATGATCAGCTTATCGAATAACATCAACGCTGCAGGAAGCAGGAAGATGACGACAAACATACTGATGATAGCTCCTCTTGCCATCAACGTACATAAAGAACTGATCATATCGATCTCTGAGTAACAGCCAACACCGAAGGTTGCGGCAAAGAAGCTTAATGCGCTTACGATAATGGAAATCATAGATGTCTGAAGTGCAACTGTAACTGCTTCTTTCTTAGCAAGGCCATTACTTCTCTCTCTCTTATATCTTGTTGTCATCAGGATCGCATAGTCAACGGTAGAACCAAGCTGGATCGTACCGATAACGATGGATGCGATGAATGGTAATGTTGTATTTGTAAATGCAGGAATACCCATATTGATAAAGATTGCAAATTCGATTACACATACCAGAATGATCGGAAGTGATACGGATTTGAAGACGAATAATATGATCAGCAGGATAACACCGATGGATACGGTACTTACTGTGTTAAAATCCTTATCTGTGATCTCGATCAGATCCTTTGTACAAGGAGCTTCACCGATCAGCATACCCTTACTGTCATATTTGTGAAGAATCGTATTGATCTCATCACACTGTGTATTTACTTCATCACTTGCTACTTTGTATTCTGACATGACTAACATCAGCTTCCATTCGCCATTGTCAAGCTTGGATTTCAAATCCTGTGGAATCATACTCTGTGGAATCATAGGACCAACTACAGATTCCAGACCAAGTACAGTCTTAACACCCTTGACAGTCTTAATTTCTGAAATAACTTTATTAATACTCTTTTCATCCAGATTGCTGTCAAGCAGGATCATATGTGTAGAGTTCATATTGAATTCTTCTTCCAGCTTCTGGTTTGCCTGAATACTTGGAAGATCCTCCGGTAATGAGCTGTCGAGGTTATAGTAAACATCTGTATGTGTATAACCATATAACGCAGGAACCAGAAGGATCAGGAATAAGATATGGAAGATCCAGTACTTATTCACGATAAATTTGCTAAGCTTATCAAACTTAGGAAGTAAAGATCTGTGACAGGTCTTTTCAATCGGCTTATCAAAGATCAGGATCATGGATGGGAGTACGGTTACACAACAGATAACACCGATAACGACACCCTTTGCCATAACGATACCAAGGTCAAGGCCTAAGGTAAAGGTCATGAAGCACAGTGCAACGAAACCTGCTACTGTTGTGATCGAACTACCGATAACAGATGAGAAGGTGGAAGCGATCGCATCTGCCATAGCTTCTTTATTCTCTTTGCCATTTACTTTTTTCTCTTCCTGATAACTGTGCCACAGGAAGATCGAGTAGTCCATCGTTACACCCAACTGCAGGACTGCGGTAAGTGCCTGTGTTATGTAAGAGATCTCTCCTTTAAATACATTTGTTCCCAAGTTATATACAATCGCCATACCGATACTTAATAAGAAAAAGATCGGTACGAGGAAGGAATCCATAGTCAGTGATAATACGATCAGCGATAAGATAACTGCTATGGTTACATAGATTGGAACCTCTTTATCACACAGATCCTTGGTATCCGTAACAACGGCTGACATTCCGCTGATGAAACACTGCTTACTTGCAAGCTTTCTGATCTGAGTGATCGCTTCCATTGTCTCATCGGAAGACATTGTTGTTTTAAAGATAATTGCCATCATCGTACAATCATCATTACGATATGCCTCTCTGATATCTTTCGGTAAAATCTCATCCGGAATAGAAATATCCATAATCGAGTCATACCAGATTACAGAATCAACATTGTCTACCTGTTCCATTTGTTTTTTTAATTTGACGACATCTTTATCGTCCATCCCTTCTACCAGGCACAGGGAGAAAGCACCCGTTCCGAAATCATCCGCCAGAATGTCCTGACCTTTCATGGTTTCGATATCCTTTGGTAAATATGAAAGTACATCATAGTTTACTCTGGTTTTCAAGAAACCAATCGCTGCCGGGATCAAAAGCAGGATACTGATAATTAAGATCGGTACACGAAGCTTTACAATCGCCTTTCCAAATTTGTTCATAGAATCAATCCTTTCGTTAATACAAAAAATGAACGGAAACCTTTTTCTTGTTTCCGTTCATAGAATATGATTATTTTGTTTGTTTGTAATTATACAAGATTTTAGGGTTGACAATTTTTTTGACATTTATCCGGAAATGTCAAAACGAATTCTAAAATAAGTATAAAAAAAGCCTGAATACCTGATAAATTCTATCATTTTCTGTACTGTCTGTACACCAAGGTCTGCCCGGCTTCTGCTACTGTCTGTCATGATCGGATATATAGACTGCCTGCTTACACTTCTCAAGCATCTCCCTCATATAATCAGCCAGCTTCTCCGGTGCCATCTTCATGCCACCCTTTGCCCATTCAACGATGATCCCACAGATCCCATATGCGAAGAACCGGGCAAATATACCACGTTCCTCGTTTTTCAGATGAGATTTCTCGTCTAACTTATCAATTGCCTCTTCAAAGGTCTGTTCTGCAACCTCAAGCATATACTGGATAATATAATCCTCTGCATGTTTGATCGTGTTAATATAGAACTTTTTCTCCTCCTGCATCTGTGTGAGGATCGCGCCTAATTTCTCATCCCAGTTCTCTAAGGATATGTCCTCCATATTAGGAGCAAATAATTCATTAAAATAGATCCAGACCAACAGTTCGTATTTATCTTGAAAATGATAGTAAAATGTCTGTCTCTTGATTCCGCATCGGTCTGCAATATCACTGATCGATATTTTGTCATATGGTTTCTCTTTGGTCAGTTCTTTTGCACTTAATGCAATCGCTTTCTTTGTAAGATTTGATTCCGGCATATTCGTATAACTCTTTCTATATAATAATATCCCCATATGTCTAAAATGCAGATTTTCTTCCGCACCTGAAACACATGGAGATAGTATAGCACATCTATTATAACTCGGGCAACATGTCTTTCATGCTGTTTAATCCGATCATCAAGGTTGATGTATTATGCAGAAGTGCAGATGTTGTCGGTGCGATCACACCCGCAACTCCAAGCACGATCAGCCCGGTATTAAACCCTACGATAAAACGATAATTTCTGTGAATCCGTTTCATAAGAAGATTTGCAAGTATCTTCAATGTCACAATCTCATCCAGACTGTCCGCATCGATCGTAATATCTGCGACCTCTCTGGCAATCTCCGCACCATCACTGATCGCGATGCCTGCATCTGCTGCTGAAAGTGCCGGTGAATCATTGATACCATCACCGATCATGATAACCTTTCTGCCTGCTGCCTTCTCTCGATCTACAAATGCAGCCTTATCCTCCGGCAGTACCTCTGAATAATATTCATCGACACCGACATGCTCTGCGATCGCCTTTGCAGTCCGTTCACAATCACCGGTCATCATAACGACCTTGGAGATTCCAACCGACTTTAACCGTTCTACAATATCTGCAGATTCTTCCCTTAACGGATCCTCAATCAGGATTGCTGCCGCAAGCTCGTTATCGATCGCCAGATAGAGGTGGGAATATTCCGCCGGAAGATTCTCAAATACTTCTTCCATCCCCTCCGGTATCGTACATTTTTCGTCCTCAAATACAAAATGATAACTGCCGATGATCGCCTTGGAATCCCCAATTGTTGTCGAGATTCCATGCGCTACGATATATTTTACTTCTGAATGCATCTCTTCATGATCCAGATTTTTTCGTTTTGCCGCATCCACTACGGCTTTTGCGATTGAATGTGGAAAATGCTCTTCCAGACAGGCAGCGATACGAAGCAATTCGTTTTCACTTGTTCCGTTAAAGGAAACGACTCCCGCAACTGTAGGCTGTGCCTTTGTCAGTGTTCCGGTCTTATCAAATACGATCGTATCCGCTTCTGCTACCGCTTCCAGATACTTTCCGCCTTTGACTGTAATCTTACGGTTTCCTGCCTCACGGATCGCCGATAATACCGATACAGGCATAGCAAGCTTCAATGCACAGGAATAATCAACCATCAGGATCGCAAGGGCTTTTGTTACATTTCTTGTAAGCAGATAGGTAAGTATCGTACCACCTAAGCTGTACGGCACCAAACGGTCTGCCAGATGCTCTGCCTTGCCCTCCAGATTGGATTTCAGTTTCTCAGACTCATCGATCATCTGCGCAATCTTCTCATATCGGCTGGAACCGGATACCTCTTTTACTTCTATTATGAGCGAGCCTTCTTCTACCACTGTTCCGGCATATACGACATTTCCTGCCGTACGTCTGACGGATACGGATTCTCCGGTAAGTGATGCCTGATTCACCATTGCTTCACCATCACAGACAGTTCCGTCAAACGGAATGATCGTTCCGACATTGACAACGACATGATCTCCTTTTGCAATCGTATCAGAATCAACCAATATCTCGTTATTCTCTGTCTTTAACCACACTTTTCCGACATTTAATGACATCGTACGTGCCAGGTCATCGACCGACTTCTTATGTGTCCACTCCTCAAGCAGTTCACCGATTCCGAGCAGGAACATGATCGAACCTGCAGTCTTCATATCCCCTCGTAAGACAGATACTCCAATGGATGTTGCATCCAGCACCGGAACTTCGATCTTGCCCTTTGTCAGAGTCTTAACGCCTTTCCAGATATACTTAACAGACATCAGACCTGTATAAGCTGCTGATATCGGATATGGCAGAAGCCACTTTCTTGCATAATGGAAGATAATCTTATCGATCAGCTTCTCCTGATACATCGCATTCGTCTCTCTGCCGCTTCGTTCCAGATAACCATTTGGGACTTTTACATCTTCATAATGAAATCTGCGAAGTCTGTCGATAATGATATCCGGATTTCCCGTATAACAGATCACTGCATCCGCCGTCCGGTCATACACCTTTGCCGAGCTGACCGGTTCAAAAGACTCCAGATAATATAAAAGAATATCAGCTTCTTCATATGACATATGATTCTGACACATATGCACACGCAGTCTGCCCTTCATCTTATCTTTTATTATGAATTTCAATTCAGCTCATCCTCTTATCTAAATTTTTCTTATGCCTCTACTGCTTCTGTATTTTCTGCTGCAGCTTCACATGCGCACTCAGCAGTTTCTTCTGCTGTCTCTGCAGGAATATCTTCTACAACGACATCTTCTTCTGCTTCACGATCTGCATTGATCTGCTTAGCGCCCTGGTAAATGTCATCTACATTTTCCTGAATGGTTGTAGCTGTGTTCATAACACACTTCTTTGCACGAAGAGCCGCTGCTGTACAGTTTGTGTAAACCTTCTTTGCATCCTTGCTTGATAATACCTTGATACCTGCCGTACCAAACAATAAACCTGCTGCAAATATTCCAACTTTCTTAATATCCATGATAATTTACCTCCTGATTGTATTAATATATTTTGAAGCACATTATAGCATCATTTCTTTTTTTTGCATGTATATTATCATTTTATTCACATATTTTTTACATCTGATCATTCGCAAACATGTACACTTGTTCTACTCGTGAACTATCATCTTATGTTGTCTGTAAAACCTTCGATAAAACATAAATCCTACTATAGTAGTGATTACCTCTGTAATCGGGAAAGTCAGCCAGAAATACACAAATCCGAATCTGGAAAACAGATATCCAAGCGGTACAAATAAGAACACCGTTCTCATAATGGTTAGAAACGAACTCTTAAAGGCTTCGCCGGTTGCCTGCAAAAAGACCGGATAAATCTGCGCACCTACCATCGGTATAAAGCTGATCCCAATAAATCGGAATCCCTGCACTCCGATACGGATAACTTCGCTGTCCTTCGTAAACACAGAAAGCATAGGTTCCGGAATAAATTCAAAGCATAACGTTCCGATGAACATCAATGCAATTCCCCATATAAAGGCAACCGTCATCGTATGTTTACAACGATCAATACTCTTTGCCGCATAGTTATAGCTAATGATGGGTACAATGCAGGTCTGAAGAGCACCCAGTGGTATAAAGAAAAATGTCTGCCATTTGTAATACAATCCAAGTGCTGTCACTGCCTCATCGGAAAATCCTGCAAGGATCATATTCAATCCAAATATGTAAAATGTATACGTTGCCTGCATGATGATATTCGGAATTCCAAGAGCATAGATCCTGCGAATATCCTCGGGATATTTGCAAATAGACGGCGAACGGCGAAATCCCTTCTTCATAACAAGAAGTGCCGCAACAACCTGTCCTGTGATCGTTGCAAATGCAGCTCCTGCGATTCCAAGCTTTGGTATACCAAAAAGCCCAAAGATCAAAATCGGATCTAACACGATATTCGTGATAGCCCCTGCGATCTGCGCGATCATCGGCGTCTTCATATCTCCGTTTGCCTGAAGTACCTTTGTCCATATACTCTCTGTAAACAATCCAATACTGCCTACGCACACAATCCTTCCGTATGTAATTACATCAGCAATTACTGTATCCGAGTTTGTCTGCAACCGTGCATATGCAGGCATCAGCAGATAACAGCTTACTGCAAATAAGATCCACATAATGATCGCCAGACTAAAGCCGATGCCTGCTACCTCATCTGCCTTCTTATACCTCTTTATTCCCAGAAAATGTGCAATATTTGTATTGATACCAACGCCTGTTCCAACTGCCAGTGCGATCATCAGAAGCTGAACAGGATAAATGATCGATAACGCCGTCAGACCGCTCTCTGAGTATTTCCCGACAAATAAACTGTCTACTATATTATAAAGAGCCTGTATCAACTGCGCCAGCATGACAGGCGGTGCGATCTTAAAAAAAATCTTATTGATCTTTTCTGTGCCGTAAAAACTACTGTTTGTTTCCATTTTGTTTCCCCTGAATTTATTCCTTCACCTGTAATTTTTCTTCATCTTTTAATTCATGATAAAATGCATCCAATATACCCACATAATTTTTATTCCATGGCTTTTGTTTGCCACAGTAATGCAGGATTACTGCATTCTCGCGTACCCATGTTCTATCTATCTTCTCATGGTTCGGTTCCATATTATAAAATGCTATCATTCTGTCACTTAAATTATACCGCATGGTATCGATCAAACCGATATGTGTACCGTACAGTGCAGCAATGATATCCTGATCCGGTAAAGTCAATGTCTTTCTGTGTTCTTCCACAAATCTTCCCACTTCGTGAAAATCCTGTTTTTTTCTCAAAACATCCAGATTCATTAATATTACGCCCGTATTGATATATGGAACCTTTTCCTCTATTCCCAGTCTTAACCGGTTCATCTTATTTAAGAACTTTCTGATATGTGTACAAGCTAAAAAATAGTTATCTTCAAAATCCATCTCATACAGTTCCTTCAATGAACGAATGACAATTATATCCGCATCAAGGTACAGGATCCGATCCAATGTCTCCGGTAATAATGCAGATGCATATATTCTGTAATATATCTCCATCGGATAACGGTCTGTCTCCGGAAAATTCATATCTTTACGATACTTCATATCGATGAAATGAAATGTTACGGAATTCCCCTCTATATCTTTGTCATATCGTTCCAACTGTTTCTGATCATTCAGATCAAGATCAGAATGAATCACATATATATCATACCCACCTTCTGATGGGAAACGGATAATTGATCGTACACAATCATCCAGATGTTCCATAAAGCCCTTATTAATCGTAAATAATAAATTCATTTCATATACCTCATCCCATGATATTTTACTTCCGGCTTTTTACAATTTACTACTCTGAATATCTCCGGTCAATCCATATTTTCTGAATCGCGTGCAATAATTCTATACCTTTAATTAAAATCAGATTATGGCATACCAAAACTGCCGGCAGATTTTTATCTGCCGGCAGCCGTCTATTTCTGATCCCCAAACCTCAAACTTCTTTGGAATCCTTCCATGCCGCATTTATGCTTCATGAATTTATTTTGTTTTTACTGCTACTGCATTGCTCCAGTCTGAACAGATTTTTGTTGTCTTTCCATTCTTCTTCACATTCTTATAAGTACAGAGCCGCACATAGTACTGTTTTTTTGTACTTAACTTTGTAATCTGTTTACTCTTTGCCTTATTTGAAGAAATCGTAATCTGTTTTACATTTCTAAATGACTTATTTGAAGAATACTGAATAATATAGCCGTTTGTATTCCTTGTCTGCATCTTCCAATTTACCGCAACCTTTGTTTTTCCTGCCTTTGCAGATTTGATCGATGTACCTGCAGGTGCAATCCGAAATGTCAATGTCTCCTTGCCATTATATTTCTTACCCTTTAACTGAATCGTAACTTTGTAGTTTCCGATAGCCTTTCTGCCTTTTGCATAAGTCACTGTATAGTCCTTACCCTTTTTCAGCTTCTTGCCCTTGGTATCCTTTACCGTGACAGTTGGCTTCTTCGCTTTCTTATCATATGTATAAATGCTCTTGCTAAGCTTTACATTACTGATCTTATTGATCTTCTTTGTAGATAAAGTCTCGCCACAGGACTTGCATTTCGTTACAAGCTTTCCATCAACACTAAAGGTTGCTTTCTTCTTTACACTCTGAGCCTGCTCCTTATGCTTGCATCCTGTCGTTTTCTTTGCTGTCAGATGATAGGATGTTCCTGATACATATATGTTCACATATCCCTTGATCGGCTCTCTTACATAGGATGCTGTATATCCGCTTCCCTCTTTGCCGAGATTATACCATTCATCCTGTGTAAGAATTACATTGTCGGAAGAAGGCTGACCGATATACCAGTCTTCTGCTCCTCCGTTTGAATCAGTGATCGATCCTATGCTGATCAGGTCACTTTTTACATAAGATATCACACCATTCTTAATATCAAGCTCAAATATGCATTTCTTACCGGTCTTATCTTCGATGTATTCCTGCTCACCTGAGGATTTACTCTTATAGGTATATGCTGATATCTCCTCCAAGGTTTTGTAATAGCCCATGTTCGATGGGTTAAATGCGGAATATCCATGTTCGATCTCATGTGCATAATAGAGATTCAAAGATTTGCAGTAGATCAGTTTATAGATATAATAGCTGGTATCATACATGTCTATCGCATATTTAGAATTCGCATCTCCATCCTTCATGTACAGCTCAAATACAGAAGGTTCATCACTCAGACATACAACATGATGCATAATATACCGGTCTGTATATGCCGCTTCCGTCTTTAAAGTTTTGTCTGTGTCTGCATCGACACAGTTTTTATATTTCTCTGATATCGAGTTTACATAAAACGGCATCTTATCCGTTCCGGCGTAGACATCTACAACTGCCTTTCCGCTTACCTTGAGAACGGCTTTTGTACCCTCCGGCTGCATGGTAATTCCACAATTTTTTTCCTTGTTCTTATTAATCGTCAGAGTACCATCACCAAGAATCTCAACAGATCCGCCATAACCATAGCCCCATACAATAAGACTCTTGATCTGGTTATCACCCACCAGCTTGATCTTGAAGTCATCCCCCATCTCATTTGCCTCGATTGACATCGTTGGGTGTTTATAATTCGTAAGCGTTAAAGTATTCGTCTTCTTATCATAAACTGCCCCTTTTACAGTCTCTGCTTTTTGTGAACCTGTAACATATACAAAATGATTTGTATTCGTTCCACCCCGATCATAAATATTGATATACGCTGCACTATACTCTCCTGTATTTGGTCCGTTTGCTGCCTGTACGGTCAGCACACATCCAACCCACATACACAAAACCGCCAGAATCAGAGACATCTTTTTGAAATGTTTCATACCCATTTCCTCCTTTCATGGTTATACTATGCCATGAAGTATATCTGATAAACCGGCGGTTTATAAGTTTACATTTGTTCTTTTTTTATTTTAGTGCAATATCATCACATAAATCCATTCAAAAGTAAGTTTTTATTAACATGCCTCATATCCTCCAGGATCGATCATCATATAGGCTTGAATCTGATTCTACTTCATGGGATGATCTCATTGATTTATACCTTTATCGGTTTCTCCACGCATAATAGAACTGGATCAAGCCGATCCTTGACCTTGTATCTGTCTTTTCATTCAGCGATGAGATATGCTTATAGAGCGCGGTTCTTGAAATATACAGCTTTCCTGCAATATCCTGTACACTTTCATCCGATTCCAGAAGTTCTCTTAACACTTCCTGCTCTCTATCTGTCAAACGATATTCCTCTGCAAACCGGGCAAAATAATCAACAGCGTCTGTACCGCCCGACTCTTTTATCACATTTTCCGATTCAATACCGTATTTTCCTGAAACCGAATCAAATACAGCACCCGTTGTTGCAGATGCAACTTCCACCGTAAGCCCATCCATATCTTCCTTACGTTCAAATCGTTCCGCTATAATATTTACACGAAGCTGACTGCTGTAAATGAACATCGCAATACTGATCATCACAAACAAAATAAGGATCACGATACTGGCAAGAAGTATAGGAGATAATCCCTCGCCGCTTCCGCTTCCATTTCCATCTGCATTTACCGACATGGCATACGGCAACATGGTTGATATAAAGCCGACGATACCGGCTCCGATATTATTGATAGCTCTGCCGAATCCTGCCCATAATGCAGGGACTCGCGTATAATAAGATACTTCCATAAAACCGGTGGTGAAGAACACAACGAAAAATCCTGCTGCCGGATAGAACACAAGCAGTCCCGCAAGGATCGAGCCACCTATACCGATCAATAAGATACAGAGCACGGATAAGATCGTTACACAGTACATGACCAGACTCATATATCTGCGTTTCTTCAGATCAAATAAAATTCCCGCAAGGATTCCACTTAAAGCCAGCAGAAGCCTCGGCCATTCACCCACATCGATCGCACCCTTTGCATGATAGTAAGTAACAATATTATCCAGAGCCGCAAATATGAATGTCATTAAAAGGACACAACAAACCAGTGCTCCACAGGTAAGTCCCGGATGGATCGAATCATTATTCTGCACCTCCGCCTTATCCTCTATCTTAAAACAATCTACAAGTATTACAAAGATCACAACAAATATCAGTAGCATAGATGCCTGAATCCGATTGTCTGTGATCAGATTATTATTTACAAACTGAAGCAACAAGCCTGCCGCATAAGCCGTTCCAACCATCAATGCCATATGATTGCTGTTTTTCAGGATATCCGCTGCCTGATCATGTACCTTACTGCCAAACATACCCGCAAACAAAAAGAACACGCAACCCCAGATTAACAGACTCCGTTCCGATCTGTTACCAGTCATCATCCAAATACTTAACATACAGATCACTCCTGAAATAATCTGCATGACCATCCCTGGTCGGCTTCCCCGATATCGTTTCAGAATCGGATAGACCAGAAATCCTGCTACACTGATTGTCAGAATAATGCTCTGTGCCCATACAACCCGACCTGCCGGTACCAGTTCCGCCATCCGATCATCAAAGAAATATTCCGTTCCCAGAAATAAAAAATTAAAAACTGCCAGTCCTGTTATGACCAATATGTAATTTCTGTATTTTCCCTTATGATTCTCCTGCCCGTACATATATACTTCCCCATTATCTTTATAATTGTCTCATTTGTTCCCTATCTTCCAATATTCCCCCGGCGTAAACTATTCTGTTAATGAGCTACGCCCTGTCCTCAATGTCAAACGTAATTTTTGTCAAATATGTCTCTTTGTTTTCTTTTTGCAACCGTTCCGTCAGTTCCCGCACGATATTCTTTTCCTGCCCCTGCCATTCCGATGGAACAACCATATCAAAAACAAGTTCTTTCTTTCCCTCATGAGTGTGTACGCGGAAATCATGGATTGTTATTTCTGCATCTATTTGCTGCAGGATAGTAAGTACCTGATGATGCATCTGATCGAGCTCTGCATCGTCCGTAATAACCGGATCATAATGAATGACCATATGCACACCAAATCGGTTCAGGCATTCCCGTTCGATGCGGTCAATCTCATCATGACACACCATTGGATCGATCTTCTTATCGATCTCTACATGAATACTTGCATACTGTCTGCCCGGTCCATAATCATGTACCAACAGGTCATGGCAGCCAAGTACCAACGGACAGCTGCTTATATATCCAATAAGCTGTTCCCGCAAACCGGTATTTGCACCTTCTCCAAGAAGCGGAGAGATTGTATCCTTTGCAAGCGAAATTCCGCTTACAATGATAAAAACAGATACCAGCCCACCCATAAGACCATCTATTTTCCATCCGCTGATATGTTCTACAACTGTTGCGGCAAGAACCGCAGCTGTTGTCAGCACATCATTTCTGCTGTCTGCGGCTGCAGCAAATAAGGTATTTGACTGAATCTTATCTCCCATCTTACGATAAAAGAACATCATCCAGAGTTTTACCAGGATCGAACCGATCAGCACAATGATCATCAGCATGGAAAATTCGATTGATGCCGGATGGATCAGCTTGAGTACCGATGTCTTTGCCAATTCAAATCCGATCACAAGGATCATAGCAGCCACAACCAGACTTGCCAGATATTCAAATCTCGCATGTCCGTATGGATGTTCTTTGTCTGCCGGCTTCTCTGCCAGCTTAAATCCGAGTAATGTTACGATGGAACTTGCTGCATCTGACAGATTGTTCAATCCATCTGCAGTAATTGATGTAGATGCGGCCAACTTTCCGATCACAAGCTTGCTGCCTGCCAACAGCAGGTTACACAATACCCCTATGAAACCGGTCATCTTACCGACCGCTGCCCTTTTCTTAGAATCCTGATTTTCTTGTGCCATAATAGTTACCTCCGCATATATAAGATAACTTTATGCAACGCAATTAATAATCTTTCCATCAGATTAATAGAATTATCTCTGACCGGCTGTAGCCGGAATAATAAAAAACCTGCGGAACAAATAGTAACTACTGTCCCGCAGATCATAAATTCATTCTTTATCTGCTGCCACCCTGTGTGGCCCGGCCCTGTGGTCATCCCACCGCCTGCTCAGTTTGTACTGTAGATTGATATGCAGTGCAAAAAGTATTGATACATTATAGCATGCGGTTATCCATACATCAAGTGCCGGTTTCTGATATTTTGAAGGATCTGCCACCGGAAATCTGCTTCCGGCGGCTTATCCTTATTTGTACTCTGTATTACTTGGATGCGGCAGGATTCAACTTCTTGGTCTTGATCTCATCCTGAAGCATTGCAAGGAACTCATCCATAGGAACAGTTGTTGTCTTCTGCTCACCATGAAGTCTGTAGCTGACAGTCTTATCATTTACCTCATTCTTACCAAGGATGATCAGATACGGAACCTTCTCAACCTGAGCAGCTCTTACACGATAGCCAAGCTTCTCTGCACGTTCATCAATCTCAACACGGATGTTGTTATCATCTAAGAAATCATACAACTCATGTGCATATGCATTTAATTCCTCATCTTCATTCTTTACAGGAAGGATTCTGGCCTGTACCGGTGCTAACCAAAGTGGCAGATTTCCCTTTGTCTCCTCCAGAATGTATGCCATGAAACGATCTAAGGAACCAAGGATTGCTCTGTGAAGAACGACAGGAGTCTTCTTTGTACCATCCTTATCAATATATGTCAGGTTGAATTTTGCAGGAAGACAGAAGTCAAGCTGGCATGTAGATAATGTATATTCATTTCCGATCGCCGGCTTAACATTTACATCAAGCTTTGGACCATAGAATGCTGCTTCACCGATCTCTTCTGTGTATTCGATACCGATATCATCCAACACTTTACGGAGTGCGTCCTCCGCTGTATTCCACATCTCATCGTCATCATGATATTTCACCTTATCCTCAGGATCTCTTAAGGACAGAACACAACGATAATCTGTGATATTGAAATCCTTATAGGTGTCGAAGATCAAGTCAACAACCTGCTTGAATTCAGATTCGATCTGCTCCGGTGTTACAAACAGATGGGCATCGTTCTGACAAAAATGTCTGCCTCTCTCGATTCCCTTTAAAGTACCACTGGCTTCGAAACGGAAATCATGTGCAATCTCGCCAATACGGATCGGAAGATCTTTATAGGAATGCATTTTGTTTGCATAGATCATCATATGATGCGGGCAGTTCATTGGACGAAGCACGAAAGACTCACCCTCAACTTCCATTGCAGGGAACATATTGTCTTTGTAATGATCCCAGTGACCGGATGTCTTGTAAAGATTTACCGTACCAACACAAGGAGTCATAACATGACGGTAGCCAAGCTTTCTTTCCTTGTTCTTGATATAATTTTCAAGCTCCTGCCATACGATATAACCCTTTGGAAGGAACATAGGAAGTCCACGTCCAACCAGATCATCTGACATGAACAGATTCATCTCTTTACCGATCTTTCTGTGGTCACGGTCTTTTGCTTCCTCTAATAACTTCAGATGTTCTTCCAGTTCTTCTGCTGTAGGGAAGCATACACCATAGATTCTCTGCATTACATGGTTCTTGGCATCACCCTTCCAGTATACACCGGAATATTTTACTAACTTGAAGTTCTTGCATAATTTTGTGTTATCAACGTGTGGTCCGCGACAGAGATCTGTGAAATCTCCCTGATCGTAAACTGTAATATTTTCATCCTCTAAGCCTTCGATCAGATCCAGCTTGTAGAAATCATCCTTGAACATTTCAAGTGCTTCTGCCTTTGTAACCTCACGTCTGTAAATCTTCTTGCCCTCTTTACAGATCTTCTTCATTTCTTTTTCGATAGCTGCGATCACATCATCGTTTACAACATCATCGCCAAGGTCGATATCATAATAGAAACCTTCTTTTACAACCGGTCCAACCCAGAACTTTGCATGTGGATACAAATGCTTTACGGCCTGTGCCATAACATGGGCGCAGGAATGATTGAGCGTATTTAATCTCTCGTCTGCTTTAAAATCTACCATTTTCTTATTTCCTTTCTTTTACCTGAACTGACATCCCACCCAATGGTACAATGTCCGATAATTATTTGTACAGGAATCCTTCTGTTTCTTTGTCTATTGCACAAAAAACGCCCCTGTACAGACGTTTTTTCATCTATACAAGGGGCGATTATAATTCTTATATCGCGGTTCCACCCTTTTTATTTCCTGTGGAAATATCTCATTCATGATGATAACGGAATCACCGGACCGGATTAGGGCCGCTCAGAGCTGGTCTTCCTGAATGACTCCTCTAAGATACTTCCACCAAATGTATCTCTCTCTGTAGATTCTTCGTTCAGTACTGTTCTCATCAACACGTTATTCAAAGTATATTTCAACTGTTCCGCACTGTCAAGTAGCTTTTTCCGGTTTTATTATCATTTTTTTCTTATTGAATGATCTAAAGATTTTCCGTTAATACCTAAGACTATGGTCTCTGTCCAAGTCCGCCTTCCAGAGTGATCGTCTCTCCTGTCATATATTTGAAATCAGGGGATGCAAGCTGTACACATACACGTCCGATCTCAAGCTCTGAATCACCGAAATGACCCATCGGAGGTGTATGAACATTCTTGTCAAATGCATCCGGATATGCATTCTTGAACTGTTCTAACTGTGCTGTCCATGCAAGCGGGCAGATGATATTTACATTTACGCCATCCTTTGCCCATTCTGTTGCTGCAACTCTTGTAAGTCCACGAATTCCTTCTTTTGCTGCTGCATACGCACACTGTCCAAAGTTACCGAACAGTCCTGCACCGGATGCAAAGTTGATAACGGATCCCTTGCTCTCTTTCAGATATGGATAGCACGCTTTCATATAATAGAAGGTTGCATACAGTCCGGAATATAATGCCAGATTAAACTGATCTGTTGTATGGTCAGCAAGCGGAACACCGGATGCCGATGCCTGTGCATTATTAACCAATACGTCGATACTGCCAAATGTATCGATCGTCTGCTTTACAACATTTGCAACAACTGCCTCATTATCCGCACCGGCAGATACATCTGCTGCAACAGCCAGAACCTTTATACCATATAAGCGTTCCAGTTCTTCCTTTGCATCTTCCAACTTCTTCACATTTCGTCCTGTGATCACGACATTTGCGCCTTCTTTTGCATATGCTGTAGCGATACCGTAACCGATCGAACCACATCTGCCATCACTTAATACGGCACGTCCTCCACCTGTGACAATAACTGTTTTACCTGTTAAAAATCCCATTTTCTGTTTTCTCCTTATATTATTTGAAATCCGATACCTTCAGACTGCTTTCCGGCCTTATACAAATGTCCCAGTCCGTTTGTATCATATATAATGCTCATTATCTTCTATATCTTTCGATCATATCCTCCCACTGACAGCCTGCTTTCAAATGCACTCTGTTCTAATGGTTTATCATACAGATAGCCCTGTGCATGGTTACAGCCAAGTTCCAGAAGAAATCTTGCCTGCTCCTCCGTCTCAACTCCCTCGGTTATGACATTCAGATTCAACTGTCTTGCCATCTGAATGATACTCTTAATAATGATCTGATCCTGTGTTGAAAATGCCTCATGATTGATAAATGACCGATCGATCTTAATCTCGTTTACCGGGAAATCCCGAAGAACACTCAAGGTCGAACAGCCTGTACCAAAGTCATCAATTGATGTCGCAATACCTGCTTCTGACATATTCTTGATAAAGTCATACAGATCCTTCTGTTCACTCGCTTCTGTCGTCTCTGTTACTTCTATGATGATATACTTTGGATCAATATCATACTCTTTTATGATCCTTATAATTCGTTCCGCCAACATCCGTGGATCATGCCCAACCCCGGAAATATCATTTCTCGATATATTCACAGATATCGGAACAAGCTTATACCCTTTCTCAATCCATTCATTTATAGCCTCACAGACCCGCTTCAGAATATACAGATCCAGATGAATGATAAATCCATTCCTCTCCATGGTCGGAATAAACCGAAATGGTTGTATCACTTCTCCGTTATGAATCCATCTTGCAAGTGCCTCTGTACCTACGATCTGACCTGTCCGGATATCAACCTTCGGCTGATAATACACCTGAAATTCCCGTTTCTCCAACGCCTCAGGAAGCATCTGTTCCATCCGCTGAACATCTACTGTTTCTTCCAGCATCTTGTCCGTTAAAAACGCATACGGAAGCTTGTGCTGTCTGGCATAACTGACGGCAATCGACAAACCATTCATAATATTTCCGGGATCTCTGTCCTTTGCCGTTATCTCATAGGCACCTGCCGCTGCCGCTATATATACCGGAACGACCCGTCCCATATACTTTGCTGTTACCTCAACCTTTTCCAGAAGATGAAGGAACTCTGCCGTTCTGCTTTTCTTGACCAGCGCCATGAAATTATCTCCGCCCAGATGCGCCAGTGTCTCGTCCTCTGCCAGCCATTTTCTGACAGCGACTGCATAACGCTTGATCATCAGATCACCTTCTGCACCACCATACTTATAGCTGAGCAGTCCAAAGCTTTTCAGGTTAAAATAAAAGCCGTTGTACTGACAGATCGTCTGATCCTGCAAATGCTGCTGTATGATCCTGACAAAGCCTGCACTGTTAGGGAGCATCGTGATCAGATTACAATACGAATATTCTCTTGTCTTACGGATCAGTCTGGATCTCGTCACATGAAGATATAAAACCTCAAGGAGAAGAGCTATATCTTCTTTTTCTTCCTCGCTCCATTCTACATTTTCATATGGGAATGCCGTAAGCTCACAATATCCGTTTTCTACCGCTTGAAATGTCTTCTGATATTTGCCTTTCTCGGAATACAAGCCATCCCCGGCATAGAATACATCATGACGATCTTCATCCTGTACAGATTTGATATTTGCCTCAATGTGCAAATGTCCCGCTACCCTGCCGATCTTAAGCCGCTCAGCCAGAGGTTCGATCGCCTTTTTGAATCCATCAAATGTATTCTCAAACTGTAGTAATTCCTGTACATACAGTTCTATATCTTTTTTCTTAATTCTCTCTCTGATATCATCCACTGTCACGGGTGATCCTCCCTCTCATCTTTACTACTCTATACACCACAAAACTATTATTTTACATACAAACAATCATGTGTTTATTATAACATGCTTTTCACTTTTATGGGAAAAAAGATAGTTTTTTGATAGATTTTGAACAGGTTGGAAATCACATGACAGGCGTTATTTCTTATATGACAAATATACAGGTGTTACAATTACCACCATGAAAATAGAATACCTGTAAGCGGTGACAACACGATCATGATCATGGAAAATGTAAAAGATTCCATAGAGATCAATGTTGCCCTCTGTTCCGAAGGGAACATATTCTGAAGTATCGTATTTGTTCTTACCTGTAATGCATCATCACTAAATGCCGCAATAAATCCACCTAATGTCATAATCACATAATTACCAGAATGTTCCACTGCTATACCAAGAAGAACAAGGAATCCGGTTAATACAAATACTGTTCTGTACCGTAAACGATCACACAACAGAATCACCCTTGCTCCAAGGATTCCTCCAAGTTCCATAATAAAGAGTGCCATTCCAAGCAAGGCATTTGGGATTCCACTCTCCGGCAGCTTAGCCTGTAAGAAAAATAACAGTAAAATATCCCCTGCTCCTACCAGCGAATTTACCAACATCAAAACTATTGCTCTCCTTGCATCCTTTAGAAACTGAATACTTTCCCACCAGCAGTCAACCAATGCACGGACAATTGTATTTGCCTTATGATCCCTGTGTTCTCTATGTTCCCATATTCTATTTAAAACAAATATCTGAACCAGACACATTAAAATATCCGTTCCATATGCGGCTCTATAACCAATGTATAACGCAAATCCTGCACACAAAGTTGATATTCCATTACACAAACGGTATATACTCAACTGATCTGATTCATATTTTGCATAATAGGATTCTTCTCCATAGATTTTTAAAGAATCATATGCTAAAGCATCTCCCGATCCTGATGAAAAATTGTAACTCATCGCATGAAGTGCAATAGACAGACATATCGTAAACAAATTCCCTGATGCGATCATAACAACATTTGCAATCATTCGTAAAATACTGCTCACAATCAACATATTTTTTCTTCCAAATACATCCGCAAATATTCCTGACGGTATCTCAAAAATAATGCTGGTTACATGAAAGACCGTTTCCACAAAACCTATTTCGACCAAACTATATCCTCTGGCAGCCAATATTGCCACCCAAGCCCCTGTTAAAGATAAATTTCCAAGGACGGATGATGTGTATAAATATCCTATTTGTTTTCTAATTGTGTTCATAAAAAAATCTCCTTATCTATTTTTCTTAAATGGATAAGGAGATAGTGTACTTTTTTATTACGTTTTATATCATTGTTCTGATATATGACTTGTTCTAAAAAAAGGCGCACTATCCCCGTAAGGAACACATGTATAACCTTTTTTCAGTTGTAGATTTGTCATTTTCCAGAACATAATCTTAATCCTTTCAATATCAACTCATAGAATTGTACGGTTAGGATAGCATATCCTGCCTTCATTTGCAAGGGTATAAAAACTCACTTTATTCGCAGCATTACCGAAAACTGCTTATCTTTTACCTCTGCTGAAACCACATGCCCCAGCTTATCGGCCAGGCATTTTACAACATATAAACCAAGTCCTGCGCCTTCCTCCCGGCGGGAATTGCCACGGTAGAAGGCGTCAAATACATGGTCGATATCGATCTCATTGTCAGCCTCTATGTCATTCGTGAATGTAATGGATACTCCGTCCGCATCCTGTTGTAAGCAGACGCTGATTCTGGTATCCGCATATTTTCTGGCATTAGAAAAGAAATTTGTAAATATCCGGTTCAGCACTTTCTCGTTGCTCTGAACCCAGACTACACTTTCCGGTATGTCAAATGCTGCCTGAATCCCGGACTCCTGAATCCATTCATACTGCTCCAGCACAAGTGCTGTCAAAGTTCTTGCCACATCTATATTCCTGATGTCAATGGCTTCATCCTTTGCCTCTGCATAAGATACCTCAAAAAATGCATCCGACAACACACGGAGATACTCTGTCTTTGCGATCGCGATATCCAGATATTCCATATCCCGGTCGTCTATGCGTCCACCTTTTTTCATCAACTGCAGATATCCTTTTACTGCTGTAAGGGGTGTTCTGAAATCATGAGAAATGCCTGCGATCACATTTTTCAGTCTGGTTCTGTCCTGCTCCAGCGCACGGTTTCTCTCCTTGATCTGATCCGAATAATCATTTAACGCTTTTGCAAGAGCTACGATGTCACGATCAAAATATTCCACATGGATCTCCTGATCCACTCCTCCATGCAAGCGTTTCTGAAGCTTGGCTGCAAATATCCGCATCTGTCTTTTATATTGTATCAAACGTATAAAAAGGACTGCTGCCAGTAAAAGCAACAGTCCTGAAATTATGATATACCATTTATCCATGTATACAAATTCTCCTCAGGCTATCAAAGATCCAACACCCTAATTGAACCATCTTTTCTTATAGCTATTATATGATAACACATATGATTTCTATGTATTCCCGGTCGTCATATTTCTTTATCTTTGTCCGGTTTCCGCCATATATTCACAGATGAGATGATTGATCTCTCTGTCATCTTCAATCACAAGTAGCTTTGGCATATTGTTTCTCCATAAATCGTTAGTTTTTACATCTAAGCTCTACGCACACAACCTCCGGATAATTGAACAGGCGAACCGGAATTATGCTGTTGCCAAGTCCCCTGCTGACTATCATTTCTGTATCTGCGCGGTTATATTTTCCTGATGTGTATTCCGGTAAAAATCCCTGATCGGGTGCAACGATTCCCCCGACAAATGGAAGTCTGATCTGTCCTCCATGTGCATGTCCGGTCAAGACAAGATCAGCTCCGGCATTTGCATAGTTCTGAAGGTACTGTGGCTCATGCGCAAGTACGATGGATAATTCATTTTTCTGCTCCTGAAGCAGATTCTTTAATGTCTCATCACTTAAGTGCTGATCATCTAACCCTGCCAACATAAAAGAGGAATCCCCTTTTTCAATGCAGACGGCTTCATCATCCAGATCACATGCTCCGGCAGCAAGAATCCCCTGCATCATCTGTTCATTTTCCGATGGCTCAAGCCAATATTCATGGTTGCCGGTCACATAATATACCGGTGCGATCTTCACTGCTTCTTTCACAAATGCTACCGCACGTTCCACATTTGTATGATTAGAATCCACCAGATCCCCGGTAATAACAATGATATCCGGCGAACAGCTTCGTATGGTTTCTAACAGCTTCTTATTCTCTTTTCCAAATTCAGCGTTGTGTAGATCCGATATCTGTACGATCCGGTATCCATCGAGATCTGCGCCAAGCTTTTCTGATTCATATGTATATGTGGTAATTACCAGATGCTTATTCTGAAACAGGCAAAACGGAATCAAAATAATGATTATAAGCATCAGAATGATAATCTTTTTGTGTGGTATTTTTTTCATCTTCATCTATTCACGGTCACAAATAACCGCTCCCATCTTTTATCTATCGTCTTTACCCTGCGATACTTCCTGCCTATAATATTTTGATACAAAAAATAACGCACGGCAAATTTTATTCCTCTTATAGGATATAAAATCATTTGTCGTGCGTCAAATAAATAATTATGAATATGATGATAAAAACTGCTTTGTACGTTCCTGCTCCGGATTGTCAAATACCTCTTCCGGTCTGCCCTGCTCAAGTATATATCCATCATCCATGAATATAACCTGACTGGCTACGTCTCTTGCAAATGCCATCTCATGAGTGACAATTATCATCGTTGTCTTTTTATCTGCAAGATTTCTGAGAACCTTCAGCACTTCGCCGGTAAGCTCCGGATCAAGAGCTGATGTCGGTTCATCAAAACACAGGATATCCGGCTGCATAGCAAGTGCTCTTGCGATCGCAACTCGCTGACACTGCCCGCCTGATAACTGATGTGGATAATTGTTCATCCGGTCTCCTAGTCCCATCTGACGCAGAAGATCTTCGCCCTGTACTCTTATCTCATCCAGTATGTTCTTTTTATTTGCCTTATAGTCCGGTCTTTCCTTTGCCAGAAGCTCCCTTGCCAGCATAACATTCTGAAGTGCTGTGTACTGCGGGAACAGATTAAATGACTGAAATACCAGTCCAAAGTGCAACCGTTTCTTCCGAACCTCCGACTCCTTAAGTGTCTCCGGCTTATCCGTATCGAGAAGGATCTCATTATTTACACGGATAATTCCGTTATCCGGCATTTCAAGGAAATTCAGGCAGCGAAGCAATGTAGTCTTACCACTTCCTGATGATCCTATGATCGACAGAACCTCTCCCTGCTCTAATGAGAAGCTGATATCCTTAAGTACATCGGTCTTACCAAACTTCTTTTTTATATGTTCAACCTCTAATATCGCCATACAGCTCCTCCTCTATCTGAAGAAATCCAGTTTCTTCTCTAATTTTCCAAGTAAAACAGTAAGTACACCATTCCAGATCAGATAATAGAATGCGCAGAAGAACAATGGCCATATCGCACCTGAGATTCCCTGTGAACCTTTCATGAACGCCTGTCCTGCCCAGATAATCTCCTGCAACGCAATGATACGTGCAAGTGATGTATCCTTAACCAGCGTAATGATCTCGTTGGACATTGCAGGTACGATCTTCTTTATCATCTGAAGAAGCTTAACCTTGAAGAATATCTGTTTTGGAGTCATACCAAGCACCAGACCTGCTTCCTCCTGTCCAACAGGAATTCCCTGAATTCCTCCACGATATATCTCTGAAAAATAGCAGGCATAATTCACGATGAACGATACCGATGCTGCCACGAATCTTCCGCCTTCGCCACCGCCCCAGATCGGGTTATGGAATACAAGTCCCGGAAAATAATAGATGATAAGCATCTGGATCATCAGAGGTGTGCCTCGAACGATCCACACGATAAATTTCATAAGATAGCTGAGTGGCTTAAACTTTGACATAGAGCCAAATGCTATTAAAAGTCCCAGTGGAAATGCACCAAGCAAGGTCACAAAGAACAATTTTAAAGTTTGAATAAATCCTGTATTAAGCGCCCCAAGTACAATTGGGAGCTGTTCAAAAAACAAATCCATAATAATTTTCTCTCTAAGTAATAATCAAAATAACCGTCTTATAGTCTGTTAATTACTCTGTAAGTGCTGCCTGTACCTTGTACTTCTCTGCACATTTCTCCATAGATCCATCAGCCTTGCTGTCTTTGAAAAACTTGTTAAGCTCTGCTGCAAGATCAGAATCTTTTCTGAAACCTACACCATATTCCTCACTGTTAAGGCCTACTGTATATGTAAGATTTGCATAGCCTGTGCCTTCACCTACCATAGCTGCTGCCATAAGGGAATCGATAATTGCTGCATCAGATGTTCCTGCTGCAACTTCCATAAGTGCATCTGACTGTGCCTTCACTGCTGTATAATTAAGTCCAAGTTCCTTTGCCTGATCTTCTCCGGCACTTCCTGCTTCTACAGCAAATGTAAGTTCCTTAATGCTGTCTACTGTCTGGTACTGATCTGCCTTGTCCTGTGGCACGATTACTACCTGTGCATTGTTGCAGTATGCATCAGAACATGCCATTGAACTTGTAACCTCGTCTGTAAGTGTCATACCGTTCCATACACAGTCGATTGTCTTACCATCAAGCTCCATGATCTTGTTGTCCCAGTCTATCTCTACGAATTCTGCTTTCACGCCGATGCTCTCAGCAAATGCGGATGCCATGTCTGCATCAAATCCAATCCAGTTACCTGAGTCGTCTTTGTAATCCATTGGTGCGAAATCTGTAACACCAACAACAAGAGTTCCCTTTTCCTTTACGTATTCCAGATCACTCTTTGAGTCATTTGATGAATCTTTCTTTCCACAGCCAACCATAGAAAGTCCCATTACTGCTACTAAAACCAGTGCTACTAACTTTTTCATGATTATTTCCTCCTGAATATAATTAAAAGATATATGTCTGCCCCTTCCGGGCGCAACACGATAACATAGTAACAGTTTATCACAATAAAGTCAAACGTAATCTTGTGGTTTATTATGGTAGCAGTATTATTTCTTTAATTGGTAGCAATTCTTTTTGTATTTCCTTATTTTCATCTTCTGTAAATAATAAGCTATTATATATATTTGCTTTACCACGTAATAAACTTCGTAAAATCATATAACTACATAAGCCAAAATTATTTCTTATGCCTTTATCACCTAATTCCTTAAATTCATGATACATAACAGAATCAAAATTAACAAAAAGAGATTTACACAACCACTTAATAAATTTCGGATATATAAAATGCGAAACATAGGACTCCTCTATCTTTTTAATTATTTCATCTATATATCTATCATCATTAAGCTCACCTAAGATATTCTTATATATCAACTTATTTATCTTCTCTCCCCAAATCTTATATGCGCTAACTGACATATAATCTTTTCCAGATCTTTCTGCATAAGCTAAACCAAAGATTAAAGCGACAACGACATCATTATTATTAAGTAAAGATAATAACCAGCTAAGCTGAAAATCTGAAATATTATTGCCACTCATAATTTCTTTATAACTGCATTTTTTAGCTTCATTTATAATATATTTATATTGATCACAATAATTTGATTTTAATATATTACAAAACTCCTTTGTAAAGTTATTATTTCTATTCTCACATTTCAAGATATAATCAAATATGTATTCAAACACCTTTGAAATATAATTCTTCAAATCATGACGAAGATTAAGGGTATTAAAAATTATATATATATCATTATTAAAATTTAATTCTTCATACATTTCTTTCTTCTTACACATTTCAATTAAAACAGCAATTATGCGAGATATACATATATTTCCTACCATTTTACTATCCCTAAATATCATTTCATTTGAGCAATCATCTTCAAATAAATCCTTATAAATCTTTTTAATATCTTCATCTTCGATCTTGTTTATAAATTTATCCTCTAAATCAGTAACTCCTATTAAATCATTGTTAATAATTTTACATATTGCTAAAAATGAATACTTATAATACGATGACTGTTTTATACTATTCCATTTTTTTACATAGTAACTTTTTAATTTTTTTAAATATTTTTTGAGTGAACGAACTTTTATTTTTTTTATATAGGGATTTTTAATTTTACAAATTGACTTAATAAGATCATCAATTTTTATAAATATTTCATCTACACAATCGTTTTCTGCGTTAAAGACATGGTTTAAATATTCATTAAACTCATCTTGTGTATCTGTTACCTCGTTAGCTCTCCTAAATATATATCTCATTAGGTTATATACATTTATCTGGTTATAAAAATTATAAAACCGTTCAACACTATTATTTAATGCGTTTTTAAAATAATTTCTGTATTCTTTTTCGACTTCTAACTCTATTATATTTTTTGTCATCTCATTCCTAGCAGCATAAAAATTACTTAATCTAAATTTATTTTTAGTAATATCAATGGATTCAATCAGAATTGCGGCAAAATAAATACACACTACAACAATAATAGACACCCAAATACAATATAAATTATTTTCCTTCTTCTTGATAAAATCAATAAAATTATTCAATATCGTATATTCATAATGATAGTTGGTTGCTATTCTTAAACATGGTATTATGAATATAAGCCAAAGAAATAATTTAATATTCATTTCATATAATCTTTTTATCCAAAAATTATTGTACAAATTTCTTTTTAAGTTATATCCAAAATAAAATTTTTCCTTATTATTAGATTCTACTGTCACACTTTGTAAAAAAGATACAATAAATGTCAATACAGTAACCATCCCTGCCGAAAAAAGAAACATATCTTTTCCGCTTAATTTATGTATATTTGTTTTTTCTAATAAAACATATAAAACTACTATAAAAATACATGAAATGTTTTTTATTGGATGTAACACAATATCAATAAAAAACATAATTAGTTGCCCCAGTCTATAAATAAGGTCGCAAAGCACATTTTTAATTTTTTCTTTTATATTTCTTAACATAAATAATCCTCCTTTATATGACATATATTATCATTTCTTGTTCATTGTTTAAATAAATTATGTGTTTGTATAAGAAAATAATCTAACCCTTTATTTCTAATAATCACCCCCTTTACAACAAAAATTGTCCACCTTTCGCCGATATCGTACAATAAAAGAATTGTAAGCCTTACCATCACAGGATAATACAAATGCGCCTACTTCATCTTTGCAGGAAGCATCTTTGTATACCTCATATACAATACCTGTTACATCTTCTCCTTTCTTATCAGATTCCGGCAGTTTTGCTTCGATCTTGACATATCCTGTCTGATCAGCATCTCCCGGTGTTGCAATTTCAGCAGCCGATGATGAACCAAAGCTGCTTGGAATGACTGTCACTACCATAAGTGCAGCCATGATTGTGGATATGATTCTTTTCCACTGTCTTTTCATTTTGAACATCTTTCAGTCCTCCTTTGAAAATAATATTTTTATTTATAAAAAAAGGACGAGTGTCAAAGCACCATATCTGGAAGAATCTTTATCATCCCTCCGGCACTATGACCATCGTCCTTGTTATATTCAATTTTGCAATAAAAAACCTCCACATTGCTGTAGAGGCACCCATTGATTTTTATTAATTTTTTGTTATAATGAACTTAACAAGAGAGCCGATGACTAGAGTACACCTAGCCGCCGGTGGTATTTACTACATAAGTAGCGCCTAGCCGACCAAAGCAGAGGGCGCTACTTTTTGCGTGATATGTAAATCACAAGAGTTATCACAGCGCAAAGCATTATTACATACTCATTTAAATCTGAAAATGTAATCATCAGCACCAACTCCTTTCTTTTGTATTCCAGCAGTTGGTGTCTCGCCCCATCGGCTCCCCTATTAAATTCACTATATATTACAAAACCTCCACATTTCTGTAGAGGCACCCATTGATTTTTATTAATTTTTTGTTATAATGAACTTAACAAGACAGCCGAGCGATAGATGCTACCTATCCGTCCGGCAAACTATTCCAAAGTTAAGACACCTCGTAAGCTTGCAGGCTGAGGTGTCTTTTCTTATTTTCTATTATTCAGAATCGTAACAATAAGTATTGCGGTGGTTAGTATAACCATGAATTCCTCATATGTACTCATAAGGCACCACTCCCTTTCAAGACTCGAACGGATATGGTGTAACACCCCTCGGCTGCTTTATTAAATTCACTATATATTACAAAACCTCCACATTTCTGTAGAGGTCTTATATCGTTCTATTGAACTGATTCTATCATATCACACCTGAAATCCCATTTCCAGGTTTTCTTGGTTTTCTTGGTTCTGGAAATTACTTATACGATACTCCAGCAGTAACCTTATCCTGCTCATTTCCATTAATGTCAACAAGCACTCCACTTTTGTTTGGTGTGTAAATTAACTCTCCATTCTTATTAACTACATGCTCTGTCATGATATCTCCACATACAGTACATTTATATGTTTGATCCCACTCTGACCATTCTTTTTCTACTACTTCTTCTACATCTGCATAGACTGCATCGTGATGAATTGTATCTACAATTACATCCTCAAGACTACAATTACCGTGATTAGTTTCATCAGAATGAACACCCCAATCCTCATATGTCAGGAACTGTTTCTTGCACATTCTGCATATAACCCGCTCCCCATATACCGGCTCATCGTAAGCATCTCGGATCTTCTTGTTGACTGTCTTGGTAACTGCAGCATGTCCTTTATAATTAGTCTTAACCGGTGATAAACTACTGTTCATAACCAACTTCCACTTACATACATGAAACTGCTGATCCTGATTACCATTCGTACCAGAATTCTGTTCTCCATCATTACCGGATCCATCACTGTTACCGGATCCATCACTGTTACCGGAACCATTTTCAGTTACCTTTGTACATTTTCCCGATGCGTCAACCGTATACTTTACTCCATTGACTGTAACTGTTCCATTCTTCTTGATATTGCCGTTATTTGTAACATAATAGGTCGTCTTATTACTGCCAGATCCAACCTTATAGGCTCCTTTTGTAGTAACTGGTTCGTTTGTGTCCGATCTTACGATATTGTTACCGGAATTTTTTAATGTCACTCTCTTTCCATCTTCATCAAAGACATTTATATATCCACCTACTGTAACAGTCGTTTTGATCTGCACCTTGCCGTTCTTTACAAATACAGACCCATTCCAACCATTTTTCATAAGCTTATCGGATACCTTACCTACGGATGTGATCTCATAAGTTCCCTTTGCTGTTTCCTTATAAAGAACCGAGCCTTTTGTTCCTACATAGTATCCCCTTGGACTCGTTATACTGAAAGATTCTGGATCCGAAACACGGTTCCAACCTGTTTTACGCACGATCTTATTTTCTGACACATAAAATGCTTTCTTTCCGATGGTAATAATCTTTCCATTATACTTTTCTAGGGACTGTTGCTTAAACTTACCATTACTCCACTTATAATATTTCCCACCAGTGATCTTTACAGTAACATTACCTTTCGATCCAACATAGTAAGTGTATTTTCCGGCAACTTTCTTCCATCCGGTTTTTTTCTCAATGTTCCCATTTTTATTCACATAAAAAGCTTTTCCTTTGATGGTCTTTGTACTATTCTTCTTCACTGGCTGCTTCTTAAACTGACCATCACTCCACTTATAATATTTTCCTTTAGTGATCTTTACAGTAACATTCCCTTTCGATCCAACATAGTAAGTGTATTTTCCGGCAACTTTCTTCCATCCGGTCTTTTTATCCGTTTTTCCGGATGCATCCACATAGTAATATTTTTCATCAACTTTCTTGATCGTGTTGGTTGTTGCATATATTTCTGCATCCGTTGCTGCGGATACTGTCATACCGGAAAACATAGACAGAATCATACATGCAGCTATTAATAAAACAACTAATCTTTTACCCTTATTCTTCATCATAGTAAACACCCCTTTTCCGTTCGTGTTTCCACCATTTTTTTGTTTCCTCAATACAATCTTCTACTTCGCCATCTATATCAAATGTCCATTCATCCAAATAGTCCAGATAATGCACATCTTTTCTTGTAATCTCTGGAATAAACATACCAATGACACACATAGCATCTTCTCCATCCTTGGCAAAGAATCCATGTTCCGGCTCTGCTATATCATACTTTTTTGCATGTTCCCGCATCGGCTGCAACAGTTCTTCTTCTGTCTTTCCTGCCTGTTTCAGTTTTTCCTGATTGAACACAAATTTTAAAGTTACCATTATTTGCTCTCCTTTCCGGCTTTTCTATTTGCATATATGCTCATCGTATTCGCCTATTGTGCTTTCGTATTATTTCACTGGCTATCTGATTTGCTATTTTCCTATCAACCCGATTATGCTCTCGTAATTCAGCAACTCGTTCAGGTGATAATTCTATACTTCTGATAAAATGCAGCTTCTCCAATCCGCTCTGAGATTTTATACATATTTGCTGACCAATTTTCATACAATTCAGTACCTCTACAGCTACATCTGCATTTATAAATCCGCTTTCATATTGTTCTATAGTTGCATATAATTTATCATCTGCTGTTGCTCCAATCACTAAATCGTATGCATCGATTATTACCTTTTTTCCATATTCATTTCTATTTTTTATTACATAGTCCAGCCATTCTTTATTTAAAGCAAATGAGTATTTTTGCAAATTTTCTGTTTCCAAAATATATTCATTTATAATAGCTCTCCTTTTTCTACTCGCCCATTTCTCTGCCATTTCTATGTCCGGCGTTACATAAAATCCAAGCCCAAAGTCTGCATCCAATCTTCCATTATCCAAGGACGGCTGCTTCACTTCACAATATGATCCATGGTATACTTTTATCTCACTCATTTCTATCATCCTCCCGGATCTTGTCGATCGCTGCTTTAATACTTAGTGTATGCAATGGATCAAACTCATCTAGTATCTTACAGACATCATACTTTTGCATGATTTCTTTACCAGAAATGCCATACAAAAAATGCCAGTAAGTTATTAGATATCCAAACCAATACGCATCATCTTCATATAATGGACTATCTGCATCTTTCGCCGGTAAATTATCCTGGTATTCTTTTTCAAATGTTCTTAAAATATAAGATTTCGCCTGCGAACATAATGTCTCGTCAAAATCAAATACCGCCTGGCAGGTATTTGAAAAGCACCATTTCTTTATAAACTGATAACGATTATATTTTCTATCATGCATTGCAATCGAAAATACCTGACCAATCTTTTCTATTAATTTCAATTCAAAAAATTCCATTATTCATCACCCTATGCCATTAAAGATATCTAATTGCCTACAGACTACCTGTTCAATAGTAATTCACTTTTACCATTTTTTATAAACAATCCTTCCATACCAGTTAATATGCAAAACACACTATAAGCTATTATGATATCTATTCTATCATAGTTCACACAAAAAAACACTCCAGAACACAAATTCCAAAGTGTGTAATATACTTTTCTAAAGTGTCATATTCTGCTTTGAATTGTAAGTCTTCTGGTCAAAGTCCAAGCCGGAATTACGAAAGAATATAAAAAAGCGTCTTGCACAAGACACCTTGTAGAGTGTTACTAGTGTGTTACTAGTACGTTACTAGTAATTAATTTCTGATGTGTTTCAGGGGTGTTTCTGCTCCTATACAAAATAAAGAAAACCCGCAGAAATACTTGATTCCTGCGGGTTCTTGAAATATTGAATATAATTGTTCCTTATCGTTTTGAGAACTGTGGAGCACGACGAGCTGCCTTTAAGCCGTACTTCTTTCTTTCCTTCATACGAGGATCTCTTGTAAGGTATCCGGCCTTCTTGAGGATTGGTCTGTATTCTTCTGAATCAGCCTCAAGTAATGCTCTTGAAATACCATGTCTGATAGCACCGGCCTGACCTGTGAAGCCGCCGCCCTTTACGTTAACCATAACGTCGAACTTACCATCTGTACCTGTAGCAACTAATGGCTGCTTAACGATAACTTTCAGTGTATCAAGTCCGAAGTACTCGTCCATATCTTTCTTGTTGATTGTGATCTTACCAGTACCTGGAGCGATATAAACTCTGGCGATACTGCTTTTTCTTCTTCCTGTTCCATAGAACTTAGTTGTTTTAGCCATTGATGATATCCTCCTTCTTAGTACTTAATCTCTAAAACTTCTGGCTTCTGAGCCTGCTGCTTATGATCAGGTCCAGCGTATACATAAAGCTTTGTAATCATATCTCTTCCAAGTGGTCCCTTTGGAAGCATTCCCTTAACTGCTAAACGGATAACATCCTCTGGCTTCTTAGCCATCTTCTCTTTTAATGTAGTCTCTTTCATTCCGCCTACATAATCTGAGTGGTTGTAGTAGATCTTCTGATCCATCTTCTTACCGGTAACCTTGATCTTGTCTGCGTTTACTACTATTACATAATCACCTGTATCGATATGTGGTGTAAATGTTGGCTTGTTCTTTCCTCTTAAAATGCTTGCTATCTCTGATGATAAGCGTCCTAAAGTATGTCCTGTAGCGTCAACTACATACCACTTTCTTTCTATTGTTGATGGGCTTGCCATAAAGCTCTTCATCGTGGTACCTCCTAAATTATTTTCTAAAATATTAATATGGTATATCCTCAAATACGTTGTTTACCGGGGCATTGGTTCACACCGTATCTTTAAACTTCACACATTTGGACATTATACAATACTCATCCGTGTGTGTCAATAAACTTTCTTTATTTTTTCAGGCGTTTTTCTTTATTTTTCAGCATTCATCTGCCATTTCGCATTCAAATATGCTATCTACGTCTGACCGCAAATCTTCCGTTCAGACCACGGCGGTATTTCATCATGAGAATTCTTTTGACAGATGCATTGATCCGTTTTTTCGATATCCGCTTTGTCTTGTAAGCCCGAAGCAATGCCTGATATGTTTCTTTATAATGCTCCGTGCAGAGAAGATCGTCTCCTGCCTGAACTGCTCTGACAGCACTCTCACCCTCACTTCCGGTAAAGCTCCGTACTCCTGCCATCGACAACGAATCCGTAACGATCACACCTTTAAATCCCATTGTATTTCTAATGTATTTGTTTACCTTTGGTGATATAGATGCCGGATTTTTAGAATCAAAACAATGTACAATATTATGGCTTACCATGATCATATCACATCCCGACCGGATTCCCGCCTGAAATGGCTTCAGATCCCGGTTCTTGAAGCTACTATAGCTCCGATAATCATGGATCAGGTTTGTATGCGTATCCCCATTATTTCCATAGCCCGGAAAATGTTTTAATGAGCTGATCATATCCTCCTGTTTCATGTTATTCACCACAAGATTGATATATCTGGAAGTATCCGCTGCATTTGTAGAAAAGCTTCTATTGTAAATAAAGTTACTCGAATCATATGCAACATCGGCAACCGGTGCAAGATTCGTATTGATTCCAAGCTTTTTCAGAAACTTCGCTTTATCCTTCGTATCCTTTACTATACCATTCCATCCGCCTGCAGAAAATACTGTCCTCGGCAAAGCATATGGTGTGGATCGGAACTGACGGTATCTGGATGCTCTTACTACAGCTCCGCCTTCTTCATCCACTGCGATCAACATCGGAATCTTTGACGCTTTCTGAATTCCATAGATCCGATTTCTAAGTTTCTCCGGTGTACTGTTTTCAAAATCTTCCCCAAACAAAACATATCCGCCAAACTGATATTGTTTCTGGATATTTGCAGCATTTTTAGCAGGAGCCTTCACCAGGATCATCTGGGCTATTTTCTCCTCCCAGCTCATTTCCTTCATCCTGTCAGCTACACGTTGTTTTATATATTTGTCATTATCTTCATAATATCCGGCATGTACATCTGTGCCTGTGTCCATACATATAACAGTCAGACATAAAAGCACACTCATACATATACAAACGATTCTTTTATTCATATCGGATCTCCACCAGTGTCAAGCCTTTCGCTACTGCTGTCGGTCCTGCCTTGCTCCGGTCTCTCGCTTCCAGGATCTCCTTCACCTGCTCCGGCTCCATCAGCCCGGTTCCGACCTGCATCAAAGTTCCTGCAATGATCCTTACCATGTTATATAAGAAGCCATTTCCCGTGATCCTGATATGAACCATGTCATCCTCTTTCGTCACATTTACCGCATAGATCGTCCGAACCGTCGTCTGCACCTGTGCACCTGCAGAACAGAAGCTCTTAAAATCATGTTCACCAACCAGATACGCCGCCGCCTGATTCATCCGCTCTATATCCATCGGATAGTAGCAAAATGCCGCATATAACCGTTTTGTCGGCAGTTCAAACCGCCGGTTCAATATATTATATTCATAGGTTTTTACTGTATCTGCATACCTTGGATGAAAGTCTGCATCCACCTCGCAGGATTCCTGAATCCGTATATCCTCCGGAAGCCGCTGATTTAACGCAAATGAAAACTTATCCCCCGGTATCCGGGATTCAGTGTCAAATACTGCCACATTTCCACAGGCATGTACACCAGCATCTGTCCTGCTGGCTCCGATCACCTTGATATCTTCCTGCACCAGCTCGCTGATCGTCCGATTCAGCACTTCCTCTATCGTTATTCCGTTGTCCTGTACCTGCCAGCCATGATAGTTCGTACCATCATAGGCTACTACTAATTTTACTCGTTTCATTTTCCCGGTTTCCTGTTATAAAAATATCTTCATCAAGATCAATCCTACCACATATACCACCAGCAGACCATATGCAAATACATCTTTTTTGCTATATCTCAATGGTTTCATGCTGGTACGGCATTCACTTCCGTGATAACATCTGGCATCCATCGCATATGCCAGATCGGTTGCACGTCGGACCGCAGATGCAAATAACGGAATAAATATCTGGGTATAACTTCGTATCCGTTTGAAAATATTTCCGTTTTCAAAATCTGCTCCACGCGAAAGCTGCGCTTTCATAATTTTGTCCAGTTCTTCCATCAGAATCGGAATAAATCGAAGCGTGATTGAAAGCATCAATGCCATATCCGATACCGGAACACGAAAGATCTTCAGAAATCCAAACAACTTCTCCAACCCTGCCGTAAGTGCCAATGGAAGCGTTGTATATGTCATGATCGATGAACCAATGATCAGATATACGAAACGAAATACTACAATTCCTGTTGTCTTTAAGCTGCCGGTCGTGATATGAAATCTCCAGATACTGACCAGAACCCTTCCATCACCGTTAAACAGACTGAAAAATGCTGTAAATAATATAAACGCCCAAACAACCTTAAGTCCCCGGCAGATAAAAGAAAGTGGAACACGACTTAATGCCACATACACAATAAGAAATGCTGTTGCAGCAAGAAAAGTCCACAAATCCCTGCACCAGAAGATCGTAACCGCATATACGATCGTGAGCACCAGTTTTGTTCTGGCATCCAACTCGTGAATCGGTGATCTGGTATTATAATATTGTCCGATCGTAATGTCTCTTACCATGCTTCTTTCCTCTATATTATCTGATAACTATCCACTTTCTCATGCTGTGTTCATGTTTTTGAAATGTCACCATCAATCTCTATAACTTCATTAATTTTATATCTCTTCTTATATATTCTTTAGCCAACTAAGTTCCTCAATCACGCCCGCCACGCTTCTTGCTGTAAGTTTGATCTCCGGCAGCAGTGTCTCCCGGAATATCGCCATTTCCGGCATCTCTAAGCCCAGTTTTTCTACCATCTCCGGCGTTCCGAATGCCTGCTCTACAGCTCCATCATAGACCAGCTTTCCCTGTCCCATAACAAGAATACGATTTGCTATCTCATACACATCCTTCATGTCGTGTGATACAAAGATTACAGTTATATTCCGTTCTTCATGTAATCTGCGGATCAGTGCAAATAATTCCCGTTTGGATTTCGGATCCATGCCGGCAACCGGCTCATCGAGAATAAGAATCTCCGGCTTATATGCAAGGATTCCTGCAAGTGCTACACGCTTCTTCTGTCCGCCTGAAAGGTCAAACGGAGAATATTCAAAATATTCCTCTGATATATTCACAAGTGCCAATGCTTCCCTTGCCGCCTGTTCTGCTTCTGCTTTCGACATCCCGAAGTTCAATGCGCCATACATTACATCCGCTAACACCGTACTTTCAAATAACTGATACTCCGGATACTGAAACACAAATCCAATCTTCTTCCGCAATTCTTTCAGATTCTTCGTCTTTCCTACATCAATTCCATCAACCTTAAGTGTTCCCCCCATCGGACGGTAAATACCATTTAACATATATAACAGCGTACTTTTCCCGGAACCGGTCTGTCCTGCCACCGCAAGGATCTCTCCTTTTCTGATCTGAAATGACACCTGCTCTACCGCAGGAACCAGTACCGCACCATCCTTATAAGAATACTCCAGATTATCAGCCTCGACCAAGATATCTTTTTTTATCCCGACATCCAATAACATACCATTGTGTTCTTCTCTATCCATGTTATTTCTATTATCAAGGATATCCTCATGTATTCCATCCTCATTTTTACTTGATGGTATATCTTTCTGCGCCGAATTAAAATGTTCTGCTGCTTCTTGTCTGTTTACAAAAGATTTTCCATCACGCAAACATGCCTTTATCCTGTCCGCAGCATCCTGTACCGACAAGAGCCCCTCTTTTCTATCAACCAACGCACTTTTTACGTCTTCATCCAAATCTTTGACAAATTTCTTATCATCGGAATAATCTACTTTCAACTCATGCAACAGCTTATATGGCAATAAACTGTCAAGACCAAGCTGCTCTAACTTCTCTACCTGTGGATAAATCTCATATGGTGCGCCAATCAACTCTACATTTCCATCATCCATTACATAGATCTGATCTGCCCGAACCGTTTCCTCCATTCGATGTGTGATCATAATGACCGTGATGCCAAACTCCCGGTTCAAATGATATAAGGTATCAAGTATCTGTCTGCTTCCCACAGGATCGAGCATGGCAGTTGCTTCATCCATAACGATACATTCCGGTGACATGGCCATCACAGATGCGATTGCCAGTCTTTGCTTCTGTCCACCGCTTAGATGTGATACATTTCGTTCCAGATATGCCTCCATCCCTGTCAATCGAAGTACTTCGTTGATTCGCTCCCATATCTTCTCTGCCTGGAAGCCCAGATTTTCCAAACCAAATCCTACATCTTCCGCAACCGTATTTCCTACCATTTGGTTGTCCGGATTCTGAAAGATCATCCCGACTGCACGACGGATGTCCAGCAGATCACCTTCCCGGCTCGTATCTAATACATCAGAATCTCCCTGTATCCATACCGTTCCCTGATTTGGTGCATATAAGCCATTCAGGTGTCTGGCAAATGTTGACTTTCCCGAACCGTTGCGTCCAAGAACGGCAATGATCTGTCCCTTATGGGCATCAAAATCCATATCCTTCACAGCCCATTTTTCACCTGTAACATTTCCATCCTTGTCCTTGATATTAAATTTATGTCCAAGCTTTCTCACCTGAATAAAACTCATGTACACGCTCCTAGAAATAAAAAAGCTGCCAAATACACATACATGTACCTGACAGCCCTTATGTTTATAATTATACTAACTCAAGAATAACTTCCATTGCAGCATCGCCCTTACGCTGACCGATCTTGATGATTCTTGTGTAACCACCCTTACGTCCTGCGTACTTTGTACCGTACTCATCGAATAACTTGCTTGTTAAATCAACTTTCTTTGTACCGGCTTTCTTTCCGGCAGCATCTGTAGGAACTTCAACAACCGGATATAATACCTTAAGCATTTCTCTTCTTGCATGAAGTCTTGAAGGCTGATCCTTCTTGATGGTCTTTTCTACTTCATCATATACAGTAACTTTCTTACCATCAACAACTTCCTTCACTCTCTTACCATCTTTATCTTTCTTAGCAACCTTAGCGGTAACGGTAACTTCATCATAGTTATCCTTTTCCTTAACTGCTAATGTGATAAGCTTCTCTGCAATCTTAACAACTTCCTTAGCTCTAGCTTCTGTTGTTCTGATCTTACCATGGTATAATAACTGTGTTACCTGGTTACGAAGTAATGCATTTCTCTGTGCGCTTGCTTTTCCAAGTTTTCTATACATTGCCATTTTTATTTATCCTCCTTACCCTTGCGGGTCTTCACTGTGCTTACTATTATTCGGCTTGAGTGGTAAAAAGTATTATTCCTCACTGTCATTCAGTGATAAGCCTAATTCTTTCAGCTTAGCTAATACTTCATCTAATGACTTACGACCGAGGTTACGAACTTTCATCATATCCTCCGGAGTCTTATTGATCAATTCTTCAACTGTATTGATACCGGCTCTCTTTAAGCAGTTGTATGAACGAACTGATAATTCAAGCTCATCAATATTCATTTCCAGAACCTTTTCCTTCTCATCTGTTACGCTCTCAACCATTACATCAACGGATTTTGCGTTCTCAGACAGATCAACGAACAGGTTCAAATGTTCTACAAGGACTCTTGCAGCGAGGCTGACAGCCTCATCCGGTGCGATAGCACCATTTGTAAATACATCAAGTGTCAGCTTATCATAATCTGTAACCTGACCAACACGAGTATTCTGAACTGTAAGATTAACTCTCTCAACCGGTGTATATATAGAATCAATAGCGATGACATCAATCGGTGCATCTGCTTCTTTATTCTTATCAGAACCAACGTAGCCTCTGCCGTTGCCGATGGTGAGTTCCATCTCAAGTCTTGCATCCGGGCCACTAAGATTTGCAATTACAAGATCAGGATTGATGATCTCGATATCGCCGTCTACATGAATATCGGATGCTCTGACAACACAGTCACCAGCTACATCGATATAAGCCTGCTTCGGCTCATTTGTTAATGAATTGTTCTTTATTACTAAAGACTTGATATTCATAACGATCTCAGTTACATCTTCCTTTACTCCGGGAATAGAACTGAACTCATGTAAAACACCTTTAATCTTAACGTGTGTTACTGCTGTACCAGGTAATGAAGAAAGCATAATTCTTCTTAATGAATTACCAAGGGTTGTACCATAGCCTCTCTCTAAAGGCTCTACTACAAACTTACCATACTTGTTATCATCTGAAATCTCAACTATCTCAATTTTTGGTTTCTCAAACTCAAACATTTAAGCCCCTCCTTTATGGGTAATTAACTGGTATACTCCAACTTTGCAAATATCATAAATATATTCTGCATCCAGACATCCACACGGGTAAATCCCGGATGGATGTACGGATGATCATATTTATTCTTATTACTTGGAATATAACTCGACAATAAGGGTCTCGTTTACAGGAACATCGATCTGCTCTCTGTTTGGCTTCTCAACTACTTCTCCACAAAGGTTTTCTCTGTCAGCGGTTAACCAACCTGGAACTAAATGTCCTTCTGTTGCAGCAATGATATCCTTATATCTCTGTAAGGATTTGCTCTTCTCTCTGATCTCGATCTTGTCTCCGGCCTTTACCTGGTATGAAGGAATGTTAACACTCTTTCCATTAACAAGTACATGCTTGTGATCTACAATCTGTCTTGCTTCTCTTCTTGTTCTTGCAAAACCTAATCTGAAGATAACATTATCAAGTCTTAACTCAAGTAATGTCATAAGGTTAGGACCTGTTAAGCCCTTCTGCTGCTCTGCCTTAGCGTAAAGGTTACGGAAAGGCTTCTCTAATACACCGTAAATGAACTTAGCCTTCTGCTTTTCACGAAGCTGTAAACCATACTCACTTACTTTTCTGTTTGCTCTTGTTGATTTTCTATTTGATTTCTTGTCAATTCCGAGATACATTGGCTCCATGCCTAAAGATCTGCATCTCTTAAGAACTGGGGTTCTATCTACTGCCATCTTACTCTGTACCTCCTAATTAGACTCTTCTTCTCTTTGGTGGACGACAACCATTATGTGGAACTGGTGTAACGTCTTTGATACTTACAACATCGATACCGCAAGCTGCGAGAGCACGGATAGCTGCTTCTCTACCTGAGCCTGGGCCTTTTACCATAACATCAACAGTCTTTAATCCGTAAGGAGCAGCAGCCTTTGCAGCTGTCTCAGCAGCCATCTGAGCAGCATATGGTGTTGACTTCTTAGAACCCTTGAATCCTAAACCGCCAGCACTTGCCCATGAAAGTGCATTACCTTCAGCGTCTGTTAATGTAACGATTGTATTATTGAAAGATGACTGAATATGAGCCTGTCCGTGCTGAACACTCTTTCTGACACGCTTCTTAGCCACTTTTTTAGTAACTTGCTTAGCCATTAACTCTTAAACCTCCTATGGTTTTCCAAATTTATACAAATGTACTTTATCTTCTGCCCGGTGCAGAAGATCTCTTATCTTCTACTATATATAAGAACAAATGAAAACAGTATTATTTCTTCTTGTTTGCTACTGTCTTCTTAGGTCCCTTACGTGTTCTTGCGTTTGTCTTTGTCTTCTGTCCACGAACAGGAAGTCCCTGTCTATGACGCTTACCACGGTAGCATGCAATTTCCTGTAAACGCTTGATGTTAAGCGCTACTTCTCTACGTAAATCTCCTTCAACAGTCTGTGTTGCATTGATTACTTCGCTGATTCTTCTTACTTCATCATCAGTTAAATCATTACAACGTGTGTCAGGATTAACATTTGCTTCCTTAAGGATACGCTGTGAAGATGTCAAACCTATACCATATACATAAGTAAGACCAATCTCAACACGCTTGTCTCTTGGTAAATCAACACCTGAAATACGAGCCATTCTAATTAACCTCCGTAAAAATTCTTCTGTCCGGCATATCGGATCTCGACATATCTCAACATAAAAATGCTGAGGTGAAATGCATATGTTTCCATCTCGCTGCCTGTTTTTTTATTTTTACTAGCATATAATGATTATGCTACAGCCGCTTTTAAAATTTACAACACATCCGTGTGTGTTGATACTTAAAAAACAAGATATCATATGGATGGGCTATCATCCGGATACCCAGTTTCTTTTTTTGATTAACCCTGACGCTGTTTGTGCTTTGGATTCTCGCAAATAACTCTAACGATACCCTTTCTCTTGATAACTTTGCACTTATCGCATATAGGTTTTACTGATGCTCTAACCTTCATTAGAAAATCTCCTTTCAAAAAAAGTCCGCTACGAATAAGCATTCTATCATTTTTCACAATAGAATGCAAGTCCCATTTTCTATTTTTTTCATATTAATGGGATTATTATGATAAATCACATCCTATAAAGGGAATATCTTTACAGGATGTTCATTACATACCTCTTTATATAGAAGAATTTATTTATCTCTCCAAACAATTCTTCCCTTTGTCAGGTCGTATGGTGATAATTCAATTGTTACCTTATCACCCGGAAGGATCTTGATATAATTCATTCTGAGCTTACCACTAATGTGTGCTAAAACCTTATGACCATTCTCGATCTCTACCTGAAACATTGCATTTGGTAACTTCTCGATTACTGTTCCTTCTACTTCAATTACGTCTGCCTTTGACATTTTTAATCCTCCTTAAAATCCTTGAGATTTTGAATTCATTTTTTATTTTCTATAATTCCAATCCTTCTGCCTGCGACAAGATGATCGGTTTGTCCTCTGTAATAAGGATCGTGTTCTCATAGTGTGCTGCATTGGAACCATCCACGGTTACGACAGTCCAGTCATCATCCAGCCAGTCTACTTCATAATCACCTGCTGTTATCATCGGTTCGATTGCGATCGTCATTCCCGGTTTCAGCTTTGGTCCTTTTTTGATCGTTTCAAAATTCGGTATTTCCGGATCCTCATGAAGATTTGCTCCAACACCATGTCCAACCAGATCTTCTACGATTCCATATCCAAATTTCAAAACATACTGCTCTACAGCCCTTCCGATATCTCGAATATGATTTCCCGGAACAGCAACCTTCATTGCTTCGAAAAAGCTCTGCTTTGTAACTGCAATCAGATGCTCATTTTCCGGTGAAATCTTTCCTACTCCATAAGTTCTTGCTGCATCGGAGTGATATCCTTCATAGATAACGCCTGCATCAAGACTTACTATGTCGCCCTCTTTCAGAAATCTTGTCTTTGATGGTATACCATGAACAACTTCCTCATTCACGGATACACAGATAGATGCCGGATAACCGTTATAATTCAGGAAGGAAGGAATACAGCCATAGCTTCTGATCACTTCTTCACCAAGTTTATCGATCTCATAGGTTGTGATTCCCGGTTTGATCGCCTTCTTCAGCTCCTCATGTGTGAGAGCCAGAATTCTGCCGGCTTCTTTCATCAATTCAATTTCTCTCTCAGATTTTATAGATATTGCCATTTTATTCACCTAAAATCTTAACGATTGCTGCAAATACATCATTCATATCCATTGTTCCATCAACTTCTTTCAGGATTCCTTTCTTAGCATAGAAATCGATCAATGGCTGTGTCTGCTCATGATATACTTTCAGTCTGTTTAATACTGTTTCCGGCTGATCGTCATCTCTTAAGATAAGATCGGATGAACATACATCACATTTGCCTTCCACTTTTGTAGGGTTATATACAATATGATATGTTGCACCACAGCCAACGCATGCACGTCTTCCGGACATTCTGCGAACGATATTCTCATCCGGTACTTCTACGTTGATCGCATAGTCTACAGAATCACCGATTGCTGATAATGCTTTGTCAAGTGCCTCTGCCTGTGGAATAGTTCTTGGAAATCCATCAAGGATATATCCCTTTGCGCAGTCGTCTGCTTTGAATCTGTCAATTACCAGATCTACAACTAATTCATCCGGAACAAGAAGTCCCTTATCCATATATTCCTTTGCCTTTGCTCCGAGTTCTGTTCCGTTCTTGATGTTTGCTCTGAAAATATCTCCTGTTGAGATATGTGGTACTCCGTACTTCTCAGCGATCATTTTAGCCTGTGTACCTTTGCCTGCGCCTGGCGCACCTAACATAATTATCTTCATATATAACCTCCATTTTTTATTTTCCTGCGGGATACGTTCATTGCAATCCCTCCTGTTATCAGCCGTCCTCCAAATGAACAAGCCATAGATACTTATACTATAATACACGAATAGGAAGTGCACAAGTGTACACTCCCATTTTTCGTGTTTTTTATATCTGTATCTTACAATTAATCTAATAAGAATCCCTGATAATGTCTTACTAACATCTGTGATTCCAGACTCTTCATGGTTTCAATTACAACACCAACTACGATGATGATGGATGTTCCACCAAATGAAACATTTACACTGAAAAATCCGTTGAAGAACATAGGAATCATCGCAACGATCAAAAGACCAACTGCTCCGATAAATATAATATAGTTCAGTATTTTATTTAAATAGTCCTGGGTTGGCTTACCTGGTCGAATACCCGGTACAAAACCACCGCTCTTCTTCATGTTATTTGCAATCTCCATTGGATTGAAGGTAATTGCTGTATAGAAATACGCGAAGAAGAATACCAGTAAGATATATACTGCCAATCCAAGGAATCCCCAAGGATAGTTCGGATTAAACCAGTATGACTGGCTCATTCCCTGAAGGATCTTAGCACCGACACCGGATGGACTCTTTCCAAATAAACTCGTTATAATAGAAGGAATCGCCATCAGTGAAGAAGCAAAGATTACAGGAATAACGCCTGCTGTATTTACCTTAAGCGGAATGTTGGAGGACTGACCTCCCATCTGCTTTCTACCCTGAACTTTCTTTGCATACTGTACAGGAATCTTTCTTTCAGCTCCCTGAAGCATACATACAAGAATGGTTACACCTACAACAATTGCAACAACCAGAAGTGCGATCAGACACATTCTGACTGCATCTTTGCCTTTGATGAACTGTGTGTAAATATTCTTGAAATCATTTGGCATGGTTGATACGATGTTAATCAACAGGATAATGGAAATACCATTTCCCACACCACGATCTGTTACACGTTCGCCAAGCCACATTACAAATGCACTACCACCTGTAAGGATAACGATCATTGAAAGCACTGTCCAGAAATTGTAGCTGTCCATGAATCCTTTTCTTCCGAAATTGATCGCAAGACCAGCACTTTCCAGAATTGCGAGACCGATCGTTAAAAAACGGGTAATTGCTGTAATTTTCTTTCTTCCGTCTTCACCATCTTTCTGCATTTCTTCCAGAGCTGGAATTGCTATGGTAAGAAGCTGGATGATAATGGAAGATGTAATATATGGTGTTACGTTCAATGCAAATATTGACATCTGATCGAACGATCCTCCGGTGAATGAGCTGAACAGATTGAAGGAATCTCCAAGTGCGTTACTTAGATATTCTTTAATCGCTGCTGCTCGGATTCCCGGTACAGTAATCAGGCTTCCCAGCCTGACTACTATGAGAACAAAGAATGTGTATAATAATTTCTGTCTTAATTCCTTTACTTTGAATGCATTGATAAAGGTTTTAAACATTATTAGATCACCTCTGCTTTTCCGCCAAGAGCTTCAATCTTCTCGACTGCTGACTTTGAAAAAGCATTTGCCTTAACTGTAAGCTTCTTTGTTAACTCTCCATTTCCAAGAATCTTAACTCCATCACGTGGGTTCTTTACGATACCGCATTCAACAAGTGTATCTACTGTAACCTCTGCTCCATCCTCGAAACGATCAAGAACTGAAACATTGATTGCAACGATATCTTTGTGATTGATACATGTAAATCCTCTCTTAGGGATTCTTCTATATAAAGGCATCTGTCCGCCTTCAAATCCTGGTCTAGGTGATCCTGAACGTGCCTTCTGACCCTTATGGCCCTTACCTGCAGTCTTACCATTTCCTGAACCATGACCACGGCCTACTCTGAAATTAGTACTATGCTTAGAACCTTCTGCTGGCTTTAATGTTGATAAATTCACGACCTGCACCTCCTTCAAATATAATTAAATCTCTTCTACCTTTACTAAATAACTAACCTGCTTAACCATACCAAGAGTTGCAGCATTGTTAGGAAGTTCAACTGACTTGTTTACCTTCTTAAGACCTAATGCTTCTACAGTTCTCTTATGCTTTGGTACGCATCCGATTGGTGATTTTACTAAAGTAACTTTTAACTTATCTGCCATCTTATAATACCTCCTTAGTTAAGTATCTCATCAACAGATTTTCCACGAAGTCTTGCGATCTCTTCCGGAGTCTTGATCTCTGAAAGACCTTTGATTGTTGCAAGAACTACGTTCTGTTTGTTGTTTGATCCTAAGGATTTTGTACGGATATTCTTGTATCCAGCAAGCTCAAGTACGTTACGAGCAGGACCACCGGCGATAATACCAGTACCTTCTGGAGCTGACTTAAGCAATACTGTTGCACTACCAAATTCTCCGTTCCAATCATATGGGATACTTCCGTTTTCATTTACAGGAACTGTAACAAGGTGCTTAGCTGCATCTTCCTTACCCTTACGGATAGCTTCAGGAATTTCTACAGCCTTACCAACGCCTACGCCTACATGACCGTTTTTGTCACCAACAACTACAAGACATGCAAATCTAGAATTACGTCCGCCCTTAACAACCTTAGTTACACGTTTGATATCTACTACTTTATCTTCTAATTCTAATTTACTAGCATCAATTATTTCACGCTTCATATGTTGTTCTTCCTCCTTCTTAGAATTCTAGACCAGCTTCTCTTGCTGCATCTGCTAATGCCTGAACCTTACCCTGGTAGATGAATCCTCCTCTGTCAAATACAACAGTCTTGATTCCCTTTTCCAGTGCTCTTTCAGCAACAACTTTACCAACGTATGCTGCTGCATCTACATTATCTGTCTGCTCAAGTGCTTCCTTGATTGACTTCTCTACTGTTGATGCTGCTACAATTGTGTTTCCAACTGAATCATCAATAATCTGAGCGTACATATGATTATTACTTCTGAAAACTGCTAAACGTGGTCTATCTGCTGTTCCAGCTAAATGATTACGAACACGCATATGCTTCTTAATACGAACTTCGCTTCTTGATTCTTTATTAACCATCTTATCTCACTCCTTTATTATTTCTTACCAGTCTTACCAACTTTACGTCTGATAGTCTCGTCAACATACTTGATACCTTTGCCCTTGTAAGGTTCCGGTGCTCTCTTTTCTCTGATCTCTGCTGCATACTGACCAACTTTTTCCTTGTCAATACCAACAACTGAAATCTTGTTACCATCAACCTTTACTTCGATACCTTCTGGGTCAACCATCTCAACTGGATGTGAATAACCAAGAGCAAGAACTAATTTATTGCCCTGCTTCTGAGCTCTATAACCTACACCGTTTACTTCCAGATCCTTAACATAACCCTCTGTAACACCAATGATCATGTTGTGGATAAGTGTTCTGGTAAGTCCGTGTAAAGACTTCATCTTCTTTAAATCATTAGGTCTTGAAACTGTGATTACATCAGCTTCTAACTTAATATCCATTTCTGCTGGGAGAACTCTCTCAAGTGTTCCCTTTGGTCCTTTAACAGTCACTTTATTATTTTCTGCGATATCTACAGTCACTCCTGCAGGTACAGCGATAGGCATTCTTCCGATACGTGACATTTCGCCTTCCTCCTTAAAATTTATATTATTTGTATTTGTGCTGCATGGAGTGTATCCATGCAGGCTTTAACCTCCGGTATTTTTCAGGAAATGATGCCGGAGGGATTGTTTTATCAGCTTTCGCACTAACTTCGCACGGTGCTTTCAGCTTGTGCTCACTAAGTGCTCTAATGACATCCACTCGAACTAAACTCATCCATCGTCTTCGACTCGTATTCGTTAAGTCTCGGGATGGGCTTTCGCACTAACTTCGCACGGCGCTTTCAGCTTGTGCTCACTAAGTGCTCAATGCCTACCAAACAAATGCTAATACTTCGCCACCAACATTCTGCTTTCTTGCTTCCTTGTCAGTAAGTACACCTTTGTTTGTTGAAATAATTGCAGTTCCGAGTCCACCAAGTACTCTTGGAAGCTCATCCTTGCTTGCATATACACGAAGACCTGGCTTAGAGATTCTCTTAAGGCCTGTGATGATCTTCTCGTTCTTATCTGCACCATACTTCAATGTAATTTTGATTGTCTCAAACTTACCATCTTCGATAATGTCTACTGCCTGAACATATCCTTCTGATAAAAGGATGTCAGCAATAGCCTTTTTCATCTTTGAAGCAGGGATTTCTACTGTATCATGTTTTGCTGTGTTAGCATTACGAATTCTTGTAAGCATATCTGCTATTGGATCGCTCATTGACATAATGTTTCTTCCTCCTTCTATCTCTTACCAGCTTGATTTCTTAACGCCAGGGATCTGTCCCTTGTATGCTAATTCACGGAAGCAGATTCTACAGATTCCGTATTTCTTTAATACTGAGTGTGGACGTCCACAAATCTTGCAACGTGTATATTCTCTTGATGAGAACTTCTGTTTACGCTGCTGTTTAACTTTCATTGCTGTCTTAGCCATAACGAATCTTCCTCCTTTAATTATTTGCTGTAAGGCATACCAAATAATGTTAACAGTTCGCGACCTTCTTCGTCTGTCTCTGCTGTTGTAACAAAGATGATATCCATACCTCTGACTTTATCAATCTTATCGTACTCGATTTCTGGGAAAATGAGCTGTTCCTTGATTCCTAAAGCATAGTTACCTCTGCCATCGAAACCGTTAGGGTTAACACCTCTAAAGTCACGTACACGAGGAAGTGCAAGGTTTACAAGACGATCTAAGAACTCATACATCTTCTCGCCACGAAGTGTTACTTTACATCCGATAGGCATTCCTTCTCTTAACTTGAAGTTAGCAACTGACTTTCTCGCACGTGTAACAACTGCCTTCTGACCGGCGATTGTTTCAAGATCCTTGATAGCTGCGTCTAAAACTTTAGCATTTTCTCTTGCTTCACCAACGCCCATGTTAATAACGATCTTATCAAGCTTTGGGATCTGCATTACATTTTTATATCCAAATTTTTCAGTCATGGCGCTTTTAATTTCAGCGTCATACTTTTCTCTAAGTCTACTCAACTAAGACGACCTCCTTCCAATTAATCTATCTTCTCTGTTTTGCCATCTACTTTAGCAACACGGACTTTATCTTTACCTGTTCCTTCAAAACCAACTCTTACCGGCTTGCCTTTGTAAAGATACATTACATTGGAGATGTCCATTGGAGCTTCCATTTCGATAATTCCGCCTGCCTGGTTAGCCATGCTTGGCTTGCTGTGCTTAAATACTTTATTTACGCCTTCAACGACTACAGTACCGTTCTTCTTGTCAACATGAAGGACCTTGCCTTCTTTGCCTTTATCCTTGCCGGCAATAACCTGTACCATATCATCTTTCTTAATCTTTAATGTTGCCATGGTCTACACCTCCTTATAATACTTCAGGTGCAAGTGAGACAATCTTCATGAACTTCTTGTCTCTTAACTCTCTTGCAACTGGTCCAAAGATACGTGTTCCTCTTGGATTTAAATCGTCTTTTATAATAACTGCTGCGTTCTCATCAAACTTGATGTATGAACCATCCTTACGACGAGCGCCCTTCTTTGATCTTACTACTACGGCCTTAACAACATCACCTTTTTTAACAACTCCGCCTGGTGTTGCGTCTTTAACTGAGGCAACGATGACATCGCCGATATTTGCATATCTTCTTACTGAGCCGCCTAAAACTCTGATGCAAAGGAGCTCTTTGGCACCAGTATTATCAGCAACTTTAAGTCTTGTTTCCTGCTGAACCATTTTATTTGCCTCCTTATTTAGCCTTCTCTATAATCTCAACAAGTCTCCATCTCTTATCCTTTGATAAAGGTCTTGTCTCCATAACTCTTACTCTATCGCCAATATTGCACTCATTCTTCTCATCATGAGCCTTTAACTTGTAAGTTCTCTTTACGATCTTTCCATAAAGAGGATGCTTAACATTATCTACGATAGAAACAACGATTGTCTTGTCCATCTTGTCACTTGTAACGATACCTACACGTGTTTTTCTCAGATTTCTTTCCACAATATATTCCTCCTTCTAAGATAATTAAGCATTAGCCTTCTGGGCTATAACTGTCTGTATTCTTGCAATATTCTTTCTTACATCTTTGATTCTGCTTGTGTTCTCTAACTGATTTGTAGCATTCTGGAATCTTAAGTTAAATAATTCCTTCTTTGCAGCTACTAATTCGTTCTGAAGCTCATCAACAGATTTAGCATTTAATTCGTTCATATAGTCCTTAGTTTTCACTGCCTGCTACCTCCTCTAATTCTTCTTTTGAAACGATCTTACACTTAAGTGGAAGCTTGTGCATAGCAAGTCTTAAAGCTTCTTTTGCTACTTCTTCAGGTACGTCTGCAATCTCAAACATAACTCTGCCTGGCTTAACAACTGCTACCCAGTACTCAAGTGCTCCCTTACCTGAACCCATACGAGTTTCAGCCGGCTTAGCTGTAACTGGCTTATCAGGGAAGATCTTGATAAATACTTTACCACTACGCTTCATATATCTTGTCATCGCAATACGGGCTGCTTCGATCTGGTTTGACTTGATCCATGCAGGCTCAAGTGCTACTAAACCATACTGACCGTTTGTAATCTTATTGCCTCTAAGTGCCTTACCAGCCATAGTTCCTCTGAACTGCTTACGACGCTTTACTCTCTTAGGCATTAACATTATTTATCCGCTCCTTCCTTCTTTCCTTTTACAGGAAGTACTTCACCATGGTAAACCCATGTCTTAACACCAACTTTACCAAATGTTGTGTCTGCTTCAGCAAAACCATAATCAATGTCAGCACGAAGTGTCTGAAGAGGAATTGTTCCCTGGCTGTAGAACTCTGTTCTAGCCATATCAGCACCACCAAGACGTCCTGAACATGAAGCCTTGATACCAAGCGCTCCGGCTTTCATTGTTCTGCTCATGCATGACTTCATTGCTTTTCTGAATGAGATACGATTCTCAAGCTGTGCTGCAATGTTCTCAGCTACTAACTGTGCGTCTGCATCCGGCTTCTTGATTTCTTTTACATCGATGAACAGCTTCTTATCTGTAAGCTTCTGTGCATCTGCTTTGATCTTTTCGATTCCAGCTCCGCCCTTACCGATGATAACACCAGGCTTAGCTGTATATAATGCAACCTTTACTCTGTCTGCAGCTCTCTCGATCTCGATCTTTGAGATATTTGCATTGTAAAGTGTCTTCTTTAAATAAGTTCTGATTTTATGATCTTCTACAAGGTTGTTAGAAAATTCATCATTCTTTGTGTCAGCATACCATCTTGAATCCCAATCTTTGATAACGCCGACTCTTAAACCATGAGGATTAACTTTCTGTCCCATTATTTACCTCCTATCTCTCGTCAAGCACGATTGTGATGTGACTTGTTCTCTTCTCGATTCTATATGCTCTACCCTGGGCTCTTGGATGAACTCTCTTCATTGTAGGTCCCTTGTTAGCGTAGCACTCTGCTACATAAAGGTCCTCTGCCTTAAGTCCATTGTTGTTTTCAGCATTTGCGATTGCTGACTTTAACAGCTTCTCTATAACACTTGAACCATATCTTGGGTTGTATGTCAGAATACCAAGTGCAGTCTGAACATCCTTACCTCTGATGGCATCTAATACGAAACAAGCCTTTGTTACTGACACTCTTGCATATGATACCTTAGCTGATGGTCTGGTATCTTTATTCTCATTTCTGAGTCTCTTATCATGGGATCTATGTCCTTTAGCCATGATTTAGTCCTCCTTTCAAATATTCCAAATATTATCTTCTACCCTTCTTTTCGTCTTTACCATGACCTCTGTAGGTTCTGGTAACTACGAACTCACCAAGCTTATGTCCAACCATGTCTTCTGTAACATATACAGGTACATGCTTTCTTCCATCATGAACTGCGATTGTATGACCTACGAATGATGGGAAAATTGTTGAACGTCTTGACCAGGTCTTAACAACTTCTTTGCTATTGCTTGCATTCATAGCATCTATCTTCTTGAGTAAATGCTCATCTGCGAATGGTCCTTTTTTTAATGAACGAGCCATTGTCATACCTCCTTATTAACTATTTAATGCTCTTGCCGTCTCTTCTTCTTACGATCATCTTATTAGACTGCTTGTTCTTCTTTCTTGTCTTTAATCCCATTGCTGGCTTACCCCATGGAGTTGAAGGGCCTGAACGACCGATTGGTGCTCTACCTTCACCACCACCATGTGGATGGTCATTAGGGTTCATAACAGAACCACGAACTGTTGGTCTAATACCCATGTGACGTTTACGTCCGGCTTTACCAATGTTAACAAGGCCATACTCAATGTTTCCTACCTGACCGATTGTTGCACGGCAGATGATTGGAACCATTCTCATTTCGCCTGAAGGAAGTCTTAATGTTGCATACTTTCCTTCCTTAGCCATAAGCTGTGCTGAGTTACCTGCTGAACGAACAAGCTGTCCGCCCTTACCTGGGTATAACTCGATGTTGTGTACTAATGTACCAACTGGAATATTCTGAAGTGGGAGGCAGTTACCAACTTTGATCTCTGCTTCAGCACCACTCATAAGAACATCTCCTACTGCTAACTTATAAGGAGCAAGGATGTATCTCTTCTCGCCATCAGCGTAGAACAGAAGTGCAATGTTTGCTGATCTGTTTGGATCATATTCGATTGCATTAACTGTTGCTGGAATTCCATCCTTATCGTTTCTCTTGAAATCTATAATTCTGTATTTACGTTTCTCACCACCACCGTGATGTCTAACTGTGATCTTTCCCTGATTATTACGACCAGCTGTCTTGCTCATTGATACAACGAGTGATTTCTCAGGTGTTGATTTTGTGATCTCTGAAAAATCAAGGCCAGTCATATTTCTTCTGGAAGGTGTATATGGGTTATATGTCTTAATTCCCATTTTTGTTCTCCTTTCGGTTCAATTTATTGTCACGCTTTTTTGCGTATAAATCTGTTTCGTTATTTTACAGTCCTTCGAAAATTTCGATCTCTTTGCTTGCTTCTGTAAGTTTAACGATTGCTTTCTTGTACTTGTCTGTTCTTCCAAGTGTTACGCCACGTCTCTTAACCTTACCGTCATTGTTCATGGTGTTAACCTTAGCAACTTCTGTTCCTTCGAACATCTTCTCTACAGCTTCTTTGATCTGAGACTTTGTTGCTTCCGGGTGTACAAGAAATGTGTACTTCTTCTCTGCCATTGCATTCATACTTTTCTCTGTGATTACAGGCTTAAGTATAACGTCATAATATTTGATGTCTGCCATTATGCGTACACCTCCTCAATTGCTGCTACAGCATCCTTTGTAAGAACAAGCTTATCATACTTAAGAATGTCATATACACTCAGTGAGTTTGTAGCTGTTGTCTTAACTGTTGGAATGTTGTTTGCTGAAAGAACAACCTTGTCGTTCTTGTCCTTTGTTACTACTAATGACTTAGGAGCTTTAAGATTTGCAAGGATCTTTGCGAATACACTTGTCTTAACCTCTTCTAATTCAATCTTGTCAACTACAACAAGTTTATCTTCTGCAAGCTTTGCTGAAAGTGCTGACTTCATAGCAAGCTGCTTTTCTTTCTTATTCATCTTAACTGAATAATCTCTTGGCTTTGGTGCAAATACAACTCCGCCACCTGTCCACTGTGGAGATCTTGTTGAACCCTGTCTTGCATGACCTGTTCCTTTCTGTCTCCATGGCTTTCTTCCACCACCTGATACTTCAGAACGAGTCTTTGCGCTCTGTGTACCCTGACGGCTATTTGCCAGCTGGCCAACTACAGCCAGATGCATTAAATGTTCATTTATCTCTACACCGAATATAGAATCATTGAGTTCTAATGTCTCAACTTCTTTTCCTTCGATGTCATAAACCTTAACTGATGCCATTTTCGTTCCTCCTTCCTAAAGACTACTTGCCAGTCTTTACTGTATCCTTAATCATTACTAATGATTTCTTTGGTCCCGGAACTGCGCCCTTTACCAAAATAACATCATTTTCTACATCTATCTTAACTACCTCAAGGTTCTGGATTGTAACTCTTACGCTACCCATATGTCCAGGCATCTTCTTACCTTTGAATACTCTACCTGGTGTAGTAGCTGAACCGTTTGAACCTGCATGTCTGTGATACTTGGAACCATGTCCTGAAGGACCTGACTTTAAGCCGTGTCTCTTAAGACCGCCTGCATATCCCTTACCTTTTGTCTTTGCTGTGACGTCAATCTTGTCTCCTTCAGCAAATACATCGGCTTTGATCTCTGCACCAAGTTCGTACTGAGCACAGTCATCAAGTCTGAACTCTCTGTAGAAAGTCTTAGGTGTTGTGTTTGCTTTCTTTGCATGTCCAACTTCTGCCTTACCAGCACCATGTGGGTTTCTGATTACTTTCTTTCCTGATACATCTTTTGTTGTGATTCTTTCTTTCTTTTCGCCGAATCCTACCTGAATTGCATCATAACCGTCATTCTCAACTGTTTTTACCTGGGTTACAACACATGGACCAGCCTGTAAAACTGTTACCGGCACTAAAACGCCGTTTTCGTCGAAGATCTGAGTCATTCCGACTTTTGTTGCTAAAATAGCTTTCTTCATTTTAAGTTTTCCTCCTAATTTAATTCACAGCGGATTGTCTTGACAATCATACTAAATTACATCCTTCGGATGCATTAGGTTACTGCTTGTGCACTGTTTCGTGCTATGTTTGTTTTTTTGTGATTTGATTAGTTCACTTCTAATTTTTGTGGCTGATTATTTCATCTTTACGTCGATGTATACGCCAGCTGATAAATCGATCTTCTGTAATGCATCAATTGTCTTCTGTGTTGGTGCAATCACGTCGATTAATCTCTTATGAGTTCTCTGCTCGAACTGTTCTCTTGAATCTTTGTACTTATGAACAGCTCTGAGGATTGTAATCTTCTCAACCTTTGTAGGCATTGGAACCGGTCCGCTGACTTTAGCTCCTGTCTTTTTAACAGTATCGATGATCTGTCCAGCAGCCTGATCGATAAGTTTGTGGTCGTACGCCTTCAATGTGATTCTCATAATCTGTTTTGCCATAAAAAAAGCCGCCTCCTTTTCGCACTTTTTAATAGTACAACAAGTGGTGACTGTACACTCTCCCGTGTGTATCCTGAATTAAATCAGAATCAACACGTCGTTTCTATCCTTTTGATAGACAGTTATTGGTACAGTGACTTGTCGTCAGTAATTCTTTATTGACATTCGCTCCACGAAAAACCTGTATCTATGCGATACAGCAACCTCCGTTTCAACGCTATCATGTCACAGCACGTTTGATTATATAACACGTTTTTGCGGAATGCAAGCATTTTTTCTATATTTTTTAAGAAATTTTTTATTATATTTCCCTGCACTTTTTCATCCGTCATACTGTTATATTTTATCTGTTTCTTCTATATATAATGCACAATAGAAACGTTATCGCTTATTTCAGCTTAAAGCTCTGCTTCAGCTTCACGCCCCTGTTATTATATATTTCCAGTTTCGGGAAACTTAAAAGAAAAGCGATATCCGATGCGTAACCATAATTTCTGGTATCAAATCGTTCGAATTCTTCTGATAATGCATCAAACAGCTCCTGCATATCATCTATCTTGTTATTCCGTTCTGACAGATACGATGTGATAAAGTGTTCTACGTTTTCCCGGTCATCGATCATCTCGAGATAATACTGCTCTCCAGCTTTATAGAATTGAATATCTTTTCCATTTTTCAGAATTAGTTCTTCCATGCTGGTATATCCATAGTTTCTGGTATCGAATTCTGTGTGCAGCTTTGTGAGCTTATATATCAATCCTGCCAGTTCTGTACAGATACCCGAAGCTCTTTCTTCTATTATAATGCGGTAGACATCAGATACAATCTCTGATAATGGTGTCAGACACTGTTCCGGTTCATAGCCCTGCAAAATATCTATATAACAGAAGCGATTACATCTGCGGATAAACGATTCGCTGTGTGCGTTACTGCCAAATACCCGAATATTCTTGCCCTGCTCCTGTGCCTTTACAACTGCCGCCAGGATCGTATCATCATCGGTCACAATATCGATTCCTCCGACCTGCCGGTCAAATGCATGGGCAACCAATTCTGTTATAAAAGTGCAGCCGGCATGATTTCCCCTTTCTTCTGCTCCCATCACGCGAAATCCCTGCTTCTGCAGTTCTTCTTTCGAAGCTTTTGAAACATAGCCGCATGCCAGACGGTCGATCAGATCATCCTGAATCATGATCTCTCTGCATACAAGCGGTGCATAAACGGTATCCACTGTATTACAATCATATATTAAAATCCGCTTCATGAATGGCTCCTTTCTTCCGTCAGCACAAGCTGCATCAGAGTCTGGTGAATGCCAAAGGTCCGGCACAACCGTTCCGCTTCTGCTTTTGCCCGCTCCCGTTTCTCCTCTGATACCGGTTTCTTCACTGCCCGGATCAGAATATTTTTAGGTGAATGTTCAATATCAATAAATTCCAACAGATCTGTCTTATATCCACAATATTCCAGCATACATCCACGGATCGCATCAGTCATCAATGCCGCTGTCCGTTCCTTGATGATTCCGTACTTGGTCAGTGCCGACAACTCCTCCGACCGGATCTGTTTATTTAACTCATGCTGGCAGCACGGAACAGATAAGATGTATGTCGTGTTCCAGCAGATCGCATTATAGAGCGCATAGTCAGTTGCCGTATCACAGGCATGCAAGGTCACTACCATATCCACCTTACGGTCTGTCCGGTATCCATTAATATCACCGATTTTAAACTTCAGATCTGTATATCCGCATTTTTCTGCCAGCTTATTACAGTTCTTTATTACCTGTTCTTTCAGATCAAGCCCTGTGATATGTGCTGTCATATGACGGATCTCTACTATATAATAATATAAGAAGAAAGTCAGATAGGATTTGCCGCATCCAAAATCAATAATGTTGATCTCATCGCCTTTATAAGTCTTTAACACATCATCGACCATCTCGATAAAGCGGTTGATCTGACGGAACTTATCATACATGGAGGAAACTACTTTTCCCTCTTTGGTAAATATTCCAAGCTCCCGGAATGCAGGAATATCCATTCCCTCATCCAGAATATATTTCTTCTTGCGATTATTACCGCCGACCAATATCGTCTTATTCTCCGCCTGTCTGCGGCTGACTGCCAGATTTCCTTTTTTGCCTGCTTTTACATCATAATCTGTTGTCAGAGAAAATGCATTCATCTGCTTAAACTCTGCCGGAAAATGCATCGCAATATGCTCTGCCAGCCTTCCTTCTTCGATATTCTCATGAAAGACCTGCGTCTGTGTATATTTCTCAAGCTGGTATGCATTTCTGCCCTTTAATACCTTCCGGGCAAATATGATCTTCTTGTATTCTCCCTTTCCATTGCTCAGTACGACCTTATGTGGATGTGTCTCCACGATCTCTTTTATAATATCCATATATTTCTCCATGTTTTCTGTCTTGTATCTGCTCATCATTTTGTGAAACACAGCTCATGAAATGTCCTTCACATAATTAACATTCTCACGAGCAAATAATTTGGCATTCATTATATCCAAAATTATCTATTGCAATTATATATTTTCGTTTTGCTCTACTGCTGTGATTTTATCACCCCGGCAGATATCGGTCAATTTGTTTTCCTTATATGCCGATTTCATTTTCTTTCTATGCAGATTTCATCGTTGACTTGAAAATGACTGCACCTTATAATATAGTAGTTTTATATAAATATTTCAAACGAAACGAGGATATCGATTATGTGGACAGCTGATCACTGGCAGGATTATGAAGTAATAGATTGTTCAGATGGAGAAAAACTGGAACGATGGGGCAAATACATTCTCCTTCGTCCCGATCCACAGGTTCTGTGGTCAACTCCAAAAACAGATAAACGCTGGAAGCAGCTAAATGGTCACTACCACCGCAGCAATAAGGGCGGCGGTGAATGGGAGTTCTTTAACCTTCCGCAGCAATGGTCGATTCATTATAAAGATCTGACCTTTAACCTAAAACCATTCAGCTTCAAACACACCGGTCTGTTTCCGGAACAGGCAGCCAACTGGGACTGGTTCTCTGACCTGATCCGCTCATCGAAAAAGAAAGAGATCAAGGTATTAAACCTTTTCGCTTATACCGGCGGTGCAACCTGTGCGGCAGCAAAAGCAGGTGCGGCAGTTACTCATGTTGATGCTTCTAAGGGCATGGTTACATGGGCAAAGGAAAATGCAGTCTCATCCGGACTCGAAGATGCTCCGATCCGCTGGATCGTTGATGACTGTGTAAAATTCGTAGAACGTGAGATCCGCCGTGGCAATCACTATGATGCGATCATTATGGACCCACCATCCTACGGCCGAGGACCAAAGGGCGAGATCTGGAAGATCGAAGAAAAGATACATCCGTTTATCAAGCTGTGCAGCGAGCTGCTCTGCGATGATCCGCTTTTCTTCCTGGTCAATTCCTATACGACCGGACTTGCACCAGCCGTTCTTACCTATATGATAGCAACCGAGGTACAGTCTAAATTCGGCGGTCATGTTATCTCCGACGAAGTAGGACTTCCGGTTACAGGCTCCGGTCTGGTACTGCCATGCGGCGCTGCCGGAAGATGGAGTAAATAAACAAATACGGGACAATTATTATCTTTGTGAAGCAAACCTAATAATTGTCCCGTATTTATTTTATATAGTCCTACCAGTTTCTCTCGTCCATATCCAGATATGTCTTATGCGTTCCGACATATTTGTAAGCCGGACGGATGATCTTACCGGCATTTACCAGCTCTTCTATTCTATGTGCGCTCCAGCCTGCGATTCTTGCGATCGCGAAGATCGGAGTAAACAGTTCGATCGGTATATCAAGCATACGATATACAAATCCACTGTAGAAATCGACATTTGCAGAGATAACGGAGTTTCGCTTCTTTGCAAGAAGCTCCATAGAGATCCGTTCAATATCCGTGTACAGCTTGAACTCCTCCTGCATACCCTTTTCTTCTGCAAGTCTTCCGGCATAACGCTTCAGAATCTTGGCTCTTGGATCGGACACCGTATAAACAGCATGTCCCATACCATAGATCAGACCGCTATGATCAAAGCCCTTCTTATCAAGCAGTCCCTGAAGATATTCACGGATCGCCGCTTCATCGCTCCAGTCTTTTACATGAGCCTTCAAGTCATCCATCATCTGCTGAACCTTCAGGTTCGCACCACCATGCTTCGGTCCTTTTAAAGAACCGAGAGAACCGGCAACGGTTGAATAGGTATCAGTTCCGGTTGATGATATAACATGTGTTGTAAATGTGGAGTTGTTACCACCACCATGCTCTGAATGAAGCACCAGACAGATATCCAATACCTGCGCTTCAAGCTCAGTATACTTCTTATCCGCACGGATCAGGCGGAGGAAATTCTCTGCTGTCGAAAGGCCCGGCTTCGGATTGTGAATGATAAGACTCTTATCCTGATAATAATGCTTATAGCCCTGATAGCCATATGCAGCGATCAGCGGAAACTGTGCAATCAGTTCCATACTTTGACGAAGGACATTTCGAATGCTGATGTCATCCGGGCAGTCATCATATGAATATAAAGTAAGCACACATCGCTGTAAGACATTCATCATATTCTTACTTGGTGCTTTTAAAATCACATCACGAGCAAACTTTCTTGGGAGCTCCCGGAACGTCTCCATCAATTCCTTAAATTTATTAAACTGAGTTCTGGTCGGCAGTTCACCGAATAAAAGCAGGTAGATTGTCTCCTCAAAGCCGAACTTGCTTCCGTGGAATCCACGTTCCAGATCTTCGATATTATATCCCTGAATATAGAGTCTTCCGTCTGAAGGAACCAGTTCACCATCCTGAACCGCAAAACCGGATACATCTGAAATCTCTGTCAGACCTGTTAAGACACCTTTTCCATTTGAATCACGAAGGCCTCTCTTAACATCATATGTAACATAGAGGTTCTGATCGATCGTACCTGAATCATTGCAATAACCAACCAGTTCATCTAAAATTTTCTCGTACTCTGCACTTCCCTTTTCCAAACCTCTATCTCCTTTCGAATATAGTATTTAAGCCAAGCTTAAGTTTATCAAACTTTCGCCTGGCTTGCAAGACTATTTCGCTGCCTGTAAGGCAGTCTCATCTATTTCTATAATATATTTTTCAAATGCATTTATGATCGTGGTATCCAGGTATCTGGATTCCCGTACAAAATCCCTGCCATAATTACTATGCACATGACCATGTACCAGATACTGCGGATGATAGTCTTCGATCATTGTCCGGAAGCACTTGAAACCGGTATGACAAAGATCCTCGGAGTCATTGATCCGATACGCAGGGGCATGCGTGATCATAATATCAAATCCACGATTTTTTCTTATCTGCCGACCCAGCTTACGAACGCGCTTCTCCATTGCTTTCTCGGTATACTGATGCGGTGCACCATTGTACTGATACTCCATACAGCCTCCAAGACCCAAGATCCGTATTCCTTTATATACATAGATTCGATCGTCAATGCAGATACAGCCATCCGGTGGTGTGTCTGCGTAACAGGTATCGTGGTTTCCATATACATACAGAACCGGGGCATGTGTAAATGTCGCAAGGAACGACAGATACTGCGGTGCCAGGTCGCCGCAGGAAATGATCAGGTCAATTCCTTCTAATTTTTTCTTATCAAAATAATCCCATAAGTATTTTGATTCTGCATCCGCCAGAACAAGAATCTTCATATCCGTATCTCCGTGTTTTCTTTTCTTTTCTACGAAACTGTACCCCGCCTGTTTCCATAAAGAAAACCCGCTCATCTACATTCGTACTCTGGATCACAAGACCCGCATAGCCTTATTATACTATGTCTGTAGTTTTTTTCAATTCCAGATTTTCCGGCGTATTAACTCCCTGGAAAGCAACAACATCTCTGGCATCTTCTACCAGCTCATCCAGAGTCGGGATCGAACCAACAACAATATCTGCCAACCAATCCATCTTCATGATCTCCTCAGGGCTCATTTCACCATCTTCATCATCACGAACCACTCCATTCTGTGAATAGAGCTTGCCGTAGAATGGACTTACCGTACCATCCTTAATCAATCGCTTCATCAGATTTACCAGTCTCGCCGTTCCAACCGGAAGATGGTTCGAACAGATCACATCGATCACTCCGGCAGACATGCCCCACCAGTAATTCAGAACCTTTACTTTCTCGTTCTTTTCTTCCAGCTTCCAGTTACCATCCAGAATCAACTGAACGATCTTCTCATAGAATACGCGCCAGTTGTAAAATGGCATCGCAAGATTCGATATCTCGTTCCCATCGCAGGAATACAGACCGAATTCACGGGAGGCCGTAAGCGGTGTGATCATATCCTTATCGGATACATAGGAGATGCCCAGTTCCTTAAACCGTTTCTTCGGATCGGAGCCTTTGACCTTTGACCACTCCAGATAGATTTTCGCTCTTGGATTCACAAACTTTGCTCCCATCGCAAATGCGTTGATGTTCGCCGTCGTTCCATAGATCGGATAATCAGCTACATAGCCGATCCTGCCATCCTCACAGAGTGAACCTGCGATAATACCGGTTATAAACTTCGCCTCATACATTCTCGCATAATACGTTCTGACATGGCTGGTCGATACATTTAACGAGCAGTTTAATATCTTCAATTCCGGATATTTGATCGCAGCCTTTAATGACTCCGGAAGCATCTCCGGGCCGGTTGTAAATACAACATCGAATTTGTCCTGTGCGATCTGCTCCAGGCATTCTGCAAGCTTCGTATTATCATCCATATTCGAAAAAGTATGTGTCTCAACCCGATCCTTGAATTTACCTTCTACGCCCATTCTTCCAAGATCATGGCTGTAAATCCATACAGAATTCTCAGGCTCTTTATCATAAACAAATGCAATCTTAAGCTTCTTCGGTACCGGCGTGATACTGAACAGCTTCTTCTTTGACTCTACCGGTTCCAGCTTCGGAACGATCGTCATGTTCTTCTTCTGTGCACTTAATACGATCTCATCCCAGACCTTTTCCAGATTTTCCTTTACCTCATCATAAGACATATCCTGTAATGCCTTGTATCCATATACATTTAAAAATACAAGCATAGCATCATCTACCGTGATCGGAAGACTGTCACTGCCGTTTTTCTGCCTGTATGCTGTATCAAATGCCAGATGTGCCGAATTCAGGTTCATACGATCATCATCCGTAAATCCACCATCCGGTGTCAATCCTATATATTCTCTTAATTTGTCATATCCGCCAAGCTGTGTGAACCATATATAGTTGATTCCTGTCTGCTTATGGAAATCTACAAATTCATAATAAATCTTGTTTTCCAGCTCATCTGTCCGCTTCGGCAGCTTTCTGATTACCATCGCAGGGACAGAATCCGCACCGAAATATTTCAGTACGCTGACACGCTTATTTCCCTCTATGACATAGAATTTATTCATATATTCATATACTTTGATCGGGTCATGGATTCCTTCTTCTATATGAGAGTCACAGAGAGATGACCATTTATTTCCGAATTCAGAATTCGCATCTAATATAGGCATGAAGTTACTTGCAAATGCTGTAGTACGGCCTTTTGTCGCTGTACCTACAACCCGATCGAGAGAAATATGCTGTAAACCAAGATTTACTTCGCCTGCAATATCGGAATTCGTGATCAGTTCATCCAGTACCGGCAGATATGGATATTCATTTTTAGAAAGTGCAGCCTGATATCTCTTTTCACCAAGCTTCTGCGCTTTTACATAATCATTTAATGACATGTTAAAAACCTCCTATCTGTGTCTAAATCAACCTGTTTAACTCATTGTCCCATCATTTTTCCGTTCACTATATATATACAACAAAAACCGAAAATTACCAGTGGTAAATCGTATTTTCATCTTTTTCACGCCTTAAAATTTCTTATGCCGGTAAAGTTTTGTATATTTTTAATAAAATGAATTGTGCATTTCTTACATTTTTACCTTGAAATTTAAAATAGCGTGTGTTAATATAATATCAGAATAGTAAATAACATACAATCTTGAATTTTAAATCGGTGTGTGTGAATACTTATAAATCAAAGGAGCCTGTTTCCTAACTTCTTACAGGCTCCTTTTCCTTGTCTTTTTATCTGCTCTGAAAGGTAATCGTTATCTCTGTTCCCACATTCGGTTCACTTGTTATATCAAGCTTCGCATCATGCTGCGCTACGATGTGTTTTACGATCGCAAGTCCAAGACCGGTTCCTCCGGTTGACTTCGACCGACTCTTATCGACCCGGTAGAATCTCTGGAACACCAGTCCCAGATGCTCCTCAGGTATTCCGATACCGGTATCCTTCACCTTCATGACAACTGAATGATCTTTCTCATAAGAATACACAGTTACTTCTACAGTTCCATCCGGTTTATTATATCGGATCGCATTATCGGTCAGATTATATACCAGTTCTTCCATCATCATCTTATTACCCATAATATAGCTTGGCTGACCGGAGAACTTCAATGTAACATTATGTTTTTCTGCCGATAGCATCAGCATATCCACATTCGATCTTGCAACCGCACACAGATCGATTCGTTCCATAGATGGTGCATTCTCTGTCACATCTAGCTCTGACAGACGAATGATGTCATTGATGAGGGTAAGCAACCGATTTGAATTACGATGGATCTCTGTAGCAAATCGTCTGACATCACCATCTGACGCCATTCCGTTTTCAATCAGCTCAGAATAACCGGAGATTGCTGTCAGAGGTGTCTTTAACTCATGAGATACATTTGCCGTAAATTCCTGTCGCATCTGTGCATTCTCCATAATATCATTATGCTGTTCCCGGATTGTATCGATCAATGGACGAATCTCCTTATAGGCGTTAATATCGTCAACATGATCCAGATCCTTTGCCATCTGTCCGATCGGACAGACGATACTCTTTGTCAGATATCGGGATATCAGAACCACGATAGTTACAAGCACCAGCATAATAACCGTCATACTTGGAAGTCCCTTCAAAAAAACACTGACAATGCTGCTTGTCTCCTTTGATACACGAAGTACACAACCATTTGAAAGCCGGATCGCATAGTAGAATGTACTCATATTGAGCGTCTGGGAAAGACGGGTATCCTCGCCTTCTCCTTTCTCAAATGCCTCCTCAATCTCCGGTCTGTCGTTGTGTTTTCCCATGGTCTCCGGATCTGCCATGTTATCATACTTAACCGTTCCATCCGGTGCAACTAATGTAATACGCAATTCTGTATTCTTAATCCTTACATTGCGGAGTTCACTGATATCATCAAATAATCCTGCACTCTTTAAGGTCTGTGTGTAATTTTCCAGATCGCGCATGATCTCCTTTTTAAACAGATCATAATAAACCGTTGTCGAAAGTATCATCGTACACAATATCGCAATCAGCGTCAATGCTATAAAGCGACTGTTGATCTTGCTGGATAATCGTTTGTCTTTTCTGACCTTCTTATCCTTTTTATCTTTCTGTTCTTTCATAAAAACCTGTTCTTTCTGTTATAAGATTCTTCTGTTACAAAATTTTCCTGCTTCTTATTCCATCTTATATCCGACATTACGAACTGTCTTGATCATATTCCCTGCATCTCCCAGTTTCTGGCGCAGAGTCTTGATGTGCATATCAAGAGTCCTGGATTCACCTTCGTAATCCGTTCCCCACACATCCATCATGATCACTTCTCTCCGAAGTACAATTCCGGCGTTGATCATTAACAGCTTTAACAATTCAAATTCCTTAAAGGTCAACTCACACGGAATATCATTCACATGCACGATACGCTTCTCGGAATCAAGGGTTACGTTCTTCAGTCGAAGAATCTGATCCTCCTGAATACTCTTGCTTCTGCGAAGCAATGCTTTAACTCTGGATATAAGCTCCATTACGCCGAATGGCTTTGTCAGATAATCATCTGCTCCGATATCCAGCCCCTTTACCTTATCAAGTTCTGTTGTCTTTGCCGTCACAAGAATGATCGGCACACGCACAGTCTCCGGACGTTCTCTTAATTTTCTGACAATCTCCAGTCCATCCTGATCCGGTAACATGATATCCAGTAGGATCAGATCCGGAATCTTCTCTGTCATTCTGGAAAAGAAGCTCTTTGCATTTGCAAATCCTTCTGTTACATATCCCGTGTTCTTTAAGGCAAACATTTCTATTTCCTGAATGTTCATATCATCTTCTACAATATAAATCAATGCCTGCATCTGCCGTTCCTCCTGTCTCTGTTCTTTCTTATCTATAATAATATATTTCTAATATATGGTCAAAGTAATTTACACTTTATGATATCGTATACTTTACTATAAACTGTACTTTTCCTTATACATGCTGTACATCGCCTGAAACTCTACATTTGATTCCTGTTTGACCCGGTTCAGATACTCATGCGTATCAAAGCTGTCTGTCTTAACCTGAAGCAGTGATGCAGCCACATTTGAACAGTGATCTGCCACACGTTCATAATTATTCAGAAGATTTTCAAGAGCGATACCAAGCTCGATCGTACATTTTCCCTTCTGCAGACGTTTGATATGCTGCTTTTTGATCGTAGCATTCAGCCCATTAATTACTTCCTCCAATGGTTCAATCCTCTTTGCTATTTTCATATCATCTTCATTCAGTGCTTTACAGGTCATGCTCATGATCTCATAAACTGCATTTGAATACAGATTTAATTCTGCCATTGCTTTATCTGAGAATACCATTTCTTCCTTGTGCATCTTAGCATAAATTTCTGCAATCGCTAATGCATGGTCGGAGATACGCTCCAGATCTCCGATACAATGAAGCCCATTGGATACACGTTTGCTGTCTTCCTCTGCCAGTTCTTTTCCGCTGACCTTCGCCAGATACGTTCCGAGTTCATCTTCGTATTTGTCTACGATATCTTCCAAAGCCTCAACACGTTGCCACTTCTCTTCCGAATAATCCTTCATCAACTCTAATGAATCGTATAACGCTTCAGCTGAATACCCTGCCATCTGATTCATAACATCCATGCTCTGTGTAACGGCAAACGCCGGTTGCTCCAGGAATCTGGCATCCAGATGCTTTAACGGTACAAGCTCCGCAATCTCCTCAACAGGTTCTTCTTTCTCACGGATCGTAAGAGTTGCCAACTTCTCAAGACCCTTTCCAAACGGAAGTAATACAATTGTTGTCAGAATATTAAATATACTGTGGATCACTGCAATGCCAGCCGGGGTTGCCATATCCTGTAATACACCGAAATTTACAAATGCATTGATCGAATAGAATACGATCATAAAGAGAATGGTTCCGATCAGATTAAAGTAAAGATGTACAAAAGCTGCACGTTTCGCATTTTTCTTTGCTCCGATACTGGATAATAATGCCGTTACACAAGTACCGATATTCTGTCCCATTATAATAGGAAGTGCCGTTCCATATGTAACTGCTCCTGTCATGCAAAGTGCCTGTAAGATACCAACCGATGCCGATGAGCTCTGGATGATTGCTGTAAATAATGTTCCTACGATCATTCCGAGTACAGGATTTGAGAACATTAAAAGCACATTTGCAAATTCAGGAACATCTGCAAGAGGAGCAACCGCACCGCTCATTGCATCCATTCCGTACATAAGGATCGTAAATCCCAAAAAGATCATGCCAATATCATGTTTTTTCTCATTCTTGGAAAACATCAGAAATGCAATACCGATAACCGCTAGGATCGGAGAAAATGAGGATGGCTTTAACATCTGGATCCAGATACTGTCTCCCTGAATTCCTGACAAACTTAAGATCCAGGAAGTAACTGTCGTACCGATATTGGCACCCATGATAATGCCGACCGCCTGACGCAGTTTCATAATCCCGGAATTTACAAAACCAACAACCATAACGGTTGTAGCCGATGATGACTGAATAACCGCTGTTACAGCCGCTCCAAGCAGCACCCCTTTGATCGGCGTTGAAGTCAGCTTTTCAAGGATACGTTCCATCTTACCGCCCGCCGCACGGGTCAGGCCGTCTCCCATTACGTTCATACCAAATAAAAACAATGCAAGTCCGCCAAACAGTGCAAGTACATCAAAAATACTCATAAAAAAATTCCTTCCTTTTTACATAAATTAGACATTTGTACCTTCGCACATCATCGTATAACAGGTATGTAAAAAGGAAAGGATTCCTACGTAAAGTCTGTGTAAAATTTTAAAATTTGTTTTACATTTCACGCTGAATGCGTTTAATATTCTTCCTGTCGCTGTTCAAGATACGTTCTGTCAGGACCGTCGTTTTGTAAAATACATACGGTACCGCCAATCAGTCCTACCAGACAAATACCATATCCTGCCGATACCAAAATGCTCTCTGCCATACTCCATGATGACATAAGCCCGATTCCTTTCAACGTGACAGCTACAACCACAGCGATCACGCCCCAGACGATACTGTTCAATAACAAAAACATTTTTATCAGGTGCTGTTTACTTTTTCCTTTACCGGCATCTGCTGTCATATTCCATATACGTCTCATGACAATCACCTCCTGATCCTGTATCCTATAAGACTCTTAATTTCCGGAAATATGTTCTCCTGTTATATAATATATGACCCATTCTGAAATATTCGTTGCATGATCGCCAATCCGCTCCAGATATTTTGCAACCATCAAAAGATCGGTTTCCTGTTCCCCTGCATCTGCATTCCTGTGGATCAGATTGATCAATTCACTCTTCACTTTTATAAACAGATCATCTACCACATCATCCTGGGCAATAACTTTTCTTGCTTTTGTAAGATCAAGATTCACATATGCTTCTATACTGTCAACCAACATGACCATGCTTTCTTTTGCCATTGCCTTAATATGTTCCAATTCTTTTACATAAGGTTTGCCTGCCATCTGGATCGTCAGTTCAGAAATATCTGCTGCATGATCACCGATACGTTCCATATCCGTTACCATTTTGAGCGCAGATGAAACCTGACGAAGATCTGTTGCAACCGGCTGCTCCATTAAAAGAAGTTTAAAACACAGACTCTCAATATCCTTTTCCTGCTGATCGATCTGATCATCCCTGTGGATAACCTCCTGTGCCAGATCAACATCCTGATTTACAAGTGCTTTGATCGCCTTTTCGATCACACCCTCGATCATGGATCCCATCTCAACCATTTCATCATTGAGTTTTTTCAACTGTCTGTCATAATTTGTCCTCATTATCTTTACTCCTTTTAACCAAATCTTCCTGTGATATAATCCTCAGTTCTCTTATCCTGTGGTTTCGAGAACATCTTCTCGGTATCATCAAATTCGATCACCTGACCCAGTAAGAAGAATGCTGTCTTGTCTGCAATACGGGTTGCCTGCTGCATATTATGTGTAACCATGATAATCGTATAATCATGTTTCAGCTCCATAGCAAGATCTTCGATCTTTGACGTAGAAATCGGATCAAGCGCTGATGTCGGTTCATCCATCAGTAAGACCTCCGGTTCAACCGCAAGTGCTCTGGCGATACAAAGTCTCTGCTGCTGTCCGCCGGAAAGACCCAGTGCCGATTTCTTCAGTCTGTCTTTTAATTCATCCCATATTGCCGCCTGTTTGAGAGATCGTTCTACGATCTCATCCAGTTTTTCTTTACTATGAATACCATGTGTCCTTGGACCATATGCTATATTGTCATATACACTCATTGGGAAAGGATTCGGATTCTGAAACACCATTCCAACCCGTTTTCTTAACAGATTTACATCCATTCCGTCAAATATATCTTCACCATCTAACTTCACATCACCCGTGATGTTACAACCTTCCACCAGATCATTCATACGGTTTAAACATTTTAAAAATGTTGATTTACCGCATCCGGAAGGTCCGATAAATGCTGTAATCTGTTTTTCCGGTATTTCCATATTTACATCTTTCAACGCATGAAATTTACCATAGTGAAGATTCAGATTTTTTACATCAAATTTTATATTGCTCATCGATTTATCTCCGTTTATATCTATCTGTTATCTGTCTTTTTCTGTTTTCGCCGACATTTTCTTTGCAATTGCATCGGATGCGAAATTAATCAATACTACGAATACAAGAAGAACAACGGCTGTTGCATATGCCTGATCCGTATGAAGTCCCTCTTTGGAAAGAAGATACATATGTACGGACAAGGTTCGTGTGGAAGAAAATAAATTCTTCGCTATTCTCGGCACACTGCCTGCCGTATAGATCAACGCTGCTGTCTCCCCGACAATTCGCCCGGTTGCAAGGATAACACCGGATAAAATACCCGGAACAGCACTCGGTAAAACAACCTTAAATACTGTACGAAGTTTTCCTGCACCAAGTCCAAAGCTTCCTTCTCTGTATGACTTTGGAACAGCCAGCAAGGCTTCTTCTGTTGTTCTCATGATAACCGGAAGCACCATGATCGCCAGTGTAAACGCACCGGACAGCAGGGACAATCCCCATCCAAGCTTTGTCATAAATAAGATCATTCCGAACAAACCATATACAATAGATGGAATACCTGTCAGTGTCTCTGCAGTGATACGTACAATTCCAACCAGCTTATTTCCTGATTTTGCATACTCCACCAGATAAATAGCTGCGAAGATACCGATCGGTCCCGCAATCAGCAGTGACAGTAATGTCATAAACAACGTATTAACCAATGCCGGAAGCATCGAGCAATTATCCGATGTATATTCCAGCTTGAACAGATCCGGTGTCAGATTCGGAATTCCTTTTGCAAGAATATAGATCAAAATAAAAGCAATACAAACCAACGTCAAAGCTGCTGCCAGATAAACAAGTATCCGAAGGATCAGTGAGCCGGGACGTCTTTTATATTCCGCAAGTAAATTTCTTTTTCCCATTTAGTTCACCGTCTTTCTTTTTAAAATTGAAAACAGCAGGTTAATGATCAGAATGAATACAAACAATACAACACCTGTTGCGATCAGAGCCTCTCTGTGAAGATCCTGGGCATAACCCATTTCCATTACGATATTTGCAGTCATGGTTCTAACACCCTTCATCAATCCTTTCGGCATATGGACCTGATTTCCCGCCACCATGATAACAGCCATTGTCTCACCGATCGCACGACCAACGCCCAAGATGATCGCTGCCATGATACCGGATCTTGCAGCCGGTACTACAGTAAGAAATACACTTCTTTCATGTGTCGCTCCAAGTGCTAATGCACCCTGATAATATTTATCCGGGACTGCACTGATCGAAGTTTCAGATACACTGATGATCGTCGGAAGTATCATGATGCCAAGCAGTACAGATGCGGTAAGCATTGTATTTCCGTTCACTCCGAAAATCTGTCTGACTGCCGGAACAAGTACACACATTCCAAAAAATCCGTATACAACCGATGGGATTCCTGCCATCAGATTGATAAATGGTTTAATGACCTTATATGCTTTTGGTGGGCAGAACTTTGATAAAAATATCGCTGTCAGAAGTCCGATCGGAACGCCGATCACGATTGCCCCGGCCGTAACGTAGATACTACCAAGAATAAACGGAAGGATTCCAAAATAATCATTGGTCGGTCTCCAGACTTTGCCAAAGAGGAAATCTGTCAGACCGATTTCCTTCATGGCAGGAATACCACTTGCAAATAAGAACACACAGATCAATAAAACCGCTGCTATCGATACAAATGCCGCTAACAGGAATACGATATGCATGAATATTTCTTTAAACTTTTGCATAGAGGACACTCCTTACTATTTGACATCTGCCCAGGTTGCTGCTTCTCCTGTAAAGATTGATTTTACCTGATCGGTAGTTAAATCAGTCGCAGGGTTATTCTTATTTACAATAACTGCGATACCATCCATTGCGATTACAGTAGCTGTAAGGCCTTCACCTGTCTCGCTATCCTTCAGTTCTCTGGATGCCATACCGATATCACATGTACCATCTGCCGCTGCTGTAATACCTGTTGTTGAATCAGATTCCTGAAGCTCGATATCCGCACCACTGTTCACTGCCTTATATGCCTCTGTTAATTTCTCCATAACAGGAGTTACAGATGATGATCCGGCAATTACGATTTTACCGGTTGCTCCTGAAGACTTAAATGCTCCTGAATTTGCAATCTCGATGTAACCATTGCTTGATACGATCTTCTGTCCATCTTCACTCATAATATAGTTGATAAAATCCTGTGCTACATCACTTACCTGACCCTTTGTTACAATGTTGAATGGTCTTGATAATGTGTATGTACCGTTGTTGATATTATCTGCTGTTGCTTCAACGCCGCCGATCTTAACTGCCTTTACGGTATCATTTAATGCTCCAAGTGAGATATAACCAATCGAATAATCGTCTCCTGCAACTGTTGTGAGAACTACTTCTGTACTGTTTGCTGTAATCGCGCTCGTAGTTGTCTTATCAACTTTATTTCCATCTGCGTCCTTTTCTTCTACACCGGTCAGTTCCACAAATGCTCCTCTTGTACCTGAGCCTTCCTCTCTGGATACAACTGAGATCTCCTGTGATGTATCAAAACTTCCGCTCTTGGAATCTGAACCACCTTTACTTCCACATCCTGCAAGGCATCCTGCCGCAAGTGCTGCACTTAATGTTAACGCTAAAATCTTATTTCCTTTTTTCATTTTAATTTTCCTCCAATTGACTCTTTGGACTCAGAATCGTTCATCTTTCTGATCCATTCAAAATTATGTAAATTGCGAAACCGGATCGCGCGCCCTTTTCCGGATCGCAGAATTATCATACGGCATCTATGTAAAATACATCACCATCTCAAAGTAAAGTGAAAGTAAAAACTTTGTGTAAACGGGAGAAATGTAAAATTATGAAGAAACGCACTTTATGAGTTTCTATGGAAAATAAAAAATATTCATGTTACTATGAACAGCAGATACAATTTCGTTTTACGAAAGGATAAAGAAAAGAACGATATGAATATCATCGGACATGTATATACAGATTTTCAGGAAAAATTTGGAATTCCCAGACAGAGCGGTCTGGTGGATGAACTGACCGGAACGGTCGTTTTTCTGCCGGAATACAGGCAGCCGGAAGCCTTCCGGGGGCTGGAGGATTTCTCCCACATCTGGATCCTGTGGGAATTCCATAAAGCCAAACGGGAGAACTGGAGTGCAACAGTAAAGCCGCCAAAACTTGGCGGCAATAAAAGAATGGGCGTATTCGCGACCAGATCGCCGTTCCGCCCAAATAATATAGGTCTGTCTTCTGTAAAATTGACAGGAATTGAATATACCGATGACTATGGTCCGATCCTGCATATCTCCGGTGTCGATCTGTTAAACGGTACTCCTGTATATGATATCAAACCTTATATTCCATATACAGACTGCCACCCGGATGCCACCGGCGGTTTTACCGAACACATTCATACGGAAAAACTGGATGTCATCTTTCCGCCGGAGCTTCTGGCAATGATCCCGGAAGCCAAGCGTCCTGCCCTGATTGGCATTCTTGCAGAAGATCCGCGTCCCGGCTACCAGCACGATCCCTATCGTAGATATGGCGTCGCCTTCGCAGGCTTCGACGTGCGCTTCTACATCAACGGCAACGTCCTCACAGTGTGTGAGGTGGTGGCTGTATGATACCCGAACGATAAGAGACAGGGGCAGAGGATATATCTTTATTCCGCAGAACACTTTCGTTCTATTCTCACGTAGCGGTACTAGGCTCACTGCTTATGCAGTTCACCAAGGGCCGACGTTCGAACAGGTCTGCTTCATAAAATATATATCCTCTGCCCCTGTCTCTTATCTGTTTATATACTAACATTAGCAATCATATAAACCTTAGGAGTATGTTTGACGCTCAGTGCTCGTGTTCAGGTACAACGGCGAAGAATATGAGGTCTTCGGTGCCTTCATTTGACAGGCTGTGGGTTGCTCCCTGCGGACAATAATGGCAGTCGCCCGGATACAGCTTCTCTTTGGTGTCCTCATACTCCATCGTTCCGACACCGGAAAGTACATAAATAATTTCACTGTTTGTCTCATGTGTATGTGTTCCGATCGATGAACCAGGCACAAGTCTGCCCTTCATGATCTTGTTATTCATATCCTGAAACATATGCACATGGAATGTTCCTTCTCCCCCTTTAAAATTCTCGATCGCTGATTCTGCGATTGTATCAAACGATATCTTCATATGATTCCTCCTTATATGGTTCCTTATATTAACATCCGCACACTCTTTATTCGATACTTTCAATCAATCTTCTGACTGCTTCTTCTATATGCTCCGGCATGATACCGGAATAATTAATGACCAGTGTATGATATCTGGCATTTTCGGTATTTCTATAATACTGGCTGAGAAATGAAATGTGAACGTCTCTTGCTTCGGCATTATTCCGCAGCCGATCGTCACTGTAATTCGTATCAATCTCCAACAGAAAATGCAGCCCTGAATTCTCTTCGCGAATACGAATCTTGTCCGGATTCATATATTTTTTAATGCAGGCAAGCACCAGATCCCGCTGTTCTCTGTAATAATTACGCATGCGGTTGATGTGTTTTTCCAGACAACCATCGGTGATAAATCTTGCAAGTGTATATTGCTCGATATTTGACACCGTACATGCATAAAAGCTGAGCATCTCATCATATCGCCGCATCAAACTCTCCGGGAGAACCATATAACTGATACGGATCGTAGAGGAAAGGCTCTTGGAAAATGTGTTGATATAGATGACCTTTTCGCCCACATCGATACTTTCAAGTGTAGGTACCGGCTTGCCAACCAGTCGAAATTCACTGTCATATTCATCTTCGATGATATAGCGGTTGTCCTTTCTTGATGCCCAAGATAACAATTCATATCTCCTGCTGACAGGTGTTACCAGTCCGGTCGGAAAATGATGCGCCGGCGAAATATGAAGTACATCTGCGCCAGATTCTTCCAGAGCCTCCATATTGATCCCATTTCCATCCATTGCCACAAATTTGCAGCATACATTCTGCGCCTGATAGATCCTTGATATCTTCTGATACCCCGGATCTTCGACCGCATAACATTTGTCATAGCCAAGCAGCTGAATGATAAGACCATAGAGATATTCTGTTCCGGCTCCTATGATGACCTGCTCCGGCTTCACATCCATACCACGGAACTGATACAGATAGCCTGCTACGGCGCTTCGCAGCTCATAGACACCCTTGGACGGTGATCGGGACATCAGCTCTTTGCTGTTTTCCGCCATCACTTCTTTTAAAAGCTTTGACCAGATGCTGAATGGAAACGCATCCTCTACCGTTGAGTTACTGGCAAAATCCGCAAAATATGTTTTCTTTTCTTTCGGCTTTTCAAATTGCTTCGCCGGTCGCTCCGGCAACGGCTTCATCAGATCTGCCGAAATGTCCGTAACATAATAACCGCTTTTCGGAATCGAATATATATATCCTTCGGCAACCAACTGACTGTATGCATTTTCCACGGTGATCGTGCTGACATTCAGATTTTTTGCAAGCAGACGCTTCGATGGCAAACGTTCCCCTGCTACAAGCTTCTTAGACAAAATATCTGTTTTGATCTGCTTGTACAGATATTCATATAACGTATCTGTTCCTCGATTTTCCAGTGCATATGTCAGCATAGTAAGCCGCCCTTCACATTATTCCTGCCGGCATCCCAACCCACCTTGCGATACCATAGTTATAAAATATTATATGTGGGAAGAAAGCATTATGCAAGTTTTTTACACTCTATAGATAGACAAAAACTCTATGGCATCCCGCCCTGTGCCTGTCCTTATAGAAATGCCGTGCTGCGTTTTCTACTCACTGCACATGTTAAATTCGTAAATACTCCTGTGCTAACTCGCCTTCGGCTCAAACAAGCACCCGTATTTACTAACAATGTGCAGTTCATAACGAAATCCTCGCAATGGCATTTCTATAAGGACAGGCGCAGGGCGGGATATCACATAGTTCTTATATATGAACAATAAAAAACGGTATTTATTATCGTACAGTCAACCTGCTCAATAATAAATACCGTTATCTTATTGTTTGCTTTTACAGTCTTTATTTGATCATGTCTAAGAACATCTGATGGATACGGGTATCATCGGAAAGCTCCGGATGGAATGCCAGTGCGATCTGGTTCTGATATTTTACCGCTACAATGTGACCATCTACCTCGGCTAATACCTCAACACCCGGCTTTACACTCTCGATATATGGTGCACGGATAAATTCCATCGGATATACTCCAAGACCTTTGATCTCGCCATCATAATGAAAGCTTCCAAGCTGTCTGCCATATGCATTTCTCTTTACGCAGACCGGAAGGGTCGCAAAATGACGTTTATCATCATTGGACAGTTCTTCTGCAAGAAGGATCAGTCCCGCACAGGTTGCAAGAACCGGCATGCCCTGTTCGATCTTTTCTTTTAATGCATCATACATATCAAGCTCTTTTAACAGCTTACCCTGAACAGTGCTTTCGCCACCCGGCAAAACGATACCGGCAAAATCCTGTTCCAGATCACTTTTCTGTCTGAGTTCTATTGTTTCTGCTCCAAGGCTCTCTAACATTTTCTCGTGTTCGATAAATGCGCCCTGAACCGCTAATACTGCTATCTTCATCGTGTCTGTTCATCCTTTCGCTTATGTCGATCATCCATCATTACGATATCCGCATCTATTTGTCTGTCTGATATTTTACTTACCACGCTCAGCCATAAGGAGTTCGATCTCGCTCTCATTGATACCAACCATAGCTTCACCAAGATCCTCTGATAATTCAGCGATCAGTTTTGCATCTGTGAAGTTTGTAACAGCCTTAACGATGGCATTTGCACGCTTCTCCGGATTTCCTGACTTGAAGATACCGGATCCAACGAATACGCCTTCAGCACCAAGCTGCATCATAAGAGCTGCGTCTGCCGGTGTAGCAACACCGCCTGCTGCGAAGTTTACAACCGGAAGGCGCTTGTGCTCATGTACATATAATACAAGGTCATATGGAACCTGAAGAACCTTTGCTGCATCATATAATTCATCTTCACGCATAGAAGAAATACGTGCTATCTCGCTGTTCATCATTCTCATATGTCTTACAGCCTGGACAACATCACCTGTACCGGGTTCACCCTTTGTACGGATCATGGATGCACCTTCATTGATTCTACGAAGTGCCTCGCCGAGATCCTTAGCACCACATACAAATGGTACTTTGAACTTTGTCTTGTCGATGTGATATACATCATCAGCAGGTGAAAGAACTTCACTCTCATCAATGTAATCGATCTCGATTGCTTCAAGAAGCTGAGCTTCTACAAAATGTCCGATACGGCACTTTGCCATAACAGGGATAGATACTGCATCCTGAATACCTTTGATCATCTTAGGATCACTCATTCTTGATACACCACCTGCTGCTCTGATGTCAGCAGGAATACGCTCCAGTGCCATAACTGCACAAGCACCTGCTGCCTCGGCGATCTTTGCCTGCTCCGGTGTTGTTACATCCATGATAACGCCACCCTTTAACATCTGTGCCAATTCTTTGTTTAATTCATACTGTCTGTTTGCCATAATCGTAACTCCTTTTTTCATTTGATGTGTGTATTTATCTGTAACATATTCATCCTTGAATATCACTACTCAAAATCACGAACAGATTCACTACAAACCTGCTAGGATTTATTATAAAATTATCTGACCATATTGAAATATTCAATTTTAAACTTTTTCTTGTATCCAAACTGACCATATCAATATGTCACATATGCAAATACCAGATATCAGATTATGTAAACTGACCTCTCGGACAGATCACCGTATTATATAATAAACAAAATAGCAGGAAAATGTTGCGAAAATGCCTGCGTTTCGCATTTTTCCTGCTATTTATCTTTAGCTCCTCCAACCACCAGAATAATATATAATAAAGCACGACCGTATCGTATGATAAAACCATAACGGAAGCGACCGAGTTTCGATGTTTTTATGCCGGGATGGAGGACACAACGATTTTATCGTGTCCGAAATCCCGTGCATATAAAAACCAATCGAAACAAGGGTAGCTCCGTGTGTTTTACATACGATACGGTCGTGCTTTCAGTTATATATTATTCGTCAGTCCTAGCCAAGGCGCAGCATCGCATCGATGCTCTTTCTGGCTTTCTGCATTGTCTCCTCTGTAAGGGTAATGCTCTCGCCCTCACCATTTACCACGCAGTTATAGACATCACCAAGTGTCGTCATCTTCATGTTGTGGCATACACAATCCTTAGACAATGCATAGAAACGCTTCTCCGGGTGTGCAAGCTGAAGGTGTGACACGATACTGTTCTCCGTACCGATAATGAATTCTTTTGCATCACTCTTTGCTGCATAATCCATAATTCCGGTTGTACTTCCGGCATAGTCTGCAAGCTCCGTTACTTCCTTTAAACATTCCGGATGTACCAGAAGTAATGCATTTGGATGAGCTGCTTTTGCTTTCTCTATATCTTTTACGGTTACTCTGACATGTGTCGGACAGCCGCCCGATACCAGCTTAATATTCTTTTCCGGTACCTGCTTCTTTACCCATGAACCGAGATTACAGTCAGGAATAAATAAAATATCCTTTTCCGGCATATTCTTCACGATCTTTACTGCGGAAGAAGAAGTAACACAGACATCACTTAATGTCTTTACTTCCGTTGTAGTATTCACATATGCTACAACTGTATAACCCGGATTCTTCTCTCGAAGTGCTGCCAGCAGATCATAGTCGATCTGGTCTGCCATCGGGCATCCGGCATCCGGCTCCGGCAGATATACGGTCTTTTCCGGTGATAACAGTTTTACAGTCTCTGCCATAAAACGCACACCACACATGATCATAGTCTTTTGAGGTGCTTCCGCTGCTCTCTGTGCAAGGCCAAAGGAATCTCCTACATAGTCAGCTACTTCCCAGATATCATGGCTCTGGTAGGCATGTGCAAGAATACAAATATCCTTTTCCTTCTTTATTCTCATTATTTCATCCTGCATCTCTTTTATATTCATGACAATTTTCTCCTTTGTCTGTTATGTTTTCATTTTTTGTTAAAGAATGCACAGTAAGTATACCGCATATTGAGAAAGATTACCATCTATTCTGTTAAATATGCATATCCACCAACATTCTGGCACGGTTATAAACATTCAACTTTGAAGAACCGGAATCTACATCAGCACTCACAATACGCCCTTCCGGAAGCTTTTGCTGAATGGAAGGATACAATCCCCTCCCACAGATATGATTTGGCATACATCCAAACGGTTGAACTGCCAATACCTTTTTGCAGTCATGCAGAATATGTCCTACCATCTCTGCACCGATCAGCCAGCCATCACCGGTTCTATATGTCCAGTTTACATAACCATCAGCCTCTTTTTTCATTATTTGAAATTCTTCCATCGAATAAAATCCATACTGCCGCATTGCAGCAATCATGGATCTCTGAAGACTTCCGAACAATTTTAACCCAATACGATAAGCCGCCTGTTCTATTTTGCTTACATCCGATAAATGCGAATCTATATAATACATCGCGTACCAGGATAATCCATTTGTATGGGATTCGCAATTATTCTTTTCGAGAAAACGGATCATATCCCAGTTTCCCAAATGACAATACTTTATATAAATCTCTCCGACGATCCCTATTCGTTGCTTTCTTGGCTTCACCAGTTCAATTTTTGAAAAATCCGCCGCAATCCTTATAAAATTCTGTTTCATTCTTGAAATTGTCAGATGTTTTCCTTCCCGAAGATCACATGCAAGAATCCTGACCCATTTCTTCCATTTCCTTTGTGCCTCACCTTTATGCACTTCATTTGGTCTGACCTGATTTAGTAAAAGCATCAGAATATCACCATAAAACAATCCAAATAACGCACGCCAGACCATATCAGGTTCCAGCTTCATCTGCTCCCCCTTCTCCAATCCCTGAATGTTTAACGACAATACCTGAGCTTGCGGAAATCCTGCTTTCCGAACAGCCGCCTTTAACACATGCAGATAATTTGAACCACGACATGCATCTCCGGCAGTCGGCATTAATAATTTTGTACGGTTCAGATCATATTTCCCTGATTGAAGAGCTGCTATCATCTGTCCTGCATTTAAGATGATCGGATAACACATATCGTTATTGACATATTTTAATCCAATATCCGTTATATCCTTTTCATTTTTTAAAATCACCGGATGATAATTTTTTGAATAAAACGCATATTTTAACAATGGAAAATGTGCATCTAACATTGCTGGAATCAACAGGATACATTTCTCCCGATCCGCATTTTCTCTGATCTTATACATATCTCCCTATCCCTCATTTTCTAAAATACAGATATATGCTTTCTCACTATCTGCAATGCCTCATATACCTGATCTGAGAGTACCACATTTTGCCATACTTTTTCAATACAAACAACTTGAGAAAGCATTTAATTTATTGACTTTATGACCGCGATATGTCACAATTTGTATCAATGAAAAAAGAGCCATAATTCTATGGAAAAATATAAATCAGAAAGGTTGAAATATTATGAATAAAGCTCTTGTATTATTGTTTTTATTTTTTATCGGAAGTCTGATCGGATGGGTGATTGAATTGTTCTTCCGCAGATTCTGTTCTCCAAATGGTCGAACAACAAAGAAATGGGTAAATCCCGGCTTTCTGGTCGGTCCTTACCTTCCGCTATATGGATCAGGACTATGCGTCTTGTATATGTTAGCATCTATTAACCTGTCATTTCTGGATGAACATCCAATCATTGAGAAGATTGTTTTATTTGTATTTATGGCGATCGCTATGACCGTGATCGAATACATCACCGGATTGATCTTCATTAAGGGAATGAATGTAAAACTCTGGGACTACACAGACCGATGGGGCAATATTCAGGGAATCATCTGTCCACTGTTTTCATTCTTCTGGGCAGTTCTCGGCGCGATCTACTACCTGCTGATCCATCCACATGTTTTATCAGCACTTGACTGGTTATCCAGAAATCTTGCATTTTCATTCTTTATCGGATTCTTCTACGGCGTGTTCCTGATTGATATCGTTTACTCCTTCAACCTGATCGTAAAGATCCGTCAGTTGGCTACTGAATACGAGATCGTCGTTAAAATCGATGAACTCAAACAGCATCTGCTGGAAGAAGCCGAGCTCCGTAAGGAAAAATCACATTTCTTCCTTGCTATGAAAAATGCTCGACCGCTCCGTGAGATATTTGAGGATTCGTTAGAGAAATATTCCATTAAGAAGATTCTGAAAGAAAAGAAGAAGAAATAATATATTGATTTTATCTAAAAAATATGCGCGCTGGCTTATCACTATATCTTTATTGCGCAGAACACTCTCGTTCTATTTTCACGTAGCGGTACTAAACTCGTCACCTATTGGTGACTCGTTAAGGACCGACGTTCAAATAGGTCTGCTCCATAAAATATAGTGATAAGTTGGCGCGCATATTTTTAATGCTACTAAAATTGTTTTATGCTTCTTTCTTCTCCCCCACAGGAATCTGTGCGAAGATAATCGCAATAAAGATCAACAGGCAGCCAAGGAGCTGGCGGGCGGTCAACACCTCACCAAGGATCACCCAGCCGGCAAGTACTGAAAATACAGATTCCAGACTCATGATCATAGATGCCAGCGTCGGATTCAGTCCATTCTGTGCAATAATCTGCAAGGTATAAGCAACACCGCTCGACATCACACCGGCATACAGAATTGCAACCCATGCATCCCATGACTGTAACTGTGGAAGCCATGCTGCTATTCCTGCTGCCGAATGTCCCATCTCTGAAAAGAACATCGGGAACGCACTGAGTACCCCGGCAACCAGGAACTGGATACAGGACATCCGTACACCATCAACCAATGGTGAAAAATGATCGATCACCAGAATATGTATAGCAAACAAAAATGCACAGAGCAATACAAAGAGATCACTGTTCTGAAATGATAGCGAACCCGCTGTCATACATAAAAGATAAAGTCCTACAATCGTGATCACCATTCCAAGCCAGATATTCCAACCACATTTTTTCTTTAAAAACAAACCAAGGATCGGAACCAGCAGAATATAGCAAGCCGTCAGAAAACCGGCCTTGCCTGCCGGAGTGCCATAATACAGACCAAGCTGCTGTGCAGAGCTTGCAAAGAACAATGCCATTCCGCAGCACAGTCCACCGATCCATAACTTTCTCCGTTCTGCGACTGTCTTTGGCTTTTTATTATTTGGATTAATTTTATCAAGCAACCTGATTACCGGAAGCAACACTACACTTCCAACCAGACTTCGTATACAATTAAAAGAAAATGGTCCAAGTGCCTGTCCGCCCTTGCTCTGTGCTACAAAGGCGGTTCCCCAGATAAATGCCGTAAGAACTAACAGGAGTGAATTTCTGATTTGTCTGCTTTTCATTTGTATTCCCTCTTCCTATCTTGTTTATTGTCAAATCGTTACATTATTCCTTTGAATCATTTTCTGTACAGATATTTTTCCTGTCATACGCATCCAGAAAATGATGCTTCTCTCCGTGCTGCTTCCATGCAACAACCGTGTCCAGATTTACATTTTCCACACTCTTGAAAATATTCCCTTCCACATAAGGATTTACCTGCTTCAAAGTCTGAATCAGCTCCTTGATCTCAACACGCTTCGAACGGTTCTCGTTATTACAAGTCGTACAGGTATCCGTGAATTTGCATGCACACTGGATAAAATGCAGACCATTATAGTCCCTCCATGCCTTGATATCATCCTCACGCACCAGATATAACGGTCGGATCAGTTCCATCCCTTCAAAATTCGTGCTGTGAAGCTTCGGCATCATCGTCTGTACCTGTGCACCATACAGCATACCCATCAATATGGTTTCAATTACATCATCATAGTGATGACCAAGTGCAATCTTATTACAGCCAAGCTCCTGTGCAAAATGATACAGATGTCCTCGTCTCATTCGTGCACACAGATAACATGGCGACTTCTCAACCGTAAACACAGATTCAAATATATCCGATTCAAATATCGTAATCGGGATATTCAGACTTTTTGCATTTTCTTCTATAACCTTCCGGTTCGTCTCACTGTAACCGGGATCCATAACCAGAAACTTAACTTCAAATTCAAATTTGTTATGCAGCTTCAATTCCTGAAAACATTTCGCCATCAGCATAGAATCCTTACCACCGGAAATGCAGACCGCGATCTTATCTCCCGGCTTCACCAGCTCATATGTGTTGATCGCCTTGGTGAACTTCGACCATATGCTTTTCTTGAATTTCTTGCGCAGGCTCAGCTCAACATCCTTCGCCTTGTTCTGCTCCTCCGGCTTGCTCATAACATCCAACAGCCATGCAGCATAACCGCCTTCCAGACTCTCCGCCTGATATCCTTTTTCTTTCAAATGCTCCGCTACATCGATGCTGACTACGCCTCTCGCACAGAAAATAACAAGCAGCTTGTCCTTATCCACCTCGCTGCTTGTCTCTATGTCTTCTGCCGAAACCATGACCGCATCCGGCACTGCTCCATGAGAGATCTCAATGGCATCCCGGATGTCAATCAACTGGTAACTGTCTTTATTTCGATTCTTTAATTCCGCTATTGTAATGCTCATATGCACGCTGCCTTTCTTCCTAGTGCACCAATAATCTTTCATATATATTTAACCTACACTAAAATACCAAGCAATTATATGACCTAAAAAGTTACTTTGTCAATGCAATTATGGAAAACAGCTACTCTTGAAGAATATAAACGAAAACAGCTCTGTTTTAGATAGTCAATATATTCTCCTGTTTCAGCGTCAATTACCAGCAGCGAATCAGGAAGATAAAAATAATCATATGTATAACAGGTATCCAAATCCTCATAATACGCCACGAGCCAAACAGGTTTGTACTCAAACGTCCCTAATTTTTCCCCCTCCACAAGCATATAATCAAGCTCCATAAAATTAAATGCCGCTGGTTTATCAATTCCTGGATATGCTGCATAAAATGCCTCATATTGTTCTGCGAATTTCGGTTCTATATCTTCAAAATCCATTAATGTTACTGCTTTTTCTCCTGCCTGTACCCCTGCAATATAAAGTTCCGCATTCATCACACCATTATCGTCAACACAAACAGTAAATAATTCAGATGTGCAGAACGGATATGGCGCAAACAACTCCGTTTCAGCTATATATGCCCCTCTATTGCCTGCAGCTCTGGTAAACTGAAAACAATAGCCATTAAAATCAATTGGTCTTGCACTTTCAAACGTACTATAACCAAGCGGTCCTTCTTCTAAAATCTCTACATCCGTAATTCCACATGCTTCCAAAAACAACAAGGCTTCATCACGCGCACAATCCATATCTTTTGCACATCTGTTTTCCACTGTATTCTCTAAGTCAACAATACATTCTGTTACATCTCCCAGATGATTTTCCAATGTGATCGTATCATCCGTCTTCATTCCGTAATATGTATATAAACCCGCAGTTCCCAGATAATTCTCCAGTGTAATTCCTGTAATACAATCATTTTCTTCTTTAAATGTCAAAAGGAATAAATTATCTCCGATATATCCAACATATTTCTGTCCCTCATAATTCTGTATCAATGCTCGTTTATCTGATGCACCTGCCTCACAGGCAATAATATTTTCTATTTCTTGATTGCAGGAAACTGCCTGTGATGTTTGTCCCTGATCCAAATAATATTCTCGAATTTTCTCCTGATATATATGTATGGTTTCCAGATCCTCTCTGCACAGATTCTTATAATCATTTTCCAAACGGTTCTCAAAAATTCCTTTCTCTTCCTCAAACACAGCTTCAACAATCTCCTGTTTTTGTTTTGCAGCATTCGGAATCTGCTTATATTCATATATTCTAAAATCAGAATCTGGTATATATTCAACACCCTCTACCGCAAGCTTAACTGTATTCTTATTTACTTTCCATTCTTCCATATAACTATCCGGAATATGCAAACTATTTGCCGCATCCCCTACATATGATATATTCTTCTCTTTTGCACTTTCACAAGCAGTTAATCCCCCAAAGCACAATAATATAGATATCATAAGCGTGACTTTCCCCAAATTATTTCTCACTTTGCTTCCTCCAATATTTGTCCATCTGCAAGACGTATCACACGATCCGCCCGACTTCCTATCTCTTGATCATGTGTTATCACAATCAATGTCTTTCCTCGTTTATTCAACATTTCTAACAACTCCATAATCGCGATTCCCATTTCATGATCTAATGCGCCTGTCGGTTCATCTGCAAGGATCAAATCTCCCCCTGCCACCATCAATCTTGCAATCGCACAACGCTGCTGTTCCCCACCTGAAATCCTGGTTACCTTTTTGTCTGCTAAATCCCTGATTCCTGTAAATTCTAACATTTCATTCACCAGTTTTTTTCTTTCCCTACCGGAATATCTGCCTGCCAGTAATGGCAGTTCTACATTTTCAAATACCGTATAAGATTTCATTAAGGCATAATTCTGAAATACAAATCCCACATGTTTACGACGAAATTCGTGAAGCTTATCTCCTTTCATCTCATGAACAGCAATATCATTATAATAGTATTCACCGCTTGTCAGATAATCCATAGTCCCAATAATATTTAATAATGTACTTTTCCCTGATCCGGATTGTCCCATGATCGATATGTATTCCCCATCCTGGACATCCAGTGATACATCCTTAAGCGCCGGAAGCTCCCGATGCTCATATATTTTTGTAACATTTCGAAGTTTTATCATCACTATTCTCCTTCTTTTCCTAACAAATCAATCGGTGAACACTTATAAATCATAAATACCGGGCAAATTGTTGATAATGCAACAAATAGTATGCTTATCTCTCCAAGGATAGGAACCACTCGCTTCCAGTATATACTTCTGTAAGAAAATACCATTAACTGATCAGGCTCTATTATATGAATAAACAACCACCATACAAGAAATAATGAACAGCCATAGGCTAGAAGAAACTTAAGAATATTCTCCCATAGGATCATCCAAGTTATATTTTTCATTGAAAATCCCGACGTCAGCATAATTCCATACTCTCTTCGTCTCCGCAAAAAATCAAGTATCTGTATACATAAAAGTACAATACAAAATGTGAGTCCCACCAGAATTAACATCTGAATAATATTATAATTAATCTTCCGACTCATTTCTTCTCCATTTTCTATTGCTTTACCAATATCAATCACTTTTATATCTTTATATCCAGCCTTTGCCAGCTTTTGCATAAGACTTCTCTTTATCTTTACATAAGAGTGTCCTTGTTTTATAGAAAAATAGAAATCCGAATTATTACAAAATATCTCTCCCGGGCAGGCTAACACTTCATAATCCAACGGAATTGTTCCTGTAACATCTGAAAAATCCAGCATTTCCATTTGTGAAACCGGAAAACTTTGTCCCTTTTCTAATATCCCGGCAACTACATATGTATATGACTGATCTCCCACTTCGCCAATATATTTTGTTCCAACTTCTATCTTGTCCTTATATGCAGATCCCAGATATAAATACATGCCATCTTCCATCGGTTTTAATTCTTCGATTAGGATTCCTTCGTCTAATTTCATCTTCCATATATTCTGAATGGTTGCATCTATTTTAATATAATATAAGCCATCTTTTCCATCTTCATCGTCGATTGCCTGAAAGCTATGGCCTGTCTGAATATTTTTCAATTTCTCTAATGCCGGATCGATATTTATATATCCTGTTTGCCACGCACAGGTTACAGCTTCCACTCCATCCACTGATTTTATTATATCCATTGCCGGGTCAGACTGTAATTCACTATCCAGTTCATCCCAAAAACGAATTTCACACAAGGTATCTATATTCCTGATTCCTGACTCTTGCAAAGAATGTCTGATATTTGTTGACATACTATAAACACTGATCAGCACAGCAATCAAAAGCAATAACACCATTGCCAACACAATATTACCACCCAGTTGCAAAACATGAGACATAACATTATCTGCTGCTAATCGTATTATATTTCGTTTTCTCATACTTAATCCCTAACCTCCTTTGCAGGCACCAGGTGTCTTAACAGCTTACAGATTGGAAAAAGTAATACCAGCAACAAAATACCAATCATAAATATAAAATACCACAAAATATATGTATTCCAGACAAACACCATCTTCTTTTCCATTGCATGACAATAGAAAATCTGTAAACATCCTGCAACAATAATAGAAATTCCCATTAATATCCCGATTCGTACCAACTGCCACTCTATGATTCGTCTATCTGTTATCCCAACCGTTTTCATGATTGCAAAATCTCTTTTCTGTCGTGCATACCATACTCTTGCAATCATTATGCAATTTATAATACCCACTATGTACAGTAATATCAGAATAGCTGCTTTTAATTTATAAACGATATACACATCTGTCTGACTCTCATAATGATCCAGCAGCTGTGCATAATAATTATCTGATTGTCCAAATATCTCTATCAATTCATCAGCCTGCTCTGCAACCGGAACACTCTTATCCATAAGTTGGATTGTCATTCCCGGATAAGAAGATGAAGTATAGGTCATTCCATCGGCTATCCGGTTCAAAAATACATCTGATTCCGATGTCCAGTTTTCTAACGAGCCAAACGCAATAATCATTTTATCTGAATCATTTCCAAATGATTCCAGATACCCAGTCACCTGACAATCAATTCCATCTAATGACAAGCATTCCGTTCCATCTTTTGAAACTGTTACTGAATCCTTCCATCCATGTCCTACTACAAGATAAATGTTATCCGAATTCCATTCCTCCATTGTTGGATATCTGCCACTTTCAAGCAATCTGTTCCAGTTTCCATGATATGTCACTGCAATCTGCACTTCATCCGCATCTTCCTCACAACTGCCAATCGAAAACTCATCTCCTCTGATTACAGCATCACAACTAACATCGCTTATACGCTCCAGAATTGCTTTTGTACTCCGAACCGCCATCTCCTGTATTTGTCGATATTCTTCTATATCATTCAATTTATATTCCGTTGCTCCTGTGGTAGAGTAGATATTAATATAAGCGTTATACTTTGAAATACCATCCTGACTTTCATATTTTTGAATCCAATTACTCATAATCTGATATCCATTCAAAATTGTACTCAAGGACAGACTCATACCTACTAAAAAAAGTATAAATGTCAGCTTATCTTTTGTAATTTTATACATATCATCTTCTCCTGTAATCTGTAACTATAAGGATCTCATAACGTACATTTCTAATCGTTAACTCCGCAGTCACCAAAGTCTCGTGCAAGCACGGACTTTGGCTTATTTTTGCGTATATAAAATAAATATCTGCAGCTACCTATTTTATCACGTCTCATACATGTTATTCAAAAACAGCATATGTCTTTTCAACATCATCTAAGTTGATAAAAATTGTTGCACTTGCATACTTTTTCTTGATTTTATATTTACCATTTGCAGAATTTGCATACCAAAATTTATATTTACCTGAGTAACTGCCACCACCCGGCTTATATTTATAATATGCCGGATTACTCGCTCCTATTTTAGAAGCATCACATCCTCCATTAATCTCAGCCGAAATCTTTAAATGATCCTTTATAGTTGCTTTTGAATAGCTTGCTTTTGAATATGCTTTTACTGTTTTTTGTGAATTATAAATCGTCCTGCTATTTGAACCAGCAGATACTAATAATGTACTGCTAAAACAGCCAATACATAATACTAAAAGTATAAATCTCTTAAATTGTTTCATAAATCTCCTTTTTAGTTGTACAACCCTCATATAATTTCGCACGATAATTACAACATATTAATACTCGAATTAAATTACAAGCACTTTGTTCTAAAATGTCGATTTTTGTTTTGAAATATATTTTTTTACTTTTTATTTAAATAGTAATCTGTGTTTCATTCATATCACTATAAAACAAAAACAAGCAGCTTGTCCTTATCCACCTCGCTGCTTGTCTCTATTTCTTCCGCAGGAACCACAACCGTATCCGGCACTGCCCCATGAGAGATCTCAATGGCATCCCGGATGTCGATCAACTGGTAACTGTCTTTATCTCGATTCTTTAATTCCGCTATTGTAATGCTCATATGCACGCTGCCTTTCTTCTTTGCACAAATCTTTTACCACTTCACCTGCAATGATCAGTCCTGCTACAGATGGTACAAACGCCACACTGCCCGGAATATCTCTCCGCTCTGTACATTTGTGCTGTGCTCCCGGAGGGCAGATACACTGTGTTCTGCAGCTGATCGACATATCCTCAAGTGGTCTTACCGGCTGTTCTTCCGAATATACAACCTTTAACTTTTTCACACCACGCTTCTTAAGTTCCCGACGCATAACCTTTGCAAGCGGACATACCTTTGTCTTATAAATATCTGCTACCTGAAACATACTGCCATCCAGCTTGTTTCCTGCACCCATACTGCTGATGATCGGCACTCCTTTTTTCTGTGACTGGAGCACCAGCTCAATCTTAGCCGTAACCGTATCTACTGCATCTACAACATAATCATAGGAGTCAAATGGAAATTCATCTGCATTTTCCGGCAGGAAAAAGCATTTGTGCATCTCGACCTTAGCATCCGGATTTATGTCCAGAATCCGTTCTTTCATAACATCTGTTTTATATTTCCCCACAGACTTTCTGGTTGCAATAATCTGGCGGTTCAGGTTTGTCAGGCATACCTTATCATCGTCGATCAGATCAAAGGAACCGACACCGCTTCGTGCCAGAGCTTCACATACATATCCGCCAACGCCTCCAACGCCGAATACCGCTACTTTTGAATTTGCCAATTTGTCCATTGCTTCTTTACCAAGCAATAATTCTGTCCGGGAAAACTGTGTTAACATGTCTATCTCTCCTAAATAACCTACTAAAATGCTAGGCAAAATTATAGGACCTGAAAAGGTTCTTTGTCAATGATTTTCTGGCAAAAAGAACCGGTATTATACCACGTCATATAATACCGGTCCTGCCTGCATTAACTATTTTCTATTATTTAATCTTCCACGTCTTTACGTATCCGACGGATTTCTTTTTCAGCTGTTTCTTTAAAGCTGTCTTTGCTTTCTTTGTGCCTTTCACAGTAATGGTTGCTTTCTTATTAATGCCCTTGAACGCATTCTTACTGATGGTCTTAAGCTTTCCTGCTGTAACTGTGATCTTCTTCAAGTTCTTACAGCCGGAGAATACTTCTTTACCGATCTTTGTTACATTGCTTCCGATCGTAACTGTTGTCAGCTTCTTGTTACCCTTAAATGCTTTATCTGATATCGCAGTTACCTTATAAGTAACACCTTTTACTTTTACTGTAGCCGGGATGGTAAGCTTCTTGGCTTTCTTGTCCGTGATCTTTGTCACTGTAACAGTTGGATTCTTCTTAGAAGATGAATTTACCTTTACTTTAAGCTTCTTGGAAGATACGGTAAGGGTTGTACCTTTCTTCGCTGGAGTTATATTATTCTGTTTTGAATCATCTGATGGATTCTCTTTCCCGGACAATAATTTGATTGGTAAATTATTTTCCTTTGCGTATTTATATGCTGCAGAATTTTTACTACAGATAATCGTAACACCTCTGCTAAAAGCAGACCACCGATTTACGTTCAAAGGCTCGCCTTTTTTTCTTACATCAATTTCAATTACACTGTCCGGTATAACAATAGAATCTAACTTATCGCAGCCACAAAATGCTCCCTCATCGATACTTGTTACGCTATCAGGTATCGTTATATCGGTTAAATTGCTGCACATAGCAAATGTTCTACTGGAAATTCTTGTTATTCCCTCCGGCAATACTACTTTTTTTAATTTATCACATAAAAAAAAAGCCTCGCATCCTATACTTCTTACATTTTCAGGTATCGTAATACTCGTCAGATCAGTACCAGAAAATCCGTAACTGCCGATACTGGTTAGACTCTTGGGTAACGATATACTGGTTAGATTTCTGCATAACGAAAATGCATCATTTCCTATACTTGTTACTCCCTCCGGTATCGTTACACTGGTTAAACTGGTACAATCCTCAAATGCCCTGTCACCTATACTCGTTACTCCCTCCGGTATCGTTACACCAGTTAAACTGGTACATTCCCAAAATGCCTTGTTTCCTATACTTATTACCTCTGTCCCATTAATCTTATCCGGGATTACAACCTTTTTAGCTTCTCCTGTATATCCGGTAATTGTAATTCCATCCTTAGCTTCTTCATATGTAAAATCACCATATGTCTTTGACTCTTCCGCCTGTGCAGTCTTACCGATTCCACTGCACAGCAATACGCACAGAACTAAGCCCAAGCCTGTATAAATCAGGCTTCTTATCTTCTTTTGTATCATTTCTCCTTCATCCTCCTGCTTGTCCTTTTTAGGATTTTTTATTTAATTTTCCATGTCTTTACATAGCCGATGGATTTCTTTTTCAACTGTTTCTTTAAAGCTGTCTTTGTGCCTTTCACAGTAATGGTTGCTTTCTTATTAATTCCCTTAAATGCATTCTTGCCGATAGTCTTAAGCTTTCCTGCTGTAACTGTGATCTTCTTCAGGTTCTTGCAGCCGGAGAATGCTTCTTTACCGATCTTCGTCACGTTACTTCCGATCGTAACTGTTGTCAGCTTCTTATTACCCTTAAATGCTTTATCTGAAATCGCAGTTACCTTATAAGTAACACTATTCACCTTTACAGTAGATGGAATTGTAAGATTCTTGGCTTTATTATCAGTAAACTTCTTAACTGTAACGGTCGGATTCTTCCTGGAAGATGAGGTTACTTTTACTTTAAGCTTCTTAGATGAAACAGTTAATGTTGTGCCTTTCTTCGCCGGTCCAGGTATTAATTTGATTGGTATATTACGCTCTTTTGCATATTTGTATGCAAAAGAACCTTTGTTGCAAATTATACTTCCCAGACTTATGTTCCCAACAGAATCAGTGAAATTATTGTAGCCTATACTTGTTACACTATCCGGTATTGTTATACTGGCTAAATTTTTGCATCCCTCAAATGCCTGATCATCTATTTTTGTTATACCTTCTTCTAATATAACACTCTTTAAACCACTAGACGAAAATGCATTATTACCTATTCTCTGTATATCCTTTGGTATGGTAATATTTGTTAAACTATCACAAGAAGCAAAGGCCCAGATACCTATATTAGTCAGGCTCTCCGGTAATGTTATACCGGTTAAGCTTTTGCATCCCTCAAATGCACATGTTTCTATACTTGTCAAGTTCTCCGGCAATGTTATGCTGCTCAGTTTTTTACAATAACTAAACGCATACATATCTATCGTTGTTACACCCTCCGGTATTGTTATACTGACTAAATCAACATAATTTTCAAATGCTCTGCATCCTATTTGTACTACTTTTGTTCCGGCAATCTTTTCCGGAATCACTAGCTCCGTCTTACTCCCTTTATAACCGGTAATAGTAATTCCCCATCCATTATCTTCATAGGTAAAACCATTGTATGTTTTTTCCTTTGCCGCCTGTGCAGTCATACCGATCCCGCCACACAGCAATACACATAAAATCAATCCCAAACCTGCATAGATCAGACTTCTTATCTTTTTTTGCATCATTTTCATTCATCTCTCCTTTTCTCTTACACTATAATTTCCATAAGTTACGTTGCTTTTTCTTCATTTGTATGCATAATTCCCCGATGCCTGTAAAAAAGCATAAACATTAAAAAAAAAAACGGCTGTCAATAGTCCACAAAACATTATTCATTTTTTAGATATTTTGCACCATTTTGCAAATTTAAAAGTCCGGATACAGCATTTCTGCTATATCCGGACTTCTACTAAAATATACATGTTATCTGTTCTGCTTATGTCTTTATCCTATAATTGCCTTAATTTGCGCTTTGCTCATATCGGTTACATCCATGATCTGCTCTAAGGAATAGCCTTTCTTATGCATTTTCAGGATAATCTCAGCTCTTTCTTCAGATTTTCCTTCTAATCTTCCTTCTAATCTTCCTTCAGACCTTCCAATGGCCTTGCCTCGTGCCTCGCCTATTTTTTCGCCTTCTGCCCTGCCAGCAGCTTTGCCAGCGATCATTCCAGCAGCTTCGCCCTTTACATATCCCATCTCTTCTACGCCTTCACTCAGATTACACATGATATTCACCTCTTCCCTTATACTGTGTCTGTCTACTGGTATGTCATATTCCTGTTTCATCAGCTTCAATTTTTGTTCTGCCGTCATTGTCTGCGACAATAGTGTTCCAAGTAAGCGATGCAGTTCATATCTTTCTTCCTTTGGCGGTATCTCCTTTGCCAGACCGATCATCACGATGTTAGGAATATCCAGATTTCCTTTCCAGTCCTGTTCCTCCACCAGATCATCCTTCACCATATGGATATGACTCAGACTGTTCTTCTCCATATTCATACAGATCCAGATCGAATATACCTGTTTGATCTCGTTATAGTCAGAACCGATAAATTCCCGCTCTTTCTGGGATGACACCAGCCTTGCCGTATAGAAGATTGCCCGATTTAAGATATGATACTTTGTCGGTTCATTTTTCTGTGCTTCCAGATTGATGATCATTTTCGCCAGTCCATCCCGCATCCGTACATAGAAGATAATATCAAAATATATCTTTCCCTCATCAATTTCGGAACTTTCTGTATTCAGTCCGACAATCCGTTCACCGGTTCTGGCATCCAACATATCTTTATTCGTTAATCCCGGTTCAACCGGAACTTGGCTGATATATGGTTCCCCTTCGATCAATGAGGCAACCGTATCTGCATCCATATCTTTGAATTCTTCTACTACCCTGATCAGTATATGCGCCAATATGATCTTCTGTCCAAGCAACCGCTTGGCACTGGCATCATACTGTGCTTTCTGATCAGTAGCCTTGGAGGAATATACCATTTCGTTATCCATGTCCCATCTCCTTTCCCGATAGAACAGAATAACATGCATATTTTAGCTTTGTATATTGCCTCCGTCTCTCCAAGTTTGATTGTAATGGATATCCGAACGGAAAACAAGTTTAACCATAAAAAATCCGGATACAGTATCTCATATCTTATAAAATATAACAAAACCCCTGTCTGCTATAGATTCATACATGTCGTATATCTATAGCAGGCAGGGGTATGATTTCATTTTCTTATTAGTTTATCTTCCATGTCTTTACATATCCGATAGAACTCTTTTTTAACTTCTTTATTAATGTAGTCTTTGCTTTCTTTGCGCCCTTCACTGTAATAGTTGCTTTCTTATTTATGCCCTTGAATGCACTCTTACGGATGGTTGTAAGATTTCCTGCTGTGACAGTGATCTTTTTCAGATTCTTACAACCGGAGAATGCTTCATTGCCTATCTTCGTTATACCCCTTCCGATCGTGATATTTGTCAGATTTTTGTTACCCTTGAATGCCTGGCTCGCAACCGCTGTTACTTTATAGGTAACACCACCCACCTTTACAGTAGATGGTATGGTAAGTTTTTTCGCTTTCTTGTTTGTGATCTTCATAACAGCAACAGTTGGATTCTTCTTTGAAGATGAAGTTACCTTTACTTTAATCTTCTTAGAAGGAACTGTAAGAATTGTACCTTTCTTAGCAGGCTTTGGCATTAATTTAACTGGTATATTATTCTCCTTTGCATATTTATATGCTGCGGAATTTTTATTGCAAATAACTGTAGTATTTTGGTTAAAAACTGTCCACCAATATCCACTCTCATTCTCACCCTTTTTAAATACGTCAATTTCAATAACACTATCTGGTATAACAACCGATTTTAATTTCGGACAGCTAAAAAAAACTCCCTTACCGATACTTGTTACACTATCCGGTATCGTTATGCTGGTTAAATTGCTGCACATAGCAAATGTTTTACTGGAGATTCTTGTTATCCCCTCCGGCAATACTACTTTTTTTAATTTATCACATGAAAAAAAAGCCTCGCATCCTATACTTCTTACATTTTCAGGTATGGTGATACTCGTTAGATCAGTAGTTGCAAATCCATAGCTTCCTATACACGTTAAACTATTTGGTAACGTTATACTGGTCAGATTTAAGCAACGATCAAATGCAAAATCTCCTATACTTGTTACTCCCTCCGGTATTGTTATGCTGGTTAAACTGCTACAATTCCAAAATGCAGAATCTCCTATACTTATTACCTCTGTCCCATTAATCTTATCCGGGATTACAACCTTTTTCTTATCACCTTTATACTTGGTAATAGTAATTCCATCCTTAGCTTCTTCATATGTAAAATCACCATATGTCTTTGACTCTTCCGCCTGTGCTGTCATACCGCCCCCGCCACACAGCAACACACATAAAATCAATCCCAAGCCCGCATAGATCAGGCTTCTTATCTTCTTTTGCATCATTTTCATTCATCTCTCCTTTTCTCTTACACTATAATTTCCATAAGTTACGTTGCTTTTTCTTCATTTGTATGCATAATTCCCCGATGCCTGTAAAAAAGCATAAACATTAAAAAAAAAAAACGGCTGTCAATAGTCCACAAAACATTTTTCATTTTTTAGATATTTTGCACCATTTTACAAATTTAAAAGTCCGGATACAGCATTTCTGCCATATCCGGACTTCTACTAAAATATACATGTTATCTGTTCTGCTTATGTCTTTATCCTATAATTGCCTTAATTTCCGCTTTGCTCATATCGGTTACATCCATGATCTGCTCTAAGGAATAGCCTTTCTTATGCATTTTCAGGATAATCTCCGATTTTCCTCGTGCTTCGCCTATTATTTCACCTTTGGCTATGCCCGCGGCTTCGCCCTTTACATATCCCATCTCTTCTACGCCTTCACTCAGATTGCACATGATCTTCACCTCTTCCCTTATACT
>NZ_QTXL01000006.1 GCF_003461625.1 Clostridium sp. AF15-31 | reverse complement strand
CCTATACTTATTACCTCTGTCCCATTAATCTTATCCGGGATTACAACCTTTTTCTTATCACCTTTATACTTGGTAATAGTAATTCCATCCTTAGCTTCTTCATATGTAAAATCACCATATGTCTTTGACTCTTCCGCCTGTGCTGTCATACCGCCCCCGCCACACAGCAACACACATAAAATCAATCCCAAGCCCGCATAGATCAGGCTTCTTATCTTCTTTTGCATCATTTTCATTCATCTCTCCTTTTCTCTTACACTATAATTTCCATAAGTTACGTTGCTTTTTCTTCATTTGTATGCATAATTCCCCGATGCCTGTAAAAAAGCATAAACATTATAAAAAAAAAAAAACGGCTGTCAATAGTCCACAAAACATTTTTCATTTTTTAGATATTTTGCACCATTTTACAAATTTAAAAGTCCGGATACAGCATTTCTGCCATATCCGGACTTCTACTAAAATATACATGTTATCTGTTCTGCTTATGTCTTTATCCTATAATTGCCTTAATTTCCGCTTTGCTCATATCGGTTACATCCATGATCTGCTCTAAGGAATAGCCTTTCTTATGCATTTTCAGGATAATCTCCGATTTTCCTCGTGCTTCGCCTATTATTTCACCTTTGGCTATGCCCGCGGCTTCGCCCTTTACATATCCCATCTCTTCTACGCCTTCACTCAGATTGCACATGATCTTCACCTCTTCCCTTATACTGTGTCTATCTACCGGTATGTCATACTCCTGTTTCATCAGCTTCAATTTCTGTTCTGCCGTCATTGTCTGCGACGCTTCCAGATTGATGATCATTTTCGCCAGTCCATCCCGCATCCGTACATAGAAGATAATATCAAAATATATCTTTCCCTCATCAATTTCGGAACTTTCTGTATTCAGTCCGACAATCCGTTCACCGGTTCTGGAATCCACCGTTTCTTTGTTCGTTAGTCCCGGTTCAACCGGAACCTGGCTGATATATGGTTCACCTTCAATCAAAGAAGCGACCGTATCTGCATCCATACCTTTAAATTCATCGACTACCCTGATCAGTATATGCGCCAGTATGATCTTCTGTCCAAGCAGGCGCTTGGCGCTGGCATCATACTGTGCTTTCTGATCAGTAGCCTTGGAGGAATATACAATTTCGTTATCCATGTCCCATCTCCTTTCCCGATAGAACAGAATAACATGCATATTTTAGCTTTGTATATTGCCTCCGTCTCTCCAAGTTTGATTGTAATGGATATCCGAACGGAAAACAAGTTTATCCATAAAAAAATCCGGATACAGCATTTCTGCCATATCCGGACTTCTACTAAAATATACACCTTATCTGTGCCGCCTGTGCTCTTATCTTAATCTATTTATAACACCATCAACAAAGTTCCCAGTCCGATCAGCACACAGCCAATGATCGACTTCATCGTGAATTCTTCGTGCAGGAATACAAATGCAAGAATCAATGTAATAACGACACTTAATTTATCGATTGGTACTACCTTGGATGCATTTCCCATCTGAAGTGCTTTATAATAACACAACCACGATGCTCCGGTTGCAAGTCCTGATAGGATCAGAAACAACCAGCTTTTCTTCCCGATCGCGCCGATTCCGGACTGTGTATGTGTCAGAAACACCATACCCCATGACATCACAAGCACAACTGCTGTTCGGATCGCTGTTGCAAGATTCGAATTTACTCCGTCAATACCTACCTTTGCAAGAATTGATGTCAATGCCGCAAATACAGACGACAACAATGCAAATACAAACCACATATAAATCCTTCTTTCTTCTTTTATTATCTTCTTTTTCATGCAACTGTGCAATCTATGAAATCTTAACTTTTTCTCTTAACTGCCTGTCGGTAAATGAAAAGTGCGGCAACTGCTGTTATCAGTTCTGCTACCCAGAACGCATTCCAAACGCCGACAACACCAAAGATACGACTGAGTACAAATGCAGCCGGAATGATGACAACCACATAGCGAAGCAGGGAGATCATCAATGATGGCGTACCCTTGCCAAGTCCCTCTAATGCACCGGATGAAGTCACAGATACCGAAGAAACTATAAATCCGGCACAGATGATCCGAAGTGCCGTCGTGCCTTCCGTGATCGTTATCTGATTATCCGAGAACATTCCGATCAGTTTATCCGGGAAGATCAGGCAGATCACTGTTCCAAATACCATGATCAGACCAATGATCGTAAGTGTAATATTATAAATACTGCGGACACGCTTATGTTCTCCAGCACCGTAATTATAGCCAATTACCGGACGCATACCCTGGATCATGCCATTTGCAGGAAGATATAAAAATGTCTGCAATTTGTAATAGATTCCAAGGATCACGACATAGATCTGTGAATAGGTGCTCAATATCGCATTCAGCGCAGTTGTAAGCAGGGACGGAAGTGCCATATTAAGAATAGCCGGAATACCGATCGCATACAGCTTCCCTGTCAGACGATCCTCCGTATGCAGATACCGTCTGCCGATCTTTACGGATATCGGACGGAACACATAGACAAACAGATAGATCAACAGGGTAAACACCTGTCCAAGTCCGGTTGCAAGTGCCGCGCCCCGGATTCCCATTTTCGGAAATGGTCCGATACCGAAGATCAATAGGGGATCTAATACAATGTTCATCAGGCATCCACCGCCAAGTCCGACCATCGTAACAACCATTCTTCCAACTGCCTGATAGATCTTCTCAAATGACAGGTCAATGGAAATAATAACAGAAAATGCAAATACGATCATCGAATACTGAATTCCCATCTGAACAACTGTCTCATTCGATGTGAACATCCGCAGAAATCCCGGCATGATCCGAATACAGACTACCATCATGATCACACCATGAACAACAGAAAAAAGCGTACCCTTTGACGCTGCTGCATTTGCCTTGTCCGGCTCCTTTGCGCCGAGATAGAACGCGATCACCGCATTGATTCCTACTCCAAAACCGATGGCTACCGCATTTACAAAATTCTGGATCGGAAAGACAAGCGACAGAGCTGTCATTGCATCCTCGCTGATCTTCGCTACAAAAAAGCTGTCCACAATGTTATACAGAGAATTGACCAACATCGATAATATCATCGGAAGTGCCATTGACAAAAGCAGCGGCAGCACCGGTCGTTCTTTCATAAATTCTTCGTTCATACATTTCTCCCTCTCTACATAAAAACGCCACACAGTTATAAATGGTTTCACTTATAGCTGTGTGGCGAAAAGATGACTTATTTATTATCCGGAAAAATCCACTCCATTCGTTTTCGTGGGTATTCTACCATATTTTTTCAGAATGTCAATAACTGCTTAGCGAATATAGTATACTCTGTTATCCTTTCTTGGAATAACATCAGGATACGCTCCATCCGTAAATCCAAGTGCGCAATGTCCGACACCGATATAGTCTCCGGTGATTCCAAGACCTTCAAGGATCTGCTTTCCTTCTTCGCTTTCGAATTCTTCTTTTGCACGATGGATCCAGCAGCTTCCGATTCCAAGATCATGTGCGGCAAGCATCAGATTTCCCATCGTCAGGCTTCCGTCATAGACAGCAGTCGGACAGGATGCATCTGCCAGTACGATCAATATAACAGGTGCTCCGTAAAACGGATCAAAGCCTTCCTCCCAGCCGCCGATCTTACGGTTCATCTCCATGATCTTATCCCGCATCTCTTTATTTGTTACCGCAATAATGATCGGAGACTGCAAGCCTCTGCCATTTGCAGCAAATGTTCCTGCTTCAATGATCTGATCCAGAACATCCGCCGGAACCATATCCGGTTTGAACTTCCGGATACTTCTTCTTGTCTTCATCTCATCCAAAACAACGCTCATCTTAAAATCCTCCTTATTACAAGTACTGGCACAATTCATAAGATGGTGTCAAGCATGTTGACTTTACCAATCAGGGAACGCTTCCGCTCGTTTCGTCCTGCAACGGTACTAAGATGCCGCCTTTGCGCCATCAAGTACCGGCGGACTCAAATGTCCCTGTATTGGTAAATCAACATGCTTATACACCATCTAATGAATTATGCAATTACAACAAGCTCTTGCGGAGTTCTGCTCCGTCTTTTGCGCTTAAGTACGCCGGTGCTATATCGAATACAGTCTTACATCCGCTCTGTCCTTCTTTGTACAGACGGTATGCTGCTCTTGCATAAGCCACGATGACACAGGATGTGAATTCCGGGTTGGAATCCAGCTTCAGGCTGTATTCGATCACATGATTATTTTCCAGATTCCAGCCGGTCTTACCGGAACGGATCACAAATCCACCATGAGGAATTCCACTGTGGTTTGCCTTTAATTCTTCTTCACTGATAAAGTGAACCGTCGTATCATAATCGGCAAAATAGTTTGGCATGTTCTTGATCGTTTCTTCAACCTTTACAGGATCGGCACCATCCTCTAATACAACAAAGCACTCTCTTGTGTGCTTTTGTCTGGTTGTAAGTTCTGGATTCTCACCATTTCTGACTGCTTCCAGTGCTGCTTCTACAGGGATCGTGTACTGCTTGCCATCCTTAACACCCTCTACACGACGGATCGCATCGGAATGTCCCTGGCTGACACCTTTTCCCCAGAATGTATAATCACGGCCTTCCGGTAAGATCGCATTTGCATACATACGGTTTAAAGAGAACATACCCGGATCCCAGCCTACTGAGATGATGCCGACATGACCATTCTTCTTTGCGGCAGCATCTACATTTGCAAAATGCTCCGGAATTCTTGCATGTGTATCGAAGCTGTCTATAACATTGAACATCTCTGCATACTTTGGTGTCTGCTCCGGCAGATCGGTAGCACTGCCGCCGCAGAGGATCATGACATCGATCTTATCCTTCCACTGCTCCACATCATTTACAGAACAAACAGCGGCTCCCTCTGTTAATATCGATACTGTCTCCGGTGCACGTCTGGTAAATACCGCTGCTAGCTCCATATCCGGATTCTGCTTGATCGCACACTCAACACCCCGTCCAAGATTTCCATATCCTAAAATACCTATTTTCATGTTTCATACTCCTTTGCAAAATTACTTTTCTTTCAGTTTAATGATTCAAAAAGAGCCTGTCAACTTTTTCATTGACAGACTCCCATTTCATTTTCTCAACAATATAATTCTACTTTAAACGGTCTTCCTCCGTGATCTCGCGAATGACTCTGCATGGATTTCCAGCAGCCAGTACTCCCGATGGGATATCTCTCGTAACCACGCTTCCGGCTCCGATCACAGAACCGCTGCCGATCGTTACACCGCCACATACTGTTACATTTCCTGCCAGCCAACAGTTATCTCCGATCGTGATCGGCTTCGCATATTCCCGGTCTGTATACACGCCGTCTTCCCTCTTATAAATGTTACGCTCCTGAAAACGAAACGGATGCATCGGTGTCAGCAGAGAAACATTCGGTCCCATAAATACATTGCAGCCGATCTTAACAGGTGCACAGTCCAGACAGGTAAAATTAAAGTTCGCATAACTGTTCTCGCCTATCTCGGTAAAGCAGCCGTAATCGAACTGAACCGGCCCCTGAAGATATACATTCTTACCCTTATTTGAAATCAACTCTGCCAGAATCTTCTCGCGTTTCTCATCCGTCTCAAAGCAGTCATTATACTCTTTACTCAACCGATGCGCATTCTGTCTTAATCGTATTAATTCATCATCAGATGGATCATAAACGGATCCTGCTATCATTTTTTCTCTTTCTGTCATCTTAATATGCCTCCGTATAAAAACATTGGAAACTTCTTATTCTATCTCAGCCCGTACCTCTTTTGTGATCGTTTCACCGCCATTCTGATACCAGTTCTCGACAAAACGATCAAATTCATCGAGTGAACTCTCACCGGTTACAATCTTCAGATAAGTGTCACTTTCCAGATTCTCAAGGCTCCACCAGTCTGTAACCATCGTTTCCGTTTCTCCAAAATATAACGACTCTACTTTGTTCGTCCTTCCATCGTTTAAGATCTTACAGGCTGTGATACGGGAAGTATACGCCGCCCAATCTTCCGCACTGGCATTCTCCGCATCCTTCAGATAGGATTCGCATGCCTCATAATAGGAATATTCCAGTACGTTCAGTTCATCTGCGGATTTGTCCCCCGCAAATACATGATTCAGTTCTCCATAGCAGATCTGCAAAGCATTGTTGTAATCTACATTGATCGCAAACGGTCTGGCGGTAGGGTCTACATTTTCTTTATAATAATCGACAATCTCCTGATTGTCTCTGTCATTATACCGCAAATAGTCAAATAATACACTAACAATCTTACATGCAATCTCCGGATATTCATAACCCTTACGCACTACAATATACTTACCGGAAGGATTCTGTGTATGATAACTGGTAAGTCCGGATTTCTCTGTTGCGATCAAATAAGGCTGCCACTCGGCATCTTTATTCTGTTCCACTGCCTGCATCAGCGGGTTATTCGGTGCCCACCAGGGACCAAAGAAAGAACCGCATTGACCATCCACGATCAGCTCGATCAGGTTACTGCTCGTCCGCATCAGAAAATCCTGATCCAGAATTCCCTCTTTATACAACTCATGGATATGGGCAAGTGCCTCTTTCGCCTCCGGCTGAACCGAACCATAGACAACATTGCCGTCCTCATCATAAATCCACTGTTTCGGAAATGCACCATATGCAGCAAATATAATATCTAATGTGTATTCGCTGCTATAACCACAACCGCCGCAGAGACTGGTATCACATACAAGCCCTACGGTATTTCCTGCCCCATTATGTCCGGGATCTTTTTCTTTAAATTGTCTTATGATCTCTTCTACATCCGAGAGTGTTCTCGGTGCGGACAGCCCAAGTGCATCCATCCAATCCTTACGAAGCCAGATCAGATTCGGTCCGTCTGAGATATTCGTTTCCGGTATCGCCATGATCTTCCCGCCAAAGGTTACAACATCAAGGATATCCCGACCATAGCTTCCATATATATTCTTGATCGTATCGCTCATACAGTTATTATAGCTGTCTGTCAGATCTGCGATCATATCATTATCCACCAGATACTGAAGCTCATCCAGATCCTCCACGATCATCACATCCGGAAGATCATTCTGTGCGATCACCATGGTCACACTATCGGTATATTGCTCATCCATAGCCTCAAACACATCCTGGTTTTGAACATTTAGCCTTTCATTCAACAGCCTTGTATAAGCATTATTTTCATACGTCTCGCCATCCGGGAGATTGGAATTATTTGCTCCGGACAGCTTACCCAGTGTGTAGGTAAGCTGTTCCGGATATTTTCCGTAAGGTGTCGTGCGGGCTGTATATAACGCAGCTTCATATTCTTCTTTTGTCTCTGCATTCTCCCGGGTGGAGGGGGTAGCCCCGGAATCACCGCATCCACATAAGATCAATAAATTTATAATCAGCACACATGAAATAATCTTTTTTAAATACGAACCTGTAATCATATACATTCCTCTGTTTCAACCAAACTATAAGCAAATAATCATATGATCCCTTAACCTTTTACACCACCGGAGAAGCTCTCACGATAACACTTCTGCATAAACATGAACAGAATGATGATCGGAACTGAGATCAGCACCGCACCGGCTGCAAAGGAATTGAACCACGGATACACATATTCTTTCTCTAACATATTCCAAAGTCCGATAGATACGGTATAGTAATTCTTATTTGCACGGCAGATAACCTTTGCAAATACGAAATCAATCCAAGGAGCAAGGAAGGAATTCAGAACCGTATATACAATGATCGGACGGCTTAACGGAATAATGATCTTAGTAAACGACTGCCATCTGGTTGCTCCGTCCAGATAAGCTGCTTCCTCGATCGACTTCGGAATCGTATCAAAGAAGCCTTTTGCAATATAGAACTGTAAGCCTGCACCACCGGAATAAACCAGGATAAGTGCAACACGGATCAAGGATCCTTCTGACAGTCCGATCGCCTTTAAGATATAATAAACTGCGATCATAGCCATGAATCCCGGGAACATACCAAGGATCAATGCTACATTCATAAATGGGCGTCTCAGTCGGAAACGCATTCTCGACATACAGTATGACATCGCCAATACAAATACTGTAGATATTATACAGGAGAAAATCGCAATAATCAAAGTATTCATGAACATCTTCGGAAAATTCAGGATACCGGTATCTGTAAATAACTTTGTGTAATTGCCAAGAGTATACGCCTTTGGCAGCAATGTAGAAACATACTGTCCTTTTTCTCCACGGAAGCTGATCAGAACGATCCACAGAATCGGGATCACCCAGATCACAGAAAGAATTACCAGTATAATATGAACAACGATATCCGATGGTGTAAGCTTCTGTTTTCCATTTATTTTCTTACCTGTTTTAGTCATTACTGGAATCCCTCCTCGTCTTTATAAGATGTTGTATTATGATAGGTGATCAGAGATACGATCGCAAGAACGATAAATGTCATGATACCGATAACCGCACCCAGATTATAATACTGATTATCAACTGTCAGCTTGTAGAGCCAGGTAACCAGAAGATCGGTCTTTCCTGCTGTCTTTCCAACCGGAATCGGTGCTCCGTTTGACAGAAGATAGATTACATTAAAGTTATTAATATTACCTGCAAAGGTCGTGATCAGATACGGAGCTGTTACAAATAACATATATGGAAGTGTGATCTTAAAGAAGATCTTCACCGGTCCGGCTCCATCCACTTTTGCGGCCTCATAGATATCTTCCGGTATACTTTGTAAGATACCGGTCACCTGCATAATGGTAAACGGAATACCGATCCAGATATTGATCACGATAACCATGATACGGGCAATGGTTGCATTGCTCCAGAACGGAATTGCATTGTCAATGATATGATGATTCAGTAATAAGGTATTTACGATACCATTCTGACTGAAGATCGTACGCATCAAAAGCAGGGATACAAACTGTGGAACGGCTGCGGATAACATGAAGATCGACCTCCACACACTCTTACATCTTGTTCCCTTTCGATTGATGACCATTGCAAGGATCATACCGAAGATATAGTTGGTAAATGTCGCAGCAACCGCCCATACCAGCGTCCATCCGAGAACGGACCAGAATGTACTTCCGACTGCGTCATTAAAATTCAAAATCTTGGCAAAGTTTTTCAGTCCTACCCAGTTAAACAATACTGTATGAGAATCCAGCTTACTGTAATTTGTAAATGCCATACAGATCATGAATACGAGCGGAAGGATCGTAAAGACAACAATCCCGAGTACCGGAAGTGGAAGCAGAAACATATGAAGGTTTTTATCAAATAAACTCTTAATATCATCTGTAAATCCCGGAACTTTCTTCCCTGCATCATGCAGGCACTGTGCACGATATGCGCTCTCGACACTGACTACCCAGAGGCATACAAATGCAAATATGATAAATACCGTGGCTACTCCATATAATAACATCAAAAGGGAATTATCACCCTGTGTATATTCAAATATGCCTTTTGCATCATTCCACACCTTCTCCTGTTCTGCTCCTCCCAGATGGAAGAAATCGGTCAGAAGGGATGCACCGTTTTTTATCATGAAATAAATAAATATGCTTTCAAGTACCAGAAATGATAAACCTTTTACAAACTGTTTTCTGACAATGTTTCCGAATCCCATGATCAGGAACGATAATCTGGTGATCCAATCACCATTTCTCATGGCCTTGAAAACAGTATATTGATAATCACTTCGTCTTATTTTTTTCTTTTTGCTTACTGTCGCTTCAGCCATCCTGACACCTCCGTCTCAAAGTAAATGTTGCGTTTTTACGTCTCTTTCATAAAATAAAGTGTTCCACCACCCCTGTGGAAATGGAACACTCTATCTTATGATCTGTTTATTTTTACTCTGCTACATCTGTGTTCAATGATGTATTGAATGCTTCTGTCTGCTCAGCAGCATTATCATGTGTAACTTCACCGTTTAAGAGTGCCTTACCAAAATTCTCTGCCGGTGTCCAGAAGTTACTCATCTTAGGTACAAATGGCTGGATCATAGATGTATTGTTGAAGGTATCGTTCTGAGCTGTTACTAATGCATCATTCTTTACCGTATCACTCTCTAAAAGATTTGTGTTACAAGGAACAATGCTTCTTGCTTCATAATGTGACTGCTGTGATTCTTCGTTACCAAGGTACAGGGCAAGTGCTACTGCTACCTGTGGATATTCACAGTTTGGATTTACACCGATTGCCTTTGAACCAGCGAATGAAAGTAACTGCTTGTCAGATCCGCCAATCTTGGCTGTAGGCATAGCTGTGATTCCAAGATCGTCACCAAGTGCATCATGTAATGCCTTATAATCCCATGAACCGGAGAACATAGCTGCGATAGATCCATCTGTCATACCGGAAATACCGACACCGGATTCATCATTTACAAAATTCTTATTCGCTACAAGATCTACAAGGTAATCTGTAACAGCCTTTCCATTGTCTCCGCCAAAGTTGATTCCTGCGTCGTTATCTGTACCATCACCGAATAATGTACATCCGTTTGCAAGATAGAATGCTGCATCATACCAGCTGTTTGTAAGAGGAAAAGCAACTTTTCCTTTTTCAAGCATTGTATCAAGGCTCTTTACATCGCTGTCTGAATATACTTTCTTGTTATAGTATAAAAACCATGTATTTGTTGTAAACGGAACACCATAGATTCCGCCATCTACTGTGATAGAATCCACAACTGCCTGTGAGTTTGTTGACTTTACATAGTCTGCTGTGCTTCCGCCTAACTCCGAGATTGCATTTGCATCGATCAGTGTCTGTAACTGGTCGTTTGCGAACATATATACATCTGCTGATGCGGATACATCCTGTGTTACGGTCTTTCCTGCATCTGCCTCGCTGCATGTACCATATTCAAATGAAAGATCCCAATTTGGATGTTCCTTATTAAATGCTTCACATCTTCCCTGAAGCCATTCACCATAATCCGGTGACTGATCCTCGGCAGGTCCCCATACTGTAATTGTTGCTTTAATGTTTTCTTCTTCTGCAGATGCATCAGTACTCTCTCCTGATGTTGCCTCTGCATTTGATGCTGTTGTGGAATCCTTAGATGTATCATCCTTCTTATCTCCACATCCTGCGAGTAATGACATGCACATAGCTCCTGCCAGTGCAATCGCTGCATACTTTCTAAACTTCATAACCGTTCCTCCTTTAAATAAGTCATGTTTTTTTGTTTTTTAATACTTTTGCAGTACCTTTACCTTATGACATTATTATAAAAAGGAACCGTTTCACCGTATATATCAATAATTTCAGAAACATGTTGGTTTTTTATGAATGTTTGATTTCTGCATGCAGTTCTTTTGGAAAATGGATCGTGACAGTCGTTCCCCTGCCAACTTCGCTGTCGATACAAACCGCATATTCCGCGCCATAATACAGTTTGATACGTTCATTGACATTTCGCACACCATAGCCCTTCGAATCGGCAGTCAGTATCAGCTCCGCCTGTTCTTGGGTCATACCGACACCATTATCAGATACCGCAAACCGGATATCTTTATCGTCCTCTTTTCCACTGATGCGGATCTCTCCTCTGCCATCCTGTTTCAGATCTATGCCATGATGGATCGCATTCTCGAGGATCGGCTGTAAGATCAGGTTCAGTGTTTCATATTTTAAAATGGAATCATCGATATCATAGATAACATTGAAACTGTCATCGTGCATCGTAAGCTGGATATCCAGATATGCTTTGATGTTCGCGATCTCATCCCGGACAAGCAGGATATTCTTTCCCTTATTTAACGCTGTCCGGTAAAAGGTGGACAACGACAACGTGATACGACTGATATCCTCCTGGTCTGCCTCTAATGCTTTCCAGTTAATGATAGACAGGGAATTATACAGGAAATGCGGATTGATCTGCGCCTGCAACGCCCGCATCTCATATTCCTTTTCTTTGATCTTGCTTCGGTATACTTCATTGATCGTTGCATCCAGACGCTTCGTCATACTGTTATAACCATTGATCAGATCACCGATCTCATCCGTACTGTCATTCTCAATCTCCATACCAAGATTCCCGGTTTCCAGATTACGCATTTTCTTCTGAAGCTTACTGATACGTTTCGTTATGAACTCGGAAATTATACGGATACATGCGACTGCTGCGATCAGACTGACCAGGATTGCTGCTGCAGCAATTATTAAGATTGGCTGAATCGAAGAAATGATCAGTCGATCCGGCTTATAGATCCAGATCTTCCAGCCGGATGCCTTCGACTCCCGCTTAATAAACTGATAACCGGAATCCTTCTGCCCTACTGTTGCAAAGAACTGTTCCTCTGATAATTCATACGGCTGTTTTTCTTCTGTAAATACACTCTTTTTAAAGATGCAGTTACCTTCTGCATCCTCTATCACAACGCCATAATTATCAAATACCGTTTCGTTATTAAACGGCTGGAATACGCTGTCATAATCTACCCCTACATAGAGCAGACCTTTCGCCTTTTTCTGCTCCAGCATGGCCATGCGGTTTAACGAATACGCAGTCTTATCCTTCGCATTCACGATCCAGTGGATCTGGTTATCGTCAACTATTCCATAGTTCGTCTCTTCATTTTCAATCGTGGTAATGGGGGCGATCGTACTGCCGTGCTTCACCTGACAGGCATCCGTGTAGATCGTTACCTGCTTTACATCATCATGAAAATACATAATAGAAGAAAGCAGGGGATCTATAACACTTGCCACCTGCTCATAATTCTGATATGTACTCTGATCTGAGCTTAAGATCTTCGCGATCGACTGATTATAGGAAATATAATTAGAAAGATTATTATAAATCTCTAACTCATTATCAAGCGCATCTGTCGTCTGTGTCAGATACGATTCCAGGATCATTGTCTCACGATCCCACAGGATCTTCTTCATCTCATGGTAGGTGATCGTCAGCGTGATCATGATCGGAAGAAACCCGGCAAGTATATAAATGACCAACAGCTTGCCGGATAATCGCAGATTCTGGAACCCTCTTTTTATCCTTTTATCTATTCGTTCTTTATGCATCCGCCTGTCCTCCGCTCTCTCTGAATTTCTGCGGACTCACGCCAAAGAACTCACGGAAGCTGGAACAGAAGTAAGACACATTCGGATATCCGCACGCCACACTGATATCTACGATCTTCGTCATGCTGTTCTCTAACATATCCTTTGCCTGTTCCATCCGGTATGCCTTGATGAATTTGCTTAGATTCTGTCCGGTTTCCTTCTTAAATACCGTACTTAGATAGCTCGGTGCGAGATGTACCATATCCGCCAGCATATCGATTCCAAGCTCGCTTCCATAGTTCCGGTAAATATACTGCTTCACCAGTTCTACTTCCCGATGCGCCATCTGTGTCTTTCCTGCAAAACAGGTTTCCAGTCTCCGGATCGCTTCTTCGACAAGCTCCGTCAACACCTGAAAATCTGTCGCCATATATAATTTCTCAATGTCTTTATTTAACTCTGCTTCGTCAGTCTCATCGATGCTTCCGTAGATATCCTTCATCAGATTCGAGAACAGGAACTTGATATAGATTTGGGAGTACTCTGTCTTATGTCTATACTTCTCACAGAATCTCTGGAAATGCTCCCGGAGTGCTTCCACATCCTTCATCTTGATATCCTGTTTCATCTGCTTCATAAAGGTATCATCATCGAACTGGATAATACCCGGAGTCTCGCCCTCCATGTTCGGATAAAATACATGGATTTCCGGATGGTAGAATTTGTTCTCCATCAGCACTTCGAGTTCTTCCATCTTATCTGCCACTTCGGACAGATCACCGATATCAGAGGATATCGCTATGTAACAGTCAGCATCATAATCGGCTTTGATGATCTTTACGATCTCATTTGCCTTACGGAGAATATTCATCTCATCCCCTAAGAATAAGATCTCCTGCTGCTGGTTCAGGTTCAGATATTGCAGGATTCCAATTGACTTTAAGTTCTCATTTTCTTTGAAATCCACCCCACGTCTGCCGAAGAAATCATGATTGAATTCCATCAAAAGCATATTCTTGAATTTACCCAGATCAAGCGATAATCCGCTGTATTCCTGTCTGAGCTTCGTAACATCCGTTCCGTTCAACAGCATATAGAGCGCATGCTCATATAAGAATTCCATGCTCTTATTCTTCAGCTCGTCCGAAGCCTTTGCCTCTTCCAATTCATTTACGACCTTATTCAGGGTATTCTTGAATTCATTTGGATCAACCGGCTTTAAGATATAATCAACAACACCCAACCGGATCGCTTTCTTTGCATAGTCGAATTCATTACATCCGCTGAATATGACTGTGCGCAGCTTTTTCTTTTCCTTCACAACATGGTCGATCAGTTGGATTCCATCCATGAAAGGCATCTTTACATCTGTAAGCAGGATATCAAAATCTTCTTTCTCCAGCTTCTCCAGTGCATCCACACCATTTACCGCCTCTGCAATCTCAAATTCCAGATTCAGTTTTTTTAAAAGAAACCGAATACCGTTTCTTTCTATCTTCTCATCATCTACGATCAATATCTTGTACATATCTATCAACGCCTTTCTATGGTGGAAATATATATCTTATTTTAACACATTTTACAGCTTCCAGATATCTTTATTATATTCTGCGATCGTACGATCGGAGGAGAAGAAGCCTGCCTTGCTGATATTTACCAGAGTCTTCTCAGCCCAGCCCATACGATCTTCATAATCGGCAAGCACCTGTTCCTTTGTCTGAATGTAATCACAGACATCAAGAAGTGTCATAAACCAGTCTTTTACGATCAGCTCGTTATGAAGTCTGGCAAGTGATTCCTTCTGACCGATCGCAAGCAGCTCATCACTCACGATAAAGTCTACCAGCTTCTTAATCTCCGGCTTCTCATAATACTCTCTTGCCACATAGTCTGCCTTTGCATAGTGCTCGATCACTTCTTCACTGGATTCACCAAAGAAATAAATATTATCCTCGTCCACCAGTTCTCCAATCTCTACATTTGCACCGTCACGGGTTCCAAGAGTAACCGCACCGTTTAGCATGAACTTCATATTTCCTGTTCCGGATGCTTCCTTGGATGCCAGTGAGATCTGCTCTGAGATATCGCATGCCGGAATGATCTTTGCTGCTTTTGATACATTATAATTCTCGATCATGACAACTTTCAAGTACGGACTTACCTCAGGATCATTGTCGATCAGCTCCTGCAGACAGAGGATCAGATGAATGATGTCCTTTGCGATCGTATAAGCAGGTGCAGCCTTTGCTCCAAATATAACTGTGATCGGAGTCTCAGGCAGATGTCCTTTCTTAATCTCAAAATATTTGTAGATCACCCAGAGGGCATTCATCTGCTGACGCTTGTATTCATGCAGTCTCTTGACCTGGATATCAAAGATTGAATTCTCGTTGATCTCGATTCCCTGTGTCTCTTTCAGGTAGTCCTTTAAGACTGCCTTATTGCTCTGCTTGATCGCAAGGATCTCTTCTAATACATTCTTATCCTTGTAGTAAGAAGCCAGCTCCTGTAACTTATCGGCATCCTTCTTGTAATCCGGTCCGATCAGCTCTGTGATGTAAGCTGCCAGCTTTTCATTGCAGTGTAACAACCATCTTCTGAATGTGATACCGTTTGTCTTATTGTTGAATTTCTCAGGATAGATCTCATAAAATGGATGCAATTCTGAATTCTTCAGGATCTCGGTATGAAGATAAGCAACACCATTTACACTGTGGCTGTAATGCATATCGATATGTGCCATATGCACACGGGAATCACCATCTATGATATAAACACGCTCATCCTTATAACGGTTTCTGACCTTTTTATCCAGCATACGGATCACAGGCATAAGCTGTGGAACGACCTTCTCCAGATAAGCGACCGGCCATTTCTCCAATGCTTCTGCAAGGATCGTATGATTGGTGTAAGCACATACATCGGTTACGATCTCTGTTGCTTCATCAAAGGAGATACCCTCTTCCATCAACAGACGGATCAACTCAGGGATCACCATAGACGGATGTGTATCATTAATCTGAATGGCTGCATAATCTGCAAGATCATGAAGATTTGAACCTTTCTCCTTTGCCTCTGCAAGGATCAGCTTTGCACCATTTGCAACCATGAAATACTGCTGATAGATACGAAGTAAGTTGCCGGCTTCGTCACTGTCATCCGGGTAGAGACAGAGTGTCAGGTTCTTCTTGATATCTGTCTTATCAAAGCTAATGCCATCCGGCTCCATGATGCTCTCATCCACGCTCTCAATATCAAATAAATGCAGCTTATTTGTGCGGTTCTCATAACCTGTCACATCGATGTCATACATTCTGGACTGTACGGTACAGTTTCCAAACCGGATCGTGTTGCTTACATCGGTCTTTGTCAGCCAACTGTCTGCCTCGATCCATGGATTTGCAGTCTCCTTCTGGTAGTTATTCTCAAATACCTGCTTGAACAGACCCATATGGTAATTTAACCCGATACCATCTCCCGGAAGTCCGAGTGTTGCCATCGAATCAAGGAAGCAGGCTGCCAGTCGTCCAAGTCCGCCATTTCCAAGGGATGGTTCCGGCTCTACTTCTTCGATATCATAGATGCTCTTGCCGTTTTCTGCCAGCACCTGTTTTACTTCATCAAAGATTCCAAGATTGATCAGGTTATTGGATAACAGCTTACCGATCAGGAACTCTGCTGATATATAGTAAACCTTTTTCTTACCATCTTCTGTAACCTTGTCTTCTGCTAATTCCTTTGTCATATCAAGCAGCGCAAAATAGATCTCCTCATTGCTGCATTCCTTGATCGTTTTATTATATTTCTTCTTACAAATCTCTGTTAACATTATATCCTCCTTACAAAAATACTGCTTCACAGCATTTCTTCCATATACTCTTGTTAATTCCCTTAATCGGTCTCTGATCTCGTCTGTAAATTCACCCTTCTTCATCCGCCAGCGCCAGTTTGTACCGATCGTAGATGGAAGATTCATCCGTGCTCCGTTATCCTTTCCAAGCAGATCCTGCATCTGAACGATAACGGTATCGGCAGGGCTCATATATAATACCTGCATCATCTTCTCCGGGATCTCCTGCTCATTTGCCGCTCCCAGATATTTCATCATAAATGTAAGATTGTCCTTTGATGCATTCTCGATATATCCTTTTAATGTGTCATTATCGTGTGTTCCGATATAGACAACGTAATTCTTTTCGTAATTATGCGGTGCATGTTCATTCTCCGCATTTCCGTCAAATCCAAACTGTAAGATCTTCATTCCCGGATAGCCGGATTCTTTCACCAGCTTCTGTACCTCCGGCACAACGACTCCCAGATTTTCTGCGATCACCTTCGCATTTCCTCTGGCACTGTCGATCGCATCTACAAGCTTCTTTCCCGGGCCTTCCAGATAGAATCCGTTCTTTGGCTCTCCGTCTGCCGGAATATTGTAATACCGCACAACGCCGATGAAATGATCGATACGGATCACATCATAGAGACTGGCTGATTTACGGATTCGGTTCTTCCACCAGGAGAACCCATCCTGCTCCATTCGATACCAGTCATATAAAGGATTGCCCCATTTCTGACCGTAATCGGAGAATGCATCCGGTGGACAACCGGCTACACACACAGGCTGTAGATCATGATCTAACTGAAATTGTTCTGTATTTGCCCATACATCTGCACTGTCCAGTGCTACATAGATTGGAATGTCGCCGATCAGACTGATACCATGACGGTTGGCGTAAGATTTGAGTGTCTTCCACTGCTCATCGAATTTGAACTGAAGGAACATATAGAATCCGATCTCATCGTGTAACTGTTCCCTACACTTACGAAGTGCTGTTTCTTCTCTCTTTAAAACCGGTTCTTCCCAGCTTAACCATTCTTTGTTCTCATGGTCTGCCTTGACCGCCATATAAAGGGCGTAATCCGGAAGCCAGTTTTCATTTTCCGTGAGAAATTCTGCATACTGCTTTGATGTCTCATGCTTCGATCTGCCATATGCTTTTCTCAATACCTCAAACCTTTGTCTGTACAGGCGGGCGTAATCGATGTCATCCAGCTGATCGTACCAGCTATATGCATCTACCTCCTCCTGTGTCAGTAAACCTTCATGAATCAGAATGTCGAAATCGATAAAATAAGGATTGCCCGCAAATGCTGAAAATGACTGATACGGACTGTCACCAAAGCTGGTTGGTCCGATCGGAAGCACCTGCCAGTAACGCTGGCCTGCCTCCTTCAACCTGTCAACAAATTCATATGCCTCTTTCCCCAGAGATCCGATTCCATAAGGGGATGGAAGGCTGCTGATCGGCAGGAGGATTCCTGCGCCACGCTCTAACGCTTTCTTCATGTCTGATACCTCTTTATTAAATTTTCTATTGAACAGCTATCCATTCGCCTGCATTTAATAAAGGTAAAGGTAAGGTAAAGGTCGTATATTCGGAATGTCTGTTCTGGTTTGTATTCTAATATCTTTTTCATGCTATTTCTTGCATAATAAAAGCATTTTATGGTACTATTCTATCATCTCAAAAACATTCAGCTACTATATCTTATCAAACAGGTGGACGCGAGGAAAGGAGTATATATATGAACAGTTTAGAATATGAAAATTACATGGAAACGAAGGCGCACGCCGATCCGCTCTTCCCTTACAACACCTATCTGTGCTCGATTCCGCTCGACTTCAATGCCGTTCCGCTCCACTGGCATCCATATATGGAGATCATCTATATTAAGAAAGGAAAAGGAAATGTAACGCTGGATTTCACGACGCACTATGTAGAAGAAGGAGATATCATTCTGATCCTGCCGGGCAGGATCCACGGCATCTCTCAGTATGCCTCCTATTCGATGGAATATGAAAATATCATTTTCTCTGTTGATCTGTTCCGATCCAAAAATCATGATACCTTAGACAGTGAATTCTTCCTGCCTCTGCTCTCCGGTGAATTAGATATAAAGAGTATCTATGACCGTGACGATCCGTTATATAATTCCCTGTCCTCCTGCCTAAACCGGGTAGATACCCTCTGTGCATCGACTCCAAAGGGATATCGGCTTGCTCTGAAAAGCTGTTATTTTGAATTCTTCTATACCCTGTATACACATGCAGAGCAAAAGGCAGAGACCTCAGACCGGAAAAATCATGCAAAGAATCTGGATCGTACCAAAGCGATCTTATCTTATATCGACGGAAACTACAAAGAAGCAATATCCATTGCGGACATTGCTTCTTACTGTGGATTCTCTGAATCCCATTTTATGCGATTTTTTAAGAATACAATGGGTGTATCCTTTACCACCTATCTGTGTGATTTCCGGTTAAATATCGCAGCCAGACTTCTTGTCACAACCGATGACAGCATCCTGTCCATCGCAGAAAGCTGCGGATTCTTTAACCTGTCCTATTTCAATCGAACCTTCAAGAAGAAATATGGTGTCACACCCGGAGAGTATCGGAAACGGTAGTAACCCGCTTTCTTTATTCCCTGCCAAATACATCTTTTTTCCGGACAATGATATAGCCGACCACCCACAAAGCAATGATCCAAATGGTCAGATATAATAATCCAAACCGGACAGACAGCGCATCCGCTCCATCATTACTGAAAAAACGGGTGATCATAGCATATCCATGCGGAAGATAACTGCTGCCATAATAACTGCTTACGACCAACATCATAAATACAACAACCATACCTGCCGAACTGCTGTACTGTACTGTAAGTATCATCTGTAGAAGAGACTGTATGATTCCGACCATTAATGGCAAAACAAGCAGATTCACAAGCATATCCGATGCCCCTAGCCCTATAAAATTGGTTCCGTATATCATGTTGGTCAAAGTCAAATGATCCCTGAACGATATCTCTCCGTACCGCGCCCATGCATACGCAAGTGTTCCAATCCATGCACATGCAAAATACAGCAGATTCACACAAATACACCAGGTACATTTCGAAGACCACCAGATAGAACGCTTCCTGCTCTTAACCATCATATACATACCAAATCCATGCATATCCTGCCGGATATAATCTCCAACACAGAACATCAGACACAGATACAGCATAAACCACGTCATTGGAACCTCAAATGAATTATTGCTTCCTTTTGTAAACACAAAAGGACTCTGTCCCTGAAACAGATTCAAACCATATTCCCATATTGACAGGTTCTGTCCATACCACTGCTGGAAGTACTCGCCAGCTTGATCGACCATCCCACAGGCGATCGCACCAATCAGCACAGCCAGAATATATCGTCCAATATATTTTACCAGCCCCTGCCGGATATCATGTTGAAAAAACTTAACGATCATTCTCCGTCTCCTTTATAAGCCTTCCCTCTGACATATAAATTTTCTCATCTGCTAGATAATCCATTTCAGATTTATCATGACTGGCAACGATAATGATACGGTTTTCAGCCGAAAGCCCACGAATAATTGCACGGATCTCCTGCACTCCATCTGTATCGATCGCATTGATCGGTTCATCTAACAAGATCAGTTCCGGACTTCCCATGATCGCTGCTGCGATTCCAAGACGCTGCCGCATACCAAGTGAATACTTGTAAAATTTTCTCTTATCATCCGGATCCAGTCCCACCTGTTCCAGCACCCGGCGTACTTCTGCCTTATCGACATTTTTCTGAAGACCAGCCAACATCTCCAGATTCTGTTTCCCTGTATAATCATTTAGAAATGATGGATTCTCAATCAACATACCAACACTTTCCGGAAATGAAATATCTTTACCAAGCACTTTATCCTTGATCCGTATAGTTCCGGAACTTGGATAGATCAGGCCTGCTATTAAACGCATCAGCATAGTCTTGCCACATCCATTCTTCCCGCATAAGCCGTAGATCCTGCCACCAGAAAATGTATAATTAATATCATCCAGTACGATAGTTCCCTTTATCACTTTTTTCAAATTAGTAATTTCTATTTTCATTCCATTGCTCCAGTTCTTAATACATCTTTTTTATAGTTACTTGCAGCAAACAGCACTATAAGGATCAGAAACATTCCTGACATTGATAAGAACAGAGAATGCCAGGTAAGCTTCATGCCTTGTTGTGCAGGATTTGGGATCAGACTGATATTATATGCATTTATATCCGGGATCAGATTGTGGATTCCATAATACATACAGCAGTTAAACATCAGTGGCAGGATCATCAATACAAACCGGTTGTAACAGAATTGTGTGATTGCCAGCGCCATCAGTGCAAATAAACCGCCATAGATAAAATCTATAAAAATATACCATGCTGCATACAACGCCGGTGCTTCATACACAATGTCACCCAGAAGTGCCCGTCCCGGCACAACCGACTGTAATGCCATTGGGTCTGTTCCAATAATCGGCATAAAACAGGCAATCGACAGAAAATTAACAAGCAATGGTATTGCTATCACACATCCTCCACTTACAAATGCTGCAATTCCTCTGGCTGTCAGATACCTGCGTCGTCCACATCGTATGATCATCTGCCCGGCATACCCATTGTTCCATTCAGAAAACAACTGGCTTCCATATGGAAGTACTGCCAGAAATGGCAGCAACAGATAGAATAGCTGATTGCAGGGCGACAGCAGCTCTGTTCCTAACCATCCATCCAGAACACCGATCTCATACCAGTATCCATATTCCTTATCCATTTCCCCCAATTCCGTAACCTTTTCGTATTCAACATTATTCGGAGCGTACACATTTCTGTAAATCCACACTGTATGGTACAGACTGATCAACAATCCAACCATCAGTGCAATATAAAACCCCTTTGTCCGGAACGCTTTCTTTAATTCCAAGCTTACAACCTGTCTCACTGTTCTCCCTCCATTTCAATATCTGTGATCTGTAATCTGTTTTTCACCGGATATGTTCCGAGAACCATCTCATATATCACCTGATTATTCTCCACCTGTTCCCATTGTTCCTTTGTCAGGTTCGCCTTATATATTTCATAAGGAATATAAAGGGTATCCCCCGATACAAATGTTCCATCCGATAATGACGGATTCAGATCACTGAAAAAGAATGGATCAAATTGATTAAATACATGGAAATACTGAATTGAAGGCATCGTTTCCAGCACATTCTGGTCCTGAATCTTCTCCACTGTATATGCGACCATCAATAACTTCGTATTTTCTCCTGTAAGCTGCGATTCCTGATAACTCTGATATTCTGGATGTTCTTTGAAATAATCCTCATAATTCCATAAAACAGCGTCTTTGATCTGATAAGTTAATCCTCTGTATGTCAGATTTTCTCCCTGTGCGATCACATTCTGTTCCGGCAGTCTGGCATGTGCAGTTACATAACAGATCCGGGCTCCAATTATTAAAAACACAGCAATTGCCAATACAATACCTGCTATTTTCTTCTTTTTATTCACTTCGTCCTTTTTCCTTTCATCCTGGCAGATATCTGATTTATTACCTGCATAAATAAATGAATAAAGATGGTCTCCTGTCCCCCGCAGAAAACCATCTCTTTCATAATGCTATGAGTCAATCCTGGTAAAGATATGCTTTGTATTCTTGTTCACATTAAATGCTGCTCAGTCGTTATATATTCTCCATAAATTCATGACAATAGGTAGATAGATTTAACTGAATAATTAAATTATTAGCTTCATGAGCAACAATTTTTCCAGTTGAAATAGGAATCTAGTTAACATCCTTTTACAAACTGTCCATAACTTTTTCACCTTTTAATTCTCGTTGAAAATATATTTTAGAATATTTTTCTTCTATTTCAATACTGTATATGATCCAGCACAATCTGGACTCCATACACCTTTTGCTACACCTGACCCCGAAAGTGACTTAAAACCTAGCTTGGCATAAGAATACTTTAATTCATTTACATAGTTAGTCATTGCATACTTTCCCATTCCATTTATACCATAAAAACGTTTCCTGTCTCCATCCAATCTACCCGCAGGATATTTCTTTGCACTATCGCCAGTGCATCCATAAACCCCTACTGAAATTGCACTAAGACCAGACCCATATGTTAGACTCCAGTAGATATAAATTTTTGAATTAGTATCCTTTCTCCTTTTATTGGTATATTTTACCTGCGTAGAATTTTCATCTAGCACGGCCTCCCATTTTGTATCCGATGTATTAGCTGCACTTGATACTGACTCCGATATTCCCATACCAGTTAAAACAAGCATACCAGCAATTGTAGCAAGAATTATTTTGTTACCAATTCTTTTTTTGATCATTATTTTATTCTCCTCCTGATTGTATAAACTATGAAAAACTTTTTACATGTTTTCCACGCTGCCACGATACCAGTCAAAGCCACATACAAGCATAAACTTCAACTTATAATTCGTGTAACATTAAGAAGCGAGAAGGTTAATCGTCATCTCCCCCTCATACCCTATACAGTTTTGCTTTATCTATATATTAATAACACAAAGTGTATATGTCAATAGTATTTTAGTTTTTCTGTATATTTACAAAATAAATGATATATGTTATATTAAAACCTTGAAATTGAGGTGTTCTAATGGATCGAAAAAGCAACTTTCGACGTGGATCCGTCGAACTAATGGTCTTACATCTGTTAAGCTTACGGGATTACTATGGATATGAGCTGACACAGATCATAAGACAGGAAACGAATGGCGTCATTGATATTCCGATTGGTTCATTATACCCGGCATTATACAAATTAATTGATGCCGGATATATCTCTGATCATAAGGAACAAGTGGGAAAAAGAATGATTCGTATATACTATCACTTAGAGGATAGCGGGAAAACACGATTAGATCTTTTGTTACATGATTACTACCAGACCAATCAGGCAATTCAGGACATTTTAAGATTTAATGGAGATGAACAAACAGATGAACACGAAGAAAAAAGGGGAAATTAACAGGTATATGCGCAAAGTGCGCCATCTGTTGCCTACCATGCACAAAGCAGAACGTAAATTTATCACCAACTTACGCCAGGATATAGAAGAAATGGCTCAGACCAGATCTTCTATATCCTATGAGGCGTTAGTAACTGAATTTGGTGACCCACATGAACTTGTAAACAATTATATTTCTGAAAAAGACATTGATACAATTCGAAAAGAATTACATATTTCACATTATATTAAATCACTTGTTATCACAGGCATTCTTGCGATTTTACTGGTAACCGGATTCAAGATGTTTCTTGCTCATCTGGACTATCTGCATGCTCAGGAAAGCCAAATTGCATATGACACCACAGTAATAGAAGAATTGGAAACATCCTCAGCAGAAGAAGCACTAGAACCATCTGATATATATGATGATACAACAGCTAATGAAAGGGACTATTAGCATGGATAAATTTGTAAAAATTATTTTTAGTATCTTTATAATTATACTTATAATGAACCCAATAAAAACCTCAGCGACTGATCTGAAATTTGAATATGAAAACTTTTATTTTGAAACTGAAATATCAGAACAGTCATCTTCTGCCTGCCAGCCATTTGCTGTTACTAAAACAAAAACTGGTTCTAAAACAACTTACTGTAAAGATCCAACTGGAAAAGTTCTTTGGTATGTTAAAGTTACAGGAACATTTTCTTATAATGGCTCATCAGCCACTTGTACATCTGTCTCTGTTACTGCTGCTTCAAATAATAACGACTGGAAGATTTCAAATCGTTCCTGCACTAAAAAAGTGAATCAAGCTACTGCTTCGGCAACAGGTAAACGATATTTTAATGGGACTGTAACGAACTCCATTACAAAATCTGTTACTCTGTCATGTTCCAAAACCGGAACATTATCTTAAATAAATGCAAAAGCAAAGAAACCAAATGGGAATCCTAACTTACAGGATTCCCATTTGGTTTCTTTACTTTTATTCTTCTACCACCGGAAAATATACTTTTATCTCACAGCCGCCTGTGGCTTCATCAGAGGAAACATCCAGTTCCACATTCAGGTCATGTGCCATTTCTTTTGCAAGATAAAGTCCCATCCCGGTTGCTTTCTTCCGCCTGTCCCCGGAATCTCCGGTAAAGCCTTTCTCAAATACATACGGAAGATCGCAGGCTTTGATACCCACGCCATTATCCCGGACAGACAAAATGATCTTCTCTTGCTCTCTGATACAGGAGATCCAGAGCTTTTTACCCTCTCCTTTGTTGTATTTGATCGAATTGCTGATAAACTGTCCAAGCATAAATGCGAAGCCACGTTTATCGGTAAATAATGTGTTCTCCTTTATATCAAGCTGAACCTGTATCTTCTGTTCTTCTAACAGTGGTGTGAAATCTTCCAAAACTTCCTTCACACAGGTTTCCGTATCGACCGACTCGAATCTGTAATCTTTTCTCGCCCCCTTTAAGCGGGCATAATATAACATCTGGTCGATATATCTCTGCATCTGACAGTTGATCCGATCAAGCTTGCATACCACATCTTCTGACAGCTCGTCTCTGTGATTGTCCAGCATAAATGTCAACAGGGCAAGCGGCGTCTTTACCTCATGCGCCCATGCTTCCACATATTCCTCATAATCATTTAGCTGTAACTTCGTCTGTGCGCATTGATCCATCTGCTCATGTAATATCTGACTGAAGCTTCTGATCTCTGCCTGCAGATTCTCCGCATCATGAAGCAGTTGTTCCTCATGGTAGGAATCCGGCATTGCAAGGAATTCATCAAATGCTTTCTTTCGTTTTCTCTCTTTCTTTGCCAGATAAAGAACAGCCGTTACAAATACCAGCAGACTGAACAGAATTACCGATATTACGATCACCTGAAACGCCTGTGCATCGATCAGCCATAACAGCAGGATACTGAGCAGATCAAGCAGTCCGATGATCCCCAGCCAAAATCTATTCTGTTTTATGATCTGTCCGATCTCCTTTACGGATATATGTTCCATTTTTACCTCTCCGCTGTCTGTCCGACAAAACGATATCCGACGCCACGCACAGGAAGGATCTGCTGTGGCATATCAAGATTTGCCATTGTCTTTTTCAGTCTTGTAAGATTCACCTGTAAGGCATTTTCATCGATGAATTCTGCTGTCCCCCATAAGGCGATACAGAGTTCCTCTTTCGTCACGATATCCGATCCGTGCTCTAAGAATATCTCAAGGATCTTTCCCTGATTCTGCGGCAGGATAACAGACTGGTTATGAATGTATAAAGTATAGGTCTGGCGGTCAAGGAGAAATCCATTTCCTTCCAATAGGTTATTTCTTCCCTCATACCGTTTCAACACATTGGATACTCTGGCAAGCAGGCGTTCTTTTCTGCACGGCTTCGTCAGGAATTCATCTGCACCCAGATCCAGCGCATGCAGTTCATCCTGAAGCTGATCTCTCGATGTCAGAACCAGAATCGGTATGGAGCTTTTCTGCTTCAGTTCCCGGCAGATCTGGAATCCACCCATGCCCGGCAGATTCAGATCGAGCAGCACCAGATCCGGGGATGCCGCAAGGATGGCTGCTGCCGCATTCTCAAAATCCGTGATGCCGCTGGTCCGATACCCCGCCTTCTGCAATATGGCTTCCAGTTCTTCCCGCATCATATCTTCATCTTCTACCACTGCTATATGCTTCATATCTACTCCTCATCTATCAGTCAAGATTTCACGCTATCGCCATTGATCTTCATCTGCTCTGAATCTACTCCTCTCGCTCCGGTACCATCAGTGTCAGAAGATACCGGTTGCTTGATCGTTTTACAAATGCCATATAGATGCATTCTACCACACAGAGCAGCAAAATCATAGCTGCAGCAAGCAGCATGGCATCTCGGATACTATTTGAGATCATACCGGAAACCAGTGTAAGGACGGCGCGCACACCGAAGATACTGCTGATGCCTGCAACGACAACCGGCATACCAAAGTACCAGTTGATCTGCTTTCTTGCGGAACGGCAGAGCAGTTCATAGGTTGCTCCAAGCCGGATCAGTGTCTTATATCTTCGGCCGGATTTCTGCTGTCCCATCAGGAACTGTACCCCGATCACGGTATTTGCAATGATCAGGAAAATGATCGCCAGATAGATCGTGATATAACTTGCTGCTACGATATAGAACATCCGGCGTCCCATATTTTTCAGATAACTTTCATATTCAATATTTTTTGCTGCAAAATCGATCTGCGCAAGTTTATCATTCATCTGCATGACCGACTGAAGCAGGTTATCTCCCTTGACCTTTGACTGATCCAGCACACCGTTCAGATAGATCGTGCTGTCCCATGTATATTTGTCAAATACTTCATCCGGCACGATCAGGGCAAAGGATAACGTAATTGCCCGATCTGTGACAATCGGTGTGGTCTGTATCTTACCGGTCAGATACATCTTATGATCCAGATATGCCACCTCCGGGCGGTCTGCCAGAATATCATTTATATTCTGATTCATACTATCCGATGTAAATTCCAGACTTTTAAATACTGCCGCCTCATCGTCTGACAATGCAAGAGGTTCTTTCCCTGCAAGTTCGAGTACATGATTATATCCGCTCAAAGAGATCAGATATGGATATGACACATATTCCAGATTGTTAAGCAGAATATCTTTATCCTCTGAATCCGGCAGTTGTTCTACCCGGCTCATAACGGATGACAGATCAAATACATCATAATCATCATTTGCACCCGGAATAAGATGACCGACCCGCACCTCAAACAGATCGGAAAAATCCTGTTCCAGTCCGTTGTCTGTCAGAAGCTTTTTTACATTTTCCACACCCTGTTTCTGATCTTCTTCGTAATTTTCAAATGTATAATCCATGATATGGATATTTCCCTTTTCATTTCCATAGGAAAATGCGATCACGATTCCTGCTCCAAAACAGCAGAGAGCTGCAAGGATCAGAATAGAACTGATCGATAAGGTACTGGATTTTCTTATGACATTTTCCTGCACCTGACGGAAGTTAAATACCCGAAGGGCAGCTCCCCCATGGCTGTGTTTTGCCAGACGGTCGATAAAAAACCGCATGCCATAGAATAAGAGCAGCATACCAACAAAACCGATCAATATTGTCTCAGACATCTTACGAAGTGTCGTCCATGATCTTCCTCCAATCGCCATGCTGTATGCCACAGCCAGACAGATAATACCGAGAACGAAACTTACCGCATAGACGCCAGCCGGGAACTGCTTCTTGGTTCCCTCCGGTGTATCAACTAATAATGCACCGATCTCCTGTCCTGCGATCTTCCCGCTTAAGATCAGGAATGCAACCAGCTTGATCACCAGAAATCCAACAGCCGTTATTATGATTGCCTGAATGGAGAATGTTACCTGATGACCGACGATCCCAAGTCCTACACATTTGGCTGTGATCAGACTGATCAGTTCGGATAATAAAATGGCGATCGGAAGTCCTGTTACAAGTGCTGCCAGACTGCTTCCTATATCTTCTGCAAGAAGCATCCCGAATAGCTTGCTTCTCCTCATTCCCATCATCAGGTAGACGCCAAATTCGTGTCTTCTTCGTTCCAGTTGGAATTTGCTTGCATAGTAGATCAGGAAGAATAAGATCACCAGTGTCATTACAAAAAATGCAGGTATGATCTGGAACAGACGATCTACCGCATCACTCTCCATTTTCTTAAGGAATACCATAACATCCTGTGAAGAAAGTGACAGGATAATATAGAATGCCACGATGGATATTACTAACGAGGAGAAAAATAAACCGTTTTCTTTTCTGTTTCGTTTACTGTTTTTTCGGATCAGTTTAAAGAACATTTGCGCTGCCCCCTCCCAACTGTGCCATGACCTGCAGGATTCTTTCATAGAACTGTTGCTGTGTCTCTGCGAGCAGATCCCGTCTTAATTCATGGAAGATCACGCCATCCTGAATGAACAGGATACGCTTGCAATAGCTTGCTGCATTGGAATCATGCGTTACCATCAAAACAGTTGCCTTCTCATCCCGGTTCAGACCGGCTAATTTCTCCATTAAGGCTTTGGCATTTCTGGAATCAAGTGCTCCGGTTGGTTCATCTGCCAGAATGATACCCGGATTCAGGATCAGCGCTCTGGCTGCTGCCAGTCTCTGCTTCTGTCCGCCTGACATCTGCGATGGGAACTTATCTAGTACCTCGGTGATCTCCAGATATTTCGCTAACTGCTCCAGACGTTTTCCGCCCTCTGCCTCCGATATGTTATGAATCGACAATGGAACCATGATGTTCTCACGTCCGGTCAGATTATCCAGCAGTTCAAAATTCTGGAACAGGTATCCGATCTCCTTGCCACGGTATCCTGCCAGCTTCTTGCCCTTCAACCTCTGGATCTCTGTACCCTTCATCCGGATCTTGCCGCTGTCCGGCTGGATCACTGTTGCGATACAGTTTAATAACGTTGACTTACCGGAACCGCTGCTTCCCATAATTCCTAAAAACTCGCCCGGCATCACCTGAAATGTGATTCCGTTCAATGCCTTTGTCTGGTTCGGTTCCTTTCCATAATATTTTTTCAGATCTTCTATCTCTAATAATGCATCCATGCTGCCGCCTCCTTGTACTTTCTTAATTGCTGTTGTCTGACTTCTTGGGGTATCATGGTTTCCTTCGCTCTCTCATACCCACTGCTGCCCGGCTCCTGGGGGTATCATAATTTATTTCTTAATTTCATACCCACCATATCTGACAATATTTATACTATCAGATATCTTCCTCAAATAACACTTACACTGAATGAAAGGTTTTGCCTGTATAATTCCGGAAACATCCGACGATACTAAATATGTTTAAAAAGATAATTGCAGAATTATTATATATATTGCTCATACATGAACAGCATGACTTACCAACACAGTATATATGCGATTCCGCACTCATCAGTAAAATTCCATCAGGAGGTTATCCCATGTCAAATATGTTTTGTTTTCAGTGCCAGCAGACGGCTGGCAATAAAGCCTGTGTAAATACCGGAGTCTGCGGTAAGCAGCCCTCGACATCCAATCTGCAGGACGAATTGATCTGTGAACTGATACGACTTGCCGAAGCAGCCGAGCTTACAAAGAAATCCTTGCAACAGAAAAAAGAGACAGATCCCAAACTTCTGTCCCGATACCTGAACACCCGAAAATCCGCTGACCGCCTGCTGATCGACGGCTTATTTACGACACTTACAAATGTAAATTTTGATGATAAAGCAATCAAAGATTACATCAAAGAAGTGCAGAAAAACCAGAAGGATATCATGCGCTGTATGCCTACAGACATATGTAGCATATCAGATATCGCATATAAGAACTTCCCGACTACAAATATGAACTTCTCAGATACAAATATGAATTCATCAACAGCAAATATCAATCCTCCGACCTGTGGATTGAAAGATCCACATGATATCCCGGTAATCAGCCTGTGGGATGGTACGGACGATATCGTGTCACTCCGCTCCACGTTATTGTTCGGCTTAAAGGGAATGGCTGCGTATGCGCATCATGCAATGAATCTCGGCTATCAAAATGATAATGTAACAACCTGGTTCTATAAGGGCTTGTGTGAAGTGAACCGCGAACACTCGGTAGAAGAATGGATCGAGCTTATTATGGAATTCGGAAAAGTGAACTATCAGTGCATGGAACTGCTCGATAAGGCAAATACCGAATCCTTCGGCACACCAACGCCGACTAAGGTTCACACCGATATCCGCAAGGGGCCTTTCATCGTTGTATCCGGTCATGATCTCCGTGATCTGGATCTGCTCTTAAAACAGACCGAAGGAACCGGGGTCAATGTCTATACACATTGCGAAATGCTTCCGGCTCACGGCTATCCAAAATTAGCTGCCTATAAGCATCTTGCCGGTAACTTCGGAACTGCTTGGCAGAGCCAACAGACGGAATTTGAAAATATCCCTGCACCCGTCCTCTTTACAACCAACTGCCTGATGCCCCCACGCCCAAGCTATGAGGATCGCATCTACACTACCTCTGTTGTCGGCTATGAAGGAATGGTGCATATCGAGGGAACAAAGGATGGCAAGAAGGATTTTACTCCGATCATCAAGCATGCCCTAAAGCTGGGCGGCTATGAACACGATCACAGCATGAGCGGTATCAATGGCGGACATATCCTGACAACAGGATTTGCACATGGCGCAGTCCTCTCCCATGCAGATAAACTTACAGCCGCCATCAAGAATGGTGATATCAAACACATCTTCTTAGTTGGCGGCTGTGACGGTGCCCATCCGGGCAGAAATTATTATACGGAATTTGTAAAACAGACTCCTATGGATTCTCTCGTTCTGACACTTGCCTGTGGCAAATACCGGTTCAATGATCTCGACCTGGGTGAGATCGATGGAATTCCAAGGATCTTAGATATGGGGCAGTGTAATGATTCTTACAGCGCGATCAAAGTTGCCCTTGCACTGGCAGAAGCTTTTAACTGTGATATCAACGAGCTTCCTCTGACTCTCGTTCTTTCATGGTATGAACAGAAGGCTGTCTGCATCCTTTTAACCCTGCTTGCCCTCGGTGTCAAAAACATCTATCTCGGCCCAACCCTTCCGGCATTCATGACAGAGACCGTTGTCCGTTTTCTGGTTGACACCTACAACCTGCAGCCGATCACGGCTCCTGAGCAGGATATGGATGCGATCCTCGGGCGCGGCTAAATAGTCAGCCGGCATCATCCCATTCCGGCAACAGCTTCATCACACGTTCCGGCAAACATCAGTGCTTTATCACACATTCTGGTAACCACCACAATAAGGGCAGCGGCTGGCATATCCGGTTGCTGCCTTATAAGAAGCACCGCAGTTCGAACATCGGACTGCGATCAGGTGAAGCTGTTCCGGATCGATCGGCTTGTTGTCCATCAGCTCTTCTTCTCTTCTGAGCCGTTCTCCACGGACAGAAGCAGGATCATAACTGTACTTACCATTGTATTCATAGATATCGATCGTCATTCCGATCGGGAACATGGAATCCGCTCCTCCACTGATCGAAGTCGGCAGGATTACTTCCCGCTCGATACCATAATTATCAAAATAATGCACCTTTACATTTAAAGGAAATCTGCCATTTACCATATAAGATGTATTTTTTACATAACCATAAATCTTCGCTGTATACTTTTCACCATGTACACGGATCATTTTCTTGTTATGGAGCATAACAAGGATCGTCACGATAAAACATAATCCAAGTACCACAAACATTAATGGAATTAATATAAATGCCCCGGGCTTACCAAATGCAAATAAAAAGATCAATGTCATAAAAAGCCCTATTCCTGCAAAACCCACTCCGACAATCATACATATCTTCTGTGCACTGTTCATATCCATCTGCCTCCCACATAATGATCATAACTATGATACTAGCATCTACCCATTTATAAGTCAAACAAATCCATGTATTATTGCGTATACAATTATCTGTTTTCACCTATGATATTCTTTATACCTGCATATGAAATTTTATAAGTTTGAATATGAAATTTTCACTTGCATTTTTACTAAAAGCTTAGTATAATGACCGACGTTGTAAAAATTGAAGAAAAAGCTTTGGTATAAAATTGGAAACGACACAAGTGTGCTCCTGATATTTCACCTCGTTTGCCGACGGATGAGCATATCACTTGATAACGAACAACACATGTGTCTTTTTTGTGCTTATTTTTAAGATATTTGCAGTTTTGGTTCTGCATTTATTCAGATTATTTATCAAAAAGGAGATTTATTTTATGCCAAAAACTTTATTTCAAAACATTGTTTTCACATTAATGATGTCTTTTCTTATGGTCTATGCCATGATCTGCTACAACATTTCCCTAAACACGGGTGGAATGTCAAACTCCGTTTTCTTAGCCGCCTTTCATGAGCTTATCATCATGTGGCCGGTTGCCTTTTTACTTGAATTCCTGTTTGTAGATAAGGCTGCACATGCTCTTGCATTCCGCTTCGTGAAGCCGGATGACCGCCCGATCATCATCACGCTTGCAATTTCTACCATGATCATCTGTATTATGTGTCCTTGCATGAGCCTTGTTGCCACTATTTTATTCAAGCATGCCGGTCGTCAGTTTGCAGCCGTGTGGCTCCAGACCACCTTCTTAAACTTCCCGGTAGCTTTCTTCTGGCAGCTTTTTTATTGCGGTCCATTTATCCGTCTGATCTTCCGCAAGCTTTTTCCAGAGAAATAAGTCTGCATAAACAATGGATTCGAGTGATCCGGCAGGCTGGCACTCGAATCCATTATTTATATTATGAAATTAGAGAATCCCCTCCGACAGATGGTTATATGCGTAGCGTTTTACCTGTATTTCTTATATGGTCATCAGACGTTTTCTAACTATGACATTTGCGAAGATTTCGTTGTGAGCTGCATATTGCCAGTAAATACGGGTGCCTGTTCGAGCTCAAAGAGCGAGTTGGCACAGGAGTATTTACGAATCAGGCATATGCAGCAAACAGAAATCATAGCAAGTCATAGTAAAAAACGGCTGACTGCCAGATAGGAAATACAGATAAAGCCCCATATGTATAACCATCTGTCGGAGGGGATTTACACATTACGACTGCCAGACCAGGTTACCGGATGGATCAAGAGCCTGAATCCGATAGGTATGGGCTTTAAGGTCTGCGGACAGGCGGGCAAGATAACCATCCTTTTTCCAGGTGATATAAATACGGTTATACATCTGGTCCGCCGGTAGTTCTGCAAAATGCAAAGCATTTTCTGCCTGAGCGGAGATCTGCGCTGCAGGCTTTGTCCGGATTGTCATTTCCGCATCAAATCCAAATGCCGGAAATTCTTTCCGGAATTTCAACATTTCAAGCTGCTTTTTTACGACCTCCTTTTCAAGGCCTGACTCTATATCTTTTTGTGAAAGATTCGTCCGGTTGATCTCTTTATGTCCACCTGCACCCGCACGCTTCACTGCCTCATAATCATTAGATCCGGCAAACAGATCCAAATACCAGACCTGAGGTTTTCCGGGCATAAATATCTGCAATGCTCTGGCTAATAACAATGCCTGTTCATTTTCGCCAAGTGCATTATAATATGTCGTATTTACCTGATAATACATCTTTTTATTACCGTGAAGATCCTTTACAAAACCACCACGATCCACAAGCAGCCGGATCAGATCTTCAATCCTGTTGTCCGGCAACAATCCGGCAAGATCCAGTACCGGTATTCCATCATGGCATCCAAGCATATTCACAGTATGAATATTCTCTTTTATCTGTTCCTTTGCCCACTGCTCCAGGTAAGAGCCATCGCCTCTGTAAAGAGCATCCAGGATCAATCCCGGAAGGAAAAAGTCATATGTCAGATATCCCTTCTCTGCTATCAGCTTATACTTTTTCTCTTTATATCCGGCATGAATCTCCGGAAGAAGGCGGATTCCATATGGTTTTGCAAGCTTATGGATCTGTTCAAGGAATTCCCATGTCTCCGGTTCATTTAAGAAATTGGCGCGTCCCGGTGCTTTTGGGGCATATGCAAATGCATCCAGACGGATTATCTTTGCTCCGTAACCTGCCAGTTTTTTTATGGTTTCACGGTAAAAGTCCCAGACCTTTTCTGATTTAATATTGAGATCCATTTGTCCCAAATATCTGGTATGATAATCCTCAGTATCCCGAATCTCCTGATAAAACGTATTCCAGTATGGAATCCGACTGCCATCTGCCATTTCCACCATCAACAGAGGTAATCCCGGTTTGCGGAAGAACATTGGATCCAAATACTTCTGTTCCGGTTGTATATAGCCGTCTTCTGTCATTTCTCCACAGTTTTCCCAGAATGTATTCCAGTTAATAAAAAAGTCACGATATTCCGATCGACTGCCATTCTCCAACAGATCCTGAAACTGTGGCGACTGTACAGACGCATGGTTTAACACAAAATCCAGCTTCAGATCTATATTCTGTCTGCCCAACCGTAATAGTGCCTTTTCAGAATGAAATGTCTCCTCAAGATCATAGTCGATTACAGAAAAACCACGATCCAGATCAGAATGGTAAATACTCGGTAGTATATACATTGAGGAAAATGCATCTGCAAATCCATCTCTTTCAAATAAATCCGCAACAGCTTCCAGATCTCCGCCAAGACTGTCCGGATACAGATTCAGCATTGGACCATTTTCAATTTTATTTATATCTGTCATAGTTGTTTCTTCTATCTCTGTTTTCCTCATATTCTATAACCTCCTGTTCACTTACTATTCCGTATAAATCCTGCCATGCATATCCTGAATGATATCTGCCCGATCCAGTCCATCATTAATCTTCTTCTGCTCAATTCTTAATACTCTGGCTACAAAGGGACTGTCAATGGCAGTGTCACGATTCCTCTTCTTTCGGTTTTCAAGTGTTTCTTCCGGCGTACTGATCAATACAACAGATACATCCACCCCCTGCAGGTATGCACTGTTTCCATGTGTCCATTCAAGGATCAGAATATCTGTATCTGATACATCCCTGCGATCATACCAGATATCATCCGGGGTTCTTCCCATATGACGTAGCAGCAGTTGTGAGGTTCCTCCATGAAACTGCATGAGAAGATTCGATATAGCTTCATAATCCAGTTCCTGATCCGTACCCAGATAGTCTGTAAGAGCCTTGTCTCCATACTTCTGATATATGGATAACCACTGCATGTCCTCCTGTTCTTCTGCATCCCTTCCGGCTTTTTGAAGCTCTAATAGTTTTTCTTTTACTTTATCTGTATATAGCCTTTCAGTTATAAGTCCATTTAACCCGGACATACGAAATCTCGCAATTCGTTCTGCATCATTATACATGGGAATCCGATGCGGATAATTGTCCCCGCTTATAATAAGTGATTTCTTTCCCTGTTTTTCAAACATATTTTGAAGTAAGAAAGCCATTCCGGTCTTACCAACACCAGAACCTCCGGATACCGATATGACTGTTTTTTTCTCTTTTCTTTCTTCTGTTTTTTTCCGGATCAACGGAAATAATCGTTCTGCGTTTTTGATCTGTTCCTGCGCCAGATCCGATACTGTAATTTCTTTCGTATCCATCTGTCCGTCACCTCATTTCTGATCATCTTATATATCTTTTACTCTATTGTTCTTGCCAAACTCCCCGATCTCTGCAAACAGAAACCGGGGAGTCCTATTTATTCTTATTCTACTGCATCAAGCAGGATCTGATAGCTTGGATAATTACCGGATACTACCGTAAACGGCATACCGAGCTCCATCAAAGCAGCTCCTGAATAAACAGTACCTGTTTTCTTATCCCGATAGGAACGTTCCGGCGCAAGCCCTCTCAATCGAATATAAAATACAGGATGATTACCATGTGTATTTAATAAAACAGCACCTACAACTGCATGTTTTTTTTCTTCATCGACAGACATCCATGCTCCATATTCCGCCTCAAACGGATTACTTAATCTGTAATAATCCCCTTTTAAAATAACCGGTGCTGCTTCATGATAGGTTTTGATCTGTTCACGGACTGCCGTCTTATCTTCCTCAGATAACTTTCCAAGATCCAGTTCATATCCGAATGCACCTGTCATGGCAACCACACCTCTGGTCTTCATGTCCGTCACTCTGCCGGTCTGATGATTCGGCACCGCAGATACGTGGGCTCCCATCGTTGATAAAGGATAAGCAAACGATGTACCATACTGGATACGGATACGATCAACTGCATCTGTATTATCACTGCACCATATCTGTGGTGTATAATACAGCATACCCATATCAAACCTTCCGCCACCGCCGGAGCAGCCTTCCCATAACATATCCGGAAATGCCTGCGTCAGGCGTTCCAGCAGGTCATATACACCAAGCATATAGTCATACATTACATTTCCCTGCCATACCATACTGTCGGAATATATATCACATAAGCTTCGATTCATATCCCATTTCACATAATTGATATCGCCCTGCCTGAGGACAGCTGCAATCTGTTCATAGATATGATCCACCACCTCCGGATTTGCAAAATCAAGTACAAGCTGATTTCTGCCGTGTACCGGATGTTTACCGGGAACCTGAATTGCCCACTCCGGATGTTTTCTGTAAAGATCACTGTTTTCTGAAACCATCTCCGGCTCTATCCAGATACCAAACTGAACACCTTTGTCATGAACCCGTTTTGTCAGCTCCGTAAGAGAACAGCCCAGTTTATCTTCATTTACAATCCAGTCACCAAGGGATGAATTATCATCATCTCTTGTGCCAAACCAGCCATCATCCATGACCAGAAGCTCCACACCAAGTGCTGCAGCCTGCTCCGCAAGATTAACGATCGCTTCACCATTAAAATCAAAATAACAGGCTTCCCAGCTATTTACAAGAACCGGACGGATCTGATTTTTATATTTCCCGCGACAGATATGCTCTCTCACCAAATGATGCATCTGATTGGATAGCTGTTCCATTCCATACGCTGAATATGACAAAACTGCTTCCGGGGCATAAAATGTCTGCTCCGGCTTTAATTGATAGGAAAAGAAATCCTCCTGAAGACCCATAACCAGACGGATCTGATCAAACTGATCTAATTCTACGCTTCCTTCAAAACTTCCACTGTACACCAGTGATATACCATAACAGGCTCCGGCGGTCTCTGTTGTGCCGTGTTCCGCAAGGATCATATATGGATTATACTGATGTCCGGACGTACCACGATTACTTCCGATCACCTGTCTGCCATGTGTTACCGGTGTTCGCTGCATATTCCGTTCCATTGCATGCCGTCCATAAAATGTCAGTACATCATAATCTCCATACAAAAGATCAAGACATGCGCTGGAAAGCTTCTCCAGATAGATTTCATTCTTTCCGACATTTGTAACTTTTACACTTCTGGTTATTACATCGCAGTCAGGTAATACGCCATATAATAATGTTACCTCTACACCGACTCTTTCGTCCTTCAGATATATGCACAGAGTCTGTGCAGCTTCAGAATGTGCTGCCGGAAGTCCCGGGAGATCATACTTACCATCCTGAATCTGATATCCTGTATAGCGAAGATCAAGTGCCATACAGCCATTTGCTTCACGGATCTTTCCTGCCGTTGTTCTGTAATCACCGGTTCCAAGAACAGGGAATTCCTGAGGAAGTGCATCCAGGGAATAAGTACGATCGTTTCCAAGATCATATGGATTTCCTGAAAAACCTCGATCATAGTAAGTCAGTATATAATCCATTTCCGAATCCAAGCGTTTTCCGTAATACAGATGAAGCAAATAATCATGTGTATCGGCCATCATCTGATAAGTGGTATGTTCCGTATGGAGAGAAAATATTCTTTTCTCTTTGTTATATATAATAGCCATAAATTAAGTCTCCTTTTATTTTACTGCTCCGTTTGCCACACCTGATATGATCTGTTTCTGACAAATAATGTAGAAGATCAGAATCGGAAGTAACGCTAACAGATAAGATGCAAAAGCCAGATTGTAATTTGTTCCAAACTGAGTCTGGAAATTCAGCTGCGCAAGCGGAAGTGTATTCTGATCACCGGACATAATTACAAGCGGTGTCATAACGTCATTCCATGTGCCAAGGGCTGTAAGGATCGCAACCGTTGCATGCATTGGTTTCATATTCGGGAAGATGATCTTCCAGTAAGTCGTCCATGTAGTGGCTCCGTCAACACAGGCTGCCTCTTCCAGTTCAAGCGGAAGATTATTCAGATATCCTGCATATAACATTGTGTTCATTGGAAGATAAAATACTGTATAAAGTAATACCACACCAATCATATTTGCCAATCCTATTTTTGCTGTCTGTTTTACGAGCGGCATCATCAAAATAGCAAATGGCACGAACATACCACTGACAAGATAAAGATAAATTCCATTATAGATCCGATTCTTTTTCTTGCTTCGTCCAAGTACATAACCGATCAGGGAATGTATTACGATCGATAATGCGATAGTTGCCAGTGTGATAAATAAACTGTTACCGAGAGAATGCCAGAAATCTGTTACCTCCATAGCTTCCTTAAAATTACTCAGACTCCAGTGCTGTGGAAGAGATAAGATTCCATGGATATCATTTGTCATCTCAGACGGCTGCTTAAATGCGATCATAACCGTCATATATAATGGGAACAGGATGGTTACAAGACCAAGGATCAACAGAATCGTAACCCCGATATTATATCGTTCTTTTCCTGTCTTAATCCCCTTTTCTTTATATTCTTTTCTGATCTGTCTCTGCGATTTTTTCATAACTGTTCCTCCTTCTTACCCAGGAAACGCATCTGTAATACAGATATCACTACGATTACTATAAAGAATACGACTGCATTTGCACTCTGGAATCCAAACTGTCCGCCACTCATACCATTGTTGTAGATCAGGTAGGAAATGGATTCTGTGCTCTGCGCAGGACCACCCTTTGTCAACGACATGATCTGGTCAAATACCATCAGGAAGTTCTTCATACAAAGGACTACATTAATTGTAAAAAACGGAAGGATCAGTGGGAATGTCAGATAACGGAATTTTGCAAATCCGGTTGCCCCATCTAAAGATCCTGCTTCGTATACATCTTCCGGAACTGTCTGAAGACCGGATATATAAATGATCGTATTCATTGCGATCGACTGCCATGCACATACTACTGCGATTGCAAGCCAGGCCGTTTTAGAACTTGCCAGCATACTGTTTCCCTCAAAACCAAGCATGATTGCAATCTGTGGCAGAATATAAGTAAAGAAATAGTTAAAAATATAACCAACAACCAGACCGCCTAAGATATTGGGCAGGAAATACAGTCCACGAAGACCGCTCTTAAAACGAATCTTGCTGTTTAATGCCATCGCAAGGATCAGGCTGACAACATTTACGATGATCGTTGTTACTATAGCCAGCTTAAATGTAAACAGATAGGATGAACCAACTCTGGCATCATGAAAAAGGTCAATATAGTTTCGAAAACCAACCCACTCATAGCTGCCATACCCACGGAAATTGGTAAAGCTGTAAATCGCACCCTGAATCAACGGCAATGTGTTGAATGTAAAGAATAATGCTACGATAGGAATTGTGATCAACATAAATGTTCTGGATTTCCCGGACATTTTCTTTTTCTTTTTAGCAAACTTCATATCTTCTGTCTTTTTTGTATCCATTTCTATTCCTCCTCTCCGGAATGCTCCTGCTCATATTTGCGAACCTTTGTGATCAGGTCACGATTGTACCGTTTCCATTCCGTATCAAATTTCTTCAAAAACGCTTCTGTATCTCCATCTAACAGATAAGTCTGAATCAATGCATCTACTGCCATCTCAGATGGATAAAAATGATCCTGATAATCAGTCACGATTCCGTTGTCCAGATATTCCCGCATACCGTCTAACATAGATGCAAGCTTAAAATCACCTTTCTTACAAGGTACTGCGTTCTGATTGTCTATATAGTCCTGTACATTTTCATCCTCTAACAGGAAACGGAGGACTTCATAGGCTGCTTCCTTATTCGGACAGTCTTCCATCACGCAGAACTGAAGATCTACACCGGATGTCAGAACCATGTCATCCTTATTGTTAGAAGCCGGGAATACAAATGAATCAATATTGATATCCGGATTTACTGACTGGATCTGTGGTACAGCATAGCTTCCGATCATATACATTGCTGACTCACCTTTTGCAAATGCTGTACAAGCATCATTATAAGAATATGCAACCGGATTGGCTTCTCCATACTGAAGCAGGGTTTTCATTTCTTCCGCAACCTGAACATACTGATCGGAAAATGTCGTTTCTCCCTTATTAACATCCTTACATACGGTCGAAGATGTCAATGAAGCTACTGCACTGTTCCATGGAGAAAGACAGGTCCATGTATCCTTGTAGCCCATATAAAACGGAAGAATTCCTTCTGCTTTAATCTCATCACATAATGCAAGAAGCTCATCCCATGTTTCCGGGATCGTCCATCCATGCTCCTCAAACATATCCCGGTTGTACAGGATACCGGCAGCATTTGCCACATATGGAACACTGTATGTTCCTTCTGTTGGAATAAATTTCAGATTCTCACAGATCGTCAGATAATTTTCCTTTATATCTGCCAGTCCATCAAAATCAGAAATATCCATCAACATATCGGCATCAATAAAATTCGAATAATTGATGTCACCGCCAATACCAATGATATCCGGATTATCTTCACGAACAAATCTGGTCTTCAACACCGTCATTGCATCGTTCGGAGAACTGATCTTCAATTCAATATCATCATGACTGGCATTAAACCGTTCCTCAACTTCTTCAAAATAAGAGGTTGCTTCCGGCTTGTACTGTACCAGTTCGATCACTGTTTTTCCGTCTTTATTATTCTTGCCACACCCCGCCAGTAAGCAGAAACCAGTCATCATTGTAAGTACAAATAATAGTTTTTTCCCTTTTAGCATAAATACATTTCTCCCTTCTTTTATAATATGCTTTTTTAAGTTATTTTCATTCTAACATATCATAATGCTTGTTAAAATATCGTAATAATTCCATTTTTATACCAAAATGCATTATTTTTGTCTCACTATTGCATTTATCTAGCATTTTGGTATATAGTAAAAAACAGTAGAGTTTATATTGTGTATTTGTTCTAATTTTGGGAGGTTTTTTTATGCATGAATACCTTTTTTCTATATTTCCAAATGAGAAATTTATAGATCTTGGACTATACCAGTACGGATGGGAACGCTGTGCACCGGCCCATCAGTTCGGTCCGGCTGCCAGAACCCACTATCTGTTTCATTATGTCATCTCCGGAACCGGACTTTTAATGGCACAGGACAAAAAAGGAGAGACTAGAAATTATTCGATCAAAAGCGGACAGGGCTTTCTTCTGTATCCGGGACAGATCAGCACCTATATCGCAGATGAGACAAACCCATGGGAATATACCTGGCTGGAATTTGATGGATTACGGGTAAAAGAAGCACTGGACATTGCCGGTTTTTCAAAAGACCAGCCCATCTATCATGCTACCTCAAAGGAATACCGGGAAATCATGATGAACGAAATGCTCTATATTGCCAATCACCCAAACGAACCGCCATTTCACCTGATCGGTCATTCCTACCTTTTTCTGGATGCACTCACCCGTTCCACCGCCTCTACCCAGATGATAAAAACCGGTAAAATGAGCGATTACTATATAAAAGAAGCAATCAACTTCGTAGAGCAGAATTTTCCTTATGACATCTCTATCGAAGATATAGCTGCCTGTTGCGGCATCAACCGCAGCTATCTGGGAAAGATATTTCATGATTCCATTGGCAAAACGCCACAGGAATTCCTGATAAATTATCGGATGTCCAAAGCAACAGAGTTGCTGAAAATGACTAAATTATCAATTGCAGATATAGGAAATGCAGTCGGCTATCCAAACCAACTGCATTTCTCAAGAGCTTTTAAAAATATATATGGTGTCTCCCCCAAAAACTGGCGGGACCAGAATCACTAACATAGAAACCCCTCCGGCAGATGATTATATGTATGTGGTTTTATCTGTGTTTCTTATATGGCAGTTAGTCATTTTTCTACTATGACTCGCTTTATTTTCTATTCGGTTCGCACGCTTGTTTATCAGCAGTCGCCCAAACTCGTCCTTACGGACTCGGACATGGGCTTGATGCTGATAGCCAGTGCAAACCTCATAACGAAAATATGCTAATGTCATAGTTAGAAAACACCTGACTGCCATATAAGAAATACAGGTGAAATGTTACATATATAATCATCTGTCGGAGGGGATTCGTTTCCTTAGTTATAAGTTCCACCTACGCCGGATCCGGCATTGAAGCCAAATAACGCACAACAGATCAGGTCGATGATAAAGGCTGTGCTTAAGACAGCGCAGATCAGGATCTGTGTTTTCCGGCTCTTCTTATGCATAAAGCGGCTGAGCTTCGGCGCCGCGATATAGACACCGAACAGACTTCCGATGCCAAATGCAAGTAAGCCGACCAGACAGATCCTTCCATTTAAATTCAGGAAGAATTTCTTATAATTCCAGTAGTGGGAATTAAAGAAGAAATCCAGGATCCAGCTTGCGATATATTCGAGCACGCCACAGATACCCATAGACATCAAGAATAATTTCAATTTATCTGCCTTAAATCGGTCTAACAGGAAGATGATAACGACACCTCCGACACCATAGATTGGAAGCCACGGTCCATACATTGTTCCACGATTTACAAGCTCATGATCTCTGACGATATGGAGCATAACCTCCCACACCCAGCCGACAAAACAGAATGAGAAGAAGAAAAAGATGAAATCCGTCAACCGGTATTCACTCTTGATCTTGATTCCCTTTGGTACTTCTACTGCTGCATCCTGCAAGAGATATACCGGCACAGCAGTTTCTATACCTTTACAGTATGGTGCTCCGTCAAATGCACGCTCAACAAATGCTTCACTGTCAATTCTCTTTCTAAGATGAAAATACATCTCCACGTCGATCTCTACATCAAACGGTACTGCTACTAACAGACCGGCAATCGGAACAAGCTTTAACAGCATAACAGGAATACAGGACAGATCTGTTACGAACATCTTCCATTTGTATCCATTTGTCATTTCTTTGGATAAAGCTTTTGCCTCTTTCCAGCTAAGTGTCTGATTCTCCGCAACAAGATACGGGATCATCCGATACTGATAGAATTTGTATATACCACCGACGATCGTAAGATTCCATAAAAACAGAACCACCTTATATACGAACATTGTCCAGATCAATCTCAATAAATGTTTAAAATGAAATGGTGCAAACATACGGTTGATCGATACTTTATCACTGTACCGACACTCCATCGCATACCGATTCTTTCCAACGATGGCTGCACTCTGAATGAAGAAATGCACGATCATCATAATAAATGCGGATAACAGAAGTGCAATGATCACTTCTCCGGTATTACGTTCCAGATAGGCGGCATTTGCGCCTAACAGCTTAATGATCCATGTCTGACTCTTGGAAGCAACATCGATCAGTCCGATCACAAAATCTGAATGTATAAACGGAACATCCTTTACAATCGGTGTATTTACAGCATAGTCTTTTAAGATTTCCACGTTACTTGCTACATGCGAAGTATCCAGTCCGATTGCCTTATCAATCCCATTTACAAATGTCGACTGTGCAAATTCATCGACACCTAAAAATGCAAAGATGAAGCAGACTGCAACCAGTGCAAGCCACGCCATCGTTCCACGCTTAAACACCGTGTTCCACGCGCCTTTTCTCAGTTCTTTTCGATTCCAGTTCATATTCTTATGCTCTCCTCCAGCTCTGCTTACTGTATAATCTCATACTGTAACAGCTCGTAGTGCAGCTTCGTTCCCTCTGCGATTCCATTCGGCAGCAAGGCTCTTGCAACCAGCTTATCTTCTTCGGAACCATCCAGATTCTGCAGATGCGCATATTCTCCATCAATCTGTTTTACAATATAATCACATACTAACATTTCCATATCTCCTATCAAAAGCGTTAGCCTGATTATACTATCTCTTTCGACAAAATTCTATCTTTATATGCAATTTGAAATTTACAAAAAAACTTCGCAATCAAAATAAACTGCCTGTACGCATGCATTTAATCATTAGACAAATATATCCACCCGGAAAAGAATTCAATGCATTTTTCGTTATAAGATACACATTGTCAACAAATGCGGGTGTATGTCTGAGCCCAAAGGGCGAGTTCACACAGGAGCATTTGTGAATCAGACATGTGTATCGAATAGAAAATGCATTGATATTTTCCGAGTGGATATATCTGTCTAATGTTATACTGCTTATAAACAGTTTATTTTGATTGCGATATTTTTGCTACTTTCCAAAATGGAATAAGCCCTTTTTCTCATATGGCTCACTGGTTGCGGAAAGCATCTCATAACCGATATCCTTGATTGCCTTCTTTGCAGCCTCAGTATCGATATTGTCCTCGCTGATGATCACCGTTTCTCCGCTCTTGGCAGAAGAAGTTACCTTTTTTACCTTGAAATTCTTACGGATCAAATCATTCATGTGGGCTTCACACATACCACACATCATGCCATCAATTTTTAAAGTTGTCTTTATCATCTCAATTCCTTCTTTCGTATTCATTATGTCGCATTTAATATATACCCCACATGGGTATATGTCAATTCTGTTTCTATTATATTGAGAATTAATTATCGCTTAATCGGATATTACTTCACAAATCACTTTTTGAAAAATCATACTGTATAAAAAGGAAAAACCGGCAGTCCCTAATCTGCCGGTCATCACCGATATCCCCACATCGGTCTCACGCTCTTTTCTTTATACTAAATTCCCAAATGCACTGATCTATTATCGATCATAGTCAAATTATATCACCCTGCACCACTTTTTGTACACTAACCAAACGGATAGTATTTGGTATTTATTTCAATTATTTTTATCTTTTTTACCTTTTCTTATCCAATCGTATATACACGCACTGTCCAATTTGCGGGTTGTATTTTTATATAGTTCTGATTAAAATATAAAAAAAGAAAGGAGCTTCCCATGACAATTCAGGATTTTGTTTCTCTTTCCGGTGAGGTATTGACACAATATTATGACAACAACATTACACCATTTCTCGATGCATGCCATGAAGATGTTCTGTGGATCGGTCCTGCCGAAAAACAGGTGATCCGCACAAAAAAAGCGTTGATCAACACATTTCTGTCTGAACAGCACGAATTAAAATTTGTTCTTCATGATCTGGTTATTACCCCTCTTGCTACGACCAGCAACCGGGTAGTTGAGATCATTATGTTCTTTATGGTTGATACGATATGGCCTGATAACAGCATGAATCGGGTTAATCAGAGGATTCATCTGTCCTGGATCATGAACAACGGAGTTCCTCAGATTCGGCTCTGCCATATCTCAAATGCTATCTCTTACGATGAACGAGATACAATCTATCCGGTGCATTACGATTCCAAATTCCGCGGAATGCCGCTTGCCGGCGTATCCCGCTCGGAACGTTTGTCGTTTAAGGGTACAGATAAATCTCTGCTTTTTCTGAATCGGAATCAGATCCTGTACATAGAATCCCATGGCAGACACTCCAATATCCATACAACCTCCAATTCCTACGAGATTACAGAAAGTCTGCTTTCTCTGGAAAAACGCTTCCCGGATTATTTCCTGCGTTGCCACCAGAGTTATTTGATCAATCCTGATTTCGCATCATCAATTGAACGTTTTAAACTTACAATGTCCGATGGCTTTGTAATCCCAATCCCGGAAAAGAAATATACTCAGGTAAAACGTCTGCTTCTGGATTTTATTAACGCCCGGTCATCAGACACCGGAATTTAAAAGATCTTTAAACGGTGCAAATGCTGACGGAATCGCAATCTCCTGCTTCAGCTCTTCTAATGTAACCCAACGAAGATCTTTCGCCTGCTGTTCCATACATTCCATATAAAAGGCTTTCATATGCCATTCTACATGGGAAAAAATATGTGTATATGTTGTCTCCATCCAGATTTCTTTTGGGTGGAGATTTTTTGACGTTACATACGAAAGGATCTCCTGTGTGCTGTAGCTTCCGGGAAGATTCGGGAATTCCCACAATCCATGTAACAACCCTTTCTCTGTCCGCTTCCGTATCGCAACCTTATCTTCATACCGAAGCATCAGCACCGCTTTTTCTTCCACCTTCCGTTTCTTCTTTGCTTCACGAACCGGATACTGCTGCCAGGAATCATGCTTATGAGCTTTACACAATTCCTGTAGTGGACACACCTCACATTTTGGCGCACCATTTGGCAGACAGATTGTTGCTCCAACCTCCATCAGACTCTGTGTCAGCATATCGCAATGTCCATACCGATACACCTGCAGAAGCTCCTCCCGGATTTTCTTCTTTACTGCCTGCTTGTCGATATTTGACGAATCTTCCATCACTCTGGTATATACCCGGAGAACATTTCCATCCACCGCAGGAGTTGGCAGATCAAAGCAGATCGAGCCGATTGCTCCCGCCGTATATTCTCCGATTCCCGGCAGGCTCAGGATCTCATCGTATTCTGCAGGGAAGTTTCCCTGCCATTCTATCACCACTTCTCCTGCTGCCTTTTTCAGATTTCTTGCACGGTTATAATATCCAAGTCCTTCCCAAAGTTTCATCAGGCGGTCATCATCTACCTCTGCCAGCGCCTCGATCGTCGGAAGCTCCTGCAAAAACGTTCTGTAATATTCTTTTACTGCTTCCACTCTCGTCTGCTGCAGCATGATCTCCGACAACCATACATGATACGGTTCTTTATCTTTTCTCCATGGAAGATCTCTGGCATGCTCCGGATACCATGCGATCAAATTGTCCGCGATCTGCTTATATACATTCTGCATAAACTCATTCCATCCTGTTGCGTTTTTGTATTTTATTTCTATCATTCTATCACAATATCCTGCAAAACAGCATTACCATTTTCTTCCCGTTTTCATTTATTTGCTGCCATCGGATATTGCTCCTCTCGATGTTTTTATTTTTCCAACAATTCTACCGTTTTTACCACATATGCAAATGCTTCTGCATTAAACTTTCGTAATTTTGAGAGCTTCGAATAGTTTGATTTACCTATATTACAATCCAGATATAAATTACAGTCTATAACTTTTTCAAAATTTGATTTTCGCAAAATACAAGCAGCAAGATACATTGTTTTACAGGCAGATTGCACCGCCTTCTCAGCAGAATATCTTTCATCATATATATGTGTGGAAATACTTTTTATTCCTGCCAGATACATTGGATATTCATTACCGATCTGTCCTCTGCCAGCAATACAGGCAGCAGTATCTATTGTATCCATTAATACCTCATTTGCCGATATATCTAACCCTCTATAATTTATCTCCGTTTCAACGATAGCCATATAAGAATTATAAACATCTTCAAAATCATCAAATACATCGATCAACGCAGCTACATCATACATTTGTTTGATTATCTCAAGTTCTTTTCCTATTCCCAATGGTATACCCGTCGTATGTGGCGCAAATGCTGTTAATTTATCACCCAGAATACAATCTACCGATGGCAATACAACTTCTAAATCTTCCCCCTGTGTATTTAAAAGATCATTTTTAATAGGTTTACTTACAATCCTTGCATAATGATTCTCTTCAAAGAGGATATCTAAAAGTATATAAAACAAAGTATCATTTTTCACCGGAGATTTATAATAAAATTTATAGTGTTTCTTTGCGATACCATTTTTTCCAATTCTCTCCTGTTGCACGACTTTCTCAAAAGGAAAGACATCTTTTACTTTCTTCAAATAACTTTCCACATCCGTTCCTTGTGGAACGATTATATCAACATCTGTCGATAATCTTCTTGGATGTTCAAGTAACAACATTAAACTGGTTCCACCCTTAAATATAAACGGCATCTTTACCTTGCAAAGAGCCTCCAGCAAACCAAACGCATAGATGCTTCTCTCTAAAATAAAAGTATCCGTATTTTTATTTTTTCTCAATTCATTTATATGTTCTAATGTATAATTATCCTTTGTAAGCATCCAATCTCCTATACAATCAGTTGTATGTTCGTGTTATCTTTTATAAAATCCCGAATTTCAATTTCTTTATTACGCCTCCGTGCATATCGAAATAACTTTGTTTCATCAATTTTGTACATGGAAAACATATTTTCCAAGGCCTGTGGATAATCAGAAAATGAAAGCATCTGCTTCAATTTTTTATTGGCAAACAAATCAACTACCAGCTTTTCCAGTGAAAGACCATACGCCGAACTTTCCCCTTTCGGAGACTCACTGACAAGACGATCTAGCAATATTGTTTCATATGTTGCATAACGCAATACATCTTCTACACTTGGCTTAAAAAGAACCTTTTTATTTTCAACTATTAACTGATCAAACACAAATTCACATCCTGTATGTTCAACTTCTAAAAAAATATAATTATATCCTACCTGATGATTAAAAAATTCATTCAACCATCGAAGTTCCCATATTCTATAATCCACCAATGGAAATTTCTGCTCCATCTCATCTATTATTTTTTTTGATCTGTCTGTATAGATATTTGTATATTTTTTCAGATGTTCTCCTGATGTACACTTCTTGTATTTATCACGACCAACTCTTTCTATCTCTGACATTCGAATCCAATATTCTATTAATCGCTTCATCTGTCCTTCACGAAACTCCGGTTGTACCTCAATCACAAGCTGCATCAATTCTTTTCTTGATATTATTCCATCAGGTATTCTTATCAATAAATCCATATTTTTCATTCTTCCATACAATCCAATCTGTAATTGGAATCCTCCTTTCCTCTTTTTCTAACCGTTTCATTGTCTCGTTCGGCAAATTTTTATTTTTTTGCCGATATGGTCATTAATAGGATAACATCTTTTATAATAAAAGGCAATGACCAGAGCGGCAATTTTTTATTTTTTTGCCGTTCCGGTCATTTTGATAAGAATAATAATTATACACTTAAAATCTTCTTCCGCCCATGCCACACATAGGCTTTTCTTCTGTCTCCGGTGTTTCTACTACATAATTTGTGCGAAATGCAGCATTTACTTCTGCAATTTCTTTCTTGCCATCAATGTAATCTCTGAAATATTCCATCAAATTCATACCGGAATTCTCACAGCCTTCTTCTTCCTCCCATTGTTTTACAAGTGCAATTCGTTCTGATTTTGTTGTATCTTTAATTAATGTACTTTTCATCTGAAATTACCTTCCTTTTTTCTTTTTTTCCGGAATCTCAATTCCTCTTGCTTCTAACAGTTCCTTCAATGACTGTGGCTCATAATTCATATAAGGCTGCATACAACCGACATTGATCGCCAAGAAATCCTGGTCTTCCTCATGAAGATCCTTGCGTTCATTCAACCGCTTTATGCAGTCCTGAAAAAACACATCCTCTGGGGATCGGTGTGTATGCCCATACAACAGGATATTTCCTCTATGCTGACCATTCCAGAACAGAATTGGATAATGACAAAGCACCAGCTTATATGCATTTCCTCGAATGTTGTCTGTAATCTCTTTGTAATTACAAACCTCCTCAAATAACTGCCGGAGCCTGTAATCTGACAGATCATCATGGTTCCCATGCACAAGAATCTTATGTCCTTTTAACTGCGCAACGAGTGCAATCAATTCTTCACTTTTTCCCCGCTTACTGATGTCGCCGAGGATATAGACCGTATCTCCGTTTGTCACCTTCCGGTTCCATCTGGCAAGCATATCGGCATGCATTTCTTCCAGTGTCTTATATTCTCTTTCGTCATATCCGCTTCCGCTGCCTGCGAGCTGGCTGGCACAGCAGAAATGCAGATCACTGATATAATAATTCATTTTGTGTTTTCACCTCGCAATGCCTCTATAACATTTTTTCTCCCACCATTTTACATTCTGCCAAATAGGTGTGTCAATTCATCCAGTGGATCTGTTCTCCCTGAACCAGTGGATACCTAAAAAGCTCGGAACCGTCCAGATCACAATGGTGCATATCCACACCTGTGATCTGGTGGTTTTCGTATGTTGTATAATAATAGATTCCTTTATCTGCATTACAGCAGGAGGTGTAGAGTGTAATCTCATACTTGCCATCTGTCACTTCACAGCATCCACGCTGCTGATCAACCGATCCAAGAATATGGAAGAACTGGCTGATACTCTCCGCCTCGCTGTCACCGGATTTCGAATTCATTTTTGTAAATGCGACCTTTGCAAATCGTGACGCTGACGACAGATCTCCCGGCAAACCAAGTGCACCCATGCCCCTGCTGTAAGACTGTAACTGCAGCTGCTCTGCGAAAGTATTTTCCGGCTGTTTCGGAGATAAGCCCTGATAATTATTCAATAAAAACATCTGTGTCTCAAATGGTGGATTGTTCGTGAGAACTCCGACCGGATTTTCATGTATATGCATTCCATCCGCCATACACTCAACTGTGATCGCAGCATTCCGATCTGCTATGATCCAGTGTAACTGTGCCGATGGAAGCTGTTCGCTGAAAGGTGTTCCGACCAGATTCATCCGGTCAAGCAATGCCCGTACCTCGTCCAGATCCGCACACTGTCCAAGTATCCACGGGATAAATTCAAACTGTGCAACATTATCCCTACCAGCTTCTACTGCCTGATAAACTGCATTTCCAACAAAATTAAGTCCCGCCATACCGACACCCTTTTCATTGATCGCATCATAATAAAGCGGATATCCACCTGCCACATGCGCCATGCCAATGATCGCATAATGAGAATCCCTCTTTCCCATATGACGAAACTCAAACGGGAACTTTCTCGGTGTCACCGTAATCTCATCCCCATAAGAAAATTCATAATCTAATGTTCTGCCAAAATAAAAATCCTTCGTTTTATACGTCGCTGCTGTACACATCTATAACCATCATCCTTTCCTGTTTTCTCAATTTTACAATCTTGCACTCACCAGGTTCAAAATTATATTCTTATTATTTTCATATACTACACATGTTACTATTAGCATTCGCATAAAACAACAGTTCAATTATGAAAGAATTATAAAAAGCGGCATTCTTGCAAAAGCATTTCCGTATAACCAGCTATTCACTATAATATAACATCAGCGAGGATTTCGTTATGACATGCACATTGCAAGTAAATGCGAGTGCTTGTATGAGCCGAAGGCGAGTTGCACAGGAGCATTTACGAATCAGGCGTGTGCATGGAATAGAAACCACAGCGAGTTATATATAGTGAGTAGCTGATTATACAGAAATGTCTCTGCAAGAATGACGCTTCCAGATTCTATTCTTCCATGTATTCAATATAATCTGTTTCATCCGCAAAAAGCTGGTATCTTCCATCTACATATCCCATATAACCTTCCGTTACAAAATATCCTTTTATCATAATTCCGATCTCCTGTACATTCGTTCTGTCCTATAAAGTTCCGATTTTCTTTGAATTTCCTGTATTTTTTATACAGTCAACCCGTTTATGGCTTTATATTACAGTTTTATATGCACAAAAAATCGTACATCTCTTAAACCAGCAAAATATCAGACAGATTTGCCTGAATTCCTGCTGCCACCTCCGGCTTGTTCATGGAATATACATGAATGTGCTTTACGCCATTTGCCAGAAGATCTATGATCTGATCAGTCGCATAAGCGATACCTGCCTGCTTCATTGCAGCTTCGGTATCTCCAAACCGGTCAACAATATTCTTGAAACGTTCCGGCACATTGCAGCCGGATAATTTGACGGCATTTTTCACCTGAACCCGCTTCGTGATCGGCATGATTCCCGGAATCACCGGCACAGCAATCCCTGCTTCTCTGATACGATACATGAAATTAAAGAAAATATTGTTATCAAAAAACATCTGTGTAGTCAGATATTCACATCCCGCTTCCACTTTCTTTTTCAGGTTTGCAATATCATCCTGCTTGTTTGCAGAATCCGGATGAACCTCCGGATAACAAGCTCCGCCCACACAGAAGTCTCCGCTCTCTTTTATTAATTTTACCAGCTCCGATGCGTGAGTAAAATCAGTAAATACCTGTCCATCATAATTCTTTGGAATATCCCCACGAAGTGCCAGGATATTTTCAATCCCTGCATTTTTCATTTCAGAAAGTGCTGTCCGGATGCTGTCTTTATTTGCGCATACACAGGTCAGATGCGCAATCGTCGGAACTCCGTATTTTTCTTGAATCTCATTTGCAAGCTTGATCGTATGTCCTTTTGTGCTGCCACCCGCCCCATATGTAACACTCATATAACTCGGCCGTAATGCCGCAATTCCAAGTGCCGCAGCTTCCACACTTGCAAAATCTGTATCCTTCTTCGGTGGAAAAACCTCAAATGACAATGTTGCTTTCTCCTGCCCTATAATATCTCTTATCTTCATGTATTTCCTCCTGTCATTTCATCTCTTTTGTATATCTGCAGTTGGGATAATTCGTGCATCCCAGAAATTTACCATATTTTCCTCTTTTATATACTATTTTTCCGCCACATTTAGGACAGATTCGCTGAACTTCCTTATTATTTTTTCTGATATTCTGCGCTTCCTTAATTCTCTTAACATGTCCAACTCTCAGGTCGCTAGATGCTTCATTAATTGTCTTTATTCGATCCGCCAACTGTTTGATTTCATCTTGTGTAAAAACAGGTTCTTTATATGATTTTATAACCTTTTTCACCTGTAAAATATGAACCACATAATCTCTACTTTTTACTTTTATTGTTGAATTTGCTGAAAAAGCAACAATGGATATAAATTTTTCTTCCGACAATCCCAATATTGTGCTCAAATTTTTTATATGACCATAATTCTGTCGTATTGGATTATAAAATTTATATTTTTTACCATACATATTTTTTGTCCATTGCTCAGCATATGGACTTCCTGTAATCCATCCTTTATAATTCTTCGTCTCAATTACAAAAATTCCATATAAAGAAACAACAATATGATCAATCTGAGTACTTCCCTTTTCTGTCGGCAGCATCACATCATTTAAAATAATATAATCACTATCTGGTAATGTCGCTAAAACCACCGATACTTTCTTTTCCCCGATTATTCCTTTAACCTTTGCCTGCAGCCATCCAACTAATATACCCGCTACAGCAAAACCTATTATAACCCAAATTGGCCAGCTCATAACATACCTCCCCTTATACTTTTCTCGGATGCCCCTATTATATAAATTCTACGGTAATATGACAATAACAACATTCTTTTCTGCCACACCATGAAAACTTTCGAAAAGTTTGCTGGCGTAATCCCACATTTTCCTGTATAGTATATGGGTATGTAATTTGTTTGGAGGAGTTATCAAAAGATGAAAAAACGTGAATCATTTAACAACAAATGGGGATTTGTCCTCGCCTGTATCGGCTCAGCGGTCGGCATGGGTAATATCTGGATGTTCCCAACCAGAGTATCCCTCTATGGCGGAGGCTCTTATCTGATCCCTTACTTCATATTCGTTATCCTGATCGGATTCACCGGTGTGATCGGCGAAATGAGTTTCGGACGTGCTACCAAATCCGGTCCGGTCGACGCTTTCGGCTATGCCTGTGGAACAAAGGGCAAACGAAAGCTTGGCGAAATTCTTGGATTTATACCGGTACTCGGCGCGCTTGCCATGGCGATCGGCTATACTGTCGTAATGGGCTGGATCTTAAAATATATGATCGGTGCATTTACCGGTTCAACACTTGCACCGGAAAATGTGGAATCCTTTGGTGCCGCATTTGGCTCAACCGCTTCTGCATTCGGTAATAACCTGTGGCAGATCATTGCACTCGCTGTCGGCATTATCATTCTGATGTTTGGTATCGGAAACGGAATCGAAAAGGCAAATAAGATCCTGATGCCTCTGTTCTTTATCCTGTTTATCATTCTTGCGATCTATACCGCCTGCCAGCCAGGTGCTGCCGAAGGATATAAATATATCTTCCGGATCGAGCCAAAGGTTCTCTCCGATCCAAAGACATGGATCTACGCACTTGGTCAGGCATTTTTCTCCCTGTCTGTTGCAGGAAATGGGACACTGATCTATGGCTCTTATCTGCCGGATGAAGAAAATATACCGGAAGCTGCCGGACAGGTTGCTTTATTTGATACGATCGCTGCGTTACTTGCCGCCCTCGTTATCATTCCGGTTATGGCAACGACCGGTGCGCAGTTAGACCAGGGCGGTCCGGGACTTATGTTCATCTATCTGCCTGCCCTGTTCAAATCTATGCCGGGCGGACATATCATCGCCATGATCTTCTTCGTTGCAGTATTCTTTGCGGGCTTGTCCTCATTGATCAATCTGTACGAAGCTCCGATCGCAACGATTCAGGAAAAGCTCGGATTAAATCGCAAGTTATCCTGTGGTGTGATCGCAGGAATCGGCGTGATCGTATCCATCTGTATTCAGGGAATCGTATCCGGCTGGATGGATGTTCTGTCCATCTATATCTGCCCGCTTGGTGCAGGACTTGCCGGAATCATGTTTTTCTGGGTATGCGGTAAGAAATATGTAGAGGAGCAGGTAAACCTTGGACGTGAAAAGAAGTTCACAGACAAATTCCTGCCAATCTGTAAATATGTCTATTGCCCTATCTGCATTCTGGTTTTAATACTTGGAATCGCATTAGGCGGAATCGGCTAAAACAGGGATAATGCGAGATTCAGATACTTCTATTTATAACAATACCCCTATTGAATAACACACTACGATTTCTGTTCGATGCACATGCCTGATTCGTAAATGCTCCTGTGCAAACTCGCCCTTTGGGCTCAAACATGCACCCGCATTTACTGGCAATGTGCATTCTCACAACGAAATCTCGTTCATGTTATATCAATAGGGGTATTATTATAAATATAAAATATCTGAATCTCGGCATTACTCCCCGTCATTAGGAATGCCATTTGCCAGGTATTCATTCCACTTGGCGTTGTTACGCTCCAGTTCTTTTTTCTGTATGATGCGGTTGCGGTCTGTGAGGATCGCGAGCATCTCATCTACGACCTCCTCCATAGGAAGGGTCTGATAATGTGACAAATAGCCGATCATACGACCGGCTGTAAAATCTGTATTCAGATTCTGTGTTATAACCTCGCAGAATTCCGCCGGATAGCCCCGGTCAAGCATCATCTGATATAGGTTTTTACTTGCTTCTGATCTTGGTTTCATTTATGATCACCTGACTATTCTTTCGATATATATCTGCATATCCAATTATGCATCCAAACGGTTCGCTGATCGTCCAATCTGCTCTCCCATTTTCACCAGTGTTTCCATTCCTGATCCGGTATGTTCCAATAAATCCCGATCCGGTATCACGACATTCTTCTGTGTCAGCAGAATGATCGTTGAACCGCCGAATTCAAATCGTCCTTTTTCAACACCCTTATGAACAAATCCCAAGCCTTGCTGATTGTTACTGATCTTACCAACCATCAATGCCCCGACTTCCATCTGAAGAAGCGTTCCAAACTGCTCCGTCTTTATCAGACAATACTCTCTGGAATTCATCTTGTAGATCGGACAGACATCATTTGCAACCGGGTTCACCGTATGCAGAATTCCTGCTATCTTACGCTGTTCGGATTTTCTTCCATCTGCCGCATAACAATACCTGTGATAATCATCTACCGTCAATCGGATTACATAAATATGTCCGTCCAGATACCTCTTAGCCAGCTTCTTGTCCTGCAACAACTGTTCCAATGTATACTCGGTGTGTTTAATAAGAAAATGTCCGTTTTCATGGATCTTATACACACTGACCTTTCCATCACTTGGGCTGACCAGCGCATTTGCATCCGGATTAACCGGTCGTTCTTCTGCTCTGATCTTTCGAGTGAAAAAATCATTATATGAATCAAATATCTGTTTCTCATATAAGGACAGATCAATGCCATTCTTCTTTACAAACCCCGGAACTGCCAGTCCTGAAATCCGGGTATCCAAAAATGCCCCGCCTATGCGGGACACTACTGGTGACAGAAAGGGACGGATCAGACACCTCGTCACTGCATGTCCATAGATAAATGCAAGCAGGCGATCCTGACCGGTCTCGCCCTGTCTTTTATGTCCTTTTCGATCTATATATATGATACTCATTTTCTTTTCTCCAATCTTCTCCTACCATATATGGAGCATGCGAAGCACCGCCAGCGTTACAACGCCAACGATGATCGCCAGTGTGCGGTTCTTTGGTTTACGAAATTTGAAATTTGTAATAAACAGCAAACCGACCAACAGTACCAACGCATGAAGGCTGAGCATGAATTCCCGCTTGCCAAGCATCGGCTTAAATACTGCCAGAAGTGGCAAAAGCACAGCCATAGATGTGATCGGAAGTCCCTGATAATATTTACGTTTTTCCTCTGTCTCATCCTGTCTGACTTCCTCAGAAACATTGAACCATGCCAGACGGATCAAGCCCGCCAGCACATAGAATAACAGGATCGCAACACCAGTCAATCCACGCATTCCCATGCGGTAGCAAAGGATTGCCGGTGAAACTCCAAAACAGACAATATCCGCCAGAGAATCAATCTGGATTCCAAATCGTTTTTCAACCTCTGTACGATCTTTCTTTGTCCGTGCAACCTTGCCGTCAAACATATCGCACAAACCGGAAATTGCCAGACATACAAGCGCCATCCGGCAGTCGCCATTTAACGAAAATAACATACCACCGATGGACACCATCAGACTGATATATGTAAGAATTACTGTATAATCATAAACACCTAACATTTCTCTACCACACTTTTCTTTTTTCTTCCAATAGTAAAATTTGCAACAATCGTAAATATCGCACTGAGGATCAGTTCTGTATAATACCCCAGGCCACGGGACAATACCATACCCGGCAGAAGAAGCATGCTTCCAAATACCGGAAGGAAGATATCAAGGAATATCTTCTCACTGATTCCCATTCCGCCCGGAAGCGGCAGCATATCAACTGCAACCGCGATCGAGCCCTGAAGAAGTATCACGGTAAACGCTGATGTTCCTTTTAATCCAAATGCAAGATATACGAACCAGGTTGCTGCAAACAACGCAAACCGCTGCACCATCGTAATGAGGAATACAACGATCAGCACCTTTTTATTTTCCTGCAAATAAACAGCAGCCCCCCGATACTGATCCATCGACTGAACCAGCTTCTTTGCTCTTGACTTTCTATGTTTTAATATATGGATTCGTTCTAACAAAATATGCCCTTTGATCATAATTGACTTCGCAAAATTCGGATGAAATGCAAATACAACCATAATCGCTACACACACCACATTTAATCCCATTCCGAGATAAAACCAGAAGATTGCATCCGATAAATACCGATGTATAAATCCCTGCCCGAAGATCACCAATGCAACACCAAGCAGTACCAGTACCATCTTGTAGATAATGGTTATGATCAACAATACCATCGTTGAGATCGGAATCGGTATATCTTCTTTCTTCATATAGTAAACCTGTGCCGGCTGACCGCCCGATGCAGACGGAGTAATGCAGCTAAAGAAAAAGCCAACGGATGAAAATAAAAAGCAGATCCATTTCTTTACCTTTATACCTAGTGAATGCATCAGATAATGAATAATGATAGATTCTCCCCATATGAAGATTATTACACAGATAACGCCGGGAATCAACCAAAACGGGTTCACAGTTTTAATTATTTCGATGATCCGCCCCATATCCTTGCCATGAAACACACCATAAAAAGTTGCCGCAAAGATCAGAAGCAAAAAAATTATATTAAATATCCATTTTTTCTTACTCTCCATACGTCCTCATTTCCAATTTCACTGCCTTATGCATGAAGCATTTTTACTGTTTCTTTACCATGTCTTTGCCAATATCTGTTTCAGTATATCACAACGTTTGAAAAAAATGTTAAATTCGACATTAATATCACATTAATAATATTTAATGTTGTATTGCAAAGTGTTTTTAATTCCTTATTCACCTTCCATCGCTTATATGACAACACAACTGAAAAAACATTACAGAAAAGCGTATTTTTTATAATCCCATCTTGACGACATTTGTCGATAGTGTTTAAATAGATTCTGCTTCTAATGTGTGAAAAAACATTTTAAAATACTACTTTGGGATTATAGATATGAAAACGATACAGTCAAAAGAAATGGATATGTTAAACGGGGGATTGGTTGGCAAGCTGATCCTTTTTTCACTGCCGCTTGCATTCAGCAGCATTTTACAGCAATTATTCAACTCCGCAGATGTCGCTGTTGTCGGCAGATTTGCCGGAGATAATGCGCTCGCTGCAGTCGGAAGCTGTGTGGCTCTGGTCGGCATCTTTGTCAACCTGATCGTCGGTCTGGCTGTGGGACCAAATGCCGTCCTCGCTAATCTGATCGGTCAGAAACAGCGTGACAAGATCAACGATATGGTACATACGATCCTGACATTTGGCACAATCCTCGGACTTGGGCTTATGATCCTCGGCTTTGCCTCTGCCCGGATCATTCTGGAATTATCCGGTACTCCGTCCGGTGTTCTTGCCGAAGCACTGTTATATATCCGCATCTATTTCTTAAGCATTCCGTTTATGACCGTTTATAATTTTGGAGCTGCCATTCTGCGAAGCTTCGGTGATACCAGACGACCAATGTTCTATCTTATCATCTCCGGTATCGTAAATGTCATCCTGAATCTGATCCTCGTCATCTGCTTTCATCTGGGTGTTGCCGGTGTTGCCATTTCCACTGTAATCTCTAATGTTATCAGTGCTGTTATGGTCATGGTATACCTTTACCGCAGAGATGATGAATTTGCATTCCGGTTCAACCGGATGAAGATTGTACGCCCGTATCTGCGCAAGATCCTTCAAATCGGTATTCCATCCGGTATCCAGGGAACCATTTTCTCGATCTCGAATGTTTTTATCCAGAGTGGTATTAATTCATTTGGCAAATTTGCGATTGCAGGTTCTTCTCTTGCGCTTAATTTTGAATATTTTACCTATGACATTGCAAATGCATTTGCACAGGCAACGGTCACCTTCACCAGCCAGAACTATGGCGCAGGGAACATCAAACGCTGCAAGAAAGTGTTCTGGTTAAACATGCTGTTTGGCATTGTCTTCACAGAGATTCTCGCAGTTATCTTTATCGTATGGAGTGACTTTTTCGTCGGAATCTACACAAAAAGTACAGCAGTCGCTGCCTATGCTTTGATCCGTATGTATCATGTCTGCTCATTGGAAGGTCTAACCACTACTTACGAGGTTGAAAGTGCCGCTCTCCGTGGTATGGGAAAATCAGTGGAACCTGCAATCTTCACCATCTTAGGAACGGTTGTTTTCCGCTTGATCTGGCTTGGAACAGTCTTCCGCCTGCGTTCAACATTTGACTGGCTGCTGAATGTATATGCGGCTTCATGGATATTTACCGGATGCGCACTGTTTATCGTGTATGTAAGACATATGAAGAAGGTGGAGGGGAATTTTGCTTCCACCCATCAAAATCTGTAATAAATTATTAAATTAAATACTTTTTTGTCTGTCAAATTTCTGGTATATTGTATACATATATTATTAAAGGGAGGGTAACATATGAGTCAATATCATTCACTATCCAATGAAATTTCTAAACGGATCAAAGAAGACCGCATAAAACATACAGAAAATCCATACGCATGTAAAGATACACAGATCATCAGGCGATATGCGAATCATGACAATCCAAAACTCTGGCGTCCTGCTTTTGTAATGGACGTCGAAAAAATCCTACATAATAATTATTACAATCGATATTCAGATAAAACGCAGGTTCTATCCTGCTATAAAAACGATGATGTCTCCCGCCGTGCACTTCATGTACAGTTAGTTTCAAGAATTGCACGCACAATCGGCGCAAGTCTCAATCTTAATCTAGATCTTATCGAAGCGATTTCACTTGGTCATGATATCGGACATACCCCTTTCGGCCATGCAGGAGAACGTTTCCTGAATGAATTATATTCAGAAAATACAAGCCGCTTATTTAATCATAATGTCCAAAGTGTCCGGGTTCTGGATAAACTGGTCTGCCGAAATGTCAGCTTACAGGTCCTGGACGGAATTCTTTGTCATAATGGTGAAATGGAACAACAGGAATATACCCCTAAAAAACTGAATACTTTTGCTGAATTTGATAGAAATGTTGAAAGCTGCTATACCGACATCACTGCAAATAAAAAACAAATCCCATCAACTTTAGAAGGGTGTATTATGCGTATCAGTGATATTATTGCATATATCGGAAAGGATCGGCAGGATGCAGCCAAGATTGGACTTGTTCCAGAACAGCCTCCATTCTCCTCCGGAGCTATTGGCACTACAAATGCAGAAATTATTAATAACATGACTGTCAGTATTATAGAAAAAAGTTATGGAAAATCATACATCAGCATGGACGAAGAAATCTATGAAGCTTTTTCCCTCGCCAAAAAAGAAAACTATGAATGGATATATGGTGATCCTAAAATTGAGACTATGTACACAAATAATGTCAGACCAATGTTTTATGAACTTTATACAGAACTATTAAAACAAGCAAAAAACCATGATAAAAACTCTATTCTGTACAAACACCATATTGAATATCTGCGAACAGCCAATAAGGCTTCCCGCTATTTTAATGTAAATACTTTCATAGATGAATACTGGAATAGTGATCCGAATGACATCGTAGTTGATTTTATTGCCAGTATGACAGATGATTATTTTGTTGATCTATATCACTATCTGTTTCCAAATGGGAAATATAATGTAAATTATATAGGATATTTTGATACTATTTCCTGATAGATTTCATACCTTGTTCCCTCACGAGTGGGGAACAAGGGTATATTTACACAAAACTTGAAAGAGTGGCTCCTTGAAACGTTACCCTTTAAAAAGAATCTCCTATCCACCATACTATTTTATCATCCTTCAGTTCTTTATCCATTTTCTCAATATTAATACCCTGCTGTTCTGCTAAGGACTTTATAAGCATTCTGAGATTTCCTGCATAAGTGGCTATATTCCAATAGTTTTGTCCAAAATGCACACTCGATTTCTCCGTAACGTGCTTGATTTCTTTTCTTATATATTCTTGTATCTCCTTCTCATTCAACTCGCCTTCAGAATGATCCAGAATATATCTTAATGCACTTGCAAAACCATGTTTATATATAAATTTTTATTCGCGCATTCCCTCACATCCCCAAAATGTATCATAAAACGAAACCCCATAGGCCCTTATCCAGTCCCACATAATCTCCTGATCTGCAACGTTCGGACCATCTGCATGGCATCTCTTGCACAAAAGCACCAAATTCTCCGGTTCATCTTTTCCACCTAATGAATCCGGTATAATGTGGCATCGATCCAATGAACGCTCACACCCGCATCTCCAACATCTTTCACCCGCTTCAGCCCAGTCTACACTTAATCCGCATTCGTCCTGATGCTTTGCCCAATATGAAATAATTGCTTCTTTTGTAGTTTTGATTGGTTCTCTTTTGCTCATAAATTGATTGCCTCTGTTTTATACATGCAATATACCTTATTTCCACAACAATATTCCTAAAAATTAAATGTACATTTGTATTCATTCCATGGATAAACGAAATATTTATTTACTTAAAATCAATTTTGGTCAAATTCTGTAAAACCACAATATAGTGCCGTACGATATTCGCCATCTTGTATATATTCTGTTGTTCCATAAAAGAAACCATTAAACTTCACTTCATCCTGCAATGGAAACATGGTATCTAAAACAACACTTGTATCCGCTGAATCAAAATAACTTACAACCATTGGCTGTTTCTCATCACCATCAATATAAACTAAATATGCTGGTGTATTATCCTGTAATGTGACAGTCCCTCCAAATGTTCCTCGAAGCTTAATCTTCTCCATATACTGAATCTCTGAACTATTCTGCAGCATGTCAAAAGTAACATCTGTTCTATAAGATGTATACATTTGTTGTCCCTGCAAAGGATCAAGTGAAGAAATGTATAATTTATGCCATTCGTCACGATTCACTAATTCTTGTTCATAATCCTCTTTCAAATCCATATAATTCTTCTTAAGGCTGCTATACTCTTCTTTTATTTTGTTATTTTCTCTTTGTAGCTCTGTCTCATCATTATTTTTTGTATTTATTTTATTTACTGCAGTCTGTTTCGTTTGATATTGTTCAGATCTTGCTTCAAATCATCTATATTGCTCTTCTGTACATATGCATATAAAGCTAAAATTATTGTTACACTTGTCATAACAGTTAATAACACAACTAATACAATATTAATTTTATTTTTCATATATTCTTATTTCTCTCTTTTACTAATTATTATATCCCAGCCTCCAAAACCTTGCAAATCGCACCTCCATCAATAACCGCGATAATCTTTCCCTTTGCCGTTTTACCGATTCTGTCATACAACCGACCGGCACTTAAAGACTCACCTTTAACTGTAAATGGACTATTTGCAACATAACCACATTTGCCAATGCCTTTGATTTTTACCATAATCGCTTCTGAATCAAACTCATTGTCCGGTTCCTTTTTTAGCTTCACCTTCATCCCCTTCTCCATAAACTCATTTCCTAGATAATGCTCACATCCTGTAATTGTAAAATACATATTTTTCATACCTACCGTCTCCTTTCTGATCATATAGCAAATCCTATTTTTTATAAACGTCCTTGCCTTCATGGCAACATAATAGCAATTGCAATGTCCAAATAATTGGACATCTGTAAAATTTTTCATCCACTATATATTATTTAATACTGTAAATCGCCAGACCCCTGCATTTCTGCAGGCATCTGGCGACTGCCTTTCCGGTGTCACTTACATCGACACATCTATGACGTAGTATCCCATCTGATTCACCACCACAGACACCGTCTCGAACCCGGTCTCGAAATCGAGATAGTATCGATCATCCCTGTGGGTGAATACGACCTCACAATTCATCTGGGAAAGCACAGACATGACCTCCCCAAGATCCTGTTCCGATCTTCGGATCACCTGCTTCTCCAGATTTTCCTGCCGGTTCTTCGGCATCTCCAGATAATGAAGATACAACGATGTCTCCAATGTTCGGGAATTACAACTGCTTTTGTGAAAATAACTGCTGACGATCATGTAGATCACATATGTGGTCTGTTCCTGAATGTTGTTTCTTTTTTCTGTAAATTTGTATGCCATATCAGCACCTCCATTGAAAATAATATAAAAAAGGTATATATCTGGACAGACTTTTAGCCTCGTCCTAATATATACCTTGTCTTTTCAATTATTTTCGATGTTTTTTTATTATATATAAATGCAGATAAATATGCAAGTACTTTTATCTATTTGCACTATTACTCTAAATGAGTGGACCATGTATGCCAGTCATATGGATCATACTTATTGATATCTACATAATAATCACCCTTCATTAACTCTTCGATCGTATTATATTCATTCAAAGCGAACTTACATGATGCAGAAGTTAATGTACTATAAGTTGGTTTATGCCAACCTGTAGGATCAAACTTAAATTCTGAACTGTCCGATGCATACCCCTGAACCTCACATTCTACAAACTTACCCTGCCCCATAAAAATCAGTGTCACCACATGTCCTCCACTTACATTATGCGGCTTTTTACTTGCAGCAGAATAATACCGGCTATAATCATTATAAAAACCATTTTCCCCATCATATGAACAGGACAATATTATATAGGGATAACCAAGTTCTGTCATGGCATTTGCTACCGTTGCCGCACCCCAGCATGTATACTCTGAATAACTATGACTACCGATCCAATAATTAAGTGCTGTATATGTTTCATAATCTGTCATATCGGGTGCGCATTGGGCAACATCTTTTAAAATACCTTTCAAACGCACCTCTCTATCATAGTTATACACAGGCTCTAAAAACGGATCATATTCCCAATATTTTTTACGGTCAAATTCTACAGAATTTGAAAATCCGTTCGACACCAATGTTACAACCTTCGTATCACCAAAATACACATCTACCGATTGCTTTTTATCCAGCAGACAGCTTACATTTACAAGTATATACCCAATATATCCTTGCTTATAAAGCGTCTGCTGCATTTTGTCTCCCACTGGCATTTCATCATAATATACCACCGATATGTTTGTCGCTACCTGGACATTTTTTCTGTCTGGGATATATTGTGTATTTGAAAAGCTGTTAAATCCACATTTTCCATTATACTCTGTATGAATTACAACATCGTTTTTCAACTTCTGTTTAATAAAAATCGGGAAATAGCACTGTGCAAAATCCTTTGAGGTTTTGTTTGCTTCATCATTATAATTCGCATAATCTGTATATTTAAAAAAAGGAAACTCATCCGTTTTGTAAGCAAGATCTATTCCGTTTACTGTTTTAGTCGTCATATGATAATCAGGTATCGGTACCTTTTTCGTTACCTTCGACCACTTGGAATAATATGTTTTTCCGCCTATTTTTTTATAGGTACGTATGCGGAATGTATATGTTATTCCATATTCACTGACATATAAATAGAAGCCGCCATAATAAGTTTCTATCTTTTTTTTCGTTACCTTATCCCCTATGGTTCCATTGTTTCTTACCTCAAGCTCATACCCATCCATTTTCATAGTAGCACTATTCATATTCCAATCGAAATCTAACGTATCACCATAAGTATCATTTCTGTAAAATGTGCTTTTCAAACCTTTTATAGTAGGAAGTGCTACACTATATTCTATCGTCTTACTTCCTTTTATTTTTTTACCTTTATATTTGCCTTTTAAGGTTACTTTGATTTTATATTTACCCGGTTTGACCGGATTTTTAGGATATATAATCTTATAATTCTTCGGTTTTAATTTCTTCCCCTTATACTTTACTGTAACTTTAGGTTTAATTTTCTTTCCTGTATAAGCATAAGTTTTTTTACTCGTAGTTACCGTCCATTTCGAAGTTGTACCTTTTGCATAAGTCTCTATATCGGCTCCCTGAAATGCAAATATACCGAATACTAATAAAATAACTAAGCCTGTTAAAAGTCCTCTTTTTCCTCTCATATAACGTTTCTCCTCCCAGGGTATTACCTATATTCTTCTATCAGTTCAATGGCTTCTTTGATCATGCCGTCACAGTGCGGTTTCTTCTGACCACCCGCCTGTGCATTTGCCCTTAACAGATCAAAGCAATTAATCATACCATTATGATTCTCTTTCATCTTTCTCTGGAACTCTCCTACAATATGAGGATCTGAGATTCCCAATGCTCCGAGTACCATCAGTGCTCCTGTCACAGCTCCACATGTACTGCCTGACTTCATTCCTCCGCCAAAATTTGTACCAAGTGCCTTCATCTGGCTCTCCGACAAACCAAGCTCATCTGCATAGGTCATCATTATCGTTTCCGCGCAGTTCGGACACCTCTCATTATTTCTTAACTGCATTGCTTTTTCTATGTGTTTATCCATAAAAAAACCTCCTGTTTATCATTTGTAGATTCGGATATAAAAATACCCATTTGTCATTGTTTTTAATGAGCAGCATACTTTTCGGTAAAAATTATCTGCTGAATTAAAAATATCATTGTAAAATTATTATACAAGATACAAATACCATCGCAAATACTTTTTCATCATTTTCAGAAACTATACAATCTGCATCCATATCGCAGGTAATGATCTGCTCCTCAAAATCTAAAAAAAATCTTTTTCACTCCACCATTTGCTCATTTCTTCTGCAAATACTTTTCTATCAATTTCGGCTGTATCGAAGGATATGTCCAATTCTTCGGCAATTCATCCATAAGGACAACCTTCTCCATTTCGCTATGTAATTCTTTCGTAAAATCTGTTATCTCTACAAAACAAAGCAATCCAAACGTCTCCTCACCAGTATCATTTACTCTGTTCTTACCTGTTACTGAGTAAACACAGATTGGTTTTATCTCAAATCTAAGTGCACCTGTTTCTTCCTGCAACTCTCTTTTAGCGGTTGCAAGAATGTTCTCCCCTGCTTCTCTATGCCCTCCCGGCACTTCATATGTATCCCTTTCCTTGTGTTTGCAAAATACCCACTTGCCATTGCTCTGTGAAATAATTACCGCAAATTTCAATAGTTCATCATTAACTGTATCATAAAATTTCACTTCCAAGTTATTCATTACTGTACCTCCAAATTATTATTTTCCCCACGAATAAAGCCTATCTCAAACTCTATTTGATAAAACAAATGCCGGGAACCCGCATAAATACAGGTTTTCGGCATTTTAATCCGCTATTCAAACTCGATATTAAGAACTATATATTGTATCTAGTCGAATTATAGATTGACATATTTTGTATAATTATTCTTAAAATTCTAAATATTCTTTGTCATTCGAAGAGTTTTTGCAAGCATTTTGCAATCAATCCACCTAACACTACGCTACACATAAAAATATAATTGTCAAAACCAGTGCCATAAAATCAACCTTTACTGCATTTTTAAAACAATTATATTTTTTTATAGTAATCCGGCTATTTATAAGTACCTCACTTGCAAGATCATATACTAACTTATTTACAAGTATCATCCCCTTGCCCAAAAAATACCTATTTATACTTAATTCAATATATCTTTCAGTTGTTTCTATGGATGCAACATCACCATAATCTCATTCATTTTCATCTTCCCAAAATACGGAAGAATTTTTAATTCAAAAACATATTTCTTGGTTCTCATGGTATGTTCTCGCAAGCGAGTATCCATATCGGAATAATAAATTTTCAAAAAATCCTCAAAGAGCATATTGAAGTCAGCCTGTTTTGTTGCAAGAAAATTCTGCAACCATTCCTCCGCTTCTCTTTTGGTCTTAAAGCCCCGTTTCATTGATTTTTTTCTGTTGCCCTGCCAATCCGTATAGCGATACTGAATGAGCCATTTTCCCGTCTTAGGGTCTTTCTCTGCTTTTGCCGCCATAATGCTATTCCTCCTTTACCGCTTGTTCTATCCGTCCATAGCCATACCACTTCTTTTCAAGATAACGACGCGGACACTTTCCTGCCACGGTAATAAAGCCTTCTTTTGCCAATTCACTGTTTAACTGCCGAATTATCTTGTATGACTTTCCCATTGAAATATCAAGAGTTTCGGCAAGTTCAGAAGCAGTAACGTAAGTTTTTTCCTGTGTGGTCATATTATTTCTCCTTTCGTTTTTGAATGCTTATATACGTTTTTGTTTTATTTAATTTTATTATTTCTTTTTGGCTTTGTCAACTGATTATTTCCATTCACATTTGATTTTTTATATACAATATGGTATATTTATTGTAATGTACATATATTGTCAAATATAGGAGTAGTTGTATGCAAATTAATGAACGCATTAAGCGTATACGCGAATATAGGAATATGACACAAAAAGAGTTGGGGATAGCTTTAGGGAGTACGGAAAAGAGTGCGGCAGTAAGGATTGGACAATACGAAACAGGTGCACGCATCCCAAAATTGGATAGTGCCAAGGCTCTTGCTGAAATTCTCCATTGTAATTACATCAATTTTTACGATGGTGCAGAATTAAGTCCACCCGAACGAATTATGATGAATTTCTTTTGGCTTGAAGAAACTGTTGGTGACTCATTATACGTTTTTCAACTACAAAAATACAATGGCAAGGACGACAAACGCATTGCACATGGTATGTACAATGATTGCCAATATAGCGGTGTTTTTCCACCTGTGGCAATCGCCTTAAACTATAATCAAATTAACGATTTCATGCGTGAATGGGCTATACGCTTTCAAGAACTGACAGAAAATACGATTACCCGAGAAGAATATTTTGAATGGAAAATAAATTGGCCTTTCACTTGTGATGATGGCGGACGGTTTGAGCCGACAATCAACTGGCGGAAGGCTACGCAATAATCTATAATTGCAATACTAAAGGAGAATACAATGCAAAGAGAAGTTATGCGAAGAAACGAATTTTTAGACCCTACACTTTTTGGTAATGATGCCGGCGAGGATGAAAACATTGAACGCTTGAACGAATATTATCTATCCAAACCTGAGCACGATATATTTTTTCATCCTAGTGTGCGATTACAATTTGTCCGTGCTCGTAAGGGAATCGGGAAATCTGCATTATTATGCTATACTGCTTATCAGGTGCAAAAAGATAATCCAGATGACATAATAATTAATATCAAAGCATCAGATTTAATTGCTCTATTTAATTCCAATCCAAGTAATGCTTTGGAGTATATAAATTGTTGGCAACAACGAATTTGTACCCGAGTAAATTTAGAACTTGGGAAAAAAATTCATTTTGCATTTTCTGATGATAGTATGGCTCTTGTTGAAAGTGCAGAATTAGCAAACTTTAAGGGAAAAAATATAATTTCAGCCTTGCTAAACAGAATTAATGTTTCAACTGATTTAGCAACTGTAACTCTCTCCAAGCCAAGTATTCAAGATAATTATGCTTTACTGAAACGATATTCAGAAAATCAAAACCATAAAGTATGGCTCTTCATTGATGATATTGATGCAACATTTATTGATACTCCAGAAAATCGTCTTCTTGTAAGCACTTTCTTTTCAGCCTGTCGCGAACTAACTAATAACGTGAAAGGAATCAACATTCGTGCTTCTATACGAACAGATGTATGGTCACTAATATGCATTGACGAAGCACTTGACAAATGCGAACAATATATGCTTGATTTGTCATGGAGCACAAATGACACTGGAAAAATTCTTTGTAAAAAAATCCTATCTTATTACAAAGAAAAACAACCTAATTCTCCTTATTGCGTTTACCAAGAAAGAGAAAATTTTGACGATATATACAATATTGTTTTTAATAAAACACTGCGTTGGGGAACTAAATCAGTTAAACCCTATCGTCCAATTCATATTTTAAGTGCAGGACGTCCACGTTGGGCTGCTCAACTATGTAAAATAGCTGCCAAAGATGCCTATTCTAAGTCATATTCTTATATCAATAATGGCAACATAAATTTCGCAATGAATGAATATGGAAAATATCGTTTGGCAGATTTATACAAAGAACACAATCATCAATGTGATTCCTTAGAAGATATTATTGAATCTTTTAGAAACAATCGAACCGAATATCGTTCCAATGATTTAATTAATCACATAAATGAACACGTTTTGTCTACTATTTCCAATGTAACTATTGATAATGTTATTACCTCCGATGCCTTGCATATAGCTAAATTTCTATATAGAATAGGTTTTATTACATTGCGAAATGACGAGTACAATAAAGCTGTCGGATTTACTCGATTTGAAGATGCTCCAAATCTACTAATACCTGCCAATTATAACGAAGCTGATTTATGGATTGTTCATCCTGCATATCGAACAATCTTGAATTTGCATGATGAATAATCTTTCCAAAATTATTTAATATATTTTTATACTTTTCTATCTTCCAATATCTATTTGAAAATTGTACTCAATTTGCACTCAAACGACATAATAAAACGCCGCAAACCCGCATAAATACTGGGTTTGTGGCGTTAATTTATTTACTCAAACTCTACAAAGACTAACGCTTTTTGTTTAGGAATTATTCTCTGTAATGTTTCTCGTTCTTTTGATTATTTGATATATCCATATTATCCTGCCTATACGAGCTAATGTTATCATTTTGTTATCGGCATTGATAACACCTACTCGATAACTGTGGATAATAACTATATGTAGCATGTCAAATTATAAGCTATTTTGCTTAGAGATTCAACACAAAACTGAAATTTTACTTTTCCTTATATTCATCTGGTATTGCTATTTGAAATGTTTCACACAACAGCATCACATCATGCACATCATTTTTATCGTGTTCATATCCCAAATGAAGCATTACCTGACTCAATGGTTCAATACAAGAAACAGTTATATCTCCAACTTTTCCAATACCGGAAAAAGTTTTTGATGGAAATATATCTCCCTCATAAACAATTCCGTCATCTGTAAATTCAAAACAATGTAAATCAATGATTCTTTGTTTATCATCTTTCCAGACAGTATGACCATCCGTTGTATAATCAGTATTTACTTCCTCAAATCCATGCTGCTTAATCACATAAATATAATCATGATAATGTTTCAGTTCAACAAACAAATCAATATCATTGTGTATTCTTGATTCTCTTTTAAGAAGTGCATCAACACCCCATCCGCCATCTAAATATACTTTAATTTCGTTTTGCAAAGCATATTTTATAATTTCACATGCATCTTCTGTACGTACCATAATCTATCCTCCAAATTCAAATCTTTGTATGCTTTCCAACTCACTAAAAGCCTGAAATTTGTCAGTCTTTCATCCTTTTTGTTATCAATCACCAATTAGCTGTAATCCATTAGGATTTAGCTGATATATTTTATCGCACACCTCTTCAATATACTTTCTATCGTGAGAAATGCTAATGACAGCCCCCGGAAATTCTCGGAGCATTTTTCTTATTACCGGACCGGACAATGGTGAAAAATTTCTTGTCGGTTCATCCAGAATAAGAACATTTGCACCACTTAAGCTCATCCTCAAGAGAAGCACTTTCGCCTTTTGTCCGCCTGATAACTCCCGAATCGGATGCTCCATTTCATCTGGTGTGTATTTAAGTGAACCAAGGTATGTTCTAATTCTTGTACGCTCTTCTTTATCTCCTGTTTTATCAAGGTAATCAACCGGTGTAACATCCAAATCCAGCAGGTCTTCATAAGTTTGAGGCATATATTCTGCTTTAATGTCATTCCGATTTAGGAGTTCTTCCGCTATCTTTTTTAGAAGAGTCGTTTTTCCTGCCCCGTTGGCTCCTATCATACAGATTTTTTCTGAACCTTTTATTTTTAAATGAATTCCTTCTGCTAAAATTCTTTTGCCATCCGGAGTCACAAGCTTTGAAAGTTCATATTCTATGACCGTTTTTCCTGCGGGAATGTGTGAGTTTTCATCCCCTAATTTGACAAAGATTGCTTCTTCCTGTTCCGGCATCTGAGTCATATTTTCATCTTCTTTTTCAAATCTTCGTTCCATTGCCTTAACCGTATGCATTTTGTCCTTTAAGTTTTTGGCAACAGACGGTGCTTGTCTGGTACAACTTCTTAATGCACCTTGTACACTCTGCATAACTCTTTGATATTTTTCATCGCGAATCTTTTTCTCCCTACGGTCACTCAGTGCCCGCTGTTTTTGGATTTCAAATTTATGAAGCCGTTCTTCCACATAGCGTCTATAGGGAAGCTTTGCCACGGTATATCTCGCCTTTGTTTTTCGTATAATCTGCTCGATATGTATCACCATGTTGGCAGTACGCTCTATCAGCGTTTCATCGTGTGAAATAAAAAGCACAATGTGCTTCCAGTCATTTATGATTTTTTCCAGTAATGTAAGCGTCGCAATGTCGATGTCATTGGAAGGTTCGTCCAACAACAGCACAGAAACATCGCGAATGAAAAGCCTCATAAGTTGTGTCTTGACTTTTTCGCCTCCTGAAAGACTACCCATTGTCTGGTTACTGTAGAAAAAATCATTTTTCATTCCAAATTTTCCCGCAATAACAGACAATTCTTTAGGCGTTTTCTCCCAGAATATTTCCTCTTCAGAAAAATATTCGTATATTGTTTTTTCCTTATCTTCATCGAGCATCTCCTGCGGAAGATAACCAAGACGTTCGTGTCCCATTATCCTTTCCCCATCTGCTTCTATATAGTTTTCTACAAGCGACGGATTGTATATCCACTTCATTAATGTCGATTTCCCATTTCCCTCTTCTCCAATAATAACTGCCTTATCTCCATCATTTAGCACAAGGTTGAAATCATTAAGAATTATTCTCAGGTCTTTTTTATGTGTTAAATTTAATTTTTTTATCTGCAACATTAAAGTTTCTCCTTTTCGAAGTCTGAGCCAATTATTATTTTGAACACACAAAAACGAGTCTTTTTTGCATACGCAAAAATAGACTCGCTAAATAGCCCCTTATTTCTTTTCCAAAAGGAAAACAAAGGAAATGCCTCTTGCGATAATCCAACTTAAGCGTACACAAAACAAACCTATTCTCTACAGGCTCAATAACTATATGTGTCTTACTTAAATCAAATTATCTATTAATCATTTCCTCACCTTACACAAAATGTGCCTTTCTTTCTTCTAATGGCAATACTATCATACTGTATTTTTTGTGTCAATACATTTCACCTTATGGAAGTGCAAATTAAAATTTTCACTTCCTAATTATACATCCAACCATTACGAAATTCAATCTTTCACAACCTCTTTACAACCACAACCACAGCACTCCAGCAAACGCAGGAGCACCATACCGTAAAACGCTTATGTGTAAATCAACTCCGTTCCTACAACTTCCCTCGCACAAGCCTGAATATTATTCATTCTTCCAATCCATTCGTAGGGATTATCTTTCTTTAATTGTTCCGTCACATCTTGTCTGTCGGCATATTCCTTTACCAGTCGAAGAAACATATCCTCTGCTTGCTTATCGACTTCTGCAAGATAACTATGCAGCTTTCCGCTTGTCAGCAGGTTCATATATAACACTTTATAGTGTTCCTTTAAATGCCTTGCATGTCGTTTCCCCCATAAACCAATCGGCTCTATTTCTTCTTCGGCTGGTACTGTGATGTTCGGCAATAAATAATCACCCACCTGTCTATAAGTTCCGCCCATTTCTTCAAAAATTGTCTTTGTCATTTTCCTTTTCCTCCTGTGATTTTTGTCTATCGTGATCGTGTATTATCACGCTTGCGACCTTTAACTGTTCTTGCCTGCTCCAACAAATCATCTATCTGTTTGCGACCAAAAACCTTACGGAGCAGGCTGTAATCTTTATTTTCTGCTTTTAGGATTTTGTTTTCTTCGGTCAATCTTTCATTGACTTTCTCCAAACGCTGATTGGTGCGGTATAACTGTGCATTCGCTGTATTCAGCCTATGATAGTTGTCCCACCCCTCAAAGCAGCGGGCAAGCACCGTTTTGACAAGTTGCTTCAATTTCCTTACAACCGGCTCTGCCATTTTGGTTTTATATGCCTTTGCAGTCATAAATTTCTCTGGTTCTGGCAACTGATATTTCGGTGCAGTATCAAGCTCTATTTCAAGATTTGACAGCTCGTCTTTTGCCTTATCATAGTTCAATACTCGTTCCGACAACACATCAAATTCAATCTGTTTCTGCTCGATTTTCGCACCTAATGCCGCCACTTCTTTTTCTCTTTCCTGCTTTTTATAATCCAAAACAGAAAGATGTTTTTCGTGTGTGCCTAAATGTTCCCACTCAATCCCATAACGTTCCATCACCGCCGCAAGCTGTTCTTTTTCGGACTGTATCCATTGCGACCACTCCGTATCGCCACGACTGCCGCCCTTAAAACCTTGCGTTGCAAGAGCCTGCTTTAGTGACACTCTTGTATCAAGTCCACGCTTGCTGCCTGTGGTAAAAGGTACAAAATCTATGTGCAGATGTGGTGTAGCTTCATCCATATGCAGATGAGCCGAGAACACCCGAAGCTGTGGATTTCGCTCCTGAAAACCCTGATAGTATTCATCTAAAATCTGCTTTGCCAGTTCTCCGTTTTCCGTATCGGCGTTCATATTTCCCTTACCGCCCACCTGTAAAATGATTTCGTGGAACGGTTTTTCCTGCTTGGAACTTCGGATTTTTTCATAATAATCTTTTATCTTTCGGTCTGACCTTATCTGCTTGGCATTGTATCTTTCCAATGCTTCATCAAACAATTCGTGATAAACTGTCTTTATATTTTCATTGCAGTAGTCGATATTGAGATGAGTACGAGTTCCGTCTACATTTTCTGCTCGGAACTTTCGGCTATTGTGATTGACCGAGCCTTTACCGACCATTGCACTTATCGTTCTCTGCATTTTTTCATCTCCCATCTGTAAATTTCAACATTCTCAGGTTTTGTTACTTTTGTCAAAAGTAACGCAAAAGCACTTTTGACGGGTACACCCATCAAAAATGCGACCTGTAAACAGGTTTTGCGTTCTCCGAAGGCTCTCCGAGGGGTGAGCGTGTGCCGGTGGCACACACGCCTGCGAACCGACCGAGCCAGCAGGCGAGACCAAAGAGCCGCCTTTGAAAAGGCACTCTCTGCACACTCCCCTAAACTTTATCCGGTGTCAAAGTGTGACGATGGTGACAATGTTTTTCACAGCGTGCTGCTCTCAAAAACATTGACACCTTTGACACCGTTTGTCACGCCGTCTGCTCGGTTTCTTTCCAAAGTGAAACCTTTCTTCCGTCGTGTGTGCGGCTGTTCTGATAACGGATACCGTAATCACGAAACAGCCTGCTTGCGTTGATACTGAGCCTTAAAGAAAGTACATTCGGCTTTATATCCACCGCAAGCCTTTCGCAAAGTTCCGAAGCAGTTCCTTCCCATCTGTCACTTTCCGAAAAGAGCGTATCCGCTATCTTCTCAAGCAGAGGTTCGGGCGGTTCTTTCCACATCTCCGTTTCCGATTTTGCAAAGTTCCACACCAATCGCTCGCTGTCCCTTACAAGATGGATTTTCATATCCTGCTGGTCTCTGCCAGCAACATCAAGTGTGGCATTGTTGGAAGTACGCTTGTCCTTACTGAGAACAAATGCACCGTCTGCCGCACCCATCAGACCATTCGTGCCTGAAATCATATCGAATATATCTTCCGATTTTTGTTTGCGTGTATGATGAACAATAAGCATTGAAACCTTGTAACTGTCTGCCAACGCTTTCAGCCTTGCCACAACATCATAATCACTTGCGTAGCTGTAATCTGCTCCGCCTGCTTCACGCACACGCTTTAAGGTGTCTATGATAATCAAGCCTGTGTCTGGGTGTTCCCTCATAAACCCTCTTATCTGTTCTTCCAGTCCGCCATTGACCGTTTTACATTCCGTTGCGAAATACAGATTGCCTGTCTCCTTTGCACCGAACATCTGAAACAATCGCTTCTGCAAACGTGGGTAATCATCTTCAAGGGCAAAATAAAGCACCGTTGCCTTACGCACCTTATACTCCCAAAGCGGTGTGCCTGTGCTGATATGATAGGCAAGCTGTGCCATCATAAAGCTCTTTCCCACTTTCGGGGAACCTACGAAAAGGTAAGTTCCCCTTTGGAGCAGACCGTCGATAAGTGGTGTCTGAACCTCAAACACCGTATCATACAGCGTTGTCATTGATACTGTTTTCAGATAGGAAGGGTCTAACTGTCTGAGTATTTCCCTTTGCATTTCTTCAAAAGATTGCTCGTACCCCTTGAAATCCGTATCCTGATTGACTATACTATTGTCAGTACATTTGGAAAGTGACTGTTCCGCATCTGTTGCCGCAGATACATTTGGAATAGTCATTTCTTTTTTATTCTCCATTCGCATCCTCTCCTTTCAAACCGCCGAGAATAATGGAAATCAGTTCTATTACACTCAGCAGTTCATCATCCACACCTTTTCCTGCTTCAATCCTTTTCAGTTCCGCAAGGACTGTGGCAAATTCCGTTTTCAACGCCTTATACACTCTCGGATTGCCCTGTACCACCACATCCTGATTTAAGCAACGGCGGTAACAATACTCCTGTTTTGGCAATCCTGATAGAGCTACAGCTCTGTTAATGAGTTCGTTTTCTTCGGGCGATACTCGAAACCCTACTGTGATATTCCTCCAACGATTTTTGTTATCTCTGTTCTTAGCTGACATTTTCAAAATCTCCTTTCCCTAAATCATCTAATTTTTCTGCCATCTCAATCTGCTTTGACGGAAAGAGGTGTGCGTACTGATAAGTAATATCAATACTTTCGTGACCAACTCGGTCAGCAATCGCCACCGCAGAAAAGCCCATATCAATCAAGAGTGAAATGTGGCTGTGACGGAGATCGTGAATGCGGATACGCTTCACGCCTGCCGCCTTTGCCCCTCTGTCCATCTCGTGATGAAGATAGCTTTTCGTCACCGTAAAGATACGGTCTTTCTTCTTCAATCCGTAAAGCATACCGAGATATTCTTTCATTTCCTCACACAGAAACTTCGGCATTTTAATCGTGCGGTTGCTCTTTTTCGTTTTCGGAGAAGTAATCACATCCTGCCCTTTCAAACGCTGATAGGATTTATTGATTGTGACTGTTTCCTTATCAAAGTTGAAATCTGCCGGAGTCAAAGCTAACAGCTCGCCCTCTCGGATACCGCACCAGTAAAGCATTTCAAACGCATAAAAGGAAACAGGCTTGTCCATCATCTCAAAAGAGAATTTCTTGTATTCTTCCTTTGTCCAGAACAGCATTTCCTTGTGTTCCTCACGTCCCATATTTCCCACCTTTGCCGCAGGATTGGAACGCAGTTCATAGTAGCGGACAGCGTGATTGAAAATGGCGGACAACTGATTGTGCAGCGTTTTCAGATACGTCTGTGAATAAGGCTTTTTCTTCTCATCACGATAGGCAAGCATTTCATTCTGCCAAGTAATAATCTCCTTTGTGGAAATCTCGCTGATTTTCAGTTTCCCGAAATACGGAAGTATCTTTGTGCGTATGATATGCTCTTTGGTAAGCCACGTGTTTTCCTTCAAACGGTTCTTCACATCATTGATATAAAGCTCCGTAAAGGCTTCAAAACTCATATCAAGGTCTGAAGAAGTCTGCAATTTGAACATTCTTTCCCATTCCTGTGCTTCTCGTTTGGTAGCAAAGCCACGCTTGCATTTCTGCTTGCGTTCCCCTTTCCAGTTCACATACCTTGCCATCACATACCAAGTACCGTTATCTTCATTCTTAAATACCGGCATTTACATTTCCCCCTTTCCTGCTCCGTAGAGCCTTTCGTAAAAATACTGGCGATTTACACGCCCTGCAATCGTAATAAAGCCCTTTGCTTTCAATTCCTCATTTAATTGTCTGATGAGTTTATATGCATAAGGTTTTGATACGTTTAGTTCCTGAGCCACATCTTCGGCTCGGATAAATCTGTTTTCCATATCCTTTTTCTTCCTTTCTTAAAATAATTTTTTGCTTGCCGCTTTCTCCGTGTTAAAGTTCCAACAGGCACTCCTGCTTGTCGGCAGGCGCTGTGCTGTCCCAATGCACCGCAGTACATCAGGCGCTCGCTCGTATAGGGGTTCCCGAAAAGTCGGAGACTTTTGGGGAAGAGGAGGAGCAGTGCAGCGAATGAGCTTTTGTGCTTGCACACAAGCGAACGATACGGAACTTGCTCCGACGAGGTCTTGGCGGTTTGGCTTTTCGGACGGTCATTCAGTTGTCGCATTAAGCATATTTGTTTAATTCGTAATTTATTTTACTAAACATATTTGCTATTGTCAAGTGGTTGCAAAGAAAATATTAAACATTTTTGTTTCGGTTTTTCTTGACTTCCACTAAACATTTCTGCTATACTTATTTCACTAAATATAAAAGGAGCGTATCATTATGGCTATCAGCGAAAGAATACATTTTTTCAGACTAATGCGTGGTATGACACAAAAGTATCTCGGTACAGCAATCGGTTTTCCAGAAAAGAGTGCTGATGTGCGTTTGGCACAGTACGAAACTGGTACACGCAAACCGAAAGCAGACCTTACAAATGCATTGGCACAGGTGCTTGATGTTTCTCCACAGGCTCTTGATGTTCCTGACATAGACAGCTATATCGGTCTTATGCACACTCTGTTTACCCTTGAAGATATTTACGGTCTTACTGTCAGTGAAGCAGACGGAGAGGTATGCTTAAAGGTCAACAAGGACAAAGGCAGAGAAGCATATGAACTCCTCAAAATGCTGTATGCTTGGAAAGAACAGGCAGACAAGCTATCTTCCGAAGAAATCAACAGAGAAGAATACGATAACTGGCGTTACCATTATCCAGAGTTCGACACCACACAGCGTTGGGCAAAAGTTCCATCACAGGAATTAAGTGACGCTCTCGTGGAAGCATTCAAAGACCACTTGAAAGATAAATAAGCACCTACAGGACCTGCCACTGGCAGCTCCCTACAGATGCTTTGGCAACGACAAAAAAGCCCTTAACTATGGTTATTAACCACAGCTAAGGGCTTAGTTTATAATATGGAATTTGTTCAGAGCCAAGCTCCGAACTTTAGTCTGCAAGCCACCTGTTAATTGTTCCGTTACCCATAAACCACTGGATAACAAGAATAATGGCACTTGCTATGACTGTTATCAATTTGTTATCAAAAGACTAATCGAAATCGCTGAAACCCGCATAAACACTGGCTTTTTTAAGCAACTCGATTTATTCAAACTCAATCGTTCCAGGTGGCTTACTCGTCAGATCATACATTACTCGATTGACACCCTTCACTTCATTAATAATTCTTGTCATTACTCTCTGCAATACTTCAAACGGAATATCCGCGCAGTCAGCAGTCATGAAATCGCTGGTGCATACGGCCCGAAGTGCAACTGCATAGTCGTAGGTACGTTCATCGCCCATAACACCAACAGAACGCATGTTGGTAAGAGCTGCAAAATACTGTCCAAGTCCTTTATCAAGACCTGCTTTTGCAATCTCCTCACGGTAGATATAGTCAGCATCCTGAACAATCTTAACCTTCTCAGCCGTTACTTCCCCAACGATACGGATTCCAAGACCCGGACCCGGGAATGGCTGACGACTTACCAGATACTCTGGGATACCAAGCTCACGACCAGCTTTACGAACCTCGTCCTTGAACAGGAGACGAAGCGGTTCAACGATTTCTTTAAAATCAACATAATCCGGAAGTCCGCCTACGTTGTGGTGGCTCTTGATCGTTGCAGATTTTCCAAGACCGGATTCGATCACGTCAGGATAAATTGTTCCCTGTACTAAGAAGTCAACAGCACCGATCTTCTTTGCTTCTTCCTCAAATACACGAATAAATTCTTCACCGATGATCTTACGTTTTGCTTCCGGTTCAACAACTCCTGCAAGTTTCTGGTAGAAACGATCCTGCGCATTTACACGGATGAAGTTCAGATCATATGGACCATCCGGACCAAATACTGCTTCGACTTCATCACCCTCGTTCTTACGAAGAAGTCCCTGATCGACAAATACACAAGTAAGCTGCTTGCCGACTGCCTTGGATAACAGAACGGCTGCAACCGATGAATCTACACCACCGGATAATGCACAGAGCACTTTTCCATTTCCAATCTTCTCACGCAGACTCTTGATCGTATCTTCAACGAAAGAATCCATCTTCCAGTCACCAGAGCATTTACATACATCCATGACAAATGCACGAAGCATCTTCATTCCTTCTTCTGTATGCATAACCTCTGGATGGAACTGTGTTGCATATAAATTCTTATCTGCATTTTCCATTGCCGCAAATGGACAGTTTGGAGTCGTTGCAGTTGATACAAATCCTTCTGGTGCTTCTGCGATATAGTCGGTATGACTCATCCAGCAGATCGTTGATTTATTTACATCTTTAAACAAAATGGAATTCTTATCCACCATTACCTCAGTTCTGCCATATTCACTAACCGGAGCAGTTGCTACCTTGCCGCCGAGCACATGTGCCATCAACTGTGAACCATAACAGATTCCAAGGATTGGAATACCCAGTTCAAAAATTTCCTTGCTGTAACTTGGTGAATCAGCCTTGTATACACTATTCGGTCCACCAGTGAAAATAATGCCTTTCGGGTTCATCTTCTTGATCTCGTCAATGCTCATAGTGTACGGATGTACTTCTGCATAAACATTACATTCTCTGACCCTTCGTGCAATAAGCTGATTGTACTGTCCACCAAAGTCCAGTACGATAATCAATTCCTTATTCATGAAAGTTTCTCCTTTATTTTTCTTAACCGTGCCACTCACAAATACTTCGTATTTCCTCGTTGTCGGGCTTTCGCCCTATCAAAATAAACTCTAATGCTTTCGTCTGCAAGCAGCCGAATCATCAGAGTTTATTTTGGCACGGCTCAATGCTTACGCATATTATACCATGTAATTACTCTATTTTCTACACCTAATCCTACTCTATTTTACGTTCCCGCGCAGGACTTCCAGCCCCTTCTGGTACTGTGTATCTTTCTCGCCCTGGAAATCATCGGAAACATAATCCTCCGGAAGTTCTACTTCGATATCCGGTGCTACACCCTTCTTATGAATGTCATTTCCATTTGGAGTGAAATATTTGGCAGTTGTAAGCTTTATTGCTGAGCCATCAGAAAGCGGAATAACCGACTGTACGATTCCCTTGCCATATGTGTTCTCGCCAACAATCGTTGCTACGCCATATTCTTTTAATGCCGCTGTCATGATCTCGGATGCGCTTGCACTTTCTCCGTTTACGAGCACTACCATCGGTAGATCTAGCTGCTCTTCATCCGTAGACTCATACGTTGATAAGACATTTCCATTCTTATCTTCCTGATATACGATCTTACCGGCAGGAAGCAGATAATCACACATATCAACAACCGTTGATAACATTCCGCCCGGATCGGAACGGAGATCGATCATCAGCGCTGTCATTCCCTGTGATTTCAGATCTTCTACTGCTTTTCTGAACAAATCGCCTGTATTCGCAACAAACTGTGTTACACGGACATAGCCGATCTTCTTATCTGTATCTGCCATAAAATAAGAAACGGTACTGTTTTCCAGTTTTCTTCTTGTAATGGTTACTGTATGGTACTTCCGCTCGCTTGGTCTGTAGATCTCAAGAGTGACATCCGTACCTTCTTCTCCACGGATCTTTGTAACCAGATAATCCAGATCATCAGATTCCTGAATCTCATAATCATCGATCTTACAGATCAGATCATCCGGCTTAATATCAGCTTCTGACGCTGGGGAATCTTCTGTAATGCTAACCGCGATCGCATATCCGGTATCTTCATCCTGTCTCACAACAACACCGATGCCCGCATATTCTCCGGAACTGTCTTCCTGCAATTTTGCAAATTCCTCTGGTGTATAATATTTTGCATATGGATCATCCAATGCCTCGATCAGCCCGGCATACAGACCATTCTGCATATCCTCATCCGATGTGTCAAAATAATACGACTGATCAATGATCGTCTCCAGACTTGCAAGCTTCTCCAGTGTATCTTCATCCACGACTGAACCATTGTATTCCAGATTATCATGCCGTTTTCCGGCATCCGTATTCAAATCGCCGCTTTTTGTATTGTCCTTCGTAAAGGAGCATCCCATCATTCCCGCACATCCGGCTATAACTGCCGCACCAAGAATCCATTTCTTAAAATTATGCTTCATTTTACCTTTTGCAATGCGCATCGCGCATTTTGCATCCTTTCATATTCTTAGAAATAATCATTCATATTCATTTGTATCATGTTAGCTTTTTTGAATATCTCCCGAAAATTTCCTTTTATAAACGACAACAGACAAATCCAGCTTTCACCCGATCTGTCTGTTGTTTTATCCTATGTGTAATTCTGTAAAATCTTACAATTCTGACTGGTTATCATACTTGTATGAATCCCAGCTTTCTGTCTTTTTACAGGTAATCCAGTGGATTTACATAAGATCCATTGATCATAACTCCAAAATGGCAATGGGAACCTGTACTGTATCCGGTACTTCCTGCCTTGGCAATTACCTGTCCCTGTTCAACACTCTGTCCTACACTGACAACCAACTGGGAATTATGCATATATACTGTCGATACACCATTTCCATGATCGATCATGATGTAGTATCCTGCAGATGAGCTGTACTGTGATACAACAACTGTACCTGCTGCTGATGCAACAATATCACTACCGGTTGGACATGGAATATCAATTCCCTTATGGTTCGAACTTGCACCTGCTGTAGGTGAAGATCTTGGTCCGAAGTAAGAACTGATCCGGCTTCCCTGTGTAGCAGGCCACATGTAAGAACCACCGCTTGGTGTATAGTACTGTGGCTCACTGCTTCCGCTGCTGCCACCACTCTGCTGCTGTGCTGCACGCTGCTCATCCAGTCGCTTCTGAATGGCTGCCATCTCTGCATCTGCTGCATCAATCTCTTTCTGATACTGTTCAACCATAGCTGTCTGAGCGTCAATATCCTTGGAATACTCTGCGATCTTATTATTCTTCTCTGTAATTGTTGTATTCAGATTATCTTTTTCAGTTTCAAGATCAGCCTTAACACTCTCAACCTCTTTCAGGTCTTTTTCCAGTGTTGCTTCGTAATCCTGAATATCCTGTCTGGTCTGGATCAGTGCATTTAACTGTTTCTGGTCATAGCTTGAAATCTGCTCAACATATTCTGATTTATTCAACATATCTGTAAAGGAAGCAGATGACATCAGTGTGTCTATGTATTCTACCTCTCCGTTTTCATAAAGATACTGAATACGCTTCATCATTGCTGCATACTGATTATCTTCCTCAACCTGGGCTGCTGCAAGCTTTTCCTTTGTATCGTCGATCTCAGTATTTAACTGATCTTCTTCTTCCTCTTTTGCAGTGATCTTTGTCTGGATATCAGAAACCTGTTTATCAAGTACTTCAACATCACTGATCAACTGATTCTGTCTCTCCTGCAGACCATCCAGCACGTTCTGTGCATCTTTTTTATTTCCCTCAGCTTCATTCTTGCTGTCCTGTGCCTCCTGCATGGAAGTTGCCGAAACATTGGAAACCGGCGGTATTGCCGCAAGTGCAACCGCACATACAACAACAATTGCTGTCTTTTTGAATTTCTTCATCAATGGAATCTGAAATTTCTTCAAAATAAAACCTCCCTTAAACCTTCAAATGTTTTCTGGTAGTGATCAAACTACCAAACAAACCTACACCTATACCAAGTATTAAGCCTACCGGTACCATTGTACGGAACAGTTCCTCTTTGCTTACAAATGCAAATACTGATGTCAGAACTGCAAATCGTCCTGCCACATATTCCAGAATCTTCTGATACATAATATATAACAGATAAAGCGGAATAACAGAACCGACTGCTCCGATAATAATACCTTCTATTATGAACGGTGCACGTACAAAAAAGTTTGTTGCACCGATCAGCTTCATGATCGCAATTTCTTCCTTACGAACGGTAATACCGATCGTGATCGTATTACTGATCAGGAAGATAGATACCAGCATCAGTATCACAACGATACCGACGGAAGCATAACCGACCAGTGATGATAATGTCGAAATACTATCAGCCGTTACCTCTGAGCTTCTGACATTTCTTACACCGTCCAGTCCCTTTGCAAATGCTACAAATTCAGCCTGTTTGGATACATCCTTCAATGTTACCTCATAAGAAGCAGAATTCTTTAACGGATTGTCATCACCAAAAGCTGCTTTTGCTGCTTTCGGATCATCATAGTTCTGCTCACAGAATTTATCAAATGCTTCATCTGCACTGATAAAATCCATTGTGTTCACATAATCGAGAACACGGATCTGCTCTCCGATCAACTGAACCGTTTCATCCGGAATATCTTCATCAAAAAAGATAGATATCGTTACGTTGTTCTCCAGATCCTGCATTCCGGACTGGAAGTTAACAACAACTGCATATACAATACCAAATATAAACAAACACGAAATAATTGTACCGATGGATGCAAGGGAGAACAATATATTTCTTCTGATGTTTGTAAATCCCTGTTTCAGGATATAAAAGAATGTACTAATCTTCATCTATATAACCACCTTGTTTTTCATCGCTGATAACCACACCCTTCTTCAGTGTGATTACTCTCTTTCGCATCTCATTTACGATATCCTTATTATGTGTAACTACAACAACTGTCGTTCCACGTTTATTGATATCGTCCAGCAGCTCCATAATATCCTCTGAGTTCTTCGGATCCAGGTTACCGGTTGGCTCATCGGCAAGGATGATCTCAGGATTATTTACCAAAGCTCTTGCCATGGCAACTCTCTGCTGTTCACCACCGGATAACTCCTTTGGATATGACTTGTACTTATCAGCAAGTCCTACCAGCGTCAACATAGCAGGTACCCGTCTTCTGATATATCTTGCAGGAGTCTGTATAACTCTCTGTGCAAATGCGACATTCTCATAGATAGTACGATCCTTTAACAGTCGGAAGTTCTGGAATACAACTCCAATCTTTCTTCTGACCTTTGGGATATTCTTCTTTTTGATCGTTTTATAATTATATCCCGCTACACGGATAGAACCGGATGTCGGATCTAGTTCCTTTAATAAGAGCTTGATCAATGTCGTTTTACCAGATCCACTGCTTCCAACGATAAAGACAAACTCGCCTTTTTCTATATTGATATTAACATTCTTCAGAGCCGTCATACCACCCGGGTAGGTCATAGTAACATTCTCTAACTCTATCATAATGGTTTCCTTTCAACTTTAACTGTCTGTACTTTCTCTCTCTTTGCATTTGCAAGTATAGCAACTAAATGTGAAATATATGTGTAAATCATGCATACAATATATTACAAAGAGACCAGTTTTTACCTTTAATAATCTAATGACTCCATATACTTCATGTATTTTACAACCATCAGCGCGATCTTAAATGTAATCGCATCCTCAAATACACGAAGATCCAAGCCTGTACTCTTCTGAAGCTTATCCAGACGATAAACCAGAGTATTTCTGTGAATGTATAACTGTCTGGATGTCTCTGATACATTCAGACTGTTCTCAAAGAACTTATCAATCGTCGTAAGTGTTTCTTCGTCGAATTCATCCGGTGACTTGCCATCGAAAATCTCACGAATAAACATCTTACAAAGCGGAAGTGGAAGCTGATAGATCAGACGTCCGATTCCCAGATTGCTGTATGCGATGATATTCTGGTTCTCATAGAAGATCTTTCCTACATCCAGTGCCATCTTTGCTTCTTTATAAGAACGGGATACTTCCTTGATCTCATTTACGATCGTACCATAAGATACATGAACAGAAGACATAACCTCTGTATTCAGCATATCTACAACGACCTTTGCGATCTTATTCATATCATCATAGGACTCTGTCTGCTTTACTTCCTTTACAAGAATAATATTCTTCTCATCTACAGCAGTGATAAAATCCTTTGTCTTTGTTGAAAAGATATTACGAACCGTCTCAAGTGCATTGGTATCCTTCTCATTCTTGGTTTCAATGATAAATACGATTCTTCTGACATCTGTATCGATATGCAGTTTCTTTGCCCGGTTGTAAATATCAACAAGCAACAGATTATCCAGCAGAAGATTCTTGATAAAGTTATCCTTATCAAAACGCTCCTTGTATGCAACTAACAGATTCTGGATCTGGAATGCTGCGATCTTACCTACCATATAGGTATCATCTGTCTCACCCTTTGCAAGTAAGATATGCTCTAACTGGTTATCGTCAAATACCTTGAAGAACTGATAATCACGGATTGCCTGACTTTCCGCAGGAGAATCCACAAATGCGAGTACAGCCTCTTCACAGTCATCGACATCCTTAAATGTTGATGCAAGTATTTTACCTTCTGTATCAAGAACACATAAATCGGTTCTTGTAATATTCTTTAATCCATCAATCGTATCCTGAAGTATCTGGTTCGATATCATATATTCTACACTCCTTATTCTTATATTCGGATTCTGTATTCTTTCCCTATCCATTCTGCCCGACGGATAAACCTCCCGGAAAGCATACGAATAACAAAATACACTACTATACCTATTCTAAAACATATTTCAAAAAAAAAAAAGAGAAAATGCAGAATTTTCTGCATTTTCCCTCTTTGTTTATAAATATTAAGTATGTAGCATCTATTAGCTTACTAAGATTTCCTCTGTTTCCTTATCAAAGATATGGATCTTGCTTAAGTCAAATGCGAACTGAACTGTATCACCAGGTCTTGCTGTTGTACGAGCATTAACTCTTGCTGTGATATCGAACTGATCGATTGTGAAGTATAAGTAAACTTCTGCACCTAACATTTCATAGATATTGATTCTTGCATCAATAACGCTTTCCGGTGAGGACTCGATGAAGAGCTGCTCATCATGGATATCTTCTGGACGGATACCAAGAACAACTTCCTTATCAACTGCATCAAGTGCGATAAGTCTCTCAGCCTTGCTATCTGGAACTTTGATTGAGTGTGAACCGAACATTAAGAGAATGTCTGATCCAGACTTAACTACCTTACAATCAATGAAGTTCATAGGTGGCATACCCATGAAACCAGCTACGAATAAGTTACATGGCTTATCGTATAAGTTCTGTGGTGTATCTACCTGCTGAATGATACCATCCTTCATAACTACGATTCTTGTACCAAGTGTCATAGCCTCTGTCTGGTCATGTGTAACGTAGATGATAGTTGTCTGTAATCTCTGATGTAACTTGGAAATCTCAACACGCATCTGTACACGAAGTTTCGCATCAAGGTTTGAAAGTGGCTCATCCATAAGGAATACCTTAGGCTCACGAACAATTGCACGACCCATAGCTACACGCTGTCTCTGACCACCTGATAAAGCCTTTGGCTTTCTGTCAAGTAAGTGCTCAATGTCAAGGATCTTAGCAGCTTCATGAACAGCCTTGTCAATCTTCTCCTTCGGAACCTTTCTTAACTTAAGTCCGAATGCCATGTTGTCATATACTGACATATGTGGATACAGAGCGTAGTTCTGGAATACCATTGCGATATCTCTATCCTTAGGCTCTACGTCATTTACAAGCTTGTCGCCGATCCATAACTCACCTGAGCTGATATCCTCAAGACCTGCGATCATTCTAAGAGTTGTTGACTTACCACATCCTGAAGGTCCAACGAAAATGATGAACTCCTTATCTTCAATTTCAAGGTTGAAATCCTTAACAGCATTGAATCCGTTAGGATATACCTTATAGATGTTCTTAAGTGATAAACTTGCCATTCTGCAAATACCTCCGTAAATATTATATAGTATTGTTTTATTTATTCATTCGTTCTGAACATAGTGTCATTTTACAACATTCCCCTTCTTTAAACCATATGATTATTGCCCAAAAAAAATTTTAATGTTTTGTTTGTTTTGTATACGACCGCAAAAAAACTAACATTTTGACGATTTTCGCATCGATTTAAGAAGATTTAAGACGAGAATTTTGTGAAACCTTCACCAAAAACCTCCGTAACCTGCCCTACAATGAGAAAAGAATTTTCATCAATTGTCCTTATTTTATCTTTTAATTCTACTAATTGCCTACTTGACAAAACAGAAATAATCATTATACGCCCTTCATTCGTGTAACCACCTCTGGTATTTAATACCGTCACACCTCTTCCGATCTCATTCATGATACAGGCTTTGATCTCTTCACAATGGGAAGAAATAATATATACCAGTTTTCCATGCCGGAGCCCCTGCACGATCACATCGGATAATTTTGTCGATATCGCGATCGCAATAACTGCATACAGCATATTTTCAAATCCAAATGCCAGTCCGCCTGCCACAACGATCGCCAGATCGATCCCGCCAAGAAATAATGGTGCTCCTATATCATGCCGCAGATGATTCAGGATCAATGCCATCAGATCAACCCCGCCGGAGGAAGCATTCTGCCGGAACATCAGCCCATAAGCACAGCCAAACATAACACCGCCAAGGATCATATTCAGCAGTTTATCCTGTGTTGCAAGCGGAAATGTGGGAATAGCCGCCATGAATACTGTTGAAACGGCTGTTGTATATGCTGTCCTTATCATGCTCTTCTTTTCCAATAGAAAATATCCGCAGATAAAAAGAGGTATATTGATCACCAGATTACTCAGCCAGACCGGTATGCCTGTTTCTCCGTTTCCCATCCCTTTTGTCAAATTCTCAATTATAATTCCAATTCCTGTCACACCACCCGGCACGATCTGTTCACTGTTAAAAATCCAGACAACCCCAAGCGACATCAGAAATGCTGCCACCGTAAGCAATGCATATGTTTCTATCACTTCGCCAATATTTTTCATATAAACCGCCTTTCATACAGTTTTTTATAGTATGTCCGATTTATTCCAGTGTAGTCATGTGCATCTAAAACAAAAAGCAGGTACTGTCACACTTCTGTGACAATACCTGTTTTTTGTATGGGCAACCTGTACAAATACATGTTCTTCCAGTTGTTCTGTTTAATTTTTAATATCGCTAGTTCCTATAATAACGATAATATCATATCCATCAATTGATACATCACAATCAGATGCGCTTACGGAATCTACCGTTGACATCTCCGGCGAAGTTAATTCAGCAGCAAGATCTGCTCCATCATATGAACCGGATACACATACCTTTGAGGTTGCAATTGCAGACTGTGTATACGTACCAACTTCTACAGAAGTATAGCCCTTGCCTTCTAATGCTGTCTTCCATGCACCGGCAACGCCACTTGTTCCTGTCGCATTGATAACAAGGATCTTCGCATCTGTGGAAGCAACAGAACCTGATTCGTCTGAGTCATCTGATCCACTGTTTTCTCCATCTCCATTCTTGAAGGTAGGATCATTTTCATCTCCTGCTTCTGTTACAATTTCTTTTCCGTTTGTTGTTTTCTTACTGTCTTTCAGAGAATTATTCTTTACTAAGGTCTTTATAAGCAGTGCTCCCATAATAACTATTCCGATTGCAAGAATAATTACAAGTGCTCTGAGCATTGTTTCCAGAAATAATCTCAATACTTTTTTTCCCATTTTCTGGCCTCCATTTAATATATACTATAATGCATCCTAGGAACATCCGATTGTTCTTAAAACAGCCTACCAGTTCCATGCATCACAAATGCACCAAAAAAAAATACTTTTCTATGATTCTTCATTATATCTAAAAATCACCTAATGAGTATACCAAACGTACTTTTAAATTTCAACCTGCATTTCCAATTTCTTATTTATCCGCGGCAAATGATCGACCAATATAATATACAATCCTGTATTTTGTCCATTTTCCCGACATAAAAAAAGAATCCTTATATGTTTTCATACAAGAATCCTTTTCCACTTCTATACTCTCTGTTTTAAAAATTAACCGATTCCATATATTTTTACTTCTGTACCCGTTTTTTCCCACAGACCTCACAGACTTCTCCACTATTTACATGTCCGCAGCCCCAGCATGTCCACTCTGAAGCCTCTGTTCCCTTCTTCGGCTGCTGGCTGGTTGTCATTGTAAAATTCTTCGATACGATCTCAACATTGCCATCTTTATCTACTGTCGTTTTCAAATCTGCCAATGTATTTGCCGCAGCAACCTCACTCTTTTTCTTTTTAATAAACTTTATTCCCATAATCTCTACCCCATACCTGCGCAACTTTGCATAGATTATTTTATAGCAATATGAACAATTTTTCAATAGATAATTATGGAAAATGCAAAACGTTTACCAGACTACTGCCAGCCACCATCAAAGGTCAGGACCTGACCGGTCAGATAACTGCCGGCATTTGCTGCCGTTACGATAAAATCTGCGGCTTCTTTCTCAGTAGCCATCCTGCCAAACGGAATCTCCTCTTCCAGAGCTGTTTTTTCTTCCAATGACAGATGTCCATTCATCGTAGTATCAATTGCACCAAATGCGATGGCATTTACCGCGATGCCGCTTGGGGCGAGTTCCTTCGCAAGAGCCTTTGTGAATGCATTGACCGCACCTTTGGTCGCTGAATACGCTACCTCACAGGAGGCTCCGACATTGCCCCATACAGATGAAATGTTGATAATACGTCCCTTATGTGCATGCACCATGTACGGCACAACCTGACGGCATGTGTTAAATACTGACGTTATATTCGTATCTATAATTCTTTTCCAGTCCGTTTCATCCATATCCGTCAGTAGTCCGACATAAGAAATTCCGGCATTATTAACCAACAGATCAATCTTCTCACCAAAATGTTCGGTTACATGTTCTATAAACTGCTTTACAAATGTAAAATCTCCGGCATCACCGGTCTCTGCATAACAATCTGTGCCCTGCGCAAGTATCTTCTGTTGAACCTCTTTCAGCTTTTCCGGATGACGAAATGACGTTATGGCTATTTTTTTATATTGTTGTGCAAGGGCTTCCGCCGTTGCTGCACCAATTCCTGTTGATGCCCCGATAACTATTGCTGTTTTCTGCTCCATTCTTTCTGTTCTCGCTGTTCTTTCTATTTAAAATGTGATACCCAACAGATTGATCAACAACCCCCAGCACACACTAGTAACATACAAGGTTCCAACGACCATAATGTTTTCTTTCAATCTGTGGCGGTTCATACGGAACAATACCAGAAGTCCTACGCCTGCGCTGACAAGCAGGCCTGACATCATTGCTCCGGCACTGAGCATACCATCCAGATAAAGCTCCGTAATAATAACAGATGGTGCGCAGTTTGGTATCAGTCCAATCAGTGCTGCCATTGCTTCTCCAAGGAACGGTACATCACCAAGAAGTCTTCCAATCGCATCTTCCCCTGCGATACCGATAATAATATTTAACACAAAGGATACCGCCAGAATAAATACCGTGATCTTCAAGGTGTGCTTTAATGCCGACATCCAGATTCCGTCCTCGCAGTTGCAGTGTTCCTGCTCGCACAGATCATGGATATGTTTATCTTCTATGTCTGTACCATCATAGTGGATATGTCCATGATGTGTGTGTGTACTTTTTCCATCGTCGGTATGAATAATTTTTTCATCATGCACATGCACACTTTTTCCATTATGTGTATGAGTATCTTTATAATTATGTGTACATTCTGCATTGACTGTCTGTGTTGCCTGAACGGAATATCCAGAATGCTCTGATTCATCTGCACTGTCTGTATTTTTAGAATTATCGCTTTTTGAAGACACTGTATGCTTCGTTTTTCTTCCTGCCAGATATCTTCTGCGGATATATTTATTTGCAAGATCGACTGCATAACCTGTAACGATCGCAATGCACATTTTTGCAAGCAGGATACGAATAATTGTGCCGGCATTTACTGTATGCGAAATAAAGATTGGAAGCATCTCATCAGAGGTTGACATAAATACCGCAAGCACAACTCCTGCTGTGATCACACCACCACTGTAAAGGTTCGCTGCCACACAGGAAAATCCACACTGTGGAACGATTCCAAGTGCTCCACCTGCCAACGGACCAAACGCACCGGCAGACTGCATATATTGCTTCTGTTTTTCTTCTGTTCTCTGCTCCAACCATTCCATCAGCAGATATGTCACTAATAAAAATGGTATTAATTTTACACTATCGATCAGTGCATCTGAAAACGAATCAAATAATAATTCCATACTATCCATCTCATTCCTGAAAATATAATTTGCAACCAAGTTGCATTATCAGATTATAGCATTATTTTGCACAATGTCAACTCCTATTATCAGAAATATTCAATTTTCAGCATGGAAATTCCTGTTATCTGGTTTTATTTTTCTGTTTCTTTTCTTTCTTACTGCATTCGTCGCAGACACCATATAAAATGGAATCCTTGCAACAAAGTGTAAACCCATGATCAGACAAAATGTGCTCTGATATCTCTTTCATGAAATCACAGTCCAGATGGATGACCTTTCCACATTCGGAGCATTGCAGATGTAGATGCTTCTGACACCTGGATGGCTGTTCTACATACTGATATCCTGCTTTTTCGCCCTTATCAGCCACATATTTCATCAGTGTCTTCTCTGCAACCAGCTTATCCAGATATCGGTATACAGTTGTTTTATTTACCGAACACTCTTCCTGATCCATATGCCGTATAATATCCGACACATGAACGGCACGATCTTTATTCCGGATCAGATAATCAAGGATCATCTGTCTGCTCTTTGTCTGATATTCATGTTTACGTTCCATCTCAATTCCTGCTTTCTATCTGTTCTTAAGTCTCCACTATGTAAGCTGTTATTCTATGCAGTATCGATCTGCTGTCACATTATCTGCTTTTTGTTACACATTCTATCTATACTTTATCTTCCTACTGCATATTCTAATTACTGCTGCACATTGTCCTGCATCTGCACCGGTACTCCCTGATAATAAGGTGTATTCGGGATATTTCTGAGATCCTGATTTCTCATATACCGAAGATATGCCAGCCCCTCATCAGAATATCCAAATCTCGCATTTGGACATGCCTGTGCAAGTACATTCAACAACTCCTGTTTACTCTTTTTCCCTCTTGCCAGTACATTAATAGCAACACGGTTCTTTTGAAAACGATTTTCGATTACATATTCACTTCCGGTTGGAATAAAGTTCGTCGATGTAGTATGCAGATAGATCAGATATACATCCCAGAGCCAGGTCATCTGTGTCGGCTGCTTCTTATTCGCAAGCACCTTATCGGAAATCAATACATATTGGTCTTCATATATTATATGCGAATATAACTGGTCAGCCATCTCCAAAAGCTGCGGGTTATTTTTCAAATAGCCGGTTTTTTCAGGTCTTACAATATTACGAATCCCTATTATGATAAATACAATTCCTAATAATGCAAATAAACCAAATAAAATGATCATACCCATTCCGTCATCTGCATTATCTGACATCACACCTATTGTGATCAATCCGAAAATCAGCATTAACACCGCTCCGCCGACAACCGCTGTGATTCCACCTTTTTTTATTTTTGCCAGTACAATATCTCTCCCCATATGAAGATCCTCCTTTTTTATGTAAAAAGTATATAATATCTATATTATACGAAAAGGTCTCCATAGATTCAATCAAAAACTTTCCATAAAATCATTATAGATTTTATCTTCATATTACAAAATAAAGCGTTATCGGATTTTCTTTTCTATAATGTCTTTCTCGCAAAGAAAAACCCCGAAACCGCATATCACGATTCCGGGGTCTTATATTAACATTTACTATATAATAATTATCGTTAAATTTTGACCGGCATTTGATTAGCAAACACCCTGAGCAAGCATAGCTTCTACAACCTTTTCGAAACCGGCAATGTTAGCACCTGCAACATAGTCGCCTTCTACACCGTAACGCTTAGCAGCGTCGCTGATGTTTGCGTAGATTGTCTCCATGATTCCCTTTAACTTGCCGTCAACTTCTTCAAATGTCCATGAAAGTCTCTCTGAGTTCTGGCTCATTTCAAGCGCAGATGTAGCAACACCACCGGCGTTAGCAGCCTTACCACCTACGAATAATACGCCATTCTCCTGTAAGTACTTAGTAGCCTCTAATGTTGTAGGCATGTTAGCACCCTCTGTTACAGAGATAACACCATTTGCAACTAATGCCTTAGCATCGTCTAAGTCTAACTCGTTCTGAGTAGCACATGGTAATGCGATATCACCCTTAACATTCCATACACCGTGCTCACCGTTCTTCTTCTCATGGTATTCAGCGCTTGGTCTTGCTGCTGCGTACTCTGTAAGACGTGCTCTCTTAACTTCCTTAACTTCCTTAAGTAAGTCAACATCGATTCCTTCCGGATCATAGATCCAACCTGTTGAATCGGAGCATGTTACACACTTAGCGCCTAACTGATGTGCCTTCTGGATTGCGTAGATTGCAACGTTACCAGCACCAGATACGATACAAGTCTTACCAGCGATATCAATACCATGATCCTTTAATAATGCGTTTGTTAAGTATAATAAACCATATCCTGTAGCTTCTGTACGAGCAAGTGATCCACCATATGTAAGTCCCTTACCTGTAAGAACACCTTCGTAGGATCCACGGATTCTCTTATACTGTCCGAATAAGAAACCGATCTCTCTTCCGCCTGTTCCGATATCACCAGCAGGAACATCGACATCTGCTCCGATGTACTTGCAAAGCTCTGTCATAAAACTCTGGCAGAATGCCATGATCTCTCTATCTGATTTGCCCTTAGGATCAAAATCAGAACCACCTTTACCACCACCGATTGGAAGTGTTGTCAGTGAATTCTTAAATACCTGCTCAAATCCAAGGAACTTGATAATACCTAAATTAACTGAAGGATGAAGTCTTAATCCTCCCTTGTATGGTCCAATAGAATTGTTAAACTGTACACGGAAACCTCTGTTTACCTGAACCTGTCCATTGTCATCTACCCAAGGTACTCTGAACATAATCTGTCTGTCCGGCTCTGTGATTCTTTCAAGAATCGCATTCTTTCTGTAGAGCTCCTCATTTGCATCGATACAAGGTCTAAGTGAATCAAGAACCTCTGTTACTGCCTGTAAAAATTCTGGCTGGTCAGCATTTTTCTTCTTTACGATCTCCAGCACTTCATCAACGTATGACATCTTAAAATCCTCCTTAAATTAATTATAAGTAAATCGCATCTCTGCGAAATTCATTTGGAGTAGTATTTTCTCTTTAAGAAAATTTCCACTTAAGATTATAAACAATAGACTTGAATTTATCAAGTAAAAATATGATTTTTATGAATTTTTTTATCTTTTTAATGAAAAAGCAGGATTTTCTTAAGTTACAATGCACTAAAGTGCTAGCAAATTAGCGGGATTTACAGGTCTTCCATCTCTGCCTTGATCTCATCCTCCGTTGCTGCCATTGCCTGTAATGTCATGGTCAGAAGCTTCTCAAGCTCCCAGTTAAGCTGTGCAGCACCACGTTCAATCACTTCTCTGGAACAACCTGCGGCAAATCCCTTGCTCTTGTATTTTTTCTTCAGAGATTTCAATTCCATATCCTTTGTACTCTTTGACGGACGCATCAATGCCGCCGCCCAGATCAGGCCTGTCAGTTCATCTGCTGCAAACAGAACCTTCTCCATCTCATGAACCGGCTCTACATCGATGGTTGTACCACATTCCACTGTAATTCCATAACCATGAGAACAGACCGCATGAATAATATCCTCTGACACACCACCATCTCTTAACAGCTCTGGTGCTTTCAGACAATGCTCTGCTGGATACAGTTCAAAATCAATATCATGAAGCAGACCTACGATGCCCCAGTATTCAGCATCTTCACCATAGCCAAGTTCATTTGCATACCATTTCATAACAGCCTCAACTGTAAGCGCATGCTGAATATGGAATGGATCTTTATTATATTTCTTCAGTAATTCAAACGCGTCATCTCTTGCAATATATTCCTTCAATGTCATAACCTCTTCTCAGTATATTTTTAATAATTTTATGTTCAATATCTCGTGAGCATAGCTCTATCACTTTATACCGCATCTCAAAACAGACTCCATTTTTTAATCGGTATATAAATCCAAAAATAAATGGATGGTATTACTATTAAACGTCTTGCGGAATAATAGATAATACCATCCTTTATTTTGTTTCAAAGACTATATATTAATTGAGTCCTTTGAGGTACTCGTCAATGCCCTTTGCTGCTGCCTTTCCGGCTCCCATAGCAAGGATAACTGTAGCTGCACCGGTAACTGCATCACCACCGGCATATACACCTGTCTTTGTGGTCTGTCCGTTTGCCTCATCAGCAACGATACATTTCCACTTATTTGTATCAAGTCCCTTTGTTGTAGATGAAATCAGCGGGTTTGGTGAAGTACCAAGTGACATGATAACCGCATCCACATCCATGACGAACTCAGAACCAGGAATCTCAACCGGTCTTCTTCTGCCTGATGCATCCGGCTCACCAAGTTCCATCTTGACACATTTCATGCCCTTAACCCAACCCTTTTCATCTTCAAGGATCTCAGTTGGATTTGTAAGGAGATCAAAAATGATTCCTTCTTCTTTTGCATGATGTACTTCTTCTACTCTGGCAGGAAGTTCTTCTTCACTACGTCTATATACAATATGTGTCTCAGCACCAAGTCGAAGTGCCGTTCTTGCAGCATCCATTGCTACATTACCACCGCCGACAACGGCAACCTTCTTACCAACCATGATAGGTGTGTTAGAGCCTTCCTTGTAAGCCTTCATCAGGTTACTTCTTGTCAGGTACTCATTTGCTGAGAATACACCATTTGCATTCTCACCCGGAATACCCATGAACTTAGGAAGTCCTGCACCGGAACCGATAAATACTGCTGAGAAGCCTTCCTCCTCCATTAATTCATCTATCGTTACAGATTTACCGACTACAACGTCAGTCTCAATCTTAACACCTAAGGATTTTACATTTTCGATTTCTTTCTTTACTACGCCATCTTTTGGAAGACGGAATTCAGGGATACCATAAACCAGTACGCCGCCTGTCTCATGAAGTGCTTCAAAGATTGTTACATCGTAACCCATCTTTGCAAGATCTCCTGCACAGGTAAGACCGGATGGACCGGAACCGATAACTGCAACCTTCTTGCCATTCTTCTCTGCTGCCGGTTCCGGCTTAATGCCATGCTCTCTTGCCCAGTCAGCAACGAAACGTTCCAGTTTACCGATAGATACAGGATCGCCCTTGATACCTCTGATACATTTACCTTCACACTGTGTCTCCTGTGGACATACACGGCCACATACAGCAGGGAGTGCTGATGATTTGCTGATCACCTGGAATGCCTCTGCAAATTCGCCCTTCTTTACATGAGCGATAAATCCAGGAATATCAATAGAAACAGGGCAGCCCTTTACACACTGTGCATTCTTACAGCCGATACATCTTGCTGCTTCTGCCATTGCTTCTTCTTCATTATATCCGTAACATACTTCTTCAAAATTCTTTGCACGAACCGCAGGTTCCTGTTCACGAACCGGTACTCTATTTAAAACGTCCATTATTTGTCACCTCCACACTGTCCGCATCCACCATGATGGGTGTCGCCTTCCTTGGCTGCAAGATATGCTCTGCCTTCCTGTGTCTTATAGATCTGCTGACGCTCCATAGCTTCTTCGAAGTTTACAAGGTGTCCGTCAAATTCAGGTCCGTCTACACATGCGAATTTTACTTCGCCGCCAACTGTTACTCGGCATGCACCACACATACCGGTACCGTCTACCATGATCGGGTTCAAGCTGACAACTGTAGGGATCTCAAGCTCTTTTGTAAGCTTACAAACGAACTTCATCATGATCATCGGTCCGATTGCTACGCATACATCATATTTGTTGCCTGCGTCTACAAGCTTCTGAATCTCATTTGTAACAACGCCCTTGCTTCCATATGAACCATCGTCTGTTGTAATGTAGAGATTTCCGGCAACTGCCTTCATCTGCTCTTCCAGAATGATAAGCTCTTTGGATCTTCCACCGATGATAACATCAGCGGCTACTCCATGCTCATGTAACCATTTTACCTGTGGATATACAGGTGCGGTTCCTACACCACCGGCTACAAATAAGATCTTCTTATTCTTTAATGTCTCTAAATCTTCTTCTACTAATTCCGACGGACGGCCAAGCGGTCCAACAAAATCTGTAAAGCTGTCTCCAACCTTTAAATTCTTCATCATCTCTGTTGCTGCACCTACTACCTGGAATACGATAGTGATCGTGCCTGCTTCTCTTGAATAATCGCAGATTGTAAGAGGAATTCTCTCTCCATCTTCTGAGCCTCTTACGATTACAAACTGACCCGGAAGACAATTCTTTGCTACTCTTGGTGCTTCCACGTCCATAAGATAGATTGCATCTGTCAACGCTTCTGTTCTAACAATCTTAAACACGTTTTTATCCTTCCTTTCTCTTTTCCCGACTCTCCACACAAGACTCAGGAATACTACACTGCCGAAATCGCACAATATAGTCCATTATAGCATCTATTAACAAATACTGTAAAGGTGTAATTTTCAGGCATTTTCATATAATTTTTACGTTACTCCAAACCGGAAAACAGATCGCTTTCTATCCGACTGATATCTTCAATCGGTATGATCGTTGCATCTGCCATGATCACCGCTCTCCTGTACAGATCGATTCGCTTAACGATACCGGAATGCGTAACATATTCTCCTCCGGCCTTTCTCTCATCCTGTACGAAATAGGTAATATCCACTAACTGTTCTGTACCTATATTGGCTGAAATAATGTTTAGTTTCTCATTCAATTCTTCCAATACTTCATCACTGAGCACCCGTTTCTCATCTGTCCGTCTGGCAGTCTCACGAATCGCCGCCGCATGTCCTGTCAATGCCGCAAACGGCGCAAATTGTGCCGCCCGGTCATAGAGTGACATCTGCGGATGTGTCTTTGAAACAGGGTGTTCCAAATGAATAATATCATCATATTTATGGTTGTTCTGCTCCTGCATATTATATATACCTCTTTATGCCTTATGTCCGCCGATCTGTGCATTTCTGTCTTTCGCCGTTGCCCCTTCCTGCAGGTTCATGCCCTTCAGAATCGCATTTTTTCCATATTTTTTCTTGATGTTGAGCATGGCTTCCTGCATGTGGCGTTCCCGTTCCAGATTCGCTTCCTCTTTCTCCCTTTGTTTTTTTACAGCCTCATAATCTGTAAAAAAATCAAGTTGCTCATACGCATCATCATTCGTGACAGTATGTTCATCCACCAGTTTATTCGCGGTAATATTAATCCTCCGGATCAAAAGATCCTTGTCGACGATCCGGTCATACAGTTCCATTACCGCATCCATAAGTATCTGCGTCGATGAAGTCTGCCGCTTGAGATTGATCGTTCCATGTGCATGCTTTGGAACCTTTCGTCCATAACGATCCGTTGTAACAGCGCCTTTATATCTCTTCTTTCTCGCCAGGTCTGTCAGATTATCAATATCATAACCGATCGTAAGCACGATCTGATCTGTAACAAGTCCCTTATCCACCAGATCAAGCGACATAAGATCAGTCATTTCCTTTACAACCAGCCTTGTCTTATCAAAATCATACGGACAATGCAGTACCTGTCCGGTGCAAATGCTATTCGTCTCCGGTTTATATGCCTTGATCTGATCCATCGTGCAAGGCTCATATCCCCATGCATGATCGATCAGCAGCTCTGCATTAATGCCAAATAACTTATACAATAAATCTTCATTATATAATTCATTTGTCTTTCCAACCGAGCATCTCGCCACATCGCCCATCGTGTATAGCCCATATTCCGCTAATTTCTTCGCATATCCCTGACCGACACGCCAGAAATCCGTGATCGGCTTGTGACTCCAAAGCTTCCTGCGGTATGCCATTTCATCCAGCTCCGCAATCCGTACTCCGTCCTCATCCGGTTCGATATGCTTCGCCACGATATCCATCGCGATCTTACAAAGATACAGATTGGTTCCGATTCCTGCCGTCGCTGTGATTCCGGTCGTCTTTAATACATCCCGTATCATCATCATGGCTAGTTCTCTGGCTGTCATATGATAGACATTCAGATAGCTGGTCACATCCATAAATACCTCATCGACCGAATAAATATGAATATCCTCCGGCGCAATGTATTTCAAATAAATGTCGTAGATCCGTGTACTGTATTCCATATAAAGTGCCATGCGCGGCGGAGCAATAATATAATCCAGCTGAAGAGTCGGCTCTGTCCCCAGCTTCATGCTGTCATCCGATGTCCCGGTAAAATGATGATCCGGTATATTCCGTCTTCTTGCGTTATTTGCCTCCCTTACCTTCTGAATAACCTCAAACAATCTCGCCCTGCCCGGTATCCCATATGCCTTAAGAGAAGGGGATACCGCCAGACAGATCGTTTTCTCTGTTCGGCTCGGATCTGCCACTACTAGATTTGTGGTCAGGGGGTCTCTGTTCCGCTCTCTGCATTCTACAGAAGCATAGAAGGATTTCAGATCGATCGCTATATATGTTTTATTTTCTTCCATTTATCCATGCTCCTTCCGTATATTTTATCCACATCATCCGACGGTTGTTCTGCATTTTATTCCATTCTTCAATTATATGTAAAATGGTTGGTTTTCTCAATGGCAAAATACGGATACAAAGATAAAGTCCCACCTGTTTCCGGTGCTATGTCAGGGATATTATCGGAGCAAAAAAGTCCAGATACAGCATCTCTACCATATCTGGACTTCTACTAAAATATACATGCTATCTGTTCTGCCTGTGTCTTTAGCCTATAATTTCCTTAATTTCCGCTTCGCTCATATCGGTTACATCCATGATCTGCTCTAAGGAATAGCCTTTCTTATGCATTTTCAGAATAATCTCCGATTTTCCTCGTGCTTCGCCTATGATTTCGCCTTCTGCCCTGCCAACAGTTTTGCCAGCGGCTTCACCCTTTGCATATCCCATTTCTTCTACGCCTTCACTCAGATTGCACATGATCTTCACCTCATCTCTAATACCATTTCTGTCTACCGGTATGTCATACTCCTGTTTCATAAGCTTCAATTTTTGTTCTGCCGTCATTGTCTGCGACAATAATGTTCCAAGTAATCGATGCAGTTCATATTGTTCTTCCTTTGGTGGAATCTCCTTTGCCAGACCGATCATCACGATGTTAGGGATATCCAGATTGCCTTTCCAATCCTGTTCGCCAAGTAAATCATCTTTTACCATATGAATATGACTCAGACTGTTCTCTTTCATATTCATACAGATCCAGATGGAATACATCTGTTTGATCTCATTATAATCAGAACCTGTAAATTCCCGCTCTTTCTGGGATGACACCAGTCTTGCCGTATAGAAGATTGCCCGATTTAAGATGTGATACTTCGTCGGTTCATTCTTCTGGGCTTCCAGATTGATGATCATTTTCGCCAGTCCATCCCGCATCCGTACATAGAAGATAATATCAAAATATATCTTTCCCTCATCAATTTCGGAACTTTCTGTATTCAGTCCGACAATCCGTTCACCGGTTCTGGCATCCACCGTTTCTTTGTTCGTTAATCCCGGTTCTACCGGAACCTGGCTGATATACGGTTCCCCTTCAATCAATGATGCAACCGTATCTGCATCCATACCTTTAAATTCTTCTACTACCCTGATCAGTATATGCGCCAATATGATCTTCTGTCCAAGCAAGCGCTTGGCACTGGCATCATACTGTGCTTTCTGATCAGTAGCCTTGGAGGAATATACAATTTCGTTATCCATGTTCTATCTCCTTTCTTAATACTGATAGACCAGAATAACATGCATATTTTAGCTTTGTATATTGCCTCCGTCTCTCCAAGTTTGATTGTAATGGATATTCGAACGGAAAACAAGTTTATAATTATTTACCTAAAAAGGATCCTCAATATGTCAGAATATCCTTTTATATCTCATCTTTTTGCTGTAAAAAAATATCGACTGTTACCCATTCCGGATCTACGTTGTACTCCATTCTCCCATTATAGGATTTTACCACACGTTCCATATTCTGGATTCCGTATCCATGACCATCTCCCTCTTTGGAAGAATAAAATTCACCGCCAGCCAATGCTTTATAACGGCTGCTGTCATGTGTATTCTTAATTTGAAAACTGATCATATTTTCATAACAGCCAGTTTTCATAATAACCGCTTTCCTATCATTTCCTTTCAGACTCGCTTCCATTGCATTTTCAAGAGCATTCGCCAGAACTCCACAAATGTCAATATCCTTGATGCCCAGATTACTTGGCAATCCTCCTTCAAATTGAAAATCAACATCTTTAAATTTCTGATTCCTTGTAATGCCAAATATAATAGAATCAACCATAAAATTTCCAGTATACCGAACCCGTTCCCGATTTAACTCTTTATCCTTCTGGGATAATTGTCCCATATATTTCTCCAATTCTGAATATTCTCCACCATAGACCAGACCTTCCATTGCTGCAATATGATGTCTGAAATCATGTCTGAACTGCCGAACCTTCTCATAATCATCATGAACTTGTTCACCATATGCCAATTTCAATCCTAAACTTTCGCCATAAAGCCCTTCCGTTTCTATGTGTACATCATTTTGGTGTTTTAAACGATTTGAATATATGAAAAATGCAATAATACTTGCAATAGTAATTGCCGAACATACCAACAAAACAATTAATAAACGTTTTTTATTATCTGGCTGTCCATCTACCATATACAAAATCACAGAACTACAAATAAAGTAAAATCCAAATAAGGATGCTGAAAATAAAACCCATTGCATTATATGAATATTATTACCCAACCAATTCTTCTTAAACTTCCTCCTATGTATTATAAATCCTATCATAATCGTGATAATATAAATAAGAATATCTTCATAAATATCTATACTTGCGGATTTATATACATAATATGTCCATATCTTTCCTTTTGTTATATATGAAATAATTGCATATAAAATCAAATCTATATAATTCACCACAACAAGTGACGCTATAAATAGAATAATTTTGTTTGTAACTTTTCCTTGATAGGATATATACAGAAATAAAAACCATGCAATAATCACTATTATTAAATCAGCTCTCTTTAAAGCAAATGATAAAATACATGTACTTGATATTAGCCAAATGCATCCCAATAGTACCTTTTTTCTATTATTCAGTTTTCCATTAAAGACTAATTGAAATATTAAAAAGTATTTTATGCTTTCTAATAAATTCAATATAATTATTTCAGCCATATTATTTCCATTTCATCTTTTTTCCACAATAATCGAAATAGCGATCATGACATTTCCCGTAATTAGTACGAGGTATGCTCAATTCAGTTCCATCCTTCAATATGATAATTTTATCAAACCTTTGTATATAATCCATATTTATAATCATTTGTTTGCTCGGTCGAAGGAAATTGTCACCTAACTCTTTTTCCCAGTCTTTTAAAGTTTTACGAATAAGCTGCTTTTCAGTTATTAAACGCCCTTTTTCCATTCTCCCTGTCGTATATTCTAAATAAGAATATACATGTTCAGATGTAATTTTAACTATTTGATCTTTATAAATACAAAAGCTACCAAGTTCATCTTTAATTACAATCGTTTGTTTTTGTTCCTCTAATTGTTTGAAAATCTTTAATTTTTCAATTAACAAATCAGGTTGCTTATAAAACTTTACCTTATCAACAAAACCTATTACATATCTTCCAAATGCCTCATGTACTAATTCATCATGACTAGTTAAATATAGAATACTGCTTCCATAATGATATCTTTCCAATTCTTGTTTCAGCCACAAGCCATCTTTCCCCGGCATCTCAATATCAAGAATAAATAAATCGATTACATCATTAATCTCTGCTATCTTTCTAAGTAAACTTTCAGCATTATAAAATCCATAAATATAGATTTCATTTCCAAAATAGGATCTACAAATCTCTCCTACATCTTGTATTACCTTTCTCTCATCATCACAAATTACGATATTCACCGATATCTTTTCTCCCCTTTTCTTGTATATTAAAAATAATAAATTATTTTATATCATTTTACAATGATTACTTTTATATAAGACAAAATAAGACAAAATTAGACATAAAAAATAGCCCAACTATGTTGGACTATTTTCTTTTGACTTGATTCCCATCAATTCACGCAGTCATTTTTCGTTTCTTTAACTTTGAACATTAATCTCTTCCCGTAAAATGTACCCCCTTATGACAAAATTCTTTTATATGTTTTTATATTCAGATATTTTATCATCCTTTTTACATTTCTACATACATATTGATTTGTTCAATTATAATATCCGTTCATATGCTTTTAGTAAATACTACTTGCCCCAGCCTACAAATCTCTTCAACCACTCTAAGAATCCAAGACCATATAACTCCATATTTTTCCCCTTTCCCTTTAAGCGCCATCCGTTATGTATTTCGTACGATGGTTATAGTTTAAGAGGCTATATGCAATTTTTCTATTTATTTGTTCTGAACCGTCGTTTTTTGTTCTGTAGCAAAAGCTGCGTATAGGAATTGCACACATCTTGTCATTTTATTTACTTCAGAAGCATAAAAAAGTGCCCCGGATATGCCTGATATAAAATGCACAGCATACCCGGAGCGGGGTTGATTCTAATATATATTTATTTAGAAAAGATCCTTTACTTTCTGCCAGAATGTCATGGATCTGATCCTGAACCTGAGTATCCATATCGCTTGTTTAACATGAAGAAAATGGAAGGCTCTCTTATAACAAACGAAGAAGTTTCTTATAATTAATACAAAAAAGCTTTGGCAACTACATTAAAAGAACTGATGACACACAAATCATTTTCTAAAACAACCGTCAGTGAGATCATCCATACCTCCGTCCCTGCTGTTCTACTTGATTATGTTAAGAAAGTAAACGATAAAGAATCATCATTATAAAAAGGAAAATAACATTTGCAACTGTAAATTCCAGAAAATATCTGCCCCTAAATGACCGATCCTCTTTTGCAACATATTTGAAGCTGATCAGGCTTGCCATTGATGCTATCAACGTTCCAAGACCCCCGAGATTGGTTCCGATCACCAGCTCCCGAATATGGTCTGTGAATCCGGATAACAAAATCGCAGCAGGAACATTACTCATTACTTGACTTGCAATTACCGAAGTAACCACCTCCCGTCCGGTCAATATATCCGAAAGCAGTTGACTGAATGCCGGGATACGTCCAAGATTACCGATGAATATAAATAACGCGATAAAAATACATAACAGAGAATAATCAACCTGTGTCAGAATTTTCCGGTCACGCAGAAGCAAATATAAAAATACTAACGCGAAAGGCACACCATACGGAAGAATATGTGAAACCGCAAGCAGACTTATGACAAACAGAATAAGATATGCTGTAAATTTTTCAATCCATTCCGCATCCTTTTTCTCCCATTTTGAACCGGAAGCACTCAACGAATCCTTCTGTCTTTTCGTTGAAGCTTTATCTTCAGCAGAATCTAAGCCTTTGTTCTGCTTTATTTCTGTCTTCCCATCATGACTTAACTTTCTTTTTCGAACCATGGATGCCAGACCGATCCATGCCATTAACAAAGCAAATGCGCAGACTGTATACGGCAGCATGATCTTTAAAAACTCCGCAATACCTATACCTGCTTTTCCATACAAATACAGATTCTGAGGATTACCAAGAGGTGTCAACATACTGCCAAGATTCGCCGCAATCGTCTGCATGACAATTACTTTTAGCATCCATTTGCTATCAGTGTCCGGGTTCAGTTTCTTCATTATTATAATTGCAAACGGCACAAATGTAATAAGTGATACATCATTTGTTATAAACATCGACATAAAGAAACACAAGCATACAAGGATTACCGTTACTCCTCCGATCCCATGCACCTTTGCTAACAGCCGTTCTGCTAATTTATCAAACACATCAATATTCCTCAAGCCGGCAACGATACTCATAAGGCAGAACAGGATCGCCAGTGTCCGGAAATCAATATACGAAATATATTCTCTGTCAGGGACTACAAAAAATACTGATATCACTGCCAGCACGACCGCGATCGATAACACGGTTTCCTTCTTTATAAAATATAAAATCTTTTTCATCCTTCTAATCCTCTTAACACATATTTTCTGCTTGCATTATTGTACTGCATTCACTTCCGCCCCACAACCTGTAATTCTGCAATTTATGATCAAGTCTTCCTTATATTTTAGATGCTTTTTTACCGGAAATATTTTATACTCTACATATAAATATTTACAAAAGCGTTCCTGTCTTGATAGTATCAACAGGTTGAAGCTCATAATCTACACAAGCTGTACAAGCATTAATAAGGGAGGGCATGCATATGAATCTCAAAGACAAAACACTCTGGCAAAGAAATGCTGCTGCGATCGGCGGCATGGTTTTATTTGCCGCCGGAATCAACTTCTTTATCGTCCCCGCCAGTCTGTATAACGGCGGTGTCCTTGGTATCAGCCAGATCATACGAACCTTACTGATCCAAGTATTTCCATCGCTTGCATCAGGAACCGATATTGCAGGTATTATCAACTTTATCTTAAATATACCTTTATTTATCATGGCATATATCTCAATCGGCAAAAGTTTCTTCAGCCGGACACTGGTCTGCCTGATCAGTCAGACGATATTCTTAAGTATATTTCCAATTCCGACTACACCTCTGGTCAATGACAGCCTGACTGCCAGCATTATGGGTGGACTTCTCGCCGGTACAGGAATCGGTATCTCCTTACGCTCCGGCGGCTCCAGTGGCGGTATGGATATCGTCGGTATGTTCTTTACCAAGAAATACAAAAATTTCAGCGTGGGAAAGGTATCTTTAACAGTCAATGCTGTTGTCTACGGCATCTGTGCAATCCTTTTTGGTATCCCGACAGCCGTATACAGCATTATCTATTCCGCTGTCAGTACTCTGATGACTGACAAAGCACATACGCAGAACATCAATACCGAAGTTGTGATCTATACAAAAGAAGAACCGGAAGCCATCCTTGATTACATCGTAAACGAATTTCACCGGGATGCAACCTGGTGGGAGGCGCGTGGTGGTTATACCGAAGAAACAACTTATATGATCGTTACGATCCTTTCCAAATATGAATGTGTTCATCTCCGCCGCGGACTGAAAAACATCGATGAACACGCCTTTGTTGTCGTAAAAGAAGGTATGCATATTGGCGGAAAATACGAAAAGCATTTATAAAACCTGCATAAAACCTGTAATTTTCAGCATTTTTTTGCATATATAAATTGCATTTTTCAAAACACAATGGTATATTTATTCAGAAAAGAATGAAAGGAAGTAATGAAAATGAAACTTAAAAAATTTTTAGCAATTACTATGTCTGCAGCCCTGGCTATGACTGCATTAACAGCATGCGGAAGCAAAACTGACGACAGCAAATCTTCTGATAAGAAGACTGCTAAGGTTATCGAGATCGACCTCACAGATGAGGAATACGCTTTCGGCGTTGACAAAACACAGCCTGACTTATTAAAGGAGGTTAATACATTTATCGCAGATATGAATTCAGATGGCACATTTGAAGAGATCTGCAACCACTACTTCGGTGATGGCGAACCTGTTGCTGTTGAATCAGCTACATTAGACTCCAGCAAGGATCAGTTAGTTGTAGCAACAAACGCTGCATTCGAACCATTTGAGTATACAAAGGGTGAGAACTACTACGGAATCGATATGGAGATCGCTAAAGCACTTGCTGACAAGCTCGGTAAGGAGCTGGTTATCCAGAACATGGATTTCGATGCTGTATGTCTCTCCGTTGGTCAGCAGAAATGTGATATCGCTATGGCCGGTCTTACAATCAAGCCGGATCGTGAAGAATATGTAGCTTTCTCAGATTCTTACTACAAGGCTTCCCAGAAGCTGATCGTTCCATCAGACAACACAGAATTTGACGAATGTAAGACTGCCGATGATGTAAATGCGATCCTTAACGCTAAGGATTCAAGCAGTAAGATCGGTTTCCAGACAGGTACAACCGGACAGTTCTACTGCGAAGGTGATGATGACTGGGGATTCGCTGGTCTTAAGATGACATCTACCGGTTATAAGAACGGTTCACTTGCAGTTCAGGATTTATTAAACGGAAATTTAAATTATGTTATCATCGATTCAGCTCCTGCTGCTGCCATTACAAAATCATTAAATGCTATGCAGTAAAAATATGCTATAAGAATCACGCGTTTCTCGCGTAAAGAAAATAAATGATATTGAAAGGATATTTCATGGGAGACATTTCAAGTAAAATACAAAAGTTCATAGAAATATTCATTGATAACAGAGGATATGTAAAGGTTGTTGAAGGTCTTAAGAATACCGTTATCATCGCCATAACCGGTCTGATCATAGGTATTTTGATCGGAACCATTATTGCAACTGTCCGCGTCATTCCAAAATATAAACGGCTGCCACGGGTTTTAGATGCGATCTGCAGCGTCTATGTCGGATTCTTCCGTGGAACTCCTATGGTCGTGCAGTTACTGCTGTTTTACTATGTTCTGCTCCCTATCGTAGGAGGTCATATGAGCGGTGTACAGGTATCAATGCTTGTATTTGGTCTAAACAGTGGTGCTTATATTTCCGAAATCATGCGAAGCGGTATCCTTTCTGTTGATCCCGGACAGATGGAGGGTGGCCGTGCCATGGGACTTAGCTTTGCGACGACCATGCGCAAGATTGTGATTCCTCAGGCAGTTAAAAACATCCTTCCTACTCTGGGAAATGAATTTATATCTCTGATCAAGGAAACATCTGTTGTAAGCTTTGTTGGTGCTACTGATCTGTATGTAGCATTTAACTATATCGGAAGTAACAGCTACGAATTCATGATCCCATATCTGGTTATGGCACTGATCTACATTGTGATGGTGCTTCTGATCAGCCTTGGTATCAAACTTATGGAAAGGAGCCTGAGAAAGAGTGATAGACGTCATTAATCTTGAAAAACACTTTGGTGACAATGAAGTTTTACGAGGCATCAATGTCACAATCGATAAAGGCGATATAATGGTTGTAATCGGTCCTTCAGGTTCTGGTAAAAGTACATTTCTTCGCTGTTTAAATTGTATGGAAGACCCAACAGGCGGTCAGATCATCTTCAATGGTGTCGATATTGCAGACCCGAAGGTTGATATCAATATCCACCGTCGTCATATGGGAATGGTATTCCAGCATTTTAATCTGTATAACAACAAAACCGTTATTCAGAATATCATGCTTGCTCCTGTACTGGTGCGTTGTCAGGATCTGAAAAAAGCGAAGCGTCATAATCGTATGCTTCCACTTACGAACCTGTTCCGCAAAGAAAAGCAGGAGAAAATAGAGATTACAACAAGTAAATCTCAGATCGTTTCCGAGGCAAGAGCAAAGGCAGAAGAACTTCTGAAACGGATCGGTCTGGAAGATAAAGCAGATGTATATCCTTCTACTTTATCCGGTGGTCAGAAACAGCGAGTTGCCATTATCCGTGCGCTTGCTATGAATCCGGATGTGATCTTATTCGATGAACCGACTTCTGCTCTTGATCCTGAAATGGTTGGAGAAGTTCTCGACCTAATGAAGGATCTTGCAAAAGAGGGAATGACCATGATCGTGGTTACTCATGAAATGGGATTTGCAAAGGAGGTTGCCAATAAAGTCCTCTTCATCGATGAAGGACAGATTCTTGAAACCGGCACGCCGGAAGAATTCTTTGGCAATCCAAAGAATCCTCGACTAAAGGATTTCCTTTCGAAAGTATTATAGACTGTGCTCAAAAATAGAAGAGGGTATTATCTATTATTACGTAAGACGTTTTCACTCTACCTTCGACGCAGTGGTACATAAGGCTGCAAAATACGCAGCCTAAGTACCAGCGCTCAGGCAGGCTTACTTCATAATAGTAATACCCTCTTCCATTTTTGTTTCCACTTCTCAATAGTAAATACATTTCATTATCGCTAAGGACCGACGTGAATAACTGAGAACTTTAAAACAGCTACTATCTATGTCGTCTGACATATGACAGTAGCTGTTTTTCGTTTATTTTTTTAATGCTTCCTCCAGGGTATGCCAGCCAAGGACTGCGCATTTTACACGGGCAGGCATATGGGAGATATCTTTTAAGGCGGAGGCCTCTTCCAGTTCATCGATCTCTTCATCGGTCGCTTCGCCCTGTATCATCTTTAAGAAAAGTTTTCCAAGCTTCAACGCTTCTTCCTCGGTCTTTCCGACGATCATGCCAAGCATAATATCAGCGGACGCCTGTGAGATCGCACAACCGTCTCCGACAAATGCTCCGTCTTCGATGATTCCGTTTTCTACTTTTAATTTCAACCAGATATCATCCCCACAGTTCGGGTTTACACCTTCCAGTACAATGTTCGCATCCGGAAGATCATGCTTGAATTCCGGTCGGATATTGTGTTCCGTCAGGATCTCATTATAAAAACTTCTATTCTCCATATCCCATTCTCCTTCTGACATTTGCAACACTCTCTACAAATGCATCGACTTCTTCTATCGTATTGTAGAACATAAAGCTGGCTCTTGTTGTATTATACACCTTCAGATAAGTAAGCAATGGCTGTGCACAATGGTGTCCGGCACGAACATCGATACCATCTGCTGCCATGATCTCACTGACATCATGTGGATGTACATTGTCGATCGTAAATGCCACAATACCGGTATGGTTTGCAGGATTTTCTGAGCCGATCACATGAACATGCGGAATCTTTGCAAGTCCTTCCATCGCATGTCGGGTCAGTTCCAGTTCTCTCTGCTCGATCGTCTCAAATCCAATCTTATTAATATATGAAATTGCGGCTGCAAGTCCGGCTGCACCGGCTGCATTTACAGTTCCTGCCTCGAACTTATGCGGAAGCTCAGCCCATACCGCTCCTTCTGTCGTTACGGACTGGATCATCTCGCCACCTGTCATAAATGGCGGCATCTCTTCCAGTAATGCTTCTTTTCCATATAACACGCCGATACCCATCGGTCCCATCAGCTTATGACCGGAAAATGCAAGAAAATCCGCATCCAGATCTTTGACATCGATCGGCATATGCGGTGCGCTCTGTGCCGCATCTACTACAATAACCGCGCCGACCGCATGTGCAAGCTTTGCGATCTTCTTGATCGGATTCACACAACCGAGAACATTGGATACCTGTCCGATCGCTACAAGCTTTGTCTTCTCATTGATTCCTGCTGCAAGTGTCTCATCTGTCAAAGTACCGTCCTTCTCACAGTTCAGATACCGGACCGTTGCACCTGTCATTCTCGCTGCCATCTGCCATGGGAGAATGTTGCTGTGATGCTCCATGATGCTGACTGCGATCTCATCTCCTGCTTTCAAATGACTGCATGCATAGCTGTATGCAACAAGGTTCAGACTCTCTGTTGTATTTCTTGTAAAGATGATTTCTTTTTCAGAATCTGCATGAATAAAATCACGCACAACTTTTCTGGCATCTTCATATGCTTCTGTTGCTGCAAGGCTCAGCGGATAGAAGCCACGAAGCGGATTTGCATTGCTTTCTTCATAAAATCGCTTCTCTGCTTCAATTACAACTGCCGGCTTCTGTGCTGTAGCTGCATTGTCTATATAAATGGTTTTATTTGTCTGTAATAACGGAAAATCCTCTTTATAATTCTTCTCTATCATCTGCCATTACCTCCGCAAGCTGTGCTTCTACCAGCTTCTGTGTCTGCTCATCTCCTATGTGGCGATATAACATCTCGAATTTGCCGCGGGTCATGATATCCTCCGCAGTCTCCTTGTCGATGCCTCTTGATTCAAAATAAAATAATGTCTCCTCATCCAGTTCGCCGATCGTTGCACCGTGAGAACCTTCTACATCCTCCTCTGCACAGAGAATGATCGGGATCGTCTTATTGATCACATCATCACCAAGCAGGAGTACATTTTCTGTCTCTGCGCCTGTGGATTCGGATGCGCCGTTCTTGAAATCGATCGTTCCACGAAATACTTTCTCTGCTGCATCCTTTAAGGTTCCATCTACCTGGATCTCACAATTCGTTTTCTTACCGAAGTGATTTATGATCAGGTTCACATCGATCTTCTGTGTCTTCTGTCCAAGGTAGCCGATCTCGACCTGTGTATCTGCTCCTGTACCCTTAAGATCTGTACGGATTCCGTTATAGAGATCACCTTTTCCGATAAAGATCTGAAGGATATCGAACTTTGCATTTTCATCGCAGACACAACCGATATCATTTAACAGAGTCTGTTCTTCATCCTGCATAAATACCTGTACCAGACGGACACGGCTGTCTTTCTTTGCCTGTATCATCGTACGATATGCCAGTGAACCTGCCTGCGCACTTTTCTTTGTAAATGTCTCAATTATGGTTGTATCCGTACCTTCTTCTGCCGTCAGATAACATGCACCTGCCGCAGATGTTGCTGTCGTTCCATCAACAGCCAGACGGATTGTTGCCTTCGCGTCTTTGTCCGAAGCAGTCAGAACTGTTTTTTCTGTCTGCGCATCTGCAAAGATCGGATCAGCCTCTCTTCCTGCTCCACTCTCAACTGTGACAAATTCTGCCGCATCCCCGGATATCAGGCTGTTTGTCTCTTTATCTTCAAATGTTTCCTCTACCGTCACCTTACATGGTGCTATCTCCGGATTCCATGAAACCTTTGTATCATTCATATGAAGCCAGTACCATGTTTTGGATGGAAGTTTATTAATATTGATCGTATTCTTGTCCATTGCTCATTTCCTCCTAACCTATACTGCCCTTCATTTCCAGACGGATCAGATTGTTCATTTCCAAAGCATATTCCAGCGGAAGCTCCTTTGATACGTTGTCCGCAAATCCACTGACGATACAAGCTCTGGCATCTTCCTCACTCATACCACGGGACATCAGATAGAATACCGCATCATCACTGATACTGCCGATCTGTGCCTCATGTCCTACATTTGCCTTTCTGGTACGGATGTCCATCGCAGGGATCGTATCGGATCTTGAAATAGAATCCAGCATCAGTGACTGACAAGATACTGCCGCCTTGGCATTCTCAGCTTCCTTTGCGACTACAACGGAAGAACGGAAGGTACTGATGCCGCCATCCTTTGAAATAGATCTTGTATTAATATAGGAACTGGTATCCGGTGCACTGTGAACAACCTTTGCTCCGGTATCCAGATTCTGTCCTTTTCCGGCAAACGTGATACCGGTAAATTCCATCTTCGCGCCCTTTCCCTTAAGGATACTCATCGGATATAGGTAGGATACGTGGGATCCGAAGGAACCGGAAACCCATTCGATCGTTCCACCTTCTTCTACAACTGCACGTTTTGTATTCAGGTTATACATATTCTTTGACCAGTTCTCGATCGTCGAATAACGAAGCTTCGCATTCTTACCGACAAATAATTCCACGCATCCGGCATGGAGATTTGCCACGTTATATTTTGGTGCAGAACAGCCTTCGATGAAATGAAGATCCGCGCCCTCATCCACGATGATAAGGGTATGTTCAAACTGTCCGGCTCCCGGTGCATTCAGACGGAAATAAGACTGCAACGGGATCTCTACCGATACTCCCTTTGGCACATATACAAAGGAACCGCCTGACCATACAGCACCATGAAGAGCTGCGAACTTGTGGTCATTCGGACGAACCAGCTTCATAAAATGCTTCCTTACCATATCTGCATATTCGCCATTTAATGCACTCTCCATATCAGTATATACAACGCCCTTTTCAGCTACCTCCTGACGGACATTGTGGTACACCAGCTCGGAATCATACTGTGCTCCGACACCTGCAAGAGATTTTCTCTCTGCCTGTGGGATGCCCAGTCGTTCAAATGTATTCTTGATATCTTCCGGCACATCAGACCATTTTGCTTTCATATTTGTATTTGGTCTGACATAGGTTACGATGTTGTCCATATTCAGACCTTCAATCGATGGTCCCCAGTCCGGTACTTCCATATTATTATAGATCTGCAGGGATTCCAGACGGAAGGTCTGCATCCATGCCGGATCATGTTTCTCTTTCGAAAGCTGCTCAACGATCTCTGGCGTCAGTCCTGCCTTGATCTTATAAGCATCTTTTTCATCATCTTTGAAGTCATATATATTCCTGTCTATGTCTTCTACATATGTTTTTTCTTTCATATCTATCGGATGCTCCTTTCAAAGACTACTGATTCTGCTCTGTCTTCTCATATTTTGCAAATCCATTCCGGTTGATCTCCTCTACCAGAGATGCGTCACCGGTCTGTATGATCTTACCTTCTACCATAACGTGTGTATGATCAACAGATAAGGACTCCAGAATCTTCGTGCTATGGGTAATGATCAGAAGACTGCCCTTGCAATTCTTCTGGTATTCTTCGATACCGGCAGATACTGTTCTTACAGCATCAACGTCCAGACCGGAATCTGTCTCATCAAGGATTGCAAGTGAAGGCTTCAGCATCAGGAGCTGTAAGATCTCTGCCTTCTTTTTCTCACCACCGGAAAATCCAACATTCAGATCACGTTCTGCATAAGCTGGATCCATCTGAAGGATCTCCATTGTACGCTCCAGTTCTTTCTTGAAATCATATAAACGCTGTCTTTTTCCTGTTTTCTGCTCCAATGCATTTCTGATAAATGAACTTAAAGTCACACCCGGAACCTCTAATGGATTCTGGAAGGACAGGAAGATTCCTGCTTTCGCCCGCTCATTGACAGGCGCCTCTGTAATATTTTTACCCTGAAACCAGATCTCTCCGCTCTTTATGGTGTATCTTGGATTTCCCATGAGTGCATAGCCAAGTGTTGATTTACCTGTTCCGTTTGGTCCCATGAGAACGTGTGTCTCACCCTTTCCGATTGACAGATCTACACCGTGAAGGATCTGCTTCTCCTCTACATCTACATACAAATTCTTTACATTTAATAACTGTTTCTCTGACATATTCGTGCCTCCTGTATATTCATCTATTCTTTCACTGTTTGTCCGGCTTTTCCTGCCACATCGGCAAGTGTCATATTATCAAAATAATTATTGATCAGATCGGCAAGTCCTTGCCAGATCGGTAATGTATAACATAATTCCGACCGGTCACACGGTACTGAATCATCCTTCAGGCAGGATACCGGTGCAAGGGTTCCTTCGGTCAGTTTGAGGATCTCTCCCACACTGTATTCCTCCGGTTCTCTGGTCAGACGATAGCCACCTCCATGTCCGCTTGCCGCTTCGATCAGATGTGCTTTTGACAGCATCCGGGTGATACTTTCCAGATATTTCTGTGACAGCTCTTCGTGTTGTGATATTTCTTTTAGTGGTATAAAACTGCCATCATGATTTACCGCCAGATAAACCATAACGCGTAATGCATACCGTCCTTTTGACGAGATGACCATAGTATTTCTCCCTCTTTCCAAATTATGCTACAAAGATAATATTCCTATTCACCTACCATGTCAATAGGTGAATAATATTTTTGTTGCTTTTTCGACTGTAAACCTTTAAACTGGAACAGTATGACACGTATAGATAATTGCGTAAGCATTAGTTACTAATATGCATAAATGATTCTGACATTACCAACCAGTGGACGCTTCCGCTCGTTTCCCCGCTGTGTAACTTCGAACTAACCTCGGTAAACCTCGCTAAGGTCTCAGTTAGCTCTGCAGCGGTACTAAGATGCCACTTATGTGCCATCTACACCACAAGGGTGCGCTTTCGTTCTAAGCTCGTGCAAGCACTCACTAAGTACGAAATGTGAGGACCGGCGGACTCAAATGCCACTGTTTTGGTAAGTCAAACCATTCATGCTAGTTTATAAATCTGAATTACGCAATCATCTATATAATAAAGAAATAGATAGGGTTAGTTTATGAGTAATAAAAATACGAAAAGTTTTGGAAGCAGATGGGGGTTCATTCTGGCTTCTGTTGGTTCTGCCGTTGGTATGGCAAATGTCTGGGGATTTCCAAATAAATTGGGAAGTAATGGTGGCGGCGCATTTCTGCTGATCTACCTGCTTTTTATCTTTATATTCAGCTATGTGGCACTTCCGACCGAATTTGCGATCGGACGAAGAGCCGGAACAGGAACACTTGGTGCTTATAAATATGCATGGGAAACAAGAGGTAAAAAAGCCGGTACTGCAGGTGGACTGCTTGGCTGGCTTCCACTTGCAGGCTCCTTATGTATTGCGATCGGTTATGCGATCATCGTTTCGTATATTTTAAAAGCCTTCCTTGATTCTCTGATCGGGACTTTAATGCATGAAGATACAGCAGTCTGGTTTGATTCATTTTCATCCAAACCGTTCTCCGTGATCCCGCTTCACATTATCGTGGTAGCCGGAACGCTTCTGACTCTGTTCTTCGGTGCACATAGTATAGAAAAGACAAATAAGATCATGATGCCGTTATTCTTCATCATTTTTCTGATCCTTGCAGTCCGTGTTGCTATGCTTCCGGGCGCAGCAGAAGGATATAAGTTCATGTTCACACCGGACTGGTCAAAGCTTGCTGATCCTATGATCTGGATCTGGGCAATGGGACAGGCATTCTTCTCCCTGTCAGTTACGGGAAGCGGCATGATCGTCTATGGCGCTTATCTGTCAAAGGATGAAGATGTTGTCGGAGTTGCCAGACATACTGCGATCTTTGATACGATTGCTGCCGTTGTCGCAGCGCTGGTCATTATCCCGGCATGTTTCTCTTATGGCGTTGATGTCGGAGCAGGTCCAAGTCTTCTCTTTGTTACCCTGCCGACCATCTTACAGAACATTCCACTTGGACGGTTATTTGCGATCATCCTGTATATAGCAATGATCTTCGCCGGTGTAAGCTCCCTTCAGAATATGTTTGAGGCGGTTGCCGAATCACTCTTACACCAGTTTCCGAAGCTCAGCCGTACCGCAGTCCTGATCATCATCGGTGTGTTATGCCTTGGCTGTGGCATCGGTATGGAGACGATCTCCAAATGGGGACCTTGGATGGATATTGTTTCTATCTACATCATCCCGATCGGCGCAACCATCGGTGCTGTCTCATGGTTCTATGTCATGAAGAAGGACGAACTGCTCGAAGCTGTCAACTGCGGCAGCAAAAAAAATCGTGGCACACTCTGGTATTCCATTGGACGTTACCTCTATGTACCACTTGCTATCGTGTTATGTGCAGTTGCATTGTTTAAACATATATCGTTTTAAAAAAAAACAAAACGGCGGGGAGTTTCCCCGCCTGTTCTTTTGGTTGGACCTGGGTCTTTCGACCAGCCCATAACTGTGACCTGTCACATTTCTTATTATCGCTCTACCACACTTCTTCTGCAATCTCTTTTACAAGACGAAGCTTATCCCACTGTTCTTTCTCGGTCAGCTTATTACCGATCTCACAGGATGCAAATCCACACTGTGGGCTGAGATATAATCTGTCAAGTGGAATATAATTTGCAGCTTCCTTTATACGGGCAATTACTTCTTCCTTATTTTCAAGCTTTGGTGACTTCGTTGTAATAAGACCAAGCACAACCTTCTTATCACCGGAAACCTTTGCAAGCGGAGCAAATCCGCCGGAACGCTCATCATCGAATTCCAGATAATATGCATTTACATTTTCTTCTCCGAACAGGATATCTGCTACAGGATCATAAGCACCGCTGTTTGCATAAGTAGAATGGAAATTACCACGACATACATGTGTATTGATCGTCAGATCCTTTGGTGCATTTGCGATTACCTGATTATTGATATCCTTATGGATCTTCTGAATTTCCTTTAATCCCTCCGCAGTTGTACCATATGCAAGATGTCCGCTCCTGTCTGCCATCATGCCCCAGGTACAGTCATCAAGCTGGATATTTCTGCATCCTGCATTGTACAGATCCTGGATCACTTTTCCATATGCATCTACAATATCCTTTACCAGATCTGCATCGGATGTGTAGTATTTCTCTGTCTCCACACGGTTGAATGGCATCGTAAACTGCGCAAGAAACTGAGCCGGAGATGGCATTGTCTGTTTTGCTACTGTATTCTCATCTTCAAACTGTTTTACGAACTTAAAATGCTCTACAAATGGATGCTCTTTGGATATACCGACTTTTCCGACCAGATAAGTATCATCAACCATAGCTGCTTCACCATGGAATGGAAGGCCTGTCTTTGTAGGTGTATGTCCGATTCCATCAAATCCCCACATAAAATCAAGATGCCAGGTTGCACGACGGAATTCACCATCTGTAATAACATGATAGCCTGATTCTTTTATCTTTGTTATAAGCTCTGTGATCGCTTCATCTTCTACTTTCTTTAATTCATCGTATGAGATATTTCCCTTATCAAACTGTCTTCTCGCCTTCTTTAATTTTGCAGGGCGAAGAAAGCTTCCTACATAATCATAACGAAATGGTGTCTGTAACTGACTCATTGCTTTATCCTCCATATAATTCAAATCATTTCCATAATAACCACTCTGCTTATTTTCCAGCCGTGATTTCCCGCTTATTATATGGCAACGGACAAGATCTGTATAATACAAAAAGGATTCTGTTTGTCATAGTTTTAAACTATATCAAAACAAAATCCTTTTTGGTTTTATTTCAGCTTCTTTATATGTTCATCTATCTTATCTGTAACATCCGTCAGCATTTCCCCATCTCTGCCAAGTTCATTAAAGCGTCCCCGATGTTCCAGTTTTCGTCTGGGCGGTTCCGGACCCAGATATTTTTTCAGAACCTCCAAATATGTATTTCCCAGCCGGCTGATCATTCCTTTCTTATGTGTGATATATCCGATCCGCATATCACTCTCATCTGCAAGAGGAACTGCTATGATGTCTCTACCATTCAGTTTCTTATCGATCACACCGCTGCACACGGTATAGCCATTTAACCCGATCAGCAGGTTAAATAACGTAGCTCTGTCCCGGACACGGATATTCCGTTTCCGCTCAAAAGATGAGAAAATCTCTTCTGAAAAATAAAAGGAATTATGCTCTCCCTGTTCAAATGAGAGATATGGATAGTCCTCAAGTTCTTCATTTGTTATGACCGTCTTGTCGGCAAGTGGATGTTTTCTGCTGATAAATACATGCGGTCTGGCTACAAACAGCAAATGAAATTCCAGATCATGCGAACGCAGGAGCTTACGCAATACTGCTTCATTAAAATCATTCAGGAATAAGATTCCGATCTCACTTCTCATCCTTGCTACATCTTCGATGATCTCATAAGTCTGTGTCTCCCGTATACTGAAATCATATTCATCCTGTCCATACTGCTTGACCAGATCTACAAACGCATTAACGGCAAATGAATAATGCTGGGTTGATACACAGAACTGTTTCTTGCCACCATCATTTCCCTTATATTTGTCTTCTAAAATAGCCGCCTGCTCTAAAACCTGTCTTGCATATCCTAAGAATATCTCTCCTTCCTTTGAAAGACTGATACCCTTATTCGTCCGGTTGAAAATGACGATATTCATTTCCTTTTCCAGTTCATGGATCGCATTTGTCAGACTTGGCTGCGAAATATACAGCTTATTTGCTGCTTCCGTGATCGTTCCAGTATCCGCTACTGTTATCACATATTTTAACTGTTGTAATGTCATTGCCGGCACTCCTTATTATTAACTTATCTGAAGTCCACCTTTACTTCCACACCGTCACCTGCGTTTTTCATCTCACAGGTAAATCCATGGCGATCCATGATGGTTTTGACGATGGATAAGCCAAGCCCGGTTCCTTTGTGTCCATGTCTGCTGTTATCCCCTTTGACAAATGGATTCCAGATACTCTTTAAAACATCTTCCGGAATCGGCTTGCTTGTATTCTGAATGGAAAGGCTCTCATTGCTCATCTGAACTGTGATCTTTCCATCCTTTGTAACATACTTAACCGCATTATCCATCATATTCATAACTGCCTGATACATCAGAGTCTCGTCTGCATCGATCTGGCAGCTTCCCTGAATGTCAAGCCTGATATTTTTAGTTTTAATTGTTTCCGCATATACCTCTGCTGCCGTATTTATGATGCTTCCAATATCAACTTTAGTCTTATGAAGCTCTGTATTTACATCCTCTGCCTTTGCCATATCAAGAATGGATGCAACCTGTTCATTCATTGCCTTTACTTCATTTAATATCCCTTCCATATAATACTGGTTCTTCTCAGGATTCTTTCCTGATTTCAGGTTCTCGGCATACAGAGAAATAACGGCAAGCGGGCTTTTGAGATCATGCGCCATCGCATTTGAAGTTGTTCGTCTGTACTGCTCCATATCATACGCTGATTTATAAGATCTGTACATTATATATGCGATCACAAGTGAGATCAATGCACTTCCAAGCACTACTCCAAGCCATGTGTAAATGATCATATGTCCCATCAATGACTTTGCAATATTATAATGATAATCTATGACCGCAAAAGCAGTATTATCATTGTTGATAGGAAATGCATAGACTGTATGTGTGCCGTATGCACATTTTTCTATATCTTCCACATATTCCCAATTGGAATTATTCTGATAATCATTCACGATATCATCCGTACCTGTATACCGATCAACCTTTAACGATGTTGGTATACAGCCAACGACTCCATGCGGAATGGTAAATTCCGAACTCTGATCCAGCTTCACATAACCATCCGGTATCTCTGATACCGTTCTTTCCTGTTCCTCCCCATCTGCAAAACAGGTATAGGAAGCCGGATAAAACTGCATTCCTGACACATAGACCTCATTCATTTTATCGAATGAAAAATCCGCAGACATATCCTTCATTTCAGGAACAGCAGTTCCAAATATATCATTATCACAATACAACATATATTTGTTCTCAGATGTATCATTGATTTGAAGAAATACCTTATCCTTCTGATCCGTGATCTCTGTCAGATTACCGGCATCGTCCTTCTGATACAGATGAATAAATCCCTGCATATTGACCACCTCACTGTCATTTAACGCAGCCATTGACAGATTATTCAAATATATCATATTTCCAATATAATGATCATACGGTGTCTGGAACTCGTAATCTGCGTCTTTCTGTTCTTCAAGCTCCGTCTGATAAATATCCCAGTATTTTACGCCTGCCTGACGGATCGTCTTTTCTGCAGCCTGCACATTGCTCGATATATTATTCTGAAATGTCAGGTTTAAAAATGCTGTAATGATACCCCCAAGTATCGATGTTACAATAATAAACGGAATAAAAATCTTTAAAAAGAAGGAATAAAACTTCTTTTTTTTCCCATAATATTTCTTTTCTTTTTTTTCATATGATAGTCCACCTCTCTGATCTGATTACTCCATCCGATATCCTTTTGCAAATACGGTCTTTACCAGTTTACCGCTGTCACCAAGTGCTTTGCGAAGCTTCTTTACATGGTTGTCAACCACACGGTCACCACCATCGTAATCATACCCCCATAACCGGACAAGCATATCATCCCTTGTCACGATCATGCCCTTATGCTCCATCAGGTATTTGAGCATCGCATATTCTTTTGGTGCAAGCCGGACCTCTTCTCCTGCTGCCTCAACAAGCAGTCTGTCCGGATACATCTTGATGTCTCCCACCTGGATCACCTGATTCTTCGTCCACAAGCCTTTCGACCTACGCAAAAATGACTGGATCTTCGCCTGAAGCTCTGCCATGGAAAATGGTTTCACAACGTAATCATCACAACCGAGATCGTACCCATAAAGCCGGTCTTCTTCTCTGCCTCTGGCGGTCAGAAAAATGATCGGAACGTAACTCTTTGCCCGGATGGCTCTGCATATCTCAAATCCATCTGCCCCCGGCAGCATCACATCTAAAAGTGCCAGATCATATTCATGTTCGTACACCAGAGCAAGTGCCTCGTCTCCGTCCGCCGCCCAGGTAAATGTGATCTCACTCTCTTTCATGTAATCCATGATGCCCTCTGCAATTCCTGCTTCATCTTCTACCAGTAAAATGTTGTAACTCATAGCGCTCCCCATTTCCAGAATTCATTTTTTAATCTCTCGATATCTTAGATTCTGAACCTATCATACATGGCAATTATATCCTATTTGTATCCTGTTGTACACAAATGTAAGTTTTCAAAACGAAAAGAACGTCCTTCTGCCTGGTATCAATGCCCATTATATAACTCGTTACGATTTCTGTTTGTTGCACATAACTTATTCGTAAATACTCCTGTGCTAACTCGCCTGCGGCTGAGCGGAGCACTTAGTGAAGACGAGCGTTAACACGAAGTCTGAGGTTAGTGCGTGCCATGTAAGTACACTTAGTGAAAACAAGCATTAGCGTAGTTTGAGCTTAGTGTAGCTTACTCTGATCTGGTTATGTGCACCGCACAACGAAATCTCACTGATGTTATATTAATGAACATTGATACCAGGCAGAAGGACGTTCTTTTTATTTTTTCTTCTTATTATTTTGCTACTACAAATTCTGTTTCATCCAGATCTTCGGAAGCTAAGATATCAAGCAAACGAAACGCTGGTCCGGTTGGGTGTGTTCTGCCACACTCCCATGCCTCTACTGTTTTCTTCGAAACACCCATATAAGATGCAAAAACTCCCTGTGTCATTCCTGCCCGCATCCTGATCTCACGAATTTCTGTATTTGAATATTCTTTCACTGGCATTATCATATATGTTTTTACGCGAGCTTTTCCCTGTCCTTTTTCATACTCTATTGCTTCTTCCAATCCCTGTTTTAAATCATCAAATAATGAACCCATAAAAATCATCTCCTATTCTTTGCCGTTTCCTCTTTCAAAGATTTTACCAACTTCTTAAGTACATTTTTTTCTTCATTTGTCAGATTTTCCTGACTTTTCTTTTCAAATGCAGTTATTAGATAGGTAACTTCATATTCTGCAAAATCCGTATAACATACACGAACACTACCACTCTTTCCTCTATTTTCTAATGGGAACCGTACCTTACGTATTCCACCAGTTCCTTCCATTACCGGTCCTGATTCTGGATTTTTTAATAGCATAATTTGCAATGCTCGTAACTCATCTTCCCCAAGCCCTATTTCTTTCCACCGTTTTGTAAATAATGGTATTTCAATAAATGTTCTTATCATTCGCTAATTCATCCCTCCTTTTTTCTAAATAGTATACCCTATTTTGTAGGGTGTCAATCTTTTTATTTAATCTGTTTTGTCTAATATCCTATTTTACACGATCACAAATTATTCAAAATAAAAGGAGCATCCCTTTACCGAATATATATCCAGTAAAGAGATGCTCTATTATTTTATAAAATCTCATCCAAATAGTCTAATAGCTCCGGTAATGTCTTTCTTCCAAATGCTACATGTTCATCGTTCACAACAAGGCATGGTACGCTCATAACCTTATAGCGTTTCTGATAAGATGGATATAGCATCACATCGTAAATCTCTGCTGTAACCTGTGGATTTTCTGCGGCTATTTTCTGTGCTGCGATGACAAGATCGGGGCACATGGAACAGGCAAGTGTTACAAGAATCTTGATATGAAGCGGCTTTTTGATCGCATGAATACGCTCCATAATCTGTGCATCCACTTCTTGTCCCGGTCCGGCAGCATTATACAATCCAATCACAAAAGAAGTGAATTCATGTCCACCCGGTACACCATGGAAGCCAAGCCCGGTATCACTTCCGTCTTCTCCCAAAATCCTGACAAATGGTCGTTCGTTTGCCGGAACAGAATCCCCGTCTGCCCCTTCCTCTGCTACGATTACACTGAGCTTTTCGGTTCGTCTGCTCATAGCTTCCATATATTGTTTTAGCTGCACTGACTCCTGCTTCTGATTCAGATATAATTTCAGGATCAGCGGATGCGCCATGCGGTCAAAGACCTCATCTAACTGCTTTTCCGTCTCTTCATCAAAGAACTCGTCCGACAATGAATCTTCTGCTTCCGGCTGTTTCTGTTGTCCCGTTTTATGCATTTCATATCCGGTATTTTCAGCGACCACAGGCTGCATTCCTTCACGCTTTTTCTCCTGTGTAACATTCTTCTCCTTTGATTGTTTATTTTCCCGCAAATTCCGTGATGGCTTTGCTCCATTCTTTTTCTGCATGGCTGCCACATACCGTTCAAGCTCTGTCGCTGCAACTGCACCATCACCGACTGCCGTCACTACCTGACGAAGATTTTTCTGGCAGACATCGCCAGCCGCATAAACACCCGATATACTGGTCTGTCTGGAAGCATCCGTAATTACATATCCCTTTTCATCAATCTCTGCTTTTCCCTGTAGCAACGAAGTCTCCGGCTCGTATCCGGCAAATACGAAAATACCAAACGTATCTCCTTTTGGCGCATGATATACACTTTCTTCTCCTGTTTTCACATTTTTATACACCAGTGTTGTCAGGACATCTTCACCCTCCGCGCGGACGATCTCAGTACTGGTAAGCACCGTAATTTTTTCATTTGCTCTGGCTTTATCCGCCGATGACTTAGGGCAGGAAAAATCTTCGCCCCGGATCAATATCGTCACATGGCTGGCATACTTGGTAAGGAATACACTTTCCTCCGCAGCAGCATAACCGCCACCCACAACAAATATTTCCTTGCCGGTGAAGAACTCTCCATCACAAGTTGCGCAATAAGCTACGCCCCGTCCTTTAAACCGTTTCTCCCCCTCAAATCCGATCATTCTCGGATGTGCTCCGGTTGCGAGCAGAATTCCATAACAGGAAAAGTCGCCCTTATTTGTATGCACGATTTTATATTCTCCATCTACATCCAGCTTTTCAACCTCTGCCATCAGGAATTCTGCACCAAAATTCTTTGCCTGTCTGTACATAGCAGCGGTCAGGGATTTTCCATCTGTTTTCTCTATTCCCGGATAGTTCACCACCTCTTCTGTGATCGTGATCTGTCCACCAATCTTCTCTTTCTCGACAACAAGCACCCGGTAACAGGCTCTCGCCAGATAAATAGCTGCTGTAAGCCCCGCCGGTCCCGCGCCTGCAATCATCACATCATACATATTTTCATTCTTCATTCTTACAATCTCCCTACAAGATCCAGACTTGGACGCAGTGTAGCTTCTCCCGGCTGCCATTTGGCAGGGCAGACCTCGTCTCCATGCTCCGCAACAAACTGGCATGCCTGCAATTTACGAAACAGTTCATCTGCATTTCGCCCGACATTGCCTGCACTGACTTCATAGGAAACAATTCGCCCTTCCGGGTTGATGATGAAGCTGCCACGTTCAGCCATCCCATCTGATTCGATCATCACTTCAAAATCTTCACATAATTCATGATTTGGATCTGCCAACATCGGAAACGTGATCTTTCCAATCTTTTCCGATGTATCATGCCATGCCTTATGCACAAAATGCGTATCTGTTGATATGGAATAAACCTCACAGCCGGCAGCTTTAAAATCCTTATATTTATCCTGCAGATCTGACAGCTCCGTCGGGCAGACAAATGTAAAATCTGCGGGATAGAAGAAAAATACACTCCATCCGCCTAATATGTCGTCCCTGGTTACCGTTTTAAATTCACCATTTTGATATGCATGCACAAAAAAATCGCTTACTTCTCTGTTAATCATCGACATTGTTTAATCTCCTTTATCAAACATTATTTCTGATTAATATTACCTGTAAGCGATTTTTTATACTGTTAAACCTTCTTCACATCTTCTGCAATCTGTTCTGCTGTCAGATGATTTTCTTTTAATACTTCATTTACATCGTAGCGGTCATAGAAGAATTTCTTTAAACCGTAATTCAGAACCTTCATATCAGAATCACCATAGAAGCCGGCGATTCTCTGACCGAAGCCACCTTCCAGATAACCATCCTCTAATGTAATTACGATATCATGATCTTTCTTCAGATCATTCAGAAGTTCTTCATCCATACCGGAAACATACAGTGGGTTAATGATGGTTGGCGCAACTCCTGTCTGCTCCTCGATCAGTGCTGCCGCATCTGTTCCAAGCTGATAGAAAGTACCTGCACCGATAACGGCAATCTTGCTTCCCTTTTTAGTTACTTCGTATTTATTTAACTGACTGAAATTCTTTGTTACAGCCTTTCCGTCCGATACCATCGCAGCTCCCGGAAGCTTGATTGCAACCGGATGCTCTGTCTGCTCCACGCTCCAGTCAAGCATTGCCAGATATTCCTCTTTGGTTGTCGGTGCCAGATACACAAGCCCCGGAATACTTGTAAGCATCGGAATATCCTGTAATCCAAGATGTGTCACATCATTCATTCCATATACAGATCCCGCAAATACAACGATCGTTGCAGGGTTGTTATTGATACACAGATCCTGTGTCAACTGATCATATGTCCGCTGGATAAATGAACTGTATACACCATATACAGGCTTGCCGCCATTTGCCGCAATACCGGATGCCAGTGCAACCGCTGTCTCCTCTGCGATACCTACATCAATAAACTGGCTGCCCGCTTCTTTTCTCTTATCCTCTGTAAATCCCATAACGGTAGGTGTTGCCGATGTGATCGTAACTACAGATGGATCTTCCTTCATTTTCTTTAAGAGATAATCTCTGGTTACGTCGGAATAATCTTCTCCGTCAAATTCCATCAAAGGCTTTCCTGTTTCAAGGTCAAATGGCATACACCAATGCCACTGTTCCTTATTCTGTTCTGCCGGTGCATAGCCTTTTCCTTTTAAAGTTTTAATATGCACGACAACCGGTTTCTTACTGTCTTTTACAGATTCAAATGCTGCGATCAATGCAGCAATATCATTTCCTTTATCTACATATACATAATCAAGTCCCATCGCACGGAACAGATTACATTCTGCCTGCCCATTTGTCTCACGAAGCAGTTTCAGATTCTGATACAAACCACCATGATTCTCAGCGATCGACATGTCATTATCATTTACAACAATGATCAGATTGCCACCAAGCTCAGCCGCATAGTCAAGACCTTCCAATGCCTCGCCACCGCTTAATGAACCATCACCGATCACAGCGATCACGTTGCCGTCTTCCTTTTTCAGATCTCTGGCTTTCGCAAGGCCACAGGCAAGACTGACAGATGTAGATGTATGTCCGATCTCAAAGAAATCATACTCACTTTCTTTTGGATTTGTATATCCGGATACATCATCGTAATGTTCTTCGTAGAGATAAGCATCCTTTCTGCCTGTCAGCATCTTATGCGGATAGCTCTGGTGGGATACATCATATACGATCTTGTCCTTTGGTGACTCAAATACATAATGCATCGCAATCGTTGCTTCTACCATACCAAAATTCGGTCCAAAATGTCCGCCATGCTTACTTGCACGAACCAGCAATGCCTGTCGCATCTCTGCTGCCATCGCCGTCATTTCTTCTATATTTAATTTCTTTACATCTTCCGGTCCGTTAATCTGTTCAATATACATAATGTTCTAACAATCCTCCTTATCCCATGACAATACGCCGGTCTGTACCGCTTTCTCATAGCGCGATACCTTATAGGCAAGCCGCTTCATGGTCGCCTCGATCTGTTCTTTCTGCTCCTGCAATACGTCATACTGCTCCTGCAATAGCTGCCGTCTTGCTTCAAACGTCGTATCTCCCATCTGATACAGTTTCACATATTCAATCAATGCCTCGATTGGAACGCCGGCATTCCGCATACAAACTGCATTTTCTACCCAGCCAAGATCCGATTCCTGATAATCTCTGTTTCCACTCGGAGTTCTTGTAACCGGTGGAATCAGCCCTACACGCTCATAATACCGAAGGGTATCCTGTGAGATACCAAATTTCTCACTTACTTCCTTGATCGTCATCTGCGCCACCATCCTTCATTTGATTTTTCCTTACTATAGCACTTGGAGTTTGCTCAAAGTCAAGACTTTTTTACCGGCTTATAAAATCCGCCGTCAGCGCCATGATTTTTTCCAGATTCTTCAGATTCTTCCATACATCGGCTGTCTCTAAGGAATGATTTGCTTTCTCTATCACATGAACCGGAATCCTTGCTTTTTGGCACCGATCTGTAATTGCAGCGGTGCTCTCCACCCACGGATCTGCCGTTCCTGTAAATGCTATCGCTCTCCCCGACAGATCAGATGCGCAATTGTCAAATGTCGCCTCAAGCGGAGTATACAGCACATGCCTGCATGGTATCTTATGTCGTTCTGCGTAAGTAGTCGCAATGATCGTTCCTACACTTTTTGATAAGAATAAAATGCTGTCATACCCGGAAAAATCTATATCTTTTAATATTTCCTCTGTCTGTCCGTACAGGTCTTCAAATGCTGCCTGCATTTTTACCGGATCGCCTTTGACGTTTCCGATCCGATTCACATATTCTACGTTCTTATATTCTTTATATCCTACGGATTCTGCTACGCGCCTGCCATAATATAACATTGGCTTGTCGCAGTGATAGCCGATTCCCGGAAAACATACTACCAGCTTCATCTTCATACCTCCTGTTTTTTCGCTAAATCGTCTATTTAACCACTACTCTTGTGATAAAACATGGCACGGGAATTTAGCGGTTACCAGTGTATTTAGCAAATACGCTCCGCTTTCTATTCGTCACACCCGCTTATCCGCTCATGCTCTTTGTGCAACTCGCCCTTCGGGCTCAAACAGCACACCGCATTCGCTGCTAGTGTGTTCCTCATTTACGAAATGCTCGCTATAATTCAGCTAAACACACTGGTAACCGCTAATTCCCGTGCCATGTTTTATTATAAACACTATCTGCTTAAATAGACGATTTATTTGTTTTTATCTTGAACTGATTTTATCCAGTTATAAACTAACATTTAATTAAACATACGCGTTTTGACAAAGATTGTCAATTCAATAGTATTTTAAGGACAGCTCTTACTTTTAAAAAATAATTATCCAATATCATATAGAGAATTTCCTGATTATATTGTTTGTATTATATACCTCTCTATAACGCAAAAACTGTGGTGGGAGGATATCTGTATATCTTCCCATCCACAGTTTTTCAATGAATATTATTTTTACGATTTAGATTTATTATTTATTTTACGTTTATTGTTTTTTATTTGAATATTATTTTATGCTTCCTTTTCAGCAGTCTTCTCATGCTTCATAAGAACAAGTTTTCTGATACATGTAATTGCTACAATGATACCAAGTACGATAAGGAATACTGCAACAATGAGCTGAAGTCCTTCAACAAGGAATGTACCGGTTCCGGCCTGGAACTTCTGGATATTTCCGATTACGTTGAGAACGATAGCTGTAAATGTTACAGCAAGCATTATAAGCATTGGTGGATAAAGCATTGCATGCTTTCTGCTTGTTGCCTTGAGGAATACTGCTACACCAATCAGTACAAGTGCTGCAAGCATCTGGTTTGCTGATCCGAAGAGTGGCCATACATTTGAATATCCACCCTTGCAGAGAAGGTAACCAAAGAACAATGTTATAACTGTAGCAAAATACTTATTTGTAAGAATCTTCTGCCATACAGGCATCTGGGATGGATCTGTAGTATCTCCCATGAACAACTCCTGGAATGACATACGTCCGATACGTGCGACTGAATCAAGTGATGTAAGAGCAAGTGCTGATACACACATTGTCATGAATACATTCGCTACTGAATTTGGAAGTCCGAACTTCTCAAGGAAACCTGCGATACCCTGTGAGAAGATCTGGAATGGTGTAAGTCCTTCCGGTGCTTTTCCTCCAACTGCTACTGCACCAACTACGATCAATGAGATAACACCGAGGAGTGTCTCAAGGATCATTGCGCCATAACCTACAAATAACATATCTTTTTCATTTCTGATCGTCTTTGATGATGTTCCTGATGAAACAAGGCTGTGGAAACCGGAAACCGCACCACAGGCGATTGTTACAAACAGTGTTGGGAACAGATAACTCTTAGCACCTGTTGACGATACAACTGTGAAACCATTGAAAGCGTTCAGTCCCATATCCGGATGTCCAACCAGAACACCGACAAATGCTCCAACCAACATACCAACAAGCATGAATGTTGTCATGTAATCTCTTGGCTGCATAAGTAACCACATAGGAAGTACGGATGCAAGGAACAGATATGCCATGATAACGTAGTTCCACTGGTTACCGTTTAAGTACCAAGGAAGCTTCATACCTACTGCAAACATTGCAACGATGAGGACGATAGCTACGATTGCTTTCACCCACTCCTTCATATTCTTGCAAGTCTTCATAACAACACCGAGCACCATAGCGACAACAATGAATAACATAGATACTGTAGCGGCTGCTGCGCCGTTAAAGTTCTTTGTTACTGCTCCGTCAGCACCTGTTGTAAATCCGTTAAATGTTGATGAAACCATAGATGTAAAGGCTGCAATAACAAGAAGTGTAAAGAGCCAGCAGAACAGTGAGAAGAATCTTCTTCCTGCCTTGCCTATGTACTTCTCAATAACAAGTCCGATGGACTTACCCTCATTTTTAACGGATGCATACAGAGAACCGAAATCCTGTACTGCACCGAAGAATACGCCTCCGACAAGCAGCCAGAGTAAAACCGGTACCCATCCAAACATTGCCGCAATGATTGGTCCCTGTACAGGTCCCGCACCTGCGATGGATGAAAACTGATGTGCAAATACTGTAAGCTTTGATGATGGTACATAATCCTTTCCATCTTCATTTGCAACGGCCGGGGTCTTTGCATTTGCATCTATGCCCCATTTCTTAGCAAGCCATCTTCCGTAACCTAAATAGCCAGCTCCTAAAACTACTACTGCGATAAGAATAATTATCAAACTATTCATATCATTCTCCTTCCTTCCGCCATGTGGCAGATACTTGATTATAGTATGTTCACAAAGAGTTTATACAAAAACATATCTTTTATAGGACAACCTTTCCTATAAATTAAAAAAAGCTTTCGTCTTCATGTAATTTCATAAAGACGAAAGCCTTTAAACTTCCGCGTTACCACTTTATTTGCCATTCAAAAAAATGACCACTCAACCTCATCTCATAAGCTCACACTGTAGAAATAAGTTTCTTTGTAACGGTAGAAAACCGGTGACACCTAATGTCCATATCTGGAATTCAGTGCACTGCTCGCAGAGGATAATCACTAAAAACATACACCGTCTCACACCACCCGGCGGCTCTCTGAAATACTCCTTTTTTAATGATCGTATTCTGTTCGTTGCATTTGCTCTTTGTTAACTGCTAATTTAGCACTCTGTTTTTTTGTTGTCAAGAGCGATTTTAAATTTTTTTGACTTTTTCTGAATGATTTTTCCCTATTCTTTACCATCCCAACAATAAGTACACAGCTTGCACTTATCGATTCCAACGGATTCCAGCATATCGTCCAAGCGATTGAAACGCAATGATGTAAAGTTCAGTTCCTTACGGATCTCCTCAACCATTGTTTCGTATTTCTCAGATTCCGGATCTGCATACTCCTGTAATACCTCATCGGTTACATTTCCATTCTCCAGACGATCGATCACACGACGGGTGATCAGATCCATTTCTGATGATGAACGAGAGAAATTCAGATATTTACATCCATATAATAACGGAGGGCATGCCGGACGGATATGTACTTCCTTCGCACCACTCTCATATAAGAATTCAGTTGTTTCACGAAGCTGGGTTCCTCGTACGATCGAGTCATCGATCAGAAGAAGGCTCTTATCACGGATCAGTTCATCCACTGCTAACAGCTTCATCTTAGCGATCAGATTTCTCTTACTCTGGATCGTTGGCATGAAGGAACGTGGCCAGGTCGGTGTATATTTGATAAATGGTCTGGAAAATGGGATTCCGGATTCATTTGCATAGCCGATTGCATGAGCAATACCGGAATCCGGTACCCCGGCTACAATATCCGGCTTTACGTTATCACGCTTCGCCATCGCCTTACCACAATTATACCGCATCTGCTCTACACTTGTGCCCTCATAGGAACTGGATGGATAACCATAATATACCCAGAGGAAGGTACAGATCTTCATTTCTTTATTCGGATTGACCAGCGTGATACAGTTCTTGTCTGTCACGACAGCGATCTCTCCCGGTCCAAGTTCCTTATAGTCCTTATATCCAAGATTTTTATATGCAAAATTCTCAAAGGTTATACAATAGGCATCTTCTTTCTTACCGATGACAACCGGTGTTCTGCCGTATTTGTCACGGGCTGCATAGATTCCCGCCTGATTCATCAACAGAATGGATACAGAACCATCGATAGAATCAAGCGCAAACTGAATTCCTTCGATCAGATTTTCCTTCTGATTGATCAGTGCTGCGATCAACTCCGTTGCATTGATATCGCCGCCGCTCATTTCTAAGAAGTGAGAATGTCCATTCTCGAACAGCTTCTTTGTAAGTTCACCTATGTTATTAATCTTACTGACTGTTGTAAGTGCATAAGTGCCATGATGAGAACGTACGATCAATGGCTGCGGTTCGTAATCGGAGATACATCCGATTCCCATATGACCACTCATTTCCTGAACATCTTTGTCAAATTTTGTACGAAATGGTGCATTCTCAATATTGTGGATCGCACGATTAAATCCGTCTTCTCCGTATACTGCCATTCCGCCTCGTCTTGTTCCCAGATGTGAATGGTAGTCGATACCAAAGAACAAATCAAATACACAATCCTGCTTTGATGCTACGCCAAAAAATCCGCCCATTGCCTTTTCCTCTCTTTTCTAAAACTCTCATGACATTCCTCAACAAATGCTTCCATAACGAGATGTATCCATATATATTCTTTATTTCACAGAACACTTGCGTTCTATTTTTACGCAACGGTACTAAGCTCTCTGCTAATCGCAGATCGCTAAGGACCGGCGTAAAAAGAGGTCTGTTACATAAAAATATATATGTCTACATCTCTGTTTTCTAGTACAATCTCATATCTCTTTGTCAATTCATATCAATATTTTCTTCAGTGATAATTCTTCGTTTTTTTACAAAACCTTTTTTATTTTATAGGATGTACTTACATAAATCAATAATTTCTATCAAAAAACGTAATAAAAAAAGAACAAGATCATACACTTATCGGGCTGCAAACAGCTTGCGAAAATATGTATAATGTTGTTCTTTTTCTATAGATGTCAATATTATTCTTTAGCTATATGCAGCATGCTGCATTATGATCAGCCTCTGACGGTTTTTGTGACGGCAAGGCGGAGGACTCTGGTGGTTTCTTCGGCGGCGCACAACTTATCCGCCCATGTTACGATCCAGCTCTCCCGGAACTTTGGAGGTGTTATGTTGAGTGGGAACATATGCTTTCGGATGATATCCCGCTCAATGAAGTTCAAATTAAAATCACGGCTGGCATTATGCAAAGCACGCTCTGCATGAAAGAAGCCATGCAGCCGATGTCCGCCATCCTTCTCATGCCAGTCGTATAAAAAATAATCATGAAGCAGTGCTCCTCGCACCAGTGACCGTTCATCGATATATGTGGAACATTTCTCTGCAAGCTCCAGACTTTTCTCCGCCACACGTAAAGAATGATCGTAACAGGTTATCGAACCATGTTGCACAAATGTTTTTTCCTTCTGCATCCCCTCTGATGCCAGAATATCCGCACCATAGTCATATATTTTTTCTTCAATACTGTTTGCTTCCATTTTGGATTCTCCTGAATTCCCTAATCTCTGTCTCTTACATTATTCAACTACTGTCAACTATTTTCCAATTCCTTGCTTTTTTCTCAAACCGGCTATTTATTCTTACCCATGATAGCACAATTTATATGTGGTAAACTATTACTTTTTCTTAATGTTCTTTTTTATTATTCCTGGTTCATTTTTACCGATAATTCCGGAACTACGACCTTGATCACATTCACCAATTTTGTCATTGGTTCTGTAATGATAAAATCTCTTCCCAGCTGACTCTTCATAATAAGTTCCAGTCCCATAACTTTCTCATCAATATCGGTCAGAATGCTGGCAGTTCCTTCTCCCATCACGCAAGCATAATATGCCCCATATTCACATGGAACTTCACCACCACTGGTCAATACCATATCTGTATCAATCTCGATAAACACATTTGGATTGGCTGCGATCACGTCATATTTGCGTCCTTCCGTTGCGCCGTGCATATATAACGTAAGCCCTCCATCCTTATAGATATATCCATAATGCAATGGAACGATGTATGCCTTCCCCTCATCCACCATCCCAAGATGAACCACACCTGCTTTCTTTATGATCTGCTCGATCTTCACCGGATCCGTAACTTCACATTTTTGTCTTCTCATTGGCCTGTTCATTATGTTCTCCTTTCAGCCACATTGGGCTTAAATTATTATTAAAGACTTATTTCCCATCCCTCAATCATCAACAATAGACTTATGAATAGGGCGTACTTTCCTATAAAGTAAAAAAAACAGAGGATTCGCACATCGTCGAACCTCTCTGTTCTTTTTTATTATATACCAGCTTTATGTTATCTGGCAAGGGAACCTTTATAAATATTTAAAGTTGCATGTGGAATTAACATTCCCCCTCTTTTATGTCAACACACAACCCGGCAAACATAGTAATTGCGGTTTCAAGTATGGAATCGGGGAATTCGAAATGCTCCGTATGAAGCTGGGCATAATTCTCTCCATCACCAATGCCGAAAAATGCGCCCTTTGTCTCCTGCAAGTACCAGCCAAAGTCCTCCGACCAGCGCATCGGCTCAGGCAGCTCTATATATGGAATCTGGTGAGAAGCCGCACACGCCCGGATCTTCTGCACCTGTTCCGCATGATTATCCGTAGATGGAAACCGTTCAATCTCCTTTATCGAAAGTTCCAGAGCTTCCTTCTGTGCCATAACCTCTGCCAGCTTACGGATCTCTGCCAGATACTCACGAAATACCTGTTCACCTTCGCTTCGAACGGTAAGTCTCAGATACCCGTCCGATGCCGCTACACCGTAGTTCTCACTTCCAAGTTTCATCCCAATCAAAGTCATGCGGACAAATCCCTTCGTCTCATTAAACTGCTTTGTCAGTTCTTCAATCTGAAGCAGAAGTCCGGCAAGTGCATATCCGGGATTTCTGCCAGCTTCCGGATATGCTGCGTGGCTCGGCGTTCCTGTCATGTGGATCTCTAAGCCCGTTGAAGCACATGCAAATGTTCCATCCTTCACAAGTACCGTTCCAAGCGGCTTCCCCGGTATATTATGAAAGCCATAGATTTCTCCGATATGCTTTTCTTTGATCAGGCTTCTGCAAAGCTCTGCACCCTTTCCAATCTCCTCTGCCGGCTGGAAGATCAGATATACATCCTGTGCCAACGGATCTTTTCTGCTGTCCAGATACAAGCCAAGTCCACATAGCACACTGCTGTGTCCATCATGTCCACAGAAATGTCCCGGCTTTCCATCTTTGCCACATACCGCATCCATATCTGCCCGGAATGCAATCGGTGGCTTATATTCCGTCATTTGCTCTGGTATTTCCGCAGCCACTTCACTCACATGGAATGTTTTATCATTTTCTGTGGTTACCCGATCATATGCTCTTTTCACCGCATAAAACCATGCCCCACAATCTACGATCTCTAATGCTGTATGCGATTTTAAGAAATCCATCAGCAACTGTTTTGTCTTTACTTCCTGCATGGAATGCTCCGGGATCCGGTGGAGCTGCTTTCGCAGTTCCATTATTTGCTCTATAATCTGTTTATCTATATATTGCTCTCTCTTATCCATATCGTCAGCCCTCTATTCCCATAAATCTTCATCGTTTCATCGTTACTTCATAAGTATTTGTGCAGCAAATACCGCAGCAACACTTAATATCACACTTAATCCTATATAAAGTATCACAAATCCGTAATTCCCGCTCTGTATTAATTGATCTGTTTCCAACGCAAATGTAGAAAACGTCGTAAATCCACCACACACTCCCGTCTTTAATGTCAAAACCAGAAGTGGTGATACCTGATACTTTTCTGCCGACACAGAAATTAAGCCAATGACAAATGCTCCTATTACATTTATCAATAATGTCTTTATCGGAAAGCTGTTTTGTGCCCCGATCGGTATTAAACCTATCAAATATCGAAGCATTGCACCTATGCCGCCTCCAACGCCAACTAACAAACATTTTACCATTTTATCTTTTCTCTCTTTCTGTCATTTCATACCTACACTATCAAATGATAAAACAATACAAATTTTATGCAAGTATAATTTGTATTTTTGTAACCTTTAAACCGGATGAATTGTGTTATTATTGAAAGGCCTTTTAACACAAGAAAAGAGGATGTGACTATGCGATTACCAACACAAACTGTTATACAAATGTATCAGGACAATCTGTTCCGCATTGCATTTTCCATTTGTCAGAACCGGGAGGATGCCGAAGATGTTGTTCAGGAAACATTTCTACGCTATCATTCAGGTGCCGTGGATTTTAACGATGAAATGCATATCCGGGCATGGCTGATCCGGGTTACGATCAATCAGTCAAAAAATATGCTTCGCACCTTCTGGCACAGGAACCGGACATCATTGGAAGATTATATGGAACAACTGAATTTTTCTGATACTGAAAGCCAGGAATTATTTGAAACAGTCATGAAGCTGCCGGAAAAATACCGGACAGTGATCCATCTGTTTTATTATGAAGACTATTCCATTAAGGAAATTGCAGACATTCTAAAGATCAGCGAAAGCAACGTAAAGGTCCGGTTAAACCGCGGACGTACCGTGCTTCGCGGCACCCTAAAGGAGGCTTGGGACTATGAACAATCAGAATAAAGAACGCTATAAGAAAACATTTGACATGATCCACTCAGATGCAGTCATCAACATCACCCCGGAACGCTCAAAGAAGCTGCGGATCCACACGATCACACGCAAACTTTCCTACGCAGTTGCCGGACTGGCAGCCATCTTCTGTCTGTCAAATGGCATCTGTCTGGCAGCAACCGGAAGCACCTGGGTGCATAAGGTATTCTCTACTGCAAATGGTACGAAGGTCGAATACGATGCAGAAGACGCTACCATGTCTTTCCGTATCGAATCAACCGATCAAACCTATGTCACCACGAAAGCCGGAAGACTGTATTTCACCCTGAACGGACAGCAGACCGATATCACAGACAAATGCAGTACAGATACCTACTTCCGATATGATTACACGGATGCCGATCATATCACACATGTGATCGTCATAGGCGGAACTGCCGATGATTATGGCTATGCCGAATATCTGTTTGATGCAGATGGTACTTATATCTTCAACAACATGAATGTATCTTCCGATACTCCGGCATGGTTTGTAAATGCGGAAAAAGATCTCGGTGTAGATGCGGAATCCTTATCAGATGAAGCTGCCACCTATTCCGTGACCGAAGAATAAAAATTTTTAAAATAATTCCATAAATCCTCCATTTTCTTTCGTATGTAAATTAAAGAAGCAAATAAACCGGACATTGATAAGACTATATATTTTTTTGAATATTCTTATTCACTGATATATGTTAGTATTATTCATATCTGACCACGAAAGAAATGGAGGATTATTTATGAATAAAAAGATAATCAGCTTATTATTTGGTGCATGTCTGTGCACAAGTCTTGCAGGATGCGGAAACGCAGATAATAATGGCGGCAGCGTCACCAAACAAAAACTTTTAGCATCAAAAGAACTCGGAAGTGACATCGCAGTCGGAGCAAAACCGGCGCCCGTCAATTCCTATGAGGAACTTAAAAACGGTGTCAACAATTTTGCATTTGACCTGTATGATGCACTTCCAAAAGACAGCAACTGTTTTTATTCCCCTTACAGTATTTCCAGTGCACTGTCCATGCTCGATCAGGGTGCCGGGGGCGAAACGAAAACGGAACTGGAATCAACACTTGGCATCAAAGATCTTTCAACCTGGAATACGGAAATGCAAAGCTATCTGAACAAAGACTGGTCCAAGCAGACATATGTAAATACTGCAAATTCCATCTGGATGACCACCGGAAAAGACTGGGCGGCTAATATCTCAGATGATTTTCTGCTTCCGGCCAAGACCTATTACCATGGTGAGATATATGAAGCCGATTTTACGGATCATGCCGATCAGGTTGTGAAGGATGTAAACAACTGGGTAAATGAACATACAAATCAGATGATCCCATCCATCATGAATGAACTTTCGACAAATACTGTTATGATGCTCATTAATGCGGTTTACTTTGAAGGAAAATGGCAGACACCATTTACAGAGGGTAACACATACGATGATACTTTCCACGGAACCAGCGGAGATTCTACCGTACCAATGATGCATCTGTACGATGAACGATTCTCTTATGCGGATAGCGGATCGATAAAAGGAATCGTACTTCCTTACGATGGTGATTCTGTTGTAATGAAAGTATTCCTTCCATCTAAAGAAGGCGATACGATCACCAACCTGTTCGATGCTTTAAGCAGTGATGAGAAACAGGCACTTATCGACTCTCTGGATAATGCTGATTCTCCTGAGATAGAGACCATTCAGCTTCCAAAATTCACAGATGAACAGAGTATCAACGGTCTGGATGATATCCTGAACAGACTTGGAATCCGGTCTGCATATGCTTTTGCTGATTTCTCAAAGATCGCAGATGGCATCGCGGTATCTTCCGTTTCTCACAAAGCAAAAGTGATCGTTGATGAAAACGGAACAAAGGCTGCCGCGGAGACGGATATCATAATAAAGGAAACTGCTATGATGCCACCGGAAGAAACCTATAACTTCATCGTTGACCAGCCATTTGTCTATGTCATTGAAGATCAGGATACCGGAATGATCCTGTTCATGGGACGGGTAAATGATCTGTAAGATCCAATTCCATATTGATTTTCAATAATCTCTGTGCTATCGTAATAAGAAATAAATACAGACACATGCAACGGAGCAATTCAGAAAATGAGTTGCTCCGTTTTTTGTTTTATCAAATATAAGACTGAAAAATCTCCTGCCTGCAAGAGATGATTTTTCAAACACGCTATGGATATTTTATTTACGATACAAGGAGGATACAGGAATGGCGAAACTTATTACAAACTCGACCCCAAAGGCTGACGGTTTCCGTATGCCGGGAGAATTTGAAGAACAAAAGCAGATCTTTATGATCTGGCCGGAACGAACCGACAACTGGAGAGCCGGTGCGAAACCGGCACAAAAAACATTTGCAAATGTAGCTGCTGCGATCTCAGAATTCGAACCTGTTACAATGTGCGTATCTGCCGCACAATATGAACATGCAAAAACCATGCTGCCTGTCGGCGTACGGATCATTGAAATGAGCAGCAACGATGCATGGTGCAGAGATATGGGACCATCTTTTCTGATAAATGATAAAGGCGAAACCCGCGCCTGTGACTGGACCTTCAATGCCTGGGGCGGGCTGGTCAACGGATTGTATTTTCCTTGGGATAAAGACGACCAGATCGCATCCAAGATCTGCGAACTGGAACAGATTGATTCTTACCGAACCGATGATTTCGTATTAGAGGGCGGCTCTTTTCATGTCGATGGGGAAGGTACGCTGATCACCACCGAGATGTGCCTGCTATCAAAGGGAAGAAATCCTCATCTCACAAAAGCTCAGATCGAGCAGAAATTAAAAGATTATCTGAATGTCGAGACAATCATCTGGATCAAGGACGGCATCGATCCCGACGAGACAAATGGACATATCGATGATGTTGCCTGCTTCGTCCGTCCCGGTGAAGTTGCCTGCATCTATACGGATGATCCGGCTGACCCATTCTATAAAGAAGCACAGGCCGCTTACCACACCCTGTCAAATGCTGTAGATGCCAAAGGCAGGAAGCTGATCGTCCATAAGCTCTGCACAACCAAAGCTCCGGTTTATCTGAAGGGCATGGAAACAGTCGATGCAGTTCCCGGAAGCACTCCAAGAAAAAACGGCGACCTTGCGATCGCCTCTTATCTGAATTTTCTGATCGTAAATGGCGGCATCATCCTGCCGCAATATGGTGATGAGAATGACGCTCTTGCAATCCGTCAGGTACAGTCCATGTTCCCGGAACGTAAGATTGTCGGTGTCCGTACCGAAGAAATCGCTTATGGTGGCGGCAATATCCACTGTATCACCCAGCAGCAGCCGAAAGCATAAACGACTATGAACCTTTACCTGTAAGTGTAAAAATTATACTAAAAAAGATCGTACAGGAGAATCAAATTCATCCCTGTACGATCATTTTTTACTTTCTCATCATTGCAAATCGTTCTCTGCGAAGCTCCTGCATCAGCATCGGAACTGTCCAGTTCCGGTTGCTTGGTGTCAGAATGGCTTTGTACATAACCTTCACCTCGCCATGACGAAGCTCGAACAACATCTTGTCCAGCCGTTTGTCTCTCAGATTGCATAACAGGATCAGGCTGTCTACCCGGCTCTTTGTCTGCACGTTCACCGCCCCTGTCTCTGAAGAATGTTCTGTCACATTTTCCTGTTCCCGACCAGTTCCATCTATCGTATCTGCGGCGTTTTTATAAGTTCCGTTTGCAAGTTCGCCCAGCTTATAATTCGCTGTCACTATTTCTTCCGGTATCCGGTCTACAGTGATCTTCATCCGGCTCGCAATGTTCTGTATCTTGTGATATTCGATGTCATCTACATGTATTAATACTAACTTTTCCATGCCGTCTCCTGTCTACATTTTATTATGGTACACCGATGTTCATTATACCACAACTGCCACATTTCTCCTACTTATCTTCTTCTGCCCAGACTTCTTTTGCCATACGGAATACTGCCCATGCCTTTGGCCATCCACAGTAAAATGCTGCATGTGTAACGATCTCAGCGATTTCTTCCTGCGTGATTCCATTTGCCTTTGCACTCATCAGGTGATAACGAAAAGATTCGTCTGTAAGTCCCTGCGCCATCAATGCAACTACGGTTACAAGAGATCTGTCTCTGAGGGACAGTTTATCTTCTCTGCTCCATACCTCACCAAATAATACATCATCATTTAATTCTGCAAACTTTGGAGCAAATTCTCCAAGCTGTGTTCTTCCTGCTGTCTGCTTTACTGCCATGATAGATCCACCTTTCCTATGCTAACTTATTATATTCTTCATCTGTAACCGGTTCGCACCATTCATTACTGCAATTCTCCCCCGGTACTTCTACTGCGATATGGGAAAACCAGCTATCCTTCTTTGCACCATGCCAGTGCTTTACCTCTGCCGGAATCGTAATTACAGTTCCCGGTACAAGACTGACTGCCTCTTTTCCTTCTTCCTGATACCAGCCCTCTCCGGCTGTGCAGATCAGAAGCTGTCCGCCGCCCTTTGTTGCGTGATGGATATGCCAATTGTTACGGCATCCCGGTTCAAATGTTACATTTGCAAGAAATACTGCTGTCTTATTGGGATCGGTCAGTGGATTCAAAAAGGAATCTCCGATAAAATACTGTGCATATGCCATATTTATATATGAAAAAGGAGCATACCTTTTTCGTACACTCCTATCATACTCTTTGAACCTTACTCCAAGTCAAGAACTTTTTTGTATGAAGTTTTTATGAAGTAAGTATTCTCAGTAGTGAACTACCCATTGTCTAAAGCCAGTGGGATTGCGGTAGCCTTATTTCAACGAACTTAAACATGATCTGACCGGTATCAGCCAGAAGGTTCTGACCAACAGTCTTCGCTCAATGGAAGAAGCTGGGCTGATCACCCGACCGGGTGCTCTTGCTTTATCTTTTCTTTGTTGCCTTGGCTGCTTTCTCCAGCTTTCGCTTCTTTGCCTGCTCAGCCATGAATAATTTTCTGAGATTTTCCAGCTTTGCAGCCTCCTCTTTTGCGGTATTCAGATCATCTGTGACCCTGTCCTGTGCGTCCTGACTGTCAAATCTTACAAACTTCTCAAATACGGTCGGATAAGTGAAAGTCTTTTCTATATTCTCACACTGAAATAAAATACGGATGTGTGTACCATCACATTCAACTACATTTCCCTCACCAAATTTTACATGTTTCACTTTTTCGTTTTCAAACATAACCTATCTTCCTCTCTACCCATTGAAAACATCTCCAACTGCCAATATGTGCCCTGTTTCGTCTTGCCGCTACGGCTAAAAAATAACTTTTTTATTTCAGACTTCTATATTATTAATATTACCAAATATTTTCCATAAAATTCCAGTGCAAATTAATTTTCGTAAGAAATTCGTGAAAACCCCACACTCAAGCTTTCAAATTTTGTAAAAAATGTATTCTTGACATTTACCCGGCTATTCAAATATGCAGAAAACCGTCTTAGAAAATAATGCACTTTTTAAGCCTCGCCTGCGCTAATTGCAGAAACTTTCATATCTGTTTTGTTTGGAACTATCCGATATATTACAAAAGCAACAGTTACTATATATTACACTATTATGTAGCAAGCCTTTTTCAACGCCGGTCCTTAGCGAGTTGCCATAGGCAAGGAGCTTAGTACCGCTGCGTTGAAATAGAGTGCAAACGACTTGCGGAATAATAGGTGTAATTATAGTACTAGTTGCTTTTAATATCTTTCATTCTGTTCCAAACAAAACAGATATGGGCTTTTCGCTTATCTTGCGGAGGCTTTTAACAGTTCAGCCACTTCAGTTTCTGTGGATAAGGACAATGCTTTTGCTGCAAGAGCATCTGCATCTGCCTTTGACCATTTGGCAATTGTGCCTCTGGTTCTTAAAACAGAAGTTGCCGATACACTGAACTCTCCCAGTCCAAAGGAGATCAGAAGTGGGATCAGTAACGGATCAGCAGCTGCTTCACCACACATACCTACCATGATGCCTGCTGCATTTCCTGCTTCAATAACATTCTTCATAGAACGAAGAACAGCAGGATTGTATGCGGAATACAAATATGCAACCTTGGCATTTCCTCTGTCAACTGCCATTGTGTACTGGGTCAGATCATTTGTACCGATACTGAAGAAATCAGCTTCCTTTGCCAGAAGATCTGCGATCAGGCTGGCTGCAGGAGTCTCGATCATAACGCCGACCTGAATATCCTTGTTATATGCGATTTTCTCTGAATCTAACTCCTTCTTAAGTTCCGCTACCAGTTCTTTTACCCGTCGAATCTCATCCACACAGGTAACAAGCGGAACCATGATCTTAATATCGCCAAATGCACTCGCACGAAGCAATGCACGAAGCTGTACCTTGTAGCTGTCCTCATTTTTCAAACAATATCTGACTGCACGGAAACCAAGGAACGGATTGTCTTCTTTTTCCAATCCGAGATACGGGATATCTTTGTCACCGCCGACATCCAGTGTACGGATAATAACTTCTTTACTCTGCATCGTCTCGGCTGCTGCCTTATATGCTTCAAACTGCTCGTCCTCTGTTGGCAAGCTGTCTGTTCCCATGAACAGGAACTCAGTACGGAATAAGCCTACGCCTTCACCATCAGCAGCTACAACACCCTTGGCATCCTCTGGATTGCCGATATTGCCATATAAAGCTACCTTTGTTCCATCAGCAGTTACTGTATCTTTTCCTCTGTAGATCTGAAGCAGTTCCTTCTCTTTCAGGTAATCTGCACGCTTTGTCTCATATTCTGCGATCTCATCCATCGCAGGTTCTAAGATGCAAACGCCTTCGCATCCGTCTACAACTGCCATCATACCATCGGACACCTGATCTACGATACCATCTACACTAAGTACAGCAGGGATCTCAAGTGCTCTTGCAAGAATAGCTGAATGAGAAGTCTTACCGCCAATCTCGGTGATAATACCTGCTACATTTTCCTTTACGATTCCTGCTGTCATGGATGGTGTCAGATCCTTTGCGACGATCACTGTACCTGCCGGAACATCTCCGATATTAATATCCGGCGTACCAGTAAGGATCTTAAGCATACGGACACGGATATCTCCTACGTCAGTTGCTCTCTGTCTGGTCAGTTCATCATCTACCTGGGAGAACATGGATACGAACATATCACATACGCTGTCAACGGCTGCTTCTGCACATTCGCCATTACCGATCAACTCCTTGACCTGATCCTGCATAAATGGATCACTCATCAAAACGATATGTCCTTCCAGGATCTCTGCATTATGTCCTCCAACCTTTTCTTTCATTGCATCTGCCATTTTCTGAGTCTTTTCAACAAAAACTTCCATAGCATTCTCAAATCTCTGAAGTTCAGCATCTGTATCTGTTACTGTATGCTGCTTATATTCCGGTTTGCCATCACTGATGATGACAACCTTTCCGATTCCATAACCGGCTGAGCCGCCTATTCCTTTTAACATATCTTCTACCCCGCTTTCCAGATGAAAGAATGCTGTCTGACTATTCGCCAAGACCGGATTCAACCAACTCTACTGCCTTTGCGAGAGCTGCCTGCTCGTCTTCACCGTCACACTCAATTGTCATCTCTGTTCCACACTTAATACATGCTGCAATGATCAGCATAACGCTCTTTGCGTTGATTCTCTTACCGGCAATATCGATTGTTACGTTACATTTGAACTTTGTCATTTCCTTTGCAAATACTCCTGCCGGTCTCATGTGTAATCCCTGCTCATTAATAACTTTAACTGTCTGTGATACCATAATTATCTTCTCCTTTTTATATCTCTTTTATCATTTATCCGATTCGGACAAACGCATGATCAACATTGTTACTTTTGATTTAATATTTGAAATATCCCTGTTTTATTTATATCCGGCAGGAACAGATTCTTTCTGTTCCCACCGTTATTAAAAAGGATAGGGTTTTTGTTTTTATTCTTCTGCTACATTTTTCTTGATCAGACCGAGCAGTAAACAGGTTACTACAGAACCGATCACCCATGAAAGAATGTAGAATAATGGATGTCCTACTGTTGCAAATACGAAGATTCCTCCGTGTGGTGCCATCAGTGTACATTTGAATGCTGCTGATAATGCTCCTGCTACACCCGCACCAACCAGGGTACATGGGATAACATGAAGCGGATCTGCTGCTGCAAATGGAATCGCACCCTCTGTGATGAAGGAACAACCCATTACAAAGTTAGAAACGGCTGAGCCTCTTTCTGCCTTTGTGAATTTCTTAGGGAACAGCTTACATGCAAGTGCAATTCCCATTGGTGGAACCATACCGCCGATCATTACGGCTGCCATGGAAATGTAGCATGCCTGAACGGCTGCATCACTCTGGGATGCACCGGCTGATACAAGGTCTGCTGCTGTAGAAAGCATTCCCGAGCCGAATACATAAGCTGCCTTGTTGATAGGACCGCCCATGTCGATCGCCATCATTGCTCCGAGGATCAGACCAAGGAGAGCTAACAGATTCTTATCTGCAAGTGATGTAAGCATATTGGAAAGTCCTGTATTTATAAGGCCGATCAATGGATTAAAGATAAATACCATCAATACGCCTACAAGGAAAATACCAACTAACGGATAGATCAATGTTGGCTTGATACCCTCTAATGACTGAGGGAACTTTGAACACATCTTCTTTAATAAAAGTACGATATAACCTGCAAGGAAACCTGCAAGAATACCACCTAAGAAACCGGATACTGTATTACCGGAGCCTTCGCCTACAAAACCGAATTTTGCAATAAAATTCTGGAATGGGGAAAGACTTGCACCTGCCCATATATATTTTGCGATCGCTGCATTACCGGATGAAGCAAGAAGTCCGCCGGTAAATCCAACTGCAAGACCCGGACGATCTGCGATCGAATATGCGATATAACCTGCAAGTACCGGAACCATCAGTCCCATGGACAGATCTCCGACATATTTAAAGAATGCGGAAAGTGGTGTACAGGTACCGAAGTTTGAACCACCGGTTGAACCATATCCACAGATTGTATCGATCAGGAATGCCAGTGCGATCATGATACCGCCACCGATAACGAATGGAAGCATATGGGATACACCGCTCATCAGATGCTTGTAGATCTGACTTCCAACACCGCCTGCGCTTTCTTCCTCTGCTTTCTTTCCACTCTCATGATGCACCGAAACCTTGCCATCGATCACTTTATTGATAAGCTCTTCCGGTTTGTGGATACCATCTGCTACCTTTGTAAAAAGAACTGGCTTGCCGTCAAATCTTGCAGTCTCCACATTCTTATCGGCTGCTACGATAATACCGTCACATTCTTCAATCTCCTTTGCTGTCAGACGATTCTTAACACCGCCGGAGCCATTTGTTTCAACCTTGATCGTAATGCCCATTTCATTTCCTTTTTTCTCAAGGGCTTCCGCTGCCATAAATGTATGTGCGATACCGGTCGGACATGCTGTAACTGCAAGGACTCTGTATCCTGTCTTTTCCGGTGCGTTTTCTTTCTTATCTTCTGTTGCTTCTCCAAGTTCATCCGCGAACTTTTCCATCTCATATTTGCTGCAGATATCTAAGAACTGATCTGCATTCTTGGCTGCAAGAAGTTCTGCTCTGAAGTTCTCATCCATCAGCAACATACTGAGTCTTGATAATACTTCCAGATGTACATCTGCGCCCTTTTCCGGTGCTGCGATCATGAAGAACAGGTTTGCAGGCTGTCCATCTAATGAATCATAATCTACACCGTCCGGTACTGTCATAGCTGCAAGTCCCGGCTGCTTAACTGCTGCATTCTTGGAATGAGGAATCGCGATTCCCTCTCCAACTCCGGTCGAACCGGATTCTTCTCTTGCAAGAATTCCTTTCTTGAATTCTGCCTTATCTGTTATATTGCCCGATTTTGCATGAAGATCGATCAGATAATCAATCGCTGCGTCTTTAGAATCTACTTTTACACCAAGGGCAATTCCTTCTTTTTTTAATAACTCCCTTATTCTCATACTCATTCTCCTTTACTCAAATACCGGTTTATCAGGATCTGGTCAGGTCAGTCGGTTCTTCTCCCTTTTCCCCAACTGTTAAAATTGTCCTAAAAGTTTCTCAACCTGGTCTTTTGTTGCAAGTCCTTCTGAAAATGCAGTTGCACTGCCTGTTGCTGCGCCGTACTTTAATGCTTTCTTGTAATCATGCTCTGCAAAATAGCTTGCGATAAATCCTGCCACCATGGAATCTCCGGCTCCTACAGAATTAACAACTTTTCCTTTTGGAACGCCCATTCTGTATGTCTCTCCGGTCTCTGTGAGCAGCATAGATCCGTCTCCTGCCATGGAGATCGCTACGTTTCTTGCTCCAAGTGCCTGTAATCTCTTTGCATATTCTTCAATCTCCTCATCGGAATGAAGTGTTACGCCAAACATTTCTCCAAGCTCGAAGTTATTCGGCTTGATAAGAAACGGATGATACTTGAGAACATTTAACAGGAGATCCTTCGTAGCATCGACTACGATATCAACCTTCTTGCCTGCAAGTCTTGCCATGATCTTCTCGTACACATCAGATGGTAAAGATGGTGGGATCGCTCCTGCCAGAACCAGACAGTCACCGTCTGTTAAACCATCTAATTTCTTATAAAGTTCTTCCAGTTCTGCATCGCTGATATTAGGGCCTTTTCCATTGATTTCTGTTTCTTCTCCGGCTTTCAGCTTAACATTGATTCTGCTAACGCCATCTGAAACCGTGATGAAATCAGCTTTTACACCAAGGGCAGCGACTCCTTCTTCAATCGCTTTTCCGGTAAAGCCTGCAACAAATCCAAGTGCTACAGAATCTACGCCCAGATTCTTAAGGACTGTCGAAACATTGATTCCCTTTCCACCGTAGAACAGGGCTTCTTCTCTGCTTCTGTTTACCGAACCGATTTCCAGTTTTTCCATTCTGACAACATAATCGATTGCCGGATTGAAAGTTACTGTGTAGATCATTCCTTCATTACCTCCTTTATGACTGTTGCATCTGCATACTTATCATTTACAAGTCGGTCGGTGATAATACACGCCTTCTTGATTCCTGCAAATGTAACCGCTGTAACCTTGTCAAACTTCGTGTGATCGGCAAGGACAACACTCGCATAAGATCGGTTGACCGCTTCCATCTTTACAAGTGCTTCTTCTACATCGACTGTCGTGAAACCGTAATCTGTATGTACTCCGTTGGTTCCAAGAAAGCATTTTGAGAAATTGAACATCTTCATATTATTTACAGCATCTGCACCTACCGTAGATTCTGTGACCGGCTTTCCGAGTCCTCCGATCATGTATGCCCGAAGTCCTTTGTTCATCAGCCGTTTGATATGTGCAATTCCATTTGTGACAAATGTCGCTCTGGTTGATTCCAGATACTCGATCATCCATCCGGTACTTGTTCCTGCATCTATGAAAATAAAATCGTCATCATTGATCATATTCACCGCATACCGCGCAATTGCTTTCTTTTCTTCCACACAGAGCTGCTCTTTTACACTGACCGCAATCTCATCTGCAATAAACTGGTGTGCAACTGCTGTAGCTCCTCCGTGTACCTTATTCAGTTTTCCCATTTCATCGAGAGCGATAAGATCCCGCCTTATGGTTGATTCTGATGCTCCTGTGCACTCTGTCATTTCTGCAACTGTGATCGTTCCTTTGTTCTTCAGAGCTTCCAGTATCTTGTTATATCTTTCTTCCGTAAGCATATATACAGGTCTCCTTATTATCAAATCATTTTATTATTTGCAATTCAATTCATATATATGCATTATAACCGATTTTTCGTTCAAAATCAATCATATTCGTTCAACTTGGGTTTATATTAACACACATTTCGTTCAGAATCAATCATTAATTTGCATTTTTTTGAAGTTTTTTGAACAAATATGAGAGAAACGGAATTAAAGAAAGCAGGCAGTCTCGTTATAAGACCACCTGCCGGTCGATAACCAATCTGCTATATCGAATATTGCTGATTGATATATGACATCAGCCAAAGGGTCATAACTGCGCCTCTTCCAAAAAGGATTTCATTATAGAGTTCTTTTTTGCGTACGAAATTCTAAAATATAAAATGGGACGTCACCATATATTTCCGGTTGTTCCTGTCTAAAATTACATATATAATATAAATATCTGCATTAGCTGATATGGGGGGACTTATTAAGTTAACAGATCAAATATTTTAATTACATAATTCGAAGGTAATTTCTATGAAACATTCCAATTCTTTCTGGAAACGTACAATCATCGGATGCAGCCTGCTCGGTATGGTTATCGTAACTGCATTGCCAGCACAGGCAGCAGTTCAGGCAGCAACTTTAAATGAGCGCACAGTTTCCGCTGTCAGTACATACACAGGCACCAATGCTGCCCTTGCCACAAGTAAGACCGCAGCTATAAACACTGCCACTTCTACTACAAATACAACCACAAATGATGCCACCCTTACCGCAAACAAGACCACGGCCAAGAAAGCTGCGCTGAATAAAACATCTTTAAAGCTGAAGAAGGGCAAAACTTACCAGTTAAAAACAAAAAATGTAAAGGGAACGGTAACAGTAGTAGAGGGAAACTACAACTCCTCCATTCACTGGTTCCGAACCATAACGAAATCTTCCTTGCAGCAAACAGGCTTTTCAGTAGATACACGGTATTAAGCACAGTTCAAATGCAAATCATTCATTTCAGGGAGATAAGTTTTTATCTCCCTGTCTGACTATACTTATGGAGAAAATCATGAATAATTCTTATATTAATAAAGATGAGATAAATAATAAAATATATGACTACATTGCCGGCTACATAAATTGTTCAACAGATCAATTAAAAGAAGAAGGCACACATTTCGTAAAGAACAAAAAGGCTGCTAAAAATTATGTTAAAATTCTCAGCATCAGAGATACAAATATCATTTCTCTGTCTGAAGAAAAATATTAACTTGGAAAACAACTGTTATCAGGTAAAACTCGAGACGAATTATATGAAGGTAACAACCTTAAAACATTATGTGATATCGAGGGCTTTGAAAATTCACTGGCTTTTGATGCAGAAGGAAATACAAATACAACCATCGTTTTATGTGCAATAAAAGATAACGAAATAATAGCAATTGCGGGTGCTGCTCCCACCGGTAAACTGATGGAAGTTGGAATTGATGTAAAAAAGAACCGGCTTCCCAAGCAGTAGCCATCCGAAGCGGCTATATGCCACTCTGGACGGATTCATTTGGGACACGCTAATCAGCGCACTATAAGTATAAAAAATAACCGCCCAGCCTGCAAACTGCGAGCGGTTATTTTTAACCAATCATATCAAGGCTAACCGTCTATCGGTAGCACTTTTTATTTATGAACGATAATCACCGTTGATCTTAACGTAATCATAAGTCAGGTCACAGCCCCACGCCTTGGCGGATGCTTCGCCCTGATTCAGATTGACGTTGATATAGATATCATCCTCAGATAATACCTCAGAGGCTTTTTCCTCAGAAAATGGAATACCGGAACCATTTCTGCATACCTCTACGATTCCCTTCTCAGATTCAAGATCTACATCTACTTTATCGATATCGAAATCTGCTTCTGCATATCCGATCGCACAGAGAATACGTCCCCAGTTTGCGTCTTCACCAAACATCGCACATTTGGTCAGTGGGGAACGGATAATGCTCTTTGCAACGATAATCGCTGTATCCTGATCCGGCGCTCCAGATACTGTACATTCCAGCATCTTGCTTGCGCCCTCTCCATCACTTGCGAGCATCATCGTCATACACTCCATAACGATGTACAGTGCTTTCTTGAAAATTGCATAGTCGTCATTTTCTGTTACAATCTCTTCATTTCCTGCAAGTCCATTTGCCATAACACTTAAAGTATCATTTGTCGATGTATCACCATCTATGGACAGACAGTTATACGTTACCTTTACAATCTCACTCAGAGCCTTCTGGATCATATCGGCTGAGATTGCAACATCCGTTGTGATAAAGTTCAGCGTGGTTGCCATATTCGGATGGATCATACCGCTTCCCTTTGCCATTCCACCAAGACGACAGGTCTTGCCACCAAGTGTGAATTCTACTGCAACCTGCTTATCAACTGTATCTGTCGTCATGATCGCATTTGCAGCCTTATCATTGCCATCGGCACTTAAACCGCCAGCAAGCTCTTTCATGTGCTCTTCAAATGGTTCGATCGGAATGATCTGACCAATCACACCGGTCGATGCATTGATGATCATATCTGCATCGATTCCCAGTGCATCTGCTGCCAGCTCACAGATCCGCTCTGCCTTTTCCACGCCATCCGCATTACAGGTATTTGCATTCTTTGAATTAACGACAACTGCCATGGCTTTGCCGCCTGTTGCCTTCAGATGCTCCTTAGTTACAAGGATTGGCGCACCTTTTACCTTGTTCTGTGTATATACGGCTGCTGCATTACAGACTGTACTGCTGTAAACCATACCCAGATCATTCTTATTCTTATCGGAATTCAGTCCGCAGTTTATACCATTTGCCACAAATCCCTTTGCTGCACAGACACCACCGTCTACATATGTGTATCCTTCGTATGTTTTCTTCTTCATAATCATCCGTAGCCAAATCCTGTCGACTTCCACGTTTCATTCCGCTGCTGCCGATCAGCGATTCGCCACTGCCTCCTTTTTAAGATATATAAAACTCTGCCTGTATTTCTATTATCTTACTTGCCGATCGCTGCCAGGAACTTGTCCAGTCTTCCGATCGTACGATCCTTGCCGATCACGTTCATGATCGTAGCAAGATCCGGTGAATTCTTCTTACCGGTTACTGCCACACGAACGATCGTGCAGACATCTGTGATCGATCCCTTATAAGCATCCGGATTCTTCTTATACTCCTTGACATTCGGACAATAGCCAAGTTTGTCGCCCATTACCTTCATCTCGGCAAACCAGTTCTCTGCATCTAAGAACAGATCCTTCTTATATTCATTGATGATCTCTGCCATCTGATCTGCATTATACTTCTCATCGACCTCGTAGGAAAGCTTCAGTTCATTCTCCGGCACATAGAGATAGCCGAACATCTCTGCCAGATCTGACCACTTGCCAACATCCTTACGGACTTTATTTCCGGACATCTTCCAGAGGCTGATCGTCTTTAAGAAGCTCTCTTTATCATTTGTGCCAAATTCATACAGCTTCTCATCAAATTCTTTTGCCCATGCCATGATCTTCTCATAGCACTTTTCTTCTGAAAATGTGGAGATCATCTCTTTGCTGACATCATTTAACTTCACCATGTCAAATAATGCACCGGATGCCGGCATCTTCGCAAGTGACAATGTGAAATCATCGATCGTCTTATCAGGATTTGCTGCATGCCATTCCTCATAATTGGAATTGGCGATCGTCATCAGATATTCCAGTACACTCTCGGATGGATAGCCCTGCTCCTGATAGAAGCCAACGGCTGCCTCCGGGTCTTTTCTCTTACTAAGCTTTCTCTTATGCTGATGTTCATTTCCATCCTCATCAACGGATATTTCCATCTTCATAATTGGTGAAATATGTGCATACTCAGGAAGTTCAAATCCGCACAGTTCAAATAACTGCTTATGAAGCGGATAGGATGCAAGCCATTCATCACCACGGATGACCATATTTGTTCTCATAAAATGATCGTCTACTGCATGTGCAAAATGATAGGTTGGGATTCCGTCAGATTTTAACAGTACAACATCCATCATGTTCTCAGGCATCTCGATCTTACCACGGATCGGATCACTGTAAACAACCGTCTTTCCTGCCTCGCCCGGGCTCTTAAGTCTGACAACATAAGGCTCTCCGGTTGCTAACTTCTCCTCGATCTGTTCGTATGTCAGATTTCTTCCAACTGCATACTCTCCATAATATCCGATATCTACCTTTGCAGCCTCCTGTTTTGCTCTTATCGCATCCAGTTCTTCCGCAGTTGTAAAATCAGGATATGCGTATCCCTCCTGCATCAGCTTCTTAACGCAGATCTGATAGATCTCTTTTCTCTCGCTCTGCTTATATGGTGCATACGTGACAGGGCTTCCTTCAAATGGTCCCTCATCAAATCCAAGATCAAACTTGTTTAAGGAATTGATGATCTCCTCCACGCCATTTTCAAGTTCTCTCTTTCTGTCTGTATCTTCTATTCTAAGATAAAACACACCACCGCTCTGCTTTGCAAGTTTTCTTGATATCATAGCAGCATATAAACCACCGATATGCATATATCCGGTTGGGCTTGGCGCAAATCTCGTTACCTTCGCACCCTCCGGCAAGTCTCTCTTTGGAAATCTCGCTTCGAGATCGTCTACCGTTCCTGTTATATCCGGGAATATTAATTCTGCTAATTTGTTATAATCCATCTTATCTGCCACCTCTTATATCAAATCTATTTTTCGTTTCTTACCGCCTGACAGCACTTAATCGACTGTCAAAACACATATAGTAAAAAATACCACAAACCCCACATTTTGTACAGGTTTTTTCTGTAACATTGATGTCAGAAAGCCTTTCCGAGCGCCAATAATTAAAAATAAAATGAAAGCTATCATTACTATCATAACGTCTTACGCAATAATATGTAATGTAGCTTTCATTTTGTTCAAAAACTCACGAAAGTGTCTTGTGAAATAATATGTGTCGTATATAAAATGGATGGTCTTTATGTACATTTATTACGAAATAAAGACTACACTGAAACGATTTCTACTTCTTACTCGCGTTACTCGCGATAAAGTAAGTAGCTGTACATGTCAGCGTATTCGTGTTTGCCCTGTTTGATGAAATCAATGGCCTCTCTTGGATGCTGGTTCAGCATACCGGTCAGCATGTAAGGTACATCATAGCCCCATACAGCATCACCCTTTTCCTTTAACGGAACCATGTAACGCTCAATGAACTTCAGGATATGGTACAGATTGTACTTTGGATTACGAAGGAAGCCAAGCAGCAATTCCATCGCACAATTTCCTGCACCTCGTCCCATAGAGCTTACCGTTCCATCTAACATGCTTGCTCCATGTCTCATTGCTTCAACAGTATTTGCATATGCCATCTTCATGTTGTCATGTGCATGAATACCAATCTTCTTACCGTATTTCTCTCCAACTGCCACATATTTCTGTGTCAGTCTCTGGATCTGCTCCGGGTATAAAGAGCCGTAGCTGTCTACAATGTAGATTCCGTCTACATTTGATTTGCCTAACATCTCAAGAGCGATATCGATCTCTGACTCCTGATCCTTTGAGATCGCCATAATGTTACAGGTCGTCTCATATCCCTTTGCATGTGCATCCTCTATCATCTCAATCGCAGCAGGCATGGTGTTGATGTATGTAGCCACACGTATCATGTCAATAACACTGTCTGCTCTGTCAATAATATCTGTCTTGTAATCGCATCTTCCGACATCCGCCATAACAGATATCTTCATCTCTGTATTATTCTCTCCGACTATACTGCGAATGGCTTCTTCGTCACAGAACTTCCACTTTCCGAACTTTTCTACATCGAACATCTCCTTGGAAGCCTTGTAGCCGAATTCCATATAATCAACACCAGCCTTCAAATTTGCTTCATAAAGTGCTTTTACAAATTCATCTGTAAAATAAAAATCGTTGACAAGTCCTCCATCTCGAATTGTAGCATCAAGCACCTGAATATCAGGTCTGTACGTGATCATATCTCCGCCTATCATCGCTGTTTCCTCCTAAATCTTTTTTATCACCTGATGAGCCGATCAAACTCTCAAGGTTATCCAACGCTCTTTCTATTTATTTTCTCACTTTAACGCGTTGGCGTGAGTATAGTATAACAGTTTTTTTAAATAATGCAAGCACTTTTTTACTTCAACGCAATAAACTTTTTTACTTTAAAGTGAAAATTCGAATTTTTTCAAATAAAAAAGCCATCTCCATACCATACATTTAAATCCATGAATATATGTTGGAAATGGCTTTTTTTCGTTTCTTTATGCCCGCTTCAGGCTTCCAACCCGAAGTTCGAATTCATCCAGTGCTTCCTGCTCCGGATTCTCACATTTCAGATGAACCAGATCGATCAGTCTGGTGTGAGGCTCATATTCGTATTTATTGTCAATATCCGCCGAATCAAGTCCCAGTCTGAGCCACAGATGATTCATATGCGCTTTCGTCACAGAATTCTCATACAGCACCTTGATCGGTGTCTCGATACTGTAGCTGTACTCCGTCTTTGCATCCAGATAGACAGGCATGCTGCACACGATATTTCGTGAGCTGTTTCCGATCAGGATATTATAGATACCTTCTTCCGCTACCCACTGATGCAGGTCACTGTCAAATGAAGCAAAGTCGTCTTTTTTCAGAGTAAAGCTGACCTTCTCCTGTTCGCCATATGCCAGCCGGATCTTCTTAAACGCTTTCAATTCCTTTACAGGCTTTGAGATGGATGCATACGGATCACTGATATAGAGCTGAACAACTTCCATACCTTCGGAGAATTCTTCCGGTCCCTGATTGATCACATCCACAGCGATCTTGATCGAATCCGTAAATACCGGCATTTTCTTATTATCTACTTTGCCATCCGGATAAATGATTTCTACCGGAGACTGCTCTCCGATTGCACGCTCATTGCTGATCTCAAAATGACTGTAGGATAATCCATGTCCAAATGGATACAACGGCTCTACCATCTTCTTATCATAATATCTGTATCCGACATAGATGCCTTCTCCATAATTGACCTGATATCCGTCACCCGGGAAATTCAGATACGTCGGTGTATCCTGATATTTCTTTGGGAATGTCAGCGGCAGCTTTCCGGATGGATTCACTCTGCCGATTAAGATATCTGCCATTGCATGTCCACCTTCCATACCCGGTAAGAACATACAGAAGATGCCATCTAACTCATGCTCCCAAAGTGCCAGGTTGACCGGCCCGCTTACATTTAAGATAAGTCCCAGCTTCACAAGTGGATTTTCCCGTTTCAGATCTAACATCTGATTCAAAATCTGTGCATCCTCGGCGGACAGCTTCATATTCTTCCGGTCATTTCCTTCCATGCCCGGTATTCTGGCAACGCAGATATAAGTGGAAATGCCTGCACGCTTCCCTGCTGCCGGTATTCCGATACTCACCTCGACACCATTCTGGATCAGCCCCTCGTAGATGCTGCTGTCCTTATCTGTCGTAATACCTGCACTTCCGGTACCACAGTCATATAAACGGATAGCTCCGCTTCCGCACAGAACAACCCCGGACATTACCTCCTCGTCTGATACAGTTTCAAATACAGAATCATTGCCCGCCTTTCCTTTCGACCGGATCGGGAAGATTCCATTTTCATTTTTCAATAATACAATTCCCTCACAGGCTGCCTTATATGCTGCCTGCTTCGACATATCCATAATATACTGTGCTGACATATCATAGCATTCCGGTGAACCATAGGTGTCCATCAGCTCCAGCACTCTCGCCACATTCCTGTCAAGCTCCTCTTCCGTCAGCTCCCCGGCTTCTACTGCCTGAACAACCTTCTCCGGATCTGCTGTGATTCCCGGCATATTCAGATCATTGCCTGCCTTTAACGCTGCGATCGGATCATATACTGCCCCCCAGTCTGATACGACCATACCTTCAAAGCCCCAGTATTTACGCAGAATACCGTCTAACAGCCATTCATTTGCAGTGCAGGCTGTTCCATTGATCTTATTATAGGCTGCCATAACTGTCGCAGGCTGCGCCTGCTCTACACAGGCACGGAAACCAGGAAAATAAATCTCCTGCAATGCCCGTTCTGATATCGTTTCATTTATTCCCTGACGGTTCTTCTCCTGATTATTGGCAGCAAAATGCTTGATATTTGCTGCAACGCCTTCCGCCTGCACACCCTTTACATATTCCGGAGCAAGCTTCGCTACCAGACACGGATCCTCAGAGAATCCCTCAAACAGTCTTCCGCCCAATGGATCTCTGTGGATATTGATATTCGGAGTTCCAAGAAGCATGCTCACACCATATGCTCTCGCTTCTCTTCCAAGTGCATGTCCTGTCTGATTGACAACATCGGGGTTAAAGGTTGCTCCCAGCATCATGCCACACGGCAAACATGCCGGAGACATAATATCAGCCGCCGCATCGCCTGCCATTTCAACAAATGCAAGCGTCGTATCATTATTGGTTGTATTCTTTATAAATTGTTCCTTCAGATATTCCCGGACTTTTTTCCAGACCTTTGTCTCTTTTTCTGTCAGCTTGTCCGGACGGAAATAGTCAAATATAACATTTCTTTCTTCTGTTGCACTAAAATCCTTCATCAGCCATGCTTCTTCCTCATCGCGTGGATTTGTACGCCAGGAAAGGATCAGATCTGCGATCAACTGTTCATAATTGATCCCGGTTCCTCCATCCAGCATACGGATCGCAGGCACCCCATATCTGGAAGCATCCGCTGTGCAGAAATTACTTGCACCGCATACCATGTCAGCCTTTTCTTCTATTGTCATTTGTTCCAGTATTGTCTTGATCTTATCTGTCATATTTTTATCTCCTGCTATTTGTAACTATTTTCTGTTCATCTGAAAACAGCTCACAAATTCTATCTACTAAATTGTGATTTTATAAAAGCACCCGCTTTACTGCGTTTTCCCAGCCGGAAAGCAACATCCTCCGCATCTCTTCATCGATCTGCGGCTCAAATGTCCGCTCCACCCGCCAGTTCTGCTTTATCTCTTCTATACTGTCATAATATCCAACAGCCAGTCCTGCCAGATATGCCGCACCAAGTGCTGTCGTTTCTGTTACGACCGGGCGCACAATTTCCCCTGCTAACAGGTCAGCCTGGAACTGCATCAGGAAATTATTTGCACTCGCACCGCCATCTACACGCAGCCGTTTCAGCTCCATGCCGGAATCATTCTCCATTGCCTTTAACACATCGTAGGTTTCATATGCCAGTGATTCCACGGTCGCCCGGACAATATGTTCCCTTGTGGTGCCTCTGGTCAGTCCCAGGATCGCACCTCTGGCATATGCATCCCAATATGGTGCGCCAAGTCCTGTAAATGCCGGAACCACATAGACACCATTGCTGTCCTTAACGGATAATGCTATTCTCTCTGTATCACCGGCTTTCTCGATCAGCTTCATTTCATCGCGCAGCCATTTGATCGCCGCTCCTGCGACAAATACGCTGCCTTCCAGTGCATACTGTACCTTGCCGTTCAGTCCGATCGCTATCGTAGTAAGCAGTCCATGTTCGGAATAAACAGCCCTGTCTCCCGTATTCATCAACAGGAAACAGCCGGTACCATATGTGTTCTTCGTATCTCCCGGTTCAAAGCAGCACTGTCCAAATAAAGCTGCCTGCTGATCTCCGGCAACACCTGCAACCGGTATCGAACCGCCGAATAACCGTTCATCCGTGTATCCATAGATCTCACTGGAATTATGCACCTCCGGCAGCATACTTTCCGGTATCCGGAATTTCTCCAGCAATTCCTTATCCCACTCTAATGTGTGAATATTAAACAGCATCGTTCTGGATGCATTTGTATAATCCGTTGCATGAACCCTGCCGCCGGTAAGCTTATAGATCAGCCAGGTATCCACTGTACCGAAATACAGCTTGCCCTGCTCTGCCATCTCTCTTGCTCCGTCAACATGATCGAGGATCCACTCGATCTTCGTAGCGGAAAAATACGGATCTGCGATCAGTCCGGTCTTTTCCCGGATCACAGTATCATACCCTTCTGCCTTTAATGCATCGATCCGGTCAGCGGTTCTTCTGCACTGCCATACAATAGCCGGATAAATCGGTTCTCCTGTTTCTTTATTCCAGACAATCGTTGTCTCTCTCTGATTCGTAATTCCGATCGCTGCAATCTCTTCTACTGGAATACCAAGTGTCTCTCTTGCTTCCATCATTACGCTCATCTGAGATGCCCATATTTCCTTCGGATCCTGCTCTACCCAGCCATTTTCCGGAAAATACTGTGTAAATTCCTTCTGTGATACAGCAGCCATCTCTCCATTTTTTCCAAATAAAATTGCTCTTGAACTGGTCGTACCCTGATCCAGCGCCATTATGTATTTCTGCATTGTATATCCTCTTTATAAATAACAATTTCTCAGGCTGTTCTAACTTCTGCCTGTCTTATGCTGCGTTTTCCTCGTTACCATAACAAATGAACAAAATACGGAGGCAGGTTTTGGTATAAGACTTCCCTGCCCCCGTATTTTATTGTGTTAACTGTTATATTATAATAAACAATTTCATATTGTGACTATATTTTGTATTTTATACATTTAGCTTTTTTTATTCCAACATCTGGCTTGCTGGATCTGTTGGAAGCATATTACCTGAAGTTGTAATAATATCCTCTGCCTCAAATTCTACGATCTCCATAACCGGTGATTCATACTGCTTTTTCATGTTTTAAAACCCTCCTTATATTTCCTATATCTTTATATTAATATCTTATCTTCCTTAGTTTGCAAGCCAGTAGTTTAATGCGGAATTACCGTATTCCATGATGTCCTGCAGTAATGCAACCAGCTTTGTATTGCTGTTGTTTCTCATATTATAGGCATAAGCAGATATACCATAGGTCATACGTGCTGACGCTTCACCATTTACCTGAACTGTAAATGTATAAGTTTCATCCATCTTTGTCGGAAGGATCTCATATGTAACACCATAATATTTGTTTGTGCCATATGGCTTTAGATCCTGACCTGCTATAACATCTGAAACTCCTGTTCCGTTGACATTGATCGTAATATCAGCAATATTCCCTTCATATTCAGATGTATCAATGATCACCGCAATACCAACACGGTTCTCAAGCACCAATGTTCGTCCACTGATCTTTACATTACCGGAATTAGTGACTGAGCTTCCGGAATTTGTAAATCCTGTTAATGAATGTTTTGCACTCGCATAGGTCTGATAATCATCAAAATCTGCATTTGCCAGATCTGAAGTGTTATATCCAAAATAGGTCTGAGCGGATGCACCATAGTTTACCAGATCAACCAACAGTGTCTTTAATACTTTACTTGTGCCATCCATTGCGATCAGCCGTTTTGCATAATCAGCAACACTGGTTGTATAAGCCTTGCTGTAGCAATTTGTCATTCCACCATCACTGGTACCTTCAAGCGTTGCTGTTATATCTTTCGTCATTTCCTTTGCTGCAATTCCTGTAAACTCTCCATACAGATATGTCTTGCCATTTACAGTCTTTGTAAGTTCTTTTGACAAGCCCGATGCTCCCTGTACTGTTCCGGATGCATCCCGGTACACAATTGTCGCATTCTGATAACGTTCCAGAACAGCCGGATCTACCAGATATACCAGAGAAATATCACTATCCAGTGTGATCGATACCTGTTTTATATTCAACAGTGAATCCACATAACCTTCTGTCAATGGATACAGCTCCAGATCCTCAGAACCAACAACTGAATTCTTATCATATATTCTTCCCTTGCTGTCTACCCATGCAATATAGGAAGGATCTGCTGCCTCCGGATATACGAGCTTTGCGCCCTCCTCCATGAAGTTTGAACCGCCGCTGATCACATTATTGTCTGTATCATAAAATGTTACTTTTCTTGTAACCTTGGTTTCTGAACTGAATGTCAATGAACCATTGTCTGTTTCTACAAAAGATTTCCATTCGGATGCATGGTATTCTTCCTTCTCAGCATCTTCCAAAGAAGCTGCATATCCATTCAATTTGTAAGAAGCATTACCGGCTGCGATCTCTGATGGCTCCATGAATACGCAATCGGTAACATTGCCTGCTACGCCTATCAGATTCATCGGTTCCATAGCAGTATTTGCAATACAGTTTGCAACTTTATTATCATTTCCACTTCCTCTGAAAATACCTGTTGCAGTACCTGTTGAACCATCCGTTAATGAAAACTTACCATTTGCGAAACAGTTAACTATCGCTCCTGAATTCGATGCCTCTCCTGCAAAAGCACTACAGGTTGTAAAAGCAACCGCAGTCATTGAACCTGAATAGATACAGTTTGCAATCAGACCATTATTAATTCCAACAAATCCACCCGTATATACAATTGCACCAGTGCCCTTGATCGTTCCCTTAAACACACTGTTAATAATTTGGGAACCATTTGCCTGATAAACATAACCACCAGACGGTGCCTGTCCATTCAACTGAATGTCCGCAGCAACCACACAATCCTTAACCGTACTTCCTGTAAGCATACATGCCAGACCACCAATCAATGCACCATCACTTACGATTGAACAACTGCTATCAATCGTACATCCGCTGATCTCGGTCTTCTCAGCCAGACCGCATAAAATACCAATGCCCGCATATGACGCTCCAGTAAGTGACGTATCACTCATCTTCAGATTCTTGATCGTTGCTCCCTGTGTCTTTCCAAATAAACCAAACGGAGCTTCAGGACTATATTTTGCAGCCGTTATACTTGCCGTAAGTCCTGATACTGTATGTCCATCCCCATCAAATACTCCCGTATATGGATTAGCTGCACTACCGATCGGTGTCCATGTGGTTCCTGCCGGTATCGTAATATCCGCTGTCAACTTTACACTTGCATATGCCTCTGCCGTACCTGCATTTACCGCTTTTGCAAAAGCTGCAAACTGTTCATATGTACTGATCTCCACTGCCGTACTCTCAGTCGCTGCATCTACAACAAATGCCCCAGCCTGTCCCCCTGCATACGGAAGTCCTGCCGGATTCATTGAGAAAACAGTAGCTGCTGCCGCAACGCAGGCAACGGTTCTCTTCATCTGTCTTACAAATAATTTATTTCCCATACTTCCTCCTCCATATCTCATCTGAATTCGTACGCTCATACTATTCACTTTAGCAGATTTTGTTATTAACTTCAAGGAATATATGGTTTTCTTTGGTTATTTTTTCCAAATTTATTTAAACATTCCAAATATTTTTATCTATATAATATAATTTTGTGAAAAGAATGCTCACTTTTTCATTCTATTTTTAACAAATTTCATACATATAGCTGTTTTGGAATCGATTCCCTCTAATATCTTTTCAGGATCATACCAGAAACATGTCCGTTTTATTTGAGATAATCATTTCTCAAAATCTGGTTCACACGTTCTACTTCTTCCCGAAGCCCACGGGAGGACATCCGAAGTGCGCCCTGCCCCATGATGATCAACTGTTCCAGTCCATCTGAGGAGGCAACCGTCACCTTATATTTTCTGCCAAGCTCATGTGTCGTCTTTTCTATATACATATCAGCAGTCTCTGCTTCCTTCGTATAGACCACATGGATATTTCCATGCTTTGTGATGCTGCCCGGATTCTGTTTCACCTTATACGCATCAAATACGAGGATCAGCTCGCAGCCGACATAGCCCTGATAATTCGACATAACATCGATCAGCTTATCTCTGGCACTGTCGATGTTCACCGCCGCCAGTGCTTTCAGGTCATCCCATGCAAATATCACATTATACCCATCAACTAACAGATATTCTTTCTCGCCCTTTTGCTTCCTGTATGCTCCGGGTCTGGCAATTCCGGTATCCGCTGTCTTTGAGCCGACAGACGGTGTCTGCGCACCGGCAGTTTTGCTTTTACCATGTTCTGCCGCCTTTTTCACATACCAGTCCGCTTCCGATACACTCTTATTATGCCGATTGAAACCTGCTTTATTATAAGCTGCATTTTCCCGGCTGTTTGAACCATAAGTGCGGACAAATATATCCTCTAACTCTTTCTCATCATACACCGGAGCACCTGCGTCCTGCTGCTCGCGCGCCATCCGTTTTCGGTTATCCTCGTCTGCCTCAGTAGGCTCTGACGTTATATTCCGCAGGACATCTTCCATTCCTGCAAGTGCAAATCCCGGATCTTCTTTTACATGCATCATATCATACACATCGTACCAGTCCACGATATATCCGGCTCCATGTGCACAGAATACCGATGATGCCGGATTTGCCATATCAAGCTCCGGATCATAGGTACTTGCCGCCAGCACTTCATCTTCATTGTGGCATGGCTCATATCCCTGCAAGGTACAGGATAACTTACCCTGTCCTCTGGTATATGCCGTTACATCCTGCTGGTACTCCTGCATCGTAGCAACCGGTGCAGTTCCTGTCAGGATACTCATTTCACCCTCGATCTCCGGCTGTGCGAATCGTCCATGCATCCGTGTGATATCGTTCATTGCCCGACCGGTCATCTCTGTAGGAATCTCCAGTCGGAACGCATACACGGGTTCTAACAGCCTGCATTCTCCCATCATAAGCCCCTGCCTTACTGCACGATATGTCGCCTGACGGAAATCACCGCCCTCTGTGTGCTTCTGATGTGCCCGTCCTGCAGTCACCGTGATCTTCATATCCGTGATCGGTGCGCCTGTCAGCACGCCCCGGTATTCCTTTTCTTCCAGATGTGTCAGGATCAGCCGCTGCCAGTTCTTATCGAGTACATCCTCGCTGCATATCGTATCAAACTGCATGCCACTTCCCGGCTCCAACGGTTCCATCAGCAAATGCACTTCGGCATAGTGACGAAGCGGCTCAAAATGTCCGACTCCCATTACCGGTTCTGCAAGTGTCTCTTTATATATGATCCTTCCCATACCAAATGATATGAGATAGCCAAATCTGTCTTTTATAATCTGTGTCAGCACCTGAAGCTGCACCTGTCCCATAACCTTCACAAAGATCTCTCCGGTCTCCTGTGCAAACTCAACATGTAACTCCGGTTCTTCTTCCTCTAACTGCCTGATATCCCGGAGCACGACAACTGCATCCTTGTCCTCCGGATAGCTGACTTTATAGGATAACACAGGTTCCAGTCCGGCAAATACATTTTCCTGTTCACATCCAACGCCCTGACCTGCGGATGTCTCACCAAGCCCGGTGACCGCACATATCGTTCCGGCAGAAGCCTCCTCTACCGTCTCGTAACGCGCACCGGAATAAATCCGTATCTGATTGACTTTTCCTTCGGTTCCCTCGATCTGCTCTCTGCACTTTAAGCTTCCTCCGGTCACCTTCATATAGGTAAGACGTTCCCCTTTTGCATCTCTCGATATCTTGAAGATCCGTCCGCCAAATTCTGCATTATATGCAGGCATCACCATATAGGTATTCATCGCATCCAATAATTCCTGCACACCGGAGAGTTTGAGTGCCGATCCCCAGAAACAAGGAAATATCTTTCTGTCAAGAATTGCTTCGGTGATATCTTCTACCTCAACCATACCACTATCCAGATAGGTATCTAACAGTCTCTCGTCTGCCATCGCGATCTGTTCATCTCTGTCCCCGGATGAGAAATCAACGCAATCCCCATCCAGCTTTTTTCGTATATTTTGGAAAACAGCATCTTTATCTGTCCCTTCCATGTCCATCTTATTTACAAATATAAATGTCGGAATCTCGTACCGCTTCAACAGCTTCCATAACGTATCGGTATGACTCTGTACCCCGTCCATGCCATTAATGACAAGAATCGCATAGTCAAGCACCTGTAAGGTTCGTTCCATTTCCGCCGAGAAATCAACATGTCCCGGCGTATCAAGCAGTGTAATCTCCATGCCATCATATGTAAATACCGCCTGCTTAGAAAATATCGTGATCCCACGCTCCCGCTCCTGTGCATCCGTATCCAGATAAGCATCCTTATGATCCACCCGTCCAAGCTTACGGATCTTGCCTGCCGTATATAACATGGCTTCCGATAATGTAGTTTTTCCCGAATCAACATGGGCAAGAATACCCACCACCAACTTTTTCATATCTGTATTTATCCTGTTTCTGTCCATCATATATCATATCGAGCATATAGCTGACGGATATTTTTCCATCCGTCCCACATTTCATACGGGTCAGACTTCCTTCTTCTTATTCTTTCTCTGTTTTATAACTGCAAACTTCGCTGCATAGGCCGCGCCCAGCGCACATGGAAATACAAATGTTGCAAAACGGTATAGCAGTGCCATAGCTCCTGCTTTCGCACTTCCCACGATCGCACCAAACATTGCGATCATTACAAACTCACTGGAACCGATTCCTGCAGGCGTAGGAATAACTGCCGCCAGCATGACTGATACCGTCGTGATCGCCAGTGCCACATCCGGCGAAAATGCACCGCTCTTGTACAGTACGATATACGGAATCATAAACCAGCAGGAAAATTTACAAATGTTGATCAGCAGAACGCCAAGCAGCAGCTTCCAATGGCGCAGCAATTTCTTTGATTCCGTTTCCATGATATCACACTGTTCTTTGATTTTATCAAACTTTTCTGTAAATCGTCCTTTGTAATTCACCAGATCCATCAGCTTCTTTAAGATCTGATGGAACCATCCGGCACATACAAACAACAGTAAACATATCGTAATAATAACCGTAGCCACAAATCCAATTCCAATATATGCTTCATATTCCGCAAAGGTTTCATTCATATAATGGAAATGCAGCAGATACAGGATCACCGCCATGATTCCGATGCTTAATTTGTGCACTGCATATTCAATCATATACATACCAAATGCTTCTGATGTCTTCACTCCATACTCATTCAGGTAAACCAGAGCCGACACACCCGCTCCGCTTCCAAGCGTCGCCGTTCTGTAAAATGACACAAAATATGTCATTCCAAACGCCTGTCTGAATGTAAACGTCGGATTATACTGTCTGGCAAATAACATCGTGATCGTACTCTCAAACACACCATACAGCAATGTCGCCACAAGGATCAGCACGACGATCCAAGGGCTTGTCTTCACAAGCTGCTTTGCGATCGGTCCTGCCATATCCCGGAACACATAGACGATCAAGCCGAGAAGCACCAGCACAAATGCCCACTTTATAATACTTTTCTGTGTTTCTGTTAATTTCTTCATACTCAACTTATTACTCCGTATTTTTTATCTATTGTTACCCAACTTCCATATATGCAGCATCCTCAAAAAAATCATTTTGCTCCGAAACGAATCTTACGACATCAGAAGATTTTAAATTTGGAGTATTTTTAATATAATCAACTAATAATTTTTGTCTTGTTGGTTTTTTCGCTGCATAATTTATCATTGCTGAAACAAAATCATAATAAGAATCATCAATAGCATTTAATAAAGCTGTTAATTCCTCCATATTCATCCTCCTTACATCTCAACACGCATATAAATATTGTATTCATTATAGCCATGGTTCTCAAAATAATACCAATATGGTCTGTTATCAATTCCATATGATGCAAGAACTGCAAAAGGTTTATTTTTATATTTACTGTAATTCGTATTTATTTCACTATAAATCTTCGCATATTCAATATGGTTTAAAACAAAAGCATTGTAAATAAATTTCATATTGCCTCTTTTCTGCTTTATTCTAAACCGTTACTTTCCGCACAATTACACTATACCATATCCACACGCTCACCGACAACCAAAAAGGCACAACAACAAACACGCCCCACCACATTGCTGTATGGTGAAGCGTGTCTGTTTTGAGATAAATGATTATTTTGAAAGGATATTATATTCACATGTAAATCTTATTGGTTTTATCCAAAGAGCGGAGTTGAGTAATATCTGTCACCACTGTCCGGAAGGAGAACTACGATTGTCTTTCCTGCATTTTCAGGACGCTTTGCAAGTTCCTTTGCTGCTACGAAAGCTGCACCGGATGAGATACCAACAAGAATACCTTCTATACTTGCGATCTCCTTGCCGCCTTCAAATGCCGCATCATTGTCGATTGTGATAATCTCATCGTAGATTTTTGTATTTAATGTATCCGGTACAAATCCTGCACCGATACCCTGAATCTTATGTGCTCCTGCAGTTCCCTTTGAAAGAACCGGTGATGTAGCCGGCTCTACTGCTACAACCTTAACATCCGGATTCTGCTGCTTCAGATATTCACCGACACCTGTTACAGTTCCGCCTGTACCAACACCTGCTACAAAGATATCAACCTTTCCATCTGTATCATTCCAGATCTCCGGTCCTGTTGTCTTTCTGTGTGCTTCCGGGTTTGCCGGATTTACAAACTGACCTGCAACGAAACTGTCAGGGATCTCCTTAGAGAGCTCCTCTGCCTTTGCGATCGCACCCTTCATACCTTTTGCACCTTCAGTCAGAACGATCTCTGCGCCGTATGCTTTAATGATATTTCTTCTTTCAACGCTCATGGTCTCCGGCATAACGATGATTGCCTTATACCCCTTTGCTGTAGCGATAGATGCAAGACCGATACCTGTATTTCCGGATGTAGGCTCAATGATCGTAGCGCCCGGCTTTAATGTGCCCTTTCTCTCAGCATCTTCGATCATCTCTTTTGCGATTCTATCTTTTACGCTTCCTGCCGGATTAAAATACTCTAACTTTGCAAGAATCTTTGCATTTAAGCCTTCCTTTTTCTCAATGTGATTGAACTCTACTAATGGTGTATTTCCGATTAACTCTGTTGCGTCTTTATAAATTTTACTCATAACTTTAATCTCCTATTCTGATTCTATTTTTTCGTTTTGCAGGTGACCGATGATCTTCGATCACCCATATTTTTTATTATTTTTATGTCCAATTATCTACTGTTTTTATTATTGATTATTCTGCGATTGCCTTAAATGCTTCATCCAGATCTTCGATAATATCGTCGATGTTCTCTGTTCCGATGGACAGACGAATTGTATTCGGCTTGATACCCTGATCTAATAGCTCAGCCTCGTTGCACTCTGAATGAGTGGTTGATGCCGGATGGATAGCAAGGGATTTTACATCTGCAACATTTGCAAGGAGTGAGAATAACTCAAGCTGATCGATAAATGCCTGTGCTTCTTTTGCTCCGCCCTTGATCTCAAATGTAAAGATTGATCCGCCTCCATTTGGGAAATATTTCTTATATAATGCCTGCTGTTCAGGATCCTCTGAGATAGATGGATGATTTACCTTCTCAACCAGTGGCTGATCTTTCAGATACTGTACAACCTTAAGTGCATTTTCAACATGACGTTCTACACGTAAGGATAACGTCTCAAGTCCCTGAAGGAAGATGAATGAATGTACCGGTGAGATAGTTGCGCCCATATCTCTTAACAGGATCGCTCTGATGTAAGTAACAAATGCAGCAGGTGCTGTATCCTTTGCAAAGCTTACTCCATGGTAAGATACATTCGGCTCTGTTAACCATGGGTATTTGTCACTGGATGTCCAGTCGAAGTTACCACTGTCGATGATGACACCACCGATCGTTGTTCCGTGTCCACCGATGAACTTGGTAGCGGAATGCACAACAATATCTGCGCCGTACTCGATCGGGCGAACGAGATAAGGTGTTGCAAATGTATTATCTACGATCAATGGAATGTTATGTGCATGTGCGATCTTTGCGATTCTCTCGATATCTACAACCTCTGAGTTAGGATTTCCGAGTGTCTCGATCTCGATACCGGTTGTATTGTCCTGAATAGCAGCTTCGATTGCATCATAGTCAAATGGATCAACGAATGTTGTCTCGATTCCAAAATCCGGAAGTGTATGTGCAAGAAGGTTATATGTTCCACCGTAGATGTTCTTTGCTGCTACGATGTGGTCACCCTTATGTGCAACTGCCTGAAGTGCATATGTCAGAGCTGCTGCTCCCGAACCAACTGCAAGTGCTGCTACGCCACCCTCTAATGCTGCGATTCTCTTTTCGAAAATGTCTTCTGTAGGATTTGTAAGTCTTCCGTAAATGTTACCTGCATCTCTGAGGCCAAATCTGTCTGCCGCATGCTGGCTGTTATGGAATACATATGATGATGTAAGATAGATCGGAACTGCTCTTGCATCTGTTACAGGATCCGGTGTTTCCTGTCCTACGTGTAACTGTAATGTTTCAAATTTTAAATTTCTTTCGCTGTATGATTTCTTTGCCATAATTTCTAATCTCCTGTTCTTTTCTCCCGGCTGATGTACGTTTCCGCTTATTCCTATCAACAAACTATGATTTAACTTATGCATGTATATTACACCTCTATTCCTACTTTGTCAATAGGATAATAGAAATATTTTTCAGAAAATGGAAAAAGATGCCAAACCACAGGCTTTATCCCGTGGTTCAGCATCCTTTATTTTAGCTTATCGGTTTATATTTATTTGTTACATACAACTGCTTTAGGCATTATTTAATTTTGATCTTAATAGTTGCTTTCTTACCGCTTCCATCTGTTGCAGTTGCTATGATCTTTACAGTCTTCCCTTTTCCTGCTTTCTTGGTAGTAACAACACCCTTGGAATTTACAGTTGCATACTTCTTGTTACTGCTCTTATATGTCAGCTTTTTGTATACATCCTTTCCAGGAGTGACAGTTGCTTTTATTGTTACCTTTTTACCGGCAGTTACTTTTGTTTTTGATGCTTTTAAGGTAATTTTCTTAACAGCTTTCTTCATGATCTTTATACGATAGGTTGCTTTCTTTCCGCTTCCATCCTTTGCGGTTGCTGTTATCGTTACCTTCTTGCCTATTCCTGCTTTCTTTACAGTTACAACACCCTTGGAATTTACAGTTGCATATTTCTTATTGCTGCTCTTCCATTTTACTGTACGATTTGCTGCAGTCTTTGGAGTTACGGTTACTTTCAGCTTAATCTTCTTACCTGCTGCAATCTGCTTGGACATTCCTGCGATCTTGATCTTCTTCACCTTGATTTTAGTCCATTTTGCTGTCAGAGTCAGATTTTTCTTAACCGGAGTATCAAACTTATATGCAGTTTTTCCTGTATACCAGCCTGCAAATTTATAACCTTTTCTTGTTGGATTTTTCGGCTTACTTACTGACTTACCTTCTTCTACCTTCTGCGCCTTAACTGCGCTTCCACCTGCTGCTTTAAATGTTACTGTATATGTCTTTATCTGTGGGGTAACCGGGGTATTATTATCTTTATTGTTGTCTTTACCGTTGTCTTTCTCTTTCAGACCTGCAACAGCATCCTCAATAGATTTTGCCATTGCATCTACTATCTTCTGCTCATACTTGCTCTTTTTACGGTCAACAGCATTAATGGCAGCCTTTACATCTTCATAATTAGAATACAGTGTTCCATCTATCTTGTCCGCTTTTGCAATAGCCGCATCAACTGCTGTATAATCTGCCGGAATATTTCTGTCATCCCATGCAAATGTAGGATGATCGATTCCTGCTACCCATTCAATGCCTGCTCCCTGCTTTGCCTGAAGTCCGGAAAGCACATCCGCAGATGTGAAATCTGACACAGCAGTTCCATCCTGCTCTTTAAGAAGCGTTGCCTGATACCGGTCATCTGCCGGCCAGTAATTGTTTTCTGCCGTACCAAGACTAAGTCCACTATAGACAACCCAGCAAGTATTACCACCTTTATCTGCAGCAAGGTCTGCAGAAGTTACCATACAATTAGTAACACTTGCATTGTCTGAATATCCAACTATTCCACCAACCGTTGCCTGTACAGAATTAACATTGATTTTTCCAGAAAACCAACAATCTTCGACTGTAAGGCTTCCATCTAGCATTCCCCCTGCAATACCACCCAGGCAGTCAAAATACGTCATTACATTTTCATTTTCTTCTTCATAATAAGTCCCCTTATAATTTCCTGTAATAGTTGCAGTCGAATAACATCCTGCAAGAGTACTATTTCTCAAGGTACATCCTGCAATTCCTCCAACATAATGCTCCAGATATGCCCCACCCGAAATAGAACCGGATGTCCAGCAATTTGTAATTTTGGAATTACAAAGCCAGTCTACTAATATACCTTTTCCATATGTAGATGCATCATTGAGATCAACTATAATATCAGCATTTTCAATACCAAGATTCTTGACCTCACCATCATAGACATTTCCAAATAAGCCCTGTCTATAACAATTTTCCTTATCATCCCCCACATTCGTTTTTGGCATTAGCGAATCACGGGAATACAAATTAGAAATTACATGTCCCTGTCCGTCAAATATACCACAAAAACTATATGCTGCCTGATTTCCACCTTTACCTTTGCCAATGGATATCCATTCACGTTTATCCAGATCAAGATCATTATCCAAATAAACAGTCTTTCCCTCAAAGGTTATAGTACCTGTGTTAATAAGCTGCGCAAGTCCGGCAAGCTGTTCTGCCGTCGTTATATGGTACTCACTCTCTGTCTCATGACCCGTGTACCAGCTTGTATCTGCTGTACCATCCCATATGTCTGTTGTTTGTCCCTCTGCTGCCAGTGCTGTTATTGAACCAAATGCCATAACAAAGCACAACACTAACAGAAGGCTTAGAAATTTTTTCTTCATTCCTTATTCCTCCATATCGTTTTTATATTATCCGCTTATGCTTCCCTACGGCAGCGGACACACCGAGAGAAAAGAATGGATTGAATCCGGTCGAAGACCTTGACCGGTTGGATGTGAAACGTCAATATCGAGATGACGGCAGTATTCTATTGCCTGTATCCTGAACGATCTTCCTAATACCCCATTGAAAAACGTGCTCATTGACAATAAATTGTCAGATTGCCATACCCTCGTTATATTGTCGTTTGGTCTGACTATATCCTATCCTATTTCTTATAGAAACAGTCAGTACCAATTCCCCATATACCACCTTTTACAAAATCAATATACCAAATTATTGATGAAAACTCAATTTTTATTTCTTACTTTCATATTCCTACTTTATCAATAGGAAAATAGAAATATTTCTGTAGCTTTTTCTTTTAAACTGGTGTATAATCAATTCATAGAAAATTAGTATGAATTATGATCGTGTAATTTGGAGGTGTATTACATTGAAAATATCAACAAAAGGAAGATATGCATTACGGCTTATGATCTATATAGCAGCCAACTCTAATGGTAAGCCGGTCAGCATAAAGGATGTAGCAAAAAACGAGGATATCTCTGATAAATATCTGGAACAGATCATTTCTATATTAAATTCCGGCGGACTTGTCCGAAGCGTCCGTGGTCCACAGGGTGGCTACCTGTTACGAAAAGCACCGGAAGACATTACAGTCGGTGCAGTTCTTCGTCTGACAGAAGGAACGCTTGCCCCTGTTGCCTGTGTCGAAGAGGATGCGCCTGAATGTGAGCGTAAATCCATCTGCTCCACTTACAATCTGTGGAAGCGGCTTTACAGTGCGATCTGCAGTGTTGTTGACACAACCACCATCGCAGACCTCTGCAACAGCCGACCTGAAGCCGGCGACGAATACTGCATTTAGCCTTGATTTTCCAAGTGGCTGGATTGCTTATACTCTGACACATAAAAAACTAGCATAGATTTCTATTCCATGCATATGCCTTATCCGCTCATGCTCCTGTGCAAACTCGCCCTCCGGGCTCAGACATGCACCCGCATTCGCTGGCAATATGCATTATATAACGAAATCTATGCTATTGTTTTGTTAGTGCCAGAGTATAACCTATCCAGCCGTTTTGTAACATCATAAGAGACAATATGATTATATACACATGTCTCTGCCGCAATAAAATCATCTGCGACGACGACATGGCACAAAATCATAGGAAACTCAGTCGACTGCACTATCGATTCTTAAACGATGGGCTGTCATGCGCTTAAAAGATATTCTTATCCACAAAAACACTTCCCCGAATGGGAATATTCTACTTCAACTTCATGTCAACCACAAGGTTGTTTCCGGTAGCGGTGATGTTCGCATAGCTGCCGCAGATCAGTGGCAGCATCGGTGCGATATGACCAAGGTCGGCATCCATGATAACCGGCACATTGTGGTGGGCGATAATGTCCAGTACCGCATGATACTGGTCAAGCCCCATCATCTCCTGTCCATACACCAGCGGGCGTCCGATCAGAAAGCCCTTCACATATCGGAACCATCCCGCATGCTCCATCTGCCACATAGCACGGCGGATCGCCATCACATTCAGATCACAGGCTTCTAAGAACCAAATGAATCCATCCTCTTTATAGCGTTCCAGAAAATCCGTTGTTTTATCAAATTTCGTTCCAAGCAGATTCACCAGACAGTCCATGCAGCCACCGATCAGTCTGCCTGCCATGAATACTTCATCGACAGCAATCGATCCATGCGTCGCATCCGTTTCATACAGATGAAGTTCTTTCTGTTCAGTGATATTATACGGTGTAAGCGGATGTTCTTCATCCTTTAGGGATTCCTTCTCATATCCACGATATCCCTGCAGGCTTTTCTTCTCACCGCAAAGCAGTGCAAATGTATCTTCTATCGATGCATGCCACGGCTCCATGCCAAACGCTGCCGCACATGGGCCATAAACAGAAGCTGTATCACAGATCGTTGTCAGCAGATAAGTCAGATTCGTATTATCCGAATATCCCACAAACCATTTCGGATCTGCTTTCTTTAAGCGTTCAAAATCAATATGATCAAGAGTCTCACACATCAGCTCTCCACCGCCGCAGGATATCAGAACATCATTTTTCTTTGATGTGTACATTTCATTAATCTCCTGACCGCATTTCTCCGGCGTATTACTGATACCAATGCCACAGCCTTCATAGCAATTTGGACCAAGCTCCGTCTGATAGCCCTTAGCATGGAATGTATCAAGTGCATGACCAAATGCTGTCCGATATGGTTCTATATTACAACCAAAAGATGGCGCAACAAAGCCAATCGTTCCACCTTTTTCTAAAAATTTCGGATATCTCATTTTTCTCCTCCTTTTAGCCCAACGAACAGGAATTTATCGCAATATTCCATTCTTGGATTATACTCGCTTATAGATAATTGGTTCATCATATCCAAAAGTTTTCTTTCCATTAACTTCCATGCTTTCAGATACCTCCAGACAACTATCAGAAAACTTTTCCCAAAGCTTAAATGTCATTACCGGAGAGAACTGGCTTGTACTGCCTCCTTCCCAGATTCCATCCTTTTCATGGTAGATTGCCGGGGTAAACTTTTCGGATTTTTTCAATTCGGTGTAATCAACATTTTTCATAGAACTATATGAAAATGTACTCTTATCTTCTCCTTTAGGTATTTCATAAGAATACAATACAATTTCATCCTCTTTCTCTGTAATAAGGAAAAGATGTGGTGAAACATTGCGTTTCCCATTTATCTCATAGTAGCTTTCTTCAACAACAAATTTACCATTAAAATCTTTAGGAAGGTTCAAAATTTTTCCATTACAGATTGTATTAATGTGTTCTGCATAAGGATATATTTTTCCTTCTGTCTTCATCTTATCAAACTGCTCTTTGTTATTAAAGTGTCCCGTCATCATATCAACAAAATTATCGAGTTTCATAATTTTTCCCTCCAAATTCCTGTTTACCAGTTACTTCTTATAGTTCCAACGAATCTGCATTCAATAAAAAATCATATACATTCATGATTAAAATTCCCTGATCGTTATAAAAGGGTTTTGGTATATTAGATGTAATTACAATCTTCTTAAATGAATCATTTATTTTCAAAAAAGGGCGAATTTCTTGTGCCATTTTTGTTTCCGTCTCCAGCATATACGCTGATTGGATATAATACTTTTTAGAACCCTTATTACAGATAAAATCGACTTCCAGTTGCTTTTTTATCGGTTTTGCATCCTTCCCCTTTTCAATAACAGTCAGATTACCAACATCCACATGAAAGCCTCTCATTCTTAATTCATTGTAAATGACATTCTCCATAGAATGTGTCACTTCCAGTTGCCTGTAATGAATTCTTGAATTTCTAAGTCCCATATCCATAAAATAGTACTTCATTGGCGTACCGATATAAGACTTTCCCTTAATATCATATCTGCTCGCCTCTTCAACTAAAAAAGCATCCTCCAAATATTCAATATATTTCGTAATCGTTGTTGCTGTAATTTTCGAATTGTTTACGCTTTTAAATGTTTTCTGAAGTTTGTTAGGATTTGTCAACGCGCCAATTGCGGATGCCAAAACATCAAGCAATGATTCCATTTCTCCAACGTTTCTGATTTTGTTTCGTTTTACAATATCACTGATATATGTTTCCTGAAACAGATTATCCAATAGATTCATTTTTTGCTCATCCGTTTCAGCTAATACCACCAACGGAATACCGCCATAAGTAATATATTCGTTCCATCCATCATATTTATTTCCATCATAGCAACTCATAAATTCCGAAAAGCTCAAAGGGTACATATGAACCTCATCCCCTCTGCCGCCAAATTCAGTAGCTATATCTCTGGATAAAAACTTTGCATTACTTCCCGTTACAAACACATCGCAATTCTTCTTATCCGCTAAACCGTTAAGCACACTCACAAACTCATCCAGCAACTGCACTTCATCTAAAAGAAAGTAGTATTTTTCAGTATCTTGAAGTTGTTCCTTTGCCCAAGGGTAAAAGATTTTCGGATCTCGATATTCTATATTATCGAATAAATCAAACGCCATTTCAATGATGTGTTTTTCATCCACTCCATTTTCAAGCAAATGATTTTTAAACAGCGTTCGCAATAAATATGATTTTCCACATCTTCTTATTCCTGTTACAATTTTAATCAGACCATTTCCTTCACGATTTATAAGTTGTTCTAAATAGTAATCTCTTTTAATTTCTTTTACCAT
>NZ_QTXL01000005.1 GCF_003461625.1 Clostridium sp. AF15-31 | reverse complement strand
TGGAGTTACAAAAGGAGTATTGTGATTTTGTCCACCAAGTCGACAAATCAAAAGTTGTAGTACAAAAGGCACTTGATGAGACACAGATTTTATTCAATAGTTTAATGCAGCAATATTTCGGATAAATGGATTGGATAAGGGGGGATTATTATATGCAAAATAAATATATAGAAAAATTAATAAATTACAAATCGTTGGATGAATTTGTAACTATGTTTTTTGGATTAAGTCTGTGTGAAAAATTATCGGTATTAGGCGATGATATGATAGTTCCTAAAGGTACTATTTTCTACAGAGCTAGAAAAGACGAGGGACGACCATTAGAAGATGAAAATGAATGGTGGTTACCACCCAAAAAAGTGGTTACTAAAGGTCGTTTTAATAAAGAAAAATCACCTGTACTATATTTAGGTACGGAGGATTTTTTATTACCAAGAGAAATCGGATTAAAACCAAATGAAAACTATTACCTTGCAAGATATGAGTGCGTAGAGACATTTAAGGTGGGCTCATTACTTAAAAATAGAAGTATAATTACAATGGGATTACATAAGATAGCAATGGCAATAGAAAATGAAGGAAAATTAACTCCAAATGAGATTGATGCTTTGTCAAAGTTAGAGTGTGATACAAGCAATATATGTAATATTTTAGGAGATCCAACAGCAGTATTTTATATTAATAAATATATACATAAAAATTTGTATGATATTACAAATCAAATATTTGATTTGGTTTTGCAACGCAATCCAAATGGATTACGATATTGTTCAGCATATTCCCCATTCGAAGTCTCTGGAGCAGAGCAAGTTATAACATTAGATGGCTGCATAAAGGGGAATTATGCCCTAACGGAAGACGGTATACAACATTTAAAATGGATTGGATGCGAAAGAAAAGAATATTCAGAGGATGATTATAAAAGCGATCTTAGTACGTTTATAAAAATAGCAATAGAAAATTATAGCTGATTATATTTGGGGATGAGTTAGTATACGGGATATCATAAAAAATATATTTGTACGATTTAAAATTTTTAAATCATAATATAGATGTGTTTGTAGAATATTTAAGAAAATAAGGTAAAGACTGGTGTAGGATGTTGGTACATTCGAAAGGAGTGTATGAACATGCAGGAGAAGTTAGTAAAAATTTTAAATGAAATGGCAGAATATCTGAGTATTGCTCAGATGAAAAAGTTACAAGAAGTACTTTTGGAAAATTTGGATGAATCACATGAAGAAAAAACAGAAATAAGTAATACAGAATATTTGCAGTTGTATTTGGATGCTAAAAAGATTGAAGGTTGTTCGGAACGAACATTACAATATTATAGAGTTACAATCGAAAAGTTATTATTAAGGGTTGTAAGTCCGATTCGGAAGATAACTACAGAAGAGATTCGAAGTTATCTTTCAGAATATCAAAAAATAAATAATTGCAGTAAAGTAACCGTTGATAATATACGCAGAAATATTAGCAGTTTCTTTTCTTGGTTAGAGGAAGAAGATTACATATTAAAGAGTCCGATGCGACGCATTCACAAGATAAAGACGAAACAACCAGTAAAGGAAATTATTTCTGATGAAGCTATTGAGCGGTTGCGTGATAATTGCAAGCATCCTAGAGATCGGGCAATGATCGATCTGCTATATTCAACGGGAATTCGAGTCGGAGAATTAGTTAATTTAAATAGGGATGATATAGATTTTGAGGCACGAGAATGCGTTGTTTACGGAAAAGGAGATAAAGAACGGCGTGTTTATTTTGATGCAAAGGCCAAATTGCATATGAAAGAGTATTTGGAAAGCCGAAAGGATGATAATCCGGCATTGTTTGTAACATTGGATAGTCCTTATGACAGATTAAAAATAAGCGGAGTAGAAATAAGAATCAGAGAGTTGGGAAGAAGACTACATCTTACGAAGATTCATCCACATAAATTCAGAAGAACCATGGCTACAAGAGCAATTGATAAGGGAATGCCGATAGAACAGGTACAGAAAATTCTTGGACATTCACAGATTGATACTACAATGCAGTATGCAATTGTAAATCAAGGAAATGTAAAAGCATCACATCAGAGATATATTGCATAATTTTTGGAAATTCCTTCAAATTCGGATTTGTAGGGATGATGAATGGAATATGTAATGTTAAAAGATGTTTGTGCCATTAATATGGGACAGTCGCCTGATTCGGATAGCTATAACAATAATGGAGAAGGTGTTCCATTTTTTCAAGGAAATGCCGATTTTGGAGAAAGATATCCAGTCGTTAGAAAATGGTGCTCGGCACCTACTAAGATGGCGGCACCTGAGGATATATTAATTTCTGTAAGAGCACCTATAGGTGCAATGAATTATGCAAAGGAAGAATGCTGCATAGGACGAGGACTTGCGGCGTTGACCCCAGATAGAACAAAGGTTTCGCCAGAGTTTCTCTTTTGGTTATTGAAAGAAAAGAATACTGAATTAAATAGTAAAGGAACTGGAAGTACCTTCAAGGCTATTGGGAAAAAAGTGCTTGAAGAAACAATGATTCCTAATATTCCTATAGAAAAGCAACTTGAATATTCAGAAGCTCTTGAAAAAGTACATGCAATTATTCAGATGAGAAAAAAAGAAATTCAGCATTTAGATGATCTCATCAAAGCCCGATTTGTCGAGATGTTTGGTGATCCTGTTGATAATCAAATGGGATGGAAAAAAAAGCAACTTCAAGAGATTGTAACAGATGATTGTACCATATCATATGGTATTGTTCAGACAGGAGACAATCAGAAAGAAGGAATACCAGTAATTAGACCTGTGGATATAGTGAATAGAGTGCCTAAGCTTAAAGAATTAAAGAAAACAACTGAAGAAATATCTAATAAATATAAGAAAACGATATTAAAAGGTCGAGAAATGCTTATTACTGTTCGAGCCAATATTGCGGATACATGTGTAGTGGATGAAAAATTTAAGGGTTGTAATGTAGGTAGAGGTATAGTGCCAATAAGAACAAAAGAAAATATTATGATACTTGAGTTTTTGAAACATCTTATGGATAGTAAACATTTGAATGATGATATTAAAAATAAAGCCAAAGGTATTACGCTGATTCAATTAAATATGGAAGACTTAAGAGAAGTAGAACTAATTATTCCACCAATTGAACAACAAAAGTTATTTGTTGAATTTGCAAACCAAGTCAACAAATCAAAAGTTGTAGTTGCAAGCGTTAGGTGAGATAATATATTATCAGTGTGTATGTGGCCACACAAAAAAGAATTTATAATAATGAAATAATAGATTATTCAGATGTAAATACTTGAGAGAATGGAGGGGATTACATGATAACCAATTTTGATTACTTAAAAAATGAATCAAAGTTTTCTAGTTTTGCAGATGTTGCCATTTCGGCAGAGAAAATTATTCTTATAGATCCGGAAGCGAGTATTATTAACAGCCGCCGGGCTATGGAATTTGCATTAAAGTGGATGTATTCAGTAGATGAGGAACTTGAAAGACCATACCAGGATAATTTATACAGCTTAATGAATGCAGAAGAATATCGCCAGATTGTAGGACCGGATCTTTGGAAACGCATGAACTATATTCGCCGAAGTGGAAATAATGTTGCTCATAGCAATAAGAAATTAGGACGGGATGAAGCTATGCTTTGTCTTGAAAATTTGTTTATTTATTTAGATTATATTGCACATTGTTATTCTGATCATTATGAAGACAGATCTTTTGATAAATCATTAATTATATCTCGTCTTGAAAAGGCAAAGCAATCAAAAGAGATTGCAAATGCAGTTAATGAGGAACTAATAAAAGAACAGAAAAAGTCTGCAAAACAAGAACTTGATTTACAAAAATTAATTGAAGAAAATGCTTCACTTAAGGAAGCTCTTTCTGCGCGAAGACAGGAACAACAGAAGACATATGTTCCGAAGCCGCTTGATTTGTCAGAGTACAAAACAAGAAAATTATACATTGATTCTATGTTAATGGATGCGGGATGGACAGAAGGAAAGGACTGGTTGAATGAAGTCGAAATTTCTGGTATGCCAAATAAATCAGGTATAGGATTTGCAGATTATGTGCTTTATGATGATATGCACCGTCCGTTAGCAATTATAGAGGCGAAAAGAACTTGTGTGGACGTTGCAAAGGGTAGACAACAGGCTAAACTCTATGCAGATTTGCTGGAAAAAGAATATAAAAGAAGGCCGGTTATTTTCCTTACTAATGGATTTGAAACACGTATTATTGATGGACAATATCCGGAAAGAAAATGTTCCGTTATTTATTCAAAACGAGACTTGGAGAAGTGGTTCAATTTATTAACTATGAGGACAAGTCTTAAGTATGTTGCAGTCAATAAAAATATTGCTGGACGATATTATCAGGAGGCTGCTATTAAAGCAGTTTGTAATAGCTTTGATGAGAAAAATCGTAGAAAAGCGTTGCTTGTCATGGCAACGGGCTCTGGAAAAACAAGAACTGTGATAGCGTTATGTGATTGTTTGTTAAAAGCCGGATGGGTAAAAAATATTTTATTTCTTGCAGATCGAAATTCACTTGTTACACAGGCAAAAAGAAGTTTTGTGAATATGCTGCCTAATTTATCATGTACAAATCTTGTTGAAGAAAAAGACAATTACAATGCACATTGTGTATTTTCCACATATCAGACAATGATGAATTGTATTGATACAGTAAATGATAATGAGGGAAAATTATTTACATGTGGTCATTTTGATCTTGTAATTTGTGATGAGGCACATAGATCAATTTATAATAAATATAGAGATATATTTTCATATTTTGATGCGCCGTTGGTTGGTCTTACTGCTACCCCCAAAAATGAAATTGATAAGAATACATATGAGATATTTGAATTGGAAAATGGTGTTCCAACATATGGTTATGACTTAGCACAGGCTGTGAAAGATGGATATCTTGTTGATTATGTTTCAGTTGAATCGAGACTGAAATTCATTGAACAGGGAATTGTATACGATGAATTATCAGAAGAAGATAAAAAAGCATATGAAGATACATTTAAAGATGAGCAGGGTAATTTACCAGAGGCAATAAGTTCGTCTGCACTTAATACATGGTTATTTAATGAGGATACCATCAAACAGGTATTAAATATTTTAATGACGGAAGGCATTAAGATTGAGTACGGACAGAAAATAGGTAAGACTATTATTTTTGCAAAGAATCATGATCACGCAGAGAAAATATTAAAAGTATTTAATCAGGAATATCCGCATCTTCCTGACTTTGCAAAAGTAATAGATAATTATATGACTTATGCACAGAGCGCAATAGATGAGTTTTCGGATCCAAAGAAAATGCCACAGATAGCCATATCTGTAGATATGTTAGATACAGGTATTGATGTGCCTGAAGTTTTGAATTTGGTGTTTTTCAAAAAAGTTATGAGTAAAGCAAAATTCTGGCAGATGATTGGTCGAGGTACAAGACTTTGCCCTGGTTTATTGGACGGAGCGGACAAACAGAAATTCTATATTTTTGATTTTTGTGGAAATTTCGAGTTCTTCCGAATGAATAAAGGGAAAGCCTCAGCTAATATGATTGCACTTCAAGGGGCGATTTTTAATCTGAAATTTGAGATTACCTATAAGCTTCAGGATATTGAATATCAAATGGACAGGCTTATTGCATATCGAAAGGCATTAGTTCAACAAATGAGCGAGAAGGTTCAAGAACTGCCAAGGGACAATTTTGCTGTTCGTCAACACCTGAAATATGTAGAATTATATTCTACAGAATCGAATTATCAAACCCTTACATATGAGGATACTTTAATAGTTAAAGAAGAGGTTGCACCACTTATATTACCGGATGGTGATGATGCAAGTGCTGTAAGATTTGATGCGCTTATGTATGGAATTGAATTAGCATATTTAGTTGGCAAAAAGTATTCGAAGGCTCGTACAGACCTTTATAAGAAAGTAACGGGAATTGCGAGTGTAGCGAATATTCCTGAAATTCAGGCACAATCCGAATTAATCAATAAGATTTTGAATACAGATTACGTTGATAATGCGGGAATAAATGAATTTGAAGAAATAAGAGAGAAACTTCGTGATCTTATGAAATATTTGCCACATCCGAATATACGTTATGATACTAATTTCACAGATGAAATACTTTCGACAGAATGGAATGAATCTGAACTTGAAAATGATGAATTAAAGAATTACAAGGCAAAAGCAGAATATTATATAAGACAGCATCAGGATAATATTGCTATTGCAAAGTTAAAGACTAACCATCCATTGACATCAACAGATATTGCTTCATTGGAAGAAATACTATGGCAGGAAATAGGCACAAAACAGGATTATGAACAAGAAATTGGTACAAAACCACTTGGCGAATTTGTTCGTGAGATTGTTGGCTTAGACATGAATGCAGCAAAAGAGGCCTTTTCCGAATATCTTACAAATACAAGTCTTGACAGCAGGCAAATTTACTTTGTAAATCAGATTATCGAATATATAGTTCATAATGGAATGATGAAGGATCTTTCTGTCTTGCAGGAATCTCCATTTACAGATCAGGGAAGTGTTGTTGAAATATTTACTGATTTAAATGTGTGGATGGGAATAAGAAAGGTTATAGACACAATAAACGCTAATGCAGCAGCATAGGGAAAAGGATGAAGTCAGTCACATACCTAGGTGGGGGGAATAATAAAAATGGAGGCAGGTAAAAGACAGCCTGAGAACTGGTAGATCGATATATGAAAACAAGGGCTGAAGTAAGACAAAGCATAAAGTAGGAATATATATAATGCAGAGATTACTTGCGGAGGAGCCTTTTGGAAAAAGGGAGATACAAAGTATGAAAACTTCGGGTGCGAAGCTGTTCTTTATCAAGTTACAACAGGAAGATTGGAATGAATCGGAAGACACTGTAGTACCCTAGCATTCAGATATAAGCGTAATAGTGAATGGGCATATGCATATTGGATTCGGTGATGTAGAGGAGAAATTCCGAAAGATACAGGTCGAGATATAAAAAATCGATATCGCAGAAGTTGTTTAAGGTTGTGTATGATTCATAAAACATCGCTTATATATAGCGAAGTGTTTCAGTAAATTTTATTCACAATCTCAATGAAATGTGATATAGTATTAGAACCTTTAAACTTTTCTGAAGGGAGGATTTTACTTATGTATAATGTTTTGACAGTAGCTAGATATATTATTAACAGGTGTAATGAAAATAATAGAACCATAAGTAATTTGAAATTGCAGAAAATGCTATATTTCGTACAGGCTGAATTTTTAGTAGAGAAGGGAGAGGCTTGTTTTTCAGAAAAGATACAAGCATGGAATTTTGGCCCAGTTGTACCCGAAGTATATCAGCAATATAAAGTTTATGGTGCAGCAAATATTCCTTCTAGGAGGCGCTTGGTTGATCGAACTATTATTTCTGAGGCTGATAAAAAGATTATTGATGATATGGTAGATGAGTGTGCGAAATATTCGGCATCAGAATTGGTAGAGATTACTCATAGACAGAAACCATGGAAACAGGCATATTCTAAAGGACCGAATACAGTTATTTCATGTACTAAGATAAAAGAATACTTCTTGGAGGATGAATAATGGCTGAACCAAGAAGACCTTTGAATAGGATAGATAAGGGTGAAAAACAAATTCTGCCTAAGAATAATCAAATAGATATCATGACAGAGAAGATGCAAGAAATTTGTAATTCCCTGCTAGAGGATAAGTTTGATGTAGCTAAAACAACGAAGAGTTTAATTGACTATTTGGATAAACATGAGAGAATATTATATTCACCAATAAGTAATGTAATTTATCATTGCTATGATGAAGAAAATGTAAAAACAGCAGGAGAAAGAGTTGGTACAATTTCTTCAAATTTAGAGGCGATGTTTGCGTACACTGAAACTGATGAATATAAAAATAGTATTCGGACAGGCAGAATTAAAAAGAAGGCTTATCAGGATGCACCTAAAACAATACTTAAATTATGGGATCATGTTAATTTAGCTCAACAACAATATGTAATATTAAGACAGAGTGATGAAGAGTATCAAAAGAAATTTGAAACTTCAATCGAGCCGTTTAAACAGGAAATGACAAAGGACTTAACTGCCCAATTACTGACGATAGTAGGTATTTTCACTGCGTTAGCATTTCTTGTTTTTGGTGGTATAAGTTCACTCGACAATATTTTTTCTAATATCGAATTACCGATATTTAAACTTTTGATAGTTGGTTCAGTATGGGGTTTGTGTATTTTAAACTTAGTATTTGTATTTTTATTTTGTGTAGGCAAAATGACGAAGATGAGTTTTTCATCTATACAAAATCAAGAAGCTACTATTTTTCAAAAATATCCGATTGTATGGTGGAGCAATTTTATGGTGTGTTCAATTTTAGCTATGAGTATGTGGGGATATTTTATTACGCAGGGGAATATACACTCATGGTTGAATGATTTTAGTCAGAACAATAAAGGATTGGTGTCAATTGGTGGGACAGTTGTGATATTTTTGGCGATTATTATATTAGGTGTAGTTTTACTCAAGAAAATAAGAATAACTGATAATCATGATGAACGAAAAATAAACAAATAAGAAAAGCACCCACGGGTGCTTTTTTCTTTTTATGGGTCGTTATCTTGTTGAACTTGCGATGCGTGCAAAACATAAATTACTTGTTATGCAGGTGTGCGACGAGTGTTATACAAAAAATCACCTTTCCTTTACTGGGATGTTTTTCTATGGAAAAATGATAATAGTGACGATATAATAAATAGGAAAAAACTGGAATTTTGAGATGTTAGATGTTTAAAAATTTTTAATAAAAAAATGGAGTGTATATATGGTAAAAGGATTTATTTTATATAAAAATGAGAAAATTCCTTTTGTAATAGATAAATATAGAATGGAATTATTTACTGATGATAAAATATTGAATGATTTTATGCAGGAATATAATAAAAAGAAAAATTATATTCTTTCAGGAGTATATTTTAGTTTCGGGACGGAACCTAAAAATATAACCATCCTAGTTGAGTGTTCATGGGGAAGTATTTGCTATCTGTCTTGTTATATTGTGGAAAATCTTCATGTGAAAGAGGGATATAATGAAATTGGTATTCAATCGTCGTATTTAGATAGTGTTTTTCGGTATAAATATAACTATATCGATTTATCAAGAACTGGGATGAATTTTGCGGTGGATATTAAAGAGGTATATTCCATTCCATTTGAAATGGAAAATAATACGTATAATCTAAAATACTGTATAGGGCACAACGGAAAATTAGGTTTATTAGAGGATTTTGAGCGTAATGGAGATGCGAGGATAAGGCTTAAAGAAGGAACAATTTTAGAGTGTGCTAGAATTGTACGCATTTTGCATAGGTTTTCTATGTTTATGAATTCACAAGCAGATGTTTCTTTTAAAAAAATTGCTCTATATAATGATGGTATATTGGCAGGGCGTTTTTTTTCTGACAATATATGTGAAGAGAATTTTTCTGTAAATGATGTAATGTTTTTTAAACTTGATGTGATGAAGTTTGTACCTAAGATTTTGAATAATATTGCTCAAGATTGTAGGAGTAAAATAACTAGAAGTGTTCCGTTAGGTCATTTATCAAATACAAAAACAGAATATTCACCGCAACGATTCATTGAGCAGGTTATGGCTTTTGAATATTTATTTGAAAAAATAGAACCAGAGAAAGCAAAAAGTAAAAGTTGGATATTAAAAAAGGAATTAGTATTTATGTTTGATTTGTTTCCTGGTATATTAGAGAAGTCAATTTTTAATGCTCAAAGGGTGAGTGAAGAGATAAAGAAAACAAGGATTGATATTGTGCACGGATATGCATATTATTATGATTTTGCTTCGGATAATAAATTACACTATATTATTATTCAGTTTGACAGGCTGATTAAGGCGATGAGTTTAATGTGGATGGGATTTTCAAATGAGGAAATAATGGAGTTCTTTCGGTTATGATAAAGATATTATTGAAAAATAATAGAATTATCAGAAAAAAGACGAAATTTATAAAAACTTTAGTATTAAAAATTTCCCTTTAACTACTAACAACCAGTAACAACTTGCAGGTTTCTGCTCTGATTTGCCACAAACTGTAATTTCAGAGCATATCATTATAAACTCGGAAACCCTCGCAAAACAGGGCATTCTGGGGCAAAAGAAGGAGAAACCAAACAATGATAAAAATACTATTCATCTGCCACGGCACTCCAGTTTTACTATAATGCAGGACTTTGCAAAGTGGGGCAGAGTACGGCATAATATGGCGGAAAGCCTTGCAAATACTACGGTTTCGACTACTAAGGCTCATAGGGGTTGAGCCAGAATAGTCAAAGAAATTGGGAGAAATCCTTAGTAGTAAAAGACTACTTAGCGATGGAACACATACAGAAATTTGAACAAAACTCCGGCTGATTTGTGAGAAAATTGCAGATTAGCTGGGAATTTTTTATGTGTCCGTTTTTTAGGACTATATTGGTGATAATATTGAAAATGCAGGAGCATTGAATTTATAAAAAAAGAACATTTGTACGTGCAACAAAGTATTGACATTGACATACTTGCCGAAGTAGAATGATAGGTAGTGGGAGGTGCCCTAAAATGAAAAAATCAATATCAATAAGCATACGTGTTAGCGAAGAAGAATTAGATAAATTCAAGCAGGCTGCAAGATTAGAGGCATATGCTTCTTATAGTGAATTTGTACGTAGGACAGCACTTATAGAGGCGGCGAAAATAATCAAAAAGAATGAGAATGAAGGAGCGAAAGCCGATGAATGTAATTAGCTTGTTTAGTGGATGTGGAGGACTTGATTTAGGCTTTGAAAGAGCAGGATTTAATATTCCTGTGGCGAATGAATTTGACAAAACCATATGGGAAACTTTTAAAGTTAACCATCCTAATACACATTTAATTGAAGGTGATATTAGGCAAGTCACAAAAGATGATATTGCTCAATACATAGATGGAGAAGTAGATGGAATCATTGGCGGACCGCCATGTCAGTCATGGTCAGAAGCGGGCTCCCTTAAGGGTATTAAGGATGCGAGAGGTCAGTTGTTTTTTGACTATATCAGAATATTAAAGGAATTTCAACCAAAGTTCTTTTTAGCGGAAAATGTTAGTGGAATGCTTGCGGATAGACATTCTATTGCCGTACAAAATATTTTGGAATTGTTTGATGAGGCAGGATACGATGTCTCTTTCACATTGGTTAATGCTAAAGATTATGGTGTGGCAGAAGAAAGAAAAAGGGTATTTTATATAGGTTTCAGAAAAGACTTGAAGATAGACTTTGGTTTCCCTAAAGGTTCGACTAAAGATGATTCCAAGAAAATTACTTTGCGTGACATCATTTGGGATTTGAAAGATACGGCTGTTCCTTCTGGAGAAAAGAATCGTCACAATCCGGATGCGATAAATAACAACGAATATTTTATAGGAGCATATTCTCCTATATTTATGAGCCGTAATCGTGTTAAAGGATGGGATGAACAAGCATTTACTGTTCAGGCATCTGGACGTCAATGTCAGTTGCATCCACAAGCACCTAAGATGGTAAAGGTTGGAACTAATGATTGCAGATTTGTGGAAGGCAAAGAATATCTTTACAGAAGAATGACCATCCGTGAAGTTGCTAGAGTACAAGGATTCCCGGATGACTTTAAATTTATATATAACGATACAAATACTGCATATAAGATGATTGGTAATGCAGTTCCTGTGAATTTAGCATATGAAATTGCTGTAGCAATTAAATTGTATCTTGAGGGAAAAGGCTCTTCTGTTGAAGTTGACAGAGAAGTTATCGATGCAAAGGAGGCCAATGAGAAGAAAGTGAGTACGAAGAGTAATGATCAGGGAAGAGCATATGAATATGCTTGGATGCAAACTTTATATAAAGCATTAGCGGAGTTAAGAAAAACAAGAATTGTAGAAAATTCAAGTTTGGCGGCAAATGAAAAGGCGTGGTCTTTAATGGATGAAGATATGCAAGAAACATTTATGATATCAGCTGGTGCTGCCATTAATACAGTATTAGAGCTTGAGCCTAGAATGGCAGAAATTGATAACGATGAACTCACTCTTGAATTCCAAAAGGACGGACAAGGAGTAAAAGGTGATGTCAGAGATATTGTTATTAAGAGAAAAGATATCGAATGGGAAGTCGGATTGAGTATCAAACACAATCATGATGCAGTTAAACATAGTAGATTAAGCCACAAGTTAGATTTTGGTAATGAATGGTTTGAAATGCCATGTTCTGATGAGTATTGGGATGCTGTAGAACCAATCTTTAATATATTGAAACAGGAAAAAGAGAATGGTACAAAATGGTCTGAAATAGAGGATAAGGGGCAGAATGTGTATATTCCTTTATTGCAGGCATTTATTGATGAAGTGAATCGAGCAAATAAAAAGGATAACACAATGCCAAGAAAGATGATTGAATATTTAATTGGTATTGAAGATTATTATAAAGTTGTGAGCAAGGATAGCAAGAGACTTACAATGATTCATACTTTTAATATGCATGATACATTGAATAAGCCAGCAAAGAATAAGGTATCCGCAATTACTGTACCTATTGTGAAATTACCTACAAGACTGGTAGCACTTGAGTTCAAGCCAAATAGTGATAATACTGTTGAAATGTATCTTGATAATGGATGGCAGCTTAGTTTTAGAATTCACAATGCAAGTACAAAGGTTGAGCCAAGTCTTAAGTTTGATGTTCAGTTTATCAGTATGCCAATGGAAGTTCTTAACATCGAATGTAAATGGAATTAAGGCGGTGGCATTAATGAGAAAGATGCTTTTAAGCTTTAAGCCGGAAGTGTATGAGAAGATTAAATCCGGGAAGAAAAAATTTGAGCATAGAAGAAACTTTCCGGACGATCCTATTATGGCTTATATGTATGTGAGTGCACCTGTTAAGGCAATTACAGGAATTGTGTACTTAGGCAAGAGACATCTTTTATCCGATTGGAAAGAAGAATTTAAGGAGGATAAGGATACTATTGCTCGCATTGAAAAATATCAAGAATCATATCGATATGCTATGGAGATTGATGAATTTCAGGATACTACAGCTATTTCGCTTGATGACTTAAGGCGTGATGTTCCGGGATTTGTTGCACCACAGATGTATATATATTTGGATGGAACGGAATTGCTTACATACATTGAAGATAGAATCAGTTGGGAATCTGCTAATGTAAGACATAATTTTGATATTGTCTTATCAGATGAGATATGTATTCATTAATAGAAAGGATGATGATATGGGTGAAAGAAAAGCATTAGTTGTAGGAATTAATGATTATCCGACCTGTCCGCTTAGAGGTTGCTGTAATGATTCAGAGGCAATAAAAGATTTATTAAGTAATCATGGAAATGGTGACCCAAACTTTTCCGTTTGGAAAAAGGACAATGTTGCAACAAAAGGTGAGTTGAGAGGCTTAATAGAGAAATGTTTTGAAGGTGATGCAGATGTAGCACTATTCTATTATTCTGGGCATGGACATATTGATGCAGTTGGAGGATATTTAGTTACACCAGATTTTTCAGAAAATGACTATGGGGTATCATTACAAGAAATTCTGACGATTGCAAATAAGTCAAAATGTAAAGAGAGAATAATTATACTTGATAGTTGCTATTCTGGATTTATGGGTAGTATAAATACTGATGGACAAAACACAGCGAACATTAATGAAGGAGTTACTATTATGACAGCAAGTAGAAATAGTCAAACTTCTATGGAAGTAAATGGACATGGTGTATTTACTTCGTTGTTGATAGAAGCACTCAATGGTGGTGCAGCAGATGTGACAGGACATATTTCTATTGCAGGAGTTTATGCATTTATAGATAAGGCTTTAGGTCCATGGGAACAGAGACCTGTATTCAAGACAAATGTGACAAGATTTACATCGTTGAGAGAAGTACAGCCACAGGTTGATATGACGGTATTAAGGAAAATCGTGAATTACTTTAAAAGTGAAGATTATCAATATGATCTAAACCCGTCATATGAACCTACCAATAGAAGTGAAGTTGTTCATAATGTCATTGAGCCATATGCAAAGGATGAGAATACTGCTGTATTTTCAGATTTACAGAAGTTGGAAGGGGTTGGCTTAGTGGTTCCCGTTGGAGAAGAACATATGTATTATGCGGCAATGAATTCTAAAGCATGTGAATTAACGGCTGTAGGAAAACAATATTGGAGATTAGTAAAAGAAGGAAGAATATAGGAGGAATGAATATGCCAAGTTTAAGAGATTATCATATTTTAATTAGTCATTCATGGGATTACAGTTCTGATTATCAGACAATTAAAGGTTGGCTTAATGATGCTAAAAATTTTGATTGGACAGATTATTCGGTACCACTTACAAAGCCTTTGGATGTTAATGGGAAAAAAGAATTGAAGGAAAAACTTCGCAACAGAATATCATTATGTAGTTGTGTAATTATTCTTTCAGGTATGTATGTTTCATATAGTGAATGGATAGATTACGAGATTGATACAGCAGTAGAATTAGGAAAACCAATTATTGGAGTGAAGCCTAGAGGTCAAGAAAGAATACCAAGTAAGGTTAGTAACAATGCAGATGTTATGGTTGGCTGGAATTCTAGTAGTGTTGTACAGGCTGTTAGAGATTATGCCTTGTAAGAAAAAGTTTATTTTGCATGTTTACTATATTTCTGGAGTTTATATATTGACCTAAATTTAACTGGTGAAGCAGGCTGAAAAAGCAATAGTAATATTGGTGGATAAGATAAAATAGATAATTATTTAGTTTAAGGAGTAACCGAAAGGTTGCTCCTTATTTTTTGCACTTTTTTCGGAAAAAGCCTCCATTTATTCCTTGTAATGAGTAGGAAGGCAACAACACTAAATGCAAGAGTTTGAAAAATATTAAAACTTTTTGCATCGAAATTAGGAGTTTTGCGTTTGACCAATACATAGTGCTTTCATAAAAAAGTTTCAAAAACTGTAGTTCAAAATCCGCCTAACTGTAATTGGGAGGATTAGAGGGGAGAGGAAATCTTTCTTCGGATAGGAAAAGGCAGAAATTCCTTACTAATAAAAGTGCGAGGGAAAACGAGTCATTTTAGAAACTTCTGTCCAGAGTAATGCGAAAAATAAAAAAATATCCCGCCCATTTCAGAAAAAAGTGTCCATAGGAATGTGAAAGGATAAAAAACTTTCGTTCAAAATTAGATTTCCTGTCCAAAGGAATATGAAAGGGGTTGTAACTTTTCCCGTCTATGAAAACAACACAAAGGGGGCATACAACATGGATTTATCAAAAATTCCAAACAGGTTGCGTGGCGAACCATATTTCTGCTTGATGAAACTTGAACAGAAACCGGGCAAGGTCAAGAAGGATAAGGTGCCATACAGAACGAATGGAGCAAGAGCAGACCCTACAAACCCTGAACATTTCACAAGCCTTGAGAATGTAATGAAGGTTTATGAAAAGGGTGGATATGACGGAATCGGCATAGGCTTATTCGATGACATTATTGCAATCGACATTGATGATTGCGTGGAAGATGGTAAGCTGAACGATTTTGCTACAGAAATTGTGGAGGCATTAAAGACTTATGCAGAGTTTAGTATCTCCGGCACAGGAGTCCATATCTGGGCAAGGGCACCTGGTCTTGTTTATGACAAGGAGCGCTACTACTTTAACAATCGCAGATACGGACTTGAGGTATATCCGGCGGGCGTAACCACGAAGTTCATAGTGACTACAGGTAATACAATCAATGATTGTGACGTCAACGAATGTACAGATGCACTTAAGGTTATTCTTGAAAAGTACATGATAAGACCGTCAGCTGAAAAGCCAAAGGTCGAGGCTCCGGGGAGTTATCTTTCCGATGAATCGGTAATTGAGAAGATGCTTGCTTCTAAAAATGCAGAAAAGACAAAAGCCTTGTGGGAAGGCGAGATACCGGAAGGTAAATCGCACAGTGAGGCTGACGCAGCACTATGCATGATACTCGCATTCTGGTGTGGCGGTGATGAAGAGCAAATGGACAGGCTTTTCAGGCAATCTTCTCTTATCCGTGACAAGTGGGATGAACTTCATGGTCCCGATACTTACGGCAATATAACCATACGAAATGCGATAGCAAGAACCACAGAGTTTTACAAACCTGTTGATATAGGAAATGCCCGTGAGGACTTCAACGAACTTGCGATTCGTCTTACGGAGTTCATGCCGGAATCAAATCGACTTTACAAGGAAGGTGACCTTGGAAACGGAAGGCTTTTCGCTGATGTGTTTAAGGACATTGCAAGATATGTGCCGGAACGCAAGAAGTGGTTTATCTACGATGGCACCCGCTGGATTGCAGATATCGGTTCGCTTAAGGCTATGGAACTTGCCAAAGATTTGGCTGATGCATTGCTCATTCATTCCGTGACTATCAAGGATGAAGATATGCGAAACAACTTCATTAAAAATGTTGTGAGAAAGTGGCAGCAGAGAGGTTATCGTTCGGTCTACCTTAGTGACGCTCAAAGTGTGTACCCGGTGCCAATTGAGAGGTTTGATGTAGATATTTATTTTTTCAATTGTAAGAACGGAACACTTAATTTGCGAGATGGAACTTTCAGAGAACACAGAGCAGATGACTTCGTTACCAAAATCTCACCCGTGGAATATGTGCCGTCTGCAAGGTCGGAACGCTTTGAGAAATTCATCGATGAGATTACCTGTCAGGACAAGGACAGAGCGAGATTTCTTCAGAAGACATTGGGCTACGGCTTGAGTGGTGATACAAGGTTTGAGTGCATGTTCTTCTATTTCGGAGAAACCACAAGAAATGGTAAGGGAACTCTTATGGAGGCTGTTCTTATCACACTTGGGGATTACGGAGCAACAGTAAGACCAGAAACCATAGCGACCAAGTATAACCCAAACAGCCAGAACCCTTCAGAAGATATTGCAAGACTTGCAGGCATACGATTTGCCAACATATCCGAGCCGGGCAGAGGGCTTTTACTTAATGCAGCACAGGTCAAGACGATGACAGGTAGTGATACCTTGAATGCTCGTTTTCTTCATGAGAACAGTTTTGATTTCAGACCACAGTTCAAGCTATATGTGAATACCAACTATCTGCCTGTAATTACGGATATGACAGTGTTTACAAGTGACAGAGTTCTGATAGTGCCGTTTGAGAGACACTTTGAACCTTGGGAACAGGATAAAGGATTAAAGGCAGAATTCAGAAAGCCGGAAGTACAGAGTGCAGTTCTCAACTGGTTACTAGACGGATATGCACTTTTACAGAAGGAAGGACTGCAACCACCGAAATCAGTTCTTGAGGCAACGGCAGCATACTACCACGAAAGTGATAAGATTACACAGTTTGCCGATGACAGGCTCATCGAAGATGGTACCGCAGAGGTCAGAACATCACAGGCCTACGATGAATACCGAAGGTGGTGTGATGAGAATGGCTGTTACTCCGAGAATAGTAGAAACTTCAATCAGGAGTTACGCAAATTCGGAAAAGTAGTCAGAAAGCGTCCGAAAGCTGGTGGAGAGAAAACCACAATGCTTATAGGATACAGGCTTAAGGTAGATTTCTTAAGCTAGGGGCAATATGTGGCTATTCAGAATGGTAAATCCTATAGGAAAAAATATTATAAAAAACACCATATGGACTAGCCACAAAATGCCCCGATTGTGAAAAAGCAAGAAGGGAGGAATGCCTTATGGTCAAGATTTGGGGAAGTGCCGAGAAGTTACATTTACTACCCGGCGATTGTGACACAGAGAAGTACAAGTGCATCCGTGTGTATATGAAACCGGATAACAACCTTGTCGGAGTATTCATGAGCAAGTCGGCAGAACCACCTCATTACTATGTGATTGATGGTTCACAGGAGATGTACTACAAAACCCGTGCCGAGGCAATCGGCTACTGTATCAGTAAAGGATACGCAGAGAAAACAGAGAATTAGGAGGATATGCAAATGTTTACACAGGATTATTTTGAGAAACACTTCAAACTTCACAACAAGATTGTGCTTTACACACCGGACGATATCAAGTTGGAGTTTACCAAAGAGCCACACTTCCATATGAGTGGCGGACACACATCACTGGACCTTATGGATGTGGAAGACCTTACCTCATTCTGCAATGCAAGAGGTTTGAAGACAAAACCAAGCAACAACATCACAGTTTAGCACGATAGGGTGACCCAAGGGGCGGTCATAATCTCTGTGGGATTTATGGCAGGGCAACGGTGCCACCCCTTCGTGTGAATAACTTACAAAAGTTTTAGGGGTATTAACCCCGGAAAGGAAAAATAATGGGAAAAAGAGGACCTATGCCGGGAACAGGTGGTAGACCAAGAAAAGCATTATCGGAAAAGTTAGCTGATGGTAATTCCAGATATAAACCAATAAAGGTTATACCTGCACCTTCTACATATGAAGGTATAGATATTCCAAAGCCAAATGATTACATCAAAGCAAAACAAAAAAACGGCAAGCCATTATATGCCGAGGAAATCTATAACAATACCTGGGGATGGCTTATTGAATGCAAGTGTGACCACTTATTCGTACCTGCAATTGTGGAGGAATATGCGATGAGTTTTGCACGTTGGATTCAGTGTGAAGAGGCAATTTCGGAGTATGGTTTTTTGGCAAAACACCCTACAACAGGACAGGCTATCACATCTCCGTATGTCAGTATGAGCCAGAGTTACATGAAACAGGCAACACAGCAATGGTCTTTAATTTATGAGATTGTAAAGGCTAATTGCACAGTAAATTTTGAAGGAGCAACACCCTACGAGGATGCAATGGAATTGTTGCTCAAGAGTAGAGAAAGGAGATTTTAACTATGGTTACAGAATCAATTTCAAACAACAATTTTTTACAGGAGGGAACAGAAATGGGGATTGATGAAATCACAATCAGTGGCAAGGATTATGCTACAGAATATTGGAACAAGGCAATGAGGGGTAAGCCAGCAGACTTTGAGAAACTTAAGGGTGGCAGAACGGCAACAGATATGTTTACTCTTCCTTACGATAGTAATCGTAAGTATATGGCTGAACTTGAAAAGGATAGTATCTTCCGTCAGTTTGCAACAAGTATCAATGTATCTTCATCCAACAATACCGTGCTTGCGTATGCGTCAGACGATGTGACCGCATGTGTGCCGGAAGGAGAATCTATTAATGTATCGGATCTAGCAGATGATTTTACAAGAATTAAGACAGAGGCTCATAAGGTGGTGTCACTCGTAAAAGTAGCGAATGCATTTGTTACTGATAATGCGTTTGATATCAAGAAACACCTTCCAAAACGATTTGCAAAGGTCTTTGGCAGAGCAGAAGAAAATCTCTTCATTAATGGAACGGGAGTAGGTCAGCCTGTGGGTATTTTGAATGACACATTGGGTGCTGAGACAGGAGTTGCCACAACTGACGTTACTTTCGATGATGTTATTAATCTTTATATGTCAGTAAAGGCAAAACATCGTAAGCATGGAGTATGGCTTATGAATGACGAGACAGCACTTGCTCTCCGTAAGCTTAAAGATAAGGACGGCAATTATTTATGGCAGGAGGATATGGATACCATTCTCGGTAAGCCTGTGTACATTTCAGAGTTTATGCCTAGCATTGCAACAGGCAAGAAAGTTATTGCTTTTGGTGATTTTAGTTACTACTGGATTCTTAATCGCAGACCTTTGGCTGTCAGAGCGCTTAAGGAGAAGTTCGAACTTTATGACCAGACGGGCTACCTTGGGATGGAGTATATTGACGGCAAACTTGTGAACAGAGAAGCAATCAAGGTTATGCAGATTTCATAACCAATACAAATATCATTAGTCGGGGCGGAGATATCCGTTCCGGCAGGGAGGTGAGCATAATGCATATGGTTGAAACAGAGAAAAATGATAGTGCGTTGCCTGTTGGTGAGAAGTTTATGCTCACTATCAAAGAGGCAGCACCTTACTACAATATAGGTACAAAAAAGCTGCGTAGGCTTGCAGAGGATAACCTTGGTGTGTTTTCAGTGTATAGCGGAAATAGATACCTAATTGTAAAAACAAAGTTCGAAGAATTCATCCTTAATTCTTCGGAAATATAGTTCCTTTTATCTGCTGAAAGTAGTTGCTATTTCAGGGGTGTAGAGTGAATATACGATGAACCCAATAAAACCTTGAAAACAGCCACTTTTGGCAGAAAGGAACGTAATGTTATGGCAAAGCCTAATTTAGCAGAAAAGGATATTTTGAACCCTTCGGAGGCGATTGAATATTTCGTCTTGAGCCGAAGAAAGTTCTATGATTTGTTGAAAAATACGGATGGAGAAGATTTCTTGGCATACTACGGAGAACGCAAGCTGATTATCCGTGTAGTTTTTGAAAAGTATTTATTGCACCATCCAGAGTTAAGGAGGCAGGTATAATGGCGAAAGCAGGAAGAGGGAAGACAAGGCGTGATTCCAAACGAAGAGTTCTTCGTCCGGGAGAGAGCGTCAGAGCAGATGGAAAATACCAATATAAATATCATATCGATGGCAAACCGCATTTTGTTTACAGTTGGAAGTTAGAGCCAACAGACAAATTGCCAAAGGGAAAAAAGCCATGCTTGTCACTCCGAGAACTTGAGAAACAGGTTAATTCTGAAATAGAAACACTCCCCAATATGGCAGATGGTCAAATGACGGTATGTGAACTTGTAGACCGATACTTAAAAACCAAGACAGGAGTCCGACAGAGTACCAAGCAAGGATATGTCACAGTGCAGAGAGTTCTTGCCAAAGAGCCTTTCGGAAAGAAGACAATTCGAAGTGTGAAAACATCGGATGCAAAACTGTTTCTTATCAAGCTACAACAAGAAGATAAGAAAAGCTACAGTTCCATCCACACAATCCGGGGAGTGCTTAGACCTGCCTTTCAGATGGCGGTGGATGACGATATCATAGTGAAAAATCCATTCGGATTTCAGCTTGCCGGGTTGTTGGTAAACGATTCGGTTACGAGAGAAGCAATTTCCAAAGACCAGATGCGAAAGTTCCTAAAGTTTGTCCATGACGATGTGGTATACTGCAAATATTATGAAGTGGTCTACATCCTCTTTCACACAGGAATGCGAATATCGGAATTTTGTGGTCTGACACTGAAAGACATTGATTTGGAAAAGCGAATTGTTAATATCGACCATCAGCTGCAAAGAACATCAGATATGAGGTATATCATAGAAACTACAAAAACGGATGCCGGAACAAGAAAAATTCCCATCACGGAGGATGTGGCAAAGATGTTTCAGGCTATCATTGAGGATAGAGTACCACCAAAAGTCGAGAAGGTGATTGATGGATATAGTGGATTCCTTTTCTACGATGAAAATGATATGCCTCTGGTGGCAATGCACTGGCAGCACCGATTCAATCACATGGTAGGTAGGTACAATGATATTTACCGGGTGCAGATGCCGAATATCACACCTCATGTGTGCCGACATACCTATTGCTCCAATATGGCAAAATCGGGAATGAATCCTAAGACGTTACAGTACCTCATGGGACATTCGGACATCAGCGTAACAATGAATGTGTACACGCATATTGGATTTGATGATGCTGAGGAAGAACTGAAACGGATGGAGGAGTTCCGGAAGACACAGGCAGAGGTTGAAAAGAAGAATGAGAAACCGATGTCACAGAAGATGTTCAAGGCAATTTAATATAGAAGAAAGATGACGCTTCGGCTTAGCTGGGGCGTTTTTTTGTTGTTAAAGACATCGTATATGTTATAATACTTGCATGATAGCTTTGGATAATTATTAATAAAACTTGGGTGTATATTAGAAAAAAATTGAATGCAAAGGAGAAAACTATGGGACAGGTACATGTAAAGGAAGGATACGAATTATATCAAATTATTACAGACTTTGGAGATCCGTTGGAAATATTTAGAGAGGGGATACAAAATTCGTTTGATGAATGCGCATCAGAGATTTATGTGAATGTTTATGAAAAACAAAAATTAGGCGGTGATAGTTCGTTAATCATAGAAATAATTGATAATGGAAGAGGACTGTCAAAAAAAAATATTGCTAATTTTTTTGATGTAGCAAATTCTACTAAAGTGACTGATGACTTTATTCCAAATTCAAAAACTAAGCATGGATATAAAGGACATGGTGCAAAAGTATTTTTTAACGCAAATGAGGTTTTGATTTGTTCAAAAACAAAGCAAGGAGAGTATTGGGCAGCACAATTAAAGAATCCTATTGAACAAATTGCTGATGGTGGTAAATTGTTCTATTCTGAGTGCGATAATCCTGATGAACTAAATATATCTTTACCAGAAGGATGGGAATCTGGATTTATGGTAAGAATTATTTCGCCTCGACATTTTAAAACACAACATACGCGATTTAAACTGAATCACATATACTTGAGGGATTATTGTAAATGGTATACTTTGGCAGGAACCGTAGAAACTTTGTACAATCAAGACCTGGTAAATAAAGATATAAAGATATATTTGAGTGGTCTGCTTCGGGATGAGTTTGTACAAAAGTATAATAATCAAAATATATGTGATCCAGTTCCAGTATTTAAAGATACAACATTTGGAAAATATGAAGAATTATCTTTAGGTCATTACTTTCCGCCGGAACGAACTTCAGATTCTTCTATGAAAAAATATGCTGATTCAATTGGAAGTAATAAACCCAAGTATATGTTTTATAGCAAACTTGTTTATAATGAAATAGTTACAACTGGAAGCATTGCATTTCGACTTATTATTTCGCTAGAAGGATATGAAACCAAAAGACGATATGATTTAAATTTATCTAGACAAGGCAAAGCTAGTGAAGAAGGAACTCATACAGATGGACAAAGATATGGTATATGGGCATGTAAGGGGGGCGTTCCAGTAGAAAAAGTAGATGATTGGATTGAAGGCGGAAGAGGTGTTGGTACATATACATATATGCAAGCCTTTATTGACTGTGATGATTTTCAGTTGACCGCTAATCGAGGTTCTATCATGAATACCGATATAGAAAAACTGGATATGATAAAAGCAGAAGTTAATAAGATATTTAAAAGTAAGACTGTAAAGAATGCTATGCAAGAAAGACTTGATTGGGAGGAATTAGAAAAAATTGAAAAATCATTGGAAGATGATCGTGAAGATTTGCAGAAAAGATTTAAAGCAGGAAAAAGAAGAAAAGTGATTCGTTTCGCTGATGGAACGGAAGTGCTAGAACCAACAAAAACAAAAAGCGGATATTCTGAATCAGAGACATTTGTTGTGTTAATGACTATAATGCAAAAATATCCGGATTTGTTTTCTTTCAATTTCATGGATTATAACACTACAAAGGGAATTGATTTTGTTGTAGATCATCTTGGAACACCAAAGTATATTGAACTAAAAGGTACATTGACTAAAAAGATAAATCATCCATTTAGGTATACATATAAATTTATATGTTATGATATTGATGTTAACAAAAATGAAATAGTAGAGGATAAAGAGGGATTCTATACAAGATTGCAAGTTATAGAGAATGCCAACTTTGAATCAAATGATATCACATATAACAAAAAAATGTTTACAGGATATAATTTGTTACCTGAAAAAACAACGAGTATACAGAGTATGGAAATAATTGTGTTAAAATCTTTTCTTACTGAAGTTCTTGGAGCTGTTATTGTGTAGATTTATTTCTGAATCTGTGATTTCCAAGCATAATAATTCCTTGACAGTGACTTATCATGTTTTGTCGTATTTTTGAAGGTGAAAGATTTGTAGCATATTGTATAGATTTCTATGCAATAAAAGGAGGAAAGCACAATGACTCAATATAGTAAGAGAGCATATAAATTGGCAAAAGACAATACTAATATTAATTCTGACGGAAAAGCTGTAATACTAGAAAATGATGAGTGGCGTGATGAGAAAGAATGGGATGCAATGTTTGAACAGTTACAGAAAGACCGGGAAATTTCTGATTAGATGGAGGTAGTTATGAGATTGCATGATTTTCTATCGTTTTTTGATGAATCAACAATGGTAAAAATAATAGATAAGGATGAAGTATTAATGGAATGCAAGGTTGGAGAGGTGACTCAAAGGGTTTTAAATTGTCGTTTCCTAAAAAATGTCATATAGAGAATGGTATTCTATTTGTATATACGGAAATTAGTCAACCAGAAGATATGTTGGATGAATACGAGTAAAGAGAACTGTAATTCAGTAAGATGCTAGGTAATTTGGTGATAGCAAAAAAATTATGAGCTGGTAAAATCAATGCTTAGTAGTAAGCATTTTCATTTTACTACCAATTTTACTACTAACAGGTAGTAATAACTTGCTCCATCTTGACGTATTTTGCCAAGATGCCAGACTAAGAACATATTTTACAAATACATGAAATTCCTTGCAAAACAGGGCATTTCAGGGCAAAAAGGAGTAAATCAAAACGATGATAAAAATATTATTCATCTGCCACGGCAACATCTGCCGTTCCCCCATGGCAGAATTCATATTAAAAGATATAGTAACAAAACGTGGCATTGCCGATCAGTTTGAGATCGCATCGGCAGCCACCAGCACAGAAGAGATTTGGAATGGTGTTGGGAATCCGGTGTATCCGCCGGCAAGAGAAGAACTTGCCAGACATGGGATAAGTTGCAAAGGCAAACGGGCGGTGCAGCTTACAGCCTCAGATTATGATCATTACGATTATCTGATCGGTATGGATTCTATGAATATGAGGAATATTGAACGAATGACCGGACACAGACGTGGGGATAAGATCTATAAGATGCTGGAGTTTGCCGGACGAGATGCAGATGTCAGAGATCCGTGGTACAGTGGAAATTTTCGGGAGACTTATGAAGATGTTGTAGAAGGCTGTCAGGCGTTTCTTGACTGGTTGACAATTAACAAGAAATTAAGTAATTGATTAACCCAAATTTCACTTAATTTCCGAATAATTAAGTTGGATGCAAACTTTCTTTTTGCTAAAGAACATGTTAATATACATATAATAGCAAGTTCCTGTGGGAACAGAACATGTAAAATTAGGTAAGTATTCATTGTTGGGAGAAGATATTATTATGGCATTTGAATCATGGAGAGAGATTAACAGAATAAGGAAAAATCACCGCGACGCCATATATTTTTACGCTAATCTGCAAGAGCGGTTTTACACGATTGAGGAAAATGATATTCTGCCTGATGAGTTGGATCCGGATGATAAAAATTTACTAAAAGCATTTTGCGACTGTACATGTATAGAAGAAACAGAGAAGAATAAAATGTGCAATTTGTATAGACAGATTGAGCAGGGAACAAAAGAGCCGATCAAGATGGATGATTTGGAGACATGGGTGCATCTTGAGACCAGATTCGGGAAGAAAGTTCTGATGGCAGTCCTTTGTTATCTTGAGAAAGATGAAAAAGGATTGATTCGGGAGTATGTGGGCATGATACGGATCATGCGCAAACAGGAATTAGAGAATCGGGAGATTGTGACATCGTTTAGCAATGATAAGAATCCGGCATTCTTTCTCAAGAAGATTGCGCGTTTTCAGGCAGAGCATCCGGAGCGGGAGTATGCATATATTCAGTTTGATGTCCGTAGATTTAAGTATATCAATGAGAAGTATGGCAGTGATACAGGAGATAATATTCTTCGGTATATATATGACACGCTGGATGTGATGTGTGATAAGGAACATCTGCATTGTAGATTGTCAGCGGATGTATTCCAGATCGTGACCTATTATAATTCCAGAGAAGAAATCATGGAATTTATTGATAAACTTGATGAAAAAATTCGGAGATATGGTGATATCAAGTTAAGCATTACATATGGAGTGAATATCGTACCGGGCAGCTCAACGGCATATCGCAAGCATGGAGATGAAGCAGGACTTGCCCGTGCAGAGGGTAAGCGGACGATTTTGAATAAGGTTGTATTCTATGAGGATACGCTGATGAATCATGTGAAACAGACGGGAGCAATCGAGGAAGTTGAGGAGGAGGCTCTGAGACGGGAAGAATTTCAGGTTTATCTTCAGCCGAAGTACCAGTATGACAGAAGCCATGCGAAGATCGTCGGAGCAGAGGCGCTTGTGCGCTGGATTGATGCAAATGGAAAATGCAAGTCGCCGATGGAATTTATTCCGGTATTTGAGGCAAATGGATTTATATACAAATTAGACTGTTTCATGTGGGAGATGGTATGTAAAGTTATCAGAAGATGGCTGGATACCGGAAGGCAACCACTTCCAATCTCGGTGAATGTGTCGAGAACCTATCTTCAGAAAGAAGATGTTGCAGGATATATCAAGAATCTGATCGACAAATATCAGATTCCGATGGAGCTGTTCCAGTTAGAAATCACGGAGACAACGGAGAATGCAGAATCATTGTCTTATATCAATAGTTTGAAACAGGCGGGATTTACATTGTTAATGGATGATTTCGGATCGGGTTATTCTTCCCTTTGTATGTTGAAGAATACACCATTTGACGTATTGAAGATGGATCGGCAGTTTTTGGATGAATGTTTGGACAGTAAACAGGGTAAGACGATCATTTCTCATGTGATATCCATGTCAAATGATTTGGGCTTAAGTATTATAGCAGAAGGCGTAGAGAATCGAGGAACGGCAGATTTCCTTTATGATAATGGATGTAGCGTATCTCAGGGATTTTATTTTTCCAAGCCTGTTTCGATTCCGGAGTTTGAGCATATGTTGGATGAACAGCAGACAGAGCAGCAGAGGTAGATATAAGGAACGGGAGGACAAAGTACTGTTGGAACTTTTGGATGGAAGACCGGAGAATACGGAAGGAAGACTGGAGAAGGAGATTCGGGTATATGATTTTCTTGACCATCTTGGAATAGAATATAAGAGAGTCGACCATGAACCGGCATTTACGATGGAAGTATGTGAGGAGATTGATAAGATGTTGCAGGCGACAATCTGTAAGAATCTTTTCCTGTGCAATCGTCAGAAGACACAGTTTTATCTGTTGATGATGCCGGGAGACAAGCCGTTTAAAACGAAGGAGATCACTTCACAGATCGGGAGCGCAAGACTGTCATTTGCATCGGCTGAGGACATGGAGAAATATCTGGATATCGAACCGGGGGCTGTCAGTGTCATGGGACTGATGAATGATACGGAGCATCATGTACGGCTGCTGGTGGATGAAGACATATTAAAAGGCGAGTATCTTGGCTGCCACCCATGTGTGAATACATCCAGTCTGCGGATGCGCACGGCAGATGTATTCGGATTGTATCTGGATGCGGTCGGACACGATATGACAAAAGTCGTCCTGACAGGTGAAGCATAGAGCAAAGAAAAAACCAGGCCATAAGTCATATACATTCAGGGAAATGTTGTTGACCATGTGTTTGGTTTTTGCTATGTTTAGACGAGAGATTTGAAAGGAAATAAAATATGAAAGAAAATATAAAGGGACAGCCGGGAAATAGAAAACCGGATGGCAGAAAAGTCCAGTCCCCAAATAAGAAACCCAACCCCGTGGCATACGAATATACAGACGAAGAATACCGGAGATTACTTGTAAAGAAGCAGACAGAGATGGAAAAGCTGCTTTCAGGATTTGCACCGGTCGATCCAATCGTGGGAATGGAAAATCCGTATTATTACAGGAACAAAGTATGTGCGGAATTCAGAAAACTGAAGAATGGTACGATCATCTCCGGCCGATATCAGGAGGGTACTCATAATGTCATAGAGACAAAAGGCTGCAAGATCGAAGATCAGCGGGCGGATGCGATCATTCAGGATATCACAGGGCTGTTCCGGTCATTTAAAATGATGATCTATAATGAAGACAGCGGATATGGACTGATCCGTCATGTACTGATCCGGACAGCACATCAGACCGGACAGATCATGGTGATCATTGTGACGGCATCTCCGGTATTTCCGTCGAAGAAGAATTTTGCAAATGCACTTTTGAAGCTTCATCCGGAGATCACAACGATCGTTCAGAATATAAATACAAAGGATACGAATATGGTGTTAGGTGACCGAAATCAGGTCATCTATGGCAAAGGCTATATAGAAGATGTTCTCTGTGGCAAACGGTTTCGTCTGTCGCCGGGAAGCTTTTACCAGATCAATTCTGTTCAGACGGAGAAATTATATAACAAGGCGATCAAATATGCGGATCTGAAAAAGAAAGAGACGGTGATAGATGCATATTGCGGAATCGGAACGATCGGTATCGTTGCAAGCGACCGGGCAAAACGAGTGATTGGTGTGGAACTGAATGCAGAAGCAATCCGTGATGCGAAGATTAACAGCCGGATGAACAAGATAGAAAATATCGAGTTCTATGCAAATGATGCAGGCAGGTTTATGGTAGAACTGGCAGACGCAGATGAGCATATTGATGTTGTGTTTATGGATCCGCCTCGTTCAGGAAGCACAGAAGAATTTCTTTCTTCTGTTGTGACTCTGTCTCCGCGTAAGGTAGTTTATATTTCCTGTGGACCGGATACCCTTGCTAGGGATCTGAAGTATCTGACCACACATGGCTATCAGGTGTTAAAGATCACACCATTTGATCTCTTCCCATTTACTGAGCATACAGAGGTTGTTACGCTATTGACGAGAGACAGAGTTATTTTTAAGTAGGAGAGGAACGTTATTAAAGATGAAAGAAAAGATAAAATTATTATCCGGTGCACAACTGAAATATATAGCATTTGCTTCAATGTTGATCGATCATGTTAATAAAACATTTTTCATATATTTTAACAGTAAGGCTTTAATAGTCATGAGTGAACTGTTTGATATATTAGGCAGGATCGCATTTCCTATCTTTATTTCCCTGTTGGTGGAGGGATATTTTAAAACGAGAAATCGATGGAGATATTTGGGAACACTCCTGGTATTTGGAATTATATCAGAGGTTCCGTTTGATATGTGTACATCTAATGTATTTTTTGAACCAAACTGGAATAATATCATGTTTACGCTTGCACTGGTGTTGGCGATGATCTGGATTATTGATGCCCTGAAAAAGAAGATGCAGACACTGCCCAAGTTCTTGTGGTATCTTGTATCTTTTATAATTGTAGCAGTAACTTGTCTGATAGCCATGAATCTGAGTCTGGATTATGATTCCCATGCGGTGTTGATCGGTTATTTTCTGTATCTTTTTCATGACAGACCGATTATTGCTATTCCGTTTAATTTTGCATCGATGTATAAGGAACCATGGGCACTGCTGGGTTTTGGCCTGATGCTTACTTATAATGGAAAGCGTGGAAAGCAGAATAAGCTTGTGAACTATTTGTTTTATCCGGTGCATCTTCTGATATTGGGAATTCTGAGAATGTGTCTTGGAATTTGACAGTAATTTGACGGCAACCGGCTGATAATCATTGAATTTTATGCCCCAATGTAGTATAATCATCGTGCTATTTTGGGGCTTTTTTGCGCCATTATACAGGTAAAGAACAAGAATACAGAGAAAAATTACCTTGTGGCATCAACTTTGAACGGCCATCTGACATAACGTAATATGGCTGAATGGTATGAGTTGTATGACCTTATAAATCAAGGTTTTAAGGAGGAATTATAACCATGAAGCTCGGCATAGTTGGACTTCCCAATGTTGGAAAAAGTACATTATTTAACTCTCTGACAAAAGCAGGTGCAGAATCAGCAAACTATCCATTCTGTACCATCGACCCCAATGTAGGTGTCGTTGCAGTACCGGATGAGAGGTTAGACAAGCTGACAGAGATGTATCACTCGGCAAAGACCACTCCTGCAGTTATTGAATTCGTAGATATCGCAGGACTCGTAAAGGGCGCATCCAAAGGCGAAGGTCTGGGAAACCAGTTCCTTGCAAATATCAGAGAGGTAGATGCGATCGTTCATGTTGTCAGATGCTTTGAAGATACAAATGTTATTCATGTAGATGGTTCGGTTGATCCGATCCGTGATATTGAAACGATTAATCTGGAGCTGATCTTTTCCGATATTGAAGTTCTGGATCGTAGAATAGCAAAGACGATACGAGGTGCAAGAAATGATAAGATGCTTGCAAAGGAGCTGGATTTCCAGCAGCGTATCAAAGCACATTTGGAGGAAGGCAAGCTTGCAAAGACTCTTGAGGTAACAGACGAGGACGAACAGGGTTGGATCGAGGAATACAACCTTCTTACATGGAAACCGGTTATTTTCGCAGCAAATGTAAGCGAAGACGATGTAGCAGATGATGGAGCATCAAATGAGTATGTTCAGAAAGTAAAAGAATATGCAAAAGAATTTGATTCAGAAGTATTTGTTGTCTGTGCACAGATCGAGCAGGAGCTGGCAGAACTGGATGACGAAGAAAAGAAAATGTTTTTGGAAGATCTTGGAGTAAAAGAATCCGGTCTTGATAAACTGATAAAGGCAAGCTATTCACTGCTTGGACTGATCAGTTATCTGACAGCCGGTGAGACAGAATCCAGAGCATGGACGATCAAGAAGGGAACAAAAGCGCCGGGAGCAGCCGGCAAGATCCATTCTGATTTTGAGCGTGGATTCATCAAGGCAGAGGTTGTAAGCTATAAAGATCTTATGGAATGTGGCAATATGGTAGCTGCCAAAGAAAAAGGTCTGGTAAGACAGGAAGGTAAAGAATATGTGGTAGAGGACGGAGATGTCATCCTCTTTAAGTTCAACGTATAAAACAGCTTCCTTTAGGAGATAACAAGAAAATGGAAACTATTTCAGAATATTTTAACAGTATTATCTTTCCGCATTTGGGAATCTTCCTGAAGCATGTAGGTGATCATATATCCATTGGCAGCTTTGAGATCCGGTTTTACGGTATCATCATTATGTGTGGATTTATCCTTGCCTACTTCCTTGTGACAAATGAAGCGAAACGAACAGGGCAGGATCCGGAAATGTATCTGGACTTTATCCTGATCCTGATCATTCCGGTAATCTTAGGCGCAAGAATTTATTATATATTGTTCCGGCTGGATCAGTATATAGTGGCGGGAAATGTAAAAGAAACCATCCTTGGTATGTTAAATATCAGAGGTGGCGGACTTGCAATCTATGGTGGTGTAATTGCTGGTATTATTACCGGATGCATCTTTGCGAAGAGGCGGAAGGTAAATGTGCTTCGGCTTGCCGACACAGCAGCGTTTGGTCTGCTGATCGGACAGATTCTTGGACGCTGGGGCAATTTCTTCAACAGGGAGGCGTTTGGTGCGTATACAGATTCTGTATTTGCGATGGGAATCCCTCTTGATTATTACAGACATGAAGGAACACTAAACAGTCTGATCAGCAGTGGAGTGATCTCAGATACCATGCTTGCAAATACACAGATGCTTCATGGTATGGAATGTATAACAGTACATCCTACGTTCCTGTATGAGTCACTCTGGAATCTGATGTTGCTGATCTTTCTTCTTATATATAGAAAGCATCAGAAGTTTACAGGTGAATTCGCATTTATCTATGTAGCAGGCTATGGACTTGGAAGATGTATCATTGAAGGACTTCGTACAGATTCCTTAATGATCGGCAATTCCGGTATCCGTGTATCACAGCTCCTTGGATTTGCATGCTTTTTAGTTGGTGCAGTTGTGCTCATCGTTGGCTATGTTCGCAGAGCAAAAGGGCAGTTGCAGACCATTGAAAATGAGTCTGTTCAAGCGCCTTCAGAGGATGAAAACAACTAGGCTCAATGCGGTAATTCATTGCGTGAAAAAAATATTTAAAAAAGTTGAAAAAAGTTGTTGACAGATACAACGTCTTATGATAACATATCCATTGTTGTGAGGCAAATAAATCACAACAATGGAAAATGCGCGAGTGGCTCAGCGGTGGAGCACCTCCTTGCCAAGGAGGGGGTCGCGGGTTCGATCCCCGTCTCGCGCTCTTATTTTTTAGAAGTCTTAAGATTTAAGGCTTCTTTTTTTGTGGTTGATACTTTGAACCTCAATGAGCCACTGCTATTTATCAGAAAAACAGTAGCATAGACGACTGACTTTCGATGATCCGATGCTGGAACAAAGGGCTTCTTCTTAATAATCCTAAAGAAGATTTAATAATTGTTTTATTGTAGTTTCCTCCGAAATATGATATTTTCCCATCATATAAAGCATTCCCAAAGATATAGATAGAAGAAAAGTAAGTAAAAATTACGCAAAAAATGAAAAAATGAGGTAATTATTTGTAAAATTTGCGGATTGAATAAAAAGAAAGGGATGCTATAATGAAACCGATTTAATCTTATTCTGAAATTACCGGTTTATGAATAAGATAACAGGATTGCATTAAGTATTTGGTTAGTGGTTGCCGAATCACGGCAGAATGGAGTTTTAGATGAAAGACAAATTGAAGAAATTGTGTAGTACAGCTATATTCCAGTGTGTTGCGATTGCAATTGTGCTGGATATTATTTTGGAGATATTGGGAAGACACTCATTTATCAATACGATGAAATATATTGTGAATGAACCATTGGTGTTCCTGTATAACTGTTCCATTATCTTTTTTACTCTGACATTGGCACTGCTGATGCGTAAGAGAGTGTTTGGTTATGGTATTATTTCATTTGCATGGCTGCTTTGTGGTGTAACGAACTGTATTGTTTTAGGCTTTCGTATCACTCCGTTTTCAGCGATCGATATGCTGATGGCGAGAAATACAATCACCATCATTGATAAGTATTTCTCAGTATGGCAGGTTGTATTCATTGGTGTAGCGTTATTTGTTGCACTGGCAGCGGTTATCATATTGTTCTTAAAGTCCCCGACAATCCAGGGAAATATTTACAGAATCCGTACAACGGTTCTGATCGTTGCATCTTTCTGTATGGTTATGCTGTTTACAAAGATTGCATTAAATGCGCAGGCAATCTCGGATAACTTTGCAAATCTGGCAACAGCATATGATAAATATGGTTTTGTATATTGCTTTTCAAACAGTGTAGTGGATGTCGGAATCAGTGAACCGTCAGATTACAGTGAAGAAAAGATGCTTGAGATCAAGGATGAACTGGATACGGTGAAAGCTTCGGGAGCAAAATTTGCAAAGAGAAAGCCAAACGTAATTGTAGTTCAGTTGGAATCCTTCATGGATCCGTCATATGTAAAAGAATTATCTTTTAATATGAATCCGATTCCGAATTTCACAAAATTAAAAGAAGAATGTTCGTCAGGTTTCCTTACGATGCCTGCAATCGGAGCGGGAACGGCAAATTCAGAATTTGAGGTGCTTTCCGGATTTGATGTGGCATACTTCGGTGCCGGTGAATATCCATATAAGACGGTACTTGGAAGTACAACCTGTGAGACGATGGCGACACAGTTTAAAAAGCTTGGTTATTCTACTCATGCGATGCATAACCATGACGGTACATTCTATGACCGTTATATCGTATACAAGAATCTTGGCTTTGATACATTTACCCCTATGGAATACATGTATGACGTAGAGCATACCCAGAAAAACTGGGAAAAGGATAATGTACTGACCGGAGAGATCATGAAGACCCTGAAATCTACAGAGGACAAGGATTTTATCTTCACGGTCAGCGTTCAGGGACATGGAAGATATCCGAGTGAATTAGATTATGAGAATTATTCCTATCCGGTAAAAGTAACAGGTACGGGAAGTGAAGAACTGGACAATGAATGGACATATTATTGCAATCAGCTTCATGAGATGGATGAATTTATCAAGGATTTAATTGAAGAACTGAAGAATTATGATGAAGATGTAGTACTGGTAATGTATGGTGATCATTTACCGGGATTTGAACTGACAAATGATGATGTAGAGAATGGAAATCTGTACCAGACGGAATATTTCATATGGAGCAATATGAAGCATTTCATTGATAAAGATGAAGACATTCCGGCTTATGATCTAAGTACGAAGCTGTTTGATGTGATCGGACTTGAAAAGAGTGCCATGCAGAAGGTGCATACACTTTACAGCGAAGATGATCCTGAATACAGCGATGTAATGTGGAATGTAGAATATGATATGTTATACGGTAAGCGATATATGTATCCGGATGGCTGGCCATATGAGCCTACCGATATGCAGTATGGTGTAGAACCAATCTATATTACGGATATAAAAGAAGGCGATTATCAGAAATTGTCCGATGACCCGGAGAAAGCACCGGAGCAGCTCCATGGATATTATATCAAGGGTGAGAATTTCAATGAATGCAGTTTTGTTTGGATCAACAACGGATTCAAGAAGGAAACAATCTATATAGACCGGAATACTCTGTTTATTCCTGATATCACGTTTGACGATGGTGAGGAAGTCTATGTTGCTCAGGTTGGTGATGACAGCATTGATATCGGAAAGTCGGAAGCGTTTATTTATCAGGCTCCGGTAGCAGAAAATTAAAGATAACTGATAATTCCTCATAAAAAAGAAATTTTTTGGTAATAAATAATCTTGACATTAAATAGGTTATTTGATAGCATAGCATCATATATTTTGGATATAACAGGAGCGTTCGTTTGAATGCTCCTGTTATATCAACTTACAAATAAAAAAAAGAAAGTGAGAGAAAAAAATGGGTAAGATCATAGGCGAAGGAATTACATTTGATGACGTATTATTAGTACCTGCATATTCTGAGGTGCTTCCAAATGACGTGGATTTAACAACTAACTTAACAAAGAAAATACAGCTTCAGATTCCTCTTATGAGTGCCGGTATGGATACCGTAACAGAGCACAGAATGGCTATCGCTATGGCTCGTCAGGGTGGTATCGGTGTTATTCACAAAAATATGTCAATCGAGGAGCAGGCAGAGGAAGTAGATAAGGTTAAGCGTTCTGAGAATGGTGTAATTTCTGACCCATTTTATTTATCTCCTGAGCATACACTTGCCGATGCAAATGCACTTATGGCAAAGTTCAGAATTTCAGGTGTGCCTATCACAGAGGATGGCAAATTAGTCGGTATCATTACAAACCGTGACCTGATGTTTGAAGAAGATTATTCCAAGAAGATCAGCGAGTCAATGACTTCAGAAGGTCTGATCACAGCAAAGGAAGGCATTACATTACCGGAAGCAAAGAAGATTCTTGCAAAGGCTCGCAAAGAAAAGCTTCCGATCGTTGACGATGATTTCAGATTAAAAGGACTTATCACAATTAAGGATATCGAGAAGACGATCAAATATCCACATTCTGCTAAGGATCCACAGGGAAGACTTCTCTGTGCAGCAGCCGTTGGATGTACAGCAAATATTCTGGATCGTGTTGCTGAACTTGTATCAGCAAAGGTTGATGCGATCGTTATTGATACAGCACATGGACATTCAGCAAACGTACTTCGTACTTTCAAGATGGTAAAGGAGAAGTATCCGGATCTTCAGGTTATCGCCGGTAACGTAGCTACTAAGGCCGGTACACAGGCAATGATCGATATGGGCGTAGATGCAGTTAAGATCGGTATCGGACCTGGTTCTATCTGTACAACCCGTGTTGTTGCAGGTATCGGTGTACCACAGATCACAGCTATTATGGAAGCATATGATGCAGCTATGAATGCAGGTATTCCTGTTATCGCTGATGGTGGTATCAAGTACTCAGGAGATATCACAAAGGCAATTGCAGCAGGTGCAAATGTATGTATGATGGGTAGCTTATTTGCAGGTACAGATGAAGCTCCTGGTGACTTCGAATTATATCAGGGACGTAAGTACAAGGTATACAGAGGTATGGGTTCTATCGCAGCTATGGAGAATGGAAGCAAGGACAGATACTTCCAGGAGAATGCAAAGAAGCTTGTTCCGGAAGGTGTAGAAGGACGTGTTGCATACAAGGGTTCTGTTGAAGATACTGTATTCCAGTTGATCGGCGGACTTCGTTCCGGTATGGGATACTGTGGAGCTCACAACATTCCTGAATTACATGAGAAAGCAGAGTTTGTTAAGATCTCAGCAGCATCATTAAAAGAGAGCCATCCACATGATATTCATATCACAAAGGAAGCTCCAAACTACAGCGTAGAGTAATAACAGTATAATAGAAATATAAGTCAGAATATAGCCGGTGAGAATATGCAGATAACATATATCACTGGCTATATTTGAGTACTGAGTTTGGCGACTGCTGTGATGACATAAAAGTATAAGAAGTCTGTGTCTGCGATTATCATGATGACATATGTTTTAATAATTGGAAGGAGAATTAAGATGCTCTATCTGGCACCTTTAGAGGGGATAACCGGATATATATACAGAAATGCATACCAGAAATATTTTGGAGGAATCGATCGGTATTTTACGCCTTTTATAGCTCCTGCAAAGGGGAAACCGTTCAGACATCGTGAGCTGGCGGATGTTCGCCCTGAACATAATACGGGCATAATGGTGATCCCACAGATTCTGACGAATCATTCAGAAGGCTTTATAAAAGCGGCAAAAGCTTTAGCTGATATGGGATATGATGAGATCAATATAAATATGGGCTGTCCTTCCGGTACGGTTGTTTCAAAAGGAAAAGGTTCAGGGATGTTGGCAGATCCCGTAAAGCTGGATCATTTCCTTGAGGAGATATTTGCAGCCGATATCTGCAAAATATCGGTAAAGACCAGACTGGGAATGGAATTTGCAGATGAATTCCCGGATATACTGGATGTATTAATGAAATATCCATTTACCGAAGTGATCATTCATCCAAGAACCAGAGAAGATTATTATGGTGGCAGCGTAGATCTTGCTATGTTCGATCTGGCAGTAGAACGATACGGAGAGCAGACAGAAAGTGTCCTTTGCTATAATGGTGATATTACCGATGCTGCCGGCTATAAAAATATTCAGGAACGATATCCACAGGTTGATAAGATCATGATCGGACGTGGAATCATAGGAAATCCGTTTCTTCCACAGGAGATTGCGGAACAGAGGTGCTGTTATAACGCAGGAATCCTTCTGGCATTCCACGATGAACTGTTTGCCGGTTATATGGAAGCAGGGCTTGGGGCGAGAAATGTCATGTTTAAGATGAAAGAGTTGTGGTCGTTTATGGAATGTCTTTTTGAAGCTCCCGACCAGCAGAAGATATTAAAAAAGATCCGCAAAGCCAACGATCCGGATACCTACAACACCGAAGTCCGGAAGCTGTTGCGGTGATGAAGAAAACAGAATAAAAATGAGAAAAAGATATTAGCGTGAAGTATATCCTATAAGTTGAATACTAGAAAAAGGAAGCTGACAATAATATGTATTGCCAGCTTCCTTTTTTATAGGGGAAGTTTAGAACTCATTTCCGGGAAAATGAGGGATTCCGTCAAAACCTGCCTTCAGATCGTCGTCGGTAGGAATATAATCGCTCATCTCACCATCGTTATATTTGCCATAAGCAACCATATCGAAATATCCGGTTCCGGTCAGACCAAAGACGATCGTCTTTTCTTCCCCGGTTTCTTTACATTTCAGTGCCTCGTCGATAGCAACACGGATCGCGTGGCTGCTTTCAGGAGCAGGAAGAATACCTTCCACTCTTGCAAATTGGGTTGCTGCTTCAAATACTGCTGTCTGTTCAACACTTCTGGCTTCGATGATGCCATCATGATAGAGCTGGGATACAACAGGGCTCATACCGTGATAACGAAGTCCGCCTGCATGGTTTGGTGAAGGAATGAATCCGCTTCCGAGGGTGTACATCTTTGCCAGTGGACATACCTTGCCGGTATCACAGAAATCATAGGCATAGACACCTCTTGTCAGACTTGGGCAGGATGCCGGTTCTACAGCGATAATCTGGTAGTTCTTCTCGCCACGGAGAACCTCGCCTGCAAATGGGGAGATCAGACCACCGAGGTTTGAACCGCCGCCGGCACATCCGATGATGATATCCGGTGTGATGTTATATTTGTCAAGTGCTGCTTTTGTTTCAAGACCGATAACAGTCTGGTGAAGTAATACCTGATTCAGTACACTTCCGAGTACATAGCGATAGCCTTCCTGCTTGGACTCTGCTTCAACAGCTTCTGAGATGGCACAGCCAAGGCTTCCGGTTGTTCCAGGATGCTCAGCAAGGATCTTGCGGCCAACCTCTGTTGTGGTACTAGGAGATGGAGTTACGGTTGCACCGTAGGTACGCATAACTTCACGACGGAATGGCTTCTGTTCATAGGAAACCTTAACCATATATACCTGACAGTCCAGACCAAAGTAGGAGCATGCCATAGAGAGGGCGGTTCCCCACTGACCGGCACCGGTCTCGGTTGTAACACCCTTTAAACCCTGCTGCTTAGCATAATAAGCCTGAGCGATAGCGGAGTTTAATTTGTGGCTGCCGCTTGTGTTGTTTCCTTCAAATTTGTAGTAGATCTTAGCTGGTGTCTGCAGTTTTTCTTCCAGACAGTATGCACGAACCAGTGGAGCAGGACGGTACATTTTATAGAAGTCCTGAATTTCCTGTGGAATCGGGATGTATGGAGTGGTGTCATCCAGCTCCTGCGCGATCAGTTCGTCACAGAATACAGGACGAAGATCATCGGCTGTCATTGGCTGAAGTGTTCCCGGATTTAACAGAGGTGCCGGCTTGTTCTTCATATCGGCACGTACGTTATACCACTCTTTTGGGATCTCGTTTTCACTTAAATAGATTTTGTACGGAATGTTTGCATCTTTTTTCATAATCATAACCCTCCAATGCTTGATTCATTTGTATAAATAGTTTAAGTTATCCCGGTTATCTTTGATGGGATATATAAATATGTTCCGGGGAATTTTATAATGTCATGCATTTTGCAAAATCATCATCCTTGTGGGCAAAGAATTTTGCATGGATTTGTGATAGATATTAAGACATAAAAAAACTGCCCCAGTATAAAAATGCTGGGACAGGAGATTGTTCATTAGAAACTGTTTCCTGCGGTGCCACCCGGCTTGACGTATCAGATACGCCCGCTCATTGTCTGCAAATACATACATTACAGATATCTCGTTCTTAACGGAGTATCATCTCCGGCTTACATACAGAATGCGTATACAGGAATCGTACCACATCGTTCAGCTTGCCCTCGGGAGTCCATTCCATCATGGAAAACATACTGCCTTCCACCGGCGGCAGCTCTCTGGGATGTTTGTCACATCATGTACTTACTCTCCTTCAACGGTTTAAAGCAATACTAGCATAATTGTTTTTATGTGGCAAGTATTTTTTTATGAATGGGGTTGTATTTTTAAGAAAAGTCCGTTGACAAGCCATTTTCCCTGCTATATAATTGACACATTGAAAAGGCGAAGACGGAGAGAAGTAGCGCTTTTTATCGCTCCCAGAGAGCCGGCGGTGGTGAGAATCCGGCAGAATGAATAAGCGTGAATAACACTCTAACAGCTGCAAGCTGAACCCGTGAAGAAGATATTTGCAGAGATGACCGGAAAATGCGAGATGGTTGTTCTGCGAAATGGACCTCACAGTAGTAGGTGCGCCGCAATTGTGCGTGAAACAAGGAAAGGGACTGTCAGATAAGAGACAGTAAATCAGGTGGTACCGCGGATATGAATTATGTTCGTCCTGGATGCAGGGCAGGCATAGTTCTTTTTTTATGCAACCTGTGAAATATAAAAATCAGTCAAAGGAGATAATGCAGACAATGACCATTTCAAACATTTATCGTAACAGAACCTTAAATGAGATCAGCGAAGGCGACGTTGGCGCAGAGCTGAAGGTGGCAGGATGGATCGAGAACATCCGTGACCATGGTGGTGTATCCTTCATCGACCTGAGAGATATGTATGGTGTTCTTCAGGTAGTTATGAGAGACACTTCATTATTAGATGGACTTACAAAAGAGGATTGTGTATCCATCTCAGGTGTGATCGAGCACAGAGATGAGGAGACATACAATCCAAAGATCCCGACAGGAACAATCGAACTGGAGGCACATTCCGTAGAAGTGCTTGGAAGAGTATACAAGCAGGTTCCGTTTGAGATCATGACATCCAAGGAGACAAGAGAAGATGTCCGACTCAAATACAGATATCTGGATCTTAGAAATAAAAAAGTAAAGGATAATATGATCTTCCGTTCACAGGTGATCAGCTTCCTTCGTCAGAAGATGACAGAGATGGGATTCTTAGAGATCCAGACACCGATTCTGTGTGCTTCATCACCGGAAGGTGCAAGAGACTATATTGTTCCATCCAGAAAATTTAAAGGCAAGTTCTATGCTCTGCCACAGGCTCCACAGCAGTACAAGCAGCTGCTGATGGTTGCAGGATTTGACAAATATTTCCAGATTGCACCATGCTTCCGTGACGAGGATGCAAGAGCAGACCGTTCACCGGGTGAGTTCTATCAGCTCGATTTTGAGATGAGCTTTGCAACACAGGAAGATGTATTTAAAGTAGGAGAGGAAGTTCTCTCAGCAACATTTGAGAAATTCGCACCGGAAGGCTCTGTTGTAACACAGGCTCCTTATCCGATCATCAGCTATAAGCAGGCAATGTTAGAATTCGGTACGGATAAGCCGGATCTTCGTAATCCGCTTCGTATCATCGATCTGACAGATTTCTTCCAGAGATGTACATTTAAGCCATTCCATGGCAAGACTGTACGTGCGATCAATGTACCGAAGAAACTGTCAAAGGGACAGCATGAGAAGCTCTTAAAGTATGCTCAGTCTATCGGTATGGGAGGTCTTGGATATCTGGAAGTTCTGGACGATATGACATACAAGGGACCGATCGATAAGTTCATTCCGGATGATATGAAGAGTGAGATTGCAGAGCTTGCAAATCTGAAAGCAGGTGATACTATCTTCTTCATTGCCGATGTAGAAGAACTGGCAGCTTCCTTTGCAGGACAGCTTCGTAATGAGATCGGTGCAAGACTTGATATGATCGAGAAGAATGCATACAGATTCTGCTATATTAACGATTTCCCTATGTACGAGTACGATAAGGAAACAAAGAAGATCATCTTTACACATAATCCGTTCTCCATGCCACAGGGTGGTCTGGAAGCTTTAAATGAGAAGAATCCGTTAGATGTTCTGGCATACCAGTATGATATCGTATGTAATGGTATCGAGCTTTCATCCGGTGCTGTCAGAAATCACGATATGCAGATTATGGTAAAAGCATTTGAGATCGCAGGATACACAGAAGAAGATCTGAAGACAAAGTTTGGAGCACTTTACAATGCATTCCAGTTCGGTGCACCACCACATGCCGGTATGGCTCCCGGTGTTGATCGTATGATCATGCTCCTTCGTAATGAAGAAAATATTCGTGAGATTATTCCGTTCCCTATGAACGGAAATGCACAGGATTTGATGTGTGGCGCCCCTGGTGAGGTTACAGAGCAGCAGCTCCGTGAGGTTCATATCAAGGTAAGACAGTAACAGAGAAAATCAGGTATTTATGTATAGATTACCGGATAGAAGATTATTTTGATATACACCCAAGATTTTATGTTAGAAAGGTGCATAAGATATGCAGGGTTCGCATAATAACCAGAAAAAGATAGCAGTTATAAATGATTACTCAGGATTTGGACGCTGTTCCATAGCAGTAGCAATGCCGATCATTTCTGTAATGAAGGTTCAGTGCTGTCCGGTCCCGACGTCGATTTTTTCCAATCATACGGGGTTTGACAGCTTCTATTATGAAGATTTTACAGATCATATGCAGAGGTATATCGATGAATGGAAGAAGCTGGATCTGCAGTTTTCCGGTGTCTGTACCGGATTCCTGGGTTCCAGTGAACAGATCAGTATAGTGGAACGGTTCCTTACGGATTTTAAAAGACCGGAGACAAAGGTGATCGTGGATCCGGTAATGGGTGACTATGGCAAACCATATCCGACCTATACAGACGAACTGTGCCAGCAGATGAAAAAGCTGGTGCAGTTTGCTGATATCCTTACTCCAAATACCACAGAGGCATGTGTTCTGACGGATACACCATATAAGGATGACTGGCATATGGATGAACTGAAAGCTATGGCGGAGAAGCTGGCAGCACAGTCAGAGAGTAGACAGGCAAAAGTTGTGATAACAGGAATCAGGCGGGGAAGCTTCCTTGCTAACTTCTGCTATGAAAATGGAAAAGTAACCGTTGTGAAGACGAAGAAGATCGGAGAGTCGCGCTCCGGTACCGGAGATGTCTTTTCGGCGATTCTTGCGGCGGATGCCGTAAATAATGTAGATTTTACAGAATCAGTTAAGAAGGCAAGTGTATTTATTAAAGAATGTATCAAACGTTCCGTTGAGATGGAGCTTCCATTGACCGATGGAGTGTGTTTTGAGGAATGTCTGTACAAGCTTGCCAGATAACAGGAGGCGAATAGTATGGAGATATTATATAAAGTTCATAATAATCTGTATGTAAATCTGACAAATAAATGCCCATGTGCATGTACATTCTGTCTCAGACAGAATATGGATCATGTTGGTGAATCAAAGAGTCTGTGGTTAGAGCGGGAACCATCAGCAGAAGAAGTGATTGCTGAATTTGCAAAATTCGATATGAGCCGGTTTAATGAGGTTGTGTTCTGTGGATTCGGAGAACCGACGGAAGCCTTTGAGGTGTTGAAGAAGGTTGCGGCATTTGTAAAGGAGACTTATCATATGCCGATACGTTTGAATACGAATGGGCTGGGAAATCTTGTAAATGGCAGAGATATCACACCGGAGATGGAAGGCCTGATCGACACGGTATCGATCAGCTTGAATACGCCGAATGCAGATCGGTATCATGAACTGGTCAGAAGTAAGTTCGGAGATAAATCCTTTGATGCGATGCTTGACTTTGCAAGAAGTTCTACAAAGTATGTACCAAATGTAGTTATGACGACTGTAGATACCACGATTACAAAAGAGGAAGAGGAAGAATGCCGGAGAATCTGTGATTCAATCGGTGCAAAATACAGAATCCGCCCATGGGAGGATTAATAAATCTGATAAGAAAAGCTCTGTATGAAAATACAGGGCTTTTCTTGTTATCTTACAAATAAAGACCGCAGGTAGCGATCAGGCTGCCTGCGGTCTTACTGTAATATTTATTATTATAACATAAATGCTTATTTATTTCCGGCATCTCTCTTAGCACGGAAACGAAGTGTAGGATCAAGGATTTTCTTACGGATACGGAAGCTCTTAGGAGTGATCTCAAGAAGCTCATCTGTATCGATGAAGTCAAGTGCCTGCTCCAGACTGAGTACCTTAGGAGGTGTCAGCTTTAATGCATCATCAGCACCGGAAGAACGGGTGTTGGTCAACTGTTTCTTCTTGCAGACATTTACTTCGATATCATCGGTACGTCCATTTTCACCGATAACCATTCCGGCATATACAGGTTCACCTGGTCCGATGAACAGTGTACCTCTTTCCTGTGCATTGAACAGACCATAAGTGATAGAAGTACCGGTCTCGTATGCGATCAGAGAACCCTGTGAACGATAGTTCATATCACCCTTATATGGGAGATATTCATCAAAGATCGTATTGATAACACCATTTCCCTTTGTAGCGGTCATGAAGTCACCACGGAAACCGATCAGTCCACGGGAAGGTACAAGGAACTCCAGTCTGGTTGTACCGTTTCCGGTAGGAGCCATACCCTGAAGCTCACCCTTTCTGGAATTTAACATATTAATTACGGTTCCGGTAAATTCATCCGGAACATCGATATATGCAATCTCAAATGGTTCAAGCTTCTTACCGCGTTCATCTGTCTTATAGATAACTTCGGCTTTGCTGACTGCAAATTCATATCCTTCACGTCTCATGTTCTCGATCAGGACGGATAAGTGAAGTTCGCCACGACCGGATACCTTGAAAGCTTCTGTTGTCTCTGTTTCTTCTACACGGAGACTGACATCTGTATTTAATTCACGGAACAATCTGTCACGTAAATGTCTGGAGGTTACAAACTTTCCTTCTTTACCGGCGAAAGGAGAATCATTTACCATGAATGTCATGGAAATAGTTGGCTCTGAAATTTTCTGGAATGGGATTGGGTCCGGATTTTCAGGAGAACAGATCGTATCACCGATATTAACATCTGCAATACCGGAGATGGCTACGATCGATCCGATGTCTGCTTCATTTACTTCTACTTTATTCAGACCCTCGTAAACATAGAGCTTACCGATCTTAACCTTTAACATTCTGTCAGGGTCATGTTCATTTACAATAACAACAGGCTCATTTACAACGACCTTACCGTTGTCAACCTTGCCAACACCGATACGGCCTACATATTCATTGTAGTCGATCGTGCTGATCAGAACCTGTGTACCTGCATCCGGATCACCGGTAGGAGCAGGAATATAATCAACGATGGTATCAAACAGTGGCTTCATATCTGTACCCGGTTCATCTGGATCAAGAGAAGCAACACCTGTCTTTGCTGATGCAAATACAAATGGGCAGTCAAGCTGATCGTCATTTGCATCCAATTCGATCAGAAGCTCAAGAACTTCATCTACAACCTCTTTAGGACGAGCTTCAGGACGGTCACATTTGTTTACACATACAATAACACTGAGGTTCAGCTCCAATGCTTTCTTCAGAACGAATTTGGTCTGTGGCATGGCACCTTCGAAAGCATCAACAACAAGAATAACACCATTTACCATCTTCAGGACACGTTCTACTTCACCGCCGAAATCAGCATGTCCCGGAGTGTCGATAATGTTGATCTTTGTCTTACCATAACGGACGGCAGTGTTCTTGGAAAGAATCGTGATACCACGTTCACGTTCAATATCATTTGAGTCCATGACACGTTCGGTAACTTCCTGATTATCACGGAATACACCACTCTGTTTCAAAAGTTCATCCACTAATGTTGTTTTGCCATGGTCAACATGGGCAATAATCGCAACATTTCTGATATCATCTCTGGTAATCTTCATTTTTTTCACTCTTTCTTTATGATATTAAAATTACTTACAATACAACGTTTACCATTCTAGCATACGAAAAAAAGCATTTCAATGGAAATGATAGCCGAAAATTATACCAAAATATTCGGTAAAATGCGCCGAACTGTACAAAAATATGTTATTATTAGAAAGTATGACAGGCGGGAACGGTTCCTGCTAAATAAGTGATTTGGAGAGGTATTAAAATGAATGAGAAAAAGGGCAGAGCGATCGCACTGTTGCCGATCGGTGTATTTCTGTTATTGTATCTGGGACTTGGGATTATATTTGAATATGTGATGAAAATTCCGATGGGCTTTTATAATGTGCCTATCATCGTGGCATTTCTTGCAGCTATCCTGGTCGCATGTATCCAGAACCGGGAATTGGTATTTGATAAGAAGCTTGAGATTATGGCACAGGGAGTTGGGGATAAGAATATTATAACGATGCTGTTGATCTTCCTGGCAGCGGGTTCGTTTGTCGGGGTAGTCGGAAGAAGCAGCGCAGAGAGTGTAGCATATTTTATGCTGACACTGATCCCGGCAAGATTTTCAGTAGCGGTTTTGTTTGTTGTTGCTTGCTTTGTATCAGTTGCTATGGGCACTTCGGTTGGAACAATCACATTGTTAACACCGATTGCTGTAGCAGTGTCGAGAGCGTCTGGCTTTGATATGGCATTTTGTGTTGCATCGGTTATGGGTGGAGCAATGTTTGGGGATAATCTTTCTTTTATCTCAGATACGACGATTGCGGCATGTAATGGACAGGGATGTGAGATGAAAGACAAATTCCGGGAGAATTTCTGGATTGCGTTTCCGGCAGCGGTTATAACGCTGATATTAATTCTTGTACTTTCATTTCAGACCGACATACAGGGTCAGGTCAGCCAGACTTATAATCTGGTGCAGATCATACCGTATGTTCTGGTGTTGATCGGTGGAATTATAGGGCTGAATGTATTTATCGTATTACTTACGGGAATTGTATCCGGAGCATTTATTATGCTGATATGGGGACATACTGCACCTGTTGATCTTCTGACAAATATGGGCTCCGGTGTTTCCGGAATGTTTGAAACCTGTATGGTAGCAATATTAGTAGCGGCGTTATGTGCACTGATTCGGGAATATGGCGGTTTCGATGCACTTCTCAGTTGGATACACAGGATCTTTCGCGGAAAGAAAGGCGGACAGCTCGGAATGGGGTTGTTAGTCGGAACAATGGATATTGCAACTGCAAACAATACGGTAGCGATCGTTATGGCAAATCCGATTGCTGGAGAAATGGCACAGGAATATGGAATCTCTCCGAAGAAGACTGCCTCTTTGCTTGATACTTTTTCCTGTATCTTTCAAGGGATGATCCCATATGGTGCGCAGATGTTAGTTGCAATTGCCGCGGTAGGAGAACTGGGTGATTCCATTTCTGCTTTTCAGATCATGCCGAAGCTTTTTTATCCGATGTTCTTGCTGCTGACATCACTCGTTACCATAATAAGAAGTGATAAATAATAGAGACAATTCAAAGAATATAGAAAACGCTGATCTGTTCACATTGTCAATAAACTCTTTGGTAGTATTCACATAGGAACAGATCAGCGTTTTCTGTTTTATTTGCCAAGTAACATATTTTCCAGTTCCTCTGGTGAGAAGGTGTAAGAGGAGTTGCAGAACTGGCAGTTTACCTCGATCGGCTTATTGTCTGCGAGCAGATTTGCAATCTCCTTTTTACCGAGACTGATAACAGCCTGTGAGAAACGTTCCTTGCTGCAGTTGCAGTGCCACTTCGTAGGAATGGTATCGGTAACTTCTACATTATAGCCTTCAAAGATCTGCTTCACGATATCAAGCGGTTCCATACCCTGGTCGAGGAGAGCGGTAATGGATGTGAATTCACCCAGACGTTTTTCCAGATCAGAGATCAGTTCCTCGGATGCAAATGGCATAAGCTGAATGATAAAGCCACCGGCTTGTTTTACTGTGTTGTTCTTCTCCATCAGAACCCCTAAAGCTACAGAAGTTGGAATCTGTTCTGAGGTTGCAAAATAATATGTCAGGTCTTCTGCAATCTCACCTGAAACAAGCTGGGTCTGACCGATATAAGGCTCTTTTAAGCCGATATCCTTGATCACGGAGAGCACGCCCATATCAAGAGCTTTAGCGACATCCAGTTTTCCCTTATCATTTGCATGCAGGATAACTTCCGGATTGTTGACATAGCCTTTGACATTGCAGTGTGCATCAGCAGTCACTGTCAGTCCGCCGATCGGACCGTTGCACTGGATCTGGAGCGTCAGCAGATCGGAGTCATTCTTACATGCAGCCCCCATCAATGCACCTGCGGTCAGCAGACGACCGAGGGCAGCAGTGGCAACCGGACTGGTATTGTGAATACTTCTTGCTGTTTCAACAATTTTCTTTGTGGTGCCGGCAAAGAAACGAACCTGTCCATCTGCCGCCATACCTCTGATAATATAATCACTCATATGTTATTCCTCGTTCTTTCTATATATAATGTAAAATATTGCACTTTTAAGGTGCCTTTTTAAAAATAATACCTGCATTTATAAAGTGCTGATTAATAACAAAATAATACTTGTATCTATAAAAGTAGTGCTTAATAATAAATTGATGACTAAAATTACTACGGCAGGAGATCAGATATATAATTTGCCTTCGTGATGTTTTTCTCTGGCTATCACATAGACACGTTCACTGTCATCGGTTGCTGGCGTGTGCGTAAATGCATCATACATGGCAAGAAGCTCCATACCTGCCTGTTCTACACAACGAATCATGTCCTCACAGGTCAGACCAATCTGGTAATGGAATTCCTGCGTTTTTCGGTACAGGTTGCCATCTTCTTTTAGAAACAGGCTGAGTGCAAGCTCGTTGACATTCTGTTCCTCATCATAATAATTATCCCAAATGAAGCTGACATCATCCCGATCCTCAGCAATCACTGAATCTGCAACGACATCCCGGAAATAGTGTTTGGTCTTAAAATCACAGATAAAGATACCCCCTGCTTCCAGATAATTATTTGCAAGAGAAAAAACGGTAGTGATCTGATCTGTATTTGACAGATAGTTGATGCTGTCGCAGACACAGACGATGGCATTTACTGTTCCATATAATTCAAAGGAACACATATCCTGCTGGAGATACATAATGGATGAGAAACCATTCGCAATCTTTTTTTCATTTGCAATCTCTAACATATCAGGAGATACATCAATTCCGATCATATCATAGCCAGCGGCTGCAAGTCCTTCCGTGATTGTTCCCGTTCCGCAGCCAAGCTCGGCAACCAGACCTTCGGTGATATTGTATTCATGGAGCAGGCTGGTGATATAAGATATCCATTCGTCATAAGGAATGTTATCCATCAGCTCATCGTATACCTGTGCAAAGCTTGTATAGGCATCCATAGAAAAACCTCATTTCATAAAATCTCAATGCCATCATTATATACATCTCAGAAAGGAAAAACAACCGTTTCTTTTGGAGCAGTTTTCTATTTGTTGCAGCAGACAGAATATAAAAAATAAGGTTTGAGATTGAACATGGCGGCCTTTTGTGCTAATATAAATTCGGTTAGAAATCCTTATATGGAAGTGGGTAGTTTGGCATGATAAAGTTCTATAGAACAGATCATAAGGTTTTGTCAGAGATAACAGAATATGAAGACAATATGTGGGTTTGTATGACGAAGCCTACAGTAGATGAGACCAAACTGATTGCAGAAGATTTCGAGATTGATCTGGCAGATGTCAGAGCCGCATTGGATGATGAGGAGAGCTCCCGTGTGGAGGTCGAAGATGGTTATACACTGATCCTTGTCGATATTCCGTCGATTGAGATGAGAAATGAACGCGAAGCATATACAACTATTCCTCTGGGTATTATCCTCGTAAAGGACATTCTGATCACGGTATGCGCGGAGGATACACCTGTTCTGGATGCATTTATTGAGTCAAAGGTAAAGGAATTCAGTACAAAGAAACGGATGCGTTTCATGTACCAGATCTTATATAGAAACTGCATGACTTATCAGTATTATCTGCGAGTTATGGATCGTAGAAGAAACCTGATCGAACAGCGAATCCAGGATGAGACAGAGGATGCGGATCTGATTGATCTTCACGAACTGGAATCCAACCTTGTATACTTTGCAACTTCACTTCGTGCAAACGGAGTTGTGTTAGATAAGCTTGCAAGATACAGCAGCATCAAGCAGTACCCGGAGGATCAGGAGCTTCTGGATGATGTTATGGTCGAGAACAAACAGGCTATCGAGATGACCGGAATCTATCGAGATATCATAAGCGGTACAAGAGAATTGATGACGACGATTATTAATAACCGCCTGAACAATATCATGAAGTTCTTAGCGGCTATCACCATCGTAATGGCGATCCCGACGATCATATCCGGTATCTATGGAATGAACGTATCAGGTAAGTGGATGCCTCTCGCAGGAACCCCATACGGCTTCTACATTGTATGTGGCATCATCGTTCTGATCTGTATTATCATAGCGCTAATCCTCAAGAAAAAGAAAATGTTCAAGATGTAAAAATAAATCCGTCAAGCAAATAAGCAGCGTATCTGTGTACAGACAACGCTGCTTATTTATTTGACGGATAAACACACATAAGCATGAAGGACGATAGTCCGGAATGCGCATGTGTGAAGCGATTTCGAAAGTTCGAAGAACGGAGAAATCGTATTATTTTTACAGGTAGAGGGGGGTGACACATAAGCATGAAGGACGATAGTCCGGAATGCGCATGTGTGAAGCGATTTCGAAAGTTCGAAGAACGGAGAAATCGTATTATTTTTATAGGTAGAGGGAGGGTGACACATAAGCAAGAAGGACGATAGTCCGGAATGCGCATGTGTGTAGCGATTTCGAAAGTTCGAAGAAAGTTGACCTCGTTAATTCATAATGATAAACTGAATATACTTGAAAAACAGGTATTCATTTCAGAGACAGAAAGTTTCTATCCTTTGAACTTATGGAACAAACCTGTTTGAATGCCGGTACTTAGCGATCCACGAAGTGGGAGCTTAGAACCGCTGCATGAAAACAGAGCGAGAGCGATTTGCGTAATAAGTTACTAAGGATAGAAACTTTCGTCCGGGGAACATGGAAAACATGTATGGGAAAGGAGATAACAACGATGAAGCTGTTTCATTTGTCGGATCTGCACATTGGCAAGATCGTAAATGGATATGAGATGTGGGAAGACCAGCGCTATGTGTTTGACCAGATCCTTGCATATGTAAGAGAAGAACAGCCGGATGCCGTGATGATCGCAGGAGATATCTATGACAAAGCAGTTCCATCCGCAAAAGCAGTAACAGAATTTGATGAATTCCTGACTGAACTTGCAGACAGCGGAACGATCATCCTCATTATCAGTGGCAATCATGATTCGGCAGAACGTCTGGATTTTGCCAGCAGTATCATGAAAAAGCAGAATATATATATGAAAGGAACCTATGGTGGAGAAGCCATGAAGGTGACGATGCAGGATAAATGGGGAGATGTGAATTTTTATCTGATGCCGTTTGTAAAGCCGGCAAACGTAAAAAATACATTATCGGATTTAACAGAAGAACCGGAGAAAGAGTCAGCAGCCTTAACATATACAGAAGCCATGCAGCAGGCAGTTGCAGCCATGCAAGTTGATCCGGGGAAAAGAAATGTACTGATCACCCATCAGAACGTAACAAATAGTGGAGTGAACCGGCGGTCGGATTCGGAGACAATATCGATCGGTGGACTGGATAATATTGACCGTACGGTATTTGATATATTTGACTATGTGGCACTTGGACATCTTCATTCTCCACAGCAGATCGGAAAGCCGGAGATTCGGTATTGTGGCACACCGGTTATCTATTCTATGTCGGAAGCCGACGATCAGAAATCTGTCACAGTGGTAGAACTTGGAGAAAAAGGAAAGCTTTCGATCCGTGAACTGCCCCTGCACCAGCTTCATGCGTGGTACAATTTTACGGGTACACTTGATGAAGCCATGAGCCGGGAAGCAAATGAAGATTATGCGAGAATTGTGCTAACGGATAAGGAAACGATCATTGATGTTCAGGCGAGACTTCGGACCGTGTATAAGAACCTGATGTCAGTAGAATTCCAGATGGCAGATGGCAGCAGAACGGAACAGGAACGGACACTTGAGGACGTGAAGAATCTTGCACCTGATGAGGCATTTGCGGATTTCTATAACAGAAAGATGAAACGGGAGCTGTCCGATGAAAATGCAGTTTATATCAGACAGTTGATCCGGGATTATTATGAACAGAGACAGGGGTGAAGATGATGCGGCCACTGGTACTTACAATGGAAGCGTTTGGAACGTATATAGAAAAAACGGAGATTGACTTTCGAAAATTTGGGAAACAGGGGCTTTTTCTGATCTCGGGAGATACCGGATCGGGAAAGACAACGATATTTGACGGAATCATGTATGCCCTTTACGGAGAGACCAGCGCAGGAAGCGGGAAGAATAACACCGGACGAAACGGTGAAATGCTCCGAAGTGATTTTGCAGATCCAAAGCAGCTTACCTATGCAGAGCTGTTATTTGAAAGCGGCGGTCATGAATATAAGGTCTGGCGAAGTCCAGCGTATGAGAGACCGGGATACAAATCCATGAAGCAGGCAGAAGTGCGCTGGATGGAGGATGGACAGGAGACAGAGCTGAAAGCGGCAGATATTGATGGTAAGCGGACAGCAGGGGTGATCGGCAGGGTAAGAGAAGTGTTGGGACTTACGGCCGATCAGTTCCGACAGGTTGCGATGATCGCACAGGGAGATTTTAAGAAGCTGTTAGTTGCGGATACGAAGACCCGAAGCGATATCTTTAAGACGATATTTGATACGAAGATTTATGAATATATCCAGAACAGGATCGCACAGGACTGTAAAGAGGCAGAGGGGGTCTATACAGAGCTTGTTGCAAAGGTAGATCGTACGATAGAGGGAGTAGAGCTGCCGGATGAAACGGAGCTTTATAAAACAGGACTTCAGGATCTGCCGGAGCATCTGGAAAACCGTCATCTTGCATTTGATGATATTCTGGAAGAGCTGCACAGTCTGAATCAGATCGAAGAAAAGCAGGCGAAAGATCTGCATCATCAGATTGAGAGTTATACACAGACCAATAACCAATATGACAACTGGTATACAGCAATCGAGAAAAATAAGAGAATCATCGGTCAGACCTATGATGGCTATGTGGCACATCTCGATGCATACAGACAGGTGAAGCAGGAATTTGTCAGTGCAGAAGCACAGAATCATAGTATGGAAGCACAGTCTACAGAACCGCTTATGCTGAGACAGGCGGAGCTTCAGAAACAGGCAGATTCTTTTGTGCGGTTAAATGAGATGGAGAAAGAATTGCTGCTTGTGGAGCAGGTATGCCATCAGGCAGGAAAGAAAAGACAGGATATTCTTGAAACAAAGAAGAAACTTCAGAAGCAGACCGAGGAGCTGGAACAGATCGTGAATCCGGGTGACACTTCACAGGTGAAGCTTGAGAAGGTTCAGACAGAAAAGAAACAGATTGCAGAACGTATGCAGCGGTTACAGGAGCTTGAAAAAGAATGTCTGGAGATTGATCATCTGGAAATTAAGAAACAGCAGATGGTGGTTGATAATCGGAGTGCATTTGAGAAGCGGAATCAGGCAAATGCGAATTACGAGGAAGCTATCAGAAATCGGAATGATCAGATCTGTGGAGAACTGGCAGCAAACCTACAGGAGGGAACACCGTGTCCGGTCTGTGGAAGTAAGACACATCCGGAAAAGGCACATTGTGACGGAGCTGTTGTAACAGAAGAAATGGTAAAGAAGCTCCGGGCTGCATTTGATCAGGCGGATGCTTCATTCAGACGAAAAGAAAATGAGCTTGGAAGCCTGAATGGTCGTCTGGAAGAAAAACGGAATCAGACAACAGCAGCGGTTATGGAGATGGCAGCCTTTACCATACCGGATCAGACAGTACAGGCTGATGTTCTGATAGATGAGGTCAGAAAACTGCATGTGATCTGGGAGAAAAGGACAGAGGAAACAGAAGCCAGACTGCGGACACTTGAGAAAGAGCACAGAAGTTATCAAGAACATAAAAGGCAGCTTGGTGAGCTTCGTTTGCAGATAAAAGAACTGGAAGAAACGGAAGTGCGGGTAACAGAGGAATATCAGGAGGCAGACCGGAGTTACACGGCAAAGCAGGCAGCCGCGGCACAGATGCGACAGGAGATCCGGGGGGATGAGTCGGATATCCTGAAGCAACTGCAACAGGTGAGAAATGAGATTGCCGAGGTGAACCGGAAGAAGACAGAGGCAAGAGATACTTATAATAAACTTGCAAAGGAACTCTCTGCACTGGAAACAAATCTGAAACGTGATGCAGAAGATCAGAATATGCAATACAGACAGGAATGGCAGTTGGAGAAAGATGTTCTTTCTGCACTTGAAACGGACAGCGGAGAAATGAACACATCTGTAAATGACGAAAGTGTGATACAGAAGCTTCCTGACAGCAATCAAGAAAATGATTTTGCAGATGAACAGGAACTGGAAAAGCAGGCAGGCGGCTACGGAGAATGTTATACACATTTCTGTACGGCATCAACGGTTCTGCTTGAACAGATATCCGGGCAGATAGAACGCACGATCCGGAAGAAAAACAGTGTTGCCATCAGGCATGATGCGATCGCGGAACGATTAGTTAAGAATAAGGCAGCATACAGCAAATTAAAGAAGGATTATGGAGCATATCTGAATATCTATAAGAGATACAGTAAGCTTCAGGATCTTTCACAGGCCGCACTTGGTAACTATAAGCTGGAAACCTATATACAGGAGGTCTATTTTGACCGCATTATAGACAGTGCGAATCACAGACTGCGCCAGATCGTATGCAACCAGTTTGAGCTGAAACGCGGACAGAAGACTGCAGGAAACAGAGGGCTTGATCTGTTCGTGCTGGATCATCGGACAGGAAAAGAAAGAGATGTCAAAACACTGTCCGGCGGGGAAGCATTTGTAGCATCTCTGTCTATGGCACTTGGACTTGCCGATATTGTATCTGCAAATGCAGCAGGTGTAAGAATTGATACATTATTTATCGATGAAGGCTTTGGCTCTTTGGATTCTGATATTCTGGAGCAGGCATTAAATGTACTGGCTGAGTTGTCCGAGTCCGATCATCTGGTTGGTATCATATCTCATGTGGAAGAGCTGAAGCATCGTATCGACCGCCAGATCCTGGTTACTAAGGATCATCAGGGCGGCAGTCATGTGGAGATACAGGTGTAAAAAAATATACCCCACTGATCATAGGAAGATATCTGCTTACAGGCATTTGTATGATCAGTGGGGCATTTTTTAATATTTTACAGGAATTCCGTTTACGGATACTTCATCTGTGATCTCGATTACGATACATTTTCGTCCGTCAATCTCACGGGTTTCTACGAGATCGGCGCGGTCAGGATTGACCTTGATCACAACCTCCGGAGTCTTTACCTCAAATGATTTTGTACTGGCGATATTATTTGCATAGAGCTGTACTTTTCCCGGAGCCGGTGCAGGCAGAGTCTCATCGGAGCCTTCGGCAACCGGATGCTGGTTCACAGAAGCAGCAGCGGCACGATCAAAGTTCGCATCAAAGGTCTGCATTTTTTCTTCGGATACTCCCGAGGTTTCCAGAAGATTCTTTAATGAATTCCTGGATAAGGTCAGTGGTTCCGGACTATCCTTTTGTTCCTCGATCATTTCATTCAGATTCTCATGGATATTCCGGATCACTTCATAATCACAGTCCATTCCGAGTGTATCGGTGATGATCGTCTGGAACGCCTCTTTCTGATTACCGGCAGTTACAGGCATTCCCGTTCCGAGAATATAGCGGATAAATTCCTCATGGATTTCCTCCGGCTTCTTCGTATAGTAGAGGACATTATGGATATCGGCTGTCCGGTCGATAAATGCAGGGAACAGGAAACCGATATCGGGAACATCCACGATCCAGTCGCGGATACGGTTGTGGAAGGTGTTCTCCGAATCAAAATAACTAAGTCCTGCCTTTGACAGATTAACATGGCAGATACAGCACATGATGTATTCGTAGATCTCATCCGAGGCATCATCCATTGTCAGTCCGTCTGTGGTCTTTCCGGGTACGTCATATGTATCATGGATCAGCAGGATTAGATAGTTTCCGGTATAATCATAATTCTCGATTACCTTGTCATAGAACTGATCGATCAGTTCATCATCTTCTAATTTGCTGTTACGCAGCTTTAACAGAAATTCCTGCGTACCGCCGTCAAATTCCGAATCTGTGGGAAACGGCATCGTGATCAGATTCTTTCCAATCGAGCCGGACAAGTTCTTCTTAAAAATCTCAAAATATTTAAAAGCTTCCTCCTCCGGCAGAGAGAGAAACGCTTCCTTCATTGTCGCAATTTTACGTCTGTCACCATCCACATAGCAGCCACAGATCTTATCGATCGAACAGGTAGCCTGTGCAAACTGATGCCGGATTTCCAGAACCTCTTTCTTTGTCATATGTATCAAACTCCTTTATAAAAACTTTAATAGTGCATTATGTGTTTTATGCATTCTATGCATTTGAAAAATCTTAAATAAGCCTAATAAGTGTATCACCTAAAAAAAACAAAGACAAGAATTGACATCTATAACTTTTAATATTTTACATGGTTAACAATGATATTTAGATTTGTAAAAACAAATGTGTAATAATTATATTGCCATACCAATATACAGATAGAAGTGTGGAATGATATATTTCATGTAGCAAACCTATCCGAGTGCCGGTACTTAAGTTGCGTCTTTTGCAACTTTATGTACCGCTGCATCGAGGATAGAACGAGAGTGATTTGCGAAATGAAGATATATCATTCCACACTTCTATTGTCCCCACATCTTAATAAATCTTAAGGATATCCCAAATTGTATCTTAATGGTAGAAAGCCTTACAATGATACCGTCAAAGAAAGATATGGAAAATATCAGCGGTTTGCTGTATCCTAAAAAGGAATGCGTGGTGCGCACACGTACCCGATAAGATACAGACAACGATCATATTTTCGGACGAGGAGAAAAGAAATGTATAATATACTAATTTGCGATGATGAGAAAGATATCGTATCAGCTTTAAAGATTTACCTGAAAACATCCGGTTATAATATTTATGAAGCTTACAACGGAAAAGAAGCGTTAGAGCAGATCAAAGAGCATGACATCCATTTGGTGTTAATGGATATCATGATGCCGGAGATGGATGGGATCACAGCGATGTTAAAGATCCGCGAGGAGACGAATCTGCCGGTTATCCTTCTGACCGCAAAGAGTGAAGATACAGATAAGATCCTTGGACTGGAAGTGGGTGCAGATGATTACATTACCAAGCCGTTTAATCCGGTAGAGGTGATCGCCAGAGTGAAATCGCAGCTTCGAAGATATATGCAGCTTGGAAGCGGACAGATCAAGAAAGATGCGATCGTGATCGGGGGAATTGAGTTGAATGATAATTCCAAGCAGGTTACGGTCGATGGCGAACTGGTCAGTCTGACACCGACAGAATATGATATTTTAAGACTTCTGATGGAACATCCGGGACAGGTATTTTCACCGAGAGATATTTACAAGGAAGTCTGGAAAGAAACACCGCTCGGAGCCGAAGGTTCGGTAGCTGTCCATATCCGTCATTTGCGTGAAAAGATAGAGATCAATCCCGGAGAACCAAGATATATCAAGGTGATCTGGGGCAGAGGTTATAAGATGGAATATCAGTAAACCTCTATACAGTCTGACAGGAATGGAGAATGCGAAACATGAATAAGTTAAAAAATAACAATCCTTTTAAATTACTGATTTATACGTTATTTTTTATCACCTGTAGCGTTGGATTTATATTGGGTTATGTACTGCTTGATATGTATGAAGCCGGAATATTTCAGGGCAGATCGGAATCGGAGCTGCGGGCAGAACTGGAAGCGGATTATCAGAGCGAGATGTTGACTACCTGTGTGAATCGTGGTGCCGAGTATATTAGAAATACTCTGGATATCAGTTACAGTGATGATGAATGGGGAGACTATGAATACGATCCCGATGCTTTGCAGAAAAAGGATATGAATCATGATAATGTTGTCGATGCAAGTGATTTTCTGATGCTGTTGTCGGAAAAGGAAAATGCATTTGATAAATATGATCGTACCTATAAAGAGGATTTGGAGAAAATATATGGATATGCGAAAACAGATCTGTATGTGAGTGTTGGTGATGATTGGGATTCTTCAAAAACGGGTGAATCAAATTCCATTATGCTGGCGCAGACAGATAATCTGCCGGAAAAAGCATTAGTATATGGAGTTTTAGGAGAGAAAGCAGTTGTCAGTACGACGACCGGTATTCCTACAGGAAAGATTCTGAGATATGATACCTATAAGGAAGCACAGAGTATCGGTGTGGAAAAAGAAGGAAACAATTATAATTATGTTAACCTGCGTATGCCGGATGAAGCAGCTCTTTCCAGGTCAGAGGTGTCTGATGATTATGGAATTGATCTGAGTGATCTGGAGGGAAATACCACAGATACGGAAGCAGAGACGGAAGCCGAAACCAAGAATTCAGGAATATCGGAAGAGTCTGCAACATCAGAAGATTCAACAACAATGGAGGAGGAAATAGAGAGTTCCGGTTCATACAATACGCCGGAGGGAGTAACGATTTCTTATAATAGAAATCAGATAGCGATCACAGCAAACGGAACGACAAAGCAGTACGAGTATTATGCGGAGGATGATATGTATTATCCGATCATAAAAGATGGATATACCGTAATCGTTGGCAATTATGCAGGAGACGATATTACGATATATGCTTCCGGTAATTTATATATCGACGGCACATCTGACGTTTCTTCACGTATGAATAAGAGCCTACAGGCGATCAGCAAGGCTGCTTCGGGAAAGAACAGAATCCTGCTCTTCTTTGGACTTGATTTTGTTTTGTGTATCATATTCATGATCACAAGTATGGTATTATCCGGTAAAGACGGTGTTGTAAGAAAAACAGAAAAGGTTCCGGTTGAAATTATATTGACTGGAATAGTCGTTTTGATAAGTCTGTTGATTGCTTTTGCACAGAATATCAGTTATTCCTTATCATATGCTTATTATAGTTACAGCGGTACAGACCGGCTTCATTATTTTATTGATAGCAATATTACAGGACATGATATTGAGACTATTGTATGTCTGATCGGTTTGGGTTGTATCTGTACGGTCGGACTTTTACTGATCAACAATCTGATCGCAAGAGTCAAACAGTCGAATCTGCTTAATACATCATGGATTGTCAGACTGGGTCGCAAACTATTTGGAAAATCGGGAAAGATAACCGCATTTTTCCGGTATGTATTCAGCAAGGTTCCATTTATAATAAAAGCGTTCCTTTTGTATATCGTAATTACGATCGTTGAAATTATAGTAGCATTGCTTGTTTTTAATGCTGTATATATAAATGAAGCTGGATTTATTGTATTAATGCTGTTGAAGATCATCTGTGCAATTGCCTATATGGCATTTGTCTGTATGATGCAGGAGCTTTTCCAGGGTGGTGACAAGCTTGCAAAGGGCGAGTATGGTCATAAGGTAAATACAAGATTCATGTTTGGAAAGTTCAAAGAACATGGCGAGAATCTGAATCATATCAATGAAGGTGTCCAGCTTGCGGTAGATGACCGGATGAAAAGTGAACGGATGAAGACGGAGCTTATCACGAATGTATCGCATGATATCAAGACACCGCTTACTTCTATTATTAACTATGTCGATCTGCTTCAGAAGGAGGATATTGAAAAAGAACCTGAGGCTTCTTATATAGAAGTAATAGCAAGGCAGTCAGCAAGGTTAAAAAAACTGATCGTGGATCTTGTGGATGCTTCTAAGGCATCGACCGGAAATGTAAAGGTAGAGCTTGTAAACATGGATGCGAATATGATCGCAGAACAGGCATCCGGTGAATATATTGACAAATTGATGCAGAAGAACATCACGCTAGTAACGAATCTCGCAAAGGATCGCGCAGGGATCGAAGCAGATGGCAGACACCTCTGGAGAGTATTTGATAATCTATTAAATAATGCATTCAAATATACGATGCCGGGGACTCGGTTATATGTAAATACTTATATAACCGATGAAGATGGAAATGTGATCCGTGATCTTAAAAAGAGCATCAAAGAACCTGCGAAGGTATGTATAGAGTTCAAGAACATATCAGAAGCACCGCTGAATATTTCAAGTGATGAACTGATGGAACGCTTTGTAAGAGGTGACAGTTCCAGAAATACAGAGGGAAGCGGACTCGGCTTATCCATTACAAGAAGCCTGTGTCAGCTTCAACATGCGGATTTTAACATTGTGATCGATGGAGATCTGTTTAAGGCTGTGATTACATTTGCATACTGTAAAGAACCACAGGAAGATCAGGATGTGGATCAGACAGAAGCTGCAGAAGCCATAGATATTGAACAGTAGTCACCGGGATTCGGAAAAAACAGTTATTTGTTCACAAAATATATAAATAATTATTGACAACTAACGAATGTTAGAATATACTAACCAACATAAGAACGTAGTAGTTATATTTATTGATATAAAAATGGAGGAATAAAATGATTGTTCAGGAAATCCGTAATGACAATGTGTTTGGTTATGTAAGATATCAGGGAGAACCAAACCGGAAGGATGCAGTGATCGAGAAGCTTAGAAAACAGGGATTTCGCATTACAAAACAGAGATGCATTCTGTTAGATATTATTCTGGATGAAGACTGTTCTTCTTGTAAGGAAATATATTACAAGGCTGTCAAAAGAGATGACAGCATAGGAATCGCAACGGTATACAGAATGGTGAACACTCTGGAAGACATAGGTGTGATCAGCAGAAAGAATATGTACAAGGTTGCGTGTTTTTAAAAATGGGATCATCCCCCACCAGAATGTACACTCAGGTGTAAAAACACATACAAACATACAAACGGGACATCCACAATGGCGTGGATGTCCTTTTTATATGGTAAAGATAAAATTAAGGGGTACGTTGCTTGTTTTTTTAAAAAGTCTGGAATTTCAGAATGGTATGGCGCTGTATATAAACAACATCGACGTTTGCGTAGTTTCGTTTATGAGACTTGCACTAGCTGTCAGCACCAAGCCCTTGTTTGAACCCATAAGGGTGAGTTAGGGCGACTGCTGACAAATCGGCGTGCGAGTCGAATAGAAACGCAGCAGGTCGTGTGTTTATATACAGTGCCATACCATCTTGAAGTTCCAGACATTACATGAAAAATTAAGGCAATCGCAAATGTGAATTTTTCATATTTGTGGTTGCTTTTTTTAGTTAAGTAGTATAGAATTACCCTATAAGTGGAGTGAAGTGGTGGATTAGTGCCACAAAGTGGAGGAAATGAGTCGAAAGAAGGTGGAATAAGTGTCCAAGTGTTTAACAGGTGAATATGAACACAGATTAGATACCAAAGGGCGACTTATCATGCCATCCAAGCTTAGAGAGGAACTCGGCTGCACCTTCATGATCACAAAAGGTCTGGACAATTGTCTGTACGTTTATCCAAATGATGAATGGCAGCAGTTTGCGGACAAGTTGAACCAGCTTCCGATGACGAATAAGAGTGCAAGACAGTTCAAGCGTTTCTTCAACTCAGGAGCAGTAAAGTGCGAAACAGATGCACAAGGACGAGTGATCATTCCACAGACACTTCGTACATTTGCCAACATCGAAAAAGATGTTGTCATCATAGGTAACGGAGAGAAAGCAGAAATCTGGAATAAGGAAGCATGGGACGAGATCAATAATGAAGAATCCCTGAACATGGATGAGATTGCAGACAAGCTGGATGAACTGGATTTCAGAATATAAGGACAGAAGTGGTAGTTATGGAATTTAAACATACATCGGTTTTACTGGATGAAACCATTGAAAATCTGAATATCAGACCGGATGGTGTTTATATGGATGGAACTCTTGGAGGAGCCGGACATTCGAAAGAGATAGCCAAAAGACTTGGACCGGATGGACATCTGATCGGTATTGATCAGGATGGTGAGGCGATTATAACAGCAAAAGAACGACTGGCGGAGTACGGTGACCGCATTACAGTCGTAAGAGATAACTATCAGAATTTTAAAAGCATACTAGACGAGCTAAATATACTTCAAGTGGACGGGATATTGCTGGATCTTGGCGTATCTTCATATCAACTCGACAATGCGGATAGAGGATTCACATATCGGGTTGATGCGCCCCTTGATATGCGGATGGACGACCGCCAGACAAAGACTGCAAAGGATATCGTAAATGGATATACCGAGCAGGAACTCTTTCATATACTCAAAGAATATGGCGAAGAACGATTTGCAAAAAGTATTGCATACCATATTGTGAAGTATCGTGAGAAAAAAGAGATTGAAACAACAGAAGAATTAAACGATATCATCCGTGGATCAATTCCTGCAAAAGTACGAAATGCACAGGGACATCCATCCAAGCAGACATTTCAGGCAATTCGTATTGAATTAAATCATGAGCTTGAAGTACTAACGAATTCCATTGATGGAATGATTGACTGTTTGAAACCAGGCGGAAGATTATGTATCATCACATTCCATTCGTTAGAAGACAGAATCGTAAAAAATGCATTTCGTAAAAATGAAAATCCGTGTATCTGCCCACCGAATTTTCCGGTGTGCACATGCGGAAGAAAATCAAAAGGAAAAGTGATAACAAGAAAACCAATTCTTCCAACAGAAGAAGAAATGGAAGCAAATTCAAGATCCAAGAGCGCAAAACTCCGGGTATTTGAAAAAGGTATGAATATATAAAAGGGGTGTTTTAAAATGTCAGAAAGACGGAATCACTACTACATAGATGGAAGTACAGTCCGGAAGCTGGATTATTCAGCAGAACCGGTCAGAAGAGAATATGAACCGGCAAGAAGAACAGAGATGCCGGCAGAACGCCCTGCCAGAAGAAGACAGGAGAAACAGACAGCAACACCTGCAAGAAAGCAGATGCCACAGAGAAAGGAACAGGTAAGAACCAAACAGGCGCCGGCTGTCAGACAGAGAGACAGAAGATGGGTCGATGAATTAAGACATGGATTATTCTTATCATTTGCTGTAATATGTGCAGTAGGCTTGTGCTTTGTAATGCTGAAATTAATGGCAGATGTAAAAGAAGGAAAAAATGAAGTTAGTACACTGCAGAGCCAGTTGAATGAACAGTTAAATGTAAATGCAGAATACAGTTCAGGACTTGACAGCATGACAGATCTGGATGAAATATATAAGATTGCAACAACTGAGCTTGGTATGGTATATTCGAAGCCGGGACAGACTGTGTACTATCCACAGAACAGTGACGATTATGTTATACAGTACAAAAATGTTCCTGAGACCAAATAAGTCTCAGGAAATTTTGCGTTATACCCGAACCTGTTAAGATACAGAATATAAAAATAAAATCAAAGGTGGAAAAATATGTCGACAAAAGCAAAGAATTTTCTTAGGAGAATGAAACAGAGACTGGTTATAATATTTGGTATCGCATTACTCTTTTTTGTTGTGCTTATCGGACGTGTGATCTATATCAGCCTTGCAAAAGGGCAGGAGTATCAGGAAGAGGTACTGGATCAGAAGACCTACGACAGTCTGGATATTCCGTTTGAACGGGGAGACATTGTGGATCGAAATGGAAATATTCTTGCCACCAGTGAGAAAGTGTACAATCTGATTTTGGAGCCCAAAAATATTCTGCGTACGGATAAGGGGAAAGAGGCAACAAAGGCAGCGCTGATCAAATATTTTGGAATGGAAGATGCAAAGTTCGATGAATGTATGCAGAACACAGATTCCTTTTATAAGGTAGCCATGAAAGGGCTTGAATATGCAGATGTAAAAGCATTTCAGGAATATTGCGATACAAGAGATGGTGCAGATGTCGTTGGTGTACGGTTTGAGGAGGAATACAAAAGAAAATATCCAAATGGCAGCCTTGCCTGTCACCTGCTTGGATATACCGTAAGCGGAAATGTCGGACAGGGTGGAATCGAAGGCTATTATAACAGTTACCTGAATGGTGTAAATGGAAAGACATATGGATATCTGACAAATGATAATACCGTAGAATCCGTTACAGTACCTGCACAGAATGGTTATACTGTAGTGTCTACGATCGATTTGAATATCCAGAAGATCATTGAAGATAATATAAAAGAATATATGCAGACGACCGGTGCAAAGAAGATCGGTGTTATCGCAATGGATCCGGATACGGCAGAGGTCCTTGGCATGAGTACCTCTTATGGATATGATCCGAACGAACCGATGAATACGGATGCACTTCGTAATATGAAGGTTACCGTTACAGAAAGTACGGAAGAACCATCAACAGAAGAAGACAGTAGCGAGGAAGGTTCTTCTGAAGATACGATAGAAGCAACAACCGAGGAACAGAAAGACCCGGAAAAGATCACATATGATTTTTCATCTATGACAGATGATGAATTCCAGAAAGCAATTGATGGTCTGACAAGTGATCAGACGTATGAAGCATTAGATGCTGTATGGAGAAATTATTGCATTAGTGATATCTTGGAGCCGGGTTCTACATTTAAGCCTTTTACGATTGCAGGGGCCCTTGAGGACGGAGTTGTGAAAGACAGCGATACATTCTTCTGTAAAGGCTATGAGATCGTTGCAGAGGGAACATCTCCAATCTATTGTCATAACCGAAGTGGTGATGGCACGCTTACATTAAAGCAGGCACTAGAGCAGTCCTGTAATGTCGCTTTGATGCAGATCGCAAAATCAGAAGGAAGAGAAACATTTTCCAAATATCAGGATATATTTAATTTTGGTAATCAGACCGGAATTGATCTTTCCGGTGAGGGAAGCGGTCTGGTGTATGATGAAGAAGGACTGAATCCGGTCGAGCTTGCAACTTCATCCTTTGGACAGGGTATTAATGTAACAATGATCCAGATGGCAGCAGCGTTCTGTTCACTGATCAATGGAGGAAATTATTATACGCCTCACACCGTCAGACAGATTTTAGATGAAAATGGAAGTATTATAGAGAATAATGAACCGGAACTTGTCCGCAAGACGATTTCAAAGACAACTTCAGATCTGATGAAGCAGTATATGGCAGGTGTTGTTACAGAAGGTACCGGTTCCAGAGCAGCCGTTGATGGATATACGATCGGCGGTAAGACAGGTACAGCAGAAAAGATTCCTAGAAATCAGGGCAATTATGTATTATCCTTTATCGGTTTCTCACCGGTAGAGAATCCACAGATCATGCTGTATGTTGCAGTTGACGAACCAAATGTAGAAAGTCAGTCTACATCCGGTGCCGGAGCACTGTTATTCCATGCGATCATGGAAGATCTGCTCCCATATATGAATGTATATCAGAGCAGTGATGAAGATGTAACGTATAATGGAAAAGATGAGCCGATCAGCTCTCCATTTGAAGGCAATGTAGAAGATTCAACAGGCGAGGGAACAACAGAAGAAGGAAGCACTGCAGAGGGAGATACAACAGCGGAAGATACCGGTTCAGAGAATGTAACCTCTGAGGGGACAACAGAAGCAGTATCTGAAAATGGCACTTCAGAAGAAACAACCTCCGAAGAAACAACAGAAGCCAAAGTTCAGGATGAATAAACAAGGGAATATCTGGCAGACTGACAGAAAAGGCATATTTGTCCGGAAAAAGTAATAAGATATAAGGATAAATAAATCCGGCGGGCAGAATGAAGCTTTATAGTTATAATCGGAGAAAGATATATTTTACATGTATAGCGATCGTAATGACTGCGGTTTTTCTGATGGGAAGACTTGCTTATCTGATGGTTGCAAAAGCGGATTATTATAATCGTGCAGCAACCGGGCTTCATGAAAGAGAACGAAGCATCAAAGCACCAAGAGGAAGGATATACGACAGAAATGGAAATATCCTGGCTGATAATAAAGCAGTCTGTTCCGTATCGGTCATCCACAGCCAGATTGAGGATGAAGAAGCAGTCATACAGGTTCTGAATGAATATCTGGATAAGGGAGAAGCGGAGATACGCAAAAAAGTAACCAAGGTATCATCCCGTGAATTGATCGCAACAAACGTTGCGAAGGAAACCGGAGATCAGATCCGGGAATTAAATGTTGCCGGAATTAAGGTTGACGAGGACTATAAAAGGTATTATCCTTATGGAAGCCTTGCATCCAAGGTTCTTGGATTTACAGGAGCAGACAATCAGGGAATCGTTGGCCTTGAGGTCTGGTATAATGAGATCCTGGCAGGAGAGGACGGAAGCATTCATACAGTAACGGATGCAAAGGGAATCGAACTGCCGAATGTAAAAGAAACGAGAGTAAGTCCTGTACCGGGAGATGACCTGGTACTTTCACTGGACTTAACAATACAAAAATATGCAACACAGGCGGCTCTTTCCGTTATGGAAGAGAAGCAGGCAAAACGGGTGGCAATGATCATTATGAATCCGCAGAATGGAGAGATCTATGCCATGGTCGATGTGCCGGAATATGATCTGAACCAGCCATTTCAGTTGAACATGGATCTGGCTGGATACGAGAGTGTGACTGACGGTGAGAAGATGGATGCGTTAAACAATATGTGGCGTAATTTTACAGTCAGTGATACGTACGAACCGGGATCTACCTTTAAGATCGTGACAGCGACAGCAGCCCTTGAGGCTGGAACCGTATCCTTATCGGATACCTTTTACTGTCCGGGATATAAGATCGTGGAGGATCGCAGGATCCGGTGCCATAAGACGACAGGACATGGTTCGGAGGACTTCCGGCATGCACTGATGAATTCCTGCAATCCGGCATTTATGACGATCGGAGAACGGACAGGAGCCACGAATCTTTATCAGACCTATCAGAAGCTTGGATTGTTTCAGAAAACCGGGATCGATCTTCCGGGTGAGGCAAATTCCATTATGCATAAGCTTTCCGATATCGGACCGGTAGAACTGGCAACGATGTCATTTGGGCAGTCCTTTCAGATATCACCGATCCAGTTTGTGACTGCTGCAGCAACCGTTATAAATGGTGGGAATAAGATCACACCACATATCGGTATGAAGGTGGTGGATGCGGAGAGTCAGGTTATGACGGAGCTTCAATATCCGGTCACCCAAGGGGCGGTCGGTAGTGAAACATCGGCGACAATGCGTGATCTGTTGGAGTCTGTTGTGGCAGAAGGCGGAGGCAGCAAGGCGCAGATCGAGGGATACCGGATTGGCGGCAAGACAGCAACCAGTGAGAAGTATCCGAGAGGAACCGGAAAATACATATCATCTTTCCTAGGATTTGCACCGGCAAATGATCCACAGGTCATGGCATTTGTTATGATCGATGAACCGACAGGAGTATATTATGGAGGAACGATAGCAGCCCCTGTCATACAGGAGGTATTTTCCAATATCCTTCCATATCTGGGAATACCAAAAGAGGAATAAGAAAATTACCTCATACGTGAGGAAAAATATAGCCATTTCAAAATGAAATGACGGGTAAGGAGTACAAAGAAATGAACTTGGATTTTTCAATTATTTTACCGATACTTATAGCGTTTGGAATCAGCGTGGTGTTAAGCCCAATCGTGATCCCATTTTTAAAGAAACTGAAATTTGGACAGTTTGTACGAGATGATGGACCGGAAACACATCTGAAGAAATCAGGAACACCGACAATGGGCGGACTGATCATTCTGTTGAGTCTGGTGATTACCTCGTTATTTTATATGAAGGATTATCCGGATATCCTTCCGGTATTGTTTGTAACACTTGGTTTTGGTCTGATCGGATTTCTGGATGATTATATCAAAGTCGTTATGAAGCGTTCCCTGGGACTTCGTGCATGGCAGAAGATGCTCGGACAGTTCGTTGTAACAGCAGTTTTTGCATATTATATTGAGAAATATACCGAGATCAACAACGAGATCATTATTCCATTTGTCGGTAAGACAGTTGTTCTTGATAAATGGGTTTATATCGTTTTGTTATTCTTTGTTGTACTTGGAACAGTAAATGGTGCAAACTTCACAGATGGTCTGGATGGCCTTGCTTCTTCCGTAACAGCATTGATCGCTACATTCTTTACAGTTGTTGCGATCGGAACCGGATCCGGTCTTGCACCTATCTCCTGTGCAGCAATGGGAAGCTTGTTAGGATTCCTTGTATATAATGTATACCCTGCAAGAGTGTTTATGGGTGACACCGGTTCTCTTGCACTTGGCGGATTTGTAGCATCGATCGCATACATGCTGAAGATGCCATTATTTATTCTGATCGTGGCATTCATTTATTTTATAGAAGTATTATCGGTTATCATCCAGGTAGTTTCATTCAAACTGACTGGAAAACGAGTGTTCAAAATGGCACCGATCCATCATCATTTTGAGCTTTCCGGATGGCCTGAGACAAAGGTTGTATCAATATTTGCGATAGTAACAGCCGTACTTTGTGTTGTAGGTTTACTGGCTGTTTAATACGGAGGATATGAAGATGAATTTTAAAAATGCTTTAGTGGCTGGTACAGGTAAGAGCGGCATCAGTGCAGCAAAGCTGCTGATCGCTCATGGCGTAAAGGTTACGCTGTTTGACGAAAATGAAAAAAGAGATAAAAATGATCTGATGGAGAAACTCTCCCAGTCAGAACTTGTTACGATTCTGCTTGGAAAATTAACGGATGAAGTATTAAAGCAGACAGACATTATGGTTATAAGCCCAGGTATTCCGGTTGATTCTGCATTTGTAGAGGATATAAAGAAAGCAGGCATTCCGGTATGGAGTGAGATTGAGCTTGCATATTATTTTGGTAAAGGAAAGATCGCTGCGATCACAGGAACAAATGGCAAGACAACGACGACGGCACTTGTTGGCGAGATCGTAAAGGCGTGGAATCCGAAGACGATCGTAGTTGGAAATATCGGTATTCCATATACCGAGCTTTGTGATACAACCGATGATGACAGTGCAACAGTGGCAGAGATCAGCAGCTTCCAGTTAGAGACGATCGTGGATTTTCATCCGAATGTCAGTGCAATCTTAAATCTGACACCGGATCATTTGAACCGTCATTATACATTTGAAAATTACGGAAATGTCAAGAAGTCGATCACAAAGAATCAGACAGAAGATGATGTGGTTGTATTAAACTATGATGATGATCATACAAGAGCAATGGCAGAGGGAATCCGTCCAAGAGTTGTATATTTCAGCAGACTGGAGAAGCCTGCAGGCGGTGTATATGTAGAGGATGGTCACATTGTGATCGAGGCAAATGGAGAAAAGATCGATGTCCTTGCATTAAAGGATCTGATCCTGCTCGGTTCCCACAATGTTGAAAATGTGCTCGCTGCAGTTGGTATCTCTTATTATATGGGAGTGCCGGTCAATGTCATTCGTGATGTTGCAGTCAGTTTTAAAGCCGTAGAGCATAGAATAGAGTATGTAAAGACAGTGGCTGGTGTGGATTATTACAATGATTCCAAGGGAACCAATCCGGATGCAGCCATCAAGGGAATTCAGGCAATGGTAAAACCGACTTATCTGATCGGTGGAGGCTATGATAAAGGCTCTACCTATGATGAATGGATCGATGCATTTGACGGAAAAGTCAGATGTTTGGTTCTGATCGGTCAGACGGCGAAGAAAATCGCAGAGACTGCCAAGAAACACGGATTCCATAATATTGTATTTGAAGACGATCTGTTAGGAGCGGTAAAATATTGTCATGAGAATGCAAAGGATGGAGAAGCAGTTCTTCTTTCTCCAGCATGTGCAAGCTGGGGAATGTTTGATAATTACGAGCAAAGAGGAAGAATGTTCAAAGAATATGTCCGCGATTTTAAGGAGTGAAATATTTGAATGACAGAAACAGGAACACAGATACAAATGAGATAGATAGCAGAAGAAAGCCGTTATGGTACAGCGGACGTTACTTTGACTATCCGCTGCTTGGCATTGTACTGGGGCTTGTTCTGTTTGGACTGGTCATGGTTTACAGCACCAGCTCCTACCGGGCAGATGAACTGTATGGTGACAGTACATATTTTGCAAAACGACAGCTTGTTTTTGAACTTGTTGCATTGTTTGGAATGTTTCTGGTATCGAAGATCGATTATCGCAGATATGCAAGATATTCCAAATATTTTCTGTATGTGGCAATGGCACTTTTAGTGCTGGTCTACATTATAGGAAGTGCGAGCCATGGATCGACCAGATGGATCTATATTGGTGCATTTGGATTCCAGCCGTCAGAATTTGCAAAGCTTGCGCTGATCGTATATACCGCAGATATCTGTACCAGAAAACCCAGAAGCCTGAATACACTGAAGGGTCTGGCGAAGATGCTTCTGCTTCCGTTTGTAACGATCATACTGATCGCGATCGAGAACTTAAGTACCGCGATCATATGCTTTGGCATTGTTGTGATCATTGTATTTGTCGCCAGTCCGAAAAAATGGCCGTTTGTGCTGATGGGGCTGATCGGAATCCTGATGTGCGTGATATTTATTGCAACAGCAGGCTATCGTGCAGATCGTATCCGTATCTGGCTTGCACCGGAAAAATACGATGATGGATACCAGACGATGCAGTCCCTTTATGCGATCGGATCCGGAGGCTTTTTTGGAAGAGGCATTGGGAACAGTATCCAGAAGATGGGATTTATACCAGAGTCCCATAATGACATGATTTTTTCCGTTATCTGTGAAGAGCTTGGTTTATTTGGTGCGGCACTTGTAATCGCAATGTTTGTGGTCCTGATATACAGATGCGCACTGATCGCAATCAATTCCGGTGAACGGTTTGGAGGCCTGATCGCAACCGGTGTTATGGCACATGTTGCTGTTCAGGTATTGATCAATATCAGTGTTGTAACAAATACGATACCACCGACCGGTGTACCGCTTCCATTTATCAGTTATGGTGGAAGCTCGATATGTTTCATGCTTCTTGAGATGGGACTGGTGCTTGCTGTTGCCAGACAGATGAAGCCGGGAAGATAAAATGGATAGGAAGATATAAAAGATGCAGAACAGGAGAACAGAGAGCGAAACTGAAAAGAAAAAGGGAAGAAAGGCAGGTAAGATTCTGCTGATCATTCTTGGCGCGCTGCTGCTTATATGCCTTAGTGCCTATGTCTATATCCTGAAATGCTACAGTCTGACCAAGATACAGGTGTCCGGCAATGTGCATTATACAGAGGATGAGATCATAGATATTGTAACAAAAGGGAAAAAAGCGGATAATACCCTGTTTTTCTATCTGGACAACAGAATGCATCCGGTAGAGGATGTAACCTTTATTGATAAATTTCAGATCGAAGTGATTGGAAGACATACCATAACGATCACAGTATATGAGAAGTCCATGGCTGGTTGTGTGAGCTATATGGATCAGTATATTTATTTTGATAATGATGGCCGCGTGCTTGAAACGTCTTCCGAAAAACTGGAGGATGTTCCGTGTATTCAGGGATTGAAATTTGACCGTATCGTTGTGGGTGAAAAACTCCCTGTAACGGACGAGGATATGTTTCAGGAGATCTTGACGATGACACAGTTGATCGATAAGAACAAGCTGTTGATCGATGAGATCCGGTTTAATAATGACAATGAGATCATCTTGTATAAGGACAAGATCAAAATAGAGCTTGGAAGCGGATCCGGGCTGGAGGACAAGCTTATGAATCTGGAAAGCATTCTTTCCAAACTGGAAGGGAAAAGTGGAACCCTGGATCTGTCGGATTATTCGGCAAGCAGTGGAAACGCAATATTTAAGGAAAATAAGTAAAATTTAAAACAAAAAGTTGTTGCGTTATTTATGAAAAAATCGTATTATTAAGATATTAATGCGATTATATAGATGTACACTCCCTGTACTTTGGGTTGCGGGTGCTAGATCTGCAGCCTGTGACTTGCTTACAGAATGAAGACAACCGGGGGAGGGAGCTGTACAGGAATTATAAAGAAATATATAGAAGGAGGAAACAACCTTGCTCGAAATAAAGTCTAACGATGAGAGAACACCAGCTAGAATACTGGTAATAGGAGTAGGTGGCGCTGGTAACAATGCAGTAAACAGAATGATTGATGAAAATGTAGAAGGTGTGGAGCTGATAGCGATCAACACGGATAAACAGGCACTTTCATTAAGCAGAGCTACAACAAAGATTCAGATTGGTGAGAAGCTGACAAAGGGACTTGGTGCAGGTGCAAAGCCTGAGATCGGTGCCAGTGCAGTTGAAGAGAATAGAGAAGAGATAGCAGATATTATCAAAGATGCCAACATGGTATTCGTAACATGTGGTATGGGTGGTGGTACCGGAACCGGTGCAGCACCTGTTGTTGCGGAGATGGCAAGGAATCTTGGTATCCTGACAGTTGGTGTTGTAACAAAGCCATTTGGTTTTGAAGGAAAGCCTCGTATGAAGAATGCGATGGAAGGAATTGCAAGATTAAAAGAGAATGTTGATACACTGATCGTTATTCCAAATGATAAGTTATTACAGATCTGTGATAAGAGAACCAGTATTCCGGATGCTTTAAAGAAAGCAGACCAGGTTCTTCAGCAGGGTGTTCAGGGTGTAACAGACCTGATCAATAAACCGGGTCTTATCAACCTCGACTTTGCAGACATCCAGACTGTTATGAGAGACAAGGGTATTGCACATATCGGTATCGGTTCCGCAAGCGGTGAGAACAAGGCTGTTGATGCGATCAAGGAAGCTATGGATTCACCATTACTGGAGACAACAGTATCCGGTGCAACCGATATTATTGTAAACTTCTCAGGAAATATTGGTATCGTGGAAGCATACGATGCAGTTACTTACCTGACTGAACAGGCCGGTGATGGTGTAAATATCATCTTCGGTACAGTTGACAATGATAACATGGGTGAGGAGATCAGCATTACGATCATTGCTACAGGCCTTGAGAAAGCAGAGACAACTACACCTGTCAGCAGATTCGCAGGAACTGCAGCTCCAAAGCTTGATACAGTTAATACAACATCATTTGGAGAAGCAAGAAAGACAACACCTACTTATGGTGGACAGGCACTTGGTGGATCATCTTCCATCCGTCCTACTTTCCTGTCAGATGCAGGAGCAGCATCACAGACAGCAAAGCCGGTAGTTCCAAATACAACAAGAACAGCCGCTCCGGTTGAGCCGCATGTAGCTCCGTCTCCAAAACCGGCAAGACCGACTGTACAGTCAAATGACAGTATCAGAATACCGGAATTTTTAAAGAAAAGATAAATAGCAGAGATGCGGACAGATATGTATATGTACGGATGCCATGGCGATATTGCCATGGCATTTGTGCAATAAGCTGTTATGTAGAAATAATATCTGCATCAGTTAATGGATATAAAAATCATAACATGGAAGGAGACAGATATGAGATTCCTGGCAACCGGAGAGGAAATGCAGAAGATCGATCAGATCTCCATTGAACAGATTGGAATTCCCGGTCTGGTGTTGATGGAACGTGCAGCACTTGCTGTAACAGAAGAAATAGAAAAAAGATTTTCACGGATAAAAACAGGAGAACATGATACCGGACGGACAGCATATACCAGGATCCTTGTTGTAACAGAACGCGGCAATAATGGAGGAGACGGTCTGGCTGTAGCAAGGATGCTGGCGGAAAAAGGATATCTGGTAGATGTGTACTGTATCGGACAGGTTAGCAGAGCAACAGAGAGTTATAAGGTTCAGGAGAGTATACTTGGACAGCTTGGGATCAAGATTACAGAGGATTTCCCGAATGGAGAATATGATGTAATCGTAGATGCAATCTTTGGAGTTGGATTAAAGCGTGACATAGAAGGAATCCATAAAGAGGTCATTGATCATATCAATGATATGCCGGCATATGTGGTAGCAGTAGATATCCCATCCGGTATATCGGCTACGACCGGACGGGTAATGAATGTTGCAGTAAAGGCGGATCTTACAGTAACAATGGGGTTAATGAAGGTCGGTATGACCGTTTATCCGGGACATGGATATTGTGGAGAGATCCTTGTAAAAGATATCGGATTTCCGGATAAGGCAGTTGATATGGTGATGCCGGAGATATTTACATATAATGAAGGGGATCTGAATCGGCTGAATAAACGAAGACCGGATGGAAATAAAGGAACCTTTGGAAAAGTTGCAGTCATAGCCGGCAGTCGGGAGATATCGGGAGCAGCCTGTCTTGCGGCATCAGCAGCCTACCGGGTTGGAAGTGGTATGGTAAAGGTATATACCCATAAGGATAACAGAGTGATTGTCGGGGGATATCTGCCGGAAGCATTGATGATGACATATCAGGATGAGAAAACAGCAGTTATCTGTGCGGAGAATGCATGTGCATGGGCAGATATCATTCTGATCGGACCGGGTATCGGAACCGGAAAAGAAGCGGAATGTATGCTTAAGACAGTGCTGGAGAATTTCAAAGGAACGATCGTTGTTGATGCAGATGGACTTAATCTTTTGTCAGCACATAAGGAGCTGCTTGCAGCAGGGGAAATCAGCAGACAGACAGGGAATATAGCACTTGTTATCACCCCTCATGTAAAAGAAATGTCCAGACTGACAGGAAAGACAGTGACTGAATTAAAAGAAGCACCGGTTCGTGAGTGCAGGACATTTGCGGAAGCAGAAACACTCGTGTGTGTATTAAAAGATGCAAGAACCTGTGTCAGTGACGGAGGCGTGCATACTTACATGAACACTTCGGGAAATGATGGTATGGCAACAGCAGGTTCAGGGGATGTTCTTGCCGGAATGATTGCAGGGCTATCTGCCGGTGGAATATCTCCGACAGAGGCAGCAAGACTTGGGGTGTATATACACGGGCTTGCAGGGGATCGTGCAAAGAAACGGTATGGAAAGGCGGCTATAACCGCCGGCAGTCTGATCGATGAGATCGGTCCGATCATGAGTTCTTATGTATAAAATATAATAGGCAGAGGCGCAGACAAATGAATAAATATAGAAGAATAGAAGCAGATATCAATCTGGATAATATCAGAGAAAATATAAAAATGATGAAGGCATGTGTGCCGGAGAGTATGAAGATGCTTGCCGTGATCAAGGCAGATGCCTATGGCCACGGAGCAGTAGAGGTTTCAAGAGCCCTTTCTGATCTGGCAGACTTTTATGCGGTTGCCTGTATTGATGAGGCGGTAGAGCTTCGTCATGCAGGATGTGAGAAGCCGTTGTTGATACTTGGATATACAGACCCATCAGAGTATGATGAACTGATCACATACGATGTAAGACCTGCGATGTATGATAAAGCTGAATGTGCCATTCTCTCAGATGATGCGGTAAAGAAAGGATCAAAAGCAAAGATCCATATCAAGATGGATACCGGTATGAGCCGGATCGGCTTTCAGTGTGATGATGCAGGTATCAATGATATCGTGGAGATTGCGCATATGCCGGGAATTGAGATCGAGGGAATATTTACACATTATTCAAAGGCGGACGAATACGATAAAACAGCTGCAAATGGACAGCTTGCGTTATTCCGGTCTGTGATCCGCAGATTAGAAGAACGGGGTATATCGATTCCTGTAAAGCATATATCAAACAGCGCAGGAATCATGGAGATGGATAATGAAGGATTTGATATGGTAAGATCCGGTATCGTAACATACGGACTATATCCATCGGATGAAGTCGATCATTCGATCGCGGCACTTAAGCCGGCAATGGAACTACTTGCCAAGGTAGTTCATGTGAAGGATGTGAAAGCAGGAACAGGTATCGGCTATGGATGGACATTTGTCGCACCGCATGATATGAGAATAGCAACCGTGTCTGCCGGTTATGCTGACGGATATCCAAGAGCACAGTCCAATATCGGGCGTGTGATCATTCATGGTAAGTATGCACCGATCACCGGACGTGTCTGTATGGATCAGTTTATGATCGATGTAAGTGATATACCGGAGACATCAGTCGGTGATACAGTTGTTCTGATCGGAAAATGCGGAGATAAAGAGATCACGGTGGAAGAAGTTGCGGAACCAGCAAACAGCTTCAACTATGAACTGATCTGTAATATCGGAAGACGTGTACCAAGAGTCTATATTAGGGATGGAAAAGAAGTCGGGGAAGTGAATTATCTACGTCGAAACTGAATATCATAGAATAGAATTGGAAATACTTTTCACAACAGAAGATATTAATAAATAAATGGAGTGAAAAGAATTGGTAATCAGAAGAGGCGATATATTTTATGCTGATTTACGGCCTGTCGTTGGTTCGGAACAGGGAGGAGTCAGACCGGTACTTATCATACAAAATGAAGCGGGAAATAAACACAGTTCTACTGTGATCTGTGCAGCGATCACCAGCAAGATGAACAAGGCGAAGCTGCCTACACATGTTGAGATTGATTCCAGTCGGTATGATCTGGCAAAGGATTCGGTTGTGCTGTTGGAACAGGTGCGTACGATCGATAAACAGAGATTAAAAGAAAAAGTATGCCATATGGGAGATGACATTCTGAAAAAGGTAGATATTGCATTAAAAATCAGTCTGGATCTGTATTGATCTTTGTGGCATGGTAATTATAGACATTGTATAATCATACAGTTATACAGATTTCCATATGAATACGGATTATGCAGATTCTCATATGAAAAAATTGACGAATGTTGGAATTAATGATATATTTCCATTATATTTGCATTCGTGTGGAACTAAGAGTGAATGCAGAATGAAACGAACAGGAGAGGTGATTTGTAGACAGAGACTGTCTGGTATATGAAATTATTTAATAACAGAAAAGCTGATGAAGAAAAAGTTGAGGAAGAGATTATTTCCATGGTCAATGAGGGTAATGAACAGGGGCTCATTCATGATGACGAAGTAGAGATGATCACAAATATTTTTGAATTCAGTGAGAAAGAAGTCCGGGATGTTATGACGCCGCGTTCCGATGTAGTTGGAATCGACAAACATACTACAATGGATGAAACGATCAAGATCATGCTGGAGAATAATTATTCCAGATATCCGGTGTTTGATGATGATCTGGACAATATAGTCGGAATCCTTTATTTTAAGGATTTCGTAAAAGCGTATTTAAAGGATAAGAACCAGACGATCGAACAGATCATGGTTGAGCCGATATTTGTGCATCCGACAAAGAATATATCGGAATTATTCAAACGGATGCAGAAAGAGAAAATCCATATGGTTATTGTGGTGGATGAGTATGGTCAGACAGAAGGCATCATAGCGATGGAAGATATTCTGGAAGAAATTGTCGGCAATATTTTTGATGAATACGACGATGATGACGATGATATTGCACTTGCGGGTCATGGATATATCGTGGGCGGCAGAGCAGAACTGGATGAATTGTCGGAACATCTGGGAATTGAGTTTCCGGATGAGGATTTTCAGACACTGAACGGGTTTATGCTGTATGAACTGGGAAGGCTCCCTTATGAGAACGAAAAAATAGATATTACATATAAGGGATATAATTTTGAGACCATTGGGATCAAGGATAAGATGATCGATAAGGTGCGGATAACCAAGGTTGAAAATGAAAATCAGGTATGATATTATGAACCAGTTGGGCTTATAAAGCTTCAAAAAAGAAACCGATATCCGAAAATGGATATTCAAAAGATAGAATTACAGAGTTAAGGAGTAAAAAAATGTCAGGACATTCAAAATTTGCAAATATTAAACATAAGAAAGAAAAGAACGATGCTGCAAAGGGTAAGATCTTTACCATTATCGGTAAGGAAATTGCGATCGCTGTAAAAGAAGGTGGTGCAAACCCTGATAACAACAGTAAGCTTCGTGATGTAATCGCAAAGGCAAAGGCAAACAATATGCCAAACGATACGATAAAGCGTGGTATCGACAGAGCAGCAGGTGATGCAAACTCAGTAAATTATGTTGCTAATACATACGAAGGATATGGTCCGAACGGTACAGCGATCATCGTTGATACTCTTACAGATAATAAGAACAGAACGGCTGCAAATGTAAGAAATGCATTTACGAAGGGCGGCGGAAACGTAGGAACGACCGGTTGTGTATCTTATATGTTTGATAATAAAGGACAGATCATTATCGATAAAGAAGAATGTGATATGGATGCAGATGATCTTATGATGATGGCACTGGATGCCGGAGCTGAGGATTTCAGTGAGGAGGAAGACAGCTTTGAGATCATCACAACACCGGATGATTTCTCAGCAGTCAGAGAGGCTCTTGAAAAAGAGGGAATCAAGATGGCAGAAGCAGAGCTTACCATGATCCCACAGAACTATGTAGATCTGACAGATCCTGAGGTTGTAAAGAAGTTTACAAGAATTCTGGATCTCTTAGATGAAGATGATGATGTACAGGCCGTATATCACAATGCAAATCTTCCGGATGAGGAATAATTATATCGTTCATGCCATTTGTGCATGAAAGAATTTCCACAGAATCCACATGCAATTTTATGTAAGGGGGTGTGGAGATTCTACCATATATGTATGCCAGGCAGGCAGCAGGACGGCAGAAAGCCGTTTGGCAGCACGCCTGGCATATGGTATGTTAAAAACAAATGCAGAGAGCATATATACATTTTACAACAAGAGTAGGAGCGTAGAATGAAGGGAATATTAAGATATTTACGGGACTATAAAAAAGAATCGGTTCTGGCACCATTATTTAAAATGCTGGAAGCCTGTTTCGAACTGCTGATCCCGATCGTAATGGCACATATTATTGATACCGGTATTAAGAATCAGGACATGGGATATGTTCTTCGGATGTGTCTCGTTATGATCGCACTTGGTATCATCGGCCTGAGCTGTTCTCTGACAGCACAGTATTTTTCCGCAAAAGCAGCAACCGGATTCGGAACGGCACTTCGAAGTGATCTGTTCCGTCATATCACAAGTCTTTCTTATAATGAGATCGATACGATCGGAACATCGACACTGCTTACTCGAATGACCAGTGATATCAACCAGATCCAGACAGGTGTCAATCTGGTGCTCCGTTTGTTCTTACGTTCTCCGTTTATTGTATTCGGTGCGATGATCATGTCATTTACGATCGATGTCAAATCAGCCATGACCTTTGTGGTTACAATACCGGCATTGTCGATCGTTGTATTCGGAATTATGCTTGTCAGCATTCCATTGTTTAAGAAGGTACAGGCAAGACTGGATAAGGTCATGCTTCTGACCCGAGAGAATCTGGAAGGTGCCCGTGTGATCCGGGCATTTAACAGACAGCAAAAAGAGGTTGATGAATTCGATAAGTCAACCGATGATCTGATGGATATTCAGTTGTATGTCGGAAGAATCTCGGCATTCTTAAATCCTGTCACATATGTGATCATCAATCTTGCAACTGTTGCGATCATCTGGATCGCAGCCGGACAGACCGATATCGGTATCCTGTCACAGGGTAAGGTTGTTGCACTGATCAACTACATGTCACAGATCTTAGTTGAGCTTGTAAAGCTTGCCAATCTGATCATTAACATCACAAAGTCGATCGCATGTGCAAAGAGAATCAATGTTGTGTTTGATACGAAGCCATCGATCACAGAGGTTGAAGAAGATTCTGCTTTATCAGAAGCACAGAAGGCAGCCGGCCAGGATGTTCCTAAGGTGGTATTTGACAACGTAGCCTTACGGTATGGTAAAGCATCGGAAGATTCACTGACCGGTATATCCTTTACGGTAAAAGCGGGAGAAACGATCGGTATTATCGGTGGTACGGGTTCCGGTAAGAGTTCTCTGGTCAACTTGATCCCGAGATTCTATGATGCCACCGGTGGTGCGGTTAAGATCGATGGTGTGGATGTAAAGGACTATGATCTCCGTTCCCTTCGAATGAAGGTAGGTGTAGTTCCGCAGAAGGCAGTTCTGTTCCAGGGCACGATCGCCGAGAATATCCGCTGGGGTAAAAATGACGCAACGGAAGAAGAGATCAATGAGGCACTTACGATCGCACAGGCAAAAGAATTCGTTGATCAGAAAACAGATGGCATGAACTTTAAGATTACACAGGGTGGCAAGAACTTATCCGGTGGGCAGAAGCAGCGTCTTACGATCGCAAGAGCAGTTGTAAGAAAGCCTGAGATCCTGATCATGGATGACAGTGCATCGGCACTTGACTTTGCAACAGATGCAGCCCTTCGTCGTGCGATCAAAGAGCAGACAAATGGTATGACAGTATTTATCGTTTCCCAGCGTGCATCGACGATCATGGGAGCCGATCAGATCATCGTATTAGATGATGGACAGGTTGCAGGTATCGGAACCCATGAAGAATTGTTACAGTCCTGTGAGGTATATCAGGAGATCTGTCAGTCACAGTTATCGGCAAATGAAGTATCCGGTAAAATGACTTCTGCCGGAAATGCAATGGCATAGGAAGGAGGAAGCGACGATGAGTAAAAAAGAAAAAAGTACGTCTGTCAATAAGAAAACACTTGGCAGAATATTAAAGTATATCAAACGATACAGTTTCTTAGTTGTCCTTTCCCTGATCTGTGCAGCGATATCCGTTGTTCTGACCTTATATGCACCGATCATTACCGGACATATGGTAGATAAGATCGTCGGAAAAGGAGCCGTTGATTTCGGAGCATTAAAGACACTGGCAATCCGTTTTGTGATTGTAGTTGCGGTTACGGCAGTCTGCCAGTGGATCATGAATATATTGAATAATAAAGTTACCTATCATGTTGTAAATGATGTCCGTACATCTGCATATAAGAAGTTAGAACAGCTTCCGTTATCCTATGTGGATTCTCACACCCATGGTGATATCGTAAGTCGTGTGATCGCAGATGTAGACCAGTTTTCAGATGGTCTGCTGATGGGCTTTACACAGTTATTTACCGGGGTTATGACTATCGTTGGAACGCTTTGTTTCATGTTATCGATTAACGCTGTGATCACGGTTGCGGTTGTTGTGATCACTCCGGTTTCTCTGTTTGTTGCGGCATTTATCGCAAAGAAAACCTACCATATGTTCAGAAAGCAGGCAGAGATCAAGGGTGAGATGACATCACTTGTTAATGAGATGGTAGAAAACCAGAAGGTTGTAACAGCCTTTTCCATGGAAGAAAATGTAAATGGCAGCTTTAACGAAGTAAATAAGAGATTGAATAAGGCCGGACTGGATGCGACCTTCTTCTCATCCATTACCAATCCGTGTACCCGTTTTGTAAACAGCTTAGTATATACCGGCGTTGGCATCATCGGTGCGGTCATGGCGATCAAGGGAAGAATATCCGTTGGTCAGCTTACCAGCTTTTTAAGCTATGCAAACCAGTATACAAAGCCATTTAATGAGATCTCAGGCGTCGTAACGGAGCTTCAGAATGCACTTGCATCCGCAGCCAGAGTATTTGAGCTGATCGATGAAGAACCGGAGATCGCGGAGCCTGCGGATGCCTATGTGATCGAGAAAGCAGATGGACAGGTGGATCTGTCTCATGTGGATTTCTCTTATAATAAAGATGTAGAACTGATCAAGAATCTGAATCTGAAGGTTGAACCGGGTAAGCGTGTAGCAATCGTCGGACCGACCGGATGTGGTAAGAGTACCGTTATCAATCTTTTAATGCGGTTCTATGATGTAGATGCCGGAGCCATTTCTGTAGATGGCCATGATATCCGTCAGGTAACGAGAGAGAGCCTTCGTGATAACTATGGTATGGTTCTTCAGGAGACCTGGTTAAAGACCGGAACGATCAAGGAGAATATTGCATACGGAAGACCGGATGCGACGGATGAGGAGATTATAGAAGCAGCAAAACAGTCCCATGCACACAGCTTTATCAAGCGTTTGTCGGAGGGGTATGATACCATGATATCAGAGGATGGCGGCGGACTGTCACAGGGACAGAAACAGCTCTTATGTATTACCAGAGTTATGCTTGATCTGCCACCGATGCTGATCCTTGATGAAGCAACATCATCGATCGATACAAGAACCGAGATCCGGATCCAGCGTGCATTTGCGAAGATGATGAAGGGAAGAACGAGCTTTGTCGTAGCGCATCGTTTGTCAACGATCAAAGAATCTGATATTATACTGGTTATGAAGGATGGACATATCATAGAGCAGGGTAATCATGAATCACTTTTAGCACAGAAAGGATTCTATTACACCCTTTACAATTCACAGTTTGCACATTAGTAGGAACTAAAAATTTGTATTTATATAAAGGAGACAGGAAGATGAAAGTTAGTGAAAGCGGATATACAAAAGACGAATTACTTGACATAGTAGACAAATACCTCGCTGAGCAGTCCAGAAGATGGAATTTTATTGAAGAAAAGGGAGACGGCATGTATGTGTACGATGAGGAAGGAAATGAATATCTTGACTTCTTCGGCGGCATCGCAGTAAACAGTACCGGTAACTGTAACAAGAAAGTTGCGGCAGCAATCGCAGACCAGTGCCAGAATGTGATCCATGCATCCAATTACGCATATACACTTCCTATGATCCTGCTTGCAAAGAAGATTTGTGAGACGATCGGTATGGAGAAGGTTCTGTTCCAGAATTCAGGAACAGAGACAAATGAAGCAATGATCAAGATGGCAAGAAAATACGGAACCGATCATTACGGACCGGAGCATTATCATATCGTTACAGCCATTAACAGCTTCCATGGCAGAACCTATGGAGCGTTATCAGCAACCGGACAGCCGGACAATGCATGTCAGATCGGTTTCAAGCCGATGCTTCCGGGCTTCACATATGCAGAGTTCAATAATCTTGAGGATTTCAAGAACAAATGTACCAAAGACACAGTTGCAATCATGGTAGAGCCTGTTCAAGGCGAGGGTGGTGTATATCCGGCAACGGAGGAATTCTTAAAAGGACTTCGTGCTTACTGTGACGAGACCGGCATCCTGTTGTTATTCGATGAGGTACAGACCGGATGGGGCAGATGCGGAGATACGATGGCATTTATGACCTATGGAGTGAAGCCTGATATGGTATCTATGGCAAAAGCAATCGGCGGCGGTATGCCGATCGGCGCACTTTGTACATCAGCAGAGCTTGCAAGTGCATTTACACCGGGGGCACACGGTTCTACTTATGCAGCCAATCCTGTATGCTGTGCAGCCGCACTTGCAGAGATCGATGAGATCTTAGACAATCATCTTGCAGAGAATGCAAAAGAGACAGGAGCTTATTTTGCAGAACAGCTTTATTCCCTTCCGTATGTGAAGGAAGTACGCGGACGCGGACTTCTGGTTGGCGTTGAATTCACCAAACCAATCGCAAACGAAGTAAAGCATCTGGCTGTTGAGAACAGACTGTTGATCACAGCGGTAAGACCAAATGTGATCCGTATGGCACCGCCACTGATCGTAACAAAGGAACAGTGCGATAAGGCTGTTCAGATCCTGATCAAATGTGTGTCAGAGGCAGCAGAAGAAGCAGATGCATAAGGAGGTAACAGAAGATGGGAAGAACCGCAGAAGAAATGGAAGATGTAACACTTCTCGGCAATAAGAATGTAAAATACAGCATGGACTATGCACCGGAGATGTTACAGACCTTTATTAATAAACATCAGGACAATGATTATTTTGTCAAGTTCAATTGTCCGGAATTTACCAGCTTATGTCCGATCACGGGACAGCCGGATTTTGCAACCGTATATATATCCTATGTTCCGGATGTGAAGATGGTAGAGAGCAAGTCTTTAAAATTATATTTGTTCAGTTTCAGAAATCACGGAGATTTCCATGAGGACTGCATGAACATTATCATGAAGGATCTGATCAAATTGATGGATCCGAAATATATTGAAGTCTGGGGCAAATTCACTCCGAGAGGCGGTATCTCGATCGATCCATATTGTAATTACGGAAGACCGGGAACAAAATGGGAAGAAGTTGCATGGAACAGAATGTCAAATCATGACCTGTATCCGGAAAAGATAGATAACAGATAGGCGGAATGTCAGATGAATTACAGGGAAACAGTTGAGTATATCCTAAGCATTCCACTGTTCGCACAGAAGATTGGCACAGAGAATCTTGCCAGTCTTCTTGAACGTTTAGGGAATCCGCAGGATAAGAGCAAAGTGATCCATATAGCAGGAACAAACGGTAAGGGATCAACGGCAAAGGCGCTTGCTACGATACTGATGCATGCAGGCTTTCATGTAGGATTGTTTACATCACCGCATCTTGTCTCGATCAATGAGCGGATCCGATATGATGATGAAATGATATCGGATGAAGATTTTACATGGGCGTTTGAGCAGGTGCGGAAGAAGTTCATCGTTCATCCATCTTTCTTTGAAGTGATGTTTGCGATGGCGGCTGTTTATTATGAGAAGAAGCAGCCGGATTATGTGATTTATGAGACCGGAATGGGTGGCAGGCTGGATGCAACTAATGTCGTAAGACCGGAGCTTTGTATCATCACATCGGTAGGACTTGATCATATGGAATATCTTGGAGATACGATCGCTAAGATCGCAGGAGAGAAAGCAGGGATTATCAAACCGTCAGTTCCGGTCGTATATTTCAAGCGGGATGCGGTTTCGTCTGGAATCATAGAGACTCATGCAAAAGAATTGGATTCTGCCGTAACAGCGGTCGAAAAATCAAACTATATAATAAATGAAATAGATGATAAAACCATTGATTTTTCATTTCATAATCGGTATTATAATTATGACCATTTGAGGATACCGAAAACGTCTCTTTATCAGGTCGAAAATACCTGCCTTGCAGTTGCTTCTTTTGATATCCTGATGCAGATCAGGAATATAGAATATGGGAAAAATGCAGGTGCTGATGTCAGGATAGAGCAGGCAGTCAGAAGCGGATTACTTGATTTTTCATGGGAAGGCAGGATGGAGGAGATCGCACCGGATCTGTTTGTAGATGGTGCACATAATCCGGAAGCAGTCGAATGTTATTGCAGAACACTTCGGACGCTTTATACGAAGAAAAAGAAGATCCTGGTCTTTGCAGCAGTAAAGGACAAGGACTATGATACGATGATACGGGATCTGACAGAAGCACTTTCGTTTGAGAAGATCATAGTTACAAGTGTAGATAATAAACGGAAGGCGCCGGTCTCTCTGATCGCAGACAGGTTCCGGAATTACACAGGACATACGGTGGAGGCATATGAGGATATTACAGAAGCAATGGATGCCGCCATCCGCTATAAAGAACAGATCACAGATTCAGCAGTCTATTGTGTGGGTTCTCTTTATCTGGTGGGAGAAGTCAAACGCTGGCTTCAGAAGATAAAAGAGAAATCTGCGAATATGGAGGAATAGTATGATAAACTTTGATGAAGAAGTAAAAAAATTCAGACCGACTCTGGAAGTAGACCAGGCAGAAGATGCCATTTATCATAATGATCTGAAGGATATCTCAGATATTATGCAGGAGATGCTTCGTGTAGCAAAGGAAACGGAGAAATAATATGGCAGACGTACTGAATTGTAAGCATTGTGGCGGTAAGATCCTTGTTACCGGATATTGCAGCCAATGTGGGTTAAAGAGTGAATTTGTAAATAAGGCACTGAACACATCCAAATATTATTATAATATTGGTCTGGATAAAGCCAGAGTCCGTGATATGAGTGGTGCAGAAGAGGCATTAAAGACAGCCCTTAAATATGACAAGTTGAATATTGATGCCAGAAATCTGCTGGGGCTTGTATATTATGAAACCGGTGAAGTTGTTCTGGCATTAAGCCACTGGGTCATCAGTGTGAATTATTTCAGCGGACGAAATGTTGCAAAACGTTATATCAAAGAGGTGAAGGGCAATCCACACAAGCTTGAAACAACGAACAATGCAGCAAGAAAATACAATCAGGCAGTAAACTATGCCAGACAGGGCAGTAAGGATCTTGCATTTATCCAGCTTCGAAAAGTCTTATCGGATAATCCGAAGTTTGTAAATGGTTATCTGCTGATGGCACTTCTACTGATCGATGATAACAAATATGATAAGGCAAGAAAAGCATTAAAACGTGTCATCAAGATCGACAGAACCAATCCCCTGGCTGTCCGCTATTTCAATGAGATGGGGCATACGGATGAGGAGATCATGAGCTTTCGTGATTATCCGGATGATGATTATGATGCGGATCTGCTGTTTGTGGAAGACCAGCCACGGGCATATGTGGAATCCGATAATGTTGACCGGAATGGAAGACCGACTCCGGTTGGCAGATATAAGGATATTAATTTCTACAAATATTCGCTTGCCTATGTTCTGGCAGGACTGGTATTGGGACTGGCTGTCATGTGGTTCCTTGTTATGCCACAGCATAATAAGAATGCAGATGATGAGAGCAGAAATGTTAAGATTGCCTACAGCGAAGAGATTGCCAATAAGAATACCAAGCTTTCCTCTCTGCAGGATGAGGTTGATTCCCTGACAACAAAGAATGAAGATCTTACGAAGCAGGTCGCAGATTATGAGGAAAAAAGCAAGGCAGATATATCAGATACGGATAAGGTTACGATGCAGCTTGCCATGAAGTATTATAATGATACCCAATATGATAAGGCAATGACAGAGATCGACAAGGTGCTGGAGACCAGCCCGGATTATGATGTTGCTCTGTATTATAAAGCTCTGTGCTATCTGGGTACGGAGGATGAGGATAAGGCCAAAGAAGCCTTTGATACATTTATCCAGAAATGTCCAAATTCTATTTATTATACAGTTGCAGTAGCATTGTCTGGTGCAGACACAACGAGTGGAAAAACAGATGATGGAGGCAGCACGACAGAAGGCAGTTCGGAAGGAACAACGGAATCCGATATGGATCCGACAAATGAATAAAAAGAAATCAAGATCATACAAAAGACAAATAAGCAATATTGCTTATTTGTCTTTTTTTGTAAAAAAGAGGTGGCGTATGAATAATTATGAGAAAATAGGGGATACTGTGTTAATAGAGCTTCCGGAAGAAGTTGATGATTACCGGGCATCGATACTGGTGAACGAAACGGAAGAGGTATTTCAGGATGGCAGGATCCGGTACGTGATATTCGATTTCCGGCATACAAGCGTGATGGACAGCTCCGGGATCGGTCTGATCACGAGAAGATTCCGGAATGTATATGACAGAGGCGGAAAGGTGTTTGTGATCCATGCAAATGACAGAATGCAGCGTCTTCTTAAAATGTCCGGAATATTTAAGATCGCAGAGCAGACAGAGGATTTTGAGACTGCGTACAAGCAAGTACATATGTCATAAAATGAAAAGGAGAAGAAAAGAATGAACAGAAATGAAATGAAAATAGAGTTTGGAAGTGATCCAAGAAATGAGAGCTTTGCAAGGGTTGTCGTAGCATCCTTTATGACCCGTACGAATCCGACGCTGGAGGAGGTCGCTGATGTTAAGACAGCCGTGTCGGAAGCAGTTACGAATTCAATCATTCATGGTTATGGGCAAAAAGAGGGAACAATCGAGATACGGGCATACATAGAAGAGCGGAAGCTGTACATAGAGATCACCGATTATGGCTGTGGTATCGAGGATGTGGAAAAGGCAATGGAGCCAATGTTTACAACCGGAAAGGATGGACGGTCGGGAATGGGATTTTCCTTTATGGAAGCCTTTATGGATGAGCTTACGGTAGAGTCGGAGCCGGGAAAAGGAACGACAGTAAAGATGGCAAAAAAAATAGGGGCTGGGTGTGCAGTATAAATGGAAAATAATCTGGATCTTCTTTTACAGGCGAAGAAGGGTGATGACAGTGCAAAAGAAAAACTGGTAGAACAGAACCTTGGACTTGTATGGAGCGTAGCCAGAAGATTTACAGGACGTGGATATGATATCGAGGATCTGTTTCAGATCGGCTGCATCGGATTGATCAAAAGTATTGATAAATTTGATTTTGACTATGATGTGAAGTTTTCGACCTATGCAGTTCCGCTGATCCAGGGGGAAATCCGCCGCTTTTTGCGGGATTACGGCGCAATCAAGGTCAGCCGTAGTCTGAAGGAGATGAATAGTAAGGTAGAGCAATACCGGCAGCGGGTGATCAAGGAAAAGGGCTATGAGCCTGAGATTGAAGAGATCGCTGCTGCCCTTTCTTATGATGCAGGGGAGATTGTAATGGCAATGGAGGCTTCGTTAGAGCCGGAGTCTCTGGATGCTCCGGGTGTATATTCAAAAACGGAGGAATATAGCCAGGAGATTGTTGATCATTTGTCGTTGATGCAGATGTTGGAACGGTTGGAGCCGGAGGAACAGCGTTTGATCCAGCTTCGGTATTTTGAAGACAAAACGCAGTCGGAGACCGGAAAACTGCTTGGTATCAGCCAGGTTCAGGTGAGCCGGCAGGAAAAACGGATCCTTGAGAAATTAAAAGAAAGTGTATAAAAAGAACAGATGCGGATATCCTAATCCTGTAAGAATATGGGAAAGCAGGTTTCGTAATATGGCAGAAATGGTATATTTGCAGTTGGCAGAAAGTGTTCTGGCGGAAAAACGAAAGGTATTGATCCGGGATGTATCGAAGGTCGTATCCGACAATCTGGATCTGAAAAATAAAATCGAAAAAATTGAACTGATGAATTTTTCTACCAGTTCAAAGGGACAGCAGGTCATATCCATATTGGATATCATAGAGGAGATCAGAAAAAACTGCGATGGGGAGCTGTGTATCCAGAATCTTGGACAGCCTGATGTTGTTGTATATTATAAGGCATTCGATCCGTCGGACCGGATAAAGCAGAAGTTCAAATTTATATTTCTATGCCTGATCGCATTCTTTGGTGCTGGATTTTCAATTATATCCTATAACTCGGATGTGAATCTGGTCGGACAGCTTGATCTGCTTCAGAATGTATTTACCGGAGGCAGTGAATCAGGAGCCATGATTGGCGGTGTTGCCTATTCACTGGGCTTGTTCATTGGAATCATTGTATTCTTTAATCATGGAGCCAATAAGAAATTTACCGATGATCCGACCCCGCTTCAGGTGCAGATGCGGCAGTATGAACAGGAGATCAATCAGACAGTGATCACGGATTCTGTAAGAAAGAAGGATGTGCGGGATGCTGATTAGACATATCTGTTATGCACTGGTTGCATTTATCGGAGGGGCAGCTATATCCAGTGGTTATTTTGCATTTATATCCCTGATCGGAGTATTCCCCAAGTTGGCGGAAAAGGTGAAAGGCAATCGGCACTATATGCTGGTGGAATGTCTGCTGGCATATGGTGCTGTGGCAGGAAATATCGTATATATATTTAATATCCGGATCCCGCTTGCAATTCCTGGGCTGGCTTTTGTAACCCTGCTTGGCGGTATCTTTACAGGCTGTCTGGTTGGTGCGCTCGCAGAGGTGCTGAATGTATTTCCGATCATATCCAGACGGTTTTCAATCCGGCGTTATATTCCTTACATCATATACATGGTTGCAGCAGGGAAACTCGTGGGTTCTGTTCTTGGTCTGATATCAACCGGACTGGTCTAGGAATGCGATTTATATGCATAGTTTTCATGCAAATGGAAAATACTGAAGAATAGAACCCGGTAAGACAGGAGGAAAGTATATGCAGTTTGAACCAAAAGAAAAGGAATACAATCAGTATGTTGAAACGATTACTCCGGTATCCAATTCGGCAAGAAACTGCCTGTGGGCGTTTCTCATTGGAGGACTGATCTGCACGATCGGACAGGTGTTATTTAATTTGTTTGAATATGCGGGTCTGGATAAGGATGACAGTTCGTCTTATGTATCGATCGTTCTTGTACTCATCAGTGTGGTACTCACAGGTCTGAATGTCTATAAGAAGATCGCAAAATATGGTGGAGCCGGAACTCTGGTACCGATCACGGGCTTTGCTAATGGTGTCTGTGCTCCGATCATAGAGTTTCAGACCGAAGGTGAGGTCTTCGGTAAAGGTGTAAAATGTTTTACGATTGCAGGCCCGGTCATCATGTACGGTATCTTTACATCATGGGTGCTGGGACTGATATACTGGATCTGTAAGCTGGCAGGCTGGGTATGATTCCCGGCCTGTTTTTTCAAAAATGTTACATATGTTTTAAGGTAAAATGATGGTTTTGTGAAATATTAGATTTAAGGGGAATCTGTATTGACAGATAAAAATACCTATGATAACTTTAACAAATGGTTAAGTTAATAATAGTAGGTATCTGTATCCTTTAGCAGGATGCGTATACTCACATGTGTAGTAAATGGAGATACATCATGAAAAAAGCAAAAAGAAGTGTTACTACAACAGTATGTGTTATTGTTGCATTGTGTGTGTGTTATCTGATATTTTGCGGAATTATTGGTAAGAAAAAGTTTTTTCCAAATACCAGTATAAATGGAATTGATGTCAGTAACATGACGGTGAAGGAAGCTGCAGCGGCTGTAGAAGATCAGTTTGCAACGGAGTACAATAACGCCGGGATCGACGTAACGTTGGAAGGTAAAACATATTGCATTGCGATCGAAGAAGCTCTGGATCTGAATGTGATCGATGCGGTACAACAGGCAAACGATGTAAGCCATGGTTTTTTAACAAGAGGTTTTAATTTTATTAAGGCATTATTTGGTGAGGCAGAATATACTGCACGACCATCGCTGAAGGATAAGAAGCCGTTGTATACTGCGATCGAACAGTCCGGGCTGACGAAGCTGGAAGGGGTAGAAGATTCCTCTTACACCGTGAAGGATGACAAGGTTATTGTTACAAAGGGCCGCGGAGGTTATACGGTAGATTCGGATAAGCTGGCAGATGAGATTGCTTCATGCATCAGCAAGGGAGAATTTGATGCGCAGCTTGAATGTCCACTTACATACAGTGATGTCGATCTGGATCTGGTATATGATCAGATTTATGTAGCACCGGCGGATGCAACACTGGATCCGGAAAATGATTACAGTGTAACAGATTCTGTGGTAGGAATCAGCTTTGATAAAGATGCTGCCAGGAAGAAGCTGGATGCGGCAGCCGATGGAGAAGAAGTCAGCTTTGATCTGGTTTATACAGAACCGGAGCTGTCGAAGGAGACATTACAGGCCTATCTCTTCCGTGATACGCTGGGATCCTTCAGTACCAATGTAGGTGGAACGGATGCAAGAAAAGGAAATGTTGCAAAGGCGGCAGAGAATTGTAACGGCACGATACTGATGCCGGGTGAAGAGTTTTCATTCAATAATGTGGTAGGACAGAGAACCATCGAGAATGGGTTTCAGGCAGCTCCATCTTATGTCAATGGGGAATCAGTAGATGAAGTCGGCGGAGGTATCTGTCAGGTATCATCCACTCTTTATGATGCCTGTCTGTATGCGAATCTGGAAATTGCAGAACGTCATTGCCATCCGCATCCATCCACTTATGTAGATGCAGGTTTTGATGCAACGGTATCCTGGGGCGGACCGGATTACCGTTTTATAAATAATACGGATTATCCGCTCAAGGTGACCGCCTCCTATAGTGGTGGTGTTGTGTCATGTGCGATTTATGGAACGAAGCTAAAGGACTTCAGAGTGTCACTGTCCAGTGAACTGGTAGCAACTTATGATTATGATACGGAATATGAGGACGACGATACACTGGAGAAAGGTGAAGAGGAAGTTTCCGTTACAGGTATCACAGGAACCAAATATCAGACCTACCGGACGGTATATGACGGAAATGGAGAGGTAATCTCATCTGAACCGGAATCTGTCAGTGTGTATGATAAACGGGATAAAGTAGTTCTTCGTGGAACCAAAGAGAAGGAAGATACCTCAGAGGAGAATTCGACTGAGGAGAAGAAGACGGAGGAAAAAACAACCGAGGAAAAGACAACTGAGGATACGACAGAAAAGAAGGACGACAAGAAAGACGATTCCAAGAAGGATGATAAGAAATCGGATAAAAAGTCAGACAATAAGAAAAAGAATGATACAAAGACAGATGATTAAATAAAGAAACAAAGAAAAGCTCATATGGAAGCCGGTTCGTAAGGATCAGGCAGCCATATGAGCTTTCTTTTGTGTTATTGATAGTATATTATTCCGCTTCACTGTGGTCGTTTGTTTTGACCTCCTGATTGGTATACAGGTTTACATAGTGAGGACGAAGCTTGGAATATATGATTTTCTGTTCACTGTATAAGCTGTAATAACCGGATAACATATAGCTGACACTGCAGCCGATCGCGAACAGCAGGATACCGCTTGCACCGAATAATTCGATGCTTAAGACCAGAGATGCCAGCGGACAGTTTACAACGCCGCAGAAGAGACATACAAGCCCCATAGCAGCTCCGAATCCTGGATCCAGTCCAATCCAGCCTCCAAGGGTACATCCGAAGGTTGCACCGATGAAGAACGATGGAACGATCTCTCCGCCACGGAATCCGCAGCCGATCGTGATGCAGGTAAACAGGAGCTTCAGAATGAAGGCTTCCGGTTTTGCTGTTCCATGGATCGCCTGTTCAATAATGTTCATACCGGCACCATTATAGTCATTGCAGCGGACGGCAAGCGTCAGGAGAACCAGTAGCACACCGCCGACCAATATACGAAGATACTGGTTTTTCAGATATTTCTTAAATGTTTTTCCGATGACCTGCATGGACATACAGAAAAGGATGCTGAGTACGGCAGCAGCGACCGAGAGAATGATCACCCGGATCCCGGTTGCCAGTGACATTTCAGGAACCTGATTCAGAATGAAATAGGTAGGGGTGATGTGAAATTTTTCTGTGATCGCATAGGAAATGGTTGCTGACAGGATACATGGTACCAGAGCACTATAATACAGAATTCCGATGCTGATAACCTCTACACTGAAAAGTGCGGCCGTAACAGGAGTTCCAAACAGGGCAGCGAATACGGCACTCATACCACACAAGGTCATAATATGTTTATCGCTGTCATCCATTTTGATCAATTTGCCGATCGATGCACCCAGACTTCCGCCAATCTGCAGGGCAGCACCTTCCCGGCCGGCAGATCCGCCAAATAAATGCGTGATAACGGTTGTTATAAAGATCAGAGGTGCCATACGGAAAGGCACATTGTATTCCGGATTCCGAATCGATCCGATAACAAGGTTGGTTCCCTTGTCATGCTTGATGCCGCCTGCACGGTACAGAAATACGATCAACAGACCGGCTGCCGGGAGCAGGAAGATGATCCATCTGTGCCCGGAACGGAACTGTGTGACATATTCAACGCTGTAATGAAAGGCTGTTCCGACAGCCCCGCAGGAGATTCCGATAATGGCAGAACAGATCAGCCATTTAATAAATGTTTTTGCGTATCGTTTTGTTCGATCGATACAATTTAACCAGTATTCTTTTGTAAATATCATAATTCATACCTATCCAGATTGTTTTTATTCTTTCATAGATTACCCCGAATCAGCGGATTTGTCCAGAACATATTAAATATGAATAAAATAAAGAAAAGAAGCAAATGACTATCAACAGAAGAACATATGGAAATAAGGAGGCAGAAAATGAATAAAATGGTTGGAAAACAAAGTGTCAGTTTTTCAGATCCTCCATGTATTCTGGGAGCGGCTTCTATCTGTGGACCAAAGGAAGCTGAAGGACCTCTGGCGGATTACTTTGATATCCGTTCCGAAGATCCTACATTTGGAAAGGATTCCTGGGAAGAGGGCGAAAGTGAGATGATCCGGCAGGCGGTCGAGCTTGCAATCAAAAAGGCGGATAAAAAGAAAAAGGAGATCCGGTATATATTTGCGGGGGATCTGCTTGGACAGTTGATCGCAACCACATTTGGTATTAAGGATCTTGATATACCGGTATTTGGGTTGTATGGAGCCTGCTCTACCTGTGGAGAGGGATTGTCGCTGGCATCCATGACAGTTGCTGCCGGTTATGCGGACTGTGTAGTGGCAGCAACGTCCAGTCATTTTGGAAGTGCAGAGAAACAGTTCCGGTTTCCACTGGAATATGGAAATCAGAGACCGTTATCTGCGACCTGGACGGTAACCGGAAGTGGAGCGTTTGTTGTTGGTAAGGCAGAGCCGGAAGAAGGAGTAATTCAGATTACCGGGATTACAACGGGACGGATCGTGGATTATGGGGTAAAGGACTCCTTTAATATGGGAGCCTGTATGGCACCGGCAGCGGCAGATGTGATCTATCAGAACCTGAAGGACTTTGACCGGAAGCCAACGTATTATGACCGTATCATTACCGGGGATCTGGGGAAGATAGGGCAGAAGATACTGTTTGATCTTTTAAAGGACAATGGAATAGATATCAGCAACCAGCATATGGATTGTGGTATCGAGATCTTTGATAATGAAGAACAGGATACACATTCCGGTGGCTCCGGTTGCGGATGCTCGGCTATTATGCTGGCTGGCTATGTATTAAAGCAGTTACGGGACGGAACCTGGAAGAGGGTATTGTTTGTACCGACCGGAGCACTTCTTTCCACAGTAAGCTATAATGAAGGACAGAATATACCGGGCGTGGCACATGCAGTTATAATAGAACGGAGGTAAAGTTATTTATGGATTATATAAAGGCATTTGTGATCGGAGGTGCTGTCTGTGTGCTTGTTCAGATACTGATGGACAAGACGAAGCTGCTTCCGGGACGGATCATGGTGATCCTGGTATGTACCGGTGCTGTTCTTGGAGCAATCGGGATATATGAACCATTTCTTGAATTTGCCGGCTGCGGAGCCTCGGTTCCTCTTTCCGGATTTGGTTATAATCTCTGGAAGGGAATAAAAGAGGCAGTTGATCAGGATGGATTTATCGGGCTGTTCCGGGGAGGATTCAAGATGGCGGCAGTAGGAACCTCGGCAGCATTGATCTTTTCCTATCTAGCATCCCTGATCTTTAAGCCAAAGATGGTAAAATAGCATAAAGTATATTTTTTTATATAAATCCTAGGGAATAGGAAAGGAGCCATGAGAATGATCTCTCATGGCTCCCTTTTACATATATCGTTTTTATTCTTCTGTATTTTTATGTTTGTTCTCTTTTGAGGAAGGTTCATCAGAAGATGGTTCATCGGTAGGTTTCTCTGTTGGCGGTTCTTCTGTTGTAGGAGCTTCCGTTGTCGGTTCTTCTGTTGTAGGAGTTTCCGTTGTTGGTTCCTCTGTTGTAGGCTTCTCTGTTGTCGGTTCTTCTGTCTTGTCCTTTTTGAACTTAACAGTGATCGTATGATTGCTTTTTACCTTTGAGAACTTATACTGTGAAACCGGTCCGACGGAGCTTCCGTCTACATATACATCCGAGATCACATAACCCTTATCCGGTGTGATATAGAAGGTTGTGTTCTTGCCGGATTTTACGGTTGTACTTGGGGAGATAGAACCACCGGATCCATCTACACCGGAAGTAATCTTGAAGCTGTCCTTCTTGTTGTCCTCTGTAGTCTTATTTGGATCTTCAGAATCAGAAGAGTCTTCGGTTTCTTCTTCCTCCGGATGAAGCGGACATTTCTCTTTCAGGATGTTCTGATCGTATTCAAAGTCTGCATCAATGATTTCAATCTTGCCGTCATCATCTACTGTATAATAATAGGTTGTTGTTTCCTTACAGGTATTGGTTGCTACCTTATGGGAATCATTACAGATCACAACCTTCTTGTTTCCACCGCATCGTTTGGTAGGAACGGTTCCTTTTGCGAAATAGTCTGTTATTGTTGGACAGCCTTCAACAGGGAGAAGTCCGGTATCCTTACATACGGTTGCCCGGGTGATTCCGCTTGGCATTTCAAAGATCTTGGAGGTATCCAGACCCTTTGCTTCCACGATCGCATCCATGATCTTACGCCACATGTTCTTATGATAGCTTCCAGCAGCAAAATTAGTATTTACATCAAAACCGATCCAGATCGAAGCGGTGTAATATGGAGTATATCCACAAAACCATGCATCGTAGTTGCTGGAGGTTGTACCTGTTTTACCTGCTGTATAAAGGCCACATGAAAGGTTTGCAGCAGTACCGGTACCGATTGTAACTACATCATGCATGGCACTTGTTAATAACCATGCATTCTGAGGAGAGATGACCGGGGATTCTTCCGGTGTTCTGTTATCGATCAGAAGCTTGCCGTCATGATCATATACCTCGGTGTAGAAGATAGGTTTGATATAATTGCCTTCATTTGCAATTGTTGCATAAGCAGCGGTGATCTCAAGGTTTGTGATGCCATCTGTCAGACCACCAAGGGCAAGGGACTGGTTGATATCCGATTCAATCCCTCCGCTTGAATTTGTACGTTCTTTTACAAGGGTTGTGAATCCAAGCTTTAACAGATATTCGTAAGCAAGCTCCGGAGTAACATCTGTGATCGTCTTAACAGCAAGAATATTCATGGAATTCTGAATAGCCTGTCGGATCGTGCTTGGACCACGGTAGCCACTGTACCAGTTTCTGACTTCGCCGCCATTTGTATAGGTGTATGGTTCATCTTTGTATACGGTTGCAAGGCTCATGCCGCAGCCGTCCAGTGCAGGAAGAAAAGCGGCAACAACCTTAAAGGTTGATCCGGGTTGTCTGGTTGCTTCTGTAGCACGGTTAAAGGAACGATCCTCTGTCTTTTCACCACGACCGCCGACGATGGCTTTTACCTGACCGGTCTCCTGATCCATCAGGGTGAAGGAGATCTGTGGTTCCACTGTGACCTTATAGCTTTCAAGCTGTTCCTTGTAACCGGTTGTCTCGATCAGGTGCGCTTTGTATTCGTCAGCAGCAGCACGGGCATCTTCTTCACTGGAGAAGATTAGGTCGAAAGAGGATTGTCCCATTTCTTCCTGGAACCAGGTTACCATCATATTCTGACTGTAGTTGTACTGTTCACCGTTGTCATCTACCAGTGTCAGTGCATAGGATAACTGATAGCTGTCAGCCGGATAGTTATCTTCATCATTTAAAACATCATCACAGATATTCTGGATCTGTGTATCCTGACAGGTACGGACATCCAGACCACCGGAGTAGATCAGGCTGTCTGCCTCTGACTTGGAATAGCCCATAGCCATGAAATCATCTTCAAGCTGGCTGATGACCTCATCAATGTAATAAGAGTTGACCTTGGTAGGGGATGATTTCTTGATCGATGATACCTTTTCAATCTCGCTATATACATCATCAGCGAGTGCAGTATCGTAATCGGACTGGGAGATCATGTTCTGATCCAGCATATTTTCAAGAACCATCAGTCGTCTTTTGGCATTTTCCTCCGGGAAAACGATAGGGTCAAATTTACTTGGGTTCTGAGGGATGGCTGCCAGTACCGCACATTCGGATATGGACAGATCCTTCAGTCCTTTATTGAAATAGTATTTTGCAGCGGTTTCTACCCCGTAACGTCCCTGACCGAGATAGATCGTATTCAGGTAATACTCGGCAATGCTCTTTTTCGGAAGCACCTTTTCGATCTCAACTGCCAGATACTGCTCCTGCACCTTACGTTCGATCTTGTCAAACATGGTTTTTTCATCCAGGCCGACATTGAAGATCTGGTTTTTGATCAGCTGCTGGGTCAGTGTACTGGCACCCTGATCAAAGTCACCGGACTGGAGACCGTGGGCGAAGGCACGCATGATACCCTGGACATCGATACCGTTATGCTCCCAGAAACGTTTATCTTCAATAGCAATGAAGGAATTTACAAGTGTTTCCGGTATATCATCGTAGTAAACATACTCACGGTTGGCATCAAAGCTCGCAAGAACCATAAGCTCTTTGCCGTCCTGATCATACAGGGTTGTCTGATATCCTTTCGGGATCAGATCCTTGGCATTCACCGCTGGTGTGTCGTCCAATATGCCTTTTAACATACCAAAACCGGAACCGATTCCAAGTACGATGATCGCAAGGAATATGACCAGTAGTGTTTTGAACAGCGAAACCGATAGTTTTCGTTTATTTCGGGGTAGTTTGGAAACAAGTGCTTTTTGTTTCTTTTCCACGCCCTTTTTGCTAAAATCCATGGAAAATCCTCCTTAAATTAAGTTCAATTATAAATACAACTCATTATAGCAGAGATTTACATAATAATAAAGTAAAACTTCTGATGTGAAATAAAATTAAGACATATAAAAATGCGGATAAATCCCAAATATTTTATAGTTTTTTTGTTACACTATAGGTGGATTTTGTAGTATGATGGTTACAGAAATAAACAGAGAGGAAACAGAACAGCGATGTTTGAGTCAATTGAAGAAGCAATTTCCGTATGGAAAGAGGAGTTTTCCTTTATTGAGGATGCGAAGGTCACAGGATATGACGGAGGGTATCCGGTTGTTGATTTTACGATCCATGAAGCTGCCTTCAGTCTGGTAAAGAGTGAGAGTAAATTCAAGCGTATCATACGATCTGCCGAGATGGAAGGCGGTATAGAAGTAGGAGTATCGACCTGTTTTTATAATACAGCATATGTCAGATGGAATCCGCCGGTCATGACGATCTGTGGTTATCCTGAGGTGATCAGCCGTATATTAAAAAAGATCATGTAAACTGCCCGGGTGAATAAAAAGAAATTCACCCGGGTATTTTATATGTATTGGGATAACAGATAGGAGGCGTATACATGAACCGGGCAATACGAACCGATCTTGCCATTGAGCTGCGGGAGGATATCAAGGATCGCGGGAAGATAGACGGGATCGAAATTGAAACAAGGATCAGCCAGGAAAAAATAAAGACGACTATTATACATGTAAATGACCAGACAGGAGCCGATACGTTGGGAAAACCGGTTGGCACTTATATCACCATTGAATGTCCGGAAATCCGGGAATTTGATGAGGATATCCATAAGCCACTCTGTAAAGAGCTGGCACATGATCTGAAAAAAATGCTGGGAGAAGCCCGTTCCATCCTGGTCGTGGGACTGGGAAACCGGGAGGTAACACCGGATTCGCTGGGACCATTGGTGACCGATCATTTATTTATAACCAGACATTTGCAGATGGAGCATATACACCTGCAGGAAGAGCCGGAATATGAAATCTCTGCGATCTGTCCGGGTGTCATGGCCCAGACGGGGATCGAGACGGTGGAGATCATCCGTGGAATCTGTGACAATATTGATGTCGATGCAGTGGTTGTAGTCGATGCACTTGCCGCCCGGAGCAGCAGACGTTTAAATAAAACGATACAGCTTGCGGATACCGGTATCAGTCCGGGATCCGGTGTTGGGAATCATCGTACGGAGATCAATTCACAGACGATCGGAGCAAAGGTGATCGCTCTCGGTGTTCCAACCGTTATTTCAGTTCCGTCCATTATAGATGGTTCTCTGGATGTTATTGCAGATACATTTAACCAGTCTTATGGAAAAAAGCTGATGGAATCTTTTTCCGAACAGCAGCGATATGAGCTGGCATATCATCTGGCTGAACCGGAGCTTGCGGATATGTTTGTAACACCGAAAAATATCGATGAACTGGTAAAACGAATAAGCTTCACAATATCCGAAGCAATAAACAGCATGATTTTCACATAACCAACATATACTGGTAAATAACTAAAATAAGAGTATTTACTGGATGAAGAACAGACGGATCATAAGAAAAACAAAATACTGCCTTTTATGGGCCGGATTGTCGATACTGATCTGGTTCGCAAATTGTGACGCAACATATCGGATGGAATTGGTAAACCGGATGGTGAACTGGCTGTTTTTTGGAAATGGATACGAAACACAGACCGAAAATATGGAAACCGTGTCGGCATCCGGGAAATATCTGGAGGATATGCTGCAGGAATATTGTCTGGCAGGAGAACTGGTACAGGGAAGTGGACAGAAGGATCAGACTGTGTCGGCGGGACAGATGACGGATGAAAAAGGAACGGACAATCTGCCGGCGCAGACTGTGATCGCACTGGATCACCGGGCGGAAGCCATAGTTGCCGCCATGTCAGACAAATATGGATATATGCGGGAGAAATTGACGGATTATGATTATATGAGATCAAATTTTTATGTTATAGACAGTACAACAAGTGTATCCAGAGAAGAATTAAATGGCCAGGATCTTGCTTCCATGGATCTGACGATCGATACAGAAGAAAAGAATTATAAGGTACTGATCTACCATACACACGGAACGGAGAGCTTTAAAGATTCCGAGCCGGGAAAGGTTGAGGATACCGTAATCGGACTTGGAGACTATCTGACTGAGCTTCTTGAAGAAAATTACGGGGTAGCAGTCTATCATGATACAACGACCTATGATATGACAGGTGGAGAGTTAGATCGAAGTGCTGCTTATGATTATGCAAGAGAAGGGGTCCAGAAGATCCTTGCGGAGTATCCGTCCATTGAGGTCGTGATCGATCTTCACAGGGATGGGGTATCCGAAGATACATATCTGATCACGGAAATAGATGGCAAAAAAACAGCACAGGTCATGTTCTTAAACGGAGTGAGCCGTCTTAATAAGAATGGTGATATCGCATATCTTGCCAATCCGTACAAAACAGAGAATCTTGCATTCAGTCTGCAGATGTATCTGACAGCGCAGGCCAATTATGATTCCTATGTAAGAAAGATATTTGTTAAGGGTTACCGGTATAATCTGGATCTGAAACCACGGTCGTTGTTAGTAGAAGTCGGAAGTCAGACGAACACAGTTGAAGAAGCAAAAAATGCCATGGAGCCGCTGGCTGCAATTCTCTACAAAGTATTGAGCGGAAAGTGAGATTGTGTTATGATAATGAACACGAAATTATTTGCCTGCAGGAATGCATGCTTAAAATAAAAAAGAGAAAAGAAATTCAGATACCGGAGGAAAACAGGATGGCTCATATAGATCAGTCAAAGATACGAAATTTTTGCATTATAGCGCATATCGATCATGGTAAATCGACACTTGCGGACAGAATTATAGAAAAGACAGGATTATTGACTGAACGTGAGATGCAGAATCAGGTGCTTGATAATATGGATCTGGAGCGGGAGCGTGGAATCACGATCAAGGCACAGTGCGTCCGTACGATCTATAAAGCACAGGATGGAGAGGAATATATCTTCAATCTGATCGATACTCCGGGACATGTGGATTTTAATTATGAAGTATCAAGAAGTCTGGCTGCCTGTGAGGGCGCGATCCTGGTTGTGGATGCTGCACAGGGAATCGAGGCACAGACACTTGCAAATGTATATCTTGCGATCGATCACGATCTGGATGTTATGCCGGTTATCAATAAGATCGATCTTCCTTCGGCAGAACCGGAGCGTGTGGTAAATGAAATTGAAGATGTGATCGGAATTGAAGCACAGGATGCTCCAAGGATATCGGCAAAGAACGGAATCAATATCGATCAGGTCTTAGAGCAGATCGTTACGAAGATACCGGCACCAGCAGGAGATCCGGAAAAGCCGCTTCAGGCGCTTATATTTGATAGTATTTATGATTCTTATAAAGGTGTTATCATATTTTGCCGTTTATTCGACGGTGTGGTAAAACGTGGAACATCCATTCGGATGATGGCAACCGGAGCAGTTGCAGAGGTAGTGGAAGTAGGAATCTTCGGGGCTGGCAGATTCGTTCCATGTGATGAGTTATCCGCAGGAATGGTAGGTTATATTACTGCCAGCTTAAAGAATGTCAGAGATACCACGGTCGGTGATACCGTTACAGATAACGACAATCCATGTGCAGAGGCTCTTCCGGGATATAAGAAGGCACAGCCTATGGTCTATTGCGGACTTTATCCGGCAGATGGAGCCAAATATCCGGATCTTCGTGATGCATTAGAGAAGCTGCAGTTAAATGATGCATCCTTAAGCTTTGAGCCGGAGACTTCGATCGCACTTGGTTTTGGTTTCCGATGTGGTTTCCTGGGACTTCTCCATTTGGAGATCATACAGGAGCGGTTGGAGCGAGAGTTTAATCTGGATCTGGTTACGACTGCACCGGGCGTTGTTTACCGTGTGCATACAACAGACGGCAAGATGATCGAACTGACGAATCCATCCAATCTGCCGGATCCATCGAATATCGAATATATGGAAGAACCATTTGTATCCGCAGAGATCATGGTCACTACAGAATATGTGGGTGCGATCATGCAGCTTTGTCAGGAACGACGTGGCGTATATCAGGGAATGGAATATATGGAAGAAACCAGAGCACTGCTTCGATATGACCTTCCGTTAAATGAGATCATTTATGATTTCTTTGATGCTTTAAAATCAAGATCCAGAGGATATGCATCCTTTGATTATGAGATGAAGGGCTATGTACGAAGTGAGCTGGTGAAGCTGGATATTCTGATCAATAAAGAAGAGGTCGATGCGTTATCTTTCATTCTTCATCAGGACACTGCTTATGAACGCGGAAGAAAGATGTGTGAGAAATTAAAGCAGGAGATTCCAAGACATTTATTTGAGATTCCGATCCAGGCTGCAATCGGCAATAAGGTCATTGCCAGAGAGACAGTAAGAGCAGTCAGAAAGGATGTCCTTGCAAAATGTTACGGTGGAGATATCTCCCGTAAGAAGAAGCTTCTGGAGAAACAGAAGGAAGGAAAGAAACGTATGCGTCAGATCGGAAATGTAGAGATCCCGCAGCAGGCGTTTATGAGCGTATTAAAACTTGATGAGGAATAAATATAAAATAATTGCAGGTTATATCGGGACATTTAGAATGAAATAAATCAAATGTGATTTTGATATAAGAAGAAAGCAAATTACAGAAAAATGAGAAGGCAGGAAAAACACATGAGAAAAAATCTGAGTATTTATATACATATTCCGTTTTGCGTTAAGAAGTGTGTATATTGTGATTTCCTGTCTTTTGGTGCGGATGATCCGCAGATCAACCGGAGTGGGGCAGTCAGAAAAGCATATGTCCAGAGTATTTGCAGAGAATTATTGAGCTATAAAAGTATATCAAAGGACTATATTGTAAGAACGATATTTATAGGCGGAGGCACTCCGTCTATACTTTTGCCGGGCGAGATCATGAATATTCTGGCAACGCTTCGAAGCATCTTTAAGGTAGATGAAGCAGCAGAGATCACGATAGAGGTGAATCCGGGAACACTGACCGCGATCAAGGCGGCAGAATATCTGGATGCAGGGATCAACCGTATGAGTATCGGACTGCAGTCTGCACACAATGATGAGCTTGCCATGCTTGGCAGGATCCATACATATGAGCAGTTCCTGGCTTCCTATCAGACGGCACGGGAGGCAGGCTTTCGGAATATCAACATTGATCTGATCTCTGCCATTCCTGGACAGACACTTCATTCCTATCTGGATACACTGGAACGGGTATTGAAGTGCAGACCGGAGCATATCTCCTCCTACAGTCTGATCGTGGAAGATGGTACGCCGCTCGCAGAGGATACGGAGCTTCTTGCAAAGCTCCCGGATGAGGAGACTGACCGCGAAATGTATGAGGCAACCAGAAAGGTGCTTGAGATGTCAGGGTATAAGCGGTATGAGATTTCCAATTATGCAAAGCCCGGATATGAATGCCGGCATAATATTGTATACTGGACGATGGATGAATACATCGGACTTGGTATCGGTGCGGCTTCTTTTTTTAATGGAAGAAGATACTCAAATACATTGGATATGAAGCAGTATATCCGGACGATGGAGGATGTATTTGATAAACGGTCGGTCGATGAGATTTATCAGAGTCAGGCACTGGATACGATCCGTCACATTGATGAAACGGTTGATGTTGATACCCTGATGGAGGAATATGTGATCTTTGGACTGCGGATGACAAGAGGGATCAGTGCGGCAGATTTCTATGACCGGTTTGGACATTCCTTATATGATGTCTATGGGGATGTTATAAGAAGTTATGTGGCGAGCGGACATATGAAGGATGAGAAAGGAATGGTCTTTCTAACGAGAAAGGGAATCGATGTAAGCAACAGGATCCTTGTAGATTTTCTGCATGATGAAAACAAATGAGAGACGAAGGACAGGTTCGGATATGAAAAAAGAGACAGATGGGCAGCGAGAGACTGTCATAGAAGGGAAGGAACTGAATTATACCTATCCTGGAACGAAAACTCCGGTATGGGAGAAGAATCTGACATTTACGATCGATAAAGGAGAAATCGTCGGGTTGGCAGGGCAAAATGGAAGCGGGAAGAGCACGTTGCTCCGGCTACTGGCAGGATTTATTCCATGGGAAATCAACAGGTGTTCGGGGCAGATGATTACCGGAATACCAGAACGGGATATGGCATGTGTGATCGACAGACCTTCTTTTTTTTCCGATCTTTCTGTGCGGGATAATCTGAGACTGATGGATCGTATGAATGGAGAAAAAGGGCTTATGGATGAGGAGCTGGCAGAACTTCTGGGAATCCATGAATTTGATCGGATCAAAGCATCTAAGCTGTCACTAGGTAATAAACAGAAGCTGGCGCTGTGTCTTGCAATTCATAGGGAAACAAAGCTGGCACTACTGGATGAACCTTTAAACGGACTGGATCCATTTACCAAAGCTTCCGTTCTTTTCTGTCTGAGAAAATGGAGAAAGCAGGGGATGGCTGTTATCCTTACCAGCCATATACCAGGGAATCTGGAACAGATCTGTGACCGGATATTATATCTTTAAAACAAAAGAAATTCGATTCGGATATCAATATAGAAGAAACCATCAGAGAAACAGAAGGCAACTTTGGTTATTTCTTAATTAACAGGAGCAGGCAACAGTATGAATATTTACGGAGCAGAAGTATTTCGGTATAGCAAAAGCTTTTATGGCAGGATGATTATGATCCTGGTAGTGCCATTTGCATGCCTTACAGCAGCATTTCTTTATTATATAAGTAATGGGATAAGCAGTGACTTTCTGGCGGCGGCAGGCTTCTCAGAACAGACGGTCGCAGCGATCAAAGGCCAGATGAGCGGAATTGCTTATATTGCCTCTTCCTTTTCTGCATCCGAACTTCTGATCCTTCTTATGATGTTTCCTGTTATCCTTCATATATCTGAAGATTATGAACAGAATACATTGCGCTGTGAATTACAGAGAAGCAAGAGCAGAACAGCCTGTTATATTGCAAGAATGCTGGCAGCAGTTACTTATGCCTGGGGCATTTTATTGGAATATATTCTGATTTCCGGGGTGATAGCTGCTTTATTTTTCAGAAGTTCCCATGAAATGTCAGTAGCTTCCCGAACTGGAAAAACAGTGCTTGCGATCGTGCTGCAGTTTATAGTGACCGGAGCGTGTGTGATGTTTGTATTTATGCTGACATCCCTGATCCGTCATTCCGTCTTGTCTATGACAACGATAGTCCTTCTGGTATTCTTATTTACACCGGGATATCGTGTTCTTGTGGATTTGTTTGAGCTTCCATCCGGAGTAAAACAGATCTGGATCATAGAACTTTTGAGTACCACAAGTGATCTTGCATTTAATAGAACAGATGTATTGATCATGCTGGTGGTCGGTCTTTTATATGCTGTGATTTCTACAAGTCTCGGCATTCATTTTTTCAAAGTTCAAAAGTTATAAATTTTCTTGATTTTTTTCAAAATAAATGTTGACAAACAAGGGAGTGGGTGTTAGATTAATTTTAGTGGTTAGCACTCGGAGTATTTGAGTGCTAACAAAACGAAAGGGATGAGCAGATGGAACTTGACGAGAGAAAAGTCAAAATTCTGAAAGCTATCGTTTCCAATTATTTAGAGACCGGAGAACCTGTAGGATCGCGGACGATTTCAAAGTATACAGATTTGAATCTGAGTTCAGCGACGATCAGGAATGAGATGTCTGATCTGGAGGACATGGGTTATATATGTCAGCCGCATACATCTGCAGGAAGAATTCCAACGGATAAAGGATATCGGTTCTACGTTGACAGCCTTATGAATGAGAAGATAGAGGCTGAGACAGAGAAGGGAAATCTTCTTGAACGAGTTGATAAGATGGAGAAGATGCTGAAGCAGGTTGCCCGGGTATTAGCGGCAAATACGAATTATGCCACACTGGTTACCACACCTCAGTATAATAATACCGTGAAGTTTATACAGCTTTCCAAGGTTGCTGAATCAAAGCTTCTTGCGGTGATCATGGTGGATGGGAATATCGTAAAGAATAAGCTGATCGATACCACGTACGATCTGAAGAATGACGAGATTTTAAAATTCAATATTTTATTAAACACATTCCTTCAGGGAGCTGCATTAGAAGATATTAATCTGGAACTGATACAGACGATGAAGACGCAGGCAGGTGAGTATGCAGATATTTTAGAAACCATATTCCAGGGGATTATGGAAGCCATTCATGAAGCAGATGATCTGAAGGTTTACACAAGCGGAATGACCAACATGTTAAAGTATCCGGAATTAATGGATTCTGCGACAGCAGAGAAGCTGCTTGGAACTTTTGAAGACATAGAAGACAAAGAAGACTTTGTAAAATATGTAGAAGAAGTTATCAATAAAGATAACTCTGATATAGAGATCCGAATCGGTGATGAGAATTCCAGTGAGGATCTGAAAGATTGCTCCCTTGTAACGGCAACTTATAAGATGCCGGAAGGCGCAAAAGGAACTATAGGTATCATCGGTCCGAAACGTATGGACTATAAGAAAGTCGTTACGATGTTAAAAAATCTGACCGATGAATTGGATGATATATTTAATAATAACGAATAGGGGGTCCGATAATGGCAGACACCAAGAAAGATACTAAGAAAGTAAAGACAGATGAAAAGGCAGCAGAAACAATTGTAGATGAAGTTACAGCAGAGTCAGCAGATACTGCAGAAACAACAACTACAGATGTGAATGTTACAGAAACCGTGGATGTCCCTGAAGAGCAGGCGGAAGCAGCAAAACCGAAGCCGGTTGCAAAAGAGAACAGACGCGGCAGTAAGGCTTTAAGAGAAGAAAATGATAAATTGAAAGAGCGCTGTCAGGATGCAGAAGACAAATATAAACGTCTTCTTGCAGAGTGCGAGAATATCCGCCAGAGAAATGAAAAGGAGTCATCCAAAATGTATGATTTCGGAGCGAAGGATGTTCTTGGAAAATTACTTCCGGTAGTTGACAACTTTGAAAGAGCGATTGCAGCAATTCCGGAAGAGGATAAAGACAGACCGTTTGAAGCAGGAGTTGATAAAATCTACAAATCACTTATGACTTCACTGGAATCCATCGGCGTTACCCCGATGAACTGCGAGGGTGAACAGTTTGATCCGGCGTTCCACAATGCAGTAATGCATGTAGAGGATGAGAATTACGGAGAGAACGTGATCGTCGAAGAGATGCAGCGTGGTTACATGTATAAGGATCAGGTATTACGATTCAGCATGGTAAAGGTTGCAAACTAATAGTCAAATGACTATAGCATATAAATTTTATTAAATTAAGAAAACAGAATTTTATTTAGGAGGAATATAATCATGGGTAAGATAATTGGTATTGACTTAGGAACAACAAATTCATGTGTAGCAGTAATGGAAGGTGGTAAGCCTGTTGTTATTGCGAATACAGAAGGTATGAGAACTACACCATCTGTAGTAGGTTTCTTAAAGACAGGTGAGAGAGTAGTCGGTGAGCCTGCAAAACGTCAGGCAGTTACAAATGCAGATAAGACAATTTCATCCATCAAGCGTCATATGGGTACAGATTACAGAGTAGAGATCGATGGCAAGAAGTATTCACCGGAGGAGATTTCAGCTATGATTCTTCAGAAACTGAAATCCGATGCAGAAGGATATCTCGGTGAGAAGGTTACAGAGGCCGTTATCACAGTACCTGCTTACTTCTCAGATGCACAGAGACAGGCAACAAAGGATGCCGGTAAAATTGCAGGACTTGATGTAAAGCGTATCATCAACGAGCCTACAGCAGCAGCTCTTTCCTATGGTCTTGATAATGAACAGGAACAGAAGATCATGGTATACGATTTAGGTGGTGGTACATTCGATGTATCTATCATTGAGATTGGTGAAGGTGTCATTGAAGTATTAGCAACAGCCGGTGATAACAAGCTCGGTGGTGATGACTTTGATAACGCTATCACACAGTATATGTTAGATGAGTTTAAGAAGACAGAAGGTATTGATCTTTCAGGCGATAAGATGGCTATGCAGAGATTAAAGGAAGCAGCAGAGAAGGCAAAGAAAGAGCTTTCATCCGCTATGACAACAAACATCAACCTTCCTTTCATTACAGCAAATCAGGATGGACCAAAGCATTTTGATATGAACCTGACAAGAGCAAAATTTGATGAGTTAACAGCAGATCTGGTTGACAGAACAAAGGTACCTGTTCAGACAGCACTGGAAGATGCAGGACTTACTGCAGCAGATCTTGATAAGGTATTATTAGTTGGTGGTTCTACACGTATCATCGCCGTACAGGAAGAAGTTAAGAGATTAACAGGTAAAGAGCCGTTCAAGGGTATCAACCCTGATGAGTGTGTTGCAATCGGTGCATCTATCCAGGGCGGTAAGCTTGCAGGTGATGCCGGTGCCGGTGAGATCCTTCTTCTTGATGTTACACCACTTACACTTTCTATCGAAACAATGGGTGGTATCGCAACACATCTGATCGAGAGAAACACGACAATTCCTACAAAGAAGAGCCAGATTTTCTCAACAGCACAGGATAATCAGGATGCCGTTGATATCAACGTAGTACAGGGTGAAAGACAGTTTGCAAAAGATAATAAGAGTCTTGGACGTTTCAGACTGGATGGTATCGCTCCTGCAAGAAGAGGCGTTCCTCAGATCGAAGTATCATTCGATATCGATGCGAATGGTATCGTAAATGTATCTGCTAAGGATCTCGGAACAGGAAGAGAACAGCACATTACAATTACTTCCGGTACATCACTTTCAGATGATGATATCGAGAGAGCAGTAAAAGAAGCTGCAGAATACGAAGCACAGGATAAGAAACGTAAGGAAGGCATTGAAGCAAGAAATGAAGCAGATGCACTTGCATTCCAGACAGAAAAAGCACTGAATGAAGTCGGAGATAAGCTTTCAGATGCAGATAAGTCTGCCGTACAGGCTGACTTAGACTCATTAAAGTCAACAATTGAAAGCACGGATGCAGAGAATATGACAGATCTTGATGTGGATAAGATCAAGGCTGCTAAGGATAAGCTTATGGAAAGTGCTCAGAATCTGTTCGCTAAGCTTTATGAGCAGAATGGTCCCGGAGCAAACGCAGGAACAGGAACAGGTACACCGGACTTTTCAGAGGGTGATGTAGTAGATGGAGATTTCACAGAGGTTTAAGCCTTGAAATAATATGAAATGTAGTCTATAGTAAATATCTGACAGTAAAACAGGAAAAAGGTTTCCTGTTTTACTGTGGATATGAATGTATATCGCAGATGAAAGGTTAAAAGTTATGGCAGAAACAAAAACTGATTACTATGAGGTCCTTGGTGTAACCAAGAATGCCTCAGAGGCAGAGATAAAAAAAGCATATCGTGTCGTAGCCAAGAAATATCATCCTGATATGAACCCGGGCGATGCGGAGGCTGAAAGAAAATTTAAAGAAGCAGCGGAAGCTTATGCAGTACTTAGTGACCCGGAGAAGCGAGCAAAATATGATCAGTATGGTCATGCGGCATTTGATCCAAATGCCGGCGGCAGTGGCTTTGGTGGCTTCGGCGGCTTTGATTTTGCTGATATGGGAGATATTTTCGGAGATATTTTCGGAGATATGTTCGGTGGTGGAAGCAGACAGAGAAATTCAAACGGACCTGTAAAGGGTGCTAACATCAAGACAACGATCAGAGTTGCTTTTGAGGAAGCAATATTTGGTACACAGAAAGAACTGGATCTTCCGTTAAAGGATGAATGTGAAGTATGTAAGGGAACCGGTTCACAGCCGGGACATCAGCCGGAGGTTTGTGGCAAATGCGGCGGAAAAGGTCAGATCGTTACAACACAGCAGTCCTTGTTTGGCGTAGTAAGAAATGTATCGACTTGTCCGGACTGTGGCGGATCCGGTAAGATCATTAGATATAAATGTAGCAACTGTGCGGGAACCGGTTATGTAAAGAGCAGAAAGAAGATTCAGATCGCTGTTCCGCCTGGAGTAGATAACGGAACCAATATCCGTATCAAAGGAAAAGGTGAACCTGGATTTAATGGTGGTGAAAGAGGAGATCTTCATGTTACGATCCTTGTTGATCGTCATCCGAAGTTCCAGAGACAGGAATACAATCTTTACTCCTCCGAACCGATCTCATTCACACAGGCAGCACTGGGTGGAAATATTAAGATCCATACGATCGAGGGAGAGATTGATTACACGATTCCACCAGGAACACAGACCGATACCAAGGTTAAGCTGAAGGGAAAAGGTGTGCCAAACCTGAAGAATCCTACTCAGCGTGGTGATCATTATGTAACACTGGTTGTACAGGTCCCTGAGAAGCTGACTGCAGAACAGAAGCGTATCTTGAATGAATACGAGCAGGCAACATTGGTTGAGACCAGACCTGCAACAGATTCGGTAGGAACATCATTCTCGTTTGGAGATCACAAAAAAAGAAAGAAGAAATAGGTAAATAGATTATGAAATGGACACAAATCACGATTGAAACAACGTGTGAGGCTGTCGATTTACTCAGCGCCTTCCTCGATGAGGAAGGCGTTTTGGGTATAGAAGTCGATGACAATGTGCCTCTGACAGATGAAGAAATGGCAGCGATGTTTGTAGATCTTCTGCCGGATGAGATGCCGACGGATGACGGAACAGCAAAGGTTTCCTGCTATCTGGATGATTCCTTTGACAAGGAAGAGATAAAGACCAAGATAAAAAATGAACTGGAACGGTTATCGGAATTTATTCCGGTTGGAGCCTGTAATATCATAGAATCCGAGACGGAAGATGTGGACTGGATGAATAACTGGAAAGCATATTTTAAACCGTTTCGTCTGTATGATAATATCGTTATCAAACCAACCTGGGAGGATGCACCTTCTGACGTAACAGATGATGATATTGTGATCGATATTGATCCGGGTGCAGCATTTGGAACCGGTTCCCATGAGACAACCAGATTATGTATCGGACAGTTGAAGAAATATATGAAAGAAGGAGATCTGGTTCTTGACTGTGGAAGCGGAAGCGGGATTCTTTCCTTTGTATGCAGTAATCTTGGCGCAAAAGAGGTTCTTGGAATTGATATAGATGAAACTGCGGTTCATGTCAGCATCGAGAACAGGGAGATCAACCATATTACTGAAGATCAGGTTCAGTTCCTCTGTGGCAATGTGCTCGCAGATAAAGAGCTTGTCCAGTCGATTGAGCCGAAATATGATATCGTAGTTGCGAATATTCTTGCAGATGTAATCATCCCACTTTCCGGTGTTGTACAGCAGTTTATGAAGGATGATGCGAAGTTTATCTGTTCCGGAATTATCAATACAAAAGAAGATGAGGTCAGACAGGCACTTCTTGACAATCACTTCAGAATAGTGGATACTGTCTCTATGAAAGACTGGATCAGTTTTGTAGCTGAGAAGGATAATTAGTCATAAAGAGACAGGATTGGGAAGATGAATCGTTTTTTTGTAGATTTTGATGGACGGGAATTTGATAAGAGCATTGATATTACCGGTGAGGATGTCAATCATATTAAGAATGTTCTTCGTTTAAAAGTAAATGATGAGATCATAATAAGTGATGGCAGGGGTAGAGATTACCGCTGCCAGATTTCAGTTATGGATCATGAAAAAGTGGTTGCAGATATTCTGGATGTATGTGATAATTTTGCAGAACTTGAAACAGGGATTACGTTGTTTCAGGGATTTCCAAAGGCGGATAAAATGGAATGGATCATCCAGAAGACGGTAGAACTTGGTGTGACCAGGATCGTACCGGTTATGACGAAACGGACGGTTGTCAAGCTGGATGCGAAGAAAGCAGGAAAGAAGACGGAACGTTATCAGGCAATCGCACTTGCGGCGGCGAAGCAGTCGGGCAGAGGCATAATCCCGGAGGTGACGGCTCCTGTAACATGGAAAGAGGCTCTTGCTATGGCAAAGAAGCTTGATATGAATATGATCCCATATGAGGAAGCAGAAGGAGTCGCATATTCGAAAGAGGTCTTTGCATCGATCAAAGGAAAGAAAAGTCTTGGTATATTTATAGGTCCGGAAGGTGGATTTGCCAGAGAAGAAGTCGAGACAGCGGTAGCTATGGGCGCGAAGATGGTCACACTTGGACACAGGATTTTGCGTACAGAGACGGCAGGAATGGCGGTTATGTCGATCATAATGTTTGAACTGGAAGAGGATAGATAGAGATGGAAGCATATTTTGATAATGCAGCAACAACAAAGGTATTTCCGGAAGTGAAAGATCTGGTAGTAAAATTAATGGAAGAAGATTATGGAAATCCTTCTTCCTTGCATCAGAAAGGTCTGGATGCAGGACACTATATCAAGGAGACGAAAGAGATTCTTGCAAAAGAATGGAAGGTAGACAGCAAAGAGATCGTGCTGACTTCCGGTGGAACGGAATCCAATAATCTTGCGTTGATCGGAGCGGCACTTGCGAATAAAAGAAGTGGTAACCGGATCATAACTTCTAAGGTGGAACATGCATCTGTATCAAGTACGATGGCATTTTTGGAGAGCCTTGGATTTGAAGTTGTATATCTGAATGTAGATCACCAGGGAATCGTGGATCTGGAACAATTAGAACAGGAAGTGAACGAGGATACGATCCTTGTATCTGTTATGTATGTAAATAATGAGATTGGTGCAGTAGAGCCGATTCAGAAGATTGCAGAGATTATCAAAGAAAAGAATCCGAAGACGCTCTTTCATGTGGATGCGATTCAGGCATTTGGCAAATATCACATTTACCCGAAACGGATGGGTATCGATCTGATGTCTGTAAGTGGTCATAAGATACATGGACCAAAAGGAACGGGAGCGTTGTTTATCAAGAACCGTACGAAGGTGAAGCCAATCATATACGGCGGCGGACAGCAGGATGGAATGCGGTCAGGTACAGAAAATGTTCCGGGATTTGCAGGATTTGGACTGGCAACAAAGATAGTTTATGAAGATCTGGAAGCCAGAATTGTTCGTATGCGGGCGGTAAAAGACCGTTTGACCGAACGGCTAAAGGCACTTCCGGATGTATATATCAATGAAGGGGAAGCACCACATATCTTAAGTGTATCATTTGTTGGTGTTCGAAGTGAAGTGATGCTGCATGCATTAGAAGAACGGCAGATTTATGTTTCTTCCGGATCGGCATGTTCGTCGAATAAACCGGCAGTCAGCCATGTATTGTCTTCGATCGGTTTGCAGAAGAATCGGTTGGAATCCACGATCCGTTTCAGTTTTTCGGCAGAGAACACAGTGGAACAGGCAGACTATGCAGCAGATGTGATAGAGGAGATCCTGCCGGTTTATAGAAAATATGTCAGAAAAAAGTAGTATCAAACGAATGGAAAGTTTGTTTATAATAGTAAAAAACAGGTGAAGAATAAATAAACAGGATGAAAATTGGAGGTTGAGAGAAGTATATGCAGTATAAGGCATTTATGATCAAATATGCTGAGATCGGTACAAAAGGAAAAAACCGGTATATATTTGAAGATATCCTTGTAAAAAACATTAATCGTAAGATCAAAAATTATGGTGATTTTTATATCCGCAAGGAACAGGGAAGGATCTTTATTGAAGCAAAATCAGACTATGATTATGAAGATGTAGTGAATGCACTGACCAAGGTATTCGGTATCGTTGGAATCTGCCCGATCGTGGTAGAGGAGGATACATCGTTTGAAGCGATCAAAGGAAAGGTGATCGCATATGTGGATCAGGCATATCGTAAGAAGAACTTTACCTTTAAAGTAAATACAAGAAGAAATGATAAAAGCTATCCTATGACCTCAATGGAGGTAAATGCGGAGCTTGGTCATTATCTGTTAGAGGCATTTCCGGATACTTCCGTTGATGTTCATGAACCGGATGAGATCATAAATGTAGAGATCCGGAAGACGGTATATATTTATTCGATCACGATTCCAGGCCCGGGAGGACTTCCGGTTGGTACAAATGGCAAGGGAATGGCATTATTATCCGGTGGAATTGACAGCCCGGTTGCAACTTATATGATTGCAAAACGTGGAGTTCAGATGGAAGCGGTATATTTTCATGCACCGCCATTTACCAGTGAACGTGCCAAAGAAAAGGTAATTGATCTGGCGTGTCTGGTTGCGGATTATGCAGGTGCGATCAAGTTACATGTTGTAAACTTTGCAGATGTTCAGATGGCAATCTATGATAACTGTCCGCACGAGGAACTTACGATCATTATGAAGCGTTATATGATCAAGATAGCAGAAGTGCTGGCAAAGAGAAATGACTGTCAGTGTACGGTGACGGGAGAAAGTATCGGGCAGGTATCCAGCCAGACGGTATTCAGTCTTGCTGTTATCAATGATGTCAGTACTTTGCCGGTATTCCGTCCATGTATCGGACTGGATAAGCAGGAGATCGTTGATATATCAGAGAAAATCGGAACCTATGAGACTTCGATCCTTCCTTATGAGGACTGCTGTACAACATTTGTAGCAAAGCACCCGGTAACAAAACCGATATTATCTGCGATTGAGAAATCGGAAGCAAAGCTTGCCGGTATTATCGAACCGTTATATGAAAAAGCGTTAGAGTCTGTAGAAACTGTAATGTGCAGATCACAGAGATAAGATGAAAAAAGCTTGCCACTACAAAGGCGGCAAGCTTTTTTATGCAGAATGACTGTCGGAACGGGCATTCTGTATGTATGCAAATAGTCGGTTATGATTATTCAACAACGTAAGGCTTGATTGCTGCAAGAATATCAGCAAGATCCTTGTCATCAGCGTGAATGTTTAATTCAATTGGCTTTGAAATATCAAGGCTGAATATACCCATAATTGATTTTGCATCAATAACATAACGTCCTGAGATGAGGTCGAACTCTGCGTCGAATTTTGCAATTTCATTGCAGAATGCTTTTACCTTATCGATTGAATTTAAAGAAACCATTAATGCTTTCATGATTGCCCTCCTAAAAGTTAGATTATCCGGAGTCATAATGACCGCGGATGTTTATATATTTATAATATCTTTTGGAGAGGGAAAAGTCAATAATAAGAAAGGAAAAATAAGGAATGCTGAAGGGAAAAACAGTAGCCCCTCTGACACTGGGCTGCAAGGTAAATCAATACGAGACAGATGGTATGATCGAACTCTTAAAAGAGGCTGGTATGACGGCTGTTTCCTTCGAAGAAAAAGCAGATGTGTATCTGATAAATACATGCTCTGTTACCAATATGGCAGATAAAAAGTCCAGACAGATGATACACAGAGCCAAGAAGCTGAATCCGGATGCGGTTGTAATAGCAGCGGGCTGTTATGTGCAGGCAGCAAAAGATAAGCTGATGGAAGATGACAGGATATCTATTATCATCGGAAATAATAAAAAGAAGGACATTGTGCAGATCCTTGAAGACTATCTGGAGATCGGAGTGACGGACGAAGGCATGCTCGATATTGCGGCAGAAAAGGAATATGAACCGCTTACGATCAACAGTACCTTAGAACATACACGGGCATATGTGAAGATTCAGGATGGATGTAACCAGTTCTGCTCTTATTGTATTATTCCGTACGTTAGAGGAAGAATCCGGAGCCGGGAGCTTGCATCGATTACAGAAGAAGTAGAACGTCTGGCACAGACCGGAGTAAAAGAGATTGTTCTGACGGGTATCCATATCTCATCTTATGGCAAGGATAAGGAAAATGAGGTAGGACTCGCAGATGTAATTGACGCAATCTCAAAAATTGAATCAATTGAACGGATCCGCCTTGGTTCTCTGGAACCGGGTATCATTACAGATACATTTATAGATCGTATTGTGGATAATAAAAAGGTATGTCCGCATTTCCATTTAAGCCTGCAAAGTGGCTGCAATACAGTATTGAAACGGATGAACCGGAAATATACTTGTGAAGAATACTTTGAAAAATGTGAGATGCTTCGTAAGGCATTTGACCGCCCGGCTTTGACAACAGATGTGATCGTAGGCTTTCCGGGAGAAACGGATGAAGAATTTCAGGAAACGGTTGACTACCTGACGAAACTTAATCTGTATGAAATGCATATATTTAAATTTTCACCGAGACAGGGAACGGTTGCAGCCGGTATGAGGGATCAGATCGGACCGGAGATCAAGAATCAGAGGAGCGATGTGCTGCTGGCATTATCTGAAAAGAACAAACATGCATATGAAGCTTCTTTTCGGGGAGAAATTCTGGAGGTTCTGATTGAAGAAAAAGTCCGGAGAAATGGAAAAGACGGATACCGTGGACATACAGAACGCTATATAGATATTTTTGTAGAGGAAGAATGTATGCACAGGATTTGTGGACGAGAAGTGGATATCATCAATCATATAGTGCAGATTCCATATGGCATGGAGTAGACAGCCGGTGTGGGAAAATTATGCATGAATTGCGTTGGAACATATACAAATATGCGGCTTTAGGTTGAATTTTGCGTGATTTTATATTATTATAGGATAAGATTTTTTTGCAAAGATGCCGATGGCACTTGATAAAAGTAAGGATGTGAGTATATGAATAATAGAGAAAATACACAACATATTGCACAACTGAAAGATAATACAATAGATGTAACACAGATCATTGGACAGGTTTATGAGGCTTTGACAGAAAAAGGATATAATCCGGTCAGCCAGCTTGTTGGTTATATTATGAGTGGAGATCCTACATATATCACCAGCTATAAGAATGCAAGAAGTCTGATCATGAAGGCAGAACGGGATGAGATCATTGAAGTTCTGTTTGAAGATTACATCAAGAATAATCTGATCAAGTAGATGAAGAGTGTATCAGAATAATCGAATCAGGTAGAGAGAAGAACAGGATAAGAGTATGCGGATAATTGGATTGGACTACGGAACAAAGACAGTAGGAGTTGCGGTCAGTGATGCGCTGATGATCACGGCACAGCCACTTGAAACAATAGAAAGAAAATCAGCAAACAAGCTTCGACAGACACTTGCGAGGATAGAGAGTATCATTGAAGAATATCAGGCGGAACGGATCGTTCTCGGATATCCGAAGAATATGAATAATACGATTGGAGAACGGGCAGAAGCGGCCGAACAGTTTAAAGAAGATCTGGAACGCAGGACAGGCCTGGAAGTGATCCTGTGGGATGAAAGACTCTCTACGGTAGAAGCAGAACGGATTTTAATGGATACTGGAGTCAGAAGAGAAAACCGGAAGCAGTATGTGGACAAGATGGCTGCTGCGGTTATTTTGCAGAATTATCTTGACAGTCAGGCTCATGAAGGGCAGACAGAATAGTCGAAAGGATTAAACAGAATGGAAAACGACAGCATAGTATTTACAGATGAAGATGGCAATGAGGTTGCTTTTTCTGTTATGGAGCAGACAACTCTTGGCGGAGTGAATTACCTGCTTGTTACAGAAGATGGAGACGATGAGGATGATGGTTCTTTCCTGATCCTGAAGGAGAATGCTTTAGACAGTGAAGGTGAGATGGCAGCGTTTGATATCGTTGAAGATGACAAAGAATTAGAAGCAGTTATGAAGATATTTGAAGAACTGCTAGAGGACGTAGATTTGGAGGTATAGAACATTGAAAAAATTGAATAGTGATGCAGTAAAGATCATTCCATTGGGCGGATTGGAACAGATTGGAATGAACATTACTGCAATAGAGTATGAGGACTCTATTATAGTCATTGACTGCGGTCTGGCATTCCCTGAGGACGATATGTTAGGAATCGATCTTGTAATACCGGATGTCACTTACCTTAAGGAAAACGCGGACAAAGTCAAAGGACTTGTGGTTACCCATGGTCATGAGGATCATATCGGAGCCATTCCTTACATTGAGAAAGAACTCAATATGCCGATTTACGCAACAAAGCTTACGATGGGACTGATCGAGAATAAACTGAAAGAACATAATCTGATGAACAACACCAGACGTAAGGTTGTAAAATATGGACAGAATATCATTCTTGGAAAATTCCGGATAGAATTTATTAAGACGAACCATTCGATTGCTGATTCCGCAGCATTGGCGATCTATACGCCGGCAGGACTGCTTGTCCATACCGGAGATTTCAAGATTGATTATACACCGGTATTTGGAGACATGATCGATCTCCAACGTTTTGCGGAACTTGGAAAAAAAGGCGTTCTGGCACTGATGGCAGATTCCACAAATGCAGAACGTGAGGGCTTTACAAAGTCAGAAAAGACAGTAGGAAGAACCTTTGATAATCTGTTCAATGATAATCAGAATCATCGTATTATTATTGCTACATTTGCATCGAATGTAGATCGTGTGCAGCAGATTATCAATTCGGCATATAAATATGGCAGAAAAGTAATCATCGAAGGAAGAAGTATGGTGAATATCATCAGCACAGCTTCTGAACTCGGATATATTGATATACCGGACAACACGCTGATCGATATCAGCCAGATCAAGAATTATCCGGATGAGAAGCTGGTTCTGATCACGACAGGAAGCCAAGGTGAAAACATGGCTGCCTTATCAAGGATCGCAGCATCGATCCATAATAAGATTTCTATCATGCCGGGAGATGTGGTCATATTCAGTTCGCACCCAATCCCTGGTAATGAAAAAGCGGTATTCAAGGTGATCAATGAGCTGGAAATGAAAGGTGCTCATGTAATTTTTGAAGATACACATGTATCCGGACATGCATGCAGAGAGGAATTGAAGCTGATCTATGCACTCACAAAACCAAAATATGCGATACCAGTACATGGTGAGTACAGACATCTGAAGCGCCATGCAGAGCTGGCACAGGAGATGGGTATTCCAAAAGAGAATATCAAGATCCTGACAACAGGAGATGTTCTGGAAGTCAGTGAGGATAAACTGGAAGTAACCGGAAAAGTTCCTGCACAGGGAGTCTTTGTTGACGGACTTGGAGTTGGAGATGTTGGAAATATCGTTTTAAGAGACAGACAACTTCTGTCGCAGAATGGTCTTCTGATCATCGTAGTGACACTCGATAAATACAGCAATAACCTGATTGCAGGACCGGATATCGTTTCCCGTGGATTTGTATATGTCAGAGAATCGGAAACATTGATGGAAGACTGCCGTGCCGTAGTAGAAGAAGCACTGGAGAAATGCCTGCGGAAGAATATTACCGACTGGGGCAAGATCAAGACAACCATCAAGGATTCCTTAAGTGAATTCCTTTGGAAGCGGACGAAGAGAAGCCCGATGATCCTTCCAATCATTACCGAAGTATAAATTGTCCTGAAAAATAGTGTCCATGCACAGATGCAGGTTAAGAAGAAAAGAGGAAACAGACATGAGTGATGTTGTTGAACTCAGCAAAAAACTGAATGAAACGATAAAGGAGTCAGAATTCTACAGAAATTATCTGACCTGCCGTGAACGGCTGTATGAACATCCGGATCTTCTCCGGGGACTGAATGAATTCAAGAAAAGAAATTCAGAGATCCAGAACCGTGGCTCTGTGGATAATCCATACGATGAGGTGGTTGCACTGTTTGAGGAGTATGACGCAATCGTTCACGACACGATCGTGAATGATTTCCTTCGGGCAGAACGAAAGCTGTGCAGGATGTTGAAAACGATGTATGATGAGATTGCAGATGGTCTGGATGTTGACATAAAGCAGTAGGATATGATAAAACAGTTACGAGAAGTGTCTGGATGGACACCGTAAGATAAGGAGAACAGATATGGCTATAGATAGTGCTGTAACAATGAAACGGATATTGCGGTTTGCGATAGGCTTACTGGTAAATGTATTTATCCTGTTTATACTTGTGAAAGTGTTTGCGTTTGGCTTTAGCTTTGCCTATGATGTATTTGCCAGCAATAGCTGTAAGGATAAATCTGATACAAAGGTAGTCACAGTCACAGTTCTGCCGGATTCTTCGATCAAGGATGTATGCGAGACTCTGGATGATGCCGGAGTTGTAAAAAATGCATACGCACTGATGGTACGTATCCGAATCGGATCTTATGCAGCAAAGATAAAACCTGGAACATATGAGATCGCACCAAGTTATACAAATGATGAGATCATAACGATCATAACAGGTGGAACTCTGGATAGTGACAGTAAGAAAAGTGGAGATAATAAATGATAACAGATGAGAGAATTGCATCCTTCATAAATTCATTCAACAATGACTATGATGATGCAATAACTGCTATCAGAAAAGAAGCAGAAGAGCAGGGGGTTCCTATCATACGAAGAGAGGCCGGAGAATTTATCAGGCTTCTTCTGAGAATGAAGAAACCGGTAAATATACTGGAGATAGGAACTGCGGTAGGCTTTTCTGCTATTTTTATGAGCAGGTTTATTGCAGAGGGTGGACATATCACAACAATTGAAAACTATCAGCCGAGAATTGATCAGGCAAAAGAGAATATAAAGCTGGCAGGTGCAGAAAAGAAGATCACTCTGTTAGAGGGAGATGCAAATGAGATCCTGCCGACATTGTCGGATCAATATGATCTGGTTTTTATGGATGCTGCAAAAGGTCAGTATGGAAGCTTTTTCCAGAAGGTGGTTCCTTTGCTTGCGCCGGAAGGAATCCTGCTATGTGATAATGTGCTGCAGGATGGAGATGTACTGGAATCGCGGTTTGCAGTAACCAGAAGAAACCGGACAATTCATGCCAGAATGCGGGAATATCTGTATGAATTAAAGCATGATGAACGGCTGGATACAGCCATCCTGAATATAGGAGATGGAATGAGCCTATCGGTGAAAAAAACGGCTGATAAAAAGGATCATTGAAAAAGTAGTGGATCAATGAAAAAACAAGAAGATATTAACAGGCGGATGGCAACAGACTAAAAGGTGATGCCATCTGTACGGAAAGAAAAGAAGAGGGTTTTGAAAGATATGGCAGAACGTAAAGTGGAACTGCTTGTTCCGGCAGGTAGTCTTGAGGTATTAAAGGTTGCAGTAGATTATGGTGCGGATGCAGTCTATATTGGCGGACAGGCATATGGACTTCGTGCAAAAGCAGATAATTTTTCGATTGAAGAAATGAAAAAGGCTGTGAAATATGCGCATGCAAAGAATGCAAAGGTATATGTGACAGCAAATATATTTGCACATAATTATGATATTGAAGGAATGAAGGCATATTTTGAGCAGTTGAAGGATACCGGTGTCGATGCGGTTCTGGTATCAGATCCGGGTATTTTTATGCTGGCAAAGGAAACCATGCCTGATATGGAACTTCATATCAGCACCCAGGCAAATAACACGAATTACCTGACGTATAACTTCTGGTATAATATGGGGGCAAAACGAGTGGTCACAGCCAGAGAACTGTCACTTGTGGAGATTAAACAGATCAGAGAACATATTCCGGAGGATATGGAGATTGAGTCCTTTATGCATGGAGCAATGTGCATTTCCTATTCCGGACGCTGCCTGCTCAGCAGTTATTTTACAGGAAGAGATGCAAATCGTGGAGCATGTACACATCCATGTAGATGGAAGTATCACATTGTAGAAGAAACAAGACCGGGCGAGTACATGCCGGTCAATGAAGATGACAGGGGTACTTATATTTTTAATTCCAAAGATCTTTGTATGATTGAGCATATCCCGGAAATGATCGATGCCGGAATTGACAGCTTTAAGATTGAGGGAAGAATGAAAACGGCACTATATGTTGCAACGGTAGCAAGAACCTATCGTAAAGCAATTGATGACTATATGGAATCTCCGGAGCTGTATCGGTCAAATATGGAATATTATAAATCAGAAATTGCAAAATGCACATACCGTCAGTTTACAACTGGATTTTATTTTGGAAAAACAGATCAGGATTCTCAGATCTATGATAATAACACATATATTAAAAACTGTACTTATATAGGCAATGTACAGGAGGTTACAGAGGACGGACTGGTTGCATTTGAACAGAAAAACAAATTTTCGGTCGGAGAAGAGATAGAATGTATGAACTTTGATGGAACCAATACGGTCTGCCGGGTTGAGGAGATCTACAATGACCGGATGGAACCGATGGAATCAGCACCGCATCCAAAGATGCAGTTGTATGTAAAGCTGGACCGCCCGGTATCAGCGGGAATGATACTCAGACGGCAGGAGCTTTCGGAATAGGTCAGGCTTCAAGCTGCCTGCGGATCTTCTGTAATGCCCGTTTTTCGATTCTGGAGACATAGGAACGGGAAATCCCCATCTGGCTGGCAATCTCTTTTTGTGTGCGTGGAGGGTGACCGTATAGACCATAACGACGGATGATAAGGCTGGCTTCCTGCTCGGACAGACAGTGCTTCAGACAGTATGGAAGACGGTTTATGTGGTAAGCATGCACCATAGAATCCAGAATAGTTGCTTCATCCTGACTGATGATGTCGATCAGATTGATCTCATTTCCTTCTTTGTCGGTACCAATCGGTTCAAACAGGGAGACTTCGCGGGCATATTTTCTGGAGTGACGGAGCATCATGAGCAGCTCGTTGTCGATACATCTGGAAGCGTATGTGACCAGACGGTTGCCTTTGGCATGGTCGTAGGAATCGATCGCCTTGATAAGACCGATGGTTCCGACGGAGAGCAGATCATCATTGTCAGCGGTTCCAATGTATTTTTTTGCAATATGGGCGACCAGACGCATATTGGATTCGATCAGAATCCGCCGCGCATCGGCATCCCCTGCCCTGCATAATTTCAGATAATATTCTTCCTGATCCGGTAAAAGGGGTTTTTTAAATGCCTGCATAGAAAATAGACCCCTAGCGATTTGTATATATTTTATGATTAAAATGTGGAAAAAGTGCATATCCCAAAAAATAAAATTGGTAAAATGTGAAAAAAATTAAAAAAAAATGACTAAAATCTGTTCAAAATGTTTAATTTTTTATTAGATTGTGCTATACTCTGTAAGTAATGCTTGTATATTTCAGAAATGTAGGAGGGACAGACCGGTATGCGATTAGGAATGGGTCGTAAAAAGATTAGAATAGGTGATATTCTCGTAGCGGCAGGAGCTATTACAGAAGAACAGTTACAGGAGGCTCTGGCATATCAGAAAGAGAATGGCGGAAAACTCGGAAATGTTCTTGTTGATCTTGGTATGATCAGTAATGAGATTCTGATAACGCTTCTGACACAGCAGCTTGGCATTGATTACATAGAATTAAAGGGAGCAAAGATAGAAGAGAAGGTGCTTCATCTGGTTCCGGAGAATATGGTAGCAAAATATAAAGTTATTCCTATCGAGATCGATCCGGATAACCCGAATATTTTAAAACTTGCTATGTCAGATCCGATGGATATCAATGCGATCGATGATATTGGACTTGTAACCAATATGCAGGTGGAGCCTATGCTTGCAACAGAGGATCAGATCAATGATGCCATCGGCAAGTACTACGGAAGCTCCAAAGCAATGGAAGCGGCTGAGATGTATCGTCAGGAACAGGCAGATGCACTTGGCGGCGGAGATGAAGATGAAGTAAATGAAGATATAGATAATTCTCCTATCGTTTTGCTTGTAAAACAGATCATAGAAGGCGGAGTTCGACAGAGAGCGTCCGATATTCATATTGAGGCATTGGAAAGCAGTGTCCGTGTCCGCTACAGGATCGATGGTGCATTAAAACAGGTTATGTCCTACGACTTAAGTATTCTTGCGGGTATCACAGCCCGAATCAAGATCATCGGTGGTATGGATATTGCAGAAAAGAGAAAGCCACAGGATGGTCGTATCACGATCTTTGTAGACCGCAGAGAGTTTGATGTCCGTGTATCTATCCTTCCGACTGTATATGGAGAGAAGACGGTTATGCGACTTACCTCCAAGGACGGACTTACAAAACCGAAGAGCGGACTTGGTCTGGATGAGGATGAGATCAAGGTATTTGATGGAATCCTGAGTAATCCACACGGAATTATCCTTGTAACAGGACCTACCGGTTCCGGTAAATCAACGACACTGTACACATCCTTAAGTGAGCTGAACAAAGAGGATGTAAACATTATCACAGTAGAAGACCCTGTCGAGGCGAATATCAATGGTATTAACCAGGTACAGGTAAATAATAAAGCAGATATGACATTCGCAGCAGCCTTAAGATCCATTCTTCGTCAGGATCCAGATATCATAATGATCGGAGAAATTCGAGATGGTGAGACTGCTCAGATCGCGGTTCAGGCCGCTATCACAGGACACTTGGTTGTATCAACACTCCATACAAACTCAGCAGCAAGTACGATCACCCGTCTGGAAGATATGGGAATCGAACCTTATGTTGTAGGTGATGCGGTTGTAGGTGTTATTGCACAGCGACTTGTAAGAAGACTGTGCCCGACCTGCAAACAGCCTCGTCTCGTAGAAGATGAAGAGAGAATAGTACTCGGCGTGCCGGAGGATGAAGAAGATGTTATCATTTATGAGCCGTCTGGCTGCCCGTTGTGTAATGATACAGGCTATTCAGGACGAATCGGTGTATACGAGATGATGCCGGTATCCAAAGCACTGCAGGCGGTTATCTCGACCGGAGCGACAGCGGATAAGATTGAAAAACAGGCACTTGCAGAAGGTATGCTTACTCTGAAGATGGGTGCTGCCAAACATGTGCTGAATGGAATTACTTCCATGTCAGAGATGAAGAAGATCGTATATACAACAGGTGATGAATATTAAAAGATCCGGTTCGGTGATAAACCGGCGTGGATAAAAAAGATTTTTAGCAGAGAAGAATATGTGATCAGGCTCTGTAAAAATAAAATTGAAATTATGAATGCAACAAAGAAAGGAAGGAAACAGTATGCTGGATATGAAAGAGCTCCTGGCATTCTCGGTTGAGGCAAAAGCGTCGGATGTACATATTGCCGTAGGCATACCACCGAAACTCAGAATCAATGGACGACTGACAGAAGTTGAAGTTCCTCCGCTTACACCGGCTGATGCGGCTGAAGCAATCGGAGCAACGATGAAAGAGAGACATGTAGCAATTTTAAAAGATAGAGGTGAGGTCGATTTCTCATTCGATTCACCAGAAACCGGTCGTTTCCGTGTAAACGTATATATGGATCGTGGTAATATGGCTGCGGCATACAGACGAGTAGAAACACAGATCCCAAGACCAGATCAGCTCGGTATTCCGAGAGAGGTTGTTGAATTATATAAGAGAAAGAGAGGTCTGGTACTTGTAACAGGACCTACCGGTTCCGGTAAATCAACAACACTTGCTTCTATTATTAATAAGGCAAATGAAAACCTGACCGATCATATCATTACACTGGAGGATCCTATCGAGTATATTCACCATCACAACAAGGCAATCGTTAATCAACGAGAAGTTGGTATGGATACACTCAGTTATGCGAATGCTCTTCGTGCAGCGCTCCGTGAAGATCCTGATATTATTCTTGTAGGAGAGATGCGAGATCTTGAAACGATTTCAACAGCGATCACTGCAGCCGAGACCGGACACCTGGTATTCTCGACTCTGCATACGATCGGTGCGGCAAGTACGATCGACCGTATTATCGATATCTTCCCGACAAACCAGCAGCAACAGGTACGAGTACAGCTTGCGATGGTACTGGAAGGTGTTATTTCCCAGTCACTGCTTCCGACAGCGAACGGACAGGGACGAGTTGCAGCATTTGAAGTAATGCTTGCATCACCGGCGATCCGAAGCCTGATACGAGAAGCGAAGACACATCAGATCCAGTCGACGATCCAGACCAGCAGACAGCTCGGAATGATCACAATGGATGATGCATTGTATGATCTGTTCTCGTCCGGCACGATCACCAGAGAGATGGCTATGACATATGCACAGGATCAGCAGTATCTCAGAAAGAAGATCAACGGACAATAAGATGTACAATCCTTTTGTGCAATTCTTACAAAAAAAACTGCAATCATAAGAAATTATTGAATGTGGTTGAGAAATATAGTAATATAACAGGTATAGTATATGTAAAAGTCCGTGAATTTACGCGCACTTTTAGCTGGTAATAGTAGAAAACTATTACAAAAAAGAAGAAATATGACAGGGTCGGAGGAGAAACAATGGCAGTATTTAACTACAAGGTTGTTGACAAAAATGGTAAGAATAAAAAAGGTACCATTGAGGCCCCGAACAGAGATGGAGCGGAGAAGAAGCTGAAGGCAGATGGTTATGCGATCATGAGCCTGACAGAGCAGAACAGTCCATTTTCAGGGGGTTTGATTAAGAAGAAGGTAAAATCAAAAGATTTGGCAGTCTTCTGTAAACAGTTTTCAGCAGTTATAAGAGCTGGTGTTACGATTATATCAGCACTGGAACTGATGGGAGACCAGATAGAAAACAAAACACTGCAGAGAGCAGTTATGGATGCAAAGACATATGTTGAAAAGGGTGGAACGCTTGCAGATGCACTTCGTGTAAACTCAGAGGTATTTCCACCGATCATGATCAACATGGTCGCAGCCGGAGAGTTATCCGGTAACCTGGAGATCTGTCTCGACAGACTGACAGAGCACTTTGAAAAAGATAACGCGTTATCAGCAAAGATCAAGGGTGCGATGACATATCCTATCGTAGTATTCATCGTCATGATCATCGTAGTAATCGTGGTAATGGTAATGGTTATTCCTAACTTCTCAAGTATGTTTGCGGAGATGGGAACACAGCTTCCGCTGGCAACACGAATTATGGTAGCGGCAAGTAATTTCATTATACATAAGTGGTGGCTGTTGATCATCATCGTTGCAGCTATCGTTGTTGGCTGCAAGGCATTCAAGAGAAGTTCTGTTGGCGAACAGCTTTTCGCGAATATGGCGATCAAGATGCCGATTTTTGGTAACCTGACAATCAAGTCAGCATGTTCCAGATTTGCAAGAACAATGAGTACACTGATGGCATCCGGTATTTCCATGATCGATGCTGTTGAACAGGTGGCAAAGATGATGGATAACAAGATCATTCGCGATGGTCTGTTAGATGCCAAGACGCAGGTAGCAAAAGGTATTCCACTTTCCAAACCATTAAAGGATATGGAGATGCTTCCACCAATGCTTTCCGCCATGACAAAGATCGGTGAAGAAACCGGTGATATAGAAGAGATGCTTAGTAAGGTTGCTGACTACTACGATGAAGAGGTAGAAGAGGCAACAAACAAGCTGACAGCAGCAATGGAACCATTAATCATGGTAGTTCTTGCATGTATCGTAGGAATGATTGTTGCGGCTGTATACGGTCCTATCATGAGTATGTACAGTGCACTTGACCAGTACTAATACAAGTCCTGTTACATATTATAGTATTGATTAGATCCGGCAGTACGAGGATGCTGGTTTTAATATAGCATCGGAAGATGCATCAACAAACAACAAAGAATATCAATTTAAAAGGAGAGAACAATTATGAAGAAGAACAACAAAGGTTTCTCATTAGTAGAGTTAATTATCGTAATCGCTATTATGGCAATTCTTGCAGGTGCTCTTGCACCAGCCCTTATCAAGTACATCAACAAGTCAAGAAGAAGTGCTGATATTTCAAATGCTGACACAATCCGTACAGCATGTCAGACAGCTATGTCAGACGAAGATGCAATGGTTGCAATCGGAACAGGCGTTACAGGCGCAAGCGTTTCAGACCTGAAGTCAAGCTACGGTGCATTCAGCACAGAGATCAGCAGCATTCTTGGTAACAGCACAATTACTTCAAAGTACTTCGACAAAGGAAATGAATTCACAGTTGATATCAATGTAGCTGGTAACACAGTTATCGTTAAAGCTGGTTCTCAGCAGGTTTCACCTCAGCCATAATAAAAGGCGGGCATAGTGAACAGATGTAAGGATCTGATGTTAAACAGATAATCATTACATCAGTCAGACATCAGAAGGGTGATGAATAAGTTGGTAAGAATCCTCGTTTTTCGATCTTGTTTGTCGCCCTTCAAAATTGTCTAACAACATGAAACGTCAACATGTATGAAAAATATGCATGTTGGCATCTCTTTCATGGTCACACGTTTTATATAAGCTTTATATAATAAGAAGAGATTTATATAACATACGAGTGACTATTTTGCAGTCAGCGGTTTTATATTGTTTGTGTCTGAAACGAATAAATGTAGAAAGAAGAAACGCGAATGACAACGGCATTGAACTAATGGCGGCAGCCGGCTTACAAAAAAGCTGGAAACTGAAAAATAGGCATGAAAGATGAACGGGTCAATCATCCGTGTGCTTATGATTAAAGGTGACAGATTGTTTACCTTTCAGCCTGTACATACAGGCATATTGTATTTTATTTTAAGTGGGGTGAACAGCTTGTAGGCTGGTACTCAGGCAATTGGAATATACATATTCCACAAAAAACTACTGATTAGCGAGGGAGGCTATTTAAAATGGCGAGTAATAACAAAGTCTTAACAATCGACATCACAAATGAAAGTATTACTATTACAGAAGTAACAGCTTCTGAAAAAAAGACTTCCACAGTTCATAATGCCATCATCTTCGAGACACCGGAAGATGCTTATGAAGATGGTTTCATTAGAGACAAGGAAAGAATTGCAGAGGCGATCAAATCACAGCTTGCTGCAAACGGAATCACTAACAAGAACGCAATATTCGTTCTTACCTCTACAAAGATCGTTAACAGAGAGGTTCTTGTACCTTTCGTTAAGGAAAACAAAATTAAAGGAATTATTAATGCGAACTCATCAGAGTATTTCCCTGTTAATATAGAGGATTACACAGTATCCCATTCTGTATTAGAGACAGTTACTGATGAAGAAAATAACAAACAGTTAAGAGTTCTTGCAGTTGCAGCACCAACCAGTATGGTTCGTTCATATTATGAAGTTGCAGCACTTGCAGGACTGAAGGTAGTTGCTCTTGATTACATTGGAAATGCCATGTTGCAGTTGATCAAAACACAGACCAGCGAGAACATGACGACTATGGTAATCCAGTTAGGTAGCGAATCTACTGTACTTAATATCGTAAAAGGAGATATCCTTCTGTTACAGAGAACTGTACCATATGGTACCAATGTTGTTGTAAATGAAGTAATGGATGCAAAGGGTGTTGATGCTACAACAGCAATGACATTACTCCAGAATGAAAGACTGATCACGGTTGATTTTGATGATAATGCGATCACAGGATCTTTCCGTTACCTGATCAACAACATTGGCCGTGTAATGGATTTCTTTGCATCAAAGAATCCTGATAAGCCGATCGATGATGTATTCCTGACAGGCGATGGCGCCCTGATCAAGGGAATTGATGGTCTTTTCAAGGTACAGCTCAATGTTTCAACAAGAGTTATGGACAGTTTATTCAATATCAAATTTGACCCAAAGATTGATTTGAAGATATATAATCCTGTATACCTTATGGTTCCAATCGGTGCTGCTTTTGCACCTATGGGATTCACAATTTCAGAAGGCGGAGCTTCCGGCAAGAAGGAAGGTCAGATGGATACAACTCCACTGGTAGTTGCATTCCTGATCCTGGCTGTGTTAGTGGCAGGCGGATTAACGGCTGTGTCATTTGTATTAAAGAATCAGGCACAGACAGAGCTGGATGATGTAAATAAGAAGATCGCTTCAATTCAGGATATTGAGACGATCGTAAAGGATTATGAAAATGCAGAAAGCGTTTATGTTGATGCCATGAGCATGTACAGCTACACAAAGAACTTGAATGAGAATGTTGTAACATTTATCACGGCTTTGGAAGAGAAGATGCCAAAGGGAACTGATATCACAGCATTTGAATCCGATTCAACAGGTGTTTCAATTTCAGGAACAGCAGCAGAATATGATGATATTGCAGGACTTGCGATCAGCTTAAAAGAAATTGACTGTATTGATAACTCATTCATTGGAAGTATCACAGAAAATGTAGATGAAGACACAGGTAAAATAACATATGATTTCACAGTAACGTGTATCTATGTTGACGCATCAGCGGCAGATGCTGATACAACTGAAACAGATGCTACATTAGCTGAGTAAGGGAGGGCATAGAACATGGATGCAATGACAAAAGGACAAAGAAATTTATTATTATTTTTACTCGGTGTTGTTATTTTATTTGTGCCGATCAGATTTGTGGCATTAAGCAATTTTGATGACCGTAAAGAGCTTGTTTCAAAGAAGGATGAACAGCAGGTTTATTATAACAGCCTGAAAGCAAAAGATGTAAACAGAGATCAGTACATCAAGGATACAGAGAACTATAAGAAAGAATATGAAGCAATCCTTGCAGAATTCCCATCAGAGATCTATCAGGAAAATACAATCATGTATTTACAGGGGATCAAGGACGAATATAAGTTCCGTTTCACAGATGTATCAATGGGAGAGGAACAGCTCTTCTATACACTTGGAACCGGTGCTGTTGGTGATGCTACATTAGATGGTGCAGCAACAGGAACAGCTTCTACAGATGCAAATACTACAGCAGCTACAACAGCAGCTACAACAGAGACTGCAGCCGCTGGCACAGATGCTACTGCAGCAGTAGCAGGAGAAAATAATTTCAACTGCTATTCAGCAAGCTTCCCGGTTACATATTCAGGTTCTTATCAGTCTGTTAAAGATGTTGTTGATTACATCGAGAAGAGCGATTTCCGTATGACAGTTGACTCTATCTCAATCGCATTTGATGAGGAGACTGGTGATTACACAGGAGATATGTCATTCTCTGAATATGCTGTTACAGGTGGAGACAGAACCACAGATCAGGTTAACGTAAATGTTCAAACCGGTAAAGATAACATTTTCGGAAATCCAACCGTAAAGAGTAGTACGACAACTACAACTACAGATAGCAATCAGTAGGATGTAGACTTGCAACCCGTAGATTCGATTTGAACGGAGTGAGAAGTAAGAATGGCAAAGAATAATAACAAAGGCTTTAGCTTGATTGAAGTAATCATAGCTGTAGCAGTATTTGCTATATTAATTGCTCCCCTTACCGCCCAGTTGATTTCAGCGATCAATGTCAATACGAAGTCAACAAAGAAACAATATGCGATTGAAAAAGCTGAAGAGATCATGGAAAGCTTTAAAACTGCAAATATGAAAGAAAGTGCCATCAGTATCCCTGATGGCAATTCTACAGGTAATTATGAGTTTGGTCTGGATGATTCCCAGACACAGACTTATACCCTCCCGGAAAGTGCGGGAACTGTAGATTATCACATTAATACATATTCATGCAGTGGAATATCGCTCGGGGGAGAATACGAGAAGTATGATTGCACAGTAACTGTAAATGATATTGCGCATGCAGTTGCAACAAAGGGATATGTATGGGATGCCAATACAAATGACCTGAAGAAAGACGGTTCTGAGTATGTCCGCCTTACATCAGGTGTTGGTACAGTACGTAATCTTGATAACAAGCAGTCAGCGATCATTGCTGGAGCAACCTATATGGGAGCAACCAGTGGTATAGAAGGAAACAGTCTGGATAATCAGGCAGCGGCATATTTTAAAGATGTGAAAGTGGATATCTTAAAGGGAAATTCCGTTTTATATAATCAGTATCTGTCCGGTGCTACCTATCTGGATAATGATTCGTTCCAGAAAACAACCACGATTAAGGTTTCAAAGACTTTATCCGGTTATATGGTACAGTGTTTTGTAGAATATCAGGATAAACCATCGTTTAATCCTATCATTAAGGCATACACGAATGGAATTGCAAGCGATACCTATAAACCGGATGGAAAATATGGAGAGGGAATTGTATATCAGAAGGAATACAAGACACTTCCTCCAATCTATCTGTTATATGCACCTGCAGTGTGTAATGGTGTATATTGTAATAATGATTATATCAGAGTTGAGACATCAGGACTTGCTGATGATGAAAAAGCAAAGATCTACTTATTTGAAACAATTGCTTCAATTGATCCGAAATATGAGGAGATTATTTGCGATACACTTGGCGTAAGCAGTATTGACAGTCTGGTTTACCAGAGCACCAGTCATACAAGCTCACCATCTTCTGTTAAGGTATATGTGAACCGCACTGGTGATGATACCAAGGGAAAGATTGAGACATATTCAAACTTCGGAACTGAGTATGATGAAACAGATGCAACTGCTATTAAAGTTAAGAACACATCAGATGATACAAGTGATGAAACATACCTGTATGATATTCATGTTACATTGACAGACAGTGATGGCAATAAGACAGAAGTATCAGGAACAAGGGGGAAATAAGAGATGCTGAAAAAGTTAAAAAACAAGCTTAAATTAGCGGATAACCGCGGCTCGAGTTTTGTCCTTGTTATTGTATCAGCAACTTTCTTAAGCATACTGGTGTCAGCATTGTTAATGGGAACTCTTTTGGCATATAAACTTCGTTTTTATAAGCTGAATTCCCTGAATAACTTTTACAGTGTTGAAAAAGCCATGGATGAGATATATGCCGGAATTGGTGCAGCGACAAATGAGCATTTGTATTCCGCGTATACGACAACGGCTGAGATTGTTGTGTATTACAAGGATGGTCAGTATAACAATCTGACAGAAGATGAAGCGAATGATCTGTTTAAGCAGTTCTTTATGCAGGGTATCAAATCAGATAAGACATTCAGCAATATGCCAACTCTGATCGAAACCTTAAAGGGCTATATTACAGATCCGGATGTATCACTTGCCTGTGACAATCTGAGAATTGTATTCAAGGATAAAGAAGGTCGTGAAAAGTACATCAAATATGTAGCTGGAAAGAATGGAAAAGTTACAGGTGTAGCAAGTGCCAATACGATCGATGAGAATAATATCGAAGAGATTACATTCAGAAATATTGGTGTAAAGCGTACGATCACATTAAGCAGCACAGATTCCGCGAGCGGAGCAATGGCGCCTGGAACTTATGTACAGACGATCACAACAGACCTTGTATTAAAGAAACCGGAATATAATGTTTCTTTTGATATGGCAGGTGCAAACAGTGACAGCTTATATAATTACGCATTGCTAGCTGATATGGGACTTCAGGTATCCGGAACAGCAGCAGATACAGAAGTAAATATAAAGGGTAACATTTATACCGCTTCTGACTATTACAATAAAGATTATAACGGAAAAACAGATACAAAGGTAACAAATGAATACAGCCGTACAGTTGAAACCAAATGGGGATCAACAGATGAGAGTGCATATTCCGGTATCTTTGTACAGGGTGACAGAGCGAATCTGACACTGAATTCCGATATTATCGTTAACTCAGGATCTCTCGCAGCTTTTGATGGTGCGGAGATTAATCTTTCAGGACGTACATCCCTGTTATCAGAACTCTGGACCGATAACATCATCATCGGAGGTGATGAGGGCGGACAGATCAAAGCGGCAGCAAATGCTTATGTATATGATGATACAGAGCTGAATGCAGAGAAATCTGAGCTTACATTTACAAGAGGAACTTATTTTGGATACAGCTATACAGCAGATGACGTAAGAAGCATTAACCTTCTTCGTACATCCGGTAACCTTGCAACAGGATTCAAATTAAAATCACACTTCAGTGACAGTGCGATCATTGTCAATGGAAAGAATTCAACTCTGGATCTTTCAAGTCTGGAATCTCTGTATATTGCAGGTAAGTCCTATATCGAATTCTCCAAGATCGCAGCAAATACGATCACAGATGAGAAAGAAAGAAAAAACTTTGGCCTTACGAAAGATTCTGATTATGCATTCACAGCATTAAACGATTATTCAACCGGTCAGTCTCTTGATGTTAAGTCCAATCAGTTGATCTTCCTGACACAGTGGGATCTGTATGATAATACTGAGGTTGTGGATGAGAACGGTTATACACATGTAACATTAAAGTTCCCTAAGACATTTTCAAATGATGTCCAAATTAACAAGCTGTATACTGATTTCGTAAAACAGCTCACATCTAATAATTATATTGTAGAAGCAATCAAGGAGACAGTTTCCGGACATGATTATTATTATCTGTACATTCAGGATGGTGATAATAACAAAGATGGAGTAAATGATGCAGAAGAATTTGTAGAGAAGTATTATGATCTCTTAAACACAGGCATCGACGAAACGAAAAAGAAATTGTACAATGTTGCTAACTATGAAAATTTTGAAGTTAAATTACTTCTGCCAAGCAAAGATGGTGATGTGGATGGAAGCAAGATTAAAACAAGTGGAGCTGTAACTGCTCAGAACAGTGACAATTCATTATTTGTTAAGGCATCTGCAGATACATCTCTGCAGGTTGATACAGCATTAAAAAATGCAACAGGATCAAAGACATTCTCAGTGTTACTTGGTAATAAGGGTACTACAGAGAATAATAATACATTTGCAGATATTAAAAAGAATTCAGAGGCACTTGGTGATCAGACCGCTCTTAGCAAAGAGGAGAAGGTCAGCAATCAGATCAATTATATGTATATCAATATGAAAGATCATCTGTCTGTAGTAGATAAAAAGGATGATACAGATACAGATGTTTCTGCATGGGAAGTGGCCGGATATACAAAGAACGGAAGTACATACACATACGCTCCGATCAAAGGATCTGACGGAAAGAACCTTGATACATTTGATTACAACTACAGTCTGACACCTCTTACCAAATATGTTGATTATGATAAGATCTTCTCCAAAAATCTTAGTATCAACAAGGTAGAGCCAGAGACAAATGCAGTTGTTATCATCAATGCAAATGATGTAACATTAAAATCCACAGCCGCTGATGGTGCTTTACAGGGTATCGTTATCTGTGGTGGTAATGTAACATTTGATAAGAGTGTAAAGTCATTCCGAGGAATGATCATATCAGGTGCAAAGATTATCTGTAACAGCAGCGTAGATATCTCAGCAGACGCATCCTTTACAGCAACTGTACTGGAAGAGTGTTCCAAGAGTGATGTAGAAGATCTGAGTCTGATCACAAGAGAGATCTTAAAGAACTATGTTAAAGTAGACGATAAAAACAATTCAGAGGTTTCTGGTTCAAGCTTATCAGACATCTCTTATAGCGACATTCTTGCATTCCAGAACTGGAAGAAGAATGTAGAGTAGGAGGGGTGAATATGATAAGAAAAATAAAAAATGATTCCGGATATTCCCTTGTTGAATTGATTATTGTTCTTGCTATCATCGCAGTTATGTCAGGACTTGCGGCAGTGTCGATTTCTTCGATACGGACAGCTCGTGCGACTTCATCAAAGGAGTCGTTCAATCAGGAATTGTCAACTCTGCAGTCCCTGACAAAAACACAGGAAAGCGATTGGGCAATGAAACTGGAAAAAGTAGATGGAAAATATAACCTGGTATATGGTAAGAGCAAGAATGGATCGGATTTCACAGAAGATACTTCAAAGGATCGTGAGATTCTGGATCGTGTAACGATTTACTATTCAAATAATGGTTCTTCCGCAGGAAGTGAAGTTTCATCTATGATCATTAAGTTTAATAAGTCAGATGGTTCTGTAAAAACCGGAAGTGGTGTATATACCTTTTATAAGGACGGATCCAATGATGCCGTTGGAAAGGTAACACTGAATCAGGCAACAGGCAGCCATTACACAGGATCATGAGGAGGGGTGAAGCGTGAAGAAAAATAATAATAAAGGTTTCACTTTCATTGAATTAGTACTGTACATTGGAATTTTAAGTGTGTTCATGGTTGCGGTAACCTCACTTGTTGGTACAGTGGTATCCTCCAATAGAAAGATGACAAATAGAAAGAAAATACAGAACGAAGCCGGTGAAACATATGATACCATATCAGATATGATCATGGGTGCGACTGATGTGAAGATATTGGGAAGTGCATATGTGGCTACTACATCAGCGGGCGTCACATCTTACAGCCCGGTTTCCGGAGTATTTATTGTTCCGGATGATACAGATACAAAGGGCAGCGGAGGTGAATTAATGTCTGCTGGTGGTATTGGAAGACGTACTGTTTATATCGAGAAAGCGGGTGGAGCTGGTCTTACACCAAAGGGTCCATGTTATGATATTGCAGATATGAAGTCGTTTGGTGATGTCACATCACCATCGACAGATGACACGACATATATTATTCCGGATGATTCCGGGAAGTTATATCTGAAAGTAGATTATGCATCTGCATTACAGAGTAACGGTGACAGTGTTATCACGACCTGTACGATCACATATGATAAGACCGAAAAAAAGCTTTATGTGTTTAAAACACCGCAATCAGATAGAATCACTGATGCAAGTGAAGCAGATGGCACTGTTCTTTGTAAGGATGTAAAGGATTTCAAATTACAGATCAATCCGGACGAGGACAGTATTGCAATTACACTGGAACTTGAAGATTCAACAACGGCGGCATCTTATAAGATAAATGGTGTTGTTGGCATTCGAAATTCATATGTGCTTAAAAAGCATACATGGGATTAAGGAGGAAAGAAATAGTGTTTAAGAACAGAAAAGTAGTATTATCATCTGTAGCGATAATATTTACACTTATAGTATGTGCTATATTCGTAAACTTTACGTTGGCTAATTCTGGAACTCCTGTTGAAAAAAGTGAAGCGGACACAAGTGGCAGTTCAACATTGGTGGGCAGCTCAAACATTGATCAGGCGATTCTTAACTCAAACGATTCCAGTCTGAAGAAGACAGGCGAGGATAAGTATCACATTGTTCAGATCCTTCCGGATGGTTTGGGATCTTATGCAACAGCAGATACATCAATGACAGAGATTGTGACTGCTTCCGGTTACTCAGGAAAGATCAGTGATGAAGCAGGATATAAAGGCACATCTGATCTGTGGAAATATGTATATGATGGAGAATACTTCAGATATGCAGTTTTCAATGGTTATAAGAATATTAAAGATGATATGGCACCGGGTGCAGTTCAATTGACGACTAAAACAGTCAGTGATCTGAACGGCATGGGTACAGAGGCACAGGAAATACTTGCAAATGCGGATTTTATCTATATCGTTGCAACAACAGCAAATGATTATGCTGCAGGCGGTACAGATATCAGCGAGAGCTTATATAACTGGCTGGATGTATATGCAGGAAAGCATCCGATCATCTTTGATCGATATGCATTATGTACAGCGGAGCCTGAAAAGATCACAGGTAATAATGACCAGTATCGTATGGGATCTCTGGCATACAAATATGTAACAAAAACATTAAAGGGAAGAACAGATAATGTTCTCTGTGTAGAACCTGGTTTCTTCAATGTCCTTTATAAAGAAGCAAGTGGTAACAAGTCAGATCCAATGACAAATACCACAAAGACAATATCGGATTTCATTCTGACTGCTGAACGTTCTGCAACAGAAGGCGGAAAGGATTATATCAACAAGAACAGATATTATAAATGGTATACAGATGATAAGATGGAAGCATTCTTAAATAATAAGACGAATAAGGTCGATTCTGCATACGCAAAGATATCTGGAAATACACAGGGTATATCAGGTTCCAGACATGAATGGAAATTTGATAATGCAAATGTTCTGGTGATCACAGATGGTACATCAAACAGTATGTTCTCAGAACTGGCATCAAAGAATGATGCACCGCAGTGCTCTGCAGAAAATTATGTATATAATAGTAAAACAAAGAAGTGGGAGTCTGTTGTAAAAGCTCCAAACAGCGACTTTACAAGTGATGCTTATGCCGGTAAGGGTTATAAGTTTGTTCCAAGTGGAGCAAATATCTATCAGATTCAGAGTAAGGATCTGTTAAATGCGGTTGACAGCTCAAAGGGAGCAAAGTATACAGCAAATGATCTTGCTAAGACTTATTTCCAGGATGTTGCTGCAAAGCAGATTACCGGTACGATCAAGTCTAAGGGAGATCTTGCAGGCTCTGTTGTTTATCTGGTTGTAACTCCAAAGGGAGAAGCAAGCAAACTGGCTGGTAATACAGATGGTACAGTTCTGGCATGTGAACTTACAACCGGTGAAGATGGAAATGGATCATATGATGAAGAGACAGGTATCTATACATATGAATATGGATTTCCTAAAGTAAATGCTGATTATGATTACAGTGTTCTTTTGGAGGCAACAGTGGATCCATCTTCATATGAAGACAATGGAGATGATTCTGATACATCAGGCGATAACGCAGGTACAGGCGATAATTCCGGTACAGGTGATAATTCCGGCACAGGCGATAACGCAGGTACAGGCGATAACGCAGGCACAGGAGATAACGCAGGTACAGGCGATAACGCAGGTACAGGCGATAATTCCGGCACAGGAGATAACGCAGGCACAGGCGATAATTCCGGCACAGGCGATAACACCGGCACAGGTGATAATGCAGGTACAGGCGATAATTCCGGCACAGGCGATAACACCGGCACAGGCGATGGCTCTGATCCGGCAACGAATCCGGATGCAATTACCGAGGATTATGTGATCGGAAGCAATGGCTATGATTTCATCGTTTCTGTAAAGGGAGAAAGCAAAGATGGTGCTTACGACTACACAAATGACTGCGATGAATATAAAGAATATGCAGACAAGTGTACAGCAGATCCGACAAACTATACAACAGATGTATATACAGATGATCTTATCTTTGAGACATCAGAACAGGTATATGCTTATGTAGATGCTCAGTATAAAAAGTATAAAAATGATGTCCTGTTGCCAAAAGTTACAGGAACGAATGTAATTGATTTTACAGAGTATGATTTTATCTTTATTGAATCAGGTGATTATAAAGATGAGATCGGTGATTCAGCATACCAGAAGTTATGTTCAGCAGTAGAAGAGGGTGTGTATGTAATCGCAAGCAGTGAAGCCGGAGACGGTATTGGATCCGGAAACAATAATGGTGGTGGATCAGGTGATCCAGATAAGATTATTATCAACAGTCCATCAGCAAAGGTGATCGCAGATATTATCAATGCCGGTGTATACCGAAGAGGCAGTGATAATAAATTCAGAGTTCTGGAAATTCAGCCGGATTATCCAATTGATGAAGAACTCGCAAGATCTTCATCGGTTAAGAATGGATCCGGTGCATGGACAAATGGTACCAATACACACGGAGAAAAAATCTATGGTAATTATTATACCGTTCCATCGGATGTAGCTGAGGGCTATGCAGTGGAGGAGCTTTCACCGGGCAGTGAGTATTATGATTTTGATCTGACGAAGGCAAAGATTGCATATGCGATCGATGGTATCTCATATTCAGATATTGAGCTTACACAGGTTTCATCAGAGGCACTGATCGGTATGACAGATGATATCGCTGCTACATATGACCTTGTATATATCGGTGGAGATATCAGCGCTCTGGACAGAGATCTGAGTAAGATATACGATTCCAGTGTATTTGCTTATATCGGACCAAGTGCAGAACAGTTAGTATCCGCAATTCCTACATTTGTTATGTATTACCATACAGGTGTTCTGAAGGAGATGGGTGGTACCGGTTCTTACAAGATGACAAGATCAATCACAGGTTCTGAGCTTATGGCAACACCGGTGATTGGCTCAACAAAGTATAAGACAACATATGTTGTTGAAAATGGTAATGACCTGACAAAGAATAAGTATGATGAGCTTGTATCTTACGTTAATCTTGGAAGACCGATCATGGTTGGCAATGAACTGACTTCGGTATTTGAAAAGGTAAATGGAACAGATGCAGACGGCAATGGTCTTACAGATGCGCAGAAGAGTCAGGGCTACTGGTATAATGCAGGCAAGCTGGAAAGAAAGAACTTCTATCTGGATCCATCATCCAGAATGTATGACCTTTTGAATGTGATCAATAACAGAAGATCCAAAGGAACAAATGTATTATGGGGCGTAGATGCAACCGATACACAGAAGATTGATAATTCAAATAAGCAGTATGGTGATACACTGTACACTTATAAGATTGCTGAAAAGCAGACAATGCTTGATTCAGAGGCACAGCAGAAGACATGGTATAAGGATGCAACAGATGAGACGGCTATCAAGTCGTATGCAACAGTATTCTCAGAGGATACAAATGCAGCGATTAACAATCTTGTTAAACAGTCTACATCAAGAGCGCGTCTTACAGTTACAAGTGCACCGGTTGAATATTCAGAGGGTATTACAAGCACATATCTGAAGACAACCAATTTATCATTTACCTTCTCTGTAGCAGGATCGGAAAAGAGTTATAAATATTCAATCTGTATTGACAAGAATAAGAATACACAGTTTGATCATGATAAGACGATTGACTATTATGTAACAGGTGATATAGATACATCAACAGGAACATCCGGTTCTGCAGTAAAGAATAAGACAGTAAATATTGCACTGGATCAGGATTTCTTCGGTTCTGCATACTGGCAGATCCTTATTATGGATAGTAAGGATAATATCATTGCAGAAGAGCGTGGTATCTGCAAGATCGTAAACAACACAGACGGAATCAGTGATATCAATGTTTTACAGGTTCAGACCATGTCAGAAGGACAGGGAGCAACATCCTGGGGAGCAACAGATACATTGTACTTTGATATTCAGTCACAGACAGCACATAAGATTCTGAAGTATAACACCTATGCAAATCAGACAGCACTTGATACAGCAGATGTTGCACAGTATAAATGTCTGGGACGTCATGAGAATCGTTTTGGTATCGTTCCATATGACACAGATCTGTTCTATGGTTCACAGAAGGGTAATGATGATTATCTTTCAAATTTTGCAGATACCTTAGCAGAGGATTACGATATCAGTCTTGATATGGTAGTAGCTTCAGCTGATAAAGCTGCCTTTACAACAAAGGATAATCAGGCAGACACATATGACTGTCTGGATACCTGGGTAGAAGAGGCAGATAAGCTGGAGAATGGCGGTACAGTAGAAGGTAGAAACAAGAAGCAGTATGCAACAGATGCAACAATTGCTTTGGCAGCTTATAACAAATATGTATCTGAGACCGTTAAGCCAAAAGAAGACCTGGATAGCTACATCAAGGGTGCTATTCAGTCCTTACAGGGCACATATACAGGTTCTACAAATTATGGAGCAAGAGGTACTTATAATACGTTCCTTGGTGGTTTCAAGTCATCTGTTTCAAACAGTGACCTGATCGATCTCCTTAATTATACGATCGATACCGGTGAGTACTATATGGTATTCTGGCCTGTATACAGTACAAATACAGATATTACATTTGCCAGCGGAAAGATTTCATCTACAATGTTCGGCAGTGAATTTGTAGAACTGTATGAGAAGTACAGAGATGCAAAGGATAAAGAATTAGATGCATTAGATGTGTATAAGAAAGATTTAAGACGTTCTTATGGTAAAAATTTCATGAAGAAGCAGTATTCAATTCTGGTTCTTGGTCCATCCGATTCTTTTGGTGGATTCAAGGTAGACTTGAAGCAGCGTACTTGTGAATACATTCTGGATTATGTATCAAATGGTGGAGATTTATTCTTCTTCCATGACACAATGACACCGTATGCAGATGCAGGTGCTGTTAATCTGACAAAGTCATTACTTGATATTGTTGGAATGAACAGATTCCATGTAGATCTTACAAATAATGCCAACACATATGAGGTCGTAAATGACGGATATGTTACAGGTGTTACACGGGAAGGCCTTGTAAAGGGAACATTGACAGAAGATGGATATATCTATACAAAGCAGAATTCATCTGGTTCACCAGCCGGAATGATAAAGGGAACTTTGGCAGAAGATGGATATATTTATGAGCCGGAATCATATGGAACAACACATGATTGGAAGGGTCCGTTGAATGGATGGGAAAAAGATAATGCTTACATGGATTTAACAGCAAATTATACCCGTACATTCTATAAAAAGAAAGCTACAGCAGGAACGTCCGGATACATTTATCAGGATGCAGTAACATATGACCAGTATTCATATATCAACGACTGGGGCGGTGTAGATACCGGATATTTTACAAAGACAGAAGCAAAGGCTGGAACCTCAGGATACATTTATCAGGAGGGCGGCAAGCCAACGTATTCAGACAAGAATACATCACTGGCATACAAGTCGGAGGACGCTGACCTGTATTATCTTACACCATATGTAAATAATTCAATCGCAGGAAAGAGTCTTGTAAACAGTATTAATGCTAATATGACACAGATCGCATCCAGCTATAACAAGGTTGGAAACATTGGAATGTATGTAAGTGCATTGTCAATGACCAGTTTGTACTATGATAAGAATGGTGGCGGTGGTGCAACATACACCTTACCATATGTATATGCACAGAGTGATTTCCAGAGTGCGACAGCATGGTCAGCATCATCAACAGCTGATCAGTCAGCAAATTCACAGACTGTAAAGGCAAAACAGTTAAATGAAGGTCTGATCACATTGTATCCATACAAGATTGGTGATTCCCTGAATATTTCAGGTACACATCAGCAGGTATATGCACTTGATCTGGAAGCAGGCGATGTAACTGTATGGTATACACTGGCAGGTTCTAACAACTCAAGTGATGCGAAGAAGAGATCATCCCTGTATGCAGCAGATCCATATGATGGAATGGAGAACTACTACATCTACACAACATCTTATGGTAACGGAGCAATTACATACTGTGGAGCCGGTCATGGATCGGTTACAGGTCCTACAACAAGAAATAATGATGAAAGAAAGCTCTTCATCAACGTTATTGTAAACAGTGCAGAAGCAGTAAAGGAAAAACCTACATTATATGTTTATGATCCTGATACAGATTTCAAGAAAGAAATGGCAAAGGACGAAGAGATATCTGAGTCAATTGGTAAGACCGTATATTTGGATGAAGTAGCAGATAAGACAACATCACCGGAATTCGACTTCAAGATCAATGTTCCAAATGATGTAACAGTGGATGCAATTAACGTATACTATGATCTGGATTATGATGATACAGATATGGCAAACAATCGTCCAGCATATGCAGAGGGTACAGATCGTATGATCTGGAATACACCGGCATCCGATAAGGAAAAAGCAGGCATTGTGGAAGATAGTGCGTCGACAAAGAAGATACAGATTAAGGATAAGTTTACAGATTCCAATAACCTGAAGCCAACAGATGAACTGTTCGCACCATATGGTGGAAACTACACCTACATAGTTGTAGAAGTATACTACAATGGTAAGACAAAACCGATCTATACAATGATCAAGGTAAAAGCATCTGATCCATTGTTCAATCTGACACAATCAGATAGTGCAATTCAGGTTGCAGCAAATGATGTAGCTTATACGAAAAAATTTGTATTGGCTTAACAAATATAAGAATTGACAAACAATCTTATATATTACAAGGCGGGCAGTAATGTCCGCCTTATTTCTGTATATTTGGAATAATTCTTGTAAGAACAAACAGAAGATGCTACTATGTTAATGTTTCCTTTTTATTACATAATGCGGTGAGAGGACATATGTATATGAGCGGAAGAAAGAGAAAAAAATAAGCCATTTTGGTTAAGACAGATCATAAGGAGAAGAGGTAAATGATGATAGATGGAAAGACAAGAACGCTTGGTCTGTTAGGAGATCCGGTAGAGCATACAATGTCGCCGCTGATCCACAATACATTAAGTGAAACACTTGGACTAAATAATGTGTATGTACCATTTCACACAAAAGCAGAAGACCTTGGAGAGGCAGTGAAAGGAGCTTATGCACTGAATATTCTGGGCTTAAATGTGACTGTACCGCATAAGAATGAGGTTATGAAATATTTGTCAGAGCTGGATGAAGGGGCACAGGCGATCGGTGCTGCTAATACCCTGGTGCGGACAGAAAATGGATATAAAGGCTATAATACGGATATGCTGGGGCTTCTTCGTGAGGTGAGATCTTATGGAGTAGAACTTGATGCGCATGATGTCATTATTTTAGGAGCCGGCGGAGCTGCAAAGGCTGTAGCCTATATGTGTGGGGCAAATGGAGCAGGACATGTATATATCTTAAACCGTACGGTATCGAAAGCACAGGCAATCGCAGATCATATGAATGATTTCTTTGGAAAGCAGAATATGACTGCTATGAGCATTCAAGACTATCACAAACTTCCGGAGAAAAAATATATTGTATTCCAGTCAACTTCAAAGGGTCTGTATCCGCATAGTGATGAGGTAATAATTGAAGATCCGGCATTTTACCAGATGGTATCAGTGGGAATTGATCTGATCTATAAACCATTCTGTACCAGATTTATGTCTTTGTGCAGACAGGCAGGAGCAAAGAGTTATAATGGTCTGAAGATGCTGTTATATCAGGGAATAATTGCATATGAACTGTGGAATGATATATCGGTGGATGAGAAAACAGCAGATATGATCTATCAGAAACTGTTGAAAAAAACACGGGATAATATTATTTTGACAGGATTTATGGGATCCGGAAAGACAACAGTTGGACAGCTTTTATCTGAAAAATATGGATATACATTTATAGATACTGACCAGTATATAGAAGAAAAATGTGGCTGTACGATCGCAGAATTATTCAGTAAAAAGGGCGAAGCATATTTCAGACAATTGGAGACAGATACATTAAAAGAATTAAATACGTCATTGACACACGCGGTACTTTCGACCGGCGGAGGACTTCCGCTTCGAGAGGAGAATGCTGTAGAGCTTGCAACTCTTGGAACAGTCGTTTATTTACAGATCACTCCGGAAGAAGTCATATCACGATTATCCGGTGACAACACCAGACCACTTCTGGCAGGCGGCAATCCGGAACAAAAGGTACGAGATCTCTTAACCTACCGCACCCCGTTATATGAACGTGCGGCAGATCTGACAATCCCTGTCACAGAATTGACTCCTGAGCATATAGTGGAAGAAATAATAAGCAAAATATAGTATAAACTATGTACTTAATTAAAAGCAAAAACTAATACGCAATGTTTTGTTTTTAAAATAATAGAGCGTAAGCGACTTATGAAAGAGACATATCACGGCCACCAATCGTCCGGGAATCCGTGAATTGGTAAAAAGTAGTTGAAATATTCTGTAGAATATTATAAAATGTCACAAGAAGTTCATATCTTAAGGAGGAAAAGAAAATTATGGCAGAGATGATCTCAGCAGGTGATTTCAGAAATGGTGTTACGATTGAATTTGAAGGAAATATTTATCAGATTATAGAGTTCCAGCATGTAAAGCCTGGTAAAGGTGCTGCATTTGTAAGAACAAAGCTTAAGAATATCAAGAGTGGTGGTGTTGTAGAAAAGACATTCCGTCCAACAGAGAAGTGCGAGAAGGCTCATATCGAAAGAAAAGATATGCAGTATCTGTACAATGATGGTGATCTTTACTACTTCATGGATCCGGAGACATACGATCAGATTCCATTGAATAAAGCAGCAATCGGAGATGCATTAAAGTTCGTTAAGGAGAACGAGATCTGTAAGCTTGTTTCCCATAATGGTTCTGTATTTGGTGTAGAGCCACCATTATTTGTAGAATTACTGATCACAGAGTGCGAGCCTGGTGTAAAGGGTGATACAGCTACAGGTGCTACAAAGCCTTGTGTAGTTGAGACAGGAGCAACACTCTATGTTCCTTTATTTGTAAATGAAGGAGATACGATCAAGATCGATACACGTACAGGCGAGTATCTTTCAAGAGTTTAATTCGATCAGAATATAAGAGAGATAGTAGGAGCTGGTCATATATGATTAGGCTCCTATTACACTTTACAAACATTTTTCAGGAGGAAATGACATGGCAACAGCATATAATCATAAAGTTGTTGAGAAGAAGTGGCAGAAGGTCTGGGATGATAACAAGGCTTTTGCTGCAACAGATGATTACAGTAAACCAAAATATTACGCATTAGTTGAGTTCCCATATCCATCCGGACAGGGACTTCATGTTGGTCATCCAAGGCCATATACAGCACTCGATATTGTAGCCAGAAAGAGAAGAATGCAGGGCTATAATGTTCTTTATCCAATGGGTTGGGATGCATTTGGACTTCCGACCGAGAATTATGCGATCAAGAACAAGATCCATCCAAAGGAAGTAACAAAGAATAACGTAGCAAGATTTAAGGCACAGCTTCATTCCCTTGGATATTCATTTGACTGGGATCGTGAGATCAATACAACGGATCCGGAATATTACAAATGGACACAGTGGATCTTCCTGAAGTTATTCAAGGCAGGTCTGGCATATAAGAAAGAAATGCCGATCAACTGGTGTACATCCTGTAAGGTTGGTCTTGCAAATGAGGAAGTTGTAAATGGTGTCTGTGAGCGTTGTGGTGCACCGGTTGTCCGTAAGGTCAAATCTGAATGGATGTTAAAGATCACAGAATATGCAGATAAGCTGATCGAAGGTCTCGATACTGTTGATTATATTGAGCGTGTGAAGGTATCACAGAAGAACTGGATCGGACGTTCTACAGGTGCAGAAGTGGATTTCCAGATCAAAGGAAAAGAAGATAAGCTTCGTATCTACACAACCAGATGTGATACATTATTTGGAGCAACCTATATGGTTGTATCACCGGAGCATCCATTGCTTGATAAATATAAAGATGAGATCAAGAACTGGTCTGAGATCGAAAGCTACAGAGAGCAGGCTGCCAGAAAGTCTGATTTTGAGCGTTCTGAGCTTGCAAAGGATAAGACCGGTGTAGCTATTGATGGTCTGGTAGCAATCAATCCTGTAAATGAGAAAGAGATCCCGATCTGGGTATCCGATTATGTACTGATGTCATATGGTACAGGTGCGATCATGGCGGTTCCTGCACATGACGAAAGAGACTGGGAATTTGCAAAGAAATTCAATCTGCCGCTGATTCAGGTTGTAGCAAAGGATGGAGAAGAAGTAGATATCAATGAAGCAGCATTTACAGATGTTGCAACAGGTGTTCTGATCAATTCCGGCTTCTTAAATGGTTTACAGGTAAAAGATGCAAAAGAGAAGATGATCGAGTTCCTGGAAGAAAAGAAAATCGGTAAGGCAAAAGTTAATTATAAGCTCCGTGACTGGGTTTTCTCCCGTCAGAGATACTGGGGCGAGCCAATTCCGATCATTCATTGTGATAAATGTGGCTATGTACCTCTTGATGAAAGTGAACTTCCGCTGATGCTTCCGGAGGTAGAGAGCTATATGCCAACGGATAATGGAGAATCTCCACTTGCAGCTATGACGGATTGGGTAAATGTGAAGTGCCCATGTTGTGGAGGTCCTGCAAAGCGTGAGACAGATACCATGCCTCAGTGGGCTGGTTCATCGTGGTATTTCTTGAGATACACGGATCCAAAGAATACAGAGGCACTTGCAAGCAAGGAAGCATTAAAATACTGGCTGCCGGTTGACTGGTACAATGGTGGTATGGAGCATACAACACTTCATCTGCTTTATTCCAGATTCTGGCATAAATTCCTGTATGATCAGGGCGTTGTTCCTACACCGGAACCATATCAGAAGCGTACTTCCCATGGTATGATCCTTGGTGAGAATGGCGAGAAGATGAGTAAGTCCAGAGGAAATGTTGTAAATCCGGATGATATTGTAAATGCATATGGTGCAGATACATTAAGAACATATGAGATGTTCATTGGAGCCTTTGATCTTGCTGCATCATGGTCAGATGATGGTGTAAAGGGATGTCGTCGTTTCCTTGAGAGAGTATGGAAACTGCAGGATATCGTAGTAGATGGTGATGCTTACTCTAAGGATATGGAGACAAAGATGCATCAGACGATCAAGAAGGTTTCAACTGACTTTGAGAATCTGAAGTATAATACAGCTATTGCTGCTATGATGGCACTTGTAAATGATTTCTATAAGAAGAATGCAGTGACAAAGGGTGAGATGAAGACACTCCTTACATTATTGAATCCGGTTGCACCACATATCACAGAGGAAATGTGGAGTATTCTTGGTTACGATGGATATCTTTATCAGGCATCATGGCCAACATTTGATGAGGCAAAGACTGTTGAGTCTACAGTAGAGATTGCAGTCCAGATCAATGGTAAGATGAAAGCAACTCTTTCAATCAATAAGGCTGATCCAAAGGATGATGTTATTGCAAAGGCAAAAGAAGCTATCGCAGACAAGCTGACTGGCAATATCGTAAAAGAAATTTATGTACCGGGAAGAATTGTAAACATTGTGATGAAATAAATCTGTCAAGCAAATAAGCAGTGTGCCTGCAAGGCAGGCAAAGCTGCTTATTTATTTGACGGAAAAAACAACATAAGCATGTAGAGCGGATGCTCGGAATGCGCATGTTGTGGGATGAGTTCGGGAGTTCGAAGAACGTAGAAATCATATTATTTCATAAATATAAATACAAAATAAGCAGTGTGCCTGCAAGGCAGGTAAAGCTGCTTATTTTGTATTTATATTTTACAGGAAATTACGGAACATGGCGATCTTCTGGCGTTCAGCAGGGGAAGCCTGTTCCATCATAATATCCATGATGAGATTGGATTCCTCTTTTGAGAAAGAAAGATTACGTTTTTGAAGCTCCCGGTTTAACTGCATGATCTGAGGAAGCATCTGTTCCATAGTAGCATTGTGGGAACCGTTTGCAAGTTCCAGAATAATCTGACGTTTCAGGGGCATAAGGTTTTTCAGACGGGGATCGTTTTCAAATTGATTCATGGCAATGGATCGTCCTTTCTGTTTTATAGGATTTATTTTGATTCCGGTTATATGTATTTATAATCTATAATGACCGGTCAGGTTGCAGACCGGGTGTTTGTGTCGTATTCCTGTAACAACTGCATGATGTGATCTATGGAATTGTCGCTATGTTGGGATAATGATTGATCAGTCGTACTGGTATTTTTCGTGTTTTCATGTGTGGAGGAATCGTGAATTTTCTCATCTGTTCTGTTCCCCTGTATGGACGGATTATTATTTGTATATTCTGTATCTGTGGATATAGATGTGTTATCTGGCTCAGCTTGAACGGTTTGGTCATAAGACTGGAAAATGCTTTGAAAATCCGGAAACTCAGAATCGGTCCGGTTCATGGCATTCATAACCTGCATCATATTCATTGCCTGCTGCATATTTTTCATCTGATCGGCGATATCCGGAAAGCCACACTGGGCCAGCGATGCCAGAATATCATTTTGATTATGAAGATCACGGTTGAAATCACACTGACGGATATAGGACTGATTGTTGATCACACGCATGATCTGTTGGAGTTCCATCATTTTCAGATAGATAACGAGTGGCATGCGCATAGGTCCTTCCACAAAGGGTAGGATTGCTTCCAGAAGAAACAGACGGTCATCCGATATTAATTTGTCAAGTGGATGGGAGTGCGGAATCTGATTCATGGAAATCTCCTTATGAGTACTGTGATACGGATGTTTCCGGATGGTTAGCCGGTTACCCGTTTTCTGTTATAAGTTTCATAGTGTTATTTATGAATAGTCAGGTGTAATTATGCATAATAAACAGAAAATGGATGCTGCAAGAATAACCGGAACTGCCAGCGGTAAGGCATGGGACAATTCCGGTAGCATGCTTGTTATATTGGTGAAATGGTCACTGATCGCATTTCATATGTTCCCGCATCATTTTGAAATGAAAGGGAATGGTTGCTGTTAGCATCCACAGCCACAACCGCAGTCATTTCCATTGCCGCATCCACCACAGCAGCAAAGGAGAATCAGGATGATCCAGATGCAGTCACAGCCATTACTTCCGCCGCCACAGCCACAGTCATTTCCAAAACCATTTCCGCAGCAGGAGAAGAGAAGAAGAAGGATGATGATGCAAGAGCAGCTGCTGCCTCCACCAAAACCAAACATTCCATTTTTTCCACAACCGCACTGTGTTGCTGATAAATCACTCATGGTAAATACCTCCAATTTTCTTTATGCTATAGAGTATTCCGGGGAAAGACAAATGTGACAAAAATACAAAAACAATATACGAAAAAACCATAGATATGATATAATGGTGAAAAATCGCTTGCTTGTAAGGACGATTTTTCGAATGCATTGAGTGAGTTATGCTCACGAAATAATGAACGCAAAAGCGCTTATAAAGGGGTAAAAACAGGAGAAGATAACAGTATGATTTATAAATGTGTAAACTGTGGTGGAAATGTTGTATTTGATCCACAAAGTGGACATATGAAATGCCTGAGCTGTGGTGGAAGTGACTGTGAGCAGAGTATACCGTCGGAGACACCGATGATCTGTCCGTCCTGCGGATCACAGATCACATATCGGAATGAATATGGTTCAGCAGGAAAATGTCCAGCCTGTGGTACATTTCTGATCAGAGATGACTTTGTGGTGTATCCGTATGGACCGGATATGATCCTGCCATTTAAGTTTTCAAAACGTCTTGCAGAAGAGAAACTAAAGGAAGAATTTGGAAAGAAGTTATTCCTGCCAGCGGACTTTTTATCGACAAAGACACTGGAAAAGCTTCGCGGAGTATATGTTCCATTCTGGATATATGATTTTGATTCCAATGTTGATTATACCGCAATAGGTACGAAGGTGCGGACATGGACATCCGGAGATACGAGATACACGGAGACATCTTATTTTGATGTATACCGGAAATTGCATATCAAATACAACGGAATTCCGGTTGATGCATCAGTCGAGATGCCGGATGGAATTATGGACCTGATGGAGCCTTATGGATATGATGCGCTGTTAAAGCATGATAATAAGTTCATGTCAGGCTTTGAGGCAGAGGTTTATAATTATACCCCAGATCAGTTATCCGGACGTGCGGTTAAAAAGATCAACGATACATCCATGGAGTGGGCAAAAAGTGAAGCCAGTGGATATAATTCGTTGTTGACTAAAAACATGAATGCCAATAATCAGTTGCTTGGAAATAAATTTGCTTTGATGCCGGTGTGGATTTATGAATATCGGTATCAAGGACAGAATTATATGTTTTATGTAAATGGCCAGACTGGAAAGTGTGTTGGAACTCCGCCAAGAAGTGTCAGCCGTGCAATCGGACTGACAGCAGCATTTGCTGCATCGGTTGCGGCTTGTGCCAGTGGAATTGCTATGCTTCTGGAGGTGTTGTAAATGAAAAAATTCAGGATAACAGTTCTTATATTATTTGCGATCGGTATTGTATTTATGATCATGGGACTGATCGTTTCAAACAGCAATCTGAAGCATGATGCACGGAGTAATACGGAATGCAGGACAGATCAGCGTGTGTTTGATTATGCAGATAAACTGACAGGCAATGAGGAACAGTCACTGGAAAAAAAGATTGCAAAATGGGAAGACAAAACAGGCATGGATATCGTTGTAATGACGATCGATAATGCACAGGCACAGAGTATGTTCGGTACTTATATGGACGATACTTATTATGAAGAATTTGAGGCAATCAAGACAGTTGCCAAGAGCTTCAGTGAGCAGGAACGCTTTGGTTGGGAAAACTGGGAATACAACCCACAAAGTAACCGGAGCACCAGCGATGGCTATGTACCAAGCGACAGCATCATTATAGCTGCAAATTATGAAGCTGGTGATGTATGGATGAGCACAACAGGAACAAGAGTCAGAGCAAGGATCAGTGATTCCAAAGCATCCAGCCTAACAGAGAAAGGTGGCAAGTACCTGAGAGAGGATGCAGAGAAGGGGTTTGCAACTATGATCCAGGGGGCGGTACAGTGTATGAAGAGCTCCAGTGGTGGCGGCCTGAAGATTCCCCCATTTTATATTGTGATTCTGGTGTTGATCTGTGGAGCTATATTCTTTATAACGAATATGTCAAAGAAGGCAGGCGAAACGACAACTAATCTGAATACATATGTAAATGGAAATGCGCAGGTACTGGACAGAAGGGATATATTTGTCCGCAAGGAAGTTACCAGTGTTAAGATCGAATCATCCAGCAGCGGCGGAGGCGGCAGCAGCGGTGGAGGAGGCGGCAGCCACGGTGGTGGCGGAAGCCATTTTTAAAACGAAATGCTAGAGAACAAGAAGTTAAATATATTATTATTAAAGAATACAGGAATGTCATTACTGCCTACGATCGTGATCATGTTGCTGATCGTTGGCGGTATGCGGCATTTTCATCTGTTGAATAATCTGGATTTTTATCATGTGGATGATCCGCAGCAATTAGGAGTCTTATATGATGCAGGCACCACTAATGTAGAAATGCGGTTTCAGAAGCTGACCTATATGGGATACGATTATGAGATAGATGGAGAACGGGTAGGCGGTTATTATTATGTCTGGGTAAATGGTAAATTTATGGTTGTTCTGCTTGACAGTGATGAGACGATCATCTGTGATTATCTGGTGCAGGGACAGTTGAAGAAGGATCCTGCGGCATATAATTATATATTGTCAGAATGTGCGGAGAGTGTAGGAATCGAACAGCAGCAGTTAGAGACTATCACATACGATTATCTGATCAGTGAGGTGGATTATCCAAAGACATTTTATATGATCGTAAAGGCTGCGTTGATCATTGCATTTGCAGTGATTATATTATCGATCATTGAGGGAATTGTATACTGGTTTTATCCATGGAAGCATCCACAGATTCGTCAGATGAAAGGATATCGTGACAAGAAGCTGTTAACAGGAGATATTAACCGTCAGTTGCATGATGCACTGGTTTATGAAACAGGAAATTGTTATGTGACCAGAAAATATCTGGTAATCTGGACCCCATTCCGGACGGATATCATTGTGCTGCGGGATATCGATGTGGTTTCCAGACATAAGGAAACAAAGAAAATACTGCCATGGATGCCGCCGCGGGATGTGTACAAGCTGATCATTTCAAATGCAAATGGTGCAATATTTGAGCATGATTTTCATGATGAGAAGATCCTGGATACAATATTGCCATATATACAAAAGAAAAAACGGGACAGATAGGATAACACAGTGGAGTGTTACCGGGTCTGCCCCGTTTTTTAATAGCTATACTGCAAAGCAATCATTTGGTGATGTGCTTATACATCCAGTTTGTCCTGTTCTTCGATCACATCGAGATCCTCTGATACATCGGATAAGCCTTCATTTTCATAAAGAATCGGGCTTTCAATTTCTTCTGTAACAGTGGCTGCTTCTTCAGTGGAATGTTCTGTTTCCTCCGGTTTGGCATTATCTGCCGAAATGTCAGAGGTGTTTTCTGACTGCTGATCGATTGTTCCTTCCACAGGAGCATCATCTAAAGAGAAATAATTACGCTCCGGTTCTTCCTTTGCAGGCATTTTTTCTTTAATCGTATTTTTTACTTTCTCTACCTTGTCATCCATATCCAATGACTGGTATACAGTAGAATTTTTAATCTTATCCCGGAATACATAGCAAACACCGCCGATCGCAGCGATCGTAGCAGCGGCTTTGAATAATTTACCTTTTCCCATAATACATAATCTCCTTTATATATGATGTAAAGTCGTTATAAATAACGTTTCCATAATTTTAATATGTATACACGGAAAAAGCAAGAAAACAATGATAAACAAAAAGGGAATGCAGGCAGATTTCACGAACTTTTAACATTTGCCTGATAAGATGAAGTATGCTATAGTTTTGAAAGATATATGATCGTATATTGATCAGCGTGAGGATTTTCCTGGAAGAGGATTGAAAGGACATATATGAAGATAAAATTAAGAACAAATAAAAATAGCAGAGATCAGAGGGGGAAGAAAAATGGGTCGATTTAAGACAGAGTTAGAAGATTTAAAAAAGAGACAGAAGGAGCTGGAACATAGTTATTCCAATATTGGTACAATCCGGTTCCTGATGTTCCTTGTGATGCTGGGCGGACTGATCGTCGGACTATATGATTCCAATATACCGTTTCTTGCAGTAGGTATCGTGGCTGTCGTTATTTTTGTACTGCTGGTGTTCCGGCATGGTAAGCTGAATGAGGAACTGGAATATACGAAAGCAAAGGTGATCGTATATGAGCGGTATATGAAACGTTATGATGATAGTTGGAAGGAGTTCGCAGAAGATGGCTCCGAGTATCTGACCGATGATGATCTTGTAGCAAAGGATCTGGATATTATGGGAAAGAATTCCATCTATCAGTTTATCTGTGTGGCAGGAACAGAGGATGGCAGGCAGATGCTTGCTGAAACGTTAAGACAGCCTGAATTTGCGGCAGAGGACAGAACGAAACGTCAGATCGCGATACAGGAGCTTGCAGAGAAGCATGACTTCTCCATGGACTTTGAGACATTGTGTGTGAAGTCAGAAACCGGAAAGAAGAAAAAATATTCATCCGATGAATTTGTTGCCTATTGTACCAGTGATGATCATATACCGGAGATTTTCCAAGTGCTTCGTTTTCTGCTTCCGTTGATAACGATCGTGCTTCTGATTCTGGGTATTATGGGAAAAGTCAATCTGGGATATTCCCTGATCTCCTTTTTTGTAGTTTTGCTGTTTGCATGGATCACATCAGGTGTTGCAGGACAGGCGGTTATGCCGATGATCTCATTTGGATATGTGATCAATGACTATATCCGGATGTTTGAACTGGTCTCCGGTGAAACATTTGATTCAGAGTTGTTGAATGATATCAAGAATACAATCTCTACAGATTCCGGAGCACTGAATGCTGTAAAGAAGCTGGAGCGTATCAGCGCAGCATTCAATATCCGTTATAATCCAATCGTACATCAGGTATTATGTGGATTGTTTTTATGGGATTTTCATCTTGGAATTATGATGGATAAGTGGAGAGACCAGTATGGCAGTCAGGTGAAGGACTGGATCCATGCGATTTCAAGAATGGAGGAATTGTTATCCTTTGCAGTACTTGCCCGTACCAGAGAGGTGTCCTATCCGGAGGTGACAAGACATGAGAAAGTAGAAGTATCAGCAGAAAATTTGCGTCACCCGTTGATCAATCCGTCGAAGGTAGTTCCAAATGATGCAGCCTTTAAAGGGGGAGCTACGATCATTACCGGTTCTAACATGTCCGGCAAGACAACATTTTTACGAACCCTTGGCATCAACCTGATCCTTGCATATGCCGGAGCTCCGGTATGCGCAGAGAAAATGCATGCAGATTACATGAAGATATTTACATCCATGCGCGTGACGGATGATGTCAGTAATGGTATATCAACCTTTTATGCAGAGATACTCCGGATCAAGTCGATGGTTGAATATAAGAAGAATGAAATGCCGATGTTATGTCTGATCGATGAGATATTTAAAGGTACAAATTCGGCAGACCGTATTGTAGGAGCAACCCAGGTGATCCGAAAGCTGTCGGATGATCATTCCATGACACTTGTATCTACGCACGATTTTGAACTGTGTGAGCTGAAGAGTGAGAGCGGAGTGCCGGCAGCAAATTATCATTTTGAGGAGTACTATGAAGGTGATCAGTTAAAGTTTGATTATAAGAAGAAGGATGGCAGATGTACAACGACAAATGCGATGGCAATCCTTCATATGGCAGGACTTGATTAGTAAATACTGACAAAACGATTTTCAATTCATAGGATTTGTATTTTCAGCAATTATGCACAATGACGATTTGTAGAAATTACCAAAAACTGATTGAAGAGTAAAATGTTTTGTGATATAGTTATAAATATGAAGGAAATTTTATCGAAAGCATACAAAGAATAGACAAAAAAGGAGGAATAGAATATGCTACCAGCTAACATTGCATCAGACAATGATAATAATGTTCTATCCATAGCAGCATCCAATAACAAAGGATTACTGATCAGATTTTTGAACGAGCAGGTTGAGGACGGTTTTTATGCACTTGTTATTGATTATCTGAAAGACAGTAATTTTGATTTATCATCCATGATGGTTGATGATGAAGTAAAGGCTCAGTGTACAAAGTTATATGAGCTTGCTGAATTCGTTGATTTTAATATTAAGGCAACCGGACGTTATGAGATTGAAGAGTGGATAGAGCCATTATTTAAATTTATTTATGGTGATATTGATCCATCAGACATCGATGCACCTATCAGTGCAACTGGTATTTACAGATACAGCATTTGGCTGATCTATCTGTATCAGACAGAGAAGTTCCCGGAGGCTATGCGGCTGATCGGCGAGCGTATCGCACCATTACTTATCAATGTAAGTTATCAGATCTTAGAGGATGACGACAGACCAAAGAACTTTGATAAGGCAGTGATGGGATATCTGGATCTGATCAATGTTGTAATGGAGATGGGACTCCCACTTTCATCAGCAAAATCAGATGCATACATCAACAATCTGGAAGTCCTCTTTGACTATGTGGTGGAAGATCCACATGTTGGAAATGATTATAAGATTCAGTTCAGCATTGGTTTGTTTAATGCATATATCAATGACAAGAATTATGGAAAAGCATTTGAATTCTACGGATTAAATGCAGAATACATTCCAATTGACAATCTTGCGGTATATGAGAATTTCAAGGAGCTGATTCGTAACTGTAACAGTGCACAGAGTACAAGTGTACTGTCCAGAAGCGTTGTATCTGCTATCTCCAAGCAGGAGATTTACAACAAGAGGATCGATACTCTTCTTGCTGAGGTTTCAGGATTTATCAAGAAGGTATACAAATATATCGAGGATGAACCGGAGATGAAGAAGAATCTTCAGACACTTGGAACCGGTTCCCAGTTGAATGGCAAGACAAATATCTTTGAAGGTCTGTATGAATATAACCTTGTATTCTACGAATGTGGTATCAAGGCAATCGTAAATCAGGATATGTCAACACGTTCATGGGAAGAAAAGTATGAGATGCTTGAACTTCTCTATACAACATTAAATGTTGTATTTGACGGATACAATGTATATGAGATTTCAAATAAGATCGAGCATCAGTACATTGAATTAACATGGATCAATAATTATGTAAATGCAAATCCAAATCTTCTGAAGCAGTTCTTCAGTGTAAAGGAAAAGATCAAGGCATTTAAGGTTCGTAAGAATTCAATCCTTGAGAAGAGCAAGACCAACTACGAGATCAAGAAGATGATCGACGACAGACAGAAGCACCTGTTATTTATGGCTGCTGAAGATATGATCGTTAATGGACTTGGCGGTGGTAAGCTGCAGATCATCAGCTCAGGATATGATCTGAATACAGCAAAGAAGTATTTACAGGAAACTTATGCAAAGATTGTATTGCCTGCAAAGTACGGTCAGGAGACACAGACGTCCGGTGGTGGTTTCTTCGGAAAGAACAAAGGCTCAGCGGCTGATGCAGATCTTGCAAGATTACTACGTGATGCATCTGTAGAAGAAATGTTGTGTAAGTCTGAGTGGTTATGGAATCAGCATAATGACAAGGGGCTTGAGAAGCCAACCGCAGAAGAAGCAACTTATGCTGTTGCATGTCTTGTAAAAGTAATCCACAGAATGCTTGACAAGAAGGGAACTTCAAAGGCTGCAAGTGCTCCAAATAAGAAGGTTATCATTACCAAGACCGGTAAGGTTATTGAGTTATCCGATGAATCCGGTCAGGCACCTGTAAAACAGCAGGAGTCCGGTGTGATTGAAGCAATCGATAACATCGTAGTTCTTCTGAAAGACAAGTCAGAAGAAAACGTAAAATATGTAAAGGCGTATATCGAAGATCTGTTAAATGCATTGATGAAGACAAAGTGGGACAAAGATACCATGCTGTCACAGTTTGATGCAGAAGAGCTTCGTGCAAAATCCTTCCAGGTAATCAAACGTCTGAACATGGATATGTTAGTATAATATTTATTATGCTACAAATTAATTGTGTAAATAAAAATGAGAGCTGATACTATTATTATGGAACAAGCCTGCCTGAGCGTCGGTACTTAGGTTGCGTATTTTGCAACCTTATGTACCGTTACGTCGAAGGTAGAGCGAAAGCGTCTTGTGTAATAATAAGTAGTATCAGCTCTCATTTTATATAGATACATATTTAGAAGGAAGCCTGCCTGATTTACCGTACAATCTGATGTTTTTTCAGGTAGGAATGCAAGATCCATTTTTCAGGGATCCGCTTCAGGACAATTTGGATCTCTTCTTTTTTATCAATTGGCATCACTAACAGTGACGTGATACCGGTGTTATTTGCGCCCCAGAGATCTGTAAACAACTGATCTCCGACAAAGAGAGTATTTGTAGTATCGGTGCCGAGAAGCTGCATGGCTTTCTGGTAACCGGCACGTTTGGGCTTTCCGGCTTTATAAATGTACTTTACATCCAAAGGCTTGTTGAATTCCGCAACTCTGGGCTCTTTGTTATTGGATACCAGACAGATACCAAATCCGATCTCTTTTAACTTCTGGATAAGTCTGATTGCTTCTTCTGTTGCCGGAGCATTATGGGGAACAAGGGTATTGTCGATGTCAAATAAGATGCCGCGATAGCCCTTTTTATAATATTCGGCAAAATCAATGACATAGGTTGATGTATAATATTCTGATGGATAAAATTTCTGAAACATGTTAAACTCCAATAGTATAAGATAGTGAAATTATAAATAGTGTAAAACGGATTTGTCAAGAAATATACAGGAAGTATATAAGAAACAGATAATGGTCAGATAAGAAATACGAGGTTAGACAGTATGCAGGAAATATATATGAGGAGAGCCATTGAATTGGCAAAAAAAGGAATCGGAGCGGTAAATCCGAATCCGCTGGTTGGAGCAGTGATCGTAAAGGATGGGCGGATTATTGGTGAGGGATATCACAGAAGATACGGAGAGCTTCATGCGGAGAGAGATGCATTTGCACATCTGACAGAGGACGCAGCGGGCGCGGAAATGTATGTGACGCTGGAGCCCTGCTGCCACTATGGCAAACAGCCTCCGTGCGTGAATGCGATCATCGAGCATAAGATCAGCAGAGTCTATGTCGGATCGGATGACCCGAATGCGCTTGTATCTGGAAAGGGATATCAGATACTACGGGATGCAGGGATTGAAGTTATCACACATGTATTAAAAGAAGAATGTGACAGCCTGAATCCGGTATTTTTCCATTATATTGTAAATAAGACACCATATGTCGTAATGAAATATGCAATGACTATGGATGGGAAGATTGCAACATACAGTGGAAAGAGTAAATGGATCACTGGCGAAGAAGCAAGAACCCATGTAATGGAGCAGAGAAATGCACTTACAGGTATCATGGTCGGAAGCGAGACCGTGATAAAAGATGATCCGTCACTTACCTGCAGGATAGAGGGAGGAAGAAATCCGGTTCGAATTATCTGCGACAGCAGCCTTCGGATTTCAATGGATTCCCAGATCGTTAGAACAGCATCGGAAGTACCGACGATTCTTGCAGCCATACAGTCAGAGGATCAGGCAGATAAGAAGCAGAAGCTGATCGGGGCAGGCGTTGAGATCATCGAGACGGAGAGTGTGGATGGTCATGTGGATCTGCAGGAACTGATGAAACAGCTCGGAGCAAGAAATATAGACGGAATTCTGCTTGAAGGTGGAGGCACTTTAAATGAAAGTGCATTAAAAGCAGGCATTGTAAAAGAGGTCGATGTCTATATAGCACCGAAGATTTTTGGTGGAAGTGCAGGCTATACGCCGGTCGGTGGTGTGGGAGTAGAATCACCGGCAGAAGCCTATCCGTTTGAGCTTGGTTCCATTCAGAGGTTTGGAGCAGATATTATGCTTCAGTATTTTCAGATAACAGCTTGACAAACATAACAAACTGTGCCAATATAACCATGTTGAAGTCTTCAGGGCGGGGCTCATTTCCCCACCGGCGGTATACATAGTAATCTATGTGAGCCCGCGAGCCGTAAGGCATGATTTGGTGAGAATCCAAAGCCGACAGTAAAGTCTGGATGAAAGAAGAATGCAGAGAGAATTTCAATAGCAAATTGAAATTAAAACATGAATACGGACATGATGGAATGTGTAGTTGAATGTTTTACAATATGCTGTTGAATGAAAAAATATTAAAGAAATCTGCAACAACATTTCATAACAAACAACCCGCCGGAGACATAGTTCTCTGGCTTTTTTTATGTTAAGTTATATAGGAACTTAACATGTTAAAAGAAGTAATTCAGCGAGTAAGTTGTTAATTAATTAGGTTGACAGTTTTTTTGTAGAGTCAATGGGGTGACGAAATGACTGTTTGCAAAAAAACGTCCCCGAAAAGGAGGCAGTCATGTTCACAGGCATTGTGGAAGAGACAGGCACGATAAAGAAGATAGAAAAAGGTACATCATCCGGTCGCCTGACCATAGAGGCAGATAAGGTTCTGCAGGGAAGCGAGATCGGTGACAGCATAGCTGTCAATGGGGTATGCCTGACGATTACAGGAATGTCGGGGCATTTGTTTACGGCAGATGTGATGGCAGAGACGATAAGAAGAAGCAATCTGGGTACCTTAAGCTCCGGCAGCAAGGTGAATCTGGAGCGTGCGATGGCGGCAGATGGAAGATTTGGCGGACATATCGTATCCGGGCATATCGACGGAACCGGGGTGATCACAGATTACACCGGAGAAGAAAATGCGATCTGGGTGACAGTAACATGTGATAAAAAGCTGTTAAAGTATATCATCGAGAAGGGATCGATCACGATCGATGGAATCAGCCTGACGGTTGCTTATGTCGATGATCGCTGCTTTAAGGTTTCGATCATTCCGCATACGGCAGAGGAGACAACGCTGATCCGCAGGCAGACCGGAGCAGTGGTAAATCTGGAAAACGATGTGATCGGAAAATATGTAGATAAGCTGCTTCATTTTAAAGACAAAGAAGAACCGGATACAGGAAAAAAAGTAGATATGAATTTCCTGGCAGAGAATGGATTCTTATAAAATAAATATTCCTATGGAGGTAAAGACAGATGGAATTAAACAGCATAGAAGAAGTATTAGCAGATCTGGCAGCCGGTAAGGTTGTCGTTATGCTCGATAATGAAGACAGAGAGAACGAAGGAGATGTCATTTGCGCATCTGAATTCGCGACCACGGAGAATGTGAACTTTATGGCAAAATATGCCAGAGGCCTGATCTGTATGCCGATGGATGATTCTTATGTGGAGAAGTTAAATCTTCCGCAGATGTGCATCACAAATACAGATAATCATTGTACTGCATTTACAGTGTCGGTTGACCATGTAAGCACTACAACCGGAATCTCAGCGTATGAGCGTGGCATTACAGCCAGAAAGTTCGTAGAAGAAGATGCAAAGCCGGAGGATTTCCGCAGACCGGGTCATATGTTCCCATTACGTGCAGTTCCGGGCGGCGTGATCGAGAGAGGCGGACATACAGAGGCAACGGTCGATCTGTGCAGACTTGCAGGCTTGAAGCCATGTGGTCTGTGCTGTGAGATCATGAAGGATGACGGTACAATGGCAAGAAAGGACGATCTGCTTGCATTTGCTGAGAAGCACAACCTGAAGATCTCCACGATCGAAAAGCTGGTTCAGTACCGTAAGGAGCATGAAGTATTTGTAGAATGTGTAGCAAAGGCAAAGATGCCGACCAGATATGGTGAGTTCACGATCTATGGATATATCAATAAATTAAATGGTGAGCATCATGTAGCACTGGTAAAGGGCGATATCACCGATGGAGAGCCGGTATTATGCAGAGTTCATTCTGAATGTCTGACCGGAGATGCACTTGGTTCAGCCCGTTGTGACTGTGGCCAGCAGTATGATGCAGCGATGAAAATGATCGCAAAGGAAGGCAGAGGCGTGCTTCTGTACATGAGACAGGAAGGACGTGGAATCGGTCTGATCAATAAGATCAAAGCATATCAGTTACAGGATCAGGGCTTAGATACCGTAGAGGCAAATCTGAAGCTTGGCTTCCCTGAGGATGCAAGAGATTATACGATCGGAACACAGATCTTGGTTGACCTTGGTGTCAGGAAGATGAGACTGCTTACGAACAATCCATTAAAGGTATATGGTTTGTCAGGATACAATCTTGAGATTGTGGAACGAGTACCGATCCAGATGCAGCCGGGCAAATTTGATGCATTTTATCTGAAGACAAAGAAAGAAAAGATGGGTCATATACTTGATCTGTAAAGCCATATGGACTGGGAATTATATGCATAATGATTTAGTGGTAACAGAGAATAAGCAATTGTAAATATTGAGATTGAATCAATAACAGGAGGATAATAAAATGAAGAAGATTGAAGGAATGATCGTAGCAAATGGTGCCAAGATCGGTATTGTAGCAGCAAGATTTAATGAATTTATCGTATCAAAACTGGTAAGCGGTGCAGAGGATGCATTATTACGTCACAGCGTAAATCCGGATGACATATCTGTTGCATGGGTTCCGGGAGCATTTGAGATTCCGGTTGTAGCCAAGAAGATGGCGATGTCAGGAAAATATGATGCAGTGATCTGCCTTGGAGCAGTTATCCGTGGAGCAACCAGTCATTATGATTATGTATGTAATGAAGTGTCCAAGGGAATCGCATCTGTTTCACTTGAATCCGGTATTCCTGTTATGTTCGGTGTTGTAACAACAGAGAATATTGAGCAGGCAATCGAGCGTGCCGGAACAAAGGCAGGTAACAAGGGTTACGATTGTGCAATGGGCGCACTTGAGATGATTGACCTGATGAAGCAGTTATAAAAATTGCATAGCATAAACGAAGGTTCAGGGTTTTATGATGCAAAGGTCATAGAACCCTGAATGTATTCATACTGCGTGGAGCGTTTTTGTTCTTATGCGATAATAAACGGAGGAAATAGACATGAATAAGACAAGAAAGATTCTCTTTTTTGATATCGACGGAACTCTGATCACGGATGATGGAAAACGGTATTTTCCGGACAGTGCAAAAGAAGCAATACAAAAGGCAAGAGAGAATGGACACCTGGCATTTATAAATACGGGAAGAGTATTCTGCAATGTGACAGAAGAGATCAGAAGCGCAGGCTTTGATGGCTTTGTCTGCGGCTGCGGAACGCATATTGTTTATAATGGAGAGACATTGTTTCATCATGATACACCATATGAGGTCTGTGCAGGTGTGATTCGGAAATGTCGGGAATATAAAATGGATGCCGTATACGAACATGCGGACAAGGTATTTACCAGCGCTGCTTTTTCCGATAATGAGCATTTAAAAGAACTAATCAGTTATTTTAAAGCGACCAGTACCTATATGGAGAATGATGATCCGGCAAACGATCAGATCTTTGATAAGTTTTGTGCATGGTATGATGCAGATACTCCGTATCTGGAAGCATTTAAGAAATATCTGGAAAAAGATTATATGTATATCCAGAGAGAGGGAAATTTTTGTGAGGTTGTGCCAAAGGGATATACAAAGGCAACCGGTATCCGGTATCTGCTTGATTATTTTGACCTGCCATTAGAAAATGCCTATGCATTTGGAGACGGAAGTAATGATGAACCTATGTTGGCATATGTGCCAAATAGTATTATAATGAAAAAAGGTCCGGAATATCTGAGAAAGAAAGTCCGTCTTGTAACGGATGATGTCAGAGAAGACGGAATCTATAAAGCTATGAAAAAAATGGAGATTATTTAATGGACGAAGAATATTCAAAAGTAACGATGGTCGATCAGTTAGCTATCGCAGTATCCAGCCCGAAAAATTATAAGCATCTGACGAAGTTAAAAGCGAGCAAGACGGTAGGATTTATGATATTGATCGCTTTTATCCTGACCTTTATCGAGTTTGGAATCGGTGTCATTACCTTTATCATGCATGTGGGAGGGTTAAATAACCTGATCACGAATAAGGTTCCGCAGTTTGTGATCGAGGATGGTAAGCTTACGGCAGAATCAGAGATGTCACTGGATATTGGAAATGCAACGATATATATGAATACGGATTATGACAGAATTACACTTGATGATATCAAGACAAATGGCGTGTATATTGCATTTGGCAAAGAGAATGTAGTCATGGGAATGATAAACGGCGGACAGACGTATGAATATTCAACGATGGATCTCGATAAATTATTCTATGATGGGTTTAACAATGATCAGCTTGCATCCGCAGTGCCAGCGTTCTATGTGGCTATTGTCATTATGTACATTGCAATTATGTTCGGAAGTGTAATAAAGATGATCTTCCTTGCACTTGTATTTTCGATCGTTGCACGGACACTTGCGAAAGGTCTTCATACAGGGCTGTCCTATGGAAATGTATTCCGGGTATGTCTTTACGGACTGACTTTACCGATGCTGCTGACATCCGTGAATACCTGTCTGGACTTCCTGATTCCATCATCGATCATGTTTGTGATCACTCTGATCCTGGCATTTTCCATGATAAACAGAGGTATCGCAAGTCATGTGGGAACAACAGCACCACCGGAGGATTGGTTATAAAGGGCGATATAAAAGGAGGCTTTTATGGAGATCGAAAGAAAATATCTGATAAAAGAGATACCGTTTTCACTGGAAGCGTATCCATATAAGGAACTGGAGCAGGGGTATATCTCGACCAGCCCCGTCATCCGTATCCGAAAGGCAGATGAACAATATATTCTTACAGTAAAGTCAAGCGGATTACTGGAACGACAGGAATTCGAGCTTCCGATGAATGAGACGGATTATAAACGGTTGCTTGGTAAGGTTGATGGAAATCTGGTGACGAAACGTCGGTATATCATCCCGCTTACGGATACAGAGGGAACAACCGGCGATAAGGAAAAGGATGCAGGACTTAAGATTGAACTGGATGTCTTTGAGGGGCTGTATCAGGGGCTGATCTATGCAGAAGTCGAATTTGAGACAAAGGAAGATGCAGATAATTTCGCAGCACCGGATTGGTTTACCAGAGATGTATCTATGGATGGAGCGTATCATAACAGCGCATTAAGCAGTATGAATGAAGAACAGAGACTTGCATTTATGGCAAGAGTTTTCGGACATTAAGAATGGAGGAAGAAGCATGAAAGTCAGAATGTTATTTGAAACAGGATATGAAGAAGTAGAAGCATTGACCGTTGTAGATCTGTTAAGACGTGCAAAGGTTGACTGCCTTATGGTGGCAGCAGACGATCAGGATACGGTTACAGGTTCACATGGAATCACAGTAAAGATGGATGAGAAAATCAGTGAACTTGCAGATGATGCAGATATGATCGTACTTCCGGGTGGTATGCCCGGTGTGACGAATCTGATCGCAAATGAGAAGGTAAAGAATCTTGTATGCGGACAGTATGAAGCAGGAAGATATGTTGCAGCAATCTGTGCAGCACCTACTGCTTTTGGAGCATTTGGTATCTTAAAGGATAAGAAGGCTACCTGCTATCCGGGAATGGAGGCGGGACTTCATTGTGCGGAAGTATTATATGACAGTGTAGTAACAGACGGTAAGGTAATTACAAGCCGAGGTATGGGAACAGCTATTGATTTTGGTCTGAAGCTGGTTGAGATCCTGACAGATCAGGATACATCAGAGAAGCTGGCAGCAGCTATTGTTTACAAATAAGAATTATGGAATTTAAAGTTTCGGTCAGGCATATGGTAGAATTTATATACAGATGCGGCGATATTACAAGCAGCAGTAATGGGACTCTGTCAAAGGAAGCGATGAATGCAGGAAGTAAGATGCATCGGAAGCTTCAGAAAATGGCAGGGTCTTATTATGATGCAGAAGTTCCTTTAAAGATCACGATGAAGAAAGGGATTCATGATCTGGATGTTACGGTAGAGGGCAGAGCAGATGGGATCATAGATCTGAGAGGTGAAAAGAACCGAAGCAGGAAGAAGAAGGAAATTGAGCGGCAGGTGATCCGGGTAGAGGATAGATATTGGAACCGGCTGCTGCTCAAAAAAACGGAGAGTCTGGATCTGGAAGTCGGTGAAGACTTCATGGAACAAAATTCTGCCGGAACGATTGGTCAGATGCAGGAAATGAATGAGCCTGCGGATGTTACGATCGACGAGATCAAAGGTGTATACAGAAAACTTGCTGATATCGAAGTGCCGGAAACAGTTCATGTAGCACAGGCAATGTGCTATGCCTATATTTATGCAAAAGAGCAGTCTTTGGATCGGATCAATGTACAGATCACATATGTGAATCTGGAAAGTGAAGAAGTAAAACAATTTTTTTATGTGTTTTCTTGTTCATTTCTTGAGAAATGGTTTCATAATACAGTGGATGAGATGATGAAATGGGTTGATCATGCTATATCACATGCAAGAAGCAGAGATGCGTCAATTACAGAACTGGAATTTCCATATGAATATCGGAAAGGACAAAAGCAGATGGCTGCCTGTGTGTATAAGGCGATTGAAGGGGAGCGCAGATTGTTTGTGCAGGCTCCAACCGGAATCGGGAAAACGATGGCAGCGATGTTTCCTTCCGTTAAGGCATTTGCAACCGGGCTGGTATCGAAAATCTTTTATCTGACCGCAAAGACGATCGCCGGAACCGTGCCGGATCAGGCACTTACATTGCTACGGGAACGTGGAGTAAAGTTTTCTTCCGTTATGTTGACTGCCAAAGAGAAGATATGTCTGAATGAGACGATGGAATGTGATGCAGAGCACTGCCCTTATGCGAAAGGACATTTTGACCGGGTTAATGATGCATTATTTGAATTGATCACTCAGGAGGAAAAAATGGATCGGGAGATCATCCGGGCTTATGCGGAAAGGTATCAGGTCTGTCCTTTTGAGCTGGGACTGGATGCAAGCCTGTTTGCAGATGCTATTATTGGAGATTATAACTATGTGTTTGATCCGAGAGTGAATCTGAAGCGGTTCTTTTCACAGACAGCATATGATACAGGACGGTATGTATTTCTGGTAGATGAAGCACACAATCTGGTGGACCGGGCATCGTCCATGTACAGTGCCACGCTGTATAAAGAAGATTTCCTTGCTGTAAAGAGGCTGGTAATGCCGTACAGCAAAAAAATGGCACGGAGTCTGGAATCCTGCAACCGGGAGCTTCTGGAATTGAAGAAAAAATGTCCGGAGCATGGATATCAGATCTTAAATGATATCGGGGTTCTATATCTGAAGCTGCTGCATCTTCATACGACGATGGAGGCTTTTTTAGAAGATTACAAACAGATCCCGGAACGTAAGGAGATACTGGAGTTTTATTTTGCACTTACGACATTTTTAAATATTGCGGATCTGATCGATGACAGCTATGTGATCTATGATGAGCTTAAGTCGGATGGCAGATTTATGGTTCGGTTATATTGCGTCCATCCGGCGAATAATCTGAAGCTTTGTCTGGATAAGGGTGTATCGACTGTTTTCTTTTCGGCAACGATCCTGCCGGTAAAATATTATATGGAGATGCTGTCCGATACGGTGACCGATCAGGCTATCTATATTCCTTCTCCGTTTGATCCGGAGAAACGACAGATCATGGTTGGTGTGGATGTATCTACGAAATATACCAGACGGTCTGTAAAGGAGTATAAGCGCGTGGCTGAATATATCAGGCAGTTGTTTAACGCACATTCCGGAAATTATATGGTGTTTCTGCCATCCTATAAAATGCTTCAGGAGGTCTATGAGCAAATGATAGAGGGTGATTGTTCTGGCATGGAGCTGCTCTGTCAGGAACAGAACATGAAGGAGGCAGACCGGGAAGCATTTTTGGATCATTTTTCAGCGAAAAGAAATGTGGTTGCCTTTTGTATCATGGGCGGGATCTTCTCTGAGGGGATTGATCTGACCGGAGAACGGCTGATCGGATCGGTTGTAGTAGGTCCGGGACTTCCGCAGGTGTGCAATGAGAGAAAGATCATGATGGACTATTTTAATGCCAGAAAGAGTATGGAGGCATATGCTGGCTCATCGGTTGATGGTTTTAAATATGCATACCTGTATCCGGGCATTAATAAAGTATTTCAGTCAGCCGGACGCGTGATCCGGACAGAAGCGGATGCCGGAGTGATCCTGTTGCTAGATGAACGATTTGGAACCGGGGAATATAATTCGTTATTTCCGGTGGAGTGGCAGGATGCGGTCTTTGGAAATTTTGATCAGATTTCGCAGAGCATAGAACAGTTCTGGTCGAATCTTAATCTTTCCTGAAAACGGGAATATAAATACAAGAATACTGGAAATTCGCATATACATGTGATAGAATGGACGCAGGCATTTTTTACAGCCTGCATGCAGTGCATGCTTTTATATAAAATTATGAAACTGTTCTGGAAAGGCAGATAGGGGAAAAATGGAAAATATTACAGTAAAAGATATTGTGAAAGCAACAGGAGGTTTCCTGCTTTGCGGCGATGAAGATACACCGATCACAGGCCTGTGTATTGATTCCAGAAAAGCACAGCCGGGAGATTTGTTTATTCCTCTGTTGGGTAATAAAGTTGATGGACATCGTTTTATTGAATCCGCTATGGAGAAAGCGTCTGCAACTCTGACATCGGAGCATGATAATGTTGTTATTTCAGAGAAGCCGTTTATCCGTGTTGATGACACGATGAAAGCACTTCAGGCAATTGGAATGGATATCCGTGACCGGTATGATATTCCGTATATCGGAGTGACAGGAAGTGTAGGAAAGACAACGACCAGAGAGATGATCGCAGCGGCTGTCAGCACAGCAAAACGCTGTTTTCAGACAAATGGAAATGAAAATTCACAGATTGGTGTACCGATGACACTTTCCAGAATGACAGATGGATATGATGCAGCGGTGATCGAGATGGGGATCAGTGAACCTGGTCAGATGGAGATATTGTCTGAGATTGTAAAGCCATCGATCTGTGTGGTGACGATTATCGGTGTTGCACATATTGAATTTATGAAAACCCAGGAGAATATCAGAAAAGAGAAGCTGTCTATTATCAATCATATGAATAAGGACGGCCTGTTGCTGTTAAATGGAGATGATCCATTACTGCGTGAGATAAAAGCGGATATGCCATGTCGGACACTTACTTTTGGTATAGATGAAATTTGTGATTTTCAGGGATCCAATGTAAAATGTGGAGAGCAGGGCATGGAATTTGATTGTACTCATAATGGTGAGACCGTTCATGTTACCATGGATATCCTCGGAAAACATAACGTGAGAAATGCACTGGCAGGTATTGCAGTTGCATATCAGATGGGAATTCCGATAACAATTTCAGCAAAAGCCTTTGAACATTTTGAAGGACAGAGACAGAGACTTATCCATATGGAGAATCGATACACGATCCTCGATGATACCTATAATGCAAGCCCGGATTCCATGAAGGCAAGCATTGATGTGCTTTGTGATATGGACTGCGAGGGAAAAAAGATCGCAGTACTGGGAGATATGTTTGAGCTGGGAGCTGACAGTGCCAGCTATCACTATCAGATCGGAGAATACCTGCGGGACAAGAAGATCGATGAGGTTGTGGTAGTCGGAAAGGAAGCTTTGGAGATTAAAAAGGCACTGGATGTCTGCGACACAAAGTATGCAAAAACATTTTCATTTATGGATAATGAAGAAGTGGCACTTTATCTGATGGCTATTATGAGACCGGAGGATGTTGTTTTGATCAAGGGATCACACGGCATGAAAATGGACGAAATTGTCAAAATTCTTACGAATTAATTATACAAATTATACAAAACAACCATATAAACTACCAAATTTCATAAAATTTGGTAGTTTTGTTTGTCTAAAATGACTTTGATTTTCATAAAAAAAAACACTCTGTGGTACAAAACGGAGAAAAAACAGTACTTGTATTGAAAAAAAAAGGAAAATGGAGTAATATCAATCCTAGCTTGAATAAAGAATACATACATGAATTGTTACATAAGTAAAGTGATAGAAATTAGTTTTAAAACGGAGGGTGTTAATCATGGCTACTAAGAAGACTGAAGATGCAAAAAAGGTTGTTGCAAAAAAGGCAACAGTAGAAAGCGTTGTTGCTAAAGCTGAAGCTGTAAAGAAAGCTGAAGCTGCTAAAGAAGTAAAAGCAGCAGTAAAGGCAGAAGTAAAAGAAGAGAAAAAGCCAGCAGCTAAGACTGTAGCAGCTAAAACTGAACCAGCAAAGACAGAAGTTAAGGCTGAAGCAAAGAAGCCAGCAGCTAAAAAGCCGGCAGCAAAGAAGCCAGCAGTAGCTAAGACAACAGAGACAGTTTTTGTTGAATATAACAATGGACAGATCAATGTTTCTGACATTGTAGCAAAAGCAAAAGAAGCACTTGGCAATAAGGCAGTTAAGGAATTGAACGTATATTACCAGCCAGAAACAGGTATGGTATACTATACAGCTGATGGAGAATCAGGTTCTTACAGTCTTTAATCTATAAATAGTTGGAAGGGCAGCGTTCTTAACATAAGGATGCTGCTTTTTCTGTATAATTAGAAAGGAAGAAGTGAAATATGAAGATTGGTTTTATTGGCTGTGGCAATATGGCAACATCGATCATAAAGGGAATTATCAGAAAGCAGATCATAGATGCAGAGAATATCATAGCATCTGCAAAGACGAAAGCGACACTTGACAGAGTTCAGAAAGAGCTTGGAGTAAAGGTATCAACCGATAATCTGGAGGTAACAGAAAACAGTGATATTCTGGTTCTGGCGGTAAAACCACAGTATTATCCGGAGGTGATCGCTCAGATAAAGGACGTAGTCCGTAAAGAGCAGATTGTGATCAGTATAGCACCAGGAAAAACATTAGACTGGTTACAGGAACAGTTTGGAGGATCTGTGAGGCTTGTCCGGACAATGCCAAATACACCGGCACTGGTTGGTGAGGGTATGACAGGAGCATGTCGGAATGAATATGTTACCGATGAAGATTATGCAACAGTTCTTCAGATTCTTGGAAGCTTTGGTGAAGTAGAGACAATACCGGAAAATCTGATGGATGTATGTGTATCGGTCAGCGGAAGTTCTCCGGCATATATTTATATATTGATCGAAGCTATGGCAGATGGAGCAGTGGCAGATGGTATGCCAAGAGCACAGGCATATAAATTTGCAGCACAGTCCGTGCTTGGAAGTGCAAAGATGGTACTTGAAACGGGAAAACATCCGGGTGAATTAAAGGATCAGGTCTGCTCACCTGGCGGAACAACGATAGAAGCTGTTCGCGTTTTAGAAGAAAAAGGCTTCCGTTCCTCCGTGATCGAAGCAATGAAAGCCTGTGTCCGCAAAGCTCGCGGAATATAACAGCCGCTATAAAAGCCTGTGCTTGTGGTAGCTATAACTTTATTTCGCAGAACACTTGCATTTGATTCTTACGTAGCTGTTATACAAATAAATCCGCTGTGCTATATTACACTGTTATGAAGCAAACCTTGTCCGAGGCCGGTACTTAAGCTACGTCTTTTGCAGCTTTATGTACCGCTGCTCGAGGACTAGAACGAAAGTGTTTTGCGTAATAACAGGTGTGGTATAGCACAGCGGATTTATTTGTATGACAGGTAGATGTTATAAGGCGGTGTCACCGTGTTCGCCGGTACGGATACGGATGACATCGGCAACATCATAGACGAAGATCTTGCCGTCGCCGACTTTTCCGGTTGATATCTTTTCACATACCTTAAAGATGATGTTATCGGCAACATCATCCTTGACGATGGTTTCAATCTTGATCTTCGGAATCAGGTTGACCACATATTCACTTCCACGGTATGTTGTTTTATAACCCTTCTGATTACCATATCCCATAATATTTGATACAGTAGCACCGGTGGATCCGCATTCGTCCAGAATGGCTTTTACATCATCCAGTTTTTCAGAACGGACAATAATTGATAATTTCTTCATGTATAACCCTCCATTCACATATACAACTAAAAATATGATACCATATTCTCGGTTTCATTTCTACAAGTGGAACAGAATGGGAGATTTTGTATATTATCTGAAGAAAAAACAGGAAAACAGGGAGAAATGAGAGTAGCTGTACTTAATTTAATTAATCGAGGGTGGTAATAAGAAAATTATTTAGAAAAATTTAACCGTTTTACCAGAAATAATACTGTTTTCATATGGGTGGAATCTGTGGTATCATGTAGCAGAGTTATATCATTTAATATAGATAGCTGTTTTAGACAGGAAACAAAAGTATGGAGGATGAAGATGTCTGATTATAGAAATGATGATGAAAATAAAGAACTGACCAGTCAGACGGTGACTGATGATCATAAAACAGAAGACAAGCGTGAGGACGAATACGAGAAATATTGTTATCTCTGCAGAAGACCGGAAAGTGTTGCCGGAAAGCTGATCGATATGCCGGGCAATATACATATCTGTGCAGACTGTATGCAGAAGACCTTTGATAATCTGAATCAGGGCGGATTTGGCGGAATGCAGTTTCTGGATCTCTCCAATCTTTCCAATATGGGAAATATTGACATGAGCAGACTGATGGGAATGAATGATATACCGGATAAACAGAAGGTGAAGAAGAAAGCGGCAAAGCCGAAGAAAAAAGAACAGGAAATGACACTTGCAACGATCCCTGCACCACATAAGATCAAAGCAATGTTAGATGAATATGTGATCGGTCAGGAATATGCCAAGAAGGTAATGTCTGTTGCAGTATACAACCATTATAAGCGTGTGCTGACAGACTCCATGGATGATATCGAGATCGAGAAATCCAATATGCTGATGGTAGGACCGACAGGCTGTGGTAAGACTTATATTGTAAAAACGATCGCAAAGCTGTTGAATGTACCGCTTGCGATCGCAGATGCTACCACACTTACGGAAGCAGGTTATATCGGTGATGACGTAGAAAGTGTATTGTCAAAACTTCTGGCAGCCGCAGATAATGATGTCGAAAAGGCAGAAAAGGGAATCGTATTTATCGATGAGATTGATAAGATCGCAAAGAAGCAGAACAGCAACAGCCGTGATGTGAGTGGAGAATCTGTTCAGCAGGGATTGTTAAAGCTTTTGGAGGGGGCAGATATTGAGGTTCCGGTTGGTTCCGGAAGCAAGAATGCAATGGTGCCTATGACAACGGTCAATACAAAGAATATTTTATTTATCTGTGGCGGTGCGTTCCCGGCGATAGAAGATATTATTAAAGCAAGATTGAATAAACAGTCCTCGATCGGTTTCCGTGCAGATCTGAAGGACAAATATGACAAAGATCCGAACATTTTAAAGAAGGTGACCAATGAGGATCTCAGAGAGTTCGGTATGATACCGGAGTTTTTGGGAAGGCTGCCTGTTTTATTCACATTGGATGCTTTAGATAAGGAGATGTATATCAAGATCTTAAAGGAACCGAAGAATGCGATCCTGAAACAGTATAAGAAGCTGCTGGCACTGGATGAGGTAGATCTTCAGTTTGATGATTCTGCATATGAAGCAATCGCAGAAAAAGCACTTGAAAAGAATACAGGAGCAAGAGCGCTCCGGGCGATCATTGAGGAATTCATGCTGGATATCATGTATCAGATCCCAAGAGATGACAGCATTGGCAGGGTGATCATAACCGGAGATTATGTAAATGAAAAGGGCAATCCGATCATCGAGCTTCGTGGTGTAGAACCGATGCAGATTGAGGCCTGTGCGACAAAACAATCATAATAATTGATACTATAAGAGAAAATATTGTAATTAATAAGGCTTAAAGATTGTATACAGAAAATATACGGTCTTTAAGCCTTTATTATATGGATCATAATTTTCAGATCGTGAAATCATATGGCGGAGCGAAGACGGAAAAATACCGGAGCTTTTGAATTATTGTATTGCGTCGGCATCAGTATGTAAATGGTTATCTCTGGGTAAAATAAAAGGAAAATACAGATGTATTGCAGGAGGGCGGTCTGGGAATCTTCCGATGATACCGCAGCCTTGTATCAAGGTAGTCCTTGATGGTCTGGGAATCCTGTGATACTATGAAAAAAAGCGAAAAGGAGCAGGGTATGTTAAAAAAGAGATTATTACGAACCTGTAAAAATGTAATGGCTGCGGCTATCTGCATTTCTCTTGCGGTTGGATTATCTGCCTGTGGGGAGACGCAGGGAGAGCGCAGACATCTGAATGACAAAAACGATACAACTGAAAATACAGAGAGGGCGCAGGAGTCTTTCTCCGAGGATGCGCTGAAGGAGCAGCAGGAATTTGAACAGTATCTGGATGATTATTTTAAGGATGTTGTTACGGACGACACGTTGACGTATAATTATACGATCAGGGATGGTGCGGATTACGGTCTGGAAGAACCGGAGGTCACACTGGGAGACCCGGGAATGACAGCAGAGGAGATCGGACAGGATAAGGAAGAGTTTGAAGGCTGGGTAAAGAAGCTGGATGCTATTGACCGTTCCTGCCTGACAGAGGATCAGAAGCTGACCTATGATGTGCTGGATGAGTATTTTGAAGTGTCTGCGGGAATTTTTGATAATGTATATCTGTATGAGCCGTTTTCCCCGATGCGTGGACTTCAGGCCAATATTGCAACGAATTTCACAGATTACCGATTTGATGATAAGGGAGATGTGGAACGTTATATTGAACTGCTTGGTCAGATCCCGGATTATTTTGCAGAGTATCTGGATTTTGAACAGGAAAAGTCAGAAAAAGGTTATTTTATGAGTGATGCAGTCTGCGATAAAGTCATCAGTCAGTGCAAGGATTTTGTTGCAGATAAAGAAAATCATTTTATGGTAACAACATTTAATGATAATATTGACGCACTTGATTTTCTGACGGATGAGGAAAAGGCAGAATACAAGGAGGCTAATAAGCAGGCAGTTGTGAATTCCCTGCTTCCGGCATTTGAGAATGTTGCAGCGGTGCTTTCCGGTCTGAAGGGAACCGGAACCAATGATGGTGGTATCTGCAACTATGATGGTGGCAAGGAATATTATGAATATCTGCTGAAAAATTTTGCAGGAACAGCCAAGTCGCCGGAAGAGGTAATCGATATGCTGGATACAGAGCTTCAAAAACTCATGGTATCGTTATATCAGTATTATTTGGGAAATCAGGCGGCATATGAATATTTTGCTGCCAATTATGATTCAATATTTGCGGAAACCGATCAGATGACAGCTTCGGAAATGGTCGATAAAATGATGGAAACGGCATCAGAGCATTATCCGGATGCAGGAACGATAAACTATAAGGCAGAGGCGCTGGATAAGAACCTCGAAACGATCATGGATGATGTACTGGCTTATTATATGGCGCCGGCAATCGATGATCCGGATAATAATCTGATCCGGGTGAATGGTCTGCATACGGATGGCATGTGGACGACACTGGCACATGAGGGATATCCGGGTCATATGCTGCAAAATGCTTATTATATGTCAACGGATCCGGAGCCGGTCCGGACTTTGATGAACTTCTTAGGATATAAAGAAGGATGGGCGATGTATGCATGTTATGATTCTTTATATTACTATGAGTATGAGGAACCGGAATATGGAGACACCATTGCAGCCCTTTATCAGTTGAATGATGAGATGAGTTATCTTATGATGGGAAGAGTGGATCTGGGAATCAATTATGAGGGATGGACGTTGCAGGATACAGCCGATTATCTGACAAAGAATGGAATGGATGGCAGTGCTGCACAGGAGCTGTACACGACAATGGTCGGAGATCCGGCAGTATATCAGAGTTATTCGACCGGATATTATGAAATGAAAGAACTGCGGGATTATGCAGAAGAGAAAATGGGAGATGACTTTGACCTGAAAACATTTAACACGATTATTCTGGAAACAGGTCCATGTCAGTTTGATATACTGAAGGAACAAGTGGATAAGAAGCTGCAGGGGCCGATCATATAACAGGTGCAAAAAAAGGTATAGAAAGAAATCAGACGGAATAGACTGTATACGAAAAGCATACGATGGGAATCGAAATGGAATGTGAAAATGTAGCGTACAGGGAAGATTATGCAGACTATCTGATTGAATACAACGAAGAGCGGGAAACTGTTTTGGATATTTACAAAGAAAGCGGCTGCCTGCTCTTTATTGATGAGCGGTTTGCTGTTTTATACAGGGAGAAGCCGGAGAATTATATGCAGATCTTTTCCAGACTGGAATATACACTTTTCCCCAAATTGTATGGGCTGATGGATACCAGTAGTGTAGAAGCAGTCGGAGCTGTGAATATACAGCAGGAATCGATCCTTGGACTTACCGGAAAGGGAATTCTGATCGGAATTATCGATACCGGGATTGATATTCGGAATGATCTGTTTCTGGATGTTGCCGGAAATACAAGAATTCTTGCAGCATGGGATCAGTCCGTGCCGGGACCGTCAGATCAGGAAGAAAATCCCGGATATGGAACGGTATATCAGCAGGAGGATATTAATGAAGCCATACGAAATGAAGCGGATATCCTGACAGATGCAAATGGACATGGAACCTTTCTTGCAGGGATTGCAGCAGGAAAACGGACAGCTGATTTCACAGGAGTGGCGCCGGAAGCAGAATATGTGATTGTAAAATTAAAGCAGGCAAAGAATAATCTGCGAGGATTATATGGTGTGCCGGAGGACGTAGAAGCATATCAGGAAAATGATATTATGATGGGGGTAGCATTTCTGCGGAGACAGGCAAGCAGACTTCGGAAAAATATATCAATCCTGATTGGAGTTGGTTCGAACAGTGGGAGCCATACTGGTTCTTCTGCATTAGAAGCACTGCTTTCAAATGTTGGTATCATGACCGGAGTTGCTGTGTCCGTTCCGGCAGGAAATGAGGGAATTGCGGGGCATCATTTCAGAGGCAGGATCGAAGGGGGAAGCGCTTATACGGAAATGGAGATTAATGTTACGGGAAATAACAGCTTTACACTTGAGATCTGGGGAGCGGTTCCCAATACATATTCTGTGGCATTTGAGATTCCGGGTGGGGAGTTTGTAAGTCAGATTGCTCCCCGCTTTGATAAAAGTGAAGTCATACGTCCGGTTTTTGGTGGTGGGATCATATATATCGATTATTTTCTTGTAGAGGATCAGTCGGGAGAAGAACTGATCATGATGCGCTTTTTTGATCCGCCAAATGGTCTGTGGCGGATCCGGGTATATGGAAGCGGTGATACCGAGAAGACCTTTCATGCATGGCTGCCGATCACGGCATTTCTTTCCCCGGATACCCGGTTTATAAGACCAACGCCTGAAACAACGCTTGTGAATCCGGCTACAGGAGTAGTTCCGATGGGAGTGGGGGCATATGATCATTATTCGGATACACTGTTTCTGGATGGAAGCAGGGGATATACGGCGGCAGATGATATCAAGCCGGATTTTGTTGCTCCGGGTGTTGATGTATATGGTCCGGGCAGAGCAGGAACATTTGTCAGGAAAACGGGTACTTCTGTTGCAGCAGCGCATTGTGCTGGGTGTGCGGCATTAATCCTGCAATGGGCAAGAGACCGGGATCTGGCACGGTTTGTAAATGGAAATCAGATCCGTAATTATTTTATTCGGGGAGCAGTTCGTCCGGGAACGGCAGGAAGTCCGTTTTCATATGTCATGAACGATACAGAGGGATATCTGTTTGCAAGGGAATATCCGAACCCGGAGTGGGGCTATGGAATCCTGAATGTGTATAATACCTTTGATTCGCTCCGGACCTGACACTGTAAATGTAACAAAAATGTAAAAGATTTATAATTTTTCGTAAAATGATTTTACAGATTTTGTGCGGTGTATTATACTATAAGACGTGTTTGTAACCAACAGGTAAAGGGCATGTATAAAATGTGCCAGAATGGATAATAATAGTCGGAGGTACATATGGATAAAAAGATTCATACGGATAACTCAGAAATATTTGAAACAGAAGATATAGATGAAGTAAGTGAGATCACAGAGACAGAAGATATAGATGAAACCGAGCCGGAAGAGACAGATCAGACAGATGTTCCGGAAACGGATGAAGTTCCTGCAAAGAAACGGTTCTGGAGGAAGGATAATATACTGAAGATCATAGTTGCAGTGCTTGCTGTACTTATCATATGTGAATATACCTTCTTTGGTGTGTTCTTTCAGACAAATAAAGCAAAATATGAAAAGGCAAAGCAGGAGACGCAACAGGAAGAGAGTTCTACTGAGGAGAAGAAAGTAAATATTGTTACAGAAGAGCCTTTGCCAACTACAAATATTAATGACGATTCCGAGAATGAAGAAGAAATAGAAGTAACATCGGAATATAATACTTATGATTCACACACATCTTACTCTACGGAAGCCTCTACGACGTATGAGGCAACAACGGCAGCGGGAATCGAAGATGAACTTCCGGTTGTAACGACCGAGGAACAGAAGCCGATTGTAACTGAAGAGCCGTCAACGGAAGAAAAGACGACAGAAGAGAAGACAACCGAGGAGGAGACAACCGAAGAGAAGACGACTGAGGAAAAGACGACGGAAGAACGCACGACCGAGGAAAAGACAACCGAAGAAAAGACAACGGAAGAAAAGACGACAGAAGAGCGTACAACGGAAGAGAAAACGACGGAGGCTACGACAGAAGCGACAACGGAGCCATCCACAAAAGCAGATCAACCGATCGACCTTCCATTTATTCCGGCAGAATAAGAATATAAATAAAAAGCAGTCCAGTCTGGATGGTGAAGAACAGATCACCGGAGACTGAACTGCTTTTTTAATTGGTATGCTGTTCCAGATATTCCTCTAAACAAAGATGCTTCTGGTACATTTCTGTAGCAGCTTCAACACCAACATAGCGGTAATGCCAGGGTTCATAAGAGATTTCTGTTATATCGGATTTATCTGCCGGATAACGGAGGATGAAGCCGTATTTATAACAGTTTGCCATCAGCCATTGCTGGGTGGCGGTATCTTCCTGGGAGGAATCCAGCTCCTGGTTGCCAATGGAACAGATATCAACGGTAAGGCCGAGCTGGTGTTCGCTGGTACCGGGATAGGCAACCCAGGTAGCAGCAAGGGCTGTAGCATCATCTTCGCTGTAACCCTGCTCCAGATAAGAATTCTTTTTATTTGTATAGAGCCGTTCCTGTGTTTCATTTGTACGGTAGGAAGAGCAGATCAGAGGGTCAAGACCTTCGGCTCTTGCATCGTCCATCATTTTTTGAAGCCCGTCATAAGCACGGCGGTCAATCGACTGATTGTTTCGCAGTTCGACCAGATCAACGGTCCAGTCGGCTGGCAGGGTATGAGACATATTGACCAGTGTCAGCAGCCCGTTGTTTTTTGCTTCTGTTGCGGAGGCAAGCGTTTGTAAAACGGATGCAGTATCAAAGGAAGAATAGCTGCCGGAGGATGCTTTGGTTTTCTCGGTGGAATCTTCGGAGACAGAAACCTGTTCTGTTGTGATGGGTCTGGAGTCTGACTGGGAGACCTGTTCCTGAAGTTTCATTTTTTTCGCCTTTCCTGCAAGGATCACAAGTATCAGTAACAGTATATAGATGATCCCCAGAATTATGACCTTCTTTTTCTTAATTACAGTTCCAAATATATGCAACATGATGTTTGCTCCTTTGTCTTTTGTTTATGTACAGAAGGATACGCCACAGAAGCATACAAAAATTCTCAAAAAAGCATCGTTTTTGCATATTTATCATCTTTCTTTTTTATTTTGCAATGGTATAATGGGGAAGATACATTAGAAAATGATGAGGAATAACTGTGAAGAAAATAGAACATTTAATTACGGTAGTCTATCCGGGCTCCATTGCAGAAGAGATGGAAATAGAACCGGGTGATTATCTGCTTGCAATCAACGATAAAGAAATAAAAGATGTATTTGATTATCGTTATATGATCAAAGATGAATATATAGAGGTGTTGATCCGTAAATCATATGGAGAAGAATGGCTGCTTGAGATCGAGAAGGATTATGATGATGATCTTGGGATGGAATTTGAAAACGGTCTTATGAGCGATTATCGTTCCTGTACCAATAAATGCATGTTCTGTTTTATTGATCAGATGCCGCCGGGGATGAGAGAGACACTTTATTTTAAGGATGATGATTCCCGGTTGTCTTTTTTGCAGGGCAATTATATCACGCTTACAAATATGACAGATGAGGATGTGGATCGTATCATCAAGATGCAGCTTGCACCGATCAATATATCGGTTCAGACGACCAATCCGGAGCTTCGCTGCAAGATGTTGCATAATCGTTTTGCAGGTGACCGGCTGAAATATCTGGATCGTCTTTTTGAAGGGCATGTAGAGATGAATGGGCAGATCGTTCTCTGCAAGCGTGTAAATGACGGGGCAGAGTTGGAACGGAGTATCCGGGATCTTGGAAAGTATCTGCCATTTATGCGGAGTGTATCCGTTGTTCCTGCCGGACTTACGAAATTCCGAAAAGGTTTGTACCCATTAGAATTATTTACGAAGGAAGAAGCGGGACAGGTTATCGATCTGATCGAGAGTTATCAGAAAAAATTCTATGAAAGGTATTCGCTTCATTTTATTCATGCAAGTGATGAGTGGTATATAACGGCCGGACGGGAATTTCCGGAAGCAGAACGCTATGATGGTTATATCCAGCTTGAAAATGGCGTTGGAATGATGCGTTTGTTTTTAGAGGAATTTGATGAAGCCTATCAGGAGCTGCTGGCTTCACCGGAATATCAGGAACAGAAAGGAACATTCCGCCGTACGATCTGTATGGCAACCGGAAAACTGACATATAGTACGGTTGTAGACTTTGCAGCAAGGCTGATGCAGGCATATCCAAGACTTACGATCCGTGTATATTGCATCCGGAATGACTTCTTTGGAGAAACAATCACAGTATCCGGACTGATCACAGGCATTGATCTGACGACCCAGTTAAAAGAGCGGCAGGCAGCAGGAGATGATCTGGGAGAAGCGCTGCTCATTCCATCGAATATGCTGCGAATGGGAGAACAGGTATTTTTAGATGATATGACAGTTGCACAGGTAGAGAAGCAGTTGGGCTTAAAGGTGGTACCAATCGAATCCGGAGGTGCAGATTTTATACAGGCAGTCATCGATCCTTCCTATTCGATGGATCGAAACAATGAAACCGTTGGATATATTCAGGCATTTGATGATACAGAAGAGTAAAAAAGATGCTCTTTTTGGGTAATTGTAATTTCATTCTATAGTGGTACAATGTGAGCAAAAATTTTGGTACAGAAATATCAGAGAAAATGAATGGAGGATACGTATGAAACAGTTAATGCTCAAACCAACGATTTATAAGTATGACACATGTAAGGAATTTGCTGATGAATTCCATATCGAAAAAGGTGATCTGGTAATTACAAATGAATATATCTATGAACCGTTTTTTGGAAAGATGGATCTGGAATGTGATGTTATCTTTCAGGAAAAATATGGTGCAGGTGAGCCTTCAGATGATATGGCGGAGGCAATTTATAAGGATATAAAGGGTGAACATAAAAGAATTATAGCAATCGGTGGAGGAACGGTAATTGATATTTCAAAGCTGTTTGCATTAAAGTATGTATCCCCGATTCTTGATCTGTATGATGGCAAGCTTCCGATAGAAAAAGATAAAGAACTGGTACTGGTCCCAACTACCTGTGGAACCGGTTCAGAGGTAACAAATATAGCGATCCTTGCATTAAACAGCAGGGGAACGAAAAAGGGACTGGCAGTTGATGAGATGTATGGAGATTCTGCGGTCCTGATACCGGAGCTGTTAAAGGGCCTTCCGTTCCGCTTCTTTGCAACCAGTTCGATCGATGCACTTGTCCATGCTGTAGAGTCCAGTTTGTCTCCGAAAGGAAATGAATATACACGTATGTTTGGCTATAAGGCGATCGATATGATCCTTCATGGATATATGGAGATCCGTGAGAAAGGACCGGAGGCAAGAATTCCATTGTTAGACCGTTTCCTTGTAGCTTCAAACTACGCCGGAATCGCATTTGGCAATGCTGGCTGTGCGGCAGTACATGCCTTAAGCTATCCGCTTGGAGCAACCTATCATGTTGCGCATGGAGAATCGAACTATGCCATGTTTACCGGAGTCATGAAGAATTATATGGAGATCAGACAGGATGGAGAAATTGCAAAATTAAATGCATTTATTGCAGATATCCTTGGCTGCGATGTCGAAAATGTCTATGAATCTCTGGAGGATCTTTTAAATATTCTGATTCCAAAGAAAGCATTGCATGAATATGGGGTAACGGAGCAAGATCTTGTCGAATTTACCGATTCCGTTATGACGAATCAGGGTCGTCTGATGGCGAATAACTTTGTAGAACTTGACCGGGACAGAGTTTACAAGATATATAAAGAACTCTTTTAATCCGGACGGAGCCTAGGCGGGCATAGAGAAAAAAGGAAGATGGAACATCATCTTCTTTTTTATTACACAGATCAGACATAATTCTACGGAGTTCTGCTTGGAAAATGTCGAGATGGTACAAAATTGTTCCACAGAGGCGAAAAGCTGTCGCAACTTGCGGAGAGAAGTATATTCCAAAGCAGGTATCATAGAGATATAATGTTGTCCAAGGCAGAAGAGCAGGAGGGACATTATGAATTATGTAAAAATAATGATAGTAAAGCGCGACAAAAGAGAAGTGGAACAGCTTGTATCTATCGTGAAGTCGATTCCGGGGTATGAAGTTTCGGGGATATGTGACAGTGGACAGGAAGCCGTGAAGAAGATTCTGGAACGGGAACCGGATGTTGTGATCATGGATGAGGTTTTGCCGGGCAAAGATATACTGGAGATAACAGAAGAAATCATGCACTATAAGAATCTGAAGAATACAAGGATTCTTCTGTGCGGATCGAAAACACATAAAGAATATCTTGACTTCATCTACTATAAGATCGCAGACCGCCTTGTATTGCGAATTCTTGATGTGCCATATGATGAACGAAAGATCCGGGAGATTATTGAGGATGTTATGAAGGCTAAAAGAAATGATAATTATCAGAAATTGGTGGAAACAGGTTCGGATGGAAACATGCTGGAAGCCGTAGTGACTGATATCATACATGAGATTGGCGTCCCTGCACATATAAAAGGATATCAGTATCTTCGCAGTGCGATCCTGATGGCAGTTCACGATATGGACATCCTGAATTCAATTACAAAGCAGTTGTACCCATCGATTGCAGAGGAATATGGAACGACAGCCTCCAGAGTGGAACGTGCGATCCGTCATGCAATCGAGGTTGCCTGGGGTAGAGGCAGTATGGATACGATCAATGAATTATTTGGATATACGATCCATGCGGGAAAGGGCAAACCGACAAATTCGGAATTTATTGCATTGATTGCAGACAAAATTCGACTGGATAATCGCAGTATGCTTCAGAAAACGGAGTATTCCCTGCAAAGTATTTCTTAGAAATATGGTGCATTCTATCAGGTGACGACGAAATATGTCGAAAAATGGATAAAAATTCACTTATCAGAGGGGGTTCTGTGAACCTGGTAAGTTCTTGACATTTGTCGAAATCACAAATATACTTTAGAAACAGTCGATTTTTCAAACAAAAAAGATTAAGGGGGATTGAATAATGAACAATCAAGAAATCAGTATTATTATTGCTGATAGCGACTGTGAATTAATAGCACGTCAGCTTACAGCAGCGAACACAAGAACAGGGATGAGGGTTCTTGATAAGGTAAGTGATGGGGAGAGTGCGATCGAATCAATAAAAAAATATCAGCCAGATGTTGTACTTTTAGATATCTGTCTTCCGGTTCTGGATGGATTAGGGGTAATGGAACAGATCCGGGAATCAGGCGAATGCCCAGATACATTATTTGTCATTGTAACATCGGTTGGTTCGCAGAGACTGATACGGTGCGCATTCGAACTGGGGGCATCTTTTTATGTATTGAAACCATATAATTCTGAGCAGCTCATTGCAAGAATTCATCAGATTTACAACAGAAGAAAAGAGGTTCAGACTGAGATCTCAAAAGATCTGATCTGCATCCAGAATAGAGAGGGACTGTCTGGTGCAGCGAATAATATTGAGAGTGATGTAACGGATATTATCAGGGATATAGGGATTCCGGCTAATATAAAGGGTTATCAATATATTCGTGAAGGAATCATTATGGCAGTAAACGATGTCAATATGTTGAATTACATAACGAAGCTTTTATATCCGACGATTGCAAAGAAATATAAAACGACATCATCCAGCGTAGAACGTGCGATTCGTCATGCGATCGAGGTTGCATGGAGCAGAGGACAGATCGATGTGATCAATGATATTTTTGGATATACGGTGAATGCTGGTAAAGGTAAACCAACAAATTCAGAATTTATTGCACTGATCGCAGATAAGCTCCGGATCGAATATCGAAAAAGGGCATGATGTGTATAAAAAGTTCCTTGTTTGTTGACGTATAACGAGAGAAACGTGTATAATAGATAAGGTGCTGAAATAAAAGATGGAAATCCTGTATAAGACAAGGATCCTAATAAATAAAAAACAAAACAGAGCGCCATGGGGGCTCTGTTTTTTGCTGTAAAGGAAGAAGAAATGATAGAAACAGTAGCGTCAGCAGATATGCTGATCGATGAGGTAATGCGGGTAAAGAAAAATCGTCTGGCTCCCGATTTTGCCACAGGAAAAGAAAAAAGATTAAGTATTGTATCCGGTGTACATGGAGATGAAGTGGCAGGACAGTATATCTGCTATGAGGTGATCCGACGGATCAAAAAGGATTTTGATAAATTAAAAGGAATCGTGGACATATATCCGTTTATTAATCCAATGGGCTTAGAAGCACAGGTGAGAGATGTTCCCGTGTTTGATATTGATATGAACACATTGTTTCCGGGTTCTACAGAAGGAACGGTCGGGGAGTATACGGCGGCACTTGTGCTGCAGGATATTAAAGGTTCGGATATCTGCGTCGATCTGCATTCCAGCAGCGTATATTTGAAAGAATTACCACAGGTACGGGTGAATTCGGATATTGCCGATGATATTCTTCCGTATGCTGCCAGAATGAATACGGATGTTGTATGGGTGCATCCATCCTCTACCGTTATGGAAGGAAGCCTTGCATACTCGTTAAATGAGATCGGAGTAAAGAGTATGGTCGTAGAATCAGGTGTTGCACTTATGATCGATTATGACTATGCGGATCAGATCGTTGAAGGATTATTTTCATTGATGGAATATATGGGGATCTGGGATGGCTGCGCATATAATACACATATGCCGAAGATTGCCCGAGATACGGATGTTTCTTTTGTGAATGCAGAGAGCAGTGGTATCTTTATACCAAAGGTAAAGCACTCAGGCGTAGTCGAAAAGGGAGATGTGATCGGACAGATCGTAAATGTACTGACCGGTTCTGTCGAAGAGACGATCCTGTCACCAAGAAGAGGCGTGGTATTCTCACTTCGCGCTTATCCGGTGATCGAGGAAGGCTCGCTGGTTGCCAGAATATTTGGAGGTGTGACAAATAATGCGTAAAGAGATCATATATACGATGAACACCGCCTATCGTGGAGAATATTCCATTAAAGGCTTCAGCTTCGGAACAGGAGAAAAGGCGGCATGTATCATGGGCGCTATGCGCGGAAATGAATTCCAGCAGTTATACATCTGCTCCCTGCTGTCAAAAAAATTAAGCGAACTTGAGACAAGAGGAGCAATCGTATCGGGAAAACAGATACTGCTGATTCCATCCTTAAATTACAGTTCCTTTAATGTCGGTAAGAAATACTGGATCTCTGATAATTCTGATGTGAACCGTGCTTTTCCGGGAAATCCGGAAGGACAGGCGACCAGCAGGATAGCGGCAGCGGTTATGGATCATGTAAAAGATTATGCGTATGGAATACAGTTTGCAAGCTTTTATATGGATGGAGAATTTATCCCGCATGTCAGAATGATGGAGACGGGAAAGCAGAGTACCAGTCTGGCCAATCTGTTTGGTCTTCCTTATGTTCTGACAGCAGAACCGAGGGCATATGATAAGGCAACTTTAAATTATAACTGGCAGATCGGAGGAACCGAGGCGTTTTCCGTGTATTCCGGTGTGACGGAGAAGATTGACAGTGAGAGTGCGTCACATGCGGTTTCAGCGGTACTCCGATTCCTGACCAGAATGGGAATCATCCGGTACAACTGTCATGCAGGTTATATATCGACTGTTCTTGATGAGGAGGAGCTGCTGTCTGTCAAGTCGGATAAATCCGGTGGTTTTTTAAAGCGGTTTGTAAGTCCGGGAGATGAAGTGGTTCGGGGAAATGTTATTGCAAATGTTATAAATCCGATGACCGGAGAGATCGCAGCCGATATTTACGCACCGACAGATGGAATTATTTTCTATGCGCAGAATGCACCGATGATCTATCAGAATTCAGTGGTATTCAAGCTTATCCGCAGACTGCACAATTAAAGATGGCTGTTTTGAGGTTTATTCGGTAAACAGCAACAATTTAAAAAGAAAAGCTGAAAAAAGCTATTCAATGAATTTCAAAAGTGGTATCATAGGCGTTGTAAAACGCTTGTAATAATATGAATTCCCGGAATATGGGAAAAAACATATGATAAAAATGGAGGTTTTTATGAGCACAGTTAAGAGAGTTTATGTTGAAAAGAAGCCTGACTATGCAGTTAAGGCAAAGGAACTTCATGACGAGATCAAGAACTATCTGAATATCGATGCTGAGTATGTAAGAGTACTGGTTCGTTACGATATTGAGAATCTGTCTGAAGAAACATACAAAAAAGCACTGGTTACAGTATTTTCAGAGCCACCGATCGATATGATCTACGAGGGAGATAATCTTCCAATGGCAGATACAGATAAGGTATTTTCTGTTGAGTTCCTTCCGGGACAGTTCGATCAGAGAGCAGATTCAGCAGAACAATGTGTTAAGCTTTTAAATGAAGATGAAGATCCTATCATAAAGACAGCCACAACATATATTTTATCCGGTAATGTAACGGATGAGCAGTTAAAAGCAGTTATGGAATACTGTATCAACCCGGTAGATTCCAGAGCCTGTGGTATGGAGATCCCTGAGACACTTGTTACCGAGTATGAAGAACCGGCCGATGTTATTGTCTTTGATGGCTTTAAGGATATGGCAGAGGACAAGTTAAAGGAGTTATATGATTCCCTCGGACTTGCGATGACATTTAAGGATTTCCTTCATATCCAGAAGTATTTCAAGGGTGAAGAGAAGCGTGATCCATCTATGACAGAGATCCGTGTGCTGGATACATACTGGTCTGATCATTGCCGTCATACCACATTCTCAACAGAGCTTACAAATGTTGAATTTGATGATGGTGATTATAAGGATATGCTTGAGAAGACATTTGATGCTTACCGGGCAGAGATGAAAGAAATGTACAAGGACAGAGATGATAAGTTCATCTGTCTGATGGATATAGCCCTTATGGGTATGAAGCAGTTAAAGGCAGCGGGCAAATTAGACGATATGGAAGTATCCGATGAGATCAATGCCTGCAGTATCATCGTTCCTGTAGAAGTAGACGGTGAGACAGAGGAATGGCTCGTATTCTTCAAGAACGAGACACATAACCACCCAACTGAGATCGAACCGTTTGGTGGTGCTGCTACCTGTCTTGGTGGTGCGATCCGTGATCCGTTGTCAGGTAGAGGATATGTATATCAGGCTATGCGAGTAACCGGAGCAGCAGATCCTACAAAGTCTTTAAAGGATACTCTTCCTGGAAAGCTTCCACAGAGAAAGATCGTTACGACCGCAGCAGCAGGTTACAGCTCATATGGTAACCAGATCGGTCTTGCAACAGGACTTGTAAATGAAATATATCATCCGGATTATGTAGCAAAGAGAATGGAGATCGGAGCAGTTATGGGTGCAGCTCCAAGACGTGCGGTAAAACGTCTGAATTCTGATCCGGGAGATAAGATCATCCTTCTCGGCGGACGTACCGGTCGTGACGGTTGTGGTGGAGCAACCGGATCATCCAAGGCACATAACAGCCAGTCTCTTGAGACCTGTGGTGCAGAAGTACAGAAGGGTAATCCTCCAACAGAGAGAAAGATCCAGCGACTGTTCAGAAGAGAAGAAGTTGCTTCTATCATAAAGAAATGTAATGACTTTGGTGCCGGCGGTGTATCCGTAGCAATCGGAGAACTTGCACCTGGTCTAGTTGTAGATCTGGACAAGGTTCCAAAGAAATATGCAGGTCTGGATGGAACAGAGCTTGCTATTTCAGAATCTCAGGAGCGTATGGCTATCGTAGTAGATCCAAAAGATGTAGATACGATGCTTAAGTATGCGGATGAAGAGAATCTGGAAGCCGTTGTTGTAGCAGAAGTAACAGAAGAACCAAGACTGGTTCTGACATGGAGAGGAAAAGAGATCGTAAATATCTCCCGTGCATTCCTCGATACAAACGGCGCACATCAGGAAACAGATGTTAAGGTAGAGATTCCTGCAAAGGCAGATAATTATTTCGATTCTGTAAAAGAACCGGAAGATGTAAAGAAAGCATGGATCGACACATTATCAGATCTGAATGTATGTTCACAGAAGGGTCTTGTTGAGATGTTCGACAGCTCGATCGGAGCAGGCACAGTAACGATGCCATATGGTGGAAAGTATCAGCTTACACCGACACAGACAATGATCGCAAAGCTTCCTGTTATGAAGGGTAAGACCGATACGATCACAATGATGAGTTATGGATTTGATCCATATCTGTCAAGCTGGAGCCCATATCATGGTTCCGTATATGCAGTTGTTACATCTGCAGCAAAGATCGCAGCAGCCGGTGGTGATGTATCAAAGATCCGTCTGACTTTCCAGGAGTATTTCAAGAGACTCGGAACAGATCCATACAGATGGGGTCAGCCATTTGCAGCCTTGCTTGGTGCATATGATGTTCAGGTCGGACTTGGACTTCCATCTATCGGTGGTAAAGACAGTATGTCAGGAACCTTCAATGATATTGATGTTCCTCCGACACTGGTTTCCTTTGCAGTTGATGTTGCAAGCTACATGAACGTAGTAACACCAGAGCTTAAGAAAGCAGGCAATGTGCTTGTTAAGCTTGATATAGAAAAAGATGAAAATGATATCCCGGTATATCAGAATGTACTTGCCATGTACGATCTGTTACATCAGGCAATCCTCGCAGATAAGGTAGAATCTGCTTATGCTGTAGGATTTGGCGGTATGATCGAAGCTGTCAGCAAGATGGCATTTGGTAATAAGCTGGGTGTAGATATTGATACCTGTATTACAAAGAGAGAACTGGTTTCCAAGGATTATGGTTCAATCATCCTTGAAGTGAAGCCGGAGAATATAAATACACTTGGTATTCCGGTTAAGAAAATCGGTACTGTAAATGACAGCGCAGCATTTACCTATGGTGATGTAACAGTTACAATGGATGAAGCACTTGCTGCATGGACAAAGACACTGGAGAAGGTATTCCCTACAGAGTCCGGTGTAGAACAGAAGAAGATCAAGACCGGTCTCTTTGATGCAAAGACCGTATATACAGCAAAGAATAAGGTTGCAAAGCCAAAGGTATTCATTCCTGTATTCCCGGGTACAAACTGCGAATATGATTCTGCAAAGGCATTTGAACGTGCAGGTGCAGAGGTTGAGACGATTGTATTCCGTAACATGACAGCACAGGGCATTCGTGATTCTGTAGATGCATTTACAAAGGCAATCAGCCAGTCCCAGATCATCATGTTCCCGGGTGGATTCTCCGCAGGTGATGAACCGGATGGTTCCGGTAAGTTTATCGCAACAGCATTCCGTAATTCGAAGATCGCAGACGAGGTTATGAAGCTGTTACAGCAGAGAGATGGTCTTGCACTTGGTATCTGTAACGGATTCCAGGCACTGATCAAGCTCGGACTGGTTCCTTATGGGGAGATCCGTCCACAGACAGATGATTCACCTACATTGACGATCAACAGCATCGGTCGTCATCAGTCCAAGATGGTTTATACCAAGGTGGTAACAAACAAGTCCCCATGGTTAAAGGAAGCTGATCTTGGCGGCGTATACACAATTCCGATCTCACATGGTGAGGGAAGATTTGTTGCAAGTAAGGAATGGTGTGAGAAGCTGTTTGCAAATGGTCAGGTTGCAACACAGTATGTTGATATGAACGGTAACCCGACAATGGATGAGTACTACAATGTCAATGGTTCTTACTATGCGATTGAAGGTATCACAAGTCCGGATGGTCGTGTACTTGGTAAGATGGGACATTCAGAGCGTACCGGTCGTGCGGTTGCAGTCAATATTTATGGCGACCAGAACCAGAAGATCTTTGAAAGTGGTGTAGATTACTTCAAGTAAGAGAATAATAGATCATAAATGAAAGCCCGCATGATAGGATTGAGGCATAACCGTTTGGTGGCTGAGAGAGGATTGTGCGGGCTTTATTATTTATCAAAGCCCATATAAGTGGATGATTTTGACAAGTGCTATGGTAATTCGGAAAATGGGAAAAGGTTTCTCATGGGTTCGGACGTAAATATAAAGGAGGTGGGGACTATGGATTTAAAAGAGAAAGGGTACAACAGAAGAGAACGAATGGAATGGCTGGTTATAATGCTGGTCGTCAGTCTGCTGTGCATGATACCATGTATGGGGAAACTGCTTCCGCAGGGAGATGATATGACTTTTCATATTCTGAGAATAGAAAGTGTTTATCATGCAATAAAGACCGGACAGGGTTTCCCTGCATATATTTATGATAAACTGCTGGAGGGGTATGGTTATGGAGCAGGAATCTTTTATCCGGATATCCTGCTGCTTCCTGCAATCCTGCTTCGTTTTATGGGACTGTCACCGGCAGGAGCCATGAAGGGATATATTTTCTTGTTGCTGTTACTGACCTGTTATACATCATACCGGGCAGGAAAAGTAATTGGAAAAAGTCATTTTGTGGGGCTTGTTACGATGGTATTGTATACAATGGGACATTATCATTTGGAAGATATATACAGACGGTCGGCAATGGGAGAAGTTGTCGCCATGGCATTCATTCCTCTGGTATTTCTGGCATTGTATGATTATACAGAACGGGAAGAACGGAGAAAAGGGTTGTTATGTCTGGTATTTTCCGGTTTGCTGCTCTGTCACACGATCAGCTTCGTGTTATGTGTTGGAATCGCTGTGGTATGGGTGCTGCTCCGTATCCGAAAGGTATGGGATAAAAAGCATATTCTGGGCGTGCTGGCTGAGATTTTAGGTTGTGTACTGCTGACTGCATTTTACTGGATTCCGGTATTGGAACAATTTGCGGATGGAACATTTTATGTCAGTACGAATCCGGCATTTGAGACACAGGATGAGATGATGACGATGCTTGGTATTGTAAGTGGAAGACTGTCAGTTTCCTTTGCAGAGCTTGGTATTTTCCTGTTACTGGTAATGCTTGGACTACGGTCACAGATAAAAAATAAAAAGGCAATTCTGTGCCTTTGCCTTGCAGTTGGTTTGTTACTCATAGAAACACGGTTGTTCCCATGGAAATTAATAGATAAAACACCGCTTATCAGTCTGCAGTTTCCATGGAGACTGAATATGTTCACAGAATTTTTTGTAGCATTTGGAATCGGAAACCAGTTATATGTATTATACAGACACAGTCTTTTATCCGAGAAAAACTGCAAACTGTGTTTTGTGCTCTGCGTATTGGCCGGTGTCTTTAATCTGAGTGTCGTATGGCAGGTGGAGATTCTTCGGCACATGGATTATTCATATGACTATATCGAGACACCAGCAAATACAAATGAGATCGGCTTTTGTGAATGGCTGCCATCAGAAGCGGACAGAGGACAGACAGTGTTCAGTGATAACAGTGGAACGATATGGTTGTATGGAGAGAATGAGAAGATGGAGACAGGTGAGTATCATTCAGATGGAAGCTATTCCTTTGATGTAAATGGTACTTATGACAGTTGTGTTGTTCCGAAATATTACTACAAGGGATATGAAGCAACTGTAGCCGATCCGGCCGGCAGTCAGGAACTGCTTCCGGTTTCCAAAGATCCGGATACCGGACTGGTCAGACTGGAACTGAATGGGAAAAGCGGAACGATTTGTGTCTGGTACGGAAAAACCATAATGCAGACAGTATCGAAATGGATATCTCTGCTTAGTTTGTTACTTATCGTTGCTTTTGGTGTGATCCAGTTCCTTACAAAGCATAAAAGTGGACGGGAAAATACAGACACACAATACATCTGATTTTGTGGAATGCATTAAGTGATGAAATCACGAAATATTACAATAATCTAAAAAAGCACATAACGCTTTTGACTGGTGTCGGTTTTGCAGATAGGCGAAGCCGACACTTCTTTTTGGAATAGGTGTTGGAAGGGGGATTTCTACGATACGTCCATCCTTCAGGTAGCTTTCAGAGAATTCCCGGACAACACTGGCGATTCCCATACCGATCGCTGCGAAGTCAAGCAGGAGATCCATGTTATTGATCTCAAGAAGCTGGTTACAGTGGAATGAATGTTCATTCAGATAGTTATCGACATGGGTTCTGGTTACATTTGCCTCCTCTAACATCATAAGTGTAGAGTGGCGGAAGATATCCCGGATATGATCTTCGGTCAGGACTTCAGAATCCGAAACGGACTGCTGTACATTCATAAGCGGAATCAGGTTCCCTATGATCGAGCCGGAAAATACCGGATAGTTGGCAGCTTCCGGTTGTGTATCGGCGGTTTCTTCGCCTGCTTCCAGACCGGCTTCTGTTTCCCGGTATGGAAAATTATCGATATAATCACTATTTGCCACGAAAATATCATGGATGGAGCGTACATGGGAATAAGTGATATTTTTAGGTAGTTCCGTTTCGCAGATCAGACCGATGTCGATTTCTTCATTTTTTAAGAGCCGGATCGTATTTTTGGTAGAGTGGCAGTCGATGCTGACTTTGATATTCGGGTTATCTTTGATGAAGGGTTTCAAGTAGTCCAACAGGATATGCTTGCAGAGAGAGGTGCTGACACCAATACGGATATGACCAATCCCAAGTTCGTTGTATTTTTTCAGACTTTCTTCTCCCTTTACAATGTTATCCAGCGCGCGTTCGATATAGTCATACAGGATCGTCCCCTCTTCGGTCAGGGCAACGCCCCTGGAATTGCGGACAAAGAGTGCAATCCCTATGCTTTCTTCCAGATTGCTGATCGCCTTGCTGACTGCGGGCTGGCTGATATAAAGCTGGTTTGCGGCACGGCTGATGCTGCCAGTCTTTGCAACCATGTAAAACACATTATAATAATTCAGATTATTGATCATAGCGTCCCTCCGATGTATAAATACAAGTTATACAATGTATTACTATTATATATTGTAATTATACCAGCCGGTGTGGTAAAATCAATAAAAATATTCAATAACAAAATGCGTGAAATAGCGACAGTTATTTACAAAATAAGATTTAGGATCAGGAGGACAAAGCACATGGGTATGACAATGACTCAGAAGATTTTAGCTGCACATGCAGGACTTGACAGCGTGGAAGCCGGACAGTTGATTGAGGCAGATTTGGACCTTGTACTTGGAAATGATGTTACAACACCTGTAGCAATTCATGAGATGGACAAATTCAATAAGAAAGAAGTATTTGATAAGAATAAGATTGCACTTGTAATGGATCACTTTACACCGAATAAGGATATTAAGAGTGCAGAGCATTGTAAATGTGTTAGAGAATTCTCGGCAGAGAACCAGATCAAGAATTTTTTTGATGTAGGTTCTATGGGTATTGAGCACGCTCTGTTACCGGAGCAGGGACTGATCGTTGCAGGCGAGACCTGTATCGGTGCAGATTCTCATACATGTACATATGGTGCACTTGGTGCATTTTCAACCGGTGTTGGAAGTACTGATATGGCAGCCGGTATGGTGACAGGCAAAGCATGGTTTAAGGTACCATCTGCGATCAAGTTTAATATTGTAGGAGAGAAAGCACCTTGGGTCAGCGGTAAGGATGTTATCCTTCACATCATTGGTATGATCGGTGTAGACGGCGCATTATACAAATCTATGGAATTTGTTGGTGACGGTATTAAGAACCTGACCATGGATGATCGTTTTACTATCGCAAATATGGCAATCGAAGCAGGTGCCAAGAACGGAATCTTTCCGGTGGATGAATTAACAGAAGCATACATGAAGGAACATTCCACAAAGGCTTACAAGAAGTATGAAGCAGAAGCAGATGCAGTTTATGATGAAGAGTATACGATTGATCTTTCTACACTTCGTCCAACAGTTGCATTTCCACATCTGCCGGAGAATACAAAGACAATTGATGAAGTTGGCGATATCAAGATCGATCAGGTTGTGATCGGATCCTGTACAAATGGACGTATTTCCGATATGCGTATTGCAGCAGATATCATCAAGGGCAGACAGGTAGCACAGGGTGTTCGTGTCATCGTGATCCCCGGAACACAGGAAGTATACTTACAGTGTATCGAAGAAGGACTCATGACGATATTTGTAAAGGCAGGCGCTGTAGTTTCCACTCCTACCTGTGGACCATGTCTTGGTGGACATATGGGTGTTATGGCAGCAGGAGAAAAAGCCGTATCCACAACCAACCGTAACTTTGTAGGACGTATGGGTCATGTTGATTCAGAAGTATATCTGGCAAGCCCGGCTGTTGCAGCAGCATCAGCGATCACAGGCAAGATCAGCAGTCCGGAAGAACTTGGATTATAATTAAGGAGGGTACGCAGAATGAAAGCATATGGTACAGTACACAAATATGGTGACAACGTAGATACAGATGTTATTATCCCTGCAAGATATCTGAATTCATCAGATCCTGCGGAGCTTGCAAAACACTGTATGGAAGACATAGATAAGGAATTTGTAAACAACGTAAAAGCAGGAGATATCATTGTGGCAAAGAAGAACTTTGGCTGTGGTTCCTCCAGAGAGCATGCACCGATCGCGATTAAAGCATCCGGTGTAAGCTGTGTTATCGCAGATACATTTGCAAGAATTTTCTATCGTAACTCGATCAATATCGGACTTCCGATCATTGAGTGCCCGGAAGCAGCAGAAGGTATCGAGGACGGTGATGAAGTAGAGATCGATTTTGACAGTGGTATCATCTACGATAAGACAAAGGATACCCGGTATAAGGGGCAGGCATTTCCTCCATTCATGCAGGAGATCATTAAGAATGAAGGTCTGATTAACTACATTAACAACAAGTAATGCACATTTGAATAACTCTATGCTATGCAAGCTTGCTTGCATACAGCATAGGAGTTATTCAAATGTATAGTGCGCAGCACAAACCGAGCCGAAAGGCGAGGTTGCATTACTTGGTAAAGAAAAGGCATATGCCAATAACTCTATGCTATGCAAGCTTGCTTACATATAGCATAGAAGTTATTCAAATGTATAGTGCGCAGCACAAACCGAGCCGAAAGGCGAGGTTGCATTACTTGGTAAAGAAAGGCAGGAATAAAAGATGAAATGTAATTTAGCAGTGATCAAGGGTGACGGTATTGGCCCTGAGATCGTAACAGAAGCAATGAAGGTTCTGGATAAAGTCGGTGAAGTATATGGTCATACATTTGATTATGAGCAGATCCTGATGGGTGGATGCTCGATCGACGCAACCGGAGTGCCGCTTACAGATGAGGCAGTAGCAGTGGCAAAATCAAAGGATGCCGTATTGTTAGGCTCCATTGGTGGAAATACTTCTACCTCGCCATGGTATAAGCTTCCTCCAAATTTAAGACCGGAAGCAGGACTTCTTAAGATCCGTAAGGAGCTTGGATTATTTGCAAACTTAAGACCGGCAAATCTTTATGAGGAGTTAAAGAGTGCCTGTCCGTTAAAGGAAGAGATCGCAGATCGTGGATTTGACATGATGATCATGCGTGAACTGACAGGTGGCCTGTATTTTGGAGCAAGAAGTACAGAGGAGATCGATGGTGTGTTAACTGCACATGATAACCTTGTATATAATGAGAACGAGATCCGTCGTATTGCGATCAAGGGTTTTGATATTGCAATGAAGAGAAGAAAGAAAGTTACATCTGTAGATAAGGCAAATGTTCTGGATTCTTCCAGATTATGGAGAAAGATCGTAGAAGAAGTGGCAAAGGATTATCCGGAAGTAAGCTACGAGCATATGTTAGTTGATAACTGCGCAATGCAGCTTGTAAAGGATCCTGCACAGTTTGATGTTGTATTAACAGAGAATATGTTCGGTGACATCCTTTCCGATGAGGCATCCATGATCACAGGTTCGATCGGTATGCTTCCGTCTGCATCCTTAAATGAGACGAAGTTTGGTATGTATGAGCCAAGCGGCGGATCAGCACCGGATATTGCAGGACAGAACAAGGCCAATCCTATCGCAACGATCCTGTCGGCAGCTATGATGCTTCGCTTCACATTTGACTTGGATAAGGAAGCAGATGCAGTAGAGCAGGCTGTAAAACAGGTACTGGTAGATGGTTACAGAACATGTGATATCATTTCGGAAGGAATGACACCGGTAAGCTGTTCTGAAATGGGAGATTTAATTGCAGAACGCATAAAATAAAGGAGAGTATAGAGATGAAGAGTGATAATGTAAAAGTCGGAATGCAGCAGGCACCACATCGTTCCCTGTTTAATGCACTCGGTATGACAAAGGAAGAAATGGAACGTCCGCTGGTAGGTATTGTATGTTCTTACAATGAGATCGTTCCGGGACATATGAATCTGGATAAGATCGCACAGGCAGTTAAGATGGGAGTTGCTATGGCTGGTGGTACACCTGTCATGTTCCCAGCAATTGCAGTCTGTGATGGTATCGCTATGGGACATATCGGTATGAAATATTCATTAGTAACCAGAGATCTGATCGCTGATTCTACAGAAGCAATGGCAACTGCACATCAGTTTGATGCACTGGTTATGATCCCGAACTGTGATAAGAATGTACCTGGTCTGTTAATGGCTGCAGCAAGAGTAAATGTACCTACCGTATTTGTATCCGGTGGTCCAATGCTTGCAGGTCATGTAAAAGGTCATAAGACCAGTCTTTCCAGTATGTTTGAGGCTGTTGGTTCTTATTCAGCAGGAACCATGACAGCAGAAGATGTAAATGAATTTGAATGTAAGGCATGTCCTACCTGCGGTTCCTGTTCCGGTATGTATACAGCGAATTCCATGAACTGCTTAACAGAAGCACTTGGTATGGGACTTCCTGGAAACGGAACGATACCTGCGGTGTATTCTGAGCGTCTGAAGCTTGCAAAGCATGCAGGTATGGCTGTTATGGATATGTACAGAAAGAATATCAGACCAAGAGATATCATTACAAAAGAAGCGATCATCAATGCATTAACCGTTGATATGGCGCTTGGATGTTCTACCAACTCAATGCTTCATATTCCGGCTATCGCACATGAGATCGGGTTTGACTTTGATATTTCCTATGCAAATGAGATCAGTGCCAAGACACCAAACTTATGTCATCTGGCTCCTGCAGGTCCTACTTATATGGAAGATCTGAATGAAGCCGGTGGCGTATACGCTGTTATGAATGAATTAAAATCCGCAGGTCTGTTAAATGAAGACTGTATGACAGTAACCGGTAAGACGATCGGTGAAGCTGTTGACGGCGTAGCAAATAAGAATCCGGAAGTTATTCGTACACTGGATAATCCATATAGTAAGACCGGTGGTCTTGCAGTATTAAAGGGAAATCTTGCACCGGACGGTTCTGTTGTAAAGCGTTCCGCTGTTGTACCTGAGATGATGGTGCATGAAGGACCTGCAAGAGTATTTGACTGTGAAGAAGATGCGATTGCAGCGATCAAGGGCGGTAAGATCGTACCCGGTGATGTCGTTGTTATTCGTTATGAAGGACCGAAAGGAGGCCCTGGTATGCGTGAGATGTTAAATCCAACATCAGCGATCGCAGGTATGGGACTTGGATCATCAGTAGCCCTGATCACAGACGGAAGATTCTCAGGAGCCAGCCGTGGTGCATCCATCGGACATGTTTCACCGGAAGCAGCAGTTGGTGGTCCGATCGCACTCGTAGAAGAGGGAGATATCATCAAGATCGATATTAACAATACTACGATCACGTTAGATGTACCGGATGATGTGCTTGCACAGAGAAAGGCTGCATGGAAGCCAAGAACACCGAAGGTAACAACCGGTTATCTTGCAAGATATGCCGCTATGGTAACATCAGGAAATCGTGGAGCAATCTTAGAGGTACCAAAGGCTGATAAGTAGAGAGTATTAAAGGAGCAAAAGGAAAATGGCAAAGAAGATATCAGGTTCTGAGATAGTAATTGAATGTTTAAAAGAACAGGGTGTTGATATTGTGTTCGGGTATCCGGGGGGCGCAATCTTAAATGTCTATGATGCTTTATATAAGCATCAGGAAGAGATCACGCATGTACTTACATCACATGAGCAGGGGGCAGCACATGCCGCTGACGGATATGCAAGAGCAACAGGTAAGGTCGGTGTCTGTATGGCTACATCCGGTCCTGGTGCAACAAACCTTGTAACGGGAATTGCGACTGCATATATGGATTCCGTTCCGATGGTTGCGATCACCGCAAATGTCGGAGTAAATATGCTTGGTAAGGACAGCTTTCAGGAGATCGACATTGCAGGTGTTGTAATGCCGATCACAAAGCATAGCTTTATCGTAAAAAATGTAGAAGATCTGGCACCGACGATCCGACGTGCATTTAAGATCGCAAAGAGTGGAAGACCAGGTCCTGTCCTTGTTGATATTACAAAGGATGTTACGGCTGCAGAGGCAGAGTATACATATGAAGAACCGGCAGTGATCGAGCGTAAGACAGATACAATCCGGGAAGAAGATATAAATAAAGTGATCGAGATGATCAAAGTATCCAGAAGACCATATATCATGGCAGGCGGCGGAGTGATCATTTCAGGAGCTTCCGAAGAATTAAAAGAATTTGCCGAGAAGGTAGATGCACCTGTATGTGATACACTTATGGGAAAGGGCGCATATGATGGTACAAGCGAGCGTTATACCGGCATGATCGGAATGCACGGAACCAAGGTATCGAATCTTGGAGTATCCAGATCCGACCTTGTGATCGTGGTAGGAGCACGTTTCTCCGACCGTGTCATTGGAAATGCTTCCAAGTTCGCACCAAATGCAAAGATCATTCATATTGATATCGATGCAGCCGAGATTGATAAGAATATTCCGGCAAATGCAAGCATTGTGGGTGATGCTAAAGAAGTTCTGACGATATTAAACAGTAAACTTCCAACTCAGTCAAATCGTTCCTGGATGGCAGAAATCAAGGATTTAACAGAGAAAAATCCGGTCACATACGACATGGATCACTTAAATGGACCGGCAACTATCAAAAAAATCTATGAAATTACCGAAGGAAATGCTATAATCACTACTGATGTAGGTCAGCACCAGATGTGGGCGGCACAGAATTACACTTATAAGGAGCCAAGAACTTTCCTTTCATCAGGCGGACTTGGTACTATGGGATACGGTGTCGGTGCAGCTATCGGCGCAAAATATGGCAGACCGGATAAGACTGTAGTAAATATCGCAGGAGACGGATGCTTCCGTATGAATATGAACGAGATTGCGACAGCAGCCCGTTATAAAGTACCTATCATTCAGGTGGTATTAAATAATCACGTTCTCGGAATGGTAAGACAGTGGCAGAATCTGTTCTACGGACAGCGGTATTCGAATACAGTATTAGATGATTCTGTTGATTTTGTAGCAGTATCAAAAGCACTTGGGGCAAATGCAAGTAAGATCACATCGATCGAAGAGTTTGAAACAGAGTTTAAGAAGGCATTGACAGCAGATGGTCCGACCGTACTGGATGTTATGATCGATTCCGATGATAAGGTATGGCCTATGGTAGCTCCGGGTGCTGCAATCGACACCTGTTTCACAGACAAAGATCTTGATAATTAAAAATAACAATAATAAAAAAGAAGGAGATAAAAAATGGCAAGAGTATTTAACTTTTCAGCAGGTCCATCCATGCTTCCTGAATCTGTATTAAGAGAAGCAGCAGAAGAAATGCTTGACTACAGAGGAACAGGCATGAGTGTTATGGAGATGAGTCATCGATCGAAAGCATTCGATACGATCATCAAAGAGGCAGAACAGGATCTTCGAGATATCATGGAAATCCCTGATAATTACAAAGTATTATTCTTACAGGGCGGTGCTTCCCAGCAGTTCGCTGCGATACCTATGAACCTTATGAAGAATGGTGTAGCGGATTACATCATCACAGGTCAGTGGGCAAAGAAAGCGTACGAAGAAGCTAAAAAATATGGAAAGGTAAATGCTGTTGCTTCATCAGCAGATAAGACATTCTCCTATATCCCGGATTGTTCTGATCTTCCGATTGATGAGGATGCAGATTATGTATATATCTGTCACAACAATACAATCTATGGAACTACATATCACAAGCTTCCAAATACAAAGGGTAAGATTCTGGTAGCAGATATGTCATCCGACATTCTGTCTCAGCCGGTCAATGTATCTGACTATGGTATGATCTACTTTGGCGTACAGAAGAACGTAGGTCCGGCCGGTGTAGTAGTTGCGATCATCCGTGAAGATCTGATCCGTGATGACGTTATGCCATTTACACCAACCATGTTAAAGTATAAGACACAGGCAGATGCAGATTCTCTTTACAATACACCACCATGCTACGGTATCTATATTTGTGGCAAGGTATTCAAATGGGTAAAAGAGATGGGTGGTCTTGCAGCTATGAAGGAGCACAATGAGAAGAAGGCAGCAATCCTTTACAATTTCTTAGACAGCTCCAAGATGTTTAAGGGAACTGTAGTAAAAGAGGATCGTTCTTTAATGAATGTTCCATTTGTTACAGGTGATGAAGAATTAGATGCCAAGTTCGTAAAGGCTGCAACAGAAGCTGGTTTTGTAAATCTGAAGGGACACAGAACGGTTGGCGGCATGAGAGCATCAATCTACAATGCAATGCCGATCGAAGGTGTTGAGAAGTTAGTAGAATTCATGAAGGATTTCGAAGAGAAGAATTCATAATAAGAGCATTCTGCATGCAGTCCTTTGGGATTGCATGCGGAGGCAGATATAAAGGAGAGTTAAATAAAAAATGGCAGTTAAAGTGAATTGTTTAAATCCGATCGCTGCATGTGGCATGGAGCTGTTACCGGATACATATGAAATAACGGATAATTATGCAGACGCAGATGCGGTCCTGGTAAGAAGTGCATCCATGCATGATCTGGAACTTTCAGACAAACTCCTGTGTGTTGCAAGAGCAGGTGCAGGCGTAAATAATATTCCACTTGATAAATGCGCAGAAAAGGGCGTTGTAGTATTCAATACTCCAGGTGCAAATGCAAATGGTGTTAAGGAACTGGTTGTAGCAGGTCTGCTTCTTGCTTCCCGTGATCTGATGGGCGGATACAACTGGGTAAAGGACAATGCTTCTGACGAGAACCTTGCAAAAGCAGTTGAGAAGCAGAAAAAGCAGTATGCAGGTAATGAGATCGCCGGCAAGAAGCTCGGCGTTATCGGTCTTGGTGCGATTGGTGCCAAGGTAGCAAATATCGCAGTCAGACTTGGAATGGAAGTATATGGTTATGATCCGTTTGTATCCGTTGATGCAGCATGGGGCTTATCCAAATACATCAAACATATTACAAATGTAGAAGATATCTATAAGGAATGTGATTATATCACAATCCATGTTCCAGCACTTCCTGCAACAAAGGGAATGTTGAACGCAGATGCATTTGCCATGATGAAGGATGGTGTCAGAATCCTGAACTTTGCAAGAGATGTTCTTGTAAATGATGAAGATATCAAGGCAGCACTTGCAAGCGGCAAGGTAGCAAAATATGTAACAGATTTCCCTAATCCGGCAATCGCAGGTACAGAAAATGTAATTGCATTACCACATCTTGGTGCCTCTACAGAAGAATCTGAAGATAACTGTGCGATCATGGCATGTAAAGAAATCACAGACTTTATGGAGAATGGTAATATCAAGAACTCCGTAAATTATCCAAATGTAAATATGGGCGTATGTGGTGATACTGCCAGAGTTACAATCTGCCATAAGAATATTCCTAACATGCTGACACAGTTTACAGGCGTATTTGCAAAGCAGGGCGGAAATGTATCGGGAATGATCAGTCAGGCAAAGGGTGAATATGCATACTCAATCCTTGACATTGATAAGGTTCCTACAGAAGACGATATCAATGCGTTGCTTGCAATTGATGGTGTTATCAAGGTTCGCGCGATCTAAGAAAAAAAGATTAGGAGATTAGTAAAAATGAGTGATAAACTGAAAGTTGGTATTCTTGGTGCTACCGGTATGGTAGGACAGAGATTTATAGCATTATTAGAGAATCATCCATGGTTTGAGGTTGTAACAGTGGCTGCAAGCCCAAGAAGTGCCGGAAAGACATATGAAGAGGCAGTCGGCGATAGATGGAAGATGGATACTCCGATGCCGGAGGGCGTTAAGAAGCTCATCGTTCATAATGTAAATGAAGTAGAACAGGTTGCTGCAACTGTAGATTTTGTATTCAGTGCAGTTGATATGTCAAAGGAAGAGATCAAGGCGATTGAAGAAGCATATGCAAAGACAGAGACTCCTGTAGTATCCAACAACTCAGCACATCGCTGGACACCGGATGTTCCTATGGTAGTACCTGAGATCAATCCGGAGCATATGAAGGTCATTGATTTCCAGAAGAAGAGACTTGGAACAACCAGAGGCTTTGTAGCAGTAAAACCAAACTGCTCCATCCAGTCTTATGCACCGGTTCTTACAGCATGGAAAGAGTTTGAGCCATATGAGGTGGTTGCTACCACATATCAGGCAATCTCAGGTGCAGGTAAGACCTTTAAGGACTGGCCGGAAATGGTTGGAAATATCATTCCATATATCGGTGGAGAAGAAGAAAAGTCAGAGAAGGAACCACTTCGTATCTGGGGTAAGATCGAGGATGGAGTGATCGTTCCTGCAACAACACCGGTTATCACATGTCAGTGTATCCGTGTTCCTGTATTAAACGGACATACAGCAGCTGTATTTGTTAAGTTCAAGAAGAATCCTACAAAGGAACAGTTGATTGAAAAGTTGGTATCATATAAGGGCGTTCCTCAGGAGCTTGAGCTTCCAAGCGCACCAAAGCAGTTCATCCAGTATCTGGAAGAAGACAATCGTCCACAGGTATCAATGGATGTTGACTTTGAACATGGTATGGGAATCAGCGTTGGTCGTCTTCGTGAAGACACTGTATATGACTGGAAGTTTGTTGGTTTATCCCATAATACAGTCAGAGGTGCAGCAGGTGGTGCTGTCCTTTGCGCAGAGTTATTAAAAGCACAGGGATATATCACAAAGAAATAAATGTTCATAAAGCAATAAGTTGAAAAAAGGAGGTTCTTTTAGAATATACAAAAAGAGCCTCTTTTCTTTCATAACATAATGCAAGATTTGTATGAGGAGGATAAAATGCTGGGGGTCTGGTTTATTATATGTGTTATTTTTCTTACAGTGTTTCGTTATATATGGAAAAGAAAGGGAAATAATCCATGTATGTTATTTTCGTATTTTTTATATTTGTATGATGTGACTGGATTGTTTTACTATGTGCTTGTTGGTAAATGCCGTGTAAAAATACTGTATCTGCTAATTGTTCTTTTCATGGTTATTCTTCAAATAGGATTACCATTCCTTTTCAATCATATTGGAAGAGATAATCGGGTAATTAAAGTGCTGAAGAACTGGCATGAACAAGTGATGAGTTCGTTTATGTTTTGGGGAATGTTGATCCTGTTATATCTTCCAAATGGCGAATGGGGGATCAGCGGGGGATTCTTTATTATGTCATATCTGGTAAATGCTTTCTTTATGGTGATGAAAAAGCTGCGGGAATCCATTTGGGAAATGCATATGCTTCAGAATATTGCAGGCTTCTTTGCCTTTATTATATGTATGATCGTTGCAAGATCAGATGATTTTCAATATTTTTCAAATTGGCTGTTTGCTTTATTATTGATCATCTGGCTTGTTTTATTATGTTTGTTTACCTTTGGAGCAGTTGATAAAAATCCGGGAATGTTATACTGGCTGTTTACAGAAACAGCAGAAAACCGAAAAGTACAGGTTGTTCGATATAAAAGAATTATAAAAAGATTTTTTAATATCTTCCTTTCCCTGTTTTTGTTGATGTTTTGGGTATTTATAGAGAATACACTGGAATTTTATTATACCAATCGAAAGACCTTGGAATTTAACTTATCTGATTTCTGGGGTAGTATGATCGTGCAGTCTTTTTTCTTATCCGTTATCATATCTGTTCTGGTCAGTTTATTGAAAACGAATGTAACAAAGATTATCAGTTGTTGTTTATGGGGATTAGCGGTAGCTTCCTATATTCAGGTTATGATATTTGATCGTGACCTTGGTATTACGGATGCTTATGCAATTAAATGGAGTGATTATTCCGGCAAGATGATCATGACCGGAATTGTATGGGGAATCTGTATTGTAGTTCCGGTTATTTTGTTTGCAAAATTTAAAAATAAATTCTTTAGTATTTTGAAATATGTAGCAGTGTGTTTATTATGTATTCAGATATCGGCAACTGTATATCTGGTTATAAAATCCGGAGGTTATAGGAATACTTCAGAAGCAGAGATTACAAATTACTATGTTTCAGGCAAAAATGAATATACAGTATCGGAAGAAAAAAATATTTTTGTATTTGTTCTTGATACATACAGCAATGATTTTATTGACGAAATGACAGAGCAATATCCGGATGCGTTAGAGCCGCTGCATGATTTTACATATTATGATAATTATGACAGCAAATATGACGGAACAGCGCTGGCAATGAATTATCTGTTAACGGGACAGGAATTTGATAATACGATTCCTTGTCGGGAATATTCTAAAGAAGCATTTCATTCAGAAAAGGCTGTCGAATTTTATAATACACTAAAAGAACAACAGTATTCTTGTAATATATATACGGATAAAGCAACAGTTAGTTTTCTTAATGCAAAGAATCTATATGAATATTATGATAATGTACAGGAAAATGCAGATGGTGAGATCTTAGTCGATTACCACGCAGTCCGGAAAAATATTATAAAGGGGGCAATGTATAAAGTATTGCCGCTGGCATTAAAGAGATTTTCTTTAGTTGTTACCAGTGATTTTGATGGTGCGGTCAGTTCTTCCGGCGGAGGGGAAGATTCGCCGGACCTGGATGATGATTTTTATTTAAAATTACAGACACAGGGACTAGAATATAACAGCAGTTCTGGAACATTTGCAATTTACCATTTTAGCGGAATGCATGATTATGGGGATGGAAAGGGAAAAAATCTGCCAGAAGCGGCTTACGATAATCTAAATGATGTGTACGTTTTTCTTGATGAATTGAAAAATATGGGAGTTTATGATAATTCGACGATCATAATAACGGCAGATCATGGAAAAATCATGACGGTAGATGGTATTCAGCCTATTTTCTTTATCAAAGAACCCTATAAAAAGAATGACAGGCTTGCAGTTTGCAGTTCTCCGGTAAGTGCGGAAGAGTTTATGCCAACGATCATGAAGCTTATTACAGGTGAAAGCAAAGATAAAACCATTTATGATTATGAAGCGGATGAAAATCGGTCAAGAAGTGTATATATACGACAGTACAAGGAAAATATATCCGATCTTCTGAAAAATGATTCAGCAAATTATGCTTGTTTGTATAAGTATACATATCAGGGAGACAAGGATGAATTAAGGAAATATGCAGGTGCAAAACCGAAGCAGAAGATACCGTTGATCGATTTCTGGTATTAAAAAACAAGAAAAGGAGATAGTATGATGTTTAATGAAATGAATTTATTAGTACAGGAATTTCCAACAATGAAATTATATATTGATCCGGCGACGACAAGTTATCTGATCCAGATAATTGCCGGAGTAGTGATCGCAGCAGGTGCGGTAGCAGGAATTGCATTCAGTAAAATAAAAAGAGCATTAAAAAAAGGAAAAACAGAAGAACAGCCCGTAAAAAAGACAAGAAATGAAGAAAAGAAAATTGTTACTGCAGATGATTTGTTAGATGATGAGGAATAGAAGTGAATCAGATAATTAATTATGTTTCGGATTTTTTCGGGATCATAATGAGATGGTGCTATGTTTTTGTAAATAATTATGGATTGTCAATTATTGTGTTTACGATTTTTACAAAATTTGTATTATTTCCTATTTCATTGATTACACAGAAAAATTCGATAAAAATGGCACAGATGCGTCCGGAACTTGATGCTTTAAAAGTAAAATATGTGGATGATAAAGATCGGTATGCAGATGCACAACTGGAATTATATAAAAAAATGCAATATCATCCATTACTGGATATGATACCACTGCTGATCCAGATTCTGATCGTTCTTGGATTGGTGGGTGTTATGTATTGCCCGCTTTCATATATCCTGCGGATGCAGGATCCCGATATCGCTATGCTGCAAAAATGGTTTGAGGGGCTTGGATGGACATTGCAGGATAATTCTTACCAGTTGACAATGATCCATGAAATACAGAATGGTATTAGCGGTGTGCCTGAAAACCTTATGGGACTGATAGAAAAGATATCAGATTTTGATATGAATTTTATCGGATTTAATTTATCAGAGAAACCACAATTATCATTACATAATAAACTGGTTTTGATTCCTGTTTTATCGGGTGTGAGCGCATGGCTCATGTGTGTTGTTCAAAATAAAATAAATGTGCTGCAGTTATATGCCGGAAAATGGAATAAAATAGGAATGACGGTATTTATGATAGCATTTTCCACATATTTTGCGTTCCTTGTTCCGGCTGGAGTCGGGGTATATTGGATCTTTGGAAATTTGTTCGCAATTCCTTCCATGTATCTGGTAAATATTGTGATGCCGCCTGAAAAATATATTGATATGGATTACATACGGATCTTGAATGAAACAGCAGAGGAAAAAGAAAAGATACGAAAAAAGTATGGGAGAACAGAGAAACAGGATTATCATCGGTTTGAGAAGACTGAAAAGAGAATTGTATTTTATGCAGAGGACCGGGGCTTTTATAAATATTATCAGCCGATCATAGAGTATCTGGCTGAACGGTCTGATTATAAAATGGATTATGTTACCAGTGATCCGGAGGATCCGATCCTGAAGCAGGAGCAGTCGGCAGTCCGGGCATATTATATAGCACAGGACAAGTATCTGATTCCTTTGTTTATGAAATTGGATTGTGATATCTGTCTGATGACGATGCCAGATCTGGAAAAATATCATATCAAGCGTTCCAAGGTAAGATCAGATATTGAATATATTTATGTAGCACATGGGATGGGAAGTAATGCACTTACATTACGGAAAGGTGCATTAGATTATTATGACACGGTTTTTTGTGTAGGAATCGATTCGGTACGTGAAATACAGCAAATGGAAGCACTGTATGTGACACAGCCTAAAACTCTGGTTGAGACAGGATATGCGTTATTGGATCAGATGATCGAGCAGTATCAGATTGAAAACAGAAAAGAAAATGAAAAGAAAAAGATACTGATCGCACCATCGTGGCAGCCGGAAAATATTATTGATCTGTGTATTGAGCAGATATTAGATAAATATAAGAATACACCATATGAGGTCATTGTACGGCCGCATCCGCAGCAGGTGAGACATCAGATGGAACGGTTTGTGGAAATGCAGGAGCGATATGCAAAGGATGATAATATAACTATACAGACGGACTTTTCTTCTAACAGTACGGTTATGGATGCTGATCTGCTGATAACAGACTGGTCAGATATATCATTTGAATATGCATTTACAACATTGAAACCAGTGCTGTTTATTGATACGCCAATGAAAATCATGAATCCTGAATATGATAAGATTGAGCAGAAGCCAATTAATGTGACATTGCGAAATGTGCTTGGGAAGGCGATATCTGTAAATGATATTGATAATATACTTGAAATATCTACAGATATGTTAAAGCAAAAGGACATGTATAGAAAGCAGATTGCGGATGCCAGAGAGAAACATATTTTTAATATCGGAAAGAGCCGGATATTAAGTGGAAAATATATTATGAAACGGCTTATGGAATAGAGAGGGGTAGGAGAATGCAGGGTATAATATTAGCAGCAGGAATGGGGAAACGATTAAAGAATATTACAAAGAGTAAGACTAAATGTATGGTTGAAGTAAATGGAATATCTCTGATTGAAAGAATGCTGAAGATCCTTGACAGAAAAGACCTGTCAAGGATCGTTATAGTGACAGGGTATCAGGAAGAGACATTAAAGGAATATATTGCGTCATTAACAATACATACACCGATCATATTTGTGGAAAATCCAATATATGATAAAACAAATAATATTTATTCCCTGTCTTTAACAGCCACTTTTCTGGAGGAAGAAGACACCCTCTTGCTGGAATCAGATCTGATTTTTGATGAAACGGTAATAGATCTGATATTATGTGATCCAAGAGAGAACCTTGCACTTGTTGATCGGTTTGAAAGCTGGATGGATGGTACATGTATGCTTTTGGATGAGAATGACTGTATTGTGGATATGGTCGCAAAAAAAAATCTTCATTTTGTAAATGCGGATCAATACTATAAGACAGTGAATATATATAAATTCAGCAGGCATTTTTCCAAGTATACATATGTGCCTTTTCTAAAGGCGTATGCAATGGCAATGGGAAATAATGAATATTATGAGTCTGTTATCCGCCTGATCGCAATGCTTGACACGAAAGAGCTGCAGGCCAGACGGCTTAACGGTCAGCGCTGGTATGAGATTGATGATATTCAGGATCTGGATATTGCAGAAAGCCTGTTTACAGATAATACAGAGGAACAGTATAAAAAAATAACTGCCAGATATGGTGGTTTTTGGAGATATCCTAAATTGGTCGATTATTGCTATCTTGTAAATCCGTATTTCCCAACAGAACACATGTTGGAAGAAATTCGTGCCAACAGTGACCGGCTGATCATGCTGTATCCCTCTGGTGCAAGAGTGATACGGTTATTGGCAGGCAAACTGTTTGGCATATCAGATAAGAAAATTATAGTTGGTAATGGAGCGGCGGAATTAATTCGTGAAATGATGCAGGAAACGAATGGAAAAATAGGTTTTGTGACTCCGACATTTGAGGAATATATAAATTGCTGTAAGCAGGAACAAAGAGTTATTATGGATACCAGAAAAATGGATTTTTCATATTCTGGACAGGACATTCAGGATTATTTTGAACAGAAGCATATTCAAATGCTTGTGCTGGTAAATCCGGATAATCCTAGTGGGAATTATATTGATTCCAGAGAAATATATGAATTGATCCATTGGTGTAAGAAGAAAAAGATATGTCTTATATTAGATGAGAGTTTTTCGGATTTTTCGGATGAGGCAGAATCTTGTATAGCTGATTCGTATCTGGAACTGTATGATGAGTTTTATGTAATAAAAAGTATTTCAAAATCATATGGGGTTCCGGGCTGCAGACTGGGAATATTAGCTGGAAGAAACAGTGAAAAACTTGATCAGATCCAGCGCAAACTGCCAATCTGGAATATTAATTCTTATGCAGAATTCTTTTTACAGATCATAGAAAAGTACAAGGAGGATTACAGACTGTCACTGGATCGCCTTAGAAAGTCCCGTGAGATTTTCATGAAAGAGCTGGAAAAACTCCCATATATGAAGGTATATCCATCGCAAGCAAATTATGTTATGTGTGAACTTTCAGATGGAGTGAAAAGCAGGAAACTTGCATCATTTTTACTGGAAAATAATATTTTGATCAAAGTGCTGAATGAGAAATTAAATAACCAAAAGGAAATGATCAGACTTGCAGTTCGGACGGATGAAGAGAATCTGCATCTGGTTGAATTGTTGAAAAAATTTGGAGGTGAATATATTGAATAACTGGAAAGCAATCTGGAATAGAAGAGAAGCGGATGAATGTTTTTTGCAGTCGCTTGAAGATCCTAAAGCAATCTGGCGGGAGCTGAAACGAATTGATGGATTTGATGTGGATCTGGGAGATTCAGCGGATGCATATTATAATGCATTTTATAAAAGCTGGGAAGAAGAATGTGCACTTTTAAATACACATATTGGTCCGTGGAACAGCATTTATGAAGTAGGATGCGGTGCAGGAGCGACCTTATATTTATTTTCCAGGCAGAATAAAAAGATTGGTGGAATTGATTATTCCAGACAGAGTACAGATATTGCAAAAATTGTATTAAAAGAAGCGGAGATAGCATGTATGGAAGCGGACCATATTTCAACAGATGAAAAATTTGATGTTGTGATGGCTGATTCTGTATTTGCATATTTTCCAGATGAAGCCTATGTATCTGATGTTCTGGAGAAGATGTATGAAAAAGCGCATAAGGCTGTGCTGATCACAGAGATATTTGATAAAGAGCTGGAAGATGCCTGCATGCAGTATAGAAGAGCTAAAATACAGAATTATGATGAAAAATATAAAAATCTTGATAAGTTATTTATTTCAAAATCCATGTTTGAAATGTTTTCACAAAAGCATGGTTGTGAATTGGTATTTACATCTGTTGAAAATCCATATTACTGGAATAGTCAATTTATGTACAATGTATTAATTATTAAGAAATAAGAAATAACACCAAATTCGCTAACAAATTCTTGCTACCATCATACAATTGTGCTAAAATCAAACAGGATTGAGATAATGAGAAAAATGGAGGCACACACATGAAGAAATTAATTTTAGTTACATCACCACCAGCCTGTGGAAAGACATTTATTTCCAAACAGGTGGCAAAGGCACTGCCAAATTGTGTATATCTGGATAAGGATACATTAATTGTTCTTTCAAAGCAGATTTTTGTAGTGGCTGGTGAGGAATATAACCGTTCATCCGATTTCTTCCAGAAAAATATCCGCGACTACGAATATTATTGTGTACTGGATCTTGCATTTGAAGCACTGGAATACAATGATACAGTTCTTATAAATGCACCATTCACAGATGAGATCAGAGATGACGAATATCTTGACAATCTCCGTGCAAAGCTTGCAGAAAAAGGTGCAGAGCTCTTTGTGATCTGGGTAAATACCAGAAAAGATGTCTGCCACGAAAGAATGATCAAGCGTGCATCAGACAGAGATACCTGGAAATTGGAGCACTGGGATGAATATATCAACAGTCAGAACTTCAATCCGCCAACAAATATCAAAGAGCTCTTTATATTTGAGAATTCTTCCGATGAAGAATTTAAGGCATCTATAGATAAGGTTGTTAAGGCAATCAGAGGTTGATAGTGATTTTGAGTATTGCAACAGGAATCAGCAATGTTTTCTGTTGCAATATTTATATAGACAAACAGAGATCAGGAGGAACAGAACATGGCAGCAATCAGATGCTTTAAAGCATTCAGACCAAGACCGGATATCTGCGACAGAGTGGCAGCATTACCATATGATGTGTATAGCAGAAAAGAAGCCTGTGAAGAAGTACGTCGGGAACCGATGTCATTTTTAAAGGTAGATCGTGCAGAGACATCATTTGATGACAGTGTGGATACCTATGCACCGGAAGTGTATAAGAAGGCAGGAGATCTTCTGCATGAGATGATGGAGGATGGTACTTATATTGAGGAAGAAAAGCCGGTATACTACATATATGAATTGATCATGGATGGACGTCATCAGACAGGTCTGGTTGCCTGTGCTTCGATTGATGACTATGTGAATGGTGTGATCAAGAAACACGAGAATACCAGAGAAGACAAAGAACAGGATCGTATCCGCCATGTAGAAGCCTGTGGTGCGCAGACCGGACCAATCTTCCTTGCCTATCGTTCGATTGATATTGTAAATCAGATCATTGACCGGGTAAAGACAGGAGAAAAGTTATATGGCTTTACTTCACCGGATGGTATCACACATAATGTATGGATCATTGATGAAGCAGATGATATTCAGATAATTCAGGAAGCATTTGCAGGTATCAACGAGATTTACATAGCAGACGGACATCATCGTTCTGCTTCTGCTGTAAAAGCAGGCCGCCATATGAGAGAACAGCATCCGGATTATACCGGAGAGGAAGAATTTAATTATTTTCTGTCCGTTCTGTTTCCACATGATCAGTTGATGATCCTTCCATATAACCGTGTTGTAAATGATCTGAACGGTATGACTGATGACGAATTTTTAAAGAAACTGGAAGACAAATTTGAAGTAAAAGCATGTGATGCGGCTGTTTCACCGAAGAAGAAAGGCAGCTTTGGCATGTATATGGATGGCAGATGGTATCAGTTAACGGTAAAGGACGGAGTTGTTCCGGAGGATGTTGTCGGCTGTCTGGATGTATCTGTGCTTCAGGAAAATGTTCTGGCACCGATGCTTGGCATTGGAGATCCGAGAACGGACAAACGGATCCAGTTTGTCGGTGGTATCCGTGGACTTTCCGAGCTGGAACGACTGGTGGATGGAGGAAAGAAGGTAGCATTTTCCATGTATCCGACTTCCATTACAGAATTATTTGATATTGCGGATGCAGGCAAATTGATGCCGCCGAAGTCTACATGGTTTGAACCAAAGCTTCGAAGCGGAATCTTTATCCACAAGATAAACGAATAAAGATGAACAGTCATATGCAAATGAGAAAATTGAACAGGGAAACGGTGCAGCTATTTCGTATTTTGCATATAGAAAAGAATACACATGAGGAGAATGGGTTATGACAAAGAACACAGAGATTTTCGTTCTGAATCAGGATGAGGTTATGGCGATCACGGGGGCGAGACATGGCAATCCACATCACATACTTGGTATGCATGCCTGTCTGGCTGATGTATATGTAAATGCATTTCTGCCGGATGCAGCAGAAGTTTATGTAGTGGATGAAAAGGATCAGACAGAATATCCGATGCATGTAGAATACGCCGATGGATTTTTTACAGTAAAGATTGAGAACCGGCAGCCATTTGCATATCTTCTAAAGATTGTCCGAAAGGTATGGGATGCAGACGGAGAAGAAGCAGATGAAGTCAGTTTGATAAAGGATGCATACAGCTTTTCCTATTCTGCGGATCTTGAAAAAGTAATGCAGGTGGTAAATGGAGAAGATGACGTGGAATCAGGCTTCCGGATCAAAGAATTGTTTGGAGCCAGAAAGCTGAACTTTGATGGCACAGAAGGAGTGGCATTCTGTATTCAGGTTCCGGGCTGCGTCAGAGCCAGCGTGGTCGGAGATTTCAATAACTGGGACGGCAGAGTGAACCAGATGCGGAAGATCGAGTATACCGATCTGTTTGAACTGTTTATACCATATGACATTAACCAGACCAGATATAAATTTGAAGTATTATATGAAAATGGAGAAACCGATATTTTCTCCGATCCATATGCAACAGCATTTGAACCGGTTCCGGGCAATGCGTCCTTATTTACAGAACTGACATATGACTGGATGGATGCGGCATATATGACAGACCGGAAAAAGAAGAATATCAGCATGGAACCTGTGAATATCTATGAGGTACATATGCGGACATTTAAGACCGACAAAGATGGAGAACGGCTTTCCTATCAGGCATTTGCAAAAGAAATCGCAGCTTATGTAAAGAGCATGAAGTATAATTACATCGAGCTTATGCCAATCATGGAATATTCCGGTGAGGATACATGGGGATATGATACGACGGGTATCTATGCACCAACGTCCAGATTTGGTTCTCCAACTGATTTTATGGCAATGGTTGATTATCTGCATGCAAAAGGTATTGGTGTGATCCTTGATATGGTGCCTGTGATGGATATTGACTGTATGACTTACTGGTTGGAAGCGTATCATCTGGATGGCATCCGTCTGGATAATAAAGAGCTGATCCGTTCCTTCCGAAAGGTGACCGGAGACAGATATGCGGATGTTATGGTGGATCTTACATGGAACACAATGGGCGTTTCAAAGCTTACAGAGTATATGAAGACTGCGCCGGATCGCAGAGAGAACTTTGTAGACTATGTATCTTCTGTAACCGGATTTATATCCGAGCATCAGGAGGTAAGTGCATTATCACATGATCAAGTGGCATATGGTCAGGGAAGCTTTATAGAGAAGATGCCGGGTGGCTATGAAGACAAATATGCAGATCTTCGTATATTTTATGGTTTGAATATGTTCCTTCCTGGTAAAAAACTGATGTTTATGGGACAGGAGATTGGAATGTTTGGCGGCTTTGATGGCTATCATGTTATTGATTGGAGCGTTCTGGAGTTTGAAGCAAATAAATATCTTCAGAAGTATGTAAAGGATCTGAATGCTTTATATCTTGCAGAACCGGCATTTTATGAAGCAGACAAACTTCCATTTGTATTTGCAGGAGAGCAGGAGCCACATACCGTATGTTTCACAAGAACAGACAGTAAGGGTTCTGTCTGTTATGTAGCTGCGAACTTTGGAACTTCAGATCAGAAGAGCTATGTATTACAGACCGGAGCTCCGGGAACTTATAAAGAGATTTTCTCCAGTGATGCGGCAAAGTATGGTGGAGAAGGTAATAACAATAAACAGCAGAAGGTGACGAAGGACGGTGATATCGAGATTGTTCTCCCTGCACTTTCAATCACAGTATTTAAGAAGGTGAAATAATTAAGTGATAGGTATAGCATTGACGGAGAAGCTGGCGGATACTACAGAGTCAGCATCAGAAACGGCATCGGAGATCGTACAGGATGCAGAACAAAAAGCTGGATTGCTCAGACAGTATATGACAGATCTGCTGGATTGGTGCATGTCAAAGGTTGGAAGCCTGGTAGTGGCGGTTATCTTTATGGTGATCGGATTTCGGGTTGTGAAATGGATCATCAAGCTGATAAAGAGAACCTTTGACCGTTCCAATATGGATGTCAGTGTCGTAGGATTTTTACTGTCTGCCATCCGTATTCTGATGAATTTTATAATATTGATAACGGCGGCATCCATTGTCGGTTTTCAGGTTACTTCATTTGTCACATTGCTTGGAACGGCGGGTGTGACGATCGGTCTTGCGTTGCAGGGCAGCCTGTCCAATCTTGCCGGTGGTGTGCTGATCCTGATATTGAAACCATTTCATGTAGGTGACTATATTATCGAGAATAATACCAAATGTGAAGGCGAGGTTGTATCGATCGATATATTCTATACAAAGCTTAAGACGATCGATAATCGTTCCGTAGTCATACCAAATGGAAGCATATCGAATACATCACTGGTGAATGTTACTTTACATGATAAGAGGCGGGCAGAGATCAAGCTCGGTGTCGGTTACGATGAAGATCTGGATAAGGTAAAGCGTGTGGTACTGGATGCGGTAAAGACAGTTCCGGGATATCTGGAGGATGAAGTCGTGGATTTCTTCATTGATGAATTCGCAGATAGCAGCATTGTGGTCAGTGTTCGGTTCTATGCGAAGATCGACCAGTACTGGGATGCACTCTGGTCGGCAAGATGGAATATCAAGAAAGCATTTGATGAAAATGGCATCGTTATCCCATACAATAAACTGGATGTCAACCTCGATTCTTGCAAAAAAACAGATAATCGAGTATAATAATCGGTTGTGATATGAAAACTAGATAATTGTGTGATGAGTTTACTATCACACAATTATCCGTACATTTAATAGATTAGGAGTGATTTAGAAATGACAAAGATTGATATTATTTCCGGTTTCTTAGGTGCCGGAAAAACAACTCTGATCAAGAAGCTGATCGAAGAAGGTTTTAAGGGCGAGAAGCTTGTGCTGATTGAGAATGAATTTGGCGAGATCGGTATTGATGGCGGATTCTTAAAGGATGCCGGTGTACAGATCACTGAGATGAATTCCGGTTGTATCTGCTGCTCCTTAGTTGGAGATTTTGGTACGGCTTTAAAGAAGGTTATTACAGAATATGCACCGGACAGAATCATTATCGAGCCATCCGGTGTTGGTAAGCTTTCAGATGTTATCAAGGCTGTAAAGGATGTTGCAGAAGAAGTTGAAGTACAGCTTGACAGCTATACAACAGTTGCAGATGTATCCAAATGCAAGATTTACATGAAGAACTTTGGTGAATTCTTCAATAATCAGATCGAAAGTGCAAATACGATCGTACTGAGCAGAACACAGACAGCTTCCCAGGATAAGATCGAAAAGGCAGTTGCCATGATCCGTGAGCACAATGCAGATGCTACGATCATCACGACTCCATGGGATGATATTGACGGTTCTAAGATCAAAGAAGCTATGCAGAATCATAAAACCGTTAAGGACGCTTTATTTGAGGATGAAGATGAGCATGAGCATCACCACCTTCATCACGACCATGATGACGAATGTGGCTGTGGCGATCATGACCACGATCATGAACATCATCATCACGACCATGACGATGAATGTGGCTGTGGCGATCATGACCACGATCATGAACATCATCACGACCATGACGACGAATGTGGCTGTGGCTGCCATGACCACGATCATGAACATCATCATCATGACCATGACGACGAATGTAGTTGTGGCTGTCATGATCACGATCATCACCATCACCACCATGCAGATGAGGTATTTACAAGCTGGGGTAAGGAAACTCCACATAAGTTTAATGAAGATAAGTTAAAAGAGACTCTGGATGAGCTTGCTAACACAGAGGAATATGGTATTATCCTTCGTGCAAAGGGCATCGTTCCAAGTGATGGTACAGACTGGTTATACTTTGATCTTGTACCGGGTGAGTATGAGATCCGTAAGGGAAATCCGGATATCACAGGTAAGTTATGTGTGATCGGAAGCAAACTGGCAGAAGACAAGCTTGCAGAGCTGTTTGAGGTATAGGAGAAAATGATGGCAAGACAACAGGAAACAGAGATTCCGGTTTACGTATTTATGGGTTTCCTTGACAGTGGTAAAACTACATTTGTGAAGGAGACATTATTAGACCGGGAATTCACCGGAGGCGCCAAGACACTGCTTCTTGTATGCGAAGACGGTGAAGAAGAGTACGATGAGAAAGACCTGAAAAAGAAAAATATTTTTCTGGAATTCATAGAAGAAGATCAGTTGAACACAGAGCATCTGTTAGATCTGCAGGACAAATATCAGCCGGAGCAGGTTATGATCGAATACAATGGTATGTGGAAGCTGGACAAGATCTTTGATATCCGTGTGCCGAAGGGATGGACCGTTGTCCAGGTATTATCCTTTGTAAATGCTGAGACATATGATGTATATCAGCAGAATATGAAAGCAACAATGATGGATCAGGTTAACAGTGCGGATATGGTTGTATTTAACCGTTGTGATGAGAAGTCCAAGCGCGCAGAATGGCGCAGAGGAATCAAAGCAGTCAACCGACGGGCACAGATCATCTTTGAGATGAAGGATGGTTCGATCGCACCGGATGAGAATGACGAAGAAGATCTGCCATACGATGTAAAGGCTGACGTGATCGAGCTGAACGATGAGGATTTCGGTATCTGGTATGTGGATGCCTCCGATCAGCCGGATCGTTATGTCGGTAAGAAGATTCATTTCCGTGGCATGGTATTCAAGCCGAAACAGTATGGTAAGAATGCATTTGTACCGGGACGTTTTGCGATGACCTGCTGTGTAGAGGATATTACATTTGTAGGCTTCAAATGCTATTACGATGGCTCTAAGAATCTGATTGACAGACAGTGGGTAGATGTAACAGCAACGATCAAGAAAGAATACTATCCTGATTTTGAGGGAGATGGTCCGGTTCTCTATGCAGAGAAGGTTGTGCTGACCGGTCCGCCGGAAGAAGAGGTTGTATACTTCAGTTAATATAAAAATGCATTTGACTTTTTGTATGGATACAGGTAGTATAAATGCAGGCGTATAAAAAGCTGCCAGGTGGCAGCTTTTTGTTTTCGCTGATTCTGTTCAGGCATGCTCCATGGAGAGACGGCAGAAATGTCGAAAGGAGCAGATACAGATGTACAGTAAAGTAACAAGTGGAGGAGTCCTTGGAGTAGAGGGACTTCTGATTCAGGTGGAAACAGATATCAATGACGGACTGCCAATGTTTCATATGGTAGGCTTTTTGTCTGCATGCGTAAAGGAAGCCGGAGAGCGGGTGAGAACAGCGCTCAAAAACTCTGGATTTCAGATACCACCGAAAAAGATCACGATCAATTTATCACCGGCAGATATCCGGAAGGAAGGAACTGCCTACGATCTTCCCATTGCCATAGGAATTATGGTATCTATGGGGCTTATTCCAAACGATAAAATAGAAAATACCTTGATTATGGGTGAACTGGGGCTGGATGGCAGGATCAATGCTGTATCAGGAATACTCCCGGTTGTTCATCATGCAGTAAAACAAGGAATCACACGCTGTCTTGTTCCGGCGGAAAATGCAGAGGAGGCGGCACTGATCCGAAATATAGAAGTGATCCCGCTTCGAACGTTGTCAGAAGCAGAATCTTATCTGAATGAAAAAGCGGTGATCGAGCCTGCATTTGTAGATGTGGAGGCTCTGCTCGACCAGGAGGATATGGGGGAACTGGGAGATTTTGCAGATATTAAAGGGCAGGAAATATTGAAGCGCGGAATGGAGATCGCAGCAGCCGGAATGCACAATATTCTGATGACAGGAGCAGCAGGTTCAGGAAAGTCCATGATCGCAAAATGCCTGCCAACGATCCTTCCACGTCTGACATTTGAGGAGAGTATTGATATTACCAAGATATACAGTGTGGCAGGTCTGCTGAAAAAAGGACAGGCGATGATAACAAAGCGTCCGTTCCGGGCACCGCATCATACCGTATCTGCCATTGCTCTGACCGGTGGCGGAGCAATACCGAAGCCGGGAGAGATCAGTCTCAGTCATAATGGGGTGTTGTTTCTGGATGAGCTTCCGGAATTTGGCAGAAATGTTCTTGAAGTAATGCGGCAGCCGTTAGAAGATCGGGAAGTAACGATCGCAAGGATCCAGGGTAAATATATATATCCGGCAGGATTTATGCTGGTTGCGGCACGAAATCCCTGTCCCTGCGGCATGTATCCGGATCTGAATAAATGTACCTGTACCTGTAGGCAGATCCGACAATACAATGCAAGGCTTAGCAGACCGCTACTCGATCGTATTGATATCAACGTAAATGTCCGCAGGATTGACTGTTCTGACCTGTTAGAGGATAAACGGGCAGAAACTTCGGCTGAGATCCGGGAAAGGGTGCTTGCGGCGCAGAACATACAGAAGGAGCGTTACCGTTCAGAGTCGATAAATTTTAATTCCCAACTGGATGGAAAGAGAACAAAGCAATATATTTCCCTGGGAAGGGCAGAGCAGGAGCTGGTGCGGGAAGCGTTTGAACATACAGAACTTTCTGCCAGAGGCTATAACCGGGTACTTAAGATCGCAAGGACGATCGCTGATCTGGCAGGAAGTATCGGGATCCATGAGGAACATTTAAAAGAGGCATTGTTTTTCCGGTATCAGAATCTTACAGAAGAGACAGAGGGAAATATGCAGTACAAAGGAATGAAAGGGGGGGACAGATATGGAGTATGATCTTATAAGGCTGTGGCTGGGGATGATATCGGATATGGGGAATGCAGCACTTGGCAGGATCCTTGATTATTTTGGAGGACCTGAAGAACTGTGGAATGTTCCAGAACATGTGCTTCGGGAAACGTTGACAGAAAAACAGAGTGAACGGATCCTGTGCACACGGGATGAAAAGAAAATAATCGTCTATAAAAACAGACTAAAGGAGCGGAATATTACATATATATATCCAGGACATCCTTATTTCCCGGAAGTCCTGCGGGAAATTCCGGATTGTCCGTTTCTGCTGTATGCAAAGGGGTGTGTGGAGACGCTTAAAACAGACAGAACCGGTATAGCGATCGTAGGTGCAAGAAAGGCCTCCGCATATGGGAAAGAGATGGCGGAGCAGTTTGCTTCTGTGCTTGCAGGATATCGGACTGGTATTATCAGCGGACTTGCAGCAGGAATCGACGGCGCCGCCCAGCGTGCGGCAATCAATGTAGAAAATGGATTTACAGTTGCAGTACTAGGTTGTGGGATCAATATCTGTTATCCGAAGGAAAATTACAATTTGTTTGAACGGATTGGGCATCAGGGTGTGATCCTGTCAGAATATGGGTTGGATATAGAGCCTGCGGCATGGAGATTTCCACTTAGGAACCGGATCATCAGTGGACTTGCAAAAGGGGTGCTGGTTGTAGAAGCACAGAAGAAAAGCGGATCTCTGATCACCGCCGATCAGGCGCTGGAACAGGGGCGTGAGGTGTATGCAGTTCCGGGACGGATTGGAGACAGAAACAGTGAGGGCTGCAATCATCTGATCCGGCAGGGGGCTATGCTTGTGACGGATCCTGAGGATATTGTGGAGGATTTAAAACTTGAACGGAGGATCCTTGCAGCAGGGAAAGCAGAATTTCGCGAGGACAGCCGGCTTACCGCTCTGGAACAGAAGATATGTGCCTGTATGGGGCGGGAAGTGCTGCATATAGAGGAAATCTGTGCCCGCGTGGATCAGCCTCCTGCAAGAATCCTGACAGCGTTATTTGATATGGAAAGAAAAGGAATAATTCGGCAGCCGGTACGGTATTATTTTGCTGTTACACAGGGATGAAAACAGAATCCGGGGCATTTTTTCAGAAAATTGTAATAAAATATTCACTTGCATGGCAGGAAAAAATGGTGTATAGTTTGTGTCGTTTAAACGAACAGGAAAGGAAAGAGTACATGGCTAAATATCTTGTTATTGTAGAGTCTCCGGCGAAAGCCAAGACGATTAAAAAGTTTTTGGGCAGTAATTATGAAGTGATTGCGTCGAATGGTCATGTGCGTGATCTGCCTAAAAGCCAGATGGGCATTGATGTTGATAATGATTTTGAACCGAAATATATAACGATCAGAGGAAAAGGAGATATACTTGCACAGCTTCGAAAAGAAGTAAAGAAAGCTGACAAAGTGTACCTCGCAACTGACCCCGACCGTGAGGGAGAAGCAATCTCCTATCATTTATCAAAAGCACTGAAACTGGATGATAAGAAGTACAAGCGAATTACCTTCAATGAAATTACGAAAAATGCAGTAAAGAATTCAATTAAGCAGGCACGCGATATCGATATGGCACTTGTGGATGCACAGCAAGCGAGACGTGTATTGGACAGACTGGTTGGTTATAAGATCAGTCCGCTTCTCTGGGCAAAGATTAAGAGAGGTTTAAGTGCCGGACGTGTACAGTCTGTAGCATTAAAGCTGATCTGTGACAGAGAAAAAGAGATCAATGAATTTATTCCAAAGGAATACTGGACACTTTCTGCTATGCTGGCACCGGAAAAGGCCAAGAAAAGCATTGAATTCAAATACATGGGAAATGGGAGCGATAAGGAAGAAATATCTTCCAGAGCGGAACTGGATCATATCATAGAAACAATCGGAAAGCAGTCTTTTAAGATCGCATCGATCAAGGACAGTGAGCGTCATAAGAAAGCGCCACTTCCATTTACAACCAGTACGTTGCAGCAGGAAGCTTCCTCCAAGCTGAACTTTGCGACATCCAAAACGATGCGTATCGCACAACAGTTATATGAAGGTGTGGAGATCAAGGGCAGAGGTTCCATCGGTCTGATCTCTTATCTGAGAACGGATTCTACCAGAATATCGGATGAAGCGGCAGCAGCAGCTAAGGATTATATCATAAAGAATTTTGGAGAAGATTATACAGCGGGAATACCTCGGGCAGACAAACCGGGTAAGAAGATCCAGGACGCGCATGAAGCAATCCGTCCGACGGATATCACACTGTCACCGGCAGCTATCAAGGATCAGTTAAGCAGAGAACAGTTCCGTCTGTATCAGCTGATCTATAACCGCTTCCTTGCAAGCCAGATGGCAGAGGCAGTATACAGCATTAAGACCGTAAAGGCAGAAGTAGCAGGCTATCGGTTCCAGACCTCAGTATCAAAGATTGCATTTGCAGGATTTACAACGGTTTATAATGTGGACAACGAGAAGAGTGAGCATATTGCGGGAATTAAGGATCTGAATGAAGGGGATCTGTTAAAATTAGAAGATTTTGACGAGAAGCAGCATTTTACACAGCCGCCGGCAAGATATACAGAAGCACTTCTGGTAAGAACCTTAGAGGAGCTTGGCATTGGAAGACCAAGTACTTATGCACCGACGATCTCAACAATATTGAATCGTCGTTATATCACAAAAGAGAATAAGAAATTATACGTAACAGAACTGGGAGAAGCCGTGAATCAGATTATGGAACAGGCATTTCCGGTTATTATCGACGTGAATTTTACAGCGAATCTGGAGTCCCTTCTCGATAAGATCGGTGAGGGTGCTATCGAATGGAAAGTTGTAGTAAGAAACTTCTATCCAGATCTCGATGCGGCGGTTAAGAAAGCCGAGAGTGAGTTGCAGTCCATTAAGATTGAGGATGAAGTAACGGATGAGGTGTGTGACGAGTGCGGACGCAATATGGTCGTAAAGTATGGTCCACACGGTAAATTCCTTGCATGTCCGGGCTTCCCTGACTGTAAATTTACGAAGCCGTTCTTTGAAAAGACAGGAGTTCCTTGTCCAAAGTGTGGAGGTGACATAGTAATAAAGAAGACCAGAAAGGGCAGAAGATACTATGGATGTATCAATGCTCCTGAATGTGATTTTATGTCATGGGCGAAACCATCAAGGGAAAAATGTCCGGTATGTGGCAGTTATATGGTTGAAAAGGGTAATAAGTTACTTTGTTCAGCAGAAAACTGTGGATATTCCAGAGATAATACCGAAAAGGAAAAACAGGCATAAGTGATCGGATGAAGTTGTCCGGCCTGCCATATAAAAAAAGTTGTTTTTAAATATTAAATCTCTCGTTTGACAGGAAAGGCTATTGTTATCTCATGACCATTGTGATAGAATGTCAAATAGTGTAGATTTTTTATGCAAAAACAACTTTTTTGTATTTTACATACGGAGGAACAGAAATGAGTGTTCAATTATTAGATAAAACACGAAAAATCAACAAATTATTGCACAATAACAACTCGCATAAGGTTGTTTTTAATGATATTTGTGATGTTTTGAGTGATATTTTAAAATCAAATGTACTGGTTATCAGTAAAAAAGGTAAGGTTCTGGGAATTAAGAACCGTGAAGATATACCTGAGATCCATGAACTGATCGAGGATAAGGTCGGTCTGCTGATCGACAGTATGCTGAATGAGAGACTTCTCCTTGTATTGTCAACAAAGGAAAATGTAAATCTGACTACGCTCGGATTTGACAGTGATAACATAGAGAAATATCAGGGACTTCTACTTCCAATTGATATAGCAGGAGAACGGCTTGGAACGTTATTTCTGTATAAGCTGGATGCACAGTATGATATTGATGATATTATTCTCGGGGAATACGGAACGACGGTTGTAGGACTTGAGATGATGCGGGCTTTAAATGAAGAAAATGCAGAAGAAGATCGTAAGATCGCAATCGTGCGTTCGGCAATCAGTACTTTATCATTTTCAGAATTACAGGCGATCAAGCACATTTTTTCGGAACTGGATGGAAATGAGGGAATCCTTGTTGCAAGTAAGGTTGCAGACCGGGTCGGAATTACCCGTTCCGTAATCGTGAATGCACTTCGAAAGTTTGAGAGTGCGGGTGTTATAGAAGCAAGATCCTCAGGCATGAAGGGAACTTATATTAAGGTTCTGAATGATGTTGTATTTGACGAATTAAAAGCCGTATAAAATTTTGCAAAGGAGAGTAAAGAAATGATATTACCAATCATAACATTATTAGTTGGCGTAGCAGTTGTAGGTGTAAGCTTTTTTATTCTGGATAGTCATGATTTTAAAGAGGAAGATGAGATATATAATGAAAGCTCAGAAGAATTAAAACGAAAGATTACGGAATTATGTGATTCTCTTCTTGAGCAGAGCAAGACATCGTTAGATGAATACAGCGAAGATGTCCGCAAGAAGACAGAAAAGGAACTGAAGGAACAGATTGAAAAATGGGCATCCAAGTTGTCTGAAAAGGCAAAGAAGGAGATGATCGATTATATCAATCAGAGCCTTGCAGAAGCCTATGAAGAATATAATCCGGATGCAGAGAAAAAACCGGAAGCGGTTACTTATGAAGAACTTCTTGAAATGGAAGTAAAGGAAACCGAAGAAGAGATCGCAAAAGAAAAAGAACAACAGGCTGAAGAAGCTGTTTCGGAAGAGAAGCAGACAGAAGAAGCTCCCAAAGAAAATGAGCAGACAGAAGAAATCGAAGAAGAGCCGGATGAGAATTCTCTCGGAGCATTAGAGGCAAGTGAGACGGAGACAGTTATTTCCGGTGATGCAGTTGCAAATGGTGATATAACCGAAACTGTACCGGAACAGGATGTTGAAGAGAACACGGCAGAAGATGATGCGGAGGAACCAAAGGAAGAAGTAGAGGAAGCTGTTGCAGAAGAAGCTGTTGCTGAGGAAGCCGAGAAAGAAGCGGCAGAAGAAAAATCCAATGTTGTTGCCTTTAAGAAAGCAGAAGAGCCTGCTGTTGAGTCAGAAGCAACCGAAATTACAGAAGAAACAACAGTCGCAGAAGCAACCGGTACTGAGCCTGTACAGAAGACAGAACAGCCGGCGGGAGGCAACCGTTCCAGAAAGAAGAATCGCAAGAAGAACAGAACAAACAGAAATCAGAATCGTGCACAGGAGGCAAAGAAAGAAGCTCCTGCACCGGAAGAAATCTGGGATGATGAGAAAAATATCGATGAAGAAGTGGCAGAGCTTTACAAGCAGGGATTTGGAATTATGGAGATCGCGAACCAGCTTGGAATCGGTGTTGGTGAAACCAAGGTGATCATTAAAAATATTGAGAATCAGAAGCAGTAAATTGAAATTGTTTTATACGATAGGAGAAACGGCAGTATGAAGAAAAAATATTTTTTCAGAGGATTAGGCTTTGGACTTATCATTGGTGCGCTCGTTATGATGGTTGGAATTAAGTCCGGAAGCTTTGCAGATACAAAGAAGAATGATCCGTCAAAAGGAGATGCGGTAGAAGTTGTTGCATCAGAAGAAACTACTGAATCAGCGAAAACGACAGAGACTGCAACGGAAACGACAAAAGAGGATGCAGCTAAGGCAACGACGGAAGCTACAACAGAGGCGACAAAGGAAACCACAACGGAAAATACAACCAAGGCAACCACGGAAGCCACAACCGAAAGTACAACCAAGGCAACCACGGAAGCTACAACAGAAGCAACTACGGAAGCTACGACAGAGACGACGACAGAAACAACTACGGAAGCTACGACAGAGACAACTACAGAAGAAAAGAAAAAGGGTGGTTCGATTACGATCAAGCCGGGTATGTATGCAGAGGCAATCTCTCAGGCATTATATGATATCGGAATGGTAGACAGTGTACAGGATTTCTATGATTACCTTGTAAGCTCCGGTAATTCCATGAAACTGATGTGTGGAACTTTCACATTCAAGGGTGATGAAACCTACGATGAGATGATCACCATTATGAGAGATGGACGATAGTTATAGCATGAATTAAAACAAAATATGAGATAATGAGCATTGCGCTGGAATGTGCTCGCACATACCAGCATAATGCGAAAAAGACATGGAACTGTTAAGTGACATGAGATTATAAAAAGAAAGTGCTTGCATGCACTTTCTTTTTGTGTTATTATCAATTTCGTGTGTGGGCTTGTATATAGCAGGCTCATAAAAATAATATACATGCTGGTTGATTCCTGAAGTGGTGCCTATAGCTCGGGTGACTCGGTGAAAGAGAGATCAGCAGAAGAATATAACCATGGAGGTAGAAAAAATGAGCGTTATTTCAATGAAACAGTTATTAGAAGCAGGTGTACATTTCGGACACCAGACAAGAAGATGGAACCCTAAGATGAAGCCATACATCTACACAGAGCGTAATGGTATCTACATCATCGACCTTCAGAAGTCAGTAGGAATGGTTGACGATGCTTACAATGCAATCGGTGACTGCGTAGCAAATGGTGGAAAGATTCTTTTCGTTGGTACAAAGAAGCAGGCTCAGGACTCAATCAAGAGTGAAGCAGAGCGTTGCGGTATGTACTATGTAAACGAGAGATGGTTAGGTGGTATGCTTACAAACTTCAGCACAATCCAGACAAGAATCGCTACTCTTAAGAAGTACGAAGCTATGGAAGCTGACGGAACATTTGATGTTCTTCCTAAGAAGGAAGTTATCCAGATCAAGAAGGAGATGGAGAAGCTTCAGAAGAACCTTGGCGGTATCAAGGAAATGAAGGAAATTCCTGACATGATCTTCGTTGTAGATCCTAAGAAGGAAAGAATCTGTATCCAGGAAGCTCATTCACTTGGAATCAAGCTTGTAGGTATTGCTGATACGAACTGTGATCCGGAAGAATTAGATTATGTTATTCCTGGTAACGATGATGCTATCAGAGCTGTAAAGCTTATTGTTTCAAAGATGGCAGATGCAGTTATCGAAGCTCAGCAGGGTGCTGATGCAACAGATGCTGAAGAAGTTGCAGATGAGGATGCAGCAGTAGAAGAGTAATATTTTAGAATATAAATACTAGAATTTTGGAGGTTATTACGATGGCTATTACAGCAAGCATGGTAAAAGAGTTAAGAGAACTCACAGGTGCTGGTATGATGGATTGTAAGAAAGCACTTACAGAGACAAACGGCGATATGGATGCCGCTGTGGAAGTACTCAAAAAGAGTGGTGCAGCTAAGGCTGAGAAGAAAGCAGCAAGAATTGCAGCAGAAGGTATCGCTAAGGTTGCAATTGATGGTAATACAGCAGTAGTTGTTGAAGTTAACTCAGAGACAGACTTCGTTGCAAAGAATGCAATTTTCCAGGAATTTGTACAGGCAGTTGCAGATAAGGCACTTACAGTAGATACAGAAAAGGCTGGAGATGGCGAAGACGTTGTTTCAATCCTTGATATGAAGGCTGATCTTGATGATAAGATTCTCAAGATTGGTGAGAAAATCTCCATCAGAAGATTTGAGAAGGTTACAGCAGATGTTGTTGCTTCTTATATCCATGGTGGCGGAAGAATCGGTGTTCTTGTAGCCGGTAACGGTGCTTCAGATGATGCAGCTAAGGAAGCACTTACAAACATTGCAATGCAGATCGCAGCTATGAACCCACAGTACATCTCAAGAGACGAGATTTCAGCAGATGAGCTTGCTAAGATGAAAGAGATCACAATTGACAGTGCATTAAATGATCCGTTCTCACTTCCAAAGCCGGTTCTTTCCAAGTTGATCGAGAAGGCTGTAGCCAGTGTATGGAGCGCAGAAGATGTAGCTATCTACGAAGAGAAGAAGTCAAATATGAACTTCTTACCTAACTTCCTTTCAAAGGAAGCTAAGGCTCAGTTAGCAGAGATCGCTTGTGCTGATAAGGAAGAGATCTCAGGCAACAAGATCTTCTCAGGACTTGTTGAAGGACGTATCTCCAAGCAGATGAAGGAAATCTGTCTTCTTGATCAGGTATATGTTAAGGCTGAAGATGGCAAGCAGACAGTTGCAGCATACCTGAAGTCTGTAAATCCTGCTCTTAAGATCGCTAAGTTCGTTCGTTTCGAAGTTGGTGAAGGTATGGAGAAGAAGAATGAAGACTTCGCAGCAGAAGTTGCTAAGCAGATGAATGTATAATTTTATTTGTTGAATGATAATAAAGTATTTCAAGCCCTTGAAAACATTATGTTTTCAAGGGCTGTTTTACAAATACGCGAAAAAGAAGCGGAGAAGATAACGATTATGAATGATACAGGGAATAAGCAGAAAATATTAAGATTACTGGAAATAACAGCCGGTGCATTTGGTCTGTTTGTTGCATTTGGTTGGTCTTTCTTTGATATGCTTGTTCGTTGCAAAGGGAAAAAACGACAGAAAAAAAGGAAATGGTTTCAACTGTCTCATATAAAGAAAAATCATCCAAGAGACAAATATGAAAAAGAATATGAAGAAGGAAAACTGTGGTGTGCTGAACAGCAGATGAAGGATTGCTTTATCAGAAGCAGAGATGGACTGTATCTGCATGCTTATTATCTTCCGACAAAAGAAGCGAAACGTTTTGTTTTGTTAAGTCATGGATATAAAGGTAGCGGCTTTGGCGATTTTGCATATACAGCACGTTTCCTTCATGAGAATGCGTGTAATTTATTGTTTATTGATCAGAGATGCTGCGGTTTGAGCGAGGGTGAATATATTACATTTGGTGCAAAAGAGCAATGGGATGTACAGCAATGGAGTTATTATATTGCTGCAAGAAACAGAGAGAAGCTCCCAATCTATCTTTATGGAGAATCCATGGGGGCTGCGGCGGTGCTTATGGCTTCCGGACATAAACTGCCGGAAGAAGTGAAAGGCTTGATTGCAGATTGTGGATTTTGCTCGATGAAGCGTCAGCTTCAGGATATCGCAGCTAACTGGTTCCATTTGGGCTGGGTAGAGCTGCTTTTGTTTCGTGTAGATCTGTTTTGCAGGATGTTTGGCCGATTTCGTATGAGTGATGCTGATACGATAGAAGCAATGAAGAAAAATAAACGTCCGGTTTTGTTTTTTCATGGGGAAGCAGATACCTATGTAGTTCCGGAGAATTCTGTATATAATTATGCATTATGCGGTGCTCCCAAAGAACTGGTCATTATACCGGAAGCACGGCATCTATGTGCGCCATATGCAGCTCCGGGGCTTTACCGACAAAAGCTGCTTGATTTTTTTGATAAATATGATAATTAAAATAGAATCACCGGAAGTAACAGGATCCCTCTTAAGCAGATAAGGTAAATGCCGAATCTGTTTAAGGGGGATTTTTATATCAGGATAATTCTGATCTATAGATTACTTTTAAAGTTTCGGTCAATTTCATATAAAGTGTTTGTTAAGTTGTACAAGGGGTGGAATTCAAAAATGAAATGTGATAAGTTCACAAAAGAATAAAGAATACAGGAGGTTATCCATGATGATGAAACAATATCCCTTAACAGCAGCACAAAAAATGCATGATGACTGGATAAAAAAATATAAAACACAGCAGGTGTCCGGTGTCAGTGTTGTGGCATCTTTAAAAGCAGAACTGGATTTCGGGCTTTTAAAAAAATGTATTCAGTTGGAATATGAGAGATATGGATGTATGCGTATTCGTTTTACGAAACGTGATAAAAATGGTGATGTGAAGCAATATCTGACTGAAAAAGAGACCCGTGACATTCCTTTAAAAGATTTATCAGGAATGCGTATGGAAGAAGCAGACAATCTAATGCAGCAGTGGGCATATGAGACATTTGACGGAGATGATATTCCGCTTTGCGATATAGTGATGGTAAAACTGCCGGATGGATATAATGGTTTCTTCATCCATATGGATCATAGATTGATTGATTCCTGTGGACTGGTTGTGATGATCAATGATCTGATGCAGCTATATACGCATTATAAATTCAATACACCATATCCGCAGAAGTTAGCTGATTTTGAGGAAGTGCTGGTTAAAGATCTGAATCGTGCAAATAATGAAAAACGTTTTGCCAAAGATAAAAAGTTCTGGGATGATCAGCTGGATGCATGGGGGGAACCCCTTTATTCTGATATCCAGGGTTTAGATGTACTGGAAGCATCAAGAAAGTTACATAGGAATAAAACACTCAGGGCTGCCGATATAGAATTAGATCAGTTGTTTGTGGCAGTAAAGGATTATCAACTGGAGCCGGAGCCAACGAAAAACCTGATAGATTTTTGTATGAACCATCAGCTTTCAATGACAAATCTGTTGTTGCTTGGTATTCGTACATATCTGTCAAAGATGAATCATGGACAGGAAGATATTACGATAGAAAATTTCATTTCAAGACGATCTACCCATGATGAATGGACCTCCGGTGGTAGTCGGACTATTATGTTTCCATGTAGAACTGTGATTTCGGCAGATACTGATTTCCTGTCTGCAGCATATGAGATCCAGAATATGCAGAATCGGATCTATATGCACAGTAACTATGATCCGGCGTTGATCAGAGAGGAGATGCAGAAACGATATCATACACCGAAGAATACAGCCTATGAAAGCTGTTACCTTACTTATCAGCCGATGCCGGTAAAATTGGATAATCCTCATCTGGTACAAATTCCACAGCATGCAAAATGGTTTGCAAATGGTGCAGCTACAAAGAAAATGTATCTGACAGTATCTCATACAGATAATGGAGGTATGAATTTTTCATATCATTACCAGACCGCACATTTGGCAGAACATGATATGGAATTGTTATATTACTATATGATGCGGATACTGTTTAAAGGAATCGCGGAACCTGATATGAGTATCGGAGAAATCATGGAACAGGTATAAAATAAAACATATAAAGGAGAAATTATTATGACACAGGAAATGCAATTTAAGAAAATCATAGCACAGTATTGTGATGTTAAGCCGGAGGAGATGACAAACAATATGAAGTTCAGAGAAGATCTGGGCTTTAGTTCGCTTGATTTTATGTCTTTCTTGGGAGAAATCGAAGACACATTTGACATTGAACTGGAGGAAGACGATGCACTGCATGTATTCACAATTGTAGAAGCACTTGATCTGTTAGAGCGATTACAGCAGGAAACTGTATAATCAGAGAATATAAGTATATGATCGCAGCAAGTATGTGCGGAGGTATAATAAGATATGTTAATTCGTGATATTTTGGAAGAAAGCGAAAAAAAGTTTTCAGAAATAAAGGCAGTAAAATGGTTGAAGAAAAAGGAAATCTGTGATAGAAGCTACCGGGAGCTGATGGAGAATGCCAAGTCTGTCAGAAAAGGATTGTGTGAGGAAAGCTTTCAGGGAAAGCACATAGCATTGATCGGTAGTAGTTCTGTGGAATGGATAGAAGCTTATCTGGGAATTATAACAGGTCAGGCAGTAGCCGTTCCTCTTGATGCAGGACTTCCGGTAGAGGATTTGATAGATCTTCTGAATCGTTCAGATGCGGAAGCACTCTTTTTAAGTCCTAAAATTCAGACCTTGTCGGAACGGATACTGGAGGAATGTCCAAAACTGAAAAAAATCTGGATATTACAGGAAGAAAACATCGAAACAAATCAGAAAAAAGTTGCATCTGTAGCAGAATTAATGACGTCAGGTATAAACGGTACAGATGATTTTGCAGCACCGGATCCGGAAGATATTGCTACGATTATTTTCACCTCCGGAACTACAGGAAAAAGTAAAGGTGTTATGCTGACACAGAGAAATCTGGCAGAAAATGTAAAATCTGTTAATTATACTGCAGATCCCGGAACCATAGTATTAAGTGTTTTACCGATTCATCATGCATTTTGCCTTGTTATGGATTGGCTCAAGGGTTTTTCCTTTGGAGCAACGGTATGTATCAATGATTCTCTGTTGCATATGGTAAAAAATATGGGCGTCTTTCATCCTGATATCATGTTGATGGTACCTTTGATGGTAGAAACAATTTACAAACGTCTTTCGGCAATGAACCCTTTGATCCCAAAGAAAATAGTTGCAGCCAAGGCATTTGGGGGAAAGCTGAAAACAATATTTACAGGTGGAGCACATCTGGATCCGTTTTATATTGAGAAATTTGCAGAATATGGTGTAAATATTTATGAGGGATATGGAATGTCGGAATGTTCGCCTGTCATCAGCAGCAATGTACCGGAAGATCATAAGGCCGGTTCTATAGGACGACCGCTTTCCAATGTTGAGATTTCTTTTGAGGATGGTGAGATTCTGGTACGAGGCAGTAGCGTTATGAAGGGTTATTATCAGATGCCGGAAGAGACTGCAGAAGCCTTAAGAGGTGGATGGCTGCATACAGGAGATAAAGGATATCTGGATAAAGATGGATTCTTATTTATAAATGGAAGAATAAAGAATCTGATCATTCTTTCAAACGGAGAAAATATATCACCGGAGGAAATAGAAAATAAGCTGGCTCTTGGAAAGTTGGTGGGGGAGGTGATTGTGACAGGAGAGAACAATGGTCTTATTGCAAGGATCTATCCGGATCAGGATGCTGTCTCGGCAAAACGGATGAACGAGGAAACAATCAGATCAGAGCTTCAGGCATTTATCGACAGTTATAATAATACGCAGCCGACCTATCGTCGGATTACGGGGTTGATTATTCGTAAATATCCATTTATCAAGAGTGCGACTAAGAAGATAAAAAGGCAGGAAGTTCTGATTGATGAAGCACTTTAAGACAGATAAGGAAGTATACCTGTGAGAAATGACTGTGTCAGTATTCCGGCAATGATTTCTTCGGAACTCTCAAAATTTTCTCTTGTCCATTTATGGAGAACACCCAAGGTACTGCCAATGCTGCATGCGATCATATATGAGACCTCTTCTTTGGAGTGCATGGAAGGCGTTGTTTTCAGGGTGGCATCTGTTACATAACGATGGAACATAGTTAAAGCCTTTTCAAAGAATTCATCGCCTCTTGGACTCCGGAGAATATTTGCCAGAAACGGATTCGTTTTGGTATAATTACAAATTGTCAGAAAGAAAGATTTGCATATATCCTGATTGTTTTCAGGATGAAAGTCTTCCATGAGGGTGAAAATATCCTGGATAGTTTTATCTTCAACAGCAGTTATAAGAGCTGGAATATTTTCGTAGTGGTTATAGAATGTACTGCGAACAATTCCGGCTCTTTTTATGATGTCGGTCACGGTTATTTTTTCTATTCCTTTTTCTTTCAATACCAATAAAAATGCATCACAAATGGTATCTTCAATAAAGCAGTAGCGTTCATCGGATATTTCATGCAACATAGTGGTCTCCTTTCTGATGTGTATTTATTTTATCACAGTTTTTATACAACTGGGTAAAAATGTAATGAAAATAGCCCCTTTTTCTGTATTTATGTAAAAAAAGTTTATAATATCTTTATTTCCCTTACGAAATATGGTAACATATGAAAGTAAATTCGAAAACAGAGGAAAAGCAGATGAAGTACAGATGCGTGGTTTCAGATTTGGACAGAACGATTTTAAGACGGGATGGGATTTCCCATAGAACAAAGGAAGTTCTTGAAAAACTGGCAGACAGCCACGTTATTTTTATTCCGGCAAGTGGAAGATCTGTTTATTCCATTCCAGAATGCATCCGGGAGATTCGGGGTGTCCGGTATGCGATCACATCCAATGGGGCAGCAATCTATGATTTATCAGATGATCATTCAGTATATAATTTAAAATTACGACCGGAAGTACCGGAGCAGATATTTGATCTGTTTACGGATAAAGATGTATTCTTTGAATGTTTTATAGACGGTAGAGGATATACATCTGAGATATATTATGAGAATCCAATGAATTTTGGAGAGTCAGAGGATATCAGTGCTTATGTAAGAAGCACCAGAACGCCGGTGCCTGATATAAGGCAGTTTATTTTACAGCATAATACGGAGTTGGATTCGATTTCGATTGTAGGACCGACAGAGAAAAAATACCGTATCATGCATGAATTAACACAAAATATCCATACTGTTTATGTAACATCCGGAGCGCCGCGATTGATCGAGATATCTGATCGTCATTCCGGCAAACATAATGGGTTAAAGGAAATTTTACGATTCCTTGGAATATCAATGGAAGAAACAATTGCTTTCGGCGATGGAGATAATGACAGTGAGATGTTAGCAGAAGCCGGACTTGGTGTTGCGGTTTTAAATGCGACAGAGTGTTGCAAGGAAGCGGCGGATCTTGTGATCGGTGATTATCTGGATGACAGTGTTGCCGAATTCCTGGAAGAAACAGTGCGGTAACGGCACACAGAATTTTGATTATAAAGCATGGCATATACCTGTAGTGAGGGACAGGTAGACAACCAATGCTTTTAATAAGAATAAACAAAAGAAAGGAAGGGAAATATGGATAAATTTTTCCACATTTCAGAGCGCGGTTCTAATGTTCGTACAGAGATTATGGCCGGACTCACAACATTTTTTGCCATGGCATACATTGTCCTGGTAAACCCAAATCAGGTAGCAGCAGATGGTAAGGCTGGATGGCTTGTTGCAGAAGGCGCAAGCGCAGTAGAAGTAGGCAGGGTTTGGAATGCAGTATTTATCGCATCCGTTCTTGTGGCTGTTATCGGTACACTTCTTATGGCATTCCTTGCCAGAATGCCGTATGCACAGGCATGTGGTATGGGACTGAATTCATTCTTCTGTACCTCATTTGTATCCGGTGCATTCTTTGCAGGCTGCAGCGTGATTGAAGGTTATCAGTCAGGTCTTGTTATCATCTTGTTATCAGGTATTGTATTCCTGATCCTGTCCGTAACCGGACTTCGTAAGTACATTGCGACAGCCATGCCGGAATGTCTGAAGAAATCAATACCGGCCGGTATCGGTTTGTTCATCGCATTGGTTGGTTTAAAGGGTTCAGGTCTTGTACAGGCGAATAAGTATACACTGGTACAGATCTTTGATTTCCATGGAGCAATTTCAGGCGCAGAGACACCGGCAGCTGCATGGAAAGCAGTTATTCCACCGGTTGTAACTATCATCGGTATTATCCTGATCGCAGTACTTGCAAAGTTAAATGTAAAGGGAAATATCGTAATCGGTATCATTGTTTCCACAGTTCTTTATTATGTATTTAATCTGGAGACACCATCTTTTGATGTATCCAGCATCGGTCAGTCTTTCAAAGACTTTGGCGAGATCGGTTTCCTTGGATGCTTCAAGGCGGATGCATGGAGAAATGCATTTGAAAGCCCATATGTTGGTGGCGTGTTCTCAGGTATCATGCTGATCGTTGCATTCTGTCTGGTAGATATGTTTGATACGATCGGAACCTTATATGGAACCGCATCACAGGCAAATATGTTAGATGAGAATGGTGACCCGATCAACTTAGATAAGAGTATGATGTGCGACTCTATCGGTACAGCAGCAGGTGCTATTCTTGGTACATCGACATGTACAACCTTCGTTGAGTCTGCATCCGGTATCGCAGCAGGTGGTAGAACAGGTCTTGCAAGTTTAGTTACAGCAGCCTGCTTCGCAGTATGTCTGTTCTTAAGCCCAATCGCAGGTGTGATCCCAACATGTGCAACAGCTCCGGCACTGATCTTTGTAGGTGTATTAATGGCTAAGAACTTTGCCAAGATCGATATGGATGATATGCGTTCAGCAGTTCCTGCGTTCCTTACTTTCCTTATGATCCCATTAACCTATTCTATCTCAAATGGTATCGGTGTAGGATCAATTTCATACGTTCTGATTACCTTATTCACAGGTAACTACAAGAAGAAAGATATCGTTGTAACGATCATCGCAGCGTTATTCGTTGTAAAGTTCATCTTTGTTACAATGTAAAAATATCATCATTTTATTAAAAGAAAATACCGGCAGCCACATTCCTTTTAAGTGGCTGCCGGTATTTTTATGCATAAAAAATATGCACCAGAGTGGAATCGAACCACCGCACACGGCTCCGGAGGCCGTTGCTCTATCCACTGAGCTACTGGTGCATGACTTATATATAATACAATATTTCGCTGAAATAATCAAATATTTTCTTGTATTTCTTCGCTGAATTATGAATACTTCCTGGATGAACTTGCAAAATACAGAACAGAATGGTAGAATTTTGTCGATATAAAATATGAAAAGGAGCATAGGAAAATTGAATCATAAAAAAAACAGTTTTCTTGGTGATACATATATACAGACAAAAGAAGGAGAGATCGTGATCCGGGCTGGAATGAAGCTTGCGATCGGCTGGGTGATATTTGCATTATTGTGTTCCTGTTATGTGTACGCATTTTTTATCAGAAAACCCAAAATTGTGCCGGGAGAAAATAATACGGTTGAGCTGACGATTCCGGAGAATGCATCATATAAGAAAAGTGATGTTTCAGAGATTAATGATCTGGTTAGTAAGTATCTTACGGCAAAAGCAGCCTGTGATCAGGCAACGTTACAGTCACTGGTGACGGATCCAACCGAGTTTGATGATATGTCAGTATTGGAAGACTCTGCAAAATACCTAAAAGGTTTTGAAGATACGACCTGTTATCTGGCAGATGGTTATGCAGAAGGAGAATATGTTGTGGTTGAATTGTCCTATATGGACATTGCGGACGTAGAATCAAAGCCGCTTGATATCGTGACCTTCTATATTATAACAGACCAGGACGGTTCATATAAGATCGCTAATGGGGAGCTGTCAAATGCACAGCTTTCTTATCTGAACAGCTTTAAGGCATCAAAGGATATTCAGGATATCTATGTTCATGTAAAAGAGAATACAGAATATCTTCTGGATACAGATAAAACATTCCGGGCATTTTATGATTTGATCAGCAAACCGGCTACAACAGAGAATACTGCAGCTACACCGGAAGATGCACAATAGGAAGGATATTTTAGCTGATTCTGCAAATGTGTGAACCAGTTAGCAGTAGGTTTGTAAGCAGATATCAAGACATAAAAAAGTTCCATAAAAGAATTCTTCGGATATGACAGAATTCTGATATGGAACTTTTTTGTTTTATTATTTGCCTTATATAATATAGAAGTTACAGACGACCGTCCGCAGATATACTAGATAGCATTTTCTTCATTTACAGGAGATACAATACCGATGTCGATTCCACGAGTTTGAACAGGAGTGGAGAATACGATCTGTGTTTCTGTATTTCCGAATCGCTGTAGCTGGCCAATGAAAGAATCCAGTTCCATTGTGCTTGGGAAACAGACCTTCATCAACATAGAGTAGGCACCGGTCACACAATTACATTCCAGTACATTGGGGCAGGCATCGATAAAGGGATAAAAGGTTGGTTTCTGTTTTGGATCGAGTGCCATGTGTATAAATGCGGTAATGTGATACCCCAGAGCTTCCGGGTTGATGCCTGCATGGTATCCGGTGATCACACCTGCCTTTTCCAGCCGGTCGATTCTTGCGGATACCGCAGGAGAGGAGAGAAATACTTTATTTGCCAGATACTTTAAAGGGGTTCTGGCATTGTGCTGTAATAAATGTAATATTTTCTTATCAATATTATCCATATATTCACGTCCTTTATAAAATGTTATAACTTCAGCTTCTAAATTTAAATACAAAAAAAGGTGCGTTTCCGTAGAAACACACCTTTGCGTTTGCCTTATTATACGTCGGAAAAAGAGAAAAAACAAGCCCCGAAATTGAAAAGTTGTAATTGTTTACTTTTAATGATCAGAATGGTATGATTAAAAAGATATGGTTATAAAGAAAACAGATAAAAAGAGCGGCAAAACAGTCGCAGCAGAGAGACAGAACAGGAAGGGTCATGATATGGCAGAAGGCATTCGAATTAATAAATATCTGAGCGAAGCTGGCATTTGTTCCAGACGTGCGGCAGATGAATATATATTAAAAGGCAGGATCACAATAAATGGGAAGCCTGCGGAAATGGGACAGAAGATAGAGGCAAATGACAAGGTAATGGTCGATGGAAAGCCTGTAAGAAAGCGTGAAGAGACAGTTATTCTTGCATACAATAAACCACTGGGACTGACCTGTACGGCAAGTCATGATGATCCGGATAACATCTTTGATCATATTAAGTATCCGATCCGATTGCAGTATGTAGGAAGATTAGATAAGGATTCACAGGGATTACTGCTTTTGACAAACGATGGAGACCTGTCAAACAGTATCCAGAAGTCAGTCAATAATCATGAGAAGGAATATCGTGTCCGTGTGAATAAGCCGATCACGGACGAATTTTTAACACAGATGGCGGCAGGTGTTCCGATTCTTGATACGGTGACAAAAAAATGTCGTCTGTATAAGATCGATAATTATTCCTTTAAGATCATAATTACACAGGGGCTGAATCGCCAGATCCGCCGAATGTGCGAATATTTTGGATATAAGGTCGTAAATCTGAAACGGCTTCGAGTGATCAATATTCGTCTGGGGAATCTGAGACCGGGTGAGTACCGCCATTTGACAAAGGAAGAAGAAACAGAACTCAGACGTTTAGTGGAACGAAAAGAAGAAGTAAAAACAAAGCGGGAAGAAGCACAGCCGGATAATAAAAATGAACAGAATGTTGTTGGAAATAAGAGGTATGTCAGTTGGAAAAGAGAGACAGAATCAAAGAATTAGTTGAAAAACTGAATGAGGCATCAAAGAAATATTATCAGGAAGATACCGAGATCATGAGCAATCTGGAATATGATGCCTTGTATGATGAACTGGTAGAACTTGAAAAAGAGACAGGAATTGTAATGTCGAACAGTCCGACGGTTCATGTCGGATATGAGATTGTAAGTGAGCTTCCGAAAGAGGCTCATGAGCATCCAATGCTTTCTCTGGATAAGACCAAGAGTGTGGAAGCACTGGCAGCATGGCTTGGCACACATCAGGGTGTGATCTCATGGAAGTTAGATGGTCTTACCGTTGTCCTTACCTATGAGAATGGCACGCTTGTAAAAGCAGTAACCAGAGGAAATGGCTTAGAGGGCGAGGTTATAACGAACAACGCAAGAGTATTTGCAAATATTCCGAAAGAGATTCCATATAAGGGTAAGCTGACGATCCGTGGAGAGGCAGTTATCAAGTATTCTGATTTTGAGAAGATAAATGAGCAGATCGCAGATGCAGATGCAAAATATAAAAACCCGAGAAACTTATGCAGCGGCTCTGTCAGACAGTTGAATAACCGCATTACAAAAGAGAGAAACGTACATTTCTTTGCCTTTAATCTGGTGGATGGAGAAGATGTGGACTTTAAGAATTCCTTTTCCTATGAATTAGACTGGCTGGAGCAGCAGGGCTTTGATGTCGTAGGGCATTATTTGATCGATGCTGATAAGCTGCCGGAGCGTGTAGCAAAGTTTGCAGAACAGATTGAGCAGAACGATTTTCCTTCGGATGGTCTGGTACTGGTGTTAGAAGATCTTGCATATGGAAAGAGCCTCGGTAGAACAGCGAAGTTCCCAAGAGACAGTATGGCATTCAAATGGGCGGATGAACAGGCAGTGACCCATCTGCAGTATGTGGAGTGGAGCCCTTCCAGAACGGGACTTATCAATCCGGTTGCAGTATTTGATCCGGTGTCCCTTGAAGGAACAACAGTCAGCCGTGCAAGTATCCATAATGTCAGTATCCTTCGGTCGTTGCAGCTTGGGATCGGAGATGAGATCTCGGTCTATAAGGCAAATATGATCATTCCGCAGATTGCCGAAAATCATACCAGAAGTGGAAATGTATCGATTCCGGAATCCTGTCCTGCCTGTGGTGGTCTGACAAAGATCGTGACGGAGGGAGAGGGTGTAGATCAGGTAGAGACCCTTTATTGTACCAATGAATTCTGCCCTGCAAAGAAGTTAAAATCATTTGCTCATTTTGTATCCAGAAATGCTATGAATATTGACGGTCTCTCAGAAGCCACGATAGACAAATTTATTGAACAGGGATATCTGGATCATCTGGATGATCTCTATCACCTGAATCGTCATGAAGAAGAGATCGTTGAGTTGGAAGGCTTTGGAGAGAAGTCTTATGCGAAGCTGATTCAGGCTGTTGATACATCCAGACACACAACGATGAACCGTTTTGTCTATGGCCTTGGAATTCCTGGGGTCGGAGATGCAACAGCGAAGCTGATCTGCAAACATTTTAAAAATAACCTGGATCAGATCATGCATGCGGATGTAGAAGCATATACAGAGATTGATGGAATCGGAACAGTGATCGCAGAGGAAATTGTAAGATATTTTAAAAATCCGTCGAATTGTGCTATTATAGATAGGTTGCTTCGTGAATTAGAGTTTGAAGCAGAGACTGAAACGGTACCACAGACGCTTGCAGGTATTACCTTTGTAATAACCGGAAGTCTGGTACAATTTGCAAACCGGGATGAGATGAAGCAGTATATCGAAGACCGGGGCGGAAAGGTAGCAGGTTCTGTATCTTCAAAGACCGGATATCTGGTCAATAACGATGTGACATCCACATCTTCGAAGAATAAAAAAGCACAGAGTCTGGGAATACCGATCATTTCAGAAGCGCAGTTTCTGGAACAGTTTTCCTGATAATATAGAAACAGAAAAATGGCAGTTGAAACAGAAAGGACTTGATAGAAAATGCCAATTAGAGTTGACGATGATTTACCGGTAAAGAAAATACTGGAGGATGAGAATATCTTTGTGATGGGTTCAGACAGAGCCATCCGTCAGGATATCCGTCCGCTTGATATATTGATATTGAACCTGATGCCTTTAAAGCAGGATGCAGAATTACAGCTTATGAGAAGTCTGTCAAATACGCCGCTTCAAGTGAATATTTCTCTGATCCGTACGATGACATATGAATCCAAGCATGCACCCAAAGGCCATCTGGAACGGTTCTACACCGATTTTTCCAGCATCAAAGATCGGAAATGGGATGGATTCATTATCACAGGAGCACCGATCGAGAAGATGGAATTTGAAGATGTAGAATACTGGGATGAATTAAAAGAAATTATGGACTGGTCGGAGAAAAATGTAACCTCTACGATCCATATCTGCTGGGGCGCACAGGCAGGTCTGTATTATCGGTATGGGGTGCAGAAGCATGAGCTGGATAAGAAATTATCAGGAATCTATATGCATCATACCTTCCACAGAAAGACACCGCTTGTTCGTGGGTTTGATGATATCTTTTATGTACCGCATTCCAGGTATACAGGTGTAGACAAAGATGAGATCGTAAAAAATCCGCACCTGGAGATCGTAGCGGAGTCCGATGAGGCAGGTCCTTATCTGATCATTGGCGATGAAGGAAAGAATATATTCGTAACCGGACATCCGGAATATGATATTCTGACGCTTGATAAAGAATATAAGCGTGATCTTGCAAAGGGACTGAATCCGGATATTCCGGTAAATTATTATCCGGACAACGATCCAAGCAAGACACCGATCAAATCCTGGCGCTGCCATGCTAATACATTATATGCCAATTGGCTGAATTATTACGTATACCAGATAACCCCGTATTTATGGACAGAAAAGGCGGATAAAAAGAAAAATGAAACAGCAGAATAAACGATTAATACTTCTATGTGTAGCAGCTTTGTTGATATTGTTTATGGGAGCCGGGAAAAATACCGGAAATGTGCAGGCTGCGGAATCAGTAAAGAAACAGGAATTATCACAGGACGAGAACACACATACATTTTCAAATGCCAGTGACGGTTCCTTCCAATATGATTATGCAGTAAAGTCAGATTACTATAAAGGTATGGGTGTAGATGAGAGCACCGGACTGAAATATGCACTTGTAAGCTATGATGAGAAGCTGTGGGCGGTTGTAGTAACTAAGAAAAGTGAGTTTAATGGTTCCTATGATACCAGCTCTTATACAGGCAAGATGTCATTGAAATTTAAGCCGGCAACGACAAAGACCGTGCTTCGGTTTTCAAAAAATAAAACCGGAAACACAGCTCTTGAAAAATGCTTTTACTATAGTGACGATTATTCCATTCTAACAACCGGTTTTTCAAAGGATATATATTACATTGACGGAACACCGGTAAAAGGAATCAAGAAGGTAGCAGGAACGTATTATTTCTTCCGGAAAGGAAAGCGGGTGGATGAAACCGGCTGGTATCCATATGGAAGATCACAGGTATATGTAAAGGATGGAAAGGCAATATTCCGTTTTTCAGGAGATGCCTGTTATTCATTTACAAATGGCAAGAAACAGCGTGTAACGGATCGTTACATCAGCGTTAAAGGCACAGTGTACTGGTTTGATGCAGCGGGTGCACTGGCACAGGGAATGAAACAGGCCGGCGGAGAATATTATTATCTGCGGGATGGTGTAAGCCGTCGGAACTATTATAAAAAGGTTGATCGTTATGGCTATTATTTTGGCGAAGATGGCAAAGCAGTAAGAGATACATGGGTAAATGTAAAAAATGCCATGATGTATTTTAATGCAAATGCACGTAATACAAAGACCTATTATCTGGATGGATATAAGGACAGCGAGCGGATCGGAATGTATAAGATCTACAGTAAAAACAAATGGAATTTTGTAACAGATGGCATTTATAAGATCGATGGCTCATTTGTATATTTTAAAAATGGAAGACATTATACATCAACCAGATGGTACAGCTCAAATGATACGACCATGTATTATATCCGAAAGGGAGAAGTGCTCTATAAACGAAAACAGTCCGGAAACGGATATGTGCTGTATCAGGCAAATGGAGTCAGATGGAAGAAAGTTTCCAGTATGTGGGCGCCATATAATAAAGGAAAAACCTTTTACTATGATAAAAATGGAACAAGTCTGTACCGGTATTTTAATGCCAGCTATTCAAAGAGCAAATACAGGAACACAGTATGGATCTATGATGCAGGAAGTTCCGGATGGCAGCAGGTAACAGATAAATTATTAAATATTCATTCGGATTATTATTATATACCGGAAGATGGCGTGATAAAGGCAGAAGAGGGCTGGCAGACCATTGACAAAAAAACTGCAGTCTATACGGATGCTTCCGGAAAAGTATCAAAATACATATATTATGACAAGACCGGAAAATATTCCATATACAGAGAAGGACAGAAGCTGGATCAGATTGTTCCGGGGATTGTTACTGTCCAGATCAATGGCAAGACGGTATATTACCTGATGAATGAACAGGGACAGAGTGTATCTGGAAGTCAGTCCGTGGATGGATATCTATATGACTTTGATAAATATGGACGTGCATATAGCAGACGACTGGAAGGTTCTGTTTACTGGGATACGGATGCATGGATGAAGCGCGTGATTCTGGCATATCTGGGTAAGACAAATATATATTGCAATGTATTTGTCGATCAGGCATTTGCACTTGCTGGTGGAGATGATCCATCGCAGAAACTTGCGGTTCAGTATACAAGTCCGGAAAAAGGCGGTATCCTGTTAGATCGGATGTATACCGGAACGGAATGGGGCGGTGCCGGAACTGTGACCGGAAAAGTTGTTCTGTCAGATGGGAAAAGCTGGATGAAACAGGATTCGATTCAGTTGAATTCAGATATTGTAGATTTCTCATATGATGCATTAACTCCGGGAGACGTGATCGTATATTATAAAAACGGAGAGACAGAGGCAAGCCATGTTTCCCTGTTTCTTGGTAAGTTTAAAAATGCGGCAGCGGTTAAGAAATATCTGATCCGGATGGGTGTTTCCAAACAGTTGGCGGAAGCCTGTGTCAAGGACTGGGGCGCTTATTATGATAATGATGGAACTTACTGGTGTATTCACGGTGGAATGGGAAGCAGTAGTCAGGTCTATATCAGTAACAGTACTTATTGTATTCCGGCATCCGGCAATACATATACGTATGGAAGAAAGATCATAAATGTGATCGACTGATAATACAAAAGCATTAGAATGCGGATATTGCATGGTTGTATGTAACTTACAACAGCAAATTGTCGTATCTAATGCTTTTTTAGATGTTTATTCCTCAGAAGATAATTCTTCCCACTGTTCATACATCGTGTTCAATTCTTCTTCTACAGAATTTCGTTCTTTTGTCAGATCATTTAACAGTGCAACATTTGTTGCATTTTCAGGAACCAGAAATTCTTCATCAATTTCAGCCAGACGGTTTTCAAGCTGTTCGATCTTGTCTTCCAGCTTTTTCAGATCATTTGCTTTTTTCCGAAGTCTTGCCTGTTCGGCTTTGTTTTCCTTCCAAGAGAGCTTTGCCTGGGATTCTGTCTGTTTTTCCTGAGAGACAGTATCAGATACTGGTGCAAATGCCTGCTTTCCGGTGGAAGCCGGCTGGGCTCTGTGGCTTTCGTAGTAATCATAGTTTCCAATATAATTGGTTAACTGCTTATCCTTTAATTCGATGATCCTTGTTGCTGTCTGATTGATAAAATATCGATCATGGGATACATAAAGGACTGTTCCGGTATAGTTCCGTATCGCTTCTTCAAGGATCTCCTTGGATGTGATATCCAGATGGTTGGTCGGCTCATCGAGAATCAGGAAGTTTGCAGATGAGAGCATCATTTTGGCAAGGGATACACGCCCTTTTTCGCCACCGCTCAAGTCTGCGATCTGTTTGAACACATCCTCTCCGGTAAATAGAAAGGCGGCAAGAACGTTTCGGATCCTGGTATTGGTCAGGTCAGGATAGGCGTTGCTGATCTCGTCAAATACCGTATTGTTCATATTCAAGACCTGATGCTCCTGATCGTAGTAACCGATCTTGACACGGGAGCCTAAGATGACAGTTCCGGCATCCTTTGGAACAAGCTTGTTGATGATCTTTAAGATCGTAGTCTTACCGGTTCCGTTTCCGCCGATCAGGGCGACATGCTCACCGCGTTTGATCTCCATATTCAGATCGGAAAACAGATTATACTGTTCAAAGGCTTTGGACAGCCCTTCGATCGTAAGTACATCTTCACCGCTGATAACGGATGGTTCCAGCGTCAGCCGCATTTCACTGTTTAATTCGGTTGGCTTGTCCAGACGTTCCACACGGTCTAACATTTTTTCACGGCTTTCTGCCCGTTTGATTGATTTTTCACGATTGAACTGCTTTAATTTTGTGATAACTTCTTCCTGATGCTTGATATCTGCCTGCTGGTTTAAGTAGGCTTTCATCTTATTTGTCCGGATCTCGGCGCGCTTTTGAGAGAAGTAGGTGTAGTTTCCGTTATATACGGTGCTGTGTCCACGATCAAGTTCTACGACCTTTGTTACGATCTTATCCAGAAAGTAACGGTCATGGGAGACGAGAATCACACTTCCCTGATAGCCGGTTAGAAAGGTTTCAAGCCAACTGATCGAATCCATATCCAGATGGTTGGTCGGCTCATCCAAGATGATGATATCCGGTTTTGTAAGAAGAAGTCTGCCGAGTGAAAGACGGGTTTTTTGTCCGCCCGATAAGGTATCGGTATGACGGTCGAAATCTTCTTTGGAGAAGCCGAGACCTTTTAATACTCCGGTGATCTCACTTTCGTAGGCATATCCGTTTTTATATTCAAATTCATGTGTATAGCGGTTATAGGTTGAGAGGGCGGCTTTCAGTTCGTCGCCGGTCAGTGTTGTCATATCCTGTTCCAGTTTGCGGATCTTATCCTGAAGCTCGATCACAGGCTTCATGGCATCCTCCATCACGCCGTATACCGTATCGTCATAGAAAATATCCTGATGCTGGGAGAGGTAACCGATCGTACGGTCTTTTGATAAAACAATCTGTCCGGAATCTGCTTCTTCTTCCTGCATAATGATCTTTAATAATGTTGTTTTGCCTGCACCATTGATACCAACGATCGCCATTTTTTCCTTATCTTCAAGATGAAAGGATACATTGTCGAGAATTACGTTGGTTCCGAATGCTTTACTTATATTTTGACAATCGAGAATCATAAGATTCCTCCTTATTTTCTTATATCATGTCAGATCTCATAACATTATATCGGTGTGTCAGGAAATAAGCAATATCCATTGAAATAGAATTTTAATAAAAAGGGAATATTTTCACATAAAATTTAGAAAAAGGTTATGTCATAAAAATTGACTGACAAGGGAATAAAATGGTATCATAATAGTGTATTTTTGTGCGCTTTTTACGGGTGAAAGTTATTTGAAAAGCAGGTGGTTATATGGAACGTAATAATGAGTCTCTGGCACTGATCAGTGACAAAGATATTCAGGAATTGAATGATATAAGAACGAAGCTGGAACAGACGTTGATGACGAAGCTCAGAAATGCCGGAATCTATTTTCACAGTATGTCGAGAGTGAAGACATTGACGTCATTACAGCGTAAGTTAGATACAGGGAAATATGGCACAGGAAAAGATGATAAAAAGATTCAGGATCTGATCGGTATCCGTATTAATTTATTTTATACAGAAGATATCAGGATCAGTGAAGCATTGCTTGAAGATACATTTATGGTAGATAACTGGTCGAAGACGGCATGGGAAGAAAACAGGTTTGAAGCACAGAAGTGTAATGGTGTATTTAAGATCCCAAGCAAATATCTGATCAACATATCCGATCAGTTGTGGGAGCAGCCATTTGACCGGACCTTTGAGGTTCAGCTCAGAACGGTTCTGTTTGAGGGCTGGCATGAGATCGAGCATGAGATGCGGTACAAGTATAAAATGGATGAAGGCTTTGATGATAACAGAAGCAGTTTGTGGGATGGACAGGAAAAGGATGCCCGCATGATGAACAGCATCATCGCAAACCTAGAGCTGTGCGACTGGTCAATCGTGCAGATCTTCGATAATCTGGCAAGAGACCAGTATATTAAGAAAAACTGGGAAAATGCGATCCGAAGCAAATACCGGTTAAAGATCACACAGGATAAGATTAAGCCTGAGGTTCGGGCATATTTTGATGAACATCCGGAGGTTGTAGAGAAGTTCTGGGCGGTATCCAAGCAGCAGCTTGTAAATATTCTGCTGAATAAAAAATATCAGAAGGTATTGTCGCCGAACCGGGTAATCTACCTTATCAATAAAGAAGTGGTAAATGATGAATTCATATCAGCACAGCTTGACAGAGAACAGTTCGGCAGAGTGCTGAACAAAGAGATTAAGCAGGAGATCCGTCCATTGGTATCGGATCTGGTATTTGACCAGAGAATTCGGATACGGGATGACGGATTTGACCGGGCAAGTGAGATTATATATGAATGGGCATATCAGCATATTTCCCTGATATTCGGACAGATGCCGAAAAAACTGGAATCCGTTTCATATGAAGTGATGGGATATAAGTTAAAGGTCGTTGCAGAGAAAGAATATTTTCTTATGGATATGCAGACAATCAGCAATGAAGAAGCCGGTATGATCTGGCATGTGGTTGCAGAACTTCGAAAAGACAATGATGGACTGTATCTGACCTGCCGTCATATCTGTGAGAATATCTATTCCAGAGAGCGCCGGTATAATCGACCAAAGTTTATGCGGGATATATTTAATCAGGTCGGATTCTTGGATGCGGACGTATTTATGGATGAAGATACCGAAGCGGTTCCGATATCCGCAGACCAGCTTAAAAACCTTCTTTCACATGCTGGTAGAAGTCTTCCGGTGATCCTTGTAGATAAGCCGGAGCAGATTCCGGACTGGGCGCAGGATTTTGACGGATATACGATCAATGCAGAGGTTCTCTGTAAATCATTAGCCGGTATCTGTCATGTGTTCCTGGGAGATGAGAGCTGTATCAGCCGGATGCAGGAGATCTATGGAAATGAGAGTGTTGATGGCGCGGTATTCTACTGGGGCAGAGATGATGAAAGCCCTACGATATTTACACAGGAGGCCATCCGAAAAGCTTGTTTTGAAGAGGTCAATCACAGCGTTGATGAAGACGAGGAATACGAGAAAGCTTTCCGATATCGTCTGCGAGAACTGGTCTGTCAGGAATTCCATTAAAAACCGGGTTGCAAAGATCAGAAAATGGATGTATGATTTGAGCGGAACAAATTTGAATGAAGTGGAGACAATATACAAATGGAAATCAGAGATATAAATGAAATACGGTCAGCGATCAAGTACATGGATTACAAGCCTGTAATGCTGGCAAAGTTTTATGATATTAAAAGCTTATTGTTTAAAGAGATTTTAGAGAACGAAGACTATTACAAGGTTGCCAGCATATTACCGAATCCGGGCAATGACAACAAGATTGTAAAGTGTGTCAACATTCTGGATAAGAAATACATGGCAGGACGGGAAGTTGTAGACTGCACGAAGACACCGGGAGCAATACCGGCTGAAGCTGCAGAGATTCTGAAAAGCATTCGTACGACAGAAGATCCTGCATCCGTAAAGCTTTCCTTCGGTAAAGAAATGAAAGCTGAGATATATATGAATATCCCAAGAGGTAACAGTCTTACGATCTCAGATATGACGATCACACCGGAGACAGAGCTTACAGTGATGAATCTGTATAATACATATTATACAGAGGGCTTTACACTTGCACTTCACTTTGATGAGTTTGCAGTAGCGATAGAGCCATCTGCCTTAGACGGAATCAAGGGTCAGGGTGATGTATTTGTTTATGCGATGACGAAGAATGCCATTTATAAAGATTTTGGAAGCAGATACTTTGATGTAGAAGCAATCCTGAAATATTACAGAGGATAGAAAAAGCTGCGGAGCGAGGAGCTTTGTAGGCAGAGACAAAAAGAGAGCTGGAACCGTGGTTGGCAACAGCTCTTTTAATTTACGCGGGTGATGTTCCTGTGAACAGGTTTGCAAAGTGTGTTTATGCCTGTATTGGCTGTTTATATGGAGGAATAAATGCTTTGAAGAATAAACTTGCATTATTATCAGGTATATTATGTATCGGGCTGGTAATTGCGTTTATCTTTTATACCGGAAAGGATAACCAGAAAAAAAAGGGGTATACGACGACCGGATTTGCCATGGGAACTGCAGTTACGGTATCGGTCTATTCGGATCAGGGCAGACAGGATGCGGATGCTGTGATCGACTGCGTAAGCAGACTGGAGCGTGAACAGATCTCATGGCGGATAGAAGGCGCAGAGGTATACCGTGTGAATCATGAATATAAGGCAGGAGAGCCTTATGAGATAAGCTATGACCTGGCATCTGCGGTCTTGCAGGGAAAAGAAGTAAGCGCGGCAGGAGATGATCTACTGGCACTCACGATCCGTCCGTTAGCGTCCTGCTGGGGTATCGAAGATGGGAAGAAAGAAGTACCGGAGACTCAGAAGATAGAAGAAGCCTGTTCGGTAGTTAACGATTCGAAAGTGCATATCGTAGACGAACAGGGAAAAGAGCTGACACAGGTAAGTGAGCTTTCAGAGGATGGAACATGGTATGTGCTGTTTGATGAAACAGGCTTAAGCCTTGATTTCGGTGCGATGGGAAAAGGCATTGCTTGTGATCGGGTGGCAGAAAGCCTTGAAGAAAATCAGGTGGAAGGCGCTTGTGTGGCAGTCGGCGGCAGCGTTTTATGTTACGGCGCAAAGCCGGATGGTTCCGGTTTCCGGATCGGTATTCGTGATCCGAGAGGAAATGAAAATGATATGATGGGAACCGTAGAAGTCCGGTCAGACAAGCATCCGGTCTATATATCAACATCCGGCGATTATGAGAAGTATTTTATTCAGGATGGAAAAAGATATCATCATATCTTAAATCCAAAGACCGGATACCCGGCAGACACCGGAACGATATCAGCGACAGTGATCTGTGAAAGCGGTGCATTAAGTGATGCCTTATCAACGATGTGTATTCTGCTTCCGGCGGATCGGGCACTTAAGCTTGTAAAAAGCTTTGACGCAGATGTGATCCTGATCGATAAGGATAAGAATATATATATGACAGAGCAGGCAGGAAAACAGTTCACGATAACAAATGGAGACTATAAAGTAAAATGATAAAAAAAAGAGACATCATTCTGGCACTTGTGCTGATCCTTTTAGGAATCGTCTGCTATGGAGTCATCCAGTTGGGCCAGAAAAAAGGCAGTCAGGTTATTATATATGAAGACCAGAAAGAGATTGGCAGATATGATCTGAATACAGATACCACGAAAGAGATTCAGACCGCAAAAGGAATGAATATTCTGGAAATAAAGAATGGAATGGCATATGTAACAGAAGCAGACTGTCCGGATCAGGTATGCATCCGTATGGGGAAGATATCAAAGACAGGAGAAAATATCGTTTGCCTGCCGCATAAGCTGGTGATTCAGGTGGAGGGTGATGTTGGACAGAAATCAGAATATGATAATCGATAAGAGCTATTCATAGTATAGCAGGAAAGGCATATATAGAAAGAAAAGATGGGGAAGAAACAAAAAAATTCCAAAAAAAAATCTACAAATAGAAAGATACAGAAAAAGGCTCATAACAGCGCAGGAACGATAGCACAGCTTGGAATGTTTATTGCGGTTGCAATGGTGTTTTCATATATCGAATCCTTTATCCGGATCGATATCGCGGTACCGGGAATCAAGCTCGGACTTGCCAATATTGTAACTATTGTAGTGCTGTGCAAGCTTGGACTTGCGGATGCGGTTTTGGTATCCGTGCTCCGTATCTTCCTGTCGTCTTTATTATTTGGCAATTTTACCGTTATGATATACAGTCTTGCCGGAGCAGCAGTCAGCATGCTGTTTATGTGGATCTCTGTTAAGATTGGTTTTTTTTCAACAACGGGAACGAGTATTCTTGGAGGTGTCGGACATAATGTTGGTCAACTTATCGTTGCATATCTGGTGATAAAGAACCAAAATATCCTGATATATGCTCCGGTTTTACTGGTCTCTGGAACGATCACGGGAGTTCTGATCGGTCTTGCGGCAGCATTTGTCATGCGGGCGGTTGGCGGTCAGATTGGCAAGTTTTAGGGTTGTTTTTGACCCTGTGAAGTATTATTATATGATTAGTTTTTCTCGATAACAGAGAATGAATTGATAAGAATAACGAGAGAAAGAGGTATGCAGATGGGTTTATTAACTTTTTCGGGTGGTATTCATCCATATGAAGGCAAAGATCTAACAAAAGACAAGCCTGTCAGAGAATATCTTCCAAAGGGAGAGTGTGTTTATCCGCTCAGTCAGCATATAGGTGCACCGGCTGTTCCGATCGTAAAGCGTGGCGACCGTGTACTGGTAGGACAGAAGATTGCAGAGGCGGGAGGATTTGTTTCGGCAAATATCCATTCTTCAATCTCAGGAACGGTAAAAATGATCGAACCGAGGATGACAAGTGGCGGTAATAAAGTAAATTCAATCGTAATAGAAAATGACGGTTTATTTGAGACGGTTGATTTCTCCGAGAATGTGCGAGATCTCTCCACACTTTACAGAGAAGACATCAAGGATATGATCAAGGAGGCAGGTATCGTTGGAATGGGCGGTGCAGGTTTTCCGTCTCATGTAAAACTGTCACCGAGAAATGAAGATGATATCGAATATATCATTGTAAACGGTGCGGAGTGTGAACCGTATCTGACTTCTGATTACAGAAGAATGTTAGAGGAGACAGATAAGCTGATCCTTGGACTTCAGATCTGTGTAAATCTGTTTGATAAGGCAAAGGGAATTATCGCGATTGAAGACAATAAGCCGGAAGCAATTGCAAAGATCTCAGAGCATCTGGCTGATAACGATAAGATCGAGGTAAAAGTTTTAAAGACAAAATATCCACAGGGTGCGGAACGTCAGTTGATTTATGCAACGACAGGAAGATATGTGAATTCCAAGATGCTTCCTGCAGATGCGGGCTGTATCGTACATAATGCAGATACGATTGTTTCCATCTATGAAGCGGTGATCGAGGGTAAGCCACTGTACACCAGAATCGTAACGGTTACAGGTGATGCTATCGTTAATCCATGTAATCTGCTGGTTCGTAATGGTACAAGCTGTCGGGAGATCATAGAAGCGGCAGGCGGTTTTAAGGATGGCAAGCTGCCGGAGAAGATCATTGCAGGTGGACCTATGATGGGTAAAGCGATGTTCTCGCTCGATGTTCCGGCAGTAAAAGGTCTGTCAGCACTTCTTTGTATGACACATGATGAGGTTCAGGACTGGGAGCCATCTGCATGTATCCGTTGCGGAAGATGCGTGGATGTCTGTCCGGGAAGAATTATTCCGTCAGATCTTGCAAAATATGCAGAACATGGCAATATAGATGCATTCTTAAAGCATGATGGCATGGAATGTTGTGAGTGTGGCTGTTGTTCTTATGTATGTCCTGCCAAGAGACATTTGACACAGACAATAGCCGGAACCAGAAAGAGTATTCTGGCAAGTAAGAAGAAGTAGGAGGTGGAGACATGGAAGAAACAACATTGAGTATTTCTGCATCTCCGCACGTCAGAGATCGGAAAACGACATCATCCCTGATGCTGGACGTGATCATTGCATTACTGCCGGCGAGTGTGTTTGGTGTATATAATTTTGGAACAAAAGCATTTGTGCTGATCTTAACCTGTATAGCATCTTGTATTTTTTTTGAATGGGGCGTGGAAATGCTCCTGCACAGAAACAGTACAGTAAAAGATTTCAGTGCAGTCGTAACAGGCCTGCTTCTGGCATTGAATCTTTCGCCGGAGGTTCCTGTATGGATGGCGATACTCGGAAGCGCATTTGCCATTATTATAGTAAAACAGTTATTTGGCGGTCTGGGTCAGAACTTTATGAATCCGGCACTTGGAGCCAGATGCTTCCTGTTAATATCATTTGCGGGAAAGATGACTACATTTACATATGATGGAGTTACAACAGCGACCCCACTTGCAATTTTAAAGAGTGGCGGAACAGTAGATGTATTAGATATGTTTATCGGAAGAATTGCAGGTACGATCGGTGAGACATCTGCGATCTGTCTGTTGATCGGTGGTTTATATCTGATTATTCGTAAGGTGATCAGCCCGATCATTCCACTGGTTTATATTGGATCATTTTCCGTATTTATATTCCTGTACTCCCTTGCATCCGGCATGGGCTTTGAACCATTATATCTGGCAGCGCACCTTTGTGGTGGTGGTCTGATGTTAGGCGCTTTCTTTATGGCGACCGACTATGTGACCTCACCTATTACAAAGAAGGGAAAAGTGGTATTTGGTATTATCCTTGGACTTTTGACCTTCCTGTTCCGAATCTATGGCGGCTCGGCAGAAGGTGTATCCTATGCGATCATTATTTCGAACCTTCTTGTTCCGTTGATCGAACGGTTTACACAACCGAAGTCATTTGGTAAGGGCGCTGAGCTTCAGAAGGAAGAAGGCGGCTCGGCAGCAGACAGCAAGAAGATGGATAAGAAATCAATTGTCATCGCAACGGTAGCAATCCTTGTCATTACACTTGTTGCTGGCGGTGTGCTTGCATATGTACAGCAGATCACAAAGAAGCCGATCGAACAGGCGGAACAGCAGGCAAAGGAGGACGCATACCGGGAAGTATTTACAGATGCGGATGCCTTCCGGATGGTAGATGGCTTCGACAGTGAGACTGCATCTACATGGCTTTCGGATAAAGGCTATAAGGCAGATATAGATGATGCAGTAACTGCCTGTGACAAAGATGGAAATGCACTTGGTTATGTATTTGTTATTACATCCCATGAGGCATATGGCGGAGATCTTCAGCTTGCTCTTGGTGTAGCAGAGGATGGAACTACAAATGGTATCTCCTTCCTGTCATTAAGTGAGACAGCAGGTCTTGGTATGCAGGCAGATACAGATGAGTTCAAATCACAGTTCGCAGGCAAGAATGTAGCACAGTTTAAATATACAAAATCCGGTGCGGCATCGGATGAGGAGATCGATGCATTAAGTGGTGCGACGATCACGACAAATGCAGTCACGAATGCAGTAAATGCGGGACTTTCCTATGCAGATTATCTGAAAGGAGGAGCAAACTAATGGGTAAATGTACAGAACGTTTATACAATGGTATCGTGAAAGAAAATCCAACCTTCGTACAGATGCTTGGTATGTGTCCGACACTTGCGGTTACATCATCAGCGATCAACGGAGCAGGTATGGGACTTTCTACAACCTGTATTCTGGTGTTAAGCAATGCGTTTATCTCACTGCTTCGTAAAGTGATACCGGATAAGGTCAGAATACCATCTTATATTGTTATCATTGCTTCTTTTGTAACGGTTATTCAGTTTTTAATGCAGGCATACCTGCCGTCCTTAAATGACAGTCTTGGAATCTATATTCCACTGATCGTAGTAAACTGTATTATTCTTGGACGTGCAGAGAGTTACGCTTCGAAGAATAAAGTTCTTCCGTCAATCTTTGACGGACTTGGAATGGGACTTGGCTTTACGATCGGTCTTACCTTGATCGGTATGTTCCGTGAACTGATCGGAAAAGGCTGTGTATTCGGATTCCAGATCATTGGAGATGGTAACCTTCTTCAGAAGACATCAGGAGCAGGAAAAACAATCGGAGATGTGCTTGCAGCATATACGCCGATCACAATCTTTGTACTTGCACCGGGAGCATTCTTTGTACTTGCTTTTATTATTGCAACGATCAATAAGAGAAATGCGAAGAAGGCAGCAAAGGCACTTGCAATTGGAGAAGAGATCCCTGCAAGCTGTAAGCCGGAATCCTGTATGGGATGCGCAAACATCATGTGCGCAGGAAGAAAGGCTGCTATGCAGGATACTCAGGTTAATGTTCAGACAAATGCCGGCAAGGCATCCGCTGCACAGACTCCGACAGCACCGGCACCACAGCCGAAAAAGGTTGTGATCCCAGACAAGATAGCAAAGAAACCGGTAGAGCAGGAAACCGGACAACAAGTGCAGTCGGTACAATCAGCGCAGCAGCCGGTTCCAGAGCAACCAGCACCAGTCGTACAGCAGGCTGTTGCTCAGAGTACACTGCAGCCACAGATAGCAGCTTCATCAGAGACTACCATTACTCCGGTTTCACAGGAGCCACAAATACAGGTAGCACAGGTAGTACAACCAGAGCAGCAGCCGGTACAGGAAAAGCCAGCGTCAACCGTACAGCAGACTCCGGTTCAGGTGGCAAAAGAGATGTCTGACAGACCGAGAATCCATATTCCGGCGAATCTGAATAGAGTACCACATGCAGTTGTTCTCTCAGAGACAGACAATCCGGTTTCAGAGCCAGAGAAAGCGGAAGTAGTATCGGAAGAATCCGATATGGTTGATACATCAAAGCTTGTAAGACCAGATGTTGCAAGTGCAGATCAGGTAAACAAATATCAGGAATTTGATGAGAAACCGACAGATAAAAAGAATAAGAAAAGGGGAGGTAGAAAATAATGCATATTTTATTATTGGCAGTTGGAGCAGCCCTCGTAAATAATGTAATATTAAGCCAGTTCCTCGGACTGTGTCCTTTCCTTGGCGTATCAAAGAGTGTAAACACAGCAACCGGTATGGGCGGGGCAGTTATATTTGTAATGACGATCGCTTCAGCGGTAACGAGTATTGTTTATTATGGAATCCTTTCCCCGCTGGGATTAGATTATCTGAATACAATCGTGTTCATCCTTGTAATAGCGGCACTGGTACAGTTTGTAGAGATGTTCTTAAAGAAGAATATGAAGTCTTTATACGAGTCACTTGGAGTATACCTTCCCCTGATCACAACAAACTGTGCAGTTCTTGGTATCGCACTTTCAAATGTACAGAATGAATATACGATCCTTGAGAGTATAGTAAATGGTTTTGGTTCAGCAGTAGGTTTTGCGATCTCAATTACGATCCTTGCAGGTATCCGTGAGAAGTTGGAATACAGTGATATTCCGGAAGCATTTAAGGGTACTCCGATCGTTCTGATCACATCAGGTCTGATGGCAATAGCGTTCTTTGGCTTTGCCGGATTGATATAAGGAGGGATCGTTATGGATATTACAACAATTCTGATCGCAGTTGCTGTTGTAGCAGGCGTTGGTGTCATCATTGGTATTCTGCTCGGTGTAGCTGGTGAAAAGTTTAAAGTTCCGGTAGATGAAAAGGCAGTTATGGTGCGGGAGCTTCTTCCCGGAAATAACTGTGGTGGATGTGGATATCCCGGTTGTGATGGTCTTGCAGCAGCCATTGCAAAGGGTGAGATGCCGCCATCTGCATGTCCTGTTGGAGGTGCAGCCGTTGCAGAGGCAATCAGTGCAGCACTCGGCGTAGAGAATACAGCAAGCACTAAGTATGTAGCCTTTGTCAAATGCGCAGGTGACTGTGAGAAGGCAAAGGATGTCTATGACTATGTTGGACCAAAGACCTGTGTTCTTGCACAAAACAGCCCAAATAACGGGCCAAAGGGCTGTACATATGGCTGTACAGGATATGGTTCCTGCAAGGCAGTCTGTGAATTCGGTGCGATTGATATTATAGATGGCATTGCAGTTGTAAATGAGGAAAAATGTAAAGCGTGCGGAAAGTGTGTAGATGTCTGTCCAAGACATCTGATCGAGCTGGTTCCATACGATGCCCCTCATCGTGTCAGATGTAATTCAAAGGAAAAAGGAAAAGAAGTAAAGGCAGTATGTTCAGCAGGGTGTATCGGCTGTTCACTCTGCGTCAGATCCTGTGAATTTGATGCGGTATCGGTAGATCAGAACCTTGCACACATTGATTATGATAAATGTACCCATTGTGGCGCATGTGCCAGAAAGTGTCCGGTCAAGATCATAAGCTGATCAATGAGATCGGATTCAGAATCTGACTGCTGTGACTGATTCATAGGCAGATCGGTGAAACCGATAATTTATATGTCTAAATATATTCTCTGCTTCATATTATGATACGGAAGGTGGATTTTGTTGAAAAGGGAATATAGATGAGATTTTGTGAATTAAAAGAAAAAGAAGTAATAAACTGCAAGGACTGCCAGCGGCTTGGCTTTGTTGCAGATATTGAATTTGATCCCTGCTCCGGAAGAATTGAGGCGATAATTGTTCCAGAGCAGGGAAAAATTTTCTGGTGCTTTGGATCTTGCGAGGAGTATCGCATTGATTTCTGTAATGTAGTAAAGATCGGGCCGGATATTATTTTAGTTGACATTCCACCCCGAATATGTAAAAGTTAGTAGCAGAGAAAATAGAGGGGATAAAATAATTTTCCCTGATTTACGGAGGCAAAAACATGAGATGTCCATTTTGTTATGTTGATGATACAAGAGTTATAGATTCCAGACCGGCGGATGACGGTTGTTCGATTCGAAGAAGAAGACAGTGCGATGCCTGTGGCAGACGTTTTACGACGTATGAAAAGGTTGAGACGATCCCGCTTATCGTAATCAAAAAGGATAAGAACAGAGAGACTTATGACAGAAAGAAGATCGAATCCGGTATCATAAGATCCTGTCATAAAAGACCGGTATCTGCGGAACAGATATCCAAGTGTATCGATGATATCGAGAACGAAATCTTTAATCTGGAGGCAAAAGAAGTAGAGAGTACAACAATCGGTGAGATCGTTATGGATAAGATCAAGGATCTGGATCAGGTAGCTTATGTAAGATTTGCTTCTGTATACAGAGAGTTCAAAGATGTGAATACATTTATGAATGAGCTGAGTAAGTTATTATCTGCAAATTCTGACAAGAAATAGACGGGAACAATCATGGTAGATTCATATAACACAATACTGACACCGGGCATCGATGAGATAGTTGAGAAGAAATCCAGATTTATCGGTTATGCACAGCCGGTTTCTTCAGAAGAAGAAGCATATGCGTTTGTAGAAAGTGTCAAGAAAAAACATTATGATGCACGACACAATTGCCATGCATTTGCAATCGGAAAAGAGAATACCCTTTATCGTTTTTCAGATGACGGAGAACCGCAGGGAACAGCTGGAAAACCGATATTAGAAGTGATATCGGGAAATCAGGTAACAGATATTTGTATTGTGGTTACAAGATATTTCGGTGGTACTCTGCTTGGAACAGGAGGGCTTGTCCGGGCATATACAGAAGCCGCTAAGCTTGCCCTTGCAGATGCCGGCATTCACCAGATGCAGCGCATGAAGCTTATGGATATCACCTGCTCCTATAATGATTCCGGCAAAGTACAGTATCTCTTATCAACAAATGAGATCAGCATAGAGAATACAGAATACGGCGCAGACGTAATCTTCCATACAGCAGTCCCTGTCTCCGATGTATCTATGATCGAAAAGAAGATTACAGAAGCAACAGCAGCCCGCGCTGTAATCGACGAAAATGGCGAGAAATTCGTATAAACAAGGCTCATTCTTTTTGCGCCAATTAATTTAAAGTAAATATAAAATAAGCTTGCCTGTAGCGTCATATAGCGTCACAGGCAAGCTTATTTTTGTTTTCCCTAAAAAAAGGTCGGCGGAAAAAGGTAGGACAGATACCGCAGGATCGGCGCATAATCCTCCAGATGCAGGAAGATCGGCGAGAAGATCAAAGTGCAGATTACAAGAACCGGCAGAGCCGATACAAACGGCTTATAATGTCGGAAGATAAGCAGACAGATAAAAGTGAACAGCAAACACAGCAGTATATATCCGAACATCTTTAACAGAAATGGCAGGATGGCTTCCGGCTGCTCATATAAGTAGAGCGTAACTACACTGACCAGCCATACCGGTGTTATATTAGCAAGAATACCGGTCAGACAGAAACGCAGTCTTTTCCGTTTGGATACTCTGTCATAGATGTGTTCATCCTGATCCTTCAGATAGACCAGCAAACCGACCAGAGAAGATAAGAACAGAAGAAAACCGGTAAATGCATGAACCGGGAACAGATCTACGCGGTCGGTTGTTCCGTGGTAGGCTCCTATATTATTGACAGATAACCGGAAGACAGAATCACTGTTCATATAATTTCTGTATTGATCTTCCAGATATGACTGGAAAGAACTCCGATAAAAGTCTTTTGTGGCAGAATTCGATGCCAGATAGTTGATGGCAATAGCCGGCGAGAAAGCATCCAACAGCCGGTCAAATAATGTTTCGGAAAAAATTGTCTGGAACATCGAGGATGGGGAAGTGTATAAGCGGATGTGACAGTTCTTGATATCATGTATAAATGCATCAGAAAAACCATTGTCAAATGCAAATCCACAGTCATATCGCCCGGATGCAACTTGATCCTTTAATTCCTCCATGGAAACGCATTTCTCGAAAATAAAGCAGTCCTGATGCTCGGAGAGATCCTGTTCCACCTGTGTCAGGTAACTGTTTGATTCTTCCATATAATATCCACAAATGAATACCGTGCTTTTTTCTTCCTCAGGCAGATTTTTCACAAAGAATGCCGTGAGCGGAATGATCAGCAGTAACAGAAGATTGATGAATTTTTTTGAAGTCCGTTTTAACAGGATTCTGTATTGACGTAACAGCATAAGCAGTTGTCCTTTCATCGATTAATGGTAAAAGCCATTACATAAGTGGTCTAACAGTTGATAATACGGGGTATGTTCAGCAAAATTCTGGATGAAGTCAGGCAGAAGTCTGACCGGAACGATACCGCCGCCGATATAAGCCAGCAGGAAAGCTGTCAAAAATAACAGCAGGCATGCCCCGGAATATCCGGCTGGCAGATACCCGATCAGCAGAATAACAAATCCGATGAACAGGATCGCAGGTATTCCGTTAAAAAATCCCGATATATGAAACTGCAAAGGGGCAAAATGACCGATCATACCTCCGACCATACAGCCAAAGAACAGTATTGCATAGATCAGAAATAATGCGATCGTAAGTGTCAGATACTGACTGAGCACAATGTGTATTCTGGTGATTCCGTGAAGCTTCAGACGAAGACGTAATGTATCAGAATTTCCTTTTATAAAAGATAAAAAGACGATTCCGCTGAAGAACAGCAGAAGCAGCAGCCCTGATACCATGTAATACTGATAAGGAGTGTAAGCTCCGGTAAGCTGTAAATCTTCTTTAATATAAAGCTCTGTTCTGGATAAGACATAATCCATGTAGAGATTATCGGCGTCCGTTGCAATTTGTTCCAGTGCAGCATCCGGGAGCCCCATTTGATATGCGCCCTGATAAATGATCGTAGTTGCAGCCTGTGCAGTAGCAAGCATCGATGAGGTAGATTTGAACACCTCATTTAGAGTGTATGTCTCTAAAGTACCATCCTGATTGTAAATGACTGTGATCGGATTGTCCTCTCCGTACATAATGCTGTTGATGATATTATCAGGAATGATGATCAGCGCCTTGATCTCGTCGTTTGCAAGCATCTGTCTGCCGTGATCTTCGGAAGCTATCTCGATGAAATGGCAGGTAGCCCGGTAGCTGTCCATTTCACTTACCATAGAATATGCCATCTTGGCATAAGGAGAAGATGCATCAGCAACCAGCCCGACATTGACCGGTTCGATGGTCTGCTCATTATATAATAACCGGTTCGACAGCAGAACGACGACAGAGAGTCCGACCGCCAGAATGAGAGTGATCAGGACAAGCGGAAGAAACCGCTGCTTTATTCTTTTAAGGTCTGTTAGAAATAATCGAAAAAACATAAGAACATTCACATCCAATCTGAATCAGGCACGAAGCATGGCTGCATAATCTGTACCATTTGCTTCCTGTAGTAAACCATCTTTTAAGATATAGATGCGATTACAGATGGAGAGCGCATCTTCTTCATGTGTTGCAACGATAATGCTGCCTCCATTACCGGTATATTCCTTCAGATAGTCCAGAATTCCTTTTTTACAGAGAAGATCTAACGCAGCAAGCGGTTCATCCAGTAATAAAAGATCCGGCTGCTCCAGCATACAGATAGCAAGGCTCAGACGTTTCTTCATACCACCGGACATTGTACTTACCTTCTGATGGAGAAATGTATCTACACCGAGTTTTTTCAAGATAGAGCGGCTGTAGGTGCTGTTTAGTTCGGCAGATCTGCCGGAGTACCAGAGCTTCAGATTATCCAGACCGGACAGCTCCGGGATCAGTGGATTTTCCTGTGGAAGAAAGCTGGTCGTTTTATCCGGTTCGTCAAAAGAATAAGTGCCATGATCCTGTCGGAGACCACCGGACAGAATACCAAGCAGCGTTGATTTTCCGGAACCGTTGATTCCCAGAAGTCCGACACATTCACCGGGTGCAACTTGCAGGGAGATATGATTTAGTACCATTTTCTTTTTATAATTTTTCCCAATATCATTTACAGTAAACATATTAATAATCCTCTTCAATAACCTGAAAATCCAGATAGTCGAATTCAATCGCTTCTACGAAATTATCATGATCGAAACGTGTTCTTGCGTGGAGAATAAAATCATTTTGATTTTTCTTCAGCCAGATTGGTTTTGCCAGATCAAATTCATAGCACATTTCCTCTAATGCTTTGTATACCTTTTTTGTTCGTGTCAAAGATATATCATCTATACAGACAACCGTATCTTTTACCAGCCGGTTATCTTTCATTATTTTACCCCATACTCGGAACATAAGTTAAAACCTCAATTTCTATATTATATATGTAAAAATATTGCATACCACAAAAATCATTCTGTAATCTGTCATAAAAAACTGTATTTCAATTTCTATATGAAGTCAAGCATAAATAAATGTAAGTTGTTCAAAATTTTTATACACGAAAAACACATTTCTTCTACATGGAAAACACACTTCTTACACAATTACAGATTATAGTATAACCTGTAAATAAGAAAGAGAGCAGTAAACAAAAGAAAGCTGCTGTTACATAGAAAGAAAGGATGATTGATTATGGATGAGAATTTTAGAGAAGAACAGGATCGTCAGTTCGACTCAGAAAGCCAAACACAGGAACAGACACAGACAGCTTCCGAACAGACGACTGAACAGATGAATATGCAGAATGAGAATAGCTCCTATGGACAGAACTATGGAAGCAGCAACGTATATGGACAGACTGGTGCAGAACAGAACGCAAATGCATATAACCGGCAGAATGCACAGAGTAGTATGTATCATGGAACACCGGGACAGAATATGTATTTTGGCGGTGCATTTTACTCCAGTAATCAGCATGCAGGATATAACAGCCAGACCGGCTATACATCAGCTTACACGAATCCATCAGGAAATGCTGCACAGGGTACAGGAGCTTCCACGCAGAATATGAATGGTTATTCCGAAAATGTAAATAAAGCAATGCAGAAGGCTGCTGAGAAGGAAAAGAAAAAATCAGAAAAGATGGTACGCTCAGCAAAGAAGAAAGCAGATAAAAAAGCTAAGAAGGAAATGAAGAAAACAAACGGTGGAAGAAGCACAGGAAAGAAGGTAGCAACGACTATAGCTGCGGCAGTTGTCTTCGGACTGGTTGCAGGCTGTGTCTTCCAGGGTGTCCGGTATGGAAGCGATAAGTTCTTAAAGAAAGAAAATCAGACGGTTCAGATTGGATCAGATACAACTACAAGCTCCGCTTTGCTCGATGCAAATGCATCCGGAAGCACCGGTGACTACAGTGTAGCAGATGTAAGTGCAACTGTAATGCCATCCATTGTATCCATAACAGGAACATATGTAACAACATATCAGTACTGGTTTGATACCTATGAGCAGGAGCAGTCAGGAGCAGGCTCAGGTATCATAATCGGAAAAGATGAAACAAGCCTTTATATCCTGACGAACTATCATGTGGTAAAGGATGCAAAAGAATTATCAGCAGGATTTATAGATGGTGAATCAGCCGGTGCAGAAGTAAAAGGCTATGACGAATCAAATGATGTAGCGGTTGTAACCGTTCCGTTAAAGAAGATCAAGGACGACACATTAAGTCAGATCAAAGAGATCACGATCGGTTCATCCGAGAACTTAAGAGCCGGAGATCCATGTATCGCTATTGGTAACGCACTTGGATATGGACAGTCGGTAACAGTAGGATATATCAGTGCTCTTGACCGTGAAGTCAGTGTAGATGACGGAACTGTAAAGGTTCTTCAGACTGATGCAGCTATCAACCCTGGTAACAGTGGTGGTGCTCTTGTAAATATGAAGGGCGAACTGATCGGTATGAACACAGCGAAATATGTAGACAGTACAGTAGAAGGAATGGGCTACGCACTTCCTATATCCGATATACAGGATATCATCAACGATATTCTTGCAGGCAAGAGTACAACCAAATCAGGATCAACCTATCTTGGTGTAACCGTTAAAAATATCACATCTGAATATGCAGAAGGACTGAATATGCCGGAAGGAGTATATGTATATTCGGTAAGTGAAGGATCTCCGGCAGAGAAATGCGGACTTCTTACAGGTGATATCATTGTAGGTATTGATGGAAATGATATTTCAGACAGTACAGATCTTCAAAGCCAAATAGCAAGTGGAAAGGTTGGCGATGAGATCGAGATCGAATTCTACAGAAATGAAAAAGGCGAATATGTTAAGAAAACTGTAAAAGCAACTCTGGAAGCAAAGACAGAAGATTTGACCCAGAATAACTAGAAGTTTTAATATATACAGATAGAGAATATCAGACGGAAGCCTTGAATATGGACAGTTATATATATAAGTATAACAGCCATATTTGGGGCTTTTTTCAGGCATAATAAAAAAATGCAAAAAATGTCAAAAAAAGTGTTGACATCTGACGTCTGATTTAGTATTATATCAACTGTT
>NZ_QTXL01000004.1:330312-333503 GCF_003461625.1 Clostridium sp. AF15-31 | reverse complement strand
TTCATGTACCTTCAGAATTTCATACAGAAAGTCTTGCGACTTCATTCTCTCCAATCTCTTCCGCTTATCTTTCGAACCTCTCAGGATAAGTCTTCGACCTATTAGTATCTGTCAGCTGAATGCGTTACCGCACTTACACCTCAGACCTATCAACCTCGTAGTCTTCAAGGGGTCTTATTTCTTTAAAGAATGGGATATCTAATCTTGAGGGGGGCTTCACGCTTAGATGCCTTCAGCGTTTATCCCTGCCGGACTTGGCTACTCTGCCATGCTGTTGGTCAACAACAGATACACCAGCGGTCCGTCCATCCCGGTCCTCTCGTACTAAGGACAGCTCCTCTCAAATATCCTACGCCCACGCCGGATAGGGACCGAACTGTCTCACGACGTTCTGAACCCAGCTCGCGTACCGCTTTAATGGGCGAACAGCCCAACCCTTGGAACCTGCTACAGCTCCAGGATGCGATGAGCCGACATCGAGGTGCCAAACCACTCCGTCGATGTGAACTCTTGGGAGTGATAAGCCTGTTATCCCCAGGGTAGCTTTTATCCGTTGAGCGATGGCAATCCCACGTTATACCACCGGATCACTAAGTCCTACTTTCGTACCTGCTCCACCCGTCGGTGTCGCAGTCAAGCTCCCTTCTGCCTTTGCACTCTTCGAATGGTTTCCGACCATTCTGAGGGAACCTTTGAGCGCCTCCGATACCCTTTCGGAGGCGACCGCCCCAGTCAAACTCCCCGTCAGACATTGTCCCCCAGCCGGGTCACGGCTGCAGGTTAGAAACCCAGTACTGTAAGGGTGGTATCCCAAGGTCAGCTCCATGACAACTGGCGTCATCATTTCCTAGCTTCCCACCTATCCTGTACAGACAGTACCGAATCCCAGTATCAAACTGGAGTAAAGCTCCATGGGGTCTTTCCGTCCTGGCGCAGGTAACCAGCATCTTCACTGGTATTTCAATTTCACCGGGTGTGTTGTCGAGACAGTGCCCAAATCATTACGCCTTTCGTGCGGGTCGGAACTTACCCGACAAGGAATTTCGCTACCTTAGGACCGTTATAGTTACGGCCGCCGTTTACTGGGGCTTAAATTCAAACCTTCGCTTGCGCTAAGCTCTCCTCTTAACCTTCCAGCACCGGGCAGGCGTCAGCCCATATACCTCACCTTTCGGTTTTGCATAGACCTGTGTTTTTGCTAAACAGTTGCTTGGGCCATTTCTCTGCGGCCATATCTCTATGGCACTCCTTCTCCCGAAGTTACGGAGTCATTTTGCCGAGTTCCTTAACAACACTTCTCCCGCCGGCCTTAGGATTCTCTCCTCATCCACCTGTGTCGGTTTACGGTACGGGCACATACAAAACAATAGCGGCTTTTCTTGGCAGCTAGCTCACCAGCTTCGTTACTTATAGTTCACTCCGCATTACGTCTTCTCCTTGTAAGGGGGATTTGCCTCCCTTACGGATACCTCGCTTGCACCGGCTTTTCCATTTCCGGCTCTGGCTTTCTCTCTGCGTCCCCACAGTTCTGTTTGTATGTGGTACAGGAATTTCTACCTGTTATCCATCGACTACGACTTTCGTCCTCGCCTTAGGCCCCGACTTACCCAGGGAAGATCAGCTTTACCCTGGAAACCTTAGATATTCGGCCTTTAAGATTCTCACTTAAATCTCGCTACTCATTCCGGCATTCTCTCTTCTTAACACTCCACTGCTCCTTCCGGTACAGCTTCGTCACGTTAAGAATGCTCCTCTACCAATGTTTTCACATTCCATAGCTTCGGTGGTGTGTTTTAGCCCCGGACATTTTCGGCGCAGGACCTCTCGACTAGTGAGCTATTACGCACTCTTTGAATGTATGGCTGCTTCTGAGCCAACATCCTAGTTGTCTTCGAAATCCCACATCCTTTACCACTTAACACACACTTTGGGACCTTAGCTGATGGTCTGGGCTCTTTCCCTTTTGACTACCCAACTTATCTCGTGCAGTCTGACTCCCGTACATCATCTCTGCGGCATTCGGAGTTTGATAATCTTCGGTAAGCTTTGACGCCCCCTAGGATATTCAGTGCTCTACCTCCGCTAGACTAATACGAGGCTAGCCCTAAAGCTATTTCGAGGAGAACCAGCTATCTCCGGGTTCGATTGGAATTTCTCCCCTACCCACACCTCATCGCCACCCTTTTCAACGGATGTGCGTTCGGTCCTCCATTGCCTTTTACGGCAACTTCAACCTGGACATGGGTAGATCACCCGGTTTCGGGTCTTCTTATACTGACTTTACGTGCTATTAACACTTGCTTTCACTTCGGCTCCGTACCTGAGGTACTTAACCTTGCCAGCACAAGAAACTCGCCGGACCGTTCTACAAAAAGTACGCGGTTCTGCTTTATTCGCAGTTCCACAGCTTGTAAACACAGGGTTTCAGGTTCTCTTTCACTCCCCTCCCGGGGTCCTTTTCACCTTTCCTTCACAGTACTATGCGCTATCGGTCACTGAGTAGTATTTAGCCTTGGAGGGTGGTCCCTCCGCCTTCCCACAAGGTTTCTCGTGTCTCGTGGTACTCCGGATCCTGCTAGGCGTGTTTCTGATTTCATGTACGAGGCTTTCACTCTCTCTGGCGGGACTTCCCAGACCCTTCTACTATCTTCCACACTGCCATATCGCAGTCCATACCCCGTCGTGCACGCACAACGGTTTGGGCTCTTCCGCGTTCGCTCGCCGCTACTTACGGAATCGATGTTTCTTTCTCTTCCTCCGCCTACTTAGATGTTTCAGTTCAGCGGGTTCCCTCCGTATACCTATGTATTCAGTATACGGTGACTGAGGTTTGCTCAGCCGGGTTTCCCCATTCAGATATCTGCGGGTCATCGGATATTTGCTCCTTACCGCAGCTTTTCGCAGCTTATCACGTCTTTCTTCGGCTCTCAGTGCCAAGGCATCCACCCTGCGCTCTTTCTAACTTAACCTTACAGCATACGTAGCTTGATATGCTGTGGTCCGTTGCTATCTTTCGATAACTTGATTCGCGTTTGTTTCAATCTCTTGAAACGTTTCTTGGATTATTTGATGTCTTGTTAATTATTAATGGCTTATTAATAATATCTCTATTTCTTTCTGTATGAAATTCTCAAGGTACACATTGAAACATAAGGCTTTATTTTCGCTTCCGGGATTCGTAAGCTTCGCTT
>NZ_QTXL01000004.1:312-327812 GCF_003461625.1 Clostridium sp. AF15-31 | reverse complement strand
AGCGGACTTTCATCGATCATCTGCATGACCTGATATGCCCAGCTAAATGTTGACAACAGCGTCACAATCCCCATAAAGATCCAGACAATCAGGATTCCCTGTCCGGCACCAAATATTGCACCTCCGGCTTTGTTAATGCTTTTTACGATTGGTATATAGTTTGCAACATCAAGCACCATAATCAATATATGAAGAAGAAGCAACAGCACCAGGAGTGTAAGCACATAGGAAATTCCCCGCATTACCATCGCTGTTAAAGACTTTGCAATATAACTGCATACATTATCCACCCCACTCTCCAAGAACGTTTCTCCGTTGCAGTTTGCAATCAGCCAGCCTTTCACATTATCCGGAAGGTCCAGATTTTCTATCGTATCAATCTCTTCATTTCTTGTTGCCGTCTTTGTTTCTTCCGGCAGTTCAAATTTTTCTATGATTTTCTGTTCTATGACATCATCCAGAACGGTATACTGACACAACAGTTTATTCACGCCAGGATATAATATAGCAGTAAGAAGAACTGCCAGCACAATTCCTATCGCGCTGGCAGCACTTTTAAAAAAGCCTTTTCTATATCCACGAAATACCAGTAGCAAAATAAATGCCAGAATTCCGAGAACTAACAGATTCATTTTTTCTCCTTTTCGTTCTTTAACTTTAATTTGATCACCTGGGTTTCATTTTCAAATATCGCAATATACTCCAGCTTATTTTTGGATGGCACAATATTGATCAGATTCTTATTAAAAGTCGTTGCAAACTTTCTTGCTCCATTCAGATAATAAATACTGCAGTCGAATTCCCCCGAAATGATAAGTTCATCATCTGTTGCATATATATTGGAAAATGAATTGTTATAATCCGTTTCTGCTGTCAGCTTACCACTCATATCATAGATATAGATATGGTATCTGTTGTCACTATCTTCGTTATCTGCCGTGATATAACCCAGATATTTTGTATTTGCAAATACACCAAGCATCTCACGGTTCTCCAGATTGATCTCCGCTTTTTCACTTGGTTTTTCAGACATGGCGTATACAACGATCTTATTATCACCAAAACAGACAACTGTGTCATTGTCTACAAAATCTATGTATGGAAATATGGTGTCATCAAAGGTAAAGCCACCCATCAGACGATCCGCATTCTCATTCTGTCCCACAGATCCGAAATTATAGGCTGCAAGATAATCCGGCACAGAAGTCCCGTCTACCTTCACATAACTGGTAAATAACTTGGCTCCGTCATCTGATATTGCAATATCCAGCGGATACCCACTGTTCTCGATTGATGTCTTCATCTCATATATACTCTTGCTGTCTTTATCGTAAGCATTGATATAATTTTCTTTTTCTCCCGACAGGATCACTACATACACGCCCTGTGCTGCCACGTCGATATTGGTAATATCATAGTTCAGTGTCTGGTTACTGACCTTACCGGATTTATTAAATACATACACATCTCTGCCATTCAGATCTGCAACTGCAGCATAGTCTCCATTTACAACTACCTGCGGCATCTTCATGGAATAGCTACAGTCCCAGACAGTATTACCACTCTGATCAATATAGGATACTCCATCTTTTGTTACCTTCAGGACATTATCACTGAACAATACATAATTGGCTATATTATCTCCGGATGTCTCGGTAGATGTCACCACGTCATATGCTCTATATTCTCTTGTACTGATGTATCTGCGCACGGATACGATCGTTACCGCTGCAATTAATATCACAAGTAAAAGGATCAGCAGCTTTAATCTTCCTGACATTCCTGGTGTTACTTCTATTATGTTGCTGTCTGTATCCTGTGTCCTGTCCTGTTTTTCAAAACGACGTTTCCCAAAAGCAGGTTTTCTTTTTTTATTCAGTTCTTCTGTTGTTTCTTTTGTCATACTATACCTCTATATTATCTGCAATTTTAAATAAGAGTTTTTCTTTTCACATGTGGACAGTATATCATTTTTAGTTTACAGATGGAATAGCTATTTTTTCCCCCGGATAGATTGTATCTCCTTCTTTAATTCCATTTGCATTCATCAGGGCATCCACATATTCCGGAGACTTGTACATCTTGATCGAAATACTCATCAATGTATCTCCTTCTTTAATCGTATAATACTGCAGAATTCCCTCTGCCATTGTCTCCTGGGTATTTTCCTGAGTATTGTCCTGTGAAGTTGTCTGTTCCGTTGTTATCAGACTCTCTGTATCCGGTTGATCTACCTGCGTTTTGTTCTGTGCCCCATTTGATCCTGTTACTCCTGCCTTATCTGCGCCGGCAGACTCTGTCTGCGTTTCCGTAACAGCCGATGTTCCGGCAGTCGTACTGTCTATATCTTTTGTATATATTGTCTGTTCTGTGTTGCTGTTTGAAAATACTTGTACCCCGGAATCTCCATTTTCCAGTTCCATTTTGCGGATCGTAGATTCGATGTTCTTCATTTTATCATAGTTTCCGGATACAGCAACTCCCATGGATAGTACAAATAAAGCTGCAAAAGAGGCTACTGCATACCGGACATAGGTGCGGTTCTTCTTTGGTTTTTCAGGTGTGTCACCGCGCATGGCGCGGAAATTCTTTACAAGCTCCGCATCCTTCCGTACTGCTGCGTTCTGCTTGTCCTCACAGGACATATTCTTACGGCTGATAATGTAGCTCTGCATTGCTTCATTTCTGACATAATAAATATAATATCCACGTTGCCGCATCAGCCGGTTCTTCTCACATACATAAAAGGCATCATCACATTCCAGAGAATCCATAACAAACAGTACCTTATCTCTTCCCCGAAAATTTTCCAGATGAAGTCTGGTAATCTTGTCGTTGATTTCTGTTGAAAATCCCATCCTGGATAAAAACCATCCCACAACTGACAGATTTTCAAAATATTTATTGATATCCGCATAGAGCTTGCTCCAGATATGATCATCGAATTTGATCTGGTCTACATCAAACTCCAGATTCTGTGCTTCTACCGCTCCACTGATGAACAAGGTCTCTGTATCCCCGTCTTTAAAATATTCTCCAAGCAGGATCGCACCGCGGGAGGTTGTATTTCCCGGCTCTGCAATCTTGCGAAGAAATGTCATTACATAATCTTCTATGTATATCTTCTTTTTATCCGGGGCATTTCCTATCTGTCTGATATTCTTTGGCATTCTGTAGTGACCATCATTTTTTGCATTTTTTTCTGCTGTCGCCTTGTCATATACAATCTCTATCATGATAACACTCCCCATTCTTTTATTTACTTTCGTTCTATCGAAAGTTCTCTATTTTGAGATTAATTCTGATAATAGCATTCCAGATAGCCTGTACTTATCAAATTTTGTCAACAGATCCTGCAATCCATATTTTTTCTTTTTTATTATTTCGACATTTTATTTTTCAGCTTTGTGTAAACTTTATCAATCCTGGTAATACTTTATAGTAAGATACATTTTCTGGAAGGTGTTTATGAATATCAGCAAAAAACAAACGAAACGAAAAACTGAATATTTTGATCCCAGCCGTAGCCATACCTGTAAAGCACTTGGGGATAAGATCATAGAAATGATATATGAAATGGATGGTGCTTCCAAGGATATCATCGTTATCTGCATCGGCACAGACCGCGCAACCGGAGATGCCCTTGGTCCTCTGGTCGGTGATTATATCCTGGCTCACAACACAACCTATCAGGTTGCAGGCACGCTGCAATACCCTGTCCATGCTTTAAATATCAAGGATACCATCGAACACATTTATGCGGACTTTGACAATCCTTTTGTGATTGCTGTCGATGCCTCTCTTGGCATGTCAAAGGACATGGGACTGGTCACGCTCACCAACTCCCACCTTTTTCCCGGAAAAGGCGTAAATAAAAAACTTCCGGCAATAGGCGATATGTCCATTACCGGAATTGTGAATCTGTCTGGTCATACCGGAGCAAATCTTCTCCAGAATACCAGATTATATACAGTTAAACAAATGGCAGAATACATCGGAAAGGCTTTGATCTATGCCGATCATCATCTGTCATCTCCCTTATAAACTTTGATAGCCTCAGATACTGTACTTGCTGATCCTTCTTCCATGATTGAGATCAGATCAGATAATTTTTCTTCTGTACAAAAATCCTTTCCGAGATATGTTTCATATTTGTTCGTGATCATAAGCTCGTATTCAGATATCTTCTTCTGCGTATCACCGAAATCATTTTCCAGTGTATCACGTTCGGATTTCAACCGGTCCAGTTTCTCTTTTCTGCGTCCGGTAATCTCATCCGTAATCAACTGCTTGGTTTCTTTCTCGAATGTACGAAGCGCATCCAGTTTTTCATCACTGATCACTCCACCTGCATCCTCTAATTCCTGAATCTTTTTATCATATTTACCCAGTCTGTAAATACTCTCATCCTTATCCTTTGCAATTGAATTCTTGATCGCTTTTACTGCCTTCTCATTGGCTATGATCTTATCGCGGGTTCTTCTTCCCTCCCGGATCAAATCCCTATGTTTCACCTTTGTCAGGTTAAATACAATAAAATAAATAATAAACTCAGCAATTATGATCAGTGCTGCAATCAGCACGCACATTGCAGTATGACTTCCTGTCTTAAACTTTGTATTCATCAAAACCGCTATCACTGTTGCCGGAATTCCTCCACATGCAACCAAAAGAATTACAAACAGCTCCAGAAATTCGCTCATGCCTTTTGGGGAAAACAGACAATAATACATCTTCGTATTACAAAACGACGGAACATGGTTCTTTTTGAATAAGGTCTTGATAGTCGCATTCAGCTGACGATTCTCCTCCCGGATATCTGCCGTCTCCTTATTGATCCTATCTTCCATTCTCTGGCTTTTCTTTTTATCCTTCTTCGTCTGCACTTGACGGATCTTGGAATTATTTACATCGATCTGTCTGTCATAGCTTGCAGCGATCTGTTCTTTTCTTTTCTTTAGCGTGGCACTGATCTCATCGCCGGTCGCCCGTTCTTCCCGGACGATTGCCCGTTTATTCTTCTTCTGGAGCAGTTTGATCTCCTCCAGCTTATCTTTTAAATCTTCTAATTCGGAGATTGCATCACGCGCTTCAATCAGGTATTCCTGATCTTCATCATATACGTTATCCGCAGCCATAGCTTTCCTCCTGTCTGTAAATGTACACGCACAAGCTTGCACCTACGTTTATTTTAACAAATAACCCCTTATTAAACAACCAGAAGTTTTTTCTCTGGTTTTTCTGTAATCTGTCACACTTTTTTCAAACAAAATTAAGAGAATGTAAATTGCAAACCGTGTCCACTTCCTCTATAATAGAAAAACAACAACCGGTACAGCAAAAACAATACCGGCAGATATGACTTTTAAACAGGATATATTTTACATAAAGGAGGATTCAACCTGACCTATGAATATTTTATTTTTTCTGACTCCCAAGAGCGAGGTTGCATTTATAGAAAATACATATACTTTAAGACAGATTCTTGAAAAGATGGAGATTCATCGATATTCAGCAATCCCGATTCTGTCGGGTAACGGCGAATATGTCGGAACAATCACCGAGGGTGATATTCTCTGGTTCTGCAAGAAAGCCGGATTGAACCATCTGTCCGAATCTGAAGATATCCATCTGTCCGACATTCCGAAAAAATTCGAATATGCCTCCGTATCAATCAACTCAAACATGGAAGATCTGATTGCCCGTGCAATGGCACAGAACTTTGTTCCGGTAGTCGACGACCACAACAAGTTCATCGGTATCGTAACCCGAAAAGATATCATCGGCTACTGCTATAAAAAGCTGAGCCAGACTTCATAGTCTTTTTTCAAAAAAATTAAAAAGCCATCCAACCGATACTATTATTATACCGGCTGAATGGCTTTTTATTTATTATAACACGCCTGTTCTGTTGATTGCTGAGATTAAGGCATATACAGATGCATCAATAATATCATCCTTAATGCCTGCACCCCAGGTAACTATTCCATCTTTTCCTTCCAGACCTACATAAGCGACTGCCTGTGAGTTAGAGCCAACCTGTAATGCATGCTCCTCATAGCAGATGATCTTGAAGTCAATGTCAAAATGCTTTTTAATTGCATTGCTGACAGCATCCAGACGTCCATTTCCTTTACCATGATATACTTTCTTCTCACCATATTTCATGATCGTGATCTCCGTTGAGATTCCATCGCCCTGCACAAAATGGCATTCTAACATCTGAACCGGGCCTTCAATATTGACATATGTACGCTGGAAAATATCCAGTACTTCTGCAGCGGATAATTCTTTATGCGCCTTATCGGATACATCTTTAACTGTGTATCCAAGGTCTTCACGGAATTTGGCCGGAAGATCAAAGCCATACTTGGACTGAAGAATATAACCGATTCCACCCTTTCCTGACTGACTGTTGATACGGATAACATCTCCATCATATTTTCTTCCGATATCCTCCGGATTCAGCGGAAGATATGGTACTGTCCACATACCATCTCCCTGATCCTTTCTGTACTTCATACCCTTTGCTATCGCATCCTGATGAGAACCTGAAAATGCTGCAAAGACTAATTTTCCCGTATACGGAGAACGCTCATATACATGCATATTTGTCACGCGCTCATATAATTCTGTCAGCTTTGGAATGTCGGACAGATCCAGTTCAGGATCTACTCCATGTGTGAACATGTTCATCGCAAGTGTGATGATATCTACATTACCGGTTCTTTCACCATTTCCAAATAAAGTTCCCTCGATTCTGTCTGCACCTGCAAGAATACCAAGCTCCGCATCTGCTACGCCACAGCCACGGTCATTGTGCGGATGTAAGGACAGGATAACATTTTCTCTGTCAATCAGATGTTCGCTCATGTACTCGATCTGACTTGCATATACATGTGGCAGTGACATCTCTACGGTTGCAGGAAGGTTGATGATAACCTTACGATCCGGGGTAGGCTTCCATTCTTTAATAACTGCATTACATACTTCCAGTGCATAATCGATCTCTGTTCCGGTAAAGCTCTCCGGTGAATATTCAAATGGATAGTTCACTCCATGTTCTTCTGCCATCTGATTCAACAGTTTTGCTCCATCGACAGCAAGCTGTAAAATCTCTTCTTGGGATTTCTTAAATACCTGTGTTCTCTGTGCATAAGATGTTGAATTATACAGGTGAACAATTGCATTCTTTGCGCCGTCAATTGCTTCAAATGTCTTCTTAATAATATGTGGTCTTGCCTGTGTCAGTACCTGAATGGTTACATCATCCGGTATCATATCCTTCTCGATCAGGGTACGGCAGAACTCATATTCTGTTTCTGATGCTGCAGGGAAACCGATCTCGATCTCTTTGAAACCGATTCGTACAAGTTCCTTGAAGAACTCCAGTTTCTCATCCAGATTCATCGGAACGATCAGTGCCTGATTTCCATCTCTTAAATCTACACTACACCAGATCGGTGCCTTATCAACGTATTCCTTTTCTACCCATTTTGTAGACTTTTCCGGCGGCATATAGTAGCCTCTTTTGTAATGCTCAAAATTCTTCATGTTTAACCTCCTGTTTCTGTTTTCTGTATAAGCTCCTGTAACGGCTTTTGTTCTCCGATTCATATATTACATAAAATATGGCAATAAAAAAACCTACATCTCATCACCTATAGAGACGTAAGTTATACGCGGTACCACTCTATTTCATACATGTTGTATGCTCTCGTTACAGATACAGATAGAATCTCTTATATCCTCCTGCTATAATGGTCAGGTTCCATCCCATCCTACTTCCTTTCAGCGGGCTACTCTGAGGCGAGTTCAAATCTGTTCCACTGTTGTCTCACACCAACCGACAACTCTCTGAATGCTTCATAGATTCTACTATTCCTCTTCATCGTATTATCTATATCGACTTTAACACAGTGTCTCGCTGTCTGTCAACCCCATTTTTACAGAAAAACCCCGTCATGAAAAGATCTGCAAAAAATATGCACGCGGCAACTGTTCTTCCTGTATCCGCGTGCATAGGATTGTCATTCCTACCATACAATATGACGTTTGTTCTTCAAAAGACAACCGCCTGATGCGATCATCAATATACCGGATGCAAGTCCAAGCACCAGAACCACTACGCCTAATGCAATATTTATTGCGCCTGAAGTTTTCATTGTCTTATATGCTTTCTCCATTTTCAGCACCCCTTCTGCAAAAATTTCATTTGAAAAGATGATACCACAAAGTCTCTCACCTGACAATGTTTCAGAGTAAAATTACACCTTAAAATTTACATTAAATATTCTTTATGTTACACTATTTTTAAAAATGAACACATATGCTATTCTTTTTATTTTCAGAATGCAGAATGTCGTCTCGAAATGAAAAACGTATCCTATACACTATAGATAAGGAGTCTGAATTATGCCAGCTATTTCAAATGATTGGGCTGCGGAACTGAAGCCCGAATATAAAAAAGAATATTATAAAGAACTGTTTAATTTTGTCGGACATGAATATGCCACAAGAGAGATCTTTCCTCCTGCCGATGATATATTCAATGCGTTCCATCTGACACCATTATCAAAGGTCAAATGTGTTATCATCGGTCAGGATCCTTACCACAACGTAGGGCAGGCGCATGGTCTGAGCTTCAGCGTAAAGCCGGGTGTCGACATCCCGCCTTCTCTTGCTAATATCTATCAGGAGCTTCACGATGACCTTGGCTGCTATATACCCAATAATGGTTATCTTGTCAAATGGGCAGAGCAGGGTGTCCTGATGTTAAATGCTGTTCTGACCGTCCGGGCACATCAGGCAAATTCCCATCAGGGACATGGCTGGGAACAATTTACAGACGCCTGTATGGAGATCTTAAACCGCCAGGATCGTCCGATCGTATTCATCTTATGGGGATCGTATGCACAAAAAAAAGCTTCGATGTTAAACAATCCGAATCATCTGATCTTAAAAGCTCCGCATCCAAGTCCGTTATCTGTCTATCGTGGTTTCTGGGGAAGCAAGCCTTTCAGCAAAACGAACAACTTCTTGACCGAGCACGGTGTTGAACCGATCGACTGGCAGATTGAAAACATATGACAATAAATCTGCCAAGCAAATAAGCAACGTGTCTGTATAAAGACAACGTTGCTTATTTATTTGGCAGATAAACAGACATGAGCAAGAAGGGCGAATAGCCCGGAATGCGAATAGCTGTACGATTTCGAAAGTCCAACGGACGGAGAAATCGGTATTATTGAATTGTCTCCCGCTTCTTGTCCAGTTCTGCCTGAACAACAGCAAGTTGTTCGATAATTTTATCTTTTAACATAGATATCTCGGAAGCATAGTTCTCTCCCAGATTGTCTTTTACCTGTTCTAGCCGGTCAAGGATATCGGTATAAGTCTGATTTACTTTTCTCTGGATCCATTTGCGATTGGATACAAAAAGGATAGTTCTTAGATTATGCAGTCTGTCTGCAAGTTTGATCATGACCACCTGTGCCGGGGCGTGGTCAAATAGACGTTTTGAATAGTCAGAGAAAGTCTCTCCTTCAAGTTTACTTAATAAATATACATGATCCCTGATATCCGTACCAAAGATCTTTTCAATATCTTCAAATGTACAGTCCGTATCTTCTACCGTATCATGCAATAACGCAACTACAAGTACAGTTTCATCCTCTACATGGCATTCGTCCTTTAATATATGGTAAACGCCAAGAATATGTTCATCATAATACGGCACTTTGCCATCTCTTCCAAGACGTGTCTGCCCCTGATGACATTGCCTGGCAAATGCCATTGCAGTCTTCACGCAATCTGCTTCTGCTGCTTCTGTCTGACAGCCACATTCTTCTATATAAGAAATTGTTTCATTCCTGTCTGCTGTATTTGTAAAACCCTGCATGTTCTGCTCCATTCTGTACCTTAACTGGTATTTAATATGATATAACCGGACATGTCCACCCGCACCTTGTATCTATTTCAGTATAACACAGCCGCCCATATCTTTCCAGCAAATCTGTCATTTTATAGATACTTCATTTTTTCATCTGCTTCGTTTTTCTGTCTTGTACTTTTCCATAATTTGTCTGTCTCCAAGCTTGAATCCTGCTGGAATTTCGCATATACTAGATTCTGCTTTCCCGTAATATTCAACTATATAATGTTCCAACCTGTCCGTGCGGGTTGCAACAAGCGGACTTGAACGCACAATATATATGTCATTGCACTATATTCGGTTGTTCTCGTATCACCAGATCCGCATCAGAACACACATTATATACATGGCATTGCCTGTTACGGTGAATGATACAAATTAAGAAAGAGGTTTCACGATTATGGATATTATTTTGAAAATCAGTCAGGAACTTATGTGCCGGCAGGAGCAGGTAGCTGCTGCCGTTAAATTGATAGATGAGGGATGCACGATCCCTTTTATTGCAAGATACAGAAAGGAAGCTACCGGTTCTTTAAACGATGAACAGCTTCGTACTCTGGACGAACGGCTCACTTATCTCAGAGGACTGGAAGACCGGAAGGAAAAGGTCATCGCTTCGATCGAAGAACAGGGCATGCTGACCGATGAACTAAAGAAATCAATTCTGGCTGCTGAAACACTCGTTGCAGTGGAAGATCTGTATCGTCCTTATAAACCAAAGAGAAAAACGCGTGCGACAATCGCACAGAGCAAAGGTCTTACCGGACTTGCCAACATCATCTCCCTTCAGATGACAAATAAGCCGATTCTGGAGGAAGCACTGGCTTATGTATCCGAGGAGAAAGAAGTCCACTCTGCAGAAGAAGCCATCGCCGGAGCTATGGACATTATTGCAGAATCTATTTCAGATAACGCTGAATATCGTACAGAAATCCGAAGCCTTACAATGGACAAGGGTATTTTAATGACAACTGCCAAGGATCCGGAAGCAGAATCCGTATATGAAATGTATTATGATTTCAGCACACCCGTACGCAAAATGACCGGATACCGTACACTTGCGATCAACCGTGGAGAAAAGGAAAAATTTCTCTCTGTTAAGATTGAAGCACCGGTTGATGAGATCACCGGTTATCTGATCCGTCAGGTGATCGTACGCGACAATCCAAATACAAATGACATTTTAAGGAACACTATAACTGACAGTTATGAACGTCTGATCGCACCTTCTATTGAGCGCGATATTCGAAGCAGTCTGACAGAAGCTGCTGAAGATGGCGCGATCAAGGTATTTGGCAGCAACTTAAAGCAGCTTTTAATGCAGCCACCGATCAATGGTCATGTGGTTCTCGGCTGGGATCCTGCTTTCCGTACCGGATGTAAGCTGGCAGTCGTTGATGCAACCGGAAAGGTGCTCGCCACTAAGGTTATTTACCCAACTGCCCCTCAGAACAAAGTGGAAGAATCCAAGAAGATCTTAAAAGATCTGATCAAGAAATATCATATTTCCCTTATCTCAGTTGGAAACGGTACTGCTTCCCGTGAATCCGAAGCGATCATTGCAGATCTTATCCATGAGCTGGATACAAAGATTCAATATGTGATCGTAAACGAAGCCGGCGCATCCGTCTACTCTGCAAGTAAACTTGCAACAGAAGAATTCCCGAACTTTGATGTAGGCCAGCGTAGTGCTGCTTCAATCGCAAGAAGACTTCAGGATCCGCTTGCTGAGCTGGTCAAGATCGATCCAAAAGCGATCGGTGTCGGTCAGTATCAGCACGATATGAATCAAAAGAAGCTGACAGAAGCATTAGACGCTGTTGTAGAAGATTCCGTAAACCAGGTCGGTGTCGATCTAAATACCGCTTCCGCTCCTCTGATGGAACATATTTCCGGTATCAACAAAACCCTGGCAAAAAATATCGTAGAATACAGAGAAGCAAACGGCCGTTTTAAGAACAGAAAAGAACTGTTAAAGGTTGCTAAACTTGGCCCGAAAGCATTTGAACAGTGTGCCGGATTTATGAGGATCACCGGTGGTACAAATCCACTGGACGCAACCTCTGTCCACCCGGAAAGCTATGAGGTTACTGAAACACTGATCCAGCATCTCGGTTATTCCATGGATGATCTTGCATCCGGTCAGTTAAAGGGCATTACAAAAGCAGCCGGTGATATCAAAGCACTCGCAAAGGAACTGGGTGTCGGAACAGTAACCGTCACCGACCTTGTAAAAGAACTGGAAAAACCAGCCAGAGATCCTAGAAGCGAAATGCCACAGCCGATCCTGCGTGGTGATATCCTTGAAATGAAGGATCTGAAGGAAGGCATGATCTTAAAGGGAACCGTCCGCAACGTAATCGATTTTGGTGCATTTGTCGACATCGGTGTTCATCAGGATGGTCTGGTGCATATCTCCCAGATGTCCGATAAATTCATCAAGCATCCATTGGATGTCGTCAGCGTCGGTGACATCGTAACGGTTAAGGTTATGAGCGTGGATCTTGCCAAGAAACGGATCCAGCTTACAATGAAAGGAATTAACTGATCGATTTCCCACGACAAATGTCTGATTCTGTCTTTTGCGCTTGATTTATATATAATTATAAGATAAAATAAAACTATATGTGGCCTGTTAAGGTTTATAAATTATATGTAAAGTTCAGGGAGGAACTATCGTTTTGAAGATAGGGATTATTTCAATAAATACACATACGAAAGCACTTAATTTTGCGTGTCCTTTACACACATATGCTTTCCAGCAATTTTTATCAGATCATGGCATCGAAAGTACAGTCATTGACTATATGCCTATCTACAATAACAAAGAATACGATCCGGTCTATCCTCTGCATTTTTATCTGCAACATGGCTACAACAAAGCTCTGACAGAAATAATGCCGGAAGGCCTTACAAAAGATGAACAAAAGGTCTGGACACATAAGCATAACCTGAAAATACTTACGATCAATAAATTTGCCAAGTTGTACACGATATGGCCAAAGCGGTATCAGAAATTTGAGAACTTTATCAATGCTCATTATATCCGCACCAAAGAAACCTATCACCATGACGATCTGGATGATCAGAAACTGGATTTTGACTGCTACATCTGTGCTACGGATGTTATCTGGCAGTACAATCCGGATAAAGGCTTTGACCGTGGATTTTTTCTGGCTGCCGAGCCTATGAAAAACGCTCCGAAGATCGGATATGCTGTCAGTCGTGGTGTCTTTAACGGCTGGACAAAAGAACAGGAAAAAGAATTTATCGAATATACAACGCCATTCGAGGCAATCGCTGCGAGAGAGTCAAGCTTTGCCGAACACATTCATGAACTGACGGGGAAAGATGTTCCGGTTGTACTGGATCCTGTATTCTTAAAGGATAAAAAATTCTGGCACGATATTGCGCTCCCGCCCAGAAATCAGGAACGCAAATATGTCCTGCTCTACGCTGTAATGGAGCGTGCGATCGACTCCATCCAGAAGGCTCTGGCATTTGCAAAGGAAAAAGGTCTGGAACTTATCATTCTGTCCTCCTATGAAAGCAATGTCCATCTGCCAAAAGAAGGCGATTACAAAGTCATCTATAATGTTGGTCCGGATGAATGGCTTGGATATATAGAACAGGCAGAATACATCTTTACAAATTCATTCCATGCCTGTGCATTCTCGATCTTATTTGAAAAGCAGTTTTATGTTGGTGCAAGACATGGCGATAAGGTTGATACAATCTTAAAAACCTTTGATTTAGAGGATCGCCGTTTTACAAAAACCTATGACAGTACAAAATCAGCAAAACCGATCGATTATAGCAAAGTTGGTCAGCTTCTGGAGGAAAAGCGAAAAGCCTCCGGTGATTTCATACTGAATGCGATCCATTCTGTTGAAAAGAAATACAATCTGGCAGATACGCATTTTAAGAAGGAACCATTTAACCTGATCTATGCTTCCTCTGCTAAGAATAAAAATCTTGTCTGTCGGTTATTTACTTTTGGATTGAACAAATCGATCCGGGAAAAATCGATTGAATTTCGTCCAAATGAGAAATATGACGGCAACGCAGTTGTAAAACTGGCAAAGAATCCATTCCGTTATAAAGGCTTTACCTTCCTTGGATGGTATTGCCGTACAACTTTTCACGGTATCTACAAATGGTACTGTACGGACGGACAGTTCCACACCGCAGCCGAGATTCTATATCATGATGATATCGAATTATGTCGTTTTCAGGATCAGGAACAGACGGATGCCTTTACAAGGAATCGTTTCCTGACCGGAAATTCATTCTTCCTGCAGGCGGTATGGCAAAATAATGAAAACGGACATATTATTCCGAATATCGAGCGAAGCCTGCGTGCCTCTTTCAAAGAATATATGGTACAGGCTCGTAAAAAATAAATAATGATCCGGATTTTATCGGATAGAAACACAGGAGACCGTGTACAACTCATGCTTGTATACTGTCTCCTGTTTTAATTCGTCTTTATTTCTATTTTTTGATTCTTTTTTATTTTGTCGGTTCTTTGCCCTCGTTTATATTCTGAACAAGCATGTGTCATCTGGCAAGATAGGTCTGTGCTGTCTGCTGATATATAACCATAGCTTTCATAACCTGTTCCAGTGTGCTTCCATATGTCTGAGCCGACAACACCGTATACGCATAACTTAAAACACCATATGTTATCGCTCCGCTCTCTCCTGCTGCCAATGTATTCATCTGTGTAATGTTCTGAATACGCACGGCAGGAATTTCTATATAAAACATATTGGATCCGACGGATACCGGAGTTACTGCATTTCCATTTAAGGTAAATGTTATATCACTCAGCTCCACATCACCTGCTTTTGTAAAATAATGACGGATCAGTGTTCCTGAACGTAGCACCAAGGAGCTTCCATAATAGGAAATTCCATCCGGCATATTTCCTGCCTGCACGGACTGATAGGATGCAAGTGCAGTCAGATCCATGCTTCCTATCTGACGTTCCGTCTCCGGCAGAATTGCATTTGCCAGATCACCGGTATGATAACCAAACAATTCCTGTGCGGCAGTTCCGTAATTCAGCATTGCCTTCACGACCGGAAGTTCTGCTGTATAGGTACTGCTCCGGTCTAACATATATCCCGCATAATCCTGAACCGAATACCGATATATTGTTCCGCAGGCAGTTCCATCGGACAGAAATACCTGTGCCCGGATATCATCCGCCATCTCCTTTGCTGCCACATAACAGGTAAATACATAATACTGTTTTCCATTTACTGTCTGCTTCTCTGCATCCGTCACCTTCTGTTGCGTTGTGCTTCCATCCGGCATCGTAAATTCCATATATGCGCCGCTGTCATTTAAAACTGTATTTGTAAACCGCAGATAAAAGCAGATCCCCGTCTCCTCCTCCAGCCGGAGCGAATATCCGGCAAGTAATGCGCTCATACCATCTAACATTGCATTACACAGATCACAGATTCCATCTTCATCCTGATCTTCATGATACAGGTCTGTACTCAGTTCCGGATAGACGAATTCATATGCGCCATTTGCATCCCAGGCGCCTTCTGCTATATGACAGCTTCCGAAATCGGTCTTTGCAAAATGATCCGGCTTCGTTGCATATCCAACCAAAAAGAAATCATAATAGGTCCGGCCGGTCTGGTCATCCCAGGTCGCATCTACTCCATACCAGATACCGTCCTCCATCTGAACCAAATCCCACATATGGGCTCCACCGGTATCTGTCACTCCGGTCACAAGCACACATGGTATTCCATATGCATCGCACAACAGCTTAAAGCCTCTGGAATATCCTGCACAGACCGTCTCCACCGTTCCATCACCATTCGTGTCACGAAATGCACTGTAAGCCGATTGATATTCACTGCTTGTCGTATTAGATTTTGCATAGGATGTACTGTTACAGATATAATCATGAATCTCTTTTATGGTCTGATATCTGGATGTACTTCCCGCGAGCTTCTTATTGATCGATTCCGTTGCTTCCGACACGATCGTATCCATCTCCGCCTTTGTAGCATCAACCGACGGTTCTTTGATATAGGTCGTAATACATGGAACTGTTACATCCTTTACCATACTGTTATTCTCATCCAGCTCAGACGAATAATATGAAATTCCATTTATTTTGTATGACATATAATAGGTTGCACCCGACAGCCAGCTAAGCTCCGGATGGTCATAGATCAGAGCAAGAAATGCCGGAGTCAGCATGTCACGTTCCCAGCTCAGCACCTGTGGATGAAAGGTATCCGGCATGACCATCTTATTATCCGATGTGATCGTAATCTTCTGATCCTTCCACACGCTGGAATAATTCAACGTGATCGTACTCGTTGTAGAGCCATCTTTATAGGCATCATATAAGATATTATAGATTTCTCTTGACACATCATCCAACTGATCATAATACCGGTCCGTTGCTGTCCTGTCTTCCCGAAGATTATAGGCGGATATTCCATTTCCCATCGTGACCGCATTTACGTCACCCAGGATTTCTTCCCAGCTATACGAATCCTCTTCCGGCTCCGCAGCCAAGATCTCATCTTTATCTGTTTCTTCTTGTCGATCTTCAACCTGTGTAGATGTATCCGCTTCTTTCTCTGTCTGTTCTTCCGTTTCTGACAGAGTATCGTGAGTTTTATCTGTTGTTATCTCTGCCATTGTTGTTCCCGCTGCAAATACGGTTCCGCCGCCCGTTGCCGCCGCTGCGATCATGGCAAGCCCTGCCACAAATATTTTCAGTTTCCTATATCTTCTCATAGCATCACCCCTGTATCAATCTGCTGTGCATCCAGTCTGCGCACCCTCTTGTTTTATACTGTATTCCGTACCTTTTATACTGGTCTTATTTTATCATAGATGGTAAGAGGATACTATGAGAATTTTTATTTCTAAATAGCTGCATGATGTACTCGCGCATTTCATGCATTTATCATTCCAATTCTGCGATCACCTGTTTTAAGTGTTCCGTCAGTTTTGTATTCTCTGCATAGTCAACCGGACAGTCAATGATACAGACTTTACCAGATGCAAATGCCTGTTCCAGAACATCCTTCAAATCTTCTGTTTTATCTACACGAAGTCCGACTGCATGCATGCTCTCTGCCATTTTTACAAAATCCGGATTTGTAAAATCTACAAAACAGTGATCGCCAAACCGGTCATCCTGTTTCCATTTGATCAAACCATAGCTGTCATCCCGCATGACCAGAACAACGATCGGAACATTCATCCGAACAGCTGTTTCAATCTCCTGACAGTTCATCATGAAACCACCATCACCTGTAACAGCAAGTACCTTTCTTTCCGGATATAACATCTTCGCTGCGATCGAACCGGGAACCGCTATACCCATCGTTGCAAAACCATTTGAGATCAGACAGGTATTTGGCTCATAGCAGTTATAATGTCTGGATATCCACATCTTATGGGCTCCAACATCAGATACCAGAATATCCTCCTTACCCATAACGGATCGGATATCGCAGAGGATTTTCTGCGGTTTAACCGGATATGCCATATCATTCTCATACTGTTCATGTTCCTTGCTCATCTGCCTCTTGATCGCCAGTGCCTGTTCCGGTTCCTTCGTCCGATGACACCGGTTGCCTATTTTCTCCAGAGAATCACTGATATCTCCGATCACTTCTGTCACCGGCTGATATAATTTATTAACGTGGGACGGCCGGGAATCAATATGAATGATCTTGTGGTCATCCTTCAGATTCCATTTAATCGGTGCAAATTCGACAATATCATAACCAACTGTAATAATCAGATCTGCCTTTTCTAATATCACATTCTGGTAATCCTTCTGTGGAATACCAATCGTCCACATTGAATATGGATTATCATATGGAACAATTCCTTTTGCCATCATTGTATTTACAACAGGAATTTTCAGATTCGTTGCAAATTCCGTCAACGCTTTTGATGCCTTTGCCCGGACAGCCGAATGTCCTGCAAGAATGACCGGATGCTCTGCCTGGAAGATCGCAGCAGCGGCATGTTCAATGCTTTCAATATCTGCATATTCTTTATTCTTAGGTGCTGTCGTGATAAATTTCCGGGCTACTCCCTCCGGCACTTCTTCCTTTGCAATATCCTCCGGCAGATTGATATGCGTTGCACCCGGTTTCTCACTCTCCGCATATTTGAATGCCAGACGAACGATCTCGTTTACAGATTCCGGGCGCATGATCATCTTTGTCCGCTTCGTGATCGGCTTAAATAATGCCTCCAGATCCAGATACTGGTGGGAGGTCAGATGCATCTTATCCGTTCCGAGTTGCCCGGTGATCGCTACAAGCGGAGCACCGTCACTGTTTGCATCTGCCACACCTGTGATCAGATTCGTCGCTCCAGGTCCAAGCGTAGACAGACACACGCCTGCTTTTCCAGTCAGTCGACCATAAACATCCGCCATAAATGCTGCTCCCTGTTCGTGTCTTGTCGTTATAAATGTAATATCCGAATCCTTCAGGGCATCCATGACATCCAGATTTTCTTCTCCCGGAATGCCAAAGATATATCTTACTCCTTCGTGTTCCAGACTTTTAATCAGCATCTGCGCTACATTCATCTTATTATTCTCTCCCATGGTATTTCCTCCTACATCATCCAGAGGTATGGATCTGTATTTTGATCATGCTTTATTCAAAACGTTAAAATGGTTTTATCTCGATCTTCTCTTTTATCAGGGCATCCCGGATCTTCTGTACAAACTGTAAAGCTTTCTGATTATCCCCATGCACACAGATAGAATCCGGCCGGATCGTGATATCTTCCCCTGTTATTGAGGTTACTTTCTGTTCATTTACCATTCGAAGAACTCTCTGTACTGCAAGTGCTTCATCCGTAATGACTGCCCCCGGAAGCTTTCTCGATACAAGTGTTCCATCCCCGTTATACGCCCGGTCTGCAAATACTTCACTCGCATACCGTAAGCCGGTATCTTCTGCCGCCTTTAAAAGCTCACTACCTGCAAGTCCCAAAAGAACAAGTTCCGGATCCACCACATAGATTCCCTCACAGACAGCCCTTGCCAGAGAATCGTCAATGGCCGCCATGTTATATAACGCTCCATGCGGCTTGACATGATGCAACCGGATTCCCTGTGACCTGCAGAATGCTGCAAGTGCTCCCACCTGATAGATGATATAATCTTTCGCTTCTTCCGGCGTGATCTGCATCTGTCTTCTTCCAAATCCCATAAGATCCGGGAATCCCGGATGTGCACCAACCGAACAGCCATGTTCCTTTGCCATTGCTACCGTATGTGCCATCACTACCGGATCTGATGCATGGAACCCGCAGGCAATATTTGCCGATGATATGTATGGGATCACCTCTCCATCCAGACCGATCTTATATGCTCCAAAGCTCTCACCTAAATCACAGTTCAGATCTACTCTTTTCATGTAAGCCACCTTCTTTTCTGAATCTAATTCTCTGTAAAATATTTATATACTTATACATACTCTGAAGACTATTTTATTTCTAATCCTTCAGATCTGTATTTTTGATATCTGTTATCAACATATGTCCGGGTGCATGAGTAATGACAAATTCCGGTTTGGAATTCATCACAACAGACTGCGGAGTTACACCACAGCACCAGAATACCGGAACTTCGCCATCGTGGATCGTAACGGCATCTCCAAAATCCGGTTTATTAATATCCTGTATGCCAATTACGGAAGGATCTCCGATATGGATCGGTGAACCATGTACCTTTGGAAGTCTCGCTGTTACCGTTACTGCTTTTACTAACTGGTGATATGGAATCGGGCGCATGCTGACGACCATCTTTCCTGAAAACATGCCTGCCGGTTCACATTCAATATTGGTCCGGTACATCGGCACATTACAGTTCTCCGTATTATGTCGCATCTCAATGCCTGCTTCGATCAGCTCGGATTCAAAAGAAAAACTGCAGCCGATCAGAAATGTAACAAGATCATCTCTCCAGAATGGCTCAATATCCGTGTATTCTCCATCCAGCACACCATTTCGATAAATTCTGTACTTTGGTATCACCTTTGTGATATCTGCTCCCGGTGCAGCCGTTCTGGAATACCGGCAGCCCTCATCAAACACTTCTAATACCGGACAGGATTTTGGATTTCTCTGTGTAAATAACAGAAAATCGTACGCCTGTGCTTTCGGCAGGATTACAAGATTCGCCTGTGCATATCCGGCACACATCCCTGATGTAAAAGTTGTGATCTTCTCCTGTTCAATCAAGGATCGGACATCTTTTGGATTCCATTCACTGTAATCGGTTGTTTTTCCGGTTGAACTTACTATGTCACCCGGATATTCTGTCTGTTGTTTTATACATCCTGTTTTGTTTCTCATATTCTTTATCCTTTCCTGTTCGGATCAATTCGTTCTTCTCCGGAACCTGCGGATCTGTCGTTCCGATCTCCGCCAGTACCGTCTTGCCTCTTTTAAGGAAACAGCTTCAAACCGGATATGATCACCCGGCATCATCTGTGCAAGAATTGGAAGATCTGCCGATATAACTGTTGCAATCTTTGCATACCCTCCGGTTGTCTGATGATCTGCCATCATAATGATCGGGTTACCGGATGCCGTTACCTGGACCGATCCAAAGGTAATTCCATCCGATACAATGTCTACACCGGATTTATTCTCAATCGCCGCACCAGACAAACGATATCCCATCCGGTCAGACTCCTGCATAATCTGGTAGGTTTCCGAATAAAATGTCCGGATTCCTTCTTCTGTGAAATAATCCGCCTGTGGTCCTGCGATCACATGGATCAAAGTTTCTTTCCGGCGGGATAATTTCATATCCTCAAATCTGCGGTACATCGCAGGAAGCTCGGTTTTCGGTGATTTGAACAATAGCCGGTCACCTGCCTGAAGCTTTCTGCCATCCTTGCCTCCAATATGACATTTCATATCGGTGGAAGCACTTCCAAGAATGGAATCTGCCTGTATCCCTCCGGCAAATGCGATATAACTCCGGACACCATTGGTGGCACAGCCAAGATGGAGCACATCTCCTTTTCGTCCAAGGTAGGTATGATACGGTAATAATCCGGTCTGATTCAACTGCATCTGCATATCTGCACCTGTAACTGCAAACAGGCAGTCGGCTTCAAACATAAGCTCAGGTCCCAGCATCGTACATTCCAGCACCGCTTCGTCTTCTGTATTTCCAAGCAAAATATTTGCAAGGCGCATGGAAGTCTGATCCATTGCCCCGGAAACAGGAATCCCCTGATGTTCATATCCATATCTCCCAGCATCCTGAATGGTTGTCAGCAAACCACCATTTCGTACCTGTACCATCTCACCATCTCCCTTCTGCTGTCCTGCTGTCTTTTTTTCAAGTTATCCTTCATATGTCTTACAGCGGTATTCTCCGGCTGCATCAAGTTGTTTTATCTCTTCAAATTTGTTCTTATCAATGCGGCTAAAACGGATATATTCTCCTGCTTCAAATAATACCGGCATCTCCCGATGCGGATCATAAATCGTGACCGGCGTTCTTCCGATCAACTGCCAGCCTCCCGGTGATTCCACCGGATAAATGCCAGTCTGCATCCCCGCAATTCCGACACTTCCTGCCGGAATCTGAATTCTGGGTTCCTTTAATCTTGGAACCGCTATGCTCTCATCCATACCTCCAAGATATGGAAATCCCGGAAGGAAACCCAGCATATATATTAAATAATCCCGGCTGCCATGCCGCCTTATGATCTCTTCCTCAGACAATCCTGTATGTGCTGCAACAGCCTCTATGTCCATACCATATTCAGCTTCATAGCAGACCGGGATCTCAATTATTTTCTTCATTCGTTCTCCGGTGTCTGCATGTGATACACAATGCTCCACCAGTTTTATCAATCTCCGATACTCCATCTTCTTCGGATCGTAATCGATCAGCACAGACCGGTAGGTTGGTATCAGATTCCGGATTCCTGCCTGCGGATGCTTCTTCAGTTCTTTACACAAGCCCTTTACTCTGGCATTTATCGTTTCAGAAATCTGATTGCCAAACTCTACGACAATTCCTTTATCTCCTGCCAGCAAAATTCTATAATCATCCATGCTGCCTCCTTTTTTTTGCTAACCGCAATCCTCTTTTACTATATTCAAACGTGTCCTCATTCTTTACCGGATCATGTTCATGCATTTGCAAGATCTGATAAGATTCCCCGTTCTACTTCAACCGGAAATCCATCCACGGACATCTTACATTCCCTGCTGATACCATCCACGCAACCTTCTGATACCAGAAGTCTATAATATTGTTCCACATCTTCATATGCCGGCATCAATCGGATCCCTGTTACTTTCTGTAATTCACAAATCAGCCCATATGCCGCCCAGTTTGATACCGTAGCGATCATCAGATGATCAACCGGAACAACTGACGGCTCGATCGGAAGTATCCCGGAAATCTTATCATGAAGATTGCCCATTCCGGCTTCATTTCCTCCGTCACCGATCCCAAATGTAGGAATCCCTCTATCATTTGCTGTCAGGATAATAGAATCCAGCCCTGCTACATGTTCTTTGATACTGACACCACGCATATTTGTATAATCATCCTGACTGTTCCTGCCACAATATTCAATTGACAGACAGAACACCGGAACATACTGTCCCATCAGTTTATAGCATACAGACTCTGTGCATGATTCTATATGAATCGTCTCTACATCCCGGAACAGATCACCTACATATCCATCCGTTAAGATCACCGGAGTAAAACCCAATGCTTCAAATGCTTTTGCCAGAAAATAAGCTCCTGTCGGTCCATCCGTTTCCGGATGCCCTGCAACATAAAATCCGGTCAGGATCAGAACATTTCCCTTTGGAAGCTCCATGATCTTTTCCGCTGACCGCCTGTAAAAATGTCCCGGAAGCGCATGCATTAACAGATCCATTCCCCGATTGCCATATCTAAGTACAACTTCTTCTGTATCCACCTTAATCAATCCATCCTTTGAGTTTCAAATATTCTTTGATGAAATCTACGCACTGTTCATAGGTCAGTTCTGCCGTATTCAGACACAGATCATAGTTATATGGATCCTCCCATTTCTTTCCGGTATGGTATCTGTAGTATTCCCGACGATATTTATCCAGTGTATATACACGTTTCTTTGCTTCTTTCTCTGTAATACCCAGACGTTTCATCTCTTTTTTTACACATTTCTCCTCCGGTGCATAGATAAAGATGCTGACCATATTCGGATAATCCTTTAATACAAAATCGGCTGCACGTCCGATACAGATATAGGATTCATTTTCCGCAAGCTCTTTTAACACCTTTGCCTGAAATGAAAAGAGCTGGTCATTAGAAGGGATATCCTCCGGATGCTCCATCGGAATCGGCTGGCCGCTATATACTTTTCTGGTTACTTTATAAAGAATACTGTTCTTCATCGTCTCATCCGCATTTGCAAATGCAGCCTCGTTGATTCCCTGATCATCAGCTGCCAGCCTGAGAAGATTTCTGTCATACATATTGATATTCAGATCTCTGGAAAGCATCGTGCTGATCGTCGTCGCGCCGCTTCCGCATGTTCTGGTTATAGCTATGATAAAGTTCTTCATTCTATCTCTCCTTTCTCAAATTCCAATGCCGGAAGACTTCGTTCCAGTGGAATCTGAACCGCACACACAATTCCTTCTTTCCATATAAAGCTGACCGGAAGTCTGTAAAACTCAGTATCTGCAATCAAACCATCTACGATATAATGATCCTTTGTCACTTTTAGAAGTGGACGGCGAAATGCCTTAAAAACCAGAACTCCCTTTGTTCCTTCCTTCATGATCTCTATGTCCGGATATCCCTTCATGCGATAACGTCCACAAAAAGCTTCCGGAAAATCTGCTGCGGTCTGCTCAGGCTCCCAGCTATCCGGAACCAGATCAATATCATGGTTCGTACCCGGATATACCGTAAAATACTGTTCCAGCCAATTTGTCTCTATATGCGGCAGTTCCGGTTCTAACAGGCGATCGATCACGGTACTTAAAATGGCATCCTCAAAGAACGCTCCGGTTCCATGACCATTCATCAGCATAGCAACACTGATGCCATATTCCGGTAAATATGCCTGTAAAGAACAAAAGCCCAGTGTTCCTCCATGGTGATACTGGATCTGAACACCTCTGTAATCCCGGATAAACCATCCAAGTCCATAGCAGACCGGCATACAACCCGGTTCAAATGAATATTTTTCTCCTTCAAAGATCACCTGTGGTTCATGGATCATCTCCATCATTTTTTCAGAAACAAGCCGTTTTCCATTCCAGATGCCTTTCTGTAAATGGAACTGCAGCCATTTTGTCAGATCCTCTGTCGTTGAAACAATAGAACCCGATGCACGTTCCTTTGGTGCGATCGAAGTCAGTCTCTGTCCATCCTTATATCCTTCTGCAAGATCTGTTCCAAGCGGAACTTCTTCCAGACTTACATATGTATGTGTCATTTCAAGTGGACGCAATATTCGTTCTTTTACCAGCTCGCCCCAGTTCTTTCCTGTCACAATTTCTTCGATATAACCGGCTAATATATACATTACATTGTTGTATTTTGGGCTCGTCCGGAACGGAACAACCGCATCCAGATAACGGATATTCTTCATATAATCTTCTTCAGTAAGTTCATAATCCGGCCATGTGAAATCATGTCCGGCAAGTCCTGTCCGGTGCAGGAAAATGTCACGCAATGTAACATGTGCGCCTGCATATTCATCTTTCATTGCGAAATCAGGAATATAGGCAACAATCGGTTCATCCAAATCAAGCAGTCCTTCGTCTGCAAGCATAGCTGCGATCAGAACCGTAAATGATTTGGTACAGGATGCGATACAAAACCGTGTTTCTGTTGTCACAGGTTCTGCATTATAAAAAACATTTCCCGATGTTTTTTCTGCTTCTGCAAATACCTTCTGACCAAAGGCTGCATCATATAAGATCTTTCCATCTCTTGCTACCGTGATCTGGCAGCCGGGGATCTTCCATTTTCTGAGTTCTTCTTCCATCGAATATTCCATACGGACACCTCCTGTTTTGACTGTATTCATAGATATCTGACCGATATCCGGACATTATTCTGAATATCTTGGATAGTGGCAGGCAACCGATCTTCCCGGTGCGATCTCATGAAGCTCCGGTACTTCTGTCTTACATTTCTCCGTTGCAAATGGACATCTTGGATGGAATCTGCAGCCGGATGGAACATGTATCGGACTTGGTGTCTCGCCTTCAATTACATATTCACGTTCTTTGTCATAGGGATTCATAACTGGTGCAGCCTTGATCAGAATGTCGGTATATGGATGTGCCGGATTCTCAAATAATGCATCTGTCGGTGCTGTCTCAACAATGACTCCCAGATACATAACGATCACCCGGTCGGAGATATATTCCACAACACGAAGATCATGGGAGATAAATAACATCGTCAGGTTCAGCTTTTCTTTTAATTCCTGCATCAGATTGATAACCTGTGCCTGTATCGACATATCAAGTGCAGACACCGGCTCATCAGCGATCAGAAATTCCGGATTCATGGCAAGTGCTCTTGCAATTCCAATCCTCTGCCGTTGTCCTCCGGAGAACTCTCCCGGATAACGGTCTAACGCATATTCCGGCATGCCGACCATATTTAACAGTTCTTTCGTACGGGCTTCCCACTCATCTTTTTTACACAATTTATGTACATCTAAGATCTCGTAAAAAATCTGTCGAATTGTCATCTTCGGGTTCAGGGAAGAATATGGATCCTGGAAAACCATCTGCATATGGAACCGAAGGTTCTGCAGCTTGTGCTGAGGAAGCTTTGCGATATCTTCACCTTCAAACTGGATATTACCGGAAGTTGGATCATATAATCGGATCAGCGCTTTTGATAAGGTACTCTTACCACAGCCACTTTCTCCAACCAGACCGATCGTTTCACCCTTATCTACCTGAAAGCTGACGCCGTCAACTGCCTTGATATAACTTACAGGCTTTCTTGTTGCTATATCAAATAAGGTCTGTTTGAGCGGAAAATACATACACAGATCCTTTACGGATAAGATTGTTTCTGTCTCACTGTTACTCATGTCCGCTTCCTCCTTTCGCTTTCTCGATCACACCTTCTACATCCTTCATCTTGTCAATGAAATGACATCTGGAAAAATGTCCCGGTGATACTTCCTGCATTTCAGGGAATTTCTTTTTACAGATTTCTTCACAATAACTGCATCTTGGATGGAACGGACATCCACTCGGCATATCATAGAGGTTAGGCGGTGCTCCTTTGATCGAATTCAGTTTCTCTCCCTTTTTCTCGCTGTTTGGTAGAGAAGACATCAGACCATAGGTATATGGATGCCGCGGCTTGGAGAAAATTTCCCCAATGTCTGCCTGCTCCATAATATAGCCTGCATACATAACTGCGATCCGGTCACACATCTGTGCTGCAACGCCCATGTCATGTGTAACTAATATCATGCTCATGTTTAATTCTTTCCGAAGTTTCATCATCAGTTTGATGATCTGATCCTGTATCGTAACATCAAGAGCAGTCGTCGGTTCATCGGCTAACAGAAGATGTGGATTTGCTGCAAGAGCAATTGCGATCATCGCACGCTGTCTCATACCACCACTGAACTCATGCGGATAACAGTCCATTCGAGTTTCAGGGGAAGAAATTCCAACCATACGAAGCAGTTCGATTCCCCGTTCTTCTTTCTGTTTCTTCGTCATACCCTTATCTTTCATTGACTCTGTAAGCTGAGTACGGATCTTTACGATCGGGTTCAGTGTAGCCATTGGTTCCTGAAAGATCATTCCGATCTCATGTCCGCGAACCGTTGTCCATTTTCTTTTTCCAAGTCCTACAAGCTCATGCCCTTTATACATGATACTTCCATTTATGATCTTTCCGGGCGGCTGGATCAGTCCGATCAGGGAACGACAGGTCACACTCTTACCACAGCCACTTTCACCGATCAGTCCGAAGACTTCTCCTTCATTTACAGTAAAGCTGACATCACCTACTGCATTTACTACTTTGCCGTCTTTCTTAAATATCGTCTGCAAATGTTCGACTTTCAGTAATTCATTTCCCATATCTATTCCTCCTAGCGATCCTTCACACCCATTTTCTTTGCCAGTCCGTTACCAAACAGACTGATCGCAATACCTACAACTGCCAACGCCAGACCCGGGAATGTAGCAGTCCACCATGCGGATGTGATATAAGCTCTTCCTTCAGATATCATGGAACCCCATTCAGGCGTTGGTGGCTGAACACCTAAGCCTAAGAAACTCATGGAAGCTGCCATCAGCATACAGAGCATGATATCGGAAATACCATATACAAATGCGGATCCAATGACATTTGGCAGGATGTGCCGGATCATGATCCGCCGATCAGAAAATCCAAGGATCTTCGCCGCCTGAACATATTCTGAATTCTTCTCGACTAAAACTTCGCTTCGTACAAGCTTTGCATATTCACGCCAGCCAACAAGCCAGATTGCAATAAACAGATTCTTCATGCTTGCACCAAGGATCGTAACGATCAGGATCATCAGTACGATAAACGGGAATGCTGTTACAACATCAAGGATCCTCATGATGATCGCATCTACAATCTTGCCATAATAAGCGGATATCAGACCGACCAAACTACCGATGATAAACGGAACCAGCATCGCCAGAAGTCCGATCAGAAGGTCGATCCTTGCGCCGTATAATACTCTTGCAAAAATATCCCGGCCATAGTTATCTGTTCCAAACGGATGGGCTGCACAAGGCTTCGTCATAAGTGCTGTCATATCCTGCGTATTTGGATCATATTTTGTAAACAGTCCCGGAAACAGAGCCATAAAAACAATCAAAATCAAGGCAATCACGGACAGTTTAAAAAGCCAGTCTCCCGTTTTTGGTTTCTTTAATTTCATCATTTTAACGCCTCCTGCCTACTGTAATTTCACACGCGGATCCAAGAACGAATACAAAATATCCGTCAGAAGATTGACCACGAGGACGATGATCGCAAATAACATAACCAGGCCCTGTACCAATGGATAATCTCTCTTTAATACTGCCTGTAACAGCAGATATCCAAGTCCCGGCAATGCAAATACGGACTCAATAACAACGCTTCCACTTAACATATTTGTAATCCGGATCAACAACAGGGTTACTGTTGATACCATTACATTCTTCATTACATAGCGGGTACTGATGATTGAAGGCTTCAGTCCCTTACTGTATGCGAAGTTTACATAATCTTTCTTTACTATATTTGCGACACTGCTCTGAATATTTCTGGTCAACAGCGAGATCGTTGCAACACTCGCGGTACATGCCGGAAGAAATACCGACCGGATATGATCGAAGGTCGTAACACCCCAGCCACCAACCGGAAATATATTTGTCTTTAATGCAAATCGAAGCAGCAATAAAATACCAAGCCAGAAATCAGGTACAGATAAAACAGCCAATGATAATGCAGTTACTGTTTTTCCAAATATTGAATTCTCATATTTTCCTGAGAAAAATCCGAGTGGGAAGCTGATCGCTACAGCGATCAATGCAGTTGCACAGGTAAGCATCAGAGTTACTCCGATCTTCTGTGTAAACAATGCCCATACGGTCTGATTAAATGTAATGGATGTACCGAAATCAAGATGCAATAACTGCTTCAGAAAAATGAAATACTGTATGATGAACGGCTCGTTTAATCCCATCTTCTCCCGCATGGCATTCAGACTTTCTTCTGTGGCTTCTGAACCTGCCATCAGGGTTGCCGGATCACCAGGGATCAGGCGGATACTTGCAAATACGATGAAGGAAATAATGATCAGAACCGGTATCATCTGTAAAATTCGTTTTAAAATATAACTGAACTGTTGCATATCTTATTCCTCATTTCATCTCGGCGGCAGCGGCATTTTCTTCCACCACCGCCTTTGTTATTTACTCTTTTACTAATGTATCAAAGTTATATGATCCAAGCGGAGTCTGTGAAAAGTTCTTGACATTGCTTCTGGTTGCTACCATAAACGGAATGTAATAGAGTGGAAGGATTGGATTCTCCTCTGCACAAATTTCCTGTAACTGATTATATTCTTCTGCACGTTTTGCTGTATCCATCTCTGTTCCTGCTTCCGTTGCAAGCTTTTCTGCTTCTTTCTGTTTCTCACCACTCCATAATGTATGGTAGCAATCCTTTAAATCTGCGATCGAGATACCCTGTGCAAACTGGTTTGTATCAGCGGTATCACTTGTAAGTGATGTAAACATCATTTCAAAATCCATTGAATACCATTCATCTGATACAGTAGAACCATCCAGCTCCTCAATATTTAAGGTAACACCTGCTTTTGCCCACTGTTCCTTCAGCATGGTTGCTTCCTGTAATTCATTTGAATTACCGGAACGGATATCGATCGTTACTTCAAATCCATTTTCATAGCCAGCTTCTTTTAACAGTTCTTTTGCGCCTTCCAGATCATAGGCAACCGGTGTCAGATCTTTGTCATAGTAAGGCTGTGCCGGTCCGATCAGACCTGTGGATAATTCCGCATTTCCATAATATACAGCACTTATCAGGGCTTCTCTGTCTGTCGCCTTTAAGAGTGCCATACGAACTCTTGCATCTGATAAAGCTTCTACTGAGTTGTTCAATGTAATATGTCTGGATTCGGTTGAATCAAAAGATAATACTTCGATTCCATCTGTTGCTTTTAATTCGTCTACACGGTTATTTGGTACATAGGTGATCGCATCAACCTGTCCTGACTGAAGCTGCATAACTCTTGTATTATCATCAGCTACAACATTGAATACGATCTTATCTGTCTCAGGCTTTCCTGCATCCCAGTAATACTGATTCTTTACAAATGTCATACTGTCACCGATTGTCCAGCTCTCCAATGCATATGGACCTGTACCAACCGGCTTTGATGCAATACCATCTTCGCCAACTTCTTCACAATATGCCTTTGGCATAACAGACATACTGAACAATGCGGTTGATGCAAGGAATGTAGGTGATACAGCATTCAGGTGGAAGATAACGGTTGTATCATCCGGAACCTCTATACTGTCAACCATGGATACCATTCCTCTCCATGGGCTCTCTTCGGAAGTCAGGTAACGATTCAAACTGTACTCCCAGTCATCTTTTGTAACAGGATCTCCTGTTGAGAACTTCAGACCTTTTCTGATATGGAAGGTATATGTCAGATTATCATCACTGATATCCCAGGTCTCTGCCAGACAAGGCTCAATCTCTGTTCCATCGGCACTACTCTTGGTCAGTCCCTGTAACATCAGACTTAATAACCAGATATCTTCATTATTACCTGTCATGATTGGATCCAATGTAGATGAATCAATTGGTCTCGCGATCGTGATCACTGAACTATCTCCTGTTGTCTGTGTACTTGTGTTTCCACTTGTTGCTGCACCGCCACATCCTGTTAACGAGGAAAGTGCAAGTGCGAAGGTAACTACGGCTGTAATCAGTTTTTTCTTCATATGAATCGCTCCTTTTTTAGTTAGAATATAAAAAAACAAGGGTATAATCACCATTGATCACACCCTTGTAATTTTCGCTTTTGTTGTCTCGTTATTTACTTTTTACACATAGTATCCTATAATCAATCACAGCGCAAACAGTGTTTTTCTGATAAAATCACAGCATTTTTGCTGTTTATACGCAAAAAAGGAGCCAAAATGATTACTTTTACCCAATTACATTACTATTTAGAAGTAGCAAAACAAAAAAGTTTTACCAAAGCAGCCAATAATCTTTATATTACACAGCAGACGCTCAGCAATCATATCAGCACGATCGAGCAGACGCTGGGTGCAAAATTATTTGAACGAACGACACCACTGAAGCTTACCTATGCCGGAGAACGATTTCTGGACTATGCGAACCGTCTGGTTCAGACGGAAACAGAAATGATGAATGAATTTCAGGATATCGCAGATGAACGAAAGGGACAGATCCGCCTTGGCATCTCCTATAACCGGGGTGCGCTCCTGCTTCCAACGATCTTAACGAAGTTCCAGACCGACTACCCGGATATCAACATCCAGGTTATCGAAGATAATTCGATCGAGCTGCAGAACATGTTGGTAAAGGGGGATATCGACCTGATGTTAGAACAGCTTCCGTTTGCCGATGATATTGCATACTATACCTTAGGGGAAGATCATCTGTACCTGCTGGTTACGGATGAATATCTAAAAAATTGTTTCGGACCGGACTTCAGTCACGTCAAGAGCATCCTGATCAGCACCGGAAGGATCCAGATTCTGGAACCTTGCAATTTTCTTCTCAATAAAACCGGCAATACGATCCGGAGTGCCATGAACAGCATCTTCCAGTCTGAAAAAATGGCTGTCAAGGTTGGTGTGGAATCCAACAATCTGGAAACCTTATATAATCTGTGTATCAACCACTATGGATGCACGGTTTATCCCGGCAATTTTCTGTCTGACCGGAAGCTGACTGACAACCTCAATGTGATCCAGCTTAACTATCCAAGCGCCAGCTATACACTTGGCATCGGCTATATGAACGGGCATTATCTGTCAAATGCCGCAAAGGAGCTTATCCGGCTGATGGAGGGGTGATGTGATAGCGTAACCTTGCTTATGGTGTTTGTATCGCCCCCGACATAGCACATATGACTCGCTCCATTTTCTATAGAATGCATATGTCTAATTCGTAAATACTCCTGTGCCAACTCGCCTTCGGCTCAAACAGGCACTCGTATTTACTGACAATATGCATTCTATTACGAAAGCCTCGCTAATGTCATATCATGCTATGCCTTGGTCGATACAAACACCATAAGCAAGGACTGTATTTGAACGCATCTACCCATCATCCAATCTCAACATTTATCTCAGGCAGGCTGATATGTAACGGGATATTTATTAATACTTTCGGCTTACTTCTTTGGATTATCTATCGCAGGTCGTCAATGGACTTTATAATGGAGATTTTGATAGAATGCATAATCTGCCAGATATAGCCGCAAGCCGCCTATTTCCCTGATTTTTTCGTCATTTTGACGATACTTTTTCAGTACCGGATGTGCATATGTATATGGTATAATTTATATAAACATATCAATCTGATGATATGTTGGAATTTAGGGTTATGGAGCCGTATATACAGGTATAGAATTAACATTTATCTTTTATATTCTGTTTGTGTCTATGGCAATATACCTTGTAATATGACATACACGAGGCTTTCGTTATGAGATGCATATTGTACATTAGAGTAAGCTACACTAACCTCAAACTACGCTAACGCTTGTTTTCGCTAAGTGTACTTACATGGCACGCACTAACCTCAGACTTCGCGCTAACGCTCGTCTTCACTAAGTGCTCCGCTCAGCCGAAGGTAAGTTGGCACAGGAGTATTTACGAAAAAGACATATGTATCGAATAGAAAGTGAAGTGTGTCATTTATAAGGTATGTTAGCAAAGACATAAGCAGAATATAAAAATACATCTAATATAAACTGTATATATCGGACGAAGAAAGGAGTTGAAGGTTATGAACAAAAAGATTATCAGTCTCATACTCATGTTTATTATGATCGGAGAGCTCATGTTTACAAGCATGCCGGCAGCAAAAGCCAGTGACTATCTTGACGTAACAGCTACCGCTACCTCAATCACCTCGGTGAAATTGTCATGGGGAGCACAAAAAGGAGTTACACAATACAAGATCTACCGAGCGGTTGCGGATGAGGATTGGAACGCAGGCAAATACAAACTGATCGCAACCATTTCGGGTAAGAAGAAAAGCTATACCGACAAAAAAGCGAAACCGGAAAAACGTTATACTTATATGATACGTGGTTATAAAAACAAAAAGAAAGTTATCGAAACCGGTATCCCAGCTTCTGCCTATACAGGCCCTGTGTGTTCATTTGACGAGTACCAGTTTGCAGAAGCCCCAAGAAGTACAAAGTCGATCACGCTGAAATTATACAGTTCAGGCGGCATACTTCCAACCGGATATGAAATCTACCGGAAAGAAATGGGTATCGTAGGCTACAAGAAGATTGCCACAGTCAAGAAAAGTGTAGACAGTCTGAACTACAAAGACAAGACAGTAACAGCAGGCAAGACATACCGCTATAAGGTCAGAACTTATCTTAAAGTCGGCAAGAAGAAATATTACAGTGCATTTACAGACTACGAACAGATATCTGCAACAAACCGAAGCGGTAAATATACGTTCAAATTTGACAACAGTGTAAAATGTGCTGATAACGAAACAGTATATAAGATTACCAGCAAAGCCTATAATGACACATTGAAATTATATGACAATGCTGTACTGACGATTGAACTGGATGATGGTTCGACCATTGAAACAGGTGTTGATATCATTTCCTATCGCAAAGGTGATGGCCCATGGAAGAAATACAAAAGCAACCAGAGCCTGACTCTTAAGGCAAATGAAACACTCCGGCTCAAAGTTCGTGCTACACAAGATGTAAAGATTAAGAATCTCAAAAATGTACAGTCCTATGAACTGAATATGGATGTTACTTATGGTAAAATTAGCAGTTTTCTCTGGGCTTACCCTTATGCCGGTACCGCTAAGACTGTTATGAATTCAGAAGCGATCCATTAAATAAGCGCATAATATAAAGTACCTCTGCTCCATGGTGGTTATATGATACAAGACAGAATTTCTGAAATGTATTGCATATGAAACTACTATGGGGTGGAGGTGTTGTTTTTTGCCGACATTTATGTCGACATTTTCTTGTTCAGTTCGATAAAATTATATGCTATACTTATTTTGTTCTGGTTAAACGAGGTGATCATGAGAAATATATTTTTTGTAGATAGTGAGAACGTCGGTGATTCCTGGATACAACTATTTGATTATCTGAATGACGATGACTGTATCCTTGTATTCTACACCGATAAATCTCCTAATATGTCCTATGCAAATGTTGTCGCATTGAAACAGTCCCCTTTTGAACCTGAGTTCATCCTCTGTGAAAACGGAACTGATAATGCCTTAGATTTTCAACTTGTAACCTACCTTGGTTCGTATACAGTTAAAAATCCGGACGACAACCTCATCATTGTTTCAAAAGATAAAGGTTTTGACAGCGTGGTACATTTCTGGACGGAACGCGGATACCATGTATGCCGCAAGGCTCCCTCCATTTTCCACACGCTGGCAAATGAACTATCTATACAAAAGCCAATGCTTCCTGCAATTCCAGCTTTTACTGCAGTAACGGAAAGTATTGATGATTCAGTAATAAAGGCAGAAAATCCAAAGCCGGACGTGATCGTAGAAGCCACTCCCGCTGCGAATCCTGTCAAAATTGCTGTTTCTGCTAAGATTGATAAACAGGCTGCTATTCCAGAAGCTGTATCTACGCCGCTGTATGATAAGGAACAGGTCGATACATTACTTTCCTGTGTCGGGAAAAGTAATCTATCCGCCATCCACAACATACTTATATCAATCTACGGTCAGGAAAAAGGAAGTTATATCTATGGTATAGTAAAGAGTTCATCCTACGAGATACCAAAGGTCAACTGGCAAAAGAAAACAAAATACCGTAAATTCTTATCGATTGTTTACTCTAATGCCGGTATTGCTCTCATTGATGATTTCTATAAAAAACTATACCCGCATAAAGCAAACCTTCGGGAAATTCACAACCTCTTCGTAACCAAGTATGGTCAGGAAAAGGGTACCGAATACTATCGCTACTATAAATCGCATGCAGAATTTCTGCAGAAGACATTCTAGCATGTAATAAAAAGAACCAGAACAAAGTTCTCCCCCGCCACAGGAGCTGAATCGCATATAGGGGATGTGGTAAGTAAGGCTGTGGTGGGGGAGGATATGTACATGTGCCACTTTTCGGTCTCAGTGTTACATTTGTATCTATATGGCCTTATCAAATTCTCTTATAATTTATAACTGCATATATCTATATAGCTTACTTCTTGTTCTTTTATGGTTGTATAGCAAACCAATCTGGGGTTCTGCTTTATATAGCACTGATTCTCAAAATCCCATTCACATATAAACACCTTTTCAAATGGTGATTTCTCTATAACCCTAAGAAAATAATCCGTAACACCGTTTCTTCCTTTTGTTTTTAACAGATGTTCCATACAATCAAATTCATCATCTAAAACAAATATAAACAAGTCCGTATCCCCTTTAGGATGTAATTTCTCTTTTTCCCTTATTCCCGCAATAATATTATCTATATCAGCTTCTATCACTGGTATATCCGATTTAAATTCTGAGGGCTGCCCATCTTTGTAATTAAAACTTTTCGCAAGAAGTCGTTTATCTTTATCGAATTGACATTTTCCTTCTTCTGTAAATGAACCATCGATATTTCTTTCATAATCCAATGCAATAAAACGCATTTGTGCTTCACTCATTTCCTGTAATTTCTCCGTTTTCTCTCTAATAGATAATCTATCAAATTGTGTTGGAGATTTTGCTATTTTATTATTATGTTGCGTATGTGTTACTTCTAAATAATTTCCTCCTTGAAATTTTAGATCAGGCATACTCTTACTTGAATTATCATCATAATATTGATTGTCAAATATATAGCCTTTTAATTGTAAAATCTCCTTCGCTTCCTGTTCTCCTTGTTTCATTTTATTTTCCCCCTTTTATTTTAATTATATTTTCTTTGTTATCATTCCACTATGTATCTATTAAAACGTAACTCAAGCTCAATACTATGTAAAATGTCCATAATCCACATTCCACCATGTGTCTATTAAAACCCGGCATATCCGATACAGCCGACCAATCCTTGCGCCAATTCACATTCCACTACGTATCTATTAAAACAAAGATCCCGGCTCCGGTCTATTTCGTCCTCTATAAATTCACATTCCACCATGTATCTATTAAAACCAAGTTCTCTCGCAAGCTGAATAATAAGTTTATTAAATTCACATTCCACCATGTATCTATTAAAACGCTGTGAAGAACTGAACCGCTCCCTCTAATAACTGATTCACATTCCACCATGTATCTATTAAAACGATAAGGAAGCTGCATAATGTAACACAGCAGGAGTATTCACATTCCACCATGTATCTATTAAAACTATATAACGCGGGTGCTACGGCTGTTACCGGAATGAATTCACATTCCACCATGTATCTATTAAAACAATATAATCTATAGTTAAATAACCGTATTCTCTTGTATTCACATTCCACCATGTATCTATTAAAACATATGCCATATAACGGTTTAAGGCTTCCTCATTCGAATTCACATTCCACCATGTATCTATTAAAACTAAAACCGGCTTCTTTAAGATAATTTGTAAATTCTTCATTCACATTCCACCATGTATCTATTAAAACTCAAACGGGCGGATTTATAGAATTTATATTCCGGAATTCACATTCCACCATGTATCTATTAAAACCTTGTTGACCAAACACCGATATAATCCATTGATAAATTCACATTCCACCATGTATCTATTAAAACTGCTGCTCCCCAATATATACTTCCTGTCGGATATTCATTCACATTCCACCATGTATCTATTAAAACCATACTGACAAGCTACAGCTTAAACGGCGCAAGCAATTCACATTCCACCATGTATCTATTAAAACTCCGTCTGCCCCATAAAACTCTGCTATTCTTCCAACATTCACATTCCACCATGTATCTATTAAAACACAGACACGCCAGAGCACATAAGCAGCAATTCATCATTCACATTCCACCATGTATCTATTAAAACTGTGATCACAATATTGACTGCTGCCTTTAAGATCTTATTCACATTCCACCATGTATCTATTAAAACGGCGTAAAAAACAGAAAAGGAGGGGTAAGTTACTAATTCACATTCCACCATGTATCTATTAAAACACGCAAAACGGTAAGAAGCGGAGGGCATGCATAAATTCACATTCCACCATGTATCTATTAAAACATATATATCTTATTTTTGCGAATCTGTAACAAGTTCATTCACATTCCACCATGTATCTATTAAAACACCAACGAACATCCGAAGATATATCAAGCGAAACCTATTCACATTCCACCATGTATCTATTAAAACCTATCTCGTCCATAACAAAGATAGTTACGTCCTGTTTATTCACATTCCACCATGTATCTATTAAAACTTTATCTCCCCATAAGTTTTCTTTATTATCGCTCATATTCACATTCCACCATGTATCTATTAAAACTTGATTACTTTTCACATAATTCCACGAGATTTCTTCATTCACATTCCACCATGTATCTATTAAAACACAAAGGCAGTTACACCAGATACTATCTACTGGTATGAATTCACATTCCACCATGTATCTATTAAAACTGGAAAAATTAAAAAATGCAGATTCGTTATTTGTATTCACATTCCACCATGTATCTATTAAAACGTCAATGATAATACATAATGTATTTGTCATATCTGATTCACATTCCACCATGTATCTATTAAAACAATGATACACTTGCAACTATTCCGATAACTTCAACATTCACATTCCACCATGTATCTATTAAAACGCTATCTGCTCTCCTATCTGACTACCACTTCCAAGATTCACATTCCACCATGTATCTATTAAAACTGTTTGTGTTACTGAGTAACAGCGGAGGTGTCCATGATTCACATTCCACCATGTATCTATTAAAACCCTGTTCATCACTGCAAGCCTGTAAAGCAAGAGTAAATTCACATTCCACCATGTATCTATTAAAACCTCCATCACATATACACTCTGTCTTCAAATTGAATATTCACATTCCACCATGTATCTATTAAAACGGTGAATACGGAATCGATAAGACAGTAGTAAGCAAGATTCACATTCCACCATGTATCTATTAAAACGTAGAACTTTGCCGTATAATTTATTATAAATAAATTATTCACATTCCACCATGTATCTATTAAAACCCATCTGCCGCACTTGCAGAAGCATCTGCAAAGTTATTCACATTCCACCATGTATCTATTAAAACTGTAGACTGATCTATATTTTTGATTCTTGTAGTAAAATTCACATTCCACCATGTATCTATTAAAACGAGATTGAACAAAAAGGAATGAAAGCGCAGGATTTAATTCACATTCCACCATGTATCTATTAAAACCTTATATCACGAAGCAGTATATAGCAGATAGATACAATTCACATTCCACCATGTATCTATTAAAACTCCCTCAAATACTGTTAAACCTGTGATTTCTCCCGCATTCACATTCCACCATGTATCTATTAAAACGGCTTTGATACACAACACGCTGGAGGAATACGGAATTCACATTCCACCATGTATCTATTAAAACTGTGAGCAGCACCTCAAATCTGACTAACATTCTCTCATTCACATTCCACCATGTATCTATTAAAACCCGCAAGCTTCCCGGGAGAAATGTTATAGGTCCATAATTCACATTCCACCATGTATCTATTAAAACTGACCTTACAGAGCAGCAGAAGAAAGCATATATTCATTCACATTCCACCATGTATCTATTAAAACGTAGAACTTTCAGAAAAAAATAACTGGAGTTATACTATTCACATTCCACCATGTATCTATTAAAACGCCGCACCTAATGCAATAAAACTTTTTATATCCTCATTCACATTCCACCATGTATCTATTAAAACGTCAGAGATTTTTAAAAGAGAATCAACAAATTCCTGATTCACATTCCACCATGTATCTATTAAAACCAATAAGTATTACTCATTTTAACAAGTTTGTTCGTATTCACATTCCACCATGTATCTATTAAAACTTCTTTCGTTGCATACGATATCTTTAAGTATCGTTTATTCACATTCCACCATGTATCTATTAAAACGGCACGCTATTTTTACTAAAATTAGCGGAAATTTTAATTCACATTCCACCATGTATCTATTAAAACAGAATGAACCTCTTCGTCCATATACTGATGTTTATCATTCACATTCCACCATGTATCTATTAAAACTTATTTGCTTTAACAATTTGATACATATCATTTAATTCACATTCCACCATGTATCTATTAAAACCATGACCTCCAATCCCGTTTATCTCAAAAAAATAATTCACATTCCACCATGTATCTATTAAAACAAAGAAGAAAAGAAAGAAGAAAAAGAAAAGTTTTTATTCACATTCCACCATGTATCTATTAAAACCCATGTCGCCGCGTTCTACCGCTGAATATGCGTTCTATTCACATTCCACCATGTATCTATTAAAACATATCTAATAGTTTAATATTAGTTTTGCTGTCATAATTCACATTCCACCATGTATCTATTAAAACCAACACTATAAAAAAGCAATATTTTACAATGCTTTCATATCCTCTTTCTGTCGACCTTGCTTCAATACTGGGAATACACTTTCTATTTTTTAATTGTATATTCCATTTTTCTATATTTCATCACATTGTCGACTGACGGCAGTTTTTGCAATATTTATGGTCGACAATTTCAAATAAAGAAACTGGCTTTGTCATCTTCCTTACCCCAAAATTCTTTATTCAACCATTTTTCCTGCCTGCTTTTAAATATAATAACGGAATCCAATTCATGATCAATATATTCATCCAGCTCCTGTTTCAGCTTCACAAGTTGTACTTTTGTGATATCTCCCTCAAAAACAGAATTTTGTATATGGGACAAATACCTTTTACAAATCTTAAAAATATGATTCCATCGTTTTTGTCCATTGTTTTCTTTATTTATGTCATATACCAATACTACATACATATTTCACCACCATATTCTGAATCCTTCATATTCTTTTTCACCGATCAGATGCTTGATCAACTTGTATAACTCTAAACGCATCAGATACTGATATGTAACAGGGCGACCTAAATCTTTATGCATAATTGTCTGCTGTAATTTTTTCTCCAACTCCTGTGCAATCAATCTGGATGCATCCCTATTCAAATGCAAATAGTTCAACTCCTTCGTAAAACTTTTTTCTGTTATCTGATTACGGTTTAATAAAGAAAAAAGAAGTCGATCTCCTATCAACGGTTTGAAAATTTCTGCTACATCCAGACATAGCGAAAATCTTCTGACACCAGGTTCATGGAGATAACTTATCGTCGGATTCAATTGTGTATGATATACCTCACTAAGAACCTTTGAATAAATCAGAGAATTAACAAAAGAAATCAACGAATTAATCATGTTATCAGGCGGATGCATAACTCTTTTATCAAACTCTATTTCCTGATCAATGATAACATTCCACGCTGCATAATAATGTCTTCGTATATTTCCTTCTATTCCCATTAACTCTTGAATCGTTGATGTTTTGAGTAATTCTTTTCTCAACGAATCAATTTCTGACATATAGGAAGACACATCCTTACCTCGCCCGTTATAATACCGGAGATTTCGGTAAATATTATCGGCAGCCGCTTCTATAATTTTTTTTGCAATGGACAATCTCTTGCCATAATCAGTATAATGTTCAACCTGTTTTACCAATAATTGACCTGCCAACAGCTTTTCTTTTGGATAAAAGCTACCTGTATAAAAATTATAATAATTGAAGAAATGTATCGGGATTCCATATTGAGAAATGTAACTCAAAAATGTTGTATTAAATGACATTTCTGACATGACATAAATATCATCAATTCGTTCAATCGGAATATCTCTTTTTTCTCCACCTGTAGATATAAATTGAAGTGTATTATCTTTTCTTTTTAAATCTCCACTATTGTAAATATAAAAACTTTGTCCCATTATCCCTCCATGTTAGATAAAACACAAATCATGATATGCGCACTTTCCACATATTTTTTGTTTTTCAAATGCTGGTGGTTGTTCCTGCATTTTTAACTTTTCTATATCTGCAACTATCTTCTGCAACTGTACTTCATCATCCTCTGACAGTTCAACAACAATATTTTTCTTGATCAATGGATAATCAATCTTTGCCGTTAAGCCCTTAACTCCTCGTTGTTTCAAATAATATAGATAATATTTAACCTGCCAGATTCCTGCTTCTTCTATTGCCTTGCTCTTTTTTATCTCATGTAATTCCTGATGCTCTTTTATAAAATCAATATTTATTACATTATCGATATTAATGTGTTTATCATCACGCCGGTAACTGTTCTCATCAAGTAATTTACCCAACATAACATTTTCATTATCGGATTCCATGTTTATTTCATTTATGAAATACCATAATTTTCTTTTACACACAAAATAATAATAAATCATTACACCAGTAACTCGATTTTCCACAATTCCTCCTTATATGAAATTCCACTCATCATCATACTTCGTTAACGATAAGCCCATACCCCGTCCTGTCATTTCATCAAAATCATATAATAAGCATGTCCTGTGAATATCTAATCTGTCATTTATACAATTCAAATCCACACCATCTAATTTTCTCCGATCCGAATACAGATTCAGATTAAGAGTTATATCTGCCAGTTTTGCTTTCAATATCCTTCGTATATTACTGTCAACATATGGTGTATCTAAAACACCCGTTATTGCCTCGATCAGCTCCTGATTTTCCTGATATATTCTATCTGGGATTACTGTAATACTTTTTATTCCACGAAAATCCTCATCGATATCTTTCTTAGATGTATAATCTAACGGCTGTAACGATTTAAATTTAGCCAGATTTCTTTTTATCGTTTGGAAGTAAGCCGTATTCTTTAATGCGTCTACATCATAAACTTTATTCATATACTGAACTTTATCTTTTTCGGAAAAAAGCATTCCATTATATTCCTCTAATAATCGTACAGATCTATCATATATATCACTGTCATATATTCCTTTTCCATTCTTCATACATCCTGAATAATTAACATAAATTAATACATTTGCATCGGTTATATCCTTTTTTCCTGCTCTATTACACCGTCCCATTCTTTGCAATAAACTGTCAGCCGTACACATCTCCGTATAAAGAACATCAAAATCAATATCCAGACTTGCTTCTACAATCTGGGTTGTTACCCATATACCTGTCATCTCATCATTATCGGAAAAATCCATTATCATCTTTTCCAACTGATTTCGATGTTTCCGAATATATCTGGAATGAAGCAGGAATACCTCGTCTGTTCTTTGGGATAATTCTTCATATACCTTCTGTGCCTTTGATACTGTATTGCATATGACCAAAACTTTTTTCTTGTATCCATCTTCCGCAATTCTGTCAAAATCAAATTCTTCATGAAATAATGCGATCTTATGCCTGTCTGTTCCCATTGTATCGGAAAAATCTCTAAAAATATAATCCCGATCCTTTATCAACCGATATTTTCGCATAAAAAATTCTAAAACCGGCGGAAATGTTGCTGTTATGATTGCGAATTTTCCTTCCATTTGTTTTAGTTCTGACAAGCCGTAAATTAATGCTGCTACTATCTTAGGAGAATATGACTGAATCTCGTCTATAATTAATTTTGAATATTTCAGTGTTGCTGCAAAAATCTCAGTTCCCGGGGCTTTATAAACAAATTTAAATAATTGATCTACCGTGCAGACAGTAAGTGGATACGAGAACAATTTTGCCTGCTCATATCTGGTATTCCCATCTGTAAATTTCCCATCTGTTCCATCAAAATAACTGCTCAAGCTATCAGAATGAAGCAATGCTACATCCTTATACATATACCTGTCCTTTATTCTGCTATATATGGCATTAGAAGAAACTTTTAACGGTAATGTATAAAAACCTTTCTCACCATTTGCCCATAATAAAGCTGCCTCTGTTTTTCCCGATCCAGTAGGTGCTATAACTACAACATTATCATCACTATGTTCCTGCATAAAAACCTGCAACTCACGCAATGAATTTGAAAAGTAATCGCGAATCGTGCTGCATAATTTTTTCTCAGCAATGTCACTGTGTAATTCTGCTTCTTCATATCCTGCACTTACCGTCCAGTCAAACTTATTCAACAATCCCTTTATCAGCATATATTCACACCATGTTGGCTCATCTACACTTCTCAATTTCATTGTAGGATTATTCGAATACAAAAGTTGATTACGATTTGCGGCAGAAAATTTCACATCTTCTTTTCCCAAATATTCCTGCAAATATTTTTTATACCATTTATCGTAATAGTCATAAAAATTTCTATCAGAAAAACTATCCTTCCGATCATGATGATAATAGACTGCTGTCAACAACATAGAAAAGTCATCGTCTGTACATCCAGGTATTTCCTGCTTAATCTGTTTCTCTGATAAACTAAGTGCACTAAGGAAACCATGTGGTATCTGACTTTCTGCCATCCTTGCAAGTCCGGGATTGACAATTGTTTGGAAAATATAATTAGCTTTTCCAAGGTCATGCACTCGGCATGCCTCTAAAACCAGATTCTTTTCCTTTTCTGTAAAATACATATAAAAAATCTCAAAGAATTTTCCTGCACAGTTAACAATATCCTTCTCATGTTCTCTTAAAGTTTTTTGCTCCTGAACAGTTTGCTGTTTCAAAGAATCCAAGTAAGAAATGATCATCTTCGACTCGTTTTCATTCAATTTATCCATCTGGTTGTCCAAAAGATAAATCAATATGTTTCTGATGTCATTTACATTTTTAACCTCCTTCTTGGTGTCATTTGACTTTGCATAATATTCCATATCGTATTGTCAATCCCTCTCTTATCTTGTTATGCGAACGCAACAACATCCCCATAGGTATCGATATATGCATTCACTACTGAAGTATCCTTCGGCATATAATGCGCTTTTATCTTTCCACCATCCGGTTTCCATCTGCGATATCCCTGCGGTGTTATCTCGTATTCCTTTGTTAACATGTAAGTCGTGCTTGTACGTCGTCCAATATCCAGTTCTGATTGAAATGGAATATAGATATTATTTCGAATCGTTGCTGATTCAACTTTCTGTAATTCAACAATTTCTACATTTTGAATATCCAGCAAATCTTCATACCGCCCTAATGATGGATAAATAATCGGACACTTCAGTGCCTGATAAATCTTATCAAAATCTTCCTCCTCAGGTATAATATGTAAAACCATCCGATTATCACAGATCAGTTCTACATGTGCAATCCCCTTAAACACACCATAATCTTTGTCTTCACCTTTGATACAGAGCTGATGTCTTCCTTCTTCATACTTTGTATCGAATTTGAATGAATATCTTGTGTATAATTCTGATACAGAACCTGCGTTTTCTCCCTGGATACTTACCTGCATCTTGTGATAACTGTCAAATCCACTAATTGCATGAATCATACCAATAACAGTTGAATATGGTGGCAACGGATAAGATTCTTTTATAATGAAACTACTTGGTTTTCTGTAGTTCGCAAGGTTTTGAAAACAATCAATTCTAATTGCTCGCTCCATAATATTCATCAACTTCCTTTTTCAACTGTTTAAATACATCCGCAACGGTCTTTGCATGCAATGTATCTTTTAATTCTGCATCATTCTGGAAAATACCTGTCACAACTCCAACACAGGTATTGTTCTTTATATCCTCATCACTTTCAATAATCTCTTCAAGCATCTTCGTGTTTATCGCACCATTTTCCAAAGATACTCTATTTTCAAAGAACGGATTTTTTCTTATATATCGACCACCGATTGCAAATACAGGACTAAGGTTCTCTCTTCTTCCCTTTATATCACGATATAAATACTGGATCGTATCAAGGAATTTCTTTACTCGATCTGCTTTTTCTTCTACAGATATCTCAAGATCTCCATCCACACCAATACGATCAAGATCTATCGTGATCGTATATGAATAAAATGATTTCTGTATCTCACTCTGTGCGATCGCATTATCAAGATCCTGACGTTTTGCCAAGCCAATATTGGTTAAAAATTCCAGATCGCTCTGATAAGGCTCTAATGATACCGCATTACTCAGTCGAACAACTGCACTTCTGGTATCTGCTCCGCCTTTTTTATCCTCTCCTTTTGCGCTGGTCTTCATATAACCAAAAAAGTCAATTTCCGGGTAATCTTTTATATTGGCAGTTGGTGCAAACTGAACCACTCCACTCTTACCATCAACAGGTGTTGTATCCCAGCCTAACTGCTGAATAATATTGTATCTTAATGCCTGTCTTGATATATAAGAATACTGCTCATATGTTCCTCGTGATAATTTTTTGAGTGTCGTAATATTACCTACGCCCTCTCCATAATTTGCACTTTCTGCAAGAAATACCATTGTAAGTGTTAAACCATTCCTAATCATTAACCTTTTCCTCCTTCTTTTCATAATGACTTCCTTCTAATCCCATAAGGAATGCATATCCATACTCTCTAAACTTCTCTCGATTATCCAGACACTCTATGAATGCATCCGGAACTGTCAGATTTACAGAACAATAGATACGCATTATAATTTCCATAAAATGAGAAACATCTCCAACTGCAACTGCATTCAGTAATCGATATACAGTACCTCTGATTCTTGAATCATCGCTTGTGCCTTTCGCAGCCAACAGTTTATTTCTTAATTCATATCCACACTCTCTAACTTTGTATCGATTCACTATCGCACCTCCTATCCTATTCTTATCTACATTGTCTTTCTTCAATAAACTTACACGAATCTGAATGTCATATACCCAGTATGCATCTACCAAATATGTCTTTGTATCCAAAGACTGCCTTAACAAGATATTTAATAATGGATATTGATTTCTATACCGAAGAATATTCAATATTACTGTTTCATGTATATTTATATATTCAGTCCCCTTTTTTATATATGGGTATTTACTTAATACATCAAGTCCAGCCCTTACTTTCTCATCATTTAATATTGCAAGGATATTTTTATTAATAATATCAAATGTATAACGTTCGCTTTCATCTCTGCCTCTGGTTATAACCTGAATATTACCAAGTTCTTCTGTCTTCATCTTCAATAACAGATTCAATGTTCTGGAAATCCATGAAGTATATCGTTCTTCATCTTCCCTTTCCGCATCCTGCATGACGCCATCCTTACGATTTGCTTCTAATAATTCCTGAATGTTCTGATCCGTATTAATAAACAAAAATCGATTTCCCATCAGATAAAAACCAAGCGGAGATAACGCATATACAAATGCACACACCGGACACAGGAAAGCATCTACCTTACAATTCCAGAAAGCTGATTGTTTTCTTGCCAGATCATCTGCCTGATCCTTCATAAATGCAAGTGATACTTTCGTCTTCGAATCAATCATTGCACTACAATCAATGCATATCTCCTTTGCCTTCTTTTGATCAATTGCTATATAAGTCCGAAATGGTTCTGAAAAATCATTTTCAAAAACCTCTCGCATATTTTTCGCTGCATTTGCACGTAATAGAAAACATTTTCCATCCCAGAAACGATTGATGTAATTGTATATAGCACTTTTCATGATCAAGGTTTCTGCACAAATGGGCTGAATAAGAAATTCATGTAACTGAACCAATCGATCCCGCAACAGTTCCGGTTCCATAGATTCTTTCAGTTTTACCGCCTTAAGCAGCTCATATGCTTCTGTGGTATCAACCTCATCCTTTATACTGGCAATGCCCGATTTATAACTGTTAGACAAAAGTTTATCGTTAATGAATTTGATATCATCTTTCCACTTTTTACCATCCCATTCCGGCAAATCCAGTACAGCTAACAAATTCTTAATCTTATCCAATATTGTTTGATATACACTATGTGACCTGTAATATGTCGTGATCCCACGGAAGTATAAATCCGTCCAGTCCGTTTTCTGACAGAAATCTGTATCAAGCCATAATTGCTGATTATCCTCCGTATAGCCATAATCCAAATCTTCCGATGCATCAGCAATTTCGTCCAGTATATAATGCATACCTACGATTCCCGCATTTTTCAGAAAATCACCCATTGGTATATAGATTCTACCCAAACTTATAATCCTCCTTTCTTCTAACCTAATACTTCAAACTTTCCATTTCCCGTCGACCTGCGCGCTCCAATTCCGGATCTCTGCAAAACATTTAATAAAGCAACAGAACCTTTCAATTTGAAAATGCCAAGCGACGCATCTGTATTTCTTCCAAACACTGGTATTACAACCTTTTTCCCTTTGATTGCCTGAATAGAAAAATCATCTGTCTCAACCGAAATATTCATTCTTTCAATAAAGATCTTAACATTCTCTTTCACAACGTCTGCAAACTCATTCTTATCAAACGTATAATAAGTATCTGAATTCGTATCATTATCATGATATCTTGCCAATAATGGGCTCTGCATTTTTATGATGATTTCATCGTCTGTAATATCATTTATATTCTGAATATACACAGACATTAATTGCATGGAATTTTTATTCATCGAATAATGTCTGAATTTCATAGTCTGAAACGCATTAAACAAATATAAAAATTCCTTATCATCAGCATCCGTAAAAAATACCATGAATTCGTCCTTATCAAGAAGTATCTTATCAGCTGTAAACTTAGCTCCAGGCAAATAATACGAATAAGTAAACGTCTTCATGATTGATCTGCTCTTATCATATAAACGCTGATACAAATCTTTGGAAATATTCTTCGTCGCCGCCTTTAAAAAACTTGTAAACAATCGATCCATCTCTTTCGGAAGAAACGAGTATTCCAATTTAAAACAAAGCTTAATCTGATACATTTTTTCACCTCCTTGTTAATTTATTTTTCTTTGTATTATCAAAATAGCATATATTTATTCTCATGTCAATACCAATAACTTAAAAATAATTTAGTTGGTATTGTTTTTATAAAAATCATCCTGTTGTAATTTTCTATCATTCCATATATAATTTTAAATACATTGTGGAATGTAAATACTAATTTATTATTAAGATATTTAGTAATAGCCACATATTGGAACGTGCCTTATATTCCACAATGTATTTTTTATTACAATCAATCATTAATATGAATATACTAATCTATACCATGTACAAAAAATCGTCCATCATATCAATTTCACTTCATAATTATAGGGATTTCTTATTAGAGAAAATAGAAAACTAAAAAGCCTCTATCTCAGACCCGCCCCCTTTTATTATGGAAATATTATACCTTTATTTGTCATAATGTGCAATAATATACGCATATTTTGTCAAATTTTAGAAAATACACTTTCAAATACCAATAACCTAATGCAAACGCCCCCGCTTATACAAGCGAGGGCGTTTGTCAAACCATGTAATACATTTAAAACTTCACAACTTCCGGCTCATGTGTAAATGATGAAAATGTTGCTGTGGCATTCTTAAAATAAAATACCTCAGTATTACCATCATCTGCGGAATACATCTTCTGTAATGAAGGGTATGCATCTAACATAGACTGTCTTGCTTCTCTGCGGTCATCTTCCACCAGTTCTCCTGCTACACGAAGCCATTCTCCATTCATAAAAGCGCAAATCTCAACCTTCGGATTTGCATGGATCTGCTTTGATACATCTTTTACTTTGCCTGTCTGTATGTATAACTTGCCTTCAAAAATATGGGCAGTTCCAAATGGTCTGACTCTTGGCTGGTCACCCTCTACAGTTGCTAAATAATAAGTTTCTGCGTCCTTTAAAAATTTTGCTACTCGTTCCATAGCATTGTCCTCCTGTTTATAAGCTTTTTAATAGCTTACGCCTCATACACCGGCTCAAAATCCTCTACCCCATGTCCACATATCGGGCAGGTGAAATCTGCCGGCAGCTCGCTTCCTTCATATACATAATTACAGATACGGCAGCGCCAGCCTACGATCTTCTTGTCCTGGGCTTTCGGTTCTGCTTTTGGTTTTACCTTTGTCTGATAATCCGCATAAGTCAGTGGTGCATTTTCATTGATCAGCTTGGCATCTACGACTTCTGCGATAAATAATGTATGTGTGCCGAGGTCATGCTGTTCTACCACTTTTCCGCTGATCACGGCACAGGCATTCCAGCCCATATACGGAATGTCGTTGCAGTCCTTCGGCATCTGCAGCTCTGCGAATTTGTCCACATCCCTGCCGGACTGGAACCCGAAATGTTTTATCGTGGCAAATGAGCAGGTCTGATCCAGAATACTCAAAGCGAATATCCCGCTCTCTTTCAACAGGTCGCATGTATAATTCGTGTTTAATACAGATATTGCAACCCGAACCGGATTGCCTGCCACCTGCATACATGTATTTGTGATACAGCCGTTTACCTTCTCCCCCGATCTGGTGGATAACATGAATACACCATAGGATAAATTATAGATTGCTTTTTTGTCCATATGCTTGTACCTCCCTTTTACAAAATACGATTTGTTTTTTCATCCTTGCAAACAAATAATTTTATACTCATTATACCACAAACTGAATAAATTTATAATTCTTTTCAAGAATTATTCTCAATAATATACATTGTGAAAAAATCAGGCAGCTTGATATCCCCGATTCAGGATTGCTGCCTGATTTTTCTGCTTCTGTCACTACTATATAATAATAAACAATCGGTAGCGACTATCTCTTACTTCCCACATTTCTCCACGCATGGAGCACTTGTGTCAAATGCTGAGTTAAATGCATAGAAGTTCTTTGTATCCATCTTGTCGCGGACAATGCCAAGGCTTTCACCGAAGCGCTGGAAATGTGCGACCTCACGTTCGCGAAGGAATTTGATCGGCTCATATACATCCGGATAGTCCTTGCAGAGACGCAGGATATTGTCATAAGTCGACCGTGCTTTCTGCTCTGCTGCCATATCTTCGAAAAGATCCGTGATCGGATCACCCTTACTCTGGAATTCGCAGGCGTTAAATGGAATGCCGCCTGCTGCCTGCGGCCAGATTCCTAAGGTGTGATCGATATAATATTTGTCAAATCCCGATGCCTTAATCTCCTCGATCGATAACCGGCAGGTAAGCTGGTAAATGATCGTGGCAACGATCTCCAGATGTCCCAGCTCCTCTGTACCGATATCGGTAAGAATCGCTTTCACCTTATTGTCCGGCATTGCATAACGCTGGGACAGGTATCGCATAGATGCACCCATTTCACCATCCGGTCCGCCGTATTGTGAGATTATTGCCTGCGCAAGCTGTGCATTTGTCTCTTTGATATTTACCGGAAACTGTAATCTTTTTTCATAGATCCACATTTAACAACCACACTCCCTTTCCCATGGCCAAGGTTTGTCAACCCAGTCAAAATAATTGTCATCATTTACCTGATATCGGTTCAATGGACCATAGGCGGTCGTGTATTCGCGGACTGCCTGCTGCCGCATTGCTTTATAATTGCTGTATGCTGCCAGTGCCTTTGGACATTCCGGGTGAGTGTCCAGATACAGGGAAATGTCATCCAACGCGAAGGACACTTCTGTTATAAAGGCAAAGAGCTGCTGTTTGTTCATATTATTCATTGCCTATTTCCCCCTTACACCACAAAAGATCAGATTCAGATCCGGGAACATGGTTCCTTCGCACAGACCCTTTTTCGCATCATAGAGTTCCCCAAATTCCTGACTTGGCACATACGCCATACCAACCGGATGCGGACTGAATCTGCCACAGGTCTCTACATCCTTTCTTGTTGTTTCGCAATGATCCTGTCTGGAAGGACAGCCGCCTGTGCCCTGACGGTTTCCATTGCAGGAAGAGGCATTGCGGTTATTTGCATATTGCATCATGAGATTTGGCTGAGCAGGATATCTGCCGCCATTTCTGTTGCAGTTTCTATACTGTTCCAAATGAATATACCTCCTGAATTTACATATTATTCATCTCTCTATACTTTATGGGGAAAATGTAAAAATGTGACATATTACAGGATGATTGAGACGAATACATATAAAAAGAGCAGTAAATCTGATAATTTTACTGCTCTTTTTATATGTATTAATTTAACAAATTTTCTATATTTCTTGCACCATACAATAACCGTCGTACTTCCATAACATCATCAATTACCACATAATAAATCACATAATTTCTTACATAGATCCGGTAATATGGATATTCACGTTTTTTTCTGGAATGATATGGTTCAAACGCTACCGGATTGTTTAATCTGGCTAATATTGCTGTTTCAACATCATTTATCAGTCGTATTGCCGCTTCTTCATTTTTTAAAACCTTCGAAATATAATTCACTGTATCAAGCAAATCCTGTTCAAAAAGTGGCAAATATCTTAGCTTGTAGATTCTATCTTGCATCCATCACACTCCTTGCTTTGCTAAATACTTCTTCATGTGAAAGTCTTTTATCTGTCGCTTTTGCCTGTCTGTCAGCTTCATCAAGTTTCATTTCAACATTCTCTGTAAGATTCGCATACTCTTCCATACTTAAAACAACCATCGCCCCATATCCATTTTTCGTTAAATATACAGGCTTTCCACTATTCACAATTGTTTCAATTTCAGGGAACTTATTTCTAAGATCTGAAACCGGTCTAATCTGTATCATTTTTATCACTCCTTTTTATTTCATGCTTCTTGTCATTAATATATTATCATTATTTTATCGTTATTCTGATATTATTGCAATATAGAATATATAAAATTCACATTGTATGGATTTAAAAATCAATAATACTATAGCATACTTCCCCCATATTCCCGCATATATTCATTATGTAAAAGCAAAATCAAAGGGGCTTCTATGATTAATCTGATCTGGGCTGCCATGATCTTAGTCGGTATTATTACCGCACTTCTGACCGGGCATATGGAAGATGTGAATGCAGGTATCATTGATGCCGGGAGTGACGCCGTTTCGCTCTGTATCACCATGCTTGGAATTGTTACGATGTGGTGTGGAATTATGAAGATTGCAGAACGCACCGGTCTGATGAAGAAATGGTCATCGAAAATGTCCCCTGTCATGAGATTCTTATTTCCAAGACTTTCCCCGGAGCATCCGGCATATGAATATATGTGTACGAACATCATTGCAAATATTGTAGGGCTTGGGTGGGCTGCAACACCGCCGGCACTAAAGGCGATGCAGGAACTGGCTAAGGACAACAATGGAAGCAAATCTGCCAGTCGAGAAATGTGCGTCTTCCTGATCCTGAATATTTCTTCGCTGCAACTGATCCCGGTAAATATCATTGCCTATCGTGCAACCTATGGTTCTGAACATCCTACCGCCATTATCCTGCCCGGCATCATCGCAACCGTCTGCTCCACCGCCGTCGCCGTTCTGCTGGCTGTCATTATTAACAAACGAGGAAAATGAAGCGGCGAGTTCACTTAGAAATCTTTAATAAGCAGCGCAGTTGACTTTCATAATACAGAATATATCTGTGTATATATTTCGGTTTGGCAGGTTATTTATCGCAGACGTATGTCTGATTTTGGAAAAGTCAACGAGCATCGTTTGAGTTTTCGAAGCATGTTTGAGCCTGTTTACAGGCGAGTTCGCGTAGAAAACTCATAATAGACAGCGCAGTTGACTTTCAAAATCGACATGTCTGCTAAATAACCTGCCAAAACGAAATAAACATACACAGAATCTTAATGGAGGCTTATCATGCTGACAACAATCTCAAACAGTATCATCCCGATGGTCATATTTGCTGTTGTGTTATACGGCTGTATTAAAAAGACGAATGTCTATGAAGATTTTATTGACGGAGCATTTGACGGAATGAAGATCGTAGTCGAATTAGTTCCAACATTGATCGGCCTATTTGTGGCTGTGCGAATCCTGAATGATTCCGGTGCCCTTGGCCTGATCACAACCGCTCTGAAGCCGATTGCTTCTCTCATACATACCCCGGATTGTGTGATCCCCGTCATTATAACGAAGCTGTTCTCCTCCGGGTCTGCCACCAGTCTGATGCTAAATATCTTTAACGACTATGGACCTGATTCCAGAGAAGGGCTCACCGCTGCCATTATCCTTAGCTGTACGGAATCTTTATTCTATACGATGTCTGTATATCTGATGGCTGCCAAAGTCCGCAAATCCCGATATATCATCCCCTGCGCCCTGTTGTCTCTCGGTGCAGGGATCGTCGTAAGTATCCTGCTGGCAAATATGTTAATATCCTAGGGTACCTGTTTTTCAAGTGCCCTTTTTCTTTTTATTCTAACATCCGCATCGCTTCTTCCATCACCTGAAGCTTGTAGATCGTCTGCGCTACAAGATCTTCTCTGGCATTCACATCCGACTGGATTTCTCGCCGCTTCGTGTCCTGTAACTGATATCCGGTTCTGACTTCGTGAAGCTGCTCGCCTTTTGCAGCCAGCTCGCGTTCAAGCCGTTCTGCATCTGCGCGTTCTTTTCGTATTCCGTCTGCCTTATTCTGATCGATCAGTCGCGCAAATACGTAACCGATCACAAAGCAGAGCACGATCGCAAGTATTGATGTAACCAGAAAACGAACCACATCTGTACCATTCATACGCTCTGACATTTGAATGTACGCCCGTGGCATCAGGAACAATGCCATGATACAGAATATGACAAATGGAACAATGGCGGCACGGATACCGGTTCGTATCCATTTGCTTCTGTGTCTTGGTACGATCTGCGCCTGATTGTTCCGGGCAGTCAGAAGCTCCAGTTTGTTCTTCCGTTCCATTGCCCATGCTTCATTTAAGCGTTCCAGTACATCCGGACTTTCTGCCAGCCGTTCCTTTGCCTGTTCATATGCCTGAATATCCTTTGAGGTACGGAGTTTATCCATATCCTGTTTCAGATTCTCAAGCACTACCCGGATCGTTTCCTCATAAAGCCGGTCATTCATTTTCCGGTTGCTTCTGGTGTATATCTTTGATCGTTCTATAACGAGGTCAACTGCCAACTTCGCCCCATCCTCCCGGATCGGAGAGTCGGCATCCAGTTTATCAAGCAATCGTCCAAATGCATTTCCTCGGTTTGCTTTTCTGTATTCATCATAATCCTCACGCTGATACACTTCTCCGATCAGCGCGGCAATCCGGTAAGTGGCCAGTGCTTCCTGCAAATGAAAGGACTTCTCACATTTTTCCGGTCGTACCAGATAGATCGAATAAATATTTTTTTCTCCCTCTCTTGCAATAATACGATGCAATTCATCTGCCAGTTCTTCATCTGACATATAATTACTGACCGGATAGCGGATCGTCTTATATTCTTTTTGTGATGCAGGCACAAGCCGTACCGATACCACGCCATCTGATAACTTTCCCTGCACATAGCCATGCGGTCCGGTCTCCCTGTTATTGTCCGGTTCCAATACACCCGGATAACAAATCCTGCCATTGTACATATTTTTATAGGAAGCTTCATGTCCTAATCCGATATAATCAAATCCTGCTTTCCGGATTGTCGGATAATCGATCGGTATCGCGCCATGATTTCCGGCATGAGCCAGCAGAATATTTGTCATCTCATCATCCGCCGGTGTCAGTTCATCTAAAACTGCCATCTGCGCTCCGGCACTATAATAGCCGGCACAATAAAGTACCGCATTTTTTTTTGGAAACCGGATAACATCGATCATGGCAGTTGCATTTTCATGCTTTACTCCATATATTGCAGAGCCTGCCGGAACCGGATTCCGATACTCGCTGCAGCCTGCCACATAAATATTTGACCGGAAAGAATAGCCCGTAAGTGCACTATCTGATTTCATGTAATCATGATCTCCCTGACAATAAATGACCGCCGTCTTATCAAGCGGCAGAAATATCTCATCAATCCACGCAAGATCTTCTTCTGTTGCCGGATGGTCAAAGAGATCCCCTGTGATAAATACAAAATCAGCCTGTAATTTTCCTGCATCAGAAACAACCTGTTTCAAGGTCGTTATCCCGTCCTTTTCACAGGTCTGTCCGAACAGTAATTTGTCTGCTTTTCGTCCGATATTCACATCACTGATATGGATAAACTGAATTGCTCCCATCGAGATCTCCCGTCTTCTTACTTCATTTTCCTGTCAAATGTATATTTTTCACTTTATTTTCTAAAGTTCGTGAATAATTTTCCATAATTTTATTAAGTTTGACTTCTTATATACTATCATACCATATTTTTATGCCGGATACATCCTGTTTTTCGATACGGCTGATTGACTTTTGAAAAATGCTCTCGTATAATAATGAGTGTTTTTTTAATGAGAGCGTATGTCTATGCGTTTTTAGAATATATCAGGAGGAAATTATTATGCCTATTAAGTACGTGTTTGTCACAGGCGGTGTCGTATCCGGTCTTGGTAAAGGTATCACTGCTGCCTCCCTTGGTCGTCTGCTCAAAATGAGAGGCTACAAGGTTACCAGCCAGAAATTCGATCCATACATCAACATGGATCCGGGTACTATGAACCCGATCCAGCATGGTGAAGTATTCGTAACCGATGATGGTGCGGAGACTGATCTGGATCTTGGTCATTATGAGCGTTTTATCGATGAAAGTCTGAATAAGAATTCGAATGTTACGACCGGTAAGATCTACTGGAGTATCTTACAGAAAGAACGCCACGGCGACTTCGGCGGACACACCGTACAGGTAGTTCCACATATAACAAATGAAATCAAAGAGCGCTTCTATCGGAATCCGGATGCAAAGGATACCGAGGTTGCGATCATCGAAATTGGCGGTACAGTCGGTGATATCGAGAGCCAGCCTTTCTTAGAGGCGATCCGTCAGTTCACACATGATGTCGGACATGAGAATTGCATTATGATCCACGTTACTCTGATTCCTTATCTGAAAGCTTCCGGTGAATTAAAGACAAAGCCAACGCAGGCGAGTGTTAAGAACCTGCAGGGAATGGGTATCCAGCCGGATATTCTGGTCTGCCGTTCTGATTATCCACTGGATCAGGGCTTAAAGGATAAGATTGCATTATTCTGTAATGTACCTAGCCAGAATGTCATCCAGAATCTGGATGTTGATGTATTATATGAAGTTCCTCTCGCTATGGAGAAAGAGCATCTCGCTGATGTTGTATGCAAATGCTTACATATGGATTGTCCTGCTCCGGAACCACATGCATGGAAGGAATGGAATGATATGATCACTGCCTGGAAGAATCCGGAAAAAAAGGTTCGTGTTGCTCTCGTCGGCAAATATGTCTCACTGCATGATGCATACATTTCCGTTGTTGAATCCTTAAAGCATGCCGGTGTTGCAAACGATGCCGAGGTTGAGATCAAATGGGTAGATTCCGAACTTGTAACTCCTGAAAATGTGGAAGAAACACTGGGTGACGTCGATGGAATCCTTGTTCCGGGCGGTTTTGGTGACAGAGGTATCGAAGGCATGATCACAGCGATCCGGTATGCAAGAGAGAAAAAGGTTCCTTACCTTGGTCTGTGTCTCGGTATGCAGCTCACGATCGTTGAATTTGCAAGACATGTCCTTGGTTATGCAGATGCCCACAGTTCAGAATTCAATCCGAACTCTTTCCATCAGGTTATTCATATCATGCCGAATCAGCATGATGTAACAGACCTCGGTGGAACATTAAGACTTGGTTCTTACCCATGTGTACTCAGCAAAGATTCCAAATCCTATGAGCTCTATGGCACAGAATACATCCATGAGCGTCACAGACATAGATATGAAGTCAACAATGACTACCGTAAGGCTTTAACAGATAATGGTATGGAACTGGTTGGTCTCTCTCCTGACGGTCACATCGTTGAGATGATCGAGATTCCGGATCATCCTTGGTTCATCGGAACTCAGGCGCATCCGGAATTCAAGTCCAGACCAAATAAAGCGCATCCGCTTTTCAAAGGCTTTGTTGCTGCGGCACTTGCTCACGAAGAGCAGTAGTTTATGCGAACACTTTACAACTGGTGTGTTTGCATAAATCTATGAAAAAAAGAAGATCGTCTTACCTATTATTACGCAAGTCGTTTGCACTCTATTTCAACGCAACGGTACTAAGCTCCTCGCCTTTGGCGACTCACTAAGAACCGGCGTTGAAACAGGCTTGCTTCATAATAGTAAGACGGTCTTCTCTTTTTATTCAAATTCTCAATATGAAAACACACCAGTTATAAAGTATTCGCTTTCGAATCATCTTGATTTATTCATAGATCTATAGTTTGAAACGCTCTCGTCACAAGCAACAAATTAAAAATACCATATAAAAGAAATGAAACATCTATATTTTATGTAGCAGACCTATTCGAACGTCGGTTCTTAGTGAACTGCCATAGGCAGTGAGGTTAGAACCGCTGCGTGAGAATAGAACGAAAGTGTTCTGCGTAATAAAGATATAGATGTCTCATTCTTATATGGTATTTTTATTTATACATCATCATGGCTTCAGCGCGCGGGTTGCGTTGATGATCGCGAGGAAGGCAACACCGACATCGGCGAATACCGCTGCCCACATATTTGCAAAACCAAGGGCACCGAGTACCATAACAATGATCTTGACAGCAAGTGCAAACACAATGTTCTGCTGCACGATACGAACCGTCTTTCTGGCAATTGCATATGCTACGGCAATCTTGCCCGGATCATCATCGATCAAAACAATGTCTGCTGCTTCAATCGCAGCATCCTGACCCATAGCTCCCATTGCGATACCGACATCGGCACGCATTAAAACAGGCGCATCATTGATTCCGTCACCGGTGAAGATCAATGTATTGTCTTCATCCTTCTCGCGGAGAAGCTGTTCTACTTTATCTACCTTATCACCCGGCATCAGCTCTGCACATACAGTATCAATGCCAAGCTCTTTTGCCACACTGTCAGCAACCTCTTTCTTATCACCGGTCAGCATAACAACATTATCAATTCCACATTTCTTGATTGATGCGATCGCATCCTTAACACCATCCTTGATCTCATCAGCGATCGTGATACATCCCTTATATGCACCATTTTCCGCTACGAAAAGGACTGTTCCAACCTTGGATGGCTGTTTTGCTCCTGCCATGGATATCTTTCTGGAATCCAGAAGCTTCTTATTTCCGACTAACACTTCTTTTCCATCTTTTAAGACCTTGATACCCATTCCGGAGATTTCCTCATATCCATCGAGGCGGTCGATCTGTACCGTTCCCTTATATGCAGCCTTGATCGATGCTGCGATCGGATGGTTGGAGTAATATTCGCCATATGCTGCAAGCTCCAGAAGATCATCCTCACTGATTCCATTTGCGCATGTCTCTACAACCTTGAATACACCCTTTGTCAGAGTTCCGGTCTTATCAAATACGGCAATCTTTGCTTTACCCAGAAGTTCCAGATAGTTACTTCCTTTTACAAGGATACCTGCCTTGGATGCTCCGCCGATTCCACTGAAGAAACTAAGTGGAATGGAGATGACCAATGCACATGGACAGGATACTACCAGAAAGATCAATGCACGGTGGAACCATTTACCAAATTCACCTACAAAGATCGGCGGAATGATCGCTACTGCAAGTGCAAGGAAACATACGATCGGTGTATAGTATTTTGCAAATCTGGTAATGAACTGCTCGTACTGTGCTTTTCTCGTACTTGCATTTTCCACCAGTTCCAAAATCTTCGATACGGTCGAATCGTCAAATTCCTTTGATACCTTGACACGGATCACACCGTTCTGGTTAATCACGCCACTTAACACTTCGTCACCAACAGACAGCTTTCTAGGTACGGATTCACCGGTAAGCGCTGCTGTATCTACAAATGTTTCACCTTCGATAACAGTACCATCGAGAGGAACTTTTTCACCCGGCTGCACGATGATGATATCACCGATCGCAACTGTCTCCGGTTCTACCTGAACGATCTGTCCATCTTTTTCGATATTTGCATATTCCGGCATAATGTTCATCAAATCTGTGATACTGGCTCTTGATCTGTTGACTGCATATTTCTGGAACCATTCTCCGACCTGATAGAACAGCATAACGGCTGCCGCCTCGCCAAATTCTCCGGTTCCGTATGCGCCTACAGTTGCAACTGCCATCAGGAAGTTTTCGTCAAATACATGACCCTTGCTGATATTTTTGATCGCCTTTAAAAGGACATCATATCCTGCCATCAGATATGGTACTGCGAACATCGCAGCCTTTACAACTGTATCCCACACTCCATTCAAATGGATGAGCTTCTCTGCAATCTCGCATACGATAAATACCACCAGTGCAACGATGATTCGAATTAACATCTTTTTCTGCTTCTTACTCATAATCCATCACCTTTTTTCTGCTATCTGCGATAATTTTCTTATTTTATCTTCTCTTTCAGCTTATGTAAATCTGTAACGTCTTAATGTTCAGATCTGCATTATTTCTAATATTCGATCGTAGCTTCCTCATCAATGCTCTTGATGATCTTTTCTGCCTGCTTTAAGATCTCGTCTAATTTGTCTTCATCTGCGTCTAATGTAAGTTTCTGTGCCATAAAGCTGATAGATGCGCTGTTAACACCCGGTAACTTGCTGATCTGCTCCTCCATCTTTGCTGCACAATTTGCGCAATCTACATCACTTAAATTATATCTCTTCTTCATAATATCCACCTTTAACCTTTCTTATTATTCAAATATATGCTCAAGTCCCATTCGCATGATCACTGCTACATGGTCATCGGCAAGCTCATAAAACATATTCTTTCCGGCTCTGCGGTTCTTGATCAGCTTCGCCTGTTTTAACACTCTTAATTGATGAGAAATGGCAGATGCATTCATTCCAAGCTCTTCTGCGATGTCACCAACACTTTTTTCGTGATCCAGCAGTGTGTATAAGATCTGGATTCTGGTAGAATCGCCAAATACTTTAAACAACTCGGCCAGATCATACAGATTCTCTTCGTCCGGCATCATCTCATTAATCTCAGCGGTGATCTCAGCAATATCGTTCTCTTTGCATTCACATGCTTCCCTGCTGTCCGTATTCATTCTGTTCCTCCTCTCGTTGTTTTTATTGAACATTTGAATACCTGTTCATATGTTGTTTTTAATATAACATTATGTTTGTACCCTGTCAACTGATTTTTATATTTGCTTCAAATAAATTTTTGTCGCCAGATTCATTATGTTATATTTTTTCATTTTATACCTTCATCCTGTGTATACATTTTCCCTTATAATGGCAGTATATTTTTTTCACGTTCGCACAAACTAGAGATATGGAACCATTAATTTTGCGACGCCTTGCCAAAAACTAATGTCCAAATAATTAGAAATCAGAGAGGAATGCCATGAAAGTATTTAATGTTATTTGTCTTACTCTTGTGATCGTTGGGGCGATCGTTTGGGGTATCATCGGAATCTTTAATTTTAATCTTGTAGATGCTTTATTCGGAACCGGCTCCGCCTTTTCCAGAATCATCTACACACTCGTTGGTATCGCCGGACTGTACCTGATCTCCTTCTACGGTCTGATCTGCAACGAGGACTAGCCGAACACGCAAAAAATCCCCCTTATGGTTGTGTGCCCTCTTCATATGCTGGTTCTTCCACTAACAATGACCTGCTGCGTTTTCTGTATGTTGCACATGCCTGATCCGTAAATACTCCTGTGCCAACTCGCCTTCGGCTCAGACAGGCACCCGTATTTACTGGCAATGTGCACCATACAACGAAAGCCTCGCATATGTCATATTTTAGTGGAAGAACCAGCATACAAAGAGGGATTTACGATCCACAATGGGAGATTTTTTCTGCTATTGATATTTCCACTATGATAAACTCGCGAATGTTTTTCATAGTGAAAACACCAACACTCGAAACTGGATAAATCCCTGTATATCGAATGGTGTATTTTTCTGTTTATCTTTTTATTACTCATTTACATATAGTAACAAAACGCCCACCAAACAAATCTGATCTGGTACCTGCTCTATTATAATATGACATTAGCGAGGATTTCTTGATGAATTGCACATTGTCAGCGAATGCGGGTGCTTGTCTGAGTCCGAAGGACGAGTTAGCACAGGAGCATGAGCGGATCAGACATGTGCAATGAATAGAAACCGCAGCAAGTCATTTATAATAGGGTAGGTACCAGATCAGATTCATTTGGTAGGCGTTTTTCTATAGTTAAAATAAAAATTCTTCGACAACGCAGCGGATCAAGCAGTAGAGGATGACCACGATCATAAGCGGGGTAAGCAGTCGAAGCTTTTTGCCATTTTCATCGTACCGATTAAAAGGTTCCGTGAATACAGAGGTGAAACTCTCCTTTCTGCCATTTATAACCGCAAGCAGATAAATAATTCCTGCTGATATTACAGTACCAACCAGTGCCATAGGTATATATGCCCGGATGGTGCTGAGCAGCATCGTCTGTGTTATTTCTGTATTTTCTGCCTGATCTTTTAACGCCGGAATGATATTTGCAATATGCTTTATAACAACAGAAAAACCATTGATCAGAAAATGCATGATCATTGTTGGAATAATGCTTCCGGTTGCTTCTACAACAAATCCAAAGATCAGACCGATTACAACCGCATATGCCATCTGATTAAAATTCATATGCATCAGTCCAAATAAAATGCCCGACATTAATATGGCCTTTAATCTGCCGGCTTGATGAAAGCTTCCGAACATGACACCACGATACGCCAGTTCTTCTATCACACACGGCAAAAATGCCATGAAAAAAAGCGAAGTTCCAAGTGTATTATGATCAACCAATGCTGAAGCTGCATTACTGATCTCATTTCGCACAAATAACATTGAGATTGCATTTAACAATGTAATAAGTGGCTCCATAAACAGAACCAGTGGTGGAATCAGCAGGAGTGTCAACGGATGAAATCTCCGAAACCAGATGATATCCTTTACATGCTTTCTCATGATGAACAGATATAACACTGTTGGTACAAATATCAGACTCTGACTGAATAATATGTTTTGTTTTATCGTGATGCCGGAAAACAGATCTGTAAATAATGCCAGCACCGTTACGATCTCATACACTACAATCAGTGCTGTGAATAAACATTCTGCTCCGATGATTTTCTTTTTAGTCTCCATATGCCCTCTTATGACAATGTGGCAGATATCATTCATACATCTGCCACACCATCATTTTAAAATCTTTATTTATACAACTGCTACTGCTTCGATCTCAATCAGTACGTCTTTTGGAAGTCTTGCAACTTCTACACAAGAACGTGCAGGGAAATCTTTGTTGAAATATTCTTTGTAAATATCGTTGATAATTGAGAACTGGTTCATATCCTTAATAAATACTGTAGTCTTTACAACCTTGTCACAGGATGAACCGGATGCCTCGATCAGATTCTTCAGATTTGAGATTGCCTGTTTTGCCTGAACTGTGATATCTCCTTCTACTAACTGATTCGTTGCAGGATCGATCGGAACCATTCCTGACGTAAATAAAAATCCGTTAGCAACGATTGCCTGTGAATATGGTCCGATTGCCTGTGGTGCTTTCTCTGTGCTGATTATCTTCTTATCCATTTTTATATCCTCCTGAAATTTAATGCCTACATCTCCATAATGATCTCTCTTGCCAGACTCTCCGGTATGGCTTTTGCATACTGGTCACCATCAAATACCTCGATTGCGCCGATTCCATGCTGTAAAACGAAACGCAAGTGTCCGTCTCTAACCTTCTTATCGGTATACAGCTTCTTAACCAGAGCGTCACGGTCAATATAATCCGGAATCTCCGTTGGAAGATCTGCCTGCTTCAACATGGCAACCATCGCTGCTTCATCCTCTGCTGTACAGTAGCCAAAATGTTCTGCCATCTTCACCTCTGCAACCAGACCGATCGCAACGGCCTCTCCATGCAACAGCTTATAATCACTGACTGTCTCGATGGCTCTTCCAACCGTATGTCCAAGGTTCAAAACCTCACGCAAACCGCTTTCCCGCTCGTCCTTCATAACGACCTGATATTTGATCTCGCAGTTCTTCTCCGCGATATGTCTGCATACCTCGTCCTTTACTGCAAGCACATCTTTGATATGCTCTGACAGATAATCGAAGAATTCCCTGTCTGCAAGGCAAGCATGCTTGATCGTCTCTGCAAGACCTGAAGATAACTGTCGCTGTGGAAGTGTCTTCCATGTTGCGATATCCAGATATACCTTCTGCGGTTGATTAAACAGTCCGATCAGATTGGTTGCAAGCGGTGTATCGACCGCTGTCTTTCCTCCCACGGATGCATCCGCTGCCGCAAGTAATGTCGTTGCATAATTGATAAATGGAATTCCTCTGCCGTAGGTTCCGGCTACAAATCCTGCAAGGTCTGTCACCACACCACCGCCAACGGCGATAATGCAGCAATCTCTCCGATATCCCTTTGCAAGCATGGTATCTTCTACATACTCCTTTGTCGCTCTGGTCTTGCTCAGTTCTCCTGCCGGAAAACTTATAAGATCTGTCTTGTATCCTGCTTCTTCAAGCATCTTATAAATCTTGTCCGCATACAGCTCTTTTACATTGCTGTCTGTAACTACTACAAATTTGGATATTTTTCCAACCAGACCGGCTTTCAGATCATCGATCAGCTTCTGTTCCAGCTCATATCCAATCTCGATCTCATAGCTGTCGTCTACTACTTTTTTTAATTCAACCTTGAAATTACTCATATTCATCCTTTCATTTCCTGGTACTTTTCAGCCATATAACACGCATAGCTGTCTTTTTGTTTCTCCTGAACATTCCTGCTCATTTACGAATACATTATTTGATGATAATGTTTTTCTCTGTGATCCGGATCTTACCCTCTTTTAACAGATGTCCAACCGCACGCTTAAATGCATTCTTGCTGAGTCCGAACTCTTTCTCGATCACTTCTTTATCTGCCTTGTCATTAAATGGTAAGGTTCCTCCATAGCTTTCAATGATATTGTATACCATCTCGCTGTCATTGTTGATTTGTTCACGGATCGGCTTCTGTAAACTCAGATTGAGTTTGCCATCTTCTCTGACATTTGCCACGCGGGCTTCTACCGTCTCACCCACATTGATCCGGGAATGGATCTCCTTCATCGGGATCAGGGCTGAATAACGATTATCAACCGCAACAAATGCTCCCAGATTCTGATTAAATTCAAATACCGTTCCACTTACAGAATCCCCTGCCTTATATGGGGACTGTGTCTCCAGATAGGCATATACCTTCATGCTGACGCACAAACGCTTGGAACGATCCTCATACATCCGGACCAGATACGACTGACCTTCCCTTACCTTGCTTGTCTGCTCTTTAAAAGGAAGCAGGATATCTTTTTCCAGTCCCCAGTCCATAAATGCACCGATGCCTGTCACATTGACACATTTTAATACTGCAAGTTCTCCCATCGTTATGATCGGATGATTTGTTGTTGCGATCAGACGATCTGCGGAATCACGATAGATAAATACATCTAACTGATCTCCCATTCTTGTTCCCGCAGGTACCTGTTTCTTCGGAAGCAGAACTTCCTCGTCATCGTATTTTTTCTCGGCAAGGTAAATGCCGAAATCTTTCTCTTTTACAACCTCTAAATGGTTCCATTCGCCAATCTTGATCATGCTGTCTGTCTCCCCGTTCTCTTTGTTTTAAATTCTACTATACATCTGGTCTGATCTTCTTCATCTGCAAATACAAACTGTATCAGATCATCTCTTTCTGCTTTCTTTATTACGATACATTCATCTTTTACAAACTGCCGCTTATACTCGCTTCTGATCTGACAGATCATGTCATCCGAATCGATATATTCCAACGCCAGCGCAATATATGCTTCATTATTCATGTGGTTATTCGAATCAATCTGATAAGGCAGAACAACCCTTCTGTCCATCTCTTCCATGCCTTCGATCAGCCGGATCTTTCTCGGAGCATATTCCATCGGAAGCTTTTCTGCAAGAGGATATGCTGCTCCTACTTCAGGCTCAATTCTTACAGGACGAAGCGTATCAGTATCAATATAACTCCACTGGGAAGCTGCCTGTACAATATTCGCTCCATTCTCATCCCGAATAACTATATTACGATATCCCATGGAACCTTTAAAATCATATGCCCAGGTTCCAACCCTGATCTTCTCCTGTAATACCGGATACCGCTCCACATCGATCTGCCATGAGATCAGAAACCATGCCCGGTTATGGTTCTTCAGATATTCAATTCCAATTCCTGCCTGTTCTGAATCGAAGATCGCACAATCCTGAAAGTAATTTGCTATCGTTGCCGCATTTGCTTCCTGTCTTCCATGCGTTTCGCTGTATCTTACGATCGCATCAAAACTGTACATATGTATTCTCCATTTCCTATTATAATGTCATCTCCACAAGTGCTCCCATTATACAACAGCCGGGCTATTATTTCTACCTGGATTTTCTATTTCCATTGATTTTTATTCTCAAATTTTTCGTGTTCATTGCGTACAAATAACTTTTTGTAATTTTTTTAAAAAAGTGCTTGCTTTTTTCAAACTGTTGTAATATAATATCATCTGTTGACAGCAATGGGCTATCGCCAAATGGTAAGGCACTGGACTCTGACTCCAGCATTTTCAAGGTTCGAATCCTTGTAGCCCAGCTCTTAAGAACCAGATGTGATCTGGTTCTTTTTTTGTGCAATCAACCATCATGCAGAAATTGCGCTTGCAACGCAAGAGCACAAATTTCTATATGATGGTCAATGTTCATCGAGTCGTTAGACGAGAGGAACCTGATTGCACAAAATTGTTTTCAATTTGACGACCGCTAATCATCGAGTCGTCAGACGAGAGGAACCTGATTACACAAGAAAGGGAAAGGGACCGCCGTCTTACAGGCAGTCCCTTGTATTTATGAATATTTTTTTGTGAAAAAAACAACGACTTAAATTTCGGATGTCTTAGGAGCTATCTTCTCTCCTTTTTTATTGTAACAAAATTGTAACACATTTTTAATTTTTGTGCAATGTCTATTTTTACTAATTTATCGGAAATCTATTTTACTTTTATGTATGAATCCTCTAATGTTTTCAAATATATTGTATAGTTCACTTTATATTTTCTATTCTGCATCCGGCAGTCCCAAAAGCTGCAATGCGTTTTCTCCAAGGATCTTTTTCTTGTCTTCATCTGATAACGGAAGTGCCTGTATGTCCTTTATGGCCCGCTTCTGATCTGTCCACGGACTGTCTGTTCCAAATACGATCCGGTCTGCTCCATGTGCTCTGATCAGTTTCAGGAACATCTCCTCTGATGCCAGCTTCCAACGATGTTCAGCACCCGAAAGCCATGCAATCTCTCCATAGGAAAATGCTGTATCCATATATACATTTCTTCCGCACAGCTTCGCAAGTACCTCGTCCCAGAGATTCCAGCCACCCATGTGTGCAAGAACGAGCCGCTCCGGCTGAACCTCATCTAATACTTCACACACCATGTCCGGTGTACAATGTGTTACAGATGGAAGTCCGATATCTACTCCGGCATGAACCACAACGACCAGACCCAGTTCTGTTGCATAACCGATAATCCGTTTATAACGGATATCATTGAACATGGCATCCTGATAATCCGGATGCAGCTTAATTCCCTTTAATCCGGCAGACTTGATGCCATTTAAAATCTCTTTATAGTTATCATTTCCGGGATGGATTCCGCCAAATGACCAGACGCCACTTCCCGTAAACTGGGCTGTTACTGTCTTTGCAACGGTATTGATCCGCTCCACCTGATGAGGTGCGGTTACAACAGGAAGGACAACAGAGATATCAACGCCGCTTTGCGCCATTGAATGCTGCAAGCCTGCAAGTGTACCATCCGATGCCGGCTTTGTCTTTGATCTACTTACTAACAGTTCAAGTGTCTTTGAAGCTATTTTATCCGGATATGTGTGAGTATGAAAATCTACGATCATCTTTTATTCCTTTTCTTATCTTCTCCCTGCCACCCTGTATTTAGGGTAACACCCAGGTTTTCATTTGACAATATTAAATTTTTCAGAAATTTATTAATTTCTTTCGCACTTTTCTATATAAAATGCCAAATTATGTCGCCTGCCGGTTCCATGTTACACCGCATTTCACCGATATATGTAAATATTAAATCTTTTCTATCGTATTGAAAATCCGATCATTTTAGAGTATCTTAGTTGAGAATAAACTAGAAACAGAAAGGGCTGCTCCGGCAGTTTTATACATTATGGCTGGAAAAACAAAAAAGAAACTGACCGTTACACAGATGCGGTCTGTCATAAAATTCCTGATCGGTGTCAACATCGTCCTGCTCATCGCCGTTATCGTTCTGTCCGTCCTGTTGGCGGTCAGTCGGTCAAAAAGCAGCAAGGATGCCGTCTCGATCATAAAACCGGACGGAAAATACACAGTCTGTCTGGATCCGGGACATGGCGGTTCCGATATCGGTGCAACCGGAATTAATAATATTCATGAAAAAGACGGGAATCTGAAGCTTTCCTTAAAGGTTGCAAAACTATTAAAGAAAAACGGAGTAAAAGTTGTCATGACGCGTGATGATGATTCTACCGTTTCTTCCGAAGAACGTGCTGCGATTGCAAATGACTGCGACGCAGATCTCTATCTGGCTCTCCACAGGAACTACGCAGCAAATCCTGAGGCCTGTGGTGTAGAAGCATGGATCTACAGCTCCGGTTCCGAAAAGAACCATGCGATCGCAGATACCATCCTGTCCAATCTGGAAAAGGTCGGAATCTCCGATAACCGTGGTGTCCGTACCGGAACACAGTTTGACAGTGACAACGATTACATCGTTATCAAACAGACAAATATGACAAGTCTGATCATCGAGATGGGCTTTATCAGCAACGAAAATGACGTAGAGCTCTACGATGATAACATGGACGATTACGCCGCCGCGATCGCAAACGGCATAATCGAATGGCTCAACGAATATCAATAAACGCACAGATGCCGATATAAACAACCCGCCTGCGGGTACTATGAAATATCACGTTTGCCTACCTTCCTTTCATACAATTTTATATGCATATGTCTTTGCTGCAATAAAGTCATTTGCAGCTCCGACATAGCACAAAATTGTATGAAAATCAGTCGGCTGCTCTATGGATGTTTCATAGTACCGGCAGACAGTTTGTTCATATCGGCATTTTATCTATTCATTATTTTATTGTTATGGTTGTTACCGATCGAATATCAGAAACAGAACTTCCGATATAGATCGTATAACTTCCTGCTATGACCTTCCACGCATCCGTCTTCTCATCAAAATGACGAAATGCATCTGCTGTCAATTCAAATTCCGCATACTTTGTTTCTCCCGGTGCAAGTGATAACTTGCAGAAGCCCTTCAGCTCCTTCACAGGATTCTCCGGACTTACCTCCGCTTCTCCGACATACAGCTCTACCGTCTCTTTTCCGGCAAGCTTTCCGGTATTTGTTACCGGGATCTGTACCTTAAATGTCTGACCATCCGGCTCTTTTACCTGCATATCTCCATAGGAAAATGTCGTATAAGATAATCCATGGCCAAATGGGAACTGTACCGGGATCTGATATTTGTCATAATACCGATATCCGACAAATACACCTTCTCTGTATGTTTCCGTCAATTTTGCATTCATTCTTTCATGTTCTTCTTCCGTTAAGGTTCTTCCGGGGAAATCTCCAAAAACCATCGCCGGTACCTGATCAAGAGATTTCGGCATGGTCATCACAAGTTTACCGGATGGATTTACTTCACCAAACAGGATTTCACCAAGTGCTCTGCCGCCTTCCATTCCTGCATAACTCATCCATACAATTGACTTTGCATCATCGATCCATGCACTCATATCAACCGGATTCCCTGCCATCATAACAATGACCATATTCGGATTCACTTTTAAAAGCTCCGTAATCAATTCATCTTGATGATATGGAAGTGTAAGATCCGGTCTGTCGTATCCTTCTTCATCTGTATCATGATTTAAACCGCCAACAAAGAGCACATCATCATATTCAGAAGCAAGTGCAACTGCTTCTTCACGAAGTGCCTTCTGGATCTTCTGTCCTTCCGGATCATTTCCTTCATAAGCACCCTGCTCCGATGCCAGTTCATCCAGACTTACCTCCTGCCAGTTCAGTACCTGCTGTCTGTTCTTATCCGGTACATAATAACCTTCTGCATAGGTCACTTCGCAGTTACCGCCAAGCTCCATCTTAATGCCAAGCAGTGGATTGATCTCATAAAGTGCCGCAATCTCCGCACTTCCGCCACCATTTGAATGAAGCTTTGCTGCATTATGTCCGATCACCAGAAGCCGATGTGTCTTCTCAGGGGCAAGCGGCAGTCTCTGATCTTCATTCTTTAATAGTACAATTGATTCTCTGGCTGTCTCTAACACTGCATCCTGATGCGCCGAAGTATCATAACTTCCTTTCTTCCGGCTCCAGTCACGAACCGCATAGACGGCCGGCTTCTGTTCCGTGCAGCCAGCATATGTAGCCGTCTGTTCATTGTACCCACTTTGGGCTTCTACAATATCGATCATCTTGACACGGAGCATGAATCGAAGAATACTCTTTACCTTTTCATCAACTCTTTCCTCTTCGATCTCGCCATTTCTTACCGCATTTAACAATGGATCTGCCATGCAGTATTCATCGAAATTTGCATAGATCGACATCTCTACATCGATCGGGCTTTCTGCGGCAGCCTTTGTATCGTGGATGCCGCCCCAATCAGAAACAATCAGACCGTCATAATTCCATTCTTTCCGCAGTATCTCACCGAGCAGTTCATTATTTTCACAACAATGGACTCCACGGAACAGATTATAAGCACCCATAATAGATCTTACATTTGCTTTCTTTACTGCAGCTTCAAACGCAGGCAGATAGATCTCACGGAGCGTCCGTTCATCGATCTCGACATTTACCCAGTTCCGTTCTGTTTCCTGATTATTAACAGCAAAATGTTTTACACAGGCACCCACGTCAGAACTCTCGATCCCCTTGATCACCGGAACTGCCATCTCCGATATCAGAAATGGATCTTCACTGAAATACTCAAAATTTCTCCCGCAAAGCGGCGTCCGCATAACATTAACACCCGGCGCAAGTATGATATCCTTGCCACGTCCTCTGGCTTCTTCACCAAGTACCGTTCCTGATTTTTCTGCCAGCTCCCGGTTCCATGTTGCTGCAATCGCACTGTTGCTCGGACAGTATGTAACGCCATCATCATTATGTCCAGCTCTGCCCCAATTATCATTAAAAAATTCGAACCGCACCCCGGTCGGACCATCCGACATCACGATTGGGGGGATTCCAAGTCTTTCTACTGCCCCGGTGCGGAACAGACCCGCACCATGGATCATCTTTATTTTTTCTTCTAATGTCAGTTCATTTACTAACTGATCGATCTTTCTTTCATAATCTTTGTGAAACATCGTATTTTTCCTTTCTGTCCAGATATTTACAACCCTTATCTGCAAACGATACGGTTGCTGCAGGCTGTAAGAACCGTTGTGCCATCTTTCACTTTAAGCTCCGTCCCCTGTGCCCCTCTAGATTCTACTTTTTATCCTCTATTCTCTGCTCCACACATAGCAGTATGCCTGTGTTCTCGCTGCAAATTTTGCTTTCTTAAGAAGTTCTCTGACTTCTGCCTTTGTATACCAGCCGGCTTCGATCTCTTCTAATGTAGAGGTACTCTTATGGAACTCTCCCCGTGCCTTTCCAACAACGCAGACATTTGTTTCATTTGAAAAACCAACCGCACTGTAGCTGGTTCCGATGAAATCATCGATCTCATATAATTCCAGCCCTGTCTCCTCACGAAGCTCACGCTTCGCACTCTCCTGCGGTGTCTCACCCGGATCGATCAGACCTGCCGGGAAGTTATATACCCATTCTCCCGGAGCAAGACGGAATTCCTTATCGATCAGTATCTTCTCGCCGGTCTCATCCGTAGCAATGATCACAACTGCATCTGCCATTTTGCCATGCAGTCCTTCAAAATCCGTAATGTCACCATTCCGGCTGATCATCTCATATATCTTCTTCTGATGATCGACAGTCTCATATGTTATATCATAGCGGGTAATAAATTTACCTTCGCATTTCTTTTCTACTTTTTTGAATTGCATTTTCAAATAACACCTTTCAAGTACTAATATTATAAACCGAAGCCGGCATAACAAGATCCATATGATCCGTAACAGAAACGCTTATGTCTTTCCTTTAAGAAACCTCAACATCAAATCGGAATTTTGTATAAGCAGGATTCAGATAACTCATGGTAAACTCTACAATATTATAATCTGCATCCGCACCCTGATAATCGATCTTATAAATCGCAGTTCCACGTTCCACCTGCAGCAGCTCTGCGAGCCGTTCATTTGCCTCACATATGACCAGCTTCTGTCCAAAATGGCATGGCATATGTCCTTTTGCTTCCATATAATCATATAAAGATACTTTGGCGAAATCAAATTCATCCAGATCATCAAAATATTTTTTCGGTACATATGTATACTCCACTGCAAATGGTATATCACCCTCTGATCGTACCCGGTAAATTCCATATATCATCTCATCATCCGAAATTCCAAGCTTATATCCCAGATATTTACTTCCTGTGATCTCACCGGTCCCGAGAAGGCGGTTTTTTACCTCCATTCCACCCTTACGGAGCGTCGCTGTGATGCCGGTATTTCCTGCTTCATTTGAATTATCCAGATCGATCTTTTTCTTATCTCTTTGTGCAACATACGTTCCGGAACCCGGTTTACAAACCAGATATCCTTCTTCTACAAGCTTACTGATCGCACGTTTTACGGTCATACGGTTCACACCATAGGCTTCCGCCATTTTTCTCTCACTTGGTATTGCTTCACCCGGCAGATATTTTTTTTCATCTATTTTCTTGATAATAGAATCCTGTAATTGAATATATAATGGCATTCTATAATCCATGGAGCACCTCCTCCATCTTTTGCTTAATGACAGGATCTTCTTTTTCAAATGCGACCCATTCTTTATTGATCACCGATTGCAGATATTCCATAACCTCACCTTTCTCGTCATATGTGATTCCCTCTTTTTTTACAAGAGCAGTCAGCTTGTCAACATTCAAGGCTTTGGCTTCATTTTCATCAGCATATACAATTCCGACTGTTAATTCCTGTTTTTTGGGAATATGATGATATTCCTGAATCAAAATATCAAATAACGAATTATCTTCCAGATCAAACCGCATCAGCTTAGGAGCCTTGCTTTCCGGTATATATGAATATTCTATGGTGATCGGAACAGCCCTGTCTTCTTCTACGACCATACGGATACGGGTAATTTTAAATAACGGAGTTCCTAACGGAAGCTTAATACTTTTATTCAGTTCCTTATCTACTTCCATACGCTCAAACGCCAACAGTCTGCTTCTTGTTTGTGCCCCCATCTTTTCCAGCTTTTCACTGAATGATCGAATTCGGTCAAGATTGGATATCATTCTTCTGTGGGCTATGTAGTTGCCGCTCCGTTCCCTGCATTCTATGATCCCTTCATCCTCTAATAATTTATATGCAGATCTGACGGTAGCTCTCTGTACCCCAAACTGTTCAGCCAGATCCCGTTCAGATGGGAGTTTTTCTCCTTCTTTCAGTTTATTTTTCATAAAGTAAAATTTTAATTCATACGCAATAAACTCATCTTTATTCATCAATTTCATGGCAAACTCCCTCCTGTACTCTATTAAGTATAGCAACTTTTCCAAACGCAAACAAGCAGGAAATGTCAGTTTATAAGACCAAAAACAGACCCGTACATGTGCGGATCTGTCTCTGTATACTTTTTATAACTCTCTTATTTTTTTCCTTAACGGAAGTATCATACCCGGTGCAACTGATAACTCATCAATGTTCATCTGTAAAAACCTTTCTGTCAGACTTAGATCGGCTGCAAGTTCACCGCATATTCCAATCCACTTTCCTTCTGCATGAGCATTCTCTGCTGCCATTTGGATCATAGATAACACCGCCGGATGGTGTGAATCATAGAAGGAATCCAGATTCCGGTTCTGGCGATCAATTGCCAGAGTGTACTGCGTCAGATCATTTGTTCCGACACTAAAGAAATCCACTTCCTTTGCCAACTCTCTGCTGATCATAACCGCAGCCGGAGTCTCAATCATTATACCGGTTTCAATCTGATCGGAAAATGCTATTCCATCTGCACGAAGTCCGGTCTTCACCTCGTCCATTATCTCTTTAATACGACGAACCTCTGATACCGAAATGATCATCGGAAACATGATCGCAATCTGGCCATACGCGGATGCTCTGAAAATAGCTCTAAGCTGGGTCTTAAATAATTCGGGTCTGGTCAGACATATCCTGATCGCACGGAACCCCATTGCCGGATTATCCTCTTTTTCCAGATTAAAATATCCAACCTGTTTATCTGCTCCGATATCCAACGTACGGATGATCACCCTTTTTCCGGCCATCATTTCCGCTACCTGTCTATAAGCTGCAAACTGTTGTTCCTCTGTTGGATAAGTTTCATTTTCCAGATATAAGAATTCGCTTCTGAATAACCCGATACCACCGGCGTCATTTCGGAGTGCCGCTCCTACATCTGATACATTGGCAATATTGGCATAAAGGTTAATCTTCTGCCCGGATCTGGTTACATTTTCTTTGCCCTTCAATGTCTCCAGAAGCTCACGCTGTTCCTGTTCGACAGCTTGCTTTTTTCTCATGGCAACAAGGATTTCTTCATCCGGATCAATATAGATCTTTCCTTCCTGACCGTCTACGATTGCAAGTCTTCCGTCATATTTCGGTGTTAATGTATCACCGATTCCTATAACAGCCGGAATATTCATGGTTCTGGCAAGAATCGCTGTATGGGAATTTGCCGAGCCTTCCACTGTAATAAATGCCAGCACCTTATCTTTATCAAGCTGAACAGTCTCGCTTGGTGCCAGATCATCTGCCGCGATGATTACCTGCTCCGTCATTTCAAATGAAGCATTCTGTTTTTTTGCAAACTGGGAAAGGAGCCTGTTCGATACATCCTTTACATCTGCTGCCCTTCCCTGCATATAGGCATCATCCATCGCTTCAAAGATTGCTGCATAATTATCAGATGTGACACCTATTGCATATTCAGCATTTACCTTTTGTGTATTTATAATATTCTCTACAGAATCATTATAATCCGGATCCTCAAGCATTAACTGATGTGCTTCAAAGATCATGGCATTTGCTTCTCCCACATCAGTAAGTGCCTTGTCATATAACTGCTGCAATTCAGAAAGTGCTTTTTCCTTTGCAGTCCGGAAGCGGCGTATTTCCGCCTCCGGATCATCGACATGACGTCGTTTTATCTGGATTTCGTCCCTTTTAAAGAATTGTATCTTCCCGATAGCAACTCCGCCAAATACACTTTTACCCTGTAATATTACCATATTGTCACCTCTTTAAAATCCGATCCTTTTACAGATGTTCCTGAACGAACGCTTTCAGGTTTGCTGCATCTTCTGCCTCGTTTTCACCTTCTACTTTTATCAGGATCTCCTGACCTTTTTTTGCTCCCAGACTCATAACTGCCATAACTCCTTTTGCGTTTACGGTTCTGGATCCAAATGTTACGGATACTGTGCTCTTACATTTTGCAGCAGCCATAACAAACTGTGAAGCCGGTCTGGCATGAAGTCCCTGCTCATCTGTAATTACATATGTGAATTCAACCATAATAACCGCCTGACCTTTTTAATATTCAAACTGACGATAGTAACGTCTGAATTCCAGACTATGTCCTGTATTCTGCTCATAATGAATAGCAAGTCGTTCTGTTAATATCGCGGTAATGATCATCGGAGAGCAGATTACTCGGAACTCATCATCGATACCATCCAGAATGTAATCCTTGGTATCAATAATAACAGCTTTCTTTGTATGTTCTTTTACAAATCGTTCTACTCTTTCATCTAATGGTCGATATTCGTCCTCACCTTTTATTACAAATACCGGAACTCTGTCATCAACTAACTCCAATGGTCCATGGAAGAAATCAGCAGATGAAACAGTCTTTGTACGAACCCACTGCATCTCCTCTAAGATACACATTGTAAAGAGATAGGTCTCACCCCAAAGGACACCGGAGCCTGTAAACATTGTATATGGTTCATGTGCATATGTCTTTGCGATCTCGATCGCTCTTGGCTCAAATTTTTCTCTTACCGCAAGGAGATCCTTAAACAGATTTTCCATCTGATCTGCCCATCTGTCATAATGTGGAAATTCTCCTCTGTTCTTTAAGATACGGAGCATTACAAAATAGTATAATAAGTAAGAATGCTCACAGTCACCACATGCATTATAAATCGGGTCTGTCAGCAGATTTGCTAAAGGAGTTGTCTCATCCTTTGTAAATCCATATACATTGATTCCCTGATCCTTACAATATTTTACTGCCTTCAAGATCTCCATAGTATTGCCTGATGCAGAAGAGGTAAATACAAGAGTCTTATCTGTAATATGTTTTTTATTTTTTACCAGAAATTCACCTGCATTTTCAAGATAGATCGGAAGATCTGTATATTTCTTGGCTACTTCTACAACCGGATACCATTCTGCCCATGTTCCACCGATACCAATCATACATACGCTGTCATATTCCTTTGCCGTGATCCGGTCAATCAATGCCTCAACCTCTCCTCTTAATGAGTATGTCTTTGCTCCGTCCTTTAAATATTTCTCTGCGTCAAATTTTTTTAATGCCATAGTTCTTTCCTCCTGTTATTTTTTATTCCCCTATAATAGTTATATAAATTGTTCTATATTGCGGTCCATCATATTCACACAGATATATGTCCTGTGCGCTTCCACTTTTCAGCTTTCCATCTATAACCGGGAATACACAATGATTTCCGGTCAGATGGGCTTTTAAATGTCCGGTCGGATTGCCTGCCATCGCACCGTAGGTATCTAACAGCCTTCCATGGGCATATTCTCCGTCCTCAGGAACAAGTCTTTCCATCAGATGCCCAATATCATATTCCAGGCACTCCAGTCCTTCATTAACTGCAATTCCTGTTGTCGTATGTGCTGTTATAACATATACAACACCATTTCTGATTTTGCTTTTTTCTACAATCTGCCTGATATCATCTGTAATTTTCACCAGACAGTTATATTCTTTTGTCAGCACCTCTATACTGCCATGTGTTACCATCATACCTCCAATCCCAGAAACTCAATCGCGTTCTGTCCAAATATCAGATCCTTGGTAGATTCTCTTATATCCATAGCTTCTATAGCCTTTTTCATTCTCCGCATCTCTAACCGCGGATCATCAGAGCCAAACATGATCTGATGTCTGAAGCTTCGATCGATCCAGTGCGGTCCCATATCCACTTCGAATACCTTGTGATAAAACTCCGGGGCTGTATCAAAATACAGGAATGCTGTATCCGCATAAACATTTCTGTATTTGAGCATCAGCATACAAGTTTCCTGCACCCATGGCCATCCGCAATGTGCAAGACAGATTCGAAGCTTTGGATGTCTGTATGCTGTTTCTTCAAACTCAACCGGCCTCGCATATTTAGATAAGGTATCCGGCTCTACCGACATTCCGCAATGAAACACGATTGGTTTATTATACTTCTCGCATATCTGATATATCGGCTCCATGTATTCATCTCCCGGATAGAACTTCTGCTTTGACGGATGAAGCTTCAGGCCTGCCAGATGATACTCTGCAAATGCTGTTTCAAGTATTTCTGTCGCATCCGGCCTGTGAGGATCTACACTAGCAAATCCGATAAAACGATCCGGATATGTTGCTGTCAATTCCTTTATCTGGTCATTTGTTCCTAGTATGCCTCCATATTCCGTAGTCAGATCCAGTGGAAGCAAAACCGCTTTATCAACTCCGGAACAATCCATCAAGGTTAACAGTGCATCAACCGGGATCTGATCCGTCTTGTATAAGCCATACATCTTTTTTGCAAATTCATTCTGATATGCCGTTTTGCATACCGGCTCTAAAAATGCAGGATGTACATGCATATCAATTACTATTTTTTTCACCTTACTACTACCTCCTTTTTAACCAAGGAAGCCAAAGAATGCTCCTGCTATTCCAAGTACAAGCATGATCAACATAATAAGCAACGGATTAACCTTCTTCTTCAATAACCAGTAAGTAACTCCAAATAGCAACAGCACCGGAAGGCCCGGGACAATGCCATTTAACAGATCCTGAATTGTACTTGCTTCTTCGCCGCTTCCAATCTGCGTTACAAAATTAATCGACGTCATATCCATCGTCATGCCGCCAACTACCATAATACCCATGATAGAGGCTACTTCCATAACTACCTTCATCAAACCGGATTCAACAATCTTTGCCATGGATTCACGACCCATTTTATATCCAAGGAATACTCCAAACCATCTGCAGAGATATGCCGGAATGTTAAAGATCAAAAGGAAGAGAATAGGTCCGAGAATGTTCCCCTGCAAGGCAAGTGAACATCCGATTCCTGTTGCGATTACCTTGATCGTGCCCCAGAACAGAGAATCGCCGATTCCTGCTATAGGTCCCATTAATGCTGTTTTTACTGCGCCAATCGAATCTGTATCAAAATCTGCATCCTGTGCATTTTCCTCTTCCATTGCGGCTGTGATACCCATCTGAAATGTTGCAAGATAATGGCTGGTCTGATATAACGTCAGATGACGCTTCATAGCAGCTGCCAGATCCTTCTTATCCGGATACAGTTTCTTTAAAACCGGATACATGGAAAAACAAAATCCTACATTTCCCATTCGTTCATAATTCCATGTATGTTCATATGTGATCTCTCTTAAAAACACCTTTGTGAGATCTTTTTTCGTAACTACCTTATCGTAGTCTGCATGTATCTTAGAACTCATCAAAATCACCTCCGTTATCTGCGGTTTCAACTACCGGTGCTGCCCCCTGTTGCTTGTCTCCGAATATGCCGAATGTTACTCCGATTATCACAATAAGTACGGCAAAAATCGCAACTCCTGTTGTGGATATTCCAAGGTATGATACCAGGAAAAAGCCAAGGAAGAAAAATGGTGCAACCTTGCGATTCATCATCTGCTGTGCAAGCATTGCAAAACCAAGTGCAGGAAGCAGTGCTGCTGTTATATCCATACCGGACTGAACAAATTCAGGTATTTTACCAAGAAGTGCTGTTACTGCATCACTGCCAAAATAAAATGCAAGTGGGATGCAGACAATACCAAAAAGGTTCTGAAGATATCCTGCGATCAGATAATCTCTGTTAAATGCCCGTATATTACCTTTTTCAGCATCACGGTCACATTTGTGGATCATAACAAGCATCAACGGCTGGCAGATACCGGTATTTGCCGCAAGCATTACGGTTGCGATCGGAATACCAAGTACTAAAGCTGTTTCCGCTCCGGCTCCTGACTGAATCGCAAGTGAAACACCGAGCACAGTGCCTGCGATCAGATCCGGCGGATTATATGCACCGATCGACACGGCTCCTACAAGTGCAAGTTCCATAGTTGCACCCATAATAATACCGGCCGGAAGATTTCCCATTACCAGACCTACTAACGGTCCAAGAACGATCGGTCGCTGCAGGCAGCTTGTACCAAGCAGCCATTCTGAATAACCAAGCAGGCCGATCAGAAAAATAAGTATTGTTTTTAATATCATAATCTGTCCCTCCATTCATCCGTTAAAACAGCGATTTGCATTTAATTACTTTATCAGCCGGGATCATCTGAATAAATACATCAACGCTATCATCAACCATCTCTTTTACCAGAGCCAGCTCGGCTGCATCCATATATGCGCTTCTACCATATAATTTTGCATTTTCATGGTATGCAATGTTGCCGATATTTAATGTCTTTTCTCCTGTAGCTTCAATGATTGCTTTGGCTATTTCTACCGTTTCACAGATGATAAATAATTTATATTTATCAGTTACCCCGCTTTTCAATGCCTCTACAGCTTCCGCTGTATTTTTTACTACAACCTTTGTTCCGGATGGTTTCGCCATCTTTAGTGCGTTTAATCTCAGCGGATCATTTTTAACCGTGTCACTTACCAGTAGCAGGCAATCTGCCCCTAATGATGCTGTCCATGATACTGCTACCTGTCCATGTAAGAGACGATAATCAACACGAATTGATTTGATCATATAAACCTTCTCCTTTCTTTTCTGTCAATACACAGATTAAAAATCTTCATCATCATACGTTGCATTTACTGTATTACAATAAACCATCATATCTTTAGCCTCTGCAACCGCACTTTCAATTACAGATGCCGTATCCTGATCCTCTGCACTCAGCAGGATACCAATCACTGCAGCCAGATTCACACCGGCAACAACATGTATCCTTGGATCAGACAATAATGCGGATGCATTATTATTCACACTTCCGCCTAAAAGATCTGTCATTATCACAATCTCTGCCTCTGAATTCGCTTCAACAATTCTCTTTAATTCCGGAAGCGGATCCGGGCATTCATCTGTATAAGCATTGATACAGGTCAGATTTTCCTGTGTACCTGCCAGCATTTCAATCGTTGTCAACATTCCTTCGGCCATCTTTCCGTGTGTTGCTAAGACATATTTTCTCATCCGTTCTCCTCCCTTCTGCTCCTTTCAAGCTTTTCTTTCATAATCCTGTCATAGTCTTCTGTTTTTGGCGAAACAGCCTGTTCCATCCGGGAAAACAGCGGATGACAAGTAAAATTATTTTTTTCTTTTGTTACATGAGCCGCTATATATTGAAACAATGCAGCTGTATATAACGGCGTGATCTCTGCCGGAAGCCGGCATGGCATCCGAATCTGTCCATCTCGTTTATCGTGAACCTGATCCGTAATCATATAGCAACGTTCTGTGATCAACGATGTTGCTTTATAAATATCATACAGTCGATCAGAGGTTTTACCACAGTCTATAAAGAAAACCGAATAATCCGGAGTTAGCTGCATATCCGGTCCATGTATAAATTCTTCGCTCTCATAATATACCGTCGGGACTTTCAGAGTTTCCTGAAATTTCAACGCTCCCTCTCTGACCGTTGCCAGATTGGCTCCATCGCCGACCAGTATTGCTTTTTCCATACACAACAGATCCTGATATCGTTTTTGTACCAATTCTTTCGCCTGTATCAGGCAAAGCTCCTGCATTTCACAAGCTTTCCGGATCTGGCTTACTGCAGTTTCATATTCCTGATCACTGATTTCTTTTTTTTGAAAACCTATCTCCAGTATCATAAGCATCAGAAACTCGATCAAAGTAGAATATCCAAGAGTTACATAATCAATCGTTTCATTCCCAACTCCATACTCCACAAGACGATCCGTGTATCTGCTTGCACTGCCATTCTCATTCCCTGTTAACAAAACAAATGGTTGATGCTCTTTATCCAGCTCCTTCATAATTTCAATTATGTTTGTACTGCATCCACTCTGGGATATTAAAATCGTAAACCGGTTCTTTTTTCTCTCCCGATAAACATCCAGATATTCCACTGTACTTAATACACTGATATCAAATTTACTGTATTTTAAAAGAAATGGTCGAGCTGCATATGCTGCATTCAGGGACGATCCGGATGCGATCAGACATATATCTTCTTTGTCCTGATCCAGATACCAGTCGCATATCTTTTGGGTAAGAGACTTTCTTTTATCAAGATTATCTTTCATGATACGACCGGAAACCTGAATATAATATTCCATATCCTTCTCCATTTTCATCTCCTTTTGTGGTTCTTTTTGTGAACCACTTTGTAAACATAATATACCACCTATCAACTGGTTTTGCAATACCAGTTTTATATTTTTTTATACCAATTTGAAAACATGTAAAAAAGCAGAGAAATTGGCATACTTATAGTACCAATTTCTCTGCTTTTTAGATATCACCGTTTTTAAATTACTGATTTCTTTTTTTAATTATCTTATTCACTCACAACGGTTCGGTTACGTCCGGCTTCCTTCGCCTGATACAGCGAATTATCTGCCCGATTGAACCATGCCTTTGCACTCTCTCCTTTGGAATATTCCGCAACACCACAGCTACAGGTGATTCCACTGTTATTCATGAACTGGAAGTAGTAGCATCGGAATTCTGTTCTTACATCCTCTACTACATTGATAACCTTCGGCAGTTCAATATTATTGAACAGTATAACAAATTCCTCTCCACCGTAACGGAATGCAAGACCATAGTCTTTGGATTTCTCCTTTAGCATCTTACAAAGTGCCTTGATAACCACATCACCATTGCTATGTCCGTATGTATCATTTACATTCTTGAAATGATCGATATCAAAAATCGCAATATATGCTTTCTCTCCGTTTTCTTCTGTACGCCGGATTTCTTTCTCCAGGCTCTCCTCAAAGGAACGTCTGTTATATAATCCCGTCAGCGGATCTTTACGAAGCTCTGTCATAAGATTCATCTGACGAACTGTGAAGTTACCGATGGATTCCATCAGCTCTTTCGTATGCATATTCAACAGGAAGGTTACCACGCTCAAAACTAAAACCAGCCCAAATGAAGCTGTTACATACGCCCAAAAGCTAATCTCCTTCCACTCAAACAGGCTATACAGACGGATATCATTAATGATCAGACTGCAGAATGTCAGAAGCGTCATCACCAGTGTAATATTCTGATTCGCAAATACGGCTGTGATCACGATTGAAACCATAGGCAACAGCGCCAGTACGATCGCATCATAATGTTCAAATGCCGGAACAATAAAGATCACAAACATCATCATGGATACCAGCCAGTCAGCTCCGTTCTCGGTCAGTTTGTTTTTTTTCAAAACATATAAGGTTCCGGACAACACCCCTGCATATATGACAAGTGGAATTGCTACATATAACCCCATATACGCTCCCCGCGCCATTCCCAAATCTTTTTTTACCAGACATATGATTACTTCCACAACCATGAACATGATCGCAACCGACAGAAATACCTTCCACAACAACAACTGCCATTTTTTACTGATATCAACATTTATTGTATCATTATTCATTACGAATTCTCCTTATACGTTTCCACCAATTTTCTTTTCGCATGAACGCACCCACTTTTTTGATTTTACACTATATAAGCCATATCGTCCACTGTTTTTTGTCAAAAGTACCTAAAAATCGACATTTTTTGTTCCAATTATTATACATAATGTAAAAATACCTCCTGTACATATCTGCATGAACTGTTTCTTATGTACAAAAGGTATTTTCCCTGACGGTTTTCACAGATGCTTCTGTAATAAACCATTTATTTAATTTTAATCTTTATAATGCATATCCGACTTCAAATGCCTTCAGGTTCATCTCAACTGTCTTTGGAGGAACCGTTGCTTTGATAACCTCTACCCATTTGTCATGGTCAAAATCCATATGTTTTGCAGCAACACCGATAATGATCGTATTAAATACTTTTGGATTGCCAAGCTTCTTTGCCTCTGCCATCGCATCGATGGAGATCACCTTATGCTTCTCTGACAATGTCTCTAAGATGTGTTCCGGATATTCTGCCTGACCGGTTACAACTGTGATCGGATCGATTCTCTGATCATTTGCAATAATTACGCCGTCCTTCTTCAGAAAATGAGCATAACGCATAGCTTCCAGCTTCTCAAATGCGATCAGAACATCTGCATGACCTTCTTCTACGATTGGTTCCGCAACCTTCTCACCATATCTTACATATGTAACAACACTACCGCCTCTCTGGCTCATACCATGAACCTCGGAGAGCTTTACATCATAACCTGCTGCTGTCGTGATACCACCGAGGATACGGCTTGTAAGAAGAGTTCCCTGTCCACCGACACCAACTATCATAATATTCTTTACAGCCATTAGAATTCCTCCTTTTCGATCGCATCAAACTTACAACGCTTCATACACAGTCCGCAACCATTACACATGGTCTCATCGATCTGGATCGTTCCATCCGGCTGCTTGATAACTGCCGGGCATCCCGGCTTTAAGCACATACCACACTTCTTACATTTCTCCGGGATAGCTCTGCATACACCTGTTACCTTGGTTGTCTTTAAAAGAACACAAGGAGACTTGGTGATAATAACAGAGATCTCATCCTTTGCAACTTCCTCTTTGATCAGCTTCTTTAAACCGTCAATGTCAAATGCATTGATCTCATGTACACTGTCAATACCGATCGCCTTGCACAATTTATAAATGTTAATCGCATATGTAGGTTCACCCTGCAAGGTCTTACCGGTCGCTGCATGATCCTGATGTCCTGTCATACCGGTTGTTGAGTTATCAAGGATGATAACGGTTCCTGTACCCTTGTTGTAAACCATGTTCATCAGAGAGTTTACACCTGTATGCATGAATGTGGAATCACCGATAACCGCAACCCAGTTCTTGATATAATCTTTTCCTTTTGCTTTTTCCATACCATGTAATGTAGAAATGGAAGATCCCATACATACGGTTGTATCAATTACGCTAAGCGGCGCAACTGCTCCCAGTGTATAGCATCCGATATCTCCTGCTGCATGGATCTTCAGTTCGTTTAATACTGAAAATACACTTCTATGCGGGCATCCCGGACAAAGGATAGGTGGTCTAGGTGCAACCTTTGCAGGTTCTTCCTGCTCAACCTTCTCGCCGAGGATCTTCTCTCTTAACATATTTGCACTGTATTCACCCTGAACGGTCAAAAGCTCCTTACCTACTGCATCGATGCCCCAGGCTCTTACCTGTGTCTCGATATGAGGCTCTAGCTCCTCAATAACATACAGCTTATCAACCTTTGCCGCAAAGTCTTCGATCAACTTTCTAGGAAGCGGATTTACCATACCAAGCTTTAATACGGAGGCATTTGGCATTGCTTCCTTTACGTACTGATATGGAATACCACTGGTGATAACACCAACGCTGGTATCATTCATCTCTACACGATTGATCGGCATATCCGCACCGTCTGCTGCCATGTCCTTTAATCTCTGTTCTACAAATACATGACGAGGGATCGCATTACCCGGCATCATAACCATCTTCTTAATGTCTCTCTCGTATGGCTTGTCTTCTACTTCTACTCTGTCATTTAATTCAACAACGCCCTGTGAATGTGCCAGTCTGGTTGTTGTACGGAGCATGATCGGAGTATCGTACTTCTCGCTGCATTCAAATGCATACTTTGTGAACTCCTTTGCTTCCATACTGTCAGATGGTTCAAACACCGGAATCATCGCTGTCCTTGCTACCAGTCTGGAATCCTGTTCATTCTGCGATGAATACATACCCGGATCATCGGCTGCTACTAAAACCATACCACCCTTTACACCGGTATATGCTGCTGTAAATAATGGATCTGAAGCTACATTCACACCTACATGCTTCATTGATACGATTGAACGGACACCTGCAAATGATGCTCCGATCGCAACCTCTGTTGCTACTTTTTCATTTGGAGACCATTCTGCATATATCTCAGGATATTTTACAATATTCTCACTGATCTCTGTACTTGGAGTACCCGGATATGCTGCTGATACCTTTACACCGGCTTCATATGCGCCTCTGGCGATCGCTGCATTACCGAGCATTATCTTTTTTTCACCCATTAATTTATCCTTCCTGTCATTTCTCATATTTGCCTTTTGGCAACTCTAATACTTTATTATACAAGAATTATCAATAAAAGGGAAGTGCTTCTATACGTTTAAAAATAAAAATCGTAATCTATATCCGGAGAAATCTCCACAAAATCAGAACCATTTGTAACATAAACCGTGCATGTGTTACTTTCAACATCCAGTTTAAATGCAAATTTATCATAACCGTCTTTTATATATTTCACTTCCGGATACTCGCCGAGCACAGCGTCAAACTCTTTACGGAAAGCTGCAGGAACCTTTGCCATACCGGTTTCGGATAATATGACATATTCATTATCAACATCACTCTTATAAAAGCTTTCACAAGCATCTATATCAGATAATGCTGTCTGTAATGCGATACGAATGCTATCCGCATTTGAAATATCTCTGGATCTATTCACCTTTTCCATATATTTCTTAAATGATGGTATCAATGCATCCTCAACACCGGGAATCAGATAATACTCTCCTTCATATTCATATGCATAAAGATGATCACACAGATCATTTACATTAATTCCTTCACCCTTTAATGCGTCTTTTACATCCTTCCAGTCAAAATAATCTCCTCTTACAGACAGATCATAAGAAATATCTACTCTGTAAATCTTTTTCAGATCCAGATTGTAATCTTCTGCTTTTTCTTTTACGAGAGCGTAAACCTTGTCAACATCATATCCTTCTATCTCTTTTTCGCCCAGTTCATCATATACATACTGAATCACATCTTTAACGTCAACCTTCTTAACCTTTTCAACCTTGAAATCATCCAGACTGATCTTAACTCCTGCATCGTCTGCCTCATCATAGGCATCATCGATCATATCATCATACTCATCGTCAAAATCATCTCTGAACTCCTTAAGGTCATCGAAATCTGCTCCATCCGCTCTCATAGCATCGACAACGATATCTTCGATCAGCCCCTTTGGCGCTGTAGCTTTCACAAGTTCTTTGACCTTCAGTTTTTCAATATACCCTGCATAATCCTTAGCCGCACTTTTAATTTTGCTCTTGGCAATCATTTCTCTTCCAAAAAACAGGAAAAATAAAACTGCTGCCAATACGACCGCCGCTGCTATACCGACAATCAACATTATAGATTTTTTCGATTTCTTCTCTCTAGATTTCCCGGTTTTCGGCATTTTGGAAACAGGCTGCTCTACTCCCGGATTCATACTATTTTGGTCATAGTAACCCTGGGGCATACCATTTGGATCATAATAGCCCTGTGCTGTGCCATTTGGATCATAGTAGCCCTGCGCCATGTCATTTGGAGCATAATACCCCTGTGCTGTGCCATTTGGATCATAGCAGCCCTGTGCCATGTCATTTGGAGCATAGTAGCCCTGTGCCATGTCATTTGGAGCATAATACCCCTGTGCTGTGCCATTTGGGTCATAGTAATCCTGAGACATTCCGTTTGGCGCATAATAGCCCTGTGCTATTGCTTCTGCACTGTCAACCTTCTGTGAACTTCCACAATATCTGCAAAAATTTGCACCATCATCCAGTTCAGCTCCGCATTTCAGACATTTTTTCATTTTCTTTTCCTCCTGTATGCTCTCCTACTCATAATAGTAAACAGTAAATCGATCATATACTGCAATGATCTTATATATGTTAGCATATATCAGAGAAAAAAACACCTTTTACGGCTTATATTTATTATGAATTTCGAGTATAAACAACCGGTCGTCCGTTAATCGCACTGCCACATCTGTGCTGCCGGTTCACGTTGAGATAACTTCTCCGTCTTCCGCACCAGTTCAAGGAATTGGCTCCGGTATAACTGATCGTTGCTTGCCTGAGCCATGTCCCTTTCATTTATCTCAACCGTGATTCCTGCTTCCGCAAGTTCTTCCGCCATCTTATACGTCGCTGTTCCTTTATATGTGCTGTCCGTAAGCAGCATTCCATATGCCGCAACCGCCGATGCAAAGCTCAGGTCATGAGACATTCCCTTTTGACCGCTTTCTGCCTTTATAACGGCTGTTTCCAGTGTGCTCTTATCTCCATCCGGCTCTTTGTAACGGATATTCACGGTTGCCAGTTCGCCGGAATAATTTGTACTCTGCTTTTTCGATGTATATTTTGTCTCTGCCTCCGGCACGTCAAATTCCGAATCGACCGGAACCACCTCATAGAGTGCAGTCACCACATGACCGGCTCCGATCTCGCCGCCATCCACCGTATCATCTGCAAAATCTTCTGCGGAAAGCGTACGGTTCTCATATCCGATCTGCCGATAACCTTTCACCTGCTCCGGATTGAATTCAATCTGCATTTTGACATCCTTTGCAACCGTATATAAGGTTCCACCCATTTCGTCAACCAGAACCTTCTTTGCTTCATAGACAGAATCCAGATACGAGTAATTACCGTTTCCGTGATCTGCCAATGCTTCTAATTTGTTATCCTTCAGATTATCAGAGCCAAATCCCAGAACGCTCAAGAATATACCGCTGTCCTTCTCCTCAGTGATCAATCCTACCAGATCACTCTCGCTTGTCAGCCCGACATTCAGATCCCCATCCGTCGCAAGGATCACCCGATTATTTCCGTCTTTTATAAACTGCTGCTCTGCGATCTCATATGCCGTGATCAGTCCCGCACTTCCATTTGTGCTGCCGGATGCTTCCAGCGAATCCAGTGCCTCGCATATCGTATAGGCCTCCGAACCTGCCACGCCATTTAGAACAACCGTATCCGAACCCGCATATGTAACAATACTGATCCTGTCGTTCTCATCCAGATTCTCTGCCAGCATTTTAAATGCTTTCTGTGCCAGCGGCAGTTTATTTTCCTCATACATAGAACCGGATGTATCGATCAGGAATACCAGATTGGATGCTTTCTTCTCACTCATATCGATCGCGGCCGTATTCAGTCCTACCATCATCAGCTTTGTATCTTTATTCCATGGACAATCCGCATATTCCGTATATACTGCAAACTTCTTCCCAGCCTCCGGGCCTGATACATAGTCATAATCAAAATAATTGATCATTTCTTCGACCCGGACTGCTCCTGCAGGCGGCAGCATTCCTTCTTCGATATAACTTCTGATATTGCTGTAGGAAGCTGTATCACAGTCTGCCGCAAATGTTGAAAGCGGGAAATCTTTCGTAGACACAAAACGGTGTTCTTCCTGATAGTCATACTCTCTGGTATCATAACCGGATTCTCCATATCCGATTTTTGCATATTCAGAATTTGATGCACTGTCCGTTACGGAATTATATGTATCGGCAGCCGAAACTGCACTATCATAAGCCCCTTCTTCTATACCTTCCGACACAGCCATATTTTGCTGTGACTGTCCGGATTCCGCTATATTTTCTTCAAATTCCTCTTTTATGGCTTTCTGTCTGTATCTTTCTGCGATGCTCTCCCGCTCCGTACCTGACCGGCTTTCCGTTCCCTGTCGTTCTCCATGCGTGCCTCCTGTTTCTTTCCCGCTTCCGCAGCCTGCAAGACAGCCCGCCATCATGCAGGAGATCATAACCACACTTACCATCCGCCTGATTTTTCTCATAAAAAATACCCTCCTTATCTTAGTCACTATCCGATATCTGCATAATTTCTGCTCTGACCACCTCCGCCGTTATCAATCGTCGAATGTGAAAACAAAATTTTACAGCTATCTATTCTCTTTATGACTAAGATACGGATGGGTATCCTCTTTTTATGGAATTTTTTCTTACAGATCAACTACTGTCTGCTTAAGATCCATGCCTGTCGTTCAGAATCATATCGGAGAAGTGTACCTGTTACTTCTTCCCCTACCGAAAATGTCTCTGCTTCTTTCGGCTGCAATACGATGTCCTGACCGGTTATTAATTCCCCGGATGCATCAGATACCTGCAAGAGTTTTGCGACATATTTTTGTACCGCATCCGGCTCTGCTGTTACAATCTCTGTGATCTGAAGTGTAACTGCTATATTACTCATTTCCTGCCATGCATCCATATCAGCTGATTCCGTCACCTGAAGATCTGTACATCCAGCATTTTGCAGTGCATCTGTCTGACTCGTTGTATGGCCTGCTTCCGCCTGAACACCGGACGAATCTCCACCGGCTCCATTCATCTGTATATCTTCTGTTGTATTCTGTGTCGGTCTGTTGGCAGTTTCATTCTGTACTGTCTCCGGTATGGAATCCGCTGTTTCATCCACATAATCTTCCGCCTGATCGGATATATTTGAATTCTCAGCTGCATCCAGCCCATCATTTGAAACATCTGTTGTCCTACCCGCATTTATTTCTTTCGAATGTCGCTTAGAATCAGACAGCAACGGTGTCACGATCACTGCTGCCAGAAGAACCGCTGCGATTGCAAGAACCGGAATTACATATTTTACCTTTGAGGTTTTCTTTTGTTTTTCTTCTACATCCTTTGCTTCACGGTCAAGTCCTGCTTCGATCCGATCCCACAGATCCGGTGCTTCTGCATCGATTCGGTTCAGATAAGCTTCTATGAATCTGTCTTCTTCCGTCTGTCTGTTCTTATTCTGTTCATCTCTCACAGCCTGCACCTCCTTAATTTTTGTATTGCCTGATTATAGATCCATGTGATCGTTCCGATCGGTCGCCCTTTCATTTCCGCGATCTCTTTAAATGTAAATCCTCCGACTACCTTCAGATCCAGAATCTCCTGCTCCTCCGGTTTTAGCGTGGCAACTGCCTGCTTCAATGTCAGGTTCTCTACTACCTGACTCTCCATCGTCTTTCCTTCGTTTCGCTCCGGCATTTCATCCACCAGCATTTCACGATCGATCTTTCGAATCCGGTCGATCGCCATATTCTTTGCGATCGTCACAAGCCATCTCTTATGACCGGTTCCCTTCTTATAACTGTCTGCGATCCGATAAAGCTTGATGAAGAACTCCGATGTCACATCCTCCGCTTCCTCTCTCTGCCGGATCGTATCATAGACCACCGCAAAGATCAGCTTCAAATATTCATCATACACTGCCCGAAGGCTCTCCCGGTCTCCCTGTGCGATCGCAGACATATATTTTCCAAATTCTCTGTCTGTCATTTGTCTCTCCCTATAACCGCTATACGTTTTTACCCCTGTTTTTTATGGAATTTTTCCGATTTTCTATTACTGTTCATCCCACTTCAATTTGCTAATATTCTGTCCGGCTTCGTATATACCCAATTCTCTATTATTCAAGAGGCTGTACTGCCAGCAGTTCCATCACATACCCCTTCTTTCGTTCCTCCCATGCAAAAGGCCAGAACAACCGCCGCTCCGCTTCGATCCGGATATCAAAATCCTTATGCATTCCGATGTCATGACGAAGCTGCAACGCACCTTCAATATCCTCCGGAACAAACTTCTCCCACTGATCCATAGCGGATTCATTTACAACTGCCCATTCTAACCCGAACACCATTAATTTCTCCGTCAGCATATAGATTACATCATTTGTCCGGGTAACCGCGGCTTCGTTTAATGCCCGGATCGCATTCTCGATCATCTGCAATTCTTCCTCGTCATAATTCTCCCGATACATATATAACAGGCCTGCAAATCTCGCATTCAACTGGCTGTGAAGTCCTACGCAGACGCTGTAGTCAAACCTTCGTCCAATATCCGGCAATACCCTGTGGCTGTTGTCAAATGCAACCTGTTTCAAATGCTCGATCACGATCTCTGCCTCTTCACCCTCTGCAAGCAATGCTTCAAACATTTCATAAGTCTCAAGCTCTACATTCCAGAAAGGAAGATCCACACAAATAACATCTGTTCCCTCCAATCCATAGGTCTTACACGCCTGTACAAGTCCCTCTGCATCCCGATCGATCAAAACCAGCTTAAATCTCTCTGCAAGTCTTGCCAGATCGATGTCATTTGACCGTCCTGCTCCCCATATAGCAAGAACAGGCTTACCCCCTCCTTCGGCCACACAATTTTCTTCTATAAAGTCTGTCAGCTTCTGTCGGTATCCCCGCCACTCTTTATAAGCATTCGGAAGAACCTCTGATGCAATCAGCCGATCCAAATATCTCATATAATTCACTTCTTTCTCGCATTATGCCGGCTTGTGCAAGCACATTCCGTCGCAATGCTCATTTTATCATGTCACCTGTCGGTTCCATGTTTTTTTCGCATTATGCCGGCTTGTGCAAGCACATCCGTCGCAATGCTCATTTTATCATATCGCCTGTCGGCTCTATGTTTTTTTCGCATTATGCCGGCTTGTGCAAGCACATCCGTCGCAATGCTCATTTTATCATATCGCCTGTCGGCTCTATGTTTTTTTCGCATTATGCCGGCATGTGCAAGCACATCCGTCGCAATGCTCATTTTATCACGTTTTTATAGTATACTCTACCTTTAAAATGTAGTAGAATAATATGGATGATATTATTTTGTCTATTCATGCAAATTGATTAAATAAAGATTGCCTAAAACAGAAACGGAGATTATGAATATGTCTGCTAAAGATAATAATACAAATACAAATATATACAGAAGCTATATCGATGCACTTCTATATCCGGAGCAGAATCCTTTTATAGAAGACATGAAACGATTCGAGGAGCTTATGATGATGTACTCCTGTGCGATCAAGGAAGTTCAGACCAAGCTGGATGTATTAAATACAGATTTCAGCGTTCGCTACAACCGAAATCCGATTGAATTTATCCAATCGCGCATCAAGAAACCGGTCAGTATCGCAACAAAACTGTCTTCAAAAGGATGTCAGGTATCTGTAGAAAATATCGTATATAATTTGAATGATGTTGCGGGACTCCGTGTTATCTGTTCCTTTATCGATGACATCTACGCCGTTGCAGAGAAGCTCATCAGTCAGAATGACATTACTCTGATTGAGGCAAAAGACTATATCAGCCATCCAAAGCCAAATGGTTACCGTAGTCTTCATCTGATCATAGAAGTTCCTGTCTTCTTTGCCGACCATACGAGAAATATGCGGGTAGAAGTTCAGATCCGTACTATCGCGATGGACTTCTGGGCAAGTCTTGACCACCAGCTCCGTTATAAAAAGGATGTCGCCGATCCCGAACTTATCTCCGGTCGCTTAAAACATTGTGCTGATGTTATCTCTCAAACAGACCTCGAAATGCAGGAGATTAAAAATATGATCTATGGAGATGGTGCTCAGCCACAGATCAAATTGTGTCTTGAAAAAAATACAGAAAATTTTTAAGAAAATCTTAGATTTTGTTTGACAAATTTATAGAACTGGTATAGAATACTATCTGTTGTTGAACAACGTGTGTATGTAGCTCAGCTGGATAGAGCACTTGGCTACGGACCAAGGTGTCGGGGGTTCGAATCCTCTCATGCACGTAAACTGAAACAGGTTTGCTTCAAAAAAGCAAACCTGTTTTTTTATTCCAACACCGTCACCTACGAACAGCCTTTTTATAATTCAAAAAGCCCCGGCAATCTTTCCCTGACAGATGAAACTGCTCACAACGAAATCTTAATTCGTCATTTGTCGTGGGGCAATTCCATCTGTCAGAAATAGTCTGCCGGGAATTATTTATAATCTTGCTGCGAGAATCTGACGTTTGACCTCCTGTCCATTCAGGATAAACTCTGCACGACCGTTCTCCAGTTGTATATTCTTTTCAAGTGCTCCGATATCTGAATTGAACTCTGTAACGGCATTCGTTCCAACATCAGCATTGGAACAGTACAGCTTGGCAGACATGACCGAATTACCAAAGGCAACCGCTGACTTGCCCTGTACCACGCTTTTAACTGCTGCATATCCGATATAGATATCCGTTTTTCCTGCACGGCATCCAATGCCATAACATTCCTTTGCACGGATATTCGACGAGATATTTACATTTTCCAGACGAACCATACAGCTGTTACCGGCAATCGTTCCGATACCGGTTATAACATTACCTGCCCCCTGAAGCTTTGCCGATATATTCTCAAGCTTAATATCTGCATCACCATTTACAGATCCAATGATCGTACCGTTTGATATACCGGAATAAATATCCATGTCGCAGTATTCTATAAACAATTCGGAATCACCGTTTACAGATCCGATACAGGCTCCTTCCTGACCTTTCATATCAAACTCATAATGTCCGCGTTTGATATTGATAACACCGCCAAGTCCGGAACCAATACCAATGCCCTTCATACCATTTGCATTGATGATGATTCCACCATCCTGATAGAAGTTGAGTTCGCCATGATATTCATCCAATGAATTACCAATGCCAAAGTATTTTCCCGAATTCAGATTGATCGTCAGATTACCGTCTCCTACAACCGTAAGCACTGAACTGTCCGGAACTCTGATACCTCCTGTACGTAGTTCGTTTTCTCCAGTAATCTGAAGATTTACATTACACTTCTTACCGATATCAATACACGGAATTCCGCGTTCTCCCGCAAGACTGACATTCTCAAGTATGATGGTGCCACGGAATCCATCTTCTACAGACATCAGTATATTCGGCTGGAAACCAACAGAACCTTTGATTATGATCTTTTTATTAATTCCCCGCGCTTTTTTAACCTTAATGCTTGTATATTTATTAGCGGCAAGCTGTACCATGGAAACCGTATCATTATAATCCGTCTCATATTTTTTCTTATACAGTCTGGCATTCAGGCTCTGATTATATTGAACAATTTCATTCATCACACGCTCATCGATTGAACGCACAACATACGGCTGCGGCCTTGATGTATAATAACCCTGAATCAGATCAACGCCCAACTTAATAACCTCCCGCAGCTCCTGTGTCAATTCAATTCCCTCTGCCAGCGTCAGAATATCATTATCATGCGCAAATTCTATAATATCCTTTACAAAATGCTGTTTCTGGATATCTTTGTGTATATCTGTCATAAGCATACGATCGATTTTTACAAACCGAGGCATATACCGAAGCAGATTATTTACATTGGAATAACCGGAACCATAATCATCAATAGCTGTCTCAATGTTCATCTTTGCAAAGGAGTTCTTCAGTTCCTTTAACTGATCATCCCCCATCTCAGTTTCTTCTGTAAATTCAACAACAAGCTCTCCTGCATGCTGTTCCATAATCTCAGTTAATTTCTTCTTATCCTTACCTGTCAGCTGATACCCCGGAATACTGTTAATAAATACTTTCTTACCCTCAAAATCCTGAGAGTGTTCCTCTATGTAATCAACCACATTAAAAAATGTCGCTTTTTCTATATCATATAAACGATTCAGACGATCTGCACTTTCCAGCATATCAAGCGGCGAAATCTTACGCTCTGTGTCCGCACGCATTAGAGCCTCATATGCATAAACATCTCCTGTTCTGGCATTGATAATTGGCTGGAAATGATAAACAAACCGGTTATTATCCAGAATAAATTCCATCAAATGATCATCCGCTTTCTGTTTATCCGTCAGAACACCTGCCCTTTCCTCTTTTCCTTGCTCTATGGCTTTCTTATTGTTCTTCACATTGATAGTTTCATTGATCAGATGATCCAGGGCTTCCGAACCGGAGATCATATCACAACGGATACCCGTGCAGATTTCAAGCTCATAGGCCTCTTTACGCAATTCATTATACTGCTTTATCTTATCCGACAGACTTTTGATAAATCCCTCTCCGCATGTTTCATCAGATGCTTCAACCGGGAATGCAACAACGAATTCATCATTACTGATACGGGCACATATAGCATCATCATCCTGACTTTCCGATATCAACTGTGCCAATTTCAAAATAGCAGCATCCCCTGCTTTTCTTCCATAGCTTGCATTGATATCCTTTAATTTATTAATATCAATCGCGATCACTGCTATTGATTTACCATCAAATGTCGCATTTTCGCAAAGCTCATTTCCCTTCTGTAAGAAGCCCTTATAATTATACAAGCCGGTCATTGCATCACGAATCTGTGTTGCTTCCATCTGACGCAACAACTCCCGCAGACCATTCTGACGATAAAACGCTTCCATACTCTGCATAATACTCTTTAACCAGTTTATGTAAACCTCTGTAAACTGTGCTTCTGTATCTGTAAAACCAATAACTGCATAACCAAAGCTTCGGTTATCAAAATACAATGGTGTAAAGAAAAATGTCTCCGGACACTCTCTTTGCTCAGATAGTTCCGGTATCATCTCTTTCATTTCAAATATGTCATCAAAGCTGATACGATTGTCTGTGTGTTCACTCGGTCCACATTTTATGATACGATATATCTTGTCCGTATATCCGTTAGAACGCATTGCATCCTCACTGATCATAACCTCCGATGAATTCCAGTAATCATTCATGCATATACTAAGCGAATGGAATGGTCGCACCTGATATACATGCTGAAATATCGTATTGAAAAAACTTCTGTGATCCCGTTCAGATAACAAATCCTCCATAAACTTGTTATAATAAGATGAGTATCCCATCTTCGCATGATCCGTATTCCAGAAATTCTCTTTTTCGTCAAAATATTTTTCCGGCTGCATTTTCCCTTCGCATCCGCAGCTTGTCCCCTGAAAGATCACGGATTCTGATTCAAATTCCGGTATCGGTTCTTTCTCAAAGGATGCATGGATATATTTCGCACAATATCTGCCGCATTCTCTGGCCGGAATATCAGCGGATGTTAACTTGCATTTCAGGTTTTTCCCTTCTTCGGTAGAATCGTAACCAATCACTGCTACCTGCTCCGGTACATGAATATGATTACTGAATAATTCCGCCGCTACCCCGATTGCCATACAGTCATTTGCACATGCGATCGCCTCCGGAAGTTTCTCTCTGGAATCCAGAATCAGCTTCACAACCTCTTTGCCGGAATCATACCAGTAATTGCCATAATAAATATTATTCGGATCAACCGGAATTCCATGCTCCGTCAGACTGTCTCTATATGCCTGTTCTCTCTGTATGGAATGAATATGATTCTTCCACCCGTCTAAAAACATAATATCGGAATAGTGATGAACCTCGATCAAATGATCGATCAATTTCTTATATGGTTTATAATGATTTATCTTTACAGTCGGGAAATAACGACTGTCCTTATCTACGAAAAGAACAACTCCTGAGAATGCCTCGTGAATTTTGTCTTCTAACCGGGTTGCTATATCGGTTGCCTGAATGGTATCCGGAAGAACAATGATCGCATCAAATGCATCCCATTGAATCAGATTATAAATATTCGAATCCCCAATCTGTCTATACAGCGTATCCTGAAATCTTAAGTACATGGAAAATACACATATATCGTATCCATAGACATATGCCTCCTCCATTAATCCTTTCATAAACAGGCTCTGTGAATTCTCTTCTGCCTGCGCGATAATAACTCCAATTTTTCTGCGCTCCATATATGCTCCCCTCTAAAATACAAAATCCTTTTTCAGTTTAGCATAATTAAGCAGAAAAGTATATAAAAATGACTAAAAAAAGTTTATATCGCGTTATTTTCTGTACATTTTATACAATTTCGACATAGTATCACATAAAAAAATATTATTTGTCATATTATAAATAACAGTCCTGTAAAGAAAAACAGTCCTGTTCTTATCCGAACAAGAGAAGTTCTTGTAATCAAATAAGAAAAGCAGGACTGTTCTGTACTTGTTCATATTTTGTTTTTTATATCTTATATACTGCGCTAAGATACCTGTTCAAACTGTGAATTATATAGCTCTGCATAAAATCCGTTCTGTGCCATCAGTTCCTCATGGTTACCCTGTTCAATGATATCGCCATCCTTCATGACCAGAATGATATCTGCATTTTTGATCGTCGATAACCGGTGAGCAATAACAAAGCTTGTTCTGCCCTTCATCAGATTATCCATTGCACGCTGAATGCTGTGTTCTGTTCTGGTATCAACGGAAGATGTCGCTTCATCCAGGATCAGAACCGGATTATTTGCAAGAATTGCTCTTGCAATCGTAAGAAGCTGTTTCTGTCCCTGTGAAATATTCGTCACTTCCTCATTCAGTTCCATCTGATAACCACCCGGAAGTGCCGAGATAAATCGATGTGCATGAGCTGCCTTTGCTGCCGCAATTACTTCCTCATCCGTCGCATCCAGTCTTCCATAACGGATATTCTCCATGATCGTCCCCTTAAACAGCCATGTTTCCTGAAGAACCATACCGAGAGCATCACGAAGCTCTCTTCGATTATATTCTTTAACATTGTGACCATCTAACAGGATGGCTCCTTCATTTACATCATAGAACCGCATCAGAAGCTTAACCATAGTGGTCTTACCTGCTCCGGTCGGACCAACGATCGCTACCTGTTTGCCCGGATCAACATGAACACTGAAATCATGAATAATGATCTTCTCAGGATCGTATCCGAACTTCACATGACGGAAATCCACTTCACCCTTTATATCCTCGACAGAAGCAGGATGCTCAACAACCTGAACCTCCTCTTCTTCCTCTAACAGTTCAAATACACGTTCCGCCGCTGCTGCCATCTGCTGCATCATATTTGTAACCTGTGCTACCTGCTGGATCGGCTGTGTAAAATTCTTCACATACTGGATAAATGCCTGAATATCACCGATCGTGATCGTACCACGAATGGCAAGAGCCGCACCAGAAATAGCTACGCCTACATATCCGAGATTACCGACAAACATCATAACCGGCTGCATCAGACCGGAAAAGAACTGGGCTTTCCATGCGGATTTGTATAAGACTTCATTTGTCTCATGGAATTCCTTTAAGGTTGTTTCCTCTTTGTTAAATGCTTTGATTACCGTATGTCCGCCATAAACTTCTTCAACCTGTCCGTTGATATGTCCGACATACTCCTGCTGCTGTTTGAAGAAACGCTGTGACTTCTTAATGATGATACCCATTAATGCCACACTGATCGGCAGGATGATAATTGCGATCATCGTCATAAGCGGGCTGATCGTAAGCATCATGATAAATACACCGATAACAGTCGATACCGAAGTAATAAGCTGTGTGATACTCTGATTTAATCCGTTTCCCATCGTATCAATATCATTTGTAATACGGGATAATACCTCACCATAGGTTCTGGATTCAAAATACTTAAGTGGCATACGGTTGATCTTCTCAGATACATCCTTACGCATCTTGTAACATAGCTTCTGGGTTACACCTGTCATGATGATACCCTGTGTAAAGTTAAATAATACACTTAACAGATACAATCCCATACAGAACAGGAGAATCTTACCGATATAGGTGAAATCGATTCCGCCGATTCCATTTATCTTCCGCATAATGCCTTCTGATAATGCTGTCGTTGCCTTACCGAGTACCTTCGGGCAGACAACATTGAATACTGTACTGAACACCGCAATGACCATGACCACGATCACTGCCGGCAGATATTTTCTTGAATAACGAACCAGCTTCGATATGGTTCCTTTAAAATCCTTTGCTTTCTCGCCGCCTCCCATTCCAGGAGGTCCCATATGTCGTCCACCACGTCTTGGTCTGTTTTCTTCCATGTCTGTTACCTTCCTTTCCTGAGTTCTTACGCTATGCTCGCCGCAATCTCTTTTTCAGATAACTGCGAACGGGCAATCTGCTCATATACCGGACAATTCTCCATCAGCTCTTTGTGTGTACCCTTGCCTACGATCTTTCCTTCATCCAGTACCAGAATCTGGTCTGCATGTAAGATCGTGCTGACACGCTGGGCAACGATGAATACCGTACTGTCTGTCATGTCTTCACGTAGTGCTTTTCTGACTGCTACATCCGTCTTGAAATCAAGAGCGGAGAAGCTGTCGTCAAATATATAGATCTTTGCATTCCGGGCTACTGCTCTGGCAATCGCAAGTCTCTGCTTCTGACCGCCGGAAACATTTGTACCACCCTGTGAAATGCTGCTGTCATACTGTTTATCCTTTTCCTCGATGAAATCTGTTGCCTGTGCGATCGCTGCCGCTTTCTTCATCTGTTCATCGCTTGCATCCTCTGCACCAAACCGGATATTAGATGCGATCGTGCCGGAGAACAGCACACCCTTCTGCGGCACATAACCGATATTCTCCCGAAGGCTCTCAATTGATACATCCCGGATATCCGTTCCGTCGATCGTGATCTTACCACCTGTGACATCATAGAATCTTGGCATAAGCTGCACCAGGGAAGATTTACCGCAGCCGGTACTTCCTATAATCGCTGTCGTCTCGCCTGGTCTTGCTTCAAAATCAAGATCTGTCAGAACATCTTCATCCGCTCCCGGATATGCGAAGCTTACATGTTCGTAACGGACAACACCCTTTACAGCTTCTAACTTCTTACAATCCGGCTTGTCACAGATCGTACTCTCTGTATCAATAACTTCCTTGATTCGGTCTGCTGCCACGCCTGCCCTTGGAAGCATAACGGATAACATACCGATCATTAAGAAGGACATAATGATCATCATCGTATAAGTAATAAACGCTGTCATGGATCCAACCTGAAGCTCACCCGAATCGATTCTGTGAGCCGCAACCCACTCGATCAGGATCGTAACCGCATACATAATAAACATCAGAACCGGCATCATAAATGTCATTACACGGTTTACAAATAATGATGTCTTTGTCAGATCCTTATTCGCCTTATCAAAACGTTCTTCTTCGAACTTCTCTCTGCCAAATGCCCGGATAACCGGAATACCGGTCAGGATCTCTCTGGACACAAGATTAACACGGTCAACCAGATCCTGCATGATCTTGAACTTTGGAAGTGCAATCGCCATTAACACTCCGAGAACAACCAGGATGCCTGCTACCGCAACTACGATCACCCATCCCATGCTGGCGCCGCTCTCTACAACCTTTATGATACCGCCAACTGCCAGAACCGGTGCATATAAAACCATGCGGAGCAACATAACCGTAACCATCTGGATCTGTTGAACGTCATTTGTCGAACGCGTGATCAGGGATGCAGTCGAGAACCGATTGATCTCTGCATCTGAGAATGAAATAACCCGTTTGAAAATGCTTTCTCGCAGATCACAGCCCACACCTGCAGCTACTCTTGCGGCTACCAGACCGGTAAGTACCGCCGATGCAACCATTAACAATGTCATAAGGATCATCTCTACACCGACACGTTTCAGATAGGACATCTGGATATCCTTATAATTATAATCCATACTGTCATAACAGGTTCTTGTACAGGTAATGGCAGATGACATCATCATATCATCCCCCATACTGTCACGCATGGAATCGATCATCTGCTTCATCTGCGTTCCCATCTGACTCCACATCTCAGGCGGCAGCTCGTCCAATGTCATACCGCTTGCTGCAAGCATCTGCTTTAACTGATTATCTTCATCCGAATCCACCATCGTATATGGATAATAATACATCATCATCGGCTCCATACACGCCTGATCGATCTCATCTATATGATCCTTGCCGTCATCTGTCATACGGTATATGCCATCATCCGACTGCTCATAATACTTTTCCCACACCGTCACATCATCTTCATCCATAAACCCTTTAATAATGGTATACGCTTTTTCCGGGATCTGCAACGGACTACAATGATCAATGCCGTAATTCTGGATACCGGTATCGATCAGCTTCGACGTATAATCCGGCAATGCCAGATCACAATATGCCTGAACGATCAATAACAGAACAATGATCAGAACCGATTTCCAATATGGCTTCAAATTCTTAATTATCTGCATAGTTTCACCTCTCTATAATTTTCGCATGTAGAGGTATTCTATCACTACCTATATAAAAGTCAATTAAATTCCCATAAAAAATGAATAAAAAAAGACCCGCCTGCCAACTAGGACAGACGAGTCTCCTTGTATATTTAATACATAATATATTGGGGGCTTTATTTTACTGTAATCTTCAGTTTCTTACGGGCACCATTCTGAGCAAGTGCATATACATAACATGTACCTTTCTTCTTACCCTTGATTCTGCCTCCCTGTGAAACAGTTGCGATCTTGCTATTTGTTGAGATCCAACGAACCTTCTCACAGTGAACTTTCAGTTTCTTATTCTTAGCCATCTTGACTGTTGCATCAAGATAAACGGATTTGCGCTTTTTAACTGTAACCTTTGAAACCGTCTTACCCTTTGTGTTCTTTACAGTAACACCAATCGGGTTGTTGTACTTGTATTTCTTTGTTGCAGTTATTGTATGTAACTGGAAGGACTTGCCGATCATTCTCTTTTCTATCTTTCCAGTCTTGGAATTTCTTACATTCTTATAAGCAATAACCTTAAATTTATAGAATGTATTCTTCTTGAACTTCTTACCGCCTGCAAGCTTTGTAAGTGTATAGCTAATGTTCTTCTTACCCTTTAACTTACTTGCAGAAACAGTCTTGATCTTCTTATATTTGTAAATCTTATTCTTCTTATTGCAATAGTTACCGTAGATGATGTATCCATCAGCCTCTTTCAGACGTTCCCAACGTAAGGTCACCTTACTTGTTGTAGCAGAAGCTCTGCCTGTAAGCTGTCCCTTGGTATACTTGTCTACCTTATCGCTTGAAATCCACTTATCGGCTTCTTTTGTACCTGGCTTTGGTCCCGGCTGTGTTACTTCTTCTTTCCTAACGGTTACTTTTCCATCTGAAAGACGGATTACAACAAACTGTACTGCATCACTGTTTTCCATACCGGCCTTAACTGCGATCGCTGTGATCGTAGTTGCAGAATCCTTTTTAATTGTGAGTGGCTTTGTGTACTTTGTACCATACTTGGTTGTTGGATAGCTTCCATTTGTTGTATAGTAGATTGTTGCACCCGCTGTCTTTGTAGCAAGGGTAAATGTATTGTTATCCTTGGAATTTGTTCCGGTTGGTGCTGCAACCTGTCCCTTAACAGGCTTTACAGGTGTAGACGGAATCAGTTTGCTTACTTCTGCCGATACCACATCACTGTTTAACTTACCCGGAAGAGTTGCAATTGCCTTAATTGTCTTACCGGCAACAGAAGCCGCATCAATCGGTCCTGTATACTTCTTGCCATTCTTCTTAGTCGGTGTGCTTCCATCTGTTGTGTAGTAGATCGTTGCACCCTTTACTGCTGAAACAGTAATTGTCTTCTTGTCACCGCTTGCTGCGATCGTTGGCTTCTGGGTCTTCAGATCTGCTACCTTGACAGTTGCAATATCACTGTCCTTCATGTTATCTTTTACGCCAATAACCTTGATCGTATCAATCGTCTTTCCATTCTTATCTGTTGTAGGAATTGGTCCTGTATATTTGGTTCCGTTCTTCTTGCTTGGTGTTGATCCGTCTGTTGTGTAGTAAATATCTGCATCCTTCGGATCTGCTGTGATGATCAGTGATGTACCATCATCGGAAGCCTTAACGGATGGCTTACCAACCTGAGCCTTATCACCTTCATCTTCTGTTCCAGGCTTTAATGCACTTACATCAAACTCCATAACGTCACTGTCTTTCATATTTGACTTAACAGCAACCGCCTTGATCGTCTTACCGTCTGTACCGGTGATCTGGATTGGTCCGGTATATCTCTTTCCATTTGTCTTACTTGGCGTAGTTCCATCTGTTGTATAGTAGATATCTGCGCCCTCTGTCTTTGTTGAAAGGAGAACAGACTTTTTATCCTCAGTCAGACTTGCAGTTGGCTTATCAACCTGTGCGATCTTACCCTTGTTATCATCAGAAGTTATATTCTTAACATCAAAGTCGATCACATTACTGTCTTTCATTCCATCTTTCACTGCGATAACTTTGATCTTATCAACTGGCTTACCATCTTTTGTTGTTGGGATAGGGCCTGTATACTTTGTTCCATTGCTTCTACTTGGTGTTGTTCCATCTGTTGTATAATAAATATCCGCACCCTTGGTCTCTGTAGAAACAATAACCGTATTTCCGTCGCTTGACTTCTTAGCTGTTGGGTCCTTGACACGCTCCAGTTTGGAGTCATCTGTATTAGTAATATCTGATTTCTCAATTTTCACCGGAGCACTTGCATAATCTGTAAACAATGCTTCATTAACATCTACTGTATCCAGATCATCTTTATTCTGAATTTCTGCTACAACATATATGTTGTATTTTTCTAATATGTTATCTGTTGTAATTCCACTCTTGCCGATCTTGTTAACTACTGCTGCAAGATCCAGATCTGCAGCGCCTGTTAATTTCGTTGAGTCAACAGCATCTAACTTACCATATGCAAGGATTTTTGATCCATTTGCATCGTAAGCCTTATCTGTAACCACATATGTGATCGCATTAACATTATTCTTTTTCTCACCTGTTACACTATAAGGAATTCTTACTACATTTCCCGTCCGTGTCATAGCACCAAGTGTTGTCTTAATGTCTCTGTCTAATAATGTCAGTTTATACTCCGCATTATATCCATCAGCATCAGCCTTCTTTACCTGTGATGTAAAAAGGATTGCAGATTTCTTTACATTAAATGCCGGTGACATTTCATATGGTGAATCAAAGGCCGTATTGATCTTTCCTGTTATATCCGAAGCTGCTCCAATTATTCTTCCCACCTCGTACATATCTCTGAGCATCCATCCTGAACCTTTTTCTCTCTGTCCTGCTGCTTCAACAGAATCCGGATAACCATATGTCGTATTTGTTGCTTCTCCACTGGTTAACACAAATACTTTCTGATTCGTTATCACCTTGCTGTTCTTATAAGCTAATCCTTTTCCATCTTCTTTAGAAGCTGCACTCTTTGAACTTTTGGCAATAGAAGCTATCTCGTCTTCTGAAAATTCCTTCAGGAATCCGGTCTGGCCATTTAACCATGTTTCATATTCCGTATAGCTTTCCGGTACATAAAGCTGCTTTAATGTGCCATCACAATCTAACAGAACACTTCCATCCGTTCCAAAATCTGCTGCAGAATCATTATCTAACATACGGAACTTGATCGGCTGTCCGTCATATTTACCATAATATACATAACTTCCTTTCCAATCATCCGCTGTATTTAATGTTTCTCCATCATGTGAACCATATGGATTTTTGATTCCATTCTCTCCGTTACCGGTACCAGTCGGCTTCTTGCCATTGTTGTTGCCTGAATTACTGCTGTCATTATCAAATTTATATTCTGCAACATTGACCGGTGTACTTGCATAGTCAGAAAACAGTCCTTCGTTTACATTTGCAGTCTTTGCGTTATCTGTCTGAATATCTTCTGCAAATACATACACCTGATAATCCTTTAAGATATTATCAACGGTACATCTGCCTCCTACTTTTCTTGCCAAAGATGCAAGATTAATCGTTACACTGCCTTTTTGCTTTGCATTGGCAAGTTTTCCATATGCAAGGACTTTTGCATCATCAGCCGTATAACCTTTATTGGTAACCATATAAGAAACCTGAGTTGCTTTGGCTCTGTCAGTTCCGCTCAATACATATGGTACAGCAATCGAATCTCCACTCTTCGTTAATTCATTGGTTGTAATATCCAATCTCATGTTCTTGTCTAACAGAGTCAGTTTATATTCCGCATTATTCTTTCCCCGTGTACCGGATACCAGTGAAGTAAACAGTATTTTGGAGACATCCACGTTAAATGCCGGTGAGATTTCTCCACCATACTGCATGGTCTCAACAGCTCCTTTGCTGTTGATCATTGCCTCACCCCATCCCTGATTGCCGGTTGAATAATGTCCGGATCTTGTCCAATAGTAATTACTGGCAACTGTTTTTCCGATTTTTAATCTCTGAGTTACTGCAGTTGCTTTATCCGGATATCCATATGATTTATTTCTCAGCTCACAAGAATCCAGAACAAATACCTTAGTATCTGTAAGAGGTGTAAATATCAGACTATAACCTGCCGCCGTCTTTAAACCACCATCTCTGACATTTTTTGACTTTTTTGTACTGGAAGCAATTGCTTCCCTGTCTGCATTCGTAAACTGGGTCAGAAAACCGGTCGTTTCTCTTCCCATACCATTATTAATCTTTTCGCCTTCTGCTCCACTGTTCAGCCATTGATAAATATTAGATTGATTCCAGTCTGTTCGGTCGGTTGTTTGAAAATATATACTTTTTGATGGATCTGATTCATCTGCTGTTAAAATAGTCGCACAGTCTAACAACATACTGCCATTGTCAATACCAAATGTCTTACCGGAATTGTTGTCCAATACCCGGAATCTAATTGGTTTATCGTTATATTCACCGTAGTAAACATAGCTTCCTGTCCATTTTTCCGTGTCACTTAATGTTTCGCCATTGGAACCTCTTGGATTCGTGATCCCTGCTATTCTGAGACCGGTGATCGTCTTTGTACTTTCTGAGGTAGTCGCAGCATCAACCTTTTCAATTGGGTTGAGTGTTGGCAACATACTGACAGCCATCGCTGCACTTATCGCAAGTGCTGTTCCCTTCTTGAAAAATCCCTTTTTCATCGTTTTCCTCCATTTCTTTGCAGATTGCCCATTCTCTGACGGCAATCTCATGTTGGTTCCCGGTTTTATCGGCCGGTTTTTGTTATGTACAATATTACTTTTAGCAATTTTCAAGTATATATTGTCACTTTATAAATATCAAGTGTTATACTGCAATATATTTTATTTTCGTACAAATGCACATAAAGCAAACGCATTTCACACAAAAAACATACATTTTTGCATTTTTACCTGTTATCCAATTTGAGTTTTAGAAATGCATTCTCAAAACAGATTTTTTACTTTCAATTAGATATGATGTCATATTTTTAATATCATATGTTATTTTATATCTAATTTATATTTTATGGGAATATACATAAAATATATGGCGCAAATCCCACCAAGGGAATTTACGCCATATCTTTTTTCTTTCTTTATAGAAACTATTTTAATAATTAGTCTACTTTGATCTCTTTGATCCATCCTTCCGGAGCTTCGATCCTACCCATCTGGATACCTGTTAATGTATCATAGAGCTTCTGGATAACCGGTCCCATCTTCTCCATTCCACTTGGGAAGCAGATCTCTTTGCCATGATCAACAATCTTACCTACCGGTGAGATAACGGCTGCTGTACCACACAGACCACACTCTGCAAAATCTTTTACCTCATCGAAGTATACTTCTCTGTGCTCTACTTTCAGTCCGAGGTACTTCTCAGCAACTACCATAAGTGAACGTCTTGTGATTGATGGAAGGATACTGTTTGACTTAGGGGTTACAACTGTTCCATCCTTTGTTACGAAGATGAAGTTTGCTCCACCTGTCTCTTCTACCTTTGTTCTGGTTGCTGCATCTAAGTACATGTTCTCATCATAACCTTCCTGATGAGCTGTAACAATTGCATGAAGGCTCATTGCATAGTTCAAACCAGCCTTGATATGACCTGTTCCATGAGGTGCTGCACGGTCAAAATCTGAAACCTTGATCGTAATTGGCTTTGCACCGCCCTTAAAGTAAGGACCTACTGGTGTACAGAACATTCTGAACTGATACTCATCTGCCGGCTTAACACCGATTACAGGATTGGAACCAAACATATATGGTCTGATGTAAAGAGTTGCACCTGAACCATAAGGTGGAACATAAGCAGCATTTGCTCTAACTGTCTCTTCTACTGCCTTTACAAATCTATCTTCCGGGAATACAGGCATCTCAAGTCTCTTTGCTGAATCTGCCATTCTGCTTGCGTTCAGATCAGGACGGAAACATACGATCCTGCCATCTTCTGTTGTATATGCCTTTAATCCTTCAAATACTGTCTGGGCATACTGAAGAACACCTGCGCACTCACTTAATACAATGTTCGCATCATCTGTTAATGTTCCTTCATCCCATGCACCATTCTTATAATTTGATACATATCTTTTATCCGTTTTGATATAACCAAAACCGATACTTGACCAGTCAATATTTTTCTTCTCCATAACCATTCATCCTTTCAGTTTCTATTTCGTAAAAAAATAATATTCATAGTTTCTGTTATAGCACATTCTTTTCTCAATTTCCATAGTATAGATAATTTTTTTACTGTTCAAATATATATTTTACCATATCTGATACGGCATTACTGTCCTTATGCTTTAAGGTTCTCTTCGCAAGCGGCACGCGGTCCGTGATGATATTATCCACGCCAATTGCCATCATGCGACGCATCTCGCTGCTGGTATTTACCGTCCATGCGCAGACCATAATACCTTTTTTATGTGCTCCGGTTACCACCTGCCTGGTCAGGTATCTGGCATCAATGCTTAACACATCCATTGCTTCATAATTTGTCCGGTTGCTGTATCCGAAGCTGTATATATATCCCGTCACGATATCCGGATCATCTTTCTTGATCCGTACAAGAGACCGTTGCTTAAAGGATGTGACAATACATTGCTCTTCCATGTTATTCTCTTTGAGCACCTGCGCAACCTTTGCTTCCAGTTCTCCGTCATTCCGGACCGTTTTCAGTTCTATGTTCATCATGACCTTGCCTTTACAGGTATCGATTGCTTCCTGTAAGGTCGGAATCTTTGTTCCGGCATATTCATCTGAAAATTCTGCTCCGGCATCCAATTGCTGTAGCTCCTCATAAGTAGTATCACATACCAGCTTATCAACGCCTGTCGTCCGCTCGGTTGATGGGTCATGCATCAGCACAAGTTTCCCATCTGAAGTCATCCGGACATCCATTTCCACATAATCTGCCCCTTCTTCGATTGCCTTTTCAAATGCAGGGATCGTATTCTCCGGAGCTTCACTGCTGGAACCTCTGTGTGCGGTGATCAACGTTGCCCCAAGGGAAGCGTATGTCGGTGTCGTACCTGCAGACAAAAATCTGACATTCAGATATATTGCCAATACACAGGCAACAGCAACCATACTGACCAGTACATAATGGGTCTGCTTGTTAAGATCAGCATTATCTACATAATACATAAGCATCTTTGGTCGTGCGAGCTGTAATGCTGCAGAAATGTTGAACATACCACAGATAAAAAGCAGCAACCCTCCGACAACGATGTTTATACGATTATACACTTCATAAAACAGTATCAGAACATTGTCGCCATCAGATTTCGCCTTGATAACAAGAACACTTACCAGAATAAATACTGCATATAGTACCGCACAGAATAAAGCAATAAACAATTCCCATAACATCTGGAACATAAAATGATGAAATCTTTCCCGTCGTGTCAGCCGGGTCTGCTCTTTTGCTTTCGATGCATCGACATTTCCAAGGATCAGCAACCGGATATATGGAATCTTTACGGACATAACCCAGATACAGATCAGATAGATCACTGCAAATCCGATCCAAAATGCTTTCTTTCCGGTTCCCCGAATACACAATTTCAACAGGTATTTTGTGACCGTATTATTATTTAACGCCATCAGAAACGGTGGCATGTATACTGCAAACGCAAATGGAAGCATGTAGAAAATACGCACAATCTTCCTTTTTCCAAAGAAACGGAAGAAATGCTTCTCGACCTGTACCAGATATTCAATCAAGCCATGTCTGCTGTGCCGGAGTGATGCATCAAACAATACAATATACATCGTAAGGTTCAACAACATGAACACCATGAGCAGCACAATAAGAAGCAATATATAAATAATAGATCCCGGCTTAATCAGGACATCCAGAAAGTTCTCTTTCGTGATCGAACTGTATCCGGACAATTTGATCGCCAGATAGAATCCACGAAATACAACCGGAACCAGAATAAACGACGAAACCAGTAGAAAAGCAAGCTGACATAGTACCACCTTTATTTTATTATGTGCCAGAAAATATCTGAGCCGGAGCATATATTCCGCTTTCATATCTGTCTGCCTCCTGGTTGTTTGTTCAAAACAGGCATTGCAGAATATTCTATGCTCTGTTTAAACATTTCTGACATTACCAACCAGAGGACGCTTCCGCTCGTTTCGTCCTGCAACGGTACTAAGATGCCGTTTACACGCCATCTAAGGACCGGCGGACTCAAATGCCTCTGAGTTGGTAAGTCAAAATGTTTAAACAAAATCTACAATATGCTTTCTGCAATTGCCTGTTTAATCTCATAGTCTATATTATAGGCACAACCGAAGCTATCTGCAAGCACTCTCTGTCACAATAATCTGACAACCGAACACATCCGGCTTCTGACGATATATAAAAACCGGGGAAATGTTCTACACAATTAATCGTACTTACCGTAACGCACTATACAAAAAGGCACCCACAATAAATTTTAATATCTCAGGATATTATTTGCGCTATAACATGACATTCGCAAGGATTTCGCTATGAGTTGCACATTGTCAGTAAATACGGGTGCCTGTCTGAGCCAAAGGCGAGTTGGCACAGGAGTATTTACGAATCCGACATGTGCAGCGAATAGAAATCCCCGCGAGTCATTTATAGTGTAAATAATATTCAAGATATAAAATTTATCGTGGATGCCGCCACATTCGTTTAGAAGCCGGTGTTTCGGTTATCGGTAATACGCTTTGCCTTGCCCTCGGAACGAGCAATAGACTTCGGCGGAAGCAGTTCTACCTTGGCACTGATCAGCAGAGTCTGCTTGATCTGTGTCTTGATATATGCAGCCAGCTTCTCAAGCTTATCCGCATCGTTTATATCAACATCATCCTTTAATTCCACCTGAACAGTAAGCTTATCCTGTGAATTCACACGATCAACTACCAGCATATAATGTGCAGATGCTTCTTTCACACCCATCAGTACAGCTTCAATCTGACTTGGGAATACATTGACGCCACGAACAACAAGCATATCATCGGTACGTCCTGTGATACGGCTCATCTTAACTGTTGTTCTTCCACAAGCACATGTTCCGTGATGTAAAGTACAGATATCATGTGTTCTGTAACGGATCATAGGCACACCTGTCTTGGTCAGTGTAGTAAATACCAGTTCACCCGGTGTATCATCCGGAAGCGGTTCTTCTGTTACCGGATCGATGATCTCTGCAAGCACATGATCTTCATTGATATGCATACCATGCTTTTCCATGCATTCAAATGCAACACCGGGACCACCAATCTCCGTAAGTCCATAGATATCGAGTGCATCAAAATCAAGCAGATCTTCCAGATGCTGTCTCATTTCCTCTGTCCATGGCTCTGCACCAAAACAACCGGATTTCAGTTTTAATTCTTCCGGCTTGATTCCCATTTCATGGATGGTTTCTGCCAGATATGTTGCATAAGATGGTGTACAGCAAAGCATCGTAGCACCAAGCTCTTTCATCATTATAATCTGTCTCTGTGTATTACCGGATGACATTGGAATTACTGTAGCCCCAATCTCTGTTGCACCCTGATGTGCCCCCAGTCCGCCGGTAAATAAACCATAACCATAAGCAATCTGAATGATATCATCCTTTGTACCGCCTGCAGCAGTCAGTGCTCTGGCAACCATCTCTGTCCATACCTTAATATCATTTTCCGTATATCCTGATACGATCGGCTTTCCGGTTGTTCCTGAAGAACCCTGAATACGCACAATATCTTTAAGATCTGCAGCAAATAGTCCATATGGGAAATTATCTCTCAAATCGGTTTTCTGCGTAAATGGAAGCTTTACGATATCTTCAATTCCATTAATATCTTCCGGTTTTACTCCGGCTTCATCCATTCTCTTTCTGTAAGCCGGAACATTATTATATTCCAACTCTACGGTAGCTCTCAGTCTCTCTCCCTGAAGCTTTTTTCTTTCATCAAAATCCATACATTCCATTGCATCGTTATAGATGTAATGAATCTTCTTCTGTCTCATATGTGACTATCCTCCATGTCTGATCTTGGCTTTACTTTTTCGCTTTTATGTTTTTTCACACTAAAGCGTTTACCCATAAAAATTTTAGCTGAGCAGCCTGTATATGTCAAGGAAGTTTTTACCTTCCCTTAAAGTTTTTCCATATAGTACAAAACGACCACCACACAGGCGCGTCCTGCATGATGGTCGTTCTGTCAATATATTGGTATATAAGATTTACGCAAATCTTGTTGTGTTAATCTTTACACCAGGACCCATTGTTGAAGCAATTACAACGCTCTTAAGGTACTGTCCCTTAGCAGCTGATGGCTTTGCTTTTACAATAGCATCCATTAAGGTCTGGAAGTTTTCGTCTAACTGTTCCTCTGTAAAGGAAGCTTTTCCCACTGGCACATGGATAATATTGGCTTTATCAAGTCTGTACTCTATCTTACCAGCTTTGATATCATTAACTGCTTTTGTTACGTCCATTGTAACTGTACCAGCCTTAGGGTTTGGCATTAAGCCCTTAGGTCCAAGTACACGACCAAGACGTCCAACAACACCCATCATATCAGGTGTAGCTACAACAACATCGAAATCTAACCATCCGTCTTTCTGGATCTTTGGAACTAATTCCTCACCACCTGCGTAATCAGCACCGGCAGCAAGAGCTTCGTCTACCTTATCTCCCTTAGCGAATACGAGAACCTTAACTGTCTTACCTGTTCCATGAGGTAATACAACTGCACCACGTACCTGCTGATCTGCGTGACGTCCATCAACGCCCAGTCTTAAGTGAGCTTCGATTGTCTCATCAAATTTAGCTGTAGCCATCTTCTTTACCAAAGCAACTGCCTCTTCGAATTCGTAAACGGCTGTTTTGTCATAGAGCTTGCTTGCATCTATATATTTCTTACTCTTCTTCATTATAAACCTCCTGTGGTCTTATCGGGAGCGACCCTCCCACCAAAATGTTTTTATTCTTAATTACTCTTCAACTGTAACGCCCATTGAACGAGCTGTTCCAGCGATCATGCTCATAGCAGTTTCAAGGCTTGCAGCATTTAAATCTTTCATCTTAAGTTCGGCAATTTCCTGAACCTTAGCCTTTGAGATAGTTGCAACCTTTGTCTTCTTTGAGTTAGCTGAACCGGATTTGATATTACAAGCCTTCTTGATCAGAAGTGCTGCAGGAGGAGTCTTAGTGATAAAGCTAAAGCTCTTATCCTGGTAAACTGTAATAACAACAGGAATGATCATATCTCCTTCGTTAGCAGTTCTAGCATTGAATTCCTTTGTAAATGCAACGATATTAACACCATGCTGACCAAGAGCCGGTCCAACAGGTGGTGCAGGTGTTGCCTTTCCTGCAGGGATCTGTAATTTGATATATCCTTCTACTTTCTTCGCCATCTTAGCGCACCTCCAAAAATATTGTGGTAATAACGGGGGATACCCTTCCACTCACTCTTACAATTTCTTGATATCAGCGAATGCAATCTCTACAGATGTTGCACGGCCAAATATTTCTACATCGATGGTAATGGTCTGTTTACTTGGGTTAATTGCCTTAATACTACCCACGGTACCTTCCCAGGCACCTGCTGTAACCTCAACCATATCACCTACTTCCGCATCGATCACGATTGTCTCCTTGTTGATTCCAAGGTACTTCATCTCATCATCTGATAACGGAACCGGTTTTGATCCCGGTCCTACGAATCCTGTAACACCTCTTGTATTACGAACTACATACCATGTAGCATCGTTCATAATCATATTGAGCAGGACATAGCCGGGAAACAGTTTTCTGGTAACAGCTTTCTGTACACCGTTCTTAACCTCAATGGATTCTTCTACGGGTACAGATACTTCTAATATCTGGTCCTGTAATTTTCTGTTTTCAATTGTTTTCTCAATATCAGCTTTAACCTTATTTTCATAACCTGAGTAGGTATGGACTACATACCATTTTGCGCTTTCTGCATCTGCCATATAATTCACCAACCTTTACTCATTATATTATGAAATTCAAGCCTATTTGTATAAGCCAGTCAACGACTGCAATAATAGCTCCGAGGATTACCGTTGAAACGATTACTACGGCTGACTGCTTAAACAGGGTTGTTCTGTCAAGCCATGTGATTTTCTTGAATTCACCCTTTAGTTCCTGGGTCCAGCTTTTCTTGAGAGCTGTTGATTTTTCTTCACTTTTTGCCATTAAACCAATCCTCCTTCACTGGTCCGGAACTATTTTGTTTCCTTGTGTACTGTATGCTTCTTGCAGAATCTGCAGTACTTCTTTGTTTCCATTCTGTCTGGATGCGTTTTCTTATCCTTTGTCATATTGTAATTACGCTGTTTACAATCCTGACATGCCAATGTTATTTTAACGCGCACTTCCATCTACCTCCATTACTTATTTTAAGGCATAAAAAAAAGACCTCTTTCATCGCACGTTTAACAATAACACAAGTATACAGTGCAAGTCAAGAAATCTTTTTCTGTTTTTAGACATATTCTCTATTTTTTAATTTTATAAAGAAATATGCCGCATTTATTGGATTGTCTGTATTTACCCCTTCAGATCCTTTAAGGTATGGAATAATTCCATATCCGATTCTGTCAGTTTTACATTTGTACAGATCTGTTTTCCCTCCGGATCCGTGATCTTTACTTCTATAATATAGTCTTCTTTGATCCCGCTTGCCATCGCAGCCTGTAAAAACATCGGAAACTTCGGATGATTGGATGCAAATTTCTCCCATGCGGATTTTATCTTAAAAATTGATGCCGGATTTACCATATCTATCTCCTTATACGCCTGCAAGTTTTGCAGCTTCTCTCGTCCTGCAGACATATCTCTTATTAAAATATTATTCCATATTTATGATATCAGAATAATGCTGCAATCGCGCCAAGCAGTCCGTAGCTTACAACTCCCACGATCAGTCCTGCAAGTACAACACCACCTATAACGGCAAGTGCACTCTTCTTCCAGTCAAGATCTAAGAAGCTGGCTGCCAGAGTACCCGTCCAGGCTCCTGTACCCGGAAGTGGGACCCCGACAAACAACATCAGTGCGATATAGACTCCGCCGCCTGTTTTCTCAAGCAGCTTCTGTCCGCCTTTTTCGCCCTTCTGAATACACCATGTAAAAAATTTCCCTATATATTTCTTATCTTTTCCCCACATCAGAACCCGTCTGGCGAACCAGTAGATCACCGGAACCGGAAGCATGTTGCCGATCATACAGATGATCAGTGCACGAAATGTCGGTATTCCGAATACCGCTGCATATGGAATCGCACCTCGCAGTTCCACGATCGGAACCATAGATATCAGAAACATGATCAGATATTTTTTAAACATTATTATCTCCTACAATTTCTTTTTTATAGAATGGCTCTGTCTTCTCTGTAACCTTTTTTCCAAGTCCGTTATCTGTTCCTGTAAGTGCGATTGGAATACCAAACGCAAGCGGTTTTATCTTTGGAAGAAGGGAATCAAATAAATCTTCTTCATCACCTTCAAAATCAATTGTGATCAGATACTCTTCATCTGAATTTTCTTTTTCCATCATCTGGATATAAGCTGCCTTTACATTTGGACGTTCAGCCAGGAATTTCTTTGCTTCATCCAACATATCAACCGGCATATATTTCGGACTTCTTAAACGGATCTTTGTATTTGCCGGAATTGTATGCTTCTTGATATTCGTATTCTTATGCTCATCAAGCACACTCTTTCTGCTCTCATCCACTGTCTTTATAAGTGCATCCGGGACCTGCATACCAACTGTGTAGGGATCGATCACGATTCCCTGGATCTGACCATTGGAATTCAGAACCAGTGGGGCAACCTCTTTATAAGTAAGTGCCATCTTCTCAACTTCTACTTCCTTGATGGCATGCTCGAATTCTTCGTCATTTGTAAAACATGGGAAGAAGTTCTTTCCTGTATTATCTGTGATAACACGGAAATTTACTCTGAATTTTCCATCTCCCATGATCCTTCCCTGATCATCTTTTACCGGTTTTGGATCCAGTGTTGCAGGCAGGATAAATCTCGCCTGTAACAGCTTCTCGATGAAATTCTTCAGATTCTGCTGATTGTTCTCTGCTTTAAATATTTCAATCGCCTCTAACAACGCTTCATTCTTTATCTTGCCGCTTTCCATACTTAATTTTCACCTTTCTCTTTTATACTGTCCTTATAGGCTCTGTATTCAACTTCTGCCTTCTTGCCTTCTTCGCTTCTCTTGGATGCCACCATCTCAGGCATAATATCCACCATCGGCTCGTTAATATATTCTGTCAGCTTCTGAAGGAATTCCTTTCCACCTTTATAAGTAGCTACCGGAATGGTCACGACACCCTGATTGGTCATCATAACATACCCTCTTACCACATGGTAAAACGGCTTATGCAGCTTTGCCTGTTCCTTTATATCAGAAATATCATAACATTTCCATCTTCCGGGGATCTTACTGTAATACAGATGTTCTTTATCAAGCTTCGCAGCTGACCCTACGATACATCTGCACATCATACCGATCAAAAATCCAAGCGCCAGTGCCGCAAGAATCAGGATCCGTCCGGTTCCTTTAAATACACTGTCAAATCCCAGAAGTGCTACAACGATAAATAATACGATTGCTGTACCAACAATAAATGCCAGATACCCAACTGTAGTATATGCCTGATACTGTCCATTCTTATTTTTTTTGCATTTTGAATAATAACTGAACGGTGAATCAATAAGACCAAGGTCAGCCCCGCATAACGGACAATATTTCTGATTCAGTGTCGCATTTGCAGGAATTGACTTTCCACAGTGCGGGCAACGGAAAAATAACTGATTGATAATACCCGATAATAACAGCATGATAACAAACAGTCCCCATCCGTATATGATCTTTCCGACAAATGTAAATATAAACAGTCCCAGAGTACCGATCACGGGCATAATTACAATACAACCCTTGGCAATTCTTAACTTCATCTCTTCCTCCATCCGCAACAGAGTATTCCATCTGTTATTCTGTATAACAGCTCTGCTGTGGCTTTCTTCTTTCTATTTTCAGACCGGATCAGATCCTAGATCTGTGCAAATGCCTGTTCCAGATCTGCGATCAGATCTTCAGCATCTTCCAGTCCACATGAATAACGGACAAGATCAGGATATACACCGCATGCTGTCAATTCTTCATCATTCATCTGCCTGTGTGTTGCACTTGCCGGATGCAGACAACAGGTTCTCGCATCCGCTACATGTGTCTCAATCGAACCGAGTTTTAAGTGCTTCATGAATTCTTCCGCTGCTTTTCTTCCGCCCTTTACACCGAAGCTTACAACGCCACAGGAGCCGTTTGGCAGATATTTTTCTGCAAGTGCATGATATTTGTCATTTTCCAGCCCGCAGTAATTCACATAAGTAACCTTATCATTCTGTTCCAGATATTTTGCAACTGCGAGTGCATTCTCGCAGTGACGTTTTACTCTGACATGCAGACTTTCCAGTCCGAGATTCAGGATAAATGCACTCTGTGGAGACTGTACAGAACCAAAATCACGCATCAGCTGTGCAGTTGCCTTTGTGATAAATGCGCCTTCTTTTCCGAACTTCTCTGCATATGTAATTCCATGATAGCTGTCATCCGGTGTGGTGAGTCCCGGGAATTTGTCTGCATATTTCATCCAGTCAAACTTTCCGGCATCTACGATACATCCGCCGACAGCTGCTCCATGACCATCCATATACTTAGTTGTGGAATGAGTTACGATATCTGCTCCCCATTCGATTGGACGGCAGTTGATCGGAGTCGGGAATGTATTATCTACAATAAGCGGTACTCCCTGCTCATGCGCTACCTTTGCAAACTTCTCAATATCTAATACGGTCAGAGCCGGATTTGCAATGATCTCACCAAATAATGCCTTGGTATTCGGACGGAACGCTGCACGGATCTCATCTTCAGATGCGTCCGGATCAACAAATGTGAAATCGATTCCCATCTTCTTCATCGTTACCGCAAATAAGTTATAGGTTCCACCATAGATGGAATTTGATGCTACAACATGGTCACCACAATTTGCAATATTAAATACTGCATAGAAGTTTGCTGACTGACCGGAACCGGTAAGCATCGCCGCTGCACCGCCCTCTAACTGACAGATCTTCTTTGCAACCAGATCATTTGTCGGATTCTGAAGTCTGGAATAAAAATATCCATCTGCCTCCAGATCGAATAATTTACCCATATCTTCACTTGTTGCATATTTGAATGTTGTACTCTGATAGATCGGAACCTGACGTGGTTCTCCGTTTCCCGGTTCATAACCTCCCTGTACACATGTTGTATTAATCTTGTATTTACTCATTACATCCTCCTGATAACTATATCTTCTGTGTTTTATGATCTATTCCAAGTTTCTGTATTCATATCCATTATTATTTCCAGTATAAATACCTGTCTTTTCATGTACCATTTAGCACATCAATTCATTATATAAAATTTATCCCGTTCCTGCAAGCACATGTACTCCTACAAAAATTAAAAATCCGTTAAGATTTCCTTATTTTTACGAAAGTGCAAAAATCTCCTTACATAGCTTTCTTCCCGACTGTGTCCGGAAGATCTTCTCATAAGCAGACCGGACTGCTTTGATATGCTCTTTATCCTCATACAGGTTCACAAGGAAATCTGCCTCTACCAGTATCTGATAATCCATTCCGTCAATATTGGAATAGGTATGGTGATGTCCGACCAGATAACATACCCGCTCAATAAAGGCGGCATCATCTGTCAATGGAATAAGCAGTTTTTCTGCTTCCGGCGGGCCTTCCTTTTCCTGTGTCTTTCCTGTATTATATCCATATTTCTTTTCTGAGTTCTTTATGCCTATATCATGCACAAGTGCAGCGACTTCCAGGATCTCCAGTTCTTCTCCTGTGACTCCTTCCATCTCCCCGATCAGCTTGGCAAAAGAATGAACCTTCAGAAAATGATGGATCCGTCTGGCATCTCCCGCATAATATTCGATCATCTTCTCTTTTACCCGAGATTTCAGCTCCCGGCTTGCAGGAATCGTATCTTCTACATTCTGCTGCAATCTCTCACTCTGCTCTGCTTCTGTACTCTGTTTCTGCTCGGTTTCCATTTCTTTCCTCCTGACTGTCTGCCGACCGTTTTAGTATATTTATTTAACCTGATCTATTTCTGTCTTATTTTCTTTTGTTTTTATCTGTACTCACATCCCCGATTATATATGGTTGCTACAGAATACGCAACTTTTTTTCCTGTACGCCCTGTTTATCCAATATTTATGTCTTATCGTCTTCTGCAGATTGTTTTGTATTGTTTTCACTTATAGGTTGTCTTTTCTTTTCATATAGTAGTATAATTTTCAAGTGCAGGTTTTTTTAGGAGGTTTTACAAATGAAAGATAATTCCCGTCCAATCGGCGTATTTGATTCCGGTATTGGCGGTATCAGTGTTTTAAAAGAAATCGTTTCACTGATGCCGGAGGAAAATTATATATATTATGGTGATTCCGCGAATGCTCCATATGGCACACGCCAGATCACTGACATTCAGCATCTAAGCCGGAACTGTGTGGAATTCCTGCTTGAACATGGCGCGAAAGCGATTGTGATCGCATGCAATACTGCAACCAGTGCTGCTGCTGCCATGCTTCGTGCAGACTATCCGGACATCCCTGTGATCGGCATTGAGCCGGCATTAAAACCAGCCGTTCTCTGGAAGGAACATGACCGGATCGCAGTTATGGCTACCCCTATGACATTAAAACAGGATAAGTTTCTATCGCTTATGCATACATACGAAGACCGATCCGTAATCTACCGTGTACCATGTCCAAAGCTGGTTGGCTTTGTGGAAAACGGAGATCTGGACAGTCCGGAGCTTCATGATTATCTGCAGGAGATTCTCTCGCCTTATCTGGAAAAGGGAATCGATGCGATCGTGCTTGGCTGTACGCACTATCCGTTTGTGGAAAAAATGATCCGAACCGTTGTCGGTCCGGATATCAAGATTTTTGTCGGGAGCCACGGAACTGCCGTAGAACTGCGTCGCCGCCTGATCGCCGCAGGCTTAAAGTCAGAATCTGCTGAACAGGGTACAGTCGAGATTTATAACAGTTGTACGACCGATGGGAACGCACATGTTGCCCTCTGCAGGAAGCTACTGGCATTATAATGTACCGTACGGAAGAAGCTAGAGGCTATAATTCATTTCGCAAATCACTCTCGTTCTATTTCGCAAAAAGATTAACAGGTATCCGGTCTTATATACCCTTTATTTCACAGAACGCTCGTGCTCTATTTTTCACGTAACGGTACTAACCTCACTGCCTTTAGCAGTTCGCTAAGGACCGACGTGAAAAAAGGTCTGTTACATAAAGGTATATAAAACCGGATACCTGTTAATCTTTTTCTATGATCCTGTTAGAGATTGCTGAATTTTTATGAGCATACACATTTAATACAAGTCTCCATCGTAGTATCGTAATAACAGTCCAGTCACGCGGTCATAGGCTGCGAAACCGTCTGAGACACCGTTCAGGTTCAGGCTTGTTTCAGTGAAGGTATTGGATGCCTGATTGACGGTATCCGTCGATAGAATGGCCTTATCCTCTACCTTTTCCCAAGTCTCCGGGAGCAGAAAGATGTCGTCGGAAAGCACCTGTTCGGAAATCCTCTCATTTGCCAGATACTGTTCTGCATCCTCCCCGATAGCCTCATAATAGGCATTATCTACATAGGACAATACACTCAGATACCCGGAATAAATAAAGAATGGATCTTCGCTGTCGATACAGGCAAGATAAGATATAAAGTTTGCCTCATCCTCATAGATATACCCATGCAGATGCGCCAGCTCATGGCAATAGGTTGCAGGATAATTTGTGATATACATATTTGTATTACAGTTTGCTTCCATCGAAAACGGGAAATAATACCCCGCCATATAACTCTGGCTCATCAGCCCGGAAAACATCATATGCTTGACATCCGGATAGTAGCCGGACAACCGTGGATACCGGCCGGACAGTTTCCGAAGAGCATTTCGCGCCTGTTCCTGCATATCTCCATCATATGTTATGTATCCGTTTTCATCCCGCTCTACTTTAGTGCTGTATTCGTTACACTGCTTTACAATATAATTGCGAAGTGCCTGCAATTCTTCTACCTTATACTGCCGTTCCTCTGTTTCCTCATTTACAGGAAGCGAGGAACAGTGATAATAGATCGTACAGTTTCCGGTCATAATAAGACAGATCGCAACCGTTATATATGCAATAACAAGGTCATAGATCCTGCAAAATCTCCGATATCCCTTATGTTTTCTTAAAAAGATCAACAGAATATTCAGGATCAGAAATGCAAGGATCAGCAGGATTGCCGTAACGATCATAAGTTCCCCGATTGAAAAGGAAAACAGATTGCCAAATCTTGCAAATACTGCAACGATAACCGGATTCACATGTTCCGCATACCAGTCGCACCAGTTTTCCCATCCCATCTTTCCACTGATCCATGGAGCAGCCCACGCTGCTGCATTTATCACTATGACCAGAATTATCCCTGTAAAAAGAAGGGGTCTGTGAATATGCCTTTTTTTCTTCTTTTTCTCTATTACATTCATAATTTTATTCTTCCTGCCAGATAGTGTATTTTCTGATATGCATCCTGTCAGATTCTCATACATACAACATCCTTTTCTACCTGTTCAGTATATCATCCTGCTCTGCTTTTTACGACACACTTCACAGATTTATAACAAAAACGCCCTCAAAGTTTGACATCTTCTCTGTCTGACGGCAGACCTGTCATTCTTTGAGGGCATTCTATTTCCTGTTATACTTTTTACTATTGGCACATATTTACGATAAAATTATTTCAGGTCTTCTACCAGTTCGTACAAAGCTTCTGCGGAATTGAAATTATCAGATGTGATCTCATCACTTGGAATGATAACATCGTATTTGTCTGCAATCTCTGCAATGATCGTTATGATATCCAAAGATTCCAGTATTCCATCATCTACCAGTGCATCTTCATTTTCAAAATCAACATTCGGTTTGATCTTCTTTAACATTGCAATAAAATCATTCATAGTTTTATTCTCCTTTATTCTTTAATTCTGCTATCTTTTTTATTTCTTTTCGAAGAAGCGAGCCTTTAAATGTCTTCGGAACTTTCTCGATATAGAATATCTTCTGCGGTAACTTATAGCTTTCAACCTGTTGCTGCATATAGCTCTGGAATGCAGTTTCGTCAAATCCATCCTCTTGCACGATCAGCATAACCGGCAATTCTCCGGTGATCGGATCCTGAACGGAACTGTAAGCACAATCTGCCACACCCGGATACCGGATCGCAACAGTCTCGACCTCTGCCGGCGAGATCTTGCTTCCACCATAGTTGATAACATCATCTGCCCGTCCAACCAGAATAATACTGCCATCTTCATCCATATAGCCAAGATCATTTGTCATAACATATCCATCCACTACCGTTTTCGCAGTAAGCTCCGGATCATTGTAATAGCCCTCCATAACAATCGGACCACCCCAGGCCAGTAAAGCAGGCTGTTTCTCAGATCCATTCTCTATAATATTCCCTTCTTCATCTATAAACCGCACTAGAGAATTGACGGTCGGATATCCGATACAACCATTCTTATTCTGACGGCTGAATTCCAGAATACAAGAGCAGCCAGCTTCCGACGATCCATAAAAATTATAAAGTCTTGTACGTGGAAGATACCGGAGCAGCTTTTCCTTGTCCGTTTCCGGAAGCGGGGCTGATCCCACCTGTATATAATCGATCTGATTGGCATATCCTGCAATCCTGTCATCTGACAAATGAAAGACCATTCCAAGTGTTGCAGGAGAAATTGCCATCGATGTTGCATGGTACTGCTCAAGCATCTTCCAGAGATTGCCTATCATAGCCATACCATTCATCAGACAGACAGTTCCGCCACTTATCATATCCGACTGATACCGTCTTATACCAAAGGAATGATTGAGTGGCATCGGTATGATCTCCACATTTCCTGGTTTCATCTGTGTTCCCTTCATAACATTCCCAGCAATTGCCACATCATTCTTATGATGCATGACAACACCCTTTGAGCTGCCGGTCGTACCCGTTGTGAACAACAGCATCGAACGTGAATCTGCATTTGGAAGCGGAACATCCAGTTCTTCTGTATTCTCCATCTGTTCCATCAGCTTCTTCGGGGATAACCAGCGCAGTCCATCTGACTCTTTGTTTGAGATCAGCCATTCTGCATCCACCTTATCCCTGATTTCCTGCATGCGCTCAGGTGAAGTAGATCGCTCAACAGGAATCACAAGCGCCTGCATATACTGCAAGGCTGAAAACAAAACCATATATTCAATGTTCTGTGTGCATCGTAAAATAACATGTGCGTTCTTTTTTATACCATTCTGAAGCAGGACATTTGCCATCTTTCTGATTGCCGTCCAATACTCCGCATATGTCAGATGTTTTTTTAACTCACAGACAGCCAGCGTATCCGGTTGTGTCTCTGCATATTTTTTTATATAATGAAGCACGGTTTCCATATTGATCCTGTTATTTCTCCTTTTTCTTTGTAATCTTTTTTACATTTTTCTTCCATTTTTTCATAAATTTCCGGTCTTCCTCATCCCATACCTTACAGGCATCTTCCCAGCTTACCTTCTGATCCTCAGTCAGAGTTTCCTGCAACTGATACTTTTCCTTCAGATATGCTCCAAGAAAGCTTGTCACCTTTTTTGCTCCTGCTATATTCGTATGCTTTGGATTATAGAAATCCGTTTTAAAATCAATATCCATCTCATCAACATACTGATTTAGATCCAGGCAGTCATAGCCCTGTTTCTCACAATAGGCATCCACAGCCAGATGCTCCCGGATCTGACTCTCATCCGGTACATACGGTGTCGCTATAAACAGCACCTTTTTTCCCAGTTCATTTGCCTTTTTCTCGATTGCATCCAGAGTATCCTTAGATGCCTGTGACAGTTCAAGACTCTGATTCGTTGTATAATCCGGTTTCTTGTTTTTGAGATTTGTGATCGTTGATTTTGGTCTTGCAAATTTATCATCACTGGACGGATTGTTCAGACGATTGATCATAAATTCCCGGTCAAATTCCATCAGGTTATTATGATATTTTAATATCTGAACCATCATTTCTGCTTTCTTCACAAAGCTTCCACCATGTATAGACTGAATTGCCTGCAGCCTTGTTATGGATGGATTCATGCCGGATATAAGCAATTCAAACCAATAGTCCCGTTCTTCCTGGCTGTGATCATCATTTGTATTTCTGGCGATCATGGTTCTGACCTCGATAACAAACACGTCCACGTTCTGACTTTTTACCGCTTCTTCCATAATATATGGTGCCATATTCAGATCCTGGATCGAGCTAGCCAGCATAGCCGAGGTAAAATCCTGTTCCTCATATGCCTGTGGCGGATTCCAATAACGGAATATCGCACTGGATCCGATCATCAATGCATTGACCGTATCCTTTTCTTCCGCGTAATACTCTGCCCATGCCTCTGCGTCACTCTCATCCGGTCTGGCAAACTGTCCGACCTTCGATATAGAATATAACAATATGACAAAAAACAGTAGGATTGAAATTACTTTTTTTATTATTGCCAAAACCTTTTTCTTTCCTGTTTTCATGTTTTGTTCTCCTACCCTTAAAACTGTTCATAGATGAATGCGATATGACTGCCGGAACCATATACACCAAACGTCAATACACATAAAATTCCAACGATCAGAACCAGCCAGCGCAGCCAGAGATTCTGACGTAGCAGCCAGCTTCTGATATCCTCTTTGATCCCCATCTGTTCCCGGATCTCCTGTGCAACTGATACACATAACAGGATCAGACAACCAATCAGGATCAGTCCCCATTCCCGCTGGGACAGAGCAAATGTATTTATAATGTCATAAAATGTACCACGGTCAACCACACAGGAAGCTATCATATGGAAGGACGCACGGATTCCACTTCCCATAAAAATGATACGTCCGATCACGCATAATAAAAATGTCCGAAGCATCCGGAATATATTCCAGCTTATACAGTTTGTCCGTATATTCAGTTTCTCTGTTAATTTAGCGACCGGCTGCTCAAATAATGTCGATAAGCAGATCAGGATTCCGTGAAACAGTCCCCAGCCGATATAATTCCACTTTGCCCCATGCCAGAGTCCGGTCAGGATCCATACGCACAGGATCGGTACACAAGAAGCAAATCCGGTTCCTATGGCATTTCCCAGATATTTCCGCACCTTGGTATTCCATTTCAACAGGATCTTTGAAGTCGATACCGGATAGAATACATATTCTCTGAAGAACGCTCCGAGTGAAATATGCCATCTTCTCCAGAACTCCGGCAACGTCTGAGAAAAATATGGCCGCCTGAAATTTTCTCCAAGCGTAATGCCAAAGCACTCCGACGCACCACGTACGATATCCATGCATCCGGAGAAATCACAGTAAATCTGGATGGAATACATAACCGCCGCCAGAAAGAAGATCATACCTTCATACTGATCAGAATGTTTAAATACTTCTGTCACAAATGGACTGATACGGTCTGCCATCACCATTTTCTTAAGTGCTCCCCACAGAATCAACCATGTACCTTTTATCACCGTATCATAATCAAACTTATGCTTTTCCCATAGTTGATGCGCAACCAGTTCATATCGCGCAATCGGTCCCTGCGTAATATGTGGAAAATATAATACATACGACAGATATTTCAGAAAATTCTTCTGTGCATGGATCCTTCCGTTATAGACATCAACCAGATAAGAGATCATCATAAAGGAATAAAAAGAAACTCCAAGCGGTGCAGGGAAATGCCAGTCCGGAATCCGCTGTATCGCTTCGTATGGAAGAAAACGTTTGATATTCTCGATGGCAAATCCTGTCACCTTGAATACAATAAGCGCACCTATTACGATCAGCAATGCCAGCACCAGATATTTCTTTCGTTTCTTTTTCTGTGCTGTTTTTATCTTTCTTGCAGTTCTCTTATCTGCATCCAGAAGCAGCCGGTCCTGTTCCTCCAGATTTTTCTCCATCAACATTGTCAACGGATATACCAGAAATGCGGTTCCAACTACGATCAGGAGATCATCAATCCCACTATAAGCATAGAAAACCACACTTGCGGCAAGGAGCACCCACCACTGGATTTTCTTTGGTACTATATAATATATCAAAACTGTAACTGCTAAGAATACTATAAATATGTATGATACGACAGACATGCCTTCTCTCCATTTCTTTCTCTTTGTTTCACGCCCGTTTCTGTATGGCTTTTTTTACACCGTACTGAATGTGCTCCAGTATTTTAACAGCAATGTGCAAATGATCGACATTACAAGAATAATGATAAGGGAAATCTTCCAGCCTTCCCGGAACATATACTTTGGTTCCAGTCCATATCCCACCGGAATCGCACGGATCGACGTTGGCAGCATATAAGACAGGTTCACACCAATGGATGCTACGTATATATACGGAATCGGATTCAGCCCACATCCCTGTGTGATTGAGATCACAAGTGGAATCGCAACCGCTGCCGTAGCTGTATTTGAGGTCACATCCGACAACAGTAGTGTTGCAGTCAGAATGATCAGGATCGTTACAAAACCACCCTTCATATCAAGGGAAGAAATCACTTCTCCAAGTGCTTTTGCAACACCTGTTGCATTGATCAGGCTTCCAAGTGCCAGACCTCCGGCAAATATATACATCAGATCCCAGACGATCTTTCCCTGCACCTGTTTCCAGACCATGATCCGTTTTCCCTCTTTATTTGTAAAAAGAAAGGCGATGATCGCACAGATGATAAATACATATGCAGGCTTTAATCCCGGCAATATATCCTGATAAAGCTGTCTGGTAAATGCCAGACCTGTTGCCACTACAAACAGCACAAGTGCGGATTTTTCTTCAAAGCTCATCTTTGGAAGCTTCCGGTACTGTTCCGCAAAATATTCACTGGAACCACCTAACAGATCTGTCTTCTTTACATCACGAAGAATAAATACTACATTGATCAGCATTAAAATCAGCATAACCGGAAGGAACCGGATAACCCAGGAGGAATACATATATTCTTTTCCGGTCAACTGCTGGATATATTCCACCGTTACCAGATTCATAGCCCCACCAAGTGGAGATGCCAGACCACCAAGTCCTGTCGCATAAGCGATCGTCAGCAGGATCTTCGATGCCGTCTTGCTGTTTTTCACGTCATCCATTCCAATATATTTCAGCATAGAAACTGCGATCGGCGTGATCGTTGCGCATACTACTGCATTCGGAAGCACCGCAGATAATACCATTGACAACGCAAACCAGAACACAAGCTGCATTCTAAGACTGTTTCCGATCAGACGCAGAAACGTGATTGCAATTCGTTTGTCCAGTCCTGTATTTTCCCATAATACTGTTATGATCGAAGCTCCAAGCAATAGCAGAATCGTTTCGTCCGCATAATTCGATATTATGGCCTTCATCTCCGCCATAGGAACTACTGCATTGATCGCAATCGGCAAAAACGCCGTTACTGCATAATCTACCGGACCTGTTACCCACCAGTATGCCATCCAGAATACCGTTCCAACTGCTGCCCGTTCTGCAAATGTCGGCAGAACTGCATGCGGTAAAAGAAAGCATGCCAACAGGAATAGAACCGGTCCAAGTAACAAATGAATCAATCGTTTATAATTTCTCATATAATCCTCCAAGCAAGTCCTACTCGATATATTGTTCTTTCTACATAAAAAAAAGAACCCTAATATCGGATTATAAAAATCCAATATTAAAGCTCTATTAAAAATTCGACATTCTTCTATTTGTTTTTAAGGTTTTGGAATAAAAAATGTGAAAATACTTCCTTTATTCTTTGTACTTTCAACATAAATCCCTCCCCCATATAACTCAGCAATCTTCATTGCCTGTGAAAGTCCCAGACCAAAACCTTCCGCATTACGATCTTTTTCTTCCCGATAAAAGCTTTCAAATATTTTGGATATATTTTCTTTCTCTATTCCACAGCCTTCATCCTGAATACGAATATACGACTTTCCATCTTTCTCTCCACAGGACACATAGATTTTAGCTCCTTCGCTACTATACTTTACAGCATTTGAAAGCAGGTTATTTATAACAATATAGATAAGATTCATATTTGCATGTATGATAGTCGGCTGAAGGGAATATTCAAATGTAATCTGTTTCGTATCAATATATGCTATATCATCACATGCAGATTCAATTACATCCCGAACATCAATATCTTCTATACTGAACGTTGTCCCCTTTCTATCTATTGCAGTCATTTGAAGCAATTGATCAACCAGATTCTTCATACGGTTTGTCTGTCGCTCAAATACCTCTATACTTTTTATTGCTTCTTTATCCTGCTTCTTTTCTGCCACCTCTCTCGACACCTGGCATTGTGCATGCATAACAGCAATAGGCGTACGAAGTTCATGGGATACATTCGCATTAAATTCTTCCTGACGTTCCAACTCCTGCTGCACTCTCTGGTACAAATGATTATTTGCATCTGTTAACATCTGAAGTTCTTTAAAACATCCTTTGTATTCCAGACTATCCGTAAAATCCAGATTCTCCCCGCTCTTTTTTATCGATTCATTCAACTGTCTCATTGGTACAGCGATCAGATATCTTAATAAAAGGGCAAATAAAATAAAAAATGCGCCAACAACTCCTATCACCAAATATGACTGATGCCACAGTCCGCGATAATTTTCTTTCACCGCCTGTTCCGACATCATAGCACATACCAGATAAAAACTGTCATCCTCCGTTCCATTCTTCCTTTTTCCTCGTCTGGTTGCTACGTAATAACGCTCTCCCTGAAAGGTTACTTTTGTAAGACTCTGTAATCCGATATCAAGCCCGGTTCTGGAATCATCCGGCATTCTGCCATCAAGAAAACTTCCGTCTCTTGACTGTAAAAACACATATACATTTTCGTTATAAGTATCTTTCTCTTCCAGATCGTAAAAATCGCTTTTTATATACGGATTCTCATTCTCATCAAATCCTATATTTTTTTTTGCACGTTTCACTTCCTGCGCCAGTTCTGTATAAGCCAGATATTTAGTATCCTCTTTGATCAGATTCTTCTGCATCAACAAAAGACATATCGTTCCTGCTGCAATGATAAGTCCACAAACAATAACAGTAAAATTAATAAATGAGATTTTCCTTTTTAACATTCCAGTCTATAACCTACTCCCCGGATCGTATGTATCAGTTTTTCTTCAAAAGGATCATCGATTTTTCTGCGAAGATATCGAATATATACATCAACTACATTTGAATTGATATCATCATCAATGCTCCATATATTTGCACGGATCTGCTCTCTTGTGACAACAATGTTCCTGTTACGCACCAGATATTCCAGGATTGCATATTCCCGGACTGTAAGATCGACAGTCACACCATCCCGGACAACCCGGTGATTATTTGTATCAATCTGTAATGACCCATAATTCAAAATGCTGTCATTACTTATATGTACAGTACGAAGCATTACCCTTAACCTTGCGAGCAATTCCGAAAACTCAAACGGTTTTGTCATATAGTCACTGGCTCCTGCATCCAGTCCCCTGACAATATCCTGCGTTTCGGACTTTGCAGTCAAAAAAAGCACCGGAACCTGTATTCCTTCTGCCCGGATTGTTTTTAAAACCGACATACCATCTTTCTTCGGAATCATAATATCCATTATAACTCCATCGTAACTTGCCGTCTCCAGATAATCAAGTGCTGCCTGCCCGTCAAAACAGGCATCTACATTGTATCCTTCTTTTGTCAGTTTATTACATATTATATGATTCAGATCCAATTCATCTTCAACAACCAAAATGCGCATGGACACAACCTCCCTATCTTAATATACAATGGCATACCATCATTAAAATAAGATTAAAGGGACTGGCACCGAAAAATATTTTCAATGCCAATCCCTTTTATCATGCTTATTTTAGTTGTCACCAGGCATTTACTACCTGTTTATATTACTACTTCTCATTTCTCGCTGTCAATTTCTGACCGTCATAGTCAATGATGATCGCTGACTGGGTGGATACTTCACCTGCAAGGATCATACGAGCAACCAGTGTCTCAACATTCTTCTGAATAAAACGCTTCAATGGTCTTGCACCATAGACCGGATCATAGCCCTGATCGATGATCGCACTCTTAGCCTCATCCGTAAGCTTGATCGTGATCTCCTGTCCAGCCAGACGTTTGTTCAGATCCTTGACCATAAGATCAACGATACTGCCAATGTTCTCTTTGCTTAATGACTTGAAGATGATCGTCTCATCGATACGGTTCAGGAACTCCGGACGGAAGTGCTGTTTCAGTTTGTTCATAACTGTCTCCCGTATCTCATCCGTGATCTCGCCACCGCCTTCTGCGATATCCACACCACCGATATTCGATGTCATGATGATGATCGTATTCTTAAAGTCTACCGTTCTGCCCTGTGAGTCCGTGATACGTCCATCATCTAATACCTGTAATAATACATTGAATACATCCGGGTGTGCCTTCTCTACTTCGTCGAACAAGACAACCGAATATGGTTTCCTACGAACTGCCTCGGTAAGCTGTCCGCCTTCATCGTAGCCTACATATCCAGGAGGCGCTCCGATCAGTCTGGATACACTGTATTTCTCCATATATTCACTCATATCGATACGAACCATGTTCTGTTCATTATCAAATAAAGCTTCTGCCAGTGTCTTTGCAAGCTCTGTCTTACCTACACCGGTTGGTCCAAGGAACAGGAATGAGCCGATCGGCTTGCTTGGATCCTTGATTCCTGCTTTGGAACGGATGATCGCATCGCTGACATATTCAACAGCTTCATCCTGACCGACAACCCTCTTATGAAGTTCATCTGCAAGATTCAGTGTCTTACTCTTTTCACTCGCCGTCAGTTTGGCTACCGGAATACCGGTCCACTTGGATACAATCTCCGAAATTTCTTCTTCTGATACGACCTCATGTACCAGCTTTCGTTCTTTCTCCGATGCAGACTGCTCTGCCAGTTCCAGCTCTTTCTGAGCTGCCGGGAGTTTGCCATACTGCAATTCGGCTGCTTTGTTCAGATCGTAATTTCTCTGGGCAACCTGAATATCATTCTTGATCTTCTCGATCTCCTCTTTCAGGTTACGGATCTTCTCAACGCCTGCCTTTTCATTCTCCCATTTGGCTTTCAGATTATTTGCTTTATCCTTTAACTCTGCAAGCTCTGACTGTATATCCGCCAGTCTCTGCTTGCTCAGGTGGTCTTCCTCTTTCTTCAGTGCGGCTTCCTCGATCTCAAGCTGCATGATCTTTCTTGTGATCTCATCAACTTCGGCCGGCATGGAATCCAACTCCGTCTTGATCATCGCACAGGCTTCATCGACAAGGTCGATCGCTTTATCCGGAAGGAAACGATCTGTAATGTACCGGTTGGAAAGTACCGCTGCACTTACCAATGCACCATCCGAGATCTTAACTCCATGGAACACCTCATATCTTTCCTTGATACCACGAAGAATGGAGATCGTATCTTCTACCGTCGGCTCATCGATCTGTACCGGTTGGAAACGACGTTCCAGAGCGGCATCCTTTTCAATGTACTGTCTGTATTCGTCAAGTGTCGTTGCACCGATACAATGCAGTTCGCCACGGGCAAGCATAGGCTTTAACATATTGCCTGCATCCATTGCGCCATCTGTCTTACCGGCTCCAACGATCGTATGCAGCTCATCAATAAAGAGGATTATCTCACCTTCTGATTTCTTTACTTCATCCAGAACTGTCTTCAGACGTTCCTCAAATTCACCACGATACTTGGCACCGGCAACCAGCGCACCCATATCCAGTGCGAATATCTTCTTATTCTTCAAGCCTTCCGGCACATCACCTCTGACAATACGCTGTGCCAGACCTTCTGCAACCGCTGTCTTACCTACACCAGGTTCACCGATCAGAACCGGGTTATTCTTGGTCTTACGGGAAAGGATCCGGATCACGTTTCGTATCTCAGCATCTCGTCCGATAACCGGATCGATCTTCTGCTCTCTTGCCCGTTCCACCAGATCGTATCCGAACTTCTCCATTGCTTCATAGGAATCTTCCGGATTCTCACTGTCTACCTTTTTATTTCCTCTGATATCTGCCAGAGCCTTTAAAAATGTGTTCCGATCGATCGCCCATGTTTTAAGCAATGGCTTCACATCGGAATCGGCTTTTTCGATCAGTCCAAGGAACAGATGCTCAACCGATACAAAGCTGTCTCCCATCTGCTTTGCTTCCTTTTCAGCCTGAATGAGCGCCTTTGAAAAATTATTTCCGGCATACAGATTTCCACCACTTACTTTTGGCAGTGATGCAAGCTTATCTTCCACCCTATTTACCGCTGCTGTTACATCTATATCGAGTTTTTCAAAAATCTTCGAAATAAGGCTTTCGTCTATCTCAAGCAATCCTGCAAGTAAATGAATCTGTGCAAGCTCCTGATTATCATATTCCAGGGCTTTATCTTTCGCTTTTTCTATTACTTCAAGCGACTTTCTTGTGTATTTGTCCATATCCATAATCATTTACCTCCTGACATATAAAAACTACTGTAATTCAAGATACACTTTCATTACAGTAGTTAACATAACACTTTTTGTTAGCACTGTCAATAGGTGAGTGCTAATTATTTTTATTTTATTTTTTCACACACATTTCAGGAATGATCACTGGGTAAAACTCACATCAAAAATCGTACCTCCGGATGGATTAGACCGGACTGTAATTGTCCCATCATGCGCACTTACGATTTCATGAACAAGCGCAAGTCCAAGTCCGACACCACCAAGTTCCCGGCTTCTGGATTTATCCACACGAAAGAACGGTTCAAACACACGCTGCCTGAGTTCCTCCGGGATTCCATTTCCGGTATCCTCTATTGACAGGTAAATATGTTTTTCCTTTTGATATGCGGTCACTGTAACCAGTCCCCCAGAATGATTATATTTTATAGCATTCTCAACAAGATTGTATACCATCCTGTAAATAAGGATATCACTTCCGATCATCCTTATATCCGTGCATTTTCCAATAAGTTTTATATTTTTTTCCTGTGCAAGCGGTTCCAGATCCGCCAATACTTCATCAACAAGAGCATTGACCATTATTACATCATCTCTCCCCACAGTTTGAAGCTCGCTCATATCCAGAAGGGTTTTTACCATTTTACCGAGTCTGTCATTCTGTTCCGTAACCATCTTTATCGTTTGCTCGGTATCTGCATCATTGCCCGGATGCGGATTGGAATTATATGAATCAAGCTGTATCTGCATTAAAGATAATGGGGTTCGAAGCTCATGTGCCGCATTTGCGGTAAATTGTCTCTGTATATCAAATGCATCTGAGAGACGTTCAAGCATCTTGTTATACGAAACACTCAGTTGGTTCAGTTCTTTAACATTGTTTTCTTCTATTCGTGAATCTGCCAGATTTTGTGCCTGTACCTCTTCAATCTTATCAGAAAACTTACCAATCGGCTTTAGGGCATGTCCACTGATAAAATACGTGGCTACACCACCCAGAAGCGCCAGCAAGGCTGAAATTATCAGGCTGTTTTTTTTGTAGTCTGCCTTGTTATTGTACACCTGAACGGAAAAATCATTTGCAAAATCATCCCAGTTATCCTCCGGAATGCTGATATATATTTCATCCGAAGAACTTCCGTTATCATCTCCCCTGGCATCAACAGTCTCTTGCAGAGAATCAATATAGTACACACCGTTTTTATAAATAAGCATAGTCAGACATCCACATATAAGCGCAATATATAATGTAATTATACATGTAAGCCTCCACTGTAGCGACATTCTTTTCATCTGTCGGCCTCCTCCCGTATTTTATACCCTTCTCCCACCTTGTTCAAAATCGGATCATATCCGAGCACTGCCTTAAGCTTTCTTCTAAGCGAAGACATATGTACTCTGATTGCTCCACTAAAGCTGTCGACGGATGCATCCCAGACATGCTCCATCAATTCTTCCTGACTTACCGGTCTTCCCAGATTGAGAAGCAGATATTCTAAAATACCATTTTCTTTTCTTGTAAGGGAAACCTTTTTCCCTTTTGCATATGCCTCACGTTTTATCGTATCAAAGCTTATCCCGCCGCTTTCCAGACATACATCCTTCTGCACAAATTTTCTCCTTGTCAGACTTCTGATACGTGCTTCAAGTTCCTTTATATGAAATGGTTTTTCCATATAATCATTTGCACCTGCATCCAGTCCCTCAACCTTATCCGCGATCTGTCCTCTTGCAGATAATATAATAACCTTTGTCTCCTCATTTTCCCGTCTGAGTTCTCTTAAGATTTCCATTCCATCCATACCGGGCAGATTCAGATCCAAAACGATCAGATCATAATCCTCCGTAAGGATACATTCAAGAGCTTCTTCCCCATCATAACAGGTATCCACTTCATACCCAACACCATACAGGCTTTTCGCAACCATATCACATATTTGTTTCTCATCTTCAACTATTAATAATCTCAAAAATCTTTCACCTGTTTCTTAACAAAAATTTTACATCAGCTATTGTATAATACCCAGGTCAGTTGGTCAACAAACACAATCAAGAAAGGAGCTGCAATATCTTGAAGTACAGGAAAATATCTCAGATCGTTTTACTCATCACAGGTATAGCAATGATCAGCTATGGTGTAGTCAGAGGTGAAGCGGCTGCCGTGCTCAGCAAAGCAATAAAATTATGTCTGGAGTGTGTAGGAATTGGATAAGAACAAATCAATATCAAAAAAAACAGCCAGAATACGCGGATGGATACAGGCAGCTGCCACGCTGCTTACCAATATTCATATTACCAATTTATTCAAAGGTAAAATCTATCAGGGCAAAGCGAAAACAATATGCGTGCCGGGATTAAACTGTTATTCCTGTCCTGCTGCTACCGGAGCCTGTCCGATCGGGGCATTCCAAGCGGTTGTCGGCTCATTCAAATTTAAGTTTTCGTACTACATAACCGGTTTTTTCATTTTACTCGGTGTGATCCTCGGAAGATTTATATGTGGTTTTTTGTGCCCATTTGGATGGTTTCAGGATCTGCTTCATAAAATACCGGGGAAAAAATTTTCCACAGCCAGACTGAAACCGTTAAGATACCTGAAATATATCATCCTGATCGTTTTCGTTATACTTCTGCCGATGCTTGTAACGAACTCCATAGGAATGGGCGATCCGTTCTTCTGTAAGTATATTTGCCCACAGGGCGTTTTAGAGGGAGCTATACCACTTTCACTTGGAAATACCGCTATACGGTCTGCTCTCGGAAAGCTTTTTTCTTTTAAGTGCCTTATTTTAATTACGGTTATTATACTGAGTATTTTGTTCTACAGACCTTTCTGCAAATGGATTTGTCCTCTTGGAGCAATCTATTCATTATTTAACAAGGTCAGCCTTATAAATATCAAGGTTGAAAGCAGCAAATGTGTCGGATGTAACCAATGTTCAAAGGTATGCAAAATGGACGTCGATGTCTGTAAGACTCCGAATCATCCGGAATGCATACGATGCGGAGCATGTATAAAGGCCTGTCCAAAAGACGCGATCTGCTATCAGTTTATGGGAAGACCATGTTCCCAAAAGGGACATAAGCAATCTTCCAAAACCAACGTGTAACAATCAGCCACACTAATATTATCTAAATTATTATTTAAAGGAGCAATTATCTATGAAGACAAAAAAAACATTACTATCTATTATCACTCTCTGTGCAGCATTATCTCTCACGGCATGTAGCGGATCAGGATCTGCCACAACTGAGAGTTCACAAAAAACCCAGACAGAAGCCACCACTGAAGCTGCGGACAATTCCAACACGAAGCTGGATGATTTATATCAGCAGGAGAACCAGATCTTTGCAAATCACCAGGATGTATGGAACAAGGTATTTGGCATGATGAATAAAAGCAGCGCTGATCCAAGCGGAGATTATGCCGATTATCTGGCCGGCACCGTGGAATCAAACAAGGAATCCTTTACAGATGATGAACTGAAAACACTTAACGATGATATTGAAACCATCAGACAGATTGAAAAGCAGATATCCGAAATCGAAAATAATAATACAGGATCAGAAAGCACCGACCAGAACGACAGTTCCGAAGAAATCACACCTTTCAAAAGTTTCTCCGGCAAGGATTTTGATGGTAATTCTGTTGACGAAAGCCTGTTTTCCAATAATGCAGTAACTGTCGTTAATTTCTGGTTTACTGGCTGCAAACCTTGTGTCGCAGAATTATCCAAGCTTAATGAATTAAACGATGCCATCAAATCGATGGGAGGCGAAGTAGTAGGTATCAACACAGAGACCTTTGACGGAAACGAAGATGCTATCAAAGAAGCTGCAGCCATTCTTGACAGTCAGGGTGCCAAATACCGCAATATTTCCATTGACTCTGATTCAAACGCAGGTAAATATGCCTCCGACATCATGGCATTTCCTACAACCATACTTGTCGATAGGAATGGTAATATCGTCGGAGATCCTATGCTCGGCGGTATCGATGACCAGAATAACTATGACACTCTTATGAAACAGATCCAATCAGTAATCGATGCTGATAAATAGAATAAATAATCAGATTCAGGGGCAGGATAAAAAGCAAACTTTTTATCCTGCCCCTGATTGCATTCTTAATCATGCTCCTTTGTCTTGATCTTATTTTGTTATCTTGACCTTCATTACTTTACTGTATTTACCATATACTTTCCTGCCTGTGGAATCCTTCTTATATGCACGGACCCGTACATAATAGGTTTTTCCTTTTTTCAGCTTCTGTATGGTCTTCGTTCTCTTCGTTGTATTGACAACCTTTTTACCCTTGGTAAACTTGGAATTTGTTGCATATGTGATCTGATATCCCTTTGCACCGGATACCTTGGAATACTTCACAACCAGATTCTTTCCCTTTGTGTTCGTAACCTTAAGTCCGGTTGCCTTCTTCACCTTTACCTTCGACCACTTCGCATATAAGGTGTAATTCTTCTTTGAACCTTTCTTGATCGAGGTTATCTTCTTCGTATAATTACTATTTGTATACCATCCCTTGAATGCATATCCTTTCCGGGTCGGCTTTTTCAGTACAACTTTCTTCGCTGATGTATAAGTCTTCGGATTCTTCTTGTTATTCTTACCCTTATTTAACTTATAAGTGATCTTATATTTTTTCTGGCTCAACTTGCTGACCTGACGTTTCTCAGCCTTCTTACATACAGAACAGATTCTGCTTTCTTCCCCTGCCTTTGAGGTAGTCGGCTTCACTGTCACTGTCCATGCACTCCAGGTATGACCCTTTGCTGCTATACTGACATTTGTCTGCACTGTCTTTCCACATGTATCACAAACATAATGTCCGCTTCCTGCCGCCGTACAGGTTGCTTTCTTATCTGTTACCAGACGCTTTGATACATGCTTGCAGATAAGCTGTGCCAGCGCTCTTGTCTCCACTGCTCCACATACAGAACAGGTTCTTGCTTCTTCTCCTGCCGCATCATAAGTAGCAGGTGTAACGGTCTTCCATTCTTCCCAGGTATGTTCATCTGCAAATTCTACCGTGATCTCCTGTGGCTTTGTCACATTCTTGATCGTATACTTTCCATCTGCAAATTCTATCCTTGTGCCATTTGCAGATACAAGAACACATCGGCCGTCTGTAACCTTAACTGTAAAGGAATAATCCTCGCCATAACTGATCGTTTCTCCCTCTTTCTCCGGAAGGATCGTATAATCATCTCCACCGGATGGGATCGTAACCTCATACCGGTTCGGGATCACATCTTCTGCCTTCACATCTATGATGTAGTCTTTTCCAATGTTCTTAATGGTATAGCATCTGCCATCCGTCTTAAGTGCCTCTGCCACTTCATCAGACAGTTTATAATAGTTACCATCAAATCCCCTCACCGCTTCATATACATAGACAACCGCATGGGCATTGCTGTATCGATCTCTTGCCGATAATGTATAGTCTGAGTCTTCAACTACGTCGCCACCTGTCTCTTCCAGATAGTCCCGCGCATTCTCTGTAAGAGTAACTCTGTAATACTCGATGATTCCTTCAGGTTTCGTATTTGTCGCTCTGTTCATCGAAAGCTTAAGATCCCGACCGGTTACATCCGATTCCTCTAATCTGACACCGACTGTTTCACTCTCTGCCTTCCAGTTATTCTCATAGTACTTTATGGCTGCTAACTGATATTCTGCCTCTTCTAATTTCTCGAACCGATAAGAGCCATCTTCTGCTGATGTCGTCTTTTTTGTATCATCGTTTCCTTTTAATTTAACTGTTACACCCGGTACAGGATTGCCTTCCGGATCGCGAACAGTTCCGGAGATCGCGTAGGTCTCTATATTCTTTTCAAAGATTGCTGTGTAGGTCTCACCCTCAAAAACACCGTTTACCGCAGTTGGATAGAGTCCGGTTATGGAATAGGACGGACGACCCTCCTTGCTGTCAACCCACTTCACGAAATGCCAGCCAAGATCTGCTACTGGAAGAACTCCCTTTGGCGTTCCACTTACTGCCTTGATCGTCTCTGTCAGTTCACCGGAACCGGTCTTATCACCTACCCATTTTACTGTTCCATGTTCACCGGCTTTGTAGGTAAATGTAACTTCCGTTTCCTTGGTCGTGATCTCTACTATATGATTTGTCTTAATACCTGAGATCGTGTAATTGCCATCCTCATCCGGCTCCAACGTCTCTCCGTCTAAGGTTACGCTTTCTAATATGTAGCCTGCATCCGGTGTGACTGTAAATACAACAGTCTCATCCGTCTCCGTGATAATCTCTGTTACCTTCTTCTTATCGATACTTGCTGCCGCATGACTGCCTTCTGCCAGCTTGAATTCCAGAGTATACAGATCATATGTCTTTGAATATACATCTTCATCTGTCGTTAATACATGTGCAAAATCATATAAGGTCGTAAGTTCCTTATCTTCATACCAGTCAAATGTATGAACCGCATCATTCTTTCCTGCTACAGTCGGTGCCTGATCCTCGGTAACCGCATGGTTATAATTTGTATATCCATATCCTGCAAGATCTTTACCACCGGTCGTGTAATGGAAAGTCATCTGCATAACAGTTCTGTCTGTTTCTTTCTCTGTCAACTTAAGATTCGGATATTTACTAAATGCCGCTCCGGTTATTATCTGTTCCCATACAAATAACTGCTTTCCTCCGGCAGCCTTCAAATCTTCATTGACCGCATTCTGCAGCTTCCATGCAACCTTACCGGATTCAAACTCTTCCACTGTCATAGCTTCATTATCTGTAAATGTCACCTTATGTCCCTTCAAATCCATGGAATATCCGTAAGCTTCCGCATCACTGTCTCCCACATAGTAGCAGTTAGATACCACTGCATTTCCCAAATAAGATGAAACACAACCTGCAATAGGCGCTGCAAATGCATGCGGTTCATTATTCTGGAAGCTGGTTGCAACATCTGTTGTCCTTATATCGGTTGAATAATTATAGCAGTCCCTTATCAACACATTCTCTGCACTTCCTACAATGCCTCCGGTATGGGAACCACCCTCAACGTCCCCTGTATTATAACATCCGTAGATCGTACCCTTACTGCCTATTGCATCGGCAGCAATACCGCCTGCACAACTATTCGATGCTGTAACAGATCCTGTATTATAACAATAATAGATTCCATACTGTGACAGAGAAACCGGAATTAGTTTCTCCTCTTCTCCTGTAGAACCGCTTCCTGAATCAGATGAAGATCCTCCCGTTGTATCATCCCATCCGCCAATGGATGGATTTACGATTATTACATCACCGCCTTCTGCCGCACCGGTTCCTGCTGCAATGCCTCCGACATATGTTCCTGTAAGTGCTCCTGTATTAACGCAGTTAGCAACGTATCCTCTGTTATTTCTTACAATACCGGCTGCCTGACCTGTTGATGTAATTGATGCTTCATTGGAGCAGTTCAGGATCTTACCCTGATTCCAGGCGCAGATTCCTCCCACATCTCCGGCATAGGATCCTCCTTCATTATTGATTTTCCCCTTGTTTATACAATTTTTTACAACGCCGTTATTCGACATTACAATACCATAGCAATGTTCACGCTGTGTATCGATCCAATCTACAGCTGCTGTATTCACACAGGCATCCATAACTCCGTAATTTCTGTATACAAAGATTGCTCCACCATGTCCACAATACCTTGTGCGCATGGCTCCCGCTGTACAGTTTGTTACTGATCCGTTATTTAATCCGACAAATACGGAACTTCCCATTACAAAAGATTTCTCTATCGTCAGATCTTTTAATGCTCCCGATTTACCAATATAGCCGATCAGACCAGCCTCATTATTCTCACCTCGATTTCTCCGGTACAATCCCCGGATCGTCTTATGATTTCCGTCAAAGGTTCCCTGATATACAATGTTATAATTATCAAAATTTACATTAAATGCTCCAATCGCCGGCCAGTTGATCACATCTGTCGTATCAATCGTCCATGAATCCAACTTGCTTGTATCATTCATCTCGATATCCTCACAGAGAACGACGCTCTCTGACAGATGCGGTGTAGCATCATCTCCATCACCATTTACATAATCAGCAAACCAGTATAACTGTCCGGCATTGCTTACTGCATAGTATCCTATATAATTTTCGTCTAATCCAAACGCCTTACAATTCTCCGCCGTGACCTGCTCAGCCGGCTGATAGGAACCATCCACCGTTGCAAATCCATTTTCATCATAGGTCAAGCTCTTGCTGACTTCTCCACATGTACTACATTCTGCCGTATAGGTATATATGCCATCCTTTACACCGGTCAACTTCCAGCCCACCTTTTCCTCATGGAAAGTGATGTGATCTCTTGGCACACCAAAGGTCTCCGTCAGGCATCTGTAAACCTCAAATGAATGTACTGTATAATACATCATCTTTAAGCTTTTCCCTATCGTCTCTTTCGATGTAGTTCCATAATCTGTTAAAGTTAACTGCAAAGAATCCTTATCTGTGTGCGGAATCTCCACTATCGTTCTGTTCCACGAACCACAAAATACATTCATATTTAACTCTTTTAAAGAAAGAGGAAGCTTAATCTCACGTTGTTCTTTCAGATTTGTATTATTTTCTTTATATGTAGAAAATAAGCCTTCCGGCAAGGTATTCAAGGCACATCCGTCTTCAAATGTTATGTACCTGATTTTTGCATTTCCGCCACCATCCAATGAAGTCGCTGTAAAATCCGTCAAGCATTTTGGATATTCAAGGCTTCGCAGATTACTACTGATGCTAAATGCCCGGGTTCCAATGGTAGTCACGTTCTGCATATACGGCAGCTCGGTTATATATATATAACGGAACGCTTCATTTTTAATTGTCTTAACACTGTCCGGAATCCGGAGTGATGTTACCATTGAGCATCCCATGAAAGCCTGCTCTTCAATCGTCTCTAACCGATTAGGAAGTTTTATATCGGTAACATTCCTGCAATATGCAAATGCTGCTTTTCCAATTGATGTCACGGAATCCGGAATTGCGATCTCCTGTAATCCGTCACAGTCATAAAATGCACATATACCAATCGTTGTGACTGTACCAGGAATCACAAGCTTCTCTATCTGATCCAGATTTCGAAATGCTGATTCTCCGATCGTTGTAAGTCCTTCCGCTAATTCAACATCTTTCAAAGCGCAACAGGCATAAAAAGCTTCCTTTCCTATGCTTTCAACCTTTGAGCCTTTTTCGAACCGGATCGTCTCAAGATACTGTGAATTATAAAAGCACCTCTCCGGTATCGTTTCAATGGAAGCCGGAACCGTAAATTCTTTTAAAGACTTACAACCGTAAAGTAAATTTTGAACATTCTTTCCAAATGAAGTAAGCTTGCATCCTTCCTCAAATGTAATCTTCTCCAGTGACTCATCCATATAGAACATGCCATGATTGAACGAACCTGAATTGAATTCTGTAACAGATGCCGGAATCGTGATCTCCTTCAGCTTCTTCTGTTGCTGCACCAGTGCTGTTGTTAATTTCTGCATCGTACTTGGAAGATAGATATATTCATACTGGAGATTTTCTGGTGGACTATATACATTAAAATATGTCAGTCCTTCTCCAACTTCTACCTGCACGATATTGTACTTGGCAAATACGTCTGCATAACCTGAGAATACACTAAACTCACCAGCCCTGCTGCTGTTTGTATCTACGCCTCCATATGTGATCGTAGCAATATATTTTTTCACTGATGTATCTTCTGTATCCACTGCAGCTGCTGTGTCTGCCGTAGCTTCCGTATCTGCTGTATTTTCTGCAGCTGCATAGATCCGCCATATATTTCCGTTGTTATCTTTTTCCTCCACCAATGGTTCACCAGTCTTCTGATAGTGATATCCGGTTTCTTCATTGGTTACTTCACCAGCATCTTCACCAGATTCTGCCCCGGCCGCGTCATCCGTCTGTGCATACGTTGTCACAGACCCATAAAGCGTTATCGGCGTCGCAACCGCAAGCATAGCAAGCACGGCGGCTGCCAGATAATGCTTTTTTCTCTTTGTTTTTAATTTACTCATATTTACCTCCCTTTCATTCATGCACGTATCCCTTATATCCCTAGCACCCCTACATTCTGTTATACGGATGCTGTCGCATAGTTTATGATCATTTCCTTTAAACGTATCAACTCCGGCATATAATCCCTGTTATCCTCTGCGCCCCATATAAAGCCTCCCGCGTAGTAGGTACATGCTGCCATCATCGTATGTACGGTCACACGGATAAATTCATCCTCCGGTATATCCGTGCGAAGGGTATGATCTTCCTTTGCTTTCTCATACATCATATGCAATCGGGTATCAGCCGAATACACCGACGCATGAAGCTTCTCAAGCTGTTCCGGATCTACGCCCTCATGTGTGACGTAGTGATTAAAGTTATCATTGTACTGAAGCAGTTCCTTATGGTTCAGATACATTTCAATATAACTGTCCAGCGTGAATATGAATCGTCCGACTGCCGGAATATCCTGAACCGATGAGATTGGTCTGTTCTGATCCAGCTCGTCCAGATATGCTTTCCACTGTGCCGCACAGACTGCAATTACAAGCTCTGTCTTATTCGAATAGCACCGGAATAAGGTCGCCCTGCCGATACCGACCGCCTCAGCGATCTCGCCCATACTTACCGCTTCAATCTTCTTTTCTACAAAGATTCGAAATGCAGTATCCAGGATCCGCTGTCGACGTTCATTTTCTTTTGCTTTTTGTTTCTCTGATTTGTTCATTACCGTGTTCCTTTTTGATACGTACTGTATCATTAATTTTATAAGAAATAAAATGAGATGTCAATACGCACAAACACATCTGATTATTTCTTCTCATCCAGCAGCACTACGCCGGGTTTTGGATTCTCTTTGATCGCGCCAACGATCGGATGTGGTACATATAATTCTTCCAGATATGCAACACCCCTACTCTGCAATCTCTTTCGCCCAGACACGAAGCTCCGCTTCTGAGATACTGCCATTTAACAGTTTGCCTTCCTTGATAACAGTATCTGCTGCCACACTGCCTTTTAGGTTCTCAACAGTCTTACCGAATCCGCTTCCGCCGGAAGTTGCAAATAACACGATCGTCTTACCGGACAGGTCATACTGCTCTAAGAATGTGTTAATGATCGTCGGTGCTACATACCACCAGATTGGGAAGCCTACAAAGATCACGTCATAGTCTGCCATATTAGAAACCTTTTCTGCGATTTCCGGTCTGGAAGATTTGTCTGCCATCTCTATGCTGCTTCTGCTCTTTTTATTCATCCAGTCCAGATCTGCTCTTGTATATGGCTGTACCGGTTTGATCTCAAAAAGATCTGCATCTGCTGCCTTTGCCAGTTTCCCTGCTGCCTTTGCAGTAACTCCGCTTGCTGAAAAATATGCTACTAATTTCTTACTCATAATGATGATCTCCTTTTTTATTTTCTTCTATTATAACTCTATAGTTTCTTTTTTATAATCTATACCTCCATAACTTATTTTCTCCACTATAGTCCTTTGACTTCGCTCCAAGTCAAGGCTTTTTTCTGACCTCAGAAAAATTAGGCAGCCCTGCTTTGTAGGCTGCCTGTCTCTATTTAAGCTCCAGATATTTCTTAAGCTTTGGCTTTTTCTTTTTATAGTATTCCTGCAGCTTCTCCACCAACAGGGTGAGGTAGCGGAACAGGGATTCTGCCGCGAATCCGAATACCACCATAAGCAGTACGCAGATATTTGACAGATCGGTCAATGCAAATAACTTCTTCAGGAAAAATCCTGAGAATATAAATCCAACGATGTTCAGTCCGATCACACCATATTTCATCTTGTTTAACGGCTCACTGATCTTAAACAGGATCATAAAGCCAACAACGCAAAGCACCATTGTTGCGATCGTACCGATGCTTTCTCCCGGCAGGGCAAATACCTCACCGCAGATTACCAACGCACCAACCGCAATTACATCAGTAAGACCACCCGGAAATGCTTTGAACATAACATTTGTAAGGAAATGTCCTTTGATCCGGTCTCTGTTCGGTTCGAGTGCCAGCAGAAATCCGGGAGCACCGATCGTAAACATACTGACCAATGAGATCTGTGCCGGTTCCAGCGGATAGGTGATCATAAAGATAACCGAGAACAGCGACATCAACAGTGAGAATATATTCTTAACAAGGAACAGACTGGCGGAACGCTGTACATTATTTACAACCCGTCGTCCTTCGAATACCACATCCGGCATATGTGCAAAATCTGAATCCAGCAAAACGACCTGTGCTGCCTGTGTGGCAGCCTCACTACCGGACGCCATCGCCACACTGCAATCCGCATCCTTCATTGCAAGGATATCATTGACACCATCCCCTGTCATCGCCACGGTATGCCCCTGCTTTTTAAGTGCCTGCACAAGCTTTTGCTTCTGCTTCGGCGTCACACGGCCAAATACCGTATATTCCCGTACGGCTTTCTTAATCTTCGTATCCGTATCAAGTGTCGTCGCATCCACATAACTTTCTGCGTTGTCAATACCCGCCTGAACTGCGATCTGTGATACCGTCTTTGGATTATCACCGGATATAACCTTGATCGCTACATCCTGACTCTTAAAGTATGCAAAAGTCTTTACCGCATTTTCACGAATCGGATTTGCCAGTGCCACAAAGCCAAGCGGTGTTACTCTGTCAGATAATCCATTTGCAATACTGCTTCCTTCATATCTTCCAAATAACAGCACGCGATCTCCCTTTTCGGCATAAGGAAGGATCTCTTTCTCGATTGACGCATAATCATCCCGCATGATGAATTCCGGTGCGCCAAGCAGATAGATGCCATCCGAAAATGTAATACTGCCGTATTTCAAACTGGATGAAAATGCCAGACGGTCAAGCGGTACTCTGTGTTTTCCGACACTACCGTCTGCCTCATCGGCATATTTCTTCAATGCCTCCATCGTAGCGTTATTATCCTGTGACGCTGCTGTATAATCAATCAGCAGCCCTTTTAATTCGTTCGTCGTCTTTAACGGATTCCGGCTATCCTTACTTAAGAATACATCCTTGATACTCATAACCGGTTCTGTGATCGTTCCGGTCTTATCCACGCACAGCACATCGACACGCGCCAACGTCTCGATACTTTTCATATCATGCAGCAGGACTTTTCGTTTTGCCAGATTCATCGTACTGAGTGCCAGTGCGATCGTAGTAAGAAGATATAACCCCTCCGGGATCATACCAAGGATAGCTGCAACCGTCGAGGTTACACTCTTCCGGATCGAGTCATCATTTACGAAATGGCTCTGCCAGAACAGAATAATACCGATCGGTATAATGATGATACCAACCCATTTTACGATCAGGTTGATCGACCGGATCATCTCGGACTGTTCACCGCTTCCCATGGTCTTTGCTTCCATGCTGAGTTTTGAGATATAGGATTCATTTCCGACCTTTTCCAGTCTGGCATAACATTCACCAGACACCACAAAGCTGCCGGATAACAGAGAACTGCCGCTCGTCTTTTCTACCTCGTCCGCTTCACCGGTAAGGAGGGATTCATTTACCTGAATGCTGCCATCGATAACAACCGCATCTGCACAGATCTGCTTTCCGGTTGTCAGTAAAATGACATCATCCTTTACCAGTTCTTCCGAACGGATCTGCTGTAAAACCCCATCTCTGACTACATCTGCATGAGGTGCATTTAAGAAATTCATTTTTTCCAGTGTCTTCTTCGCACGCAGCTCCTGTATGATACCGATCAATGTATTACCTATGATGATCGGCAGAAAGGTCAGGTTCCGAAAGGAACCAACAAGGATCAATAATACTGTGATAATAAGAAATATTAAGTTAAAGTATGTAAGTGTATTCGACAGAATGATCTCTTTCGTCGTTTTATCCGTCGATATATCGGTCTGATTCGTCAGCCCTTTTTCGATTCGTTTCTTTACTTCGTTTTCTGTCAGTCCCCGGATCGAAGGATTGATCTGATTTGCATTTGTATCGTCCATAAGATTTCCTCTCTGGTCTGTGTTCTTAAAACTTTTACATCATTCTACTACATTCTTATGGAAAGAAAACGAAAATAATTGTTAAATTTTGTTAATTCTTTATTCGCCTTTATTCAGGTGATAACCAGCCCCCATTTTCTTTCTATCCGTTCATTGAACCAAACTTCAGTTTCTTTCTTGTAATCAGATATGCTATTACTCCACACAGAATTCCAACCAGAATGCCACCTAAGATATCGGTCGGGTAATGCACATACAGGTATAGTCTGGAAAATGCGATCAGCACCGCAAGCACCAGTGCCGGATACCGGTATTTCTCTTTTGCAAAAAACAATGCAGTTACTGCTGCAAAGGACGCTGCCGTATGACCGGATGGGAATGAATAATCTGTCGGCTTCTTCACTAACAGAGAAATCGCTGTATTTACATCAAAGGGTCTTGTCCTTGCTACCGCATTCTTCAATATGCCATTACAAAATATAACATCAAATACCAGTGCAAGTGCCATCAGGATTCCTGTCTTTCTGTGTTTCTTACTGATCAACAGCACGATCGTAAGTGCGATCCAGATGAACCCTGCATTTCCAAGTGTCGATACAAATGGCATCACTACATCAAGAAATGCATTTCTCATATGCTCCTGTATAAAATCCAAAATCGTTAATTCCATCTGATTCACCTTTTGTCCTCCTGCCTGTATGTAAATCGCAAACTATTTCTACCGGTCTGCTCTGTCGCTTCACTTATGCAAGTGATTTTGTATGTCTTTCAGATAAGTATCACTTATTTATTTTTCCCTGGAGGATCTTCACCCCACGAACAATCATGAATACACCTACGATCAACAATGCCGCTGACATTACCGTTGGAAACAAAGAACCCATAACAATCGTGAGGCTGGCCGTCTGAATGAGCATAAAAATAAAGCTAAGCACACTAATGCCATTTACTAATATAAAGCCGGCTCCAACTACAATACATATGACTCCGGCATAAATATTCGCGCCTTTCCGAACTGCGGAACCAACCTTTCTTGCCTGCTCCCGCTGTGCAGGATCCATATCCATGCCGTTCATCATCCGATCAAATTCCGGTGACAGTCCACTCCCATATCCTACAGCATCATCATTTACCTGACTGGTATAGACCTTCTTTCCAGCATCTCCTGAAAATGGTGTACCCGGAGTTCCCTGCTGCCATTGTGAATCCTGCCCGGTATCTGTAGCCCATGGTGATGTTCTCTCGCTATTTTCTATTATTATGTCTGCGGGTTGGCTGCCATACACACCATATGGGCCGTTGTATCCGGACTGACTGTTGTATCCGGACTGACTATTATATTCGCCATATTGACTGTTATATCCGGAAGTCTGAACGACATCATCGCTGTCTCCTTTTATAAAGTTACGAATTCCCTGGATCAGAAGTAGCACTCCTATGCCCCCGAAAAACAGAAGGAAAAGTCTCATGACACCTAGTCCTTTTGCAAAAAGACCTACAAAGCCAAAACTCATGAATACCAAAGTTCCCAGAATGCAACCCAGTAATTGTTTGACCCGATTGGATACACTTTCCATCGAATTAATAAATAATACAACACCTGTCAATGCAAATATTAATCCGAATCCAAGTACGATCCCCCATGTTAAGATTCCACCCTGATCATACAGGGTTGTTATGCCCCATACTCCGAGTGCAAGCATCATCACGCCAAAGCAAAAGAAAACAAATGCTCCTATTTTTGCTCCTTTTTGTTCCTGCATAAAACCACCTCCGTTTATAGAGTATCACAGAACTGTGGTTTTTTGCACTTCTCCATGTATATTTTTTTGATTTTGTCACCAAATGCCTTCGATGAAAATTCTTCCGATGATACTTCTGTTCCTATAAAGCAAAAAAATCCCCCGCACTTGTCTCCTGTAGTTCTTCGGGCTACAGGCAAATGCGGGGAACCTTTTCTTTATTTGTTGATTTATTCACTCTAATAAGTATGTTTCTTTGACTTTGGTGCTGCAGCTTCAACCTCCTGTGCATTATGATTAGCTGTTGCACATACCTTCTGAACTGCTTTCTTTTTCTTCAATGGATGCTTTGGATTCTTATCCATGATCTACACTCCCTTTCTTATATCTGTATACATATACATAAGGGGTCATGTTTTTTATTCGCACGGCTCGATATCAACACATTTTATTCGATGGCAATGAAGTTCTCCTTTTCGATTGCTTCCGGTGCTTTCTTTGGAAGGGTCAGACGAAGAATACCACTTTCATATTTTGCATGTATATCCTTCTGACTGATACCGTCACCAACATAGAAACTTCTGCTCATACTGCCGGCATAACGTTCACGTCTGATATACTTACCGTTCTTCTTATCTTTCTCATCCTTATCCAGACCTTTTGCAGCGGAAATGGTGATGTAGCCATCTTCCAGTTTGACATTTACTTCATCCTTCTTAAATCCGGGAAGATCAATGTCTACTTCATAGCTATCATCTGTTTCACGGACATCCGTCTTCATCATGTTCTTAGCATGTTTGCCATACAATGGGCTTTTCTCTGGAAACATTTCCTTTTCAAATTCCTTACCGAATGGGAAATCATCCATCCAATCATCAAATAAACTTTCTCCAAAAATACTAGGTCTTAACATAAGTCATTACTCCTTTCAATTTCAAACCAGTGTCGGAAATCTCAGCTCCTTATGGAACCTTGAGGCACTTAGACTTTTGTATGTTTAGCACTGTCAGAGAAACCTGAGGTGTCGAATTTGTATGTTATAAGTTCCGGGATTCTTTCTTTTATCTTCTTTCTTAATCCCTTTCCTTATCTTTAGTTATGTTATAGCACCGTTTATTAGCACTGTCAATAGTCGAGTGCTAATTTTGTGTGAAGATTTTGTGAACTATCTGATTTCCATTTCTACACTTAAAAGAAAAAGCCAGACCGGCACTCACCGGTCTGGCTCTTTCTTCTATATAATTATAGGTTATTTGTAATTTACTCTACATCCTGTAAAGCTGCAAAGTCTTCCTCACCGGTACGAACCTTAACAACCTTATCAACACTGTATACGAAGATCTTACCATCACCGATATGTCCGGTATACAGAGCCTTCTTAGCAGCTTCAATAACTGCACTGACAGGAATCTTGCTGACTACGACTTCTACCTTAACCTTTGGAAGAAGGGTTGCATCTAATTCAACACCACGGTACATCTCGCCGGCACCCTTCTGGATACCACAGCCCATAACCTGATTCATTGTCATACCTGTAACACCGAGGTCATTTAAAGCTTTCTTTAAGATCTCAAACCGTGCAAGCTTTGCAATGATAACTACCTTGTAGATACCGCTTGGAGATGCTGTAACAGGAGCTTCCGCAACCTTGACTGCTACATTCTTTAATGTGTCAGAAGCCTTATCATAATCAGCTACACCAAGATCTGTATTTTCATTTACATCCATTGTCATTGTATTTGATACATCAACGATACTGAAGCCGGCATATGCAGATGGAAGACCATGCTCGCATGAATCCAGACCAACAATTTCCTCTTCCTCTGATACACGAAGGCCGAAGATCTTTTTAATAAGAAGGAATGCAATTGTAATCGTAACTGCTGTCCAGAGGATGGTCGCGCCCATACCTACGAACTGAATACCGAGCTGCTTGAAACCACCGCCATAGAATAAACCTTTGGCTGCAATCTGGTTTGCACCATATGTTACGCCATCACCGATACCTCTTGCAAATGCAGGAGCTGTATCTGTAGCGAAAAGACCAACTGCGATTGTTCCCCAGATACCATTTAAGCAGTGAACTGCAACAGCACCTACAGGATCATCAATATGTAATTTGTAATCTAAGAGCCATACACCGAATACAACCAATACACCGGCAACAGCACCGATCACGATAGCACCGAAAGCATCACAGACATCACAAGGAGCTGTAATTGCTACCAGACCTGCAAGAGATGCATTCAGACACATTGAAACATCAGGCTTACCATATTTTACCCAGGTAATGATCATTGCTACAACTGTTGCAACAGCAGGAGCAATTGTTGTTGTTACAAATATGGAACCAAGTTCTGAAACGGTTGTTGCTGCTGCACCATTGAATCCATACCAGCCAAGCCAGAGGATAAATACACCGAGACAACCGATTGGAAGGTTATGTCCAGGGAATGCATTTACTTTTTCAACCTTACCATCCTTGCCCTTTACAAACTTACCGATACGAGGTCCAAGGATTGCTGCACCGATCAATGCACAGATACCACCAACCATATGAATACAGTTAGAACCGGCAAAATCATGGAAGCCCATCTGAGCTAACCAGCCGCCGCCCCATGTCCAGTGTGCCTCAATCGGATAAATAACTGCTGAGATAATTGCTGAATATACACAATAAGAAATGAATTTTGTACGTTCTGCCATCGCACCGGATACGATTGTCGCTGTTGTTGCACAGAACACTAAGTTAAATACGAAGTTGGACCAGTCAAAATTTGCATAATCAGTAAATATGTCAAATCCCGGTTTACCGATCAAACCAACCATGTCTTCACCAAGTAAGAGTCCAAAACCAAGAAGGATAAATACAACTGTACCAATACAGAAGTCCATCAGGTTTTTCATCAGAATGTTTCCGGCATTCTTTGCTCTGGTAAATCCTGTCTCTACCATCGCAAATCCTGCCTGCATCCAGAATACCAATGCCGCTCCGATCAGGAACCAGACACCGTACACTTCACCAGAAATTGCATCTAAAATTTCACTTGTCATAGTTCTTACCTCCTAAAACTCAAAAATGCGATACATGGAGACTTATCCTTAACAGACGCCCCATTGCATCGCATTTTACTTCATTTTTCCCCTCATCCGGTCCGCGCGTATAGCCGGATATCAGGTTTTTCTTTGTCCTGTACCGGGGAACTTATACCTCCCGATAAAAGAAAAAGGCACTACGAATATTTCGTAGCGCCTTTGCTATGTCCATGAGTATAGCACCGGGGATTACTCATGTCAACGATAAATTTATATTTTTTTTAGAGATTATTAACCATGCCTTTTCCAACTGATCATCACAGTTTATAGTTTCGCATTCTATACAAGTATTTATCTACTTTCTCTTCATCTGTGGGATCAGTATAAAGCTGCAATACAGGATTGCTATAACTGCCATGATCCCCCCGGCAAATCCGATATACCCCATCGATGCATGTGTACATACCAGACCACCGATCCAGGTTCCGCATCCGATTCCCAGATTATAGATTCCTGAGAACATCGACATGGCCACAGCGGAGGCTTCCTCCGGAACCGCTTTGATCGTCTCTGACTGGAAAGTAACGCTAAATGCCGTTACAGCCATACCCCACAGCATACAGATCAATATCATTGTCCATGTAAATTTCGATGCCGGTTTCAGGCAAAGCATGACAACAGCGATCAATGTGATCGATGCACGGATAAAATGATATCTGTGTTTGTCATATACACAGGAGAACAGAAAACTTCCAAGAATTCCGGCAGCTCCAAACAACATTAAAGTTATAGTAACAAGATTATCCTTAAACATTGCTACCTGCTTCAAAAACGGCTCAATATAGCTGTAGCCTGTATAGTATGCACCCGCAACTAAGAACGACATTAATATGATCCCAAGCATAACCGGGTTCTTCAATATCACCGGCAGTTCTTTCATTTTAAAGGATGTACCGCCTTCAACCTTCGGAAATACAAATGCCATATAGATAAGGGCAAGAAATGCAACAACTGCAACACAGAAAAATGTCATTCTCCATCCTACATATAATCCAACGATCCTTCCAAGCGGAAGTCCAAATATCATCGCAATGGATGTACCGGTTACTACCATACTCATCGCAAACGACCTGAACTTCTCCGGCACGATCTTAACTGCTGCCGGTGATGCGATCGACCAGAAGACCGCATGTGCACAGGCAACTATGATCCTTGCCGCCATCAGCATCGCATATCCGGTTGCAACCGCTGATAATATCTGACCGATTCCAAATAATGCAATCGTTCCCAGCAGCAGCTTTCGGAAGCTGATCCTTGATGCAAGCAGCATGAGTGGCAGTGATAACAGCATAACCGCCCATGAATATGCTGAGATCAGCATCCCCGCTTTTGCCTCCGTGATCCGAAAATCATCTGCTATATCAGTCAGAAGACCGATTGGCATGAATTCCGATGTATTAAATATAAATGCCGCTACCGTCATTCCGATGAGCGGCAGCCATTCTCTGATAGTTAATTTCTGATTCATTCTGTGATTTTATCCTTTCCTGTAAATTCCTGTATTTTTCTATTTAAACATTTACCGTTTTGCAACGCAGTCTGTTAATATGTATCCATATCATGCAGCGCATTTTTATTTCCATAGTAATTCTATTATCGGCTCCCCAACTCCGCAAGTCAAAAAAATAGTCTTCTTCTTGTAATTTTTGCTGTTTTTACCGCTGTTTTTTCACAAAATTAAGCAAATTCTGTTGCATTAGCGTAGAAAAGTATGTATTATATTAAAATATTGTGTTATTTTTATAAATATTTGATTTTTTCATAATATAATTCTTTATTTTATTCATATAATTTATCAGAATAACACATCACCACAATACAAAAATGAAAAGGAGAAAATCATGTGGGCAACTGTAAATGAAATCTTAACAAAAATCGATGATTTTGTGTGGGGACCTCCACTTATGGTCCTTATTATGGTCGGTGGAATTCTTCTCACAATCCGGATGGGCGTTCTTCAGATCCGCAAACTGCCATTAGCACTCAAATGGATGATCAAAAACGAAGAAGAAGGCGAAGGCGAGGTTACTTCCTTTGGTGCACTGTGTACTGCTCTTTCCGCTACGATCGGAACCGGTAATATCGTTGGTGTAGCAACTGCGATCGGAGCCGGTGGACCGGGAGCATTATTCTGGATGGTACTTGCTGCATTCTTCGGAATGGCAACAAAATACGCAGAAGGTCTTCTGGCTGTCAAATATCGTGTCGTTGACAAGGACAACCATGCACTTGGCGGACCATTCTACTATATCGAAAGAGGTATGGGCTCAAAATGGAAATGGCTTGCAAAAATATTTGCTTTCTTTGGTATCTGTGTAGGTCTGTTCGGTATCGGAACCTTCTCTCAGGTAAATGGTATCTCTTCCGCTGTTAATTCATTCTTTGATCCTGACATGCAGTGGACGATTAATATTCCAGGGATTGGTACTTATTCATGGACCGTTGTTATCGCTTCCCTGATCTTAAGTGTATGTGTTGCACTCGTTCTGATCGGCGGACTGAAGCGTATCGCAAGCGTATCCCAGATCATCGTTCCATTTATGGCTGTTATCTATATTGTTATATGTGTGATGTTACTGATCTGTAACATCACTAAGATTCCTGAGGCTGTTGTTATCATTGTAAAGAGCGCATTCAAGCCTTCTGCTGTTGCAGGTGGTATCGCCGGTTCATTTATCGTTGCTATGCAGAAAGGTGTAGCGCGTGGTATCTTCTCAAATGAAGCAGGTCTTGGTTCTGCTCCTATCGCAGCAGCCGCTGCCCAGACAAAGGAACCGGTTCGTCAGGGTCTTGTATCCATGACAGGTACTTTCATCGATACCATCATTATCTGTACAATGACAGGTCTTTCCATCGTTCTTACCGGTGCATGGAAAGTAGAAGGTTTACAGGGTGTTCAGGTTACCACATATGCTTTTAACGAGGGACTTCCGATTCCTGCAACGATATCAAGCTTCCTGTTAATGCTCTGTCTGGTATTCTTTGCATTTACAACTATCCTTGGATGGGATTATTATTCTGAGCGTTGTCTGGAATACTTATCCGGCGGCAAAAAGAAATCCATCATGATTTACAGATGGTTATACATCCTTGCCGTATTTATCGGACCTTACATGACAGTTTCTGCTGTATGGACGATCGCCGATATCTTCAATGGACTGATGGCTATTCCTAATATGATCGCAATCTTTGCTTTAAGCGGTGTGGTTGCAAAGGAAACGCGTGATTTCTTCAGCCGTCATAATAAGCAGCCTTTTGAATAAATTGTTAAAATAAAATAGAGGACCCTGAGATCTAATTCACATATTATTACGCAAGACACTTTCGTTCTATCTTCATGTAGCGGTACTAGGCTCCTGCTTTCGCAGATCGCTAAGGACCGACATTCAGATAGGCTTGCTTCATAATAGTGAATATATATCTCAGGGTCCTCTATTTTATTTTTCTGCACTATACTAATTCTTTCCCCCCGCTTCATATAGTTAATGGGTATCAAGTCACTTTGCAACACTTCATACCACATCATATTTTATTTTTTGGGTATCTGCTTTCATTTTAATAATCTATACCCTTATCTCTACCTTACCTTCGGGTATTATAGCCCATAGTAAGCATCCATACCCTGAAATCATTTTATTTATGGGTATAAAATCATTTTATTTTACACTATACCCATCTTCTTAATAATTTCCGGGTATCAGGTTGATTTCATAACATTTATACCCATATATGCGTTTTTTGTATTAATGCTATCTCTTCTCAGCAAAACCCTTTACATGGTCAAGGACGATCTGCATCAGGCGGGTACGGGCTTCGGTACTTGCCCATGCGATATGTGGCGTGATGAGCAGCTTATGGCTGTCCTTTATAGCAAGTAGCGGATTGTCCGGCTGTATCGGCTCTGTCCGAAGGACATCTAAACCTGCGGCTGCGATCGTGCCCTGCTTCAAGGCTTCTGCAAGATCTTCTTCTACTACGATCGGTCCACGTCCAAGGTTCAGGAAGATTGCATCCTTTTTCATCTTTGCAAATGCCGCTTTATCCATCAGATTCTCGGTATATTCATTTAATGGCGCATGAACCGATATAACATCAGAAGTCCGAAGAAGTGTAGCCAGATCTACCTGCTCATAACCCTCCTGTGACGGTCTGCCGGATGCTGAATAATAGATCACATGGACACCAAATGCCTTCGCTATATCTGCTACCTTTCTTCCGATCGCACCAAGTCCGATGATACCCCATGTCTTTCCGGCAAGCTCTGTAAACGGCTCGCCAAACCAGGTAAATACATCATTTTTCTGGTAAGAGCCATTCTTTACATAATCATCATAATACCGAAGCTTTTCAAGCAGATAAAAAAGCATGGCAAATGTATGCTGTGCAACGATCGTAGTGGAATATCCGGCTGCATTTCTCCATTCAATTCCCCGTTTATCCAGATAGTTCTTATCCAGATTGTTTGTTCCGGTTGCCGCTACACAAACCAGCTTCAGATTCTGAGCCGTTCCAACCGTCTGCTCATTTACCGGAACTTTATTCACAATGATAACTTCTGCATCCTTCACCCGATCCGGAACTTCTTCCGGCTGTGACATCTCATATGTTACAACTTCGCCCAAAGCCTCAAAGCCCGTCAAGTCAATATCTTCTCCTATCGTCTTACGATCTAAAAATACTATCTTCATATTTATTTTTAATCCTTTCATCTATTTTTGTTATCCGACATTCCATTCACCTGCGTCTGCTGTCAGGGTGGATAGAAAACACAGGCAAATAGAACATCGGAAAACCTAGAAAATATGGGAGGATCAATCAAGATTCTCCCATACTGCTGCCATAATTACTTTCATATTCTTCCTGACATCGAAATCCGGGAGCACATCTCCATCCTTGAAAATACATGCCTGAATACTCTTTCTGACCGTATAGTCCTTCGCTGCATGGAATAATCCATCCGTCGAATACCACAAATTTTTTCCTTCAATGGATATGCGCAGTTTCCATCCTGCAAATCGTTTTCCCGGTACTTCGTATCCGCATGCCCGCAGTGTCTGCCCTTCGGTATGTTCCCAGATCGTCTTATCCCTGTATTCCAGATTTCCACTCTTCAACCGGGTAAGCGTTCCCGCATTCTCATCTCCATCGGAAGTCTCCGGGTAATGACTGACTGCTTCCTTATGGTTGCTGTTGTACCACACCATAAACGGATATCTGCCAAATGTTTCCTTCGTTGCTTCCAGTGCTTTTTCCGTTACAAAATCTGTACAGATCATATCCACACCAAGCTGGAACAGATAATTGGCATAAACAGCATCATCTGAAACCGTATAACAAAATGCATACAGACCGGCATCATGTACCTTCCGGACATTTTCCTTTGTTACAAAATTCGTCCGCATTGCAACACTGCATATTCCATGATCCAGACAATAAGTAAGGATCGCATCCAGCTTATCGATATTTAATCCAACCAGATACATGTAATTTGCAAAATGATATACGGAGTCGATCTGTTCATACATCGGCTGGCTGTATACCTGCATCAGCAGACGATCGAGCAGACCTTCATCCTGCCGGAAATCCTCCAGCATAGCGGCAACCCGTTTCTCGTTCCCTTTTTTTATATTATGGAAATCAATTTCAAATGTATAGGCAGGTTCATTCTTTGCTTTTTCATAGAACTGTCTCGCATCCATGATCGAATGTCCATGGATCGGTATCTGCATTGCCTGTTCATATGTCATATGTGCAAATTCCGGCTTATACGAAACCCCGGTGCACTTACAATTATTCTCTGTCCAGCCATGACACAATACCAGACGGTCATCCTCCGTATAGGAAAGATCGATCTCAAATGACTGATAGCCTTCCTTTTTCCCATGCTCAAATGCCTCTGCCGTATTATGATAGGTTGTACCATCCATACCGCCAAATGCATGCGCCATCAGTTTTTTCGAGAATATCTCATATCCACAGTTTCTGCGGATTCCATGTTCATCCTCCCACTGTGCAACCAGATAGATCTCGTCATCCACAGCTTCATACAAAGGCTCTACCGATGCCGCGATCGGTATCAACTGCTTGCAAACCGTGCTGTCATAAAAGGAATCGTGCCAGTTATGATCTGTTCCATACCATATCCAGCCTTCTTCTGTGCGCTTTCTGGCATAGTAACCGACGCACTTCAGATCCGAATTGGAAAATACTGTTTCAACAGTCAAATTCCCACCATCAGTATTTGAAACAAACTTTTTTTCTTTCCCGAAGTCCCCGTCCGGAAGCCAAAATGAACGGCGGACAAAACGTTCACCGTTCTGTCTGCCGCCATTTCCATCATAGATCAATGTATATTCTTTCTTTTCCTGTTCCCGTTTCCAAGGCAGATGAAATTTCATTTTCCGCTACCATCCTTTTATTTTCCAAGATCATCTTTGATCTGGGTAGTTGAAATGTCTGGTGTTCTTGGAAGATACACGACATCACAATAGTCTTTCAGAAAATCAAACTTTCCTTCCCAATCATTTCCCATAACAAAGGTATCGATCTTAAATTCTTTGATATCTTCTGATTTCTGTTCCCAGCATTCCTCCGGAATGACAAGGTCAACATAACGGATCGCCTCTAATAACTGCTTTCTTTCCTCATAAGAAAAATAACATTTCTTATGCTTCTGATTCCAGTTAAATTCATCTGTTGAAAGTGCAACGATCAGATAGTCTCCTAATTCCTTTGCTCTCCGTAACAGATTAATATGTCCGTAATGCAGCAAATCAAAGGTTCCATATGTTATTACCTTTTTCATATTATTCTCCTTCTCTTATCACAGCAGCGTTGATCGCCTGTGTCAGATCTTTTGCATCCTTCATATAACAAACCGGACATGCATCCCCGATCATCTGACTGATATATGCATACTGCTCTTCATTCTTCACAAATACTGCCCTCATATAAGATGCACTTACCTGTAAGGCATCCTTCAGGAATGTATTATTGTTTTCTGTGATCTCTTTGTACATAAGGTCACTGATAATCATTATTTTATTTGGCTGATCCATAAATGTCAATGACAGAAGTTTTTCCGGATCTGTCACATCAAGCAATACAGCCAGATCAAAGGCAGCACGTCCCAGAAAACGCCTGACTGCTGCTGCATAATCATATTTCCATATGGACATTGCCTGTCCTATCGTAATCTTCCCACTTTCGTAGAGTTTCTTCGCTGTACGTCCCATCGCACTTGGGAAATAATCAGCGGTTGTTCCAATAACCGGAACTTTATTCAGCAATGGATATGCTGAATCCTTATTCTCATTGACCATATCCTGATTGCAGGAAATAAATAATTCCACCGTATCACTTCCGGCACAGTTTTCCGCTGTTTTTCTAAGCCACTGTGTCTCCGTACACTCGGATAGCGCATCTGAATAGATCATTACTTTCTTTTTCTTATTTTTCGGAATCGCTTCTACTACAACTTCATCCTCGGTTCCCAGGAATAAACTGCAGAGCTTGTGCGCATTCTCAACAGAATCGTAAGCACAGAACTCCTGATATGCTGCTTCATCATCATAGGTCTTACCACGGTTGATCGCCGCAAGTACCTCTTCCGGTGTTACTGCCTTATCAAAAGGAAGCTCCATCAGATCCATATAAGTGCCACGTTTCTTACGATACAGCTCATAGTCAGCGCAATATAAAACAATCTGCCGGCGAAGTGCCAGATAATCATAGAATACACTGGAGTAATCCGTGATCAGTGCATCCGTCAATGCCAACAGCTTATAGCTGTCCACTGTCGGAGGAAACTGGCGGATCCTCTTAAACTGACTGTAATCCAGCGAATCACTGACTCTGTGATGCAGATTTACATAGAGGATCTGATCCTCTCGGAGATTTGCATCCAGATAATCCAGAAGCTCCTTTGATTCCGCAACAACCTGATCGACCTTAAGATAATCCTTCCAGGTTGGCATGTAGGCATAAATGTGCTCCCCGTTCGGTGCAAGCATCTTGCGCAATTCTGTCTGGTCACTCTGCGCAGCCTCTAACATACCACCGGTTCTTGGATAACCGAGCTTTAAGACCTTACCCGGCATCAGGTCTGCAACCTTATAGGATTCCAGCATATGTTTTTTTGTATAATCATTTGGATATAACAGATAGTCTGCATCAATGAAATTGCTCTGCTGAATGCCATTCTTATGCTTTCCTTTTGCATTCTTTGCAAGTCCCAGCTTTTTAAGCGGGGTTCCATGCCAGATATTAATGTACATCTGACCTTCTTTCTTCACCCATGCAGCCGTTAAATACACCTCAGTCAGAAGAAACTGTGCCGTTTCGATCAACTCCATATAGACAGAATCCGGAGTCACCACTTCTGTACGGCTCCATCCGTTCTGTCTGATATAGGTCTTTACAATCTCTTCTGTATCTTTAGCTGTTTTGACATAGATATGAAAATCTTTAAATGCATCGTTATGATTTAATTCATTTAAAATATACTGCATACTGCCACGGACATTTTTTCCGAGTCCCATCAGTACAACCCGTCCCGGTACGATCTTACTGTCATAGTAATAATCGGTCACCGTACGCTTGCCGACCGGAATCTGGTTCTCTTTCGCCCATGCCTCCATCTGCTGTAAACTGTTTTGCCGTTCCTGATACTCCGGTGTTCCTTCTCCGGTTACAGCATGATAATCCACCAGTCCATCTGATGATGGCTTCTTCCATGTATCTGTCTGAATTATGGAAGCCGGTTTCTTTTCCTGACCTGCATCTATATTCTGCGGCTTTTTTTCTTCCTTTACATGCCGCTTAAATAATCCTGTTATCGAAAGCTTCATATCGTGTTAAAACTCCTTATCTTTTTAACCTGTTTTACCACTTATAGTATATCTATTTACAGGTAAACTTTCAATAACATTTTCCCCTGTGTCAGGTTCTATTTTCTGACTTTGTCTGAATTACACCGTCTGTTTCTTCTCCGTATCCATATCCTGCTTTCTTAAAAGCTGATGAAAAGCATCTCCGGCTTCCATATATGCTTCCTCGTAAAAATATTCCTGTGAATTTAAGACAGGTCCCACCATTGACAGTTTCTGATAACTGCCATCCGGCTGCTGCTCTCTGGCTTTCACATTATCGCGAAGCATCGTTGCAAACATCTTCCTGACTTTATTCTTCACCGTCTCATCATAAAGCGGCGCTGCGACCTCCACACGACGAAGTGTATTTCTCGTCATAAAATCAGCCGATGCGATATATACCTTATCCCTGTCATGCGTTCCGAAAATATAGATTCTGGAGTGTTCCAGGAAACGTCCTACAATACTTACAATATGAATATTATCGGTATCTCCCGGTATTCCACTTCTTAAGCAGTTAATGCCACGGATCACCATGTCGATCTTTACTCCGGCTCTGGATGCATCGATCAGCTTATCTATGATCTTCTTATCCGTCAGTGAATTGATCTTGATTCCGATATAGGCGGGCTTTCCTTCCTTTGCGATCTGAATCTCATTCTCGATCATGGCAAGAACCTTATTCTGGAGACATTTTGGTGCAACCAGCAGATGTTCCATATCTTCTACTACAGAACCAAGCAGAATCGCCTGAAATACCTTTGCTGCTTCTTCTCCAATTCTCTTATCTGCTGTGATCAACGACAGATCCGTATATAATCTGGAAGTCTTTTCGTTATAATTTCCGGTTCCGACCTGCGTAATATACTGAATCTCATCTCCAACCTTTCTGGTGATCAGACACAGCTTTGAATGAACCTTTAAGTCATCAATTCCATATACGACATGGCAGCCTGCATCCTCTAACGTACGGCTCCACTCAATATTATTTGCCTCGTCAAATCTCGCCTTTAATTCAACCAGTACATCGACCTGTTTGCCATTTTCAGCAGCTTCGGTCAGTGCCTCTACCACCTTGCTATTTCTTGCCAGACGGTAAAGTGTCATACGAATAGAGATAACCTCCGGATCACGGGCAGCCTCCTGAAGCATCTGCAGAAATGGTTTAATGCTCTCATACGGATAGGATAATAAAACATCATGATCCAAAATCTGTGGTATGATATGTTCATTGCTCTTTAACATCGGAGATGGCTGCGGTACACGTCTCTGATAGACCAGATTTGCATCTTTTCTCAGAATATCCTCGATCTGGAACAGGAATGAAAGATCAAGCGGAGCCTGATTTAAGAATACATGTGGCTCTTCCATCTCTGCATACTCACATACCTGTTTTATCATATCTTCATTGATATCACGGGATAATTCCAGCCGTACCGGTGCAAGCTTCTTTCTGAGCTTTACGATCTGTGCCATCTTATCTCTGTAATCAAGATCTTCATCATAGACGGCATTAAAATCAATATCCGCATTTCTCGTTACGCGGATCACAGATTTTTCCAGAACCTTATAGCCCTTATACACCTTTGGCAAGAAATGCAGGATCAGTTCCTCGACCAGCATATAGGTATCATCCTTTGTCGGAATCCGGATCAGCCTTGGGAATACAGAACTGCTGCATGGAATGATTCCGATTTTTTTCTTACCATTTCTTGTGCCAAGAACAGCAAGCGCGTAAATCTCCTGTCCCTTCAAAAACGGAAATGGCTGCTTTCTTCCAACGATCATAACCGATAACAACGGTACGATCTCTTTCATGAAATATTCTTCCAGATATTTGCTCTCTGATTTTGCAAGTGCTTTAAAATCTGTCAGATGAACGCCCTTCTCACCAACCTCCTTCATAATGGAAGCATAGATGGCATCCTTTCTTTCGTTTAGTTCTGCAACTCGTTTTAAGATTGCCTCGATCTGCTCTCCCGCTGTCATATTTGTCTTGTTCTCCCGGAGTTTCTGGCTTAACAGCTTCTGATCCTCCAACGAACCGACACGCACCATAAAGAATTCATCCAGATTGCTCTGAAAGATAGACAAAAATGTCATCCGCTCGCACAATGGAACACTGGTGTCCTCGGCTTCTTCCAGCACACGTTCATTGAATTTCAGCCATGATAATTCACGATTTTCATACAATCCGATATGATTCACCTTTTTTACCGTTTTTTCTTCCTGTGTTTTCTCTCCCTCTGCTTTCTGTTTATTTTTTCTTCCAAATCGAGTATTTTTTTCTGTTTCATTTGCCACTTCTACATTTTTCAGATCCTTTTCTTCGTTATTCATTCTTTTTATCGCTCCTGTTATTTTCTCTTTTATGTAATGAAATATTCTTTGAATCGCCATACACCCCCTGTCAGATTACCCGTTGTTTATTGATCATAAGCCAGAATTCCAGCCCAAGCACCTCGGCTGATTTCCTACACAGGATCATACGTTGTAAAAAGATCTCAAAATAATCCATAACGGCACACATAGATTTATCGATCTTTAATTTCAGCTCAATATGTGAATCCTTGGTAATCTTCAGTTTGTTTTCTTTTACGGCATAGTTCACTCTGTCATGAATATCAAAGGATGAAATATCCGTATTTCTGACTCTTGAATTTCTCACATCACTTTTATCCGCGATCAGCAATGCTGCTGCGATCGGATTTACCGGAAATGCCGCCGACTCATCGTGATTGCCTATTGCTGTTATGATCGTCGCTGTATCCTCCGGATCTGCACCCATATCGTCCAATATCCGAAACGCCATGACCGCACCCGACTGCGCATGTCCTTCCCGGTTCACAACATTTCCGATATCATGCAGATACCCTGCAATACTCGCAAGCTCCGCTTCGCGCTCGGAATAGCCAAGTGTCAGCAGTATCTCCCTTGCTGTCTCTGCTACACGTTCCACATGTGCAAATCCATGCTCTGTATATCCCATTGCATGTAAGGATTCGTCTGCCATCCTTATATATGTCTGAACCGCTTTGTTCTTTTTTACATCTTCAAATGTTACTCTCATACGTCATCTATCTCTCTTCTGCTTCACTGTTTTTCAATTTACACCATCCCGTTTTTTGCTGCTATCAATCACTTGAAAATTTTTTGTAAAATTGTAGTAAAATCATTCATTTTCGATGCATTACCAGCATCCTCCAAATGATTCCCCATATTTCCGGCACTTTCGGTCCCCTCTGAAAAGCATCTGAAAATTTTACATTTCTTTCTAAGTATATGTGATCTGTTGCATTTCTATTTATGTAAAATGTATGTTTACGCAGATTCCTTCTGTATATTTCCTTCTGTAAATTTTCTTCTGTATTATCTGATTTATTTTATAACTGATACAACAATCCATACATAAAAACAGACAGTTTATAAGAACCTCAATGGGCCCTTATAAACTGTCTGTTTTCATGTTATAAACTATGCTTTGTTTTTGGCTATTGTTTATATCTGGGGATTTTTCTCCATGATACTCATATATGCCGGACGCATGATCCGGTTATTCGTGATCAGCTCCTCGATCCTGTGTGCACTCCATCCAACGATACGTGCGACTGCAAACATCGCTGTATAAAGCTCCATCGGGATTCCCAGCATGTCATATACAAATCCGCTGTAGAAATCCACATTTGGACTTACACCCTTGAAGATCTTGCGCTGCTTTGCGATCAGCTCCGGGGCAAGCTCCTCTATGTTCTCATACAACCTGAGATCTTTTTCCCTGCCCTTTTCATGAGCCAGCTTAACGACATAATCCTTGAACACCCGCTCTCTCGGATCTGACAGGGAATATACGGCATGTCCCATACCATAGATCAGTCCCTTATTGTCAAATGCTTCCTTGTTCAGGATCTTGCTTAAATATGCTTCTATCTCATCTTTATCTTCATAGTCTTTTATATGTCCGCGAATATTATCCATCATTTCCATAACCTTGATATTGGCACCACCATGCTTTGGTCCCTTTAAGGATGACATAGCAGCCGCCATTGTGGAATAGGTGTCAGAACCGGAGGACGTAACAACTCTTGTTGTAAAGGTTGAATTATTACCACCACCATGCTCCATATGAAGGATCAGTGCCGTATCAAGTACCTTTGCCTCTACCTTGGAATATTTCTTATCCGGACGAAGCAGCATGAGAATATTCTCAGCCGTTGACAGATTCTTTGCCGGACGATGGATGAACATACTGTCATTCTTTACATAATGATTATATGCATTATATCCATATACAGCCAGCATCGGAAATTCACTGATCAGCTGGATACACTGACGCAGAGAATTATTCACACCGGTATCCTTTGCATTCTTATCATAGGATGCAAGCGTCAGGATACTACGTGTCATGGAATTCATGATATCCTCTGTCGGCGCTTTCATGATAACATCTCTTGTAAAATTCGATGGCAGTGTCCGAAGTCCACCGATGATCCTTTCAAATTCATGCTGTTCTTCTGCATTTGGCAGCTCACCCATCAACAGGAGATATGCCACCTTTTCAAATCCCAGCTCATCTTCTCCCAGACTTCCGATCAGATTCTCCACCCGATAACCCCTGTACCAGAGTTCTCCATCACAAGGTACTTTCTTGCCATCCTGCACCTTAGAGGATACAATCTTTGAAATGTTCGTCAGACCGGTCAATACACCAACTCCGCGGTCATCGCGAAGTCCGCGGTTTACCCCATATTCATCATATAATCTTGGTGCGATATAATCATTTTTCTCGCATATCTTTTCCTGTGTTGCCACATACTCATTCATTTTCATCAGACTCATCATCGTTCTTCACCACCTGCATTTCTTCAATCTCACTCTCCATGACCGTATCCAGCTCCTTCATCAGGATCAACAGATTGATCATATTCTCTTTGCCGAATTTGTTAATTACATTTCCGTAAAAGTCCTTAATGATCGTTTCCTGAGCATGAAGCTGTTTCGCACCGGCATCCGTGATCGTTACATAAGTGCCGTCCGTACCATTTCCATCATGTGACCATTTGACATAGCCGCGATCTCTGAGATCCCGGACTGCCTTTGATGTCTTACGGATACTCATCTGCATACGCACCGACAAATCGGTCAGATATGCCTTTCCTCCATAAATAGCGGAATCTCCGCTGATCGCCTCTATACTTTGCAGCGCAACATATTCTGCAACACTTAATTTAGAAAATAAATGCCGTACGGAGTCCCTGCTCATCATGTATTTTCTGTAGGTAAATTCATTCGATAATTTCGTAATATCAATTTCCTGTTCGACTTTCTGTTCCTGCATAAACAACCTCCCTTTCCGGTACACATATAAAAGCCCCTGTTATCGCCCAACGTATATTATTTCACTGGATTGTACACAACAACAAGTATAAGTGTCCCTTTGATCTGTCAATTCTCTGTCCCTATGTAGTTTTATTTCTTGATCTTTTTATAGATTTTTCGTATCTGTTCCAAACATGAACGGAACAATGAATGAAAAGATTTTATTGAAATAATAGATTTAGATATACTCTACTTGATATGATAAATGAAACTTCCGGCTTCTGTCAACCGACTTTATCCTTATTTAAGAACTGCGCCGAAAATTTTAGAATTATGATAGAGGAACATTATCCTTATGGAGCAAGACACGTTCGTATGTCTTTGAAACAAAATGGGAAATACATCACATATTATTACGCAAGTCGTTTGCACTCTATTCCAACGCAACGGTACTAAGTTCCTCGCCTATGGCGACTCACTAAGGACCGGCGTTGGAACAGGCTTGCTGCATAATAGTAATGCTATTTCCCATTTTTTGCCCTAGACATTGATGCTCGAAAGTTCTTGCTCCATAACGATAATGTACCGTGCATTTTTATGTCATAGTCAGCAACTTCTAAACAGGTTGTTTCACAATAGAAAAAGCAGCGTTACAATATATATACAGGAATCTAAAATAAGACACACATATGCAAAGTATTGCGCATCGAGCTGTCCATTAATGAATAAAATGGATGAGGAATATACTATTATGAAGTAAGCTTTATCCGAGGCCGGTACTTAAGTTGCGTCTTTTGCAACTTTATGTACCGCTGCACGAGGATACGAGCGGAAGCGTCTTACGGAATAATACGTATATTCTCATCCATTTATAATTCATTAATGACAGACTATTGAAAACAAAACTACATATGTGTGTCTTATTTAGATTCCGTCCTTTTTATAATGCTGCTTTGATCTGCTTATAGATGCCCTCTGCGTCGAGTTCATACTTATGAAGCAGGTCTTTTGCCGGGCCGGACTCACCGAAGGTATCGCGAACACCGATCCTTGTTACCTTAACCGGATTCTTTTCTGCCAGACATTCCATAACCGCTGAGCCAAGTCCACCGATGATCGAATGCTCCTCTACCGTGAACACTCTGCCGGTTGCCTGTGCTGCCTTTACGACAAGCTCCTCATCAAGCGGTTTGATCGTGTGGATATTGATCACCTGTGCATCGATCCCGTCCTCTGCCAAAAACTTCGCAGCTTCTAAGCTCTCAGATACCGGAAGTCCGGTTGCTATGATCGTAATATCCTTTCCAGAACGTAATTCTACGCCCTTGCCGATCTCAAACTTGTAGGTTGACTCATCATTAATGACCGGTACTGCCAGTCTTCCAAATCTCATATAGACAGGTCCTACATATTCATATGCTGCCTTTACGGCTGCTCTTGCTTCTACATCATCGCATGGATTGATAACCACCATGCCAGGGATCTCTCTCATCAGTGCAAGATCTTCATTACACTGGTGGGTTGCTCCGTCTTCTCCTACGGAGATACCTGCGTGAGTTGCTCCGATCTTTACATTCAGATGTGGGTATCCGATACTGTTTCTTACCTGCTCAAAAGCTCTGCCTGCCGCAAACATTGCAAAGGAGCTCATAAACGGCACATAACCACAGGTTGACATTCCGGCTGCAATGCCTGCCATGTTACATTCTGCAATACCACAGTCTACATGGCGTTCCGGAAATGCTTTCTTGAAGATTCCGGTCTTTGTTGCTGCTGCAAGATCTGCATCCAGTACGATCAGGTTCTCATGTTCTTTTCCAAGCTCAACCAATGCATTACCATAGCTGTCTCTTGTTGCGATCTTCTTTACTTCTGACATAACACGTCACCTGCCTTTTCCAGTTCTTCCATTGCAATCGCATACTCCTCATCATTCGGAGCTTTGCCATGCCATCCCACATTGTTCTCCATGAAGGATACTCCCTTACCCTTTACGGTATGGGCGATGATCGCTGTCGGCATTCCCTTGGTTGCCTTTGCTTCCTTGAATGCTGCATCAATCTGATCAAAATCATTTCCGTCGATATTAATTACATGGAAATTAAATGCTTCAAACTTCTTGTCGATCGGATATGGGGAACATACGTCCTCAACGGTTCCGTCGATCTGAAGGTTATTATTATCTACGATCACTAACAGGTTATCCAGCTTTCTGTGACCTGCAAACATGGCAGCCTCCCAGATCTGTCCTTCCTGGATCTCCCCGTCTCCGCACAGACAGTAGGTTCTGTATTCCTTACCGGACATCTTCGCTGCAAGTGCCATACCGACTGCTGTGGAAAGTCCCTGTCCGAGAGAACCGGATGACATGTCCACACCAGGAATGTGCTTCATATCCGGGTGTCCCTGTAAATAAGAACCGATATGACGCAGGGTCAGAAGATCCTCAACCGGGAAAAATCCTCTCTCAGCAAGGGCTGAATAATAACCCGGTGCTGTATGTCCTTTGGATAATACAAAACGATCTCTGTTCTCATCCTTTGGATTCTTCGGATCCACATGTAATTCCTCAAAATAAAGATAAGTAAAAATGTCTGCTGCTGAAAGTGATCCGCCCGGATGTCCTGCTTTTGCAGAATGTACGGAGGAAACAATTCCCTTACGGATGTCAACAGCCTTTTTTTGAAGGTCTAGTTTGTTCATGTCTTTCTCCATTTCGTTTTATTTTCATTTTTATAATTGTCCCAGCACCTTTCCGATCTTGTCAGCGATCAGAAGATCTGCCTGACTGTCCGTCTGTGTCGGCGACATATTAATAACTACCAGGTGTTTTCCTCTGAAATACCGGATCAGTCCGGCGGCAGGATAAACAACCAACGAGGTTCCGCCAATGATCAATGTATCTGCCTCCGAAATATACCGGATCGCATTCTCAATGTCGTCATTGTTCAGACCCTCTTCATATAATACTACATCCGGCTTAATTATTCCACCACAACTGCATTTTGGTACACCATCTGATTGAATAATATAATCCAGATCATAAAATTTGTGACATTTTGTGCAATAATTTCTATGGATCGAACCATGCAGCTCAATCACATTCTTACTTCCTGCCATCTGATGCAGGCCGTCAATATTCTGTGTTACGATCGCTGCAAGTTTCCCCTGTGCTTCCAGTTCTGCAAGTTTTTTATGTGCCATATTCGGCTTTGCATCTTGATAGATCATCTTATCCTTATAGAAACGGTAAAACTCTTCCGGGTCACGCATATAGAAGCTGTGACTGATGATCGTTTCAGGTGGATATTTGTATTTCTGATTATACAATCCATCCACACTGCGGAAATCCGGAATCCCGCTCTCTGTAGAAACACCCGCTCCACCAAAGAAAACCATACGTTCCGAACATGCAACAATTTCTTTTAACTTTGCAATTTTCTCATTCATTTGTTCCATATATCAGTCTCCCTTCTGCATAATACAGGATCAGGCAATAGCGAAACCTTCCTATCGTAGTTCTACTATTGCCTGCCCTTGCTGTGTCACGGCATTGCCGTAACTTCTATATCCACTTTACAGGTACTGTCCACTGTGTATGTATCGCTGTCTTTTATCGACAGCTCAACCGTATTTGCACCAATGGATAATGTTTCCGCATCAATCGTTATCTTCAGATCCTTCGCTGTGAGCTTGGCAACCTCATCAGAAAGCCCTGATATCACAACTGTATTTCCCTCCGGAAACTGAACAGCATAATCATAGTCCGTCAGTTTATTCTCAATCGTAATATCATTGGCTGATATCGTCATTGTTCTGCTGATATTCCGTTCAATCGCTACATGGACGCTGATGCTTGTATTCTCATCTGCCAGAACAACTCCATCAGGCAAATACTTGGATATCTCGACCGTACTTTCCAAATCTTCACTGCATCCGGATACATCGATATCATCTACTGTTATCTCCGTGAGATTCTGCAACACATCTGCCGGTCCTCCAACTGTTATCTCATTCGGCACATATTCTGCGTTCACTACTTTATAATTATCTGCTGGAACACCGGTTGTGTCCAGCTTTACTGCTACCGTTTTCGTCTTATAAACCGGTATAGTTACAGACACTCCGGTCACCTTGCTTTCCAGCTTCTTACCGGATATCTCGTCACCATTTGCATCATAGAAGATTGGTGTGCAGGTTGCTGTTACATCTGAAGTCCGTCCGGATACATCCACCTGTACCTCTGCCTTTTCGATCCGTTCAATCACGCTCGCTGCTCCCTTTACCGTTATCAGATTCGGCGTAGATACCGGAATACCGGTCGTATATCCTTCTGCCGTTTCACCCTTTGTTGTAACCGTTACCGGCAGGGATGCCGTCTGTTCCTCCTCCAGTTCTACCTGGAGTACATTATCTACGATCGTAATGCTGATATTGTTATTTACAGACGATGAATTCGCTGTCACCGTAATATTTACAGCATTTGTAATTGACAATTTTGACATATCCGCAATCGCTGTAAAATCAGAAGCTCCAAGTGCATTTACAACTGAACGTCTGCCCTTTACAATGATGTCCACCGTTTCACCGGACACAATATCATACAACTGATTCTTATCCGTGATCGCATCTGTATTGATCAGGGTAACCGGTATATCTCTAATCTGCCGTGTGGTTGAATAATCATCCACATTTAAAACTGTGACCCAGACAGCAAATCCAAGGATCAATGATAAGAGTTTCCAGCCCCAGTTACTGAATAATTTATCTTTCATTGCTGTCAGCCTCCTTTCTGTTATCAGAAGACTTTCCACTTTTTACATTACCTGAACTGGTCTTTTTCTCAGTATTCTTCTTTTTGCGTTTGCCATCCTTCTGCCGGCGTTCATCCTTTTTCTTTCCATCCTCCTGATTTAACAGTTCCAGATGGTTCCGGACACTTTCTGTATCCAGATTCCGATACAGCTCGCCGCCCTTTGCGATCGAGATCGAACCGGTCTCCTCTGATACGATCAGTGTTACACTATCGGACACCTCACTGATACCTACACCTGCACGATGTCTGGTTCCAAGCTCCTTGTTGATAGAGAGATTCGCTGACAATGGAAGATAACAGGTTGCTGCAACCACTCTGTTATTTCTGAGAATGACCGCACCATCATGAAGCGGTGTATTATGCTCAAATATATTAAGCAGAAGCTGGTTCGTTACAACCGCATCAACAGGAATTCCTGTATCAATATATTCACCCAGTGCGACCTTGTCTTCAATAACGATCAATGCACCTGTCCGGTTCGCTGATAAAACAGTTACTGTCTTGATCAGCTCATAAATCGTTTTGTCACTCAGCTTTCTTTCATCTGCATCTTCATGCATGATATAATCAAAAAATTTCTTTCGTCCAAGTGTTTCCAGTCCCCTCCGGAACTCCGGCTGAAATAAAATGATAACTGCCAGAATACCTATGCTGAACACATTTTTCAATATATACAGAATCGTATTAAACTGGAACAGGGATGCCAGAATCGTAAATAACAGGATCAGAACAATACCCTTTAACAGTGTCCATGCACGATTGCTCTTAAACCACATCAGTATCTTATAGATGACATATGAAAGGATCAGGATCTCAATAATGTCACTGATATCCGGTGTGGTAATGTAAAACCAGTCAAAATATGTTCTCATAAATGCCAGGATCTTATCCATTCGGTATCTCTCCTTTCTAAATATTCCGGATATACAAAGGCTGTATCAGCCTTCCTATATGGTGGGATAAAGATATGACCTGACAAAAACGTCAGGTCATATGCAAGAATTCATTTACCTCGTAACACCACTTACTGAATCTTCATCAGCAGTATTCTGTGATACTGTATTGATCTTTTTTACGTTCTTCTGCTGTTTCGTCATAACAATCTTCGGAACAGCTTTCACATAATAATAATATTCCTCATCTTCAAACTGTGTATTCTCCACTCTTGAATAATCCACAACTGTTTTGAAAAACTGCGCTACAACCGCAATGATCACTGCACAGATCGAACCCAGCAGGATCTCTCCAATCGAGATGCTTGCATTGAGTACAACATTTCCAATCAGGAATAAGATGATCTCAAACAGACCACCAACAATAATTGCCGCATACCATGAATATTCAACCGATAATCTGTATATCACATGCGTAATAATAAGAACAACTGCAAATACAACGATCGTAAGCAGAAGATCTTTATTATCAATCAAATGCTGGAATATATATTTATAACTTTCAAGCATATTTTCTGTATCCGTTGTCTTACTCAGTTCTGCAAGATAATTGGATGCATCTAATGAAAAATAATAGAAGACAGCACCAAAAGCTAACGGAACGATCGCGATCGGTCCTACAAACATACCTGCAAGAATCGGAAGCACATACTGCATTTTAATAATGAAAAATAATGGGGCATACATGACCACCCATGTTGCTTTCGGGAAAAACCGGATATACAGGCAATACATGATAATAAACAAAACAATAAATGATATGCCTGTTTCTTTATTGCCCGAAAAATAATTCATAAATGCAACAACTCCACCAATTGCATAAGTAAGACTTTCCGGAATAAATGCACATACAACAGCAAGAAGAAAAATAACCAGTCCGCTGGATATCGTTTCATTATGTCCGCCTGTAATATGTACAATGGACCAGAACATCAGCAATGCGAGAATGAACCGGATAGCCGGTGCTACGATCCTATCGTATTTACTGCAAAAATTCTTAATTCCATCTCTGAATGTCAAAAGTGATGCCATGTTTACTTCCTCCTCTTCTTCCCTTTGGTTTTGTCCTCTTTCTCATAGAAAGCAATCAGCTTCTTCAGATCCTGATTATACTTTATGATATGAGGCTTTGCCTTGGTGTATCTATAGGAGTATAGAAACCATGCAAGAACCATAAATACTACGCAAACAACCGCATATACTATAAGAAGTTTATATGCCAGACCGAACAGATCCATATCTACAAGCTCCGTGATCAGTTTACCCATATTGTAATAAATATAGGCCGCTACCACGACCACAAATAATATCGTTGTCGATACCAGAGTCTTCAGACAGTTGTATTTTACATAGTCTGATTTGAAATATCTGCCTTTTTCCAGATCTTCTTTTCCTGTAGATTGTTCGTACATGGCAAGTCTGGTCATCAATCTGACCTTTTCTTCGTTTACCATCTTGTTTTCTCCTACTTCTTTTCTTTCTACAAAAATCAGCTTTTGTTATTATAATCCATACGAAAAGAATAAGCAAGCATGCGCCGGAAAAAGTTTCTTAAATAGAATTAACGTCTTGATTAAAAGAATGCCATATACCCGGGTAAGGCAGATAGAGATGGTGGGGTGGTTGAGACTTGATGTCTCAACCACCCCACCATCTCTATCTGCTTTACCCGGGTATATGGATAAACAGCCTTAAAAATATTTCTTGAGTTCAGCAAATACCGGTTTCAGACGATCAGCGCGAAGGTCGAAGTCCATCTCCTTGTATGACCATGCCGCACGGCCGATACCATATTTTGCAAATACTTCATGGATGGCTTTATACCATAATACAGTGTTTGCCGGGTCTGCGTTTTCGATCACGCCATATTCTCCGCAATAAAGTGCTACGTTTCGCTCCTTTGCAACAGCGATCGCATCGGCAAACAGATCTTCAAAATATGCTGAATCAAGATTTCCCTTATAATCAAGGATCGACAGCGTTCCGGCAAGCTTTGCAGGCAGGTGTGCTTTTGCATATGCACAAAAATCTTCCATGCTGCCTTTGAATTCCATATGATAATCCGCCGGCATATCATCTACCCACTGTGCGCCCTGATGTGTAAAAAGAAGAGGGTCATAGCTGTGGAAATTATATATGATATGTTCATCCATCGGCATCGGAATATCTCTGACTGCCTGCACGCTGTTATGCCAGTAACCACCGATCAGAATATCAGTTGTCGGTGCATATGCACGGATACGTTCGACACACTTTGGTGCGATCTCTGCCCATATGGCACCATCTTCTTTATCTACTACCTCATTTAATAATTCAAATGCAACTTTATCTCCATATCCGCCAAAGCGCTTTGCAAATTCTTCCCATAATCTGTAGAAGCGTTCCTGAAGAGCTTCGTTTCCAAAAAATCCACTCTGTTTTTCTCCCGGATCAAAGGAATAACCGGCGGTCTTATGCAGATCAAGGATCATATTGAAACCATATTTATGTCCGAGTTCCAGCGCGCGTTTGATCCGTGCAAAACCTTCTTCCTTATACTGTCCGTCTTCTGTCTCTACCAGATTATAATCCACCGGCAGTCTGAGATGATCCAGTCCCCAGCTTGTAAGCTCTTTAAAATCATCTTCCGTAATAAAATTATTGAATCTGTCCTCGGAATAATCACACTGGGAAAACCAGCCTCCCAGATTAACACCCTTCTGATACCCTTTCCATGTCTTCATATGCATGATCTCCTTTTCATTTAGCAAATAATAAATTTGTAATTGTTATTTTCTGAATTTATGATACTATAAATGCATATGTAGGGAATATAATATATCCGATTTTTATATCGCATAGCTGACCTTCATTGTTCTGATTGTATTTTTAGAGATGGGCAATCCGTTCATTTGATAAAATAATGCCTATATGCAAATATTTTTATAGCTGTATATTATATGAAAGGAGTATTTCCATGAATAAAGAATTACAGAAACTGTTATTAGCGCAGCAGGAGGAACAGTCTTATCACCTGCCGATGGAGGCAGAGTATTCATTTTACCGGCGGATCGCAAATGGGGATATGGAGCTACTGAAGCTAAATATGAATGCAGATACCATGGAAGGCATGGGAAAGCTGTCTTCATCCCCACTGCAGAACAAAAAATACCATCTGGTCATTCTGACTGCCATGATCACACGTTTCTGTATCGAAGCCGGGTTGGATCCGGAACAGGCCTATACTTTAAGTGATATGCATATCCGAAAAATTGACGCATGTCTGACACCGGAACAACTGAATCCGCGAAAAGGAGCTGTTGTGAAGGATTTTGTACTTGCCATGCACGAGCTTCATAACAGTCCCGGACTGTCTTATCATGTCATGCAGGCCGTCTCCTACATCAACAACCATATCACAGAACCGATCCGGGTATCGGATGTCGCCGATGCAGTGAAGCTCCACCCGGACTATATGACCCGTCTGTTCAAAAAAGATATGAACTGCAGTCTCTCACAATATATCATAAAAGAAAAATGCAGGACGGCTCGCTACATGCTGTTAAACAGCCAGGCGAGCTGTACAGAAATCAGTTCATTTCTGTATTTTGCGTCCTGCAGTCATTTTGTAAATTGTTTTAAAAAAGAATACGGTCTGACACCGAATGCCTACCGCAAACAAATGGGAGGTCTGTCAAATGAGCGAAGCGATGCGTTCTAATACAACAGCAACGCCGTCTTCATTATTTGACAGAGTCTCATTCATGGGAATACCAAGCATCACCGCAAGTGTCTGAAGTCCTGCTGCTTTAGTGGCATCTGACCGGTTAAATTCAAGGTTATCACAGCCACCATCCAATGAAATATCGTTTATATATTTAATTTCCTGTTTTGCATTTTCTACGATCATACGAACCTGATCTGCGGTCATATAATCATCTGCCGGTTCCATTGCCTGTTGTGTTGAAATACTATCATGGTTTTTAAGATAATGCATTACTCGTTGCCCTTTATTCATATTGCGTATTTCATCTGCTTCTGTTGAATCTGATTGTCTGTTTGTCTGCAGGTCCACAGCCTCAGGAATATATACCACTTGTCCAACTTCGAGCTTTAATGTTACCCTGTCATTGCGCTCTGAGAAATCAAATTCCGGTTTCTTTCCCTTTTTTACAACAAGGATTCCTCGTCTGCCATAATAATTTGCATGTGCCAGTACATTTGCCAATGCTTCTTCCTTGCCGCCTTTTTGTTATTCGCGGTGCGTATTGTACCAGGAAAAATGGTTATTTGTATGCCAAAATCAAAGACGGCAAATACTACACATATACTGCTAACAATAAAAAACCATCTTCAAAAGTATTCAAAAACAAGAAAAATACCATCATTCGGCTACATAAGAAAAATTTCTATGTAGGGGCTAACGGTCTTATTAACCTAAACAAAGGCTGGAAATTAAATAATAACGGATTATATACTTACTATGTTGAAAAAAACGGTACTGTTTCTGTAAAAATATCAAATGGTAAATTTAGAGTCTGGAACGGGAAGGACATCAGATGGGATAAGAAAGATTTAAAAAATTATAAGGGAAAAGTTTATACCTATAATGAAAAATCTTTCTTCGTGAATACGAACGGAAACATTTCAAGAGCAATGGGTTGGCAGGGATCTTATTTCATCGACAATGATGGATGTGTAAAGTATTATGATGATGGAACCACTTCTTTCCGGATCACAAAAAATGGTGGCACAAAGGCATTAAAAGATGGCTGGAACGATGATGTCTATGTAAAAAATGGCAAGATACAGCGGTCAACAATCGTTAAATCAAGTGGCTGCAATTATTTTGTAGATAAAAATGGTAGCAGACAGGATTTTAAAGTGAAGAATAATCAGGTTGTAAGACCGGATAACAGTATGGCGGTTTCATCCAGTATCTATGCTGCAGCCGGAAAAAAATATCCGGTTGATAGCAAGGGGAAGATCCAGAAAAACAGCACTGTGTTTATCAAGAATAAGGCTTATGAAACTGTGAGTGACGGATCTTTGTCTAAACAGCCGGCGAATCATGTTCATTTATGGATGGCGGGTTCTGTAACAGAACAGATTGATCATAAAGCCAAGACAAAGGAGGTTCAAATCCCGGTCAATGAGTGGGACGAAGAAGTATGGTCAAAGGATAAAAAACACGTTTGTTTAAATTGTGTATGGAATAAAAAGCCTAAACAGGGCGAAAGCTGGGTTGACATTGATGGAGATGGAAAGTGGACAGCGCAGGAAGAAGGACAAATATATTTTAAAGATTGCTGTTATGATAGCGCCTCTGATCTAGCGGCTCATAAGGAAAAAACAACACATGGACAGTCAACAACTGTCAAAGTCCTCCTTTATACCATCCATCATCCAACCGCAGATGAACCAAAGTATGAAACTACGACCGTTATAACGGAGCAAGCCTGGTCTGAATGGTATCAAATTTATACCTGTAGGGATTGTGGAGAGAAGATGAGAGTAAGAGTTATAGATGGTAAGCCAACAAAGGGAGATTATGACGGATTGATGATACCAAGTAAAAAAGGACGTATACTTAATGCGTATGGAGAAAAGAAAATGACCGTTTCTGCATGTATGGCTTTCCCTGATAGTATATATAATGGGAAACAGATAACGAGCGAACAATCGTTATCAAAATATGGTTTTTGTTATTTGGGAGAAGAAAGAAAATCGTATAATATCCTTCTCCCAGATACTTACTTGCAGTTACTCAAAGGCCATAATATTCAATGAGTTACTAGATAAGATATGGTAAAGAAATATGGATCAGAAAATTAGGTTCATTGACATTACTATCTGGATATTTTATAATAAATATGTTAATAAATTCATTTGATCCTATTATAGGATGGGCGGAGAGTATATCTTTCCGCCTTTTTTTACCAAAGTTAAAGCCCGAATCAAATACCGTAATCTTTTGGTTTTCAATATCCCGTAAAGGGGAAAAGTGAGATAGGGAGAAAATTGGAGTAAAAATCATTATTTATAATATTAAATGATTAATAACAATGCATTGTGTCAAGTATAAGTATACTCACCTTACAAACCAACGCATAGGCACATAAATTTATATATTTCTTAACCAGCAACGAATTGACAGTCCAAAATACAAATGTTTATAATAAAGTATGTCCTTTGAATACCACCCTGGTACGCATCCCTCGCGACCGGGGTGTTGTTATTTTATTAACGACGCGGGCTACGGCTGCGATCAGCTTCTTATAGCCGCCGCTTAAAAATTCGGTTGGCACTTCCTTCAGGCAGTATACGGTCAGCACTGCCATGATGGCTGCCGAGAGGATTCGTCCGAGATACCGGATTTTCTCATAGATCTGTTTTCTCTTTTATATTAATTTTAGAATATATATTCTACTGGCACTTTACCGAAAACCATAAGTAAAATTTTGAAATTTTTCAAAAATATTTACCGGAAAAATATTTACAGATTGTCTTTATAAGCATCCACTTACCAAAAGTTACATCAAACCATACAAGTTATTACATCAACGGTTTTTATACCATTATTTCTGGTATGGTGGTTTTGTCAACAAATCAGGTAGCGGAAATTGAGAGGAATTTTTATGTATAACAAGGACAAAACTACCATTTCACAAAACTCAAGCACCAAACATTCCGCATTCAATATTTATCAGCTTTTTCCACAACGAACGGAAGATAAATGCCTTGCAGAATTAAAACAATACCCAAAACTTTATTGGACATATAAGAACTGGCCTGATGACTGGAAAAAACGTTTTATGGAATTTATGAAAGGCAAAAAAAGTCTGCCACTAACCTATATCTATCTGCATCATGGAAGAACCATTTTTAATACTGGTGTAAATCTGAGTCTTTTACAGGAATACTATGTCGTTAACCTTGACGTATTTAAAAATAGCAAGTATGCTAAAGATATCAACGATCTAAATGCATGGTTGTCTCTGCTAACCGCTGACTCTACAGACAACCTTACCACACTGATATCCAACTATCCATGGATGGAATCTATATGCCAGGATATATCTGAATATCTGTATCGCCCTGAGGAGGTTATTAGTATGTTTTCAAAAGCATTAAAAAAGATGGATGAAAATACTGTTAATTTTATGATCGAACAGATGAAGAAAGCGTTGGAAGAAAAAGATGTTGCTTTGTCTGAAAAGGACGCTGCTTTGTCCGAAAAGGACGTTGCTTTGTCCGAAAAAGATGCCGAAATTGCTGCATTACAGGCAAAACTTGCTGCGTTAGAACACTAATGCACAGTTCATTAACATAATTATTTTTACATAATAATCCCCCGGCTATAATACTTATTCATTGACATATTCTTAGAATAGATAGCCTCATCACAAAATAGAGGGGCTGTCAACAATGTGATCAAATAAAACAAAGTAATCTCGTTACAACAGATACTACAAAAAAGGGCTGCCGCACTAAGTGATTGGTGCGACAGCCCTTTTTTTCGGTGTCATTGCTCATAATAACATATACACAATCGTACCGCCTATAATACTGACAAATGTATTCTTTTTCCACACATGAAGGGCGACACAAACTGCGGCTGCGATCAACTTCTTATAGCCGCCGCTTAAGAATTCGGTCGGTACTTCCTTCAGGCAGTATACGATCAGCACAGCCATGATGGCTGCCGGAAGGATTCGTCCGAGATACCGGATTTTTTCGGGGATTTGTTTTCTCTTTCCGAGAATGGTAAATGGGAGCGCCCGCATAAACAAAGTCGCCGCTACAGACACAAGGATACAGATCAATACATATTGATCATTCATGGGCTTCCACCTTTCTTTCACAGATCAGCAACAGGCCTGATACCAGAATCAAAGTTGGAAGAAGGAAATAATCTTTTCCTATTAACAGAAGCAACAGCACACCTCCGATAAACCCGGCAAGTGCCGGCAAATGCACTTTTACACTTCTCCATTGATCGATCGCGATCGTAATAAATAACGCTGTCATACAAAAATCGATCCCCTCTAATTTCACCGGAAGGATCTGACCGAGTATGCCGCCAAGCACAGCGCCCACCATCCAGGATATACGACTGAATAATGCCACATAAAACATAATATCAAATCTGCGCTTCCGGTCATTTTCCTTCTCTGCGTTACGATCTCTTATCACCTCAGAAGACAGCATGGAACAATTGACGGCATATGTCTCATCCGTCATTGTGTGAACCATATATGGATAACGCTTACCCATTTTCTTGAAATCTTCAACAAATGTCAGTCCGTAAAAGAACTGTCTGCTATTCATAAACAATGCAGTCAGTGCGATCGTGAGGATCGATGCACCGCTACTTAAGAATGTTACCAGCACAAACTGAAATGCGCCGGTATATACCGTCAGGCTGGTAAACAACGACCAGAACCAGGAAAGTCCTGCTTCCTGCATCGTAAGTCCATATGCCATACTGACAAAGAGATAACTTCCGGTGATCGGCAGAGCCTTCACAAATGCCTGTTTTAATACTTCTTTTCTGTCTACAGTCTCCCCAGCCATAATTTTTCTCTGTGCTCCTAACTCACATTACAATATCTCTGAAATCTTTTCCAGTACCGCTTCTGCCAGCGCCTTGTGCCCTTCTTCATCCATGTGCTCCTGATCCCATTCCGATGGTACGGCATAATCAGAAGCCGCCAGATAATAAAGTCCTTCTTCTTCCGCAATCTGCCGGTAAATCTCCGGCAGCTCTTTGGACACTTGTACAGAATTTTTTCCAAATTCCGGATCAAATCCATCCCAGACCTTCTCGCCCAGTGCGATCGGTGACATCAGAAGGATCTTCGCTGATGGCGCACCATCCCGGATCTGTCGCACAAGTTTACGGATACCTAAACCGATACTGCCTGCCGTTGCACCATAAAATGTCTTACAGTCATTTGTTCCAAGCATTAAAATGATCAAATCCTCCGGCTTATGGGTTTCTAATATGATCGGAAGGAGTTCACTGCCACGTCTGCCCGGACGAAGCGGATCGTCAAATACTGTGGTTCTGCCACACAGACCTTCCTCCTGTACAATATATCCCTTTTCCATCAGTCCGGTTCCTACGATTCCGGTCCATCTGGTATCCCAGTCATAACGTTCTGCCGTTCCCGGCACATAACCATATGTGTTTGAATCACCAAAGCATAATACCTGTCGCATGGCATTTCCTCCTTCTTATATTTTACTAATGCCGTAACGTAATATCATCATGTTTGAACACTTTCGGCATTACCAATCAGAGGACGCTTCCGCTCGTTTCGTCCTGCAACGGTACTAAGCTGCCGCTTACAGCGCCACCTAAGGACCGGCGGACTCAAATGCCTCTGTCTTGGTAATCCGAAGTGTTCAAACTTAATACAATTTTTGTTTCTGCGCATCATTATCTTACTATTCCTATTCGGAATGTATGAATTATATAACAAATTCCAACTAAAATACAATACATAAATATTAGAATTCGTTATAACTTTCTCTTATAGCAAACCTAGTCATGCTATAATCAATACGCTATCCACCATTTACCGCCTGCCTAAAAATAGCAAAAAACTCTACTGCTTCCTAGGGCTGGGTATTATGCTTATTATAAAATAATATTGCGAGATTTCGTTGTTGCCGGATCAGAGTAAGCTACACTAACCTCAAACTACGCTAACGCTCGTCTTCACTAAGTGCTCCGCTCAACCGAACGCGAGTTAGCACAGGAGTATTTACGAATCAGGCATATGCAGTGAACAGAAATCGCAGCACGTTATTTTATAATAAGAGCAACCACCAGAGACAGGTAACAGTAGAGTTTTTACTATTTATCACTCCAATTCAAATGCTCCGGTATAAAGCTGGTAATAGGTTCCTTTCTTTGCGATCAGATCCTCATGTGTACCACGTTCAATGACTGCGCCATGATCCAGTACCATGATAACATCCGAATTCTTAACTGTAGACAAACGATGTGCAATGACAAATACGGTTCTGCCTTCCATCAGCCGGTCCATTCCCTGCTGAACCATCGCCTCCGTTCTTGTATCGATCGAGGAGGTTGCTTCATCCAATATCATAACCGGCGGATTGGATACGGCTGCTCTTGCGATCGAGATCAACTGCCGCTGTCCCTGTGACAATCCGCTTCCATCTCCGGCAAGCACCGTGTCATAACCATTTGGCAGCATCATAATGAAATTATGCGCATTCGCAAGCTTGGCGGCTGCAATACATTCCTCATCCGTGGCATTTGGATTTCCATATTTCAGGTTCTCCATAACCGTTCCGGTAAACAGATTGACCTCCTGTAATACAATACCGAGAGATGCCCGCAGATCCTTCTTGCGGATCTTATTAATATTGATTCCGTCATACCGGATCTTACCATCGTCTATATCATAGAAACGATTGATCAGATTGGTGATCGTCGTTTTTCCTGCTCCGGTCGCACCTACAAATGCGATCTTCTGACCCGGTTTCGCATAGAGCGTCACATCACGCAGGATCTGTTTGTCCGGATTGTAGCTGAAATCCACATGATCCAGAACGATATCGCCCTCTAATCTCTGGTAAGTAAGACTGCCATCCTCATGTGGATGCTTCCATGCCCAGATTCCGGTTCGTTCTTTCACTTCCACCAGCTCACCATTTTTCTCTTTGACATTTGCAAGTGTTACATAACCATTATCCACTTCCGGTTCTTCATCGATCAGCTTAAAGATACGTTCCGCGCCTGCAAGTGCCGTTACGATCGCATTAAACTGATTCGAAAGCTGTGAGATCGGATTGGTAAAGTTCTTCGACAACGTAAGGAAGGATGCGATCATACCAAGAGTGGCTGTATTCGTTCCGACCAGCGTCAGATTCGTTGCACCGGAGATCGCAAGCCATGCTCCAACAACCGCTACAACTACATACTGCACATAACCAAATGCATTCATCATCGGCATCATTCCGCTTGCATAACCATTTGCACTGGCTGCTGCCTGCTGCCATTCCTGATTCTTTTTCTGGAAATCTTCTCTGGCTTTCTCTTCGTGGCAGAATACCTTAACAACCTTCTGGCCATTGACCATTTCCTCGATATAACCATCTAATGCACCAAGTGTCTGCTGCTGTTTTATAAAATAAAATCCACTCTTGCCACCGATGACCTTCACCAGCTTCATGATAAAGAACAGCATCACGACAACGATCAGTGTCAGATAAATGCTCTGATATAACATACAGCAGAATACCGCAACAACCGTACATATCGATGAGATCATCTGTGAAAGGGACTGTGCGATCATCTGGCGGAGCGTATCAGTATCGTTGGTATAGCAGCTCATGATATCTCCGTGTGTATGCGTATCAAAATAACGGATTGGCAGGCTCTGCATCTTCTCGAACATCTCATCTCGTATGGTTTTCAGAGTTCCCTGTGCGATCCCTACCATCAGGTAGTTATAAAACCATGTAGAAAATACACCGATCAGGTAAATAACGCCGACCATACAAAGTGCCTTGATCAGCCCGGTATAGACCGGATGATCCATTGCAAGGATCGGGGTGATATAATCATCGATCAGTATCTCGATAAACATTGCCGACGCTACACTTGCAAGTGCACTTAAGATAATACAGATAAATACAACAACCAGCGTCTTCTTATATGCTCCGATATAGGACAGCAGCCGTTTGGCTGTATTTTTATTGACCCTGCTGCCCTGCTCTCTGTCGGGTGCGTCCATCTGTTTCTTCTGTTTACTCATCCTGACCGCCTCCCTTCTGCTGTGATTCATATACTTCTCTGTAGATCGGACTCTTTACGATCAATTCTTCATGCGTACCTACATCCATGATCTTACCATCATCCAATACCACGATCTTATCTGCGTGCTGAACAGAGGAAATTCTCTGCGCAATGATGATCTTGGTCGTGTCCGGCAGGTATTCGGCAAATGCTTTCTGGATCATCGCATCGGTCTTTGTATCAACCGCACTGGTCGAATCATCGAGGATCAATATCTTCGGTTTCTTAAGAAGTGCCCGCGCAATACAAAGACGCTGCTTCTGTCCACCGGAGACATTTGTTCCACCCTGTTCAATGTAGGTATCATATCCATCCGGCATCGCCTCAACGAATTCATCCGCGCAGGCAAGACGGCAGGCTTCTTTTACTTCTTCATCCGTCGCCTGTTCATTTCCCCAGCGGAGGTTCTCTTTTATTGTCCCTGAAAACAGTTCATTCTTCTGAAGAACCATTGCAACTGCATCACGAAGCACCTGCAGGTCATATTTGCGGACATCCACGCCACCGACCATAAGTGTTCCGCCTGTCACATCATACAGACGAGGGATCAACTGGACAAAGGAAGACTTCGATGAACCGGTTCCACCGATAATACCAACGGTCTCACCGGATCGGATCTTAAGATCTGCTCCGTCAATAACTTTCTTATCTGCCCGTTTGCTGTAAGAGAAATCCACATGATCATACACGATCGAACCATCTGCAACAGTCTGAACCGGGTTCTCCGGATTCTGTATCGTAGTTGTCTCCTCAAGCACCTCAACGATACGTTCCGTTGAAGATCTGGATATCATGATCATGACAAATACCATTGATAACATCATAAGTGACATCAATATCTGCATCGCATATGTGATAAGTGCAGTCAACTTACCGGTCGTAAGTCCAAGTGCTTCATTATTTCCGCTTGCCACAATGGCTTTTGCACCGATCCATGAAATTGCGATCATACATCCATACATGAAGAACTGCATCAAAGGAGAGTTAAATGCCAGGATTCTTTCTGCCTTTACAAAATCCTTATAGATATCACCTGATGCATGTTTGAATTTGCCGATCTCGGCTTCCTGCGAATTAAAGGATTTGACAACCCGCATTCCCTTTACATTTTCCTGAACGATATTATTTAAACCGTCATATTTGTGGAATACCCGTTCGAAGATCGGGTGCACCTTGGTTGCTATAAATATCAGACCGAATCCCATAAACGGAATAACGATCAGGAATATCCATGCCAGCTTTGCATTGATCGTAAAGGAAACGATCACGGAAAAGATCAGCATGATCGGTCCTCTGACTGCAATACGAATGATCATCTGATATGCGTTCTGAATATTCGTTACGTCTGTGGTCAGTCTTGTTACGATAGATGAAGTGGAAAACTTATCTATGTTAGAAAATGAAAATGTCTGGACATTATCATAGATATCCTGTCGCAGATTTGCGGAAAATCCTGCTGACGCTTTCGCACCGAGAACTGCTGCAAGCACACCTGTTAAAAGCTGTAAGGCTGCAAGCACAATCAGCCATGTTCCATCCTTTACGACAATACTCATCTTTCCACCTTCGATACCAAAATCCAACAGATCAGACATACAAAGTGGAATTAAAATCTCAAATACTACTTCAATTACTGCACAGAATATCGTAAGCAGTGTCGGCTTCTTATATTCCCGCAAACTTTTTAATAATTTTCTGATCATACGTCCTCCTTCTTTCTTTATCTGATATTTTCATATAATTTTTCAAGCAGCTTTTTCGCCTGCGCCACCTCATTCTCTGAAAAAGAATGAAGCAGTCTCTGTTCCGCAGCTCTCCTGCCTTCATACATTTTATTGAGCAGTTTTTCAGCTTCACAGGTGCTGCATACCATCTTATTTCGTTTGTTATTCTCATCCAGATGACAGTTCAGATAACCTTTCTTTTCCAGACGGTTCACGATGCCGACAACTGTCGGATGCGCTACATCCAGAAATACCTCGATCTCCTTCTGTGTCACCATTCCACCATTCCAGTACACATATTCAATCACTCTTGCCTGTGAACTGGTCAGATCCACGTCACATAAATATGCGTCAAATCCGGCCTTCAGCTTATCATTGATCCGCTTAATATAATAACCGATGTCCTTCTCCGGACCACACGGCAGCTTTCGATCTGCATCCATATCCTTTTCCTGTTCCATTACGGTTCCTTTCTTTTATTTACAGCTATGTATAATTCCCGGAAAATGCTCTTACATTTAATGTTATATAGCTTGCATATCTTATACATACTATACATCTTTTTTCATGTGTAGCACGCTACATTTTAGTTCAAAAAAAAGAATGTGTCAACACCACTTCCTGTATTTTATATTAAAAAACATAAAATCTTTCTCTTATAGTCAATTATCTAATTATACAAAAAACTCTACAGCACTCGGTCACGGGGATGGTGCTTGTTATAAAATAACATTGCGAGATTTCGTTGTGAACTGCACATTGCCAGTAAATACGAGTGCTTGTCTGAGCCAAAGGCGAGTTAGCACAGGAGTATTTACGAATAGGGCAATGTCCAGAGAACAGAAATCGCAGCACGTTATTTATAACAAGCGCCATCCCCGTGACCGAATGCTGTAGAGTTTCAGAATTCTTTTCTATGAATCACACATCCGGTATCCGACCCCTAATTCATTCGTTATGTAATTCTCCTTACCGGGAACTGCACCGAACTTCTTTCGGATATTCGCCATATTTACCTGCAGCTTCTTCCGGCTTCCCGAATCATTATATCCCCAGATCTCGTTGATGATAAAACTGTAGGTCAGCATCTTACCTGCATGCTCGGATAACAACGCTACAATATTATATTCTGTCTGTGTCAGCTTCACTTCATTTCCGGCGATCGTAACCAGTCTTGCATCATAATTGATAACCAGCTCTCCAACCTCGAATCTTCCACCCGGCCGCAATCCATCCTCTGCCCGATGCGTAGCGATACGGAGTGCTGAACGTACTCTTGCTACCAGTTCATTTGAACTGAATGGCTTGGTTACATAGTCATTTGCGCCCTCATTGAGTGCCTCTACTTTATCCCTCTCATCAGAACGTGCCGATAAAACGATGATCGGTGTAAATGATGATTGCCGCACTTCCCTTAAAAATGTCATTCCATCCCGATCCGGCAATCCCAGATCCAGAATGACAAGATCAGGACGATGGGATGCAAACATCATCTGTCCCCCACGACAGGAATATGCGGAAACAGCCTGATATCCATTTGCTTCCATCAGCGCACTGATCAGATTATTAATATGTTCTTCGTCTTCAATTATCAATATCTTATATCTGTTATTAATCATTCTCAGTTTCCTCCATATCCAGTGTAAATCGCACAACAGCACCGCCATCCTGCAGATTCTCCGCAGAGATCTCACCACCATGTGCTTTTACGATCGTGGTACATACCGCCAACCCGATCCCTGCATTTTTCTTACTGCTGTCAAGTCCTGATTCACCATAAACCAGTTTCCCTGCAAATATATCCTTTACCTTATCAACCGGAATACCACATCCGTTGTCCCGGATCTCAAATACTGCAAAATGCCCACTCGTATATACACGAAGCCCAAGCTTATTCATCCCCTCTGCATGCTGAACTGCATTTTCTAACAGATTCAGGATCAACTGCTCGACTAAGATCGCATCCATCGGAATCATGATCAGTTCATCCGGAATGTCAATCTCAACATTCTGACCTTCATACCGTTTATTGAACTTAACCAGAACAGAATCTAACAGCTCATCCAACGCAATCGGGATCTTAATGATCTTAACATTTTTTCCATCCAGTCTGGTAATCGATAACATATTCTCAACCATTCGCGACAGCCATTGTGCATCCTGTTTGATTCCACGAAGCATGCTTTTTTTCTGCTCCTCCGTAAATTCATTCTTATCATCTAACATTGCAGAGCTTGCACCATAAATCGTTGTAAGCGGTGTCCGAAAATCATGGGATACGGATCGGAGCAGATTGGCCCGCATCTTCTCCTGTTCACTCTCTGCCTTTAACTGTTCCTGACTCTTCAACTTATTTGTAAATCCGCAGGTAATAACTGCAATAGCTATCATGATAACGGCAGAGATCATATTTTCCGGGATCGTAAAATTAATCTTAAAATACGGAAATGTAAATGCATAATTTACCGCCAGAATGCTGATGACAGATGCGACCGCACCATATAAGAAACCATCTGTGATAACGGATACCAGAAATACATCCAACAGAAAAATAGAGGGTATCAAAGTCTGATTTCCCCACTCCTTCTGCATAAACAGGGACAACAAAAATCCACATACCAATATCGCTGCTGTAATTAAAAAATTCTTTGTAAAATTCAGGAATCTGTTCATCATTTTCTCCGCTGTATCTTTTTGTAATCTGTTATAACAATCGTATCCATTTCAACCAATTCTGACAATCATTATTATATATTCATATTCTAAACTGTAACAACATATATTGTAGCACGTTTTATGGTTAAGACATGGTAAAAGGCTAAAAAAAGAAGACCTGATACCTGCGTTTCTCGGTACAACTATCAGATCTTCCTTCATCCGTTCCAATGTATGCTTTTCATATTTTGCAACCATAATCTACTGCACTCATTCTGAGTTTCCACAATCTTGCAGCAAGGAGAGCTGATTGGGCTGAAAAATATATGTCCTCTCTGACATAAATGCATATATTATGAACTTTCCCACTCAATAATATATCGGTTTTCAATATATCTATGAAGTTATTATATCAAAACATTTATCAGATACAATAAACCTGTCGTAATCTGCAATGTTTCCGTCGTAATCGACATATTTCTACAAATTCCGGATACGGTTCTCTGCTTATGCAGTCAGATACAGATGAGATTCTTTCCTGTTATTCCACTGGAATCCCTCATGCCGCTCCATAATAAACTGGATGATCTGCTTATTATTCCGTATCTCCTTTCTGTTGTCTGAATTCATCTCAATGCCCTTCATACGAAGTCCGATACCCTTAAGCACAACCTGAATATTTCCATCTGAGGATTCCGATGGTGCGATCTGAATCCGGAGTGTCCGGGACAATGACTCTGATACGGAATCCTGCTTATTCTCTCCCTGATCTTCATTCAACAAAATAACATTATGTACCATCCGCTCGATCAGATATCCCATGTCCAGTTCTACATTTGTATCAATCTGAATTTCTTCTGCTGCAACTTCCGGATGAATACCTGCACCCTCACAGGCAGATGTAACATTATTTAATACCAGATTCAGGATTGAAAGATTTGTGTATTTTATATACTCCTTCTGTTTTCCCGGTTTCAGATCTTCCTGTAACTGTCTGATCTGCTCCTGTTCCTTCCGGACATCTCCTGCCAGATCAAGTATATGCACATAATTATACAGATCATGCTTGATATCCCGCAGCCTGTTGTAATCCGCCAGAAGCTTCTCATAATCCTCTTTCTGCTGCTTCATCTTTGCTTCCAGAAAACGTATCATTTTTCTTTGATAGCTATTATATACGATCGTATACAGATGATAAGTAGCTATAAAAGCAGATGCCCAGATTCCCAGTGCTATAAACTGTGACATCAGATTAACCTCTTTTACCATAGTCACAAAATACACAACCAACATCATATATCCGGTTCCAACAGCCAGAATCCACACCATGCTTCTGACAAATGATTGTCTCCGGAACTTCCTGTATGGCATATATTTCCGCATAAACCAGACTTCAATGATCGTTCCTATGCCCTCACGCAAGGCTTCTACTCCAAGCCAGACAAGCAATGCTTTTGCACTGTATAATACCGGTGTATCATTATATGCATATCCAAACAGTTCCTCGATCACTGCTGACATCGTCACCGTAACAAGATCAAATGTCATAATACCCACCATAAATGATACCAAATTTATAACCATGCACTCTTTACGGTATAATACAACGCCTACAAGCATCATCACAAATCCAAAAATATAAATGATGGCACGAAGCCATGCAGGTGCATCTAGCTGTATACTTGTATTTATTAAAACGCGGAGGAAAAACATATTTAAAATATTCAAGCCCAGATAGATCCGGTCTCTTCTTCCACGATCCATTCCCATATAAGCACCCAGATAAATATTAAATTGTAATGCCGTGATCAGGGCTGCTCCGAGCACCTGCAGGAATGTCCATATGTTCATTTCTATCTTCTCTCTTTCTTTATACCGTCATCAATATGCGTATATATATTTTGACATTTTTCTTGTTTTATGGCAACCTTTTTATTATAATATTACCAGTTAAGCAAAATGTTTTCTACATTGAAATTACCAATTACAGGGGGGATACCATAATATATGAAACTCAAACTTCTAATATGTGATGATTCAGATCTACAATTAAAAGAAACAACCAGTTTTGCACATTCCTGTTTGGATGCTTCTGAATCCTTCACTTTCAGAATCGACTCCTACGAGCCAGAGAAATTAAAAAAATTGCTTGAGACCGATACGATTAATTATGATATTGCAATCTTAGATATCGAAATGGGGGACTTCAACGGTATCGATTTTGCTTCCGAGCTTAATCAATGCTGCCCACAGTGTGCAGTTATCTTCCTCACCAGCCATACCGACTATATATCTGAATCTTACGAAGTCCGTCACATATATTATGTTACAAAGGATTCCATACAACAATATCTGCCTAAGGCACTGGATAAAGCGATTCAGCTTGTAATTGAACGAAAAGCACGCTTTCTGGACGTTATCTCCAACCGAAAACGGTACACCCTTTCATGCGGAACGATCACTCATATTGAACGGCTCAGCCGCGAGATTATTATTTATACTGACGATGGGGAAGCCTATAAAGTGTACGAATCCCTTCAGGCTGTAAGCGAACGACTGCCGTCCTATTTCTCGCAATGCCATAGTTCTTTCATGGTCAATCTTGGATATGTAAAAAATTTATCCTCACAGGAAACCGAGCTGACCGGCAGCATCAAACTGCCTGTTGGCAGACGCTATGCCAAACCATTCAAAGCCGACTACCTCAAATATATCTCCGAACATGCTATGTTGTAAATTACAAACACACAAACCATGGCTGTTCTGTATGCCTTTTACAACATGATCGCTACTTCAAAGGCATCACCCTTGTCCGTGAACTCGACCGTTCCATCGTACCTGGCAACAATCTGCCTGATAATACGAACACCTCTGCCGTGGTTTTCTGCATCCGGCTTCGTTGTATGGAACTGATTCTCCATAACGGCAATCTCCGTTCTTTTGGAATTTTTAACAGTGATAAAGAAGTTACTCCCACGATTCAATATCGATACATGTATGAATCTTTTATTTTCCCCATTTGCATCCTGCACCGGCACACACTCGGCTGCTTCGATCGCATTGTCTAACAGATTGGCAAACAGACGAATCTTATCGACATCCTCCATACGAATCTCCGGTAACCCGGTTGGAATATTATAAGTAAATGCAATCTGCCTCTTCCTTGCAAGATCCCGCTTATCTGAGATTGCACAGTCAAGGATTGTGTCATTTGTCACAATCATCTGCCTGATCTCCTCAATCTCCTTCTTCTTTTTTTCTATGTACTCTTCGGTGTCTTTCTGCTCCCGGATCATTTCATTGATCTCGTTTGAAATCTCATATATCTTTTTGCTGGTGTCTTCTATACTCTTCATATGCGTATATGAAGATTGGATACTTTCTACAAACTGTTGTCTTTTTTTCTTCAGATTTCTTGCTGAAATGATATTGTAGATCAGTGATCCTATAAGCACAATAACTACTGCTACTATGATCATCCAGTTTTTCTCGTTCATCTGTGGCATATTTATCCTCTGGTCAAACATATTTTTTCATATATTCTATTATCTGAATTCTCCAAAAAACACTATAAATTTTAGTATATCTATTATTTCTTTCCTGTCAATAATATTTTTATCTCTAGTTTTCTGTTTCAGATAACACCCAGACTGTGTTTTTCTCTTTCTATAAAAATTGTATAAACAGCTTGACTCTTTTTATTTTAAAGCTATAATAGTTCTAAAAAGAACTTAATTAAGAAATGAGGAATATATATGATCCTACAATCACCATCCAATATTTTTGATATGACAAAAAGCCTGATGAAGCTTCAGGAAAAATATCTTGAGAGCATCCGGATAGACTATAAGCTTTCACGGATTGAAGTTATCATCATTACTTTTTTACACAATAATCCGGTACATGATACTGCCAGAGATATCGTAGAGTTTCGTATGCTACAGCGTGGAAATGTATCCACAGCCATTGATTCTCTCGCCGACAAAGGCTATCTGACCAGACATCCGGATACAAATGATAAACGGATCATTCATCTGAAGCTCTCCGATAGATCAATTCCTGTTGTACATGCAATCGAGAAAAAGCAGGACGAACTGATCTCCTGCATCTTTGAAGGTTTTTCAGATGACGAAAAGAAGAATTTTGCATCCTATAACAAGCGTTTGTATGACAATGTGTTATCGCATTTAAAATAATATGATCACAACACTGCTGCCTGAATACCGGGCAGTTCGGACAATACTATATTCAGGCAAGCTCATATCGCAATTAACTTTTATACAATATAAAATATCAATCAAAGGAACGAGGAATATACATGAAGAAACAAACACAAGCCTACAGCATGACCGATTCTTCAAACAACACATCAAAAGCTTCACCACCAACCGGCGGAGAATCCATATCGAAAAACATCAAGAATAATCAACCGAACCAGGTTGCCCACAACACAGGCTCATCCAACCGGGAATTTCTGGCAAAAGAACCGATCGGTAAATTACTGGCAAAGCTCGCACTTCCTACAGTCGCCGCACAGATGATCAATATGCTGTATAACATCGTTGATCGTATTTACATCGGTCATATTCCACAAAACGGTTCACTGGCACTTACCGGTGTCGGTGTCTGTATGCCCCTTATCATGATCATCTCCGCTTTCGCGGCTCTGGTCGGAAATGGCGGTGCTCCACGGGCTACCATCTATATGGGCAAAAATAAAAAAGACGATGCCGAGAAAATCCTCGGTAACTGTTTTACCATGCAGATCATCTTATCCGTTATACTGACTGCTGTTCTTCTGATCTGGAATCGCGACCTGCTTCTGGCATTCGGTGCAAGTAAGAATACCATTAACTATGCAACCTCATATATGAATATATACGCAATCGGCACAATCTTTGTACAGCTCACTCTGGGTATGAATGCATTTATCACTGCACAGGGCTTCGCCAAAGAAGGTATGTTGTCCGTACTGATCGGTGCGATCGCGAATATTATCTTAGACCCGATCTTTATCTTTGCGCTTCATATGGGGGTAAAAGGCGCGGCCCTTGCAACAATCATTTCTCAGGGTTGTTCCTGCATCTGGGTCTTAAGCTTCCTCTTCGGCAAGCGGACAACTCTCCGCATCCGTGTGAAAAACCTCGGTTTGCAGGCCTCCTATACCCTGCCATGTCTGGCACTCGGTTCTGCCGTCTTTATCATGCAGGGAAGTGAAAGTATCATATCCGTGTGCTTCAACTCCTCCCTTCTGAAATATGGCGGAGATATGGCCGTCGGTGCTATGACGATCCTTACCAGCGTCATGCAGTTCGCCATGCTCCCACTTCAGGGACTTGGCCAGGGTGCTCAGCCGATCATCAGTTATAACTATGGTGCAAAAAATGCATCCAGAGTAAAGGATGCATTCAAACTTCTGCTGAAGGTCAGCCTGACATATTCTGTTTTATTATGGCTTTGCATTATGTGTTTCCCTCAGGTTTTTGCATCCATCTTTACCCCGGATACTGCTCTGATCGAGTTTACTAAAGTTGCACTTAGATACTACCTCGCGGTTATGTTCTTATTTGGAGTCCAGATCTCCTGTCAGATGACATTCAATGCCCTCGGTAACGCTCCGGCATCCATCATCGTTGCGATCATGCGTAAATTTGTCCTGCTGATCCCACTGATCTTCATTATGCCGCATATCTACACCTCAGATAAGACAATGGCTGTCTACATGGCAGAACCGATCGCAGACCTGATCGCCGTAACCTTCACCGCCATCCTGTTCTTCTTCCAGTTCAGAAAGGCACTACGGGAGATTGAATAAATTAATTAATAATCCTATCCGGTCGTTTATATTTTTCATCGAGCTTTTTCATGCTTTAATTCAGGCAACACCGTGGCACACATTGTAAAGAAGCTGGCACATCCGCCGATCAGATTCGAGATTGGCTCTGCCCAGAATACACCATCCACTCCAAGATTTCCGATTTTCGGAAGCAGAATGGTAAGTGGCACTACGATAAATGCCTTCCGAAGCAGAGAAAAGAAGGTAGCCTTTTTCGCCTTTCCAAGCGCAAGGAACACACTCTGTCCGGTAAACTGCAATGCCATAAAACAAAATCCGAAGAAATATATATGTAATGCCGGAACCCCTTTTGCGATCAGTTCCGGTGAATGATTAAATATACGGATAAACGGCTCCGGGAACAATCTGAGAGTGCCCCATGCCGCAAAAGTATAGGTTACGCATAATATAGTCAGGAAACGGATGGCTTTCCGTACCTTCTCATATGCCCCTTCTCCATAATTAAAACTCATGACCGGAGATGCACCATTTGTAATACCCATAACCGGAAGTGTACAGATATCCCGCACGGAATTCAACACGGTCATAACGCCCACATAGATATCCCCGCCATAGACCTGAAGTGTCGCGTTACATACAACCTGTACCAGACTGTTTGTAAATGCCATGATAAAGCTGGACACTCCCAGACTGATGATCCGCAAAACCCGCTTCCACTGCAACCGCATACAGCTCCATTTCAAATGAAGCACTGCCCGTTTTCCGGTCAGGAATACAAGTACCCATACTGCCGAGCAAAACTGGGAAATAATCGTCGCAATAGCCGCTCCTCTTACTCCCAGATTTAAAACAAAGATAAACATAGGATCCAGTATTATATTTAAAACTGCTCCGATCAGAACCGATATCATTCCGGTATTTCCAAATCCCTGGCTGTTGATAAACGGATTCATTCCTACCGATACCATGACAAATACCGTTCCCAGCAGATAGATCCGAATATAGGAGCCTGCATATGGGAATGTATCATCACTTGCGCCAAACAGATAAAGAATCGGCTTATAAAAGATCAGCCCGATAATCGTCAATACAATTCCTGTTCCGATCAATAAAGTAAAAGCATTTCCCATCAGATGCTCTGCTTCTTCATCATTACCCTTACCGCGTTCCATGGAACAAAGCGGTGCACCTCCATTTCCATACAGATAGGTAAAGGCGGTGATCAGTGAAATGATCGGAAAGCACAGACCTACCCCTGTCAGTGCAGTTGTACCGACTTCCGGGATCCGTCCGATGTAGATCCTGTCAACCACGTTATATAAAAGATTAAGTAGCTGTGCCAGAATCATTGGTACAGCTACTTCTATAATATTTCTATATACATTTCCACTTGAGAAATCTGTCTGATGTGCCTGCAATACCGTCTTCCTCTTTCAAAATAACATACAATATGATCCGTTCTGTTCCGTCAATACTTTCAAAAGCATTCTCTGTCAGAAAATACTTTTCAGAACTGTCTTTTATATTATATTCTTTTTTGAAGTGAAGTCAAATAACACTTATCATCTATGCGTGATAAAGGTTGACCGCCTTTTCGATCAGTGCCAGTTCCTCTGCTTCCATCTCGGTTGTTCTCTGCTTCTCAGCAGCCTTCAGATTACTGAGTATCTGTTCCGGCTTCGATGCACCGATCAAAACGGTTGTAACCTCCGGTTTATTCAGCAGCCATGCAATCGCAAGCTCTGACAAGCTCATATTATAGCCTGCTGCAATATCATTTAACTCTGTCAGAAGCGGACGCATCGATACGACCTGATCCTCATGAAGGAACCGTCCGTCTCTTGCCACCCGGCTGTCCTTTGGAATATTCTGCAGATATTTATCGGTTAACATACCCTGTGCCAGTGGAGAAAAGCAGATCAGTCCTCTTCCGGATGCATATGTCTGCTTCAGTAGTCCGTTCTTCTCAACTGTCCGATCCAGAATACTGTAACAATTCTGATTGATGATAAACGGACAATGCAGTTCATCCAGAATCCGCTCTGCTTTCGCCATCGTCGGGCCGTCATAATTCGACAGACCTACGTATAAAGCCTTACCACTTCTTACAATCTGTGCAAGTGCTTCCATCGTCTCTTCTAACGGTGTGTTCGGATCCATGCGATGATGATAGAAGATATCTACATATGGAAGTCCCATTCTCTTTAAGCTCTGATCCAGACTCGCGATCAGGTATTTGCGGCTGCCCCAGTTGCCATAAGGACCTTCCCACATATCATATCCTGCTTTTGTACTGATCACCATCTCGTCTCTGTAAGCACTCATTTCTTCCCGAAGGATTCTGCCGAAGTTTTCCTCTGCACTTCCATATACCGGTCCGTAATTATTTGCCAGATCAAAATGTGTGATTCCGTGATCGAATGCGGTAAAACACATCTGTTTCATATTTTCATAATTATCTACACTACCAAAATTATGCCAGAGTCCCAGTGCGATTGGAGGAAGCATCAGACCACTTTTACCGCAATGACGGTAAAAATCCGTTCCTTCTGTCTCTGTATATCTGGTCTTTGAAGCTGTATATTCAGCCATATAAACTAACCCCTTTCTATCTTAAACAAACAGGCAATTGTATCTTCTCTATGCCCTGTATTCCGGCACGTTTACAATTGCCTGTCTGTTACTTATTTACTGAATATTTTCATTATGCACCATAGCCATCCGGATTCATGCTCTGCCATCTCCATGAATCTGCGCACATCTCATCAATTCCGTATTCTGCTTCCCAGCCAAGTTCTTTCTTAGCAAGAGTTGCATCAGAATAACAGGTTGCGATATCACCTGCACGACGAGGCTTGATCTCATAAGGAATCTTCTTGCCGCATGCCTTCTCAAATGCCTTAACAACATCTAAAACGCTGTATCCTTTTCCTGTACCCAGATTGTAAATCTTTACACCCGGATTCTCTTTGATCTTATTGATCGCTTTTACATGACCCTTGGCAAGATCTACAACATGGATATAATCTCTGACACCTGTTCCGTCCGGTGTATCATAGTCATCACCGAATACACCAAGACAAGGAAGCTTTCCTACCGCTACCTGTGCTACATAAGGAAGCAGGTTGTTTGGAATACCCTTTGGATCTTCTCCGATTAGTCCGCTCTTATGTGCTCCGATTGGATTGAAGTAACGAAGCAGGATTACATTCCATTCCGGATCTGCTGTGTGGATATCTGTCAGGATCTGCTCAAGCATATGCTTGGTCCAGCCGTAAGGATTTGTGCAGACACCCTTTGGACATTCCTCTGTGATCGGAATAAATGCAGGATTGCCATATACGGTTGCAGATGATGAAAAGATAATGTTCTTGCATCCATTCTCGCGCATTGCCTTGCAAAGTGTTAATGTACCCGCAATGTTATTCTCATAATATTCGAGTGGCTTACGAACAGATTCACCAACTGCCTTTAAGCCTGCAAAATGAATTACTGTATCCGGCTTTTCTTTTGCAAAGATTTCATTCATTGCATCCAGATCACGGATATCCTTCTCATAAAATGTTACGTCTTTTCCTGTTATCTCTTTTATTCTACCAATTACTTTCGGACTCGCATTATACAGATTGTCAACAACTACTACATCATATCCTGCTTCTAATAATTCAACGCAGGTATGACTTCCAATATAACCAGCACCACCTGTTACTAAAATCTTCATATCATAATCCTCCTGTAAAATAAATTCTTAACCTTCGGTTATCACAACATTTATCGGTACCGGATTCTCTGTTACGATAACCACTATCATCATTATACACGAGAATAAAAACTAATCAATAGTTTTTGCTAAATTTTTACTAAAAGTTAGTAAATTTTATTCTTTTTTGTTTACTGCATGAATTCTACCGCATGCTTCCGCTTCCATATCGGCATCAGATTCCGCTGGCAGGTCGGATTCTTCCGCTGTTCAATCCCGATCGTATGAAAGAAGGTCTTCCAGAGTTCGGTATATTCATCCTTCAATAATTCCGTCTGTCGGAGCGTCTTCATTTCCTCATCGGACAACTCCCGCAAATACATCTTCTGAGCCTTTTCCTTCATATATTGGTTCTGTTCTGAAATCTCTCTTTCTCTATCTGCCTGCTGCCCTGAGTAATGTTTTCCCGGATGGATCACCGCATACTTCCGGTTATCATCAAGGATCATAAAATATTCATCCGGCATCCGGTCTGCAAAATGCTCTGCCACCTGATAGATCACATCATGCTTCGGTTCCAGATGACAGACATACACCTTATTATCGATCGAATTGAATCTGGCAAATTCCCGAAAATGATGAATTTCATTTCCAACTGCCCGCCGAATCTCCAGCATCCGGCTGACCGGAGACTCGGCAAGCATCCCGATCACCCTTGGTCCTGCCTGAAATCCGATCCGCAAAAACCGGTAGATATCGTCCAGTACATCTTCTTCCATCAGACAGGCATAATACACATCGATATATGCCTGCATCCCAATCTTATTTCGAACGGAACGCAGAACCTTTTCCGTCTTTTCTGCATCGGCATCCACATGGACATACTCGTCAAATAAAGTTGCCTGCACGATCGGCTCCGTCCGTAACTGCACCTTATCATGTCCGACCCGGAGTGCATAGACCCATGCATCATAGATGCAGGTCATCATATCTTCTAATTGATGTTTACAGGTAAATATCCTCATATTTACATTCTCCCATCTATATCCTCATCTATCTATAAAATCTATCCTGACAATATTTCTTCATACAATCGTCTATTCTTAAATAGGATTTTACATTTATCCACAAATCAATTCGGAACTCCAAATACTCCCTGAGCATCAAAAAAGGATAACTGCTTATATTCTTCTTCCTTATGCTCTACCTGCCAGTTTTCTTTTGCATGCTCGCCTATCAGTTGTCTGGTAATATACTGCTCTTCGATCGGTATCTTATACATCATCCGTCCTCCACAGGTAATAAAATAATGCGCCCGTTTCAACACCACGCCCATCTTCTTCAGATGGTCAAATTCCAGATGTCCGTACCGTCTCGCCTTTACGATCCTGCCTGCTGATTTCGGTCCTATCCCCGGCACTCGAAGCAGCGTATCATAAGAAGCTGTCTGCACTTCGATCGGGAACTGTTCCAGATGCCGAATCGCCCAGTCGCATTTCGGATCCATGCGGACATTAAAATTCGGTCGCTCCTCCGACAACAATTCATCTGCCTGAAATCCATAAAACCGCAGCAGCCAGTCTGCCTGATACAGTCGGTGTTCTCTCAGAAGCGGAACCGGAGTCTCAAGCGCTGGAAGTGCCGAATCCTCATTTACCGGAATATATGCGGAATAAAAGACACGTTTCAGATCATAGTTCTGGTATAACTTCTGTGTCGTCTGAACCAGCATATAGTCGCTCTCATCGGATGCCCCAATGATCATCTGTGTACTCTGACCTGCCGGTGCAAATGCCCGTGGCTTCCATGTATCCTGAGTTGCCGGAGCAAAGGAAGCAGCTTTCTTCCAAAGAGAGCCGCCCCCATTACTCTGTGCTCCGGTCAGCCGTAACTGTTCTTTCCCGAATATACTTCCCGGCAGGTAACGATTCCCCAGACTGCGTTCCATTCTTGCATCTTTCCCTATCAGGGTTCTTGTCTCTGCGATCGTATCACGCACCTTCCCCATCGGAGTCATGATCGTCTGGAAGCTCTTATTCGGAGCAAGCTTCTTCAGGCTCTCCGCAGTCGGCAGCTCCAGATTCACACTGATGCGGTCGGCCAGGAATCCGGCTGCCGCAAGCAGTTCATCCGGCGCACCCGGAATCGTCTTTACATGAATATATCCGTTGAACCTGTATTTTGTACGAAGGAGCTGTAAGGTTATACAGATCTGCTCCATCGTGTATGCCGGATCACGGATCACACCGGAGCTTAAGAACAGCCCTTCTATATAATTCCTTTTATAAAATTCGATCGTCAGTTCACAGATCTCCTCCGGCGTAAAAGTGGCACGCTTGACATCATTCGATACTCGGTTCACGCAATACTTGCAGTCATAAATACAATGATTCGTCATCAGAATCTTGAGCAGAGAGATACAGCGTCCGTCTGATGCAAAGCTGTGACAGATTCCACAGGATCGTGCATTTCCGAGCATTCCTTCCTTTCCTTTTCGATCCACACCGCTGGATGTACATGCCACATCATACTTCGCCGCATCCGCCAGTATATGTAATTTTTCCTGTATGGTTTTATTTGCTTGTATTTCGAACATATGTTTATTATAAGAACTTACGTTCGATTTTTCAAGTGGAAATTTTTGTTTTTTACATACGAAAAAGGCTTCCTGCTAGTGCCCGGTATACATCCTTTATTCCACAGAACACTTGTGTTCTGTTTTTCACGTAGCGGTACTAGGCTCACTGCCTATCGCAGTTCACCAAGGACCGACGTGAAAAAAGGTCTGTTCCATAAAGATATATACCGGGCACTGGCAGGAAGCCTTTTTCTGTCTTTGTAATAAACTATATACATATTTCCACATTTAAAAATCAAACTGGTAATTGTTTCATATTGTGAAAATGTTACAGAGTTGTTACAATTTCATTGTACTCGATCGATACATTTATAAATTACAACAGGAGGATTTTATTATGTGTATTAATTATAACTGTTCAGATCTTTGGAATATGATCTGCAAGTACCTTGGTTTAGGCTGTTAATTTTAAAGCTGAAAAGCCATTGGATAAAAAATAATCGAATTATTAAGTATATTGTTTTCATAAGTTTTTGAATCAAGATAAAAAAATAGCAGTATCCATTATTTCACAAGACATCTCCTTGCCACATAATGATACTGCTATTCTTTTATTTTACACTTTTAACTATTTCTTCTTATTCTTCAAGTCTGTCACCAGAATCATTGCTGCACCGGCTACCATAACGATCGCACCGATCAGCAGGAAGATGGTTCCATAGCCAAGGCTATAGACTATATCGCCATTGGCATTATTCTTAATCTGAACCATTGTATTGACCAGATCAATCATGATCACAGCCAGAGTCAGGATCGCTGTAAGTAACGTCCATTTTCTTGCATTTTTAAATACCATTATAATACTTGTGATCAATGCAAAAAATATAACAAGGATTCCGTCTCCACTCAGGAAATTGACGGATTCTGTTGTTCCATCCACAGTCGCCTGAACGAACGGCTGGAAGTTTGCCCATATCAGAAGCATCGCCATAAGTCCGATCAGAACTCTTCCGATCGCGACAGGTTTCGGTGTCTCCATCTTCTCATTTGCTACATTTGAAAACCGTTTGGAGATTCCTCCATAGGTCTTACTGTAATCCATAATGGATAAATCTTTCTCTCTGTGCTCTCCACTGCCGGAGGTTGTCTGCACAGAATCTTTCTCATTCTGTTCTGCCATAAAAAACTCCTTTAATTACTCCTCTGGGACAAGGCTACGATCGTGAAACGATTTACAACCTTTGTCGTTGCTTCCTACTGCTCCCGGAAAACGATCTTTCCTGTCGCTGTATCCATCCCGTCTACGATCGCCAAAGATTCCAGATGATATCCCAGATTCCGGATGATCTGTCCGCCGGTCTGGAAGCCTTTTTCGATTACGATACCGATTCCCGCAACATTTGCACCGGCTGATGTCACGATAGAGATCAATCCCTGAAGCGCACAGCCATTTGCGAGGAAGTCATCAATGATCAGAACATTGTCATCCGGATTCAAGAATTTCTTTGACACGATAACCTGATTCTTACATTTGTGGGTAAAGGATTCTACCTCTGCCACATATACTTCACCTTCTATATTGATGCTTTTTGATTTCTTCGCAAAGATAACAGGCACATCAAACTGTCGCGCTGCCACACATGCAATCCCGATTCCGGATGCCTCGATCGTGAGAATCTTATTGATCGGCGTTCCTTCAAAACGCTTCTTAAATTCTTCACCGATCTGGTCAAATAACCGGATGTCCATCTGGTGATTCAAAAAGCTGTCAACCTTTAATACATTTCCTTCTTTTACAATTCCGTCTTTTACAATTCTTTCTTCTAAGAAATTCACTGTAGTTCCTCCTTGAGATTGCTTTCGTCCTTAACAAACAATTAGTACAATCATACATCATTTCTCGATGAGATTCTACTGGAAATGTATTTTTTATGATTCAAATTATTTACGCCTACCAGTCTGATCCCATTTTGCTGAGTGCTGATGCAATACTATCAATTCCAAGCACGGTCAGATACAGTCCGATCAGATAACCAAATGCGACAACTGCTGTAATCGGTTCTATCAGAAGCATAACTCCGATCACGATACCGACGATATTTAACAACAGGGATACAAGTCCGAAGCTGTTACCTGCAAAATACCGTACAGTGCTGATATGGGACAGTCTGGATATACTGTGCATAATGATCCAGAGTGCAAAGAGCCAGATTACTAACCGTTGTGCGGCTCCCGGACAGAGGATCAGCATCATACCAAGCAGGGTACTTAAGATGCCGGAGGTCAGGGATACTGTCGGTACAACTCCCATATGCCGCTCCATCTTTACATAGAATATAATATCTGTTATACCGCTGACTGCTGCCACGATTCCGTAACAGATGACAATACTGTTCAACATACTTTCAGGACGGATCATCGTAAAGATACCAAGTATAGTGAGTATGATTCCAAGTATCAGCTCCATCCAGCCAAATTCTGTTCGTTTCCTCATAATTCTCACCTCTTATCCTGTAAAATGCTCATAAATTCGTCTCCTGTGATCGTCTCTTTCTCATATAAAAAGGCTGCCAACTCATCCAGCTTTTCCCGGTTCTCCTCTAAAATCTTACGCGCTTTTTCATGCTGAACCTTCACCAGTTTTACAACCTTGCGGTCAATCTCCCGCTGGGTTTCCGGTGAACAGGTAAGGGATGTATCCCCACCAAGATACTGATTATTTCTCGTCTCCATCGCAACCATATCAAAGTCATCATTCATGCCATACTGGGTGATCATCGCCCGTGCGATCTTCGTTGCCTGCTCGATATCATTCGATGCTCCGGTCGTAACTTCACCGAATATCACTTCCTCTGCTGCACGTCCACCGGTAAAGGTTGCAATCTTATTTTCCAGTTCTTCTTTTGTCAGCAGATATTTGTCTCCCTGTTCCACCTGCATGGTGTAGCCGAGCGCACCTGAGGTTCTCGGAATGATCGTGATCTTCTGTACCGGTGCCGAGTGTGACTGCATGGCCGCTACGAGCGCATGGCCGATCTCATGATAGGCAACCACATGCTTTTCTTTATCTGATAAAACAGCATTCTTCTTCTGATATCCTGCGATAACTACTTCTACGCTTTCTTCAAGATCTGCTTCTGTAACGATCGTTCTGCCTGCCCGTACTGTCCGAAGAGCTGCTTCATTTACGATATTTGCCAGCTCTGCACCGGAAGCTCCTGCTGCCATTCTTGCGATTGTATGGAAATCCACATCATCCGAAACCTTGATCTTTCTGGCATGTACCTGAAGGATCGCTTCCCTTCCTTTCAGATCCGGAAGTTCAACCGGAACTCTACGGTCGAATCGACCCGGACGGGTAAGTGCAGGATCAAGCGATTCCGGTCGGTTTGTTGCCGCCAGGATGATAACGCCGTTGTTTCCTTCAAAGCCATCCATCTCAGTCAAGAGCTGGTTCAAGGTCTGTTCTCTTTCATCATTCCCTCCGATCTGTCCGTCACGCTTCTTACCGATCGCATCGATCTCATCGATAAATACAATACATGGTGCTTTTTCCTTTGCCTGCTTGAACAGATCTCTAACCTTGGAGGCACCCATACCTACAAACATTTCTACGAATTCCGAACCGGACATCGAGAAGAACGGTACATTGGACTCTCCCGCAACTGCTTTTGCAAGCATTGTTTTACCGGTTCCCGGAGGACCTACTAACAGGACACCCTTTGGCATCGAAGCACCGACATCCGTATATTTCGCAGGGTTGTGCAGATAATCAACGATTTCTGCCAGATTCTCTTTTGCTTCATCCTCTCCTGCAACATCCGAGAAACGGATACCGTTTGTTGACTGCACATATACCTTGGCATTGCTCTTGCCCATTCCAAAGGACATCGCATTCTTCCCGCCCGCCTGTTCGATCAGCTTCTTACTGAAATACTGACCCAGTCCGATGAATATAATGATCGGAAGAAGGAATGTCAACAGGAAATGCCAGACCGGTGATACCGTCTCCTCGACATTCTTTGAAAATACCGCTCCGGCATCGTATAATCGTTCCGTCAGTCCCGGATCATCCATAGCTCCGGTCTTATAGTATGTGTTCTTATCCTTGTCTGTGAAGATGATCTCAGAATCAGCCACCTCTACTTCACCAATATTTTTCTCATTGATCATCTTCATAAATGTTCCGTAATCTACTTCCTTGACCTGTGTCTTCATCAGAAGCGGATAAATGAACATATTAAAAACCAGAAGAATAACCAGCACGATCCCATAATAGAAGATCAATGGCTTCTTGGGTGATTTTACTTCTTTCATATGTCTCCTCTCTTTCCGGCAGGTACCTGTAATTTCTACACATGTGTACTGCCTTTTCCTGTATTATTTCCAAGTTTCGCAAATTATCATAGCAATCATCGCTGACCTGTGTTGACACAGCTTTTGGTATTGCTTATGCAGGAAAAGTTGTTAGCACTTACTATATAAGAGTGCTAAGTTTCTTTTAGAACAATATAGCCAGAAAAAAAGGAAATGTCAATCTCTTTTATAAAGATTTCACACTTCCTTTACAGCTTTTTATTTTATATTATTTTGATACATCAATTATAAATTCCGGCGTTCCCATTGCTCCTGCACCCAGCTCATATTTATTAAAAAATACCACAACCTGATCCTTGTCATTGATATAAAACTGTGTATCTTCATTGATCAGATCTTCCAGATCTAAATCTTCCCATAGATAGAATTTCTTTTCGTCGTCCCAGGTATTGATCTGCTTCTGAACCTCATCGGCTATGATCTTCTTATAATTGCTGCCAAACCATTCTTTTAATGTAATATCCTTTCCTGTATCCAGATCGATGTTATAATAGAACATCTGGTAATAACCGGTTGCCCGGGTCTCATTTTCACTGATCACAAAGGATACATAATGTTCATCCAGACATTTGACCTCATAGTCAATAACGATATCATATGGGATAAAGTTCTTCGGATCTCCCCCGGTTAATATATAAGCGTTATACTCTTCTTCCGCACGCTTCTTACTTGCTTCCACTTCCTGGTTGATCATCTTTGCTATCTCACGATTCACACGCTTTTCCAGTTCGGAATTTCCGGTATTATTCAACTGCGGAACTTTCACATTTACATATTTGGCTTCATCCGCATATTCATATTCCCGGAAGGTAAATACCTGACACACAGGACCGATAAACGGCGTATCTGCTGCTGCCTTTGCAAACGTCGGAGATACATTCAGCAGAACCACAAATATCAAAAACATTGCAGCTACGGCCTCTCCTGCATAACGCAGTATATGTTTCTTCCGTCTCGTATATATATTAACAGGCTTCTGATCCGACATCCCTGTGCTCTCTGTCGTCAGCCCTTCTTCTATCGCATCCTGAACTATGGAATTCAATTGTTCCGGGATTTTTATATTTTCATATTCCTCTTTATTAAACTTCATCATAAACCTCCAAATCCAGCTTTAAGAGTTTCAAAGCCTTATACAACCTTGATTTTACTGTGTTGATATTATCTCCTGTAACCTCTGCGATCTTGTCAAATGGCATATCTTCAAAAAAACGCAGAAGAACGACTGTTTTCAATTTTGCCGGAAGCCGATCCATAGAATGATACAGATCGACATATTCCTCCTGCTTTCCCGTTCTGTCTGTACTGTCTTCAAGTGAATCATCCTCCTGCAGATAGACAACCTTTTTTTGTCTTCGCAAAGCCATCAGACATTCATTGATCAGTATACGATACGCCCATGTTTCAAAGTATTCCGGACTTTTTACCTGGCTCCGGTTCTGCAGTATCTTAACGACCGCATCATGAACCGCATCTAAAGCATCCTGTTCATTCTTCATATAGCCAAATGCCATCCGATAAAACTTCTCCTGATTATCCTCAATAAATCGTATCACCACAGTTGACCGGATTCCCGTATCTTGTGATTCCTGCTTTTTATAACTGGCACGTTCATTCTGATATTTCGTTTTTCTTAAAATACTACGCTCATTCACGTTCTGTTCCCTCTGTTAATATTTTTATTTATCCAGTGTATGTTCCTCCAGATATGTAAGCCATTTTTCACAATATTTCTTATTCAGATGAATTCCATCTGTGGCCGCATCATCCGGCAGAACTCCATCTGTTGATACCGCTTCCTGCACATTCACAAATGTAGCACCTTCATCCGCTGCAAGCTGCTCTAATCGTTTATTATATTCCGCGATCTTATCATTTCTGACATATCCGCCGGAATCCGATACCGCTTTACTTACCGGAAGTACCGACTGAATAAATATCTTTGCAGATGGATTTTGTGCCTTAATATCATCAATGATCTGCTTGTAATCTGAGATAAATATATCATTACTGATCCAGCCTGTCTCATTGATTCCAAACATTAAATATACACGATTATATCTTGTTCTGGCAAGTGCCTCCATCACTGACCGGTCTTCATCGTCCTGATGGATTACTTTTGCGGTATATGCGCTTGCAACAGTTAATCCCTTGTGTACATATGCGGTTGTCTGTATACCAGTTTGTAACACGAAGCCTTCCGTTCTGGAATCTCCGACAAATACCGCATCCGAAAAATCATTTGATTTGTCATCGCTCTTTAAATCCATGTTTTTTACTGATCCTGTTGTAGTATCATCTCCCCGGCCTGTCAGCAATGTCTCTTTCATATTACCGGTTCCGGAACTCTCTGTCGTACTTGTCTCTGTCGTACTTACCTCTGTTGTCACAGGCTCCTGCGTTGATCCTTCTACAATCGGTCTGTCTTTCGCCATATGTATGAACCGAATACTGATGCAGAACGCAAACAGAAGCATTGCTGCTGCCGTTACACGCATAAATATCTGCTGTCTTCTTCTCCTTCTCTTTCTCTTTTGCTGCATTAAGAACATCTTTCTTCTTTTTTGTAATCTGACTCTATTCCCATTCTGACGCATTATCCGTTCCTCCTTATCTATCTCAAAAGTATTTCTTACTTTGTTTTCTATTATTTAGATGTTTAAGGATGAGAAAAAGTTGATACAAATTTATATTTTTTGAAAAAATTTTGATTTGACGAACTTTCGATCTGAAGTTCCTTGCTTTATACAATAAAACCTTCCATAAAGTAAAAAAACATCCAATCGGTTAACGACATATTCATATCTGTTATCCGATTAGATGTTTTTTGTTTATCTGATATTTTTATTTATCTGTTATTTTTATTATGCTTCTTCCCTTGTTTCCGGATCAAAATGTTCCCTGACCAGCTTCACAACTACACCGGAAAGCAAGAATACTGCGATCAGGTTTGGTATCGCCATCAGACCATTGAAGGTCTCTGCAATACTCCAGAGTAATCCAAGATCTAAGGTTGCACCAACGATAGCAACCAGTGAATAAACAAACATAAACGGCTTATTTACCTTTGTTCCGAATAAAAACTCAATACACCTCGCACCATATAATCCCCAACCAATAATAGTTGAAAATGCGAAACAGCACATCGCTACAGCTGTAAAAAGTGATACCCAGTTGCCATATGTAGCAGTAAACCCACTGATCGTAAGCTCAGCGCCCGCTGCCTGTCCATATGTGATCGGCACTTCGCTGCAAAGTATAACCAATGCAGTCAGGGTACAGATAACTATAGTATCTACGAATACTTCAAAGATTCCAAAGAATCCCTGTTTTACCGGCTTTCTTGTATCTGCACATGCATGTGCGATTGAACCTGTACCAAGCCCGGCCTCATTTGAAAAGATACCTCTTGATACACCCTTCTTCATGCTCATGAAAAAGCTTCCAACAACACCACCGGTTACTGACGCCGGTGAAAATGCGCCTTCCACAATCTCTTTAAATACTGCCGGCACATGATTGATATTTAAAATTACGACTCCAAGTGCAAGCACCACATAGAACAGCGCCATAAATGGTACCAGCTTCTCTGTTACCTGCCCGATTCTCTTAATCCCGCCAAGCAGGATCAATGCAAGCAGGACTGCAAGCACAATACCGATGACCAGATTTATGTTTGATACGGAATCCTTTGAAATAATTCCATAATTAAATAATGCAGAGTCGATCGCTGTCGTGATCGTGTTTACCTGTGTGGCATTTCCTGTACCGAACACTGTGATCACACCAAATGCCGCAAACAGATATGCAAGCCAGTGCCAGTGCTTCTTCAGACCATTCTTGATGTAATACATCGGTCCGCCGACAAATTCGCCCTTATCATTCTTCTCCCGGAAATGAACGGCGAGTGTTACTTCTGAAAACTTTGTACACATACCAAGAAGTGCGGATATCCACATCCAGAAGACGGCGCCCGGTCCACCGATAGCGATTGCTCCTGCAACACCTGCTATATTTCCTGTACCGACCGTAGCCGCAAGCGCGGTACACACCGCCTGAAACGGTGTCATGGCTCCATCGGCAGCCTGTTTCTTTCGAAACATTCGCCCGATCGTAACTTTCATCGCATATGGAAATTTCCGGATCTGCAGAAACCGGGTTCGGAAGCTTAACACCAGACCGACACCAATAATACAGATCATGGCAGGGACACCCCATATAAAGTTATTGACTACGTTGTTGATTGATTCAATTGTTTCTAACATATTTTACTACTAATTTCCTTTACTATAATCTGGCAAGTTTTTCGAATTCAGGTCGTACGCTCTTAAATATGTCCATACGTTTCGGTGAAAATATTCGAAACCTAAACCTCTTCACGTCCGGTTTTTGCACGAATAAGCATTAGAATTACAAATAACAGCACGATACAAACCGGAAGCGCAAGCCATGAAAGTGCGGCAAGCTTCGCAGCCTGAAGAATTCCGATCAGCAGATATCCAACCATACATACTGCAGCTACAACAATTGCATATGGAAGCTGTGTAGATACATGGTTTACATGCTCACAATGTCCTCCGGCAGATGCCATGATCGTTGTATCTGAGATTGGGGAGCAGTGGTCACCACATACCGCACCTGCAAGACAGGATGCGATAGAGATTACCATCATCTGTCCGGATGGGAATACGCCGATCACGATCGGGATCAGAATACTGAAGGTTCCCCATGACGTTCCGGTGGCAAATGCAAGTAAGGCTGCAACAATGAATATGATCATCGGCAGGAAGCCCTGCATGGAACCGGCAGAACTGGATACCAGATCAGCTACATATACCTTTGCGCCAAGGAGATTCGTCATACCGGAAAGTGTCCACGCCATTGTAAGGATCAGGATCGGTGCGATCATTGATTTGAAACCTTCCGGTATACATTCCGTAAATTCCCGGAAGGATAAGGTATCACGCAGCATGAAATAAATAAACGTAAATACCAGTGTAACAGCACCACCAAGCACCAGACCAACCGATGCGGATGAATTTGCGAATGCATCTACAAATGATGTTCCGCTGAAGAAACCGCCTGTATATACCATTGCAATGATACAGCTTATGATCAGCACAACAACCGGCAGGATCAGATCCAGCACATGTGCATTTTCTTTTAAAATTTCTTCTTCATTATCTTCATATGGTCTTCCCGGAGTTGTGAACAGATCCCCTGCTATCGCATTCATTTCATGTCTCTTCATCGGACCGAAATCAACACGAAGAATGGTTACTCCAAGTACCATGACTAACGTAAGAAGCGCATACAGATTATATGGAATTGTCTGGATAAATACTGCAAATCCGTTAATTCCAGCATCTTCCGGTACGGATGATGTAACAGCCGCAGCCCATGAACTGATCGGTGCTATGATACACACCGGTGCTGCTGTAGCATCAATAATATAAGATAATTTGGCTCTTGATACTTTATGACGATCTGTTACGGGACGAAGGACACTTCCTACAGTCAGACAATTAAAATAATCGTCTACAAAGATCAGGATTCCAAGAACCATAACGGATAATTGTGCGCCAATCCTTGTCTTAATGTGTTTTGATGCCCATTTTCCAAATGCTGCAGAGCCTCCTGCTTTATTTAACAGGGATACCAGAATACCAAGCATAACAAGAAATACCAGAATACCCGTATTTCCTGAATCTGAAAGCTTCGCGATCATACCGCCATTTTCATTAAACAGCATGGTATTGATACCTAACTCCAGATTGAAATTCGAATATAATAATCCACCTGTGATAATACCTGCAAGCAATGAGGTATAAACTTCCTTTGTGATCAGTGCCAGACCGATCGCAATAACCGGTGGAAGCAGAGATAATATCGTTGCATATGTCTTACATTGATAATTCTCCGGATCTGCGATCTCCCCCGGTGTTTTACCGGTTACCACCATGAGTACGATTATGATCGCAATGAATATAAGCATCGCAATCTGTTTTCTTTTGATCTTCAATTTCTCTCCTCCAAAATTTTCTTTTGTTTTTTATGCCCTATGATAAGCATTCTACTACATTCGTTTCCATAAAGGCACACTACTTTTCCAGTATAAAGTGCTATCCCTGAGAAATCAAGTTTTACCTGACATTTTAAAAGGGTATTTTCGGAATTTGTTCCAAAAATACCCTGGTTTCTTATTTTATATCAGTATTGTACCTCTTATAAATCAATTACTTTTAGAAATCAACCTCTGAATCATAATAACAGCACTTTAAGAGTTTCTCCATCTCTTCCTGACTCGGCTGTCTTGGATTTGATCCTGTACATGCATCCAATATTGCATTTGCTGCGATCTCAGGCAACCGCTCTAAGAATACATTCTCAGGTACAAAGCCCTGCTCTGCCGGATAGCTGTCAGCACCATAATGTTTGATACAGTGTGGGATATTCAGATCATCGTTCATCTTACGCAGATAGTTGATCAGAAGTGTTACCTTCTCATCTAATGTATCACCGCCAAGTCCCATAAAGTCTGCGATCACTCCATATCTTTCTTTTGCAGTTTCATCTTTTGCATTAAATGCGATGACCTTCGGCAGATACATTGCATTTGCCGCACCGTGAATGATGTGTGCACCATAATCCGCAAATGCTGCACCTGTTTTATGTGCCATAGAATGAACAATACCCAGAAGCGCATTTGAGAATGCCATACCTGCAAGGCACTGAGCGTTGTGCATTGCGTCACGTTTTTCCATATCTCCGTTATAAGAACCAACCAGATCATTCTGGATCATCTTAATAGCATGTAATGCAAGCGGATCTGTGAAATCACAGTTTGCGGTTGATACATATGCCTCGATCGCATGTGTCATTGCATCCATACCGGTATGAGCAACTAACTTCTGCGGCATCGTCTCTGCCAGCTCAGGATCAACGATCGCTACATCCGGTGTAATCTCAAAATCAGCGATCGGGTATTTGATGCCCTTCTGATAATCCGTGATAATTGAAAAGGCCGTTACTTCAGTTGCAGTTCCTGAAGTAGATGAAATTGCACAGAAATGAGCTTTTTTACGAAGGGAAGGAATACCAAATACCTTACACATATCTTCAAATGTAATGTCCGGATATTCATATTTGATCCACATTGCCTTTGCCGCATCAATCGGAGAACCTCCGCCGATTGCTACGATCCAGTCCGGTTCAAACTCCAGCATGGCAGCAGCACCCTTCATAACTGTTTCAACAGACGGATCCGGTTCAATGCCTTCAAATAACTGAACTTCCATTCCTGCCTCTTTCAGATTCTTTTCTACTTTATCCAGAAATCCAAAGCGTTTCATCGAGCCACCGCCAACACAGATCATCGCCCTTTTTCCTTTAAAAGTTTTTAATGCATCTAATGCATCCTTTCCATGATAAATATCTCTAGGTAACGTAAATCTTGCCATCTTTCCATCCTCCTATTACTCTATCTTATTGGTACGACTAAGGAGCCGCAAACGGCTCTTGCCTATAAAAAACAAAAAGTAGTGTACTACTACACTACTTTCTGATTATATCACAATTCTTTTCATTTCTCATTATATTTTTGTGAAATTTAAACAACTGTTTTTGTGAAAAATTAAATTTTCTAAACTTTTTATATAAAAAATGGCATTTTTCTAATGTTGAGCTACTTTCCTGCAAGAATCAGCTGAAGCAGGCCCTTATCCAGCATTAATGCGCGATTCCAGGGATTCAGAATAATGCCCTCTATATCGTCCGTCATTAAAGCTGCTTCAAAGAGATGGCTGATATCTGCCATAAAGGTTGACATTACGGTTTCACCGCCCTTTATCTCCTCATCAAAGCCGGTAAATGCCATCCACCAGTACCGCTCATCCTCGGTCTGGATCGCCTGGATCTGCAAACTGCTCTCTGCACCCGCCGGTGGTATAACTGCAACAATGAACTGTCCATTTGCTCTCGCACGCCGTCTTATCACTGTAAGCGTATGCGCAAGTATTTCTTCTGTCGGTTCCTGCTGTAAAGCAAGGATTGCTTCTTCGATTGTCTCATTTCCCTGTAGACCTTCATCTACAGGCATCTGATCTTCATATTTTTTCGTATCCATATACCGTCTTATCTCCCAAATATCTTCTCATATTTTATCTTGAAAATCTTCTTTACAACAGTCCCTGAATCAGAATGATCAGGATCAGAACAGGAAGTACAAACTGGAAATATGGTTTTAATTTTCTGGACATTTTCAGTCCGGAACCGGTATTTACTTCCTCGATATAATTATCAAAGCCCCAGCCCCATTTCGTAACACAGAACAACAGATAGATCAGCGAACCAAGTGGGAGCAAAAGATTACTTACCAGGAAGTCCTCACTGTCTAATACATCTCTGCCACCGATCAGGTGCAGATCACTCCACACATTATATCCCAGAACACAAGGAAGACTTGCGATCAGAATAATAATGCAATTGATGATGGCTGTTTTATTCCTGCTCCATCCGAACATATCCATTGCAAAAGACATAATATTTTCAAATACCGCAATTACAGTCGAAAAACTTGCAAATGTCATAAACAGAAAGAACAAGGAACCCCAGATCCTTCCGCCTGCCATATTTACAAATACATTCGGCAGCGTTACAAATATCAGCTTTGGTCCTGAAGTAACCTCTACGCCATAACTGAAGCATGCCGGAAAAATGATCAATCCTGACATAACAGCAACAAATGTATCCAGGGCACAGATTCGCACACCTTCGCCTGCCAACGCATGATCCTTGCTCATATAACTTCCGAAGATCTCCATCGCAGCTACACCAAGACTCAGAGTGAAGAATGCCTGATTCATAGCCGCCGAGATCACATTTCCAATACCAACTTTCTCAACTGTTGACAGATTTGGAATCAGGTAGAACCGTAAACCTTCGTCGGCTCCTGATAAAGTAATACTGTGAACTGCCAGTACCACGATCAGCACCAACAGTGCTGTCATCATGATCTTACTGATCCTTTCCAGACCATTCTGAAGTCCGCGGCTACATACAATAAATCCGACAATAACCGTCAGGATCATCCAGAAGCCCATCTGCTTTGGATCGGCAAGCAGATCCGAGAATACAGATCCGGTCGCATCCACATCCATACCTGCCTTGAATTCGCCTGTTACGAATTTATAAAAATACGATACCATCCAGCCGGATACGGTTGTATAGTACATCATCAGCACATAACATCCAAGGATGGCAAACCAGCCATGGATATGCCATTTGCTCTTTGGTTTCTCAAGCTCCTTATATGCAAGAACCGCACTCTTCCTGCTTCCTCGTCCGACTGCAAGCTCCATGGTCAGAACCGGAAGTCCCATTGCCACAAGGAACAGCAGATAGAACAGTACAAAGATACCACCGCCATTTTCTCCTACTACATATGGAAATCTCCATACATTTCCAATTCCGATCGCACATCCCGCACTTACTAATAAAAAGCCTAAACGGGATTTAAATGATTCTCGTTTCATATTTTCTACTTTTTCTCCTGTATTTCTTGCTTCTCTATGCCGATGCCTTAAGCATCCGATCTCGCATAAGAATTCTTCATCTGATTACTCAGTTCATATAAGACTTTGGAAAGCGTATTACCGGTCTCTTTCCGAAGAATATCTGCCATTTCCTGATTGGCCTGCTCTCGAAGCACACTTCGTTTACCGGCATCCGGTTCTTTTTCTATCTGCTCATCGTATCTGTTGATCACCTCATGCCCTTTCGCAAGCATGGTTTCCTGATACCGTTCGATATGAAACAGCGACTTGCTGTAAGATGCATCTGCCATCGCTGCGATCATTCGGCTGCTCCAGTAGAAATTATCGGTAGATACATCAGCGGTCGTGTTCGCCAGATATTCCGGTGTTGTGTCCACATTTGCATAAAATGGCACCATGACATTAAATGCATTTGAGGCAAATGCCACCCACTCGATCACACGGCTGTCCTCTGTTCCATATGGTCGCATCTGGATCGCAGACATGAAATCAGTCCGGTTAATGCCGATGGAACGATATGCACCTGCCATCTTCTTATCTCCATATGGAAGATATGGGTCATATGTTGTTCCCTGATAATGCGAGGACAACACATATTTGACATCCTCCATCGTCACCTTATGCTCCGGAATCAGACTCCATGGAATGTCGTCCGATACCGGTGTGTAATCTGCATTTTCACCATCCCAGCGGTAGGTCTTCGGATTCAGGTACCGCTCCATAAACCATGCTCTTGGCGTATTGTAGACATGATCCGAATCATCATGACTGCCAAATATCTCTCTTGGATTAATGAATCTGCCAAACGGCAGATCCGCATCTTCGGCCTTACGTTCTGTGCTTCTTCTAATAGTCAGATCCAGATGATTCTTCTCGATAAATTCCGCCAGATCCTTTGAGCACATATGTGCGTTCTGATCCGTTAATGCATCCTTCATATCAAATATATCCGTGCCGAACTGATTCGGCATCACAACATAGACATCATCCGGCACTTTCTTCGCGATCCAGTGATGTCCTCCGATCGTCTCCATCCACCAGATCTCATCCTGATCCTGGAATGCGATTCCATTCATCTCGTAGGTTCCGTACGTTTCAAGCAGATTTCCAAGACGTTCTACACCTGCTCTCGCACTTCTTATATATGGAAGTACCAGACAGACGATATCTTCTTCTCCGATTCCGCCCGGTATTTCTTCGTTTCCGTTCTCTGCCGGCTGATACTCGACCAGAGGATCTGCACCGAGCACTCTCGAATTCGATGTAATGGTTTCGGTCGCTGTCATTGCAACATGGGCTGCATTTACACCACTTGCCGCCCAGATGCCCTCACCATCGACTGCATTTGGCATCGAGGTATAGCGCATCGCTTCTTCCGGAAGCGGAATTTCCAGATGTGCCAGAACCGAACGGTAGATCTTCGGCTGTTCTCCCGGTTCTACGACTACAAATTTCTTCGGCATATAATGACCGGATCCTGAATCATCGTTTCTGGCAATGATCGTTGATCCATCATAGGATGCCTTCTTTCCAACTAATATCGTTGTACATGCCATCAGGCTTCACTCCTTTTTCAATCACAACTACTGTCTGAGTTTATTTTAACAACTGCTCCTTTAACACCTTGATCACACCCTGATTGCGCATCGTATCTGCTACATGGGCTGCTGCCTGCTTTACCTCATCTCTGGCACTTCCGATCGCATAGCTTTCCTTTGCGCAGGCAAGCATACCAAGGTCATTGATATTATCACCAAATACCATAACTTCATCCGGTTTGATCTCATATTTATCAAGCAGAAACTGCAATGCACTTCCCTTGTTGATCGATGGTTCCGAACAGTCTACCCAGTAAACTCCGGCAGGTGCCAGCAGAACGGTATCCTTCCATTTGTCATAAAACCAGTCTTTTACGATCCGCTCTGCATCCTCCGGGTGGAATATCGAGATCTTCACGATATCATCATCAATATCGGTAAGATCCGACACTGCCTTGATCTCATAGCGGTATGCTTCCCGCATCCAGTTATACAGTCGTCCATCCTCGCTTCCAACATATGCGTAGTCCCTTCCACAGAGCATCAGCTCTACATCCGGCAGCTTCTCTGCATCCTCCACAATCGCACGGATCAAGTCTTTCTCCATCGGACGTTTGAGCCATGTTTCGCCCTTGCTTCCTCTGACAAATCCGCCATTATCCGGGATATATAAGATCCGGTCTGCAACCGGTGCAAATAACTTCTTAAGGCTCGCATACTGTCTGCCGCTTGCTGCCACAAAGGTAATACCCTTTTCTTTCAGTTTCTTTATCACATCATAGATCTCAGGATCGATCTCAAATGTTCCGTCAGGAACAAGAGTTCCATCCACGTCACTTGCAACTAATTTTATCATTTCTACTTATGCTCCATTTTCATTTAACTAAAAACAGCCGTCCGGTAACATTCCCACAGGAAATCTCCTACAGGAATAAATGTCTTACGCCTTCCGCGTCAAATGTCACCTGTGGTACATGATCTACCTCGATCCGGTAAAGTGCATTTGCTGCCAGATGCTCGGCTGCCTGCTCCAGATCACGGATACCGGATGTATTTTTGAATTCTTCAATGACCGCATCCAGCCCATCCTCTGTAATGATACATTCATTTTCTTTCAGACCGATCCGCTTCAATACCTTTGGCAATGCAAATTTACTGAAGATGATCTTCTTTTCTTCAAAGGTATAATCCGGTATGTCGATAACCGCAAAACGTGACATCAATGGCGCACTGATATCTTCTTTATTATTTGCCGTTGCGATCGGATATACGCCAACGGTCGGGATCATACACTCCATATAGTTATCTGTAAATCCAAGGTTATCAAGCAATGTCAGAAGTACATCCGCGGGATTTCCATTTCCCTTTCCGGATGCAGCCTTATCAAGCTCATTGATAATAAATACCAGATTGGATTCTCCTGCGATCGAGAATGCTTCCATGATGATACCCGGCTTTGCATTTGCATAGATTCTGGAGCTTCCTGTAAGCTGCTCCGGATCATTGATCGAACTCATATCAAGGGTTGTCCATGGTAGTTTCAGAATACGGGCAACCGCATACGCGATCTGTGATTTTCCGGTACCGGCAGGTCCTACCAACAGAAGTCCATAAGCAGGAAGGGTATGAGTTCGGTTGATCTGGATAACCGTCTCCATAATTCTCTGCTTTACACGTTCCATTCCATATAATTCTTCATCCAGGATCCGTCTTGCTTCAACCGGATCGATCGCTTCAAAATAATTGCTCTTCCACTGAATATTCATCATGATCGAGAGTGCTCTCTGTGCATGACGACGCTCCTCCGGTGACACCTCGTTTGATCTGGCAACAGCAAGATTTCTTCTCGCCCAGAGACGGATATTATCCGGCATCGTTCTGCCCGCACATGTCATAAAATCGGAAATGCTCTGAAGACTGGTCAGCTTCATATCGTCGCCTTCCTCGTCTGCATCGTCATCCTCCTCGACTTCCTCTGATGCTGTACTTGCAAGCAGTCGTTCGATCATAAACTGTAAAAATCCATCTGCCGCAGATAACTTGGTTCCGCCACCAAATGCTGTCTCACGGATTCTGTATACTGCATATCCATCTTCCAGATTTTTACCGGACAGACGTACACTGATATGATTTTCTCCCAACCATTTGATCAGACTGACAAATCTGGAATCAATCTTTAAAATATCTGCTGAAAATGTCTTCCCATTTTCCTTGAATTCAAAAGCAGTACGCTTTGCCGGATTTGTAAAAACGCCCAGCGCATGATGGATCCACTGTCTCTCACTGTTATCTAACACCAGAATCGGTTCCTCCGGTGTCTTTTCCTTTGCATTTGACTGAAATGCCGTATAGGTACAAACCGTATCCTCATCCTTTACCGGTTTATCACTGAAATCAAAAACTGGCATATATAATTTCTCCTTTTATCATTTTTCTATTCTTCTACACCCGCAAGTGCTGTAATCTTTGCTTTCGCCTGTTAGTATGCATTTATTCTTATAAATGGCACCGTTACAGGTCAATATCAAGTTCTACCGGACAATGATCGGAACCCAACACCTCTGTATGGATCTTTGCATCCACTAATCTGGATTCCAGAGCCTTTGAGGTCAAAAAATAGTCGATCCGCCATCCGGCATTCTTCTCTCTTGCCTTAAAACGGTAAGACCACCAGGAATAAATGCCTTCTGCGTCCGGATTAAAAAAACGAAACGTATCAATAAATCCACTTTCAAGCAGGGTACTGAATTTTTCTCTTTCCTCATCTGTAAATCCGGCGTTCTTACGATTGGTCTTTGGATTTTTCAGATCGATCTCTGTATGTGCCACATTCATATCCCCACATACTACCACCGGCTTTGTCTGTTCCAACTGCTTCAGATACTCTCTGAAATCATCCTCCCACTTCATACGATAGTCCAGTCTGGCAAGCTCATTCTGTGAATTTGGCGTATATACAGTGACCATATAAAAATTATCATATTCGAGTGTGATGACTCGTCCCTCATGGTCGTGTTCTTCTATACCGATTCCATATGCCACTGACAACGGCTCTTTCTTTGCGAAAATAGCAGTTCCGGAATATCCCTTTTTCTCTGCATAATTCCAATATTGATAATAACCCGGAAGCTCCAGTTGAAGCTGTCCTTCCTGCATTTTTGATTCCTGAATACAAAAAATATCTGCATCTGCCTCTTTAAAGAAATCCATAAAATTCTTTCCAACACATGCGCGAATTCCGTTTACATTCCACGATATCATCTTCATTGTAGTGCTTCCTCCTGTCTGATCTATATACATAAAAAGACCATCCGCTACCTTCTGAAAGCTCCGCTCTGCCTACGCAATAGAAAAAAGAGTCATGGGTAATACGGCAAATGCCGCACTTATTTCTAAACGAATGGTCATGTTTATTATACTACATGTGGTTTATCCGTCAAATAGATTCATTGCATTGTCGGTATTTCAGATTACTATTTCTATAACCGGTATCAGAATTTATCTGTTCATCGGAATCTCAATATCGAACTTTTCTATATCGATTATCGCATTTCCATCACAGAAAAACGAAATGCCATCTGCTGTCTGCGGCGTATAAATTGCTGTACTCATTGACAACTCTCCGTCATTCACAAACAGTTCTACCGAATTGCGGTCAAGAATAAACCGTAATGTTATCCGTTCTGCTTCCGATTCTACCTCTGCCTGCCTGATGCAGACTACATCCCGGTTCATTCCGGCAAATGTCCGGTCAACTTCGATCTCCCGCTTTCTTCTGTTATATGTAATTCTGGTATAATGCTCTGCATCTTTTGCTACATCAATATAAAACTCCTGAAATTCACCGGATTTTATTGTTACTGTCATATCCAGCGTTCTTCCCTTTATCCCATCAAAGTTCTGCCCGCCTTCTACCTCTTCATTCGAATATGAAACCGGCCGAACCCGATATTGCTCCAGTTCTTTCACAGGCTTCTGGATGATCCTGCCATCTGACAGATATAATTCTCTTGGAATTGTCATCATGCCCTGCCACTCCTGTCCATCCGGGATAAATGAATTATGCCATGACTGCATCCATGCGATCAGGATTCTCCTTCCATCCGGAAGTTCTGTCGTCTGTGATGCATAAAAATCCAGACCTTTATCAAGTGTATGTGGCTGCCCCATTTGAAACTGCTTTTTTGCATGATCATATGTTCCAACAACATAGATCGCATTATTACCATTATGCAGTTCATTTCCCTGCGCCTGTACATCAGGTGGTGAAAACAACAGCACATCTTTTCCGTCCAACCTGAAATAATCCGGACATTCCCATACGCTTCCTAACCGTTCCATGTGCTCTGCAAATACACCTTCATATTTCCAACAACCTGCTGCTTTCTCAAAGGCTTCTGTCTCCTGTTCGGTAAGCTCTGTTTTTTCCAGATATTGATGTATTTCAGAATTTGAAAATAACGCGATCATTCCTTTATTCTGAGCATCCCGGCTGCAGGTCAGCATATAGTAAATACCATCTTCTTCCCATACCTTCGGATCTCTGAAATCAATATAGCTGAATCCCTCCGGCATCACCGCTCCTGTGAGAACAGGATTGTTCTTCAGCTTCTTATATCCTACACCATCTCCAACTGCCATACACTGATTCTGAAGATTGCAGCCACCATTCTTATCTTTACTGACTCCTGTATAAAACAACACATGTCCAAGATTTGTCATAACTGCCGAACCGGAAAAGCATCCTTCCTCATCGTATTCCTTATCCGGTGCAAGCGCCGTCGGATACTGCTTCCAACTTATCATATCTTCACTTACCTGATGCCCCCAATGCATCGGTCCCCATACATTGCTATATGGATGATATTGATAAAACAAATGGATTTGTCCCTTATATACTGAAAATCCATTGGGATCATTCATCCAACCGATCGGTGGTGTCACATGAAATAACGGTCTTTTATCAGCATCAACTTCATATTCTTTTTCATATTTTCTGGCTGCTTCTAATGTATGCATATTCTTTCTCCTTATCCAAGCTCCAACGCTGTCTTTGCAATTGCCTCCGGGATACCCTTTCCCAGTTTACACGTCATCTCGTGCCACTGTTCGCCGCCCCACGAAGAAACCGACATGCCGTTATCCTCATATCCCATCTTCCGGTACATGGCAACCTTGGATTCCAGACAGGTAAGGATCAGTCGCTTTCGTCCATTCTGTCTTTCCCTGTTCTTATAACATTCCATCATCTCGGAAGCCAGCCCAATCCTGCGATATTCCGGCAAAACATCAACACCAAGGATCATTACATTTTCTCCGGCAGGATCATACAGATCTGCATTCTGAAAAAATTCATCACGCAAAACCGTTTCATTTGTAGACAGACCATTAATAAATCCGGCAATCTTACCTGTTGCTTTATCTACCGCAACCAGAAACATTTCCGGCACTTTCTCCACACGTAAATGCATCATCTCCGGAGTACAGGCCTCATTCGAAGGAAAACAGATCCGTTCGATCTCTGCTGTTTGCTCTGCTTCATTCTTTTTAATATTTCGGAACTCAAATCTTACTAAATTTTCCTGTGTCACTGTTAAACTCCTTTTTGCTATTTGTTATGAACTCTGTATTATAGATAATATAGGAACTATTTTTTCAGGAGGTACTATTATGGGTATTAAAGACATCGATATAAACAAAGACCGGGTTACACTCGGCGATCATATTGAAAATATGAAAGAAAATCAATATATCTTTGGAATCTCCGCATCCTGCGGGATTCCATATTTTTCCCGGAAAGCCTTCATATCTTCTTTTCCACGGATCAACATGACATCTTCAAATGTCCCGTTATGAATATTCTGAAAACCAGCGACCTGTTCACCGGTGCAGATGCTGCATTTGATGACCGGTCGTTTACTCTGACTATCATATGATGCCTGCTCTTTCTTTTTTCGAAATAATCCCATATTAAACTTCCTTTACATTTCAGGTTTTAATTCGCCAGTTGATATTCTTTTAACTGCTTCCGTCTCGCTCTATAGTCCGGGCAATACCGCGCTACCTCTGACCAGAATTCTTTGGAATGATTCATATGACGTCTGTGCGCCAGCTCATGCACTACCACATAGTCAAGTAATTCATCCGGCAGATAATATAACTGATAATTAAAATTCACATTTCCGGCACTGCTGCAGCTTCCCCATCTGGTCTTCTGGTTGCGGATCGTGATGCGCCCAACTGTCACCTGCATAACCGCACAATAATACTTTACCCGATCTGCTATCTTATCCTTGATCTTCTGAATCTCTGCATCTGATAACGCATACACAGATGGAACCTTAATTTTCGTTCGTGCATCCGCACGCTTTTTTACCTGATCCACCTTCTTTAAGATCCAATCCTGTTGTTTCTCTATAAATACTTTTAATTCCCGGTCAGATAATCTCGCCGGAATCCTTGCAAGTACCGTTCCATCCGGTCGCACCTCCAGGCCAAGACTTTTTCTCCCGGACCTTATAACCTGTACCCGGATGTTTTCATTTGTCACTTTGTCATTCAGTATTATCTCTGTCAGCATATTCATAGCCGTCTATATTCCCATCCGATTATAGACAGTCTTCACCTCATGATTATAAATTTATTTCTTTATTACAGTGTCAACACACTGTACTCTTCCAGATTCCACACCTTTGTCACGATATCTGAATAGAACTCCGGCTCATGGCAGACTAACAAAACCGAACCGTGATAATCTTTCAATGCCCGCTTCAATTCGTCCTTTGCATCCACATCCAGATGGTTTGTCGGCTCATCGAGGATCAACAGATTCGTCTCCTGATTGATCAGTTTACACAGGCGTACCTTTGCCTGCTCACCACCGCTTAATACCTTTACCTTACTCTCGATATGCTTGGTTGTCAGTCCACATTTGGCAAGTGCCGATCGCACCTCATACTGTGAAAATCCCGGAAATTCCTGCCAGATTTCTTCCAGACAGGTATTCTCTGTCCCAGCCATTTCCTGTTCAAAATAGCCTTTATACAGATAATCACCTAGATGTACCGTACCGGATATCGGCTTGATGATTCCAAGCAAACTCTTAAGCAGCGTACTCTTTCCTATACCATTTGTACCAACGATCGCGATCTTTTCCCCACGCTCCATTCGCAGGTTGATCGGTTTGGAAAGTGGTGCCTGTTTGTCATATCCGATCACCAGATCCTCAGTTTCAAATAACATCTTGCCCGGTGTTCTCGCTTCCTTAAAGTAAAATTCCGGCTTCGGGCGCTCCCTCGCAAGTTCTATCACATCCATCTTGTCCAGCTTCTTCTGTCTGGACATCGCCATATTTCTTGTGGCAACACGCGCTTTATTTCTGGCAACGAAATCCTTCAGCTCGCTGATCTCCTGCTGCTGTTTCCGGTAAGCAGCCTCCTGCTGTGCCTTTCTCGCCTCGTATACTTCCAAAAATTTGTCATAGTTGCCAACATAGCGGTTCAATTCCTGATTCTCCATATGATAGATGATATTTACGACATCATTTAAAAATGGAATATCATGGCTGATCAGGATGAATGCGTTCTCATACTCCTGCAGATACCGCTTCAACCATTCGATATGTTCTGCATCCAGATAGTTTGTCGGCTCATCAAGCAACAGAATCTCCGGCTTCTCAAGTAACAGCTTTGCAAGCAAAACCTTGGTACGCTGACCACCGCTCAGATCTGTTACGTCATGATCCAGTCCAAGTTCCAGAAGCCCCAGCGCTCTCGCTACCTGTTCCGTCTTGGCATCGATCATATAGAAATCATGATTTGTCAGAAGATCCTGCAGTGTGCCGACTTCCTCCATCATTTCCATGATCTCATCATCCGTTGCATCCGCCATGCTATCATAAATCTGGTTGATCTTCTCCTCCATCTCAAACAGATAAGAAAATGCTGACTTCAGCACAGATTCGATCGTCATTCCCTTTTCCAGCACCGCATGCTGATCCAGATAGCCAACACGCACATGCTTGTTCCATTCCACCTTACCTTCATCCGGCGCAAGTGTTCCTGTCACAATATTCATAAAGGTACTTTTACCTTCACCATTTGCTCCAACCAGTCCGATATGTTCACCGGCAAGCAGCCGGAAAGATACATTATTGAAAATGGCTCTGTCTCCAAAACCATGTGTCAAATTTTCTACATTTAAAATCATTCGTCTTACCCTTTTCCGTTTATTTCGTGATAAGGTTACTATACCTTATGGATGGGATTCAGACAAGATAACTTTTTCCCATTCCTTCGATTTTCTTTTTCCCCCGCCTATGCTAGAATGTGATTGCAGATGGTATTCGTGTGTGCACTTATCTACTTCTATATTTGTGTATCCTTAACATTCCCAATCAGGGGACGCTTCCGCTCGTTTTCCCGCTGTGTAACTTCGAACTAACCTCGGATAAACCTCGGTAAGGTCTCAGTTAGGTCTGCAGCGGTACTAAGATGCCACTTATGTGCCATCAAGTACCGGCGACCTCAAATGCCCCTGTATTGACAAGTTAAGATACACAAATAACATATAGGTTACGAATGCGTACACGAATATCATCTGCAAATACAGCAAGAGGTGATTTTTATGATTCAGATAGATTTGATCACCGGATTCTTAGGTTCCGGTAAAACTACTTTTATAAGGAAATATACCAAATACCTGATCGATCAGGGCTTAAATATCGGCATTCTTGAAAACGATTTTGGTGCAGTCAATGTCGATGCCATGCTGTTACAGGATATTCTCGGTGATAACTGTACACTGGAAATGGTTGCCGGCGGTTGTGATGCCGACTGTCACCGCAGACGATTCAAAACCAAGCTGATTGCAATGGGAATGTGTGGCTATGACCGCGTTCTGGTAGAGCCATCCGGCATCTTCGATATGGATGAATTCTTCGATGCCCTGCACGAAGATCCGCTTGACCGTTGGTACACGATTGGAAATGTTATCACGATCATTGATGCCACACTGGAGCAGAATCTCTCCGAAGCTTCCCGTTATCTTCTGGCTTCTCAGGTGGCACAAGCTGGCACTGTCTTATACAGCCACTCACAAGAAGTCACACCGGAACAGTTAGCCTCTACCAAAGATTATGTAAAACAGTCATTTGACATTCTGCACTCTAAGTCCACGCCAAAGCAGATAGTTCTGGAAAAGGACTGGAAAGATCTGACCGATGAAGACTATAAAGCGATCCTCTCATCCGGCTATCAGGATGCCAATTATACGAAACTCTGGTTTGATGACAAACAGACCTATGACAGTCTGTACTTCATGAATATGGATTTTACAGAAGATTTCTTAAAAGAAAGCTGCCAGAAGATCCTGCACGATCCTGCCTGTGGTAAGGTCTTCCGGATTAAAGGATTCCAGAAGCTCGCTGATGGAAGCTGGATATCCATCAACGTCACACACCAGAAGACCGAGATCGAGCCGATCCCAAATGGGCAAGCCATCCTGATCGTCATCGGCGAAGGATTAAATCAGGAAGCTATAGAAGGATATTGGGGAAAATCGAAGCCTTGAGTAAATTTTCTCTATATTTTCTCCCCTCTCTGTGGTATTCTCTTATAGGGCACTTCATTTTCTTAAGTGTCCACCGTATATTGATTAATTTACGAAGGAGAATTTCAAAAAATGAAACGCATTGGCTTCGACAATGACAAGTACCTGTCTATGCAGTCCGCACACATCAGGGAACGTATCGAACAATTTGGAGATAAACTGTATCTGGAATTTGGCGGCAAATTATTTGACGACTATCATGCCTCCCGCGTACTTCCGGGATTTGCACCGGACAGCAAATTACAGATGCTCTTACAGCTTGCAGATCAGGCAGAAATGATCATCTCGATCAACGCCGCTGATATCGAGCGCAATAAGATCCGTCACGATCTGGGAATCACATACGATCAGGATGTTATCCGTCTGATCGATGTATATAAAAAGAAAGGGCTGTATGTCAGCAGCGTGGTTATCACACGATATGCCGGACAGCCATCTGCCGATATTTTCCAGAAGAAACTGGAAGCGATCGGCATCAAGGTCTACCATCACTATTCCATCGAGGGTTATCCGAATAACATTGACTATATCGTAAGTGATGAGGGCTATGGAAAAAATGATTATGTAGAGACAACCCGTCCGCTTGTCATTGTTACCGCACCGGGTCCGGGAAGCGGCAAGATGGCGACCTGTCTGTCACAGCTGTACCATGAGAACAAGCGTGGCATCAAAGCCGGCTATGCCAAATTTGAAACTTTCCCGATCTGGAATATCCCACTTAAGCATCCGGTCAATCTGGCTTATGAAGCCGCTACCGCAGACTTAAACGATGTCAACATGATCGATCCTTTCCATCTGGAAGCTTATGGTGAAACAACCGTCAACTACAACCGTGATATCGAGATCTATCCGGTTCTGGCTTCCATGTTCGAAGGAATCTATGGATACTGTCCATACAAATCTCCAACCGATATGGGTGTAAATATGGCGGGAAACTGCATCATTGACGACGAAGCCTGCAGAGAAGCGTCCAAGCAGGAAATTATCAGACGATATTACCAGTCTCTGAACCGTTTCGTCAAAGACGAAGCGACCAAAGACGAAGTATACAAACAGGAACTTATCATGAAGCAGGCAAAGATCACTGTCAATGATCGTGCTGTTGTTCCGGTTGCAAATAACCTTGCGCAGGAAAATGGTTCCGCCGCCGCAGCCTTAGAACTGCCGGACGGAACGATCGTTACCGGTTCCACTTCCGATCTGCTCGGTCCTGCATCTGCTGTATTATTAAATGCAATTAAGGTACTTGGAAACATTGATAAGAACACGCATCTGATCTCACGTACCTTTATAGAACCGATCCAGCACTTAAAGACCGGATACCTCGGCAGCAAGAATCCTCGTCTTCATACCGACGAAGTTCTGATCGCATTATCCATGTGTGCTGTATCCGATCCAAATGCAAAGCTTGCATTAGAACAGCTTCCAAAGCTGTCCGGCTGCCAGCTCCATGTATCATCGATCCTGTCCACGGTCGACATGACAACCTTTAAGAAGCTCGGCATCGAACTTACAAACGAAGCCGTATATGAAGGTGCTGCTACGCAGGAGAATGCATAAAGAATCATTAAAAAGCCAGATAAACACAATAACTAATGTTTATCTGGCTTTTTTATCCTATAACGCTCTTTTTATAACCGCATATTTAACAATATCCTGCATGTCCTGATAACTATCCAACACCATATCACGGACACCCCTACTTCTTCAGAAAATGCTCCCGGTTCGGAAATTCCTGTCGAAAGGCCTCAAGTGCAGCCTGCCGGAATACCGCAAACTCCTTATCCATATGAAGCATGTGCGGCGTGGCAAATACGATCGTGCTGATCTGATCTGCGATCTTCTTTGCTACACTTTCATCGGATAACTGCCCCATGCCAAATACGACAGAAGTAAATCCACGACCGTTCTTACTGACCCCGATCAGCTTCAGGAAAGCATTTTTTATCTCATAGAATACCATCTCCTGCTTCTCGATATCCAGATTGTCATAGCTTCCGAGGAATAAACCTGTCAGAACTTCCGCAGCCTGCTTTCTTTTCTGTGCGCCAAGGCTCATGCCACCACCTTCTGCGATATATTTCATCTGCATCAGATAGCCCACAAATGCATCATTCTTTGGTTTTCGTTTGCCATACCGGGCAATCCAGAGTTTCTCCCGGAATTCATCCAATTCATCCTTCGGATCTCCTGTATGTTCCTTTAGAAATGCCTGTCGTTTCTCAGCATCAATTTCATTATAAAAAGATTCAATCCATATATCCTGCATTTATGCTAACCTCCTGCTACATAGTTATTTTTTCAAAAACTCATCCACATTATTGACATCGACCTTACGGTACTGTGCCATATAATACCGTTCATCCTCAAGTCCTAATACGCTCACATCATTTCCACGGAACAAGGCTACTGCAATCAGTGCAATCTTTCTCGCCTGAGCTTCTCTGTCATTATAGACAGTTCCTTGCATAGTGCCAAGCCGAACAGCTTCCAACGCATCATCTAATCCATCGATACCGAAGATAACCGGATAATCACTCTGCATATATCCGACATTCTTATAAGCCTCGACTGCACCGAGTGCCATCTCATCATTATTGGAAATAACCATCTCTATCTGATCCCCATATTGACTGATCAACTGGCTCATTCGGTTCTCTGCCTGCGCGCGGTTCCAGTCTGCAAACTGATAGGTCAGTTTCTCAAGCTTCACACCATTTTCAAGAATGGTCTTTACCGAACAGTCTGTCCGGCTGATCGCATCCTGATGTCCGGCTTCACCTTCTAAGAGTACATACTGGATCTTACCATCCTGATTGCGATCCACCTCCGGATGATTCTTTATATATTCCGCAGCAATCTCACCCTGCATCTCGCCGGACTGTGCTGCATCACATCCAACATAATACAGCCTATCCCATTGCAGCAGATCCTCTCTTACCGGCTCTCTGTTAAAGAAAATCACCGGAATATTATTCTGTCTTGCGAGTCTTATAATATTTGACGGAGCAGTTCGATCGACCAGATTTACACAAAGTACATCGCATCCGGCATCGATCATTTCCTCCACCACTTCATCCTGTTCCTGCTGACTGTTATCTCCGCTTCTGACTGATACGATAACCTTCATATCACTTGCTTCTAATGCTTTCAGATCCTCCTTCAATATATCTGTCATTGCGTTGATAAACGGATCATCCGGCGTATATGTAACAACGCCGACCCGCAGAGTTCTGTCTTTCTGATTTTTCCTGCTGTCGCAGGATACCAGAGACATCATAACTGCCAATATGCATATACAGGCTATTATTTTTCTTGTTTTCTTTCTATTCATACGAATATAAAAACCTTTCTGTCTCTTCCGAAAACAGGTCATCCTTATAGATTACCCGTATCGCTTCTTCATGACTTTTTAATGTATATAATGGTCGTCCAAGTTCCTTTGCGATCTCATTTACACTCTCATAACCGATGCTGTACCCATCCGGTACAACAAGGCATTTAATCTTGTTGTAATCAAGCAGGGCAACGGACTTCATGCTTGTACCTACCCCATATATCTCTGCCCCTTTATAATACCCATTTTCAGCATTTTCACCGAGTGTATCAAGAGCTTCTGTATCCATAGCTGCTATATAATCAACCGCTTCCAGGGAATCAACCGCCTTACAGGTATCTTTACCGCTATTCTGATTATACGTCCAGACAAGCTCACAGTTATATCCTGCAAGTGCATCGGTAAGTCCCTTTACACGGCTGACACTTGCCTCAGTCTCTGCCCGTCCGACAATCACTCCGACCTTCTTGCCTGCCTGATTATCTGTATCATTTTTTATGATCTGCCTGCCGAGAGTATAGCCGATCTGATAGTTATCCGGCTTTATCGTTACAAATCCGGTCGATTCTGTGTCATCTGCCATATATGCATCCTCCGTTATCAGAACAAAGGTCTCTTTCTCCGCCTGCAAAGACGCAAGCATATCTTTTGTATCTGTTCCGGGAGCAGGACAGATGATAAATGCATCCACGTCATTTTCAAGCTGTTCATCAATCAGCTCTTTTTCATCATCTGCACTTACGATCTCATCTGTATTACAGATGATCAAATGAATGTTATTTACCTGCGCAGACTGCTTCAGTCCATTAACCAGGCCTTCCCATCTGGTATTACCGGAGTCCGGAAGAATAACTGCCACACGTTTCTGCGGATTATCTTCCCGAAAAATCCGGTTGATAAATATACCGGCAATGGCAATCAGGATCAGCTCTGCTATGAGGAAAGTAATTCTATTTCTCTTCATCTGTCACTCTCCCCTTTCCATAATTTTGTGTTTCAAGCTGTTCCCGATTCTCCTCTGTATATGGAATAGCCGGTATGTGGATCACAATCCTCGTACCCTCGTCCGGCTCACTGTAAACCTCCAGACCATATTCATTTCCAAACATCAACTGAATTCTTGAATGAACATTGATCAGACCGACACCTGAACCATGTTTTGGTACTTTGTTATTATCTTTTAATATATTCTCTACAATGTCCTCATTCATTCCCATACCATTATCTTCTACGGAAATATATATATCGTCGTCCTTTTTCTCTCCCCGGATCGTGATTTTGCCGCCGTCATCCTCATCCATATTCCCTACACCATAATAAATGGCATTTTCAAGAATCGGCTGAACGATCAGCTTTACTGTACAGTACTCATTAATCTCTTCATCAATATCAAATTCGATCTGAAAACGCTCCTTATATCGAACTTTTTGAATATTCATATAACTTCTGCTATGTTGGATCTCATCCGATATTCTGATCACCGTTCTGCCCTTTGACAGACTGATACGAAGCAGCTTTGCAAGCTCTGAGATCATAAACACCGCATCCAGGTTCTTCTTTGCTTCTACCATCCATGTGATGGATTCCAGGGTATTGTAGAGGAAATGCGGATTGATCTGGCTCTGCAGCGCATCCATCTCACTCTTTCTTCGTTCCGTCTGTTCCCGTATGATCTCCTGCATCAAAGCTTCGATCTGTTCATAGGATTTCTGAACGGAATATCCCAGATGACGGATCTCGGACGATCCACCGATGTAGATATCTGTCGGACCACCTGCCTCATATGCTTTGACTGATTCATTTAACTTCAGAATCGGCCTGGATATCTTCTTCGAAATAATACGGTTCACCCCTAAAAGCATCATCATAAGAATGATAACCGTTGTAATAATATAATACCGGAACCGGTTGATGCTCGCGATCTGTACACTTTCCGGAACTACACCGACCACCTTCCATCCGGTATAAGCAACACTATTTACGATCACATTGCTTGTCCTGCCATTGACCGTAAGTTCATATGTTCCATCCTCATAGGTTGCTGCATCCCTGTATTCTTCTTTGAAATATCCTCTGTCCATATCGGTTCCACGCGGATGATAGATCATCTGACCATTACGGCTGCACAGGTAATAATAGATGCCATTTGACGCATCGTTGATCCGTGCCAATGTATCCTCTATCACCGAATATTTCATATCGACCAGAAGGACACCACTTCCCGGCTGCTCACCATCGTTGATATCAACTGAACGGCTGAGAGATACAACCCAGTAATATCGATATGTGCCATCGACAAACAGATTCTGGATATGCGGTATAGAGAAATGAATATTCTCGATATCTGCCTCTGCATCCTGATACCAGTCCTGCTCCGACGGTTCCACAGCATCCTTCTGTACCGTGACCGGTTCTGCCGTAAGAAGATTCCCTTTATCATCATATAGCGCCATACTCTGGATCTTATCGGCATTGATCTCATATAACAGACTGAACTGCCGGTTAAAATCCCGGCTGGAAATATCATATTCCTGAATAATATTATAATTCACCGCATTCGTGATCTGACGCACATTTAACAGATCTGCATCCAGCTTTTCAACAGTATTTTCCACCATATTTTCCGTATTCGTGACTGCAGTCTGCTTAATCGCCATCTTAAAACGATTATACAACAGCAGCCCCATGATAACTGTTGTAATGATCGTCAGGGCAGTAAGCACCGTCATAATGATCGACTGAATATCAAAACCTATAAATCTGCCGTGATAAAACCACCCCCGAAGACGTCCGATAATAGAACTTTCATTTTTCTTCTTTTTATTCTTTCTTATATTCTTCAACACGCTTCCCCTTATTTATCCTTTATTTTTTCAGATGCTCCGTTCTGTATTTGGATGGCGAAACCCCAAAACGCTTCTTAAATACATAACTGAAATAATTTGCATCAAGATAACCGACCCGCTCTGCAATCTGATAACTTTTCTCATTCGTTTCGAGAATCAGTTCTGCCGCATGATCCATCCGGTAATCGGTCAGATATGTTACAAATGCCTTTCCTGTCTCTTTTTTAAATACACTGGAAAAATAAGAATTCGATACTCCAAGTGCCGAGCACACGGTATCCAAGGAAAGATTCGGCTCCATATACCTGTCATGCACCAGATTCTGCGCATCTGTAACCATACGTCTCGATGTACTGTTTCTGGCATTTTTCAGCTCCTCACTGATGGCTTTTGCCGAATCGATCATCCACGCGGTTAATGTGCTTTCATCCATCTCCGGTACACGTTCGTATGGATTTCCGACATTACCGCAAAACTCATTAAAATCGATAAAATTATTAGCACAGAATCGATAAAATGCTCCCACCATCTCCATAATCGCAAGGTTATACTGGTTCACGGTCTGCGCATTATTATGAAGCTTCTCCACTTCCTTCCGCACCGACTGTTCAAGTGTCTCCGGTACTCCCAGATGAATAGCCTTGAACAGATCATGCATCTTTGTATCCTCCGGCTGGATCAGGATCTCCTGCTCCTTCGGTGCAATCTCACCAATATTGATCGCACGGCTCGTTCCATATAATACACGATAAGAAACTGCTTCTCTTGCTCCATCATAAGAAGAATTAACGCTGATCAGATTATCACAGACTCTTCCGATTCCCGCAGTCACAACAGCTCCCATAACACGATATGCCCATTTGCAGAATCGGTCACAGGCATCTGTAAATGCAACTACCATTTCTTCCGTTTCCAGTTCTATGATCATAAGTGCATTTCCCAGATATGTGAACATATGATTCTTCCATTCCGGTGCTAAACGATCCTTGATCTCATGCTCGACTGACATGGCAAGCAGCAATGGATTCATACCATCCGGAACATGATGCTCCGAGGTATGAAAGATCGCGCAGCAATAATACGGTCCTTTCATATCAATCTGATACGCTTTCAAAAACTTCTCGCAATATTCTTCATTTACACGACCCTCGATCAACGAAACAAACAGATTCGTCTGAAGCACCGGAAGGGAATCCTTCAGATAATTCTCAAGCTTTGTTACATTCAGACGTTCTTCTCTCTCCTTATCCAGAGTCTTTTTCAACCGTTTCATACATTCCGTAAGCTCCAGAGCATTGATCGGCTTCAGCATATATTCCTCTACTTCCAGATGAACAGCTTCCTTCGCATATTCAAACTCATCAAATCCTGTAAAAATGATGATATGGATATTCTGATATTCTTTATTCAATCTTCTGGCAAGCTCCAGTCCATCCATATACGGCATCTTGATATCGGTTATCACGACATCCGGCTGCTGCTTCTCCACAAGCTCCAGAGCTTTCACGCCGTTTGTCGCACTTCCAACAACTTCAAATCCTAATATATCCCAATGAATCCTCTGTTCGATCGCATCGATTACTTCCACCTCATCATCGACGAGTACCACTTTATAATTATCCATATCTCATTCCTCTTCTATTCTTTCTATCTGTTCCTTATTATAACAAATCCACGTTCAGAATGAACCCCAAAATCCCGTTTTACCATATATATATCCAAATAAAATAACAGCGTACTCCTGATATTTTAAAAGCCGCTCCGTTCAGTCTGGAACTTGCATCTGTCAGCCTGACAGAAAGCACATCAAAGACGAACGGAGCGGCTTTTGATTTATATCGTTTTTTTGTGAGCGATTATTACATTTCCTTACTTCTTCTGTACATACTTGAGACAGTCAAGAGTTACAGCCGCAAGGATGATGATACCTTCGAAAATGAACTGAAGGTTTGTATCAATACCAAGGATTGTAAGTGAGTATGTTAATGATGTGAAGATAAGTACACCAGTTACAACGCCGGAGATCTTACCGATACCACCTGTAAATGATACACCACCAACTACACAGGCTGCAATGGCATCCATATCCCAGCCCTGTCCATAAGCGGCACTACCGGAACCTACCATTCTGTTACATTCAAGCCATGAACCGAATCCGTAAAGGATACCTGCAAGGATGAATGCGCCAAGTGTTACTTTGAATACTGAGATACCTGAAACTGCTGCTGCTTCCGGGTTTCCACCTACAGCGTACAGATTCTTACCAAATGTTGTCTTGTTCCAGATGAACCATACAACAATGATTGCTACGATCGCCCAAAGAATAATCGATGGGAAGCTGCCAAATGTAGGGATGAACATGGTAGGGATTGAAGAATCAATCGCACCGAATGATACACCCTTTGTTGCGTATGTTACTAAACCAAAGATAATCAGCATGTTCGCCATGGTTGAGATGAATGGATGCATCTTGTACTTCGCCATGAAGAAACCTGCGATACTTGCAAATACTGTTGTAAGAATTACACAGGCTACCAGTGCAAGAATTGCTCTAGGAGCGGCCGGAATATTTGAGAAATCAAAGATATGTCCGAATACGCCACCTGTATTAGGGCCGTTATGCATGATGATAGTTGCTGTAACCATACCCATACCTACCATACGTCCGATGGAAAGGTCAGTACCTGTAAGTAAGATCAAACCGGCAACACCGAGTGCAAGGAACATTCGAGGAGATGCCTGCTGTAAGATATTCAGGATATTGGTAACGGTTAATAACTGTGTATTCTTAACGATTGGTGTGATAATACAAAGTGCAATGAAGATCAGGATGATTACGATATACAGACCGTTCTTATAAAGGAACTGTGATGTATTAAATGTGTATTTGTAATTCTCGATCTTCTGAGCCTGCTTCTGACCAAATGTGTATTTGGACATCCGTAAGAGGTCGATCAGATGGAACTTATGTGCAAATGCATCATGCTTTCTGTCCTTGATCTCCTGTAATCTGGATTCGTGAGACATCTGTGCATCAAATAATCTGTTCTTATACACATATTTCTCATCTTTGATCTCGTCTGCAGCGGACAGCTTGGCAAGTGTCTGTTCGTGCTCTGTCTTGATCGTTGCACGAACCTTCTCATAAGCTTCGTTTTCTGCTGCTTTTTCTGCCTCGCAGCTTGCAACTACTTTATCATAATATTTGCTGTTATAATTCTCTGAAAGGTACTTTTCTGCTTCTGCGATCAACTTGGATACCTTATCCTTGTTTGCTGCTTCCACGCTCTTTGCCTTTTCAAGTCCAGACTTTGCTGCTGCAACTGCTTTTGCTCTCTCATCCTTTGATAAGTTCTTGTCTTCCTTCGCAATTGCGATCTGGTTCTTATAGCTCTGAACCTTGTCAGATCCGTCTACACGGAGTGCATCGATCTGTGACTGTATTTTTCCTACATATTCATCAATCGGCTTCAAAAGCGCTGCTTCTGCATCGGCCGAAAGGATCTTACTTTTATCTGCCATAACCAAAACTCCTCTCTATTACAAATATTTTGCACTAAGTCTTAATAATTCTTCCTGGTTGGTCTCTTTTGTATTTACGATTCCTGCAAGATGACCGTTCGACATAACACCGATACGGTTTGTGATACCAAGGATCTCAGGCATCTCTGAGGATACAACGATGATCGTTTTACCTTGCTTTGCCATATTGATGATCAGTTCATAGATCTCGTACTTGGCACCTACATCGATACCTCTTGTAGGATCATCCATCATAAATACATTAGGAGAACGCTCCAGCCATTTACCGAAGATAACCTTCTGCTGGTTACCACCGGAGAGGTTTGCGATCATATCATCCGGTCCCATACATTTTGTATGCATGACCTTGATCTCCTCTGCGGTTGCACGAACCATATCGTCATGGCTAAGTGCGATTCCGCTCTTATAGTGATTCATATTTGCAATTGTTGTATTAAATGTGATATCTGCTTTCAGGAAAAGTCCGTTTGCTTTTCTTTCCTCTGTGATCAGGGCAAAACCATGATCCATGGCATCCTTTGGTGATGAGAAGTTCATCATCTTGCCGTTATAAAGTACATTTCCTGCTGCTCTTGTACGCATACCGAATATGGTTTCAAGGAGCTCTGTACGACCTGCACCTACCAGACCATACAGTCCGAAAATCTCACCCTTCTTAACATCAAATGTGATGTTCTGGAGCTTTGGTGCATACTTTGTTGACAGGTTCTGTACGGAGAGAACTGTCTCACCGGGCTCATTGTCTACAGGTGGAAATCTATTGTCAAGAGAACGACCAACCATTGCGGAGATCAGTTCGTTCATGTTTGTGTCCTTACTGTCTTTTGTCATTACCAGACTACCATCTCGAAGAACGGATATCTGGTCACAGATCTCGAAGATCTCATCCATTTTATGTGATATATAAATCAGGGAAATTCCCTGCTCTTTTAACTGTCTCATCATCTTGAACAGCTTTGCAACCTCAGGTGCTGTCAGTGAGGATGTAGGCTCATCAAGTACAATTACTTTTGAGTTGTAAGAAATAGCCTTTGCGATCTCACACATCTGACGCTGCGATACTGACATTTTCTTCATCGGCTGTGTCAGATTTACGGTAATACCGAGCTTTCTGAACAGATCCGAAGCTTCTTTTTTCATTCTGCCCTCATCGATCACACCGAGGGAATTCTTTGGGTAACGTCCCAGGAACAGGTTGTCCACAACGCTTCTTTCAAGACACTGGTTAAGCTCCTGATGAACCATTGCAACTCCGTTTTCAAGGGCATCCTTTGGACCTGAGAAGTTTACTTCTTTACCATCTAATATTATAGTTCCTTCGTCCTTCTGATAGGTTCCGAAGAGACATTTCATCATTGTCGATTTTCCGGCACCGTTCTCACCCATAAGACCCATGATCGAGCCCGGTTTCACATTCAGGTTAATGTGATCCAGAACCTTGTTTCTACCGAATGACTTGCTCATGCCCTGAATCGATAAGATGTATTTATTCTTATCTTCTGCCATATCTCTACTTCCCTTTCTTAGTAAAAGAAGGGTATCAAATCTTGTATCTGACACCCCTCTGAGTTAAATCATTATTGCCTGCCGATCCGTTATCTTATTTGTTAAGAAGTGTTGTGTATGATGCTGCATTATCTGTCTTAACCATGTTGATCGCAAATGCGTCATATTCGCCCGGGTTACCAAGACGGTTTGTAATGTTAGACTCTGTCTGACCATCACCACCGATGTAATCTACTTTCAGGTTGAGCAGATCATCGTAATTCTCAAGAAGTGGCTGGTATGTTGAGCTTAAGAAGTTATCTGAAGCGTTGTAGATATCAAGCCATACTTTCTTTGTTGGGCTCTTGCTTGAATCAAGCTGTTTTGAAACCTTGTCATAAACCTTTGTTGAATCTGTGAAATCCTGATAGTTTTCAGCAGTTACTGCTACGTTTAATGCGTAGTATGATCTTTCTTCTTCGCTGTATCTGTAATCTTCACCTTCTGTTAAGCAGTTACCTGCTTCATCAGGTGTACCGATACCTGTATCAACGTCTACACCATCAAGTGCGTTACGAAGAACTCTGAGTGTTAAGTAAGCCTGAACATCTGCATGCTGTGAAATTGTTCCGCCGTAACCTTCTGCAATAGCTGCTACTGCATCGCTGTTAGCATCGTATCCAAATGTAGGAACCTTGTTATCCTTTGCCCATGCATTGAACATTGACATTCCCATACCATCGTTATTTGAAACAACTACATCAATCTGATCACCGAATGAAGCTGTCCATGTTCCGATAGCGTTTCCTGCTGTTGCTGCATCCCATGTAGCACCTGCTGAGTTCTTCATTTCCTGTGAAGCAAGCTCACGGATTGTATATGTCTTACCATCTACATCAAGCTTTGCATCCTGAACAACTTTTGCTGATCCGTCTACGTTTGTACCTGCAGGTGTTGAATCAACTGCACCATTTGCATCAACTCCTGTGCCAAGTGCTGAACGAACACCACGAGTACGAGCGATTGAGTCATTGTGTCCGATATCACCGATTGCTAAAACGTATCCGATAACGCCATCACCGTTACGGTCAATTGTTGCTGCATTTGCTTTGATATAATCAAGTACCATCTGACCCTGAAGCTCAGCACCCTGGTTAGCATCGAAGCCTACATAATAAGTATCTTTGTTGAAGCTTAATGCTTCCTTATCAAGTTCTCCTGTTGAGCTGTTGGATGGCTGACGGTTGAACCAGCAAAGTGGCTTATCCTTATTTGCAACTCCGCTTGAGCTGCTTCCGCCTGATCCGCCTGATCCGCCTGATCCACATCCTACCATTGATAATGCAAGTGTTGCTGCTGCAACGACAGCTATAATTTTTTTCTTTCTCATATTTCATTCCTCCTGTTTGTACATTTTGTTTATTTTTCGCTCTGTCTCATTGACTAAATTCATTATAATGTGACAAGCAGGAAGAAAGAATAGAATATTTTTGGATTTATTAGCAATTTTTTTGGATTTATTAATATTTTTATGTTTATTTTGACGAACCAGTCTATATGTTCTGATAATAATTCATATATTATTTTACTTTTCTTTGTAATATAACTGACAATGGCAGTATCCCTCAAACTCCGGATCATTGATCTGATCCCGAAATTCTTTACAGATACATTTATTCTCCGGTATCTTTTCAAGCCTGCACGGACAATATCCATCCTTCCTTTTTAGTCCTTCTTTTACAGCTGCAACTATTTCTGTATTATCATTGAATCGTACTTTTCCCATTATTAATCCTCTATTGATCTGAATTCTCTTGATATTTTCAGTCTATCATGAAGCAGCTCCGCATTCTACAACAGATTTCTTTTTTTTGCATCCGCTACATGAAATGTCACTATATGTGCATGAAATGTCCGTCGATTTGATCAGAACTATGCTATAATGAACCCAGGTCAATGAGTACGCCTGTACAAATGACGATCAACGACCGGCTTATCATATATTTGTTAAGCCATGATAAGGAGTAGATTTTTTGATACATATAGCGATTTGTGACGACAGCAAACAGGAACGGCAGATACTGGCAGCGCTTTTCAAACGATATCAGGAGCTTCATGCCACACCGCTTCAGATTCATATATTTCAAAATGGCTTCTCATTACTGGATGCCATCGATCAAGGAAAACGATTTGATATTACGATCCTGGACATTTTAATGCCAGGAGAAAACGGAATTGAGATTGCGAGAAATATCAGAGCTTCCGGAACAGATACCGAGATCATATTCCTGACAAGTTCTCCGGAATATGCGGTAGACAGCTACGAAGTAAAAGCCCAGAACTATCTGTTAAAACCGGTAACCGAAGAAAAATTTTTTGCCTCCATAGATTCCATTCTCGCCGAACTGGATGAGAAAGATACCGCAAGCTTCATCATTTATACGACAGAGAAGCAGTACAGCCGGATCCGGGTATCCTCTCTGGTCTATGGTGAGGTCACACACAGAACCATTACCTTACATCTGGCAGATCAGACCATGATCTCTGCCGTAATGACCTTTACGGAATTTCAGGATATTCTGAAAGCCTATCCGGACTTTATATATCCACATCGTTCTTATGCGGTAAATATGCATTACATTCAATATGTTACGAAAAGCGATATCATCCTGACAGACGGTCAGAAGATTCCGCTTTCCAGAAATAACTACACGAAGATTTCGGAACAGTTTTTAAATTTTGCCTATACAAACTCTTTTGGGAAATAATAAGGAGACAATGATATGAGTTTTCTCTGCGACAGTATTTATTTTATTACCGTGTTCCTCTTTGGTACAGTAGCAAGCGTATGTTTTACCGGTGTTCCTTTTAACCGGAAAAACATACTCACTCTGTCTGTTTTCTGTGCCCTCGACGGAATACTTCAGATCATTTCTTTCGCAGTCTTCGGACAGGAGATTTCCCGAGGGCTGTATCCGGTCGTTGTACATCTTCCGTTGGTGCTTTTTCTCTGGCTGATATACAAATGCTCATGGATCACTTCGATTGTCAGTGTCTTGACTGCCTATATGTGCTGTCAGATCCCTCTCTGGTGCGGACTGGCGGTTCGCTTATTTTCTGACAATAAGATCATCTATACGATCGTTTATGTAGGATGTGCCTTTGTAACCTTTTATTTCCTATACCACTATGAATCAAATCTGGCGCAGCATTTTATGCCAAAAGCAAATAAATCCGTCTATATTCTTGGCATCCTTCCTCTCTGCTACTATCTTTTCGATTATGCCTCTACGATTTATACCGATATGCTTTATACCAGCAACGAATTTGTAGTTCAGTTTATGCCGTCCATTTGCTGCATTTTCTATTTTGTTTTTATCTTTTATTATTATCATAAACTGGAAGAACAGGAACAGGCAGAACGCCTGGCAGAATCTCTTCATATGCAGCTTACACATGCTGCCATTGATCTGAATCATATGCGCACCATGCAGACACAGGCAGCCTCCTACCGTCATGATATGCGCCATCATTTTACTTATTTGCAGGCACTTGCAGGAACCGGGAATCTGGATAAGATTCAGGAATATATACAAACCGCCCAATCCGACTTAGATGCGATCACTCCAAAACGCTTCTGTTCAAACGAGCTGATCAATCTGCTTCTGTCCGCCTATGATACCAAAGCGGAATCAGAGGGCATCTCCCTGCTGGTTCAGGCTTCTATCCCTGCAGAAATTCCTCTGTCCGACACAAAGCTATGTGCGATTCTGTCAAATGCTCTGGAAAATGCGCTCCATGCATCGATCGAAACAGAGGAAAAATTCATACAGGTTCAGCTCGCCGAACGGAATCAGACGCTTCTGATCCAGATCAGCAATCCGTTTATCGGAACGGTTGCTTTTGAAAATGGATTGCCTGTCTCCACGCAGACAGGACATGGTTTCGGAACTAAGAATATTGCTGCGATCGCGGACTCCTATCATGGACAGTTCCAGTTCTTTGCAAAAGACGAGATCTTCACCGTCAGAGTATTACTGCCACTGGTAGAAACCTGATACTTCTTACTCTGTCCGTCCAAAAAGCTCATATATGATCACATCACGCTATGATCAGCAACCAGCCATCATTCTCAGCTTCATTTTTCCATTTTACAAACAAATGTACAATATAGAGATAGCCATGCAACTATTTTCTTTGTTCATCATTTTCCTTCGAACTGCCTTCATTTGCCTTTGCCATCCGTATGAGTTTTTCAAAGGATTGAGCAAAACGTAAATCATCATCTTCTGTACGTTTTCTCGGTCCTTTCATATGATGCTTATGACAACTTCGCCTTGTTTTCTTGTTAAGATGCCGTTCCATCAGCATCTGGTCAATATTTTCATTTGTATACCACTTACCGGATTGATGAATGGCATATGCCCCTTTACCAAGTGCCATAGCAGCAACGCCATAGTCCTGTGACACTACGATATCCCCTTTATGGCATATGCTGATCAGCTTATAATCTACTGCATCCGCACCGGCACCAACCACTATAACTTCACTGTAATCAGAATACAGCACATGGTTCGTGTCACACAAAAGTGTAGTTGGTATATTATATTTTTCTGCGATCGTCTCAACAATGTCCACTACCGGACACGCATCTGCATCAACAAATATCTGCATTATTATTTCTCCATCTAAATCATCCTTATCAGCCTTCACCCACTTAAGGAAAGCCTTATTCGCAAAATCAAATAAGCCTAATGAAATTCCATAAAGATTACACTATATTTTTAATCCAATTTTTTTACAAATGCCTTAATCATAAATGCACAGAAATACGGAAACGTATATATATTGTTTACATATCCAACATTAAAATCACCAAACTTAATTCCGTTTTTTATATCACTGTAATTTTCATTTTTTATCAGCGAAGACAAAGATTTTGATCTGGCGTTGTTTGATTTAACTTCTACCGGCAGCAACTCACTTTTTGATCTGACAAAAAAATCTTCCTCTAAAGTTGAGTTTTCTTTTTTATAGTAAAATAACCCCAATTTCTGTTTAATAAAGGCTTCAGCTACAAAATTTTCATATAACGCGCCCTTATAAACACCAAGGTTCTTATTTACACGTAAATCCTCCTGCGCTTCTTCATCAAGTGCAGAAATCAGTAATCCCGTATCCGGATAATACAACTTAAATTTTCCTTCATCTACATTTCCTTTAAGTGGCAGCTCAGGATACCCAAGGCACTGACACTCTATAATAACTCCTGCATCAATTAACCATTCAATGCAACCGGTATATTCCCTTGATCTGGCATTTTTATCTATTTTATTAAACTGAAACTTCTTATTTTCTTTCGCTAACTGAGAGGGCACACTTCTATATATACTTATGATTTTTGCCTGATCCAGCCCTTCTGCATATTTACGAACATCCTCCTCATAATCAAGCCTGATCTGTTCTTGCACAGCAGTCGATCCGGAAAATGTACCTGTTTCTATATACCCTCTGATTACATCCGGCATTCCACCTAATACACAGTAATCCAGAAACAACGCCTTATACACATTTAACTCCGTTTCGTTAAATGGTTTGAGTTCAGTCATATGCCTTAAAATGTCATCAATGTGTTTCTGCGTATATCCTTTTGCCCACAAAAATTCTTCAAAGTCCATAGAATACATTTCATAATCTGTTTTGTTTCCAACGCTATTACTATGAATCTTTTTATAATTAATCCCAAGCATAGAACCACTGCAAATAATATCAAACCTTCTGTCTATATTAAATGATTTCAAACATGTGGCTACATCCGGATATTCCTGTATTTCATCAAAAATTATAACTGTCTCCCCAGGAACAAATTTCAAATTTGGATCAACCAAAGAAATATTCTTTATTACCGTGTCTACATCATAGCCATCACTTACAATTGCACGAAATCTTTTATCCAACACAAAATTTATATATACAACATTTGCATAGACATTACCTGCAAAATGTAATATAGACTCTGTTTTTCCAATCTGTCTTGCACCTTTTATGATTAATGGTTTATGCGATATATCTTCTTTCCAATTCAATAAAAAGTCATCTATTTTTCTCTTAAAATACATACTTCTACCTCCTCACAGAATACTATATCACATAATTATAGCTTTTACTAACTTATTTTTCACATTTTATGAGCGTATATAATTATTGAAATCACATTTTATTATTGTATTCCGCCTGTATCACAAATGGGACACATTTACTGCTGCGTCCCTGCTCGCTTATTTATTTTTCTCCCTACCCTTTTTTTCTTTGATTTTCTGCAATATTTCTAAATATCTTTCTTGAGATAAGATAAGTTTATCATCCATTAATTTTATTATTTCCTTAAGAACACACGCAAAATCATTAATCTCTGTTGTTTTCCCTTCAAATACCCGTACAAAAACGCCTTCATTCTTTAAAAAGCACACCACTTCTCCATCACCATTAATTTCCCCAATTATAACCAATCCTTCTGGTACATATTCAGAATGGAATTCATTCGGTCCCCAAAATGTTGCTGTATTACCTGCTATACGACATTTTCCTGAAAATCTAAGCCACTCCTTATATGATCCTGGTATTTTCGCTCTGTTTCTCTCCTCCCAATTTATCATCTCTTCTTCCTAATAATATGTGGTATATATGATTATTTTTTTGTTCACCAGCCACATATTATAGGAAATGGAATTATGAGTCAATGCACTTTTGAATGATTATACTGTCCAAATGTTAGATTGTACAAAAAAGAAGACCGGAAACTCTCCGGTCTTCAGGGTTAAGGGAAAATTTTATGTGAAAAATTGTAGTACACTTACTTTACTGCGAGTCTCTCAAATGTCTCGCTCTCTTCAGGAATCGATCTGAGTCCTCCGCGCTTCTCGACACACAGGCTCGCCACCGCATTTCCATATCTTGCAAATTCTTCAAGCTCGTCTATACTGAATTCCTCCAGGCTCTTGTCCGCCCTTATAAGCTGCGATACAAATGCCCCCCAGAACGAATCTCCAGCTCCGGTTGTGTCGACCACATGGCTGACAAATCCAGGAACTTTTCTGCTGCCATCCCTGCTGCATATCAGCACACCCTCACTTCCCAGGGTGACCGCAACAAGTCTGACGCCTGTTCCAAGGAGATACTCCGCAGCCTCCTTCGGATCTTCAAATGGTGTGAGGAGTGCCGTCTCCTCATCCGAAAGCTTCATTATATCTACAAGCGGGAGAATACTCTTCATTCTCTCCATCGCATTTTCTCTGTTGTCCCACAGCGGCTCTCTGTAATTTGGATCATAGGATATCACCGCTCCGTATTTTCTCGCCTCTCTCACCGCCTGGAATGTGGTGGTTCTGGCCGGTTCATCCGTGAGAGACAGCGAACCTATATGGAACACCTTTGTGTCTCTTAGCAGGTCGGCATCCACTTCCTTGTAACAGAGCATTGTGTCCGCTCCCGGCTTTCTGGCAAATGAGAATTCACGCTCTCCGTTCTCATCCAGAGTGACAAATGCCAAAGTGGTAAATACCGTGTCATCGACAACTATACCTCTGGTATCTATTCCTGCCTGCTTTGCCGTCTCAATAAGGAAATTGCCATGCATGTCATCCCCGACCTTTCCTATAAACGCGGTCTTAAGTCCGGCCTTGCTGACTGCCGTGAGCATATTTACCGGAGCGCCTCCGGGATTCTGCTCGAAGAGCTTCATCCCGGAATCACTGCTTCCGGCAGGGGTAAAGTCTATCAGGAATTCACCAAGAGCCACAACATCATATTTCTTTTCCATGTTGGATCCTCCTTGTGAATTTTACTTTCCTGTGATTTCTATGTCATAGAATTCTACTCTTGCATCCTGTGCCAGAAGTCCTGTCTCAAACTCAGGCTTTGCATATATCCTGTATGTAAATGCCACCTGTTCTCCGACAAATACCTCCACCATATCATGGTCAACGATGATCTTCACATCTATCTCGCTGCCCTCTGTTATGTCAAATGTCTTCTCGCACACTCTAACTCCATCAGGGCCCGGCTCCGTTGCAGGAGGCACAGCCTGACAGGACTGAACCCAGAACGGGTCAACTCCCATAGGAAGATTTACCAATGACACTCTCTGCATGGCCACATCGAACTCAAGGAGAAGGCATCCGCTTGCTTCCTTGTCTGACTTGAGCAGTATACCGAAATGGTCATACACCTCTCTAGGCATGATCTTGCACTTCAGCATGTAGCTCTCCTCGTTGTGTCCAAGGAATCCGTATGTACATGTGCTTACTGAATCCATCTCAACCAGTCTGTCTCCGTGAAGCTCTGCATTTCCAAGTACAGGGATGTAATCCCATGCCACAGGCTTCTCAAATACATGCTCATATTCCTTTGGAAGCTTTACGTCAAGTCCTCCATCCGCTGTGGCAACTACCTCGTGCGGCACGCAGAATGTTCCGCCCCAGTACCATTCACCTCTGTCGCTTCTGTCTGCTCTGTCGTGAGCCCAACCGAAGTAGAAGCGTCTGCCGTCATCATCCTGCATGGACTTGGCTGCGTAGAATCTTCTTCCGCCTATGCCATCCTTCTTTGGCTTTCTCCATGGGCCAAATGGTGACTTTGCAACTCTGTATATTGTATTTACATATTCTGAGAATCTTGAGTATGAGAGATACCAATTGTCTCCCATCTTGTACATCTCAGGGCACTCAGGACAGTTGGTGTGTCCCGGTGAATATATCGGTCCGTAATATTCCCAGTTGACCAGATCCTTTGATCTGTAGAGAACTATACATCCCCTTCTGGTTATCGGCATATCCAACCTTCTCGCTGATATGAGGATCCAGTAACATTTGTCCTCCTCATTGTAGAATACATATGGATCTCTCCAGTCAAGCTTCTCGTAAAGCTCTATCATAGGTGTGATGACCGGATTGGCTGCATCCTTCACCCACGTGATTCCATCGTCACTTGTAGCGTGGCATATGGTCTGCTGATACTCTGCGGTGAGGCAGTAGCCTGTATAGAATGCATGGTATTTGCCCTCGCCGTATATGACTGATCCAGTCCATACTCCTGATGCATCCGGCTCGTCGCCCTCGCCCGGATAGAGCGCTGTAGGAAGCTCCTCCCAGTGCACCAGATCATCTGATACACTGTGGCTCCATGTTGTTCTGAGTCTTGCCGGGTACACTGTTGTTCCCGGAGGGGAAGTCAGTGAGAATATATGATATTTGCCCTCGTGGTAGAAAGGTATTGCATCTCCCGTGGAATCCGCGAAGGACATCTTTCTAAAAATCTCCATATTATCAGTCCTCTCTTTCTACTAGTTTGCTGCAAGTTTCTTCTTTTTGAGGAGCTCAAGCTTGCCCTTCTGTCCATCAAGGAGTACCGCACATGCGATGATGAGACCCTTGATGATGAGCTGCCAGTATGATGACACTCCGATAAGGTTAAGACCATTTGAGATGATTCCAATGACCATGGCACCAAATACTGTTCCACTGATCCTTCCTTTACCACCTGTCATAGAGGTTCCGCCAAGTACACAGGCTGCGATGGCATCAAGCTCGTATCCGCTTCCAACTGAAGGCTGGCCTGAGTACATTCTTGAACAGAGTACAAGTCCTGCGAATGCTGAGAGAAGTCCTGATATTGTAAACACTATGATCTCTATCTTCTTGATAGGTACACCTGAAAGTCTTGCGGCCTCGCGGTTACCACCTATCGCGTATACGTATGTTCCGAACTTTGTCTTACTGAGGATGAAGCTGAACAGTATGATGAGCACTACCATGTACACTACCGGAAGTGGAATCACATTGAACAGATATCCTGTACCGATCTCGATGAAGAGCTTGTTTGTGATACGTGTTGACTGTCCACCTGTGTAGACATAAGCTATACCACTTGCTATATTCATCATGGCCATTGTGATGATGAATGCAGGCACCTTGAAATTGGCTACTATGAAACCACTTACAAAGCCAGCCGCTGTGCCGACCAGAAGGCCTGCTGCTATTGCTACACCGAGAGGAAGTCCCTGATTAACTATAAAACCTACAGTCAGAGTTCCCGACATAGCTACTATCGATCCAACTGACAGGTCAATGTGACCAAGTATGATTATGAGTGTCATTCCAAGTGCTATGTATGTGTTGATCGATATCTGTCTAAGCACTGATATGATGTTGTTGGTCGTTAAAAACTTGTCTGTGGCAAGTGCTACGGCCACACACATGATTATCAGAACCACTATGATTCCTATGTTGCCCTTGACTATGGATGTCAGGGGATTGTTTTTTAATATAGAAGTTGCTTTTGAATTCTTCTTTGTCTCGCCCATATTATTCGATACCTCCTGCAGCGTATTTCATTATCTCTTCCTGTGAGAGCTCGTCCTTTGACAGCTTCTTCACGAGTTTTCCGGCTCTGACCACACATACGTTGTCGCACATGTTGATGATCTCAGGAAGCTCACTGGATACCATGATTATCGCTATGCCTTCCTTTGCCAGTTCATTGATTACTGTGTATATCTCAAATTTTGCATTTACATCAACGCCTCTGGTCGGCTCATCCAGAATGAGCACATCCGGCTTGGTTGCAAGCCATTTGCCCAGAACTACCTTCTGCTGATTTCCACCTGACAGGCTGCCAGCCTCGATCTCAGGTGACGCCGCCTTGATCCGCAACCGCTTTGAATAATGGTCTATGACCTCACCGCGCTTTTTCTCGCTTATGGCGATTCCATTCATATAGAATCTGAGGGATGAGAGTGTTAGGTTGAACGCCACGCTGTTGCCGAGCACCAGTCCCTGCTTCTTTCTGTCCTCAGGAACCAGGGCTACGCCTGACTTGATCGCCTGCATCGGATTCTTGAAGTGTACCAGCTTTCCGCCGAGTATCACCTCGCCTGATGTAGGCTGTGTGGCACCAAATACCGCCTCCATGATCTCGCTTCGTCCGGCACCGACCAGACCTGAGAATCCCAGGATCTCACCCTTGTGTACCGAAAAACTTATATCTTCAAAGACACCTGTCTGTGAAAGGTTCTTTACCTCCAGAGCAACCTCTGCCTTGTCCATGTCACAGTAATCCCTGGCATAGAAGCTCTCCAGATCTCTTCCTACCATCATCGCAACCAGCTCATTCGGGTTGGTCTCAGATGTCTTTTTTGTTCCTACGTATGCACCATCCCTGATGACGGTAACTCTGTCAGATATCCTGAAGAGCTCCTCCATTCTGTGGGAGATGTAGATTATACTTACCTGTTTCTTTCTGAGATTCTCAATGATCTCAAATAACTGCTCCACCTCTTCATTTGAGAGTGATGAGGTAGGCTCATCCATAACTATGATCTTACCGTTGAATGAGACCGCCTTGACGATCTCCACCATCTGCTGCTGTGCGATGGTCAGATTCTCTACTATCGTGTCTGCTTTTATATTCACACCGAGGGACGATATCATCTCCTCTGCTCTTCTGTTCATCTCTGCAAAGTCCAGCGTTCCAAGCTTTGTCCTTATCTCTCTGCCGAGAAACAAATTCTGTGCCACCGAAAGATATGGAACAAGTACGATTTCCTGATGTATTATTCCTATACCATTTTCTCTGGCAGCCGGAACTCCGTTGATCTTGACCTCCTTGCCATTTACCTTGATGATTCCGCTGTCGGGCTGGTAAATTCCGCCGAGGACCTTGATCAGTGTGGACTTTCCTGCACCATTCTCACCGAGCAGCGCATGTACCTCTCCCAGCTCAAGGGAAAAGTCGATGCCACTTAAAGCATATATTCCGGAGAAGCTTTTCTTTATCCCTATCATTTCCAGAACTGTCTGTCCCATATTAAACCTCCAAGTTTCTAAAATAGATCTTTTGTTATCCTGCTTTTTCGGGATCTCGGCCGGAGATCTAAGATCCCCGGTCTCTCCCATGTTATATACACCTACGTTGTGTCATGTATGTCCAGCCGGGGGCAGCCCCGTGCTGTTACTGCCGGCTTCGATCCGGCCTTACTGCCAATCGTTAACTGTCTGCTTAGCCTCATCCTTGAGTACGAGGTGTGAGTCAAGATATACCTTCTTCTCGTCGATCGTTGTATCTCCGCCCACATACTTCTGTGCTGCGTTGAATGCGTACTCAGCAATCTGTACAGGAACCTGACATGCAACTGCTGTGAACTCGCCGTCGAGGAGTGCCTGCTTGCCATCTGGTGAAGCATCGATACTGTATACACCAATCTGACCTGTCTTGTTGGCTGCCTTAACTGCTGCTGCAGCGCCAAGTGCTGAAGGATCATTGATACAGAAGAATGCCTGAAGATCTGTGTTTGCTGTGATGATATCCTCTGCAAGGCTCATTGATGCATCAAGTGCTGCCTCGCCATCCTGCTGTGCTACGATGTTGAACTTATCCTTGTTATCACCGAGTCCGTCAAGGAAACCATTTACACGGTCTACACAACTCTCATTTGATGGGAAGTCAAGGATCGCAATGTCTGCTCCGTCCGGATAATCCTTAGCCATCTGCTCACCGACAAGCTGTCCTGCCATGTAAGCATTTGTTCCAACGAACTGTGTTACGAAGTTCTCTATGTCATCCTCGATAACTGCTGTATCTACATTGAAGATTGGGATTCCTGCATCCTTGATCTCTGCAAGACCTGATGTGATACCTGCTGAATCAACCGGGATGATGAACACTGCGTCGTATCCACTATTTGCCACGTCTGATAACTGGCTGAGCTGTGTGTTCAGATCGTAGTCAGGATCAAGACATGTATATGATATTCCGTTCGCATCGCAGAGCTCCTTGAGCTTGGCATCAATTGAACTCTGGAATGTATTGTTGAGTGTGTTTGTACAAAATGCAAATGACAGGTCAGATGACTTTGTGCTCTCCTGCTTTGTACCTGAATCAGATGAACCGTTGCCCGAAGTGTTTCCTGATCCACAACCTGCCAGTAAACTGAGTGACATGCACAGGCATGCTCCAACTGCTAATAATTTTTTAAATTTTCTCATAATTTTTACCTCCACTATCATGTATTTTCTTTGCTAACTCGTTGTCGAAAAACTGTTCTTAACCGGTTTATTTACGTAAATTTTAAACTGTTTTTCGTCCCTTGCATGTTTTGATGATATAACTTTTGTCGGTTATTGTCAATATCAAGTGTTTTATTTATTGTTTATTCGTCATTTTGCACAAATAAAACTCTATTGTATTATATGGTTCGCGGGTCTTTTGTCGTTTTTTTACGTAAATATTTTACCAGATGTCATGCTTATGGGATTTGTAGTGTATGATTGACACCCGTTACTTGTCACCTTGTCTCTTGTGTATAAACGCAAAAAATCCGCCAGAAAGATACAATTTTCTCTCTAACGGATTCTTTTTTAGATAAAAAGATACAGTTTCTAACTCTGTCCGACACAGACTAACTAAAGATGTCATATCACCTCAATCTGTCCGGCACGAACTAACTAAAGATGTCATGTCACCTCAATCTGTCCGGCATGGACTCATGGAAGATTTCCTTCCATGCAAGCCTGAGCTGTTTTGGCTCAACCTGATACGGCTGAACTCCCACATACTTTGGAAGCTGTTCTTCACTTACCAGGGACTTGGCAACAACTGCCGCGGCCGCTCTTCCCTGCTCGTATGGTCTCTGCGTGCTGAGTCCCTTGACGATTCCTTCCTCCATGCACCTGGCAATTCCATGATCAAGGTCCGTGGTGAACACCGCCACATCCTCCCTGCCAAGCTCCTTGAGTGCCTTTATAACCAGAAGTGCCGGGCGATCCCAGCTCACATACATTGCCTCAATTTCAGGATTGGCAGTTATCACGTCCCGGGCTACCTGATATGCATTGGATATCTCTCCAAAACTCCTGATCGTAACTATGTCAATATCAGGATAACTGTCCTTGATTATCCTCTCAGCGGCGTTATCCCTGACTCTTGTTCCATAGAATGCCGCACCATGAATAATGAAACCTGCCTTTTTTTTCTTGTTCTCCTTGCAGTATTCCCCCAGCATTCTTCCCGTGTTCGTTCCATTCTCCGACTCATTTACTGATACACAGGACACATAGCTGTTCTTGGACATGCCATCCGGAACATTGCTTATGAACACCAGCTTTGACACTTTGGAAAGTTCCTGAAACTTCTCTCTGGTACGGCTGTCATCCGCCGGAATAGCTATAACTGCGTCCGGCTTCTGAAGTCTTATTCCATCAAGCTGCGCATTCTGCAGTTCCGAGTCAAAGTGCGCATCCATAACCGACACCACATCTATCCCGAACTGCTCAAGCTCCTCACAAATACCCTTCTCATGAAGCTCAGCCCATGACGTACCTGTGTAATGGAATGATATGGCAACTCTGAAATGTCCTGCCTTCAGCCTCTGTTTTTCCTCCTTCGTCAGCACCACGGAATCAGGGGCAGCTGCCTTATCTCCAAATGGTCCATTATCCAGCATCTTGGTGGATTTCCTGACAACCAGTTCCACATCGGCATAGCAGTCATGGGATATGACCGCACCTGTGTTGATCTTCTCAAAAAGCATTCCAACTGCCTTGGTGCTTAACCCCTTCACATCTCTTCTGATTATGGTAAGCGGAGGATATGTAAGTTCTGACCAGCTCTCATCACCAAACCCAACCACAGATATCTCTCCCGGACAGTCGATTCCCATATCTCTCAGTGTCTTCATGAGGTAGAGCGTTATTCTGTTGCCCCCCGCAAGAACTGCGGTCGGCCTGTATCTGCGGAGCGCCTTCTGGATGACGAGCATACAGTCATCCTCGCCATTTTCCAGTGTCACATCCACTATATTCGCATCGTTTGTATTTATATTGTATTTCCGCAGAGCACTCAGGAAACCTTTTGTTCTCTCGTCCCTGGTGGTACTGTCCGTACTCTCTCTGAAAAACAAAACATTCTTGTGTCCACTCGCAAGCAGATAATCTGCGCCCTTAAATATAGCCTCCCTGTCTCGGAACTCAACTGAGTCTATCCCTGATCCAAGTATATTTCTCTCCACGCAGACAAATGGAACGCCTGACTGTATAAGCTTTGTGTAGTTGGTTGCCACATCGCTCACCGGCGCATGTATGATACCGGCAACCTTCTTGTTGACCAGAAGTCCGGCAAGCACCTGTGTCTCCTCCTTAAAATCATTGTCTGTTATCGCCACAAGGAACTGATATCCCTGTACACTGACAAGTTGCTCCACATAAGCTACCATATCTCTGTATATCGTACTTTCAATGTTCGGAATGACTGCAACGATCGTAGACTCTCGGCCAACCAGCAGTTTTCTCTCCTTATCTGCTATCTTATTCTGATATCCCGTCTCTACAATAATCTTCTCTATCTTATCCACAAGCTCAGGTCTTACATACCTTGTCCTGTTGATAACATGGGAAACTGTAGCTATGGACACCCCTGCCTTATCCGCAATCTCTTTTATTGTAACCTTTGACTTGCCCATATCTCGTTCTTTCTCCTTTATCACAGATATAACTCTGGCTTCCGTACATTGCCACTGGCAACGCCCTTTTCCAATATTATAATCTACTTTTCTATGTTTGTGCAACCACTGTCATCATCCAGACTGCCGGCTCTGTTGGAGGGCTACTGGCTCTGCGATGGCTACTGGCACCATGCAGTTGCCGGCTCCACCATTACATAAAACAGCACAAATTTTTCGCAAAATGCAGAAATGCAGATAAAAACGCCAAGTTATTTCCTGGTATTTCCCGGGTCCCGGGGGCAGCAGATACTTAGTTCTGCCAGTTGATGTTCTCCCCCTGCAGCAACGGATATCTGGCAAGTTCTGTGCCGTCCTGCCCATATATCTGAATTCAAACGGATAATTTCTCGGAGTCACGGTAATCTCATCGCCGTACAAGAATTCATAATCCAGCGTTCTTCCAAAATAGAAATTCTTTGTCTTATATGTCGCCGCTGTACACATATTTTGTCTTCTTTCCAATCTTCTCAGATAATTTATATCATCAGTTCAAAGCCATAACAGCTCTTTTCAAATCCATAGTGTTCGTAGAAACCATGTGCCCCTGTCCGCGGAAGACCGGAATCAAGGGTGACGGCCTTGCACCCCCTCTGCTTTGCAAGCTTCTTTGCATGATCCAGGAGTGCCACACCATAGCCATTTCCGCGGTCCTCCTCTCTTGTTATAAGGCTTGACACATAGCATGTGAGTCCCGACATCCAGAATGTATTGAAATAGTCTCCATGGCACATGCCCCTGCAAACGCCTTCATCCCATAATAAAAACGCAAAGCTGCGTTCGTCATTTATGACGTCCATATATACTTTGCGTATTTCTTCCCTGTCATATGTATTATATGTCCATAATTTCTCTATAAAATCAAATACAATATCAAAATCCTCTGCTGCCGCTTTTCTGATCTCCATAATTATATTCTCCTTTCCCGCTGAGTTTCAGGCCACTTAAACTGACTTTGCACCATCAACTAAATTACAACCAATGCTTACATTATAAAATATCAAAGTGATTATTAACAGACCGCCACCCATAAATTTATTATAAAACATCCCGGAAAATACTTGGGCAATACTTACATGACTTTTTGTCACATTTTCCTAATTTATTTAGTATAATGTAAATGTTTCGGGCTGACTTTGGTCACATTTATGACGCACAGCATATATCAAATAATATCGGGTGCTTTGCATTTGCCGGCACCTAAAATATGGAGAGAATCTTGACAGTGTTTCCACATCGTCCATATTTATCTCACCATTATTTACAAAGTCAGCCGACATAACCTCCTTGCCCTTATCATCGTAAAGTACAAGTGTCTTGGTCATTTCCTTCTGCTCCTCAAGTACCTGTTCGGAAGCCATCTTCAGTAATGCTTCCACCTGATCTATGCTTTTCACTTCACAGAATGCAGTATGCGTGATGGAACCATCTGCCCTCGTTACCTTTTTCATATCCACCGGAATATGACTTTTCTTACAGGCTTTCTCTAAAAGCTCCGCTGTTCTCTCATCATTCACATCAATATGCGTGACATCTTTGCCCTCTCTATTGAATCCCTTTAATGAGCCATGCGTTTCCTTATAATTCGACATTACCTTATCGACAACCTTGCCGAGCAATGTCTCCTTCTGTTCCTCGCTCATACCAGGATTCTGCTGTTCAGACCGCTTGCACGCATCTGCAATGGCAGTAATCAGATCTACGCTGACAGTCACAATCGCCTTTCCTGTCTAGAACGACTCCTGCGTCAATTCATCGACCATTGTTCTGTCCTCCTGTTATATATTTTCCTGCTGCTTCTGTCTGTGGGTGCTCTCACCCATAAGATACACATTTTAATGCACATCTCGTGTTCCTCCTTGATTTCCTCTATCTGAACTTCTGGACAAAATGTCCTAAAGTTACATTCATATCCATTGCCCAACGGGCACAAAAAAAGAGCATCTATGTTTCAATCACATAAATGCTCTAACGCTGTTGTTTATAATAATATGTAATATCGGTTGAAACTGCATTACTACTAGCTAGTATACCATAAACATACTGTTTTAGTAAGAAATGTCCTATTTCATCCATGTATGCATATTGTCAAGTGTATGTGTCATATTTTATATTCAAAATAAAAAAAGCTGCTACTCTCTAAAAAATAACAGCCTTTCTTACTATATCAGCCTTTTGGAATTTGACCATCGACATACAGAATGTGATTAACTAACCGCTATGTGAGATATTTTAAAGTTCCCATAATCTGTTCATCTTGATCTTCTACCTCATCATTGTGTTGTTCTGTAACCTTAATATGTATAAATGCTTTTAGCATTTCCATAATCCATGCAGGTTACAATATGCATATACTTCTTCTACCTGTTCACCATCGCAAAGACAAAAATCTGCTGCCGGCTCCTGCCCTGGATTTAACTGTTTTCTATATATTCCCTGGTTTGTATTTAATGTAATCCACTCAATGAAATGCTCTTCAAGCATTGGATGTTTTGTCTCTCCGACCACGACATGAACATGACTGCCTTCTATCGTATATACAGGTACATGCTTCTCGACAGCAGCATCTGTCACTCCGGCTTTTAATTCCTGCATAGGTTCTCCGCAACAAATTACAGGTACACCCTTATCCTTTACCTTTTCAACAATGTTTCCACAATGCTTACAAATATAATACCTTACTTCCATGACTTTTTCTCCTTCCATGTGTAAAATTTATAATTCAATTGTCTCCATAATCTTTTTCAATGAATCTGCAGATTCCTTAAGCTTTAACGCTTCCTCGCCACTTAAATTAATAGGTATATCAGACTCAATACCATCTGCACCTACAATAGCTGGCATACTTAACGATACTCCGTCAATGTCATATACTCCATGAATCATGTGTGATACAGGAAGTATTGATTTTTCATCTCTCATAATCACTTCGCAGATTCTTTTTACAGACATTGCAATTCCATAATATGTAGCGTGCTTTTTGTTTATAATCTCATAAGCACTGTTCTTGACTTCTGTAGCTATTTCTGCCGTGTTTTCCTTGTGCTTGTAATGTCCACGCATTTCACACATTTCACTTAATGGAACACCAGATACATTGGCTGATGACCATGCTACAACTTCGCTGTCTCCATGCTCACCTATTATAAATGCATGAACACTCCTGCTGTCCACAGATAAATGCTCACCAAGCTTATATCTTAATCTGGCACTATCTAACACAGTACCCGATCCAATAACCCTGTTTTCTGGAAGTCCTGATAACTTTATGGCTACCTGAGTCAGGATATCTACCGGATTCGCAACTACAAGCATGATACCTGCAAAATTTCTCTTTGCTATTTCAGGAATGATTGACTTAAATATTGCTACATTTTTATTTACGAGATCAAGCCTTGTCTCTCCCGGTTTCTGTCCCGCTCCGGCAGATATGACAACAATTGCAGCATCAGCCACATCATCATAATCTCCGGCATATATTTTCATCGGACTCGCAAATGGAATACCATGACTGATATCCATCGCTTCTCCTTCTGCCTTGTTCTTATCTGCATCGATAAGGACAATCTCTGTAAACAAGCCACTCTGCATCAGAGCAAATACCGATGCAGAACCAACAAAGCCACAGCCTATCATTACTGCTTTTTTTGAATTAATCACTTTCTTCTTCGTAATAATCTCATCTCCTTAATAATTCTCTTCATGTACTTCAAAATAGCTCTGTGGATGATTACATACCGGACATACTTCAGGTGCCTTAGTTCCTACCACAATATGTCCGCAGTTACGGCATTCCCATACCTTAACTTCGCTCTTTTCAAATACTTGTGCAGTTTCAATATTCTTAAGAAGTGCACGATATCTTTCCTCATGGTGCTTCTCAATCTCACCTACTGCCCTGAATTTTGCTGCAAGCTCAGGGAATCCTTCTTCCTCAGCTGTTTTAGCAAAGCCATTATACATATCTGTCCACTCATAATTTTCGCCTTCTGCCGCTGCCGCCAGGTTTTCCTTTGTATCACCAATTCCTGCTAATTCCTTGAACCACATCTTTGCATGTTCTTTCTCATTATCTGCAGTCTTTAAAAACAATGCTGACATCTGCTCGTAACCTTCCTTTTTCGCTACAGATGCAAAATAGGTATACTTATTTCTTGCCTGTGATTCCCCTGCAAATGCCTCCTGTAAATTCTTCTCTGTCTGTGTTCCTGCATATTTGTTTTCTGCCATCTCTTTTACCTCCGTTTTCTTTACTACTTTTTCAAAATCTGATGCCGGGTGCTTGCACAAAGGACATATAAAGTCATCCGGTAATTCCTCGCCTACATATTCATATCCGCAAATTCTGCAACGCCATATTGTCTGACCATCCTCTGTTTTTCCAACCTCCTGTGGCTTAGGCTTAATATTATTCTGATAATAATCATATGTTACTGAAGGAACATTGCTTAAAACTTCCATATCGGTTATCTCACCAATAAACATCGTATGTGAACCCAAGTCCTCTGTTTTAGTAACTGTCACAGAAATGTATGCATTTGTACCTTCTGTAATATAATAAATACCATTCGTGCCTCTGGCACACTGCTCAAATGTTTCAAACTTATTGGTATCTCTTCCTGATTGGAAGCCAAAATGTTTGAACAATTCAAATTGTGCCTTCTGACTTAAGACTGATACAGTAAATTTTCCGGTTCTTTGAATCATATCATGCGTATAATTTGACTTATTTACACAGATACTTAGCTGGTTTGGTTCCGAAGCTGCCTGAATGGCTGTATTAATGATGCATCCGTTATCTTTTTCTGCTTCTTTAGCGGTCAATATAAACAGTCCATAACTCAACTTATACATTGCTTTCCTATCCATGCTGTTCCTCCTTTACCTTCTCCCTGCATTTCGGGCAAATGCCTTTAAATGAAATATCGTAATCCACAAATTCAATTCCATGAGTGTTATGAATTCTTTCCAGCAAATCCGGTATTTGATCCATATCCACATCAAAAATTTCACCGCACTTTATACATCTTACATGGTAATGATTTTTCAATGTAAAATCAAATCGGTTCGGTCCATTCAGAACTTCAACCTTTCTTAATGCACCTTCCTCTACCAATATATCAAGATTTCTATATACAGTTCCTTTTCCAATTGATGGATATGCTTCTTTTATAAATTCATACACTTCATTTGCCGTAACGTGTCTTCTCATTTCGTATACGGTATTTCTTACGAGATCTTTTTGAATGGTATTTCTCCTTCTTGTCATTCATTCTCCTTATTGGGAATAATTCTTAATAAGGATTATATGCCACTATCATCCTGTTGTCAATAAAAATAGTAATAATTCTCATTATTATAAAAGCTGCCAAACTGAACATCTTTTACCTGAATAACTATTTTATTTTGCGTTCAAATACATATTCTGAATCTGAAGATAAATCAGACCTAAACGAGTATCCGAGTCTGTCAAATTTCTGAATCTCCACCAGATTTTCAATATTATTTTCCGCTATGAATCTGACCATTTCACCACGAGCCATCTTGGCATAGGTACCTTTTGTTACCAATTTATCTCCGGATAACTCACAAAATACAATCGTAATATATCTGTCCTGTGGTGTCAGATACTTTTCTATACATTTTGAGTATTCTTTTGATGCAAGATTAATGATAATCCTACTGTCATCGATTACTGAGCGGTATAACAATTCTCCCCAGTACTCATACAGATTTTTTGCATCTCCAATTCCAACCTTTGCCTGCATTTCAAGACGATAAGGAGTCACACCATCCATTGGTTTTAAAATGCCATAAAACGCAGACAAGATTCTTAAATGATTTTGCAAATACTCAAACTGCTGGATTTCAAACACAGATGGTGCCATATATTGAAATGCAATCCCTTCATATGCTAAAACAGCCGGAGTAAGCCCGTTATAAAGATTCATATTTTCCAATCTGTTAAAGTTCTGCTCTGCAATCTTGTCATTACATTTCCAGATAGCTTTCAGTTCTTCTTTTGATTTGCTTTTCATCCAGTTTAATACTTCTGCTGTCTTATCAATATAGACAGGCAGTCCAACCGGTGCTAAGTTATCGGTATCTACTATCATCTTTTTTGCAGGTGATAAAATAATCTTCATTATGCCAATTCCTTAAGCATATTTTCAGGATCATCTGCCGCCTTGACTTTATCATTTGCCTTTATAATGATTCCCTGCTCATCAATAAGATAAGTAGTTCTTACTACACCCATAGATACTTTTCCATAATTTTTCTTTTCTTTCCAGACATCATATGCTTCAATAACTTTACGATCCGGGTCTGCTAATAGCGTAAATGCCAGTCCGTATTTTTCTTCAAATCTCTTGTGAGACGCTACAGAGTCCTTGCTCACTCCGAGAATAACAGCTCCCTTCTCATTAAACTGTGGATAACGCTCAGAAAAGCCACATGCCTGCTTCGTACATCCTGGTGTATTATCCTTTGGATAAAAATATAGGATCACTTTTTTTCCTGCATAATCGCTTAATTTATGCATTTCTCCATTCTGATCCGGCAATTCAAAGTCCGGTGCTTTTTTTCCTACTTCTAACATATTTTATTCCTCCACTTCTTTCATTCCCATCTGTTTTCTTGTCCTCTTATTGCCAGAAATCATTTTATGACCAGAATAGACTGCCATAATCAAGCATATCAGAGAGCCAAATGCAAAGTATTTGTGTGCTGCTTTTAACCCTTTATATCCTGTATAAAAAGTTCCAACCATTGTAACTATTGCTCCGATTGACCAATATTTATGTGCTTTCATTTTATACCTCCAAATTGATTAAGCTGTTTCCAAAATAAATATCTCTGGATCATTAACAATATTGTACATTCCATCCATTACTTTCGACAAGTAGTGAAAGAAAAATAATCATTCCAAATACAAAAGGATGTATCACGATAATTCTGGCATTACCTTGACGCATCCTTTCGTGTTGTATTTTTTTCTTCTTAATGACAGCTATGGCTTCCGCATCCATGCTCACCACACGTATGTCCTTCCTCATGGTTGTGCTCATGGTGAGAACACTTCACATCCGAATTATAATCAAGCGTATCATTGATAAAAGCTTCTACTGCTTTATCCGCATCTCCTGAAACTCCGCCAAAAAGCTTAATACCCGCTGCCGCTAACGCAGTCTGAGCACCCCCTCCGATTCCGCCGCAGATCAAAACATCGGCATTTAATGCATTAAGAACTCCTGCCAATGCACCATGTCCGCTTCCATTCGTATCTACTACTTCTGAATGTAGCACTTTTCCTTCCTCTACATCGTAAATCTTAAATGTCTCTGTGTGTCCAAAGTGTTGGAAAATCTGTCCATTTTCATATGTTACTGCTATTCTCATGATACCTTCTCCTTTTTCTACTGCATATTTTTGATAAATCTCATGATTGTAACATCCTCCAAAGCTACAGTCGCTGCTCTGACCGTCACAGATTATGAAATCCCCACCCTCAATTTTAAGCGGATGTCCATCAATGAGAGCATCTGCTATTTTCTTTCTGGCAATCTCGTAAATCCGTTGGACCGTCGTTCTTGCGATCTGCATAGATTCCGCACACTGCTCCTGACTGTAACCTTTCTTGTCCAAAAGACGGATTGTCTCGTACTCATCTACCGTCAGAACAATGGGCATTTTTTTCTCAGTATCATCTGCCGGAAGGAATTCTAAAACATTTGGGAAATGGCAGACTTTTCTGCATTTTACTGGTCTCGGCATGAAATTGCTCCTTTCTCGCTTTTCTTATATAATAGTCCTATAAAGGGCATATGTCAATTATTCGATTGACGCATCTTAAAAAAGCAAGTATACTATGTTCATAAAGGAGATAACTATTATGAGCTTCGAAAATTATTTTCCACTATGGAATGACTTAAATACAGCACAGAAAAAACTAATTTCAGACAATTTGATCACACAGCATGTGAAAAAAGGAACAATCATTCACAACGGGAACATGGATTGTACCGGATTATTACTGGTTAAATCCGGGCAGCTTCGAACTTATATATTATCAGATGAAGGACGAGAGATTACACTCTACCGTCTGTTCGATATGGATATATGTCTTTTATCTGCCTCATGTATCATACGATCCATTCAATTTGAAGTAACCATTGAGGCAGAAAAAGATACTGATCTTTGGATCATCCCTGCTGAAATCTATAAGGGCATCATGAATGAATCTGCTCCTGTCGCAAACTATACCAATGAGTTAATGGCTACTCGTTTTTCTGATGTCATGTGGCTGATTGAACAAATCATGTGGAAGAGTTTGGATAAGCGTGTTGCTTCATTTCTTTTAGAAGAGACCTCTATCGAAGAAACAAATGAATTGAAAATCACTCACGAAACTATCGCCAACCATCTTGGTTCCCACAGGGAAGTTATCACTCGAATGCTTCGATACTTTCAAGGCGAGGGTCTCGTCAAACTCTCCCGGGGCAAAATCACAATCCTTGATCCAAAAAGACTGGAAACACTCCAAAGGTCATAAAACTGTTTTTCTGTAACATATAAAGAAGAATCCTCCATTTATCAGAATTATGAAAGTCATTCTAATAAATGGGGGATCTTTTTATGCTATAAGAAAATTATAAAAATATCGTGATTATTTTTTAATAATCCATACCACATGCATATGCCCTTTCAATCAGCGCACGGTCATTGACCACTGCATCATAGAATCGGAATCCGCCAGAGAAATTATACGTTTCATAACCGTTTCCTTCCAGAATACGGCTCGCAATATAACTGCGCAGACCACTCTGGCATATCAGATACACAGGCTTTCCTTTCTCAATTTCACTAATTCGTTCTCTCAGTTCATCTACAGGTATGTTTTTGAATCCATCTATATGCCCCCTGCTGAATTCACCTACAGTTCTCACATCTAGCAACTCCACATCTTTATCTTTAGAAATCTTGTCCATATCTTCCAAATGCCATTGCTTTAATGTCCCTTTTGCAATATTGTCTATCATAAATCCAGCCATGTTTACCGGATCCTTGGCAGAAGAATAAGGTGGTGCATATGCCAGATCCAGATCTTTCAACTGGGTTGCATTCAGCCCCGCATGAATTGCTGTTGCCAGCACATCAATACGTTTATCAACTCCTTCATATCCAATAATCTGAGCGCCAAGCAAACGATAGCTTTCTTTTTCAAAAACCACCTTCATGGTCATCACTTTTCCACCAGGATAGTAACCGGCATGACTCATAGGAGAAAGAATTACTGTATCTACCTCTAATCCTGACTTTTTGGCATTGGTTTCATTGATACCTGTAGTGGCTGCTATCATATCAAACACTTTTATAACGGAGCTTCCCTGACTGCCCAGGTAACGACTATCACCGCCACAAATATTATCAGCGATGATTCTGCCCTGTTTATTGGCCGGTCCTGCCAAAGAAATCAGCGCATCATTACCCGTAACATAATGTTTTACCTGAACTGCATCACCTGCAGCATAAATATCCGGTACAGAGGTTTCCATTCTGTCATTCACTACAATACTTTCCTTGATGCCAAGTTCCAGACCGGCTTCTTTTGCTAATACTGTGTCTGGTGTGACTCCGATTGCCAGAACTACCATATCAGCCTGAAGGGATGGATTATCTTTCAACAGAACCTCCACTCCGTTGTCATTTCCTTTAAATCCTTCTACTGTATAGCCCAGTATCAGTTTTATCCCATGCTTTCTCATTTCATTATGGATCATGGATGCCATATCCGGGTCAAAAGGGTTCATCAGCTGCTTAGGCCCCTGGACAATCGTAACATCCATGCCAAGCTCCCTCAAATTTTCTGCCAGTTCCAGACCAATAAAACCGCCACCTGCCAATACAGCCGATTTTGGATGATTCTTATTTATATATTCCTTTATCCGAAAAGTGTCTTCTACAGTACGAAGTGTAAAAAGTTTATCAATACCTACTCCGGGAAGTCTCGGCTGTGTAGGCTTTGCACCTGGAGATAGGATTAGCTTATCATAGTTTTCTTCAAATATTTCACCGTTTTCTAAATTCTTCACTGAAACAGTTTTACATTCGGGATGTATTGAGATAACTTCATGATGAATTTTCATGTTAATACGGAAGCGTTTAAAAAAACTCTCTGGTGTCTGTAGTGTAAGTGCTTCCGGATCTGTAATCACGTCTCCAATATAATATGGAAGCCCACAATTCGCATAGGATATGTATCCGGATCTTTCATACACAGTAATTTCTGCATGTTCATCCAGTCTGCGTATTCTTGCTGCGGCTGTAGCTCCTCCTGCTACACCTCCTACGATTATTACCTTCATCTTATTTTTCCACCTTTCCTGAGTAAGCTGCAATGCCACCGATATTATTTACTTTAGAATATCCCATTCGTTGCAACATCCCAGTTGCCTGACGGCTCCGGGAACCGGAATAACAGTATACAAACAGAGGGATATCCTTATTCTTCGCTACAGAAACAATATTATCTAGTTGCTGCAACGGCACATTTTTACTTTCTGGTATATGTCCTTCCTGATATTCCTGCGGAGTACGGACATCCAGCAGAACTGCACTAGCAGTCCTTTTATATTCTTCTATGCCTTGATTAATATTCGACTGTTTAAAGAAATTAAAAAATCCCATTAGCACACCTCTCTAAAGCATTTCTAAAATCGCATTCTTAGATTTCGCCCCTGAAACCTGCTGTACAATCTTCCCATTCTTCATAACCACTAAAGTCGGAATGCTCATAATACTGAACTTATTTGCCAGTTCAGGCTCTTCATCTACATTAATCTTTCCAACTTTAATATCCCTACGCTCACCTGCAATCTCCTCTACAATAGGTACTACCATACGGCAAGGCGCACACCAAGATGCCCAAAAATCTAAAAGAACGGTTTTATCGGAATTCAGTACTTCGTTCTCAAAATTATTTTTATTGATATTAATAGCAGACATTTTACAGTCCTCCTTATCTTTTTCTTTTTGTAGCTTTATTATAGTCTTAATTTCATTTGTTTTCCGTGATTACATCACCATACAACACTAAATTAACTTCTTGCCATATGGTGATTGGTGACTGTCGCCATGGGCAGAGGTGCCACCGCACAGTGCAGATATATGGATATCATCCTTGAATAGAGAACTATCGTAATGAGGATTCCCATAACCTTGATTATGATGTCGATGAACCATGTTGATACTGCTTTCTTGTTCTTTGTCCATGAAAGGACAAAAAAGAGCATTCATGCTTTTACACATAAATGCTCTGACGCTGTTTTATTATAAAATTGTCTTAGCTGTTGTTCCCTACAAACTGGAATTTGACTAATTATTGTGTTTTAATGATTCTATAAACTACCCCCAATTGAGCAGGGTATGTTTCTTGAATCATTCCATTAAACCATATTGTAACGATATCTCCCACCTGAACATCTTCCGCTAAATTTTCTGCCGATACATAATACTCTCCATCATTCATCTGACAAAAGCCTTCAGCTGTACTCACATGCGTTACAAGAAGTTCTCCATCATCGGTAATTTCTTTTACTTTTGCATTAAAATTGATAACCTCTATTGGAATAGACGTATCGTCTTTTTCAATATCTCTAAATATGATTCGTTCGTCATCAATGACTACTATGAGCTGACCTTCAGAACTCCTTTGATAATGATATCCGCTTCCGAAATTTGATTGATTATTTTCAGATGGTAACTCTGTCCCTGCCACTGTTGACACAATTTCTCCATCCATTGTTCCACAACCAGGCATTGACGCTACATATCCTGTGTCTTTATATATAACACCATCAACCATAACACATGGAGGATATGAGCCAGTATCTGCTATTTGCTCATTTTGTACTACATCATCATTTTCTTTATTTTCTGTTTCTACGGACACATTTCCAGACACAGGTTCTTTATTTTCTTGATTCGTTCCACATCCAGCCATTCCCAGCACCATACATAATACAAGCAGATAGATTACTTTTTTCATAATACATGCCTCCTTAACTTATATTTTTTAACTCTATAAACTGGAATTTGACGCTCTATTAATGCTATTAAACCCAATCAATAGCATTCTTTACAAGTTTGACAAATGGTTCACAGGTCAGATTTTGGGTAGTGTGTGCAGGAACGATACAGCAGATTTTTCCCTTGCCATAGGTGTGAATCCATACAGCAGGCTGAACGCCGTTCTTTGAAACGGTTTCTGCAAGAATCGTTGTATCAGCATTCGGAATCATTTTCATTACATAATGTTCGTCAAAATCAGGGAATGTGAATTTGCCAATGCCTTCAATAATCGGATGTTCTGCTATCGGTTTTACAGTAAGCGGACATTGTTCGGGATGAGTGATAAAGTTACTTCTTACAACATTTGTGAGGATTGCGTGATTTTCTGTGTAATCAGTAAGTGATGCGTGAAGCATAATCGTTCCCATACCATTCTGAATATCATTCAGAAATTTCTCCGTCCATTTTTCATCACACCAGATTGGAGTAGGAATCTGATCATTTTCAATAGGATCTTTGAAAGACAAAAACAAATCAAACTGCCCCTTGAAATAATCATTTGGATTCTTTGTGAATGTTACTTCATAATCTGCGTTAAACAGATAGTTCATCATAGGCTTGATGGAATCATCGTGATGCCAGTAATCGTGTACCAAAACAAATACTTTTTTACTCATAAGTTATACGTCCTTTCATCACCATTTTATGGCTACGTTTTTGTGAATTCTCGTTTTTTAGATGTGCGTTAAATTCCGATTTGTAAAACTGTTGCATTGATTATATCAAAGAATCATGTTTGCATCAATCTCCTTAAAACGAGAGGCAGGTGTGCCCTCCTGCCCCTCAAAAAGGAAGGGGAGGTGAAAATATATAGTCAACTGCTATTTCCAGAAGCTATGAATCGTTACTTACCATAGAAGTCATACAGCAACTATATTTTATCAAGAAAAGCCTTACTTTACTGGTGATAAAATCAAAGTTATGTCTTATCGTGACTGCGAATTAAATCCAGAGCTTGCTTGCTATCTTCTAACAGTAATGAGAAAAGCATTTCAAAATTTTGCATGTGGACAATCTTCGTTTAATGAAAATATATTAAAAAATATGGAAATACGTCTTCCTGTGGATTCAAATGATAACATCGACTACACATATATTACAACATTCATACAAGCACAAGAAAAATTATCAATTAAGAATGTTATTGATTGGAAAAATAAAATAATAAATACGTCAAAGAAATGTATATAAAAAATAGGACTTCCTCACTTTTATATCGGGAAGTCCTATTTCTTTAGCGTGTTCTCTTTATTTTAATATAATTTCGCTCCAGCGGGAATATGGTTATCAACCATAAGAAGATGAAGCTCCTTATCCTCTGAATCTTTAAGATTATTTAGTTATGTAATAAAGAATAGTACGAGCATTTTTAATTTTATCAGCTATCATAATTCTGTATGCCTCCTTCTTCCATGAGATTACAGCAAACGTAGTAGTAATGTCTATCAAAAGGCTTTTACATATTAGATAAAAGCATGTAAAATTTCTTTTACATAGCTTAATTGCGGTCTATTTAGCTTGTTTCTTGACTACTCAGGAAAAATATTTCTACCCTCGCCCCACCTGTATTTTCAGAATTTGAAAGTTTAATACCTCCACCATATTTTTCAGCCACAGTTTTTGCAAAAAATAGTCCCATCCCATAATGGGCTTCGCCATTTCTACTTGTGTCATCCATAAAAAACTGCTCTGTGCCATGCAATAATGCTTCTTTTGTAAATCCTGATCCGCTATCCTCCACAATGAATGTCAGCCGGTCATCCTGCTCCTTTGCGTCAATATAAATGATTCCATTTTCTTTTGTATGCTCCACTGCATTCTGAATCACATTCATTACGGCCCGGAACATTGGATCATAAGCAATCGTTACCTTTTTATCACTTTGTTCCGCCTTCCAATCTATCTTCTGGTGATAGATTTCTACCAGTCCGAGTGCCTGTTCCTTTATATCTGCGAAAAAATCTTCTAACCTCACCGTTGTATAGGTAACATCACTGCAATTCCATGATTTTGTGACATCTATCAACTGTTTTACATAACTTTGTATCTGTGTTGTGCCGTTCAAAACATAAGTGATATTATTCTTCTGTTCTGTGGTCAGTTCAGTCTCTGAAAGTAGTTCTGCATTTCCCCGTACAATCGTAAGAGGTGTTTTAATATCATGCGCCAAAGCAGACATCTGCTGTTTCTTTTCCTGCTCTGTTTTCCACTGCTTTTCTAAAGATTCTCGCAATGCATCTCGCATATCATCGATTGCCGATAAACAGTCATCAAACTCTTTGATACCGGAACAGGATGTCTCATATTCCAGATTTTGATCCTTTATTTGTCCGATTGCGTCTAATACAGGCTGCATCTGCTTTTTGATTCTTTTTCCAAAACGTATGGACGGAATGATGATAATCGCTACCGCTCCAATCACAGACATAATAATCATCACATTCTGTGGTCCTATAAAATGCTCCCTTAAAAAAGCTGAATGATATTGAGGTGTCAGGCGATATTGCAATACAACATATTCATTTTCCCTTACAATTACTTTATAAAAATATTTCCCGGATGCGTTTCCGTACTTTGCAACATTCCATGCTATCTGTTCGTATTGTTCTGACAGATCTCCACCTATTTTCGCTCCATTCTCTGAAAAGATTACATAATCACAAAGTGCGGGAATCATCTCAGCAGTCACTTTATCTGCACGTAGAATCGTATCATACGCTTCATTAATCTTTTGCTCTGCATAATTTGCCGGATAAATACAGCCCACACTAATCAAAAGGTACAGCAGCAGATAAGCAACAATCACCAAACCAACTAATGATCCAAGCATGACCAGTACATATCTCATAAAAATCCTGCTGAGTGCATTGCTTCTCTTTACTCTTCCCATTTATATCCAATCCCCCAGACTGTTTTTATCGGTGTATAATCATAATCCGCAAATTTTGCTCTTATATTTTTGATATGCGTGATTATAGTACTGTCATTACTCTCATTGTCAAAGCCAAAGACCGCTTCCAATATCTGTTCCTTCGAGAAAACCTGTCCTCTGTTTTTAGCCAGAAATTCACAGATTTCGTACTCCGCTTTCGTAAGAGGAAGTTCCTTATCATCAACCAATAGTTTCTTTTGAGATATTTGAATACAGGCCCTCCCCAAAACCATCCGGACAGAATGTTCCCTGTGCTCTCTTCTAAGATGTGCATTGATCCTTGCCCGAAGTTCCATCACTCCAAATGGCTTTGAAATATAATCATCTGCTCCTAAAGAAAGTCCGTTTACCAGACTGTTTTCCTCCGTTTTTGCCGTAAGAAACAAAATCGGACAATCCACAAGTATCCTAATTCTTTTGCATAATTCGAAGCCATCAATTCCAGGCATCATAATGTCCAGTAAAATCAGGTCATAACGATGTAATTCTTCCATATTAATTTTTAGTGGATTACTTACTTTGGTAACCAGATGTCCATCCTTATTCAAAATGCTTTCTATCATTTCCAAAATTGCCGGTTCATCATCAACTGCCAGTATTTTTGCCATAGTTTCCCTCGATTCTATTCCGATATTCTGTTTCCTTCCCAGTGGTTTACCCACCAAAAATAGTATACCATACTAATCCCTGTAAATATTAAGCAACCTGGTATGAATGACAACCATTCACCTACACTAGTTTCTCCCAATACAGATTGCAGATAAGTATATGGTACTCTACCCGTCCAGCAGACAAATACATATTTCCACACATAATCTCCAAGTCCGGTAAGCATCAATGCACTAATTAGTCCTGATATAATCCCTGCTCCAATGGATACCCCTTTTCCAAACTGAAAAGCCAGAATCAGCTGCCACAGATAAAGTGGAACACTGCTTCCCCACAGCAGCAATGCTGCAACTATACATCCTTTCATGATTTCGATATCGCTTGATGCGATTCTTCCAAATCCAATTCCGAATATGATTGCTGTCAATAGGATAGAGCACAGACACAAAACCAGTAGCATCAACAGTTTCGATAAAAATGCTGTAAGTTTATCTGGTAAAGACAACAGGTTTTGAAAATTACCTGCATTTTGTTCCTGTTCCATCACACTTGCTGTAAAAATTCCAATAAGTACCGGAAGTCCTGCTCCTATTGCCTGATAAAATGCAATCACTTTCATATTTTCATTCCATGGTGAAAAAAAGTAATATATTAAAAATATAACGCTGGTTATAATCGGAATCAGTAAGTGTGCCAGAATCACAGATGTTCCTTTCATCTTTCGCAAGTCTGCATTAAGAGATCTTCCAATCATCTTATTTCACCTCTCTTCTCTCAAACCATTTCAAAAACAGAACCGTTACAAAAACAAACCAGATGATTGAGAGACACATTCCCGGAACAATGACTCCCGTATCCAAAAGAGGATTCCCTGCTTCTGCGGCAAGTCCATTTGGTAAAACATGAAGCAACGGGCACATCATTCGCATAGGGATTGCAGAAACAAGTACATACCAGATTCTGGTTTGTGATATTATCACACCGCTGACGGTAATAAATAGGCAGACGAACAGGTTTACAATCATTCCAAATCGTTCACTTAAAAATAAAGCTACCGGAATCTCCCATAACTCAGAAACCGTCAGAAACAATACTGCAATCAACGCTCCTCCAACTGGAACATGTGTCGTTAGAAGAAAGCCTCCAAGCGTCGCTCCTGCAAACACAATTACATTAGAAAACAAAATCATGTACCCAATATAAATAATTTTCCCCAGCAACAATTTTCTTCTGTCTGTGGGAATAGTCATTAAATGATAGTATTTTATCTTTTTCTCCTGCGCCACAGAAAGATAACAAAATAGAGCAATCATCCCCGGCAGCAAAAGTGTATACCACCAGTTCCAAACACTTTCTGCATAAGCATTTGTCATCCCAAGAGTAAATATAAATGCCATGACAAATGTAAGAAGAGGAAATCCCCAGATAAACTTTTTTCGCATGGTTCTTTTGGCTTTTTGATGTTCTGCTTTTATAATATTAACCATGGATTTCACCTGCTTTCTGGTTTTTTCTTACCACATTCATAAACAAATCTTCAAGATTATCTCCCTGCTTTAATGCTCCTTCGTATCCTAAGATTCCACCTGAAATAATCCCGACTTTATCTGCAAGTAACTGTACCTCTGAGAGAATATGACTGGAGAGAATTACAGTGATTCCCTGTTCCGGAAAAGACCGGATCAGCTCTCGTAATTCCTCGATGCCTATTGGATCTAATCCATTCGTAGGTTCATCCAATATCAAAAGTTCCGGTTCTCCAAGCAATGCCATTGCAATGCCTAGTCTTTGCTTCATTCCCAAAGAAAACTGTCCTGCTTTCTTCTTTCCGGTGTTTGTAAGTGATACAATCTGCAAGACCTCATCAATTCTGTTTTCATCTGTACCAAGCAATAATTGTCTTACCTTCAAATTCTCTCTGGCGGAAAGATTTTCATAAATAGGCGGATTTTCAATTAACGCTCCTATTTTTGATAAATCTTTCCTATCCAAAAGTTTTCCATCAAAGTAAATCTTTCCTGCAGTTGGTTTCATCATACCGGTCAGCATTTTCAATGTGGTAGATTTACCAGCGCCATTCGGTCCAAGCAGTCCATAAATCTGTCCCTTTTCGATATTAAGTGAAACATTATTTACCGCTTTCTGTTTTCTAAAATATTTACATAGATTTTGTGTCTGTAACATCATTTCCATCTTTACTATCCTTCCTTCTATATTTCATTTCTTACTGAAATATAACCTAACAGAAAAAAATAAAGATTTGATGAAGATTTATTCCCGTATGGAATAAACCATCAATTGAATATCATTATCAGAACTCGGCTTTCCACTGAAATCAGCAAAGCTGTTACAAATACGAAGTCCTAATTTACAGAATATCTCCGTGATTTCATCCAAACTATATAACCTTATAGGATTTCCTTCTTTCATTTCAGGCTTATAAAGTGCTTCTCCATACATATAGTCTACCTGCCCATATATCAGCGTTTTTCTATCCTTCTCCCATTCAAAAGCAGATAATGTAAGTCCCTTTTCTCCTGCATCCCATAACTTGCAAGGGAAATGTGTTTGGGCATAGCTTCCATTCATGATATCCATAAAGTGCTTTCCACCATTTTTTAATGCTTTCGCAATGACAGAAAAAATCTTATGATTTTCCCCATCGTCTTCAAGATATCCTATTGCTCCATCCGCCATATTCAGCACAACATCAAATTCCTTATCAAATGTGATCGTGCGAATGTCCTGACAAATGAACTTTGCATTCAAATTTTCTTTTTTTGCCTGCTCGTTTGCATAATCTATGTACGCCGGTGTAATATCAATACCGGTATGCCTGCCTTTATCATCATTTCGAAGGTCTCCAGTTTCCAGTTGATCTGTTCCCAATTCTCTATCCATGATTCTCCTATAAAGTAATTATATAAAATACAACCGAAATCAAATTCATTCCACCATGTGCAATCATAGGAACAATAAGATGTTTACCCTTTTTATATCCCCATATCCATAACAAACCTACAACAAAGGAATGTCCCATGTTGAACCAGTCAAGCAAACCAAACATCATATTAAACAGTAAGAGCGCCGTAGTTTCTCCCAAAACACCTGCGCAAAAGTTCTTTGCAAATCCTCGAAAGAATATTTCCTTACAAATGCCACTTACAATCCCCAGCGAGATAACCATCAAAACGATTTCACTCACAGTCAATCTATCCCATCCGCCAAATGCCAAATCAGTTCTCCCTCTCATCACAATAAGAGAAAACAAACTAATTACAGAAGATGCACCTGCCAAAACAACTCCAAGAACGATATCTTTGCTTAGAGTTGACTTATCAAATATTTCTTCTTTCAAACTAATACCACTTTGTTTATACAAAAGGATAGCACTCGGAAGAAGAATAAGATTTGCCAATATCAAAACTAAGCAATACACGTTCAGATTTGCATTCGCATAACTGGCAATATCCAGTAAGTTCATTCCTGTTTGATAATTTTGACAAGAGCATAAGACCTCATACCCTGCTACTATTATTGTTAATAACGTTGTGATTTTTAGTGCTTTTTCAGCATTCTGTAAATTTGTATGATTCATATTTCGTCACCTCCAAGGTGACTATATTACAGAAACATATTTTGTTCATTGACATATGTTAAGAAACTTCCGATTTTCTTGATTCTACAAACTGGAATTTGTAAATATTATTTTACATTTTTATATGAAATCACAATATGACTTGGTGCAAATAATACTGATGCAATAATCAATAGCACTGACCTACTCATAATCCCACTAAATAAGAACAACATTGAAGGAATAATAGAAAGTGCTAATGCTTCGTCAGACCACCTCCCGAACCAAGTTCCCGGAATATTGATTATCATGAATCCGAAACAACCCAATCTCCCTACTTGTTCTGTGACCTCAACATATTTATTGTTCCACTTATTATCAAATCCATCTTTGCACTTAATCGCAATCTCGTTAAAGAGCGTTGCGTCTTTTCTCAACCCACGAAGCGACACCATACCGTCAGCTTCCATCTGCTTTAATTGCTCCATATAGGTCGGAGCAAAAGGCTTTTTGAAATGCACATTATAGGGTATGCGTTCCTCAATCATATTTATATTTTCATAGGTTTCATTCTTGCGTTCGTTGTGCCTTTCCGCCTTGCTCACATCAGAAACGGTGTACTTTTTACCCTTGCACAACTCATATCCGCCTTGTTGCTTTTCGCCATTTCGTTCTCCTTTCTCGGCAGAGCAAGCAATCCTCCTTTCCTGCCGAAAATAAAAACCACAGGAAAGATACATTAAGCCTTGTTTGTGTCATTTCTCAGGGCGAAAATCAGGGGAAATTTCCTTTCTAAGCCTTTCAAAAAATCGCAAGGTATTTGTACTAACCTGTGGTTGTGTATGAAATTGTGGGTTTGGGATAACAAAAAACACCGTATTTCTACGGTGCGTTCTGTAAGATATATTCTGTTTTATGATAGCAGAAAACTGGAATTCACAGTTCTTCCATCCTTCCCATCTTCAGCGCCATAACAAGAGTTCCGGCTGCCATCACAAAGACACCAATTTCAATCACATAGATGGGAAGAAGCGCCGGACCTGCCACGGCAAAGAAGTCCACGATAAAATGAATCCCATATGCAAGAACCGCTGTAAAAGCCGCTGTCCTGTATTTGCCTGCCTTTACCGCCCGGTAGATCAGCAGTGACAACCCGATATGCAGAATGATAGCACTGATTCTTTCGATTCCGCTTACAAAAAAGAGTGGTGCCGGTGTTGTCCATAGGGCCGACAGCTGTGACACGGTCTGATTTGCAGACTCAGCAGGAAGTGCCGCCAGCGTATTCTGCATGGCTCCGCTGTTGATCATCAGCATGGACACAAGATTGCTGATTCCGGAGAGTCCTCCGAGCAGAATAGCCTCCACACCGCCATGCCCGATTCCATACATCAGTGCATTTGGAAAATCCAGCCATTTCTTCATCCAGAACTTCATGGCAATCAGTCTTCCGGTCTCTTCAAAAACAGCTGCAGCCAAAGCCGCGTACACATAGTAAAGCCATGGCCTGCTCTGTGCGTTCAGTCCGCAGAACCGAATGACAAGAACATGCAACAGCTGCTCCAACAGCATGGCAAACAGCAGATAGGTTCCTGCTCCGATAAAGAACGAGGAAATCCTTGCCTTAAGCTTCACCCTTCCTGCAATGAACAAAGCAATCGGTACCCCCATCGAGAGGACAACGGAGCAGATAACTCCCGCTATCGCCAGACCTGATATTGTGTTCAATTCCATCTTTATACCTCCCTGATTCTCAAAAAATTCCTTTATTGTATTTGAACTGTCCATACAATATAAAGCCTAATCCGACAATAACTGCTGGAAGAATGATATAATCTATAATTATTTCACTCCAAAACGAAACAATAAAACCTAATATAAGAGATATTCCTATAATCAGCGTTCCTGTGCCGACTGTTTTTCCATACTTTGGTATATCTTCTTCCTTTACTTTTCGCCTGTTATAAGAGTGAATTGTGCTGATATTGCCTTTGATATTTACAATTCCCACAACAGATATGAACACTCCCAAAATCAACAGTATAATATTTTCCATAGTGACCTCCTAAAAATAGAATAGTTCCTCAAATTTTTTGTCCAATGCAATACAAAGAATTAGAGCCAATTTTGCAGTTGGATTAAACTGTCCTGTTTCAATAGAACTAATGGTATTTCTTGATACCCCTACCATTTCTGCAAGCTGAGCTTGAGAAAGATTTGCTTCTGTGCGAACTTCCTTTAAGTGATTTTTCAGTTGTAATTGTTCTTTCATATTCTCACCTCTAAAAGGTGGCTAACAAATCCAACAAATGCAAAAATGGAAAGCACAAAAAACAGAACGGTCAAGACCAAATCACTCTTTCGCTTCATTTTGATAAAACGAACTAACCATTGTGTTGCAATAATGCTGAAGTATATAACCCACGGACTGTAAATCATAGTATGAGCAAGCACAGAAGATAACAGCGAAAGCAAACAACACACTAAAGCACCAACTCTGCTTGCGTGACTTCCGGCTTGATATACCACTTCCATTTCAGCCAAGTCCTTATTGCGATGTTCTTTTCTGCTTGCATTTAAGATTTCGTCCTTTTTCATAAAAACACCTCCATGTCAAGTTTTCTTTGCATGTTTTAATTATACACATACCAAGTTTTCTTGTCAATAGAGTTCATAAAAAAGTTACAACCGATATAATAGATAACTTTTCTACCACTTCGATTATACTCGCAACTTAATGACTTCTTGAATACTTGCCGAAAAAGAAAAACTGCCATCGGTTTGACAGCAGTTCTTCTTCGGTTGGTATCCGTTAGGAATACACAATATCATTCATTACAATCTCATCGGCACAGGCTCGAATGTTATTCATCAATCCTATCCATCTCATCATATCCGTTGCTTTCAGTTCTTCTGTTACACCTTGCTTCTTTGCCATTTCCTTTATCAGATATTCCGCCATATCACGAGCCGAAGTATCAATTTCGGCAAGGTGTTCATATAACTTTCCGCTTGTCAGCAGATTAAAATATAGCACACTTTTCGACAAATTCTTACAAATAACTACAAATTTTTTCACAAGAAACGAAAAAAACGATACTGCATCTCTGATAAGGCTTTTCATACAGATCCATAAAATCATCCGGACAGGAAATCTGATTACCAATATGGTATCTACAATCAGATATAGTGCAAATGCTTCGTCAGACCACCCCCCGAAACAAGTTCCCGGAATATTGATTATCATGAATCCGAAACAACCCAATCTCCCTACTTGTTCTGTGACCTCAACATATTTATTGTTCCACTTATTATCAAATCCATCTTTGCACTTAATCGCAAATACAACATTGGGTATCATAATGACTGCAATAAAAATCAGCCCCAAAACATTAAATCATTCCATATTATCTACCATCACAAACTTCGATTTGTATTTCTGTTTGTTTTAAAAATGGGCAACTCCGATTGGAATTGCCCACTCATTGCACTAATTATGCGATTTTTTCTTGCTTGCACCGATTTCTGCATCAATTGATGTAAGTTTGATGTAAATCGCTGTTTTTTTAGTTTTTTATCAAATGAAGTACGTCCCGTCTATTTGGTAAAACGGTACATCTTTACATCATCTTAATAGAGCTTTGCACCTGCCGGAATGTGGTCATCAACCATCAGAAGATGAAGCTTTTCTTCGCCTTCTTCTTCATGAATAGCACTGAGAAGCATACCGCAAGAGTCAATGCCCATCATAGCTCTCGGTGGAAGATTTGTGATAGCAATAAGAGTCTTTCCAACCAGTTCTTCCGGCTCATAAAAGCTATGAATACCGCTTAAAATGGTTCTGTCTGTGCCTGTTCCGTCATCAAGAGTAAACTGTAACAGTTTCTTTGACTTCGGTACTGCAACACACTCTTTAACCTTTACTGCACGGAAATCTGACTTGCTGAATGTATCAAAATCAACAAATTCCTCAAATAAAGGCTCTACCTTTACCTTAGAAAAATCAATCTTTTCAGATTCAGTTTTTACATTTTTTTCAGGTGCTTCAGAAGCTGTATTATTTACATCATTTTTCTTATTTACACCATCTAAGGACTTCATTGTTGGGAAGAGGAGCACATCACGGATTGCCTGTGAATCAGTCAACAGCATAACCAGACGGTCGATACCATAACCGATACCACCTGTAGGAGGCATACCGATCTCCAGTGCATTTAAGAAATCCTCGTCTGTATGCTCTGCTTCATCATCACCGGCTGCTGCATTTGCATCCTGTGCTGCAAAACGTTCACGCTGATCAATCGGATCGTTCAGCTCGGAGTATGCATTACACATCTCCCATGTGTTAATGAACAGCTCGAAACGCTCAACCTTGCTTGGATCAGAAGGTTTCTTCTTGGTCAGTGGTGAGATCTCGATCGGATGATCCATGATAAATGTAGGCTGGATCAACTTTTCTTCACAGAACTCCTCAAAGAACAGGTTAATAATATCACCTTTCTTATGACGTTCTTCATATGCAATATTGTGTTCATCAGCCAGTTTCTTAGCTGCTGCATCATCTTCTACCTGATCGAAGTCGATTCCGGTATATTTCTTGATCGCATCATTCATGGTCAGACGCTCAAACGGCTTACCGAAATCAATCTCGATTCCATTATAGGAAATCTTTGTGCTTCCACAAACCTTCTCAGCAAGATAACGGAACATGGACTCTGTCAGTTCCATCATACCTTCATAGTCTGTGTATGCCTGATATAATTCCATCAGCGTAAATTCAGGATTGTGTCTTGTATCAACACCCTCGTTACGGAATACTCGTCCAATCTCGTAAACTCTTTCCAGTCCGCCTACGATCAGTCGCTTCAGATATAATTCCAGAGAGATACGAAGCTTTACATCCTCATTTAATGCATTGTAATGTGTCTCAAATGGTCTTGCTGCCGCACCACCTGCATTTGCAACAAGCATAGGAGTCTCAACCTCCATGAAATCACGATCTGCAAGGAAGTTACGGATCTCTTTTAAAATCTGTGAACGCTTGATAAATACTGCCTTGCTCTCCTGATTCATGATAAGGTCTACATATCTCTGACGATATCTGACATCTGTATCTGTTAAGCCATGGAACTTCTCCGGAAGGATCTGTAATGACTTGCTTAAAAGTGTCATTTCTTCTGCATGGATAGAAAGTTCTCCTGTCTTTGTACGGAATGCCCATCCCTTTACACCATAGATATCCCCGATATCGGATTTCTTGAAATCTGCATAAGCTTCTTCACCGATCTGATCTCTTGCAACATACACCTGAATGTTACCCTTCAGATCCTGAATATTACAGAAGGATGCCTTACCCATAACACGCTTGAACATCATACGTCCTGCAATGCTAACATGGATCGGTGATGCATCCATGATTGCTCTTCTCTCGTTATAATCGTTGTTCAGCACTTCCTTCTTCTGTGCATCATCCAGTTCCTCTACGTCCGGTTCCTGTCTGCCTGCGAGAAGCTCTGCTTCATGTGCTGTATATGCTTCTTTTACATCTGTGCTGTGATAAGTCACATCATACTTTGTAATCTCAAATGGATCTTTGCCTGCCGCCTGTAAATCTGCCAGCTTCTCACGACGAACCTGTAACAGCTTATTTACATCCTGTGGCTTAGCCTGATTATTCTGCTTATTCTCTGCCATCTTTGTTTAATCTCTTTCTACTATATTGATTATTCTGTTTATTAGATTGCTCTCTTGATATCTAATATTCTGTATTTGAATTCTCCGTCCGGTGCTTCTACTATTACTTCTTCACCAACGCGCGCACCCTTTAATGCCATACCAACCGGCGATTCATCAGAGATCTTATTCTTCATGATATCTGCTTCTGTTGAACCAACGATGTGGAATACAATTTCCTCGTCAAATTCATAATCATATACTGTTACGGTACGGCCGATACCGACAACCTCTGTATCAACCTCATCCTCGTCAACGACTTCTACATTTTTCAGGATAGCCTCTAACTGCTCGATTCTTGCCTCAATATCACGCTGCTCGTCCTTTGCTGCATCATACTCAGCATTCTCAGATAAGTCTCCCTGCTCTCTTGCTTCCTTGATCTTTGCAGCAATCTCTCTACGTTTATTTACCTTCAGATCCTGAAGTTCTTCTTCAATTTTTTTAAGTCCTGTATAGGTAACTACCTGTTTCTTTTCAGCCATCGCCGACTACCTCCTAAACAATATCTGTGTTTTCCGTTAAGTTCTCACAAGTATCCTACATTATATTCCAGTTTCCCTGTAATGTCAAACCTGTATATAGAAAAAAGAAGCCTTAAAACTAAGACTTCTTTTCCTTAATATCAATGCAGTTGATGGGACTTGAACCCACACCCACGTAAGTGGACATGAACCTGAATCATGCGCGTATGCCAATTCCGCCACAACTGCATGAAAACGTGCTTTATCTCACGCACTCGTTTAATATAGCACGTCATCTGCTTCTTGTCAAAACAAATTTTGTAAAAACGTCAATTTTTTTATTCTGCCTCTGAAGCTACCTCTGTTGTTGACTCTGTGCTCTCTGCTTCAGTGGAACCATCTTCCGATGCATCTTCTGAACTTGCTTCTGTTGAATCTACCTGAACAGCTGTACCCATCAGATAATCAAGAACCTTTTCCTCTGTTGCATAGAATTTCAGATCGCTCGCTGAATATTTGGAGTTGATCGTATCCTCGTCTACTTCATTATCATCCATCAGCTTCTGCTTATATGCTTCAGTCTCTTTATCATTTGCGACCAGATTTTTTTCTAACGCGATCGAGCTGACAACGATCTTCTCCTGCATTACAGATTCAACTGTGCTCTGAAGATAGGAAACAAATGCAGATTCATCTGTATATCCATAGAAATACTGTAAGAATGTTGGTACGCCGATTCCATACTGGGAGGCACTGGACTCGATATTATCCATAACACTCTTGACATAGGAATCAATTTCGCCTTCCGGATACTGATTAAATGTTGTTTTCTCTTTGATTGCCTTTAATACATTTGCACGATCTGTACTGTCTGCAGTTTTGTCTGTATCCTTCTGAAGCTCATCTGTCAGATACTTGGTATAATCCTCCGTCGTTGTATATTTACCATCCGTAGCCGACTTCACAAGGTCATCTGTATATTCCGGTGTCGTCGTTATCTTGATATAATTGATCTTTATATCAAATACAGCTTCCATTCCTGCTACTGTTGTATCAGAATAATCATCCGGATATGTGATCGTGATCTTCTTCTCTGTACCAGGCTTTAATCCGATCATCTGATCATCAAGTCCCGGTGCTAATGCATCCTTGCCTATAACAACACTGGTTCCGGCTTCATCATCATTCTTATTCTTTTCCTGACCATTGATCGTTTCTACATAATTGATGTTGACATCATCACCATCTTTAATGGCACTGTCATAATCCTTTGTCTCTATATTATTATCTGTACAGAATGAATCAATCTTCTCATCGATCTTATCCTGTGTTACCTCTCTGGATGCCGGAACATATTCAACGCCATCATAATCACTTACCTCTGCACATTTTGCATACTGCTTGAATTCACTCTTTGTGCTTCCACATCCGCTAAGCACTCCCATGCCGACAACGGTTGCCAGGCAAAGGGTCATTACCTTCTTCATTTTCATAATATAATCTTTCTCCTCAAGGCTTCATCTTATTATTTTATCATCCTCATTTTAAGGATCCTGTTTCAACATCCGCTTTAGTTTGTCTCTGTTGTTACTTCTGTGGTTTCTTCAGAAGCCGTTGTTGCTTCTGTTGCAGCTTCTGTACTCTCTACCTTCTTGCCATTATCAAGCAGGAAAGTCATAACCTTATCTGCAAGTGTATAATACATCAGATCTTCAGAAGAATACTGCTCTCTGATCTGATCCTCTGTTGTAGAATTATTGTCTGCCAGCTTCTTAATATATGCTGTTTCTTCATCTGCATCGATCGTAATATTCTCTGCTTTTGCAATCGCACAGACAGCCTTCTTTTCCTTTACGGACTCTTCACAGATCTGCTTTACATATTCTGCAAATGACTCCTCATCACTGTATCCATAGTAGTAATTGATAAATGTTGCATAATCGAAATTATAGGAGCTTGCCTGAGCTTTCAGGTTGTCAATAATTTCGCTTGCAAGACTTTCAACTTCATCTTCCGGTACATTCTCGATCTGTGCTTTATTAATAACACTTGTCATAACCACATTCTGTGCAGAAGTAAGTGCTGCAGTCTCATTGCTTGCTTCCAGTTCTGCTTTGATTGATGCTTCATATTCATCTACTGTTTTATAGGAAGTATTATTGGCAACAAGTTCATCGTTGTACTCTGGTTCAACCGGAATCTTAATGTAGTTTACAGTCGTCTTAAATACTGCATCCTTTCCATTCAGTTCTGTGTTTGTTGTACTGTAATCCTCCGGGAATGTTACATTTACATCAAATGTATCTCCGGCTTTATGACCTACGATCTGATCTTCAAAATCATCAATAAAAGATTTGCTTCCCAATGTCAGATCATAACCATTTCCATCAGAATTACCACCTTCAAATTCCTTACCATCTACAGTTCCGACAAAGTCGATATTTACAATATCACCCATCTTTGCTGCACTTGTCTTATCTTCATTATAAGTAGTGCAGGATGAAATAAAAGAATCTACCTTGCTCTGAATATCATCTGCAGTTACCGCTTCCGGTGCATATTCATATTCAATTCCTTTGTACTCTCCAAGCGTAACGCCATCTGCATATTTCTCGATATACTCATCGATCGTCAAATCTTCTGCTGCCTCTGTGCTGCTGTCTGATGAAGTCGCATCCGTTTGCGTTGCATTGTCAAGCTTACCGGTTGTATTCTTTTTATCGCCGCATCCCACAGCCATAGATAATGTCATTGCCATTGCAAGAGCAACCGCAAGTCCCTTTTTCAATTTCCTCATTGTACTTACCTCTATATATTATAAAATTAGGTATCACCTATCATAGCTTTATATCACATTTCCAATTAAAAATAAAGCTATTTTAAGTAATTCATAGAAATGTCACAAACTATGCAACGTTATTGTTAAATGCCTGATTGTTTGCAATACTTCGACAGTATCCATACTTTCAGATACAATTTCCGACAATTTCACATAATGTCAATCGCCACTCGAACAGTAAATCACATTTTCCCATGCAACACAATATCTAGTATTATTTCTTTGATTTTTTCTCAATATTTTGTACTGATTGATATAGACAAACCAAAATGGTGATGCTATAATGTGTAACTGTCGGGGACATAGAGTTACAAAATATTCCAAACGATTTTTTAGTCTCACAGATTTTAAATCGTTCATTTTTTTGTCTTTTTTTCACACGCGACGCAATATGTTGGGGTTTGAGAAAACATTGCACTCAATATCTAGATAATCAATTTTGAAGGAGAATGTAAAAATGCAGGTAATCAAAAGAGACGGTCGAGCCGTATCCTATGATCGCAGCAAGATTATCGTTGCCATCCAGAAGGCAAATGCCGAAGTCGAAGACTGCGAAAAAATTTCTGAAGAAAAAATCGAAGAGATCATAGACGGTATCGAAGCAAAAAACAGAAAAAGAATGCTGGTCGAGGACATTCAGGATATCATCGAGCAGAAGATTATGGCAGAAGGGAAATTCGTTCTTGCCAAAACTTACATTATATATAGATACAGCCGTGAACTGATCCGTAAAGCAAATACAACTGACGATTCCATTCTCAGCCTGATCCAGAACAGAAACAAAGATGTTATGGAAGAGAATTCAAATAAAAACGCAACTGTTGCTTCCACTCAGCGAGATCTGATCGCCGGTGAGGTTTCAAAGGATCTTACCAAACGACTTCTGTTGCCTGAAAAGATTTCAAAAGCACATGAAGAAGGTGCGATCCATTTCCACGATGCTGATTATTTCTTACAGCCAATCTTCAACTGTTGTCTGATCAACATCGGAGATATGCTTGACAATGGCACTGTCATGAACGGCAAACTGATCGAGAGCCCTAAGAGTTTTCAGGTTGCATGTACGATCGTTACACAGATCATTGCTGCCGTTGCCTCCAGCCAGTATGGTGGTCAGTCCGTTGATATCCGTCACCTTGGAAAATATCTGCGTAAGAGTTACAATAAATACAAAGCATTATATCAGGAAGAATTTGGCGAGAGATTAGATGCCGATACATTAGAGGAGCTGGTAAAAGAAAGACTGAACGACGAGCTCCGTTCCGGTGTTCAGACGATCCAGTACCAGATCAACACTCTGATGACTACAAATGGTCAGTCTCCATTTGTTACCTTATTCCTGAATCTCGATCCAACTGATGAATACATTGAAGAGAATGCCATGATCGTAGAAGAAATCCTCCGTCAGCGTTTAGAGGGTATTAAAAACGAAGTTGGTGTCTATGTAACACCTGCATTTCCAAAGCTGATCTACGTTCTGGATGAGCACAACTGCTTAAAGGGCGGCAAATATGATTACATCACCCGTCTTGCGATCAAGTGCTCCGCTAAGAGAATGTATCCGGATTACATCTCCGCTAAGAAGATGCGTGAGAACTATGAAGGTAATGTCTTCTCCTGTATGGGATGCCGTTCTTTCCTCTCTCCTTGGAAGGATGAAAATGGCAACTATAAGTGGGAAGGTCGTTTCAACCAGGGTGTTGTCAGCCTGAATCTTCCTCAGATCGGTATTCTGGCAAAGGGTGATGAAAATAAATTCTGGTCACTCCTAGATGAACGGCTTCAGTTATGTTACGATGCGCTGATGTGCCGTCACAGAGCACTGGAAGGCGTAACTTCAGATGTCAGCCCAATTCACTGGCAGTATGGTGCGATTGCACGATTAAAGAAGGGTGAGGTTATCGATCCACTGCTTCACAACGGCTACTCCACACTGTCACTTGGATACATCGGTCTGTATGAGACTTCTATCCTGATGAAGGGTGTCAGCCATACGGATCCGGTTGGTGAAGAATTTGCATTAAAGGTTATGAATAGAATGCGTGCAGCCTGTGATAAATGGAAGGCTGATACCGGACTTGGCTTCGGCTTATATGGAACACCAGCCGAAAGCTTATGTTATAGATTTGCACGCATTGATAAAGAACGTTTCGGTACGATCAAGGATGTTACTGATAAGGGCTACTACACAAACTCCTACCATGTTGATGTCCGTGAGAAGATCGATGCATTCAGCAAGTTTAGATTTGAGAGTCAGTTCCAGACGATCTCATCCGGTGGTGCGATCTCCTATGTCGAGATACCAAATATGCGTAACAATCTGGATGCTCTCGCAGAAGTGGTCCGCTACATTTATGAGAATATCCAGTACGCTGAGTTCAATACAAAATCAGACTACTGTCATGTATGTGGATATGACGGTGAGATCATCATCAATGCAGATGGCGAATGGGAATGTCCTCAGTGTGGCAACAAAGACCACGCAAAGATGAACGTTACAAGAAGAACCTGTGGTTATCTCGGTGAAAACTTCTGGAACGTAGGCAAGACCAAAGAAATGGCTTCCAGAGTATTACACCTGTAGGATTCAGGTCTGAAGCATGTGGTTCATCCATACCACAAACAGAATAATGTATACCACATACGATCAGAATATACCGGAATTTTTATAAAAACACTTGCTATATTGAAAAAATTGGTTTATATTAAAGCTATGCATAAAGTATTTACTTGTATGAACAGTTTACATCCGATTTTTAACTAAGTGCATTAATAATTTCAATTTGTATGGTCTGCATGTCGTAGAGGGCAATGCGGGCCATACTTTTTGTATGGGAGAAATAATAATTATGAATTATATGGATATCAAACGGTGTGATATCGCAAACGGAACCGGAGTCCGAACCTCTCTGTTCGTATCCGGCTGCACACACCACTGTAAGGGTTGTTTTAATCAGGATACCTGGGATTTCAACGCAGGTAAGCCTTTTACTCAAAAAGAAATTGATACGATCATTGAACTCTGTAAGCCGGATCATATTGTAGGGCTTACCCTGCTTGGCGGCGAACCATTGGAATTCGTCAATCAGCAGGGACTGCTTCCACTTCTGGAACAGTTCAAAGCTGCTTATCCGGATAAAACGATCTGGTGCTATACCGGCTATGATTTTGAAAAAGACGTTCTGGACAAAATGTATTTCCAGTGGGATTTCACTCACAAATTCCTGTCCTATCTGGATGTTTTAGTCGACGGAGAATTTGTTGAAGAAAAGAAAGTTCTGGATCTGCGATTCAGAGGTTCTACAAATCAGAGAATATTGGATGTTCCAAAATCATTAGCTGCCAAGAAAGCAGTCTTATGGGACGAGAAAGGAAGGTACTTCTAATGACCACATTTGATATTAACATTAAGAAACTGAATGAAAATGCGACAATTCCTTCTTATGGTTCTGAATTTGCTGCCGGAGCAGATCTGTATGCCTGCATGGAGGAACCGGTAACGATCGTTGCCGGAGAAACCCAGTTCATCCACACCGGACTGGCTATCGAGATTCCGGCCGGCTATGCCGGACTGGTCTATGCAAGAAGCGGTCTTGCCTGTAAGCGTGGTCTTGCCCCTGCCAACAAAGTAGGCGTTATCGATGCAGATTACCGTGGAGAGATCATGGTAGCACTCCATAACCACTCTAATGTCGATCAGACGATTGAAAGCGGCGAACGTATTGCGCAGCTTGTTATCACCCCATACATTACCGGATGTTTCCATACTGTAGATGAATTATCCGATACCGTACGCGGTGAAGGTGGCTTCGGCTCTACTGGAAGAAAATAAACAGGCAAAAAAGGTCCATGGCACGAAATGTACCATGGACCTTTTTATTCTATCCCATTAATTAAACGTAATCATACTATACACGTCAGTATTTACGCTCTTGGAATAAGTGTAATCTTTGTCAATCTTTGATACCCAGTTCGTTAAAAGGTTATTAAAATAGGCATCATTCGCTTCTTTTGTCAGCTCCGCTTTATTCGTAGCGGTTGCCTTCTCATCCGTCAGATATGTCATCTGGAAGATATGATAGCCATTCTCAGTCTCGATAACCTGTGAGATATCTCCATCCTGCATATCATATAAGGTATCCAGAACCTCCTGCCCATAGCTTTCCAGAATCTGATCCTTGCTCATGGTATGGCTTCCTGCATATTGCAGGTTATTTGTATGGCCAAGGAAAGTGATATTCAGGTTCGGATTGTCCGATAACTGCTGTTTGATCGAAGTATAAGCCTCGTCCGCTTTTTGTTTCTGTTCTGCGATCTTATCCTTACTGTACACTACAATATTTCCAAAATCATCCTCATAATAACATTCAAAGAACATATCATAAAATGTCGTCATTCTTGCCTGCTCATCGGATACCTCAGCAGAGGAGTCGCTCATGACATGATCGTAGATTTTCTTCGCCAATGCATTCTCCTGAAGGACACGGGATGGTGTATCTGCCTCCATGCCGGTTTCTTTCAACTGCTCATCGGTCAGACTGTTATAGAAATCTTCCGCTTCCTGTTCTGCCTGTGCCTGTTCTTCCGCCGTCAGACTGATCTTATATTCATCCGCCTGTGCGATCAGCGCCTTGGTCTGAACAATATTGGAGATCACTTCACGTCTTGCCATTTCCTCGACGTTCATCTCGATGCCACCATCCGTCTCGATCGTTTTTCCCCAGATATCGTTGCCGTATTCCTTTTCGTACTCATCAATGGTTGTCTGTGCATAGATATACACCTCGTCCAGATAAATGTTGTCATTTCCGAATTTGAATACAATATATTTTCCTGTATTATCCTGACTTTCTTCTCCGCACGCTGCAAGTGTAAGTAACATCACACATGTACAGATCAAAGAAATAGCCTTTAGAATTCTACGTTTCATCCACCAAACCTCCTGTTCTTCCAGCTCACCGATTCCGGCATCTGCATCATCCTGCAAACATTACAGATTTCGGTATGCTGATCATCCTTTATTCTTCTGCAAGCTCCGCAATATCAGCTACAACTGCTCTCGCCTGCTTCCAGATTTCTTTCTCTGTGATCGTCTTCATCTTAAGCACAAAAGATGGACTGTTGCCGATCACAAATTTCATGCTTCCTCTATATTTATCTAATAACGAATCAATCTTTGCTGTGTCGATCTTCGCCTGTTTAAACATCGAAAACCGCAGCTCCGCCCCCGCCAGCATAATGCTGGTTATATAGGCACGATTTGCCTTTGCCTTTAATAAAGATACATCAAGCAGGTTCAGAACCTCTGTCGGCATCTCTCCAAATCTGTCGTTTAATTCGTCAATGATATCGTCGTAATCATCATCCGATGCGATATGAGATATCCTCTTATACAGATCCAGCTTAATGAATTCATTCTTGACATATTCAGCCGGTATATAAGCATCCACCGGAAGCTGTACGGTTGTCTCAAACCGTTCTTCAACCTTCTCGCCCATCTCCTGACGGATCGCATCATTTAACATCTTACAGTACAGATCATAACCAACTGCTTCCATATGACCGGACTGATCCTCGCCTAAGATATTTCCCGCGCCGCGGATCTCCAGATCCTTCATGGACACCTTGATTCCGGAACCAAGATCGGTAAATTCCCGGATCGCTTTCAGTCTCTTTTCCGCAGTTTCCTTAATAAGTTTATCCCGACGGTACATCAGAAATGCATATGCATTCCGATCTGAACGACCGACACGGCCGCGGAGCTGATACAACTGGGATAAGCCAAATGTATCTGCATCATGAATGATCATGGTATTCGCATTTGGAATATCCAGTCCCGTCTCGATGATCGTCGTCGTGACCAGCACATCAATCTCATGATTGATAAACCGGTACATGATGTCCTCCAGCTGTCGTTCATGCATCTGTCCATGCGCATACTCAACAACTGCATCCGGTACAAGGGATGCAATCTCCGATGTGACCATCTCTATATTATTTACCCGGTTATATACATAATATACCTGACCATCCCGCGCCAGCTCACGCTTGATCGCTTCTTTGACAAGTTCGGGATCAAGCTCCATGACATAGGTCTGGATCGCCCGTCTGTCAACCGGCGCTTCTTCCAGAACACTCATATCCCGAATACCGATCAGGCTCATATGAAGTGTACGAGGAATAGGAGTCGCTGTCAAGGTCAGGACATCAACATTTGTCTTCATCTGCTTGATCTTTTCCTTATGTGTTACACCAAACCGCTGCTCCTCGTCTATGATCAGCAGACCAAGCTGCTTAAATGTCACATCCTTCGATAACAGACGATGTGTTCCGATCACGATATCCACCTTGCCGGCCTTCAGATCAGCGATCGTCTCCCGAACCTCCTTCGGTGTACAGAAACGGCACAACAGACGGATCTCAACCGGAAATTCCTTCATACGTTCTTTGAATGTATTATAATGCTGCTGTGCAAGAATCGTAGTCGGCACAAGATAAGCAACCTGTCTGCCATCGTATACCGCCTTAAATGCCGCACGGATCGCAACCTCTGTCTTACCAAAGCCCACATCACCACAGATCAGACGATCCATGATCTTGCTGCTCTCCATGTCTGCCTTCGTCTCTGCGATCGCTTTCTTCTGGTCATCCGTTTCCTCATATGGGAACATTTCCTCAAATTCCTGCTGCCAGATCGTATCCTTCGAATAGCAGAAGCCCTGTGATGCCTGTCGTTTCGCATACAGGTTCACCAGTTCCTTTGCGATCGTTGCAACATGACCTTTTACCCGGCTTCTGGTCTTCTCCCAGTCTTTACTGCCGAGCTTGTTGATCTTCGGTCGTCTGCCCTCTTTATCACTGTATTTCTGGATACAGTCTACCTCAGAAGCCAGTACATAGAGCTTTCCGCCCTCTGCATAATTGATCGTTACATAGTCTTTTAAGACACCGTCCACTTCAACCTTCTCGATACCGCCATAGATACCAACTCCATAACGTTCATGGATCACACAGTCACCCACACTGATATCGGAGAAATCTTTGATCACTTCGCCGGAATACCGTGGCTTCTGGTTCTTCTTTTTCTTCGTACTGCTCCGTGCAGTAAAGACGTCGCCTTCATTTATCACAACCAGCTTCAGCTCCGGGAACTCAAATCCTGCCCGAAGTCTTCCTGTCGTAACCATAACCTCTTTCTCGGAAAGAACACGGTCGGTATCCTCCGAATAGAAGCATGCCACATCATGGCTGGTCAGATTCTCAACCATCCGTTTGGCTCTGGTCGTCGATGGCGAGATAAATATGATCCGATAATTTTTCTCTCTCCATTTTCCGATATCCGCAATTAACGCTTCAAAATTATTCCTATAAGAATTAACCACTCGACTGTCGTAAGTTACATCATGTCGGATCGTAAAATACCGATCCTCATGATACAGAATAGAAAATGCGAGCGTCTGAAATGCCTGCATTTTCTGCACGATTGCCGAATAGGTAAATAAAATATTCATCATACCCGGAAGGATATATCCACCCTTCAGCCGGCTCTCCATGCTCTCAAGGAAGGTTGCCATATAGTTATCCGCATAATCTGATATTCTCGAAGTCTCATCTAATAAAATAACTGTATTTTTTGTATGGAAGCAGTCTAAGAGTGATACGGTCTTACTGTAGAAATACTCTACATAACTGTCCACTCCTGCCATCCCATGAAACTCCGTCAACTGCTCTTTGATCTCTCCGATCTGCTTCTTTAAGCGGGCAGCTTCCTCTGTCTTGAACTCTTTCCGCAGCTTCTCATAATATGGTTTGAATTCCTGCTCCAGCTTGTGGATCCCCTGCGCCGTCCTGCGATCAGACAACACCATCTCGCTTGCTGGATAAATCTGGATCTCCTGCACCTGTTCGATCGACCGCTGGCTCTCTACATCAAAGCTCCGGATCGTATCGACCTCCGTATCCCACATATCGATACGATATGGGCATTCCTCTGTCAAAGGAAAGATATCAATGATACCACCACGCACCGCAAACTGTCCGACACCGTCCACGCTGTCCGCCTTTTCATACCCCAGTTCTACCAGCCGTTTCTTAAGCGCTTCAACATCCAGTTCTTCCGCCTCGCGGATCGTCACAACGTTTTTCTTAATGTAGGACAGATCCGGCATCTTATCAAATAACGCATCCACTGTCAGAATGATCGTACAGGCTTCTCCCTCGATCAGTCGTCTGAATATATCCATCCGCCGTCTGGTGATAGAATTTCCATGGATATCTGAGCTGTAAAATAAAATATCCTTCGACGGATACATATACACCGCTTTATCATAGAAACGGAAATCCTCGTATAACTGTTCCATTCTCTGTTCACTGTAGGTTACGACCAGTCTTACATGTGCATCGGATGAAAATGCATGCATCAGATACACCCGGTCTGTTCCGTCATTTCCGGATATATTGACGATGCCATCCTGCTCTTTTAACCAGTCCTTTATCTGTATATAATTTTCGGTATGTTTTACAGGCTCATTGATTGCCTTCATATCGACGCCAAATGCCAGGCTGATACAGCCTGGCTCCCTTTCTTTTTTATTTTCTGATTATTTATACCTGTCTGATCGTATCACAGCTTTACCCTGTATACGACCTGTTCCGATCAACACATTTTATCTTTCGGTTAATTATATTTATTCATTGCTGCTGCCGCACTGTCTTTTAAGATCAATGCGATCGCATCACAGGCATTATCACAGCCTGCCTTGATCTCCGGAAGTTCATCTTTTCCAAATCTGGATAATACATAATCTGCAAGATCCATACGATCCGGCTTCTTTCCGATTCCGACACGGACCCGGACAAATTCCTGTGTTCCCAGATGTGAAATAATATTCTTCATTCCATTATGTCCACCGGCACTCCCCTTTTCACGGATTCGAAGTTTACCGACTGCCAGATCGATATCATCATAAGCAACGATCACATCGGATGGATCGCATTTGTAATAATCGACCAGCTCCCGGACACTTTCTCCACTCAGATTCATAAATGTCTGTGGCATTGCAAGGATCACTTTCTCTCCTTCTATCATGCCCCTTCCATAAATCGCTTTATGTTTCTTTTCACTCAATTCTATATTATATTTATCTGCAAGTCCTACGATCACGGAAAATCCTACATTATGTCTGGTTCCCGCATATTTGGTTCCCGGATTTCCAAGTCCTACTATCAGTTTCATCTTATCTTGACCTCATTATCTCTTCTGCTTCTGCAAGCTGTTCCAGTGTATTGACACCCTTGATCTGATCTGCATCCTCCATGGCTGCTGCATCAACCGGAAGTCCCATTTTCTTGATGATCTCAATGGTATCCGGCAGATAATATTCACCCTGTGCATTATCATTTGTAATCTGTGAAAGTGCTGCCAGCAATGCATCACATTTGAAAATATACATACCGGAATTTACTTCTTTAACCGCCTGTTCTTCCTCAGTTGCATCCTTCTGTTCTACGATCTTTGATAAGCCTTTCTCATCACGGATAATTCTTCCGTATCCAAATGGATCTGAAAGCATTGCCGAGATAACTGTAACACCATTTTCTGCTGCAACATGCTTCTTGATCGCCTGCTCTAATGTCTTACCGGTCACAAGTGGTGTATCTCCACAAAGGACAACAACATCGCCCTCTGTACCGATAAAATCAGAAGCACACTTAACCGCATGACCGGTTCCAAGCTGTTCGGTCTGTAGTGCGTAACTTACTACATCCTGCATTTCTTCTGTCTTACCAAGCTTCGCATAAGTATCTTTAATACTCTTTTCTACTTCTTCTGCCTTGTATCCAACGATCACGCAGACTTTATCACATCCGGCAGCTCTTGCCGCTTCTATCGAATAGTATACCATCGGCTTACCAAGCACCTCGTGCACAACCTTTGGCTTTTCAGATTTCATTCTTGTTCCCTTGCCTGCTGCAAGGATGATTGCTTTCAGCATAATTACCTCCAAATAAAATATGAGATTACCACAGCTAATTTTACTTTATCCCTATTTCATTTTCAACCATATGGTGGAAATATTTCGTACATTCATCAAATTCTTCCTTACCACATGATAAGCATTTCATAAATATAATCTCCTCTCAAATTAAATGAACAACTTATTTATTGAATTTCGTCTCACAACCACTTTATTAATCGACACTTTAATCACAATTCATTTTCTGAAAAGGAACAGATATCCCCATCATCACACCAGCTAAAATCATTATGCTGGCATAAATCTCATTCAAATTAAAACATACCATAATCATAGCCAAAATAACAAAAATGGAGCAAATCCCCAGTTGAAGATTCTTTATTTTTCCTTTTTTATCCTTTTTTAACTTAACTGTTAAAAATCCTAGATCCAACAACATATAGAGAATAAAGTCTACAATGAATAAAGCAATGTTTAAATCTTTTTCAAAGCAAATCGCTAAAATAATATTATACAATCCCAAAGCCACAGAACATACTTTGGTTAATTTAGCGTTCCAAATCACATTTGGAATCTTCCATTTGAAAGTAGACCAAACAATCAAAAAACAACCCGAAAACAATATCATTACTCTATTTATTACCATAAACCTTCTCTCCTCTTGTTATAGATCTTTATCATATATAAATACCAATATTAACACAAAAGCCAGCCACTGCATCTACAGTGGCTGGCTCCGTTTCACGTCTTAAGCTTCCAGTGATTCCTGATATTTCTCAAGTATCATCCGCTGCAGACGTTCTCTTGTCTCAGTATTGATTGGATGTGCGATATCTCTGTACTCACCATCTGCTGCTTTCCGGCTAGGCATCGCAATAAACAATCCCTTATCACCCTGGATCACTTTGATATCATGAACTACAAATTCATTATCAATTGTGATCGAAACGACGGCTTTCATCTTACCTTCTTTTTCAACACCCCTGACTCTGATATCGGTCACCTGCATCGTGTGTACCCCCTTGTCTTTCTTATCTGCTACAATGCGTATCTGAAATTCTTCTCCACGATAACCTTGATGTCATCCGGGCTACCCTGATGAACTGTATTTGCACGGATCGTATCTCTACTTTCTACAATACAGTTTTCAATTACACAATTATCCCCAATGTGTACATCGTTCAGAATGATAGAATTTCTGATCACACAGTTGTTGCCAATGTATACCTTCTTAAATAATACTGAATTCTCTACAGTACCATTTATGATACATCCACTTGCTACCAGGCTGTTATTCACAACCGCTTCCCCATTATACTTTGCTGGTGGAAGATCCTCCACCTTGGAGTAGATGTCAGGATGCTGCTTGAAGAAATAGTTCCTTACATCTCTGTTCAGGAAATCCATGTTTGTCTTATAGTAAGACTCCTTGGTTCCGATGTTTCTCCAGTAAGTATCCATCTTATATCCATAAATCTTCTTTACATTCTTATATCTTACAAGAATATCTCTTACAAAATCAGTTCTGCCTTCATTTGCACAGGTTTCCAGTAATTCGATGAGCTGTCTTCTTCTGATCACATAGATACCGGTTGAGATCGTGTTGTTGCCTGCAACCAGTGGCTTCTCCTCGAAATCTACGATACGGTTGTCCGCATCCATCTGTATTACACCAAAACGATTCACATCATCTTCTCCCGGTGCAAGGTCCTTACATACAACTGTAATATCTGCGCCTTTGCTGATGTGTTCTTCCAGAACCTTACCATAATCCAGCTTGTAGATACCATCACCGGATGCAATAACTACATATGGCTCATGACTTTCCTTCAGGAAATTAATGTTCTGATAAAGGGCATCTGCTGTACCTTTATACCAGTAGCTGTTCTCTGATGTAATGGTTGGTGTGAATATATAGAGACCACCCTGTTTTCTTCCGAAATCCCACCATTTGCTGGAATTCAGATGTTCATTCAGAGATCTGGTATTGTACTGTGTAAATACCGCTACCTTCTGGATATGGGAATTCGTCATATTCGAAAGGGCAAAATCAATAGCTCTGTAACCGCCAGTAATAGGCATAGCTGCAACAGCTCTCTTTGCTGATAATTCGCCCATCTTGTTGCTATTACCACCTGCTAAAATTATACCTAATGCTCTCATCTCTATTCACCTGCCTTTATAATACTTCCGCCACTCTTTAAGTTGCCATCCGGATAATCTTCCGGAGTAGTCACACCAGATATAGCAGTATTCTTACCGATTGTTACACCATCAGGAATAACTGAGTTCTCTCCGATCGTAACAAGTCCAAATGAATAAATCTGTGGCTTGAATTCATTGACAGCTTCTTCTCCGATTCCAAGCTTAGCATCCTTACCAATCTTAACATTCTCTGCGATGATAGCCTTGTCCATATATGCATTCTCACCGATCGTTGCGTTATTCATAATGATCGAATTACGGATGACTGCACCCTTTTCGATCGTAACACCGGAACCGATAACGGAATTCTCAACATCGCCGTATACCTCTGTTCCTTCACCGATGATACATCTGCTTACTCTGCCGCTTGCATCTATGTACTGTGGTGGGATCGCATCTGTCTTGGTGTAGATCTTCCAGAACTCCTCATACAGATTGAATTCAGGAACAATATCTACTAACTCCATATTTGCTTCCCAGTAAGAACCAAGTGTTCCTACATCCTTCCAGTAACCCTTGAAGTCATATGCACAGATCTTCTTGCCATTTGAATGGCAGTATGGAATGATGTGCTTACCAAAGTCACATTCCGGCTGATCCTTCATCTTTACAAGTGCTTCACGAAGCACCTTCCAACTGAATATATATATACCCATAGATGCTTTGTTACTTCTAGGATTTGCAGGTTTCTCCTCAAATTCTGAAATAACATTGTTCTCATCTGTAATTACAACGCCAAATCTGCTAGCCTCTTCCCATGGTACCTGATATGTAGCAAGTGTAATATCAGCATCACAGGATTTGTGATATTCCAGCATGTTTTCATAGTCCATCTTGTAGATATGATCACCGGATAATATCAGAACATATTCAGGATTATAATAATCTATAAACTCCAGGTTCTGATAAATAGCATTTGCAGTACCTGTATACCATTCGCTGTTATCACTTTTCTCGTATGGCGGAAGAACTGTCACGCCTCCTATGTTACGATCCAGATCCCAAGGAATACCGATTCCGATATGCTGGTTAAGCCTCAGTGGTCTGTACTGTGTAAGAACACCTACTGTATCAACACCTGAATTAATACAGTTGCTCAATGGGAAATCGATAATCTTGTATTTGCCGCCAAAAGCTACAGCCGGCTTAGCCAGATTAGAGGTCAGAACGCCCAAACGGCTTCCCTGTCCTCCTGCAAGAAGCATGGCTATCATTTCTTTTTTAATCATAATGTCACCCCTTCGTGCGTATTAATATAAATGCATTATACCACTGTTTTTGTAATAAGCAAAGTTTTTTATTGCATTTCCACAATAAAAGTTAAAAGAATATAGAAATTTTAAACATTTTTACAAAACAAACACATATTTTGCATGAATTTTCCATGTATCTTTTAACAATTTTCACTGTGCATTTTTGATTAAAAAATTTTCTTTCCTGTATTCTCCGGGTAGAAATGGTTTTCTACTTGTGATAAACTCTAATTAATTATTTTACCGATATACTTTCAGGCTGTTACACAGATTTTGACCTGTCATAATCCCACAAATGCCTGAGTATACGAAGATGAAAGGAAGAAGAACTTATGGCTGAAATTTTAGTAAAAGAATACCGTGGCGATGTTGTTGAAAATGTACATTATGGATCTATTGCTATTGTTTCATCAACCGGCGAAACGATTGCTTATACCGGTGATATCGAGCGCCAGACTTATATGCGTTCCGCAAGCAAACCGATTCAGGTGCTTCCTACCCTGCTCGCAGGTCTTCATAAAAAATATAACCTGAGCGAGGAAGAAGTAACGATCTGTAATTCCTCTCACTGGGGCAGTAATCATCATATCTATGTACTTCAGAGCATCATGGAAAAAACGGGCTTAAAAGAAGAAGATATGATCATGAATCCAACGATCTCCACATCGGCAACACCGCTTGCGGACAAGCTTGCACTTGGTTCCAAGCTGAATCCTGTAGAGGGCAAGAGCCGTTTGCAGCACTGCTGTTCCGGCAAACACTTAAGCCTTATGATGCTGCAGCGCGAACTGACCGGAAAGGTAACCGGCTACCAGCTTCCGGACTCTCCTGTCCAGAAGCAGATCATTTCATTCTTATCCATGCTAAGCCAGACTCCGACTTACCGGATCAGTCTGGGAATCGACGGTTGCGGCGTTCCGGTATTTGCACTTCCAATGCGTAACATCGCACTTGCTTATGCAAAACTTGCAGATCCGTTCAATCTGCCGGATGATATACGGGAAGCGATCACCTATAACTTCGACTGTATTAACAAGAATCCGGAAAAGATCAACGATTACTTTACACCTTCCTACTATGTAAATAAGAACCCGGATCTTCTTATGAAGGATGGTTCCAGAGGTGTGATCTGTATGGCGATCCGAAGCCGGAAGCTCGGTATCGTGATCAAGCTCGAAGATGGCTGGAGTGACGAATATCAGGGAATCATTGTTGCCCGTATTTTGGAGCAGCTTCAGTATGATGATAAAGAACTGATCGAACAGCTTAAGGAAACGTATAATACAAAGATTTATAACGACTGCAAGGATGAGGTCGGACACGCCGAAGCAGATTTTGATATCCATATCGAGCAGTCCTATTTCGATGAATTATTCGGGAATACGGAGCCGGAAGAAGACGATTCGGATGAATCTGATGCAGACACTGCAGACGAAAGCTCTGATTCCGAAGATTCCGATATTGATTCTTCAATCGAAGACGAAGACATGGAAGAACTTGAAAATGATGAAGATACCAACGAAACCGATAAATCGTCCGGTCAAAAGAACAGCTTTGAAAGTTCCGACTTTATAAGCACTCTTTTGAATATGCGCGGCAAAAAAGCCCGGTCAAATTCCGAGCATAAGCCTGTCACAGATCGTAATGACATGGATGAACCGGAATACATCGACGAGGATCCCGAAGCAGATGAGGATATGGAAGATGAGGAACAGCTCTCGACAGAAGAACGCGCCAGACGCCGTGCAATCCGTGACCGCAGATCCATTCTTGGTCAGAATGTTGTCCTGCCATCATCAAACCAGACTTTCATCCAGAATCCAATGACCGATCCGATGCGTCCTGTAAAATCTGCCAAGGTGATCTCCACCATCCAGAATAATGACGCCGAATTCGAAGTCTTTGACAAGAAAGACAATGAAGATAACAATGAGCAGGAATAACACCATGCTTTGACAGGTTGTTCAAGTTTTATATAAGATTGCAATATAGCACACACATACAGCAACACCCATATGGTTATTCCACTATAAATGACTTACTGCGGTTTCTGTTCGCAGCACATGTCTGATTCGTAAATACTCCTGTGCCAACTCGCCTTCGGCTCAAACAGGCACTCGTATTTACTGACAATGTGCAGCTCACAACGAAATCCTCGTATATGTCATGTTATAATGGAACAACCATATGGGTGTTGCTGTATGTGTGTGCTATATTTTATGCAATCTTATATAAATCCTGATAATGTTATAAAGCATGGTGTTATTCCTGCTCGTTCTGACATTCAGGGCAGATGCCGACATATTCAAGATTGTGGGATGTTATCAGAAAGTCCTCATCCGCCAGTCTGCCTCGCTCATCGATCTCAGGATCATATGGCACATGGCTGTCGAAGATTCTTCCACATTTGGTACAGATAATATGATAATGCGGAACCGGATTGCCGTCAAAATGTTCATTCTTATCAAATGAGAATACATTCATGATAATGCCGTCATCAACCGCATCCGCCAATACTCTGTATACAGTCGATGCACCTATATTATATCCCCTCTCCACAAGAATCTGATGAAGCTGCTGGGCAGTCGGATGACATTTTAATTCTTTTATAACCGAATATATAACCTGTTTTTGTTTTGTATTTCTTTTCTCTGCCATACCTGTTCACTCCAATGATTTATTCCGATCTTACTTTTGATAAGTCTATACTAACACATATTTTGTCAGGTTTGAATACCTTTTTAAGAATTATTCTCATTAATTTTAACCTATATCCGGCAATTCACCTATAAATGGAAGTTTTGCTGCCAAATGAATAGTTATAAATTTAATTTTTGTGCTTGACATCCCAAGTGTATTGGTGTACTATCCAACTAGTACAGCAGTTAGGAGGGAAGCATTTGGAATTTAAATCAAACCTGCCGATCTACCTTCAGGTCATCGATGATATAAAAAAGAAGATTATTACAGGTGCCCTGCCACTTGGTACCAAGCTCCCATCATCCAGAGAGCTTGCCATCCAATATGACATCAACCCAAACACCGCGGCCCGGGTTTATAACGAGATGGAATCTCTCGGACTGTCATATACGAAACGTGGAATTGGTACATTTGTAACAGAAGATCCTCAGGTAATTGATCGGCTGAAACAGGAACAGTTAAAGCAGATCCTTACAGTTCTGGATGAACAGCTCACCGGCATGGGATATACGCCGGAAGAGATCATCCGATTATTGCAGGACTACTATTCCCTATAAAAACAAGTATTGAAAGGAATGAATACTATGATTAAATGTGAACACTTAGTAAAAAAGTATATGAGTACGACCGCTGTTTCGGACCTGTCACTGGATATCATATCCGGTAACATTTATGCGCTACTCGGTCCGAACGGAAGCGGTAAATCCACCCTTATGAAAATGATCGCCGGGCTTTCAAAACCGTCCTCCGGTACGATCACAATGGATAACCGGCCATTAGATTACAAAGCCAAAGCGCATATCGCATATATGCCTACAGAAGCCTATTTCTTCGGTTATATGAACTGCATCGATGTCGGAAAATATTACCGTGATTTCTTCGCTGATTTTGATTATGACAAATACATGCGCCTGTTACAGGAAATGGATCTGGATCCAAAGCAAAAAGTGCGTGAGATGTCATCCGGTATGATGGCAAAGCTTAAGATCGTTGCAACGCTTTCAAGAAATGCGGAAGTTATTATGTTAGACGAACCGTTAAACGGCATCGATATCATTGCACGCGAGAAGATCATTCATACAATCGTGTCTAATATCTCAGATGACACTGCCGTTATCATGTCAAGCCATCTGGTGGATGAACTGGAAAAGATCATTGATCATGCCATCTTCATCAAAAACGGAACCTGTGTATTACAGGGTAATGCAGAAGAACTTCGTATCGCACAGGGCAAATCCATTGTTGATATGTATAAAGAAATCTACGCATAAACTGGGAGGTATTCAATTATGTTAAAAATGTTAAAATATGAATTTCGCCGTGGAATCTTTCCACTTCTGATCGTAGGGATCGTCATAGCTGCCATTGAGCTTTACTTTCTCATTGGTACGTTAACCGAACATGCAGATCACTCTGTTATTGCTGTTTCCCTGCTTATTCTCGCGGCTTTCTGCTGTTACCTGTTTGTATTGATCTACGGCATAATCAGTTACAGCCAGGATCTGAAAAACAAATCAGGATATCTGGTCTTTATGGCTCCTATATCCAGCTATAAAGTAATCGGTGCCAAACTGTTATCCATCCTGCTGACAGGTGCAATAATCGTTGCTGTTATATTCGGATTACTGGCCTTAGATCTCAGCCTGGCATACTCCACATATGACTCCATTGATACTTTTTATGATTTTCTAAGCAATATTCTTGAAATGGGGGGATATTCCCTGGGCGGCGTTATCTTAAGATTACTGGCATTTATCCTTGTATTTCTGATCCAGTTCTTTATGACGATCACACTTGCTTACCTTGCGGTATCGGTATGCTCCACCATTCTTCAGACAAAGAAGATTAAAGGTTTTATCAGTTTCGTACTGTTCATCGTCTTCTATGTGATCCTGTCTGTAATTGCTTCTAAGATTCCCCATCTGTCCAATCCCGGACCGGATGCGACATTTATGGAAGCCATGTATGCCATGATCCCACAGATCGCACTCTACTTCGTAGTAATGGTGGCAAGCTATATCGGAAGCTCCGTGCTCCTCGAAAAAAAGATCAGCTTGTAACGCAAACGAACAGGCGGTAACTCTCAGCCGGAGCATTCTCAAACACGCATGACTACCTTCATTTCAACTTCGATTCGATCTGCATGCTGCGCCGGACACGATAAATTCGTTGTGTCCGGCGCAGTAGCACCGAATCGTTGAAACTCAGTCGTTCATGCTATGATTTGAAAATGCCCCGGTTGAGGGTTACCACCTGTTCTGTTTTTATTACTAAAATGTGTTTCCGCCCCTACACCCCTATGGTGTGCAGGTCGATCCAGTTATAGATATCGTAATATGCCTGAATGTTGTTGATCTCGTTTATGACTTCGTGACGCGCATCCTTATACAGGATGCATTTGACATCATCTGTGATATATCTGCTGTATTTGTTGTATAAAAGCTTCACGTCCAGTCCATAGTGTCCGACCGGATCTTTGCTTCCTGATATGAACAATACCGGCATATTCTTTGGGACATTTGCCAGATTATCCTCATCCTGAATAAATTCCAGTGTTTTGAATAACGTCTTGTAGCCCTTTACCGTAAAAGTATAGTCATACATCGGATCTGCCATATATTTGTCAACCTGAACATAGTCTCTACTCAGCCAGTCTTTCACGGTACGCTTCCGCTTCTCACCGTTCATGATCGTCATTCTGGGAATACCGAAAAGGTAAGTACCAAATGCAAGCACCTGCAACAATTTGCTTCTATGCTTCTCACCACGGAGCATACTCTCCACTCCGGCTACCGCCTCTCCGATCTTCAGCATACACTTTGGATGTCCGCCCGTTCCCATACAGATAAAACCATCTATGCTGGCATTTTTCTGCAGCTTTGCAGGGTACTTTGGATCTTTTGCATATTCGCACATATATCTTCTTGCAATAAATGATCCCATGCTGTGTCCCATAAGAAAATACGGAAGATCCGGATATGCCCGTTTTATGCATCTGGTCACACGATGCACATCTGCTGCCATCGTCTTACTTGCATCATAAGCATACATATAACCCATCTCGGATTTATTTCTGGCTGTCAGGCCATGCCCCAGATGATCATTTCCACATACCAGAATTCCTCTGGCAGCCATAAATCTTGCAAAATGATCATAACGCTCCATGTCCTCTATCATACCATGAGAGATCTGAAGCACCGCCTTGATCTCTCCTTGCGGAATCCAGACAATGACATGTAATTTATCTCTTCCGTTGGATGATGGAATATATGTCTCTTTTTTCTTTACGTTCTGTTTCATAAGCAACCTCCCATTGTTAGTATCCGCTTTCGAAAAAAAATTTATGTATTCGGCTCCTGATTTTCTTCCTTCCAGTAGATATTTCTGTGTTCTACAGAGGTCGAGAATGCGATCAAAGTCTTTGTTTTTCCAAATCTCTGCAATTCACCGATAAACAGATCCAATGCCATCGTTGTCTCAAAGATAACCTCGATCAGCATGGAATAGTCACCGGTCACACAATTGCATTCCACAACATTTTTGCAGTTCTTGATAAATGGATAAAAATCCTGTTTGTCGTTCGGCTCTACCTCTAAATTAATAAATGCTTTTGTATAATATCCCAGTGCGATCGGATTGATCTGTACCTGAAAGCCCTCGATCACCCCTGCTTCCTTTAACCGCTCTATTCTCGTAGATACTGCTGTTGATGACAGAAAAACACATTCCGCAATATCCTTTAAAGACATACGAGCATCCTTCTCCAACAGTTCCAGAATCTTCTGATCTACCTCATCCAGACAGTAAGCTGTCTCTTTTACTTCACGCATAGTTTTACTCTCCATTTTCTTATACATCTCATCTGCCAAATACCTTTATTTATATAGAAACTTTGGTATAGAAAAAGGACATCCTTCATCTGAGAAGGACATCCCTTTCATATTTCTGATATCAATGTACTTCTATCTATCCTGTCTGTATTTTACTACTAATAACAGGATAAATCCAGCACTAAAAATACCATGTAGTATTGCATCTGTATATTTTACGGGAATATACCCTTGATCTCTTCCGTATGGATCAATCGTTTTAAAGCAATGATATAGGCTGCCATCCGCAAAGTACAATGACTCTTTTTACTCTCCTCCACGATTTCTCCAAATGCTTTCGTCATGATCGTTTCAAGCATCTCATTTACCTGCGGTTTTTCCCATGTCATTTCCTGAATGTTCTGTACCCATTCAAAATAAGAAACAATAACACCGCCGCTGTTTGCAAAAATATCCGGCACAAGCTTGATTCCTCTTTCTGCAAGGATCGGATCTGCATCTGCTGCCGTCGGTCCATTTGCGCCCTCAACAATATAAGAACATTTTAATTTCTCCGCAACCTCTTTTGTAATCTGATTTTCAAGCGCTGCGGGAACCAGCACATCACAATCACAGGTAAGAATATCTGTATTCGAAATATGGGTAACACCATCTTCCTGATAGTCTGCAAGCAGACCACCGGCTTCTACATAAGCTGTTACCTTATCTGCATCCAATCCGGTCTCCTTATAGATTCCACCCGACACATCACTGATCGCTACAACAACCGCACCTCTATGTCCAAATATTCTGGCTGTATTGCCGCCAACATTACCGCATCCCTGAATTGCAACCTTAGTACCCTCTAACGCCTTGCCATCTTCTGCAAGAAGGAGCTTGGTGCTGATCACAACTCCACGTCCGGTTGCCGATGGTCTTCCCTTGGAACCGCCAAGCTCCAGCGGTTTTCCTGTCACAACTCCGGGACAAGGTTTTCCCTTTAACTGGCTGTATGTATCTAACACCCATGTCATGATCTGTGCATTTGTATTTACATCAGGAGCAGGTATATCGGTATCTGCTCCGATGATCGGCTCGATCGCATAGGTATATCTTCTCGTCAATGCACACAATTCCCGTCTGGAAAGTGTAGCCGGATCTACTTTGATACCACCTTTTGCTCCTCCAAATGGTATATTTGCCACTGCACATTTTAATGACATCCATGTTGCAAGTGCTTTGACTTCATTCAGCGATACGTCCTTGTGATAACGTATACCTCCTTTGAACGGTCCTCTGATATTTGAATGCTGGACTCTGTATCCTTCAAATACCTTAACACTTCCGTCATCCATCTCCACAGGAAGGTAAACCTTAGTCTCACGCTGTGGATTTTTAATGATCTCAAACATCCTCTTGTCAATTCCACCAATGTTCATGGCTTCTTCCATCACTGCTACCACATTCTCATATGGGTCGTACTGTCTGCTCATCTTCGTATCTCCTCGTTTAACAAATATTTTATTGTCACGAGTTATCCGGTGTTACCTGTAAGGGATAAACCTTTTGACAAGAGGCATTCTAGTCCTCCCACATTCATACGTCAATATCTCAAGTCGAATACCATCAAAAATGATATTTTCAAGTATTTTGTCTTAATAATGTATATTCATAGCAGTTCAAACTTGAAATAATCAAGTTTAATTTGTAACATTGATCACATATAACTGGTGCAGTGCTCTTGTACAAGAAATGTAAAATGCGTGCCGGCTGATCCGGTTTTCCATCACATCCTGTTCATTGATAACAAATACTGCATCGAATTCCATGCCCTTTGCAAGAAACTTCGGAAGAACGACCACACCGCCATTATAGACGGTCGACTGGTTCGTAAGATATGTCACCTGCTCATATTCTTCCAGTTCTTTGTACATGGCAAATGCACGTTCTTCATCATCACAGAGAATTGCCACATTATCAAAATCATCCAGTTCTCCATAATCAAGCTTCTCTGCGATAAATCCGGCAGCATCTTCTATACTCTCCGCCTGCTCTGTTACCGGCTCCATGCCATGGCGATTGAGTGGATGGGCTTCCGCCTCGTCTGACGCCCGGTCTGCTTCCAGGATTCTGTTACAGAATTCTGTGATCTCACAGGTTGAACGGTAGGCAGTATCCAGAGTCTTGATCCGGCAGCCGCCTGTTCCTCCATGCGGCACAAATACCGTCTGCAGTACATCCAGCACCGTTTCCTCCGGATTATAATAAAGCACCTGCAAACTGTCTCCCAGTATCGTCTTTTTACATTTAAAGATGCGATCCAATACTGCATACTGGAATATATTGTAATCCTGCATCTCATCGATCACGAGATGCTTGATATTGTCATAGGACTTGCATCCATAGAAATAAATCTGCAGATAAAAGACCGCCAGAATATCTTCATAGCATATCTTGCCATATTCATTCCGGTATTGTTCGATGCCCGGATGCTGTTCAGCCTGACTGTTAAGAAAGTCCTGATATAATTCGATCAGGTTGCGCTCCGCATACTGATAGATCATCTCTTTTGTGATCTGGTTCTCCATCTTCTGATGCTTCTCATCCGTAAATGCCTGATCCTGTTCATCCTCTACCCGGTCAGCTATAAAATATGCGATCTTCTCAAAACGTTCATAGACCGGATATCTGGAAAAACGATTATAGAACATCTTCTCAATCTGATCCTTTGTAAATTCTGTTTTCTCAAAATGGAAATCTTTAAACTTAATATTTGCCGTATACTCTTCCAGATATTTGTTAAATGCCTGATAGAACGCTATCGATGATTTCCATGCAATATTCTTCATCTCTGGACTTTCCATATCGGGATGTGTCGTGATCCGGTCTGCCTGTTCCAGCTTCGTCTCATAATCACAGTCCACAAACAGGATTTCCTCCATCAGAGAATCAAATTCCTTCTCCGGTACATTATCCTCGCCGACCTCCGGCAGTACACCGGCAATATAATCGCCAAAGATTCCATTTGGCGACAGGATCATAACATTGTCTGCCGACATCGTCTTACGATTGTTGAATAACAGCCACGCCAGTCTGTGCATCGCAACTACTGTCTTACCACTTCCTGCCCGTCCATCCACAATAAGATTATAAGCTGTCTTATTACGGATCAATGCATTCTGTTCTTTCTGGATCGTTGCAACTACGGATTTCATCTTCGTTCCGCTGTTCTTTCCCAGTGCATCAAGCAGGATCATATCATTGATCTTCTCATCGGTATCGACTGCATTATGCAGTCTTCCATTGCTGATATCAAATTGCTTCTTCTCTACGATCTTTCCAAAATATTCTTTATCGGGTGCCTGATAGGATGCCTCGCCCTTCTCATAATCATAATACATCGATGCGATCGGAGCACGCCAGTCATAGACCTTCTGATCCTGTTCTTCCATCGACCAGTAGCCGTTTGTTCCGATATAGACCGGAAGAACCTGTCCATCCTCCTGATACTCAAATGCAATCTTTCCAAAATACGGACTCTCGATCTGGTGCGCCAGTACATCTACCTGCTTTGCCGCATGTTCGATAAAAAATGTATCGTTATTTACATTGTTCATGTTCTGCAGGAATTCCTCATCGTCCATATCTCCGTGGCTGTCACGCATATATTTCTTCTGCGCTTTGATCGCCTGATTCCGGTAGTCGATGCTCTCCTGTGTGGTCTGAAGATCACACTGCAGCTCATTTTCTACTTCTTCAAAATATTCCTGTTCTTCTTCCGGCGTTGTCTCTCTATATGTTTCCTGAACCTGTTTCTTGTCCATTTCCTTTCCTTTCAAAACAGACATCATCCAAAATCAAATCCACCTGACTTCAAATGATGCCTGTACATTTTACTTCTTTATAATTGTGACTCTTTTTGCTGCACAGCTCTGCGCACTGCCGCTTACTGCCTTTACCGTATATACATAGCGATAACCGGATCTTGCCGTCTTATCTTTCCAGTAAAGATCCGTTGTTGTTCCAATCTGTTTCATGGAGCCTTTTTCTTCCTGTCTGTATATCTTATACTTCTTTGCTCCTTTGATCGATTTCCATTTTACTGCAACACCGTAGCTGCGTTCTTTTACCGATATTGCCGGTCTGGTCAGTCTCCGGGTTACTACTGCATCGCTGTAAGCACCAAAAGATGTGCCCTTTCTAGCCCGGATTCTATATGCATACCATGTGCCTGATTTTGCAGATGTATCTACATAAGTCAATGTGTCTCCGGAATTGATATCTCCGATTCTCTGCCATTTTCCTTTATATGTTCTGCGATAAATTCGATAGCCCTCTGCTCCCGGTACGCTGTCCCAGGTCAAAGACAAGCCACTCTTCTGGTTTGCTACCGTTTTCAGTTCTGCTGCTGCAAGCCGGATCGTATATGGACATTCGATCTTTCCGGTATAATTTCCGGTTCCGGTCACAACACAGGTTGCACTTCCTACCTTTTTGGCATTTCTATATGTTACCGTATAATCTTCTTTATTCAATCCAGCAACTGTCACGGACGGTTTACAGCTCTTACCTGCATACTGATATACTTTCTTTGACAGTGTTGCTGTAAGACCGGATATGTCCTTCGGTGTTACAGTCAGTGTATAACTTGCCAATGTCGTTTTATATGCTGCATCTGCTCCGACCGTTGCAGTGATCGTGCAGCTTCCTACACCCTTTATCGAAATATAGCCTTTTTCATCTGCTTCCGCAATTCTGGTATTAGATGACTGGTATGTCACTTTTCCCTCTGAATTGGTCGTAACTTTATACCGATATGCCTTGCTTCCATATTCTCTGGTAACTGTCTGCTTGGAAAATGCAGTCTGCGATTCCGGCTTTTCATTTCCATTTTCATCATAATCTGTATACTGAACCTTCAGACCCGACTGATCAAAATAATCATGAAGATTAACATAGCCCCAGCCATATTGTGGATCCCAGCCATAGGTTCCCTTATCAACGGCATATTTCTTAAGTACCTTCTTCACACCCTTGTAGTTGAGTGACGGCTGGATCATCTTCACATATGCCACCGCCGCTGTTATATGTGGCGTTGCCATAGAGGTACCGGACATCTTCTGATACTTGCCCTTCAGATATGTTGATACAACACTGGTTCCCGGTGCGCAGAAATCAACAGTATCTCCATAGTTGGAATAGCTGGCTGCAAAATTCTCATTGCTGTTCATCGCAGTTACAGTTATTACATTCCCTCTGTTTGCAGGGTAAGTTGTGCTGACATCCGTTGCATAATTACCGGCTGCACAGCAGACAACCGTTCCAGATGCCTCTGCCTTCTTTAATACATCCTTTAATAATGTAGAATATTTCCAGAATAATCCTGTCCATCCAAGGCTCATATTTACTACATCTGCCTTTTGGGATACCGCATATTGTAATGCGCTCCGGATTGCAAGATTTGACGATTTACCTGCATCATCAAAGGTTTTAAGGATCATCAGTTTTACATTTTCCGGTGTATTATCTGCAATGATACCGGCTACATGGGTTCCGTGTCCATTTCCATCCGTATATGCCTTGTTTTTGCTTACTTTATCTTTTCCCTGAAAACAATAACTATGCTTGGTATCTATTCTGCCCTTAAAAATCTTATTCGTTGCATCCAAACCTGTATCAATAATGGCAACTGTCACTTCCTGATCGATCACATAATAATCATATTCTGCTTTCAGATAGCCAAATCCCATCACGCTGCCGCCCCAGGACATGGAATTATGGTCTTCAATGTCCGGAACATCTGCAAGAATATCACTGTCTACCACCTGATCGATAAAACAATGATCCGTACCATAAGCATCCGCTAACTCATAATAAGCATATTCCGTATCCGCAGTTGTATCAAACTGCAGCACATATTCATTATAATCTCCATAATGAAGGATCTCGGATGCACCATAGCTGTCTGTAAGCTGTGCTCCATCCGTCAATACCATCAGACGCTTTAACTGATATTTGTCATTGGAGTCTGTACTTCCATCGGATCCTGGTTCTGTTGTTTCTGTATCCGGTACTGTGTAGTTCTGATCCCAGTTATCATTGATCAGTTCTACCACATCAGAAGCATCTTTCGCTTCCTTCACCGGAACCCCGGCAATATATTCTACCGGATCCCGATTCTCCGCACTCTCATCCTGTATATCCTGATCACAGATCTCCATCGCTTCGTCCGTCTGCTCTGTCGTATCACTCAGCCCGGCAACCGTATAATCTTTCCCATTGATCTGTACTGTATGATCCTGCTGTTCTTTCGAAGCAAGCTCACTCATATCATATGTATGAATCGTTGTATCTGTCTGTCCTGTACTGGTTCTATTGGCATCGTGCAGGCTGTCCCAGGAAAAAAACGTGCTCGCTAATATAGCCGCCATCCCTATGCAGATGCCGGCTTTTTTATAATTCTTCTTTTTCCTATAAAACAGCTTTTCTCGTTTCTGTCTATTGTTCATTTCTTTTCTCTTTTCATCATATCACTTATATTTAAATCCAATTTCCCTTTTTATTTTAAACCATCTTGCTGATAACTTCTATAGTTAATTTTCAGGTTCTGCTAATATATTTACCGCAAATATATTTATGTGTCTTTTTTTGTACATCGTTTTTTGTATTCTCTATATAACAAAAACCTGTATACATTAACCACAATTCCGTTTTTCTTATTTTTCTCTATAGACAAACGGTAGGTTGACCACATTTTCGATCGGAGGGATTCATATGTCACATTCAAATTCTAATTCGGGAGGATGCCTCCCAGGCATCATTATTTTTCTTATTATCTGTTACATCATCGGTGCTGTCAGTGACAGCGGAAAGCATACCTGCTATTATATCGGATGCGACCGGGAAGTGGATAAAAACGAAACCTACTGCTGGTACCACAAAGATTACGGTCACCGTAAGTCCTATAATGTTACAACGCAGACAACGACTGAATCCAATTATCATAAACAGTCCTCTTCATATAAAACAAAGAAAAAAGCCACATATAAACCGGAACCAAATACAACCGAAAAACCAACAGCATCCGGTTATAATAAACATTCCGGTTCTTCATCCCATTATCCTACGGCAACTGAAGCCGCTCATTCTCAGGATGTTTACGACTCCTACGATGATGGATATGATGACGTATATGACAATATGGGAGATTACGATGAAGATCGATATGATGAAGATGACGATTATCGGGACGGTGTAGACGATGCCATTGATGAATTTGGTTACTACTAAGATCTTTAGGATATCGTTTTCATGAACATTTTATAGTCATTCCTCTGATTTCATGTTAGAATAAGACATTCAATGAAATCGGAGGAATTTTTTATGAGTAACGAAGGCAAGAAATGTACGGTTCACTATACAGGAACATTTAACGATGGAACAAAATTTGATTCATCTTATGACCGTGGTGAACCGATCGACTTTGTGTGCGGTGCGGGCATGATGATCAAGGGCTTTGACGAAGCTGTTAAGGGCATGGCGATCGGTGATATCATCGATGTACACCTTATGCCGGAAGAAGCATACGGCATGCCGGATCCTGAAAATATCTTGACCGTTGAAATCAGCCAACTTCCCGGTGCTGAGGATCTGGAAATTGACCAGAAGGTATTCCTGTCAAATCCAGCCGGACAGTCTTTCCCTGTTAAGGTAACCGCCAAGGATGATACTACGATCACCTTTGACGCAAACCATGAGATGGCAGGCAAAGAACTGAACTTCAAGATTGAACTTCTAGATGTAGAATAAACAGAAAAAAATTATGTACACCTGATATAAAATCTCCCAGACGTTCCGGATATGATATACTACGAATTTCTACTCGTCACACGCATCTATTCGCTCATGCTCCTGTGCCAACTCGCCTTTCAGGCTCAAACAGGCACCCGCATTCGCTGATAGCATGTTTCTCGCAACAAAATTCTCGTATCTATCATATCCGGAACGTCTGGGAGATTTTTTATACCAAGTGTACATAATTTTCTTTATACCTTCTTATTTAAAATACAATTTTTCATGTTATTAATAGTCACTCTTTATTTCTTAATCATACAATTCAAGCATCAATGCTTCATCTTACATTTATTTGCCGAAATACACGACATGGATTTCCCACAGCTACACAATTAGCAGGTATGTCAATCTACACAAGGCAACAACAAACATATAAAAAGCCGTTACACTAAGACCTCAAGTGAGGATTTCGTTATGGAATGCATATACCAGCAAATGTGGGTGCCTGTCTGAGCCCAAAGGGCGAGTTGGCACAGGAACATTTGCGAATCAGGTATATGCAGTTCATCGAAACCACAGCGTGTCTTAATATGGCAGTTTTGTATTACAAACCAATTCAGGCTTTATTCATTTTACTCGTCGAATTCGTAGTCTTTGCCCGGAAGGATAGCGTTTAAAGCAATTCCAAGGATAGCTGCGATAGCAAGTGATGTTAATGTGATCGATGTTCCTGCAACTGTGAAGGTAATACCATCACCGAATCCAAGTCCGCTGACAAGGATAACAGCAGCAACGATCAGGTTACGCGACTTTGTGAAATCCACCTTGTTCTCAACAACATTACGAACACCAATTGCTGAGATCATTCCGTACAGCATGAAGCTGACACCACCAATGATCGATGCAGGAAGTGAACCGATACACTCAGCAACCTTTGGTGAAAAGCTGAGAAGGATCGCATATACAGCAGCCAGACGTACGACTCTTGGATCGTATACACGGCTAAGCTCAAGAACACCAGTATTCTCACCGTATGTTGTATTTGCAGGGCCGCCGAATGCAGCAGCAAACGCTGTAGCAAGACCATCACCGATCAGAGTTCTGTGAAGTCCCGGATCCTTGATGAAATTATTTCCTGTTGTAGCTGAGATTGCTGAGATATCTCCGATATGCTCCATCATAGTTGCAAGAGCGATAGGTGCCATTACAAGGATGGAAGTAATATTGAATTTACAAAGCTGGAATGGAGGAAGATCCACCCATCCGGCATCCTTTACTGCCTTAAATGTGAAGATCGCAGATCCGTCCGGATTGTGAACACCACATTTGAAAAGAATAAATGCAACTACATATGAGATCACAACACCCATAAGAATCGGAATGATCTTGAACATTCCTTTGCCCCAGATATTAAAGATTACAATAACCGCAAATGCGATAATTGCAAGAATCCAGTTTGTCTTTGCATTATTTACGGCTGATGGCGCAAGGCTCAGGCCGATACAGATAATGATCGGACCGGTAACAACAGGTGGGAGGAAACGCATAACACGTTTTACGCCAACCAGTTTTACAACCAGCGCAAGAACCAGATACAATGCACCTGCTACTACGATACCGCCACATGCATAAGGTAATTTCTCACCCATAGACATATCTTTGAAGATTCCGGTATCAAGATTTGCGACTGTGTGAAAGCCTCCTAAGAAAGCAAATGAGGAACCCAAAAATGCAGGCACCTTTAATTTTGTACATAAATGGAAGAATAATGTTCCGATTCCGGCACAGATCAGTGTAACCTGAATGGATAAGCCCTCTCCATTAAAATAAGTATTTACCAGAATCGGTACTAAAATAGTTGCACCAAACATGGCAAACATGTGCTGCAAACCTAACAGCAACATTTTCGGAACACCTAGTTCCCTTGCATCATAAATCGCTTCTTTTTTCTGATTCATAATAATCTCCCTTCTTCTATTGTACCTGTTTTACTGTGATCCTATCGATTGAAATGCACGCTTTCTTTCGACAAAACCTCCAGCACACCATCTTTACGATGATAACATAAGAAGGGAGATTTGTGAACTGCAAATCTCCCTGTTTTTTATAAATTTGTTATATTTGTAAAAACTTTCGATATTAAAAGTTTTTAGGTCGTTTTTTATTTCAGATCATTCAATTTTGAACATTACGATCAAATGACTTATTCAACATTTTTCAGCGCCTCATCCATCGGGATCCGTTTGATCCTTCTTACCTGGAAGACAGCAATGATGCCATAGGCTGCCATCGACAGGATAAAGATCGCAGGATAAATATACGGAGCAATATAGATTGGCATCCATCCACTGATTGCTTCCTTCATCATCACATAATAGATGCCGGAGATCGCCACCTGTGAGAGAATGATTCCGAGGATGACACACACTGCCATCACCCAGGTTGTTGCAGACAGGTACAGCTTGTTGATCTCTTTGTTCTCATATCCAAGGATCTTTACCATGGATATTGATATGGTATTCCTCTCAATGATCAGCTTTGTAAGCAGATAAACCATCAGCATGAACATCGCCAGTGCAAATACCTCAAACATATAAAACATCTGGCCCATGGAACGATCAAGCTGTCTTGATACCTTTGTCAGATCTTCCTCTGTGACGACTGTCGCGATCAGCTTCTCATCAACATCAGTCAGCTTCTCATTTGAGAAATATCCTGAGAAATATTCATCCTCGACATCGAACATTTCCCGATATGTCTTCTCATTCATAAATACTGCCAATGCCGCAGGATATGTGCACACACCGGAAACCTTTATCTTATAAGAATCGGATGAATATTCCTTATCCAGCGTGATCGTATCCCCGTTTTTCAGTTTATATTTATCACGAAGTCCGTCAGAGATCAGCATTTCTCCATCCGCAGGCTGTACCTTGGAATACTTGCTGTCATCCGAGATACCATAGACCATGACTTCTTCATCTCTTATATCTGTTTTATAGATCAGGGAAGTTACCAAGTATTTCTCTGCATCCTTGTTCTCTGTTTCCACAGGCATTTTCAAAACGTACTGATAATCCGCAAGCATGTTGTCCAGTGTTTCATCCTGATAGTGTTTTAAAAGCGGCGACATCATCATTCCGAACATCAGCAGAACGATCGCAAATGTTACTCCGATAAACAATACGATATAGCTTGGCAAATTCTGTAGGATCACACGTATACGGAATCTGGTAAAGAAACGGAAATGTGGCAGCTTGACCGCTTTCTTTCTCTTTGACTTTGAAAGATCCCGTCTGATAAACCGAAGCGGTGACATACGGAGCTTCGAATAGATCATCCATGCTGTTATGACAAGCATCAGCACGATCGGAATAACCGTCGTTTTTACAAATGCTTCTGCATTCCATTTTGTCACATATTTTGTCAAACTGTAACTGCCATAATACATGGCCACGCAGACATTTTTAAATACTGTATATCCCAGAACATTTCCGATTACAGCTGCTACAAATGTAACCAGGATCGGAAGAGAAATGTAATGCGCCAGTAATTCTCCTCTTGTGTAACCGGAGGCCCGAAGCGTACCGATCGTGCCGGCTTCCTTTACGATCGTATTGTTGATCGTAATCGCAAAGATAAATGCCATGATCACGATTATAATATAAAGCAGTGTTTCCACCATTATCGAATCACCACCCATATCCTCTCCGGTAAAATTAATTGCCTGATTCGTATATCTTGGAATAAACTTCTCCACTTCTCCATACTGACTGATCACCTTTGCAAGATCATCGGATACATCCTTCTCCGCTTTCTCATCTTCAGGTTCATCGTCATAGATCCAGGCATAAGAATAATGCATCAGCCCTTTGTCAAAGCTTTCAAACCGTTCATCTGTTACGATCGCAACACCGAACAACACGGAATCAAACATTGTATCATTATTATTCTGGAACAAAGCACTGTAATCAGATAATGCTACAAAGCCCGATACCTTATATGTCTGTCCATCAACCGACAGATCATCTCCTACCTTGATCCCATTATTTTCCGCATACATACGGTCAATTGCAATCTCATCCTCTGCCGCAGGAAACGCTCCCTCCATCAGACAGACCTTATCCACATCTGTACGATTCTTAAAAATACGGAGTGTGCTTTCATCCCCATCTTTTTCTACGATTTTCTCATAATAATAATTCTCATACAGCTTTACTCCCTCATCTTCAATCGCTCTCTTCGCCTCGGATGATGCTTCATCCTTGTACTCAAAATTACCATTCTCGATATTATACTTATCAAAGCTCTCATCATATGTAGCGATCATACTCTTACCGGCTACCAGAAAGCCGGACACAAAACCAATACTCAAGATCATAAACAGGAAAATAACCAGATACTTTCCAAGATCGGCAGCCAGCTCCTTCGGCAGCCGTTTCCATAATGGATTCTTCATATTATAAATTCTCCTTTTCTCTCTGCCACTTCTGTATTACCAGTCAAGCTCCATTGCAGGAACCTTTACATCATTTACTATATTCTTACGGATCATTCCATCACGCAGCTTGATCACACGGTCAGCCATATTCTTGATCGCATCATTATGTGTAACCATGATAACGGTATTTCCATATTTCTGATTTACATCCTCGATCAGCTTCAGGATCTCCTTCGAGGTCTTATAATCAAGTGCACCTGTCGGTTCATCACAGAGCAGGATATCCGGATTCTTAACAATAGCCCTTCCAATCGATGTTCTCTGCTGCTGTCCACCGGACAACTGATTCGGAAGCTTATGTCTGTGCTCATATAAACCAAGCGTCTTTAAGATATCATCGACATCGAGCGGTGAATCACTTAAATATGCACCAACCTCTACATTTTCCTTTACGTTCAGATTCGGGATCAGATTATACATCTGGAATACATATCCAAGATGCTTTCTCCTGTACTGTGTCAGCGTCTTCTCATCCATATCAACTGTTTTTTCCCCATTGATCGCTATATAACCACTGTCGGCATTATCGATTCCGCCTATGATATTCAGTAACGTAGACTTACCGGAGCCGGATGGTCCAAGCAAGACACAGATTTCTCCCTTCGTCACTGTAAAATCCAGCCCTCTTAATACCTCTGTTCGGTTCTCCCCTGATCCGAAGCTCTTTTTCAGACCACTGATCTGTAAAAAATTCTGATTTTCCATTTAACTGTTCCTCCTTTTTAACTCGTCTAACAATATTCTTTCAAACGCTGTGTAATTATTTATTCTTTTCTTTGAACATTTGATTATTTGTTCATATGATTAATAGCACATACATAAGCCGTTGTCAACCCTTTATCTGTTTTTTAGTTAGTTTCTTCTAACATTATACTGTCAAATTTCTGTTTTTGTATACAAAAAGCCGGTACTTATTGATAAAAAATATCAACAAGTACCGGCTTTTTACCGAATGACTCATTTAAAAGTTATATTCCCGGATCTCGCAGTTCTTAATCCCGAAATGCGCGAATTCTTCATTTGTCATGTCATAGAAATATGACTGCACGATTCTTGAAATTCCATTATGTGCAACCAGCAGATATGTCTTATGATCGGACTCCGCCTTTACATCATCTAACAGATTATAGACACGCTGGCACAGATGCATCATCGTCTCTCCGCCATCATAATGATCGAGGAAATGGGATTTTGCTTCCATGAATTCTTCTCCATTTCTGGGTGTTGATTCAAACCGCCCAAAGTTCTGCTCCTTTAATCTCGGCTCCATCCGCATCGGAATTCCTGTCATCTCCGATATATGTCTGGCAGTCTCGGCTGCACGAACAAGCGGTGAATATAATATCTCATCGATTCCCGGCTGTTCCTCCGCCAGCTTTCTTCCAAGCTCCTCTGCCTGTTGATGTCCAAGCTCTGTAAGTTCAATATCAGTTGCACCGCATATCTTATTCTCCACGTTCCAGATCGTCTGTCCGTGTCTTGTAAAAAATACTTTTCCCATGTTGTCTCCTTATTCTCATACTATAGAATTGTACGGTGGCTCTGAGACGAGAAGGGTGTAACAGCGCACTCTCGTTCTATTCCTTACGCAACAGTACTAAGTTCGCCGCTTTCTTGCGGCTCACTAAGGACTGGCGTAAGGAAAGGTCTGTTACACCCTTCTCGTCTCAGAGTCACCGCACAATTCTATCCAGACGACACTTTCTATTGGATTATATATACTATAATTTCACACCGGCTGTCAACGTTATTCCATAGGATTTCACAGGCTCATTCATGTAAGAACCTCTACAGACGTTCAGCAATCGCAATTCCGGTAGCGGTAGCTGCAAGGCCTCCTTTTCCTGTCTCCCGGAGATCCTTGTGCATCAGGTCACCGATCTCCCGCATTGCATCAATAACCTCATCTGCAGGAATGGCACTCTCGATTCCTGCAAGTGCCATATCTACTGCACATAATGCATTCATTGCGCCGGAAGCACTTCGCTTCACACATGGCACTTCTACCAGTCCTGCTACCGGATCACACACCAGTCCAAGCAGACTCTTTAACGCCATTGCTGCTGCCTGTGTGATCAGATGACTGCTGCCGCTTTTTAACCATGCAAGCGCGCCCGCCGCCATAGCCGACGATGCTCCGATCTCTGCCTGGCAGCCTCCTCTTGCGCCTGATATGCTTGCCCGTCTTGCGATCACATCACCGATTCCTGCTGCCACAAATAAAGCCTTCACCATATCATTTTCCGAAGTATTCGTCATTCTTTCATATGTGATCAATATCGCAGGCACAACACCACAGGAGCCTGCCGTCGGTGCTGCAACGATCCGCTTCATACAGGCATTGCTCTCCGCCATCTTGATTGCCCGTGCCATAACTGCTCCGCCAAATTCACCACACATACATTTGTGTGTTGCAGCATAATCTGCCATCCTCTTACCATTTTTACCGGACAGACCACTATGTGACGTCAGCGTATCATCATAAGCTTCATCTGCCTCCTTCATTGCGCGGTACATCTGTGTCATCCGGTTTACGATATCCATTTTCGGCTGTTGCGAATCCCGCGCTTCTTCGCGGATCACCGCCTCCCAGAACTCACATGTATTCTCCTTCATATAACTGTCTATTTCTGCCAAAGATGAAAATGCCATTCTTTCTCTTCCTTTCTATTCCTTCAAACTCAGATATGTTACCTTAAGGATTCCTTCCAGATGCTCCAGCCATTTTAATGATTCCTTCGGAACCTCCTGATCACACTCTAAAACCATGACCGCATGTCCGCCCGGACAGGCACGATAGAGCTGCATGGTCGCAATATTGATGGATTTATGACCGAGCATAGATGTAACCTCCGTCACATGTCCCGGCTGATCTAAGTTGTGTACGATCAGTGTCGGGTAATCTCCACTGAAATTCGCATCCAGTCCATCGATCTTACAAATGCGGATTCGCCCGCCACCAACCGATTCCGCTACGATATCAAGCTCTCTGCCACTTTCACCTGTCATATGAAGTGCGACTGTATTCGGATTTGCATGTGCAAGCTTTGCTTCATAAAAGGAGAATTCCATACCTGCCTCTTTTGCCAGTTCAAAGCTCTGCGGCACTCGGATATCATCCGGCTTCATTCCGAGAAGTCCGGCGACCAGTGCCTTGTCTGTACCATGTCCTTTTCCTGTCGCCAGAAACGATCCGTATAACCCGATCTCTACCTTTCGGATGGGTTCATCCATCAGCTTATAACAGATATATCCGATCCTTACTGCACCTGCCGTATGCGAGCTGGACGGTCCGACCATGACCGGACCTACAATATCAAAAATACTCATTCTGCCACCTTCCTGTTAAAAGAAAAGACCACCGATATCTTCTGCATTCCATACAACTCCGTCACTCAGAGATTCTATGAACTGGCATCCGATGATCCGGTGGCCTTTCACCTTATGTTATGTAATTATCGCCTTCCATATACATAGTCACATGTATTTGGATACTCTACTTTACTTTTTTGTAAGTTACTTTTGATGGAACATTTCCTTTCTTCATAAGACTTACATATTTCTTATACTGCTTTTTCGGCACATTTACAACTACTTTTTTATCGATTCCCTTAAATGCCTTCTTTCCGACCTTATTCAGTTTCTTTGTTTTAAATGTAATTTGTTTCAGTTTTTTACATTTTGCAAATGAACTCTTACCAATCGTAGTCACACTCTTACCAATCTCAATATTTGTAAGTGCCTTGCATCCGTAGAATGCCTGATCGCTAATCTTTGTAACTTTATCACCGATCTGAACGCTGGTCAGGTACTTATAATTTGCAAATGCCTTCTTTTCAATAGCAGTAATCTTATACGTCACACCACCGATCTGAACAGTATTTGCAATTTTCAATTTCTTATATTTCTTGTTCTTCTTCTTTGTACTTCCAACTACCTTTACAGTACCTTTTCCATTCTTTGCATCCTTGGTTACTTTGTACTTAATGTCTTTGACAACATACGCCTTCTTCTTGGAAACTTTAATCTGGAATGTCTTCTTTACAGTTCCCTTATAATTACCCTTACCGGTAATAGTGATCGTTGCCTTACCAATATTCTTATTATTCTTATACTTAACTGTATAATCCGTCTTAGCTGACAGTTTCTTGCCGTTGACCGTAACTGTAAGTTTACTCTGTTTTAACGTCTTTCCTGTATAGGTCACCGTTGACTTAATTCCGGAAATAACTGTCTTACTTGCTGCCTTACTGATATCTGTTACCACCGGTTTATCCGGTGTCGGTGTTGGCTTATCCGGTGTCGGTGTTGGCTTACCTGGTGTGGTATCTTCCTTCTTCGGCAGGACTTCCTGCTTCTGATATCCACACACCTCACATTCGTATGTCTTAATACCTGTTGCAGTCGTTGTCGGTGTCTTTGTGATCTCACCTGCATTAAATGTATGAGCAGCTTTCTCTGTCTTCTCACCACATTCACATTCCTGCCAATGCTGTGCAGCATCTGATTTCCATACAAGTGTATGTGCATGTTCACTCTGCACCGTTATCTTCACTGTCACGATAATACCCTTATGAGCATTACTCCATCCAGGGTTCTCTGTCCAGTCATAATTTGTAATATCATTCGGCTTATAACACACCTTGTAATCTCCGGATTCATTTATGACGGTTGTCTTTGCTGTATACCAGTAATAATAACCACCATCAACATCCGGAAGTTCTACATCACCTAATACAGTTCCCTTTTTCACAGTTAATGTATCAAGCGTAGATGTAAATTCCGCTTTTGCAGGTTCGACTGTTACAGTAATTACAACATCCTGTACTACTTCATAGACATCTTCATTTTTCGGAATATATGTTGCCTTAAATGAATGGCTTCCTGCCTCTCCAAGAGACATACTGTCATCCACCCATGCAAATGTTCCTTCTTCCGTCTCCGGAATGGTTACATCTGCAAGTGTCTGTCCATAGATTCCCTTCAGATCTGTCGGAACCTTATATTCCGGAATCTGTTTGTCTGCTTTCACCGTGATCTTTACTTTGATCCTTACAGATCCATTTGCCAGCACTTCATAAGCATCTTCTGCTATATCTGCCTTGCTCCAGTCATAATTTGTAATATCTGTCGGAATAAAATATGCATCATATTCCGCTGTTCCTGCCTTTTCAATCACAGTTGTCTTATCAACCCACTGATAATTACCTTTCTTTGCTTTCGGAAGAGTCACACTCTCCAATGTCTTACCTGCCACACCAACACATGTGTCCGGTGTGTCCATAACAGGAGTTCCTTTGGCAACCTTGGTAAATATCAGTTTAAATGCTGCAACTGTCTGATTCTTTCCACATACTTTAACGGTCACGATCTGTGATGAATCAGAAGCCTGCTTTGGTGTTCCATAGATCTTTCCATTCTTTAATTCCAGGCCGGAAGGAAGATACGATCCTTTTGCCAATGAATATGTAACCTTTGCTGTCGCATTGTCAATATCATTTGAGATTTTTAAAGCTGTCAGATCATATAGTGGATGATCTGCTGTTGTTGCAACACCCACAACTGCTGTGTCTACAGAATCCTCTTCTTTATCCAGTGTGATCGCTGTTGCTGTATCGCTTGCCATACTTACGGTAAATACAGTTGGTTCATATGGCATATTTGCTGTCCAGCTTGTATCATCACTCTTTGTCATCGAGCTGTCAGAAGAACCGTATTTGATCGCATCCACTGTCAGGTCATCAATCGGTGTGCCTGTTACAGTTACGCTTACTGTTGCACCGCCTCTGATATAAACGGAATCATCTCCCTCTGTACCTGTAGTCTTCATATTCGATTCCGTGGATGCAGCTAATGTAACAGGTGCATCCGTACCCTCTTCAAAACAGAATTCCGGATATTCCAGTTCCGCTTTATAGTAAATATTTGAATATGTTCTATACATATCCGGTTTGGTAGATGTAAGGATATATCCATCTCCTATAGAGGCTGCATTTACAGTCTGATCCAAAACACCATCATTGATAATGGTTCCTCCGTTTTTCAGCTTACCAAAGCATAATGATGCATCCGCCTTATTTATAAATCTGGCTGTTGTATTCAATGTTAATGTCGTTGCAGTTAACAATGACACATCACCTGTATTGGTAAATGTTCCGGATACTGTTGTATCAGAATACTTGTCTCCTTTGCAGTAGAATGAACCATGGTTGGTGATCGATCCATTTAGCTCTGCATCACCTGTGTATGTAACTGTAGTACCATCCGCGATCGTAATATCCGCCTTATCAAGTACATGCAGATCTCTTGTTGTTACATCTTTATTGATCGTATAAGTTCCGCCAACATATACATCCTGATAATCCTCAGCATACAATCCGCCATTTAATGTATAGCTACTATCCTGATACAGGTATGTTACAACGCCTCTGGAAGCTCCGGCTACTGTACGTTTTCCAACTATATTATTAACGGTACACTGTGCCGCTACAACATAGTTACTGCATCCTGTCTTATCTGTAATTGTTATATTTCCTACAGATCCTTTGTATACCAGAACACTTCCTCCCAGATCTGTACCGGTTGAATTACTGATTCCAAATGATGTGGTATCCAGTGTTATATCCACATCCCCCTTAACAGTCGAATCATTTAAGAACCAGCTCTTGCTCTTACTGCCAAGACTCCAGTTACCAACAACATCAAAGGTTGCATTTCCCTGGATCGTACTTTCATAAAATCCATATGAATTGCTCTTATTTGATATCATACTGTTTTTATAATCTGCAAATGCTACCTGACTGCCACTTGCACCGATCCTGATATCTGCATTATTTCTTACGGTTCCGCTTTTTGCAAAATACATGCTATAGGTCTCTCTGGATGGCGTCTGCGCCATATGAGCCTTATCTGTAAAATGGAATATAAGATCATCTGCACTTGCCTCCTGCAAACCGTAAACATACTGATAGAAAGATCCGCCGGTTGCATAAAATTCCACTTTCTTTACATCTGCATTATATGCTCCTGCAGTCCGATAAGAAATTGTTCCGTCCTTCACATACAGACTGACTGTACCGTCTACCTTCGCCTGAGCAGTTCCCGTACTTGATGTACCTGCGCCAAACAAACCACCGATGGATCCACCATACATATAAATAGAGATATCACCCTCATACGGTGTATTATCTTTGTATCCATAGATTGACCGGCTGCTCAGATCATAAGATGTCTTTCCGCCAATTTTTAATGCTCGTCCGCTATCGGCTATACCATCATGATTATCATCCGGATAAATTGATACTTTTTTACCGGAGCCGTCGGACGCATCCGGCATGATCACAACAGAATGTCCTTTCAGATCAATATCGCTATACTCTTTTACATCCAGTTCTTTCGTCAGATCCGTTACCTTATATCCTGCTTCTTCTACTGTAAATACAACCTTACACTCTGCCTCAGAACCGTTTCTTCCTGTAATACGGAAAATCGTTTCTGTAGTTTCTGCTGTATCAGCTGGTGTACCAACTACCTTTCCATCCTGCAGAATCAGTCCGTCCGGAAGCTTGGAACCGGCTTTGATCCTATACTTTTTCGATGATCCGTATCGAAGAGATGTATCGTTCTCAAGTTTTAACTGATTCAGATCATATGCCGGATCTTCTGCTGTATACTCGGCATCTTTTACAACGACCGGATCCGAATACTGTTTTGTACATGTAATCTGCTTTGCTATATATTCCACATATATCTCTGACTTCTCCTGTGGAAATGTCAACGTGCATCTTCCGTTTGCATCTCCCTCAACAGCCTCTCCGCCATTTACCGAAAGTACTGCTGTATATCCCGGAACATCTACATAAGTAATATTCTGAGTCGTATTACCCGGCAGATAATAGTCAAGTCCATTTCCATCTTCGCTGTCGCTCCATCCAAAATCCTCAGCAGATGAATATCCGGTGATACCTTCCATATTCGATGTTGCCGTTACTTTAAAATACAGTTTCGACCAGTCACTGATATCTGTATCTTCCGCAAAAGAACCGATCACCAGCCATTTCGCGGTACTGTTGAATGTCTTACCGGATACAACGCCCTTATGAATGATCTTGCCGGATGTATTCTGTGCCTTGATGTCATCAGCAGTAAGCTTTGCATCTTCCTCTATCGTTACCCAACAGTAATTTGGTTTAAATGATCCAAATTCGCAGTTATCATGGAACCAGATTTTTGATAAATTGCCATTTGTTGTAAACTTATCTGCTTTTACGCCTTTATTGATCGTACATTCTGTTCCACGTTCCAATGTGAATGTTCCTGTAAGCTCAACTCGTGCATTCGCTATGATCGTTGCAAATTCTTTTACTGCCAGAGAATCTCCACTCAATAACTCATTAACCACATATTTCTTATCCAATGTGATCGCTCCTGCTTTATCAAGTAGAGAGCCTGCGAAGAATGCATATGACGCATCCTTGATAGCTGCAGTTCCAACTGTTGCATTTTTTCCTGTTTTAACAGCTACACATCCATCTAATGAAGCTCCGGATCCCAGTCCATATACATTATTTACGGTACCTCCCTGAACATCAACAACAACCGCATCGCTGTCTGTATATGACATCTGAGAATTATACGCGCCATATATCGTACCCACAGAACCACTTAACATGGTGATTCTGACAGATCGGTCACTATTCTGTCTGTCAACCCCCTTGATCACATAATCAGACAGATCTGCACTGTACATAGCACTCTTTCCATCTGGTTTACCATCCTGATTATCATCCGCATAGATTCCGGTAACTGTAGCACTATCTGCCAGCTTCATCTCCTGAATAACTGCTGAAGTACCATTTAAATTGATCTCTTTCTTCTCTTCGTCAATCGTCAGCCTCTCACTGGTACTTTCCTGTACCTGCTGTTTGGTTGAAACGATCACATTCAGTTTTAATACTGCTTCCGTTCCGTTCTTACCTGTTACATGAATATCAGTCTGTTTTCCATTTTCATATAATACCGTAGGTGTTCCAATAATCTTTCCATCTTCGATCTTCAGTCCCTGCGGAAGATCATATGTAGTATCTTCTTTATATTGTACTGTACCTTCTTTTGCATCATTGATGATCACAAGTCTGGTCAGATCGTATAATGGAGCCTCGGATGTATACTCTTTATTTATAACAGCACAAGGATCTGCTGCCGCTTTTTTTATCGTAATCGGCAGGCCTTCGAATGTTACAACGATCGTTACCGATTCATCCGGCATATCGAAACTGTAATTATAACCCGATACTGCAAGTTCAGAACCCGTTGTTTCCGAATCTTTCTTTACAATTGCCGATTTCATCTGGTATCCGATGGAAGTTGAAATATAAACACTGATGCTTTGTTCATTTTTTCCATAATACACACCGGGATCTAATGAGATTGTTTCCCCCGATCCGGTAGAAACAGCACCCGCATTTTTATTGTACGCCAGTTTTATTGGATAATAGATCTCCGCTGCATTCTCTTCTGCATCGATCTGTCCGCCATTCAGATAGATCTTTGGATTTGAAGACGTTAGGCTCTTTATTGCATTTGCCTTTATCGTTCCCTTATTCAATAGCTTGGTAGACGATGTTATATACAAATGCTCTTTTGCTGTTACTGTGACATTTTCTGAAACCTGAATGATCGCAAGTGCAGTTGAATAATTTGCATAATTACCAAAATATACATTGTCAGCAGAAACATCCTCATTCAATACAACCGTTCCACCATAGTAGATATCGTTTCCGATCGTTATGATTGCAGAACCGGTTTCATTTGTATTCGGAATAACATAACATGTGGATGGCAGTTTACAATCATCTTTTACTGTCATTGTAAGTTTTGTATTATCTGCCAGAGTATTACTGAACCGAAGTGAACTCATGGCACTGAAGTCCGTATTTTCAATCTGTACATTTACATGATGTTCGTCCGACGATGTCGCATAAGAAGCAAATTGGACTGTATCATTAGAGCTTCCAAATACTTCACTGTCTCTTATAGTAAAGTCAGAGTTTCCATAAATCGTAGATGAACTTAACGGCTGCATTGCCTTACAACGAATACTTGTTACATCTGCTGTAAAATCTCCATTTATTGTTGCTCCCTGCAACATATAATATGTACTCGAACCCGCTGATGAATTCGAATCGATCACCGGCTGACCATTCTCATCCAGGATCGTGCTGTCATTTTCATGTTCAGAGGTAAATATTACATTTTTATCCGCTTTCGCATAATAGAAGCCCGTATATGCAGACCAGATATTTTTCGAACTGTTAATAATACAGTCATCACCGAAATAACCATTATATACCATATAGATTGACCAGTTTGCTGTACAATTGGTCACTGAGATCTTCTGTGCTGCAACGGTCTTATAATTTTCAGAAGTATATCCTGAATAACCATAGATACTGTATCCCTTACAATTATCCAGACTGATGTCAGCCGGACCGGTCACATTCGCGGAACCGGATTGATAACCATATATACTTGCACTTCCGCCATCAATATCCTGCATGGTAAGTTTCAAAGAATAGATCTGCTTTACACCACTCAGGCCATACACGATACCGTTTACTTTACAATTCTTTATTGCAACATCAACGGTATACCCATCATTTTCGCTTCCCCGACTGATAAATGAACATTCGGAACTACTTCCCATGATCGCCCCGGAACAGATACAACCCTCAATCTGTATAGATGCATGTCCATAAATACCTGACGAATAGGTACCATATATATTTGCAAAGGTTCCGCTTCCGCCCAGGATCTTTACATCCAGATTTCCCTTTACAGCACTGTTGTTCGTGCCATAAAATGTCCATCCTTTTCCTGTATAATTCTTTAATGATGCAGTCAGATCATTTACACTGCCTGAATTTAATACATGAAATTCACTTTGACTGCTTACATCGATCCCATCAGCATCAAAATTCACATCACCATTTACTGTACTGCCGGAAAGCACAATTCCGGATGTATCAGTCCCCGTAAAACTAACATTCCGTAATTTCACATCCACATTCTTCTGCACAGTACTTCCTGATGCAAGTGCATTGAGCATATAATAAGATCCGCCATTCAGGGATAAGGACACATTCCCACTGATCTGAGCAGTTTTTCCTATATATAACGGCCCACTGCTTACCGATGTGTCTACAAATTGGAGTTCCACATCTCCTTTTACCTCTGATTTCTCTGCTGCGGTTAATACTTTCAGATCAGCCTTATTCAAAGCCCGCACAATTAATGCGGCACTGTCAGATCCTGTCTCAATACAGCCTCCGTATACGCCATACACCGATCCCAGCTCTACACCATCTAATGTGATCGCAAGTGGCCGATCTGACTTCTGTTCATATAATCCGTAAACAGGCATCCCAGGATACAGAATATCAGCACTTCCATCCAGTTCAAATGCTGATTCACCTTCATCCAGCTCTCCATTCCTGTTTTTATCATTATAAATATTGATATATGTACTCTGTGATGTTGATTTGTCAGATTTGCGAATAATAACAGAATTACCATTCAGATCAATTCCCATTGTACTTCCTGCATCATTTTTTACATAGGTGACTCCCTTTGACGGATCTGCCGCCTCATATTCCTGATCCGATCCGCTGTCGCCCTGCACATCTGTCGCTGCCTGTACAGAAAGCCCCTGCGTCATACAGAGTCCTGCCGTCAACGCCAGTGCCGCTACATATCCTCTCATGTTTCGTTTTCTCATTCTGTCCTCCATTCATCGCTGTCCGGAACTGCATCCCGCCAATTCCTATGTATACTTTGATATACTATAAATTGCCAGTTATCCAACCCCTTGGGATAACTGGCAATGTCATTATGTTTCCGGTTGTGATACCTTGGGCATATTTTTGTGTAATCTTCTAAATTATTGCACAAATCCGTATTATTTTTGTGAGAAACTATCCAAATTTATCACACCATGTATATTGTAGCACATTAGTTTTATAAATACTATTCACAATTTTGCAACATATTTTTAGCTAATTTCACCAATTTTAACAAATTATTTGTATATTTTGTACTATACGCTTCCGCAACCCGAAAATGATTCTCATATATGTGCATCCATTTCTCCATATTCATCCTGTCATAAAACAAAAAAATAACCGGAAAGCTGAAAACCGGTATCATTTAATACCACAATTTTTCACCTTCCGGTTACATTCATATCATATCCCGGCATGCCCATAAATGTGCACTCCGAAATATTAGATATTTACTTTTTTATCATCTTCTTCTGTTTGTAAGTAACAGCAGACGAACAAGCTGAAGGATTGCAGTTACCATTGCGGCTACATAAGTAAGAGCTGCAGCAGTTAACACTCTCTTGGCCCCACCAAGTTCTTCTTCTGTCATAAATCCGCCATTTCTTAAAATAGCAATTGCTCTGCCTGATGCATTAAACTCAACCGGCAGGGTTACAAACTGGAATACAACGACCAGTGAAAATAACAGAATTCCCAGTGTGATACATACATCCAGTCTTGGGATCAGTAAACCGATCAGGATCAATGGCCATGATAATGTAGAACCAATGCTTACAACCGGCACGATCGCTGAACGAAAACCAAGCGGCGCATATCCTTCCGCATGCTGGATCGCATGACCACACTCATGTGCTGCTACACCAATTGCCGCTATCGATCTGGAACCATATACATTCTGTGACAGATTCAAGGTATGATCCTTTGGATTATAGTTATCCGTTAATTCTCCGGCAATCGGGCGGATCGTTACATCTGTGATTCCGGCATTTCTGAGAATCATCGCTGCTACCTGTTCTGCAGTAAATCCTGATCTGGTCGATACCTTCTCATACTTCTTATATGCTGATTTCACCTGAGCAGATGCGATCAGTGACAGAACAACTCCGATCAGAACTAATATATACGTTGGATCAAAATAAAAATAAGGCATATCACTCATCTCTTTCTTATATAATATTTGTAATAGTCTTTCCCTTTAAATTCTCCCATTTCAAACGGAATACACCAAAGGATTATTTTTTTCTTCTCTTTGACTTTTTATCAGTCTGTTCCCCATACATTTCTCTGTACATTTCTTCTCTCGGATCGACCTCTTCATTTTTTCTGTCTGCCAAAAGAATCCTTCCGATAAATCCAAGCCCTCCAAAGATCAGCACCAGAATAACCAGCCAGTCAAATAAAGTCATGGTCGTCAAATGTATATTCGTTGTCAGAATGACCATGATGACGATCAACAGTCCTGCAAGTGCCGAAAAAACCTTTGATGCAAAGGAATCTGTCATAAACATCCAGACAATTCCGATGATCAATGGAATCACTACCATTCCTGAACTGATTCTTGCTCCCCAAATGGACATTCCTCCAAATGAAGAAAAGAAACTGGACGATACGATTACTTTCTGTGATAAGATAAATAACCCTGCCACCAGCATCACGATCCCGGCAACAAATGTCATCAGCTCATGTTTTGGCTTCTTCATATACTCCTCCATTTCTACCACTGTATGTGAATCAATCTGTTATGCTGTAAACTTCACTGCCGTTCCGGAAACAAGGATCTCCGCACCACCGGCAACAATTGTTGTTGAAGCAAATCTGACATTTACGATCGCATCTGCGCCCATGCTCATAGCCTGGTTGATCATATATGAAATTGCTTTATCCTTTGCTTCTGCCATCATCTGTGTATATGCCTGCATTTCTCCTCCTACCATATTACGGAAGGATGCTCCGATATCTTTTCCGATATTCTTACACATAACACAACAGCCTGTTACTAATGAGAGTACCTGATACTCTCTTCCTGGTATATTCTCTGTATTTACTACTACCATTTTCTTTTCCTCCTGCGTTTTCCATAACCTTTTGTTTCTCCTGCTCCCTGCAGGCTTCTTTATCATACCACGAATGAACGCGACCTGTAAATCACTTTATACTACACGTTAGCATCATTAAAACATGCATTTTTTATGTTTTCTTTTCACAATTCATTGACATCCTGAACATAGAATAAACACATTTATCCAGTAATATAAATACCATCAAAGGAAAACAAAACCAAGAGGGCATCACCGGAAATGCGGTCAGAGCGAGCGTTTCCGACTGAATGTCCTCAGATCTAAAAAAGTGCATATCTGAATATCAGATACACACTTTATAATTATTGCTTACTTTCATTTTTCATAGATTCCCTTCCTTCGCCCCGTAGCAATACCTGCTGCGGGGCTTTTGTTATACTGACATAATGTATTCATATAGCTTTCATCTGTCATCCAGGAAAGAGAACTTATTTTTTGATCTTTACGCTTTTTGCTGCTCCAGCGCTCTTAAAGATAGTCTTGTAAGCCTTTACTTTCTTCTTTGGCACTTTGATCGTTGCCTTTTTATTGATCTGTGTAAATGCAGACTTTCCAACTGTTTTCTTTTTCAACTTACTGCTTTTCACAGTGATCGTCTTCAGTTTCTTACAGCCATAGAATGCTTTGCTCCCGATCCGACTTACCTGTTTTGGTATTGTGAGTTTCTTGATCGCTGTACACTTGGCAAATGCTTTATCTCCAATCTTTGTCAGCTTCGCATCCAGTGAAACACTGTTCAGCTTCTTGCAGCCATAGAATGCACTCTTTCCAACTGACTTCACATTCTTTCCAAGTTTTACTGTTTTCAGCTTCTTACAGCCCTTAAATGCATTGTTGCCAATAGAAGTAACCTTGAACTTATAGCCCTGATACATAACTGTTGCAGGTATTGTTGCCTTTGTTACGGATTTCTTTGCTCCATACAGCGTCACAGTACCCTTCTTGGCATCTGATTTTGTAATCTTATAACGCAATTTTCCAACTTTGAACTTTGTTCCAACTGCCGCAGGCTTTTCTGCCTTGATAAATTTCTGGGAATACTGATTCTTTGAAGTATCAATACCATCCTGCTTTGCTCCTGCAAAACTGTTGTTTGAAATATGGGATACGTTCTTGGGAATTACCATCTTCTTGATATTGGTACAGTTCTTAAATGCATTATCTCCAATATTCTTCAGACTGTTTGGAAGTTTTATCGTATTCAGATTATGGCATCCGTCAAATGTTCCATTGGCAATCTTTGTTACTCCTTCCGGAATATCAATATCGTGCAGATTGCCACAGGTCTGAAATGCTCCCGTTCCGATGGACTTCAGAGTAGTTCCCTTAAATACCACCTGATTTACATTTGAACAGCCATAGAATGCATAAGCTCCTATCTTCTTCAGTGTTTTTGGCACAACAATTCCTACATAACCACCATTCTCTTCCGGTTTTCTGAAATCCTTCAGGTTTGGGCAATTATAAAATGTATAATCCGGTATTACCTCAATCTTTGTTTTTGACATATCAAATATGATATTCGGACAATATGCAAATGAATATGTGCCGATAGATGTTACACTTGCCGGAAGCATGATCTGAATATTGTTATTATATGCAAACGCATAAGCTCCTATCTTTTCCAGCTTGGATTTATCTCCAAAGGAAACGGTTCCAAGATTGTTGCATTTATAAAATGCATAATCACCGATCGTCTTCACAGAATCCGGAATGCGGATCTCCCATGTAATTCCGCTCTGCTCACATGCATATGGATTGATCACTGTCAGCTTTGGTGAAAACGTATATGGTCCTTTGCCATTATAGTTAAAGGATGCCATACGATACAGAATCTTACCATCCTTGCTAATCAATAATTCCCCCTGCGTTTTTCCCTTGATCTGTGCACGATTTGGATCTGCAGGATTCCATGTATAGGTTGTAAAATATGCACTTGACTCCGGCACTGCAAATCTGCCGATTGATCTGCAGCCTGCAAATGCTCCTGTTCCAAGCTTCGTCAGTCCGGACGGAATCGATATAGCGCCCATATCTGTATACGATACTACTACACCTTTTTCCGTTGCAGTACCTGTAGTGCCAGCCGCATCCGTTGCTGTTGCCGTCTTATTCGCCGTTACATTCGTTGTTTTCTTGTAGCTATACAACGTATTAAGGCTCTGACAATTTTCAAATGCCTTATCGCCGATTGTTACAACTGTGTCCGGAATTACAATCAGAGTAACTCTTTCACATCCCTTAAATACATTATTGCCAATTCCTGTTACTGTCCTACCGTTGATCGTTGCCGGTACAATGATCTGTTCCGCATTCTTGTTTCCTTTGTATGCGGTGATCGTACCATTTGCATCACATACAAATGATGCTGCTGCACTATATGTATACATCTGTCCTGCATTATCAGCTTTTGATAAAGAGCCCGCACCCATCAGTGCCAGTATACAAATACACATTGCTGCAGCAAGCATCAGCCATAATTGTTTACTTCTTGTCTGCTTCATAGCATAACCTCCCTAAAAAATACTGTTTCTATTTTATCATGCCATTCCACAGAAAGATAGTTTATTTCGATTTACCCTTATGAAATACTTTTATTTTTTGATGGTTGCTTTTACAACACCCTTTACAACCTTATATTTTTTATTGCCCAGTTTTACAGTGCCTGTAACCTTCTTTACAATCTTTCTTCCTCCAATGTAAATGTGATCGTTGGATTCTTCCACTGTGTCCATCTAGAATTTTTGTCCATTTTTAGACAAACGAAAAAAAGCCTAAAACCTTTCAGTTTCAAGCTTTTTGAATAATGCCGGCGACCGGAATCGAACCGGTACGGGAGGTTAGTCCCGCAGGATTTTAAGTCCTGTGCGTCTGCCAGTTCCGCCACGCCGGCATGTCCTTTGGACAATGGGACCTACAGGGCTCGAACCTGTGACCCTCTGCTTGTAAGGCAGATGCTCTCCCAGCTGAGCTAAGATCCCATATATAATTTTGCGCTTTCGCAAGCGACCCGGATGGGGTTCGAACCCACGACCTCCGCCGTGACAGGGCGGCGCTCTAACCAGCTGAGCCACCAGGCCATATTAATTTTAAAACGTAGTGGACGTTCGGGGACTCGAACCCAGGACCGATCGGTTATGAGCCGATTGCTCTAACCAACTGAGCTAAACGTCCTCATGTTATAAATGGGACCTACAGGGCTCGA
>NZ_QTXL01000004.1:0-302 GCF_003461625.1 Clostridium sp. AF15-31 | reverse complement strand
AATGGGACCTACAGGGCTCGAACCTGTGACCCTCTGCTTGTAAGGCAGATGCTCTCCCAGCTGAGCTAAGATCCCATATATAATTTTGCGCTTTCGCAAGCGACCCGGATGGGGTTCGAACCCACGACCTCCGCCGTGACAGGGCGGCGCTCTAACCAGCTGAGCCACCGGGCCATTATGGTAATCGCTTCGATGATAACAAGCAAAACTTCGTTCACATCTTACGTTTGATGGATACATGTTCTATTGTTCATGTACCTTCAGAATTTCATACAGAAAGTCTTGCGACTTCATTCTCTCCA
>NZ_QTXL01000003.1 GCF_003461625.1 Clostridium sp. AF15-31 | reverse complement strand
GGAGAGAATGAAGTCGCAAGACTTTCTGTATGAAATTCTGAAGGTACATGAAACAAAAAGTATTGACATCAACCTGAATCTGTGTTAGGCTTGATGAGTACGCCGTGGTATACCAGGTGTTATTCCTCGATAGCTCAATGGTAGAGCACTCGGCTGTTAACCGAGGGGTTGTAGGTTCGAGCCCTACTCGGGGAGCTAATCTTATAAGGCCCCATGGTCAAGCGGTTAAGACATCGCCCTTTCACGGCGGTAACACGAGTTCGAATCTCGTTGGGGTCATTTAATTTAATATGCCGATGTGGCTCAATTGGCAGAGCAGCTGATTTGTAATCAGCAGGTTATCGGTTCGAGTCCGATCATCGGCTTTTTGCTGAAAAGCAAAAAATGGGTGGATTCCCGAGTGGCCAAAGGGGACAGACTGTAAATCTGCTGCGTAATGCTTCGGTGGTTCGAATCCACCTCCGCCCATTTCTTTTTTATTTATATCGCGGGGTGGAGCAGTCTGGAAGCTCGTCGGGCTCATAACCCGAAGGTCATAGGTTCAAATCCTGTCCCCGCTACTATTATGTAATATGCCCAGATAGCTCAGTTGGTAGAGCAGAGGACTGAAAATCCTCGTGTCGCTGGTTCGATTCCAGCTTTGGGCACGACTTTGAAAAGCTGAAATCATAACGATTTCAGCTTTTTCTTTTATCTGTAAAAAGACTGAGAGAAAATCAGATTCAGGTGTTGATAAATAAGGAGTGTGCAGTATGGAGTTTAATGTTGGTCAGATAATTAAGATGAAGAAGCCGCATCCATGTGGTGCAAATGAATGGGAGATCCTTCGCGTTGGTATGGATTTTCGTTTGAAATGTAAAGGGTGCGATCATCAGGTAATGGTACCGAGAAAATTAGTTGAAAAGAATTTTAAAGGTTTTATAGAATAGCAATAAAATAGAAAAAAAGTATTGAAATAATAAAAAAATTCTTGCAACATGGGAACCTTTATGATATTATTTTGTTCTGTGATGTGTTAATAATCATATATTTCCTTGCTCATATATCATATATGGGCCAGAGACCATAAGGAGGTGCAATTACATGAACAAGTATGAGTTAACTTTAGTAGTTAATGCAAAGATTGATGAGGATGCTAGAACAGCAGCAGTTGAGAAAGTAAAGGCTTACATCGAGAAAGCTAATGCAACTATCACTAATGTTGAAGACTGCGGACTTAAGAAGCTTGCTTATGAAATCCAGAAGATGGGCGAAGCTTACTATTACTTCATTCAGTTCGATGCAGAAGCTGATGTACCAGCACAGCTTGAAGCTAATGTTCGTATCATGGAGCCTGTTCTCAGATATCTTTGCGTTCGTTTAGACGCTGAGTAATAGGAGGAATTCCGTATGAATAAAGTAATTTTAATGGGTCGTTTAACAAGAGATCCAGAGATCAGATATTCTCAGGGGAATGATCAGATGGCAATTGCCAGATACACTCTCGCTGTAGATAGACGTTTTAACAGAAATGGTGATCAGACCGCAGATTTTATTAACTGTGTTGCTTTTGGCCGTTCAGCAGAATTTGCTGAAAAGTATCTGAAACAGGGTACAAAGATCGTGGCTACTGGAAGAATCCAGACAGGCAGTTATACCAATAAAGATGGAAACAAAGTATATACAACAGATGTTGTTATCGAAGACCAGGAATTTGCTGAAAGCAAAGGAAGTTCTTCATCAGATGGCGGAAGTTATCAGCCAGCTGGCAGACCTTCACCTGCAAATGCAAGTGCAGAAGGTTTTATGAGTATTCCGGAAGGTATAGAGGATGATTTACCATTCAAGTAAAGAAGGAGGTAAATACAATGGCTTATACAAAGACAGATAGAGCAGACGCTCCAATGAAGAGAAGAAATATTCGTAGAAGAAAGAAAGTATGTGTATTCTGTGCAGATAAGACTGCTGTTATCGATTATAAAGATGCAAACAAGTTAAAGAGATACATCTCTGAAAGAGGTAAGATCCTTCCTAGAAGAATTACCGGTAACTGTGCTAAGCATCAGAGAGCTTTAACTGTAGCAGTTAAGAGAGCAAGACAGATTGCAATTTTACCATACGTAGTAGATTAATCTATATTCATTGGTTACACCGTAGGGTGTGCATACAATCTGAAAAATGAAGGATGGTTGTGAAGTGATTCACAATCATCCTTTTTATGTTTATGTTAATAAGCCAAATGCAGATTCCGTGTTTATGTGAAAAACAACATTTGGCTTATTTAATGCAATATTGACGTCTTGAATCATCTGGGATAAAATTTTGATTAAGGATATTATTAAATATAGAAGGTATAGTTATATTGTTAGATGAAAAATAAATGGATAATTAGCAATATGAAAAAAGGATTAGTACAAAAAGAATGCAAGGAGACCTTTATGGCAGAGAAGATCGTACAGATAGATCATGTTACAAAAAAATATAAGGAACGTACAGTATTGGATGATGTATCATTGTCTATCTGGACAGGGGATATCATTGGGTTATTGGGCGGCAATGGAGCAGGTAAAACGACACTGATGAGGGCAATTGCAGGAAGTATTCCGGTTGATTCGGGAGAAATCAGTTTTTCAGGAGAACGAAGAACGCAGGACGTAGGAACGCTGATCGAGAATCCAAATATATATACTGATATGTCTGGAATCGAGAATCTTCGATATTTTGGCAGATTATTTGGGGTAGAGGATGAAGCAGTATATGAGAGCCTGCTGCACCAGATGGGGCTTGCAGAAGCCGGAAAGAAATTGGCTGGCAGGTATTCACTTGGAATGAAACAGAGACTTGGCATAGCGGTTGCAATGCTCGGTGATCCGAGACTTTTGATCTTAGATGAGCCGTTAAACGGTCTGGATGTACAGGGGATGCAGGATCTGGAAGAACGTCTGTGGGCAATGCATGAGGATCGGTCAATCGGAATATTGATCAGCAGTCATGTGATCGGTGAATTGGTAAAACTTTGCAATCGGTATCTGGTTATGGATCATGGCAGGATCTGTATGGAATATACAAGAGAAGAACTGTTTCAGCAGGCAGGCAGTGAGGAAGCAGTTGAGGATTATATTATTACACGATTCCAAAAAACAATGTAAATAAATAGCATAAGTGTAGAATATCAAGTAAAATTATAAAACAAATATAGCAGATCAGAATAATAAACAAGAGAAAAGACAGGACCAGAATACATTAGAGAAATCAACAGGGCTAGTAGATTAAAATAACATGCTGTACAGAAAATAACAGGTAAGACAGAAAGGCAGGAAACAAATGATGAATCAGATCATTCGTGCAGAGAATTACAGAATCAGGAAGAATAAGACATTTCGTATTGCATGCATTGTGATCATTGGAATGGTATTGGTTGGATTTGCATTGTTTTATGCTGCAACACATATGATATCTGGAGAGCTGATGGAAGCAGCGGGTGGATATGATACGGATGTGGATGCATTTACAGACATAAATCTGTTTGACTGTGCAGGAATCGCTGTTTCACTGATGCAGATTCTCTCTATTTTGTATGCAATTGTGATCACGATCATGATCGGGGCAGAGAAACGGAATGGTGTCTATTCGCTGATGTTGGAACGCGGGTATCAGACATGTCAGATTTATATGGCTAAATTGTATGCGACAACGGTGATAGCAGGCATCGGTTATCTTTTATATGTAGCTGTATCGTTGATTGCCGGGGCGATATTCTGGCATGGCACAATCGAACGCGAGGATGTGACAGGATTTATCCGAGTATTTCTTTTAATGCTTGTTATGTATGTAGTTTCTTCCTATATCTATATGGCGGTTGCGATGAATGTAAAAAATGCAGGAATGGCAGTTGCAGTGAATCTCATTATTGTACTTTTATTCTCAACAGTGATAACAGGTCTGGATCAGATTCTTGCTGATGGAGATGTGTTTCTCCGCAAGTACTGGCTCTTATCCGCAATCGAACAGTTTGCCTATATCGATCATACAGATACTACTGTGCGGGAAACTATAACAGGATTGATAGAAGCGGTCGGCTATGGCGGGCTTGCGGTGTTTATTGGCAATACTGTATTTACAAAGAAAAAAAGATAAAAACAGAAAATGAACGCTGCCGGCTATGTGAAGATATTTGACCGATAAGCCTTATGATAAAGTGTGGTTTTCGTTGACAAAATAAAGGGATGCGTTTATGATTATTAAGAACTTTAATGTGGATGGAGTCTGTCCACAGGAAAGAATGCAACAGTGGAATACTTTTATATAACCAGACGCTGCATTATATCAACATTAAGTAATGAAAAGGAGTATATTATGGGTAAGTACACGAAAGCAGATATCTTAAGGATGGTAAAAGAAGATGATGTAGAGTTTATCAGACTTCAGTTTACAGATATTTTTGGAGACCTTAAGAATGTTGCTATAACTTCAAGTCAGATTGAAAAAGCACTGGATAACAAGATTATGTTTGATGGTTCTTCTATTGAAGGATTTGCAAGAATCGAGGAATCCGATATGTATCTATATCCAGATTATGATACATATGAGACTTTCCCTTGGAGACCACAGCAGGGTAAGGTTGCTAGACTGATCTGTGATGTTTATAAGCCGGATGGCACTCCATTTGAAGGTGATCCAAGATATGTTCTGAAGAAGGCATTGAAGGAAGCTGCTGATATGGGTTACATGATGAACGTAGGGCCAGAATGTGAGTTCTTCCTGTTCCAGACAGATGAGAATGGCTTACCAACAACGAATACTTACGAGCGTGCAAGCTATTTTGATCTTGGACCACTTGATTTCGGTGAGAATGCCAGAAGAGATATGGTACTGACACTGGAACAGATGGGATTTGAGATTGAAGCTTCCCACCATGAGGTTGCTCCTGCACAGCATGAGATAGATTTCAAGTATGGCGAGGCATTAAAGACTGCCGACAGCATCGAGACATTTAAGCTCGTTGTTAAGACAATTGCCAAGAAGCATGGTCTGTGTGCTACATTTATGCCAAAACCAAAGTATGGCGTATGTGGTTCCGGTATGCATATGAATATGTCTTTATCAAAGGATGGCAAAAATATATTTGCAGATGATAATGATAAGCTTGGTTTAAGTCAGGAAGCATATTACTTCATTGCAGGTATCATGGAACATATGAGAGAGATGACAGCAATCACAAACCCATTAGTAAACTCTTATAAGAGACTGGTTCCTGGTTATGAAGCACCGATTTATATTGCATGGTCAGCAAAAAACAGAAGCCCGCTGGTTCGTATCCCAAGTGCAAGAGGAGCAGGAACAAGAGTAGAGCTTCGTTGCCCGGATCCAACAGCAAATCCATATCTGGCAATGGCTGTATGTTTAAAAGCCGGATTAGACGGAATCAAGAGACAGCTTACACTTGTACCAAGTGTTGACAGCAATATCTTTGAATTAACAAGAGAAGAAAAGAAAGCAAGACACATCGAGAGCCTTCCGGCAAACTTAAGAGAAGCTGTTTTATGTATGAGAGACAGTGACTTCATGAAGGAAGCACTTGGTGAGCATATCTTTACACGTTATACATCGGCAAAGTTAGATGAGTGGAACGAATATACCAGACAGGTTACTGACTGGGAGATCAGCAATTACCTTTACAAAGTCTGAGCAGAAGCCAGTATGTTTAAGTAAAACCGAAGAAGCATCAAGGAGTAATACAGACACCCATTTTATGGGTGCCTGTGTTGCTATATTATAGAATCAATTTGTTCCATGAAAATATAAGGAACTGAAACTGGTCGGGTGAGAGGTTGTTGTTTTGGTAAATGTAATTGTACTATTTGCAAAGATAGAAGAAGCAAAAAGCATAAAAAATCTTTTGGTTCGACATGGAATCAATGTAACTCAGGTATGTACGACCGGAGCACAGGCAGCACAGGCAGCAGATGCGTGTGATGATGGTCTTATTATATGCGGATACCAGTATCCGGATATGTTATTTTCGGAGTTGGCGGCAAATATACCGGATTATTTTGATATGCTTGTGATTGCATCTCGTGTGCATTACGAGGCGTGTAGAGAAAGTGGAATTACATGCCTGCCGATGCCACTTCGTACACAGGATTTTATCAATACTGTTTCACTGACGGTTGAAAATATTCTGTGGGAGCGTAAAAAACGCAAGACAAAACCAAAGGAACGCACAGAAGATGAAAAAAAGGTAATTAAGGCTGCAAAGCTGAAATTAATGAATGATAATGGATTTGATGAGCAGGGCGCTCATCGGTATCTGCAGAAAAAGAGCATGGATAATGGTATCAATATTGTTGAAATGGCATATATGATACTGGAACATACAGCACTGTTTTAAGGAGGCACGAATATGAAGTTTACAAAGATGGAAGGTCTTGGGAACGATTATGTGTATATAAATTGTTTTTCAGAGAAGGTAGAAAATCCTGAGAAACTGGCGATTGCCATGAGTGACCGGCATTTTGGTGTTGGAAGTGATGGAGTGATCCTGATTAAGCCATCCGATAAGGCAGATTTTACAATGGATATGTATAATGCAGACGGTTCCAGATCTGAGATGTGTGGAAACGGTATCCGTTGTGTAGGAAAGTATGTATATGATTATGGACTTACGGATAAGACTTCGATATCTGTAGAGACACTTGCCGGAATCAAATATCTGGATTTTGTGATAAAGGATGGCAAGGTTGATATGGTAACAGTTGACATGGGTGCGCCGATCCTCAAGGCAGATCAGGTGCCTGTGCGTTCAGATAAAGAGCAGGTGATCGACGAGAAGATCACAGTAGCAGGTGTGGATTATCATATGACCTGTGTATCCATGGGAAATCCACATGCAGTTATGTTCGTAGGCGATACAGAACATTTCCCGTTGGAGAAAGCTGGTCCGTTATTCGAGCATCATGAAGTATTTCCGAACCGTGTGAATGCGGAGTTTGTTCAGGTGATCGACCGTCATACCGTAAAGATGCGTGTATGGGAGAGAGGAACCGGAGAGACACTGGCATGCGGAACCGGAGCATGTGCAACTGCAGTTGCATGTGTATTAAATGGAAAGACAGATGATGAGGTAACCGTAAAATTATTAGGCGGCGATCTGATCATCCGTTTTGATAGAGAGAACAATAAGGTATACATGACAGGTCCGGCCAAGGTAGTGTTTGACGGCGAGACTGACAGATTTTAGGAGGAAATGACATGTTTAAGGCAAATGAGAATTATCTGAAGCTTCCGGGAAGCTATTTATTTTCAACAGTAGCAAAGAAACAGAGAGAGTACAGTGCGGCACATCCTGATAAGAAGATTATCCGTCTGAGCATCGGAGATGTAACACAGCCGCTTGCTCCTGCTATTATTGAGAGACTGCATTCGGCTGTAGATGAGATGGCGGTAGCAGAGACATTTAAGGGCTATGCACCGGATCTTGGATATGAATTCTTAAGAAATACCATCGTAAAGAATGACTATATTGACCATGGAGTTGATATTTCTGCTGATGAGATCTTTGTAAGTGATGGTGCAAAGAGCGATTCTGCAAATATTCAGGAGATTTTTGCACCGGAAAGCAAGATTGCTGTATGTGATCCTGTTTATCCTGTTTATGTAGATTCAAATGTAATGGCAGGCAGAACCGGAACTTATGATAAAGAGACCGGACTCTGGAGCGATGTGATTTATATGCCTTGTCTGGAGGAGAATGGATTTGCACCGGAATTCCCAAAGGAGGAGCCGGACATTATCTATCTGTGTTTTCCAAATAATCCGACAGGAGCGACCATCAGCAAAGCACAGCTTCAGGAATGGGTTGATTACGCAAATAAGATCGGAGCTGTGATCGTCTATGATGCAGCATACGAAGCATATATCAGTGAAGACGATGTACCACATTCTATCTACGAGTGCGAAGGTGCAAGAACCTGTGCGATTGAGCTTCGAAGCTTTTCGAAGAATGCAGGATTTACCGGAACCCGTCTTGGATTTACAGTTGTACCAAAGGATCTGAAGGATGCAAATGGTGTTGCACTTCATGGTTTATGGGCTAGAAGACATGGAACCAAGTTTAATGGTGCTCCATATATTGTTCAGGCAGCAGGAGAAGCTGTATATTCAGAAGAAGGTAAAGCACAGACAAAGGCACAGATTGCATATTATATGAACAATGCGAAGGTGATCTATGATGGATTAAAGGCAGCAGGCTATTCCGTATCCGGCGGTGTGAATGCACCATATATCTGGTTAAAGACACCGGATAAGATGACTTCATGGGAGTTCTTTGATTATCTGCTTGCAAATGCAAATGTCGTAGGTACACCGGGCTCAGGCTTTGGACCGAGTGGTGAAGGATATTTCAGACTGACAGCATTTGGTACATATGAGAATACAGTAGAAGCAATCGAGAGAATTAAAGCGTTATAATAGCGGGGTGCAATTAACTATATAATCGTGGAGGTAGCAAGATGAAAGATAATGGACTGCTGGTGCAGTATTTTAATGCAAATACACCGGCTGATCAGACATTATGGGCGAAAGCGGCAAAGGATGCAGCGACATTGAAAAAGCTCGGTGCAACTGCTGTATGGTTTCCACCTGCAACCAAAGGGGCAGCGGGAAAAGATGACAGGGGCTATGCGCCATATGATCTGTATGATCTGGGTGAATTTAATCAGAAGGGTTCGGTTGGAACCAGATATGGTACAAAGAAAGAATATCTGGAAGCAATCGATGCAATGAAGGCACAGGGAATCAATGTATATGCAGATATCGCAGTCAGACAGAAGTTAGGCGCAGATTCTGTGGAGAAGGTTACGGCAGCAGATTTTAATGCCAAGGATATTCCGCAGATGATTGGTAATAAAAAGATAGTTGGAGCCTTGTCGAAGTTCACCTTCCCGGGCAGAAAGAGCAAGTATTCCAAGTTCAAGTGGAACTGGAATCATTTTGCAGGGATTGACTGGCAGCAGGATGATTTTAAGAGACGTGTCTGCGAACTGTCTGGTATGACAGAGACGGAAGCAGAGAAGAAATACAAGCTCAGCAAATATGATTATATCATAGGCAGTGAGCTTGATCTGTACAATCAGGAAGTATATGATGAATTAATGGCATGGGCGAAGTGGTATGAGGATGTGACCGGAGTGGACGGATTCCGTTTCCAGGAAGCAGAGAAGATTCCGGGATGGTTCATCAGAGACTTTGCAGAAGCTGCTTCGAATGCCGGAGAAGAAGAAAAAGAGATCTTTACGGTAGGTGACTTCTGGCACTGGAGATGTGACTATATCAATGATTATATCGCGTCTGCGGACAATCAGCCATCTATGTTTGATGTGCCGCTGCATTTCAGTTTCCATGATGCATCCGTTGCAGAAGGAGAATATGATCTGAGCCGGTTACTGGATGGTTCCATGATGATGAGTAATCCTGCAAAGGCAGTTACATTTGTAGAGAATCATGAATCACAGCCGGGTGGTGTGCTGGAATCTGCTGTAGCAGAGTGGTTTAAACCACTGGCATATGCGATCATTTTATTAAGAGAACAGGGATATCCATGTATGTTCATGGGTGATTATGAAGGCATTCCTGCGGCTAAAATCAAGTCCAGAAAGACAATCATGAACAAGCTGTTAAAGCTTCGTAAGAAATATGCATACGGAACACAGCATGACTACTTTGATCATCCGGATGTTGTTGGCTTCACCAGAGAAGGAGATGCAGAGCATGAGAATTCCGGTCTGGCAGTTATTATGTCAGATGGAACCGGCGGAACAAAGCGCATGTATGTCGGAAGACAGTTTGCAGGCTGTCATTTCGCAGATGTAATGGGAAATGCAAAGTATGATATCCGTATCGATGAAGAAGGCTGCGGCGAATTTTATGTAAACCGTCAGGGAATTGCAATCTGGATCAAAAAAGATTGCAAATTATAAGAAATTGAGTTATCATATTAATACTTTAGATTGTAAAAGTGCATGAAAGTCTGAGGATAATCCGGATTTTCACAGCATAAAAGTGGCAAAGGAGTATGAGTTATGGGAAAGACAGTACATACAGAAGCAGTCCGTGATCTGTTTGAAGCAATACTGACATTGGAGACAGAGGAGGAATGTTTTAATTTCTTTGAAGATGTTTGTACGGTAAATGAATTGCTGTCCATAGCCCAGAGATTTGCGGTTGCGAAGATGTTAAAGGAAGATAATACTTATCTGGAAGTTGCCGAGAAGACCGGTGCATCGACAGCAACAATCAGCAGAGTGAACAGATCTCTTAATTATGGTAAAGATGGTTATGAACTTGTATTCAGCAGAATGAATCTGGATAAAGAAAAGAAAGATTCAGAATAACAACATATAAAACAGGAAATCCTCCGGGAATGGATCAACTTGATCCATTCCCGGAGGATTTTTGTCTTTTGCCCTACTATGCGGGAAGAAAATCCCCTATATATTTGGTATTAGGAAGCGAAGCGGGGATTAAAGGGTATTTACAAAGCGCATGAAGGCTTCTCTGCCTTCGGTGGTATTTTTGTATACACCGGAGCATTCCAGAACTTTTGAGAATACCTTGCCGATCTCGTTCTGGATGATTCCATGGATATTTTCCGGAGTAATGTCATAATTTCCGATCCATTCATCAACCCAGTCTGCATGTTTTTCGATAGCTTCATTTGCGCGGATGTCCTTGTGATTTAAGATTGCATCCTCAAGCTCTGACATTTCGCCTTTTAATCTTGCAGGAAGAACAGCCAGACCCATAACCTCGATCAGACCGATATTTTCCTTCTTAATATGATGATACTGGCTGTGTGGGTGGTAGAGCCCCATCGGACATTCTTCGGTTGTGATGTTGTTACGAAGTACCAGATCCAGTTCGAACAGATCTCCATGCATTCTTGCGATCGGAGTAATCGTGTTATGTGGAGTATCGTCTGTGTAAGCGTAGATATATGCAGCTTCGTCTGTGTAATTTCTCCATGCTGTCAGGATGTGATCTGCTGCATCTGCGATACGTGCAGGATCAGAACCCTGAAGACGGATAACAGACATAGGCCATTTGACGATACCGGCTGTCAGGTCTTCGTAACCAGGTAAAGTAAAGTTTGATTCATATGGAGCCTTTGCCATTGCAAATGTATAGCCGCCACCCTGAAAATGGTCATGGCTTAAAATGGAACCGCCAACGATCGGAAGATCTGCGTTGGAGCCGGCTGTATAGTGAGGGAACAACCGGACAAAATCAAGTAGCTTTACAAACGCAGCGTGGTCAATCTTCATTGGTGTGTGGTTTGCATTAAAGATAATACAGTGCTCGTTGTAGTACACATAAGGGGAGTACTGTAAGTAATATGCCTGTCCATCTAAGGTAATAGGAATGATCCTGTGGTTCTGTCTGGCAGGATGTGAGAAATGTCCGGCATAACCTTCGTTTTCACGGCAGAGCAGACAGGCTGGATAACCGGATTTCTTTGCCTTTCCTGCTTTCGCGATATCTCTTGGGTCTTTCTCCGGCTTGGACAGGTTGATCGTAATATCAATCGGACCGTATTCCGTTTCCGTAACCCATTTTTCATCCTTTGCGATACGATCTTCACGAATATAGTTTGTAGCCTTACTGAAAGCATAATAATAATTCGTTGCTTCCTTTGGGGATACGGCATATTTATCAGCAAATATTTTCCGTACAACAGATGGAGCAGGAGTGAGCATACCCATAATCTTTGTATCGAAAAGATCACGGTTTGTAATCGTGTCATCCTCCATCAGCTTGTGCTGGTATGCATAATCTAACATATCGTTTAAGATATCAACGAGCGGACGGGATGGAATCTCAGCCGGTTCGTTGTATTCCTGAATGTCGAATAACTCTAGCAGACGGTTTGTAACATATATTTCGTCTGCAGGATCTACAAGTCCTTTGTTTAAACCATAAGTAACCAATTCTTTGATATATGTTTCTATCATAGTCATAACCTCCCATAAAATTTGTTATTATATCGTGAGCATAGCTCACTCAATGCATTCCGCAAAATCAGCATCCTTGCGAGCAAATAATTTTGCGTTCATTATATCATGTGCTTCGCGCATTCAATGCATTTCGCAAAATCAGCCCCTTGCAAGCAAGTGATTTTGCGTTCATTATATCATGTTGTCTGTTTTACAGTACCTGCATACCGCCGTATTTACGGATCTTCAGTACATGGCAGGAGCCTCCGCCAAATACGTGATCCATAGCCTGGCGATACGTTTCAACAGTATCGTTTTCTACAAATGCCTGAATAGTTCCGGCAAATCCACCGCCGTGAACACGGCTGACTCCGTGACTTCCAAGTGTGATATCACTGACAGCCAGAGCAACAGATACATTCTGAGCCTGAATATCTTTATTCGTATATACGTTCTGCAAATACTTGAAAGAAGAATCACCGGATGCTTTAACCGCTGCAAGGAATGCAGGCATATCACCCTTTGTCAGGGAAGCAACCTGAATTTCTACCCGTTTTACTTCTTCAAAATAGTGAAGGGCACGAAGCAGGTAACGGTCGCCGAGTTTGGTGCGGATGTCAGCCATGTGGTCGATAATATCCTGTTCGCTTAATTCGTTTAATACCGGTTTGCCAAGCATCTCCGCAACGGCACACATCTCGGCAGGAACTGCAGCATAGTCAGCAGTCAGATCTACATGAGAGCCCTTTGTATCAGTGATACAGAGACTGTAACCGCTCTTTGCCATATCAAAGTCGATCTTTTCAACAATAGGATCGGCTGGATCTGCAAAGTCGATATGTACAAGATTTCCGACGGAAGATGCCATCTGATCCATCAGGCCGCAAGGTTTTCCGAAGTATACATTTTCTGCATACTGGCCGATGATCGCGATCTCGATTGCAGATACGGAACCATTATTATAAAGTCCCGACAGGATGGTTCCGATGATTGTTTCGAATGCTGCAGAAGATGAAAGACCGGCACCAATCAGTACATCACTGGTGATATATGCTTTGAAGCCGCCGACAGCGTGTCCGTGTTCCTTTAATCCGGCAGCAACACCCTTGATCAGAGCCGTTGTTGTTTCTTTTTCACTTTCTACAAGAGAAAGGTCGGATGCGTCGATTGTAATGAGATCATATCCGTCTGAGATAACCTGGATCTTATCATCGGAAGTCTTTGCAACGATGGCAATCGCATCCAGATTGATAGATGCGGCAAGTACCTGACCGTGCTGATGATCAGTATGATTTCCGCCTACTTCACTTCTGCCCGGAGCGGAGAAGATAGATACCTCTGTGTCCCCGAAATCTTTGATGAATTCCTGAAGAGCGGCGATATATCTGCCATTCTGATAAGCGAGCAGATGCTCATCGACATAGATATCGGTTAATAATTCATTGTACTGTTCTGATTCAAAGCCTTTTATTAATTCAGATGCATGTTTCATATGTTTATCCTCCTGATCATACATGATAATTGATGTGCTTACATCTGTACGGTGCGTAAATGTGTGTTTACTTGTATAGATGTGTCTGTTTTTCTAAGTCTGTTTGTTCTTTATAGTGATAGGATAACATATGTTTAGTAAAATGTCAACAACACTTTAGTAAAGATTTACTGAAAAAGTGATTGAAAAATAAAAAAAAATCTGTTACACTAGGTTAGTAAAAATATAGTAAATTTGTCCAATAAATATGGAGTAAAGAGGTATATTATGACGACAATCAAGGATATTGCGAGACGGGCAAATGTGTCACCGGCTACAGTTTCAAGAATTTTGAACGATGATCCGACATTAAATGTTTTACCGGAGACAAAGGAAAGAGTCCTTCGGACAGCGAAAGAATTGCATTATACAAAGAAAAAGTCAGCCAGATTAAAGAAATCATTCCAGCTTGGGCTTGTGCTTTGGTTTTCAGCAGAGGATGAGATGAAAGATAGTTATTATCTGTCCGCAAGAAAGGGAATCGAGGATTTCTGTATCAGCCAGTCGATTGAACTGGTTCGGGTATTTCGGAATGACAGCAACTATCTGGACATGCTGCGTGGTTGTGATGGAATTATCTGCCTGGGTAAGTTTGCGCAGGAGGAAGTAAAATCATTTATAGAGATATGCAGTAATATTGTATTTCTGGATATGAGGGTGGAGCATTATAATATTACTTCCCTAACGATGGACTTTAAACAGGCGGTAAGGGATGCGCTTGATTATCTGTACCATCTGGGACATCGCAAGATTGGATTTATGGGTGGTAAAGAGTATGTGGGAAATCATGAGCTTCTGGTTGATCCAAGACTGGAAGAATACATTGCATATATGAAAGAAAAGAATCTTCCATACGAGAAATATCTGTATGAGGGAAGCTTCAATACATTCTCCGGTTATGAGATGGGTAAGGTGATCGCAACTTCTGAAGAACATCCGACAGCAATCTTTGCAGCCAGTGACGCTCTTGCAGTAGGAGCATTAAAGGCATTCAAGGAAGCGGACATGGAAGTGCCGGAGGATATATCACTTGTTGGCTTTAATAATACAGAGCTTAGTGAATATACAGTTCCTGCACTTACAACGGTAAATGCTCCGGCATATGATATGGGACAGCATGGTGCTAATCTGATCTATGCGGCATCAAACCTTAGTATCCGTACCCCGTTAAAGGCGGAGATTCCATGTAATCTGATCGTCAGGGAATCCTGTATGGAATACACAGAAAAATAAAATTATTCGTTGTAAAGTAAGTGCAACACATGAATTGTGTGTTGTACTTACTTTTTTTATGCGTTGTTTTCCCCCTCTCAACGCATGAGTTCCCATCCTTTTTCTTGGAGCGTGTCAAAGGTCGATGCGCTCCGCTATAAAAAGGATTAGTAAAATAATAGGGGGTAGAGAAAGGTGGGTTTTTATGGAATTTGAGATTGATCTGGTGAAGAAGCTGACTCCGGATCGCCCGGTGACAACGAATTTTATGCAGCTCTATGACGGACTTGATTATCGGAAGATGACAGACAAGCTGGATGTGATCTCGTGGGATTCCTAGCCGAGATTTCATAATGATTATGAGAGCTTAACAGATACATTTGCAAGAAGTGCATTTGACCATGCAGTGATGCGCTCGATGAAAAAGGATCGTCCGTTTATGCTGATGGAGAGTGCTCCGGGACTTGTGAACTGGCATGACTATAACACACTCTGTTATCTGGGCGGTTCCCCGGGAAGTGGTTTAAATGAATTGTTTGGTGTAACGATAGAGGAACTGGATACATATTATTCAAATGATAAGAATTATGTGACGTTTTCAAATAAAAAACAGGGAACTGTAAAAGATTATGCAGAACGAATCCGGGTGCAGGATGCAGAGATTCTTGGAACTTATGTGGAGGATTTCTATGCAGGGGAAGCGGCAGCAACCAGAAAACAGACCGGAGTCGGATGGGCATATTATACGGCTTGCAGACTGGATCAGGTATCAATGACAGAACTGATCAAAGAGTTGATTTTTGAAAGGTATATAGGCAGAAGCTGTATTAAAAGGAGGATGTTATGTTTATAAAAGGAATGGATATTTCCACCCTGCTGGAGGAAGAAGTCTGTGGTGCGAAGTATTATGATAATGGTGTAGAACAGGATTTATTTGCTATTTTGAAAGCATATGGTACAAATTCCGTGAGGTTAAGGCTTTGGAATGATCCATATGCGCCGGATGGTACTCTATATGGTGCAGGGATGAATGATTTGAATAAAGTGATTATTCTTGCCGGGCGTGCAAAAAAATATCAAATGGTCTGCTCTGGTCAAGCGGTAAGAAACCGGAGTTTGACCGGATCGCAAAGTATCTGAATGCAGGAATCCGTGCAGTGAGAGAGATTCAGGCGGATATTCCGATCATGATCCATCTGGACAATGGTGGCTTTAATGAGATGTATGTGGAGTGGTTCGACGAATTTACAAAGCGAGCAGAACCATTTGACATTATAGGTTTGTCTTATTATCCGTTCTGGCACGGCACGATGGAAGATTATCGTGATCGCGAGGGTAAAACGCTGGATTAGTTAAAAGGAATGGCGACAAAGCCGGAGCTTGTAGAGAAGCTGAATTATCCGATGACAAAGGAAGGACAGGCTTCATTTATGAAAGATCTTATGAAACTGATCGCAGATATTCCGGGTGGAGAAGGCTTCTATTACTGGGAACCTTCATGGATTCCGGTTTCGGGATGTGGTTGGGCGACAGAAGCAGCACTTGCATATACCGGAGAAAAAGGACCGGGAGGAAATGAGTGGGCGAATCAGACGTTGTTCGATTATGATGGAAATGCCCTGCCTGCACTTGCTGTGATCCGTGATTTTAACAGGTAAAACTGTAAATGATAAAAATATCAATTGCTTAGTAGCAAGAAAAATGATATGAAAGGTATGGAAAATTCAAGATTTCTGTTGTGGATTTAAATATAATAAAAGGCTGAATGCTCTGTACATTTTTGTGCAAGACGTTCAGCCTTTTGTTATTTCGGAACAGAAATGTCTGTTTCCGAAAAACGGTATTCATTTAGTGCAAAGGATCTATTTTGCTGGTAAGTTCGTGCTTTTATTCTTTGGTGCTGTCTTTAGCGTCCGCTATTTTTACTGCCGGTCGTTGTTCTATTTGCTTTGGTATTTTCCGTAGCTTTCGTTTTGCTGTTTGCAGTAACCTTTTCGGCAGTTTTTGCTTTCTGTGCATTCTGCTTTAATGTTTGTTCCTGAACGGAATGCATATCATCAATCAGATGTTCGATACATTTCTTCTTAACATAGACATCAACTGACAACATAGATACCATACACATATCATGAAGATAAGCGTCTGTTTCCGGATCGTACATATCGGATGCCTTATCATAGGTAGATAAAATGCTCTTGATAATATCGTTATAGTTATCAATCTCATAATTGAATAATTTGCGGTAGACCTCTTCGATATTGACCGGGGACTCGCCATTATAGCAGTCGTTGTTATTCATCGGGGCAAGAAGTGTCTGGATATCAGTGATACTTACAAAGTTCTTGAGGTAGTAAATATACAACAGCATGATCAGATGATCCTTGGAGTAACGCTTCTTGTCGGGGGGTGGGAGAAGGTTGTTTTTCGTATAATTGTTGATCATGGTCTTTGTCATGGTCTTGTCATCTTCACTTCGCTTATTAGCGTTCAGCTTATCCTCCATAAAGGTTGTTAGCTGATCCATATATAGATCGATTTCAGGTATATCATCTGGATCGATGTAACTTAGAGAAGTTGCAATCTGTAATAGTTTTTTTCTGCGAGTAATATTTTTATTCATTAGAATCTCTCCCAAACATAACCAAATCTGTATGAATTCTATAGGAAAGTCCTGCTTTCATGTAAATGATATGAAATACAGGACTTTATAACCTTAGTATTCTATTATATAGGAATAAAAACCACAACACAAGCGTTTTGCCAGAATTTTTATAAATTCAGAATTATGTTGGTATCTGTATACCTGCACGATACTGGCAATTTAGTACAGGTAAAAGTTATATAAGGCAAGACTTTATTATTCGTTGTCGTCATCATTGTCGGTATCTGGCTGTGGCAGGATTTCAAGAAGAACTCTGGATACACGTTTTTTATCTAGTTTTGTGACTTTACAGGAGATCACTCCGTCGGATGCAGTATCACCGACCGCAGGAAGGTGATCTAATAACTGAATGATATAGCCACCGATGGAATCGTAATCTTCGGATTCGATATCCAGATCCAGAGCATCGTTTAAGTCATCAAGCTTGATACCACCATCGATGCTGTAGTGTGTATCATCTATTTTTACGATGTTATTATGTTCTGCATCGTCGTATTCATCCTTGATATCGCCGATGATCTCTTCAATCAGATCTTCCATGGAGATCAGGCCGACACTGACACCGTATTCATCCAGAACGATACCGATGGAGTTGGAGCTGGATTTCATATTGGTCAGAAGATCATTTGTTTTCTGAAATTCATACACATAGAGTGGTTCACGAATAATTTTTGCAACATCAAAATTGTTAATGTCATGGGTCGCTTTATAAAAGAACAGATCTTTTACATGCAGGATGCCGATGACATTATCACGGGAATCTTTATAAACAGGAAGTCTGGTGTAAGGAACCTCCATATACTGCTTCAGCAGTTCATCATAAGAAGCAGTAACAGGAACCATGGTCACATCGGCACGGGGAATCATAATATCACGTACACGGGAATCTCCGAAGTCCACTACGTTTGTGATCATTTCCTTTTCTTTGTTCTCGATAACGCCTTCTTCCTCGCTGACATTTACCATAGTGATCAGCTCATCTTCGGTGATGGATTTGGCACTTTCGTTTGTATCCATTCGTAAGATCCAGAAAATAACATGAGAGATCTTGTTTATAATGAATACAAATGGGGTAAAGATATATACCAGAAACCGTACGACGTCCACATAAAGTATTGACATTTTAACGCTGTTATTTTGGGCAAGCGTTTTCGGTGTGATCTCACCAAATAACAGGATCAAAAGGGTGAGGATTCCTGTTGCGATTCCGACTGCCTTGCTTCCAAATAAATTAGTGGTAAGTGTTGTTGCAAGAGCGGAAGCTGAAATATTCACGATGTTATTACCTATTAATATTGTGCTGATTAGTTTGTCACTGTTAGAGATCAGTTTAAGAACTCTGGCAGCACGTTTGTTCCCATTGTCAGCCATTGAACGCAGAGTGAATTTATTGACCGTTGTAAGAGCTGTTTCGGCAGAAGAAAAGAATGCCGACAACAGGATCAATAGAATAATTGTAAATAACTGGATAATTGTACTGGGGTGCAAAAAAGATCATCTCCTAAAATATTTTTGCTTTTGATTGTACAGAATAGCGGAAATCTTGTCAAGAACAGAACGGCTAAGAAATGATGGTTTTACATAAACATTACACTATCCGGTAATGTTCGGAATAAATGACGGGGAAGATGCAGATACTAATGCATGTAGATGATAATAGACAGTTATGCAGATATCATTGCCTGATGTTGTTGGCGCATGACCGGATCTATGAAATCTGCGAGAAAGACTGACAAATGTCAAGGAGGTAAGAACAATGAGAAGTTCAACAGAAACCTATCATGAGGTAGCAGAACGTTGTAGTGCTTATGAAAAGACATGCCATTGCAACAGCATGACCAACAAAGCGGATGGTGAAAAGAGCTGCTTAAACTGTTCCCATTTCAGCAAGGACGAACATTGTAAATTAGATCTTTATGATCCGATTGTAAAGAATCTGAAATAACAGGAAAACAGAACTGAAGGGTTCATCCCTGACCGGTCAGCCGGAAAAGACTTGGAAAATGAGCCTTTTCCGGCTTTTTCAGGCACATACGTTCTTTTCATAATTGACACATATTCAACTAATTGATATACTTTTAGATTAGAAAAATGGAAAGGTATGTGTATCGATGATAAGTGCAAATAACGTAACATTAAGATTTGGAAAGAAAGCTTTATTTGAAGATGTAAATATTAAATTTGTACCGGGTAACTGCTACGGACTGATCGGAGCAAACGGAGCCGGTAAATCAACCTTTTTGAAGATCCTTTCAGGAGAGATTGAACCATCAAAGGGCGATGTCACAATGGATGAGGGTGAGCGTCTGTCTGTATTACAGCAGGATCACTACAAGTTCGATGAATACACAGTACTCGATACTGTTATCATGGGAAACAAGCGTCTGTATGAGATCATGAAAGAAAAAGATGCGATTTATGCAAAAGAAGATTTTACAGATGAAGATGGTATCCGTGCTTCCGAACTTGAGGGCGAATTCGCGGATATGAACGGATGGGAAGCGGAATCCGATGCGGAGACTTTGTTAAATGGCCTTGGTGTGGATACAGAATATCATTATATGATGATGAAAGATCTGGACGGTGGACTGAAGGTTAAGGCACTGCTTGCGCAGGCGTTATTTGGTAATCCCGACGTTCTTCTTCTCGATGAGCCTACGAACCATCTGGATATGGATGCGATCGCATGGTTGGAGGAATTCCTGATCAACTTTGAGAATACCGTTATCGTGGTATCCCATGACCGTTATTTCTTGAATAAGGTATGTACTCAGATCGCCGATATCGATTATGCAAAGATCCAGTTATATGCCGGTAACTATGATTTCTGGTATGAGTCCAGTCAGTTGATGATCAAGCAGATGAAAGAAGCGAACAAGAAGAAGGAAGAGAAGATCAAGGAATTACAGGAATTCATTCAGAGATTCTCGGCAAATGCTTCCAAGTCCAAACAGGCAACCTCCAGAAAGAGAGCACTGGAAAAGATTGAACTGGATGATATCAAGCCATCCAGCCGTAAATACCCATATATTGATTTCCGCCCAAAGAGAGAGATCGGAAATGAAGTATTGACCGTATCTCATATTTCAAAGACTGTAGAAGGTGAGAAGCTTTTAGATGATGTGTCGTTTACAGTAGGACATGATGATAAGATTGCATTTGTCGGACCAAATACAAAGGCAACAACCATGCTGTTCAAGATTCTTGCGGGAGAAGAAAAGCCGGATGAGGGAAGCTTTAAGTGGGGTGTTACAACTTCGCAGGGTTATTTTCCGAAGGATAATACAAAGGAATTCGATAATGATCTGATCATCGTAGACTGGCTGACACAGTATTCGGAAGAAAAGGATGCAACTTATGTACGAGGCTTCCTTGGAAGAATGTTATTTGCCGGTGACGATGGTGTTAAGAAGGTAAAGGTTCTGTCCGGTGGAGAAAAGGTTCGTTGTATGTTATCCAAGTTAATGATCATGGCTCCAAATTGCCTGATCTTAGATGAGCCTACAAACCATCTGGATATGGAGTCTATTACAGCGCTGAACAATGGACTGATCAAGTTCCCTGGTGTTATTCTGTTCTCATCACAGGATCATCAGTTCGTACAGACAACAGCAAACCGTATTATCGAACTTACAAATACAGGCCTGATCGATAAGCAGACAACATACGATGAATATCTGGCAAATGATGAACTTGCTAGAAAACGTCAGATCATGAACATGGATATTGAAGGAGAAGATTAAGACAGAGATTAAGGTGGCAGACAGGGGGTGTTTCATATGAATATGAGATTAGTAAAGCCTGAGATTGCAAAACGTGCAGGTGAAGAAGGAAAGATTTATTCGTTTGGCAAGGAAATATGGCGGTTTATTCTGGTATTCCTGATCGGAAGTTTTATTGCAGGTTTGATTCCTGCAATATATGAAATGTACCTGTTCCTGTCAGATATGGAAATGTTTGACCAACTGCAGCGACTGTTCTTAAACGGAGATTCATCTTTCTCGGATATGATGGAACTGGCAACCAATATGACAGACGGAATGTATATACTTACATTATTCTGTACACTGATCCTGATCATTTCTGTTCTGGTCTATTGTAATAAGATAGAAAAACGTTCCTATTATTCTATGGGACTTGTTAAGAAAGATGGAGCAAAGCATTATGTACAGGGCTTGCTTGTTGGCGCGGTATCCTTTTCTCTTTGTGTACTTGCAGGCTTTGCTCTTGGATTTATAAATATTAAGGGATGGAATCAGAACTGCAATCTGCTGATCGTGCTTTTGTATTTTATCGGATTTTTGGTACAGGGCTTCAGTGAGGAGATCGCATTCCGAGGATATTTTATGATAAGCCTGATGAAACGAAGCTCGGCAGTAAAAGCTGTTCTTGTGAATTCACTGGCATTTGCATTCTGCCATATGTTGAATCCGGGACTTACGATTCTGGCGTTCCTGAACTTGCTGTTGATTGGAATATTCTTGTCACTCTATGTGATAAAAACAAATGACATCTGGGGTGCGGCAGGCTACCACAGCATGTGGAATTTCGTGCAGGGAACCTTCTATGGAATCTCTGTCAGCGGAACCAACGTAGGAAGTGCTGTTCTTTCCTCTGAGATCAAACCGGGAAATATATTCCTGACGGGCGGTAAATTCGGCATGGAGGGCAGCATCGTGGCAACTGTTGTGATGGCAGCAGTTTTAGTCCTCGGAATGTTCTATTATAATAGAAAAGAAACAAAACAGAATATAGCTAGATAGAAGAAGATCACACAGGGTTGTCTCTGGAGTGGAGCCGTTATATGAATATCCCCACTATAATATGACGTTTGCGAGCAGAAACCGCAGCAAGTCATTTATAGTGGGGATATTCATATAACGGATCGCTCCGGAGGCGGCCCTGTGTGATCTCCTTCTATATAGGTATTATTTATAAATCCAATCCGAGGTCGAAGATGAAGTTACAGATCTGCTTGATACGCTTCTGGTTGTCTTCGGATACGCCGGGGAAACAGATGTAGACATCGTCGTATCCCGGATTCAGTTTCTTTGCAAAGTCGGTATCACTGATGTTGATCGCGTATGGAGCACTCTTTCCTGTGTAAGCAGGAGAAGTTGTGATCTGATCATTATAATCAGCGGTGAAAATATCATATAGATCGGAAGGCAATGCTTCACCCAGCGTATGAATGATCGAACTTTCACTTAAGTATTCCAACCCTCGTTTATCTGTAATGATAATATCGTAGTAGTTTTCATCACATAGAGTAGGAAATGCAATGTAGTTTCCGCTTTCGGCATCTTTAGATGCTTCGTTGGTGCTAATGCTTGGATCATACTTCAGATCCAGAACTTTCTGAAACTGATAATTGTCATCAAAACCATAGTAGTTCCAATAATCAGCTTCTATGACAGAGGTGTCAAGTGCTTCCAGATCTTCACAGTTTACAACTGCGTAGGAGAGTGCGATCGGTTTGTTGCCGCGGAAGAATGCAACTACGATCAGGCTGATTGCGATGATCACGATCAGCGGTAGCAGGATCTCCATCTTATACGCATATAAAAAGTATTGTAACTTTTGCACCAAGGTCATTCCTTCGGTCGTTTCCTTTAATCGTTTTCTTTTTGCTGCCCGACGCTCCTTACGGGACATGGTTGCAAATTCCAGTTTGTCCTCAATCTTAAGATCTTCCTTTGGTGGAACCTTGCGTGGATCTTTGAACTCGTGCGGCGGCTCCTGTTTGTTTTCGATAGTCTGTACCTTTACCGGTTCCTTCTTTTCGACGGCAGCCTGAGTATTGACAGTTTCCTGTTTAGTTTCGATATTTTGTGCCTTAGCCGGTTTTGCTGTTTGCACAGCAGTCTGCTTTTTTGCCTGTACATTGGAAGTTGCGGAGGTATGGTTGTTTTTCTTCTTTTTCTTTTTGTTGTTGCTCATAGTGTTTCCTTTTCTACTTATATAATAATGATAAGTATAACACAGATGGAAATGGATAAAAAGAAGCAGGCGTGGTAAAGAGTATGAAAAAAGAATGAAAATATAAGAAATGCAATATAAAGAATATGTATTTAGCAGATCATAAAGACGTGTACCTTGTAAAAAACAGAATTGGCGATATGCGTTGTGGTAAAAACGTATACATTTTAACGAATACGCAATGTACATCATATATAGATGAAGTTATACAGAAAGAGAACTGCAACTACGCGAAAAATGAGACAACGGAAAGATAAAGATTTAAATTGTATGTCAATTGAGCTAAAATTGTGGAAATAGTATAAATAAGCTGTGTCGCAAATTGGTAAATTTTTTTAAACGAAAATTTAAAAATGTACAAAAAAGATAAAAAAGAATAAAAAAGGGCTTGCCAAATTAGATAATATGTCCTATAATAAGCCTATGTTGACAAGGAAATTTGTCAATAATATCTTAAGAAAGCCACATACATAATCATGTTTGACATATTGTGTAAATGATAAGTTAATCAGATCATGTATAAAAGTGGCAGGCATTCCAGTAAATAATACAGATGCAGATGTCAATCCGCAGAAGTATGAATGAAAGGAATAGCACACATATTTTAAAAGGAGGGTTTTTTTGTGAGAAAAATCAAAAAAGCATTGGCTCTTTCATTAGCACTTGCTATGGGATTATCACTTGTTGCTTGTGGTGACAAGACAGATAACTCAACAACAGAGTCAAAATCATCAGAAGCAACATCAGAGGCAGCATCATCAGAGGATGCATCATCAGAAGAAGCATCATCAGAGGACGCTTCAGGAGCAGCTAAGATCGAAGCTCCTAGCACAGATGGATGGGATGACAGCAAGAAGATCTACGCTTATTCATGGGATGAAGATTTCTCAAAGAAGCTGAACGTCGTTCTTGACAAGTTCCCAGAGTACAAGGATTACGTTGAGTTCGTAACACTTGGTCTTGGTGGAACATCAGATGACTACAAGACAGCTATTGATACAGCTCTTACAAGCGGAGACAAGTATCCATCACTTATCCCAGCTGATAACGATGTAGCTAAGTACTGGTCAGAGGATGATTCAAAGACAGCTAATCTGTATGACTTAGGTTTCACAGATGAGATGCTTGCTAACTCATACGACTTCGCTAAGCAGTATGGTACAACAAACGGCGAGCTTAAGTGTGTAACATGGCAGGCAACAGCAGGTTCTGTATACTACAGAAGAGACATCGCTAAGGAAGTTCTTGGAACAGATGATCCTGCAAAGGTTCAGGAAGCACTTGCTTCATGGGATAAGTTCTTCGAGACAGCTGAGACATTAAAGGCTGCTGGATACAAGATCGTGTCTGGTGCTCCTGATGTTAAGTATGCTATCTGGGATACTCAGTCACAGCCTTGGGTAACAGATGACGGTTCAAAGGAAACTCTTACACTTGACAAGTCAGTTACAGAGTATCTTGAGACAGCTAAGAAGATTTACGATGGTGAATATTCAAACAACACATCTATGTGGGATAATTCATGGGCAGCAGATATGAAGGATGATTCTAAGGTATTCTGCTACTTCGGATGTCCTTGGTTCATTGGTTCAATGCAGGGTAATGGTGCTACAGATGGTAACTGGGGAGCTGTTACAGGCCCTACATCTTATCACTGGGGCGGTACATATGTATGTGTAGGTAAGGATACAAATAACCCTGAGTTAGCTGCATTCCTTCTTTACGAATTAACATGTGATCCAGACGTAGGTGTTGAAATCACAAACAAGACAGGTGACTGTGTAAACAACAAAGAAGCTAATGCTAGACTTATCGCTGGCGAACTTAGCGCTGACAATGCAGCAGCTAAATTCCTTGGTGGCCAGAATCCTATCGAAGTATGGGCAGCATCAGCAGAAGGTATTAACCTCAGCAACTTAACATACCAGGATGCTTCAATCAAGGCATTTATTGATGAAGCTTCTACAGCATACAATTCAGGAACATACAAATCAGTTGATGAAGCTATTAAGTATATCCAGGATAAGTGTGCATCAGAATTAGGTATTTCAGCTGAATAATCCCTAAAAACTGATTAAGTAACACAATTTGCACGCATCAGTAATGAAAGTTGCTGGTGCGTGTGTACTATAAACGATTAATTTTTAGGGGGTGCTCTTACACAATGAAAAAGAATAAGACAGTTGAATATGGAAAATATGGTTTACTTTTTCTCATTCCATTCTTTCTTGTATTCTTAGTTTTTCAGCTGTATCCTCTTCTTTATACTTTTTATAATTCATTTATCTATTCCGCTAAAAATGGTAGATATGTAACTGAGACGGTTGGTCTTGGAAACTTTACAAACTATGTATTTGCAAAGACTGGTAGCGAGTTCTGGCAGTCATTAATGGTAACAGTAGTTCTGTGGATCTTAAACTTCATTCCACAGATTTTATTGGCTTTACTTCTTGCTGCATGGTTTACAGACATCAAGATCAAGTTAAAGGGAAGCGGTATTTACAAGGTTATCATGTATATGCCTAACATTATTACAGCAGCTACAATCGCCGTATTATTCTACGGTATGTTCGAGGTTAATGGTCCTATCACGACTATTTTCAAAGACCTTGGCTGGTGTGATAAGGGTGGTATCTTAAATCATGGCTGGGCATCATTGATCATCATTGCTTTCATTCAGTTCTGGATGTGGTATGGTAATACAATGATCGTTCTTTGTGCAGGTATCTTAGGTATTAACCCATCCCTGTATGAGGCTGCAAGCGTAGATGGTGCTTCATCTAAACAGCAGTTCTTCAAGATTACACTTCCATTGTTAAAGCCGATCTTACAGTATACACTTGTAACATCAGCTATCGGTGGTTTACAGATGTACGATATTCCTCAGTTGTTCAATGAGGGCGGTCCTGTAGTTGTAACAGGCAGTGGATCATCCGTTAATTCAACAACAACAGTCGTAATGCTGATTAAGAAGTATGTAAGTGCCGGAGGTACACAGGATTATGGTAAAGCCGCTGCATATTCAGTTATGCTTTTTGCATTCACACTGATTATCAGCTTACTGTTCTACAGATTAACAGCAGAAAAATCATCAAAGGATGGAAGGTAGGTGAACAAAGTGGATCAGACAGAATCAAAAGTATCAGGAGGCAAGATTGTCAGATACGTCGTTTGTATCTTGCTTTGTTTCCTGTCGATATTGCCATTTTATATTTTGATCATTAACTCTACTTTAAAGTCAACAGAAATTGTTACAGGTATTAAATTAATACCGGGTGGAGAATTTATTACGAACTTCAAAGGTTTGTTAGCAGGTAGTGAAAAAACAAGTGGTGTTAACGTACTTCGGGCTATGTTAAACTCTTTACTGGTTACTGTTCCGGCTACAGCATTGCAGATCTATTTCGGATCATTAACAGCTTATGCAGTTACAGTATATAACTTCAAGTTAAAGAAGTTTGCATGGGGCTTTATATATGCGATCATGATGATTCCTCAGCAGGTATCAATCGTTGGTTTCATTAAGATTTGTAACTTAACACACTTATACGGATCATTCTTATCACTGATTATTCCGGCAATCGCTGCTCCTACTACTGTTTATTTCATGAAGCAGTACATGGAAACAGGTCTTTCAGTTGAGATCGTTGAAGCAGCCAGAATCGATGGATCGGGAGAAATTCATACATTCAATACGATTGTACTTCCGCTGTTGAAACCGGCTATGGCAACACAGGCGATCTTCGGATTCGTTGCATCATGGAATAACCTGTATACACCTTCAATTATTCTTGCAACAGAGAGACAGAAGCAGACAATGCCTATGTACGTTTCAGCGTTAAAGGCAAATGATAAGTCAAGAGACTGGGGTCAGATTTACTGTGGACTTTTCACTACAGTACTTCCAATTCTGGTTATGTACTTCTTCCTTTCTAAGTACATTATCGCAGGTGTAGCACTTGGTGGTGTAAAGGAGTAAAGAGGTCTTTTATAAAATATAATGTAGGTATCGGAAGCCATGGGCGATCGATACCCACATTATATATACTGAATAAGTGAGGAGAAGCTGCTGTAGCAGGTTCTCTATATTTTTGTTTATGAGGAAAATTTGATGAATGAAATGACAAACAATCAAGACAACAAGAATAGCGGAAGGGATAAAGAACCGTTTTTGAGACGCGCAATGGATGCATTTGGAACAATGTTTGCATTAAATATCTGCTTTGTGGTGGGATGCATTCCAATCTTTACGATTGGTGCATCATTTACTGCATTGTATGCAATGTGCATCCGACTTCAGGAAGATGAAGAGGAAACTGTTGTTTCTGGTTTCATTCATGAGTTTAAGCGTAGTTTCAAACAATCTACGATTGCGTTTTTACTGTTGCTCGTTGCAGTTGCTGTAATGTTGGCTGAATATATTATGATCAAGCGGGTGACAGGGTTTATTTCAACATTTTATACATTTGTGCTTATAATTGAGGCAGTATTAGTTGCACTTGTTGTACCGTTTTTATTTCCGTTAATTGCAAGGTATAATAATGCGTTGAGTATCACGGTAAGAAATGCAATGGTACTTTCAATAACTTACCTGTGGTCATGGGTAAAGGTCGTTATCGCATGGTTTGTTCCGATATTTATCTGTGTGAAATATCCGGTTGTGTTTGTGAGTATCTGGTATATGTGGCTGTTGCTTTTGTTTGGGGCAATTGCGTGGGGAACAACGCATACGATACGAAAGATATTCCGGTTGAATGAACAAAGAATCATTGATACTGCAGAGAAGGAGAGAAAAGCTGCGGAAGAAGCAGCGAAGGAAGATGAACCGGATGAATCGGAACCAGTGGATGAAGAGGGAAAATAAAAGAAAAACAAAATAGTTTCTTTAATAATAAAATAAAGGAAAATGAAAAAGTCTGTAGAATAATAAAATTGTACGGACTTTTTTGCTATATTCGTTATATTGACCATGGAGGATGGTAAAATATGCTGATTCGTGAAAAACAGGAGCGACAAGAACATGAGATCCTGAGCCCATATGCATCATTCAGTGATCAGAGCAGAGGCAGGGACAAGGAGGAAGAACAGTGTGATCTTCGGACGGTCTATCAGAGGGACAGAGATAGGATCATTCACTGTAAGGCGTTCCGTCGCCTGAAGCATAAGACACAGGTATTCCTGTCACCGGGAGATGATCATTACAGAACGAGACTGACGCATACCCTTGAGGTGGCGCAGATTGCAAGAACGATCGCAAGATCGCTTCGTCTGAATGAGGATCTGACAGAAGCAATCGCACTTGGTCATGATCTGGGGCATACACCATTTGGACATGCAGGAGAACGGGCATTGTCCAGATGTTCCGGCAGGTCGTTTCAGCATAATGAACAGAGTGTGCGTGTGGTGGAAAAACTGGAGAAAAGGGGAGCAGGGTTGAATCTGACATGGGAAGTCAGAGATGGAATGTTGAATCATAAGACATCCTGTACGCCGGCAACATTGGAAGGAAAAATCGTCCGGTTGGCAGATAAGATTGCATATGTAAATCATGATATGGATGATGCAATTCGAGGTGGAATTATGAAAGAATCCGATCTTCCGGTTAGTATCGTTAAGGTACTTGGCAACAATACCAGAGATCGATTGGACTGTCTGATCCATGACGTGATTGATACCAGCTATGGTACTGATACAGTTGAGATGTCAGAGGAGATCGGAGATGCATTATCAGCTCTCCGCAGATATATGTTTGAATATCTGTATACGAATCCGGTGGCAAAGAGCGAGGAAGTAAAAGCAGAAAAGTTATTAGAGATATTATATGATTATTACATGGAAGATCAGTCGAGATTGAATAATGAGAGTATAGAGATGCTCTATATGGGTGAAGATCTTACGACGGTGATTTGTGATTATATAGCAGGGATGACGGACAACTATGCGATCGAGACATTTAAGGAGATCTATGTTCCAGGTGCATGGAAGGGTGTCTGAGATGAGACTGCAATCCGTAAGAAAGATGTGTTTGGACAGAAGCTTATGGGCGTATAGATAGAAAGTAGTTGAATTGGAAAGGAAGGGTAGTCGTTGTACTATTCAGATGAAGTGATAGATGAGGTGATATCCAGAAATGATATTGTGAATGTGATATCGGGGTATGTCAGTCTCAGGAAAAAAGGAAGGACGTTTGAAGCCTGTTGTCCATTCCATCATGAAAAGACACCGTCTTTTAAGGTGGACCGGGACAAGCAGTTGTATCATTGTTTCGGATGCGGAGCTGGAGGAAATGTATTTACATTTATCATGGAATATGAGAATATGTCATTCCCGGAAGCCGTACAGTATCTGGCGGATAAGGCAGGCATGACGCTGCCGGAGAGTAATCAGTCCGGACAGGATGCATCAAGAGAGAAATATAAAATATTGCTTCGGGATATGAATAAGACCGCAGCAGCATATTTTCATTATATCATGCGGCATACAGAGCATGGAAAGAAAGCCTATGAGTATTTTAAGGGCAGAGGTCTTTCGGATGAAACGATCAATCAGTTCGGTCTGGGATATGCAGACATTTACCGGGATGATCTGTATCGTTACCTGAAAGGAAAAGGATATACAGATGCAGAGTTAAAGGACTCCGGTCTGGTTGTGATCGATGAGAAAAATGGCGGATCGGACAAGTTCTGGAATCGTGCGATGATACCGATCCTGGATATCAATGGCAAGGTGATCGGATTTGGCGGACGAGTCATGGGTGATGGAAAACCAAAGTATATCAACACCAGTGATACAGTTGTATTTGATAAGAGCCGGAATCTGTTTGCGATGAATATTGCCAGGAGGAGCCGACGAAAAGGGTTTATCTGCTGCGAGGGCTACATGGATGTCATATCTATGCATCAGGCAGGATTTGATAATGCGGTAGCATCACTTGGAACTGCATTTACCTTTGGACATGCCAATATATTGAAGCGATATACAAATGAAGTATATCTGGCATATGACAGCGATGGCGCGGGTGTTGCGGCTACGCTGAAGGTTATATCCATCATGCGTGAAGTAGGTATTTCGGCGAGAGTCATTAATATGCGGCCACATAAGGACCCGGATGAATTTATTCAGACACTTGGCAGTGAAGCCTTTGAGGAGCGGATCAAAAATGCAGAAAGCGCGATCATGTTTGAGGTTCGTATGCTGTCGGAACAATACAATCTGAACGATCCGGAGGAGCGAACCTCCTTTCACAATGAGACAGCAAAACGACTGGCACAGATAGAAGAAGTGCTGGAGCGTAATAATTATATAGAAGCGGTATCGAACCTATACCATATTGACAAGGCAGGTCTTGCAGATCTGGTACACAAATACGGAATTGCAGGTGTCCCGCGGTCAGAGATTGTAGAACGGGAAGAACGGCGGGCAGAGCATGAAAGCAGAGCTGCCGATCCGGCAAAGAATAAACCAATGAAGCTGCTTCTGACATGGATGGTCAACGAACCGGGATTATTTCAGAAACTGGATGGAATCATTGATGAAACCTGCTTTGAAGATGGTGTTTACCGGGTGGTTGCTGATAAGCTGTATTCCCAGTATCGGGAGAATGGCAGGGTAGAGCCTGCGAGCATCGTGACGACATTTGAGTCGTTGGAGGAACAGCGGCTGGTGGCAGAGATGCTTCAGACGAACATCGGAATTGATATGACGCAGGAAGAAATTAACAATGCAGTGACCGATGTTGTAAAAAAGATAAGTTTAAGCAGTATAGAAGATAAGCTGGCAAAGACAAATGATATAAGCGAGATGCAGAGCCTCATACGTGCCAAAGCGAATCTTACAAAGCTGCATATTTCCTTATAGAATGGATAAACTATTATATATTTATGGAGGATCATGATTTATGGAATCAAAAGAGAATAAAGAGCAGATTGAAGAGAAATTTCAGGCGAAGCTGCAGGGTCTGCTTGAGATGGCAAAAAAGAAAAAGATGGTAATTGAAGATACAGAGATCATCCGTTACTTTAATGATGCGAAAGAAATTGAGCTGAATCTGGAACGGATGGAGCAGATCTTTTCATTTTTAGAGAGCCACAATGTAGATATTCTGACGATCACAGAAGAGGATGACGATGAGGAGCTTTTGTTAGAGGATCTGGAAGATGATGTGGATGTAGATAAGATCGACATTTCTGTGCCGGACGGTGTCAGCATCGAGGATCCTGTCAGAATGTACCTGAAGGAAATTGGTAAAGTACCTCTTCTGAGTGCAGAGGAAGAAATTGAACTGGCAAAACGTATGGAAGAAGGTGATGAGCAGGCAAAACAGAAGCTTGCAGAGGCAAACCTCCGTCTGGTTGTCAGCATTGCAAAGCGTTATGTCGGACGCGGTATGCTGTTCCTTGATCTGATCCAGGAAGGAAACCTTGGACTGATCAAAGCAGTAGAAAAATTTGACTACAGAAAAGGTTATAAATTCTCCACATATGCAACATGGTGGATCCGTCAGGCAATTACAAGAGCAATCGCAGATCAGGCAAGAACAATCCGTATTCCGGTTCATATGGTAGAAACGATCAACAAGCTGATCCGTGTATCCAGACAGTTATTACAGGAACTTGGCAGGGAGCCACAGCCGGAGGAGATCGCAGAAGTTATGGATATTCCGGTTGAACGTGTGCGTGAGATTTTGAAGATTTCACAGGAGCCGGTATCTTTGGAGACACCTATCGGTGAGGAGGAAGACAGCCATCTGGGTGATTTTATTCCGGATGATAATATGCCGGTTCCGGCAGATGCTGCAGCATTTACTTTATTGAAGGAACAGTTGGTTGAGGTACTTGATACGCTGACCGAACGTGAAAAGAAGGTACTTACCCTTCGTTTTGGTCTGGAAGATGGAAGAGCAAGAACACTGGAAGAGGTTGGTAAGGAATTTAATGTAACCAGAGAGCGTATCCGTCAGATCGAGGCAAAGGCTCTTCGGAAGCTCAGACATCCAAGCAGAAGCAGAAAACTGAGAGATTATATATACTAAAATAGGGATGGAGAGCATATGATAGAACTGTCGAAACGGATGCAGTCGGTTGCAGATATGATACAGCCGTGTGATGCAGTCGGAGACATCGGATGCGATCATGCATTTGTATCGATATATCTGGTAGAACAGCACAGAGCAAAACGGGTGATCGCATCCGATGTCAGACGAGGACCGATTACGATCGCAAAACGGAATATAGAGGCAATGAACCTGTCGGATCAGATTGAGATTCGTATGGGTGACGGGCTTGATACAATTGTACCGGGCGAGGTAAATGCTGTTGTTCTGGCTGGAATGGGCGGTATGTTGATGATCGACATTCTGGAACGCGGCGAAGAGGTGGTCACACGTTGTGATCAGCTTGTGCTTCAACCACAGTCGGATATTGAAAAGGTCAGACGATATCTGGCAGAAAAAGGATATCATCTTGCAGATGAACAGATGCTGATCGATGCCGGAAAATATTATAACCTGTTGGACGTAAGGGTTCATGAGATGGTGCAGAAGGATGAATATGATTGTTCAAAGCTTGCTGATGACTGGTGCTATATGTATGGTGGAAGCCTGTTACGAAAGAAAGATCCGGTTTTACGGTCGTGGCTGGTAAAACGGCGGGAAACAACGGCCGGGCTGATCAACAGCCTAAGTGGTAAGAATACGGAGAATGCGGCAAAACGGCTGAAGACAGTAAAAGCAGAACAAAAGACCATTTGTGCAGTTTTGAAGCAGGTATATGGCATAGATGGATGACAGAGATCGTGGATGATATGATCATCAGTGACCTTTGTTGACAGAAGGTTTTTGGAGGTTTATTAGAAATATGAGCGAAAAAGCGGTACATAACAGCGTGCTGACTTTAAAAGAGCTTGCAAAGAAATGGGCAGTCCGTGTAGGGGCTGATTCGGTTGAAAAGATCAATGAGATCGTAGAAGCAGGGAAAGGCACGAAATTGGTCCTTGTATGTGAAGCCATGCAGCAGAATGCGATCTATGATATAGCCAGAAGTATCCGCAGAGAGAAAAAAAGGATTGTGATGATCGCAGGACCAAGCTCTGCCGGAAAGACGACATTTTCACACCGGCTTAGTATACAGCTTTGTGCACTTGGACTGCATCCGCATCCGATTGCAGTTGATAATTATTTTATCAATCGGGAAGATAATCCAAAGGATGAAAATGGAAATTATAATTTTGAATGTCTGGAAGCTTTGGATGTAGAATTACTGAATCATGATATGAATCAGTTGTTAAGCGGACAGACAGTTGAACTGCCGGAATTTGATTTTATGAATGGCAGAAGACTGTACAAAGGGGATGATTTGCGTATAGGGACTCAGGATGTTTTGATTCTGGAGGGAATCCATTCACTGAATCCTAAAATGTCATATGCACTTTCAGATAAGGATAAATATAAAATCTATATCAGTCCATTGAATCAGCTTATGATTGGATCAGAGGATAAGATTTCTACACTGGACAGCCGGCTGATCCGCCGGATCGTCCGGGATAACCGAACCCGTGGCCATGACATAGAACGAACTCTTTCGATGTGGCAATCCGTCAGACAGGGAGAGGAACAGTATATATTCCCATATGAAGACAATGCGGATGTGATGTTTAATTCCGGATTGTTGTATGAATATTCTGTGCTGAAAAAACATATTGAACCACTGTTGATGGCAGTAGGAGAAACGTCTCCATATTATTCAGATGTTCTTCGATTAAAAGAGCTGACTGATCGCTTTCTTCCGTTGGAAGAAACCGTTGTACCACTAAACTCCATCTTACGCGAGTTTATCGGTGGAGGCTGTTTTAAAGTCTGAGGATGATTCTCACTTTGTATAAGTCAATGAACAGATAAATGGGCTGGCTATATATGTGTTCTGTGGAATACATATATAGCCAGCCCATTTATCGTCAGTATGATAAAAGCTGGACGATAAGCCGGGTTATGTCGAGAGTGATCATCTATCTAGGCTTTATGTTGCCATAAAGCTCAAGCGACCTACCTGAGACTTGACGGGCAGCCATTCGTCTCACAGCCGAAGCTGTTTTTTTGGTCTTGCTTCGAGTGGGGTTTACAGAGCCTGTTCTGTTACCAGAAGCAGCGGTGAGCTCTTACCTCGCCTTTCCACCCTTACCATATACATGGCGGTTTATTTCTGTTGCACTAGCCTGGGAGTTTCCTCCACCGGACGTTATCCGGCACCCTGCCCTGTGAAGCCCGGACTTTCCTCACCTGTCATATGACAGCCGCGATCACTTGTCCAGCTCATTACTTTTATAGCAGAATAGGGACGAAAAGTAAAGGGGAAAATATAGAAACAAAAACATGGTTTTCAAAACTACTTCTCGTGGTATAAAAAATGGTTGAAGTGAATGGAGATGGGTGTTATAATCTCTCTATAGAAGCCTGATAATAAGTATTATCAAAGATTTGATATAAGAGGGTGAATAATATGGAGAATAATTATCTGTTAAATAAAGATTATATCAGAATAAAAAACATGAATACGATCAGCTATGGTGGTAATCAGTCATGGTGCAAGAGCAAGAAGATGCAGAAGGTAGGCTGCGGAGTGATCGCACTGGCGGATATATCCATCTATCTTGCAGAACAGAATCCCGGACTTATGACAGATGCAATCCGCAAGATCAACAAGCCGAAGGGACTTTATAACAAAAATGATTACCTTGAATATGTGAAATGGTTCTATAAGCATTATGTATTTTTCCTGTGGTATAAAGGAATGACAGGCGTGACGATAATGAATACATTGAACCGTTATTTTATGCTGAATGATATTGGACTTCGTGCCAGATGGAGACTGTTTTTATCTGACGAGGAAATGATGAAACAGATCAGGCATTTAATCCGTAAAAATAAGCCGGTTGTATTATCAATTGGTCCGAATATACCAAATGTATTTGGAAATAAAGGAATCCATATGTATGTGGAAAAGGATGGGCGGATGCTTGCTTCCATGAAGAAAAATGTTCACAGCCATTTTGTTGTTGTGACAGGAGTAGAGGAAATAGCAGGCCATGAATACCTGATCGTTTCTTCATGGGGTAAGAAATACTACATCAGCTACGAAGAGTACCGTGATTATGTAAAACATTCCGGCGGAAGAATTACAAGCAGCATCCTGTACATCAAGGGGATGATCTGATACGGAAAATCTTTTTTTGTAATTTATGCGGATATTGTTATTTGTTAAAAATATGTACGGGGAATCTCCCTCAGACACGAACAACCACTATAAATGACTTGCTGTGGTTTCGATTCGTTGCACATGCCCGATTCGTAAATGCTCCTGCGCTAACTCGCCTTTGGCTCGAACAAGCGCCCGCATTTACTGGCAATGTGCATCTCATTTCGAAATCCTCGCTGATGTCATATTATAGTGGTTGTTTGTGTCTGAAGCAGATCCCCCTGTGTGGTTTATCAAGAATAACAATATCTGCATAAAATTAAATTAAAAAGATTTTCTGTATTAGATCATTCTCTTTGGAAATCAATGTCAGACTGGATAGTTATTCATCTGTTGGTTAATGTATATTACATTATAATCATGTATTGCTACATAGTTATTTTCGGGTTAATGCCTGTAACTCGCTATCTGTCAGTTCGCGGAATTCGCCGGGAGCGAGGGCTTCGTCCAATGCCAGACTACCCATGGACAGGCGTTTTAAGTAGGTGACTTTCATGCCGAGGACTTCAAAGGAGCGTTTGACCTGATGGTAACGTCCTTCGGTGATCGTCAGAAGAATTTCGGAGGTACTGGTATCAGGATTGGCGTTTTTTATGACCAGAGTGCCCGGCTTGGTTGGTTTATCATCTCCGATATCCAGACCGTCCTTGAATGCTTTGATATGTTCTTTTGTTACCAGCCCGTTGATACGGGCAAAATATGTTTTTGCAACATGCCTGGATGGGGATAAGAGATTATGGGACAGTTCTCCATCATCTGTGATGAGCAGCAGCCCTTCTGTATCGATATCCAGTCTGCCGACAGGAAACAGACTCTTTACCGGCACAGAACCTTTTAACAGATCCAGAACAGTTGTGTGCAGATTGTCATTGGTTGCGCTGACACAGCCTGCCGGTTTGTTCAGCATGTAATAGTGGTGTTTTTGATAGCCGATGATCGTTCCGTTATAAGAAATCAGGTCTGTATTTTCGTCAATCTTCTGTTCAGGGGATTTGCAGATAGTTCCATTTACCGATATCATTCCTTTTTTTATATATTGTTTTACCTGGGACCTGGAGCCGATGTTCTGATTTGCCAGAAATTTGTCAATTCGCATAGCTGTTACCTGCCTTTTGTTCATTTGTTGAGTCTAAAACCATGCCCGCAGGCTGATGATTTTTCACTATTATAGCATGGATTTTTTTGTTGTTGTGGAACAAATTCAGTAAATTTCAGAATATTGCTCGTATTGCGCGAAAATGTTATAATAAATCTGTGATTATGACGGAAATGTTAAGCGTAAGGATACGAAGTGGTTTTACAGCAGATTATATAAAATAAACAAAAAAATCCCATATTTATTCACAGAAAATTAATACATTTTACTATAAAAAGTTGGGACTGGGGACATATGCGTATTGACATGAAATCAAAATTAGAGTATTATTTTTAACAGAAATGTAACATTTTGTCATGATTTTTAATAAATAGGTACGAAAAGATGAGAATTAACAGAAGAAATAATCGTTTTTCCTATATGAGGAGAGGCTTATTCAGTTATAGATACATGAAACGCAATCTGCTTGTAGCAGCAGCTACGATCGTTACGGCAGCAGGAATCGGACTTGTTGTCAAGTATGGGGAGGCGTTGGATCACAACCCTGCTTACCTGAACAGTCAGACCGTTCAGACTGCTGAAGTGGAGACAACCAGTGAAGAGGTTGCTTCTGTCGATACGACTGTACTTCAGAACAACAGTACAACCAAGAAGGCTGCACAGAAGAAGACAGTAGTAGCAAAAGCAGAAGAGAAGTCCGAATTTGATGGTAAATTTATCGCCAAGATTGACGATACATTAAATATCCGTGAGGAAGCATCGACGGATTCTGATATTGTTGGAAAGCTGTTTGATGGTAATGTAGGTGATGTTCTGGAAACAGATGGTGACTGGGTAAAAATTTCCTCCGGTGATGTAACGGGATATGTAAACAGTGATTATATTCTGACCGGTAAGGATGCAGAGACATATGCGGCAGATTATAAGAAAGTGATTGGAACAGTAACGGATGATACCGTCCGTGTACGTGCAGAGAAGTCAACAGATTCTGATGTTCTTGAGCTGGTAGCAAAGGATACGGTTCTTCCTGTAGAGAAACAGGATAAGGACTGGGTTCAGGTAACACTGGCAAATGATGTTACCGGGTACATAGCAGCAGATTATATCACAGTTGCAGAATCTTATGAGTACGCAATGACAATCGATGATTATACAGCAATGGTTGATGCAGAGACACAGAAAACAACAGAAGTTGCATTGGCAGAAGAAGAGTCTGTATATGAAGAAGCATCAGAACCTGAGGTTATGTCAGTGGATGAATCGACAACGGAGGAGGTTGTTACAGAAGCACCAACGACAGAAGAAGTAACCACAGAGGCTCCGACAACGGAGGAAACTGTTACAGAAGCACCAACAACAGAGGAAACAACCACAGAAGCACCTTCTGCAGATCCTTCCCAGTATGATGATGCTTATCTGCTTGCCTGCCTGGTCAGCATGGAAGCTGGATATGAGCCATATGAAGGTCAGCTTGCAGTTGCAAATGTAGTTCTGAACCGTGTAAAGAGTGGTAGCTGGGGTAGTTCAATCTCATCTGTAATTTATGCACCAAATCAGTTTCCGATGGCAACCGGAAGTGTGATGCAGGGATATCTGCAGAACGGACCGCTGTCTACTGCACAGCAGGCTGCAGATGATGCATTAGCAGGAAATAATAATATTGGATCTTTTATGAGTTTCTTGAATGTGAATTATATTGATACGGATTCCTTATCCGATTATACGGTTATTGGAAATCATTGTTTTTATTAATAAGTGAATGGATGTAAGAGATATGTTGAGGCAGATGAATGTAAAAGATGATTATAACGATGCTCAGACAACTCAGAAGAACAGAAGGTACATGCATGGTATGATGTACCTTCTGTTGTTTCTGTTTTGTCTGGGCTTTTATATTGTAAATATGATAATAAATGGACAGTATCCATTTGGAAGCCGTAGCTTTCTGTATCAGGATGCATATGATCAGTATACAGGAATGCTGCAGATCTTTCTGGAATGGCTGCATTCTGGGAATAAAAGTACCTTTTTGTGGGATCACGGTCTGGGAATGGATATGCTGTTGAATATGTTTTATTACTGTATGAGTCCGTTTAATATTATAGCCGTAATATGCGGCTCCGGACATGTGGAGTTGGCAATGGTTATTATGATCGTTGTCAAAGCTTCTCTGCTTGCTCCTTCGGGACTGTATTTTTTCAGACGTACAGAGTTGAAACGGTATGCAGATGAAGAAACTGGTCGTGGCTGGCAGACAGCAGTTGAAATTGTTTTGTCTCTGTCGTATGCACTGTGCGGATTTGTGCTGGTATATGAGCACAATGTGATTTGGCTGGATGGGCTGATCCTTGTACCGTTTCTTGCGATCGCAGTAGAACGGATGGCTGCCGGTAAGGGAAAGATTGCTTATACAGTGCTGCTTGCGTTTGGATTTATCGTGAATTTTTATTTTGCCTTTTATCTGTGCCTGTTTATCGTGCTGTATTTCCTGTTACAGGACTGGAAAACTCTTCGTGAATTTGGTAGGGGAATTCTCCGGTTCCTGGTCTGGTCAGTTGTTGCAGGGCTGATCGCAGGTGCGGTACTGGTTCCTGCCTTTTATGCAGTGCTGCATTTGTCCGGAGCAGGAAGCATGGATGATAAGCTGCCGTGGTATCAGCTTGGTAATATCGGTAATTTTATCAATTCATTTTATCCGTTGAATAAGGTGACGACAGGCAATCTGTTTAATCATAATAATTATTGCGGCACACTGATTGTATTACTGGTAATCCTAGTGTTCTTTATGAAGAAGATAGAATGGAACCGGAAGCTCCGGTATCTGACAGTTCTGATATTTCTTGCACTTGCAATGAATCAGGCAGGACTGAATTATGTGCTTCATGGATTCGTAGTTACACACGGTATGGGAAATCGTTTTGCATTTATCTGGACGTTTTTACTGTTGAGCGCAGCTTATGTATGTCTGTTGAACATAAGGAAAATACGGATGTGGCAGGCGGGAGTGGCATTTGGAAGCTGTCTTGTATTGTTCCTGTTGGAGCTGTTCTTCAATCGCGAAGAAACAAATCCAAATTCCTATGTGGCGGTACTCTTATTTATCGTTGCTTATTTTGGTTTGTTTGTCTTTGCACTCCGGAAAAGCATCAAATGGAAGACCTTTTATATATGGGTGGTCAGCCTTTGGATCATAGAGCTGGTGTTAAATGGCAGCTATGTACTGAGTGCAAAAGGAAATAACAGAAGTCTTACAGATGATATAAAACAGACATCCAGGGAAACGGCATATGCAGAATGTGATCTGGAAGCCGGAGAACGTAAGACGGCATTGTATTCCTATGATTATCTGCAGTTATCAAATACAAACTGCTATTCCTCCATGGCAAATGGTTCTGCCATTGATTCCTTTGCTAGTCTTGGATTGTCACATTATCAGAATATAGAGTATACCTACAGAAGAACGACTCCGGTTACAGCACTGATGTATAATGTCCGGTATATTATGACAAATGAATTGGGAGCAGCAGGTGGATATCATATGGTGGCAGCACCGGATGGAACATATGGATATCTGTATGAGGCGGATGCTCTTGCAGGGATGGGCTTCCTTCTGGATGAGGACATTCTGAACTGGAGTGGAGAGAAGAGTGCAGCCGAAAATCAGAATGAACTGGTAATGCTTGGAATGGGTCAGCCGGAGCTTTCAGATCTGTTTGAGAAGAAGACTCTTACAGATGATATGATCTCATTTACCGGCCTGGATGCAGCAAAGCAGGGCGATGGTGTCTATGCTTATACAGCTCAGGCGGATATTGCAACCTCCATGATCGTTTCCTATAAAGCAGAACAGGCAGAGGATCTGTATGTAGAGTGTTCGGACACAAGACTGCAGGGTGTTGATGTTTATGTGAATGATCAGCAGGTTGTGAGCTCGGTTTATCCGGAATCAGCAGGCATGATACATATTGGAAATGTAAATGCCGGAGATGAGGTTAAGCTGCGGTTTGCTACGGCTGCTGTTAGGAATGAGTCGGGCATAAAGACAGTTGCCTTGTATGCGATAAATGAGGAAACGGTTCAGGCATTTAAAGAGTATGTGTTAAAGAATACAATGGAATTTGATGGGTATGATGGCAATTGCTTAAATGGGCATATAACAGCGGACAAGGCTGGAATCCTGTATTTGGCGGTTCCGTACAATGAAGGCTTTACGGCTGTTGTAGATGGGAAAAAGGTAGCTCCTGTAAAGATCGGAACCGGCTTGATGGGCGTTCCGGTAGAAGCAGGGGAACATGTGATTACACTGACCTATCATACACCATATCTGATGGCGGGCATATGTCTGTCTGTGATTGGAATATTAATATTGGCAGGATATTTGATTATCCGTCGAAAAAAATCATCCGATAAATAATGGACATAAATTATTTGTTTATAAAATGCAGATTTTGAAAACAGATCATAATAAATTCTTATAATAAAAACAGGCAACCTGAGTGCGGTCGCGCAGGTCAAGCTTCATAAGGATATTACTGAGATAATTGCGGACGGTTCCTTCCGAGAGGAAGAGCTGCTCTGCAATTTCTTTGTTATTCAGACCATCGGCAATCAGACGGATCAGTTCAAATTCTTTTTCTGTCAGATTGTAGGACGGATAATCAAAACGATCTTCAGCCTGTAACAGGGTAGGGATCTTGTTCATGATTTCATTTCCAAAGACGGTTTGTCCGTTGTGTACAGCAGTGATCGCAGATGCAACTGTCTCGAAATCTTGTTTTAAGATGTATCCCTTTGCGCCGGTCCGGATGGCTTTGATGATATAGTCATCATCGGCGAAGGTAGTAAGTAACAGAATCTTTGCGTCAGAGTGCCCGGTGATGATCTCTTTCGATGCGGTCAGACCATCCATGCCCTCCATACGAATATCCATTAACAGAACATCGGGGATGTAAGTATCGTACAGGGAGATGGCGTCGTGACCATTTGCTCCGGTCGCAAGTACGGTAATATCTGAGTAGGATTCTAAGATGATCTTTAATGATGCGCTGACAAATGCATCATCATCAACAATTATAATATTCATGCAGTTCTATCTCCTTTTTGTGTATGCTTTGGAATACTGACAAACAGGCGGAATCCGGAATTGGTTGTGATCTGTAAAGTACCGGATAAGGATTGGACTCGTTCCCGGATGTTGGTAAGTCCGATACCAGGGGTGTCTGTAAGGTGAATGTCTGTTCCGTTGTCATGAATCGTCAACTGATAGAACCCCGGATGTTCCCGGATCAGAATCGAGAGCTGATCGCCGTTACTGTGCTTTACAGCATTTGTGATCGCTTCTTTGGCAATACTGATAAGACAGTACTTGATATCCTTTGGAACAATGTTGCTCATATCATATTCAAATGAAGTATGAAAGCCTGTTATATCATTTAACATATCCTGAATGGCAGCTTTCGTATCAATGGATTCATCGTGAAGGTCGTGGACACTTGATCGTATACTGTTCATGGCAGTATCCAGCGTAGTGCGGAGATCAGAAAGCGGATTTGCAAGGATCGGTTCTTTGTTGATCGTCTGGATCGCACCAACCTGGAGAATGGATCTGGTGAGCATGTGACCGACATTATCATGGATTTCTCTGGCAATACGATTTCTCTCTTTCAGGGTTGCAGTATAGATCCTGTTATCCTGTTCCTTCCGGATCATACGGATTCGTTCTTTTGCCAGAAGTTCATTTGTCTCCGATGTATCTGTAAGGTGCTTCATCTGTTGATGAAGGGTGGCAAGCTCTGTGGTCAGATATCCGTATAACATGCTGCACAGACAGAGAACACATATTAAAAGAAGTGTTTCTACAGAAAATTTTGTTGTAGCCAGAATGATAGCAAGGATCCCGATGGGAGCAGTATAACAGACCGGCCGTCTGCTCAGATAGAAGCAGAAAAGCGGAAGAAATACAACAAGTTCAGGAATCATACAGCACAGAATAAATATGCCTGCGTGGATCTGTACCGGAGCTGTGGGTGAGAGCCTGTCAGCAATCAGCATTGTGCCAAAGGCAAGGATGATCGCAAGCAGGATATATATTACGCTGTGCGTGGATATCGAAAAAGTGTGAATACACATAATACAGCATATTACAAATATAAGCAGTCGTGTCAGGATTTGCTTCATAACTTCCCCTTGTATATAGACAGGTCACGCGGATGTCAGGTAATTGCGTGAACCGGATCGGATTCATAAGTGACGATATTAGTATACCTGTTGAAAAATACAGCGTCAATTGACTAAAGATGAAAAACTCCGGATTTTAAAAGAATGTGACAAATGTCATATTATGGATGTGAAGATTGGCACTGAACAGAATTATCCTGGTATGATAGAATGACAGCATAACATGGAACATATGCGATGGGTTTCAGACGCGATGCCGGAAGAAACAATAGCATCCGAATAGAAAATGAATGAGGAGACAGTTATGGAATATGCGATTGAAGTAAAAGATCTGGTGAAACGATATAAAGATTTTGTAGCATTATCACACTTTGATCTGGAGGTGAAAGAGGGCGAGATCTTCGGCCTGCTTGGACCGAATGGGTCGGGCAAGACGACGACGATCAACTGTATCTTGTCGTTGCTTACATACGATCAGGGCGATGTCCGGGTATTTGGTAAGAAGATGACATCGACGAGCTACGATCTGAAACGGGAGATCGGTGTTGTAATGCAGAATGTGGCTGTATTTGATGAAATGACGGTATATGAGAATATCGATTATTTCTGTGGGCTGTATATCAGGGATAAAGAGACAAGAAAACAGTATGTAGAGGATGCCATTGCATTTGTCGAGCTTCAGGACTATAAGAAGTTCCTGCCGAAAAAGCTGTCAGGAGGACTTCTCAGACGATTAAATATTGCATGTGGAATTGCACACAAACCAAAGCTGATCTTTTTTGATGAACCGACGGTGGCGGTAGATCCGCAGAGCAGGAACAAGATCTTAGAGGGAATTGTCGAGCTTAATAAGAAAGGCGCAACGATCATTTACACTTCTCATTACATGGAAGAGGTAGAACAGATCTGTAGCCGTATATTGATCATGGATAAAGGCCAAAAGGTCGCTCTTGGCACGAAGGAAGAACTGAAAAAAATGATAAAGAAGACGGAGAGTATCTTCATAGAAGCTCCGGCACTGACAGATGAACAACTGCTGGAGCTGAAACAGCTTCCGCATGTGTATGACAGTTCATATCAGGATGGAATGCTGAAACTGGTCTACTCCGGTGGAAATCATAATCTGATCCGGGTTATGGAATATATGAAGGAGCATGCGGTATTATTTGGAAAAGTATATACCGAGCTTCCGAGTCTGAACGATGTGTTCCTTGAGATCACCGGAAAGACGCTTCGGGATTAGGAGGGGTGGATATGTTTTGGCATAATTTTAAATATGCAGGTAAAATGCTGATAAAAGGAAAAGATACACTGTTCTGGACGATATTGTTTCCGATTGCATTATTCACATTCATGTACATGGCATTTGGGAATATCATGGAAAAGGATGAAATGTTTAAAGATATTCCGGTTGCGGTTGTGAGGGATGGCGAGAACGATACAGCACTTATGATGGTGCTGTCTACGCTCTCCATGGACGGCGAAGATAAACGGATCGACATGGAGGTGCTCAACGAGAAAGAAGCGCTTCAAAAGTTAAATGATGAAGAAGTGACCGGTGTGATCTATACATCGGATGCGAGCCTGACAGTGAGGCAGAGTGACATCAAGGAGTCGATACTGGAATCAATCCTGAATCAGTATAAGCAGATGGAACAGATGTATCTGAATCTGATGCAGAAGGATCCGGAGGCTGCATCGGAGATCATTCAGAAGACAGTGCAGAGCGATGCGGTATATTATGAAGAGATTTCCACAACGGACGGATGTCAGGATGAGTATTATAATTATTTCTATGCAGTGCTTGCTATGAGTTGCCTGTTTTCTTCCTTTGCCGGAATCACAAGAATGCATAAGCTGCAGGCAAATGAAAGCGCACTTGGAATGCGTCGTTGTCTGTCACCGAATCCTAAACTTGTGACTGTTCTGGCGGAGTATCTGGCATTACTGCTGGTTCAGTTTGCCGCGGAGGTTATCACTGTGATCTATATGCGGCTGTTCGGTGTACAGTTTGGAACAAAGTATCCGGCTATTTTACTGGTACTCTTTATTGCATGTAATATCGGTATTGCCGGGGGAATGCTGCTTGGTTCCTGGTCAAAATGCTCATATGGAGGAAAGATTGGAATTGCGGTAGCGGCCAGCTTGACCTTCTCTTTTATGGCAGATCTGATGGTGCACGGAATCAAAAACAGTATTGAAGATAAACTTCCGATATTGAACCGGGTTAATCCGGCAGTGCTGGTAACGGACTGCCTTTATGCACTCAATGTATACGATAATTACGACCGTTATTTCAGAAATATCCTGATCTTAACCGGTATGGCTGTCTGTCTGCTTGGAGCGAGTATTCTGGTCTTAAGGAGGAATAAATATGCAAGTGTTTAAATCCTATTTTAAAATCTTAAATAAGAAAAAAGGCTCAATGCTGATGTATATTGGAATCTTTGCAGGCATTATATTTGGATTTATATTGCCGAATTCCGGTAAAACAGAAGATGAATATAAAAGCATGAAGTGTAAATTCGCCTGGTTTGATTATGACCAGACGGCAGAAAGTGAAGAACTGTTTTCGTATCTGGATCATGCACATAAACATGCTGAATTAAAAACAGATACAACGGAAGCGATGCAGGACAGCCTGTTTAACCGGAATACAGATTGCATCGTCCGCATTAAAAAGGGCTATGCAGATCATCTGGGTAAGGAAGATCTGGCCGATTATATCGAGATCGTTGCAATTCCGAACCGGAGCAAGGTGGAACTGTTTGAATCGGACGTGAATAAATACATCTCTTATCTGAATGCATATTTTGCAGCCGGATATGACCGGGCGGAGGCAGCAGCTCAGGTAAATGAATTATTTCAGACTAGGACAAATGTAACGATGACAAGCGAAGACCATGGCGGAAAACATAGTACGAGATATACATTTTTCAGTTATCTGGGATGGATATTTGTGGTCATGATGATCGAAGGTGTAAGTCCGGTATTGATCGTATATGACAAAAAAGAATTAAGAGAACGGATCGCAAGCTCGGCATATAAATATTCCAATATGACAAAAGAGATCCTTTTCGGAACAATCGTGACGGGATTTCTTGGATGCGCAGTATTTGCAGTTGGAGGATGCCTTGTATTCAGAAAAGAAATGTTTACGGCAGCAGGACTTGGGAATCTGCTCAATATGGTCTGCTACATGTTTGTAGCCATGGCACTTGCCTTTCTTGCAAGTAAGATTGCCCGAAACGAGGAAGGTTTCAGTATGATCGGCAATATAGTGTCCCTTGGTATGGCGTTCCTGTCCGGCATCTTTGTTCCGGTGGAATTCCTTGGAGCAGGAGTCATTAAGCTGGCACATTTTCTTCCGGCTTATTGGTATGTCAAAGTCGTTGATCTTCTGGACTATGAGGCAAAGATACCATCGGAAGCATTCGTATATATGGGGATCGAGGTACTCTTTGCAGTCGCCATCATCACGATCGCAATCGTGATCGACCGTACCAGAAACCACCATCTGGTGGCGTGAAAAGATAAAAAATTAAGCCCATATACCTAATTCCTATTTTTAGAATAAAACGACAAGTAATTTTTATTTAAAACAGAAAAAATTCCGTGGATGAAAAAACTACCGTGCAACAATCATATTCCACACTGGTATGGAGCAAGGTTGTTTGATTATTGAGACAAAATGGAAGATGCATTACTGTTATGAAGCAAGACTTTTTCAACGCCGGTTCTTAGTGAATCGCCATAGGCGAGGAGCTTAGCACCGTTGCGTTGAAATAGAGTGCAAACGACTTGCGGAATAATATGTAATGCATCTTCCATTTTTATTTAATCATTTAGGATATAACCTTGCGTAATACCTTGTGTGTGGTGTGATGTTGCACGGTAGTTTATCATTTATGGAATTTTTCGTCCTAAAAATTATTTGTCGTTGTTCTTGTTCTTCTCGTTCATCATTGCGCGGACCTTCATGGACAGGCCGAACAGGTTGATGAATCCGGTTGCATCCTTATGGTCGTACAGCTCACCGGTAGTGAAACTTGCAAGACTTTCAGAATACAGAGAATATGGAGAAGTTGTTCCGGCTTTGATGATGTTTCCTTTGTACAGTCTCATCTTAACCTGACCGGTAACTGTCTCCTGTGTCTTTTCAACAAATGCCTGAAGAGCTTCACGAAGAGGGCAGAACCACTTTCCTTCGTATACAAGATCAGCAAACTTGGTTGCTACGAGCTTCTTGTATGCAAGTGTTTCACGATCCAGAGTCAGCTCCTCTAACTGCTTGTGAGCTTCCATCAGAATTGTTCCGCCGGGAGTCTCATAAACACCACGGGACTTCATGCCGACAACACGGTTCTCAACGATATCGATAATACCGATACCATGTTTGCCGCCTAAACGGTTTAATTCACGAATGATATCAGAAACTTTCATCTTTGTACCATTAATAGCAGTTGGGATACCCTTTTCAAAATCAAGTGTCAGATATTCATCCTCATCCGGTGCCTTTTCAGGGGTAACACCGAGAACCAGAAGATCATCGTAGTTTGGTTCGTTTGCAGGATTCTCCAGTTCCAGACCTTCATGGCTGATGTGCCAGATATTACGGTCACGGCTGTAAGAATGAGCAGCATCAAATGGAAGATTAATACCATGTGCCTGACAGTATGCGATCTCCGCATCACGGGAATCCAGCTTCCATTCCGGCTGTCTCCATACAGCGATAACCTTGATGTCAGGAGCAAGAGCCTTAATTGAAAGCTCAAATCTTAACTGGTCATTTCCTTTTCCTGTTGCGCCGTGACAGATCGCAACAGCGCCTTCCTTACGAGCAACCTCAACTAATTTCTTAGCGATCAGAGGTCTTGCGAAAGAAGTACCGAGTAAATATTTATTCTCATATACAGCATCTGCCTGAACAGTTGGCATGATGTATTCATCACATAATTCATCAACAACATCCAGAATGTATAACTTGGAAGCTCCTGAATATTTTGCTCTTTCATCCAGTCCTTCCAGCTCACTTTCCTGTCCTACGTCGATGCAGGCGCAGATAACATCGTAATCATAAGTTTCTTTTAACCAAGGGATGATAGCTGTTGTATCAAGACCGCCTGAGTATGCAAGAACAACTTTGTCTTTTGCCATTTCTAAATCCTCCTTAAATTCATAAAGTTTTACCTGCAAATAAATATATAACGGTAATGAATATTATGCAAGTATTTTTGGAAAATGCTGGTCTGAAAATCGGACTTTGAAAGGAATATTGGTTGTAAATTGCACTTTTTTATTGTATCATGTAAATAATAATGTCGTAAAATAAGTTGCAGAGAGGATGTCTTTATTTATATGGATAAGAAGACTACACAATTCGATCAACGTCTATCCGAATATCGGGACAGACTGTTACAACGGAATAAGGAAATGACGACTGACGATGATGACCGGATCGATGCGATCATCAATGGAAGTGCAGATACAGAGGAAATGGAGGCTCCTGCGGGTATGAATGAGATACAGGAGCAGTCGGAGGCATCGGAGAAGGAAGATACACAGAGAGAGCCGGAACCGGTGTCGGAATCGTATAAAGAGTATGCGGACAAGCTGGAATCTGTATTACAGGAAGTCGGCGTATCAAAGAAACCGGAGAAAAAGGAAGAAAACAAAAAAGAAGAGAAGAAAATCGAAAAGAAAGCTGAAAAGAAAAATGATATTGAAGCTGCTGCAGAACGGGAACGGAAACGGCTGGCAAGAAAGAATGCAGGACTTGACAAAGAAGAGACTTTGGAACTGACAGAAGAGCCGGAACCGGAAGAACCTGATTATGATGATGACTCTTCGGATGATTTTATGGAAGAAGATGGCGGACGCACATCAGCAGCCAAGGAGAATCTTCAGAATATATTGTTTGGCGCTGGCCGGGCATTTCAGAATCTGAAAAAGGAACAGGAAGAGAAAGAGGATAAGGACAGGGAACGGAAACAATCTGGAACTGTATCGGTTGTTAATCGTTGGCTGATCGTTGGAGTTGTCCTTTTGATTGTCTTTATCGTGCTGACGATAAGTTATATTGGAGCAAACAAATCATACAAATATAACCAGATGGATATCCGTCCGATTGCGGAATCAGACCTGACAGTGAATGATGGCGTGGAAGATGCGACGAAAGGATATACAACGATCGCATTGTATGGTGTGGATTCCAGAGACGCCAACCTGAATACAGGAACCAACAGTGATACGATCCTTCTTGTCAGTATCAATAATGACACAAAGGAAGTAAAGCTGGTATCCGTGTACAGAGATACATTGTTTGAGCTCCAGGGTGAGACACCGGTTACACAGAAGGTAAATTACGCATATCAGTTGGGCGGAGCATTAATGTCCATTAACACACTGAACACGAATCTGGATCTGAAGATCACAGATTATATAACGGTAGATTTTAATGCGATGTCAAGCATCATCAATGCACTTGGTGGTGTGGAGATAACGATTGAAGAGGAAGAAGTCAACAGCCTGAATAAGAATCTGGCAGAACAGATCGCAATATCAGGAGAATACTCCAATGGTGTTCATTCTGCGGGGAAACAGCTCCTGAATGGTCAGCAGGCAGTAGCCTATACCAGGATCCGGAGCAATGCAAAGGGTGATATTACCAGAACCGAACGACAGAGAATCGTTCTGTTAGAGCTGATCAGCAAGCTTGGAAATGCAGGAAGCGATACGATCCGTAATCTGCTGGATGTATCCTTTAGCTGTATCTCTACCAGTCTTACAAAGACAGAGGCGGAGAAATTTGTGAAGGATGCTGCTTCCTACAAGATCACAGGCAATACGGGCTTCCCATTCGCCTACAGCTTCGCATCCCTTGAGGATAAGGGCAGCGTGATCGTGCCTGCAGATATGGCGGCAAATGTAACAGCACTTCATGCATGGCTGTATGGAGACAGTGGATATTCGGTATCGACAACGGCGGCTGCGATCAGCAAAACAATCGCTGATGAAACCGGCGTGGCATCAGCAGGCAGCATTGATATCGAGCAGGCAGTCAGTGAAGTTACAACTGAGTCGACGGAGTCTGCCTCAGAAACCGGAAACGGCACAGAAGAAGATTCATCGGATGTGAAGACGATCACAACACCTCCGGAGGGTATGATAGAAAATGAATAGTCGGCAGATGCCGGGTAAATAGATTCAGACAGAGAACCTGAGAACTGTATCCGATGCGGTTTTCAGGCTCTTTTTCACAAGAACGAAGAAAGACAGGTATCATGCATATGAGAAAACGATGGTGGATAGCCGGTATCCTGACTGTTGTTCTGACAGCAGGATTTGGGACTGGAAATGGTAACCAACAACTGAATATGGCAGGGCAGGATGGAATCACCCATGTATATGCGGCAGAGTGTCCGGATGAAAAAACAGAGATCATTCCGTTTCGTGGAAGAGAAAGTTATATCCTGTCAGAGTGGGAACTGGAAACAGAAGGTAAGCTGGAGCAGGCAGCTATGGTAAAACAGTACATATCTACGATGACACTGCGGGAGAAGGTGTGCCAGATGATCATTGCCGATCCGGAAAATCTGGTTACAACACATGATGTCACAAAAGTGGATGCGGAAATGAAGCAGGCACTTGCAGACTATCCGGTAGGCGGGATCATGCTAAAGTCCAGAAATATCGAAAACAAAAAGCAATTAAAGAAACTGCTTAAAAATTTGCAGAAGCAATCGGAGATCGCATTATTCCTTGCGGTTGATGAAGAAGGCGGAAAGGTCAGCCGGGTACTGTCGAACCTCGGAAACCGGGAAGGCGGGACGATCGATCCGATGTATGAATATAAGGATGATGGTACGGATACGGCATTTGAAAATGCGAGGGAGCTTGGGAGCAATCTGGCATATTATGGGTTTAATCTGGATTTTGCACCGGTGGCTGATGTGTGGTCGAATCCTAAGAATACCGTGATCGGAAAACGGGCATACAGTGATGATTATGAACAGGCGGCGGAGCTGATTCCGTATGCAGTGGAGGGCTTTCATGCCGGCGGCGTGATGTGTACCCTGAAGCATTTTCCGGGACACGGGGATACCGTTGAGGATTCCCATTATGGAACGGCGTATGTAAGGGCAACGCTGAAAGAACTGGAAACGCAGGAGTTTGTTCCGTTTCGGGCAGGAATCCGGGCAGGGGCCGATTGTGTTATGATCGGACATCTGGTAGTACCTGACATATCAGATCAGCCGGCGGATCTCTCGGAAACACTGGTTACAGGCTGTCTGCGAAACGAGCTGGCCTTTCATGGATTGATCATCACAGACTCCTTTCAGATGGAAGCGATCACGGATCATTATGAACCGGGAGAAGCTGCGGTGCGGGCAATCCAGGCAGGTGTGGATCTGATCCTTGAACCGGAAGACCTTGGGGAAACGGTTGAAGGGATTCTGACTGCATCAGACAAGGGAGAACTGACTGAGAAGCGGATCGATGAAAGCGTGGAACGGATACTGATGGCAAAACAGGTAAATGGAATCCAGATGGATCATAAAATTGAGAAACAATAGTAACACAATTCAAAAATATGATAGAAAACAATGAAAACATCAAAAAGAAAATTATGAGTAAAAATGCAATTCATGGGAATAAAATCACATGAATTGCATTTTTAAATATACAAATATAATAAATTGCAAATACAAAATACTTTATAAAATTAAGTTTGTAAACTATCTGACAATTTGACGAAAAAAGTTGTTTACAAACGGAAAAAAAGATAGTATGATTACAAATCATAAAAAGCACAGAGCTGTATTTGAGAAATACTACCAGATGATCGGGCAGTAGGATCTCAGCAGGCACTGACAATAAGTTGGAAAGGAAAACGAGCATGGAAGATAACAGAAACGTAGCAAATCCAGGGTTATACCGTGAAGAATATGAACATGATAACTGTGGTATCGGTGCCGTTGTGAATATCAAGGGCATTAAGACACATGAGACCGTAAATAATGCGTTAAAGATTGTTGAAAATCTGGAACACAGAGCAGGAAAAGATGCAGAAGGAAAAACCGGTGACGGTGTAGGTATCCTTCTTCAGATCTCACACAAATTTTTCAGAAAAACCGTTGCAGAACTTGGATATGATCTGGGTAAGGAACGGGATTATGGTGTTGGTATGTTTTTCTTTCCACAGGATGAACTGTCAAGAAAACAGGCAATGAAGATGTTTGAGGTTATTGTCGAGAAAGAAGGACTGGAGTTCTTATGCTGGAGAATGGTTCCGACGACTCCGGGTATCCTCGGTAAGAAAGCTATTGATGTTATGCCATGTATCATGCAGGCGTTTATCAAGAGACCGGCAACCGTAAAAGCAGGACTTGATTTTGACCGGAAGCTGTATTTTGTCAGAAGAATATTTGAAGAAAGTAACGATGATACCTATGTGCCATCACTTTCCAGCAAGACGATCGTATATAAAGGAATGTTCTTAGTTGGAGAGCTTCGTAAGTTCTATAACGACCTTCAGGATCCGGATTATGAATCAGCAATCGGACTTGTACATTCAAGATTCTCAACGAATACAACGCCTAGCTGGCTTCGTGCACATCCATACCGTTATCTTTGTCACAATGGTGAGATCAATACGATCCGTGGAAATGAAGATAAGATGATCGCCAGAGAAGAGACAATGGAATCCACGATCATGCAGGATGAGATGTACAAGGTTATGCCGGTACTTGATCCAAATGGTTCCGATTCCGCAAGATTGGATAACTGTCTGGAGTTCCTGGTATTAAATGGCATTCCACTTCCACTTGCCGTTATGATCACCATTCCGGAGCCTTGGGAGAATGACCGGTTTATGAGTCAGGAGAAAAAGGACTTCTATCAGTATTATGCAACTATGATGGAACCTTGGGACGGACCTGCATCGATCCTGTTCACAGACGGAGATATCATGGGTGCAGTGCTCGACCGTAACGGACTCAGACCTTCCAGATATTATATAACAGATGATGATTACCTGATCCTTTCCTCAGAGGTTGGTGTATTAGAGGTCGATCCGTCAAAGATCGTTAAGAAGGATCGTTTAAGACCGGGACGTATGCTTTTAGTTGATACGGTAAACGGCCGTCTGATCTCTGATGATGAGATCAAAGAAAAATATGCAAAAGCAAAACCATATGGTGAATGGCTCGACAGTAATCTGGTCAAGTTAAATGACCTGAAGATCCCGAACATCCGTGTAGAGGAATATACCGATGAAGAACGGGCAAAGCTTCAGAAAGCATTTGGTTATACATTTGAGGACTTTAAGAATACGATCTATCCAATGGCTGAAAAAGGTGCAGAAGCGATCAGCGCAATGGGAACGGATACTCCGCTTGCTGTACTTTCAAACAGTGACAAGCCATTGTTTAACTATTTCAAACAGTTATTTGCTCAGGTAACGAATCCTCCGATTGATGCGATCCGTGAGGAGATCGTTACATCAACTTCCGTATATCTTGGAAAGGATGGCAACATTCTGGAAGAGAAGCCGGAAAACTGTCATGTATTAAAGATCCATAATCCAATCCTTACAAATACTGATATTTTAAAGATCAAGAACATGAAGGTAGAAGGATTGAAGGTCGGCGTTCTTCCAATCCTTTACTATAAGAATACATCACTGGAAAAAGCATTGGATCGACTGTTTGTAGAAGCAGATAAGCTGTACCGTGATGGTGTAAATATCCTGATCCTGTCAGACCGTGGTGTCGATGAAACACATGTTGCGATTCCTTCCTTATTAGCAGTTTCGGCTATGCAGAAGCATCTGGTAAGAACCAAGAAGAGAACTTCGGTTGCGATCATTCTGGAGAGTGCCGATCCTAGAAATGTGCATCATTTTGCAACCCTGCTTGGTTACGGTGCCTGTGCTGTCAACCCATATCTGGCAATTGAGACGATCAAACAGATGGTAGACAGTCATCTGTTAAATAAGGATTTCAATGCGGCTGTTGATGATTACAATGCAGCGATCATGCATGGCATCGTAAAGATCGCATCCAAGATGGGTGTATCAACGATCCAGTCTTACATGGGATCCCAGATCTTTGAATGTATCGGACTTTCCAAAGAGGTCGTTGATAAATATTTCACAAATACAGTAAGCTGCGTAGGCGGTTCCGGTATCAAGGAGATCGAGAAGACGGTGGATGCCCTTCATTCATCTGCATTTGATCCGCTTGGCCTGGATACTAATCTTGCACTGACAAGCATCGGTGCACATAAGTTCAGAAGCGGTAAGGAAGAGCATCTGTATAATCCACAGACGATCTACCTGCTGCAGCAGGCGACCAGAAGAGGAGATTACAGCCTGTTCAAGCAATATACCGCATGTCTGGAAGATGAGACAAAACCATTCCATCTGAGAGGACTGATGGAATTCAAATATGCTGAGAATCCAATTCCGCTGGAAGAGGTAGAACCGGTAGAATCCATTGTAAAACGTTTCAAGACCGGAGCAATGAGTTATGGTTCCATTTCACAGGAAGCACATGAATGTATGGCGATCGCAATGAATACGATCGGTGGTAAATCCAATTCCGGTGAAGGTGGAGAGTCAATCGACCGATTAACAATAGGAAAAGACGGTAAGAACCGTTGCTCCGCGATCAAGCAGGTAGCATCTGGACGATTCGGTGTTACATCCAGATATCTGGTCAGCGCAAAAGAGATCCAGATCAAGATGGCACAGGGCGCAAAGCCGGGTGAAGGTGGACATCTTCCTGGTGGAAAGGTATATCCATGGATCGCAAAGACTCGGTTATCTACTCCGGGTGTCAGCCTGATCTCACCACCACCGCATCATGATATTTATTCGATCGAGGATCTGGCACAGTTGATCTACGATTGCAAGAATGCAAACCGTGATGCAAGAATCTCTGTAAAACTGGTATCAGAAGCCGGTGTTGGTACAGTTGCAGCTGGTGTTGCAAAGGCAGGAGCACAGGTTATCCTCATCTCCGGTTACGATGGTGGTACCGGTGCAGCACCAAATAACTCCATTCATTATGCAGGACTTCCTTGGGAGCTTGGTCTGGCAGAGACACACCAGACACTGATCAAGAATGATCTTCGTAACAAGGTTATCCTTGAAACCGATGGTAAGCTGATGACCGGACGTGATGTTGCAATCGCAGCCATGCTTGGTGCAGAGGAATTCGGATTTGCAACAGCTCCGTTGGTAACCATGGGCTGTGTAATGATGCGGGTATGTAATCTGGATACCTGTCCGGTTGGTATCGCTACACAGAATCCGGAGCTTCGTAAGAGATTCAAAGGCAAACCGGAATATGTCATCAATTTTATGAAATTTATTGCAGAGGAGCTTCGTGAATATATGTCGAAGCTTGGTGTCAGAACGGTGGATGAACTGGTAGGACGTTCCGATCTGTTATATGCAGGAAAGGGAGCAGAGGACAGAAATGTTGATCTGTCACTGATCATCAATAATCCATATATTGACGCACCTCAGAATAAGATCAAATATAACGAGAAGCATCCATATGACTTCCAGCTCGAAAAGACGATCGATATGCGTGTTCTGTTAAAGAAACTCGGACCTGCTCTTGAAAAGGGACAGAAGAAGAGTATCGAGATCGATGTTGTGAATACCGATCGTTCCGTTGGTACGATCTTCGGATCAGAGATCACAAAGCGCTATGGAGATACCTTGGAGGATGATTCTTACCTTGTAAAATGTAATGGCGCAGGTGGACAGAGCTTTGGTGCATTTGTACCAAAGGGACTTACCTTAGAGCTTGTCGGAGACAGCAATGACTACTTCGGAAAAGGACTTTCCGGTGGTAAGCTGATCGTATATCCGCCACGTTCCGCAAAATTTGTCCATGAAGACAATATTATTATCGGTAATGTAGCACTTTACGGAGCAACCAGTGGCAAGGCATATATCAACGGCGTTGCTGGTGAGCGATTTGCAGTTCGTAACTCCGGAGCAACCGCAGTTGTTGAAGGTGTCGGCGATCATGGTTGTGAATATATGACAGGTGGTAAGGTGGTAGTCCTTGGACGCACCGGAAAGAACTTTGCAGCCGGCATGAGTGGTGGTATCGCATATGTTCTTGATATGGAGAATGACCTGTATAAGCGTCTGAATAAGGAAATGATCCATGTGGAAGCAGTATCCGACAAATATGAGATCGGTGAACTGAAGCAGATGATCATGGATCATGTAAATTATACAAATTCAGAGATTGGAAAACGAATCCTGGATAAGTTTAATGAGTATCTTCCAAAATTCAAGAAGATCATTCCAAAGGATTATGAGAAGATGATGAACACCATTGTTGCGATGGAAGAAAAGGGTTTGACCAGTGAACAGGCAACGATCGAAGCATTCTACAAGATTAAAAATGGAGGTAAATAGATATGGGAAAGCCAACGGGATTTTTAGAATATGAAAGAGAAACCAGTATAGAGATCGCTCCGGAAGAAAGAATTAAGAATTTCAATGAATTCCATATACCATTAAGTCTTGAAGAACAGAAGATCCAGGCTGCCAGATGTATGGACTGTGGTGTTCCATTCTGTCAGGCAGGTATGATGATCGGCGGTATGGCATCCGGTTGTCCGTTAAATAATCTGATCCCTGAATGGAATGATATGATCTATAATGACAACTGGGAACATGCTTATGCCAGACTGAGCAAGACCAATAATTTCCCTGAATTTACCAGCCGTGTATGTCCGGCTCTCTGTGAGAAGGCATGTACCTGTAATATTAACGGTGATCCGGTATCCGTAAGAGAAAATGAACGTGCGATCATTGAATATGCCTATGCAAATGGTCTGGTAAATGATCAGCCTCCAAAAGGAAAAACAGACAAAAAAGTTGCCGTGATCGGTTCCGGTCCATCCGGACTTGCTGTAGCGGATATGTTAAACAGCCGTGGACATGACGTCACTGTATATGAGAGAAGTGACAGACCGGGCGGACTTCTGATGTATGGTATTCCAAATATGAAACTGGAAAAAGAAGTCATCGACCGTAAGATCGCATATATGGAAAAGCGAGGCATCCGTTTTATATTAAATACAGAAGTGGCAACCGGAAAGTCCACAGCAAAGTCACCGTATCCAAAGGATGACCAGATCACAGGATATCTGAAGAATCCAAATCAAAAGTATGTAAAGGCAGAAGATCTGTTAAAGGAATATGATGCAGTTGTACTTGCCTGCGGCGCATCCAATCCAAGAGATATCAAGGCAGCAGGCAGAGATGCGAAGGGAATCTATTTTGCAGTTGATTTCTTAAAGACAACGACAAAGAGTCTTGTAAATTCAAAGTTTGCAGATAAGCAGTTCGTGAACTGCAAGGGTAAAAATGTTCTGGTTATCGGCGGCGGTGATACCGGTAATGACTGTGTGGGAACTGCCGTCAGAGAAGGAGCAAAGAGTGTTACCCAGCTTGAGATGATGCCGAAGCTTCCGGATCAGAGAGCAGAGAATAACCCATGGCCGGAGTGGCCGAGAGTCTGCAAGACCGATTATGGTCAGCAGGAAGCAATTGCAGTATACGGACACGATCCTCGTATCTATGAGACGACCGTTAAGGAGTTCTTAAAGGATAAGGATGGTAATGTGAAGGGGGCCAAGTGCGTAAAACTTGACTGGCAGAAGGATCCAAAGACCGGCCGCATGAATATGACAGAGGTACCGGACAGTGAGTATGTGATCGACTGTGAAGTTGTTCTGATCGCAGCCGGATTTCTTGGCAGCCAGAAGTATGTAGCAGACAGCTTTGGCGTAGAATTAAATGAACGTACCAATGTAAAGACTGCATGCCCGAAGTCCTATGCAACGAATGTGCCAAAGGTATTTGTTGCAGGTGATATGCACAGAGGCCAGTCGCTGGTCGTATGGGCGATCCATGAAGGTAGAGAAGCTGCTGTTGCAGTAGATTCGATGTTGGTTGGATATACAAACCTGAACAGCTAAATATATTTATAGAAGAAACTGTTATGCAGATGTCCGGAGTAAGGATGTCTGCATGGCAGTTTTTTCTGTTAAATATGTGCAAATTTTCTAATTTTTTGGGTTTTCTTTTATACTTATTGACAGAAAAACCGGGGGCGTTTAAAATAGATGTTATCTAGGTGAACTCTGCCCGGAACGATGTTTTAACAGAACAAAATCAGGCAGATGAGTAAAAAGAAGGAGAGTAAACTATGAGAAAAGGTAAGAAATTTATCTCAGCGGCACTAGGGTTTGCGCTGGTATTCCAGTCGTTTGCTGGAATTGGTCCGGTAGCTGTCGCTGCAACGGGAGATGTAGATATCAATTCGACATTTACCGACGCGAACTTTCGGTCATATGTATCATCGAATTTTGATACAAATAAAGATGGCACGTTGTCAGAAAAAGAAATTGATGCGGTAACATCACTGAATGTAAGTATCAGTACATATTCAAAGAAGATATCAAGTCTTGCAGGCGTGGATGTATTTACGTCACTGGAATATCTGGACTGTTCCGGTCAGGCAATTGGAAGTCTGGATGTAGCGGATCTGGAGAATCTGAAATCTATTAATGCATCGAGCGACCAGTTGACGACATTTACATTACCAAAGAAAGCAGAACAGCTTGCTTCTGTTAATCTTTCCTATAATCAGATCACAGATATCACATTCCAGACGACTTATGCAGCTCTGAAAGAATTAAATGTATATGGAAACCAGTTGACTTCGATCGATCTGTCAAAGCTGCCGGCACTTGTGCGGCTGAATGTTGGTTACAACGTATTGTCGGCACTGGATCTGAGCAAGAACACGAATCTGGAATTCCTGCACTGTCAGAATATGACAAAGCTTCATACGTTAGATATATCAAGCAACAGTGTAGATCATACAAAATTAGCCTATGTTGATTGTTCCTACATGCTGTCAGGTGGAGAAGGTGGAATCAATGAGCTGGATATTACAGGTGATACCGGTCTTAAGACACTGATCGCAGATGATAATGCCATATCTGTATTAAATATGGATGGAGCAACGTCACTCCAGATACTGAGTGTAGCAGGAAATAAGATCAAGTCGATCGATGTGTCCAAAGAATCCAGTCTGGAAACATTGAACCTGTCCAATAACAGTATCCAGTCTGTGGATGTCAGCAAGAATGCGGTTTTGAAATATCTGAATCTTGGAGCTATGCTGTTAAGCACGATCGATGTTACGAAGAATCCGTTACTGGAGAAGCTGGATCTGAATTCCAACCAGCTCATGGATATCGATGTGAGCAAAAACACAGCACTGACAGAGCTGGATCTTTCGGATAACCGTTTACAGAAAATTGACGTTAAGAATAATACAGGTTTAACTACATTGAAGCTGGATAATAATGCTTTGGTTGCAATCGATGTATCTTCCTGTCCTGGACTGTTGGAGGGTGAGTTCTCCTGTACAAATAACAGCAGACATATTTCTCTGTCAGAGCCAAACTACATCTTTAATATGGCGAATTTGGTAGCCGATGGATATCAGTCAGAGTATTCCGGTGTAGACCGTAAGGATGATACGATCGGATATGCATGTATCCGTACGACGGATCAGAATGGGAATAATCTGATCAAGAATGCAACACTTCAGGGATACACCTTATATACAGACGTTACCAATGAAAAGACACAGAATGTTGAATATAGTTACTATATCGGACTTGGAAAACAGACAGCAAAGTTTAAATTAATTGTTGATAATCCATTATCCTTAATTGTATGGTATACCTCAAATGGCAGCATTGTGAATAGCGGAAATGCAGAGTTAAGCCTTCGTGTCGGTGATACCACAACATTAGTTGCAAAGGATAAGAAGGAGAACGAATATTCCAAGGATATCATTTCCTGGAGCTCCAGTGATCCAAAGGTATTCAAGGTAGATAATGATGGCACGCTTACCTGTGTTGGCGCAGGAACAGCAACCCTTTATGTAAATATCAATAACAAAGCAAGAGCTTATATGACGATCAGCTGTCATAAGCCGGTAACAAAGGTTGTATTAAAAGACAAACAGAATGTTGAATATAATGATGGTGATACGATCGACCTGGTAGCAGGAAGCTGGGTTGGCGATGACCTGAAAACAAAAACACTTACAGCAACCTGCTATACAGATGAAGGCGTAGCAGACAAAGAGTATTCAGGCGTTACTTATAAGGTTACAACAACAGCAGATAAAGACAGCGCATCAAATTATAAAGTTGCAACTTGTACCAATGCAGGCGTGTTGACAGCAAAGGGGGCAGGTACAGTATACTTACATTGTATTTCAAAGGATTCAGGTGTAGATACAGTGTTAAAGGTAAATGTTTCCCAGATGGGCGAAGGTGTAACACTGTCAGAACAGAAGACAACGATGTTCACAGGTGTATCTAAGACATTCACAGCAACAGTAACACCGGATACCGCAACAAACAAAGAACTTGTATGGTCATCCAGTGATGAAACCGTAGCACAGGTTGACCAGAATGGTAAGGTAACAGCAATTTCTGAAGGAACTGCTACTATATTCTGTAAGCTGAAGGCAAATCAGGGAATATATGCAAGAGCAGAGATCACAGTATATACAAGTGCAAATGGTGTAACCTTAAATCACACAGAATATACCCTGATCAAGGGAGCAACTGCAGAGGAAAGAAGAGTAACACTTGTTGCAAAGATCCAGGCAGAAGATACATCTTTATTTAAACCGAAATACAGCAGCAGTAATCCGGAGATAGCAACCGTAGGAACAACCACGGGTATTGTAAGTGCAGTAGCACCGGGAGAAGCCATTATTACCTGTACGATTGCAGATGGTATATCAACCGAGTGCAAGATCACAGTTATACAGAGAGTAACTGGAATCCAGATTGTAAGAGAAGGAACTGTTATGAATTCCGGAGAGAAGATGAAAGTAACAGCAAATGTTATGCCTGCAGATGCAAGTAATCCGGATGTAGAGTGGTCATCTTCGGATGAGAACATTGCAGCAATTGCTGCTGATGGAACGATCACTGCATTAAAGCAGGGTAAAGTAATCATTTACTGCAAGGCTCTTGATGGAAGCGGTAAACAGTCACAGTTTAATCTTACAATTAATGAACTTGCAAAAGATATTACCGTTGATCAGACAAATGTAGTCGCATATATTGATAAAGATACGGTTGTAAAAACAAAGGTAACACCGGATACAGCAACCAAAAAGACACTGTCCTGGTCATCGGATGATACATCCATTGCAACCGTTTCGGGTGGAACAATGACAGTAGATGGAATCTCATATACGATTGGAAGAATCCGTGGTGTTGCACCGGGAACAACAACGATAAGATGTACAACACAGGATGGAAGTAATATTGAAAAAGAAATTAAAGTCACAGTTGTACAGCAGATCACAAATATCACACTGGATAAGACAACAGTTGAGATCAATGCAGGCGAAAAAGCTTCGATCGCAGCATCTGTATTACCGGCAAATGCAGGTAATAAGAAGGTTGTATGGTCATCTTCCGATGAGAAGATCGCAAAAGTAGATCAGAAGGGTATGATCACAGCGGTTGGAAGAGGTACAGCCGTAATCACATGTAGTGCTGCAGACGGAATGGGTGCTAAGACAACCTGCCGTGTAACGGTTAAGCAGAGAGTTACATCAATCAAGTTAGATGCAACGACAATGAAATTATTTGTGGGCAATAAACAGTCCTTAACACAGACGGTATTACCGGAAAATGCGAATATGGCTACTGTAGAGTGGAGCTCCTCAAATGCAAAGGTTGCACAGGTAACATCTTATGGTCAGGTTACTGCAATGGCAGCAGGAAAGGCAGTTATTACATGTAAAGCAAAGGATGGAAGCGGCGTATTCGCAACCTGTAGTGTTACGGTTGTAAATCCGGTACAGTCCATCAAACTGAATCAGACGCAGAGAACAATCTTAAAGGGTAAGAAATATACCTTAAAAGCAAAGGTTGGACCAAAGAATGCAACCAGCAAGGCTGTAACCTGGAAGTCTTCAGACAAAAAGATTGCAACAGTAAGCTCAAAGGGTGTTGTAACTGCTAAGAAAGCAGGTCGTGTAACGATTACATGTACTGCGAAGGATGGAAGCAATGTTTACGCAACTTGTTCTGTAACCGTTGCAAATCCGGTTAAGACGATCAAACTGAATAAGAAAAAGGTTACGATCAAGAAGAAGGGAACATATTTGTTAAAAGCTACTGTAGGACCAAAGTCAGCAGGTAATAAGACAGTAAAGTGGACATCTTCAAATAAGAAGGTTGCAACTGTATCTGCATCCGGTCTTGTAACAGCTAAGAAGAAGGGCAAAGTAACAATTACTGTGAAGGCAAAGGATGGCAGCAAGAAAACTGCAAAATGTATTGTAACAGTAAAATAAATATAAGGATTTTGTGAACATGACCGGTATTTCCGGAACATGGGAACAGTAAAAAGCAGGATATCCAATACCTCCGATAAGGAGTGAGGATATCCTGCTTTTGTTATCTTAGGCTTTTGAATCTGTTGGGCATATTGTGCATGAGATCCTTGAGGCGAAATAAATATTCGTGAAAGAAAGGGCAGAGCTATAGAAAACATGCGTAGTCCGTATAAATTAAATAAGCCCTTCTCAAAAGGAAAGGGCTTATCTAATATCTTCAACAACAAAGAAAAAAATTATGAATTAAGAACTGTCTATATAATAACGATAAATTATGAACAAATTATGACCATAAAAACAACGATTTGCAAATTAAAAGTAAGTTTTTTTTGACATATTTTCATACGTTGTGCGTTTTATACAAAAAAATCCATGCGCATTGTTTATCTTGATGAATTCACCGGGCGCATGGATTTTTGATTGTATTTTTGATATACAGGCAATTAATGTAATAAGTGATCGACCGGAAGATATACAGGAAGTCCATCTTTATACTGTAATGAAACCTCACCGATGATCAGAGGACGAAGATAGTCGATCATTTCGTCTGTGACATCATTTCCTGCTTCATTGATCCATTCAACCGGAACGGATTTTGCTTCGTTTGCAATATCAGCAACATCGGCGGATTTGATCACCCACTGATACGGATCGTTTGAGATTCGTTCGATCGCAGCCATGATACCGGTCTTGCCTTCAGCAGCATATTTGACTGCTGCCTGGCCAAGAGAAAAAGATTCTGTAATATCGGTTCTGGATGCAATATGACCGGCACAACGCTGTAATACATTCAGCTCGATGGAACGTACTTTAACACCGATTTCATCACGAACCAGATATTCCAGAGCCTTGCCGGCACCGCTTAACTGTGCATGACCGAATTTGTCTGCAACAGCGGAATCTGAGCTGATGTAGTTGCCGTCAGCATCGTGAATACCCTCCGAAACAGCAACAATAACCGTTTTCTGTTTTGTAAGTTTATCTTTAACATCGGCTAAGAACTGTTCTTTTGAAAATGCAACTTCCGGAAGATAGATCAGATCCGGAGCCTGACTGTAGGTTGTTCTGGCCAGAGCGGAAGATGCAGTCAGCCAGCCGGCATCCCGACCCATAATTTCGATGATGATAACTGCCGGAATCTTATAGATATAAGCATCATGTGCAATCTCTAATACGGTGGAAGCCACATATTTGGCAGCAGAGCCAAAGCCCGGTGTATGGTCGGTTGCAAACAGATCGTTGTCGATCGTCTTTGGTACTCCAATGATCTTAACATCTGACTGGATGGATTTGGCATAGTTGCTGAGCTTTAAAACTGTATCCATGGAGTCATTTCCACCGATATAGAAGAATGCACTGATTCCATATTCTTCAAAACGTTCAAATATCTGCTTATATGGAGCGGGATCCTCGGTATAATCCGGAAGCTTGTAACGACAGGAGCCAAGATACATGGCTGGTGTAAGCTCCAGTGTATTCAACATAGGAAAATGGGAGAGTGCCATCAGTGACATATCCATCATATTATTTTCCAGAACGCCGGTAATACCATGCAAAGAACCATAGATTCTTGTAAAACTACCGGATTTTCGGACTCCATCGATCACACCGGCTAAAGAAGCGTTGATTGCAGCGGTAGGACCGCCGGATTGAGCTACGATACAATTTTCTTTTTTCATTTTTGTCTCTCCATTCTTTTGTTCTATCAATTACTCAGTAGTGCTGTCAGATTTCAGCTAACTGAATGATTCCTTTTTTATAGAGGATATCCGGAACGTAGGACATCTTAGACTTACGAAGTCCGGGAAGTCCGAGATCCTCTTCGCGGTTTACATAGGTATAAGCCTGAAGCTCATGCGTGACAAATGACTGATTGATCATAGGATAGATGCCGTCAATACTGTCATCTGCTTTCTCAAAATGTACGTCAAAGGTATCTGCGGTCAGCGGTTCCCCTAAGGTAAATGCAGACGGGATGTGATTGACGTAGATGATTCCTCCGGTCATCTGAAGTTTTTTCCTGTTTGCAAGAGCTTTCCGGATGATATTATATTCATAAGCATGTTCTTCTGCAAGATCCGGCTGCAGGACATCGTGTTTTTCCACCCAGTATCTGGCGACTGCAAGACAGGCATCGATGTGCTCATCTGTGATCGTATAGTATTCATAATCCGGGTAATTACGCAGAAAGCTGTTGATATGATTCCGTTTGCCATGCAGCTTCTTTCCACGCAGACCGGTCAGCTTTTCTACCGTGTAGATATAGTCAAAATCACCTGGATCCAGAGTATAAGAGAAGTTTTTGCCGTACCAGCCGGAGATGATTTCATACATTTCCAGTGTCGCACAGTGGACACAGGGGGTTACACCCTTTGACTGAAACCAGGCACAGATTTCTTCAAATACGGCTTTTGCATTCTGAAGATAGACAGGATCCTGAAGATCTTTCACAAAATCTTTGCCTTTGCCGAGCGGAAACGTAAAAGAAGAAGGTTTTCCGCCTTCTTCTGATATAAATACAAGCATACCAGAGAGGATTGTATAGGATACATGGTATTCCTCTGCCCATAAGATGGCATTTCCAGGACAGAAACCACAGTCTCTGATACTGGTACCTCTCAGATACGGAGTTAAAATGTCAAGTTGCGATAAAGTTGGTTTTATAAGTTCCATGTATATGTCTTTCTAATTCTTAATTCTTCTACTATATTTTTATTCAGGACTATAGAGCAGGGTTAACAGATTCTTACGACCGTAGGTCATAAGGCCGTCAATGATCGCTTTTTTATTGTCCTCTGAAGTCCTGATCTCAACAAGCTGCAGCAATGCATTTACATAGCTGGTCCAGCGTTCATAGATCTTGCGCTGTGCATCTGTCGATACCGGAGGAAGCGAGGTGACTGGAGCATCGTCATCATCCGAGGATACGCCTGTTATATGGAATACAGGAGAGTCCGGTGTCAGGGCTTCAATTCCGTATGCGATCATATAGAGCTCTTCGGTTCGCACCAGACCGCAGTCATACATTTCCACAACCAGATCATTGATACATTCTTCCAGTTTGTTGAAATGATGTTCGCAGCGGAGACGGGTGATCGCATCGCCATCTTCCATATCCTCTTTGTTATACCAGTAACCCATATCGGCCTCTGTGTCACCTTCCAGTGCCTCTTCATATTTCTTTTTCACAGCAGTTGTCCGGCGGCTTCGTTTGTTTGCCATTTTTTCCTTTGATACCTGGACAGACCAGACAATCAGAGCGATAAATGCAAGAAGAAGTAATATGCCAAAAACAACTGTCAGAATCGATTTGATCATAGTTCATTACCTGCCATATTATTGATTGGATCTGCATAAAATGCAATAAAAAAAATCATACCTACAACACATTATACTACAGAGTGCCATTCCTTTTCAATTCTTCTATTTGAAAAAATGAAGGTAATAACCAAATTTTAGGTCTTGCATGAGTAGTATGCCTATAGTATAATTACGTTAAAGCTGAGATGTACTAAGCTTCTTGCGATTTTGAACCTACATTTGAATAAAAGGGATTCCTATATTGCTGTTTGCGATGTCAGGCCTCTTCAAACGTGGAAGGCAGAGATTCAGTTGCGGTTGCCCACCTAGCATTGGCTAGGACTCAAAATGCAGGAACGCATTTCAGTTTTCAACAAATGATAAAGAGAGCAGCATCTATGATGCTGCTTTTTCTTTCGATATACATGTGCAGCAGAACACATGTATAAATAAATTATGTCACAGGAACTGGAATTTTATGAAAAATTTTTTAAAATTTTTAACCTTTTGTGTGATGATCCTGTTGGTCGTTTTGATCATTTATGCAGGAAAATATGCTATAAAAGAAAAAGAAGAAATACCGGATGAATATAAGCAGACCGATATTTCCATATTATCAAATCTTCGGGATTCAGCAGGTGCCGGTGTTGTAAAAGAGTCGGACAGTCAGGCAGATAAACAGGCACGGGAAGCCATGCAGACCGATCATACAGCGGAGCTTCCTGTTTTGTCGGAGCAGAACATGCCAGATACGATCCGCGTTCTGTTGTCCGATGACGGAAGCTACTGGCAGTCAGAAGTCCGGGTGAGCAGTGATTCGGATCTTCGTGTTATCTGCGGGCAAACAGAAACAAGCTATAAGAAAGGAACGGAGATTGATCTGGCAGAGCTTACCGGGGACGCAGATCCGGTTTTCCTGACGATCATTTCGGAAAAACAGGGAAAACTGACAGTAGAGAGTCTTCATAAATCAGAAGGAGCACCGTCCTATCGGGGAAAGCTGCAGATAAAAAAACAGGAAAATAAATACTGTATTGTAAACGAACTGGCGTTTGAGGAATACCTGTATGCGGTTGTTTCCAGTGAGATGCCTTCCTCATATGAGAAAGAGGCGCTGAAGGCACAGGCGGTATGTGCAAGAAGCTATGCAGTTAGAAGGATCCAGGATGGTGCATTTGAAGAATATGGGGCGGATCTGGATGACACAACTGCCAGTCAGGTATATAACAATGTATTTGAAACAGAGGAAACGATTCATGCAGTACAGGAAACCGAGGGACAGATCCTGACCAATGACGGGGATGTGGTAAATGCATATTTCTTTTCAACCTCCTGTGGAACGACATGCCGGAATGATGACGTCTGGGGTGGAGAGAAGTTAGATTATCTGAATGATCAGTTGGAGATTTATACAGAGGCGGATCGGAAACGGTTAGGAGATGCAACTGTTATGCTCGATCATGGATATTTTCAGATAGGGGATGGCAGATTGTCAACGGAAGAGGTATTCCGTGCATTTATCGATCAGACGGTCTATGTGAACAGTATTGAGAAAGAAGAACCATTTTACCGCTGGCAGGTTACGCTGACGGCAGATCAGATACAGACACTTGCGGGTGCAGATATCACAGATCAGACCGGAGAGATTGAGAAAGTCCGGATCACGAAAAGAGGAAATAGCGGAATTGTTCGGAATATGGTATTATACGGGAAACAGAGTTCTGTTACGATTGAAGGACAGATGGAGATACGTGAACTTCTCTGTTCGCCGGATGTTGTGATCCGGAAACAGGATGGAAGTGAAACATCAGGTTTTGATCTGCTGCCAAGTGCGTATTTTTATATTACGCAGGATAAAGAGGGAAATTATCAATTGCATGGTGGCGGCTTTGGTCACGGAGTCGGCATGAGCCAGAACGGGGCAAATGATCTGGCAGAAGCAGGATATGGATATGAGGAGATCCTGTCTCATTATTATAATGGAACAGAACTTGAGAAATTGAGAGAAACGGGAAATAAAACAAATGAAGAATAAAGTAAACCGGGTGAAAGAGAAAATCGAATGGATCCAGAATCTTACAGTTGTACGGATGGTTCAGGGAGCAATGAGGATCAACAAGGATAATCAGTTGTCTGCGTTTGCGGCACAGGCGGCTTTCTTTCTGTTGCTTTCTTTTTTTCCATTTGCAATGATGCTCCTGATCGGCATTCGTTTTCTTCCGGTAACACAGGCGGAGTTTATAGAACTGGTAGCGGAGATGATACCGGGGAAGATGGCAGAGACACTCAGCTTTATGGTCGATGAAATCTACAGTACGCAGGTTGGAACGACGATGATCGTGTCAGCAGTCGTAGCAGTCTGGTCGGCGGCAAAAGGAACGATGGCGATCGAACGAGGACTCAATTTTATGGATCGGACGAAGGATACCAAGAATTATATATTACGAAGACTGACAAATGCATTATATACGCTGATATTCTGCGTGATGCTGATCGCACTGGTCGGAGTATATGTTCTTGGTAATACGATCATGGAAGATATTCTTGCAAAGACAAACTGGGTGGATTATTCCGAGAAGATCTTCTTTTATTCCAGACTGTTAACTGCGCCGGTGCTGGTATTTGCAGTTATTTTACTGATCTATTGTCGTCTGCCGGATAATCATCTGCGTTTGAAGACAGCAATACCGGGGGCGGTATTCACAACTGTCTGCTGGGTATTGTTATCAGCGGCATTTTCATCCTATCTTACTTATTTTGGAATCAATACTTATATGTACGGCAATCTTGGAGGCATGGTCATCGCAATGCTCTGGCTGTATATCTGTATGTATATCCTGCTTTTGGGAGCAGAGTTAAATCTGTTTTTCCGTGATGAGATCTGGGCTGTATTCCGGAAAATCCACACAGACCTTCATAAAAAAAGAACAAAAAAAGATTAAAATTTTATAAAAAATAGTTGAAAAAACGACAGGAGAGAAATATACTAAGCGTATATGAGACGAGGGGAAATCGTTCAATAAATGGAGGAAAGTTTAATATGAAAAGAAGAACATGGAAGAATTCAGGTTTTTCACTTGTAGAGCTGATCATTGTGATCGCGATCATGGCAATTCTTGCAGGTGTACTCGCACCGGCACTTATCAAATATGTAAAAAAATCCAGACTGCAGGTATATCTTGATACGGCATCAGAGATTGAGAAATCCGTTGTAAATATGGTTGTGGATGCGGAAGAAGATGGCTATGCGATCCGTGCCGTGACCTATAAAGGTTCTACAGAGGATGGTTCCGGTAATGGTACACTGATCTGTGCAAATGGTTCCGGATATGCAGATATGGCCAGTGCCGCCGATAAGGCAAAGTATTTTTCCGAGATGTTCCGTTCGATGGGAATGGGAAGTGTCACCTTATATATGAATGGAGATACACCACTTCAGATCGCATTATCCGAAAATGGCAAGGTAGTTGCATCTGATCCGGCAACAGGAGCAAGTTCACAGATCCTGCTTTCCGATAATCGTGGAGAATTAAAAGCGAAGATCGTTTATTCTGCATCGAAAGGCGAATGGGTGATTGCAGAAAGTTATTGACACATATTAAAAATGTGCTATATTTAAGTATAGTTTTAACCATCTTGACTATAAGCGGATGGAAGAGAAGACGTTGAAGATGCAAAAGATGGGATATGTCTGACAGAGAGATCGGGTCATCGGCTGGAAGCCTGATCGAGCACCATATTTCATTTAATTTCACATCCGAGTTTTATCTCTGAGAATTCTTTAAACGGAAGCGTAGGAGATAACGGGTTATGACCGTTATAACATAGAATGAGTGCTGACAGCGTCGGGAAGACCGGATGTCAGAATCAGGGTGGTATCGCGGTTGCTCCGTCCCTTTGTGGACTGGGGCTTTTTTTGTGTACATCATCGGGCCGGGAGGCAGGAGGGTGTATCCCAAGCAGGAGTATTCCGCATGTTTATTCACAAATATTGAGAAAATATAAATAAGGAGAATGAAAGATGAAAGACAGATTAGAGGCAATCAAAGCAGCAGCACTTGCCAAGATCAATGAAGCAGATGTACTGACATCCTTAAATGATGTAAAAGTTTCTGTACTCGGAAAGAAAGGTGAACTGACCCAGGTATTAAAGGGTATGAAAGATGTAGCACCTGAAGATCGACCAAAGGTTGGACAGATGGTAAATGAAGCAAGACAGGCGATCGAGATAGCCTTAGAGGAAAAATCAAAGAAGATCAATCAGTCACTTCGTGCAGAGAAGATGAAGCGCGAAACGATCGACGTTACCCTTCCGGGAATCAAGAAGATCGATGGACACAGACATCCGAATCAGATCGCTCTTGAAGATCTGGAACGTGTCTTCATCGGTATGGGCTATGAGATCGTAGAAGGACCTGAAGTTGAATATGATAAATATAATTTCGAATTATTAAATATCCCTGCAAATCATCCTGCAAAGGATGAACAGGATACCTTCTATATTACAAAGGATATCCTGCTCCGTACACAGACATCTCCGGTACAGGCAAGAATCATGGAGAAGGGTCACCTTCCGATCCGTATTCTTTCACCGGGACGAGTATTCAGAGCTGATGAAGTAGATGCAACACATTCACCATCCTTCCATCAGGTAGAAGGTCTGGTTATTGATAAGAACATTACGATGGCTGACTTAAAGGGAACTTTACAGCAGTGGGCAAAGGAATTCTTTGGTGAGAACACAAAGGTTAAGTTCCGTCCACATCATTTCCCATTCACAGAGCCATCAGCAGAGATGGATGTAACCTGTTTCAAATGTGGCGGCAAGGGCTGTCGTGTATGTAAGGGCAGCGGCTGGATCGAGATTCTTGGCTGTGGTATGGTTCATCCGAAGGTACTTCATGACTGTGGCATTGATCCGGAGGAATATTCAGGATTTGCATTTGGTATCGGTCTGGAGCGTGTAGCACTGTTAAAATACGAAATCGATGATATGCGTCTTCTTTACGAAAACGATGTACGTTTCTTACAGCAGTTCTAAAAAACAGGAAAAGGAGATAGAAAAATGAATACACCACTTTCATGGATAAAAGTATATGTGCCTGATCTTGACGTAGAGGCACAGGAATTTGTCGATGCAATGACACTTTCCGGTTCACATGTAGAAGGTTTTGAGAAGAAAGACAAGAATCTTGAAAAGATCGTAGTTGGTAAGATCGTTAAGATAGAAAAGCACCCGGATGCTGACAAGCTGGTTGTATGTCAGGTTGATATCGGAGCAGATGAGCTGCTTCAGATCGTAACCGGAGCACCAAATGTAAAAGAAGGAGATCTGGTTCCTACCGTACTTGACGGCGGTAAAGTAGCAGGCGGACACGATGGCGGAGAGCTTCCTGCTGATGGAATCAAGATCAAGAAGGGAAAACTTCGTGGCGTGCCATCTTATGGTATGATGTGTGCGATTGAGGAGCTTGGATCATCCAGAGAGCTGTATCCGGAAGCACCGGAAAACGGTGTCTATGTATTCCCTGCGGAAGCAGATGTAAAGCCGGGTGATGATGCGGTAAAGGCACTGGGACTGGATGATGTTGTTGTAGAATATGAGATCACATCAAACCGTGTAGATTGCTTTTCCATGATCGGTATGGCAAGAGAGGCTGCTGTTACATTTGACAAGCCATTTTACCCACCGGTGATCAAGAAAACAGGAAATGATGAAGATGTAAATAACTATGTATCTGTAGAAGTTCAGGACACAGATCTGTGTAAGCGTTACTGCGCAAGAGTTGTAAAGAACTTAAAGATTGGTCCATCACCAAAATGGATGAGAGAGAGACTTGCTTCACAGGGAATCCGTTCGATCAACAATCTGGTTGATATCACAAACTATGTAATGGAAGAATATGGACAACCAATGCATGCGTATGATCTGTCCACAATTGCAGGAAATAAGATCGTTGTCAGACGCGCAAAGGATGGCGATACATTTGTGACGCTTGATGGTCAGGAAAGAAAGCTGGATAAGGATGTTCTGATGATCTGTGACGGAGAAAAAGAAGTTGGTATCGCAGGTATCATGGGTGGTGAGAACTCCATGGTAACGGATGATATCCAGACCTTATTATTTGAAGCAGCCTGTTTCGATGGAACCAATATCCGTCTGTCATCCAGAAGACTCGGACTTGCAACAGATGCTGCATTCAAGTTTACAAAGGGACTTGATCCAAATCTTGCAGAAGAAGCAATCAACCGTGCATGCCAGCTGATCGAAGAAATGGGTGCAGGTGAAGTTGTTGGCGGTATGGTTGATGTATATCCGGATCCTGTACAGCCTAAGGTGCTTCCGTTTGAGCCTGAAAAGATCAACAAGCTTCTTGGTACCGATATTGATGAAAAGACCATGCTTGATATATTTGATAAGCTGGAATTAACATATGATGAAGCAGCAAAGACACTTACTGTTCCAACCTTCCGTCAGGATTTAAACTGTATGGCAGATCTGGCAGAAGAAGTTGCCCGTTTCTATGGATATGATAAGATTCCGATGTCACTTCCAAAGGGTGAAGCTACCGTAGGTAAGAAGCCATACAGCCATAGAATCTATGACATTGCAAGAAACATTTTGGAAGGAAACGGATTCTCCGGTGGTATGTGCTATTCATTTGAAAGCCCGAAGGTATTTGACAAATTACTGCTTCCTGCTGATTCCATTTATAGAAAGGCGATTACGATCGCAAATCCGCTGGGTGAGGATTTCAGTATCATGAGAACGGTATCCTTAAACGGTATGCTGACTTCTCTTGCAACGAACTTCAATCGTAAGAATAAGGTTGCACGTCTGTATGAATTCGGAAATGTATATCTTCCAAAGCAGCTCCCACTGACAGAGCTTCCGGAAGAACGTATGAAGCTCACGATCGGTATGTACGGCGAGGGTGATTTCTTCAACTTAAAGGGTGTGATCGAGGAGTTATTTGATAACCTTGGTATGAAGAATATCTGTACCTATGTTCCTACAACAGAGCATCCATTCTTACATCCGGGCCGTCAGGCAAATATCGTAAAGGACGATACTGTTGTTGGTTATCTTGGTCAGCTTCATCCGGAAGCATGCGATAACTATAACTTAAAGGGTGAGATATATGTAGCAGTTCTCGATATGCCAAATGTCGTAGCACTGTCATCCTTCGATATCAAGTATGAAGGCATCGCAAAGTTCCCCGGAAGTACCAGAGACTTAAGTATGGTTATGGACAAGAGCATCTTTGTCGGTCAGGTAGAAGAACTGATCAAGAAGTGTGGCGGCAAGTTGCTTGAAAGCTATAAGCTCTTTGATGTATATGAAGGCGAGCAGATCGCAGCCGGTAAGAAGTCTGTTGCTTACACGATGACTTTCCGTGCAAAAGACAGAACCTTAGAGGCCGGAGAAGTCGATAAGATTATTGAGAAGCTCGTAAAAGAATTAGGAAAGCTGGGCATCGAACTCAGAGCCTAATTTACAGGTTGGAATAATTCTGGTATTATGAATCGGAGAATATTTGTTATACAAGTATTCTCCGGTTTGTTATATTAGACAGTCAGATATTTTTTGTTACAGGGAGAACAAGGAGAGAAGATGGGAAAAAGAAGGTTACGAATGATGGCGGTAGCTATGGCTTTGGTCGTGGCAGCAGGGCAGTCCGGAGCAGGCTTTGTCAGTGGTATGGGATCTGTGACGAAGGTCTGTGCAGAGACGGAAGATACAACGGAGCAGGAATATATAACAGCAGATGGCTGTTATACATATAAAATCCTGGATGCGGAGAAAAAGACCGTAGCCCTTACGAAAGTGGATAAAACAAAGTTGTCTGTTACAGAAGTGGATTCGCAGAATATCCTTACGATTCCGTCAAAGGTGGATGATGAATATACAGTAACGGAATTAGGCGACAATTTGTTTTGCATGGTATATGAAGTTGGACCGGTTGATAGTCAGACAGAGGATGCAGATAGGAATCAGACCGGTGAAACGGACAGTGATCAGACAGATGATACGGATGGTGACCAGACCGAGGATAAAAAAAATAACCACATAGAGAAGGTCGTTTATCCTGTTCTGTCAGGAAAGAAGACAGATCATGGATAATGAAGTGGTGTTTGCCGTCGATGCTACCTACCAGAAAGCACAGTATGATGCCAGTGCCAAACGGCTGCTTGGACAGAAGATCATGCTGGCGCATATACTGATAAGAGTAGTAGACGAATTTAAAGGCATGGATGCAGAAACGGTCGCTTCACTGATCGAGGGGGAACGCTATTGTCACAGACAATGACGGTAGAACAAAAGTTGAAGCTTATGAAAAAGGGTGTCAGGTACAGATAAAATTTGTTTATTTGTATCTGGCATTTGTTTTGTTATCTGTTACCTGCTTTATTCTTTGTTTTTCTTCCTTGCATTTAGACATAAAACGTGGCATTATCATAGTTGAGTTTTAAGGAGGATAAGAAAATGCAGTTATCAGATTTTTACTATGATCTGCCTCAGGAGTTGATCGCACAGGACCCACTCTTAAAGCGTGATAATTCGAGATTAATGGTTTTGAACAGAGCAGAAGAAACCATTGAACATAAACATTTTTATGATGTAATATCATATCTGAAAGAGGGCGACTGTCTGGTTATTAATGATACAAAGGTTATTCCTGCCAGACTGATCGGTGAGAAAGAAGGAACCGGAGCGGCTATCGAGGTGCTGTTATTGAAGCGTCTGGATGACTGTACCTGGGAGACGCTTGTAAAACCGGGAAAGAAAGCCAGAGTCGGTGCAAGGATTATCTTTGGTGGCGGCAAACTGGTTGGTGAAGTTATCGATATCGTGGAAGAGGGAAATCGTATTGTTCGTTTTGAATACGAGGGAATCTTTGAGGAGATCTTAGATGAACTCGGACAAATGCCACTCCCACCATATATCACACATAAATTGGAAGACAAGAACCGTTATCAGACTGTCTATGCAGAGCATGAAGGTTCTGCTGCAGCGCCAACAGCCGGACTTCATTTTACAAAGGAGCTTTTAGAGGAGATCAAGGCAAAAGGCATCAAGATCGCACATGTAACGCTTCATGTCGGACTTGGAACATTCCGTCCGGTAAAAGAGGACAACATTCTGGATCATCATATGCATTCGGAATTCTATGTGATCGATGAGAAAGCAGCAGAGACGATCAATGAAACAAAGAAAAATGGCGGTCGAATCATTGCAGTCGGAACGACCAGTACGAGAACATTGGAAACAGTAGCTGATGAGAACGGTATGCTTCGGGCTTGTAGCGGTTGGACAGATATCTTCATCTATCCGGGTTATAAGTTCAAAGCCATTGATGGACTGATTACGAACTTCCATCTGCCGGAATCCACGTTGCTGATGTTGGTATCAGCTCTTTACAGCCGCGAGAAGATTCTCGAAGCCTACAAGGTAGCCGTGGAAGAACGCTATCGTTTCTTCTCCTTCGGCGATGCTATGTTGATTCTGTAGGACAAAGACTCCGCCGTATATTTTATGGAAATATGCTTTGATGCCGGTTTTCAGGATCTTGATATAAATAAATGACAATACCAGTGGTATAGCAAGATTCGTTTCATTTTCTATTCGGTTCGCACGCTGATTTGTCAGCAGTCGCCCAAACTCACCCTTACGGGTTCAGACAAGGGCTTGGTGCTGACAGCTAGTGCAAACCTCATGACGAAAATTACACGAACATCTTCTATTACCACTGGTATTGTCGTTTATTTATAATATAGATGTTAGTGAAATCGGCATCAAAGCAGAAAATCTATTTTATGTGGCGGAGCCTTTTTCCTCATTGCTTTGAAAAGCTCGGACGCTGGGATGAGTTATATCGAGATATTATATAAGGGAATTACATTAAAAATCCTGCTGCCCGGCTATGTACAAAAGACGTAAGCGAAGTTTTCGTTATGAGGTTTGCACGAATTGTCAGCACCAAGCCCATGTTTGAGCCCGTAAGGGTGAGTTTGGGCGACTGCTGACTAATAAATGTGCGAACCGAATAGAAAACATGCTTGTCTTTTTACATAGCCGGGCAGCAGGATTTATTTGTAATTCCCTATCAGAAGTGTTGATTCACTCATTCCAGCGTCCGGGTGGGATACTACCTCAGCCCGGCGAGATCCTGATAGAAGGTCGGGTAGGAGATGTTTACGCAGTCGCTGCCAAGAATCTCTGTGTCGCCGTCGGCGTTAAGTCCGGCAATGGCAAAGCTCATGGCGATGCGGTGGTCGAGGTGGCTGTCGATGACAGCACCGTGAAGCGGCTTGCCGCCATGGATGATCATGCCATCATCGGTAGCGTTAATATCTGCGCCCATAGCGGAAAGGTTCTTCACCATAACATCGATCCGGTTTGATTCTTTCACCTTCAGTTCCTGTGCATCTTTGATAACGGTTTGTCCCTTTGCAAAGCATGCCATGATGGCGATGATCGGAATCTCGTCGATCAGCTTCGGAATCAGGGAGCCTTCGATCACACAGCCTTTTAAATCTGAGGTCTGTACTGTGATGTCTGCAGCAGGTTCGCCCGGCTGATCCAGTCGGTCGTAGGTGATCGTACCGCCCATCATTTTTACAACTTCTAATATTCCATCACGGGTATTGTTGATACCCACATTCTTGATCGTGATACAGGAATCCGGTGTGATAAGTCCGGCTGCGATAAAGTAAGCCGCCGAGGAGATGTCTCCCGGGATCATGATCTTCTGACCGTATAATTTATCCGCAGGTTTTACAGTTGCGGTTGTGCCGGAGGTCTTGATATCGACACCGAAAGCATCAAACATCAGCTCCGTATGATTTCTGGATACATATGGTTCGGTTACACTGGTTTCGCCGTCGGCATACAGACCGGCAAGAAGAATACAAGATTTGACTTGTGCCGAAGCAACCGGTGAATTATAGTGGATGCCGTGTAATGGCTTTCCGGTGATCAGAAGCGGCGCACAGTCGTTTCCGTTTTCGCTCACGATATCAGCACCCATCAGAGAAAGCGGGGTCATGATCCGTTTCATCGGACGGCGGCAGATCGATGCATCACCGATCACGCGGCTCTTGAAATTCTGTGCCGCAAGAATTCCGGACATCAGTCTGGTAGTTGTTCCGCTGTTGCCAACATCGAGCGTTTCTTTCGGAGCCTGCAAACCATGAAGCCCTTTACCGTGAATGATAACGGTATCCCCATTGTGGTCGATCGTTACACCCATTTCGCGGAAGCAGTTCATAGAAGAAATGCAGTCTGCACCGTTTAAGAATCCATGTACTTCAGTTATACCATCTGCCAGTGATCCAAGCATGATCGAACGGTGGGAGATGGATTTATCTCCGGGGATCGTAAGGACCCCTTTTAATCCTGTTCTTCTGGAAAATATCATAATGTATTACCTGTCTGGACGCGATATCGTCCATTTCCTTTTTATGTTGTCTTATCTGTTATATAAGCGGTATCCGGCATCGGCAAGAAGTTCAAATGCTTTCCGGCATGCATCCGTATCGTAGAAGGATAAACGTAGAACGCCTTCCTCGTCTTCACGATTATGGGAGATTCCGAAGTTCTTCAGATTGATGCCTGCATCAGCAAGCAGTACCGTAACCTTTGCCAGAGCACCCGGTTCATCCGGGATATCGACAAAGAGTTCATATTGCATACGGATAACACCGCTTGTATTGTTCGGGATGGAATCCCGGTATTCTCTGGATGACTCAAAGAAAGCATTGATGTCCTTTGCGTCATTTCTTTCAATATCATAAATCATTTTATTTAGAAGCTCAATATATTCCTTCAATCCATTCACGATGTTCTTCGGATTGCTGAGGAGAATGTGCTCCCAAACCACCGGATTTGAGGATGCGATTCGTGTGATATCTTTAAAACCTCCGGCTGCCAGAGATTTAAAGATTCCGTCCGGAGAATCGGCATGTCGTACCAGATTGACCAGAGACGCTGCGATCACATGCGGTACATGGCTGATATAGGAAGTGATCTTATCGTGTTCATCCGGGGAATACCGGATCGGGATAGCACCCAGATCGCCGATAAATGTCATAAATTCCTCCACGCGGTCTGACGGAGCATCCGGAGATGGAGTAATGAAATAATAAGCATTCTCAATCAGACGGTCGGTTGCTGCATCGTAGCCGGATCGTTCCGATCCGACCATTGGATGACCACCGATGAAATGAGAACCAAGTCCCAGTTCCTTTACAGCATCGTAGATATCGGATTTGACACTGCCGACATCAGATAGGATACAGGAATCAGAGATCAGTGGTTTTAAAGTTTTCAGATATTCTATATTATAATGAACCGGCGCACACAGAAAGATATAATCACAGTCTGCGATGTCACTGATATTTGTTGTATAATGACCTAAGGTGCCATCCTCCTGCGCTTCTTTTAAGGTCGCGGTGTTGACATCATAGCCGATGATCGTATAGTTTGGGAAAATACGGTGAATAGATTTTGCCACCGATCCACCGATCAGACCAAGACCGATAAAACCAATTTTAAATGCATTCATAGCTGTTTCTCCTTTTTTGGATTTAACGCGTTAAAGCGTGTAACAACATTATATACACATAAAATCAAAATAGCAAGAAAAACTAAAAAGGTGTACAATAGAAATCAAAGTAAAAAGACAGGAGAACAGAGCATATGGAAGAAAGAAAAACAGAAGTTGATCTCATATCAGAAAAGCCGGAACAGACAGGCTTGTTAAAATATATGTTAGAAAAAGGAATTACCCAATTCCATGTTGTAAAGCATGGAGAGGAATATCTGAAAGAACACGGATTTTCCGAGCTTAAGTTAAAGGACAAATGGCAGCTTCAGGCAGGAGCAGATTATTATGTCAGACCATACAGTTCTGTTATGATCGCATTTCATCTGCCGAAGCAGCTGCAGCATATCCGTATAGCGACCAGCCATACGGATTTTCCGATGCTGAAGTTAAAGCCGTCAGCCGATATGGAAAAAGGCGGTTATCATATGTTGAATATAGAGACGTATGGCGGACTGTTAATGAAGACATGGTTTGACCGCCCGCTGGGACTTGCCGGCAAGGTAGTGGTAAAAGGCAGCGATGCATTTCATCCGGAGGTACGATTATATGATTCCGAGAAGCCGGTTGCGATTATACCGAGTCTTGCGCCGCATCTGAAACGTGGAGACGCAGAGACAAAATTAGATCCGCAGAAAGAACTGATCCCGGTATTTGGGCTTTGGAAGAAGGATGAACCGCATAGCTTTTTAGATGAGGTTGCAGAAATGCTTCAGATCGATAAGGTGGACATATTAGACTATGATCTGTATTTATATAATTGCGATTCCTGCCAAATGATCGGAGACAGTGGCGTATTTACATCACCGAGAATTGATAATGTATCTTCCGTTAGTGCGATTTTGGAATCTTTGGTGCGAACCGGAAACAAGTGGAAAGAAGAAAAAGGTAAGGGAACAGAAGCTGCATTGGCAGATGAAAAAATATCGGAAGCAGATGGATCTGATATGAATCTCGACATCGGAGTATTTTTCGATAACGAGGAGATCGGGAGTCTGTCCAAACAGGGAGCAGATTCCGGACTGCTTCGGATGATAACGGAACGTATCTTAAAAGACAGCGGAGAGAGCCGTACCATACAGGAGCTGCTTCCGGAGATATTTTTGATCTCTCTTGATGTGGCACATGGAACACATCCGAATTATCAGGAGAAATCCGATCCGGTCAACCGGGTACTGCTTGGAAATGGGGTTGTCTTAAAGAGCAGCGCGTCTCAGCGATATGTGACAGACAGCGAGGCTGCTGCAGTGATTCAGGTGCTCTGTGAGGATGAAGGAATTCCGTTTCAGCGTACGGTCAATAAGACAGGAATGCCGGGTGGAACTACGCTGGGTCCGATCGTTTCATCCTATCTTCCGGTAAAGGCAGTCGATATGGGAATGCCGGTACTCGCTATGCATTCAGCATGTGAAATGGCACATTTGTCAGACTATGAGTCGATGAAACGGCTCCTTATCGCTTTTTGGTTGAAATAGAGCCATATTTATGCGATAATAGACATTAGGTGTATAGAAATATGGACGGAGGTTACTTATGAAGAAGGTTTACAGAACAATACTTATATGTATGATGATCATTCTTTCAGCATTTGTACTTGCAGCCTGTGGGAAAAAGGATGCAGGAAAAAAGACGACTACCGAGAGTTCAACAGAAGCTTCTGAAGATGTAGCATCCACAGAGGATACAACAGAAGCGACGACGGAAGCACAGGTGGATGAAGAAGGATTCACGATCGTAAATGACAAGGTGACGACGACTGATTATGTAAATGTCAGAACAGCACCATCGACAGACGGAGATCCTGCGATGCAGCTTGCAGATGGTGTAGAGCTTGACCGGATCGGTTATAACGATGAGTGGAGCAAGGTATCGATCAAGGGTGAGACCTATTATGTTTATTCGAAATTTGTAAAGGCAGAAGGAGCAGCATCCAGTGGTGATGACAGCAGCACAGAAGAATCAACACAGGAGACAAGCAATGTTGGCGAAGGCAAGCTGATCTGTATTGATGCAGGTCATCAGGCAACGCCGAATACGGATACAGAGCCGGTAGGTCCCGGTGCGGAAGATAAGAAAGCAAAAGTCTCAGCCGGTAATACAGGTGTTACAACCGGTACAGAGGAATATGAACTGAATCTTGAGGTAGCGTTAAAGCTTCAGAGTGCATTAGAGGCAAGAGGCTATACTGTGAAGATGATCCGTACATCCAATGATGTCGATATCAGTAACGCTGCAAGAGCAGAACTTGCAAACAGTGATAAGGCAGATGCATTTATAAGAATCCATGCAAATGGTTCTACAGATACAAATGCGAGCGGTGTTATGACAGTATGCCAGACTAAGGATAATCCATACAATGCAGATATCTATGATTCCTGTAAACGGTTGTCTGCCGATGTATTAAGCGGAATGGCAGCAGCAACAGGGGCAAACAGCGAAGGTGTCTGGGAGACAGATTCCATGAGTGGAATTAACTGGTGTAAGGTTCCGGTTACGATCGTTGAGATCGGTTATATGACAAATTCAGAAGAAGACCAGAAGCTTGTAACATCAGATTATCAGAATCTGCTTGCAAAAGGAATTGCAGATGGTATAGATGCATATTTTGCAGGTGAGTGATCTGTAACAGATAATGAGATGATTTTTCGAAGACATTGAGTGAGTTATACTTGCGATATATGTAAGAAGATACAAAAGATATTTATAAAAATACAGGAGGACAAGACATGGAAGCATTAGAATGTATTAAGACAAGAAGATCGGTAAGAAAATTCAAAGAGGATATCATTCCGGATGAAGTGATCCGTGAGTTAGTAGAACTCGCATCCTATTCACCATCCTGGAAGAATACACAGACAATCCGTTACATCAGTGTTTCTGATCCGGAGAAGATCAAGAAGATCGCAGAAGAGGGTGTAATGGGATTCGCATTAAATGAGAAGACAGTTTCCAGAGCACATCAGTTGATGGTTGTGACACAGAAGAACGGTATTTGTGGATATGAGAGAGATGGAAGCTTCAGTACAAGCAAAGGTGCCGGATGGGAGATGTTCGATGCCGGTATCGCAGCCCAGACATTCTGTCTTGCAGCACATGAGAAGGGAATCGGAACGGTTATCCTTGGAGTATTTGATGATAAGAAGGTTGGAGAGATCGTAGGTGTGCCGGAAGGTCAGACAGTTGCCACCGTTATTGCAATGGGATATCCGGTATTTGCACCGGAGATGCCACCAAGAAAATCAGTTGATGATCTATTAACGATCCAGTAAGAGCTATTTTATTCATTATATAATGAATACTGACAGAAGATAGATTTGGAAGAAACAAAAGTCTGTCGGAATAGCCAACAAAACGAATAGTGTCTCGAAAGAGAAAAAATATACTGCACTTTAGTATAGATGATATGGTCTGCTAAGGTGCAGTTTTGTTGTAGAAGGTGATTTTTTCATGGTTTTGACAAAAGCAGATACATTAGATTATTTGAAAAACAGAATAACAAAATCGAGAATAGAAGACCTTATGATCGTAACCGGGAAAATGTATGGTGAGAACCGGAAACAGATCCTTGCCGATATTCAATCACAGTTTAAAGGACAGACGATTGTTGTTCGAAGCTCCTGTTCCAATGAAGATTCCTCCGAGACATCAAATGCGGGTCATTATGACAGTATATTGGATGTCGACGCTGATGATCGCGATGCTGTATGTCATGCGGTTGAGACAGTATTTGATTCTTATAAAAAAGATCTGCCAGATATCAGGAATGAACAGGTGTTGATCCAGACACAGACGAAATCTATCATTAGCAGCGGAGTTATCTTCTCCAGAGAGATTAAATCAGGAAGATTGTATTATGCAATCTCATATGATGAAGATTCGACCGATGCGGTAACCAGTGGAAGCGGAGGAAAGACGATCTATATTGCAAGGACAGCAGAGAGTTCATCTCTCCCGGAGCGCTGGGGTGTTCTGATCACAGCCATGAGGGAATTAGAAGACATCTTTCCGGAGTATCCGCTCGATGTGGAATTTGCAGTTGAAGCAGATCTGACAGTTACGATCTTTCAGGTGCGTCCGCTTGCGGCCTGTATTAAGAAACTGCAAAAGCCGTCTGACTACAAAGAAGACAGAGCAAAGAATGATCGTATATTTGGAGAATTGATAAACAAGATAAAACAGCAGTATCAAAAACTCAGTGATCTGTTGTATGAGAAACAGGCAATCTTATCCGATATGGCATTCTGGAATCCTGCTGAGATCATAGGAGTGAATCCGCATCCGCTTGATTTCTCCCTTTACAGAGAGATCATAACGAAGGCTGCCTGGAATCAGGGACTTACCACGATCGGATATCGTGTGGTGGACGGAGATCTGATGTACAGGGTCGGAAATAAACCATATATATCATTGCGGAAGTCATTTCTGTGCCTGATGCCTGCGGATTTAGATGAGGACATGGTGAAAAAACTTTTGGCATTTTATGACCGGAAGATATTATCGGATATAACGGCACATGATAAAATAGAATTTGAAATCGTATTTTCCAATTATGATTTTACAACGGAGGATCGGTTGCAGGAATTATTAGAATATGAATTCACGAAAGGCGAGATTCAGGATTTGTCAAATAGCCTGTTTCGTCTGACGGATCGTGCAATCTGTAATTTCAGGCAGAACCGGATGCAGGATATCCGTTCCTTAAACGGACTGAAGGTGCATCGGGAAAATATCAGGAATAACTGGCTGATGGCAGCAAAGGATGTGAATACTTCCATCCGTTATTTTATAGAATTGATCGAGAGTATCAAACAGTACGGAACACCGAAATTTGCAAGACAGGCAAGACTTGCATTTATCTCAAAGGCTCTTTGCAGGTCACTTAGTGCAAAGGGATATTTTACGAGCCGTGAGATTGATGACTTTATGATGTCAATCTACACAGTGGCATCGGAGTACGATTCGGATTTTCAGGATTTTGCAGAAGGACGGATTACCAGAGCTGCATTTGATGAGAAATACGGGCATCTTCGTTCCGGCACTTACGATATCACCTGTGAGACATATGAGGAACGGGATTTTGACAGCTCCAAGGCAAGCGAGACAGCAAAGAAGCAGAGACAGAGAATTGAGCGGTTAAAGCATACGCCATTAGATCCGGAGAAGGTAGAACAGGCACTTTCCGATATCGGCTTTGGTGTTGATGCAAAGAAATTTGTGGAATTCTTAAAGGATTCCATGGAAGAACGGGAATATTTTAAATTTGAATTTACGAAATCCTTAAGTCTGGCAATCGATATTCTGATCAATATTGGAGAAATGTTGAATTTTTCAAAAGAAGATATGGCATATCTCACAGTAGATGATATAATTGCAGTGTATCATAAACCAGAAACGGAGATCCGAAGGATATGGGAACAGGTGATCGCAGAGAACCGAAAGGCATATACAGATGCTTCCGATATGATTCTGCCAGATGTGATCTGTAATAAGCAGCAGTTGGAATATATCGAGATGGTAGAGGCGAGACCGAATTTTATCACCTCGGAGATCGTGACCGGAGCAGTTGTCGTATTGGAGGATGAGGAATCGAAGCGTGACGATGCCGGAGCGGTTGATGTTGCAGATAAGATCGTAGTGATCCCGAAAGCAGATCCCGGCTATGACTGGATCTTTGCAAAAGGAATCCGGGGCTTTATTACGAAGTATGGTGGTGTTGCATCCCATATGGCGATCCGCTGTGCGGAATTCAATATTCCGGCGGCTATTGGATGTGGCGACGTTATTTATAATTATGTAACAGGACTTGACAAACTGACACTTGATTGTAAAAATGGAAAGATACTGAAGGAGGAATAGGCGTATGCTTCACGCACTGATAACACAACGCGAAGGTCAGAATATGTATGGAAAATCCACGGATGTTCTGGAAGCTGCCTATACGGAATTTTATGAAAGCATGGGAATAAGACTTCATCCGGTGTCGAATTTCACCAGAGATTTTGAAGCCTTATTTGAAGATCCGATTGACGTACTGATCGTAACGGGTGGCGGTACGCTTCACCCGAAATATTATGTAGAACCGCATAAGGCAGAGCTGCAGCCGCATCGGGATGTGATGGAGGAACGGCTCATTATGTACTGTGTGGAGAATGAGATACCGATCATCGGGGTATGCAGAGGTATGCAGCATCTGAATGCTCTTTTTGGTGGAAAGATTTCATATTCTGCACCGTTTGTGGTACCAAGACCGCGAGGTGTTGACCATATGGCAAAAATATGTAATTCGGATCGATATATAAAGATAAATAATTTTCACAGTGATTGTGTATATCTGGAAAACCTTTCAACAATGTTTTATCCGTTGGTTGTAGATGAAGAAAATGGATCGGTTGAGGCATTTGTGTCACCAACCATGAGTATTCTTGCGTTTCAGTGGCACCCGGAGCGGTATTTTGAAAGTGAAGAAGGAAGGCTTTTCAGCAGACATCTGATTCAGGATTTCTTAGGTATTCCAAGAGATGATAAGAAACCGGATCTGTAAATAAAATCCTATAAAGCCATAGTTGGAGGAAGTAATAGACATGGAAAAAGGAAAAGCAAAACAACTGCTTGATAAGATGCAGGTATTGATTGAGGACGGACAGAATGTTCCATTTGCAGCAGGGAAGGTTCTTGTAAATAAAGAAGAAATGCTGGAAATGATAGAAGATCTGAAAAAGACGATAGATATAGAATTAAAAGCGTATCATGAGATCACGGATAAGCGTGGCAAGATCATAAAGGATGCGAATAAAGAAGCCGAGGACATTATCGTAGAGGCAGAAGAATCTGCAAGCCGGATCCGAATGAGCAAGCCGAATCCGCTCTATGTCCAGAGGCAGGTAAAGGATCTGAACAAGAAAGATAAGATGGCACTTCGGACAGCAAATGAGATCTATGCGGCATCGATCATTTATACGAATGAGATGCTTATGGAGATCAATGAATCGGTACGTCAGGCATATAATATGATCAGCGAGGAAACCGACCGTGTGCTGGATTCCCTCAGACAGAAATCCGATGTCATTGAGCAGAATAAGCGAGAGCTGATGGATGGACTTCTGGATATGAAAAAGCAGGAACGGTATGCCGATATCTTAGAGATCAGCCAGCTCCTTGCAAATGAACTGTATTATGAGAAGAACCGGTTTGAGGAAGAAGAACAGAAGACGAAGAAGCAGGCAGAAGAAAATGAGATGGTTCAGTGGGAATTTGATTTTGAGGATAAGAAGGAAGATCCGATCAAGGTAAAACCATCCAGACAGCCGGTGAAGCTTCATGATGATATTTTGCATGATGAGGTTGTTGATTCAGCATTTGAGATTGCAGATGAATTAAAGGAAGAAAAGAAAAAGTCATTATTTGAGGATCGGACACCTGTGCCGTTAGAGGAATCAATTACGGATGCAGGGGTTGCAGGAAAGGCAGCAGAAGGTTCTTCTAAGAAAATTCCGGAGTTTCGGATTGGTGGAAACATCCATAAGAGCCTTGACGATGAACTTTAAAGCCACCTAAGAACAGAAGCGTGATACTTTACATTTAATTCATGATTCAGGCGTTGCGGAGCGTACGCCTGTTATGATATTATGGGTTCGTGAGCACGAAAAAACAAGAAACCATAAAGTGTAAATATATACAGGAGGTAATTATTTATGGGGATTTTAAAAAGATTTAAAGACATTATGTCAGCAAACATCAACGCTATGCTTGATAAGGCAGAGGATCCGGAGAAGATGATCGACCAGTATCTCAGAGACTTACAGGAAGATCTTAGAAACGTAAAATCAGAGACAGCAACCGTTATGGCAGATGAGACCAGATGCAAACGTGCATTGGATGACTGCGATGCAGATATTGCCAAGATGCAGAACTATGCAGAGAAGGCACTCCTTGCAGGAAACGAAGCAGATGCCATGAAGTTCTTAGAGAAGAAGAATCAGTTATCAACCAAGAGAACTTCGTTACAGCAGTCTTATGATATGGCAGCAGGAAATGCGGCTAAGATGAAAGAGATGCATGATAAGCTGACGAAGGATATCATGGATCTGAACGCAAGAAAAGATGCGATCAAGGCTAAGGTTCAGGTTGCAAAGACGCAGGAGAAGATGAATAAGATGATGGGAAGCGTAACGGATACAGCCGGAACGATCTCAGCATTTGACAGAATGGAAGCAAAGGCTGATGCAATGCTTGACAAGGCAAATGCTATGGCAGAATTAAATGCCAGCGGTAAGGATGAGACAGATGATCTGATGAGCAAATACGATGCAGAACCATCATCAGCAGTTTCAGACGAACTTGCAGCATTAAAGGCAAAGATGGGACTTTCATAGGAGGAAACAGATGGGATTATTTTCAAATCAGTTTGCCAATGTAGTTGAGTGGGAAGAATACAGAGATGACTTGCTCTTCTGGAAATGGACAAATCGAGAGATAAAGAAAGATTCCAGACTTATCATTAAACCGGGACAGGATGCAATCTTCCTGTATAACGGTGCGGTAGAAGGTATCTTCACAGAATCAGGAAGTTATACGATTGATTCGGATATCATTCCATTCCTTTCTACATTAAAGGGATTTAAGTTTGGTTTCAACTCAGGACTTCGTGCAGAGGTTCTGTTCATCAATACGAAAGAGTTTACCTGTAACTGGGGAACCAGTTCACCGATCCGTTTACAGGCTCCGGGACTTCCGGGCGGACTTCCGGTACGGTCAAATGGTAAGTTTTCATTCAAGATCGATGATTACAATGTGTTGATCGAGAGAATCGCCGGGGTAAAGGCAATCTTTACAGTGGATGATGTCAGAGACCGTATTAAGGGAATCTTAGATGGACTGTTGATCAAATGGATCACAAAGGTCGGCGGTGACGTATTCAATCTGATGGCAAATGCAACGGATATTGCGAAGGGTATTTTAGAAGATCTGGATATGGAACTGATCAAGATCGGTCTGACCATGACAGATTTCAGAATCAGCGAATTTACATATCCTGAGAATATATCAAAACGTGCAGATCAGGCTGCTGAGTATACGATGCTTGGTGACATGGGACGGTTCCAGCAGGTGAAGATGGTAGATGCACTTGCAAATTCCAACGGAAAAGGTGGAACCAATATGGCAGATGTTGCCAGCGGTATGATGGGAATGCAGATGGGTATGATGATGGCAAATCAGATGACCGGTAATCTGCAGAACAACATGAACGGACAGATGAATCAGCAGGCAGCTCCAACCGGAAATGGTACGGCTCCTAAGTTCTGCCCGAACTGCGGAACCCCTACAAATGGAGCAAAGTTCTGTGGTAACTGCGGAACAAAGCTGATATAAAGGAGTACAAAAGCGATGGCTGGATTAAATGACATGCAGGATTTGGCATGCAGACATGTCGATGGACCGCTTCTGATACTGGCAGGTGCCGGATCAGGAAAGACCAGAGTAATCACCCACCGGGTAGCGTATCTGATGGATGAGATCGGAGTGAATCCATATAATATTCTTGCGATAACATTTACAAATAAAGCCGCAGCCGAAATGAGAGACAGAGTAAATAACATTGTTGGAGAGGGTGCTGAACGAGTATGGGTCAGCACCTTTCATTCGTTATGTGTACGGATTCTGCGACGGTTTTCAGACAGGCTCGGTTATGCAACAAATTTTAATATCTATGATTCGGATGACCAGAAATCTGCGGTCAAGAATATTCTGAAGGAATTGAAGATCGATCCGAAGAAGTATCCGGAGAAGATGTTCCTGGCAGAGATATCAAATGCAAAGGAGCGGTATATTTCACCGGATCAGTATGCGAAGATGAATGCGACAGATTTTGTGAAGACACAGACGGCAACCGTATATTCCGAGTATATGAAGCGACTCCGTAAATTCAATGCATTTGATTTTGATGATCTGATCTACAAGGTGGTTGAGCTGTTTGAACATAATCCGGATGTACTGGAATTATATCAGGACAGATTTCGTTATATTATGGTGGATGAGTATCAGGATACAAACCACATACAGTTTCTGATGGTGAAGCAGCTTGCTTCCAAATACAGAAACCTTTGTGTCGTTGGTGATGATGACCAGTCAATCTACAAATTCCGTGGTGCCAATATTACGAATATTTTGAATTTTGAAAAGGAATATCCGGATGCGAAGGTCGTGAAGCTGGAACAGAATTATCGTTCCTGTGGAAATATTCTGGCGGCTGCAAATGCGGTGATCAAGCATAACGAAGGAAGAAAGGATAAAGCCCTCTGGACAGATCAGGGAGATGGCGAGAAGCTTGTATTTAATCAGAGTGAGGATGAATACATGGAGGCGGATCGTGTTGTAAATGAGATCATCCGTCTGACAGCAAATGGTGCACAGTATAAAGACATTGCTTTACTATATCGTACGAATGCACAGTCTCGTATCCTTGGTGAGAAGCTGGTTATGCGAGGAATACCACATCGGGTCTACGGTGGTCAGAATTTCTATGAACGAAAAGAAATTAAAGATATAATGGCATATCTGAAGGTTGTAAATAACTCTACAGACGATACCTATCTCAGACGAATCATCAATGTACCAAAGCGTGGAATCGGTGATGCTACCGTTGATAAGGTGGCCGCATTTGCCGCTGCAAATGATATGACACTGATGGAAGCCATGCAGATCATAGAGCAAGTTCCGGGATTACAGCGTTCGGTTGCAAAAATTTCCGGCTTTGTGGAATTGATCGATGGATTTCGGGGGATAATAGAGGAGCAGGAACCACTCAGTACATTATTTGACCGTATTCTGGAGGATACCGGATATGAAGATGAACTGATAGCGGAGCACACGGATGAATCGATGGCTAGACTTGAGAATATCGATGAGTTAAGAAACCGTGTGGTTCAGTTTGAAACCGATTATGAGGAAGCAACACTGGCAGATTTTCTGGAGGATATCGCGCTGGTTTCGGAGACCGATAAAATGTCCGATGATGATAATATGGTTAAATTAATGACGATCCATGGTTCAAAGGGACTGGAGTTCCCATATGTATTCTTATGTGGCATGGAAGAGCGAATCTTCCCAAGTGCGATGGCGATCAATTCGGATGATGAAGATGCGCTGGAAGAAGAACGCAGACTTTGCTATGTAGGAATTACAAGAGCGATGAAGAAGCTATATCTGTCCTGTGCAAGAAACCGTATGCTGCATGGAAGTAGAAACTGCAATGACATCTCCAGATTTATTAAAGAGATTCCGCCGCTGCTGTTCCAGGATTCCGGTGATATTACAAGGCATGTAAAACGGATGGAAGAACGGCAGTTTGCAGACACCGGATATACCGGAAATAGGTATGGTAGCAGCGGGCAGTCAGGATATGGAAAAGGCTCATATCATGGAAGATCGTCGCAAACGGGTTCCGGATATTCTTCATCGAATCCATACAGCAGCTACAGTAAGGCAAAGAAAGAGCCGATCAGTATAATACCATCGACCAAACCATCATTTGGCAAAGAATTTACCGTGAACCGGGAACTGGTTCTCGACTATGGAGAAGGTGATCGGGTGCGTCATATGAAATTTGGAAATGGAACTGTAACGCAGCTTGTAAAGGGCGGCAGAGATTATGAGGTGACGGTAGATTTTGATCGTGGCGGTACAAGAAAAATGTTTGCTTCCTTTGCAAAATTAAAGCGTTTGGAAGAATAAAGAAATTATAATAATTCCAAGATAATATAGAAATAGAAAAAAGAGTATGCTATAATGACGGCATACAGAAACTAAATGAAAGGGTGGTAGTTTATAATGAAAAATAATGATGTAATCTTAGTAAAAAGCGAACCAACAGAAGAAAAGGCAAAAGGTGTTGTATTTGTGATCCTTGCGATTATCGGTGCAGTAGCAGCGATCGCAGGTATTGCATATGCAGTATATTCATACCTGACACCTGATTTTCTTGATGATTTTGATGATGATTTTGATGATGATTTTGATGACGACTTCTTCGATGATGACGATGATGACGAGGAAGAAGCACCGGCAGAGCAGCCTGCCGAGACAGCAGAAGCACCGGCAGCAGAGCCTGTAGCAGACGCTGAATAATCAAAAATTTGAGCTGAATCAAAGTGAGTAAAATAACCGGATTAGTTTTTTGAATTATAAAGAGCTAATTCGGTTATTTTTATCTAAAAAGATATATGAAAAGTTTTCATTTGTAGTTAGTGGAAATTTTGTGGAAAAGGGAGAAATAATAGATCAAGATATCAATGTTTAGATCAAAAATGAGAAGTGAGATTTGGCATTGGAGTATATGTACTTTATGAAGCAAGCCATTTCCGGATATTGGTGTTTGGATAAAAATGGAAGACAGCATTATTATTATGAAGTAAGCCTTTTTAACGCCGGTTCTTAGTGAGTCGCCATAGGCGAGGAGCTTAGCACCGTTGCGTTAAAATAGAGTGCGAACGTCTTACGGAATAATAAGCAATGCTGTCTTTCATTTTATCTGCTGACAAGACACATGTAAAGTGATGTAAAATACTATATTGTCATGTGCAACAGAACGTGGTATACTAAGGCAACGCTTTTTTATAATAAGAAGAAACAAATAAATACAGTTGGAGAAACAATATGAAGACAGATATTTTAATTGTTGGAAGTGGATGCGCAGGTTTATATGCTGCATTGAATCTCCCCAGTGATAAACAGATAACGATCATAACAAAGGATATCGTAGAACACAGTGATTCCTTCCTGGCACAGGGTGGCATGTGTATGCTGAAATCAGAAGATGACTATGACAGTTATTTTGAAGACACCATGAAGGCGGGACATTATGAGAATAATCCAAAGAGTGTAGAAGTCATGATACGTTCATCGGTCGATGTTGTAAACGATCTTGTAAAGTATGGAGCGGATTTCCATCGGGAGCCGGATGGCAGTTTCAGCTATACAAAGGAAGGAGCACATAGCCATCACCGTATCATTTTTCATGAGGATGTAACAGGAAAAGAGATCACAAGTACCCTGCTCCGCAATGTAGAGAAGCTTTCGAATGTGACGATCTACGAACATGTAACCATGGTGGATATCCTGTGTAAGGATAATTGCTGTTACGGTGTGGTGGCAAGGGATGCGGAGAATAAGATCTTCCCGATCATGGCAAACTATACCATGCTTGCTTGTGGGGGAATTGGTGGTATTTACAGACATTCGACTAATTTCAGACACCTGACCGGAGATGCCGTTGCGATCGCATTAAAGCATGGGATTGAGACAGAGCATGTGAACTATGTCCAGATTCATCCGACAACCTTATACAGCAAAGAGCCGGAGGACAGGAGTTTTCTGATCTCGGAATCGGTTCGTGGCGAGGGGGCGCTGCTCTATAACAAGAATCATGAGCGGTTTGTAAATGAACTTCTTCCGAGAGATCTGCTGACAATCGAGATTCGCAAACAGATGGAGAAGGACGGGACAGATTATGTCTGGGAAGATATGACTGTGATTGATAGAAAAGAATTAGAAGAACATTTCCCGAATATCGTTGAGCATTGCAAAGAAATGGGATATGATGTGTATACAGAATGCATACCGGTTGTGCCGGCACAGCATTATTTCATGGGCGGTATCAAGGTGGATTTGTCCAGTAAGACATCGATGGATCAGTTATATGCGATCGGAGAGACTGCATGTAACGGAGTTCATGGCAAGAATCGACTGGCAAGTAATTCACTTCTTGAGAGCCTGGTATTTGCCAAGCGGGCCGCAAAGGAAATGACTGAGCAGTTCGATCGGACAAAGATAGAAGAAATCTCTTACAGAGAGGACGATTATACAGATAAGAAGAAGCTGGCAACAGAATATAAGGCACTGCTTAAGGCTGAGATTGCAAGGGAAAACGAAGAAGACCTGCACAGACAGGAAGCATAGAAAAATCATTCAGGAGGATATTATGTACGATCAGATTACTTTAAAATTAAATGTAGATCCATTTATTCTTGGAGCATTAAAAGAAGATATTGCAAGTGAAGATGTATCAACAAATTCCGTTATGCCAGAGGCATGCATGGGAAAGGTAGAGTTAATCTGCAAGCAGGATGGAATCATCTGTGGTTTACAGGTGTTTAAGAGAGTATTTGAATTATTAGATGATACAACCGTGACAGAACTCTACTGCAAGGATGGCGATGAGGTAAAGGCAGGACAGTTGATGGGAGTTGTAACCGGGGATATCCGTGTATTGTTATCGGGAGAACGGACAGCACTGAATTATCTGCAGAGGATGAGCGGTATTGCTACGTACACATATAAGGTTGCAGGACTTCTTGCAGGAAGCAAGATCCAGTTGCTTGATACCAGAAAGACAACCCCGAATAATCGTATTTTTGAAAAATATGCAGTTCGTGTCGGCGGTGGGCATAATCACAGATATAATCTTTCGGACGGAGTCCTTCTGAAGGATAACCATATAGGCGCGGCAGGCGGAGTGAAAGAGGCAATCCGTATGGCAAAGGAATATGCACCGTTTGTCAGAAAGATCGAAGTCGAGGTTGAGAATCTGGATATGGTAAAGGAGGCTGTTGAAGCCGGAGCGGATATTATCATGCTGGATAATATGTCAGATGAAATGTTAAAAGAAGCGATCGGCATCATTGATGGCAAGGCAGAGATCGAGGTATCAGGTAATGTAACAGCAGAAAATATCGAGCGCTTGAAGAACCTTGGTGTTGATTATATATCAAGTGGAGCCCTGACACATTCCGCTCCGATCATGGATATTTCTCTGAAAAATCTTCATAGAATCTAACTGAATATTGTAACAAAATTTCTGGTGCCTTTGGGTGCAGGGAAGGTTTATATGAGAAATAGAATGGGCTAATGGATGATAAGATTGGGAGGAAGAACATGACAGGAGTTGAAAGACGGGAAAAACTGTTGTCGATGCTTGCGAAGAGTAAAGAGCCGATTGCGGGGGCGGAGATGGCGAAGCAACTCAGTGTGAGTAGGCAGGTGATCGTACAGGATATTGCCCTGCTTCGTGCGGCTGACAATAATATTGTTTCAACAAACCGGGGATATGTGTTATTAAAGCCGGGAAAATGTGAACGAATATTCAAGGTGCGTCATACTGCGGAAGAGATAGAGAAAGAATTGCAGATCATCGTAGATAATGGCGGCAGGATTCTGGATGTATTTGTATATCATAAGATTTATGGAGTTGTAAAAGCTCCGATGAACATAAAAACCAGAAAAGATATTTATGAATATGTAAAGACCTTGAGCAGTGGAAAATCATCGCCGCTTCTTAAGATAACCGACAATTACCATTATCACACGGTGCAGGCAGATTCAGAAGATATCCTGGATAATATTCAGAAGGATCTGGAGGAATGTGGTTTTCTTGCGAAACTGCTGGATTTCGAACCGGTTGATTTTTGGGAAAAAAGTGAATGACATAGGATGGCAGGTAGTCTATAACAGATTACCTGCCATTCTATGTTATAAGATGACGAGGGGAAGAAATTAATAAGTCAATATTGTGCAACAAATTTATAAAAATAATGTAAGAAAAACGGATGAACAGATAATATAATAACATTATCAGGTATAATAAATTATATACCAAATAAAAAGGAAAAGAGGAAATGAGAATGATAAAAAAATACACATATGGTAATCCGTTTTTTACAGAATCAGTTGTTGTGTCATTTGAGGCATCGGAAGGTATGCCTGAAGTTGGAACAGTAAATCTGGATGATGGCTTTTCATTTCTTTATGATATGAAAGCAGAGGATGCAGTATATGGACTTGGTGAAGCAAATCGTGGAATCAACAAAAGAGGATATAAATATATAAGCAATAATACAGATATTCCGAATCATCATGAGGATGTTTATTCTTTATATGCATCTCATAATTTTGTTATTATATCCGGCGAGAGAACATTTGGATTGTACATAGATTATCCGTCTTCGCTGGTATTTGATATCGGATATACTAAGATGGATGAACTTCATATTTTCTGCGATAAAGCAGATTTGGATCTTTATGTGATCACAGGCGAAAGTATATATGATATTGTAAAACAATTCAGACAAATGATAGGAAAAAGTTATATTGCTCCAAAGTTTGCTTTCGGTTTTGGACAGAGCCGTTGGGGTTATAAGACACCGGAAGATTTTGCTTATGTTGTGAAGAAATACAGGGAGAATCATATTCCAATCGACATGGTATACATGGATATCGATTATATGGATCATTATAAAGACTTTACGATAAATGAAGCATTTGGTGATTTTTCTGAATATGTAGAAGAGTTGAAAAAAGAAAATATACGCTTGATCCCGATTATTGATGCGGGAGTGAAGATCGAAGAAGGATATGATGTGTATGAAGAAGGCGTAGCAAACAATTATTTCTGTAAAAGAGAGGACGGAAGTGATTTTGTTGCAGCTGTATGGCCGGGATACACACATTTTCCGGATGTATTGAATCCGGAAGCGAGAAAATGGTTTGGCGGGAAATATAAGCTTCTTACAGATGCAGGGATTGAAGGCTTCTGGAATGATATGAACGAACCAGCAATTTTTTATACACCGGAAGGCGTTTGTGAAGTAAAAGAGGCAATGCGGGAATTTATTGATAAAGAAGAATCCGTGGATGATGTCTGGGGGATTCGGGATATGGTAGCAGATCTGGCTAATAATGCCAAAGACTATGCTTCGATGTATCATAATATGAATGGAAAGATGGTGCGTCATGATCAGGTACATAACCTTTTCGGTTATAATATGACACGGGCAGCAGGTGAAGCACTTCGAGAGATCTGTCCGGAGAAAAGATGCCTGTTGTTTTCCAGATCATCTTATATCGGAATGCATCGTTATGGCGGTATCTGGACCGGAGATAATAAATCCTGGTGGTCCCATATCCTATTGAATCTGAAAATGCTTCCATCATTAAATATGTGTGGTTTCTTATATACAGGAGCAGATCTGGGCGGATTTGGCTGTAATACGACCAGAGATCTTTTGCTCAGATGGCTCGCACTTGGTGTATTTACACCGCTGATGCGTAATCATGCATGCCTTGGCACAAGAGAGCAGGAGTGCTATCAGTTTGATCAGATTGAAGATTTCAGACATATCATAGGTGTTCGTTATCGGTTGCTTCCATATATTTACAGTGAATATATGAAGGCTGCTTTAAATGATGAAATGATGTTCAAACCGCTTGCATTTGAATATCCGGAAGATCGTATGGCGGTAAATGTAGAAGACCAGCTTATGCTTGGTAATGAGATCATGATCGCACCGGTATATACACAGAATGCAATCGGAAGATATGTTTATCTGCCGGAGGATATGATGCTTGTCCGTTTCAAGGCTGAGGGTGATATTGAACAGACCGAGATGAAAAAAGGACATCATTTTGTAGAAGTACCGTTGAATGAAGTGATTTTATTTATTCGGAAAGGAAAATGCATTCCTCTTGCTGACTTTGCCGAGTGTGTTGCGGATATTAATACGAAGAAGCTGCAGTTACTAGGGTATGCGGGAAGTAGTTATCAGTTGTATGATGATGATGGATATACAAGAGAATGTAATTTGAAGATGTCCCGTGTAATTTTCAATAATTAGTAACAGGATATCAGATAAAAGAAAAAGGCAATCGATTATGATTGCCTTTTTTGATGCGGATAACAGGAGTTGAACCTGCACGTCTGTTGACACTAGAACCTAAATCTAGCGCGTCTGCCAATTCCGCCATATCCGCAGAGTTTCTTCTATATATAAAGAACAGAAGAGTAGATATAAAAAAATCAGATATAAAACTATATCTGAAATTTTAATGAGCCATCGGGGACTCGAACCCCGGACAACTTGATTAAAAGTCAAGTGCTCTACCGCCTGAGCTAATGGCCCATATAAATTAAGTTTTTGACTGGGCTAGCTGGATTCGAACCAGCGAATGCAGGAGTCAAAGTCCTGTGCCTTACCGCTTGGCGATAACCCAAAAGCATCGCTTAATATGCGATAAAGAAAAGGGTGGATAGAGGGACTCGAACCCTCGGCCTCCAGAGCCACAATCTGGCGCGCTAGCCAACTGCGCCATACCCACCATATAAGTGAAACATCCATATGGAACAGCAGTAGTGCCACAGAATGAAACAAATAAATGTGCCCGAAGGGATTCGAACCCCCGACCCACGGCTTAGAAGGCCGTTGCTCTATCCAGCTGAGCTACGGACACATTTTAAATTCCCGCTATAAATATTAGCGAAAATAAAGAGCGGGTGATGGGAATCGAACCCACGTATCTAGCTTGGAAGGCTAGTGTTCTACCATTGAACTACACCCGCATGATTGCTTAACAGTGTTTAGATTTATGATTATCTAAGTCGGGGTGACAGGATTCGAACCTGCGACCTCTTGATCCCAAATCAAGCGCTCTAGCCAAGCTGAGCCACACCCCGGAACAAAGTGTTTGTCGTTTTTTTTATGTTCGTCATATCTCTGACGCAAGACATATTATACATAAACACCCCCTTGATGTCAACAATAAATTTTATTTTTTTTGCATTTTTTTTGACAGAGCGGATTTTCTTAGGTTTTAAGCCACTTTCCAGTATTTATTTTTTTGAATATTATATATGGACTGATGATAATCTCATACATTTTAGCATTAATTTAAAGTTTTCGAGGTCTGGCAGGTATGTATCTGTTGCATATAGATCTTTTAAAAAAATCGGATAAAAATTGAATCGGGTAACAAGCTGTGCTATAGTAAGGGCTGCGACAGTTTAATTAAGAAAAGAGAGAATGGAATGAGTGATTTTTTATTTAGTATAAATGCGACAGTGCCGATCTTTCTGGTGATCCTGTTGGGGTGGTTTCTGAAACGGATTGGGCTGATCAATGATGAATTTGCAAATATAGCAAATAAATATGTGTTTAAGGTATCCCTTCCGGTGCTTTTGTTTCGGGATATCGCAACAACCTCGGTATTAAAAGACGTAAATATGAAATTTGTGGCGTTTTGTTTCTTCGGAACTTTTATTATGTTTGCATGTGCATGGTGCTTTGCAAAGATATATTGCCGGGATAAGACGATGGTCGGAGCGTTTGCGCAGGCATCGGCAAGAGGAAGCGCGGCGGTGCTTGGAATTGCCTTTGTAGAAAATATCTGTGGAAGCTCAGGGATGGCTCCGCTTATGATCGTTGCGGCGGTACCATTGTTCAATATCCTGTCCGTTATTATGCTGACCTTTGGGGGCAGAGATAATATCCATGGTGCAGACGGAATCAAAACGGCATGCATTAATATTTTAAAGAATCCGATCATAATCGGCATCGTGCTCGGAGTTCCGTTTTCATTATTGAATATTCCGATTCCTGCGATACCGATGAAGACGATCAATTATATCGCACAGACGGCGACTCCGATCGCATTGATCGCCATAGGAGCAGGTTTTAATACAAAAGCAGCACTGGAGAAAATGAAGCCTGCGGTTACAGCCGCTCTTATGAAGCTAGTCGTATTTCCTTTGATCTATATGCCGATTGCGGTTAAGCTTGGGTTTGCACCGAGTGAATTGGCAGCAATCCTGATCATGACAGGCTCACCGTCCACGGTAACCTGCTATATCATGGCTAAGAATATGAATAATGATGAAGTCCTGTCATCAAATACGATCGTGCTGACAACCCTGTTTTCATCGATCACGATAACGGTATGGGTATATGTCCTTCGCGTTATGGGATGTATATGACACAAGTAATAATAAAAATCCTTGAATAAACAGAAATGGGATTAAATTAGAAGTAATGAATACAGAGAACAAATGAAAAGATTAGGATAATATAGAAAATTAAAATACAGAGAATGGAGAAAGAAGATGAAAAATATAGTTTTGATCGGAATGCCTGGTTGTGGAAAGAGTACGATCGGTGTGGTACTTGCCAAGGTTCTTGGATTTGATTTTGTAGATGCAGATGTGTTGATCCAGAAGAAGCATGGTAAGCTGCTTCGTGAGCTGATCGCAGAATATGGAGATGATGGGTTCCTTCAGATAGAAAATGATGTAAACAAAGAAATTGACTTAAAGAATACGGTTATTGCAACCGGAGGAAGTGTCGTATACTGTGATGAAGCCATGCAGCATTATGTAAAAAATGATATTGTAGTATATATCGAGCTTCCATATGGAGTGATCGCTTCCAGACTGGAAAATGTAAAACGGCGTGGTGTAGTGTTAAAGGATGGTCAGACTTTAAAGGATCTTTATAACGAGAGAATCTTATTGTATGAAAAATATGCACAGATCACGGTAAAAGCCGAGGGACTTTCCGTAGAAGAACTCATGGATACGATTGCAGAAAAAGTGTTGGCATATGAGAAGACACATTAATGTGAAGATCAAGCGCAAACAGCATAGATCCAAGGTAATGATATGAATTTGGATCTATGCAGCGGGCTTATGAAGTGCTAAAAACAGATTGGAAAAACGACTTCTGAACAGCAGAATGAAATATTTGGCGAAAGCTGAAAAAATATCTGCAAGGAAGTCGTTTTTTATATTGACGAAAATGGATGTATCCAATATAATCTATTTTGTGGTTTAAAACGTAGAACTTTAAAGTTACTTGACTTCAACGCAATAAAGCAAAAATGAGCCGGATTATGTCAGAATTCGAAAATCAGAAATTATAAGATGCACTATTGTTGGTGGAAAGTTGACTGTAAAATTCTGCGAATACAAAAATGAGAAGTGACGGGAGGTCGACATGGTTATTAAAGTGATTATGCTTGTTGTATTCTTTGGCATAATGATCGGTGTAGGATTTTATGCAAGAAAACAGGCCACAGATGTGAACGGATTTGTACTGGGAGGAAGAAGCGTAGGCCCATGGCTTACAGCATTTGCATATGGTACGTCCTATTTTTCGGCAGTTATTTTTATTGGATATGCAGGACAGTTTGGATGGAAATACGGAATTGCATCCACATGGATCGGAATTGGAAATGCGATCCTTGGATCTCTGCTTGCATGGGTAGTGCTTGGCAGAAGAACCAGACTGATCACGCAGAAGCTGGATTCCAGAACAATGCCGGAATTCTTTGAGAGAAGATATAACAGCAAATCCATGAAGATCATTTCTTCTTGGATCATATTCATATTCTTGATCCCATATACGGCTTCATTGTATAACGGTCTTTCCAGATTGTTTGGAATGGCGTTCGACATTGATTACAAGATCTGTGTTGTTGCTATGGCAGTTCTTACCGGTATCTATGTAATTGTTGGCGGGTATATGGCGACAGCGATCAATGACTTTATTCAGGGACTGATCATGCTGGTTGGTATAGTAGCAGTTATCTATGCAGTATTAAACGAGAGAGGCGGACTTACAGGTGCGTTAGACAAGCTGGCTCGTGTAAATGATCCGGCGGTTTCGGATACACCGGGTGTATTTGCATCCTTCCTTGGACCGGATATCTTCAATCTGGTATGTGTTGTCATATTAACCTCACTTGGAACATGGGGCCTTCCTCAGATGATCCAGAAATTTTATGCGATCAAAGATGAGAAATCAATCAAGACTGGAACGATCGTATCGACTTTATTTGCAACAATCGTAGCCGGAGGATGTTATTTCCTTGGTGGTTTTGGACGTCTGACCGAGACGGATGTAGCAACAGAAGGATTTGATGCGATCATTCCACACCTGCTTGAGAATCTTCCGGAAGTATTGATGGGACTGGTGGTTATCCTTGTATTATCTGCTTCGATGTCTACCTTATCTTCATTGGTTCTGACCTCAAGCTCCACACTTACGATCGACTTTATCAAAGCATCGATCGCACCGAAAATGTCAGAGAAGAAGCAGGTCCTTACAATGCGGATCATGCTGGTAGTATTTATCGCATTATCGGCGGTCATTGCAGTCATTCAGTATTCCAGCAAGGTGGCATTTATCGCACAGCTTATGGGTATTTCATGGGGTGCGATCGCAGGTGCCTGTCTGGCTCCGTTTTTATATGGTCTGTACTGGAAACGCACGACAGTGGCAGCCTGCCTTGTAAGTTTTATCTGGGGCGTAGGCATCATGACACTGAACTTTATCAGTAATACATGGCAGTTATTTAGTTTTCCACAGGCATTACAGTCACCTGTAAACTGTGGTGCAGCAGCGATGATCGGTGGATTGATCCTTGTTCCGATCGTCAGTCTGATCACAAAGAAACCGGATCAGGAGCACGTAGAGGAGATCTTCTCCTGCTATGAAGCGACAGTAACCGTACCTCAGAAAGAAGCACTGGATTAATATTATACACAAAATATACATAAAAATCAAAGCCGGCAGAAGAAAGATATCCTGTTCTGCCGGCTTTGATTTTTATGAGAAATGCAATAATGCTGCTTTAAATATAACATTTTCTGCATAATATAATAATTTGGAAAATATATAAAACATGTATGATCAAATTAAGAATGCGATGCTGGGATATAATAATAAAAAATATTTTTGCATATTTATTAATTAATGCTTGAATATTATGCACAATAACTGTATAATCATGGAAGATTATACGAACTGTATTTTCCTATGAAAGCGGTTGACGGAAGAAAATGCAGAGAGTAAGATAAATGAATGTGTAGAAATACAAATAGGACTATGGCTGTAACGGAAAATGACCGGTCGCAGCAGATTGGAGTAAGATATGATAAAGGCAGGAATTATTGGTTCAACCGGATATGCCGGTCAGGAAATAGTAAGAATTCTTCTTGGACATAAGGATGTGGAAATTGTCTGGTATGGTTCCAGAAGTTTTATAGATAAGAAATATTACGAAGTATTTGGGAATATGTTTCAGATCGTGGATGCAACCTGTCTGGGCGAGAATATGGATGAGCTGGCTGAGAAGGTGGATGTTATTTTCACTGCAACCCCACAGGGTTTATGTTCTTCTCTTGTAAATGAGGATATCTTATCAAAGGTTAAGATCATTGATCTGAGTGCGGATTTCAGAATTAAGGATGTTGCTACTTACGAGAAGTGGTACAAGATCGAGCATAAGAGTCCGGAATTTATCGACGAGGCCGTATATGGTCTGTGTGAGATCAACAGAGATAAGGTAAAGGGATGCAGACTTCTGGCAAATCCGGGCTGTTATACAACCTGCTCCATTCTTTCCTTATATCCGCTTGTAAAAGAGAAGCTGATCGATCCGAATACGATCATTGTAGATGCGAAGTCCGGTACATCAGGAGCAGGACGAGGAGCAAAGATCCCGAACCTGTTCTGTGAGGTAAATGAAAGCATTAAGGCATATGGAGTAACGACTCATCGCCATACACCGGAGATCGAAGAACAGCTGGGATATGCATACGGCAGTCCGATCATGATTAATTTCACACCACATCTGGTTCCGATGAATCGTGGTATTCTGGTTACGGCATATGCTTCATTAAAAGAAAAGGTAGATTACGATACTGTTCGTGCTGCATATGACAAATATTATGCAAACGAGAGATTTGTCCGTGTTCTTGACAAGGATGTATGTCCGGAGACACGTTGGGTAGAGGGCAGCAATTATGTAGATGTCAACTTTAAGATTGATGAAAGAACCGGACGTATCATTGCAATGGGAGCACTTGATAATCTGGTAAAGGGAGCAGCCGGTCAGGCAGTTCAGAATATGAATATTATGTTTGGACTTCCGGAAGAAGAAGGACTGCTGATGGCTCCGGTATTCCCATAAAGAGTAACGGCATCGGATATCGTGGAAGAACAGATGATATAAGGCGGTGATCGGTATGGAGATCATTTCCGGCGGAGTGACAGCTCCAATAGGATTTCTGGCAGCAGGTATGCACGCCGGAGTAAGAAAAAATAAAAAGAAAAAAGACATGGCATTACTAGTCAGCAAGTGTCCGGCGAAGACAGCTGGAGTATTTACACAGAATGTAGTCAAGGCTGCACCTGTTATGTGGGACAAAGCATTATGTGACGATATCGGCTTATGTCAGGCACTGGTTGTAAACAGTGGAGTGGCAAATGCATGTACCGGAGAAGCAGGAGATGTTGATGTGGCGCATATGGCAGAGCTTGCGGCAGCAGAACTTCAGGTACCGGCTGATCAGGTTGCGGTTGCTTCGACCGGAGTAATAGGTATAAGGCTTCCGATGGAGACGATCGCGCATGGAATCCGCGAACTTTCAGGGATGCTTTCCGATGATTTGGAAAGTGGAAGTCATGCGGCGGAAGCCATTATGACGACCGATGTATATAAGAAAGAGATCGCGGTAAAGCTGCAGATCAAAGGGAAGACAATTACCGTCGGAGGCATGTGCAAAGGTTCCGGTATGATCAATCCGAATCTTGGAACGGTGCTTGGATTCCTGACAACGGATCTGAATATCAGTCAGGAGTTATTGCAGAAAACACTGAGAAATGATGTCATAGACACTTATAATATGTTATCTGTCGATGGGGATACTTCAACGAATGACACCGTTATGATATTTGCAAATGGCATGGCAGAAAATGATGAGCTGCTTGAAACGGATGCGGATTATCCGGCATTTGTGGAGGCGCTTCGATATATCAACACTTACTTCGTGAAGCTGATCGCGGCGGATGGAGAGGGAACGACGAGGATGTTTCAGGTACAGGTAGCAGGGGCGGAATCCAAGGAGGGCGCAAGAAAGCTTGCAAAATCCGTGGTGACATCAAACCTTGTAAAATGCGCCGTATACGGTTCGGATGCGAACTGGGGACGTCTGGTGTGCGCGATGGGACAGAGCGGGATCGCATTTGACCCATATAAGGTAGATATTATAATATCCAGTGAGGCCGGTTCCTTAAAAATAGTTGAAAACGGGGTCTGTACCGATTATGATGAAGAAAGAGCGACGGAGATCCTGTCGCCGGATCAGGTATGTTTTCATGCGGATATGCATGCCGGTACAGAGACAGCTTCCGCGTGGGGCTGTGACCTTACATATGAATATATCAAGATAAATGCAGAGTATAGAAAGTGAGGAAGTAAATAAGATGGTAAAGGGAGATTATACAGTAGATCAGGTAATATCAAAAGCACAGACACTGATCGAGGCTTTGCCTTATATCAAGAAATTTCAGGGGAAAACAATTGTTGTAAAATATGGCGGAAGTGCTATGTTGGATGAGAATCTGAAATACAATGTGATCGAAGATGTTGCATTATTAAAGCTGGTTGGACTGAAACCGGTTATCGTGCATGGTGGCGGTAAGGAGATCAGCAAATGGGTAGAGAAGATTGGAAAAGAGCCTGAATTTATCAATGGACTTCGTGTAACAGACGGTGAGACAATGGAGATTGCTGAGATGGTATTATCCAAGGTAAATAAGAGTCTTGTCAGCATGATGCAGAAGGTTGGTTTAAAGGCTGTGGGTATCAGTGGAAAGGATGGTGGACTGTTCACCGTTAAGAAGCGTCTGCCGGGCGGAAAAGATATCGGTTATGTAGGCGAGATCACAAAGGTTGATACAGAGGTGATCGATGCACTGGTCGATCAGGATTTTATACCTGTTATCGCTCCTATCGGTGTCAGTGAAGAATATGAGGATTATAATATTAATGCTGATGATGCTGCATGTGCTGTTGCAACAGCATTAAAGGCAGAAAAGCTGGTATTCTTAACAGATATTGAAGGTGTATTTATCGATCCGACAGATAAGTCTACCCTGATCTCAGAAATGGATATCCATGAGGCAAAGGATATCATTGAGAAAGGTGTTGTCGGCGGTGGTATGCTTCCAAAGCTTAATAACTGTATCACAGCAATGGAAAATGGTGTATCAAGAGTTCATATTTTGGATGGTCGCCTGAAGCATTGCCTGCTTCTTGAGTTCTTTACTCAGAAGGGTATCGGTACTGCAATCTTAAAAGAGCCATTATTCTAAGAAGCACATTCAATGAAAAGTTAAAAGTAAAACAGAAAAAGACCGGAGCTGTGCACCGATAACGAGAAAAATCGGATGCCGCAGGACTGGTCTTTTTCTATTTTGCTATTGTAAAAGGAATCGAAGTTCGTTAAAATGGGGGTGTGCATGAGTGTACCGGCATATCAAGGAGGTATGCAGGTATGATAATAAAGAAAAAACTGTTATATGTAGGACTTGCCGGATGGATGTTGTTGTCCGGGATTACTCTGGCCGGATGTCGGAAAAATGGCATGATACTTGAGACAACAGAGCAGAATACCGGTTCACAGAATGATACGGCATATGCCGAAGACGCCGTGGTAGGTTCTGTTACAGAAAGGGATCAGGAAGACACAGAAGCCATAATAGACACAGAAGCTATAAAAGACACAGAAGCTATAAAAGACACAGGAATCTGTGTATTTGTCTGTGGGGCAGTAAAACAAGAAGGGGTATATGAACTCCCGATAGGTGCAAGGATCAATGATGCACTTCTTGCAGCAGGCGGATTTGCAGAGAATGCTGCGGAGCAGGTGGTAAATCTTGCAGACTTTATCGAGGATGGACAGAGGATTTATTTTCCAACGGAGGAAGAGGTGCAGGAGCAGCCGGAACGCTGGCAGGATCCGGAAACAGAAACGAACGGACAGACAATGGAAGCGGGAGTAGTGAATATCAATACTGCCGGGAAAGAGGAACTGATGTCATTGTCCGGGATTGGTGAAGCAAAGGCGGAGAATATCATAACTTACAGAGAGACACAGGGTGCATTTGAAAAAACAGAAGATATTATGAATGTGAATGGTATCGGAGAGAATTTATTTCAGAAGATAAAAAACGATATTTGCGTGGGTCGGTAGAGATATAGAAACAAAGGAAAGGTGGAAATCTGGTATGAAAAAGGTATTGGTCGTAGATGATGAGAAACTGATCGTGAAAGGTCTGAAATTCAGTCTGGAACAGGATGATATGGAAGTAGACGTGGCATATGATGGCGGAGAGGCGTTTGAGAAGATCAAAAACAATGATTATGATATCGTTCTGTTAGACATCATGATCCCGGTTTATACCGGAATTGAAGTATGCCAGATGGTGCGTGAATTTTCCAATGTTCCGATCATTATGCTGACGGCCAAGGGTGAGGATATGGATAAGATCATGGGTCTTGAATATGGTGCAGATGATTATATCACCAAACCATTTAACATACTGGAGGTAAAGGCAAGGATCAAAGCCATCTTAAGAAGAAGCGGAAAAAAGGAAGAGCCTGTAAAACCGGTAAATATTTTAGAAATCAATGGCATGAAGGTAGAATTGGATAGCCGCCGTGTATTTGTTCATGGAAAGGAACTGAATCTGACAGCAAAAGAATTCGATTTGCTTGAGCTTCTGATGGCGCATCCGAATAAGGTTTATTCCAGAAATGAACTGTTAGATACGATCTGGGGCAGTACATATCCGGGAGATGCCAGAACTGTGGATGTTCATGTAAGAAGACTTCGTGAGAAGATTGAGGAGAATCCGGGTGAGCCGGTGTATATTCATACAAAATGGGGCGTTGGCTACTATTTTAAAGGATGATGAGACAGGGAATGCGTAAAGCATTCCTATCTTACTGGATTTTTTTGGAATGGAAAAAAGTAAAGATGAAAATGTAGAAAATAAGAATAAAAATGTCTGGAAAAACAGCAGGCGGAGGATCAGTCTTCAGGTTGTTATCTTTGTAATGATCATGGCAGGTTTTTATCTGATCTCAATCAGTATGAAAACGGTTCTGCTGCAGTTGATGTTGAATCAGAGATATAGTGATTGTGAAACACTGTTGCAGGAAAACGCAAAAAATCTGGAATATCTGATCAATGATATTAATTCGGAAACAGAAGGTACAAGCAAGACTTTTCATGGTATGAACACTCTGGCGTACAGCCTGTCTGCCAGAGTTATGATCGTAGATACTGATTACAGGGTAGCCTATGACAGCTTTCGTCTGTTGAAGGATACCTATATCATGAATAATGATATCTATGAGATCATGAAGGGAGACAGAGACGAACGGCTGGTACGGGAACAGTCCTACATTGAGTATATGTTTCCTGTGGTGAACCGGGAAGGTTATATTGATGATGTAGCTGTGATCGCAGTCAGTCTGGAAAGCATGGAAAATGAAAGAGGATATTTGTCATACCGTGCCAATATCTTGATCTGTATTTTTATGGTGATCGGGGTGCTGACAGCATTTTTCATTTCTTATATGGCGGTTCGTGATACCAGAAAGATCAAGAGTCAACTTGTAAATATGAAGGATGGATTTCTGGGACAGATTTCATCGGATGGCTTATGGCGAGAAGCTGGGAGCGTTGTTGACAATATGAATGGGATATTTGCCAAATCGCAGTTGTTGGAGGAATCCCGGCAGGAATTTGTATCAAATGTATCACATGAGCTGAAAACACCGATTACTTCAATGAAGGTTTTATCAGAATCGATCTTGATGCAGGATAATGTTCCGGTTGAGATGTACCGGGAATTCATGAACGATATTGTTTTAGAGATTGACCGTGAAGCGCAGATCATCAGTGATCTGCTGACGCTGGTCAAGACAGATAAGGGATCAGACAGCCTGAATATCGAGCGGGTGGATATCAATGAGCTGATGGAGGTTATTCTGAAACGGTTGACGCCTCTGGCAGAAAAGAGAAGCATTGAGATCACATTTGAAAGCTTCCGGGAAGTGGAAGCTGATATTGATAAGGTGAAGTTTACGCTGGCAATCTCCAATCTGATCGAAAATGGAATCAAATATAATGTGGATGGCGGATGGATCCGCGTATCCCTGAATGCCGATCATAAGAATCTGTATATTAAGGTTGCCGATTCCGGTGTTGGTATTCCGGAGGATTGTGTAGAGCATATATTCGAACGTTTCTACAGAGTAGATAAGGCGAGAAGCAGGGATACCGGAGGGACCGGTCTTGGACTTGCAATCTCAAAGAATATTATCGTTATGCATAAGGGTATTATAAATGTGTACAGTGAGCCTGGAAAGGGAACCACATTTACAGTACGTGTTCCGATGAACTATGTGAAATAAAGGAGCAGAAGATGGAGAAACGGATCATGCATATTATAAGCGGGATGCTGTTAGTTGTGGCTCTGCTGTTTATGACCGGATGTGGGAAAAATGGACATGCGGAGAGTCAGAGAACAGATACCGGTACGGATGCCGGGATGCAGACATATTCCGTATATTATATGAATCAGAAATGGACAGAGTTTTCTGTCTATGATACGAAGATCGATCAGTTGGAATCAACGGAAAATGTGATAGATAAGCTGATGAATCTGTTGATATCAACAGAAGACGAGCAGCTTTATAAGATTCCGGTTGCAGATGGAATGACCTATCAGCGATATTCTTATGATGGAAAAGGACTGGTAACGATCATGTTCAATCTGGATTATGATACCGCAGAGAATTATCAGATCCTGTTGTGTAAAATGGCATTTACAAAAACCCTGTGTCAGGTAAATGGTATTTCAGGGGTTTCATTTGAATTGTCGGATCTGATTGGAGAGAAGAAGGTAGATACAAGTGTTTACAATGCGGAATCATTTTCAACGATCGGTGATAATTTTATGGAGGCTTCTTATTCCGTGACGATCTATACGCCGGATAATACCGGAAAACGGCTGGATAAGCATACGACGGAGATTGATGCGTTGTCTTACAAAGCACCGGAGGAACAGATCATGGAAGCACTTCGAAATTCCCAGGAATGGAAGAGTCCGATCGATAAGGATGTAGATATTCTTGATATCTATGTGTTGGATCGGGTGTGTTATGTTAATTTCAGCAAGACCTTTTTGGATCATGTCGGTGATTATGATGACAAAGTGATCATTTATTCGCTGGTTGATTCTCTGACAGAGCTGTCAGATGTGGATGGTGTTGTATTTGAGGTAGAAGGCAGTCAGGATCTTGTATATGGAGAGAATTTGGATTTCTCAGAGACATACACAGCGAATTATTCAATGTGTAATTAGACAGGTACTGACAGATAGCGGAGGAAAAGAAAATAAAAAGACCACTATTTTGGGCCGCATGTGCATTTATGCTTGGAGAGGCGGAGGCGATTGCTGGCAGCAGGTGGTTTACTTTGGCTGCAATGATAGTTGCAGCCTTTTTTCTGTTTACGGGAGAAAAAGGGCAAAAACAGGGAAAAAGGCAAAAACAGCAAAAACAGAAAGAAGAGTCCGGCCGGGATGAAAAAATACGGATGTCGGACAGGCGAAGACAGACAAAGCGGAGTGTGGATGTAAAACGAACAGTAAGAATAACTGTCGGAATTCTCATATATGTGCTGTTTGCCGGAATGGGGTATATGAATATCAACATATTGCATGAGCAGGAACAATATGCTTCCCGGCTGAACGGTTGTTCCGGAACAATTTCCGGAACGATATACGAGATAAAGGAAACGGAAAACAGGCAGCAGGTCTTTATTAAGATCGTGGATGCAAGAGGAATGTCCGGTGAAGAATGGACTGGGTTTCATGAAAATATGAAGCTGCTTGTGTATGTGGAGAAAGGTATAACCTTGTATCCGGGACAGGAGGCAGTATTTGCCGGCAGATTTGAACAGCCGGAGCATGCGGGAAATCCGGGAGCCTTTGATGCATATCGATACTACAGGAGCCAGGGGATCTTTCTTATACTTTCAGATGCAGAGCTGCAGAAAACAGGAAAACAGTACTCGCATATACGGGCGGGGCTCCGGAAGCTCCGAAAACGGATATCAGATGTAATTGGTAACTTATACGGCGAGGAGGATGCATCTGTGATACGGGCGATGCTTCTGGGTGAACGGCAGGGGATGGACGGTGACGTGAAACGGATGTATCAGTTGAATGGTATTGCACATATTCTTGCAATATCGGCATTACATATTGCGATCATTGGTATGACCTTGTATCGGCGTATGCGAAAATGGGGAGTTTCCTACTGGAGTGCGGGAATTGGATGCAGTATTCTGGTTATTCTGTATGGACAGATGACCGGACTTGCAGGATCAACGATGCGGGCGATCATTATGATGGGGCTCCTGTTATTTGGGAAAGCCATTGGGCGTTCGGTGGATCTTCTGACCTCAACAGGAATTGCCGGGGTATGGATGTCGGTGATAAATCCTTATGTTGTATTAGATGCCGGATTTCAGCTTTCATTTGCAGCGATAACCGGGATAGCTGTGATCGTGCCGGTGTTACAACAGGTATTTAGCAAAAGGGGAAGTGCTGACCTAATCAATAAGCTTGGTGCAGGGACGGTGTTGCAACACATATTTGGCGCAGGGGAGAAAATCCGGCAATCGCTTACTGTCAGCATGGCAACCTTTCTGGCGACCTTGCCGGTGATCGTCTACTATTATTACCAGTTTCCATTGTATGGTATTTTATTAAATCTGATCGTTGTGCCATGTGTATCGGTCGTCCTGACCGGTGGGATCGGAACGGTTATCTGTGGCTGCATGTCACTTCAGGCGGCCGGATGGCTTACGATTCCGGTGAAGGGGATTTTGTGGTTATATGAAATGTTGTGTCAGGGGATGGAACAGCTTCCCGGAGCCTGTATCAATATCGGACATATTCCGGTGAAGCTGGTGGTGGGTTATTATATTGCGTTACTGATATCCTTATATTTTATGACCAGGATGAGAGCAGATAGAGGAAACAGAACGGAAGGCAAACAGACTCAAAAAATCGTAAAAAAGTCAAAATGGCAGGTCCGTAGAAATCAGGCAGTGGAAGAAAAGTGTGATCAGCAGACGATAAAGGAACGGAAACACAGAAAAATCCGGTATGGGATCGCAGAGATTTTTGTCGTGCTGATATTCTGTATATATGCAAGAAGCGTGCTCGACCATTCATTTACGGTTGCCTTTCTGGATGTCGGGCAGGGGGATGGCATACTGATCCGGACGGAACAGGGAACGAATATTATGATCGATTGTGGCTCATCGGATAATAAGAAGGTAGGAGAATATGTTCTGCTTCCTGCTCTTCGGTATTATGGGATGGCAGAACTGGATTATGTTTTTATAACACATGGGGATAAAGATCATATATCCGGGCTTCAGGAATTATATGAGCTGGAGCATACCGGGATTCGGATCCGGAATCTTGTTGTGGCGGAATATGGCGACCGGGAGCGGCTGCTGGAACTGATCAATCAGGCAGAACAGCATGGAACTGAGGTTTTATATATGGATGCGGGTAGCATATTTTCTGAACCGGAAGCCGGAGCTTCCGGGATATTTCGGATCGCATGCATATATCCGGGAGAATCGGATGTTCACACAGATGCAAATGAAGCCTCTCTTGTGTTGCAGGCAAGTGTCGGTTCTTTTCGCCTTTTGTTTACAGGCGATGCAGGGGAAACAGCAGAACAGCAGATGACAGAGACTGGAAGATTGGATGCGGTTGATGTTTTAAAAACAGGGCATCATGGCTCCAGATATGCAACCTCGGAGTCATTTCTTCAATATATAAAGCCGCAGTATGCGGTGATCAGTTGTGGAAAAAAGAACCGGTATGGTCACCCACATAAAGAAACGCTGGAGAGACTGCAGGATGCTGGTGCGGAGGTTTACCGCACCGACAGCAGCGGCGCTGTAATTTTGCAGATACGGACAGGAAAAATTATGCTTCATGGGTACGGAGGATAAAATTAAGCATTGATACCAAGCCCCAAATGAAATGATGGGTATATGAGAGAAAACATTTCCGAAAGAAGAATTAATATGTGCCAAAAATGGAAAAGGATATAAGTGGTATTTGAAGAGTGCAGGAGAGTATTATTATTGGGAACATTTCGGTATGATGGACAATCCGGAATATGCGAGTCATGCCTGCAGGAAAATAAAAACATATTGTGATAATGGAATAATACCATCTATTAATTTAATTATGACATATGAAACCAGTGCTTGTCCTATCGGAATGGAAAGAATAGAGCAAGTGGCAGAATATTATTTCGGATAAATGACACATTTGATATAATGAACGCAAAATTATTTGCTCGCAAGGATGCTGATTTTGCGGAATGCATAGAATGTGCGAAGCACATGATATAATTATTATAAGGAAGTGGCAAACTATACTCTACAGTGCGTAGAATCCGCAGAAATTCACCATTTTCTACGCTTTATGGGTATGATGCCGGATGCAGGTATGTAATAATCTGGTCAGAAAGGAGGCAGATATGGATCAGGTCAGTATAGGCAGGTTTATTGCAGCAGAAAGAAAAAGAAAAGGTTATACACAGAAGCAGCTTGCAGAAAAACTGAATATCAGTGATAAAACAGTTTCTAAATGGGAATGTGGAAAGGGATTCCCGGAAGTGTCTCTGTTATTACCTTTATGTAAGGAACTGGACATTACGGTAAATGAACTGTTGTCCGGTGCAAGAGTGTCTGAGGAAGAATATCAAAAGAAAGCGGAGGAAAATATGGTGAATATGATTAAAGAAAGAGAAGAAAACAAGAAGAAATTAATTCCTACAATTATAACGGGTTTAATTGCAACGATATCATTTATTACATTGATCATGGTTGTTGCAGTGTATACAGAGGTGATCGCAGTACCGGTTAAGATATTACTGATAGTGATCGCATGTGTTATATTTGGTTGTGGACTTATGGTTGCGATGGAAGGTGAGCGCACCATCGGTTATTACAAATGCCGTCATTGCAATGAGCTGTTTGTTCCGACCTTTGGTGCATATACAATGGGAATGCATATGATTTCAACAAGATATTTGAAATGTCCAAAATGTGGAACAAAAACCTGGTGTAAAAAAGTTCTGGCAAAAGAAAATAGAAACATGATGTAAAAAAGTTCCGGTAAAAGAAAATAGAAACATGATGTAAAAAAGTTCCGGTAAAAGAAAACAGAAACACGATGTAAAAAAGTCCTGGCAAAAGAGAAGTGATTTCTGTTATAGAAAACAACCTGTCTTTTGCCGGAACGATGAAGATTCAAAACCTAAATATGAAAAATATTGATCAAAAATACCATTGCCAGTCCGTAGTAGGTGATCACGGCAACCAGATCATTGACCGTTGTAATGAGTGGACCGGAAGCAACCGCAGGATCAATATGGATCTTGTGGAAGAACATAGGAATGATAGTTCCGACAAAGCTTGAGATCACCATTGCAACGATCAGCGAGATGCCGACACAGCCAGAGATCAGGAATGCAGATGCCCATATATATTTCTTAAAATAGTGGATATAGATTCCTAAAAACAGGAGTGCCATGATTCCAAGGCTTGCACCATTTAAGAAGCCGATCTTCATTTCTTTGATAAGAAGGGAAAGCTTCTTTTTAGTGCTCAGGTCTTCGTCCATAAGCACACGAATCGTAACAGCGAGGGACTGTGTGCCGACATTTCCAGCCATATCAAGGACAAGGGACTGGAAGCATATTACGACTGGAAGCACCGCAACAACGGATTCAAACATTCCTACCACAGAGGATACCGCCATGCCAAGGAACAGAAGGATGATGAGCCATGGCAGACGCTTTTTCATGCTGGTAAAGGTTGGTTCGTTCAGGTCTTCTTCGGATGTAAGACCGGCGAGCTTTGCGTAGTCATCACCCATAGCATTATCCACCAGTTCCACGATATCATTTGCAGTCAGGATACCGGCAATGGTTCCGTTTTCCGATAAAACCGGGATGGAATCCTCTTCATAATCGGTGAGATCTTCGATACAGTCTGCAATCTTCACATGCTCATATACAGACGGATAGGAGCGGCTGATAATATTTGACAAAGAGTCATTTTCCCGTGCGATGATCAGATCTTTCAGATCGATAGCACCGGAAAACTGACCATTTATATCAGTGGTATAGATCGTCGAGATATTGTCATGTTCTCCTGCCTGCCGAACCAGTGCACTCATAGCTTCACGGATGGATAAGGTGTCCGGAATACAGATATAATTGTTCGTCATGCAGCTTCCAATCTCATCGTTTTCGTAAGAAAGCAGCTTCTTTACATCTCTCCGGGAATCATCATCCAGACGGGCAACCATTTCCTGTTGTTGCTCGGCGGAAAGTTCATCCAGAATATCCAGAGCATCATCTGCATCCATATCGGATATGACTCTTGCGGCTTTATCAAGTGACAGTTCATCCAGATACGGCTTGGCATCATCCAGATAAGAGAAGATCTCTGCGAGCCGTGGGGTGCCGATCATAGTGTATAGTTGCATTCGTTCTGTTTCGTTTAGACGTGTGATTGCTTCTGCGACATCTTTGTCGTGGTAGTTTGCCAAATGCTTCTGCAATACCTGTGCGTTCTTTGCATTACGGATGATTTTTACGAGTTCTGTTACATAATCTTTTTTAAATACTGTGATTTTTGTCATTGTGACCTCCTTCCTGCCTGTTTTCAGACATAAAAATACATCGTCTCAGTGTGAAGACCGGATGGTCAGGATCGTCTGATGCGATGTATGAAAAGGCACACAACAAATATAAGATGGGGTTATCGGATCTTCATAGACAGCCACATCCATTTATGCTTTCTTATCATAACATCGCATATTTTACTTCGTCCAATACGATCGCAACTATCCATGAAAATTCACCTCCATTTGAAAATCGAAATTTAGATTTTGGTATTTGATATTCTCAAAAACCTTTGCTACTATAACAGAAAAGAGTTGAATTGACAACCCGGATAATCCGGATTGGATAAATTTTATATTTCGGTTATATTTTTTTAGTACATAGAAAACAGGAGGATATCAGAGATGCGGATCGAACATGTTGCAATGTATGTAGAGGATCTGGAAAAGACAAAAGAATTTTTTATAAAGTATTTTGATGCTGCTGCGGGAGAACAGTATTATAATCCGAAAACAGAGTTTCAGTCGTATTTTTTAAGCTTTGAGGATGGAGCAAGACTGGAGATCATGCAGAAACCACGGGTATCCAATGTGAGAAAAGAGCTGGCACGAACAGGGTATATTCATCTCGCTTTTTCAGTTGGAAGCAGAGAGAAAGTCGATGCATTGACGAAAAGACTGGAAGAGGACGGATATAAAGTTGTCAGCGGACCACGGGTGACAGGTGATGGATATTATGAGAGCTGTGTTCTAGGTATCGAGGATAATCAGATCGAGATCACGGTCTGAATTCCGGTCTGGATTTGGTAATATCTCACAAGGCATACGCAAAGCCGCTTGACTTAGCCAGTGCCATTTCTTACAATAGATCAGTAGATAAAAGTCTGGTAGATGTATGATACCAGACTTTTTTTGTGGTTTAAAGTCAGAAAGAGAAAGGTGAGAGAAAATGAAGTGGAAAGATCGATTGGGAATCCGGCTGGTGGCATATCTGGGAGGCTTATTTATCATGACGGCAGGAATAGCCGTATCGGTAAAATCAAACCTTGGGGTATCGCCGGTAAGCTCGATCCCATATACGATTACCTGTGTATTTGGTATGGAGATGGGAAATGCAACCATCCTGTTTCATGTTGTGCTGGTTTTGCTGCAGATCCTGTTATTACGGAAAAATTTTAAATGGATCAATCTGTGTCAGGTTGTAGTTGGAATTATATTTGGAAAATTTACAACGTTATGTAATTCACTTGTGGCGTTGCTGCCATCTACCGATAATATGTTGATACGACTGGGAATGATGCTGATCAGTGTTGTTCTGATCGCTGTCGGAATCTTCTTCTATCTACCGGCAAATATTATGCCGCTTGCAGGAGAGGGAGCGATGCAGGCAGTATCAACGATCACCGGTATTGTATTTCCAAAGGTTAAGATCGGATTTGACTGCAGTATGGTTATCATATCGTTAGTTACATGTTTGATCGCAATACATAGTGTTGGCAGTGTAGGAATCGGAACAGTCATGGCAGCGGTTCTGGTAGGCTTTGTACTGGGACTGGTAACAAAAGCATTTGGAACATGGCGTGACCATCTGTATTACGGAAGAATATCATAGACAGGTGTTGAAAATCAAATCGGTATTTGGCATAATGGACTGGAACAGGAAAGAAAGGAGACATAGCTATGGCAGCAGGAAAAAAACAGAGCGGTAAGGATGCAATGGCGGTTATCAACGAGCATATAAAGAATGAAAGCTATGCTCCGGTATATCTGTTATACGGAGATGAAACATATCTTGTGAACCAGTACAGAGACAAATTGCTTTCGGCGGTAACAGACCGTGAGGACAATATGAACTTTGCAAAGTTTGCAGGAGAGAAGATCGATCCGATGGAGATCATAGGCTTCTGTGAGACAATGCCATTCTTCGCTGACCGGCGTGTGGTGCTGGCAGAAGGGACCGGATTGTTTAAAAAGAGCTGTGAGGAATTTGCGGAGCGGATCAAAGAGCTGCCGGATACTTCGCTGATCCTGTTTGTTGAGTCAGAAGTTGATAAGAGAAATAAATTATATAAAACCGTTGATAAGCTGGGAGAAGCCCTGTGCTTTGAAACACCAAATGAGAAGACGCTTGCTGTATGGGTTAAGGGAATGTTCAAGGGAGAAGGAAAACGGATAACCGATGATGCGATCCGTTCCCTGATCGAGCATACCGGATCAGATATGAATTCGATCAAGAATGAGATTGATAAGCTGATAAGCTATACGGTAGACAGGGAGGATGTAACGGTATCCGATGTGGAAGCTCTCTGCGTTGGCAATTCGGAGGGACATATATTTGAGATGATCGATGCCATATCCAGAAAGCAGCAGGATCGTGCACTTCACCTGTATCATGAGCTGCTTGAAAACAGGGAGCCTGCGATGCGAATTTTGTTTTTGATCGCCAGACAGTATGATCTGTTATTAAAAACAAAGATGTGTCTTGCCGAGAATAAAAATTATGCAGATACGGCATCGGTGCTAGGCATTCCGTCATGGTCGGTGAAGAAATATGCGGAACAGTGCCGGAATTATTCAGAACAGGAACTGAAGAAGATCATGGAAGCCTGTCAGGATACTGACTATAAATTAAAGACGAGTCAGGCATCGGATGTAGTGGCAGTGGAAGTGTTGTTAATATCATTGAGTCGGTAGCTGGTATGTGACGCGCAGGAATGCAGTGAGTCAAAACATACCGTAGGTATTGCGATTTGGATGCCGGAATTATTACACAAAAAAACAGAACCTCAATGGGTTCTGTTTTTTTGACGGTTTTGATTATATATGTGCAGCCTTACATATGTAATCAATTATAAAAATATATATGAGTCAGATTAAGCCATCTTGTTGACAGCGGCTGTAAGACGTGATACTTTACGAGAAGCATTGTTCTTGTGGTAAACGCCCTTTGAAGCAGCCTTGTTAATCTCTGAGATAGCAACCAGAAGATTTGCCTGAGCAGCTTCTTTGTCACCAGCAGCGATAGCAGCTTCTACCTTTTTGATAACTGTCTTAACCTTAGACTTGATCATCTTGTTTCTTAAAGTCTTCTTGTCAATTACTTCAATTCTTTTCTTTGCAGATTTGATGTTAGCCAAAATTCTCTACCTCCATTTGAATTATAGATTATAATAAGGTTTTTACATTAAAACCGGACACGGACAATTCAATGTAAACATACTCATCAATATTAGTATAGAGAAATTTATTTGTCAAGGGGAGAAGTGAAAATATTTCCATTTCTGAAAAATAAGATCTGATCTTATTCCCATCAATTTTATTTCTATCCTATTTCTATTACTTGTTGGCTTGTATGGAAAGGGAGGACATGGTATACTGTTTCTATTAATGCGTTATATATTATTACATACCAGGAGGTAAGAAAATGTTTGGATTTGATGAAATTACAAAAGTAGATCCTGAAGTTGCGGCAGCAATGACGGATGAATTGAACAGACAGAATAACAATCTGGAGCTGATCGCATCAGAGAATATCGTATCAAAGGCAGTTATGGCAGCCATGGGAAGCCATCTGACTAACAAATACGCAGAAGGTTATCCTGGAAAGAGATATTATGGCGGATGCCAGTATGTAGACGTAGTGGAAGATCTTGCCAGAGAGCGTGCAAAAGAATTATTTGGATGTGAATATGTAAATGTTCAGCCACATTCCGGAGCACAGGCCAATATGGCAGTATTTTTTGCTATTTTAAATCCTGGCGATACGTTTATGGGAATGAATCTGGATCATGGCGGACATCTGACACATGGATCACCTGTAAATATGTCCGGTAAATATTTCCACTGTGTACCTTATGGTGTAAATGATGATGGTTTTATAGATTATGACAAGGTTCTTGAGATCGCAAAGGAATGCAAGCCAAAGTTGATCGTAGCGGGTGCGTCTGCATATGCAAGAGCAATCGATTTCAAGAGATTCCGTGAGATTGCAGATGAGGTTGGTGCATATCTGATGGTAGATATGGCACATATCGCAGGTCTTGTAGCAGCAGGCCTTCATATGAGCCCGATTCCATATGCACATGTTACAACAACTACTACTCATAAGACACTTCGTGGACCTAGAGGTGGTATGATCATGTGCAGCAACGAGATCAATGAGAAGTTCAACTTCAATAAGGCAGTATTCCCTGGTATCCAGGGCGGACCTCTGATGCATGTCATCGCAGGTAAGGCAGTATGTTTAAAGGAAGCATTACAGCCGGAATATAAGGAGTATCAGGCACAGGTTGTAAAGAATGCAGCAGCACTTGCATCTGCATTAATGGCAAGAGGCTTCAATATCGTATCAGGTGGTACAGATAACCACCTTATGTTGGTGGATCTTCAGAATCTGGACCGTACCGGTAAGGAAGTAGAGAAGCTTTTAGATGAGGTTCATATCACTGTAAATAAGAACACAGTACCAAATGATCCAAAATCTCCGTTTGTAACAAGCGGTATCCGTATCGGAACACCGGCGGTTACAACCAGAGGTGCAAATGAAGCTGATATGGAGACAATTGCTGAGGCGATCAAGGCAGCAGTGATTGATGATGACAAGGCAAAAGCAGAAGCACTTGTTAAGAGTATTGTAGAGAAGTATCCACTGTATGCATAAGGTTGTTATATGGAAGATTTATTTGACGAGAAGCTGTTAGAAGCGATTCGGCTTGCAGAAGCATTGCAGGATGGACAGTCAGAAGAAAAAGAGTCAGAAGGAAAAAAGACAGAAGTAAAACAGGAAACCGAAAACAGCCGTCCGATTAGCCGGACGGAAGAACCGGTTGCTGCTCCGGTTCCGCAGACTGGTGAGGAAGCGGTCGATCAGCTTATAAAAGAGATTGTGCAGGAAACACAGGAAGAGATCGCTGCCGAAGGCATCCAGACAGAGGATATCAGAAAAGAATTTTTCCAGAAAAAGGCAGAGAAAGCGAAAAGGGAAAAGAAAAAGCTGGATCCGGAACTGGAATCCAGACCGGTATATGCACCCAAAAAGCTGAAAGATCCATGGAGTCTCAGGAAAAAGGTCTGTGTGATCCTGCTTGTTGTTGTACTGGTTGTGACCGGGATCCCTGCCGGTATATTTGCCAGAATGTATATGAATGGAAAGAACCGGCTGGCAGAAAATGCGCAGGGAGAAAAGGTGAGTTTTCATACAGACGGATCTTCTTCAACGGCTATCACATATAAAGGAAAGAACTACGTTTATAATACAGATACCGTATCGATTCTGGTGTTTGGTGTTGATAATTCCGAGTATGCGCCGAAGGAATCGGAAAAGAACGAAGAACCGAAGACAATAGAGGCGGCAACGGAGGAAACAAAGCCCAAAAAGTCAAAGAAGTCAAAGAAGTCAAAGAAAACCTCAGAGGATACAGAAGCTACGACGGAAGCGGATCTCAGAGACAGAGATGATGCCCTGACCTATTCGGATGCAAATGGATCTGAATATGTCCGATATGGCGGAAGGATTGATCTGTGCTTCCTGGTGGTATTTGATCTTCGAAATGATAAGCTTCACGTTATTAATATAAATCGTGACAGTATGACAGATGTGGATGTTAAAACCATAGAAGGAAAAACAGTACTTACAGACCGGATGCAGATCGGACTGGCGTATGGTTATGGGGATGGAGAGATCGTCAGTTGTGAGAATTTTACACATGCGGTATCCGGACTGATGTATAATCTTCCGATTAACGGTTATGTGGCCTTTGACATGGATGCAATGGCAGATATCAATGACGTCCTGAGCGGGGTAACATTGACAGCCAGAGATACGATCAGTGAGAATGTCTTTGAGAAGGATGTAGTCACCTTACAGGGCAATGATGCATACCGGTATCTGGAAAAGATGGATACGGTAACGGATGCAGTCGGTGAACACGGCAGGCGGATGGAACGTCAGAGTCAGTATCTGGCAGGCTGGCTGGAGCGGTTTGAACAGTGCTATTCCGATGATAAGGGAATTATAAAGAAGGTATACGAGGCAGCAAGTCCATATCTGCAGACGAATCTGGACAGAGATGCCTGCCTGTATCTGTTCAGCAGAATGCGTGGAATGGATATAGCAGTTGCAGAGAAGGATATACAGAAGCTTCCGGGAACGTATGAACGCCCTGCTCATTTTGATGAGTATCAGGTGGATACGGGAAGTCTGGTAGAAGAGATGCTGGATATATTCTATATTCCAACCAGTTAGTTTGACATATTATAAAATAAAAATAAAAAATATCCCAAATGCGGATTGAAGCGGCATGCAAAAAATGGTAAAATCCACTTAAATTTTGTTCGCACGGAACTGCATTTGGGGTATTTTTTTATGTAATATCATAGGAGACAGGATGAAATGAAAAATATGCACAGAGGGGCAGTACAAATGTAGAGACATTTTGTATAAAGTGTATAATACAGCGGGCATAACAGCAAGGAGGGCATTTTAGAAGCATGAGAGAACATGGAAAAAGAGCAGCAGCATGGTTCCTTACCGTTGTCATGGTCATCACGATGATCGTGCCGTATGGCGGGGCAGGAATTCCATTTGCAGGTCGGGTGAAGGCAGCGGATCTGATCGACCTGTCCGGAAAGGATGGAGCACATAAGGTTACTGTTGTAGCGACGACGGAAACCGGTCTTGGTAATTATTATACCGGCGAGGCGATCGAAGCACCGGTTACGGTAAAGGTAGATGGGGAGGAAGTACCGTCAGACTGTTATGATGTGGTATACACAAACAACGTGAACGTGTCAACTGCAACTGAGCTTGCCGTGGCGACGATAACCGGTAAACCGGAAAAGGGTTATACAGGAAGCAATACGGCAAAATTCAAGATCCGTGTCACACCGATCAATAAAGCAACGGTCAAATTTGCATCCGATACGACACTTGTATCCGGCAAGTATTATGTTCCATATGTAAAGAATCTGGCAAATTCTCCGACAGTCGAATCGGTTACCTGGAATGGAAAGGTTCTGGTAGCAGAGAAAGATTATTATGAGAATGTTACTCTTTCAGAGAATTATCTGAAGATTGGTTCTAAGGGAACGACAGCGATTAAGGGAATGAATAATTTCAGTGGTTCCAAAACCTATACCTGGTATCTGAAGGCTGCCAATATCCAGGATCAGATCATCACACTAAGCAATTCCAATTACAGCTATGATGGAAAGGAAAAGAAGCCATCGGTAACGATTGCCGATGTGAACTCCTGGCTGGATGAGAATAATGATTATCAGTATCTGGAAGAAGGTGTTGACTATACTCTTTCTTACAGCAATAATACCAATGCAGGAACGGCATCTGTAACAATTACAGGTATAAATTGTTATACAGGAACAAAGACAGTAAACTTTACGATCACAAACAGCAGCAGTGGCGGAGATACAGGAACGAAAGATATCTCGGCAGCAAGCGTAACGGTAGCATCCTGTACCTATAACGGAACCGCTCAGACACCGGCAGTTACCGTAAAAGACGGAAGTACAACACTGAGACAGGGAACGGATTACACCGTACAGTATGCATCCAATACCAATGCCGGAACCGGAACAGTGACGATCACCGGATGCGGCAAGTATAGGAATACGAAGACAGCGACATTTACAATTGCAAGAAGAAATCTGTCGAATGCAACGCTGACAGCAGCGACAGAAACCTACAATTACGGAGCATCAGTTACATCATCTAATATCACAGTCAAAGATAACGGACTCGGAAGAACATTAACGAATAATACCGATTATACGATAGGAAGTTATAATGCAGTAAATGTTGGAAATGTAACGATCACAGCAACCGGAAAAGGAAACTATACCGGAACGGTCAGCGGAACCTTTACGGTAAATGCACTGAATGTGTCAAGTGTAGCAGCAGTTACATTAAATCAGACAGAATTTACGCAGACAGGATCAGAGATCAAGCCAACCGTTACAGCAGTAACAGCAGGCGGACATACATTAACGGCAGGAACCGATTATACCGTAAGCTATCAGAATAATACTGCGGTTGGTACTGCGGCAAAGGTAATTGTCACATTCAAAGGAAACTATACAGGGTCAAAGACAGTATATTTCACGATCAAATCAAACAGCAGCAGTGGTGGAGATACAGAGACAAAAGATATCTCAACAGCAACGGTAACGGTAGCTTCATGTACATATAATGGACAGGCACAGACACCGGCTGTCACGGTAAAGGATGGAAGCACGACATTAAAGCAGGGAACGGATTATACGGTATCCTATTCCGCAAATACAAATGCAGGAAATGGAACGGTTCTGATCAGTGGATGCGGCAAATATGCAAATACAAAGTCCCTCACTTTTAAGATCAATCCAAGAGATATTTCAAAGGCGACTTTGACGGCAGAGCCTGCAACATATAAATATGGAGCAGAAGTATTTTCACCAAAGATCAGTGTTTATGACAGCGAACTGAGAACAACATTGACGAATAAAACCGATTATACAGTTGCAAGCTATGTAGCAAAGACAGCAGGAACGGTACCGTTCAGTGCGACAGGAAAAGGCAATTATACAGGAACCGTTACCGGTACATTGACTGTCAATCCTCTGGATGTGACGAATACAGCAAAGGTAACATTGAATCAGACATCCTTTGATCAGACCGGTGCAGAGATCAGACCGACAGTAATGTCGGTCACTTCAGATGGATATACACTGACCAAAGGAATAGATTATACGGTATCTTATAAAGATAATGTAGCAGCCGGCAATCTTGCAAAGGTAATTGTTACGTTCAAGGGAAACTATACAGGTTCCAAAACTGTGTACTTTACGATCACTTCTTCCCTGCCGGATCTGTCAGGGGCAGTGTGCAGTACAATTGCAGATCAGACCTATACCGGAGTACAGATCAAACCGGAGGTTACAGTGACCTATGATGGCAAAGCACTGACGAAGGACAGCGATTACACCGTTTCATATGGCGCAAATGTTAACTGTGGTACAGGTACGGTTACGATCACCGGAAAGAACGGATACAGTGGAACGAAATCTATAAATTTCAAGATCAGTGCAAGAGCGCTGGCAGATTGCTCGTTCAGTTATGATGAGAGCGTAAAATGGACAGGAAGTGCCGTAACGCCGAATATCCGTATCACATATGGTCAGAAGCTCTTAATAGAGGGTACGGATTATACCGTTGCTTATTCCAATAATATAAATGAGACAACGGCAGCGACTGCTACAGTGACAGGAAAAGGTAATTTTACAGGAAGAAAAGTACTGACATATAAGATCACCAGAGATCGTACTGACGTCAATGCTTCAACGATTACAGTCGATGCGATCGCAGACCAGGAATACAATGCAGGACAGGGACTCCGACCTGCTGTTACAGTCAGAAATGGTGGTACGATCCTTACTCTGAATACAGATTATACGGTTACTTATACCAATAACTATACCGCAGGTTCTAAAGCAATAGTAACCATTACGGGAATCAATGATTATACAGGAACAAGAACAGCAACCTTTAATGTTGTTGCACTTGATCTGACAAATGCAAAGGTTGTTTTGGAAGCAGACAGTTATGAATATACAGGCATGCCACAGACTCCGGGTGTTACATCCTTTACAACTGTATCTGGAAAGACCTACACCAGTATGACGAATTTCACTGTAAGTTATTCGAATAATAAAAACTGTGGAACGGCAACGGTAACTATAAAAGGAAAAAATGCAAACTTTACAGGAAGTGCAGAAGGAACATTTACTGTTACAAAGAAATCAATCAACGGAGCGGTTTTCAGTAATATTACAGCATGTACATTTACAGGAAGTGAGCAGAAGCCGACAGCAACCGTAAAGATTGGAACTACGACGCTGGCTGCCAATACAGATTATGAATTATCATATGAAAATAATATTAATGCCGGTATAGGAACGATTACAGCAACCGGAAAAGGCAACTACAGCGGAAGTTCAAAGACGACCTTCACGATCGCAGCCAGAGCTATCACATCCTGTAAAGCAGAATACAGCAAAGAGATGATATATACCGGATCTGAGGTAAAGCCTTCTGTAAAACTGACCTATGGTTCCTACGAACTGAAGGCAGGAACGGATTACACTGTTTCCTATAGCAATAATATAAATGAAACAGACAGTGCATCGATCCGGATCACAGGAAATGGAAACTTCAGCGGTACACAGACATGTACATTTAAGATCACAAAGATCGTAACAAACATCAATGACCGTTCGATCAGCATAGCATCGATCGGAGATCAGGAGTATCAGGGAGGCGAAGCCATTATTCCGAAGCTCAGGATCACACGGGATGGAGTTACTCTGGTAGAAGGTGAGAGTTATACTATAACAGTAACCAACAATAAGACGGTTGGTTCCACTGCAACCATTACGATACAGGGTATCGGAGCATATACAGGTAAAAGATCCCTGACATTTAAGATCGTGGCAGCAGATATTACAGGTGCAGAAGTAGCACTTGTACAGCGGGCATATGAATATACAGGTGCGGCATTTACACCGGCAGTTGTAAGCCTTACAACCACAAGTGGAAAGCGGATCACAAATCTGTCAGAATTCAGTGTTTCATATTCCGGCAATACCAATGTCGGAACGGCAACTGTTACTGTGACCGGAACCGGCAGTAATTATAAGGGAACCACAACCGGAACTTTTGCGATCACGAAGAAGGCGCTGAATAATTCTCTGGTAATGAATGTGGGGACAGTGACTTACACAGGATCTGCATTAAGTCCGGATATTACAGTAACCTTTAACGGTAAAACGCTTACAAAGGGCAAGGATTATGCAGTTGCATTTACAAATAACATCAATGCCGGAACTGCAAAAGCAAAGATAACAGGTCTTGGCAATTATGATGGAACAGTTGAAAAGAACTTTACCATTCTGCCTTTTGATATAAATAATGGCGGATTTATCATGGTTATGGGTTCTCCATATACCTATACAGGAGGAGAGCTGAAACCGGGATTCACTGTTATGATAAGTGGAAGATCACTGGCGGCTGCAAACTATGACGTGGCATATTCCAACAATGTCAATGTCGGAACTGCAACGATCACAGTTACAGGCAAAGGCAATTATAAGGGAACGATAACTGAAAAATTTACAATCCAGGCGAAGCCTCTGAAAGACGTTTCTGTGACTTATGCAAATCTGATGTCATATACAGGAAAACAGGTTTGTCCGGAAGTAAAGGTAATGGATGGAGCAGTTGAGCTAAAGCAAAATGTTGATTATGATGTCAGCTATCAGAATAATACAGAAGTGACAACATCTGCACGGATCAAGATCACAGGAAAAGGAAATTATACAGGAACAATAGACCGGTATTTCTCAATCCAGAAACAGGAGATCAATCTCAAGGATGCAGAGATAACAGCAGATAACCAGACTTATAACGGCAGGGAACAGAAGCCGGCTGTTACAGTAAAGGTATCCGGCAGAGTGATCGATCCATCCGAATACAGTGTGCTCTATTCTGAAAATATCAATGCCGGAACTGCAAGAATCACGGTAAATGGTCTTTCGGATTCCTTTAAAAATACAGGATATGGAACCTTTACGATCCTTCCAAAACAGATAGAGCAATGTACGGTGTCCTATACAAAGAGCGTATCCTATACAGGAAAGGCTGTCACACCTTCCGTTATTGTCAAGGATACAGCAAGAAATGCAGTGCTGAGCGCCGGAGCATCTGCAGACTATACGGTATCGTATCAGTCGAATACAGAGCCGACAACCAAGGCTGTGATACAGATTACAGGAAATGGAAATTACACCGGTACATTGACACAGTATTTTGCAATTGTAAAACAGACGACACCGGTTACAAAGACAGATCTGTCTGCGGCAGTTATAACGGTGGCAGACCAGACTTATACAGGAAAAGCATTAACACCTGCAGTTACTGTTACATTAAAAGGTAAGGAGCTGAAGCTGAATACAGATTACACGGCAGCATATTCCAACAATACAAATGTTGGTACAGCGAAGGTTGTGATAACCGGAAAAGGCAATTATACAGGAAGTGTGTCAAAGACATTTGCGATTAAGGCAAAGACCACACCGAATGTGAAGAAGCCTGGTACAACAAAAAAGATTACAGTAAGCAAGATCAAGACAACTTCTGCAAAGATCACATGGAAGAAGGTATCTGATGCAGATGGATATATGATCTACCGGAAGCAAGGCTCCGGCAAGAAGAAACTTATAAAAACGGTGGGTAAGAATGCATCTTCTTACAATGCGAAGAAGCTGAAGGCAGGAACCAAATACACTTATAGTGTATGTGCTTATAAGAAGTCAGGAAACTCTAAGATAAAGGGCAAAGAGAAGAGTAAGGCATTTGTAACAAAGCCATCAAAGGTAAAATCAGTAAAGACGACAGCGAAATCAAAGGCATGTAAGATAAGCTGGAAGAAGGTAGCCGGTGCCAGTGGATATCAGGTATATATGGCAACCTCAAAGAAAGGCAAGTATAAGAAGATCGGCGATACAAAGAAGCTGAATCTGACAAAGAAGAGCCTGAAAAAAGGAAAGACATATTATTTTAAGGTCAGAGCATACAAGACTCTGAATAAGAAAAAAACATATGGTGCATATTCCGTTAAAGTAAAAGCGAAGATCAAATAAGCGGGAAATAAAAAAGAAACAGCCATTGATGAAAAAGAAGCCGGATCCATAAACGGATCCGTTTCCAACGCATCGATGGCTGGTTTGTTATGGGTGAAATTATAAATATTATTTTGGCTGCTGATATGGAAGACAGGTTAAATGAATTCTGTAAAAAATGTATCTGCCATATGTTCCAGAAATTCAATGACTGCATCATATGGAAAAATCTCAGCACGGGTGACGGAAGCTTCCGGGGCAGGTGACGGATTCTGAGTAATGTATGACTGCAGAGCTTTTGTGATCTGTGATGGATCCTCCGGCCGGCATTCTGTAATATGTACAAGCTCCGGCTGATAAGTGCTTTGTTCCGGTATATATGGATGAAAGTCCTTTAGAAGACGTGGATTGATCCTGTCATATTCTCCATAAAAGTACCGGTCAGAGAAAAATTCTGCCAGAGGAATCTTTTTTTCCGGTTGGGAGGAAATGTGAACATACAAAGGTTGTCTTGTATCAAAACAGGTATTCCCTGCTGGATCTTCTATAGTGAAATATTCCGGCCAGAAATCAGTCACATAATGAGTATCCAGATGGAGATGTGCCAGGATGCCATAGTCAGCCGGTGACAATATCGCATCATCCGGGTAGAGGGCACGGATATGAGCAAGCTCCGGATATTTTGTGATCAGGTTCTTCTGCCATGCCGGGCGGAAATGCGTTTTTTCTTTATTATCCGTGATATCCGGCAGGATACAGCCGAGGAGAAACTGTTCAGGGGCGGCTTTTATTACCGACAGATGGGAATCTGCCGCAGAAGTTACACCTGTATTTATTTTATTGATTATCATTTCACCCTCGATCAGATGCATCAGAAAATCGGGCATGCGACTTAAACCTCCTGTAGATCATAAGTTAAAGAAATAATAGTGACTTTTAATGGGGATGTCAAGCCGGAGAAAAGAATATTGACGTATGACAAAAAAGAATATAAAGTTAGCGTTAGAAACAAAGGATCGAAAAGAAAGAGGAGGTACTTATGGGAACAAAGATCTGTCCGGTATGTGACGGGAAAGTAAACAGTATTAATTTTTGCAAAACCTGTAAACGGTTTGTGACACCGATAGAAACCAGTCATACCTTTTATCTGAACGAAAGACGAGAGCTTGAAGATTATCAGAGAGAGTATCAATATAGTAGGGATGTATCGGACTACAGTGCGGACAAACCTGAAGTTGAGGATGAAGTAACGGATTGCCATGATGAGTTTGAAACCGAGCTTCCGAAATGGGCGAATCGTACTCCGACATCGGCAAATCCTATACCGAATCCGGATATGACCTATACGACGAAGAAACAGAAATCGAAAAAAGCAGAGGGCGTGATCTCTGGTCTGCTTTTTCTGGCTGCGCTGGCAGTATGTTTTCGGATGAGCAGTTTGTGGGACGTATGGCAGCAGTACCGGGATGAGCAGGAGCTGCAGGACTCTCTGGATGAAATGCATGAGATGATGGATGAACAGGATGAGAAAAACTATGTAGATGAGAACGGATACAGCTACCGCTATATCTATCAGCCGGGAGAAACCACGGATTATGGGACAGGCAGTCTGGTTGGCTTATCGGCCGATGAAGTGTACGACCGGGGAGAAGCCTGTGATGGTGTGGCTCATTATGAGGGTGTCACCGGTGATGAGCTGGAGGCTGATTTTTTACAGAATGCGGAGAAAGATGACATTTTATTTGAAGATACAAGTACAGGAACTGCCGGAAATCTGAGTTTGTATGAATACTCGTATCAAAATGGAGATACATTTACATACTATAATAAAGAAAAGTATATTTCAGATGACGAATATGGCATTGATGTGAGCATAAACAGTGATCTGAATACACAGGCGATCCACTCTGTCCGTATATGGCAGTATCCTCCGGATGTCGATGATGGTTTCTGTCTGGATCAGATCTATGAAGATCTGGTAATGGCACTTGGGGATGAAACGCTTCAGGGCGATAGCCTGGAACGGACAACAGAGATGATCCGCTCCTATCAGGAAAAGGAGTATTCTGCGGATGATTCCAGCGCAAATTATACAGACCTTCAGATTGGAAAATGGAGCCTGACGATCAGCAGAGGAGAAACCTCTCTTGGTATTGCGATGGACTATCTGGGTGAATAGAAAGGTTAAATCTTCATGAACAAAAGCGGTACCATCTTGAAAGCCGGGAAAAACGTGGTTATAATGGATGCGAAATTGCCGGAAATATATACAAAAGAAGAATACAGCAGACAGGCTGTATAAAAAGGAGGTTCTGATTGGACAACAATTTACCTGATAACAGTAATAACAACAATAATAACAGCAATAACAATAATAATGGAAATAAAGGAAGAAACAACCGCTCGATCATGGTGATCCTGGTTATTTCCATTTTACTGACATTTTTATTCTGGCGCGTATTTGACCGGGTGTCATCCGGCAGGGAAGAGGAAGTCACATATGGTCAGTTTATCGAGATGTTAGATAAGGGCGAGGTTGGTTCCGTAAAGATCTACGGAAGTAAGATCGTATTTGAAAATAATGCCGATGATAAGGTGATCAGTAAGACGAAATATACTGCAACCAGAATATCGGATGACAGTCTGGCAGAGAAGCTTCGTCAGGCAAAGACCAAATATGGAACAGAATATGAAGGTGTAGATGAAAGCGGAAGTGCCATGGTTGGCACGATCATTTCTTACATTGTAATGATCGTTGCATTCTATCTGCTGTTGTCGATGATCATGAAGCGAAGCGGTGGTGTAGGAAGAGCCAATGCGAAGATCTACGTTGAGAAGAAAACAGGCGTTACCTTTGCGGATGTAGCCGGTGAGGAAGAGGCTAAGGAATCTCTGACAGAGATGGTCGATTTCCTGCACAATCCAAAGAAATATCTGGATATCGGTGCGAAGCTGCCAAAAGGTGCACTGCTTGTCGGTCCTCCGGGAACCGGTAAGACCCTGCTTGCAAAAGCAGTGGCAGGTGAAGCAAATGTGCCATTCTTCTCTATGTCCGGTTCCAGCTTTGTAGAGATGTATGTCGGTGTGGGTGCTTCCCGTGTCAGAGATCTGTTTAAACAGGCGACACAGATGGCACCATGTATTATATTTATTGATGAGATCGATGCAATTGGAAGAAGCAGAGATTCCAGGCATGGCGGAGATTCCGAACGGGAGCAGACCCTGAATCAGCTTCTTGCAGAGATGGATGGCTTTGATACATCAAAGGGTATTGTAATCCTTGCAGCAACGAATCGTCCTGAGGTGCTTGATAAGGCACTTCTTCGTCCGGGACGATTTGACCGCAGAGTTATCGTAGAGAAGCCGGATCTGAAGGGAAGAATCGATACACTGAAGGTTCATTCCAAGAATGTCAAGATGGATGAAACGGTTGATCTTCATGAACTGGCACTTGCAACTTCAGGTGCGGTTGGTGCGGATCTTGCAAATATTATAAATGAGGGAGCGCTGGCCGCTGTCAGAGATGGCAGAAGTCTTGTTTCCCAACAGGATCTGATCGGTGCGGTAGAGGTTGTATTTGCCGGAAAAGAGAAAAAGGATCGTCTGCTCAGTAAAGAAGAAAAGCAGATCGTTGCTTATCATGAAGTCGGACATGCATTGCTTGCAGCACTCCAGAAGCATACGGAGCCGATCCAGAGGATTACGATCGTTCCAAGAACCATGGGTTCCCTTGGTTATGTATGGCAGGTTCCTGAAGAAGAGAAATATCTCGAATCCAAGAAAGAACTGGAAGCAGAGCTTGTAACCCTGCTCGGCGGACGTGCTGCAGAAGAGTTGAAATTCGACTCCGTGACAACAGGAGCATCAAATGATATCGAGAAGGCGACCAAGACAGCCAGAGCCATGATCACCATGTATGGTATGTCAGATAAATTCGGCATGGTGCAGCTTGAATCAATAGAAGAACAGTATCTGGACCGAAATCTTGCCCTTCAGTGTTCGGATGAGACCGCTACCAAGATTGATAAGGAGATCCGTGATATGCTGCGAGATTCCTATAATAAAGCAAAGAAACTTTTGTCTGCCCATATGGCAGCCCTGGATTCTATCGCCAGCTTCCTTATAGAACACGAAACGATCACCGGCAAAGAATTCATGTCGATTCTTGCTCAGGTGGAACCACAGAGATAGGAATGTAACACCGTACCCAGTCTGGTATATTACACAACTATTATTCCGCAAGGCGCTTGCGCTCTATTCCTCGGCGTAGCGGTACATAAAGTTGCAAAAGACGCAACTTAAGTACCGACGCTCGGAAAGGCTTGCTTCATAACAGTGTGTGATATATCAGACTGGGGACGGTGTTTTTGATATATCTTGTGGATCAGCATAGAAATGGTCTATTAGCAAAAAAGTGGACATTTTGTTAATCCGATAATGCTTTATAGGATATAGGTGATCGATTTATGCAGTTGAGAAAGAAAAAATCATTAACACTATAGGTATTATACACTGTTATGAAGCAAACCTGCCCGAATGTCGGTCCTTGATGAGCTGCCGAAGGCAGGGAGTCTAGTACCGTTACATGAGGGTAGAGCGAGAGCGTTTTGCGGAATAATAGTTGTATGATACCTATAGTATTAATGACTTTTAAAAAGTATAACTGCGTAAATCGATAGAATACCTATATAAAGCATTATCGGTCGTATTGAAGCTGGTCGAGGTTTTTGCCGTAGGCAGGGAGAAAGTCGGACAGAAAGCGTTCAACCTCCGGAAGGTCGGCAGCAAGCTTGTCGACAGCGGCCTTTGTGGATTCATAGGCGCTGGAGAATTCCGGATTGCCGACAGAGGTTTCTTCCATGCATTTGATAAGAGCAGACAGTTTATCTGCCGCTTTTACAAGCTTCCAGATATATTCATCTCCGGACTGGCGGAAGAAGAGTGGTTCATACTGTGGTTTCATTTCGTCCGGCAGTTTGTTTAACAGCTTGTAGCAGGCTGTTTTCTCGATCATTTTAAAGGATTCCTTGATAGCATCGTTATAATACTTGACCGGTGTCGGCATATCACCGGTTATGATCTCTGAAGCGTCATGGTAAAGTCCGATCAGAGCAGCCCGCTCTGCATTCAGATCCTTTTCATAATAGGTATTGCCGATCACGGCAAGTGCATGAGCGATAATGCTGACTTCCAAGCTGTGCTCACACAGATTTTCTTCCCTTGTATTCCGCATCAACGCCCAGCGGTCGATGTATTTCATCCTTGAAATCATAGCAAAAAAATTATATTCCATCTTTATCTCCTTATTAAATAATTGTGAATATATCTGCAAAAAAATAAGAAAGTAAATTATATTTGGACAGTTTGACTTACCAAAACAGGGGCATTTGAGTCCGCCGGTACTCACATTTCGTACTTAGTGAGTGCTTGCACGAGCTTAGAACGAAAGCGCACCCTTGTGGTGTGATGGTGCATTAGCAGCATCTTAGTACCGCTGCAGGAGTAACTGAGACCTTAGCGAGGCTTAGCCGAGGTTAGTTCGAAGTTACACAGAGTGGAAACGAGTGGGAACGTCCCCTGGTTGGTAAGGTCAAAAGTGTCCAAATATATTATGCTATTTCCATCTTTTGCAGATATATTCACAGGTTAGCTCACTCCTTGTGGAAAAATCCGTACACCGCTTCGGCGGCATTCCGGTTCATGGATGGCGCCTGCATCAGTTCTTCGATGGATGCCTCCCGGATCCTTGAAATATCCTTGAAGTACCCCATCAGATCCTTTCGTCTGGCAGGGCCGATGCCCGGTATATCCTCAAGGATAGAATGTACCTGAGATTTGCTCCTGAGGCTTCTGTGATATTCGATGGCAAAACGGTGGGCTTCGTCCTGCAAACGGGTAACCATGTCAAATGCCTGTGTATTCTTTGGAAATTCCACTTCTTTATTGTTATAATACAGTCCTCTGGTCCGGTGGTAGTCATCCTTTACCATACCGCAGACCGGAATATTCAGATGCAGTTCGTCAAGAACCTCCAGGGCAATGTTGACCTGTCCCTTACCACCATCCATCATAAGGATGTCAGGATAGACCTTAAAACGTTCATCGGTAAATCGTCTTGTCAGAACCTCGCGCATACTGGCGTAGTCATCCGGTCCGTCGATCGTTCTTAATTTGAATTTGCGGTATTCATTGGGTCTGGCTTTTCCATTTTCAAAGACCACCATCGAAGCAACCGAATGGTAGCCGCTGATGTGCGAGATATCGAAGGCTTCCAGCCGTTTGGCAGATGGGACACCGATCAGTTCTGCCAGTTCCTTTGCAGCACCTTCTGTTCGAACCTGCTCCCGTTTCAACTTTTCAGTATCCTGTGTCAGAACAAGAAAAGCATTGTCACGCGCAAGCTTTAACAGCTTGGCTTTGTCACCTTTTTGAGGTGTGAGGATGTGCACCAGATTTCCCCGTCGTTCGCTTAAGTATTGTTCGATCAGCTCCTGCTCATTTACTTCATGCTCCAGAATGATCTCCTTAGGGAGAAATGGAGTAGAAGCGTAATACTGTTTTAAAAATGCAGCCATAATATCTCCATAAGATTCCGACTGCACACCGGTCATATGAAAATGTTCTCTGCCGATCATCTTGCCGTTTCGGATGAAAAAGACCGAGATAACGCCTTCGTTCATGTTGTTGGTAGCCATCGCGATCACGTCACGGTCATCGGTTGTTGTGTTGTCAACACGCTGCTTTGATGCGATGTGCTTGATGCTTTCGATCAGATCACGAACCTCTGCCGCCTGTTCAAATTCCATATCGGCTGCCAACCGTTTCATCTTTTCTTCCAGTTCTTTTACCGTCTGCTGGTGATGCCCGGTCAGAAAATGGATTGCCTGTCCCACCTGTCTGCTGTAGTCCTCTTTTGAGATGTAACCCTGACAGGGAGCCTTGCACTGTCCGATGTGGTAATACAGACATGGACGATCCAGCCCTGTTTCCTGTGGCAGCTTTTTGTTGCAGCTTCGCAGATGATATAGTTTTTTTAACAGATCAATGGTATCCTTGACAGCACCTGCATTAGTATAAGGACCAAAATATCTGGCATGATCCCGGTGCATCTGATGCGAGAACAGAATACGAGGGAAATCCTCGTTGACTGTGATCTTGATGTATGGATAGCTTTTGTCATCCGTAAGCATTGTATTGTAGTGCGGACGGTGTTCTTTGATCAGATTACATTCCAGCACCAGTGCTTCAATTTCAGATTCGCAGATGATATATTCAAACCACGCGATGTGGCTGACCATTTTTTCGATTTTAGGTGAGCGTTTATATCCTGACTGAAAATACTGGTGTACCCGGTTATACAGATCAATGGCTTTGCCGACATAGATGATTTCATCGGTCTTGTTATGCATCAGATAGACACCCGGTGTATGAGGCAGTTTTTTTAATTCTTCTTCAAAATTAAACATACTTTGAATTCATATCCTTTCCGCTGCGTATTCTAAAAACAGCAGATTCACACATAAAAATCAGTATAACATAAGATTCAGAAAACAGGTGGCTTTTTTCCTGAAAAAATAAATTGATGAATTGACGATAAATAGGTTGTAGAATATAATGAAACAAGAACTGAAACTAGGGAAAACAGGAGGAGAAGATGGTTTATAGTATAACAGTATCCAAACTCATAGAGAAAATGAATCTGAAGAATTATACACCGGAGATCGATACCGATAAGGTGCTGATCCAGGATCCGGGTATGAACCGCCCGGCGGTACAGTTTGGAGGATTCTTTGAACATTTTGATGCAGGACGTATCCAGATATGCGGAAATGTAGAACATGCCTATATTGCAGCGATGCATACAGAGGAAGAAAATATCAAGATCATAAATGAATTTTTCTCATATAAGCCGCCGTGTCTGATATTCTGCAGAGATCTGGAACCATATGAATTTATTATAGAAGCAGGAAAGAAGCACGGAGTGCCTGTCCTCACATCAAGTGCCGTTACATCTGCATTTGTACATGAGGTAGATCGTTGGCTCCATGTAGAACTGGCACCAAGAATATCCGTACATGCTGTACTGGTCGATGTATACGGCGAAGGTGTTCTGATCATGGGTGAGAGTGGTATCGGTAAATCGGAGGCTGCTCTGGAACTGATCAAGAGAGGCCACCGTCTGGTTGCAGATGATGTGGTTGAGATCAAGAAGGTCAGTGATGCGACGCTGGTTGGACGAGCACCGGATATTACCAGACATTTTATCGAGCTGCGTGGTATTGGAATCATTGACGTAAAATCACTGTTTGGTGTAGAATGTGTAAAGCTGGATCAGAACATCGATCTGGTCATCAATCTGGAAGAGTGGAGCAAGGATACGGAGTATGACCGTCTGGGACTGGAAGACCAGTACACGGAATTTCTTGGAAATAAAGTCGTAAGTCATAATATTCCGATCCGTCCGGGCAGAAATATCGCGATCATTGTTGAATCTGCAGCGGTTAACCATAGACAGAAGAAGATGGGATATAATGCGGCACAGGAATTATATAACAGAGTGACGCAGAATATCATGAAGGGCAATGCAAATAAGGAGGAGCAGTAGAAAAATGGCAAACTATGTATTTGGAGTAGATATCGGAGGAACAACCGTAAAGATCGGTCTGTTTACAACACAGGGTGAGATGGTTGAGAAATGGGAGATCACAACAAGAACAGATGAAGGCGGAAAATATATCTTAAGCGATATCGCAGCATCTGTTGAAGATAAACTGGCAGAGAAAAGGATCGAGAAGTCTGATGTAGCAGGTGTTGGAATGGGTGTTCCGGGTCCTGTAAAGGCAGACGGCACGGTTATCAAATGTGTAAACCTTGGATGGGGAATCTTCAATGTAGAAGAAGAACTCAGCAAATTATTAGACCTTCCTGTAAAAGCCGGAAATGATGCAAACATGGCAGCACTCGGTGAGATGTGGCAGGGCGGCGGAAAAGGCCATAAGGATATCGTAATGGTAACACTTGGAACCGGTGTCGGCGGCGGTATTATTTTAAATGGCAAGATGCTCGCGGGAACCAACGGTGCAGGCGGTGAGATCGGACATATTTGTGTAAATGACGACGAGACAGAAGTATGCGGATGTGGTAACAAGGGCTGTCTGGAACAGTATACATCAGCAACCGGTATCGTTCGTATGGCAAAGATCATTTTAAATACAACAGACAAGCCATCCAAGCTTCGTCAGATCCAGTACATTTCAGCAAAAGAGATCTTTGATGCAGCAAAAGAAGGTGATGAGCTTGCAGCAACACTGGTAGAAAATCATGGAAAGGTTCTTGGAAAAGCACTTGCCCAGATCGCATGTGTAGTAGATCCTGAAATCTTCGTAATCGGTGGTGGCGTATCCAGAGCAGGAGATATCCTGATCGATACAACTGCAAAATATTTTGCACAATATGCATTTCATGCATGCAGACAGACCAAGTTTGCACTTGCTACGCTTGGTAACGATGCGGGTATGTATGGTGGTGCGTGCAGTATACTGAATCAGTAAAAAGTATTAAGTAAACTATGTGTAAATTACATAAATCGGGTTGAAACGCCCTGAAAATTCTATACATTTTTAATATTGAATTCTAAAAGCCTTTAATGTATGATATTGTGTGGTAGTGTTTGAGATTTTGAGAAATCAACTGGAACAGCATGCAAAACCTTATGTTAAAGGCTTTGTTTTGTCTATCAGGTTTATAAGATTCTTGAGAATCCGGAATAAAAACAGGTCAGGAGTTTAAAATTATATGACATCGTTTTATGAGAGCGCAGCAGCGATCACAGGAGAAAACAGAATAAAAACAAAAGAACCTTTGAACCGATATACAACCTTCCGGATCGGTGGAAAAGCAGATTTTATTGCTGAACCGGAGAAACCGGAGCAGATCGCAGAGCTTGCAGACCTCTGTAAAAAGGAAAAAGTTCCGTTTTTTATTATGGGAAATGGAAGCAACTTACTGGTATCAGATGATGGCTATCGTGGAATGATCATTCATATAGCAGATGGAATGTCTAGGATCACGGTGGAAGGAACAAGGATCACTGCGCAGGCAGGTGCATCCCTGATCAAAACTGCGGTAACAGCAAAACAGCACGGACTGACCGGAATGGAATTTGCATCTGGTATACCGGGTAGCGTTGGTGGTGCTGTTTATATGAATGCAGGAGCATATGGCGGAGAGATGAAGCATATTATCACATCTGTAAAGGTGCTGGATCAGGATGGACAGATCTATGAGATCGCGGGTGCAGATATGGAATTCGGCTACCGCCACAGTAAGGCAGAACAGGATGGTCTGGTTGTGCTGGAAGCTGTAATTGAACTTCAGACCGGAGATATGGATAAGATAGATGAAGAGATGAAACGGCTGGCAGAAGCGAGAATCTCAAAGCAGCCACTGGAATATCCGTCGGCAGGATCGACTTTTAAACGACCGGAGGGATATTTTGCAGGAAAACTGATCATGGATGCGGGACTTCGCGGTTATACTGTAGGAGGAGCTCAGGTATCAGAGAAGCATTGTGGTTTTGTGGTGAACAAAGGCGGCGCAACGGCGGCTGATGTCATGCAGTTGGTAGACGACGTAAAGAAAAAAGTAAAAGACAGTTCCGGTGTGGATCTGGAGCTTGAGATAAAGACACTGGGGGCATTCTAGGATGAGATTTGTAATTGTGACAGGAATGAGCGGCGCAGGAAAGACAACAGCGATGAAAACGCTGGAGGATGCAGGATACTTCTGTGTGGATAATCTCCCAATCCAGCTTATTAAGCGTTTTGCGGAAATTGCATATGATGAACAGATTCAAGTTGATAACGTGGCGATCAGTGTCGATATCCGGAGCGGAAGAGCGTTAAGCCAGTTGAATGCCTGCTTAAATGACATGAAAGAAAATGGATACCAGTATGAGATCCTGTTTATGGAATGTTCAGATGAGAAGCTGGTAAAACGGTTCAAGGAAACAAGAAGGAATCATCCATTATCTGCAAAGAACGGAAGGATCATAGATGGTATCAAAAAAGAAAGAGAACTGATCGGCTTTATCAAGGATGAAGCCGATTATATCATAGATACAACGAATTTGTTGGTTCGGGAGTTTAAATCTGAACTGGATAAGATCTTTGTGCAGAATATGGAATATGGGAATTTTATCATTACCATTATGTCATTTGGCTTCAAATATGGAATCCCAAGAGATTCGGATATTGTGCAGGATGTAAGATTCCTGCCAAATCCTTATTATGATGAAGAATTGAGACCACTGACCGGAAATGATAAGGTGATTCAGGATTATGTCATGAACTGTAAGGAAGGACCGGAATTTCTGGATAAATTTATAGATCTGGTACAGTTCCTGATTCCGAATTATATTAAAGAAGGCAAAAACCAGCTTGTTATCTCGATCGGCTGTACCGGTGGTAAACACCGTTCTGTAACGATCGCGAATGAAGTATATAATCGTCTGCAGAAATCCACATACACTGTGAGAATATATCACCGTGATATCGGAAAAGATGCAGTCGTAAAGAAATTGTAGAACAGGAGTGAGACATATGTCCTTTTCCTCGGAAGTAAAAGCAGAACTTGCGAAGAATATCAGCAGTGCCAGACACTGCAGGATCGCAGAGCTTTCAGGAATGATGTCGATGGTGGCAGATGTATGGTACAGGAATGGTTCACTCTTTAAACTCTGTATAACGACAGAACGCAGTATTATAGCAAAGACGATGGCAGCTTTGATCAAGGTATTATTTGATATCCGTATGGAATGTTCCGTAAAAAGAACCGGGAGCAACAGCCGAATCTACCGGATGGTGTTAGATCAGCAACAGGAGATCGAACGGATGATGCAGACACTGAAGCTCTCGCCTGATTTTGGGATATCTCAGAATGGCGTAGCAAAGGTAAGCTGTCAGGATATGACAGTCAACCGGATGGTTGTGCAGCAGCAATGCTGCAAACGGGCATTTATCAAAGGTGTATTTATGACATCCGGATCAGTCAGTGATCCGAAGAAAGGATATCATCTGGAGATCGTCTGTAATAATGAGGATCGTGCCGGAATGATCGGGAAGATCATGGCGGAGCTTGATATCGAAAGCCGTGTCATTGCCAGAAAAAAGTATAGTGTCTGTTATATAAAGGATGGAACCATGATCGTTGATATGTTGAACATCATGGGCGCTCACATTTCTTTAATGAATATGGAAAATGTGAGAATATTAAAAGATATAAGTAATAATGTAAACCGCAGGGTAAATTGCGAAGCAGCGAATCTGAATAAAACAGTCAGTGCGGCTGTCCGACAGATCCAGGATATCAATTATGTGATAGAAACAAGAGGTATCACATATCTTCCGGATAATCTGCGGAGTCTTGCAGAACTCCGGCTGGAAGAACCGGATGCGTCGCTGAAAGAATTAGGCGAGATGATGAATCCTCCCATTGGAAAATCGGGAGTCAATCATAGATTAAGAAAAATAAGTGAAATAGCAGAAGACCTAAGACAAAAGTCGTATGTGTAGGAGGAAAAAATGTTAGAAAGAACAGTTAAGGTAGCCATGACCGAAGGAACCGAAGAAAGACCAGTGGCAGTACTTGTACAGATCGCAAGTCAGTATGAGAGCCAGATCCATCTTGTATCAGATGACAAAAAAATCAATGCCAAGAGCATTATGGGCATGATGAGTATGGGATTTACAGAAGGACAGGAGATTACGGTCATTGCAGATGGAAAAGATGAAGCAGCAGCAGTAAAGGAGATCTCAGAATATCTGACAGCGAATGCATAAAATCTTCTGTTAATTAATTGGTGTTTTTATTGCACGCTTTGGTTGAATGTGATAAAATCAGATTATTAATGGATATGTGTCATCGGAGGAAGCAGATATGGGATTTTTTGATGGGATTTTTAAGAAAATACCTTTCGTGTCCAGATTCTCGAAAAAGAAAGCGCCGGTTAATAATGTAGAGTTACAGTATAACAAGGCTATGAATCTTATGGATAATGGTGATTCTGAAGAATCTGTTAAGATACTGGAACAGGTTGCAGATATCGGTATTATGGATACCCAGTACAAATCATATGGAGATGATGCCCTTCTCGCACTTGCTGAGTTTTATGAAAAGGGTGTTTACCGCAACGCAAAAATAAATGTAGATATGAACAAGTCTACAAAGTACTACGAGAAGTATGTGAATCAGAACCGTGATGGTGATGTGATATACAAGCTTGCTAAGATGATGCTGGAAATCCAGAATTTTTCAAAGGCAATCAAGTACTTCGAGATGGCAGCAACGGATTATGGTATCAAGGCAGCATACATGAGCCTTGGTTCTATTTATGAAAGCGGTCTGAACCGGATTGATGAATATGGAAATAAGAGTGATTTCGTCGTTCCTGTTGATCTGGAAAAGGCAATGCAGTGGTATAAGAAGCTTGCTGATGCCGGTGATGCAAAGGCAAGGGCATCTTATGAGCGCGTGTTATATGCAAGCACACATGAAGACAGTCTGGAATTTGAGGAAAAAGATAAGCTGTATACGGAGATTTCCCAGAGAAGAAAAGAAAAGGGAAAAGAGCCACGATATAAGGTGATCGAGGCATCCAGGTTACAGTATCAGTATTCCTATGTACACAATCAGGTGGAAGGATATATCCACAAACTTCCAAAAGACTGGGTAAAGACGATTAATGAGTCAACCGGTGAAGAATATTACGCACCAAGTCTTACATATAAAGACTTTGCAATCTATGTTTATTACGACAGTATACCAAAGGATTCTAAGAAGACGTTGGAAAACTATCTGAGATATTGTAATGATGCATTTGACGAAGATTTACAGTTGAAAGCATATATTACAGAGTATGCAGATGGTATCTGCACGACATACTACCATAAGGATATGGAAAAGGGTATTGTTTCATTTGCGTTCTATCAGGGAAGACGACTGGCATGTATGCGTTTCGTATGTGCAACGATGGAGATCATTGAACAGTACGAGGAGATTATCTTCGAGGTAGCAAACTCATTTGCATTTATTGATCCGACACTGGTCAGTGAAGAAAGTGCAAACCGGAGAGATATGCAGTATTACAATGAAGCAATCTACTGTTACTATCTGGAAGATTATGAAGGTGCCATGAAGGCTGCAAAGCAGGCACTGAAGTTTGGAAGCATCAAAGCAAGTTATCTGCTTGTAGAGCTATACTATGATGAGGACAGCCCATACCGTGATCTGGAAAAGACGATCAGTTATGCAAAGCAGTTGTTTGAAGCAACGAAGGATCCGGAACTTGCGTTCCTGATTGGTAATGTATACGATCAGCAGATGAAAGATTACATGAAAGCTTTGAACTGGTACGAGAATGCAGAACGGCTGGGACATAAGCGAGTTGCATTCTATCTGGGACGTATTTATTATTATGGATTACTCCGTACCAAGAGAGATGGAAGAAAGGCTCTGGAATATTTCAAGAAGGCAAGAGAGAACGGTATACCGGAAGCAGAAGGTTATATCAAGGATCTTGAGGAACTGAAGGGTGAAGATCTCCAGACGGCCGTTGAGAAATGGGAAAGAGCGGTTCAGGCAGGAAGTGAATCTGCAGCAATTAAGATCGCAATGATGAAACAACAGCAGATTTTCTATATAGCAACGCCGTACGAGATTGAGAAAGCATATCTGGAAGCACTTGGACTTGGAAGTGCTAGAGCAGGATATGAACTTGGACGTATCTATCAGCTTCAGGAGAAACAGGAAAATTATAAGGGCGAGATCAAGAGTATCAAGTATTTTGAGAAAGCCTTTAATGCGAACTTTGATGACTGGGATAAGGAAAATCTGTTCAGAGTTATTAATTATAAGGTTGAAAAGGGACTCGATAACGAAGAGGCTATCAAGCTCTATATCGAAAATGCAAGTATGGGTTACGTTCCGGCTATCGAAAAGCTGTTTGAACTGGTTCCGTTTACAACACAGCAGATCTGGAGTTTGTATGATGCACTGATCGAGCTTGCAGAGACCGGTGATGAGACTGCTATCGTAGCGATGAACAAACTGGAAATGCATTATGTAGATCTGATTATCCGTGAACCGGGTAAGGGACAGAAGATTGTGGAGAACAAGTTTTTCCGCTTATGTGTTCCAAAAGAATGTTCAGCAACGATCAATGATGAAGGCGGTACGATCAAGCTCGCCGATTCTGTTGTTGAATTTGCGGTGGCTGAGATGCCTGTCAATGCGACAGCAGAGCAGGATTATCTGAAGATTTATAAACTGATTGTATCAGAATATCTGCCAGATGAGAATGCAGAGGTTATTATTGCGAACTCCAGAATGATCGGTTCTGCGATCAGAAGTTCGAAGGATAACATCCATACATACAGTATTCTTTTGATCAGCTCAAAGAATCAGTATATCTTTAAGCTTAGTTCGAAGGACAGACGGGAGATGATGCAGTTTAAAGATGTATTGAACACGATTGCAAAATCTCTGGTTGAGACTGGTGAGATCTACAAAGCAACAGGTGAAAACAGAAAGAACATTGGTCTTGCATTCCTTCTTAAGGCAAATGAGAATGGATTCCTTTCGATAGGAAAAGATGCTTAATAGAATTTAGAACAATATGTTTTAAAGCAGTATCTTGCCCGGAGAATAATTCTTCGGGCAAGTGTCTGTTGAAGCAGCATGTAGAAATGACAAATGTGTTTGTCGTAGAGGTGAGTACAAATGTTTAGAAATATCATGAACAATCTGGCAACATGGTATGAGATTGGAGAAAATAAAGCAGCACTCATTAGAGGAGGAAAGTTTGTAGGAAAGACATGGGCAGCCCTTGATTTTGCTACAGGTTTTTTTGATGAACACATTCTTATCGATCTGGAGCAGTATCCGGATTTTTGTCAGTATATTTCAAAGGAGAGAAAGCCGGAGAAACTACATGCGAAATTAACAACTTCATTGGATAAATATGACTTTCAGGGAAAGTTATTGATTTTTGATAATGTACAGCTTAGTACAATGGCGGTTCCAAATCTGGTAGAATATGCCAAGGTAAGCAGCGGCGTGCGAATCTGCATGCTTGCAACAGTGAATGGAATGTTGCCGGGTGAAGCAGAATGCCAGGATGATCTCTTTGTGTATGAGTTAACGCCGATGACCTTTGATGAGTTTTTAAAGGCAGGAAAAGGCAGAAAACTCTGGAAGTACATTGAGAACCAGAGACTGGAAGGATTGCCGGAGGAGGTACGGGCAAGCGTAGATACGATGCTGGATGCATTTTTAGTGACCGGGGGAATGCCGGAAGCGGTAAATGCATATTACAAAAATGAAAATTTTGAAGAAGTTGACGGTATTTTGCAAAAAACACTTGACAAGATGACCGAATATATAGTAAAAGTAACACCGAAGAAACTTTTAACAAAGGTGATGCTGATCTGGAACAGTATTCCTGTTCAGCTTACCAAAGAGAATAAAAAGTTTATGTACGGATACGTAGATCCAAAGGCGAGAGCCAGAGAGTATGAGTCGTCAGTTGACCATCTTGTACGGATCGGAGTTGTCCGTCAGGTGTACCGTGTAAAACATGGTATATTGCCACTTGCAGAGCAGGTGGATGAAAAGTCCTTTGAGATCTATCATTTGGATCATGGCCTTTTAAGGATTATGGCAGGCATTCATTATTATGATATAGATCAGACCAATATCGTTGATACGATGGATGGCATGATAGCCGAGCAGTATGCGATGGAAGAATTATATGCGAATAAGAATATTGGCAGGTTGTTCTTCTGGATATCATCTGCAACAGCGAAGGTTGATTTTGTGTATGAAGGTGATGGTGAGGTTGTACCGGTTGATGTACAGACAGAGCCACATACGAAAGCACAGAGTTCCAAGGTGTTCAAGCAGAGATATAACAATGCAACGTCTATCAGAATTTCAACAGATGACATGTATATGAATAACGGACTTTTAAATGTTCCGCTATACGGCATCTGGAACTTTTAACAAACGCCGAAATAGCTCAGTTGGTAGAGCAACGCATTCGTAATGCGTGGGTCGAGGGTTCGAGTCCCTTTTTCGGCTTTGAACCTTATACCTCGAAACCTAAGAGAAAGCAAGGGATTCGGGGTATTTTTATGTCTTAAAATGGTTTTAGGGGCAGTTTAGGGGCAGAATTATGAAATTAAATTATAATAAAGCGGAGGTATTATCCGTTTTTAATGGATGATAAAAATAATCGCAATTTTTCTCAGGTAACTGCTTCCTTGGGTGTTGGCAAAAAGGAAAAAATGAAATACAATAAAAAGATGGATAATATTTAGAATAAAATCGGAGATGAAAAGTTTCATGAACATGAACTGGTATAAACATTTGAAAACGATCAACCATCATAAGTGGCTGGTTATGAAAAACTGCTTCCGGGTAGGCTTATATAAACAGGGACTGCTGCATGATCTGTCCAAATACTCTTGGACGGAGTTCTCAGTGGGGGTGAAGTATTATCAGGGAGACCGAAGCCCGAATGATGCGGAACGAGAGGATAAAGGCTATACAAGTGCCTGGCTGCATCATAAAGGAAGAAATAAGCATCATCTGGAATATTGGGTAGATTATAGCACAGATCATTCCGGTGCGTTAGCGGGCTGTAAAATGCCGGAAAAATATGTAGTTGAGATGTTCTGTGACCGGATTGCAGCAAGTAAGAATTATAATAAAGAGAAGTATAACGATTCTTTCCCATTGGAATATTTCAGAAAAGGTAAGGCTAGAAAGAATCATCTGCTCCATCCGGAAACGGATGCATTGCTTGAGAGTTTGCTGGTGATGCTGGCAGAAAAAGGGGAGGATTATACCTTTGACTATATACGGCGGGAAGTACTGCATAATAAAAGACCGAAGAAAAAATAGAAATAAGATCGTTATTGACAGTAACGTCAGACTGGAGAAAGTAAACAAACGGAAGAGAGGCTGAAAAGCCGGAGGGATAAATATGGATTTTACACATTTACATGTGCATACAGAATATAGCTTGCTGGATGGCTCGGCGAAGATCAAGAGTCTGGTAAAGCGTGCGAAGGAACTGGGGTATGATTCACTTGCGATCACCGATCATGGCGTTATGTATGGAGTTATTGATTTTTATGAGGCAGCAAGGGCAGAGGGGATCAAGCCGATCATAGGCTGCGAGATCTATGTCAGTCCGGGGTCACGATTTGACCGTGAGAATACCAGAGGTGAGGAACGATATTATCATCTGGTGCTGCTCGCAGAAAACAATCAAGGATATAAGAATCTGTCTAAGATCGTATCCAGAGGTTTTACAGAGGGCTTTTATTATAAGCCGAGAGTAGATATGGAAGTGCTGGAACAATACCATGAGGGCATTATCGCGCTTTCGGCCTGTCTGGCGGGTGAGGTTGCCGTCAATTTAAGAAAGAACAACTATGAAGGAGCGAAAGAGGCAGCACTCCGTCATTTGAAGATATTTGGAGAAAACAATTATTTCCTTGAGATGCAGGATCATGGGCTGGCAGAGCAGGCGACGGTAAATGCAGGTGTTATGCGGTTGTCCAAAGAGCTGGGTATCCCGATGGTCGTAACGAATGATTCTCACTATATCCTTGCAGAGGACTGGGAGGCACACGATATCCTTCTGTGTATTCAGACAAACCGGAAGGTACATGAAGAAGATCGTATGCGCTATACAGGTGGACAGTATTATCTGAAATCCAAAGAAGAAATGTATGAGCTTTTCCCTTATGCGAAGGAGGCTCTTGCAAATACACAGAAGATTGCAGACCGTTGTAATGTAGAGATCGTATTTGGCGAGCAGAAGGTGCCGGAATTTGATGTGCCGGATGGACTGACGGCCGAGGAGTATCTGGAAAAGCTCTGTATGGAGGGAATCAGGAAGCGTTATAACCCGGTAACACCGGAGTTGATGGAGCGTCTGACCTATGAGATCAATACGATCAAGAAAATGGGATATGTAGATTATTTTCTGATCGTATCGGACTTTATAAGATATGCAAAGGATCATGGGATTGCTGTCGGACCCGGTCGTGGATCTGCGGCAGGCAGTATCGTAGCCTATTGCCTTGAGATCACAAATATTGACCCAATCCGTTATAACTTACTGTTTGAACGATTTCTGAACCCGGAGCGTGTATCCATGCCTGATATCGACGTGGATTTTTGTTACGAGAGAAGGCAGGAAGTTATCGATTATGTTGTCCGTAAATATGGAAAAGAAAAGGTCGTACAGATCGTAACCTTCCAGACGATGGCGGCACGAAATGTTATCCGTGATGTTGGTCGCGCGCTGGATCTCCCATATGCACTTTGTGATGCGGTAGCAAAGACGATCCCGATGGAGATCGGCATGAATATTGACACAGCTCTGAAGGTCAGCAAGGATCTGAAAGAGATGTATGAGGAAAATGCAGATGTCAAACAGTTGATCGATATGGCAAGAAAGTTAGAGGGACTTCCAAGAAATACCGGTATGCATGCGGCCGGTGTCGTGATCGGCAGAGATTCTATCGATGAATATGTACCGCTTGCAAGAGGCGGTGATGATTCGATCATCACCCAGTTTACAATGACAACGATCGAGCGATTAGGACTTCTGAAAATGGACTTTCTTGGACTTCGTACTCTGACCGTTATTCAGGATGCAGTAAAATTTATAAAGCAGGAGACCGGAGTTGATATTGATATCGATCATATCGATTATGATGATAAAAAGGTATTCGAGTTGATTACGTCAGGTAAGACAGAGGGTATCTTCCAGCTTGAAAGTTCCGGTATGAAGAACTTCATGAAGGAGTTAAAGCCTCAGAGTCTGGAAGATGTCATAGCCGGAATCTCTCTGTACCGCCCGGGACCTATGGATTTTATTCCAAACTATATCAATGGTAAGGAACATCCGGAGAAGATTACCTATGACGTGCCGGAGCTTCAGGAGATCCTGGAACCAACCTATGGCTGTATTGTATATCAGGAGCAGGTTATGCAGATCGTTATGAAGCTTGCCGGATATACACTAGGACGAAGCGATCTGGTGCGCCGTGCCATGTCAAAGAAGAAAGCAGATGTCATGGCGAAGGAACGCCAGTATTTCGTATATGGAAATGAAGAATTAGGAGTGCCGGGCTGTATCGCCAGAGGCATCCCGGAGGCAACTGCAAATAAAATCTTCGATGATATGACGGATTTTGCAAAATATGCATTTAACAAATCTCATGCAGCAGCATATGCGGTTGTTGCCTATCAGACAGCATTTTTAAAATGCTATTATCCGGTTGAATTTATGGCGGCGCTGATGTCATCAGTAAAGGATAACAGTTCCAAGGTGGCGGGTTATATTCAGTCCTGCCGCCAGATGGGAATCCAGATCCTGCCGCCGGATATCAATGAAGGCTACAGCGGCTTTTCAGCAGCCAAGGGTGCGATACGATATGGCATGTCAGGGATTAAGAGTGTCGGAAGTGCAGTAGTAGACCGGATTGTAGAAGAACGGGAGGCAAATGGACCGTATAAAGACATGAAGGACTTTCTGGTTCGTATGACACCGAAGGAGACCAATAAGAAGACGGTAGAAGCATTGATCCTTGGAGGTGCATTTGACAGCTTTGGTGTGAAGAGACGCCAGATGATGATGGCATATCCGATGATGATCGATGAAGTCTATAAAGAGCGGAAAAATTCATCTGCAGGACAGATGTCATTTGCAGAATTTTTTGGCGGTGAGTTTGCAGAAGCGGCAAAGACGAAATTCCCGGATGTAGAGGAATATGACGAGCAGGAGAAGCTGGCACTTGAGAAATCTGTGCTTGGTATCTATATATCCGGCCACCCGCTTCTTGATTATGAGAAACTGATGAGTGAGAAAACGGCATTTTCATCGGTGGATTTCATGATCGATGAGGAAGAAGGACGGGCAAGAGTTCCGGATCAGAGTATCTGTATTCTTGGCGGCATGGTAGCAGGTGTTACGGTGAAGCTGACAAAGAACAATCAGAACATGGCATTTGTTACGTTGGAGGACATGGTCGGACAGACGGAGATCATTGTATTTCCAAAGAAATATGAAGATTACCGGGAGAAACTGACGACAGATAATAAGATCTTTGTAAAGGGTCGGGCGACGGTTTCAGAGGAGGACGCGAAGCTGATCGCGGAAGAGATCCTGACCTTTGATGAAGTGGCGGCAGGAAATGATTTCAGCCGTTATAATAACAGTGGCAGGATGAAGCCTCGCAGAGAAAATACAGGAAAACCGGAATTTACAGAGGGTGATCTGCAGGTCTGGGTATGCTTTGATGATAGAAAAGAATATGATGAGCTGGAGAAAGAGTTCCTGTCAATCCTGGAAGAATATAAAGGAAACTGTCCGGTATATATATTCATCAAACAGGAAAAGCAATACAAGAATATGGGAAGGGGCTTTATGGTAGACGGAGCTTCCGGTATCGTAGACCGGCTGAAGCTGGAATATGGTGTCAGTCGTGTAACCGTTCGTCCGAATAAGAAGAAATAGCAGCGTTCGTGTCTGGATTGCTTACATGGCAGATTCTGAAGGATTGCTGGAAAAGAAAATGACAGGAGGATGCAGGTATGGAGATCATTACTGCAAATTCAAATCCTAAGATAAAGAATATCAACAAGTTAAATAAAAATGCGGCATTCCGCAAAGAAGAACAGGTATTTATAGTAGAAGGAAGCCGTATGTTTCGGGAACTTCCGGTTGACCGGGTAAAGCAGGTGTTTGTATCGGAAACGGCATATAGAAAATATGAAGCGGAGCTTTCTGTAAAAGGGATCACAGAACAGGACGGACGACTGGTTGTTGTATCAGACAGTGTGTTTCAGTCGATGTCACAGACGAAAACCCCGCAGGGACTTCTTGCTGTCGTGGATAGATATCATTACACGATGGATGATTTGATTTCTGCGATGGCTAAACATGAGGGTGGAAACACTTTTTTGGTGCTGGAATCCATACAGGATCCCGGTAATCTGGGTACGATCGTGCGGACAGCAGAGGCTGCTGACGTTACAGGTATTATCATTGGAGGGGATTCCTGTGATATATACAATCCTAAGGTGGTACGATCTACAATGGGAACGATCTTCCGGGTGCCATTTGTCTATGTGGATGATCTCATGGGTACGGTTGACCGGTTAAAGGAACATGGAATTGTTGTCTATGGGGCGCATTTGGACGGACAGAATCTGTACGCGGGAAAACTTGAAAAGAACAATGCATTCCTGATCGGAAATGAAGGAAACGGTCTGACCTATGAACTTTCTGCAAAGGCTGACCGCCTGATCCGTATTCCGATGGCAGGTCAGGTGGAATCCTTAAATGCTGCAATTTCAGCGACACTTCTTGCATATGAAGCATACAGGCAGCGAAAATGATCGGATAATAGACAAAACAAGACAAAAAAAGGCAGCATATCTTCTGGTATATAAGAATATATTTTATGGTATACATTCGAAGGGATATACCAGAAGGGAGAAAAAGCATGGAAAAAACATTAAACAATAACCAGGTGATCGTAGCGGGGGAGATCGCGTCAGACTTTACGTTCAGTCATGAGATCTTCGGAGAGGGATTTTATATGGTGGATCTTGTTGTTGCCAGACTGAGTGATACCTATGACGTAATACCACTTATGGTATCTGACCGGTTATTTGATGTAGAAAATTCCCATATTGGGGAAAAGGTGGTTGCAAGAGGGCAGTTCCGTTCTTATAACAAACATGAGGAGACGAGAAACCGTCTGATCTTATCGGTATTTGTCAGGGAGATATCGGTACTGGATGATGAGGAGGGCGAAGCGGAAAACAAACCAAATCAGATTTATCTGGATGGTTATATCTGCAAGGAGCCGGTGTACCGTATGACACCACTTGGAAGAGAGATTGCAGATATTCTGCTTGCAGTTAACCGGGCATATGGCAAGAGTGACTATATTCCATGTATCTGCTGGGGCAGAAATGCAAGATTTGCAGGGAAGCTGAAGGTAGGGGAGCATGTTGCGGTCTGGGGCAGGATCCAGAGCCGGGAATATCAGAAACGGATCGGGAATGACCAGATCATCAGCAAGACGGCTTATGAGGTATCTGTCAGCAAAATGGAATGTCTGGAGTAGCACGGCAAAGGGACGGTAAAGCAATGAACAGGCAGGGAAAAGAAGTTGTTACATATTGACAGAAACAGACAGGAATGATATAGTAATTTTATCTAATGGAAAAAAGAAAATTCAGTAGAGGCGCGGTATTTATCAGTAAATATATGGATATATATGGAGGTAGATGATATGTGTTGAAAGGGGATACCGCCGAAGGAAGCAGTTATCCATAGGGCTGTAACCTGGTTGTGCAGCGAATAACTGTATGACTGTCATCGTCACAGATGGAGGGCTACTTTTTCAGAAAGTATATTATTTCTAAAGGTCGGCGCTCGCGTGCCGGCCTTTTATGCTGTATAGAAGAAGTAAAATTGATTCCACGAGGATTTACAGGTTTTAGATTTTAAGGAGGAAAAATTTATGTCAATTTTTGAAGGTTCAGGTGTAGCGTTAGTAACACCATTTAAGGAGAATGGCGAGGTTGATTTCGATAAGATGAAGGAGCTTGTTGAATTCCATATTGCAAATGGTACAGATGCCATTATCGTATGTGGAACAACAGGTGAAGCAGCTACATTATCACATGAAGAACATCTCGCATGTATAAAGGCATGTGTAGAATATGTAGATCACAGAATCCCTGTTATCGCAGGTGCAGGTTCTAATTGTACAGGAACAGCTATTTACCTTTCTACAGAGGCAGAGAGCTATGGCGTAGATGGATTACTGTTAGTAACACCATATTACAACAAGGCAACCCAGAATGGTCTGATCGCACACTTTACAGCTATTGCGAATTCTGTAAAGATTCCAATTATCTTATACAATGTACCATCCCGTACAGGATGTAACATTCAGCCGGAGACAGCAGTTACACTTGCAAAGACTGTACCAAATATCGTAGGTATCAAGGAAGCGTCCGGTAATATCGCACAGGTAGTTAAGCTTGCAAAACTGGCAGATGGCTGTATCGATATTTATTCCGGTAACGATGATCAGGTAGTACCACTCCTGTCATTAGGTGGAAAGGGTGTTATCTCTGTAACAGCAAATATTGCTCCAAGAGATGTACATGATATGGTTAAGAAATTCATGGACGGCGATGTAAAGGGAAGTCTTGATATCCAGTTAAAGACGATCGATTTGTGTGAGGCACTGTTCTGTGAAGTAAATCCAATTCCTGTTAAGAAAGCAGTTGAGCTTATGGGCTTATGCGGCGGAACAATGAGAATGCCATTAACAGAGATGGAGCCTGCACATGTAGAGAAGTTAAAAGCCGCAATGACAGCGTACGGCTTACTTTAGAATAAAAAGAAAATACAGATGATCCGGTAGAGGATTAGGCTGTATGATATAAACAAAGATGGACAGAAGGGATACAGGAATCTGTCTGTAGTATATAAAATCCCGCAGGTTCTGCGGGATTTTTGTTTAGTTTGCGGGTACTCAGCCAAAGCTCATGTCTGCATGAGAGATTTGGCGGCTGCTACGGCAGAATGAGAAAAACACAGGATAAATGGAGGAAAAGAAAATGGTTCGAATTATAATGCATGGATGTAATGGTAAGATGGGACAGGTGATCACAGGACTTGTAGCGGATGATCCGAATGCACAGATCGTTGCAGGCATTGATATCGCAGATAACAGAGATAACGGATATCCGGTATTTACAGATATTAAAAAGTGTGATGTGGCGGCAGATGTAATCGTTGACTTTGCAGCAGCAGTAGCAGTGGATGCACTTCTTGATTACAGCGTGGAAAAACAGATCCCGGTAGTTCTCTGTACAACCGGTTTAAGTGATGAACAGCTTGCAAAGGTAAAAGAATGCAGTGCAAAGGTTGCAATCTTAAAGTCAGCCAATATGTCACTTGGAATTAACACTTTGATGAAGCTGTTAAAGGATGCCGCAAATGTATTTGCACCGGCAGGCTATGATATCGAAATCGTTGAGAAGCATCATAACCAGAAGGTAGATGCACCATCCGGAACAGCGATAGCACTTGCGGATTCTATTAATGAAGCAAGAGGCGGAGAATATGAATATGTCTACGACAGAAGTCAGGTCAGAAAAAAGAGAGATAAGAAAGAGCTTGGTATCTCAGCCGTTCGTGGCGGAACGATTGTTGGAGAACATGAGGTCATCTTTGCGGGAATCGATGAAGTGATCGAGTTCAAGCATACAGCATATTCCAAGTCAGTATTTGCAAAGGGCGCAGTAGAAGCCGCAAAATTCCTGGCAGGAAAACCGGCAGGCATGTATGATATGGCAGATGTGATAGGATAGGAGAAACAATGAAACCAGAAAAGGTTGTATTATGTGCTAGTTCGAAGTACGAACAGAAATTTTATCTGAATGAGGAGTTTAAAGGACTTCCGGAAGAAATAAAAAAAGAATTAAAAATCATGTGTGTATTGTTTACAGAGGATGTAGGTGGTATACTGAGGCTTGAATTTGACCAGGAGGGAAGCCTGAATCTTGTAACAGAAGCATTTGATGAGGATTTGTTATATGATGAGATCGGATGTGAGTTGAAGATCAAGCAGTTACAGAAGGACAAGCAGCAGTTGTTTTCCAGTCTGGAATTGTTTTATAAGGTATTTTATCTGGAAGACTATTAGAGGTGAGAGATGCTATTTGCAATTGATGTAGGAAATACGAATATCACGATGGGATTATTTGACGGAGAAAAGTTAGAGAAGACATTCCGTATGACGACGGGAATATCGAGAACTTCAGATGAGTTTGGTGTATTTTTGGGAGAATTGCTTCGAATGAGAAATCTTCCGTTAGATGTAATTGATGAAGTTATTATTGCATCTGTAGTACCAAATGTGATGCATTCCCTGACAAATGGAATAAGAAAATATTTTAAGTTAGATCCTCTGATCGTGGAGCCTGGGGTAAAAACAGGTATTAATATTACGATTCCAAATCCAAGACAGCTTGGTGCAGACCGTATCGTAGATGCGGTAGCAGCGTACCATATGTATGGCGGACCTGTGCTGGTGATCGATTTTGGAACTGCAACCACATATGATCTGGTAAATGGAGATGGTTCATTTATAGCAGGTGTAACTTCACCGGGTATTCGCCTGGGTGCAAATGCATTATGGAGCGGAACAGCGAAGCTGCCGGAAATTGAGATCAAGGTGCCGGATACGGTACTGTGTAAGGATACGATCTCCAGTATGCAGGCAGGTGTATGTCTTGGCTATATCGGACAGACAGAATACATTGTAAAGCGTATGCGGAAGGAATCCGGCTTTGATAATATGAAGGTTGTTGCGACTGGTGGACTTGGTAAGATGATCTATGAGAATACCGACTGCATCGATACCTATGATCCGGATCTGACACTGTATGGTCTTCGAATTATTATGGATAAACAAAAACAGGCATAGGAGTATTTATGGATTTTACGAATAAACTTGTTTTAGCACCAATGGCTGGGGTATGTGACCAGCCATTTCGTTTGCTGGCGAAGGAACAGGGCTGCGATATTTTATACACGGAAATGATCAGTGCAAAGGGTTTGTACTATAATAATAAGAATACAGTTCCGCTTCTTGCGGTTTCCCCGGAAGAAGATCCGATCGGTGTGCAGTTATTTGGCTCAGACCCGGAGCTGCTTGCAGAGATGGCGAAGAAGATCGAAGACTGTGGATTTGCATTTGTCGATGTGAATATGGGATGTCCGGTTCCAAAGATTGTAAATAACGGCGAGGGGTCTGCACTGATGAAGGATCCGTTGCTAATAGGAAAGATCGTATCAGCAATGACAAAAGCGTGTAAGCTGCCGATTACGATCAAGATTCGAAGTGGATTTGACGGCGGGCATATTAATGCACCGGAAATCGCACATATAGCAGAGGAATGCGGTGCGGCTGCTGTGGCTGTTCATGGAAGAACCAGAGAACAGTATTATCATGGTCATGCAGACTGGGGCGTGATCGCAGACGTGAAAGCGACTGTGAAGATTCCTGTGATCGGGAATGGCGATATCCTGACACCGGAGGATGTGATCCGGATGAAGGAACAGACAAATTGTGATGCCTTTATGATCGGAAGAGGTGCGCGCGGCAACCCATGGATCTTCCATGAATTAAAGACATACTTTGAGACCGGAGAGATTCCGGCAAGACCGGATAAGCAGCAGGTGAAGGAGACGATGCTCCGCCATGCCAGACTGATGATTGATTTTAAAGGGGAATTTACAGGAATCCATGAGATGCGGAAGCATGTGGCATGGTATTCGGCAGGTATGTATGATTCTTCCAGACTTCGGAATCTGATCAATCAGGTAGAGAGCTATGACGAGATGGTGGAATTGCTTGATGCATGGACCGATGGCTCCCTGTTTGAAGCAGGTGCAAAAGAGGATATGTAATAATTTTAGATGCATTTCTGATACAGTTTTGAAAATATTTTAAAATATATCCAGCGGATATTGCGAAAAACAGAGATGATTTCGAAATATTTACAGCTATATGCGTATATATTTCTGAATTGTTTCTGTTTTTTTTAAGAAAAATTGCAGTTTTGATACTAAAAATTAAGAAATTCCCTTCGTGGAAGTGTCCAATGTGCTAAGTTGTTGCATAATTGTTAAGATGTTAAAATGTATAATATGCACAAATGATTAATATGTAAATTGGTTATAAATACCACAAAATAATGATGATAGATTTTGTAACCACGACATAATTAATAAAAATAGCTGGTTTGCTTGACCTTTTGATTGTCAGGCATTATAATAACGATACAAACAAGAGTTAATCTTTTTGTAACAATTTCGAAACCGAAAAGAAATTAAGGAGAGAATATTATGAAGAAATTTTCAAGCTCCAGCCAGATGTTTTCTGAGAATCTTAAGAAATATCTGAAAAGAGCAGGTATTGCTGTAGTATCCACTTCCCTTGGAGTTGCATCTGTGATCGCATTTGCATCCGATGAATCAAAACTCCATTCCGATGCAAAAATGATAGCTGTATCCCAGCTTGAATCTACAGCAATTGAAGATACTAAGGTTGAATATTCTAAGATTGAATACACAGATTTACAGAAGTCAATCAAGGACGCTGAGTTATCAGCTAAGATTGAGAAAACCGGAAAAGTAACAGAAGCAGTTGCATTGGCAAAGAAAGAAGAAGTACCGACAGAGGATGCCACAATAGCTACAGAAGCAGAGCTTGCTTTTGCTGAGAAGGAAGATACAACAAGTGCAAACCTCGTAGAGGATGTTACAGAAGAGACTGCTGAAGAACCAACAGAGGAAGCATCCTCCGCAGATATCACTGCAGAAGATATTACAACTGAGCTGGTAACAACAGAGGACACAGAAGTAACAACTACAGAAGAAACAGAATTAGCAAAGTCAAACGGTAAGAAATCAAAGAAGAATACAACAGAAGCTACAGATAAAAAGCAGCAGACAGGAATCGAAGCTACAGAAGCTACAGAGGAAGCAACAGCAGGTGCAATCCTTGTAGAAGATGACAGCTACCAGCCAGGAACTTATCTTGGTACATACACAACAACAGCTTACTGCGGATGTTCATACTGTTGTGGTAAGTCCGATGGAATTACAGCCAGCGGTACATATGCTACAGAAGGAAGAACAATTGCGGCACCAAGTAATTTTGCGTTTGGTACAGAACTTATCATTGATGGTCACACATATGTCGTAGAGGACAGAGGTGGTGCAATTCGTGGTAACAGAATCGATATTTTCTTCTCAAGCCATCAGGCAGCTTTAAACTACGGAAGAAGAACTGTTGACGTATATGTCAAATAATTCAGTATAGACAGAGTGGGACAGAACCCTTTGGGTTCTGTCCTTTCTCGTTGTGTGGCAACGATAAAGCCCATGTATGGTAACAGCTTTCTATGATCGGTTATGACCCATTTCGTTTCTATTCGATACACTCGCCTATTTGTCAGCAGTCGCCCTAACTCACCCTATGGGTTCGGACAAGGGCTTGGTGCTGACAGCTAGAGTGTATCTCATTACGAAACTACATGAATGTCATTCCCGATCATAGAAGACTGTTACTACACATGGGCTTTATCTGTTATACATATCATGCAGAAATTGTACTTGCATAAATTCCTATATGACGACCGATGTTCATCGAGCCGACAGATGAGATGTCATTGTTTATTATATGAGTAGTCCGGCAGTCAGGACCTTATGTCTGTTTATAGAATAAGATCAGATTAAAATGAACAAAATACCCAGTAATATTTGTAAGGATGGATAGTGGATTTTCATTGTGGGATCCGGTAGTTATTGGTATAATTAGTTTAACTGCGAATAAGAAGGATTGTTTCAGTGAGATCATGGCATGAGGGGATGGTATTGCTGGAACGGCTTTTGAGAAAAAGGAAGGAGAAGGTATGAGCAGACAAAGGGACAAATGGGTTACAAGGGTCATAGCATGGATGCTGTCATTTGCAATGGCAGTAAGCCTTGTAGTGATTCCTTCAGACAAGACAGAGGCAGCGGGGGAGACGATTGCGCTGTCTTACAGTACGGATCAGGTGACAGCAAGTGGAAATGTGGATAATCAGGTCAGCCTTGATCTTGGAAATGGCGGATACAGCGATCTGTCGGAGCTTAAGAGTGCGGGGCTTACCAAGCTTCGTGTCAGCTTCGAGGTATCATCAGTCAATGGAACGGGAAATATTGGCGGACAGGCATTTGTAAATGCGAAAGGAACATGGAAGGGTGAATGGATCAATGTGAATGCAGGCTCCGGCACTCAGACCGTAGAACTGGACCTGACACAATTCTATAGCAAATCCGGTCAGTTATATAATTTCGGTTTTCAGTTTGAAAATGTAACAAGTATTACATACAAGATTAAAGAGGCGGTTCTGGTAAACTCAGGCAGCAGTTCAGGTGGAGATTCCGGCAGCGGTTCCGATTCTTCTGATTTTGGAACAGAGAGAGAGTATTCATCAGGTGTGACAGCAACCGTGAAGAATCAGGGAACACCAAGCAATGACTGGTCAGGCTTTGAAATGGCGATCAGCAATAATACGGGAGCATCAATCTGTGACTGGATCGTAGTGCTGCAGGTACCATCCGGTACGGCTTCGGCATTTAAGTGTTGGAATGCGACTTTTGTAGCAGATGGTGATACGATCTATATGTATCCGATGAAGAGTGGTGCAAATGCAGTTCTTGCAGCAGGAACAATGAAAAATGACATTCCGGGTGGCGGTTTCTCGTCAAAATATGTAGAGGCATCCAGTATTCAGGTGAAGGGAGTTTATTATAACAAAGGCACTTCATCCTCTGTGGATTATTCCAAAGGGGATACGAATGATAATACAGGCGGTTCCGGTGGTTCCGGTGGAACCTCATCCGGTGATACCACAACGAATAAAGATCTGGATGTAGAATTCAACTATGCAAAGGCATTGCAGGAAAGTCTGTATTTCTATGACGCAAATATGTGTGGTTATCTGGAAGACACCTGTGCACTTTCCTGGCGTGGAAACTGCCATACCTATGATAAAAATATAACATATACAAAGAATGGAAAAACCTACAATGTAGATGCTTCCGGTGGTTTCCATGATGCAGGCGATCATGTGAAATTCGGACTTCCACAGGGATATGCAGCATCTATGCTTGGAATGAGCTATTATCAGTTCAAGGATGCATTTGACGAGCTTGGTCAGAAGGAACATCTGAAGAAGATCACGGATTATTTCTGCGATTACTTTAAGCGGTGTACAGTGTACGAGGGAGATCAGGTTATCGCATTCTGCTATCAGGTAGGTGACGGTAATACAGATCATGGTGTATGGACAGCACCGGAGGGACAGACGATCAGTCGTCCGGCATTCTTTGCAGATGCGAGCAATCCGGCTACAGATGAAGTGAGTGTTGCGATCGCAGCGCTGGCATTGAACTATATTAACTTTGGAAATAATGAGGATTTAAAGACAGCAAAGGATCTCTTTACATTTGTAGAGAAAAATAATAAAGCATGTGCAACCGAGGGCGCATCATCATTTTATGCGTCTACGTCATATGGTGATGACTATGCACTTGCAGCAAGTGCGCTTGCTGTTGCTACAGGCAATACCTCTTATAATTCAGTTTATAATACATACAAAGATAATTCCGGTAATGGTGTGAATCAGTACTGGGTGATCGACTGGGCAAATACCGGAGCACTGGCATGCATGCTGCAGAAGGATACTGCAAAGATTGCAAGCATTACAGATGTATGCAAAGGCAAGAGTGCCATCGATGGAGTATTTAACTGTGTTAGTGACTGGGGCTCCTGCAGATACAGTGCAGCAGAGCAGTTTACCGGTCTGGTATATGATAAGCTGACAGGAAAAACAACATATGCAGACTGGGCAACCAGTCAGATGAACTATATGTTAGGAGATAATCCGAATAAACGATGCTATATCGTAGGCTATAATGAGAACTCCAGTAAATATCCGCATCACAGAGCGGCATCCAGATCGACAGATTCGAAGATCATAAATAGTGATCATTATACGCTGCTTGGAGCATTGGTAGGCGGACCCGGGGCGGATGGAACCTATAAAGACGATCAGGGAGATTATTATTGCAATGAAGTAGCACTTGATTATAATGCCGGACTGGTTGGTGCGGCAGCAGGACTTTATCTGGTTCACAAGAATGATAAGACAGTAAAGTTATCTTATGCAAAGAAGAATGCAACGAATTATAGTACAAAGACAGCCTCTGCGGCAGAACTTGCTGCTGTAGGCGTGAAGACTTATTATGGAACAAATTCCGGTGATGATACAGAGGAAGAAGTAAAGGCAACAGCCATCAAACTGGATAGCCTGATCGTTGAATTAACAGAAGGACTTGATACTACGATCCGCGCAATGGTTACTCCAAAGACTGCAGAACAGAAGGTGATATGGAAATCTGAAAACAAGAAGGTAGCGACTGTTTCGGAAACAGGAAAGGTAACTGCGGTCGGAGCAGGTGAGACAACTGTGACAGCTACAACGACAGATGGAACAAATCTCACAGCAAGCTGCAGGGTGACAGTAAAGGCTGCACCAAAGGCAGAATTTGTTACAGATCGGACAGCTTTAACCTGTGCTCCTGTTATTTATGGATATGAAGCAGGATCGACAGCGTCACTGGTATTAGAGAATAAGGGAAATGATACAGGATCTGTAACGATACAGTTAGAAAAAAGCACAGACAGTCCATTTGAAATATCCGGTGATACATCCATAAAGGTTGCAGCGTCAGATAAGACAACTGTGGTTGTGGCATTAAAGACAGGTAAGGATACAGGCTCTTACAGTGATAATCTGCTGGTAGAGGCAGATAACGGACAGTCCTATCAGATTCCGGTATCTGCAACGGTTGAGAAATGTCCGGTAACGGGTATTACATTCCCGACAGCAGGAATGATCGTAACGGGTCAGACGCTTTCCGAGTCGAAGTTATCTGGTGGAGATGAGACCTATGGAACATTTGCATGGGCAGATGCAGCAGCGAAACCGGAACGAGGAACGTATCAGGGACAGGTGGTATTAACCCTTCGTTCCGATGCAAAGAAGAATTATGCATTTGATCAGATCACAGGGTATGATGCAGCAGCAGGAACGATCACACAGAATGTGACGGTAACAGTCAGCAGAGCAGGACTTCCGGCTATCACATTCCCGGAGGCTTCCGAGCTGGTATATGGACAGAAGCTTTCTGATTCTACTCTTGCAGGCGGTTCAACCGAGTATGGAACATTTGCATGGAGCACCCCGGATGTAACAATGGGCGAACAGGAAGTAGCAAATGGTATCAATCAGTATGAGGTTGTATTTACATGGAGTGATACAAGCAAAAAACGGTATCAGATCGAGGACTCTGATGAAGATGCTGTTTATAAAAAGATGGTTTCTGTAAAAGTACGAAAGGCAGAACAGACAGCAGTTCCGGATGCTGTGACACTTCTTGCAAGAACAAAGGATACGATCCGGATCTCCGGTCAGGCGGGTGTCCGGTATTCAGTGGATGGAACAACGTGGAAGCAGGCAGCTTCCAATGGAGAGACAATTGAATTTGCCGGATTACGAAGCTTTACAAAGTATACAGTTTCAGGCAGATATGCAGAAACTGCAACTGCATATGCAGGAAAAACAGTGGAATTGCTTACGGTATATACACTTGTTCAGGATCCATATACGATCGATATAGCAAAGATTGCGGACAAAGAATATCAGGATGCATTACGGACAGATGATGGCAGAATAACAGTCAGCTATACGGAACCGGTTCTCACACTTACGGAAGATGGCAGGGACTATGTGATTACAGGAAAGAATAAGGAGCTTGTTATTAAGGCAGGTAGAGCAACAAAGATCACATTGGATCAGGCGGAGGTTGGAGCCGTTGCGATCATCGGAAATGCAGATGGTAAGACGGAGATCGTAAGAAAAGGAACGGTAACGATCGCAGGTAATGTCGAGACGGATGGCGGACTTGTGATCAGCGGAAATGGATCCCTTGTAGTATCCGGTAAGATATCTGCAGCAGGAGATATAACGATCAAAGGCGGAAAGGTATCGGTTGATGAGGGTATCTCAGCAGGTGGTACAGTTCTGATCCGGGATGCAGAGCTTGCTGCAGAAACAGATGAGACAGGAACGGCGATCAAAGCAGATACTGTACGGATCGAGGATTCCAAGGTAACGGTCGGAGCAGATCAGGTTACGAAGAAACCACCGATCAAATCAGACAATATTATTCTGGTTGGAGACAATACAGTAGCATCCTCTTCAGGTTCAAAGGATATCTTTTCATCGAAACCAAAGGATGAAAATGGAGATGAGATCCCGGATACAATCCTGATCGAGAAGATCACGTTAAACAAGACCAGCGTGGTATTAAATATTGGTGATACAGAACGGATCGCAGTAGCGGCCGTTATACCGGCAAATGCAACACGGAAGACATTTGACTGGAAGAGCAGCAACGAGAAAGTGGCAAGTGTATCGCAGACCGGTGAAGTGAAGGGCGTAAGTGCCGGAACTGCAGTTGTTACGGTAACAGCAAAGGATGGAAGTGGTGTTACAGGATCCTGCACCGTTACGGTAAAGAAGAAAGAAACAGTAACACCGACACCAACACCGAATCCGGAAAAGCCGACAACCGAGAAAACGACGACCGAAAAGCCGACGACCGATGAACCAACAACAGAAGCACCAAAGAAGACGGTCAAACCGGCAAAGGTCAAGATCCAGGCAGCAACTAAAAAAATCGCTCCGGGAAAGAAGCTGACTTTGAAAGCAACCGTTACACCTAAGAAAGCGACAAATAAGAAGGTAAAATGGACGATCCGTAAATCGGATAAGAAATATGCATCTATTAACAGCAAGGGTGTGCTGACAGTGAAGAAAGCTGCTAAGGGAAAGACGATCAAGGTAACAGCAACAGCGGTTGGCAACAGCAAGGTGAAAGCAACCTATACGGTTAAGGTTATGAAAAAGGCAGTTAAGAAGGTTACGATCACATCGAAGAAAAAGGCAGTAAAGAAAGTAACGATCAAGAAGAAACAGTCTATAACCTTAAAAGCAAAGCTGACTCCGACAAAGGGAATCAGTAAAGAAGTGACATGGACCTCCAGCAATCCGAAGGTTGCAAAGGTAACAGCTAAGGGTAAGGTAACCGGAAAGAAGAAGGGAACGGTTAAGATCACAGCAAAAGCAAAAGATGGAAGTGGTAAGAAAGCAACCATCACCATTAAGGTAAAATAATTTATTCTATTTGTAACAGATGGAAGAAGACAATACAGATGGCGGAAGATCGATCAATTCTATAAAATATAAAAAACAGATTTGAGAGATGCTTCCGCCATCTTGTGTTTTGAAAATGGGTATGCTATAATGTGGACGCTTGCAGGTTGATTTCAGTATATCTGGATGAAAGCATCAGAAAAGGAAAGCCTGCATAAGTCAAAAGAGTAAATAAAATAGAAGGAGAGTGCCATATGGAATTGATATACAGAAGTACAAGAAATGCAAATGAAACAGCAACCGCATCAGAAGCAATCTTAAAAGGTCTTGCAAATGAAGGAGGATTATTTGTTCCTGACAGTATTCCTGCTCTTGATGTCAGTCTTACAGATCTGGCGCAGATGAACTATCAGCAGGTTGCTTATGAAGTAATGAAGCTGATGTTTACGGATTTTACAGAAGAAGAGTTAAAGCATTGTATCAATTCAGCATATGACAAGAAATTTGATACACCGGAGATCGCACCACTCGTACATAAAGCAGGTGCATATTATCTGGAATTATTCCACGGTTCAACGATTGCATTTAAGGATATGGCATTATCCATTCTTCCTTATCTGCTTACAACATCCGCAAAGAAGAATCATGTAAAGAACGAGATCGTTATTCTGACAGCTACTTCCGGTGATACAGGAAAGGCAGCACTTGCAGGATTTGCAGATGTACCGGGAACAAAGATTATCGTATTCTATCCAAAGCATGGTGTAAGCCCGATCCAGGAGAAGCAGATGGTAACCCAGAAGGGTGAAAACACATTTGTCGTAGGAATTACAGGCAACTTCGATGACGCACAGACAGGTGTTAAGAAGATGTTCTCAGATGAGAAACTTGCTTCATACATGGACGAGAAAGGATATCAGTTCTCATCCGCCAATTCAATCAATATCGGACGTCTGGTTCCGCAGATGGTTTATTATGTATATGCATATACAAGACTGGTTAAGGACGGTACGATCCAGGCTGGCGACAAGATCAATGTTGTTGTACCAACCGGAAACTTTGGAAATATCCTTGCAGCATATTATGCAAAAGAAATGGGACTTCCGATCGCGAAGTTCGTATGTGCATCAAATGACAATAAGGTATTATATGATTTCTTTACAACAGGTACTTATGACAGAAATCGTGAATTTATCTTAACAACATCACCATCTATGGATATCCTGATCTCAAGCAACTTAGAGAGACTGATCTACAAGATCGCAGGAAATGATGCAGAGAAGAATGCAGCACTGATGAAGCAGTTAAGCACAGAAGGTGTATATACGATCACAGATGAGATGAAAGCAAAGCTTGCTGAATTTGCGGGCGGTTATGCAACAGAAGCAGAAACCTCGGCAACGATCAAGAAAGTATATGAATCGGATTCTTATATCATGGATACACATACAGCAGTAGCAGCGACCGTATATGACAAGTATGTAAATGAAACAGGAGATAAGACTCCTACGGTTATCGCTTCTACAGCAAGCCCATATAAGTTTACAAGAAGTGTTATGGAATCTATCGATGAGGCTTATGCAGCAAAGAGCGACTTTGAATTAGTCGATGAGCTCTGCAAGTTATCCGGCGTAAAGGTTCCACAGGCGATCGAGGACATCCGTACAGCTCCTGTTCTTCACGACACAGTATGTGACAAAGAAGAAATGGAGAGCGTCGTAAAGAAGTTCTTAAACATCTAAAAACAGATGCCGGTCAGATATGACAGGCAATACAGAAACAGAATAACTGACAGTTCATTAATACCATCCTGTCACTAAACAAAACTAGGAAAAAACGCGCATGAAGGGCATTTTCCTATATGCGCGTTTTTTACATAGGAATGTTATATTGCACAGCTGTCAGCTTGTATGATGTAATCGCCCGACTTGTTTCGTTTCTATTCGACCTGCACGCCTATTTGTCAGCAGTCGCCCAAACTCACCCATACGGGTTCAAGCATGGGCTTGGTGCTGGCAGCTAGTGCAGGTCTCATAACGAAACTACACAAATGTCGATGCTTATTACATCGTACAAGCTGACAACTGTGTAATATAACATTCGAAAATAAAAGAAAGAGGAAGATATGTACAGTTTAAAGACAAATTCAAGTTTTGACAGCGCGCATTTCCTTGCGGGCTATGAGGGTAAATGCAGAAATCTGCACGGACACCGCTGGACGGTTGAAGTTGAAGTCGGCGGCGAGAAGCTGATGCAGGACGGACAGACCAGAGGCATGGTTGTAGATTTTGGAGATCTGAAAAAGGATCTCAGAGAGAAAACAGAAGAGATGGATCATTGCCTGATTATGGAGAAAGGTACATTGAGGGAAAAAACGATGGAAGCACTGGCAGAAGAACAGTTCCGTATCATCGAGCTTCCGATGCGTCCGACAGCAGAGAATCTGGCAAAGTATTTTTATGAATATATGGCAGATAAGGGATATCAGGTGCTTCGTACCACAGTTTATGAGACCCCGACCAATGCAGCGACGTATATGGCATAATAGCAGAAGAAAAACTATATAGCGTAAAATAATATAAGTCAAAAAAGACTTAGAATAAATAACAGGCAAGATCAAGGATGTCATAATAGATAAATGACATCGAAGAATACCATATACAAAAAGTAAGAAGGAAATAGAAATGGCAAAATTTAAAGTAGCGGAACGATTTGTCAGCATCAACGGTGAATCCGTAAAAGCCGGAGAATTGGCAGTATTTATTCGTTTTACAGGCTGCAACCTGAATTGCAGTTACTGTGATACCAAATGGGCAAATGAAGCAGATGCCCCATACGAAGAACTGACGGATGAAGAAATCTATGACTATATCAAACGAACCGGAGTCAGAAACGTGACATTAACCGGTGGAGAACCATTGATCCAGAAGGATATCGATAAGCTGCTCCTGATGCTGGCGATGGATGAGGAGCTTCAGGTAGAAGTAGAGACAAACGGAAGTGTGGATATCGCAGAGTTTAAAGCACTGACAGACCGGGTAGCATTTACACTTGATTATAAGCTTCCGGGAAGCGGAATGGAAAGTAATATGTGCTTTTCAAATTATAACTACATTGATAAGAAGGATGCGGTAAAGTTCGTATCCGGCTCGATCAAGGATCTGGAAACAGCAAGAGACATTATTCATGAATGGGCATTGGATATCAAATCAAACGTCTATATCAGTCCGGTATACGGTAAGATCAATCCGGAGGATATCGTTGATTTTATGATCGAGAATGAAATGAATGGTGTAAAATTACAGTTACAGCTTCATAAGTATATCTGGGATCCGGAGATGCGCGGAGTGTAAAACGGATGAAACCGCAGGTATCGATATTAACGTATTATTTGGATAATAGATTAAGAGTAATAAGAGAATGGAGTAGAAATGGCAATTGATAAAGAAGCAATAAAGGAGCATATACGTGGAATCCTTGTAGCACTTGGTGATGACCCTGACCGGGAAGGTTTAAAAGAGACACCGGACCGTGTTGCGCGAATGTATGAAGAAGTATTTGAGGGAATGAATTATACCAACGATGAGATTGCTGAGATGTTTGGTAAGACATTCAAAGAGGAAGATGCAGCACATACAAGAGATATGGTATTCGTAAAGGATATTGAGGTGTTTAGCTACTGCGAACATCATATGGCACTGATGTATGATATGAAGGTGTCAGTGGCATACATCCCACATGGCAGGGTCTTAGGACTCAGCAAGATCGCACGGATCGCAGACATGGTAGCGAAGCGGTTGCAGCTTCAGGAGCGGATCGGATCCGATATCGCATATGTGGTTGGAAAGGCAGCAGGCTCACCGGATGTAGCCGTACTGATCGAGGCAAATCATAGCTGCATGACAGCAAGGGGCATTAAGAAGCCGGGAACGAAGACCTATACAACGACGTTCCGTGGTGCATTTGAGAATGATGTGAATTTACAGAATAAAGTATTGATGATGAACCGATAGGAGGATATGAAAGATGCAGAATTTGAAGAACAGAGATGAAGCAGTTGTTGTATTCAGTGGTGGACAGGACAGTACGACCTGTCTGTTATGGGCACTTAAGAAGTATAAAAAAGTATACGCAGTATCATTTGACTATGGACAAAAGCATATAAAAGAATTAGAATGTGCAAAGAAGATTGCTGAAAAATTTGGAGTAGAGCATCATATTCTTGATATGAGTCTGTTGAATCAGCTTGCACCAAATTCATTGACAAGAAGTGAGATGAAGGTAGACGAGAATGCACCGGAGGTCGGTACACCGAATACATTTGTAGATGGAAGAAATATGGTATTCCTGACATTTGTAGCGATTTATGCGAAGCAGAAGGGCGTCAGCGACATTATAACCGGTGTCAGCCAGAGTGATTTCTCCGGCTATCCTGACTGTAGAGATATTTTCATCAAATCATTGAATACAACACTGAATCTTGCGATGGACTATGAATTTGATATCATCACACCATTGATGTGGATCGATAAGATGGAGACCTGGAAGCTGGCAGATGAACTCGGCGGACTCGATGTTATCAGAGATATGACCCTTACCTGTTATAATGGTATTCCGGGCGAAGGATGCGGTCACTGTCCATCCTGTAAGCTCAGAAAAAAGGGATATGATCTTTACATGGAATATAAAAAGAATCACAATGCATAAAGCATAAACCGGACGGGAACAGAGCAATCGGATAAATGCGTTCCTGTAAACAGTAATGAGGTATGATTATGAAAAAAATGCTGTTTATTGTAAATCCCAAAGCGGGACGAACAACTTTGAAGAATTGTCTTATAGATGTCATAGATGTCTTTTGTAAGAAAGACTATGAAGTCAGAATTTATCTGACACAGGGAGTCGGTGATGCTGCCCGTGTCGTAAAAGAAGAAGGAGAGAACTACGATGTGATCGTATGTGCCGGAGGTGACGGAACTCTTGGTAATACGGTTACGGGATTTATGGAATGTGGACTGAATCGGCCGCTGGGGTATATCCCATGTGGCTCGACAAATGATTATGCCAGAAGCCTTGAGATTCCGAAGGAAGCAATCGAGGCAGCGGAACAGCTTGTCGCGGCCGCACCTTTTTCGGTAGATGTCGGAGAACTGAATAAGAATTATTTTGTCTATGTTGCGGCGTTTGGCATTTTTTCGGATACATCTTATGCAACCTCTCAGAATATGAAGAATATTTTAGGACATGCTGCATATGTATTACAGGGTATGAAAAGTCTTGTAAATGTTCCGACATATAATCTGAAGATTGAATTTAATAACCAGACATATACCGGTGAGTTCATGTTCGGTATGATATCGAATTCAGTATCGGTTGGTGGATATAAGAGTCTGACCAGCCATGGAGTTGAATTCGACGATGGCTTGTTCGAAGGAGTTCTGATCCGTAAGATCCAGAATTTTGCAGATCTCCAGAGAATCATCAATTCGCTGCTCCTTGGAAATACAAATGAGACGAATATGGTGGCATTCCGTACGAATCGTGTTGTGATCGAGAGCGAAGAGCCGATCGCATGGACCCTGGATGGTGAATATGGTGGAGAATATACCAGATCAGAGATATCGGTTCACAGACGGGCAATCGCTCTACTGGTATCACCGGAAGAAGAAAAAGAAGAAGTTAAGTAGTTCAAACTGAGTTGAAAGAAAGAGGTTTACAGTTATGGGTAAATATTTTGGAACAGATGGATTCAGAGGTGAAGCAAATAAGGATCTTACTGTACAGCACAGCTTCAAGGTCGGACGTTATCTTGGCTATTATTATGGCAAGAAGAATCCGGAAGGCAAGGCAAAGGTGGTTATCGGTAAGGATACCAGACGTTCAAGTTATATGTTTGAATATGCGCTGGTCGCAGGCTTAACGGCAAGTGGTGCAGATGTATATCTGATGCATGTAACACCGACACCGAGTGTTTCCTATATTGTCAGAACCGATGGTTTTGACTGTGGAATCATGATCTCGGCAAGTCATAATCCATACTATGATAATGGTATCAAGATCATCAATGGCATGGGTTACAAATTAGAGGCTGCGGTTGAAGAAGAGATTGAGCGTTATATCGATGGTGAGATTCCGGAGATTCCGCTGGCTACAAAAGAAAATATCGGATGCACGGTTGATTACTCCATGGGAAGAAATCGTTACATGGGATACCTGATGACGATCCCTACCCGATCCTTTAAGAATATGAGAGTTGGACTGGACTGCGCAAACGGTGCAGCCTATCAGGTTGCAAAGGCAGTATTTGATGCACTCGGAGCAAAGACCTATGTGATCAATAATGATCCGGACGGAACCAATATCAATACAAATTGTGGATCTACCCACATTGAGGGACTGCAGAAGTTCGTAGTAGAAAAAGGACTGGACGTAGGATTTGCTTATGACGGTGATGCAGATCGTTGTCTGTGCGTTGATGATAAGGGCGAGTTAGTAGACGGAGATAAGATCCTGTATGTCTGCGGACGTTATATGAAGGAACGCGGAGAACTGAATAAGAATACGATCGTAACAACGATCATGTCAAACCTCGGCTTATATAAAGCATTGGATAAGAAGGGAATCTCCTATGATAAGACAGCAGTCGGTGACAAATATGTATTTGAATCCATGATGGAGCATGGATATTCTATCGGCGGCGAACAGTCAGGACATATCATCTTCTCCAAATATGCAACGACCGGAGATGGTGTATTGACGTCTTTGAAGATCATGGAAGTTATTCTGGAACGCAAATGTAAATTATCAGAGTGCTTCAAGAGCCTGACGATCTTCCCGCAGCTTCTGGTAAATGTAAAGGTATCCAGTAAGGATGCGGTTATGAATGATCCGGATGTGCAGGCATTAAATCAGAAGATCGCGGAGGAGCTTGGTTCTGACGGAAGACTTCTTCTTCGCCAGAGCGGAACAGAACCGCTTATCCGTGTTATGGTAGAAGCAGAGAGTGATGAACTCTGCAACAAATATGTATATCAGATGGTAGATCTGATCAAAGAGAAAGGTTATGCAATATAGAGAAAATGGCTGTTAATTTCCGGAATAATTTTTCACATTCCAACATTGACAGAAAAACAGAAAACGTATAAAGTCTTAGTGTGTTAAAAAATAAAATACGAGAGGCAAAACATGAACGAGAATATAAGATCCCATTATTTTGAGAATGATGACAAGATGCATGAAGAATGTGGTGTTTTCGGAATGTATGATTTTGACAACAATGATGTTGCAACCTCCATTTATTATGGATTGTTTGCATTGCAGCATCGAGGACAGGAGAGCTGTGGTATCGCAGTATCAGACACGGAAGGTCCCAAGGGGAAGGTAAGCTCCATGAAGGGCATGGGTCTGGTAAACGAGGTGTACACACCGGAATCCTTTGAGAAATTAAAAGGAAATATCGGTGTCGGACATGTCAGATATTCAACTGCCGGCGCGAGTACGATAGAAAATGCTCAGCCATTAGTCTTAAACTATGTAAAAGGTACACTTGGTCTTGCACACAACGGTAATCTGATCAATGCGCCGGAGCTTCGTAAGGAACTGGCACTTACAGGTGCGATCTTCCAGACGACGATCGACTCCGAGGTTATTGCTTATCATATCGCAAGAGAACGTGTGAACAGTGCAAGTGCCGAGGAAGCAGTTATGAAAGCACTCAGAAAAGTGAAGGGATCTTATTCACTTGTAGTAATGAGTCCAAGAAAGCTGATCGGAGCCAGAGATCCGTTTGGATTCCGCCCGCTCTGTATCGGAAAACGTGATAATGCCTATATCCTTGCATCGGAAAGCTGCGCCCTTGATACGATCGGTGCAGAATTTATCCGTGATGTAGAGCCCGGAGAGGTCGTAACGATCTCGCCTGAGTATGGTGTTCAGTCCTATAAGGATATGTGTCAGGAGAAGCATGCAAGATGTATCTTTGAATATATCTATTTTGCCCGTCCGGATTCCGTATTTGACGGAATGGGAATCTATGAATCCCGACTGATCGCGGGAAGATGTCTTGCAAAGGACAGTCCGGTAGATGCAGATATGGTTGTAGGTGTTCCGGAATCGGGAAATGCAGCAGCTCAGGGATATTCACTGGAATCCGGCATTCCATACGGAACGGCATTTGTCAAGAATGGCTATGTCGGCAGAACATTCATTAAGCCACAGCAGAGCCAGAGAGAGTCCAGTGTCCGCGTGAAGTTAAATGTATTAAAAGAAGCGGTAAAGGGCAAGCGTATCATCATGATCGATGATTCCATTGTCAGAGGTACAACCTCAGACCGTATCGTAGGAATGCTTCGCGAGGCTGGCGCAAAGGAAGTTCATGTAAGGATCAGTTCGCCTCCGTTCTTATATCCTTGTTATTTTGGAACGGATATCCCGGACAGAGAGCAGTTGATCGCATATAACCGTTCGGTTGATGAGATCTGCAAGATCATTGGCGCCGATTCCCTTGCTTATCTTCGCAAGGAGCGTCTGGTAGAGATCTCCGGTGGAAGACAGTACTGCCACGGCTGCTTTACAGGGGAATATCCGATGGAGCCACCAAAGGAAGATATCCGCGGAGAACATGAGAATTTCAAACGCGGTGAAGATTCAAAAGTAAAATAAAGAAATACAGGAGAGGTAAAAATGAGTACAGACAGATACACAAGCCCATTCTGCGAGAGATATGCAAGTAAAGAAATGCAGTATATTTTCTCTCCGGATAAGAAGTTTAAGACATGGAGAAAATTATGGATCGCCCTTGCAGAAACGGAGTATGAACTCGGCCTTTCTGAAAACGGCAAGCCGGTTATCTCACAGGAGCAGATCGATGAGTTAAAGGCACATGCAGAGGACATCAATTATGATGTAGCTAAAGAGCGTGAGAAGATGGTTCGTCATGATGTTATGAGCCATGTATATGCATACGGCGTTCAGTGTCCAAAGGCTGCCGGCATCATCCATCTGGGAGCAACAAGCTGCTATGTTGGTGATAACACAGATGTTATCGTTATGACAGAGGCTATGAAGCTTGTCAGAAAGAAATTATTAAATGTGATCAACGAACTGTCCAAGTTCGCTATGGAATATAAAGATCTGCCGACACTGGCATTTACCCATTTCCAGCCTGCACAGCCAACAACTGTTGGTAAGCGTGCAACCTTATGGCTTCAGGAACTGATGTTAGATCTGTCTGATCTGGATTACATGATCGGTCAGCAGAAGCTCCTTGGATGTAAGGGAACAACAGGAACACAGGCAAGCTTCTTAGAGCTTTTTAACGGAGATCATGAGAAGGTTCGCCAGATCGATAAGAAGATCGCAGAGAAGATGGGATTTGAAGCATGCTATCCTGTATCCGGACAGACTTATTCCCGTAAGGTAGATTCCAGAGTGTTAAATGTACTTTCCGGTATCGCACAGAGTGCACATAAGTTCTCAAATGATATCCGTCTGTTACAGCATTTAAAAGAAATCGAGGAACCATTTGAAAAGAACCAGATCGGTTCATCAGCAATGGCATATAAGAGAAATCCGATGAGAAGTGAGAGAATTGCATCTTTATCAAACTACGTTATGGCTGATGCATTAAATCCTGCATTTACAGCAGCAACACAGTGGTTTGAGAGAACACTGGATGATTCCGCAAACAAGCGTGTATCTGTTCCGGAAGCATTCCTTGCAATCGACGGTATCTTAGACCTGTACCTGAATGTTGTAGATGGTCTGGTTGTATATGATAAGGTTATCTATCAGAGATTCATGAAGGAGATTCCGTTTATGGCAACTGAGAATATCATGATGGATGCTGTAAAACGTGGCGGCAATCGTCAGGAGTTGCATGAGCTTATCCGTGAATACTCCATGCAGGCAGGCGCAACTGTAAAGAAAGAGGGCAAGGAAAATAACCTTGTTGATCTGATCGCAGCAGATCCTGCATTTGGCATGACCAAGGAAGAGATCGAAGCTATCCTTGAGCCAAAGAACTTTGTCGGACGCGCACCGGAGCAGACCGAAGAATTCATCACAGAGGTTGTAAAGCCGGTACTTGATGCAAATAAAGACATACTTGGCATGACCGCTGAGATCAACGTATAAAAGTTAAATATCACATGAATCAATTAGGGATGCATATCCCCCTGTAATGACGTGTTGTGGTTTCTATTCAGTGCACATACCTGATTCGTAAATGCTCTTGTGCTAACTCGCATTTACTGGTAATGTGCACTTCATAACGAAATCCTCACAATGTCATTACAAGGGGATATGCATCCCTGATTAATTCATGTGATATTTTGTTATAGCGTTATAATCAATATAGCTCAGAAGTTCATTAACAGTTAAAGGACTAATTATCGGATGACAGGAAAGCTACAGCAATTCCATCAACTTCATAGCGGCGATGCTCATGCCACGCCTGCGGTCGCTGATGATGCACATGTTCCGCTTGGGGATGTGCTTCTTGAAATTTAACCGGAAGATCTCACCACGGTCAATATAGTCGCCGGCAAAGTCGGCCACGATCGATCCGATTCCAAGGTTCCTCTTTGCAAACTGTGCGATCATATCACTGGTTGCAAGCTCGAATTCAGGGGTCAGCGTGACGCCTTCATTTGCAAGAAACTGATCCACATAGGCTCTTGTGCTGGTGTCATTTTCCAGACAGATGATCGGAAGCTTTTGCAGATCCGGATAGTCGAGAACTTTACCTTTCAGGTTGTTAAATCTTGGACCGGCTATAAAGATATCTTCAATCTCCCGCGCGTTTCGAATCTCCATATTCGGATTTTGTGGGAGAGGAGTTGTAACGATACCGAAGTCAATGTTATTTGCAAATAAGTGATCGATCGTACTTGGGGTCGGGGCATTTGTTACATGTACTTTGATGCCGGGATAGAGTTGGTGGAAACGTTCGAGATGCGGAAGCAGATAGAACTGGAGTGTCATATCACTGGCTCCGATCCGGATCTCGCCGGTTTCTAAGTGCATCAGTCGGGCAAGCTGCTGTTCGCCCATGGAGATTGCCTCGTATCCTTCGGCTACATGTTTGTAGAGAAGTTCGCCTGCACTTGTCAGGGATACACCTTTTTTCGTCCGGACAAACAGGTTGATACCGATTGCCTGTTCTAAAGATTTGACCGCCTGACTGACAGCGGGCTGGGATACGCACAGCTCTTTGGCGGCAGCAGAGATACTCGCTGTCTTTGCCACATAGTAGAAGATTTTATAATATTCATAATTAATATTCATAATCGAAGCTCCCGGTTAATTTTATTACAGATAATTGTAAAAACGTTATTAAGGCCATGCATATGCATATATCAGGTATATGTATATACGATATCAAATATAGAAATGCAGTTATGCTAATTGTTATATTTAAAGTGTAAACCGAACCGGTGTATTTGTAAAGAATAAATATAAGTACAACTTATGCTATATATAATTAATATCGATTTTACTTATAATACATACATGCTATAATGTAAAAGTAATTGAGTTCAATTTCGGAAGATATTTCCGGAAAAATGCCATGAAAGCGAGGATAAAAATATGGTAAGAGCGGTTGTCGGAGCCAACTGGGGCGACGAAGGAAAAGGTAAAATAACAGATATGCTGGCGGAAACATCTGATATTATTGTCAGATTTCAGGGTGGTGCAAATGCAGGTCACACAATTGTAAATGACTATGGTAAATTTGCATTGCATACACTTCCGTCCGGTTGTTTCTATGATCATACAACAAGTGTTATCGGAAATGGTGTAGCATTAAATATCCCGGTTCTGTTCAAAGAGCTGAACAGCATCGTAGAAAAGGGAGTTCCAATGCCAAAGATCCTGATCTCAGACAGAGCACAGATGGTTATGCCATATCATATTCTGTTTGATGAGTACGAGGAGGAGAGACTGGCCGGTAAGTCATTCGGATCTACAAAGTCAGGTATCGCACCATTCTATTCAGACAAATATGCAAAGATCGGTTTCCAGGTAAGCGAACTGTTTGACACAGAGGAAGAATTGAAGGATAAGATCAGCAGAGTTATCGCATCCAAGAATGTTCTGCTTGAGTATCTGTATAAGAAGCCACTTCTTACAGTAGATGAAGTATATGAAACATTGATGGAGTACAAGGCTATCGTAGAGCCATATGTATGTGATGTATCCGCATATCTCCATGAAGCGATCAAAGCAGGTAAGACAATTCTGTTAGAAGGTCAGCTCGGAACATTAAAGGATCCGGATCATGGTATTTACCCTATGGTTACATCATCATCCACACTGGCTGCTTATGGTGCGATCGGTGCCGGTATTCCTCCATATGAGATCAAGCAGATCGTAACAGTAGTAAAGGCATATTCAAGTGCTGTAGGCGCCGGTGAGTTCGTCAGCGAGATCTTCGGAGATGAAGCAGATGAGTTAAGACGTCGTGGTGGTGATGGCGGTGAGTACGGTGCAACAACCGGACGTCCAAGACGTATGGGTTGGTTTGACTGCGTAGCTTCCAAGTATGGCTGTCGTATGCAGGGAACAACAGATGTAGCATTTACCGTACTTGATGTACTGGGTTATCTGGATGAGATTCCTGTATGTGTCGGATACGATATCGATGGTGAAGTAACAACAGACTTCCCTACAACAGCTAAGTTAAAGAAAGCAAAGCCTGTATATGAGGTTCTGCCGGGATGGAAGACAGATATCCGTGGTATCAAGAACTACGAAGATCTTCCAGAGAACTGCAGAAACTACATTGAGTTCATTGAGAAACATATCGGATATCCGATTACTATGGTTTCAAACGGACCAAAGAGAACCGACATTATCTACAGAAATAAATAATAAATAAAAAGAAAAACCATACCGACAGCATATATATTTGGGTGAATAGGTAAATCACATAAAAAATATATATGCTGCCGGTATGGTTTTTTGATTATATAGAAAAATCTGTATTAGAATATATTATGCAAGGCTCTTTTGACAACGCTTCAGCATCGCCGGGGTCTCCTGACCGAACTTGCGGCGAAGACGTTTTACAACATAGATATAGGCAGGAATCAGGAAAATATCTGCAAATATCCATGCGAGCGGACTGCCGAGTGCTACAAAGACATAACCGAATTTTGGTACCAGGATAAAGCCTGCGATCGTACGGGCAACCATTTCACAGATACCTGCGATAACGGCAAAGGCGGAGTAGCCGAGTCCCTGAATCATAAACCGGACGATATTTACAAGGGCAAGCAGGATGTAAGCTCCGGAGTTGCCAAGCAGGAAATAATATACAAGCTTGATGATCTCTGTCTCTTCTGCATCCAGGAAAAGCAGTGCCAGATTCTTGCCGAATAACAGGATAAATACAAATGCAAGAATCGCATAGGCAATACCGAGTTTGATACATGCCTTTAAGCCGGCATCCACACGATCCATTTTCTTAGCACCGACATTTTGTCCGCCGTAGGTTGCCATTGTCGATCCCATGGCATCAAACGGACAGCAGAGGAACATGGAGATCTTTGTTCCGGCGGATACGGCAGCGATAACGGATTCACCCATCGAATTAACTGCAGCCTGAAGAATAACACTGCCGATCGCTGTGATCGAGTACTGAAGCCCCATCGGAACACCCATACCGCATAAGGTCAGACAGTGGCGCATACTAAATGCCCAGTCCTGTTTTGTAAAATGAAGATATCCGAGTTTCTTACACATATAGATCAGACAGCCGACACCGGAGATTGCCTGTGCAACAACGGTTGCAACAGCAGCACCGGCGACACCCATCGGACGAACTAACAGGATATCCAGTACGATATTTAACAGGGAGGATGCGATCAGACAGACAACAGGGGTTACACTGTCGCCGAGAGAACGCAGGATACCGGAAACCATATTATAAAGAAAGGTTGCAGGTATTCCCATAAATATAATAAATATGTAGATAAATGCCTGATCCAGGATGCTGTCCGGTGTCTTCATCCAGATCAGAATATTTCTGGTAAGAATTCCGACTGCAACTGTCATAACGGCAGCGAAGAAGATCGAAGCCCAGACACAGTTTGTAATGTACTTCTTCATATTATCAGTGTCCTTTGCTCCAAAGGCCTGAGCAACCGGGATGGCAAAACCATTGCAGATACCGATGCAGAAACCGAGTATCATAAAGTTGATCGATCCGGTTGAGCCGACGGCTGCAAGTGCATCGACACCCAGAAATTTACCAACGATGATCGTATCGACCATGTTATAAAATTGCTGGAATAAAAGCCCAAATAATAATGGCAGTCCAAAGTTCAAGATCAGTTTCATAGGATTGCCTTCAGTCAGATCCTTGGAACCGTTAATTTTTTTCAGTAAGTTTTTCAATGATTTTACCTCCTTGTGTTAGTTTAGTCGTTGCGAACAGTTTATTTACGAATCATACTGACATTGCCAACAGGGAACGCTTCCGCTCGTTGAGTCCTGCAGCGGTACTAAGATGCCGCTTATGCGCCATCGAGAACCGGCGGACTCAAATGTCCCTGTATTGGCAAGTCGTATGATTCTATTAAATAAACTGCCCGCAACGATTTCCATATTCTAAATGCATACTGGATATTACTTCTTTTTATAAGAAAAATCAATCTGGTAAAAATCATGTTTTTTGTCGGGGGTTTTAGTGCAAAATGTCATGTTTACTCCGGCTTGCTTTTTATGACTGTAGAAAATATAATAGAGAACAGAAAATATATAGAAAGAACGAGGAAAACACATGCAGCATACCGTAAAGAAAAACAGAGCAACCAGAATTACATACCGGATGGTTGGTGTATTTTTTGTTGTTATCGGAGCAGCATTTATCCTGTTGATGATCAAATCCCATGGCAGTACCGGTGGTCGTATTTTTAAGCTGGCATTTGGTCTTGCACTTGGAGTATACGGATTGGTGCTGGTGAAATCATCATTTCGAAAATCGGCATTTGATCTGACCTATCATTTTGAAGATGATGAACTGATCATAGAAAAGGGAAAGAAATCTTATCATACACCATATGAGAAGATTACAAATGTGAATCTGGTCATTCCGGATCCGCTTTTGCCATATTACATATTGAAGATCGATATAGGAAAAGAGCAATTCGTACTGCCGTTCAGCGGAAAACGTGATAAGTGCGATGCGATCTATTATCATTTATTAAAGAAGATGGGAATTTATCAGGAAAGTGAGACAGAAAGAAGGTAAATCATGAAAGAAAAAATCCTTGCGTTGCTTCGGACAAGCAGTGATTATATATCCGGTCAGGCGATCTGTGAGAAATTAGGTGTCTCAAGAACCGCTGTCTGGAAAAACATCAATGCCTTAAAGGCAGAAGGCTACATTATAGATGCTGTAAATAATAAAGGCTATCGGCTGGTCGGAGAGCCGGATATCGTTACGAAAGAGAAGATAGAGGCAGCACTCACGACATCGGTGATCGGAAGAGAACTGTATTATTATGATGAGACGGATTCCACAAATATACGGGCAAAGCTTGCAGGAGAGACAGATGGAACACACGGAGCGTTGTTTGTTGCAAACGAACAGAATGCAGGACGAGGAAGAAGAGGAAGGGCATGGAGCACCCCGAAGGGAACCAGCGTAGCCATGACATTTCTGCTCCGTCCGGATGTGCCGATCGAGAATGTATCCAGACTTACGATCCTGTCGGCACTTGCAACGGCGCGTGCTCTTGCCGATACAGCGGGCTTACAGGCACAGATCAAATGGCCGAATGATGTTGTAGTCGGCGGCAAGAAGATCTGTGGCATTCTTACAGAGATGAGTTCGGAAGGTATGGATATCAAATATGCAGTTGTAGGTATCGGCATCAATGTATCCATGATGGAATTTCCGGAAGAACTGGCAGATAAGGCGACATCGATCAAGCTGGAAAACGGAACCGGTTGTGACAGAAGCAAACTGGTCGCCAGTGTGGCAAATCATTTTGAAGAGCTGTATGACGCATTTGTCAAATGTCAGGATCTTCAGTTTATGCTGGATGAATATAATTCCATCCTTGTGAACAAGGATGAACAGGTCTATGTGATCGAAGGATATAACCGGACAGAATACACAGCCCTCGGACTTGCACCAAATGGAGGACTTCGTGTAAAGGATAAAGATGGACAGGAGTCGATCATTATATCCGGGGAAGTGTCCGTGCGCGGAATTTACGGATATGTGTAAAAAACTTTCAAAAAACTGGAAATAGTAACATTTTTCATGTATAATTCTAGGCGTGTATAAAAACAGGTAAGTAATTAGAACTATAATAAAAGAACATGGAGGAACGAGCAAGATGGAAAAAATTCAAATGACTACCCCTTTAGTAGAGATGGATGGAGATGAGATGACCAGGATTCTCTGGAAGATGATCAAGGATGAACTGATCTATCCATTTATCGATCTGAAATCCGAGTATTACGATCTGGGACTTGAATATAGAAATGAGACAAATGATCAGGTAACATTTGATTCTGCATATGCAACACAGAAGTATGGCGTAGCTGTTAAATGTGCAACAATCACACCAAATGCTGCACGTATGACAGAGTATGATCTGAAGGAAATGTGGAAGAGCCCAAATGGAACGATCCGTGCTATCCTCGACGGAACTGTATTCCGTACGCCGATCATCGTAAAGGGCATTGAGCCATGTGTAAAGAACTGGAAGGCTCCTATCACAATCGCAAGACATGCATATGGTGATGTATATAAGAACGTAGAGATCAAGGTTCCGGGTGCCGGTAAGGCTGAACTGGTATTTACAGGTGCAGATGGTACAGTGATCAAAGAGACGATCCATGAATTCGACGGACCGGGTGTGATCCAGGGACAGCACAACATCAATAAGTCAATCGAAAGCTTTGCAAGATGCTGCTTCAACTATGCGCTGGATATCAAGCAGACAATCTGGTTTGCAACCAAGGATACGATCTCAAAGAAATACGACCATACATTCAAAGATATCTTCCAGGAGATCTTTGATAAAGAATACAAAGAGAAATTCGATGCAGCAGGTATTGAATATTTCTATACACTGATTGATGATGCTGTAGCAAGAGTTATGAAATCCAAGGGTGGATTCATCTGGGCATGTAAGAACTACGATGGTGACGTAATGAGTGATATGATCTCATCCGCATTTGGTTCACTGGCCATGATGACATCTGTACTGGTTTCTCCGGATGGAAAGTATGAGTACGAAGCTGCACACGGAACAGTTCAGAGACACTACTACAAGCACTTAAAGGGTGAAGAAACATCCACAAACTCTGTTGCAACAATCTTTGCATGGACAGGTGCACTTAGAAAACGTGGTGAACTGGATGGCATCGACGCTCTGGTTGATTTCGCAAACAAGCTTGAGAAAGCGACGATCGCAACGATCGAATCCGGAAAGATGACAAAGGATCTTGCACTTATCACAACCCTTGAGAACCCAACTGTATTAAACAGCGAGAACTTCATCAAGGCAATCCGTGAGACCTTAGAGGGCATGTTATAAAATAACTATAAAAATGTTGTTTTTATAATATGATTTGAGTATAATAAATATAAGAATAGAGATATTCTCGATGAAAGAGCATCGTAAAAAGTTGGGCTGCAAATGGAGCAGGGTAAAAAATCCATTTCATTAGATATCTTAATTGATATCGAGCCGTGCAATCAGGATATGGTTGTAGTCCACGTGGGGGACTTAATGATTTCCACGCCGATTTAGATATCTTAACTGGATATCGAGGCTGACAACCAGCATAAAACTCTTTATGAAGAATACAAAGAGGAGTGTGGTTTTCATCACACTCCTCTTTGCATATGATGAGGTGTGAATGGCTACAAAGACAGAAAAAAGGAAGGCAGTATGCCTTCCTTTTTATGTAGACTTGCAAACAACGGAGTTATGTGGTACACTCTAACTAATTTTGTGGTACTATAAATAATAGTAGGCAATTGCGAAAACAATAGTCTGAATGTTGTTTGGATACTTTGACTTACTAATACAGGGGCATTTGAGGTCGCCGGTCCTTAGATGGCGCATAAGCGACATCTTAGTACCGCTGCAGACCGAAATGAGCGAAAGCGTCCCCTGATTGGTAAGGTCAAAAGTATCCAAACATAGTAAAGAGTAGTATTGCAATTGCCTAATAAAACCCAGACAAGGAGACATACCATGGTTATTACAGACGAAACAATCGATTATGTAGGTATTCTGGCGAAGCTTGAGCTTTCCGATGAGGAGAAGGAGCAGGCAAAGAAAGATATGTCAGATATGCTTGACTATGTAAGTAAGTTAAACGAACTGGACACTGAGAATGTGGAAGCAATGAGCCATACATTTTCTTATAATAATGTATTCCGTGAAGATGAAGTAACAAATGGCGACGACAGAGAGAATATGCTGTCAAATGCACCGGAGCAGAAAGATGGCTGCTATAAGGTGCCAAGAACATTTGATTAGGAGGTAACGGACATTGGATATGATGAGGATGACAGCAGTAGAGCTTGGAAAGAAGATCAAGGCCGGAGAGATCTCCGTTATGGAAGCAACCAAAGCCTGCATCGAGAATATAAAGACATACGACAAAGAATATAACTGTTTTATCACCGTAGATGAAGAAGGTGCATTCAAACAGGCAGAAGAAATACAGAAGAAGATCGACAGCGGCGAGCTGACAGGTCCGTTGGCAGGTGTGCCGATCGCGATCAAGGATAATATGTGTCAGAACGGTGTACTTACCACCTGCGCATCCAAGATCTTATCAAACTTCGTACCGACCTATACATCAGATGCTGTTGTGAAATTAATGGAAGCAGGAGCCGTGATCGTAGGCAAGACAAATATGGATGAGTTCGCGATGGGAAGTACAACCGAGACTTCTTATTATGGCGAGACAAAGAATCCATGGGATACAAATAAAGTTCCGGGTGGTTCTTCCGGTGGATCAGCAGCCGCTGTTGCAGCAGAAGAAGTACCGTGTGCACTCGGTTCCGATACCGGTGGATCGATCCGCCAGCCGGCAGCATTTTGTGGTGTAACAGGAATCAAGCCAACTTACGGCAGAGTATCCAGATACGGTCTGGTTGCATATGGTTCATCTCTTGACCAGATTGGACCACTTGCAAAGGATGTAACAGACTGTGCAACGATATTAGAGATCATTTCCCAGTATGATAAGAAAGATTCTACATCTGTAGAACGTACGGATAATGATTTTACAAGCGCATTAAAGGACGATGTAAAAGGTATGCGCATCGGACTTCCAAAGGACTATTTCACAGAAGGGCTGGATCCTGAGATCAAGGATGCCGTGTACCATGTAGCTGAAGTGTTAAAAGAAAAAGGTGCGATCGTGGAAGAATTTGACCTTGGTATGGTAGAATATGCAATTCCTGCATATTATATCATTGCATCCGCAGAGGCAAGCTCGAATCTGGAACGTTTCGACGGCGTAAAATACGGCTATCGTACAGCAGAGTACACAGACCTTCACAACATGTATAAGAAGACACGTTCCGAAGGCTTCGGCGCAGAAGTAAAGAGACGTATCATGTTAGGCTCCTTTACCCTGTCATCCGGTTACTATGATGCATACTATGTAAAAGCACTTAAGGTAAAAGCCCTGATCAAACAGGCTTATGATAAAGCATTTGCAAAATACGATATCATCCTCGGTCCGGTTGCACCTACAACTGCACTGACCATGGGTGAATCCTTATCCGATCCGATCAAGATGTATCTGGGCGATGTATACACCGTTCCGGTTAACCTTGCAGGACTTCCGGGTATTTCCCTTCCATGCGGGTACGACAAAGACGGCATGCCGATCGGTGTCCAGATGGTAGGAGATGCATTTAACGAGAAAGCAATCATTCAGGCGGCATATGCATTTGAGCAGACAAGAGAGTACAAGCAGCCTGCCGCTGTAGCAGAAAGGGGTCTGTAAGATGAGTAAAGTATACGAAACCGTGATCGGTCTGGAGGTTCATGTAGAGCTTGCGACAAAGACGAAGATATTCTGCGGCTGCAGTACCGCATTTGGTGGTGCACCGAATACACATACATGTCCGGTCTGTACCGGTATGCCGGGTTCCCTTCCGGTACTGAATAAAGGGGTAGTAGAAAAAGCAGTTGCTGTCGGTCTTGCAACCAACTGTACGATCACACAGAACTGTAAATTTGACCGTAAGAATTATTTCTATCCGGATAACCCACAGAACTATCAGATCTCTCAGCTGTACTACCCAATCTGCAGAAACGGAAAGGTAGAGATCGAAGTAGAGGGCAAGAAGAAATTCGTAAGGATCCATGAGATCCATATGGAAGAGGATGCAGGAAAACTGGTACATGATCCATATACAGACAGTTCACTGGTCGATTTCAACCGTTCCGGTGTACCTCTGATCGAGATCGTATCTGAGCCGGATATGCGTTCTGCGGAAGAAGTAATTGCTTATCTTGAGAAATTACGTCTGATCATCCAGTATCTCGGAGCATCAGACTGTAAGTTAAATGAAGGTTCGATGCGTGCCGATGTCAACCTGTCTGTTCGTGAAGTCGGAGCAGAAGAATTCGGAACAAGAACAGAGACAAAGAACCTGAACTCATTCAAGGCTATCGCTCACGCGATCGAGAATGAGAGAGAACGTCAGATCGATCTGATCGAAGCAGGAGAAAAGGTTGTACAGGAGACCAGAAGATGGGATGATACCAAGGAATATTCATATCCGATGCGTTCCAAAGAGGATGCACAGGATTACCGTTATTTCCCTGATCCTGACCTTGTACCGGTACAGATCAGTGACGAGTGGATGGAGGAGATCCGAAGCCGTCAGCCGGAATTCCGGGATGAGAAGAAGATCCGGTATAAAGAAGAGTATGATATCCCAGACTATGATATAGATATCATTACAAATACAAAGAAGATGGCAGACCTTTTCGAGGAGACGATCGCTCTCGGAGCAAATCCGAAGAAGGTATCCAACTGGCTGATGGGAGAGACCATGCGTCTGATGAAAGAACATTCCATCGATGCAGATGAGTTGTCGTTTAGCGCAGAGCACCTTGCAAAGCTGATACAGATGGTAGATGCGAAAGCCATCAACAGCAATGTCGCAAAGGAAGTATTTGAGAAGATATTTACAGATGATATTGAACCGGAAAGCTATGTAAAAGAACATGGACTCGCCACCGTAAATGATGAAGGTGCACTCCGCAAGGTCGTAGAAGAAGTTATTGCCAATAATCCAAAAGCAATCGAAGACTTCCGTGGCGGAAAAGAAAAAGCACTTGGCGCATTGGTTGGACAGACCATGAAAGCAATGAAGGGCAAGGCAGATCCGGCATCCGTAAACCAGATGCTCCGTGAACTGTTAAAATAATCGATACCAATAGAAAAAAAATGAAGAGAAAGCAGGTGGCATATCCACCTAGTGACCACCTCTCATGGTGGGATGGAGATTGATATGGAAGAAACCAGACATGTGAGAAAGAGAGACATTTACAAACGTATTATCACATTTTCGGAAGGCGTGCTTCTGTTAGCTGCGGAAGTACTGCTGTTTGCGAGAATGTGGTATACCGAATATGCAGATAATACTCAGGCTATCCAGATTCCGTTCTGGAACAAAGGTAACTGGGCGGTAATCGGTATGTATGCGATTATCATTTATCTGTTTACGAAGCTGTATGGTGGTTATAAAGTAGGCTTCCTCCGGGTGATGGATGTTCTCTTTTCACAGATATTATCATTGGTCTGTGCAAATATCGTAGGTTATGTCGAGCTGTGTATCATTGCCCGTAATTATCTGCCGGCACTGAACATGATCGAGCTTACATTCTTAGAGATCATAGTTATATTTATATGGGTATTTGTCTGCAGGATGATGTACCGTAAGTTTTATCCTCCAAGACATTTACTGCTTGTCTACGGATATAAGACACCGACCGAATTCATTGATAAGATCAATGCCAGAAAAGACAAATACATCATTGCTGACCGTATTCATGTCAGTGAAGGTGAGAAAGCATTAAAAGAAAAAATCTTACAGTACGATGGTATTATCCTTTGTGAGACAAAGGCATATATCAGAAACGAATTGGTAAAATACTGCTTCGAGCATTCGATCCGTTCGTATGTGGTACCGAAGTTATCGGATATCATTATCTTAGGAGCAGAACCGATCCATTTGTTTGATACACCGTTATTATTATCCAGAAACCAGGGACTGACAGGAGAAGATATGATCTTCAAGCGTCTGATGGATATCATCGTATCCCTGATCATGATCATTATCTTTTCACCGTTTATGATCCTGATCGCACTTGCGATCAAGCTCTATGACAGAGGCCCTGTATTCTATAAACAGGATCGTCTGACCTTAAATGGCAGGGTATTCAAGATCATGAAATTCAGAAGTATGCGGATGGACTCCGAGGAACATGGCGCACAGCTTGCAAGAAAGCATGATGACAGAATCACACCGGTTGGCCGTGTGATCCGTGCCACACACTTAGACGAGCTGCCACAGCTCTTTAATATCTTAAAGGGCGATATGTCAGTCGTAGGCCCTAGACCGGAGCGTCCGGAGATCGCAGCACAGTATAGGGAGACTTTCCCGGAATTCGACTATCGTCTGAAGATGAAGGCCGGACTTACCGGATATGCACAGGTTTACGGTAAATATAACACCACACCGAGAGATAAGGTGAAGCTTGACCTGACATATTATGAGCAGTATTCCTTATGGCTGGATCTGAAGCTGATCCTGCTGACCTTCAAGATCTTATTCCAGAAGGAGAATACAGAGGGAATTGATGCAAATCAGACGACAGCGATCCGCGAAGACAAGACAAAGAAAACAGGCATCAAGCATCCGCATGATGAAGCCGAGGATGCCTTCTATAGTGTAGAGGAAAAGAAATAAATGAAACCAGAAGTATCCGTGATCATTCCGGCATATAATTGCAGCAGAACAATTAAACAGACAATCGATTCCGCACTTTGTCAGGATGCGATATCAGAGATCATCGTGATCAACGACTGTTCACCGGAGGATCTGACGGAGTGTCTGGCAGAATATAAAAGCAATCCACAGGTCAGACTATATAAGAATGAAACCAATCTTGGCGTAGCAGCAACGAGAAATAAAGGTGTGCAGCTTGCAGAGGGCGAATATGTAGCATTCTTAGATTCCGATGATATCTGGCGGTCGGGAAAGCTCTCAAAGCAGCTTGCTGTTATGAAGAAGACCGGAGTGGTATTATCCTCAACTGCCAGAGAACTGATGGAAGAGGACGGAACCCATACCGGACGGATCTTACCGGTACCGGAGAACATCACTTACAAGATGCTACTGTATGGGAATGTGATCAACTGCTCATCCGTAGTGATGAAGCGGGAGGTGGCAGCAGAGTTCCCGATGGGGGATGATGATGCTCACGAGGATTATATCTGCTGGCTGCAGATCCTTAAGAAATACGGGGAGGCAGCAGGCATCAATGAACCGTTATTGCTTTACCGGATGGTGAAGAACAGTAAATCAGGTTCCAAATTACATTCTGCAAAGATGACGTATCAGGTATACCGGAAGATGGGATTTGGAACAGTGAGGTCACTTGGATATTTTGCAGGATATGCGATACATGGAGTAAAGAAATATTTTCTTTAAATAAAAAGAAACGGAGCAGGGAGATGGCAGAGGAAATCAAGAGAGGACCGGGAAGACCGACCGATAAACGGAAAGACACAATTCTGAGACTAAGAATCGACACAGATACACATGAACTGCTTTCAAAGTATGCAAAGCAAAAAGGTGTATCCATGTCGGAAATCGTCAGAGAGGCAGTCTACGGTATCGTAAAACAGGCGAACATAGAAGAATAAGACTGTCAGACAGGAGAACGTTGACCATGGAAACAAATAAGGAAGGGGATGTGACACTATCTGTCGTCATGCCCGCCTATAATGAAGGAACACATATAACAGATAATCTGCTTGAAACCAGCAGGGTGTTGTCCGGTTTCGTCAAACGGTATGAGATCATAGCAGTTGACGACGGAAGTGCAGATAACACCGCAGAGTGCATCCGCCGGGCAGAAATGCAGGATACTCATATCAGAGGAATCTCATATCAGCCAAATGGTGGAAAAGGACATGCCATCCGGACAGGGATCGCAGCAGCAGAGGGACGATACATCGCATTTCTGGATTCCGATCTGGAACTGCCACCGATCCTGCTGAAACGATTCTTAAAGGATATGAAGGAGCAGGATGCCGATATCGTGATCGGTTCCAAGCTGCATCCGGAGTCGAAGCTCCATTATCCGATGCTGCGTAAGATCATGAGCTATGGATATTATCTGATGTTAAAGATGATGTTCCATCTGAACACCCACGATACACAGACCGGTATCAAGTTATTCAAAAAAGAAGTGATCAAACCGATCGTCAGCCGGATGCAGGCAGAAGGATATGCATTTGATATTGAGATCCTTGCCATGGCAGCAAAAGATGGCAGAAAGATCTGCGAAGCTCCGATCGAGCTGAACTACAGCCGGGATGACAGCAAGGGCGGAAGAAGGATCGGGTTAAAGGATGTAGCAAAAGTCTTTAAAGAGACTGTTGAAGTAAGAAAACGTGTTAATAAATTATAGTTAGAGAGCAGATTCCACTATGTGTTGAACTTGTCTATATATTATGTAGCAAACCTGTCCGAACGTCGGTACTTAGGCTGCGTGTTTTGCAGCCTTATGTATCGCTACGTTGAGGATAGAGCGAGAGCGTTTTGCGGAATAATGGTATAGGCAAGTTCAAGGTATAGTGGTGGAGGAAAATAGAAATGAGGGAAAATTATATGACATATGAAAACGCTTTAGAAGTTTTGAAAAAGTACGGGCAGGAGCATGTGCTTGCCTATTATGATGAATTAAACGATGAGGAGAAGCAGAGCCTGCTTTCCCAGATTGAAGAGATCGACTTCTCTATATTTGATGTATTAAAAGAGAAAGAATCAGACGGTAAGGAAGGAATGATCACACCAACAGAGGTTTTGACACTTGACACGATCAAAGACTATGAATTTGCCTATAAGGTGCTTGGCGAGACGGCAATCCAGAAGGGTCAGCTTGCCCTTGTAATGCTTGCCGGAGGTCAGGGAACCAGACTTGGATTTGATGGGCCGAAGGGCACATACAATATCGGACTGACGAGAGATCTCTATATCTTTGAATGTCAGGTGAAAACGATCCTGACTGTTGTGAGGACACTTGGACGATGGATCCATCTCTATATCATGACCAGTGATAAGAACTACGAAGCAACGACATCCTTCTTTGCAAAGCATAAGAACTTTGGATATAAGGAGGAGTATCTGCATTTCTTTAAACAGGAGCTGGTACCATCCGTTGATTTTAATGGAAAGATATTGATGGAAGCACCATCAAAGATCTGCCTGTCACCAAATGGAAATGGTGGCTGGTTCTCATCCATGAAACGGGCAGGGCTGGTAGATCAGCTCGACAAAGAGGGCATCCGGTATATCAATGTATTTGCTGTGGACAATGTGTTACAGAAGATTGCAGATCCGGTATTCCTTGGCTCAATGATGATGGAAGATTATCAGTCGGCGGCAAAAGTCGTAAAGAAAGCAGATCCATATGAACGGGTAGGCGTGCTGTGTAAGAAAGACAATAAGCCTTACATAGTAGAATATTATGAATTGTCGGATGAGATGCGGTATGAGAAAACGGTTATGGGCGAGTATGCTTATAATTATGGGGTGATCTTAAATTATATCTTCCCGGTTAATCAGTTAAAACAGCTTTTGAATCAGAAAATGCCGCTTCATATGGCAAAAAAGGCGATACCTTATATGAATGAGAATCAGGAACTGGTGAAACCAACGGAGCCGAATGGTTATAAGTTTGAAACCCTTGCGCTTGATATGCTTCAGTTTATGAATGACTGCTTACCATTTGAAGTTATCAGAGAGTATGAATTTGCACCGATCAAGAATGCAGAGGGCGTGGATTCACCGGAAACCGCCAGAGAGCTGTTAAAGAAGAATGGATATAAGTTGTAGAACTGCGTCGAATACTTTGGAAAAATTGCCTAAAATAACAGTATTATTTTCAGAAATTTCTACATTCAACTTAAGCTTAGAAAATTGACTTTTAATAGGAATTGAATTATAGTTGTTAGTGGTTAAGAAGCGTTAAGGATTTCTAAGCCATTAACAACTATATTTATATAGCTTGACTTGATAAAGATACATGATGAACACATTTATGAGGGAATGAGGGAATAGAATGTATAGAAAAGAGCCTCAGGGCTGGTTAAAGCATCTTGATTTTACAGTGCTGAATCTGATAGCACTGCATGCATCTTATTGTATGGCGTATTTTATACGGATGGGAACAGAGAATCCGTATCATAGTAAGTTATATCGGACAATAGCCGTACTTCTGACATTATTTCAATTATTAGTTACCATAGTATGTCATATATATAAAGGCGTATTGAAACGGGGATATTTCCGTGAAGCTGTTGCGTCTGTGAAGCAGTCTGTACTGGTTGTACTTTTGGCAGTATTCGTTCTGTTCATGATGAAGATGGGCGCGGCTTATTCCAGAAAAGTTATGGCTTTGTTTGGCATGATATATCTGGCTATGGGTTATGTGGTCACGCTTCTCTGGAAGGAATATATACGAAGACATCGCGTGGCAAAAAAATCCATTGTAATTGTGGCAGTCAAAGAATACCTGAATGCGTTACTTGCCGAAATGGATACAGAATACTATAATCTGTATCGGGTTGCAGGTGTTGTATTATTAGATGCAACTGAGGATGAGACGGAAAACTACAATACAGAATATGCAGATTTGGAGCTTAGCATATATACATATTCAGACGAAGTTCTGGAACAGATCATGCATGGCTGGGTAGATGAGGTTTATGTGAATATACCATTTGAGAAGCATATTCCGGAGAATCTTCTGGGACAGTTTGCAGATATGGGAATCACGGTTCATGTGCGGGTGCGTGTTCCGGCAGAGCTTTCCGATTATCAGTATGTATTCGATAAACAGCTTGGTCATCATGTACTGACCGTCAGCACTACATATATAACAACGTATCAGGCATTTGTGAAGCGTGCAATCGATATCCTTGGAGGAATTGTGGGATGTATCTTTACAGGCATCCTTACGATCATCCTTGCACCTTGTATCTATATTGCATCACCGGGACCGATCTTCTTCTCCCAGTACCGTATCGGTAAGAATGGTAAGAAGTTCAAGATCTATAAATTCCGAAGTATGTATATGGATGCGGAAGCAAGAAAAGCCGAACTGATGGAGCAGAATCAGGTCAAGGATGGTATGATGTTCAAGATGGAATATGATCCGCGAATTATCGGCTGCAAGAAGCTGCCGGATGGTACGATCAAGAAGGGCATCGGAAACCGGATCCGTGACTGGTCGCTCGATGAATTCCCACAGTTCTTCAATGTTTTAAAGGGTGATATGAGTCTGATCGGTACTAGACCGCCAACAGAGGATGAATGGGAGAAATATTCTGCCCATCACAGAGGTCGTATGGCAATCAAGCCGGGAATCACAGGACTATGGCAGGTCAGTGGAAGAAGTAACATCACGGATTTTGATGAGGTTGTAAGATTAGACCGTAAGTATATCGATGAATGGAGCCTTGTAAACGATATTAAGATACTGTTCAAGACAGTGGGTGTTGTGTTGAAGGGTGAAGGGTCGATGTAGGAAAATAATTGATACATTGTACAATGTATAATTTATTTCTTATTAGGGATAGTTTTTGCAGTAAGTTTAATATAGACAACTAAATAGGAACATTTAGAATAGGTTATGTCTATATTATAAGTTATTTTAGATATATTTTATTTAGTATGCATTCTTCATAGAGTTTGTTAGGAGATTTTTATGAATAAAAAAAGAATATTACATATATCAAAGTACTATTTTCCATTTAGAGGGGGAATAGAACAAACGGCACAGGACTGTGTTAATGCACTTGCTCCAGATTTTGAACAGAAAGTGATTTGTTTTAATCATGAAAATGGTAATAAAGAAGATTATATAGATAATGTTGAAATAATAAGATGTGGTTGTTTTGCTAAAATTGCATCCCAACCGTTGTCAATAACATACGGGAGAATACTTAAAAAGACTATTAGTGAATTTAGACCTGATTTAGTAATTTTTCATTATCCGAATCCATTTGTTGCAACCTATCTGCTAAGATATATTCCTAAAACTACAAAATTGTTAGTATATTGGCATCTCGATATTGTCAAACAAAAGGTTATTGGAAAACTATTCTATAGACAAAATAATAAAATATTACAAAGATCAGATATTATTATAGCGACGAGTCCTAATTACATAGAAGGAAGTAAATGGTTATCAAAAACAAAAGATAAATGTAAGGTTATTCCAAGCTGTATAAATGAAAATAGATTAAAATGTGATGATAATATAGTTGCATTAGCAAAAAAAATAAGAGAGAAGAATGAAGGAAAATTAATTTGTTTAGCAGTTGGACGCCATACAGAATATAAAGGTTTCAGATATTTAATTCAAGCAAGCAAACTGTTAGATGATAGGTTCCAGATATATATCACTGGAAAAGGAGATTTAACAGATGAATTAAAAAGAGAAGCTATGGGAGATGACAAAGTTCATTTTTTGGGGATTGTATCGGATGAAGAACTAAAGGCATATTTATTGGCAATGGATATTTATTGTTTTCCTTCAATAACAAAGAATGAAGCTTTTGGATTAGCATTGGCTGAGGGGATGTATTTTGAAAAACCAGCAGTAACATTTACTATTACTGGGTCTGGTGTTAATTATGTATGCTTAAATGGTAAAACAGGTATTGAAGTTGAAAATAGAAATGTTGAAAAATATGCAGAGGCATTAATGGAATTGGCATCAGATAATGAATTGAGAAAAAAGTATGGTAGAGAAGGAAGAAAAAGAGTCAAAGAGAATTTTTTGTACAAACAATATAGTGAACACATTAGAAACACTGTAAAGGAGATTATAAATATATGATAATTACTAAAACTCCATTTAGAATGTCATTTTTTGGTGGTGGTACAGATATGAAAGATTATTTTGTTGAACACAAAGGTGCTGTTCTTTCCACAACTTTTGACAAATACTGTTATGTAAATGTAAGACATCTTCCAAGATTTTTTGATTATTCTACAGAAATTTCTTATTCAAAAACAGAAAGGGTTACAGATATAAATAATATTCAGCATCCTGCGATTCGTGAAGCTATGAAAATGTTAAATATGCAAGAAATTAGACTTACTTATGAAGCGGATCTTCCTGCACGATCGGGCTTAGGAACGAGTTCTTCTTTTGCAGTAGGTATGTTAAATGCATTTTATTCATTAAAAGGAAAGTATGTTGATAAAAAGAAGCTTGCTGATGATGCTATTTATTTGGAAAGGGTTCTTTGTAATGAAACTGGAGGATGGCAAGATCAAATAGCTGCAGCATATGGAGGATTTAATAGAATTAACTTTGGCCCAGATGGCTATGAAGTGTTGCCTGTGATTATTTCTCCAGAAAGAAAAAGACAGTTAAACAATAACTTAATGATGTTTTTTACAGGATTTACACGATTTTCTTCAGATGTACAAAAGGCTAATAATATTAGTGGAACAAAATCAAAGATAGAAATTCTTGGGAAAATGTATGAATTGGTTGATGAAGCAGAAGCGGTATTAACTGATACAAATAGGGATTTAGATGATTTTGGTAGATTACTTGATACTACTTGGAAGCTAAAAAAAGGAACTGGTTGTGCTATAAGCACTGGAAGCATTGATGATTTGTATATAAAGGGAATCCATGCTGGTGCTCTTGGAGGAAAATTACTTGGTGCAGGCGGAGGCGGTTTCCTTGTTTTTTATGTTCAACCCGAAAAACAAAAGAATGTAAGAGAAGCAATGAAAAACTTAATGTATATTCCGTTTAAATTTGAGAATGGTGGTACACGGGTTATACATTATAGTCCAGAGGAATTTGAAATTAAAAATGGTAATTAAGCTTATCAGTGATGCTGTATTTAAAGTCAGGCTGGTAATGTAATTGCAGGAAAGGAAGTATATGATAATCTGGTAATGGATTATAGTAGGGGAGATATGGAAGAAAGAATACAGAAACAATTAGATTTATTAATAAAAAGATATCCGCAGTTAGCTGTATGTCGTGAAAATATTGAAAATGCATATACAATTCTTGAGGAGTGTTATGTAAATGACCATAAATTATTAGTTGCAGGTAATGGGGGATCTGCGGCAGATTCTGAACATATTACCGGGGAACTAATGAAGAGATTTAAAATTTCAAGACCAATTTCAAATGAATTTGCAAAAAAACTAAAAGCTATTGATTTAAATAGAGGGACAAAGTTGGAAAAAAATCTTGAAAAAGGTTTGATGACAATTCCACTTGTTGCTCACGAGGCTCTTACAACGGCATATATAAATGATGTAGACGGTCTTGGTGTATTTGCACAGCAACTTTATGGATATGGTCGAGCAGGGGATGTATTTATTGGCATTTCAACAAGCGGAAATAGTGAGAATATATTATTAGCTGCTGTTGTTGCAAAAGCATTGGGCATAAAGGTAATTGGACTAACTGGACTAAGTGGTGGGGAACTTGCAAAGATAGCAGATATTGCTATTAAAGTTCCTGTATCGGAAACATATATGATTCAAGAATTGCACTTACCAGTATATCATTGTTTATGCTTGATGCTAGAAGAGAGATTTTTTGGTGATGGTAATGGAGAAAAATAATCAAATAAAAAATATAATTATTGTATATGATTATTCATTTATCAATGGCGGCGCTGGAAAAGTGGCTATTCAAAGTGCTATTGAATTATCTAAAAAAAAATATAATGTATATTTTTTTTCGGCTGTAGGTCCTGTATGTAGGGAACTTGAAAAGAGCAATGTAAATGTAACATGTATGAATATTAAAGATATTAATAATGATTCCATATATAGAGCGTTATTTAAAGGCATATGGAATTTCAAAGCATATGGTGAATTTGGTGATTTTCTAAAAAAGTTTAACAATAAGGATACTGTAATTCATTTCCATGGATGGACAAAGGCATTGTCATCATCTGTTGTAAAAAAAGCAACAGATAATAATTTTACAGTTATTGTTACTTTACATGACTATTTTTCTTTCTGCCCTAATGGTGGATTATACAATTATAAGAGTGGTGAAATTTGTAATATAAAACCATCTTCGATAAGATGTTACTTTTGTAACTGTGATAAGCGTAGTTATTTTCAAAAAATTTGGAGATCAATACGGCAAATAGTACAAAATAAATATGTTAAAAATAATTCCAAAATTAAATATATTTATATATCTGATTTAAATAAAAAGGTTTCTATTAACCAATTAAAATCAGAAGATTTTTATTTTATTCAAAATCCAATAGAAGTTGATAAAAATGTTGAAAATAAACGGGAATTTGATTTTATTTATGTCGGAAGAGTTTCTGAGGAAAAAGGCGTTGATTTATTATGTGAAGCTATAGATAGATTAAATAAGAAAGGATACAAATATAAGGTATTAATTGTTGGAGATGGACCGTTGTTAAATGAGTTAGAAGAGCAATATAGAAATATTGAATTTTGTGGTTGGAAAAAAAATGATGAGGTTTATTCATTGATTGCAAAATCTAAATATTTAGTTTTTCCATCAAAATGGTACGAAGGTGCTCCATTAACTATTATTGAAGCAATGTTGTTAAATACACCTTGCATTATATCAGATTGTACATCGGCAGTTGAAATTATTCAAAATAATGTTAATGGTTTGATATTTGAAACATCTAATATTGATTCATTATGTGAACAATTGATTAATGCAATGAGCTCAGATAAAGATAATAAATTTAAAAGTAATATTAGAGAAAATATGAATAAAGATAGATTTTTATTATGTAATCATGCAAATAATTTGGAAAAATTATATAATCAATTAGTAAAATAATTGGCTATATTGGTGAGGTAATATGCGTATTTCAAAAAAAATTTTTATATCTGGATTATTTTTTTTATTGTTTTTATTTATTTTTGTTTCATATTTATTTGATAAAATGGATTTTTCTTCTTTTTCTTTTTTATCAGCAGTTACATTTTTTTTAATAGGAATAATATCAATCATTGAGTTGGTAAAAGATGGTCGTTTGTTTTCATTAAATAAAATGCATTGGTATTTTATTTTGATTTTTATGGTATTAACTCCAGTAACACAATTATCGTCCGGATATTCACCATGGAAACATAATTACACAATAGAGACGACAGAAAAAACAAATTTTATTGTATTAATATGGATTATATCATATATTTTTGCGTATGGTAGAAATTGTACAATAAAGCCACTGAAGAAAAAACAAATAGTTGACTTAAATCAACGAGATATTGTAATACTTTTAGCATTGTCAATACTATCTGTTTTTATTTTAGTGTACAAATGTGGATTTGTTAATTTGTTTCTTCGTGATGCGGCGGTATTTGGAACAGGAACGTTTTCTATTTTGTTTACATACTTGTTTAGGTCAATTCCTGTTATTAGTTTGGCTTTAGCAATTTATGAAAAAAAGAAAAAAAATAATATTCATATAATAACGATTGTATTATTAGTTGTTTGTATGATAATAAGTAATTTCCCTGTTGCACTATCTCGTTATTGGTCTGGAACAGTTTATCTAGGGATTCTTTTGGTGACCATGAATTATAAAGAAGAAATGAGCAGAAAATTAGATTATTTAATCATTTTTGGGTTAATAATTGTTTTTCCTCTTTTCAGTTTGTTTAAAAACATGACACTTTCTGAAGTAGTAGGAAGTAAAATTAATATTAATTTATTTTCCTCTTTTAATACAGTTGATTTTGATGCATATTCAATGCTAGGAAGAATAATCGAGTATGTTAAAATCAACGGATTATCTTGGGGAACGCAGATAAGGAGTGTATTACTTTTCTTTGTTCCTAGAGCAGTGTGGAATATTAAAGGTACGCCAACAGGAGAATTAGTAGCTACTTTTCAGAATAGTTACTATACAAATGTTTCAGGTCCGATAATGGGTGAAGCGTATATAGATTTTGGCATTATAGGGGTAGTTATATATGCTTTTATTTTTGCAAGATTATTTCTTAAATTTGATAAAATGTTTTGGTTATACAGAGAATCTGATATTAAATATGTAGATATCATCTATGTTTTTATGGTTGGATTTACAATTTTTATTATGAGAGGATCTTTGCAACCAGCATTTTTAAGAGTGATGGGATTTTATCTTTTTCTTATAATGATATTCCTTTACAAGAAGATAAAAAGGATTATAGATAAATCAAGAAACAGATAAGACTTTGTTTATAACAAGGAGCGTAATATATTATGTCAAAGAAAAGTGAAATAACTAACAGTTTTATAAAAATTTTCTTTACTAATTTATTAGTTTTAATTTCAGGTGTATTAGTAGGTTTGATGCTTCCCAAGATAATGAATATATCTGATTATGGATATTATAAAACTTTTGCATTGTATAATACATATAAAAGTATATTTTCATTCGGTTTGTCAGAAGGCGCCTATTTATGGATTAGTGGAAAAAAAGGAATAATAGAAAGTCAAAACAAGTGTTCATATGCTTTTAAGATTTTTTTATTAATAGAAAGTGTATGTGCAATATTATTATTTTCTTTTATATTTTTATTTAATGGTTTTAATGTAAGCATGAAAGTGATTATGCTATTAGTAGTCGCTTATTCGTTTTTATCTAATGTTGGAGGATTTTGTTCCAATATAGCACAGGGAATAAAAGAATTTTCTTTGGTATCAAAATTAAATTTATTTTCATCAGCGTGGTTTATTTTAATTGTAAGCGTATTTACTGTATTGTTTTATAAATTTCAATATAATGTAATGTATTGGATGTATCCGGTTTCACTTGTATTATGTTGGCTTATAATGGATTTGATATATCTAAAGTCTTTAAAAAGTTGGTTGTTTTGTGTTACAGATAATATTGAAAGAAGTTTAAAGAAGCAGTTTATAGTGAAATTGGTTAAAATGGGAATACCACTACTTTTAGCAAATACATGTCAAACTTTCGTATTAACAATTGATAAGCAAATAATAGCTATTTTTTATCCTGTGGAAAGGAGTAATCTGTTTAGCGTATATTCGTTTGCTTATACAATGTTAAATTTGATAACATCTGCTGTTATGGCAATTTCATTAGTTTTATTTCCTTATTTAAAAGAAGTAAATATAAAAACATTAGAAATATATTTTGGAAAGATACAAAAAGGTGTTATTTCTTTTTTGATATTATCGTGTAGTGCATATTTTATTGCCATACCGTTTATTAGTCATTTTTTACCGCAATACTATGATTCTATTGAAATATTCAGAGTATTACTTCCTGGTATATTATTTAGTTCTTCGATTGCGATTGTATTTCATAATTACTACAAGGCGCTGGATTATGAAACTCAGTATTTAAAACAAACTGTACTTATATTAGCTTTAACATTAATAACAGATTTAGCAGTATATTATTTAGTTGTAAAAAAATATATGGCAAGTAATCCGATTCTAATTGTTTATGCTTCAACTTTTGTGTTAATTATATGGTATTTTATTGCAGTTAATTGGTTAGATTCAAAACATCAATTGCAACATAAAAATACAGATATTGTGGCAGTTGCTTCTATATTATTTTTTTATTTAGTAAGTGGAATTGTTAATAAGTGGTATATAGGATTTATTATATATTTACTGTATAGTTTAGGAATAATATATTTTTTATTAAAAAAAGAGATATATGGATATATGAGAAAGAGGCATGCATGAAAAAATTTTTTTTTAAGTTACAACATTTAGTACTTTATTTTTATAAAATTCTAGGAGTAAACAAATATAAAATGGCATCAAAGAGATTATATGAACGGTATGGTGTCATATTTGATGGTAATCCTGGATTTATTGATTATAATGCTAATTTAGATTTATTTGGTGGTGGAAAAATATATATAGGAGAAGGTACAACTATTACATATGATTGTATTTTATTAACTCATGATTATTCGGCTGGTCTTGGTTTAACAATGTATAGGAAAGCGCAAGATTATTTGAAAATTAAGTATACAAATGATATTGTAATCGGAAAACATTGTTTTATTGGTCAGAGATCGGTGATTCTTCCTGGAGTTTGCATAGGAGATAATGTAGTAATTGCAGCGGGATCAATAGTGACAAAGTCTATTCCTTCTAATGTTGTGGCAGGGGGAAATCCATGTAAAATTATTGAGACAATCGATAAATATGGGGAAAAAGTGGAGAGAAAGATAAAAAATGAAAATTAGATTGATAACTAGACATTTTATTGTTAATTATGGCTCTTTTTTACAAACATATGCTACATGCAATTTTTTTGAGGAACTTGGATATCCTGTTGAGGTAATAGATTATATTCCTTCTTCAGAGGAAACATTTAGAGTAATAAAGGAGTATTTAAAAGGAAATAGTAGATGGAATAAAAATATTTTTTCCAGAATTATATATCTAATATTAAAATATCCGGGTGAAAAAATTGCATTTTTGAATTTTAGAAAAATTCAAAAACATAGTCTAGTACTAAGTAAAAAATTAAAGAGTGTAGATGAAATTGAAGTATATATAGAGAATAAGGGGAAATGTATTTATTGTGCAGGTTCTGATCAATTATGGGGGCCAATGCCGTCTGGCACATATGATGATGCCTATTTCTTGAAATTTGAAAGAGAATATCCTAAGATTTCATTTTCTTCAAGTATAGGGAGAAGCGTAAATTTTGATGAGAAAGTTATTAATCTATTGAAGCAATTTGCATTTATTAGCTGTAGAGAAAATAGCGCCAAAAAATATTTAGAGGGATTTTTAGGTTTGCCAATGAAGACAATTCTTGATCCAACGTTATTGGTTGATCGTGATATTTGGCTTAAAAGAATTAATGGGATAACAAAAAAAGATTTTAATAAAAAATACATTTTATTTTATCAGTTACATCCAGAAAGTAATCTGGATGTAATAAGAGAGTATTATATAAAAAATGGATTTAATATTATTAATATTTCTCCGTCTTTTGGTGTATTAGGGAAAAAAGGTGTTAGTAAATATGTAAGTGATCCTTTTTTATTTTTAGCTTATATAAATCATGCGGAAGCTATAGTTACGGATTCTTTTCATGGAACTTGCTTCAGTTTGTTATTAGAAAAAGAGTTTTATTCATATGTTCCTGAAAAAACAGGAACAAGAATTAAAGAATTATTAGATAATTTAAATTTGGAAGAGAGAGCATTTAATACTAATTCTTTAGTTCCCGAAATAATCTCGGAAAGAAAAATTGATTATTTATATGTAAATAACATATTGCAGGAAAAGAGAAGTGAAGATATAGAGTGGTTTACAAAACAACTGAGAAAGGTGATTAAAAATAATGAGTAATGAGCTAGTTTCTATTATTGTTCCGGTTTATAATGTAGGAAAGTATATTGATAAATGTGTAAAAACAATACTTGCACAGAAACATCGGAATATTGAAGTTATTCTTGTAAATGATGGTTCAAAAGATGATTCTTTGTCCAAAATTAAAAAATTACAAGAAACAGATAATAGAATAAAGGTAATATCAAAGGAAAATGGTGGGGTGTCTTCAGCAAGAAATGCAGGACTTGAAATAGCTACTGGTAAATATGTTTGTTTTGTAGATGGAGACGATTATGTTTGTGACGACTATGTTTCTTATTTATTAGCGTTATGTGAGGAGAATAATGCACAAATTGCAGTAACACTTAACCAATTTACTAATTATGATACTGATCAAATAAAAGATGATTGTATTTCAGAAGTAGCTGGAGAGCAGGCAGCAATAGATTTATTATGCAGAAGAATAACTATTGGGGTATATTGTAAAATATTTAAAAAAACCTTTTTAGATGCTAATAATATTCGCTTTTTTGAAAATATATTTATTGGAGAAGGATTTAATTTTAATATGTTTTCGTTTATGCGTGCTGATACAGTTATTTATGGAAAAAGAAAAGTCTATTTTTATCGTATTGACAATCCCAATAGTGCAATGACTACTTTTTCATTTAATAAGGCGAGTAATGAACTTTTGGCAATGAATTATATAAGAGATAATCTTAATTATGTAAATAATAATATATTAAATGCATTTAATTATGGAAACTGGAGAACAAAATCGGATGTGTTTTGTGCAATGATTATTTCAAATAGTAAAAAAAAATATCCGGATTTATATAAGAGTGTTAATTCGGATATTAGAAGAGGTTTTTTCTATGCTATAAAAACAAACACAAATCGAAAAGAAAGAATGCGAGCATTCATTATGATGGTGTTTCCATATATTATTCCAAAACTGCAAGTAGTAAAAAGAAATAGATATAAATTATTTGATGATGATGCTGCAAATATATGTATAGATATAACAAATAATTAATAGTAATGTCTTATTATATTATTTAGGTAGATAGTAATACGGGAAAAACTTGTATAAATATATAGAATATAGTCATTGAGTTGCTAATATATTGGGAAATGGCAATCTATATAATTGGTTTGTATTGAATCAAAATAATAAAGGAAAGGATTATATGATAATTAAGCGTTACATTATCATATGAAGGAGAATATGAAAGTAATATTAATGGCAGGTGGAAGAGGCTCCCGTATATCGGATATGTTCCCAGATATACCTAAACCCCTAATTCCAATTGATAATATTCCAGTATTAGAAAGAGAGATAGTGTCTCTTGAAAATCAAGGATTTAAAGATATAATTATTACCGTTTCTTATATGGGGGATAAGATTATTGATTATTTTGGTGATGGCAGTCAGTTTGGTGTATCTATCCAATATTATAAAGAACAGCGACCTCTTGGAAATGCAGGAGCTCTTTTTAAACTAAAGGGACAACTTTTGGAAGATTTCTTACTTCTTAATGCCGATGCAGTTTTTGATGTGGATTTCAATCGGATGATAAATTTTCATAAGGCTCATGGGGGATTAGTAACACTATTTACTCATCCCAATAATCATCCATATGATAGTGGCCTTTTGATTGCAAATGAAAATAATGTTGTTGAACAGTGGATTGCAAAAGAAGATGTAAGACCGCACTATTATAAAAATAGGGTTAATGCTGGTTTGCATGTGATTTCGCCTCAAATATTTGATATTTTAGATATCGATCCTGATAAGGTTGGTAATATAGATGAAGCAACAGGTAATATTGTAAAGGTGGATTTGGATCGCCAGTTACTTAAACCATTAGCGGGAAGTGGTAAAATGTTTTGCTATGATAGTCCAGAGTATGTAAAAGATATGGGAACTCCGGAGAGATATCATCAGGTAGTAGCTGATTTTATTGCGGGAAGAGTTTATGCAAAAAATTTAACAAATAAACAGAAGGCAATTTTTCTTGACAGAGATGGTGTTATTAATAATTATGTTGGATTTCTTAGAGATATAGATGAATTTGAACTTTTATCTGGCGTAACGGATGCAATCAGAAAAATAAATGAATCGGGATATCTTTGTATTGTTATTACTAATCAGCCTGTAATTGCACGAGGAGAGGTAACTGTGGCTGAATTGAATGAAATACATAATAAGATGGAGACTCTTTTAGGATTAGAAGGATGCTATGTGGATGCTATCTATTATTGCCCACATCATCCGCATAAGGGATATAAGGGTGAAATACCAGATTTAAAAATTGAGTGCAATTGTCGTAAACCAAAGCCAGGAATGTTGCTAAAAGCATCAAGAGATTTCAACATTGATCTTCAGAGTAGTTGGATGGTTGGTGATGGTGTAAATGATATAAAGGCTGGAAAAAATGCTGGATGTAGAACGGTATATATAAAAAGGGAAAACATAGAAACAGGAGCTGATGTGGTGGTGGATAGTTTGCAGGAATTTGTGGACAAAATATTATAAATATATTGAGCGAAAAGGTACTATAGGTCAAGTATAAGTAATATTTTTCACGTTATGGAATACAAATCATTTAGATTGAGATATGAATAATATTTGCAATATATGAAAGGAATGTAGAAGAAAGAAGAACATATATGTGGAAGAAGTTGTTGAATGAAAAAGACCGAAAAAAGGTGAATATATCATTTGGTGTTGTTCTGCTTGTTTTAGGTATACTGTTCTATTTGACGTTTCAAAAATCAAATAAATCAATTGTACTATCTGAGAAAACTGAGCAACTGCCTGTTGTGGAAGATTTTCTTAACTGGGTCAGTAGATATATTGATTGGTCAGTACGTCAATGGGCGCATGTATTTGAATTTTTGATTGTTGGCATATGTGTTAGTATTTTTTATGCATTTGCAACGAAGAATGTCGGGACTATGATAGTGCTGGCATTATTAACTTGTATGTGTATATCACTTTGCGATCAGACGGTTCGGATATTTATTGTCGGAAGACATTTTGATTCCTTTGATTTGGTATTGGATGCGTTGGGGTATGTGAGTGCTACTGGGATTGTGAGCATATGCAGGGGGATATATAGCTTGGTGGTTAATAGAAAATAAATGAGATTGAGCTGGAATGGTGAAACCCTTGAGTGGTAGGGGAAGGCTATTTCAGCTTTTTTATTTGATATGGAAAGTAGCATTTTGATGTCGAAGAATGTTGACTTTGCGTATGAATAGGGATAATATATAAAATATAAGTAATCGAATAAAAAGGGGGGATTCTTATATGCCTTTTGAGAGGCAGATCTAATTAAAATCCATGAAGAGAAGAACTGAAAAAGTAAAATTAAATTGTTAAAGTATTTAGGCGATATGAGTGCCACGAAATTGTTTAAATTTTAATTGCTATAAAGTATTTAGCTAGTTAACAATAAGTTAGAAAATTATCAATAAGAGTTGGATAGATAACAATAATATGTAGCATATCTCGGAGAAAAAAATTGTTATGCTGGAAATGAAGAGGTAAAATTATGGGAAAAATGGAAGAAATAGAAAATTCATTAAAAGAGTGTTTTGATATTTTGGAACAATATAAGAAACAGATTAATGATAATAAAGAGTGTATAAAGGAACTTTTTTTAAAAGAATATAACGCATGGCGACTGCAGGAAATTAATATAACACATAATGAAGCTGGTTTTAACGAGCTTATATACTTAGATTTTGACTATATTAATAGGCAGATAGAATTTATTCATAAATTATTATTGATGCATAATGAGCATAAGAATAAATTTAATCGTCAGATTATTAGATTAATATCTGATTGCATAGAAAACATGAAAAACGAACTTTTTTTTGAAGAAAATGAAAACATATTGTTTGCTATACAATATAAAAGCGATTTTTCAAAAGAATATAAATCCATATTATTATTGGAGAAATTTTCTAATATAGATAATAACGTTATTTTAATTGGAGGAAATGGAAGTGGAAAGTCAAGTTTAGCCAATAAATTAAAAGGAAATGATACGGAAAATATCTGTGTTATTCCTGCTCAAAAATCTCTTTATTTTTCTATGGAAGATATGTCAATGTTATCTACAAGAAAGGATGACTTAGTCAATGAGTTATTAGAAAATAATATTGCTAAAAGTAAGACAAAAAATGATTATGAATATTTTAAATTTCAAAATACACAATTTACTAAATTAATTGTAGCAATGAAGGAACAATATATAGAATATTTAATTAGTTGCGAAGAGAAAGAAAAGATTCCTAATAGTAGAAAAACAAAAATTATTTTTGGACAACTGAGAGAGGTATTTAAGATTCTTTTCCCGGAAATAGAATTTCATTTTAATTCAGAAGCGACAGATTATTTTAATTGTACCAAAAATAACGAATCATATCATGTTAATTCATTATCAGAGGGCGAAAAAGCAGTAATTTATTATACAATAAGTGTTTTAATGGCAAAAGAAGATAGTTTTATTGTTGTGGATGAGCCAGAAACATATTTAAATCCATCGTTAACAAATTTATTATGGGATTATTTAATACAGATTCGAAAAGATTGCCAATTCATTTTCATTACTCATTCGATAGATTTTGTTTTAGGACGTAATGAAGCGAAAATTGCATGGATAAAAAATTTTACATATCCAGATAATTGGGATTTTGATTTTATTTCGGATGATTTTGCATTACCAAGAATGTTGATGACTGAGGTTTTGGGATCAAAAAAACCAATAGCTTTTTGTGAAGGTAATGATAAATCCAGTTTAGATTATGTGATATACCATGCATTAATTGGCAAAGAGTATACAGTTATTCCAGTTGGAGGACATAATGAAGTAATAAAATATTGCGATGTTATAGCATCTTCAGAATGGTTAAATATAGATAGTATTGGTATTGTAGATGGAGATCATTATAGTATTAATAAAATTAATAAATTAGAAAAAAAACATATAAAAGTATTGCCATTTAATGAAATTGAGATGTTTTTAGTTTCTGAAGATGTATTATTATATACAATGAAAGCAATATATCCAGTGAATTATAGTGAAAAAATTGAAAAATTTAAAGAAGAATTTTTTAAGATTGTAGAAAAGGAAAAAGATAAGATTGCATTATATAATGTTACATTGGACGTGAATGAATTTATTTCAAGAGAGAAAATACAAAAATTTAACAATAAAGATGATATTAAAAGCAATTTACAGCAGATATCCGAATATAATATTGAAGAGAAATATAATGAAAAAGAATTGCAGATAAAAAAAGTTATACAAGAAAAAGATTATGAGCAATTGTTGAAAATTTGCAATTTAAAAAAAGAGATTACCAGAGGAATTGCAGATAAATATCTGGATAATAATTATGAAATGAAGGCGGTACAACAGATAAAAACAAATGAAGAATTAAAGAAAAAAATAAAAATTATTTTTTAATTAGATTGAAGTTGTAATTAAAGAGAGAAGAAAGTTTATATGTACTATATTATAGATAATTTTGAAAAAAAGACTCCGTCTGAAATATCGAGAGGTATCGTTAAGTTGGCTTGTGGAAATGAAATAAATGTGTATCAAATTGAGACGGTTCATGATTTAACACAGTTTATAGGATTTGGGAAATATAAAAATAATCATATTGGAAATGTTTATTTTAGAGGACAAACATCTCTGTATGATGGCACAATGATTCCATCTCTTTATAGAGGCAAGACGAGACTTGATACAATAACACAGAAGTATAATGAACGAATTAATAAAGTAATAAAAGAAAAGAGAATATTTAATCAATATAATAGAGCTGTGTTTGAACCATTAATTCAGCATTATGGAGTAAAAACACCTTATATAGATGTTGTTGATAATGTTTGGGTGGCATTATGGTTTGCATTACATCAAGCTAAATCGGTATCAATAAATGCCCACGAATATGTATATTATTATGATTCAAAAGAAAAATATGCATATATTATTTTAATGGTTTCTGATGCTAACAGGGAAACAGAACAATATGGAGTTTATGTGGGAAATAGTACAACATTGGTTGATTTGCGCAAATCAACACCGTCATATTTTTTGAGACCACATGCACAACATGCATATATGATAAGAAAAAATGATTCTTTCCCAGGAGATTATAGTGATTTAATTGTAGGTATTGCAAGAATTCCTACAGATATCGGGTTTAAGTGGATGGGTTCAAATGAGTTTTTGTCTTTAAGTAGCTTATTTCCTGCTGCATATTTTGATTCAGGATATAATATACTGTTAAAATCTTATCCAGAGGAAATTCATGGAACGATTAAACAATATGGATCAATTCAAATTCTTACAGATTAAAATTGTCCAGATGGCATCGTCAGATTCTATAAACAAAGCGCAAATGATTTGTTGTAGACTTGTAAATAAAGAAGAAGTAATATGGTGCGGTGTTTGAGTGTGAGAAGGGAAAGGAGTAATAGAATTGGTTTGAATCAATATTGTATAAAAAGAATGGTTACTCATGGTTATATAAGTTTATAATATAGATACAGTGTATATGTTATATTCCATTACATAAAATTATAATAGGAGATTTAAGAACGAATTATAGAGAAGAAAATCAACATGGGAAAGCCATGTGATATTATTGAGAAAATTAAAAGAATCGCATTAGATATAAATGATTTGAATTATAGAATATAGATGTTGTTTGTATAAACGGAATATTAGAAAATAAAGCTATGTGGGAATGGGTAGAACTTTGAACATTGAAGCTTCTGGTTATTCTCACTTTTTTAGTTGAGATGATGGAACATAGGTATTATGTCGAAGAATGTTGACTTGGCGTATGGATAAGGATAAAATATTAATAATCAAATAAGGGCGGGATATCTTTTATGTCTTTTTAGGGGTAGATCTAATTTAAAATCCATGAAGTAAACAAAGTGAAAAAGTAAAGTATATTAGATGTCAGATCAAAGGAAAGATGATATGCAAAAGAGTGATATACATTCATATGAGAAAAAATATGATAATAATGGAATCCAGATAATCGGAAAGACTGGAGTAACAATGGCTGATTTAATTCTTCAATTGGAGAATTGGCATGATGAAATAACCAAAATTATTCTTTGCGCAAATAATTTGTATTATTATGCAACCAATAATTCGGATTCAGATTATTATCTTGAAGAACTTTCAGATAGTAATCTGCAATTGGTAAAAAAGGCTTTGGAGATAATAATAAAAGAGCCGGAAAAATTTTATAATATATATCAAGAAAAATGTTATTACTATACAAAAATACAAAAGGCTTCTACCATAGATGAAATAGAAATAATATTAAAAGAATGTGGAATTAAAATGAAGAACACAAAAAAAATTGATATAGAAAGAGTGAGGAGGGGGGCTCAGAGTAAACTATGTACGGATTACTGCTTTGGTGTTTTTGGTGAAATGTTATTCTATAATGTAGTTGAAAATATTCTGTATCGAAAACTTCTTTTATCGAAAGTTGAACTGATTACAGCACCAAATACGAATGCACATGGAAGTGATGGTGTATTTTGTGATGAGAATAAAAAGATATTATATTTTGGAGAAGCAAAATTTACAGTAAATCTTAGCGCGGGAATAACGCAAGCATTATCTAGTATGGAAAAGTGTTTGACAAGGGTAAAATTAGATAAGGATTTTATGCTTGTTCATGGAAAAGATTTAAAAAATGGATATGGAAAACAAATAACAGTTGAGACTATCGATGATTACAAATGCGAAATTTTAATTTTTTTATTGCATGGTATTGAAGTAGACTATGAAAAAATAGTACAAGAGGTAGAGAAAAATAAGGAGAAATTTACTGAAAAAATAGGTGAATTAGAATTTACCATAATATCATTTCCCATTTTTGATAAAGAACATTTGAAGGAAAGTATAGCTAAAGGAGTTGAGAACTATGGTAGTGAGAATTGAGAGAAGAGACAAAAAAATTGAGGAAATGAGAAATGCTTATCTTGAATATTATTTTGATGAAGAATTACATATAATTGATGCTGATACTATGCAAGCATTAGGATTAAATATGTATTCTAAATTAATTACTCCAAAGAAAATGTTATACGATGCTTTTTGTCATTCTGACTATGATAAAGATGTTGTGATGCATCCACAACAGATAGAATGCTTGAATTATTTGATGAGAGGAGATAATTTGCTCATAAGTGCACCTACAAGTTTTGGGAAAACATTTGTTGCTTTAGAATATATGAGTCGAAAAAAATTTAATAATATTGTATTTGTAGTACCTACGTTGGCATTGATGAATGAGTTGTTTCTAAAAATTAAAAATAAATTTGGACAGAAATATAATATTATACAAAATGGTTATGAGAGTGTCGAAGATAAGAATATATATATTATAGTACCAGAACGAGCAGATGCATCATTATTAAGTAAAATTGCAGATATTGATTTACTAATATTTGATGAAATATATAAATTACAAAGAAAAAAGAATACTAATAAAGAAGATAAAAGAATAATTAGTTTAAATAGAGGATATTTTGAACTGGTCAATCGTAGTAAACAAGTGTTACTTTTGGGACCATTTATCAAGGATATTAGTTTTGAAAGAACCAAACTCAATGATAATATAACTAAGTATATTAGTGATTATTCTCCAGTATACATTAATATTAATTTTCGAGAAGATAAGGATGAGTTTATTTTAGATGAGATAGAAGGGGAAAAGTCTAAACTGGTATATTTTAATACACCAACATCGATATATAAATTTGCAGTTAATGTATTGAAACAGTTGGATTTAGAAAAAGATGAGAATAGCCTTACTCAATGGTGCGATAAATATATTTCTGATAAATGGTTGGCTTCCGAGATGCTAAAAAGAGGAATTGGTATTCATCATGGTAAGCTTCCAAATTTTATGAGGAGATATATAGAGAATTTATATAATAATAAAGAATTGAAAACTATCTTTTGTACATCGACATTGTTAGAAGGAATTAATACACCAACAAATGAACTGATAGTATATGATTCTAATGAAATGACAGCATTTAAGATTAATAATTTAATCGGACGGGTAGGAAGGCTCAGTTCATTTCAAAAAGGACAAGTGTATTTGTTTGATAGGGATTTGGAAAGATATTTGATTGGGGATGAAAAATATGAAGAAGTAAGTATTGTTGCAGAAACTAATGAAATTGTGGATTTAGAGGAAGTTATTTACTTAAATAAGTCAACTGATGAATTAAATTCTGTACAGCTATCATTATATAACAAGTTGCAAGAAGGGCTTAAGGTATATGGAAAGACAATAGAAGACTTACAAAAGACAGATGGGTTTGTTATTGACGAGTTTTTAAGATTTATTGAGGCAATGCCTAGAATTATAGAAACTACTAAGAAATTAAAATTTGTAGAAAAAATAGATAAAACAAAACTAAAGGGTGAATTAATTGAAATTTTTACGGAAATTGTAAAATATAATCGGACATTTTCATTAACTAATATAAATAAGACACTTCCCGCAGGGAAAAGGATTAAAAATTCTGTATGTGTTAGTAAGTTATTAAAATTGAAACCGGAAAGTATTTACAGAAAAATACAGCAGGAAGTTCAGATACATTCAGTTGATATGAGTGAAGATATATTAAATTTGTTCATTGATTATTTGTTTGACTTAGCATTTAGTTATATAAAATATGAGTTGACAAGAATGGTTAGCTATTTAGAATTTATTTTTGATGAGACCTTTCTTAAAACAAATGTTACAATGAAAGAAATTTATAGTTTGTTAGATAAAGAAATATTAATACGATTAAGAATTTTTAATTGTAATAATGATATGCTTATGAAAATACTTGTCGATTTGGATTTTCCGTACTTAGATGCTAAGGAAATAAGTAAAATAATAGTTAGTGAGCTAGAAGATGGTAAAATTTCAACCAGTATAGTATTGGATGTTATTGAAAGCAAATATGAAGAGATAATTAAGAATAAAAAAATAGATGATGTTACCAAGGATTTATTAAAAGTTATGTTAAAGAAATAAGGAAGTGTAAAAAGCTTTAGGTGTAATCGAATAACTATAGTATTTGTTGAAAGGAATCTGGATGTTAATAATATATACAAAAACGACTAGCCGTTAGTCCTGACAAGATTAGAACGGGGTCGTTTTTGGCTTTTAATTAATCTATAGGGCTAGCCGTCTATTGGTAGCATCTTTTATAATTTGATGATATCATAAACAGACGATGATTTTAAGTGTTGATAGAAAAGGCTGATAGCAGGTCGATGACAGAAATAACCGCTGTATTTGGCGGGCATAGATGATCTTTACAAATGAACGAGAGAGTAGGAAACATTATTATGAAAGATAAAAGAAAACCACAGATGAGAAAAAATGTATATTTATTTGAATTGGATTCTGTTCGAAAAACAGATGAGGAGATTGAGGTTGCACAGAATGCGTTATTAGACGAGATTGTTTTAAACGGAAATGTGGTTGTTATGACATACAACCAGTTGGTTGATTCGCGCGGATTTTTCAGTCTGCTTTGTAATGAGAAATATGAAGAGAAGCTGATCCGGTTATTTGAAATGGGTGCGGTCCGTATTTCCCGGTTTGGAGATGTTCGTACCGTTTCCCAGTATTTGTTGAATTCGGTTGATGCAGATAAGGAATTTATATATTCGGCAATTCCGATTAAATACAGCCAGAAACGTCTGCTTGCCTTGATGAAACGTTGTTTGACATACTCCGATCTTTCAGAATTGAATGAATATACAAAAGATAATTTGGATGACCAGGAAAAAGATAAGCTGGAAGATTTATTTGTGGAAGTAATAAATGGGGAGGAACAGCATGTTGATTATCTGTCCGAGAAGGATCGTGATTATCAATTAGGAAAATATCAGGAAATTTTAAAGAATCTGAGAGGTTTACTGTCAACGGTATTGCGAATCAGTATGCTGCCTGATATTTATTTGGATCCCAGAAATGAATCGGAATATAAAGAGTTGAAATTTGTAAATTTCATGGCTGCTGTTTTAGCTTTTTATGACCTTCCGGATGATAAAATGATAAATGTAGATGCGGAAGCCTTTCGGCGTTCACTTGGAATATTGGGAGAATTGGAAGCCTGGAAAAATAAAAATAATAATCGTTCAGTATATATTCGTGAAATAAAAAAAGCATGGCAGACTGCGCCTGAAAGAATTGCAGATGAACTTTCATATCAGTATGCAGAGGTTATAGTTGATCTTTGTTATAATTATGCATGTGAGAATAGTATTTGCAATATTTCCAAGCATTATAATGTGGATGAACTTTGGCGGGAATCAGGGGACAAGTCAAGCTTTCGTGTGGATTTCTTTGGCAGATTTGCGAAAACTTGGAGGAATGGAGCAGGAGCGAAAGATCGTTTCTTAACGGATGAGACAAATAAGTTTGAGCCGTTTGCTGACAAGGATGATCAATTATATAAGCAGTTAGACCGTGTAGTCCGTCTTGTAGAATATATCGATTATTCACAGGCTGGGCGTGCAGATGAAACGAATGACCAGGTTGTTTATCGTTATGAATATAAGGATGAGGAACAACGCAGGCAGAATAAGAGGAATATAATAGGGAAAATTGCACATGGGTTTGGAATGGCTGCGCTTTGCATTATTGTGGCATGTGGCATTGAGCTGGTATTTAATAAATTACAAAGTATGATGGAAGGGATTATTTCCTTTAATACAGCACTGCTCAGTGTGATTGAGACAATTGTCTGGTTGTTTGTAACAGAGATGCTTTCAACGATAATTTCTTTGAAATTTCCAAGGCTCTTACCATTATCAGATGCTTTGGCAAAGATCAGAGAGTCAGTTGTAGATGGATGGCGGATCTGCCGGCGTAAATTTACAGCCTATTCTTGTTCGAACAAGGTGCAGACGGAACAGACAGAACCATATAATATAGGAAAAACGATTCCCTATATTTGTCCGGCAGAATTGAAGAAATATCGGGCATTTCGCAAATCAGAACCAGAACCTAAAAAGTATTTTGCTGAATCTTCCATTTATCCTATTGCGAATGTGGAAGATAGTGATCTGACCGCACAATTGATCCGGCAGGAAGAATTATTTCACCGGAAGTATGGATTGGTATATCAGAGCAAATACAATACTATGATCGTAGATCCAATTGAGGGTGAAAATGGCATTTTCCCATATGAGCGTGTACTACCAACAGGTAAAAATGGTGTTGTGATCATTGCGAGATATAAAGGAACATTTGTGTTGTTAAAGCAGTATCGGCATGCGATTCGACGTATGCAATATGCTTTCCCAAGGGGATTTGCAGAGGAGGATGACAAGACTCCTGCTGACAATGCGATTCGTGAGTTACAGGAGGAAATCCATGCTGTCATCACGAAATCACCGGTATTTCTTGGACGGATTGTTGCTGACAGCGGATTGACTGGCGGATGTGCATATGTGTACAGTGTCGATATAGATTCATTGGAATTGGTCGAGGATCATGAAGGCATAGTAGCCATTGAACAGCTCAGTGACCGTGAGTTGACAGCCTGGATAAATGAAGGGAAGATTGATGATGGTTTCACGCTTGGAGCTTATGCATTGTATAAATGTGAGGCTTCAGAAACAGAAAACAAACATAGTTGATTTTAAAGTTTTACTGAGAATAACTGAAAGTCATACATAAAATATATACATGATGGGATAGACATATGAGAATCAGAACAATAATAGTGACCGGTGGAGCCGGATTCATAGGCAGTAATTTTATATTTTACATGAAGAGAAAACATCCGGATGTGGTTGTGAATTTTGCTGCGGAGTCACATGTGGATCGTTCTATTGAGTCGCCGGAAACTTTTCTTGATACCAATATAAAAGGAACAGCGGTTATTATGGATTTGACAGGACAGGGCATAGATGTGTTTAGTGACTGCCAAAATATCGTTGACAATAGAAATGGATTTAGTCGTAATAGATATATAAATCATATGATACGTGGCATTGATACATATGATGATATGTAAACAAATATATAAGTGTTAGACATATATTGTTTAAAAATAGATTGTAATAATAAGATGAATTTATTTTGTCTGCTTTGCGTAGTACATTGATCTCTGAATCTGAAAAAGAAACAAAAGTAAGGTCAGAACAAGATTAGGAAGACTGACTGATGATTTGTAAAATCTCTAAATAATAAATAACGGCTAGAACTATATGATAAATGCCAGCCGGCTCCATTTTGGAGCTGCCTGGCATAAGTTAGTTATATGGGCATGCGTTATAACTATGGTAAGATAATGCTTTTGCATGAATGCTGCTTTATTTATTGAGGGCGGAAAGCTTTGCTTTCAAGGCTGCGATTTCAGCATCCTTTTTGGATAGAGCAGCATTCTTCTCGGATATCACAGAGTCTTTTTCGGACAAGGCAGCATCCTTCTCAGAGAGAGCAGCTACTGCTTTATCCCGTTCCTTCTGTAGTTCATCAATCATATAGTGAACCGTATTCTCATCTAACATTCGAAGTGCTTCTGAAAACATGGTGATTACCTCCTCCGGATCATACATATATTCGGACATATCCTTGCAGATAGCTTCCATCCATGGATAGTCAGATACCAGTGCAGCAAGGTCGTCGACCGACTGTGCAGTCAGCAGAGACAACCAAGCGTTTAACTCATTGATATCTTTAGCATACTTACTTTCTTTAAATACGTCAAGGGCGACTACATAGAATTCTTGCAAAAGCTTCAACTCGATTCCGGTATCAAAAACGATTCTGCCATGGTGCAGGTAGATATCGGATAATGCATCAGTCAGACACGCATCCGGACTTTTTTCATATATCACGATCGTGTAAACCGTTTTCAGATCTTTGTAGGTGAAAGAACTGCCTTTCGAGCTTTTCACTCTTGTATACTGGCGGAGCATGAGATCGGAGGAGTAGCAGGACATACGCTCTCCCGGGAAGGTATATGGAATCTTCTGGATCTCGACATTTGCGATCGAGCCATCTTCTAACTGGACAAGGATATCCAGAAGCAGGAGTGAGGTGGACGGCAGCATGCTGTCTTCGTTTGACAGGATGCACTGAACCGTCACTTTCGTACCGATGATACTGCTGATGAGACTGGACAACCGTTCCGGATAGATATCCGGATTGAACAGCTTCTTGAAAAACGGATCATAGGTTAAAGGCAGAGTTTTCGTACCCTCCATAAATTCAAGAAAGCGGTTCTTCCATTCCTGCGTCATGTTCTGATAAGCAAAGTAACTTCGCGGATGCTTCCGAAGTTCCGTAAGACATTCATGTTCTGTGCGGGAAGGAAAGAGCTGGCGCCTGTTTTGTCGACAGGAAAAGCATAGCAGAAAAAGGGTGAAAAAAACCTTTGATGTAATAAACAGCATGTCTGGGTGTAACTTTTGGTAATTTAACTCTGATTTTATGCGATAAGTTGACTTGGAATATGATTAGGATTAATATAAAATCATCGAACATGGGCAGATTTGAGACCATAGATAGGATAGATAAGAGATAAACACCATGACAATTATCGTAACCGGAGGAGCCGGATTTATTGGAAGCAATTTTATATTTTATATGCTGGACAGTTATCCGGAGGATCGTATCGTATGTATGGATAAGCTTACATATGCGGGAAATTTATCTACACTAGCTTCGGCGATGGATAATCCGCATTTCCGTTTTTGTAAGATTGATATCTGCGACAGAGAGGCAGTCTATAGGCTATTTGAAGAAGAACATCCGGATATGGTAGTGAACTTCGCAGCCGAAAGTCATGTAGACCGTTCCATCGAGAATCCGGAGATTTTCTTAGATACGAATGTCAAAGGAACGGCGGTGCTGATGGATGCCTGCCGCAAATATGGTATTGCAAGGTATCACCAGGTAAGTACAGATGAAGTATATGGAGATCTTCCGTTGAACAGACCGGATTTATTTTTTACAGAGGAGACTCCGATTCGTACGAGTTCGCCGTACAGCAGTTCAAAAGCATCTGCTGATTTGTTAGTCCTTGCATATCATAGGACATATGGACTTCCTGTTACCATTAGTCGTTGTTCGAATAATTATGGACCATATCAATTTCCGGAGAAGCTGATCCCATTTATGATTATTAATGCATTATCAGACAAGCCTTTACCTGTTTATGGGGAGGGTGTGAATGTACGTGACTGGCTGTATGTAAAGGATCACTGCCGGGCAATTGATCTGATCATTCATAAGGGTCGCGTTGGAGAAGTTTATAATGTTGGCGGACATAATGAAATGAAGAATATTGACATTGTAAAGCTTATTTGCAAGGAACTAGGCAAGCCGGAAAGTCTGATCACGCATGTAACAGACCGCAAAGGTCATGACTTGCGTTATGCTATTGATCCAACAAAGATACATAATGAATTAGGCTGGTTGCCGGAAACAAAGTTTGAGGATGGGATAAAGGGGACAATCCGTTGGTATTTAGATAATAGGAAATGGTGGGGAGATGATTATTTCCAGATAAGATGAATAAGTATTTGTGCAAGTTGAGATGAGCTGAAGTTTTTGAGAAAAATAACTACACGAAGAATAGTAATTGCAGAAAGAGAGGAAATTATGAGAAAAAAAGGGAGAAGCAGGATTGCAGTATTATTAGGAATAGGGGCCATTTGCAGCATGTTAGGTACAACAGGCAGGTATGTATATGCAGAAAATATGACAACTGCTACAGCAGCTATTGAAGAAAGCACAGGGGATATTACGCCTGCAACGGGATATGAGGTGTCGGAAAATGCAGGACCGGAATTATATACAAGTGATGAGGAACTTGCATTGCAGAGTACATCAAATGACACTTCACAAAGTGAAACCTGGGAGAATGTAACATGGACGCTTTCTGGCACAACACTTACGATATCAGGAAAAGGAGATATGCCGGACGCCAGTTCTTCTGATAAGGCACCATGGTATACTTTAGATGTTGAAAAGGTTGTAATAAAAAGTGGTATTACAAAAATCGGAAGCCAGAATTTTGTGGAAATGTATGATATTACAGATGTAACCTATCCGAATACTCTGAAAGAGATTGGAGAGGCTGCATTTTATGGATGTACGAAACTGCAAGAGGTGGTTTTGCCATCTTCTGTGAAGACGATTCGATCTGGAGCATATTGTGACTGTAAAGCTGTTACCCGGATTGAGATACCGGGGGTGACGGATTTAGGAAGCTATGCATTTCAAAATAACTGTCCGACAACATTTACAATACCTGCAGGTGTAACCTCTATATCGCCGCTCGTATTTTTTGGAAATACAACGATAGAGAGTTATACGGTTGCAGCAGGTAACACAGCCTATGTTGCACGGAATGGAGTTGTATATTCCAAGGATCAGTCCGAATTAGTGATGTATCCGTTTAATGGAGGAACAGGCTCATTTACGATACCTTCGAATGTGAAGAAGATCGGAGATTATGCATTTTATAATAATGTCAGCTTGAACACGGTAAACTTTTCCAATGTAACAACATTAGGAGAAGGTGCATTTTATATGTCCGGCTTATCCGGAACCTTGACACTTTCGGATAAGATCAGTGAAGCAGGTAATTTTGCATTTCAGGGCTGTACCAAGATAACAACAGTAAAGTTTGGCAAAGGCATGAAAGAAAGCGCTTATTCAATGTTTGAAAAATGCACAGGGATTACTTCCATTGATTTTGGTGGTCTGACATCACTTGGTATGCGGACATTTTTAGGCTGTAACAGTCTGGTCGAGGTGACAGTCCCGGCAACGATAAAAAGCTGGGAAGGATCGGTATTTAACAGCTGCCAGAAGCTTGTAACATTTCGTGGTATGGGACTGGAATATGTGACATATGCTGATTTTGCACAATGCTATGCATTAACAGATGTATATATTCCAAAAGTAAAAGAGATATATCGTCAGGCATTTGCAAATTGTCCATCCTTGAAACAGATAACGCTGCCTGCATCTACGCAGTTTGTAGATGAAAATGCATTTGCAAAGGATGTTGTGATCACCTGCAACAATAATCAACTGGTGCGGTTTGGTTACAATGGATTCCGTTATGCAGAAACAATTCAGATTAAAGGAAAAAGAGATTATACGAAGGCATTTGAGGTATTAGACAAGGTAAATGCAGAACGTGCAAAGAATGGTCTTGATGCATTGACGATGGATACCGGATTGTTAGAAACGGCTATGATTCGTGCCGGTGAGCAGGCAGTATTGTTTTCACATACCAGGCCGGATGGTGCAAGCTGCTTTTCAGCAAATAAGAATATGAATGCAGAAAATGTTGCAATCAATCAGTCTTCTGCAACAGCAGTCATGAATGACTGGATGAATTCATCGGGACACAAGGAGAATATTTTAAGTAAAAAAGCAACTACGATAGGAGTTGGCTGCTTTTATATAAATGGTATTTATACCTGGGTACAGTGCTTTGGTTCAAATACAGATGCTCAGACGGCAGAGAAGCAGACAGACCGTACCATAACACAGAATATCAATATTCCGAAAAAGAAATTTACAGAAGCAATTACGACGGACGGTATTGTTTGGGGTGATGGTGAGACATATTCTTATAAATTTGTTATACAGATGGACAAGGATACTTATACTGCAGGCAAGAGCGTAAATGCGAAGGTCGTTCTGGTAAATCCTGGTTTTAGCATGTATTGTCCATTTACAAGCGGGAATATCACATGGAGCTCAGATAAGAAGAGTGTAGCAACGGTAGATAAAAATGGAAAGATTACATTTGTGGGCGGTGGTAAAGTAACTATCACAGCAAAAACAAAATATCATGAAACGTCACTTACCTTGACGGTGCAGGGTAAGTCACAGGTTACAAAGACCACACCAACATTGACACTGAAGAATAAGACAGTTACCTATACTGGAAAGGGAAAAAAGATAGGTGCTGCAAGCGTAAAAGGCGCGGCAGGGAAGATTACCTATAAATATTATTCAGATTCGAAGTGTACGAAGCGGTTATCTACATATCCTTCCAAGGTTGGAACCTATTATGTAATTGCAAGTGCAAAAGCAACAGCAACCAGCAATTCAGCGAAATCCAATGTAGCGAAATTAATGATTAAAAAGTCGAATCCAATGAAGGTAAAGGTGGCTTCAAAAACCTACAAAGCAAAAAAATCAACCGGAAAGCTTAACAAAAAGCATTCCTTTATAATCGGGGTAAAGAATGCAAAGGGTAAGGTGACATATTCCAGATCAAAGGCTTCGAAAGCATATATTACTGTTAGCAAAAAAGGAAAGGTAACAGTAAGGAAAGGAACGCCAAAGGGAACCTATACAATTACGGTAAAGGCAAAAGGAACTTCAAAATATAGAGGAAAATCGAAGAAGATAACGATTAAGGTTTCCTGAGCAATATTAGATACATATGAAAAATAAAAGATCATTTCTGTATGTGATGCTGACGATTGCATTTCCCATCGCATTACAGAATTTATTAACTACAACAGCCAGTATGGTCGATACGATCATGATTGGAAGGCTAGGAGAGTCGTGCGTGGCAGCAGTTGGTATCTGTTCCCAGATCAGTTCCCTGTTCTTCAGCTGCTACTGGGGATTTGCCAGTGCGTCGATCCTGTTCTTCTCCCAGTATTGGGGGGCGGATGATGAAAAGGGAATTAATCGTACATTCGGTATCACTTTCATCTGCATGGCAATCGTGGGCTTTGCATTTGCAGCCCTGTGTATCATCAGACCGGAATTCTTATTGGGGGTATATACAGATAAAGAAGTATTTATCCGAATCGGAAAGCCGTATATGCGGATTGTCGGATGGGCATATCCGCTTCAGGTATTTGCTGTACTTATCAGCTTCCTGCTCCGTTCGACAGAGCGGGTGAAAGCGCCGCTTATCTGTTCCATCGTAGGATTGGTAGTGAATTTCTGCTTGAACTTTGTATTGATATACGGTAAATTCGGTGCACCGAAAATGGGTGCAGCCGGTGCAGCAGTCGGAACACTTGCATCTGCAATCATCAATTTATTACTGCTGTTTATCTATCTGATGCGTTCAAAATGCAAGGTGCGGATTCGCCTGAGTCAGATGTTCTTATTCCATGGTGGATTTATCAAAGTATATCTGGCAAATGCATTTCCAATTCTCTGTAACGAACTGTTTTATGGAGTTGGACAAATGCTGATCAATATCGTGATCGGACATCAGAATGAATCTGCGATCGCCGCCATGGCAGCGTTCCGTGTATGCGAGGGCTTTGTCTATGCATTCTTCGGTGGTTTATCAAATGCAACCAGCGTTGTGATCGGACAGTCTGTCGGTGCCGGTGACCATAAGGGGGCATATCGGTTTATGAAGCGGTCGGCATTGTTCTGTCCGGCAGTTACTTTCGGGATTGTGCTGATCTGTGCGTTATTACATGAACCATTGTTTGGCTTATTTGGACTGGGGGATCAGGCACTTCGGTATGGCATGTATATGTTATACATTTACCTGTTCTTCGGTGCCGTTCGAACCTGTAACTATATTATGAATGAGGGATACCGGGCAGCAGGCGAGACGAGAGTCGGAACCTATGTGGAGATTGGCGGTTTATTCTTAGTCAGCGTTCCGGCGACATGGATCGCAGGCATGGTCTTACATCTGCCTTTCCTTGCTGTATTTTCATTTGTATATACGGATGAGCTGGTGCGCCTGGCAATCGAGCTTGTCTATACCAGATCAGGCAAATGGGTGAAGCCGGTTACAGAAGCCGGAAGAAAGACTTTGCCGGAGTTCAAAGATTGGTTAAAGAACCGTAACAATCGTAAATGAAATGCAACATCTATAAAGAATAATTAAGCTGACAAAATCAGATAACGGACATATACTTTGTATATTCGAAAAACAGCCGAAGAAAAGCGTTGTGATGAGATTCACAATAAGAATTCCGGAAATGTATTTACAGATGAATGCAGGAGGATTGTAAGGTATGAGAAAGAATAGAACCAAGTCGGGAAAGATTATGACGGTAGCACTTGCAGCAACATTTGCAGTTAGTTTGCTGGCAGGATGCAATGGCGCAGACTCAGAGTCAACAGAAAAGAACAAAGGAACAACCGAGGTATCAACCGAAGCAACGACAGAGAAGACGGAAGCACAGGCAACAGAGGCAGCCAGTACAGAAGCCGGGATGGAAGCGCAGACAACAGAGGCAGCCAGCACAGAAGCTAAGACTGAGACACAGACCACTGAAGCGGCTTCTTCCGAAGAAGATGCCGGTGCTACAGAGAAAGGTACTTCTACAGCAGAATTACAGGAAGAAGCTGTATCCGCTCTGCCGGGTACATATCCGATAGACATGATCTTTAGCAGTGGAGCCGGTGGATGGAGTACAACATTAACATTATCACAGGATGGATCATTTACAGGAGCATTTTCTGATTCCGAAATGGGAGAACGAGATGAGAATGAATACCCAAATGGGACCGTATATGTTTGTAATTTCAGCGGACAGTTCAAAGATATCAAGATGGTAAACGATTATACATATTCGATGACTCTGGATAGCGTGAAAGTAGCAGAAGATGAGGAAAAAATCGAAGATGGTATCCGTTATAAAGCGGGTGAACCATCCGGCATGGACAGTGGAACGGAGATCTATTTCTACACTCCGGATGCACCTGTCTCAGAATTGCCGGAAGCATTCCTTTCCTGGTGGCAGGAAAGTGCTGATGGATCAGCAACACTTGACTGTTATGCAATCTATAATAAATCCGAGGATTCCGGATTTTTTGAGTACGCAAAGTAAGTACTGCAAATGAAGAGATCATTAAGAAGATGAAAGAGAAAATATAATACAATGAAAAAGGCTTTGCCTGAAACAGCAGGCTCTTTTGGGATATAAAGAGAGCAGCTGGTTTGGACAAAGTCTTTTTTATGGTTCAGGATAAACGAGGCGAAGTAAATGGGAAGCAATACATATAAGGATCTTCAGAACTCACATCTGTGTTTTGGAGGACAGAAAAATAATGCCGGGCGGATTCATATGCCGGTGAGTCCGGGATGCAACATCGGATGCCGTTTTTGTGAGCGGACGATCAATGATGTGGAGGAGCGACCGGGCGTAACATCAAAGGTGATCATACAGAAGCAGGCTGTTGTGGTGGACATGGTGGTCATGGTGGCTGTGGATGTGGAACACCGGATGGATTGCCAAAAAAAATAAATTTGTACTTGATAAAACCTATAGAAATAGTATACTATAATGTAAAATGATAATTTATCATGTTTGCAGAAAAAGTAGATGAGATTCAGATGATGTACAGATGTATGGAATCATTTGAATCAGATAACAACGACAGGGAGGTCAAGATGAAGATATCAACAAAAGGAAGATATGCGATAAAACTGATGTTGGATCTGGCCACCTATTATAATGGTGAGCCGGTTAAGATAAAGGATATTGCAAGAAGACAGCATATTTCAGACAAATATCTGGAGCAGATCGTTGCAATATTAAATAAGGCATCACTGGTAAAAAGTGTCCGTGGAGCGCGTGGAGGATACATGTTATATGCTTCACCGGAGAATTATACGGTGCGGCAGATCTTAGAAGCAGTAGAAGGAAGTTTGGCACCTGCAGACTGTGTCGGCGATAACGCAGCTTACTGCGAAAACAGAAGTATGTGTGTCAGCGTACTGATCTGGGAGAAACTTGATCAGGCAATACAGGATGTACTTGAGGGAATCACCTTAGCCGATCTCGTTGACTGGCAAAACAACCTGATGGTAGACCAGTACGTCATTTAATATATGATAGACATTTGCGACATGAAGAAAAGGAGATTACATTGATCCTTGGCAGCAGCAATGACCGCGAAGTGGCCTTGACAAAGGACTGTCAGTTCATCCTGACCTCCTTTCCGATGAATGAACGGCTGATATTTAACCGGACATATGCGGGATATCGGGGAAGCCTGACCTTTACGGAAGATTTATACGATAATCTGTAAAAGCAGATACCACATTTCACTCTGAAAAATTCAGAAAGAAATGTGGTATTTTTTTGTTCTAAATTTCATTTGTCATGCATACATTATAACTATCAGAAGTGTGTAACAGCCTACTTTAGGTATCAGATCATATCAGAAAAGCAGATGCTTTTCGAGTATTGGCAGATGATGGAACTGACAGGTGAAAATGGTTACAGATGACATATGCATGAGGTGGATCAGTTTGGAAAAAAGCAGAGAGAATGAAATATTGAAGATATTATCCGTAGCGTTAAGGAGAATATTTTCGAGTGAGATATATGATTATAACAAGCTTCAGGAGATAAGGCTTAGGATGAATGAACCCTTGATCGTGATCTATGATAATCGGGAATATTTTGTGACGGAGAAGGGAAAGCGAACCACAGAATGTAAGAAAGCATATATGGTAGCACCTGCCGATATAAGGGAAACGCTGGAATATATCAGTAACTATTCACTCTATGCATATGAGGATGAGATCCGGCAGGGATTTATAACGATTCAAGGGGGACATCGTGTAGGGCTTGCAGGAAAAGTCATTCTGGAATCTGGAATGATCAAGAGTGTCAGACATATATCATTTATCAATATCCGTTTGTCACATCAGGTTAAGGGATGCTGTAAGAAGGTTCTTCCGTACATAATAAATGGAAATGAGACATTTCATACACTGATCATTTCCCCACCGCGATGTGGCAAAACCACACTTCTTAGAGATATGATCCGGATGTTGTCGGATGGATTTCCAGGATTCAAAGGAAATACTATCGGTGTCGTAGATGAACGATCTGAGATCGGAGCCTGTTACAAAGGCGTACCACAAAATGATATCGGCATACGGACGGATATTCTTGACTGTTGTCCAAAATCATATGGAATGCTGATGCTGATCCGTTCGATGTCACCGCAGATCATAGCGGTGGATGAGATCGGCAGCCGGGATGATATCGATGCGATCTACAGCGTGATCAACTGCGGCTGTAAGCTGATCGCAACCGTACATGGCAATTCCATTGATGATATCAGAAATCGTCCGGGACTTCGGAAGCTGGTCGATGAGAGGATATTTGAACGATATATCGTGCTGAGCAATCGCAAACGGACAGGAGAGATCCGGACGATATTTGACGATCGGGGAAGTGTTCTCTTTATGGCAGAGGATGAACGCCTGACATCGGCATATGAAAATGAAGCGGCTGTAGCAGAACTGTCATAAGTGCAGGGAGGCGTACATATGTTATATATAAAGATTCTTGGAATGCTTCTGGTGGTCGCAGCTTCCTATGGGATAGGAAAGACGATAGGAGTTTATCAAAACCGGCGAGTGGAAGATATCTACGAGCTTCTGATATTTGTCCGGATGGCAAATGGGCATCTGGCATACAGTGCATCGGAGATCACCGAGATCATTCGGGAAGGATCGGATAAAGCAGGGGGAAGGATCGGAGACTGGCTTGCCGGGCTGGCTTTGCAGTTCCGGACGGAAGAATATGCTTCTTCTTTTGAGCAGATCTGGACAGGCAGTATCGGAAGTCTGATGGAACACAGCTATCTGACGGACGCACAGATCGGTGCGGTAAAAGAGCTTGGAAAATGGCTGTGTTATATGGATGTCGATATGCAGATCAGGAATCTGAAGCTGTGGGAACAGAACATGCAGGCAGAGTATGAGGAACAAAAGGACAGGGCACGCAGGATAAATAAAGTATCCAGATCACTTGGATTACTCGGAGGAATCTTTTTGATAATACTGATAGGGTAAGGGTGGCAGGAGCTTATGACGATACAGTTATTATTGAAGATAGGTGCGGTAGGAATCCTTGTAGCACTGTTGAATCAGATATTAAAGCATTCGGGGAAGGACGAGCTGGCATTCCTGCTGAATCTGGCAGGACTGATTCTTGTACTTTCGTGGATCATTCCATATATCGTAGAATTCTTTAATGACATTATGAAGCTTGTAAATATCGGTGGATAGGGGAGAAAAGGCATGAGTCTTGTTACGGTATGTATGGCATCGGTTCTGGTCGTTTTAGTAGCGATAAAACTAAAGAAAATGAATGCAGAATACAGCACGCTCTTAAGTATTGGAGCGTGTTTATTTATTGTCAGCTTTATCATAGGAAGACTTGGAAATGTACTGGATTCCATCGACCGCATCACCGGATACATCAATATCAATATGGAGTATATATCGATCCTGCTTAAGATGCTTGGCATTTCCTATATCTGTGAATTTGCGACAAATATCTGTAAGGACGCAGGCTATGGAGCGATCGCTTCGCATATTGAGCTTGCCGGACGGGTGACAATGGTGGTGATGAGTCTGCCAATCCTGTTCCATGTGATCGATATGGTCGTTCGTCTGATGGGGTAGAACTATGAGAGGACAAAAAGCGAAAATGATTATAGCAGGCGTAATGGCGTTCACGATCCTATTATCTGTGGTGTGTTTTGGCGGGCAGACCAGCAGGGCAGCTACCTCAGATGTCGATGAGACGGATCTGGGACTTGACGAAAACGCTTTTGACGAGATGGACATGCTGACAGAAGAACAGGCAGGACTCTCTTTTCGGGAGGTCGTATCCTATATACGAAACGGAGACCTTCAGGGACTGCTTGACTATAGTCTGAAAACCATACAGCAGACACTTACAGGAGAGATAAAAAGCAATAATCGCCTGCTCCTTCAGCTTCTTGCCGTTGTCATTCTGGGTTCGGTGTTCACGAATCTGTCCGGAAAGTTTGGAAAGATGGTAGGTGGAAACGGCTTCTTCGTCACCTATCTGATGGTGGTATCCATCCTGCTCGGAATGTTTGCGATCGTTTCCGATATAGCGGTGTCGGCAGTCTCGGATCTTACGGATCTGATGATCACCTTTATACCTGCTTATACGTTGGCTGTCTCCTATACAAATGGTGCAGGCACGGCGGAATTTACCTATCAGATCACGGTGCTGATCATTTTTCTGTGCGAGAAGGTGATCATTCAGATCGTATTTCCGCTTGCCAAATGCAGTGGGGTGGTTGGACTGGTGAATAAGTTAAATGCCGAGGATCATTTTTCAAGGACAGTTACGTTGTTGAGGAATATTGCAGGATGGATCCTGAAAACCATGTTTGCAGTTGTAACAGGAATGAATGTGATAAAGGGTGTGATCGTTCCCTCTGTGGACAAGTTGGAACGAAATGCCGTCTTAAAAGCGTTCGGGATGCTGCCAGGTGGAAATACGGTCAAGAACGTCTCGGATATCCTGCTCGGTTCGGGTATGGTTTTGAAAAATGCTATCGGAATTGCGGGCGCGGTCGTCGTATTGCTGGCAGTGCTTCTGCCGGTTACCAAGATCGCGGTGATCTATCTGACTCTCCGTATCGTATCCGCATTTGTGCAGCCCTTGGGAGATAAACGGTTTTCCGACGGCATTAACATTATGGCACAGACCATCGGTTTGATGCTGCGTGGCATCTGGTGTGCTTCCTTTTTATTTATCATCTCCCTCACACTTATGACGTTGCTTGCGAGGTGAAAAGCTGGTTGTCCATCCGGGTACATGCATAACCGTTTTTCAGAAATTGGTGGAAAGGAGTGCTGGATGTTGTTAGCTTGGATCAAAAATATCGTCCTTTTTATATTATTCTCCTCGCTAGTATTTTTCTTGCTCCCAGATGAAAAATACAGAAAATATATGCAGACGGCGGTTGGTTTTGTACTGGCGATCATTGTTCTGACACCTGTATTAAGTGCGGGAGGCTTGAACGACATTCTAAGCTTTGATTATTACTATGAATCTGTTGCAGGCGCACCGGGAAATGGCGATGTTACATATTATACAGATGTCATGGAGACTATGATCGAAAATCATTTGCGTGATACATTTCAATTGGATAGTAAGGTAACGATTACCTTTGATGAGAGTTATACGGTCACAGCGGTTGAGGTGGATGTTGTTTCTACAACATCAGACAGCACAACAGATACAATCATGGATGCGGCAAATCTCCGTCAGGAGATCGCAAAAGAATATAAGATCAGTGAGGACAGGATAGAAATATTTGTAAATGGATATCAGACAAAATAACATGTACTAAAAGCGGACATGTTACATATAATGGAGTGAGAGAGCATGGAAGGAATATGGAATAACATCAAACAGAAGCTGCAGGAATTGAAAAAAGACAAAAATGTGGCACTTCGAAAGTGCATGGGAATTTTGCTTGCAGGTATTTGTCTGCTGGTCATTCTCTGGCCGTCTGATAAGGAAAACGGATTTTCCGGACTTGATGCTTTAACCGGAACGAAGCAGGATAAAACGTCCGGTGGAGTGACTGGAAAACAACAGAACGGGGAGGCTGCTACGGATAATGGACAGGAAACTTCCGGAGAAATATTATCGGCGAACAGCGGCTATGAAGACTATATAGTATTTCAGGAGGAGAAGCTGCGGGGGATATTGTCTCAGGTGAAGGGTGTCGGAACGGTAAGTGTCATGATCACATTAAAAGATGGCGGTGAAAAAATTATAGAAAAAGATGTGACGAAGTCTGAAAGCGAATCCGACGGCAGCAGCCAGAAAAACAGAAGTGAGGCTTCTGTTATGACAAACGCAGACAGCGGCGAATATCCCTATGTGAGCAAAATACTGGAGCCGGAGATTGAGGGAGTTCTGGTCAGTTGTACGGGGGCTTCCGATCCGACGATTGCGATAAAAATAACCGAAGCCGTGCAGGCATTATTTGATGTCCCGGCGCATAAGATAGTTGTATTAGAACAAGAATAAAGCATGGAGGATATGAATGAAGAAAAAGATCTTTAAGAAAAACCGTCTGGTGATATTTGCCCTGTCGGTTATGATCGGAGTTGCAGGCTATCTGAATTTCAATGCAGGAAAAAGAGACGACCTGTTGCGGCAAAAGGCAAAGGAGACAAATGCGGATGCTGAAGTTATCAGCTATGATAGTGAGAAAACTGACGTTTCCGATACTTCAGAAAAAGAGCTTACAGATCAGGCAAATAAAGAAACGATGGGAGCTGCGGATAATACAGAAGCAGGCGGAGAAGCTGCATCGGAGAATATCGATCCTACATATCTGGAACAGGCGGCTTTAGAGGAAAATGTGGAGTTAAACAGCGATGAAGAAGACATAGGAGAAGCAGTCCTTACCAGTGCACAGGCAATGAGAACGAATCTCGCAACTGCAAAGCTGAACAGGGAGCAGAACCGGGCAAAAAGCAAAGAAGCATTGCTTGCGATCATCAATGATGAAACCATGGACAGCGTAGCAAAAGATGAAGCAGTAAGCAGCTACGTCAAACTTACTGATACGATTGAAAAAGAGACGGATGCGGAAACCGTCCTGACAGCAAAAGGCTATACCGACTGCATCGTAACCGTAAATGATGATACCGTCGATGTTACACTTCCTGTTGCAAACCTGTCCGACACCGAACGGGCACAGGTGGAAGACATCGTAACCAGAAAAACCGGCTACGATGTATCCCAGCTTGTAATAACAGTTGCCGAAGATAAGTAGGAATACACCTGCTAGAATTATGACATAAATATGATGCCCTCTATAAATGACTTGCTGCGCTTTCGACTCAAAGCACAGCGGACGGCACTATAACAAGAACCGGATACTCTATTGTAAATGACTAGCAGCGCTTTCGATTCGAAGTAAATGCCCTATTCGTAAATACTCCTGTGCCAACTCGCCTACGGCTCAAACAGGCACCCGTATTTACCGGCAATTTCCTTCTCCTGTCGAAATGCTCGCGGATGTCATGTTACAAGGGAGATCCGGTTCTTGTTATAGTGCCTGTCTGAAGATATAGAATCAGCGAATCGAAAGCGCAACATGTCATTTATAGAGGGGATTGTATTTGAGTTATACTCAGACAGGCACAATGGGAAAACTGCACAAAAACAACTGGATATTTTGTATAAATAGAATGCGTTACCTTGTTTTTATGTTGGGCGTCAGATATAATGAAACTATATGTCTATATAGCAGAAAAAGATGCAGAATAACATGAAAAACAAGTTTTTTTACAGGGAGGTATGAATGAAAAACGGAAGAACAACAATGATAAAAAGGATTTTTGCCGTGACGCTGGCATTTGCGGTAGCTGTCTCGATCCTGACAGTGCCGGTACAGGAAGCGTATGCAGCCGGTGGCAAGGTAAAAACGGTGGCAGTTACAAACCTGCCCGCAAAACAACTGACACTTAAAAAAGGAAAGACATTTACCTTAAAATCAAAGGTAACAGTAACCAGAAAGGCTTCAAAGAAGGTTACATATAAGACAAGCAACAAAAAGATTGCGACGGTAAATGCAAAAGGTAAGATCACAGCGAAGAAAAAAGGAACCGCTAAGATCTATGTGATCTCAAAGGCAGATAAGAAGAAAAAATGCACGATCACAGTGACAGTCGGTACACCAGTTACCAAGGTAAAGCTGAACAAGACCAAGTCTACGATGACAATTGGCAAAAAGCAGACCTTAAAGGCAACGGTTACACCGAAGAAAGCCAGCAGCAAGGCAGTCGTATGGAAGTCATCCAATAAGAAGGTTGCAACTGTAACCAGCAAAGGTGTTGTAAAGGCAAAGAAGGAAGGAACCGTCACGATTACGGCAACAGCAAAGGACGGATCCGGTAAGAAAGCCACCTGTAAGATTACAGTGAAGAAAGCAGCTTCGATCATACCAATCCCGACACCGGAAGAACCACTGATCGTTAAGAGCCTGAATATAGCACAGCCGGATCTGTTAACCATTACATTAACAAAGCAGGCAGCACTCACGGCTTCGGACTTTCAGGTATGGGCAAAGAAATATGAAAGTGCAGACTATCTGAAACAGTATACGATCGGACAGATAACAACAACGGATTCGCTTACTTATAAGATTAAGCTTACAGGAGATTCGGTGTTACAGAAAAACTCCTATATAAAAGTAGTAGTTCCAAAATTAAATCTGTCAAGAGAATGTATCTATCGGGATGAAACTTATACGATAGAAAAATCAGAAACATATGTATACAAACTTGGAGATTCTGTTGATAAGAGTCAGACACTTGGAAAGGGCTATTCCAATTGCTCTGTCAGCGGACTGCCGGCAGGGGTTAAATATCAGATCAAGACAGCTGCTGCCACATGTACACTTAAATTTAACGGTAACGTGACAAAGCAAGGGAAATATACAAGTAAATTAGTCTATGAAGATGAACTTGGTAACAAATTCAGTATGACTATCATCTGGCTGGTTTATGATGGAACGGAACTGCTTGTAAAGGATGCGGAAAAGGTTCTGACAACTGCATGGGGAACTACGCTTCCACAGCTTAAGGTATATGGCGGAAACGGTACTGATACGAGCGATTATACATATGAGATTTTACGAGAAGAAAGTGACAGTGCTGCATTAGCAGTTTCTTCACTCATCAATGGTGGAGCCGGGATACAGGTATCATCCCCAAAACTGTCAACCGGAACCTACAAGCTTCGTATCCGTGCAACAGATAAGACAGACACTTCTATGACAAGCACAGGAACTCTTACACTAAAAATTATAGAAGGCGGTTATTTACAGGGTAAAGTAAAAGATGCAAATGGCGATCCACTGACCAGTTTTCAATTCACTATGAAGAACCAAAATGAATATGCCGAGTATACGGATGAGGTAAGCGGCAGATGGAATGGTGTTAGTAAGGATGGAGTCATTTTAATGGATGATCTGGAAGCCGGTACTTATGATGTTGCGGTATCCAGTTATAGTGGAACAGTAGGTACTACTGTTTATAATCTGAAGACTCAGAAAGCGGCATATGGAACAGATGATGTGCATCCGGTCTGGTCATTTGATGTCACACTCCCGGTATATAAGGTTACTATAGAGCTGGACCCGGATGTGCCAGATGCAGTGAAAAATATAACCGGTTTTGGCAATTGGCAGGATGTTTCGGATGGAAGTTATTATGGATCGACCAAAACCGTTTATCTGGAAAATGGAACTCATCATTTAACCTGTCGAAAGAGTATAAGTGGTGAAATTTATAATTTTTATCTGGATGTGACGGTGAACGGAAGTAATACGACCGCATATGCATATGTCAAAGAATAAGGTTCGTATGAGAATAGATTAGGGAATCTACAGAAGGAGAGTATAGATGAAAGAAAGACGATATAATTTGTCTGTGAAAAGATTTCTGGCATGGGTGATAGCGATCGCAGTTGCAGTATCCATTCTGACTGTCCCACAGACAGAGAGCTATGCAGCCGGTGGTAAGATCAAAACCATAGCGGTTACGAATCTGCCGGCAAAGCAGTTAACCTTAAAAAAAGGAAAATCCTTTACCTTAAAGACAAAGGTAACAGCGACAGGAAAGATTTCCAAAAAGGTCGCATATAAATCGAGTAACAAGAAAGTTGCAACTGTAAATGCAAAGGGTAAGATCACGGCAAAGAAGAAGGGAACCGCTACGATCACCGTTTACTCCAAAGCAGATAAGAAAAAGACCTGTAAGATCAAGGTGACAGTTGGTACCCCGGTTACCAAGGTGAAGTTAAATAAGACAAAGGCAAACTTAAATGTCGGTAAATCACTGACCTTAAAGACAACCCTTTCACCGAAGAAACCAAGCAATAAAGGAATCATTTGGAAAAGTTCAAATACCAAGGTTGCAACTGTAACCAGCAAAGGTGTCGTAAAGGCAAAGAAAGCGGGAACCGTTACGATCACAGCGACAGCAAAGGATGGTTCCGGTAAGAAAGCAGCCTGTAAGATCACTGTAAAGAAAGCAGCGGTGACTCCGGTTGTTCCGGAAGTACCGGTTGTGATCCGGAACGTGAGTATTGTGAATAAAGCAGTGATCCAGGTGACATTAAATAAGGCAAAAATATTACAGACATCGGATTTTGCAGTATCCAGTAAGGTATATGGATACGGGAACTTTGTAAGAAAGTGTGTGATTGATCATCTGGAAACAACAAATAACATTACATATAAGCTTTATCTGGACAAACAGGATATTTTTTATAATGGAGATATTGTTCAGGTATCTGTTCCGACATTAAACAGTACAAAAGAACTGACATATCGGACAAAGCCGACAGAGATAACAATAAGATCGGAAGTACGACGTAAGAAAGGAACAGTGGTAGGGACCAGTTCCTTAGATACTTCAGGCGTTTATGATCCGGATGTACAGGGCTATGCTGTATATACAGTAAGCAATCTTCCAACCGGTCTTTCGTATAAGGTGGTAGATGACGCAGACCAATCCGGTTATCTGCAGTTTTATGGTACCTTAAAAGAGACAGGAATCTGGGAGACAAAGGTTGATGTCGTAGATGAATTTGGAAATAAGATTCATTATATCAAGGTATGGAAAGTATATGATGAAAGGGCAGTCATAGCACAGGATATTACAAAATATGGATGCCTGAGTTTTCCAGCTCCAAACAAACCAAATGGAACTTATACAGTAAAGTATGGAGCACAGATAAGTCCTATTGGTGGTAATGGCAGTTACAAATATGAAGTTGTGTCAAAAGCAGATTGTCTGGATTTGGTGATGTCAACAACCGGAGTACAGTATTGTTCGATTGATACAGATCAGGCTGGTGAATATACCATGAAGATAAAGATCTCTGACAGCAGGGATGCCAGTGTTTTCACATACTGTACAGTAACCTTTGTTATAAAGCCGGGAGTCCTGCTCAGTGTTACAGCTACCGATCTGGATGGAAATAAGATCAAATATACCGGTATAGATACTTATTTGTGCAGACTTAAATCCCAGTGGAAGGATAATTCATACAGTGAGATCAGCTATGCACGAGAGGTCGGGGAGATTAGCGATGGAATGGCAATATACAGCTATGTACCGGAAGGAGTCTATGATATCTCGATTGAGGATGAAAGAGGCGGAACAGGAGCCTATGCAAGTGATTATTTTGTAAGTGCAGCTACGAATGAAGTTAAGTTAACTCTTCCTGTATATCAACAGACCATCGTGTCGGATAATACGGATTTTGCAGATCTTAGCGAAATGGGAGAGTGGAAGGATGAAAATGGAGTTGTACAGGGAAAAGGCGGATACCTCTATCTGGCGGTTGGTAATTATACACTGACCGGTACCGCGGAGAAAGATGGTGTGACTTATCAGGCAACTCTTAAAATATCAGTTACAAATACTACACGGGCTGCAATGGTAACCGCCCATGTAATGGCTCAATAAATAAAAGGGGAGACTATTTTATGAAAAAACATACGAAAATGTCAGTGCTAAAACGAATTCTGGCAGTTGTGATCGCAGCAGCAGTAGCAGTGTCCATACTTACGGTTCCGGATACGGAAGTAAGTGCGGCAACCGGTAAAGTAAAATCTGTAGCGGTTACCAACCTGCCGGCAAAACAACTGACACTCAAAAAAGGAAAAACATTTACCTTGAAATCAAAGGTAACCGTAACCGGAAAGGCTTCAAAGAAGGTTACCTATAAGACAAGCAATAAAAAGATTGCAACGGTAAATGCAAAGGGTAAGATCACAGCGAAGAAAAAAGGAACCGCTAAGATCTATGTGATCTCAAAGGCAAATAAAAAGAAAAAATGCACGATCACAGTGACAGTCGGTACACCGGTTACCAAGGTAAAGCTGAACAAGACCAAGTCCACGATGACAATTGGCAAAAAGCAGACCTTAAAGGCAACGGTTACACCGAAGAAAGCCAGCAGCAAGGCAGTCGTATGGAAGTCATCCAATAAGAAGGTTGCAACTGTAACCAGCAAGGGTGTTGTAAAGGCAAAGAAAGCAGGAACAGCTACGATTACAGCAACAGCAAAGGACGGCTCCGGTAAGAAAGCCACCTGCAAGGTAACAGTAAAGAAAGCATCTGCAGCAAAGCCGGCTGATCCAACTCCGGCTGCTCCGGACTATGCGATCAAAAGTATGAAGGTTCTTGGAGTGGAGAGCATAGAAATCACATTTTCCAAGGCGGTTGTACTTACAAAGGCAGACTTTGAGATCTTTGCAAAGCAGTATTCATATGGTACCTATAAGAAACCGTATCAAGTAGTTCAGGCAGAAACTAGTGATCATATCACATATATACTGCATATCAACGATGAAGATGAGTTTCAGAAAAATACATATATCAAGGTAGCAGTCAAAACCGGCGGTGTATATAAGGAGTGTATATATCGGGATAAGACAGTTAATATTCAGAAAACCAGATACTATGCGATCAAAGTAAATGGAGCATTGGAAAGCTACAATGATGATCTTACTTATGGAACCGGTTACAGGACGTATTCAATTGATAAGCTGCCTGTAGGAATGGATTATTATATATTGAATGATATAATTGATGAAAGTATTGTGTTTACAGGATCACCGACAGAAGCAGGTGAGACTCAGAGCTTGTTGACCTGCGAGGATGAACTGGGAAATAAATATCAGACGACCATTATCTGGATAATTTATGATGAAAACCAGTTGTATTCACGTAGTACGACATGTCAGTATTTTTCACGGGAGAATGGCGTCTATCATAAGCCATATTCTGTATACGGTGGAAGTGGGCAGTATACATATGAATTAGCCGGTGGGGATTATGAACTTTTCCAGGCGACAATCAGGACATCAGGCTATATGAGTGTATCATTTGAAAATGTAGATGCCGGCGAATATCAGATTCAGGTTAAGGCAACAGATAAGAATAACCCGGCCCTATATACGGTTGCGACAATTACATATACAATTATTGATGGAGCACATATCAGTGCGATTGTCCGGGATGCAAATGGTGATCCGATCCGAAGAGGAAATTATTCCTTTCATGGATATTCGGATGATCCAACACAGGAATTGAGTTCTACCAGTGGTTCAATACAAGATGGTACAATGTCTTATACCATTATTCCGGGAAATTATAATATTACCTTTTATAATGCAAGTCATACAGCAAAGTATACATTTTACAATCAGAAATGTCCGGTGAATTCCGGTGATGAGCCGATGACTTTTGATGTGACACTTCCGGTCTATCCGGTAACGATCGTTCCGGATCCGGAAAAGAGTACAGCCACATCATTTGGATATTGGGTAGATGTGAATGGTGCAAATGCGTATGGATATGAATCAGGAGATACGCTTTATCTTCCAAATGGTACTTATTATATTAAGACGGAAGATGGTAAAAGTTATGCCAGATTTACTGTGAACGGCAAGAGTCTGACAGTAAAGGCATATGATCGTCAGTAAGGAGGACAGGATATGAATCGAATACATAATATGAGCTATGCCAAACGGATCCTTGCATGGGTGCTTGCTGTAACAGTCGTACTATCTATCCTTACTATTCCACAGGGAGAGAGCTATGCTGCTACAGGAACGGTGAAGTCAATTGCTGTAACAAATCTTCCGGCAAAGCAGTTGACACTGAAAAAAGGAAAAACATTTACCTTGAAATCAAAGGTAACCGTAACCGGAAAAGCTTCAAAGAAGGTTACTTATAAGACAAGCAATAAAAAAATCGTGACAGTAAATGCAAAGGGTAAGATCACAGCAAAGAAAAAGGGAACAGCAAAGATTTATGTGATTTCAAAGGCAAATAAAAAGAAAAAATGCACGATCACAGTAACCGTCGGTACACCGGTTACCAAAGTAAAGCTGAATAAGACAAAATCAACCATGACAGTTGGTAAGAAGCAGACCTTAAAGGCAACGATTACACCGAAGAAAGCCAGCAATAAGGCAGTTGTATGGAAGTCATCCAACACAAAGGTTGCAACAGTATCAGGCAAAGGCGTTGTAACGGCAAAGAAAGCCGGAACCGTTACGATCACGGCGACCGCAAAGGATGGTTCCGGAAAGAAAGCAGCCTGCAAGATTACAGTAAAGAACCAGGTAAAGCCGGCTCCGGCACCTGTAACTGTAAAAAGTGTGAAGGCGATTGGAATGATGCAGGTTCAGGTAGAATTGACAGGTGCCAAGGAATTAAGCAGTTCGGATTTTAAAATCTATAAAAGAAAGTACTCTTTTGGCAGTTATAAGAAGGAATGTAATATTGATTCGGTTAAGACCTCCGATAAGATAACATACAAGATAACACTGGATACTTTAGATGCACTTGTAACAGGAGATATGGTACAGGTTGTGATTGCCAAAATGAATTATAAGGGAGAGGCTGCATATAAGGGAATCATAAGAGAGCAGACGACAAAGTCCGAGATCATAAAAAGTGTTGGATATAGTATCAATCACTATTCCGATGAAAAATATTATGAACCGGGACTGGTCGGGCTGTGTTCGTTTAAGATAACAGGAGAGCTTCCTCAGGGAATTACATGTAAGATAATAAAAGACGATGATATGTTTAATGGTATAACCGATTGTCTGGAGTTTTCAGGAAGTTTTACAAAAGGCGGAATTTATACCACGAAAATTGAGGTAGAAGACGAGATCGGTAATAAGGTCCATCATACGATCACATGGAAGATAGCCGATGAGAACCGGTTAATGGCAGCAGATATTGTGCAATATGATTATCTGCGGCAGGAAAAAGGAGAAACAAAGAAATCATGCCATGTTGATCTGGATGCCTCAGTTTATGGCGGAAATGGAAGTGTGAAATATGAGATACTTCAATGTTCAAATGAAATAAGTTACAGCAAAAGTGCATTTGGACTTAACTGCATTCTGGATACAGAAAAAACAGGCACCTATACACTGAAAGCCAAAGTAACAGATACCGAAGATGCTTCAATAACAACGATTTTATCAGTTACAATAATTGTGAAGGATAGTGTAGCATTTAAGGGCTGTGTGTATGATCTGGACGGACATAAGATTACATCAACGGTCACAAATGTGGCTGCACCATACTATATATCTTTATATGCAAAAGAAAAAGATACGTTGTGTGATATGTCAGAATTTAATGACCCGGAATCAGATGGATCGTTTCAGATTTTTGTTCCGGACGGAACCTATGATGTCTTTGTAGCAAGCGAGGCACAAGATATAGGAACCTGGGTATGCGACAGCAAGGTAACCGCATCTACCCCATATCAGAAAATCGTACTTCCGGTATATCAGATCACGATCGGATCGGACAATCAGGCAATCGACATTCGTAATTTTACAAAATGGAGATCCAATGAGAGAAAAACGGTATATGGAAACGTAATATATCTTACAGCCGGAACCCATATCTGGACAAGCACCGCCACTATAGATGGCGTAGAATATACTGCTACATTAAACGTAACAGTAACAGATAAAACACGATCCACAACCGTAAAGGCACATGTAGTGGCAAAATAAAACAAAAGAATAATAAAGATTATAATTATAAAACGGATACCTGTTATAATGATTTGATGCACATATCACATTATAGTAGGTATTCGTTTTTTTATGTGAAAAATTGAATTATTGTCAAAGCTGTAAATATGGCAATGTGTATATATTTTATTTATATTATATGAAAATATAAATAAACAACATTAACAATGCAAATACTATGCTGGAAACTATAAATTAGTATAAAGTCATAAGATATTCAAAGAATATGAACAAATTCAGAATTAGCTATTGTACAAAGTGAATGGATATGCAGGTATGATCTGTCTGGCTGGTGCTTGTATCATATAACAACATTAGCGAAGCTTCCGTTATGAAGTGCACATTGTCAGCACATACGGGTGCATGTCTGAGCCGCAGGCGAGTTTGCACAGGAGTATGTGCGGATAAGACATGTGCACTTCATAGGAAGAGAAGCGCGTTGTTATATGATACAAGCACCAGCGGACACAACATACCTGCATATCCCTCACAAAACTAATGGCTAATTCTGAATTTTCCCCGCCAATTCCGGGTGTTGAATGTTTTTCATAATTGCGGTATAATATTGAATCAATATGTACAAATACAGGAAGTCTGGAGGTATACAGAATGAGTGAAGAAAATACAAGCACGTATGAAAATATAGAAGAAGAAAATTCCATCGGTCATGTACAGATCGCAGGCGAGGTAATCGCGATCATTGCAGGTCTGGCAGCAACCGAGGTAGACGGCGTATCAAGACTTGCCGGCTCGCTATCAAATGAACTTGCAAGCCGTCTGGGCAAGAAGAATCCGGCAAAGGGCGTGAAAGTAGAGTTACTGCCGGGCGAAGTAAAAGTAGATCTTGCGATCGATGTATTATATGAATACAGCATTCCAACTGTGACAACACAGGTTCAGGATAAAGTAAAGCAGGCGATCGAGACTATGACAGGTCTTAATGTAACCAAGGTAAATATACGTGTAGCCGGCGTTCGCATGGCAGACGCAAACTAGAGAGGAACATATGACAAGACGAGAGATAAGAGAAACCGTATTTAAAATTTTATTCAGTCTGGAATTCAATGACATTTCAGAGATCAGAGAAGAAGCAGAACTCGAACTGGAGCATGCCAGCCTTTATGATGAAGACGATAACAAGATGGATGCAGTAGCCATGACAGAGGAAGAAAAAGCCTATGTTATAGATCGAGTAGAGGCAGTCGTAGCCCATATTACAGAGATCGATGAAACGATCAGTGGTATTTCACAGGGATGGAAGCTTGGCAGAATCGGAAAAGCGGAGCTTGCGATTCTCAGACTGGCTGTATACGAGATCAAATTTGATGAAGATATTCCTGTAAAGGTAGCGATCAATGAAGCAGTAGAGCTTGCAAAGACATACTGCGATGTAGAAGCAAAGAGCTTCATTAATGCACTTCTTGCAAAGCTTGCAGATTAGGTGAGAATATGGCAAAGAAAAGCTATACCGTCGGACAGGTAAATGGATATATCAAGAATCTGATCAGCAGTGATTATCTGCTTGGTGATATTTATGTGAAGGGAGAAGTCTCTAACTGCAAATATCACAGTTCCGGGCATATCTATTTTTCATTGAAGGATGAGACCGGTTCGATCATGGCTGTTATGTTTAAAAGTTATGCATATTCCGGTCTTGATTTCAAACTGGAAAACGGGCAGCAGGTAGTCTGCCACGGAAGTGTGAATATCTACGAACGGGATGGCAGATATCAGTTATATGTAAAAGAGATCAAGCTGGATGGGATTGGAAATCTCTATGAGCGGTATGAACAGTTGAAACAGAAGCTGTATGAACAGGGACTGTTTGAATTCGATATCAAGAAGCCGATACCGGCATATCCGAAGCGGGTAGGCATCGTGACAGCACAGACAGGTGCAGCGATCCAGGATATCAGAAACATCGCAAAGAGAAGAAATCCATATGTCCAGCTTATCCTGTATCCGGCAAAGGTACAGGGAGATGGGGCAGCAGAAGATATCGCGCATGGAATCGAAGTGTTGGATAACATGGGCGTAGATACGATCATTATCGGTCGTGGCGGCGGCTCGATCGAAGACCTCTGGGCGTTTAATGAGGAGGTCGTTGCATGGGCAATCTACCATGCAACAACGCCAATCATTTCCGGTACAGGTCATGAGATTGATAATACGATCGCAGATTATGCGGCAGATCTTCGAGCACCGACACCATCAGCCGCCTGTGAGCAGGCAATCCCGGATGTGATGTCTGCAGTCCATCAGGTCATAAATCAGGGCAGACAGATGGATTATCTGATGAAACGGAGACTTGCAGCATATCAGGAGAAGCTGCAGGCTGCAGAAAGGCATCTTCGTATCCTGAATCCGAAGCAGAGGCTTGCACAGCAGCAGATTTATCTGGATGATCTGTCAGATCGTTTAAACCGTGCTATGAAGAACAAATACGACAGATACGAACATCGGGTGATGCTTCTTGCAGAACGTCTGCATGGTCTGTCACCATCGGCGAAGCTTATAAATGGATTTGGATATATCGAAAAGACCGGAACGCCGGTAACGACGATAAAAGAGATAGAAAAAGATGACCACATTACCATCCGTGTTCATGATGGTCTGATCGAGACAAGAGTAACGGATGTGAAAGAGGAAGATTAGAAATGGCAGAGAAGATGGAAAAGAAGGATTTCTCAATCGAGGAATCCCTGAAGAAAATAGAAGCAATCACGGCTGTCTTAGAGAATCCCGCGACATCGTTAAAGGATAGTCTGGCAGCCTACGCAGAGGGCGTACAGCTTGTTCAGGCATGTAAGGATGATCTGTGTGATGTTGAAAAAGAAATGATCGTATTAAGTGGAGAGAACAGTGGAAAAGAATAAATTAGAACTTCATACAAAAGAAGTACAGAATATTATATACACATATGCACCGGCAGAAGAAGGGTTTCAGAAAACTATCTTTACGGCAATGAACTATTCCTTTCAGGCAGGAGGAAAGAGACTACGTCCGTTATTAATGCAGGAAACCTACCGTTTATTTGGCGGAACAGGAAAAGTTGTAGAGCCGTTTATGGCAGCAATCGAGATGATACATACCTATTCCCTGATCCATGATGATCTGCCGGCATTGGATAATGATGAATACCGCAGAGGAAGAAAGACCTCGCATGTGGTATTTGGTGAGGCAATGGCGATCCTTGCTGGTGATGCGCTTTTAAATTATGCATTTGAGACAGCCTGTAAGGCATTTGAACTGGAACCGGGGAATCAGACTGTTGCCAGAGCATTCACGATCCTTGCAAAAAAAGCAGGTGTAAACGGAATGATCGGTGGTCAGGTTGTAGATGTAGAGATGACAGGGAAGCAGATGAGTGGTGATCAGCTTCATTTTGTATATGAGAATAAAACGGGTGCGTTGATCGAGGCATCGATGATGATCGGTGCAGTACTTGCCGGAGCAACGGAAGACGAATTGAAGCAGGTCGAGATGATCGCATCGGATATCGGACTGGCATTCCAGATCCAGGATGATCTTCTGGATATTCTGGGTGACAGCACAGTGCTTGGAAAGCCTGTCTGCTCAGATGAAGAAAATGGTAAAGTAACCTATGTCACGATTCATGGACTTGAGGAGTCCAAGAAGGATGTCGCGGAGATATCCAGACGTGCGGTTACAAGACTGGATCAGCTTCCATATAAGAATGAATTTTTGGATGAATTGATTCTGGAACTGGTCAACAGAAAGAAATAACAGAGATGAAAGATATGAGTATACTGGATCGAATACAAGAACCAAATGACATAAAGAAAATAGATGAGAAAGATCTGCCGGAGCTGGCACAGGATATCCGAGAGTTTCTGATTGCAAATGTCAGCGAGACGGGTGGACATCTGGCGTCAAACCTTGGGTGCGTGGAACTTACGATCGCACTTCACCGTGCGATGGATTTCCCGGCTGATAAGCTGGTATGGGATGTAGGACATCAGTCCTATGTGCATAAGATCCTGACCGGACGAAAAGATCAGATGACAACGTTACGGAAGTTTGGCGGTTTAAGCGGATTTCCCAAGACCAGTGAGAGTGATTGTGATGCTTTTAATACAGGACACAGTTCGACTGCGATGTCAGCAGCACTTGGTATGGCATGCGCAAGAGGAATCAAAGGAACACAGGAGAAGATCGCAGCCGTTGTTGGTGACGGTTCTTTCACCGGTGGTATGGTTTATGAAGCGCTAAATAACATGGCAGAGGTCAAGACCGGATGTTTGGTCGTGCTGAATGACAATGAGATGTCGATCGACCACAATGTAGGTGGAATGTCAAGCTACCTGAGTAAGCTTCGTGTCGGTCAGCCATATAATGATCTGAAAAACGGAATCGAGAAAGCACTGATGCATATACCGGTAGCAGGTGAGAAGCTTGCGAAAGGATTGAAGCGGTCAAAAGACTCTTTAAAGCAGATATTCGTTCCCGGAATGTTTTTTGAAGAAATGGGTGTTACTTATATCGGACCGATCGATGGTCATAATATACGCATGATGGAAGAAACCTTCCGGCGTGCATTTAAGTTAAATAAACCGATTCTGGTTCATGTGAAAACGATCAAAGGAAAAGGGTATAAATATGCGGAGAAGCATCCATGCTATTTCCATGGGATCAGTTCTTTTGATGTTGCAACCGGAAAAGTGAAAAATGTAGAAAAAGGTTTATCTTATACTGCTGTATTTGCGAGAAAACTGGTAGAACTTGGAACAGAAAATAATCGAATCGTTGCGATCACGGCAGCAATGAGCAAGGGAACCGGAGTCAATAAATTTGCAGAGGAATTCCCGGATCGAACCTTTGATGTGGGAATTGCAGAAGAACATGCGGTAACATTTGCGGCAGGACTTGCTACGGAGGGCATGATCCCTGTGGTAGCGGTATATTCTTCCTTCTTACAGCGGGCTTACGATCAGATCCTGCATGATGTCTGTATGCAGAATCTGCATGTTATATTTGCAATCGACCGGTCAGGGCTGGTCGGGGCAGACGGTGAGACACATCAGGGAATCTTTGATACGGCATTTTTATCGCATATTCCGAATCTGGTCATTATGGCTCCGAAGAACCGCTATGAGCTGACCAGAGCGATGGAATGGGCAGTAGCCTATGACGGACCGATTGCGATCAAATACGCCAGAGGACAGGCATATTACGGTTTGAAAGATTATAATGAGCCGGTCGAATACGGAAAGAGCGAGATCCTTCGTGAGGGAAGTGAGATCGCATTAGTAGCGGTTGGAAATATGGTGGAAGAAACCGAGAAATTATATAACCGGTTCCTACAGGAAGGCAGACAGGTGACCTTTGTCAATGCAAGATTTATCAAGCCATTAGATAAAGAGATGATCGACCATCTGGCAGTGACACATAAGCTGATCGTAACGATCGAGGAAGGTATTCTGCATGGCGGTTATGGTGCTCTGGTTGAGGAATATCTGGAATCAAAGGCAAGTGATGTGAAGGTGCTTCCGATCGCAATCGAAGATACCTTTGTCCGTCATGGAAGTGTAGAAGAACTGAGAAAGATGTTGAAGATAGATGCTGAATCCATATACAGACGGATTCGGGACATAATGGAGTAGAGATGAAAGAACGACTGGATGTAATGATGGTAAATCGTGGACTTGCAGAGTCCAGAGAAAAAGCAAAGGCGATCATCATGTCGGGCATTGTCTATGTAGATAACATAAAGGAAGACAAGGCAGGATCGACATTTGATGAGAAAGCACAGATAGAAGTAAGAGGCAACACATTAAAATATGTGAGCCGCGGTGGTTTAAAGCTTGAAAAGGCAATGGATTGCTTCGGGGTAAGTCTTGCAGGAAAAGTGGCAATGGATGTTGGATCTTCAACCGGTGGATTTACGGACTGTATGCTGCAAAATGGTGCAGTCAAGGTGTATTCGGTGGATGTCGGACATGGACAGCTTGCATGGAAGCTTCGAAACGATGAGCGGGTTGTCTGTATGGAGAAAACAAATATCCGTTATGTGACACCGGATGATATCGAAGACAGGATTGCATTTGCATCGATTGATGTATCCTTTATTTCTTTGACAAAGGTGCTTCCTCCGGTAAAAGAGCTTCTGACAGACGACGGAGAGATCGTGTGTCTGATCAAGCCGCAGTTTGAAGCCGGCAGAGAAAAGGTCGGTAAGAAGGGCGTTGTCAGAGATCAGAAGGTGCATGTAGAAGTGGTTGAGATGATCGTTGACTTCGCAAGACAGATCGGATTTAAAACACTTGACTTAAGCTATTCACCGATCAAGGGACCGGAAGGAAATATCGAGTATCTTTTGTACATAACAAAGGATCAGACGAAAGAAAATAAAGAATTTGATATAAAGGCTATGGTGGAAGAATCACACAGATGCCTGTAAGAGGAGTAAAGATCCGATGAATCGTTTTATGATCGTGGTGAATCCCGATAAGGACACCGATTCGACAGTTACAAACAGAATACAGAGTTATCTGGAAGCGCATGGAGCAGCCTGTATGGTGCGGGATGTATTCCATCTGGAGTTTTCGGACTGGGAAGCTTTAAAGAAAGAGCAGTTTGGCTGTGTACTGGTTCTTGGTGGTGATGGAACGCTTTTGCGCATGGCAGGTGAGACGGAAGATATTGATATACCGTTATTTGGGATCAATCTGGGTACGGTAGGCTTTTTGACAGAAGGGGAAGTTGCAAATATCGAAGAGATACTGGATCGGCTACTGACGGATGATTTTACGATCGAAGAACGAATGATGGTCACAGGTACGGTTACGAAAGCGGATGGCACAACGTATCGCAAGAGTGCTTTAAATGATATCGTGATCAGCCGGGCAGGATTTTCCAGACTGATCGGACTTAATGTGTCTGTTGATGGACAGGTGCTTGATACATATGAGGCAGATGGTGTTGTGATATCGACACCGACAGGCTCAACCGGCTATAATCTGTCAGCGGGAGGGCCAATCGTCAGCCCGGATGCAGAGTTATTAGTGATCACGCCGGTATCACCACATTCATTGACTGCAAAGAGTATCGTATTATCCGGTAAAGAGGAGATTACGATAGAGATCACCAAGAAGCGTAAGACACAGGATACAGAGGCGATCTGTTCTTTTGATGGTGGTAATGATGTGGAATTATCTGTTGGTGACCGGGTAGATATCCGCAAGGCGGAGAAGATAACCAGACTGATCAAAGCAAGTAATGTAAATTTTTATGAGATACTTAGAAATAAATTAGGAGGAAACTGAGATGAAATATCAAAGACAGGCAAAGATACTGGAGCTTGTTGAAAAATATGATATTGAAACACAGGATGATCTTCTGGAGAAACTGAAGGAAGAGGGATTTCAGGCAACACAGGCAACTGTTTCCAGAGATATTCGGGAAATGAATCTGACCAAGGTATCCGTACCGGGAGCCAGACAGAAGTACGCCGTTGAGAAGAACAATCGTTATGAGACGCTGGATTCCTATAAGAAGGTTCTGAGCACAGGAATTATTTCTGTAGATGCGGCAGAGAACCTGATCGTGATCAAGACAATCTCCGGTGTTGCCATGGCTGTAGCGGCAGCGCTGGATCATATGGATATTGATGGGCTGATGGGCTGTATCGCGGGAGATGATACGATCTTCCTTGCTGTGAAGGATAAGAGCCTGACGATGTCGATCAAGGCGCAGATTGAAAAGATGTAAATTCTGTTATTTTGTGCATGGAATATACAGGAGGACATATGCTTTTAAATGTACACATAAAAAATATCGCATTGATTGAAGATGCAAATATCAATTTTACAGATGGACTGAATATCTTAACCGGTGAGACCGGTGCAGGTAAGTCTATTATCATGGGAGCTTTAAAGATTGGTATGGGAGGCAAGCTCCCAAAAGATATGCTGAGAGATCCGGAAAAAGAAGGCTTCTGTCAGTTATTATTTTTTATTGATGATGAATCATTGTTTGAGCAGCTGCAGGAGCTTGACGTTACACCATCAGAGGATGGAGAGATCATCATAACCAGACGAATAGTAAATGGCAGAACCATGAATACTATTAATGACCGGACAGTAACAGCGGCAAAGTTAAAAGATGTTTCGGCACTTCTTGTGGATATGCATGCACAGCATGAGCAGCAGATCCTGTTGAAGAAGGCAGAGCATTTGAATATTCTGGATAAATTTGCAAAAAGACCGCTTGCATCATTAAAACAGAAATATGAAGACTGCTATAAAACATTTGAAGATCTTCGAAAAGAACTGGAAGAAGGACAGATGGATGAGGGCGAGCGGAAACGGAAGCTGGAATATATCCGGTTTGAAGCAGGAGAGATTGAAGGTGCCAGGCTGGTTCCGGGAGAAGATGAAGAACTGGAAAAACAGTATCGTAAGATGGTGAATGCCAAGGATATCGTGGAAGCAGTTTCTGAGGTTTATTCGATCACAGGGTATAATCGGAACGCATCTGCCGGAAATGAGATTGGACGTGCGCTTGCAAGCTTAAAAGCGGTAAAAGGTCTGGACGAGGAGATGGAGAGCATCTTCAGTGAGCTTACCAATATTGATTCGTTGTTAAATGATTTTAATGTATCGGTCAGTGATTATATGCAGAGTATGGAATTCGATGAGTCTGAATTCCATGAGGTTGAAGACCGGTTGAATACCATTAATAATTTAAAAGGAAAATACGGCAGAACGACAGACGATGTGCTTGCCTATCTGGAGCAGTTGAAGCAGGATGAAGCAAAGCTTGTGCAGTATGAGGAATATGCGGAAGAATTGCAGCAGAAAGTAGAAACAGCAAAAAAAGAACTGGATCAGGCAGCGGAAGCTTTAAGTGCAGAACGAAAGATTCAGGCAAAAGAATTATGTAAGCGGGTATCAGAGGCGCTGGAGGATCTGAGCTTTAATCAGATCCGGTTCGATATGCATTTTGACCGTCTGGCGTATCCGGGCATCTCCGGTATCGATGATTGTTACTTTGTTGTATCGACAAATGTCGGAGAAAAGGAACGTCCGCTTTATGAGGTTGCATCCGGCGGTGAGCTTTCGAGGATCATGCTTGCGATCAAATCCTGCATGGCATCGGAAGATAACATTGATACTCTGATATTTGATGAGATTGATGTTGGTATCAGCGGCAGAGCAGCGTCAAGTGTGGCAACAAAGCTTGCGGTTATATCAAAAGCGCATCAGGTGATCAGTATTACGCATCTGCCACAGATCGCTGCAATGGCGGACAGCCATTACAGAATTGAAAAAGTGGTAAAGGATGGCAAGACGATCACGCAGATCTCCAAGTTAGACCGGGAAGAATCTGTGCTTGAGATTGCCAGACTGCTTGGCGGTGCAGAGATCACAAATGCCGCGGTTGAAAATGCCAGGGATATGAAAGAACTGGCAGACAAAGCAAAAATACACTAATTAAAAACAGAACAAAATAACCAATACTAAGAGTAGCAATAAAACAATTGCTGCTCTTTTTTACGCGGACAACGAGCCAAAGTCTGTGCTTGCACAAGACCTTGGAGACTGTCGCGATAACCATAAGAAACCGGAGGCATGTTTCTTATGGTCTATGCAGCATTTACAGAAAGGAGTATTGGGATGGAAGAAGGAACAAAGACGTCGAACCGTTACCGTTCGCTGCTGATCGGATTTTTGATCTTGGATCTGATCGCATTTACACTGTTGGCAATCGCTTATTTCTGGAATGGAGATATCGGAGATCAGGAAATCAAGTATGAAGATGCGGAGCTTGTATTCGATGATCTGTCCGGACAGAAAGTAATACCGTCCGGCGAGCCGGTCGGGATCTATCTGAAAACAGATGGCGTTATGGTCATAGATTGTGGCGAGGTGGCAACTGCACAGGGAGAGATTTGCTCTCCCTGTAACGGCCTGCTTCAGACAGGAGATTATATCACAGCTGTAAATGAAACAGCCATATCAACAAAAAAGGAACTGATGCAGGCTTTATCCGGGAATAATACCGGAACTGTGAGACTTACATTTCTGCGGGACGGAAAGTCACAGGTAACAGAGGTTACACCTGTGAAAACAAATAAGAATGCTTATATGTTAGGACTGTGGGTGAAGGATGACATATCGGGTATCGGAACAGTGACCTTCCTATGTGGCAATCAGTTTATGGCACTTGGACACAGCGTATCGGATAATGATACCGGGCTTAAGATCAGCAGCACCGGTGGGGGTATCTATACTACACATATAACGAAGATCAACCGATCTTTTGTGTCGATGCCGGGGCAGCTTCAGGGAACGATCCTTTACAAGAAGGATCTGATCGGAATTGTAGAAGGTAATTATGATAACGGAATCGGCGGATATCTCGATGAAGAATATGTGGCGAAGCATTACAAAGCTGCAGAAGCCATGTATATCGCAGATCCTGGTGAAGTTCAGACCGGAGAGGCATATATTTATTCCAGATTGGATGGGAATCTGAAAAAATACAAGATCAACATTCTGGCGGTTCATACCGATACTGCCAATAAAAATATGGAATTTAAGGTAGAGGACGAGGATCTGATCGCACTTACCGGCGGCGTCTGTCAGGGCATGAGCGGAAGCCCGATCGTACAGAATGGCAAGCTGATCGGTGCGGTTACACATGTGCTTGTGGATGATCCGACGGAAGGGTATGCTGTATTTATTGAAAATATGATAAAGTAGTGACTTAATTGATTATTCATGTTAGAATCGAAGCTGTACACTGTTAAAAGAAAAAAGAGAAGGGATATTTTGCTTCAGGGTACATGGAGCAGAAGATAGAGTACGATGGATACACAAAACAATAACAACAGAAGTTCATTTTCGGGGAAGATAGGATATGTGCTGTCGGCGGCAGGAGCGTCGGTCGGTCTTGGAAATATATGGCGGTTCCCGTATTTGGCGGCAAAGTACGGAGGAGGAATCTTTCTTCTGATCTATATTCTGCTGGCACTCACATTTGGATATACGATGATTGTTGCTGAGTCTGCGATCGGTCGTATGACAAGAAAGAGTCCGGTCGGAGCGTTTCGGTCATTTGGCAAGAAGAAATGGTTGTCCTTTGGCGGCTGGATCAATGCGATCATACCGGTGCTGATCGTACCGTATTATTCGGTGATTGGTGGCTGGGTTATCAAATATCTGGTGGAATATGTCAAAGGAAATGGAAAGAATCTGGCAAAGGATGGATATTTTACAGACTTTATCTCGAATGGCGTTTCGACAGAGCTTTGTTTCATCGTATTTTGTCTGTTTACGCTGGGGATCATCTTTGCAGGTGTTCAGAATGGTATTGAGCGTGTATCAAAGATCATGATGCCGGTACTGATCGTGTTATCGATCCTTATTGCTGTATATTCAGTGACAAGACCGGGGGCATTAAAGGGCGTGAGGTATTTTCTTGTTCCGAATTTTGATAATTTCTCATGGATGACTGTGGTAGCGGCGATGGGGCAGATGTTTTATTCCCTGTCGATCGCAATGGGTATTCTGATCACATTTGGTTCTTATATGAAAAAGGATACGGCGATCGAGGATGCTACAAGGAATGTTGAGGTGTTTGATACGGCGATTGCGATCATGGCAGGACTTATGATCATTCCTGCGGTATTCGCATTTTCAGGCGGTAATCCTGACACCTTACAGGCAGGTCCTTCATTGATGTTTATAACGATCCCTAAGGTATTTCAGAATATGGGACTTGGAACAATAGTCGGTATTCTGTTCTTCCTGTTGGTTTTATTTGCAGCAGTAACCAGCTCAATCGCACTGACTGAGAGTGCAGTATCCACATTTGAGGATGAGATCGGTTGGAGCAGAAAGAAAGCAACTGTTTATGTAGGTGTGATCATGCTGATCCTTGGAAGTCTGTCATCACTTGGATATGGACCGCTCGCCTGTGTAAAGATCATCGGTATGCAGTTCTTAGATCTGTTTGATTTTCTGACGAATTCGGTTATGATGCCGATTGCAGCACTTATGACCTGCTTACTGGTTTCAAGAGTTGTGGGAATCGATAAGATAGAAGAAGAGATTCGTCATGGCGAGGGTGCATTCCGCAGAAAGAAGATCTTTGTTGTGATGATCAAATACATATGTCCGATTTTTGCTTTGATCATTCTTGCAAGCTCGGTTGCAAATGCACTTGGCTGGATCTCGATGTAGCTTCAATCTCCTTATGTTAGAAATGGATGTGCTGTTTATGGCATTTATTTCCTGCAGAAGGAGATTTTTGCTTTGTATGTTTATGGTGGAAACTGGTTTGCCGATATCAGTCGAAGAAGGGCTGACCTTGACCGGATTGAAGCCCTTGGAAGAAGTCATAACATTATTATGCTTCAAATGCATTTTTAAAATCCCGTTTCTGTTCACCGCGGTAAAAGAGGACGGAGACTGCAGTTCCGCAGCACCAGCCGACCGGCCAGGAGCACCAGATACCGACAGAACCGAACATCTTTGAAAAGATGATGGATAAGACTACTCGAAGAATCAGATCGGTAAAGGTGGAGATCATGAATTTGTTCATGATACCTGCGCCACGCAGGATTCCGTCTGCCATTAATTTGATGGAAACGATGAAATAAAATGGTGCAAGGATACACAGGAAAACGATACCTGTCTTGATCGCAGTTGCAGTCGGGTTATCAAGAAAGAGCAGCAACAGCCATCTTCCGCAGGTGAAATACAACAATGCAAATGGAATACATAACAGCCAGACCAGCTTTAAGGAAGCCTTGAAGCCGGAACGGATACGGTCGATCTTGCCTGCACCGATATTCTGGGCGGTATAGTTCGAGATACCATTTCCCAGTGTGGTGAGAGAGGTGATGACCAGATTGTTCAGCTTGACAGCCGCAGAATATCCGGCGATAACGCTGGTTCCGAAGTCGTTGATAACGCTCTGGATGATAATATTTCCGATGGATATAAAGCTCTGCTGTAAGGTGCTTGGGATAGCAACAACCAAGATTTGTTTTAAGATGCTGCCATCAAAGAACCGGAAACGGCCGTCTGTCTTGATACCGGTAAGACGGCGTATCACAACAGCGACAGCCAGAATAGCACTGACACCCTGACAGAGGAAGGTCGCCCAGGCAACACCTGCGATTCCCATCTGAAAGGATTTTACAAATAAGATATCGATAAATATATTGGAAACGGATGATATTGCAAGGAAGATGAATGGAGTTCTGGAATCACCGAGAGCGGAGAAAATTCCGGTTGCAATGTTGTAAAAGAACATAAATGGAAGACCATAGATATAGATGTTCAGATACAGCAGGGAAGCATCCATGATATCGTCCGGAGTGTGGATCAGAGCAAGCAGTTCCCGGCTGGTGAGCAGACCGGCAATCACCATAACAGCCAGTAAAACAGCCGTAAAGATAAAGGTGGTCGATACAGCCGTCTTCATATTCCGATATTCTTTTGCTCCAAATAATCTGGATACGATAACCGAGCATCCCATATTGCATCCAAATGCAAATGCGATAAAGATCAATGTGATCTCGTAACTGTTGCCAACAGCGGCAAGAGCACTTTCATTGATAAATTTTCCGGCAACCAGACTGTCGGCAATGTTATAGAGCTGCTGGAAGATCACACTTCCAAAGAGTGGCAGACAGAAACGCCACAGCACAGATTCCGGTTTTCCTACGGTCAGATCCTTGTTCATTTTTATTCGTCCTCATTTCTTTTTTTATGACATGATGAATTATAGAACGATAAAATAAAATGTCAAGAATGATTAAAGGTTCCCGTGGAGTAATTGGGATAAATCATCAGGTGTATCAATATCCCTTAGTTCGTTTATATCTGAAACAGAAAAGGTACGAATACGATCAGGATGATTATTTATTACCTGACTGCCGCCTTTTCTTAAAGGAAGATTCTGAAGTTCCTCAAAAAATTCAGACGGGAAGATAACAGGAGAACCGACTATATCTTCATAACAGGTTCGCCAGATTGAGTTTCTGTCATTTTCCGCACAAAGAAGCAGCGAGATCATGGATTCTTTTTGAAGCAAAGGCTGGTCAGCAGGGAGAAAGACGCAGCGATCGATATGCTCACCAATGGTTTCCAGACCGAGGCGAATCATGTCGTTTCGATGCGGAAAGGTATGAAGCAGTACCGGAATATTTTGTTTTATACATAAGCTCTGAATTTCCTTGTGAATGGTTACCACGACACATGTTGTAAACAGATTCTTAATAATGTTAAGAGAGGAATCGATCAATGGTTGTCCATTGAAATCAGCAAGCAGCTTATTTCCACCAAAACGGGTACCCTGACCGGATGCCATGATGATACAGCCTGCATTTCCATATGGTTGATCGAGATCCACAAGGAAAACATCCTTATGGTTACGCAGTTCCTCAAGGAACGGAAGCTTTTGTTTTCGCACGACCATGAGAAGCTGTTTGTGCTTCATTAAGGTTCGTATGGCTTGCCGGTATTTGCAGGAATCACTTTCCAGAAAGCCGATTTCATCAATTGTGATCCATTCGGAAGTTGTATGCAGACAGGAATATAAGAATGCGGTTCCTTTTTCATCAAAGCTTTCGGGAATAGCAAGCATCTGATTTCTCTTATGGGTTGGATCCGGATGAAAACGTCCAATCTGGATTGTTTCAGTTGAACGGTTGTTTTTCAGGTAGACTCCTTTTTCCGGTACTACCCAGGAGGTAACACCGGGCATCGGAGAGGAAAAGAGAGATGACAGAAGTGTTGTTTTTCCACTTCCGGATGCTCCTGTCAGAACCAGATGTTTTTTCCCGCTAGTCTGAAAAGATCTCCATATAGAGTTTGCTGTTGGCCTCGTTACAGGCATTCCGGTAGGTTTCATATTTTTTCAGCCATTCCTTTCCCTCAGGAGTCAGAGTACTTCCACCACCGGATCTGCCACCGGTGCTGCGTTTTGTCAGAGAAAATCCCAGTTCTTTCTCGGCTTTATTGATCATACGGAGTGCCTTTGTATAGGCAAGTCCCATAGAGATTGATGCCGAACGGAGAGAGCCGGTTTCTTCGATCATATGAAGCAGTTGGCATGGTCCGGCTCCAAAAAATTTTTCGTTATTATCATTTACAAAATAAATTTTTGTTATTGCTTTCAAGATGTTTCAGCCTCCTTCATCATAACAAGCCTGCTGTTTCCAAGACGATCGTTAAGCTTTGACAGACTGATTGTACCATATATTTTGGAAAGAAGCTGTTCCATCTCGGAAATTGATGTTTCAGATGGAATGATCGTACCGATCAATCTGCCGTCTGACAGGATCAGAAGTGAATCACAATAATTTAGCGCCAGAGCTGAATCATGTAGTGTGATCAGGGCAGAAGCATGATTTTGTTGGATATAATCCTGTAAAAGCTCCATTGCCTGATAACGCAGCCGAAAATCCAAGGCACTTTCCGGTTCATCCAAAAGAAGAAGTTTTCGTTTGCCTGCAAATGTACGTGCTAATATACATAACTGTTTCTGACCGGCACTCAGACTTTGAAAATTATCATACATCCGGTTGCCAAGGCCAACATCGATAAGTGTCTGTATAGCCGTTTCTTTCATTTGCCGGGTTGGAGTCTGCAACAGTTTCAGTTCAGGGTTGAACCCCATCATAACTACATCAAAAAGCGTGAGATCTAAAGAGATACTGTTATTTTGTGGTATATATCCACAAAGCCTTGCCAATTCCTTTGGGGAAACTGATTCTACAGTAATTGTATCAAGCTGACAGTTACCCGTATGGGGATGCAGATTTGCCAGGGACTTGATCAAGGTGGTTTTTCCGCAACCGTTTGCCCCCAGTATACCAATAATTTGACCGGAGTCGACGGAAAAACTGATATTTTTGATAATGTCTGTTCCATTATATCCGGCAGACAGATTGTTTACAGTCAGTAATTTCATATCCGATCACTTCTCCTTATACATAGATAGATTAAGAATGGGACTCCTAAAAGACTTGTAAAGATACTTACAGGCAGTTCTGTGGATGCTATACTACGAGCAAATATATCTCCCATGGTTAGCAGACATCCACCGATCAGTCCGCTTAGCAGCATGGTGGATAGCCGGTTGTTTTTTAGTAATAAACGTGCTCCGTGTGGTGCCAGAAGAGATACGAAGCTGATCAGTCCGGTCATACTGATCACACCGGAAACAGCCAGTGTCGCAATCAACAAAACAATCAGACGAATCTGCTGTACATTTACACCGAGCATTTTTCCCTCATTATCATCTAAAGAGAGAAGAATGATCTGTCGATATAATAAGAATAGAATGACTGAACAGAAAAGACACAGGATAATATTTCCTTTTATGGAGTAGATGCTGATTCCATTTAGGCTTCCCATGATCCAATATTCAATCGATGCCAGTTGTTTTTCCGGATCTGCGATTAATTTCAGACAAACCAGCGCCGTCTGTGCGAGACTGTGAACAGCGATTCCGGCAAGTACAATGCTGCGACCATCCCGGTCTGCGGTTATGGAAGATAATACCAGTGCAAGGATAACAGAACAAACAGCCCCTGCAAAAGCAGAGACTGTGATCGCCATAGAACCGGATAAGAACAGAATTCCAAATGCTGCACCGGCACTGGCTCCCGAAGATACGCCAATGATATCAGGGGAGGCCAGAGGATTCCGAAAAACGGTCTGATAGACAAAACCTGCCATGCCAAGGACAAATCCTCCGATAGCACCGATAACAGCGCGGCTGGCACGGAGCGTAAGAAATACACGCCATTGCATGGGGTCTCCGGCTATCAGACCGGTCAGGGTGATCCTGTATTTTCCGATAAACAGGGAAGCTGCTGTCAGAAGAATCAGACCTACGCTTCCGGCAATAAGATATAAATTTGCTTTATTTTTTGATTCCATAGAATGTTTCATAGAAAGAATTCATCTCTTTCGTATAAGTATCAGTTGAAACCTGATCAGGATGCAGGATTCCGGCAAGCCAGATGGAAGCCAGGATACTAGCAGGTACAGGACTGTCCAGTGCTTCGATATCCCCTGAAATAGCATAAACGTGGTTATTTTTTACTGCTGTGCAGTCTTTCAGGTTCGGATCGCTTAATACATCGTCTACTGTATATTCTGCATCGGAAGCAAGAATAATATAATCAGGATCCCAGGAGAGAAGCTGTTCATAGCTAATCTCGGCCCAATAGGTATCAGAGATATCAGATGCTACATTTTTACCGCCTGCAAGTTCGATAATACCTGATTGGTACATAGCTGGACCGGCAGTTGACAGGAGAGAAGAATTACCTGCAAGGTAAATATTCGGAGTGTCGTTTGCGGTTGCAAGAGAAGTAGTAAGCATTTCTTTTTCCTGATTAATGAAGTCAAGCAGTTGGTCTGCTTTATCCTGGGTATTTGTAGCTGTGGCAATAAGACTGATCATATCGGATAACTGATCCGGACTTTCTGGATTTACCAGTAACACAGGAATACCAAGCTCTGTCAGACTCTTTGCGGCATCCTTTAGCTTTAACGGCAAAATTACAAGATCCGGTGAAAGAGAAGCACAGGTTTCCAGATCGAATTCCTTTGCTGTTCCGACATTTGGAAGTTCCAGAAGCTCCGGAGCAGCCAGTTTGTAGATCGGTCTTTTGTCTGCTTTTGCCTCAATACCTACCACCTTGTCCGATAATCCAAGTGCGATCAGAAGGCTGGAAGGAATGTAGTATCCGCTTACAATCTTAGCTGGCTCTTTTTCAATGGTAACGGTGCGGTCTGCCTGATCCGTAACTGTGACCGGATAAGAGGTTTCTTTTTCGGCAGCTTCTGTAGACACATCATCTGAAGAAGCTTCTGATGATATTTCTGAGGTCGCTTCTGATGAAGCGGTTGTTCCTGTGCCTGCAGGCTTCGATGAAGTATTACAGCCTGCCAGGGATAAAAGCAGGGAACAGATTAATAATAAGGATAAGTATTTTTTTAGTGTGTTTTTCATAATAACTCCTTTTCGTTATACTTTAAATAATACAACGGTATTGTAGCAAAGCATCTTTTCAAAAACAAGTATTTTTACTATAATATATTTTGATATAGTGCGGCTAAAGCAACATTTAAAGGAGCTTTTTATGGTAACAATTCAGAATTATATACGTGTTAAAAGTCTGGAAGAGGCTTATCAGTTAAATCAAAAAAAAGGTAGCTGTATAATCGGTGGAATGTTATGGACAAAGATGCAGAACCGGACGATATTGACAGCAATTGATCTGTGTGATCTGAAACTGGATCAGATCGAGGAGACGGAGAATGAGATCATTATCGGTTCGATGGTATCTTTACGACAGCTAGAATTGCATAGAGGCTTAAATAATTATACACAAAATTCTGTCAGAGACGCTGTAAAAGATATTGTCGGTGTACAGTTTCGTAACTTGGCAACGGTAGGTGGAAGTATCTGGGGACGTTTTGGTTTCTCTGATGTACTGACGGTATTTCTTGCCATGGATACATATGTGGAATTATATCAGGGCGGGAGAATACCACTTAGAGAATTTGCGGAACAGAAACCGGATCAGGATATTCTGGTTCGTCTTGTCATAAAGAAGACGTCCGGGTGCTTCTCTTATGCATCTGTAAGAAATCAAAGTACTGATTTTCCGGTGATCGCATGTGCGGCTTCTGTTGTAGGCGGGGAATATCGTTTATCAGTGGGAGCAAGACCGGGACGAGCGATGCTTCTTCTGGATGAAGAAGGACTTCTGTCAGAGGGACTGACAGAAGACTCTATAGAGAACTTTGCTATGTGGGCAGAGAAACATATTCCGACAGGAAGCAATCATCGAGCCGGAGCAAAGTATCGTTCCAGACTGATTCGTGTATTAAGTCAGAGATTATTAAATAAATTGAGAGAGGAGCAGAAATGGAGATAACAGTAATTGTAAATGGAAAAAAACTGGTGGATTCTATTGAACCGGATCTGCTTCTGATCGATTTTCTGAGAAAGCATGGCTGCTACAGTGTAAAGCGAGGCTGTGAAACTGCAAATTGCGGATTGTGTACAGTCTTTTTGGACGGCATTCCTGTGCTTTCCTGTTCAGTGCCGGCAGCAAGGGCAGCTGGTCATGAGGTACAGACATTAGAGGGACTTCAGGAGGAAGCTTCTGAATTTGTCGGATTTATTGCAGATCAGGGAGCTGATCAGTGCGGATTTTGCAATCCCGGATTTGTCATGAACACGATAGCATTATTGCGAGAGAATCCGGATCCTACAGATGATGAGATCCGTGCTTATCTGGCAGGAAATCTTTGCAGATGTTCCGGATATGAAGGCCAGTTACGGGGAATTCGAAATTATCTGGAATATAAGAGATCAGAGGAGGGCATTCATGGAAGAAAAGAAGTATAATTCAGTCAATCATTCGGTTCGTAAAAAAGATGCAATGCAGCTCCTTTTGGGAAAACCGGTTTATGTTGATGATATTACATCATCAGATGCTTTGACGGTAAAGCTTTTAAGAAGCCCATATGCCAATGCTATTGTAGAAGATATCAACGTAGCAATAGCGAAAAAAGTTCCGGGAGTTGTAGATGTTTATACATGGAAGGATGTTCCAAAGCAGAGGTTTGCGATTGCAGGACAGACATATCCGGAACCATCTCCCTATGATCGGCTGATCATAGACCGGCATGTACGTTTTGTAGGGGATGTTGTTGCTATTATTGCGGCTACGGATGAGAAAGCTGCTTTAAAAGCAATGAAGCTGATAAAAGTGAAATATGATATCCTCGAACCGGTCCTTGATTTTCATCAGGCAAAGGATAGTGCTGTCCTTGTACACCCGGAGGAGGACTGGTTTCCACCTATGGAAGTTGGAGGAGATCCCGGACGGAATCTGGTTGCAAGTGAAAAAAACGGAGATGGTGATGTGGATGCCGTAATAGCGGATTGTGATGAGGTGTTCGAACACACATATCATATGCGGGCGTTTAACCAGGCAATGATGGAAACCTTCCGCACCTATACCTGTTTTGACCGATATGGAAGGCTTCATGTGATCTCGTCTACACAGATTGTATTTCATGTGCGTCGTATCCTTTCCAGAGCACTGGGCATTCCAAAGAGCAGGATACGTGTTGAGAAACCAAGAATCGGTGGGGGTTTTGGAGCAAAACAGACAGCAGTCAGTGAAGTATATCCGGCGTTTGTCACACTGAAGACCGGACAACCCGCCAAACTTATATTTACAAGAGAAGAGAGTCAGATTGCCGGTTCTCCGCGGCATGAGATGGAAGTCCGTGTACGCCTGGGAGCAGACCGGGACGGACATATCCGCGGACTGGATCTGTATACACTTTCAAATACAGGAGCATATGGAGAACACGGACCTACAACAGTTGGTCTGAGCGGACATAAATCAATTCCCCTTTATACAGGTGGACTTGAAGCATATCGGTTTAATTATGATGTAGTATATACCAATACGATGGCAGCCGGTGCTTACCGGGGATATGGTGCGACACAGGGTATATTTGCACTGGAAAGTGCTGTAAATGAACTTGCAGAAAGACTTGGAATTGATCCGACTGTAATCCGTGAAAACAACATGATCCGTGAAGGAATGAAGATGCCGGCATATTATGGAGAGACAGCAAATGCCTGCGCACTTGATAAATGTATGGCAAAATGCAAAGAATTATTTCATTGGGACGAGAAATATCCTGTTCGTGAGATAGGAGATGGGAAGGTAAGAACAGCCGGAGTAGCTATGGCGATGCAAGGCTCCTGTATCTCCAATCTGGATGTCGGATCGGCAACGGTAAAGCTGGCCGATGACGGAACATTTAATCTGATCATCGGTGCGGCAGATATGGGAACCGGGTGTGACACGATCCTGGCTCAGATGGTGGCAGAATGTATGGATTGTTCCGTGGATGATGTAGCTGTATTTGGGGCAGATACAGATGCATCACCATATGATTCCGGTTCGTATGCATCATCTACAACATATGTTACGGGTAAGGCCGTAGAACTTGCCTGTGAGAAACTGAAAAAAAAGCTTTGTGCGATAGCAGCCGGTATGCTTTCCTGCAGTCCGGAGGAAATGATCTTTGAAAATGGAAGGGCATGTCGGGTCAATACAGATCAAAGTGTGTCACTTGCCGAGATTAGTGTAAAAGACCAGATTGCAAATGATATCGCAGCAGTAGCAACGGTTTCCCATTCTTCACCTGTATCGCCTCCGCCTTATATGGTCGGCATGGTTGAGATTGAGTTAGATCGATATACAGGAGAGGTAAAAATTCTGGATTATGTAGCTGTTGTTGATTGTGGAATTCCTATCAACCCGGCATTGGCACGTATTCAGGCAGAAGGCGGCATCGTACAGGGAATCGGGCATACACTGTTTGAGAATGTCACCTACAATGAAAGAGGATGTCCGATTGAATCCAGTTTCATGCAGTATAAGATTCCAACCCGCCTTGATATGGGGCATCTTCAGGTAGAATTTGAACACAGTTATGAACCGACAGGCCCATTTGGAGCCAAGTCTATAGGAGAGATAGTGATCAATACACCTGCACCTGCAATTGCACATGCAATCTATCGTGCAACAGGCGTATGGCACAGAGAACTTCCGATCACTCCGGAAAAGATACTGATGTCCATGTTGGATGAAAAAGAATAAAGATGAGGAGAATTCACAAATGAAAAAAATATTTAAGCTGTCTGAGACAGCATTTCAGATGGATGGAAAGATGCCGCTTTCGCAGGCGATTCCGTTAGGATTACAGCATGTTTTGGCAATGTTTGTAGGAAACCTGACCCCACTTCTGATCATCACAGGAGCATGTGGCCTGGCAGGCGGTGAGTTCGCAGATCTACAGCTTTCTTTGCTTCAGAATGCGATGCTGATCGCAGGAATTGTGACATTGGTACAGTTGTTCGGAATTGGTCCGGTAGGAGGCCGGGTACCGATCATAATGGGAACATCTTCCGGATTTATAGGTGTCTTTAACAGTGTAGCAGCAACCATGGGTGGTGGTATACTGGCATATGGTGCGATCATGGGAGCATCTATTATAGGTGGCCTTTTTGAAACAGTGCTTGGCTTTTTCTTAAAGCCCCTTCGTAAGTTCTTTCCATCGGTTGTAACCGGTACCGTGGTAATGTCGATCGGATTAAGCCTGATTTCGGTAGGTATCAATTCTTTTGGTGGAGGAAATAAAGCAGAAGATTTTGGCTCCATTGAGAATCTGTTACTTGCGTTGTTTGTGCTTATTGTAATCTTGTTTTTCAAACATGCGACAAAAGGATTTTTGAGTTCGTCATCTATTTTATTTGGCATTATTTTCGGATACATTGCAGCAATGATCATGGGCTTTGTTTTGCCGAAAACCGGAGTGACGGCAGATGGTGTAGAATATACAAAGGCATGGGTGTTGAACTGGGATAAAGTTGCGGAAGCCTCCTGGTTTGCGGTTCCGAAGCTTTTGCCTGTAAAACCTGTTTTCGATCTGCGGGCGATTCTTCCGGTTCTTATTATGTTCATTGTAACTGCAGTTGAGACGGTTGGAGATATTTCAGGTGTTATGGAAGGCGGATTGGACAGAGAAGCAACAGATAAAGAACTTGCAGGCGGTGTTATGTGTGACGGACTGGGTTCTTCATTTGCAGCGATATTTGGTGTCCTGCCAAATACATCATTCAGTCAGAACGTTGGATTGGTAGCCATGACAAAGGTTGTAAACCGGTTCGCTCTTGCAACCGGAGCCATTTTCCTTGTCCTTTGCGGCTTATGTCCAAAGCTTGCTGCATTGGTATCAATCATGCCACAGTCTGTACTTGGTGGCGCAGCAGTCATGATGTTTTCCTCAATTGTAATCAGTGGTATTCAGTTGATCACGAAGAATCCGTTGAATGCCAGAAATCTTTCCATTGTATCAGTAGCACTGGGCGTTGGATATGGAATGGGAGCTAATCCCGGAATTCTGGTACATACACCGGAGGTGGTACAGTTGGTGTTTGGCGGATCGGGAATTGTACCGGCAGCAATGGTAGCTATTCTTTTAAATATCATTTTGCCGAAAGAGGAAAAATAAATACTATTTATACAGCATATGAAACAAATGCAGATATTCCTGTTCGACATCCTCAAACGGACGAACCTCATAAGAAAGGTTGATGTGAAGCTCAGGCTCCGGTCTGTTCGATGGCTCATTTAGCAAAGTGAGAAGATCGAAATAGAGCATATCGTCGTCGATGCATTTGATCCTGCGTTCTTCTTCCTCTGTCAGAGGAGAACCCAGATATTTTGTATAGATCACATCTAACAGATTCTGTTCCAGATCTTTATATGCAGGAAGATGCTTTTTAAAAGGTCTTGGAACATCTGACAGGTAGGCTTCACTTGCATCGTGAAGCAGACAGGCAAGCACCAGTCGGTCGGAATACCCACGGGCAGCTGCTTCCTTTGCACAGTTGATACAATGACTGCCGACGGAAAAGAAGGTCTTTACATGACCGTTTCCACGACAAATTAGTGATAATGCGTGTGCGATGTCCTCGATATGAAGATGTTCTGCCTCCGGCAGAGTCGGATCAAAATGATCCCCGGTATAAGTTGTAATATAATCAGCCATATAAAAATTATCCTGTCGAAAATAGTTATTTCTCACTGATTATATAACAAAAGCAGATAAAATCAACTTTATTTTCTTTATCCAATTACGGCTCTGTTATAGATTCACTATTATGAAGCAAGCCTTTTTCAACGCCGGTACTTAGTGAGTCGCCTTATAGGCGAGGAGCTTAGCACCGTTGCGTTGAAATAGAGTGCAAACGACTTGCGTAATAATATGTGAACTATAACAGAGCCGTAATTTTGGAAATGTAAGTTATTTCAAAATATACATAAGAAAAAGGAAACCGATATACTATGTATATCGGTTTCCTTTTTCGTAGGGATTCCTACGCCTTCTTGCCGGCTGCTTCAAACTCCCGGATGATTTCTTCATCAGGAGCCTTTGTAAGCAGGCTGACCACAATGATGAAGATCAGGGATACGATAAATGCAGGAAGCAGTTCGTAGATATCAAGAATTCCTCCAAGTGGACGAACCAGATACTTCCAGATGAATACGGTAGCACCACCGGATACGATACCGGCGATCGCACCTGCAAGATTACAACGCTTCCAGAATAAAGAACAGAGCACAACAGCACCAAATGCACCGCCGAAGCCGGCCCATGCGAAGGAAACGATCTTGAATACACTGGAGTCAGGATTCCTTGCAAGGAAGATACTTACGATCGCAATACCAACAATTGTTAAACGTGCGATCAGAAGATTTGTCTTCTCGGAAATCTTGATCTTTAAGAAATCATGTACGATATTCTGTGAAACACCGGATGCAGCAGCAAGCATCTGACTGTCTGCGGTAGACATCGTAGCGGCAAGGATACCGGCAAGGATGATACCTGCGATAAGAGCAGTTAATGCATTATGCTGGCTGATGATACCTGCGATACGAACGATAATAGTTTCACTGTTTGAACCGGTCAGAGTGTCGAGTGCACCGGCTTTGGTCATACCAAGACCGACAATACCGATCAGAACACCTGCGGTCATAGCGATCACTACCCATACAGAGGCAATACGGCGGGAAAGTACCAGTTTTTTCTCATCCTCGATTGCCATGAAACGGACAAGAATATGAGGCATACCAAAGTAACCGAGTCCCCATGCAGCAGTTGAGAAAATTGTCAAAAAGTTATATTTGACTTCAGAACCGGAGGCAACATCAAAGGTAGATGTCAGAGACAGATAACCCGGAAGGGCGGCTGCGTTGTCCATAACGGCTGTCCAACCACCTGCTCTTGAGATTCCATAGATCAGAACGATCGCAAGTGCACCGGTCATAACGATACTCTGAACAAGGTCTGTAACACATACGGCATTGAACCCACCGGTGATAGTGTAACCAACAATCAACAGGGCGGACAACATCATGGCAACCTGATAATTGATACCGAATAAGCTGTTGAACAGCTTACCACAGGCAGCAAAACCAGATGCTGTGTAAGGGATGAAGAAGATAATGATAACGAGAGCGGAAAGTGCTGTGATAACATTATTCTTATCATGGAATCGTTTTGCAAAGAAATCAGGCACAGTGATCGCGCCGATATTATTTGAATAACGTCTGAGTTTTCTGGACACGAAGAACCAGTTCAACCATGTACCAACGGCAAGACCGATGGCAGTCCATGCGGCATCGCAGATACCGGACAGATATGCAACCCCCGGAAGTCCCATCAGGAGCCAGCTTGACATATCACTTGCTTCAGCACTCATGGCTGTTACGAGAGGTCCCATCTTACGGCCGCCAAGATAGAAATCTTCTGTACTGTTGTTACGCTTGCTGTAAACAAAGCCGATCACAAGCATGATCGCCAGGTAGACAACGATTGCAAGCATGATGAAAAAGTTAGTTGTCATAAACATTTAAATATCCTCCAATTTTTTATTGCGTATGCATAACATGGACAAAATCGTTAAATTTCGTAATAGAATACATAACTAAAAAATCATAGCGTAATATGAGAAAAAAGTCAAACAAATACGATCTGCTTTAGAAAAACAGGTAAAATTATGTCCTGGCTAAAGAATGGTAAAGGATTTGTAAAAAATACTTGAAAAAATAAATCAGGTCTGCTAGTATATCTTCAGACAAAGACGTCAGTTGAACGAGATACGTTCGATTGGCGTCTTTTCTGTTTTACAAAAAAAGTACCATGGAATTTTGTAAAAAAGTGAAGCGAAACCTGTCGGGGGATGCGCACCTGCCGGAGATTTCAAAAAGAATTTCAGAAAAAAATGGAGGAAATAGTTATGAATACTGGTGATACTGGTTTTATGCTGATCTGTACAGCATTGGTATTTTTTATGACACCGGGACTTGCTTTCTTTTATGGTGGAATGGTGCGAAGGAAAAATGTCGTTAATACGATGATGGCATGTACTTTTATTATGGGACTTTCGGTTGTAATGTGGATATTATTTGGTTACTCCCTTTCCTTTGGGGGAAATCACGGAGGAATCATTGGTGATCTCAGATGGTTTGCGTTAAATGGCATATCCATGAATGAGGCCGGACCGTATGCAGACAATATTCCGCATTTTGTATATATTGCATTCCAGATGATGTTTGCAATGATCACGCCGGCACTGATCACAGGATCATTAGTCGGACGTGTAAAGTTTAAGGCTTTATTCTTCTTTATCATGTTCTGGTCGATTCTGGTTTACTACCCGATGGCACATATGGTATGGGGACAGGGCGGTTTCCTTGCAGAGATCGGTTCCGTCGATTTTGCAGGCGGAAATGTCGTACATATCAGCTCCGGTGTAAGCGCATTGGTATTTGCGATCATCCTTGGCAGACGAAAAGGTTATGAGAATACTGCTTATCGTGTTCATAACATTCCATTCGTTGCTCTTGGTGCATTTATCCTTTGGTTCGGATGGTTCGGCTTCAATGCAGGAAGTGCCCTCGGAGCAAATGGTCTTGCAGCTCATGCATTCTTAACCTCAGCGATCGCAAGTGCGAGTGCCATGATGTCATGGATGCTGATCGATGTGATAAAAGACGGAAAGCCAACCTTGGTTGGTGCTTCGACCGGTCTTGTTGTCGGACTGGTTGCGATCACACCGGGAGCAGGCTTTGTTCCAATCTGGTCTGCATTTATTATCGGTGCACTTGTAAGTCCGATTTGTTGTGGTATGATTACTTTATTAAAGAAGAAATTGAAAATAGATGATGCACTCGATGCTTTTGGATGTCATGGTATCGGTGGTGTCTGGGGTGGTATCGCGACCGGATTATTTGGTAAGAGTTCGATCAACAGCGTTGCCAGATGGGATGGACTGTTCTTCGGAGACTATCACCTTTTTGTTGCACAGTTGATCGGTATCGTTGTGACAATAGCAGTTGCAGTGGTCGGAACGTTTATCTGTCTTGGACTTGTAAGACTGATCACGCCGCTTCGTGTATCGGATAAGGAAGAAAAGATCGGTCTGGATCTTGCAGAACAGGGAGAAAGTGCATATCCGACATTTAACGGATTGGATTCATAGAAGTTGCGGAAAGGAGTAGGAGAATATGATGATCAAGATAGAAGCAATCGTGCGAGAAGAAGTATTTGAAGATGTAAAAGAAGCACTGAATGCGATTGATGTAAATGGTATTACAGTATCTCAGGTAATGGGATGCGGTGCACAGCGAGGATATAAGAAGCTTGTACGTGGTACAGAGGTTGATGTCGTTATGCAGCCGAAGATCAAATTTGAGATCGTAGTTTCTTCGGAAGAATGGGAGAAGAAGACGATCGATGCAATCCAGAAGGCAGCATACACCGGAGAAGTCGGAGACGGCAAGATCTTCAGTTATGAGATCCGCACCGCCATGAAGATTCGTACGAAGGAAAGCGGCTATGATGCGCTGAATTAGACAAACAGGAGGAGCCTGTAAGACGGGTTCCTCTTATTTTTCTGTCTTAAATTCCATTTACAAGCCATGAAAAACAGTTTATAGTTATAGGCAGTTAAAATTGTTCAGGACGGTGTATAAAATATGAAATTTAAGAGTACAAATGAGATAGAAACCATTCAGTTACGGGATGCACAGATCAAAGAAATGAAGCTTGTCGGAGTCGGAGAAGTGGAAACAGATGGCGAAGCAGCAGAGAGTGTTGAAAAAGTGAAAGCAGACGACGCGGCAGGGAGTGTCAGAGATGCAGAAACTTCCCTTAAAGGGCTTCGGGCAAGATGGCTGGAATTCTATGTAGAAGGTGCGGTTGTAAAGGATAACAATTCTCAGAACGAATACTATACAGACAAATATGCCGATCAGATGGAGATACGGTTTAAGAATCCGGTCATTGAAGCGGTATTGTTGGAAGGTCATAAGTATTATGATGCAAATGATAATCTGGTAGAAGAAGTTCCGGATCAGAAACTTGCGGAAGATGAGTATGAAAAGATATTTGGAAAGTTCAAAGAGAACTATATCTTCTATGGTGGTAAGCCGGAAGCAGATAAGAAGTGTTATCAGATGATCATTGATGTTGACGAAGATTCTTATATAGTAAGCTTTTATTATGATAAGGTAATTGCCGGATGGAATCATTTCCTGAATAAGGCAAACATGGGTTAGGTGATCGAATATGGCAAAACGAATCAAAGAATATCTGGCATATGTAGATAAGCTGCTTGTAAGGGATGATGTTGATTTTGATGAGGAGATGAGGAGACATCTGGTGCAGATTGAATTTTTCATGCATGAGCGTCTGATCCATCTTCTTGTAACAATCTTATTTGCGATCCTTACGGTAGGCTGCTGTGTGACCTTTGTGGTGACGGAAAAAATACAGATCTTACTGTTAGCGGCAGCACTGTTTGTCTTACTGATTCCATATATCCGGCATTATTATTTACTCGAAAACAGCGTGCAGAGAATGTACGATCAGTATGACAAAATGATGGAAAAAGCAGGAAAAGATGCATTTTATACAGGAAAGGAAAGTTAAATGTTTAATCTGGTAATGGGAATCGTCATGATCGGGATCGGAACAATCTGTCTGGTAAAAGGCTGTGTAGGAACCTTAAGTCCAGTGATGATCTTTTTTGGATGCTGTATGATTGTATTCGGTATCGTGGAGATCATCCGGTCAAAAGCTATCCGTAAACGCGAACAGCAGAGAAAAGACCATGAGATGGATGTCTACCTCAAAATGGCAGAGGAGATGGGCGTAGTCGTAAATCCCATCACCCATGAGATTGTCAAAAAAGAGGACGATAAATCTTAAAACGGACGAACTGGCCGATGGTTATACCTATTATTACGCAAGACGTTTGCACTCTATCCTCATGTAGCGGTACTAGATTCGCTGTTTATACAGCTCATCAAGGACCGACATTCGGATAGGCTTGCTACATAATAGTATAACCATCGACCAGTTCTGTTTGTCTGAATATGGTTATCGTCCTTTTTACAAAAAGGGGTCTACTTCAAGGTCGAGAAGTCAAATTCGGACACGCCGGAGCCGGAGGCTGCCTTGTAGACCTTGCCGGAGGTAGAATCTACATAGAAGTCACCAACCTTAGAGTTGTCAGATTTTCTGGTGTCATGAAGCTCAAAGTGGTACCCCATGCTGCCGGAGTTATAATCAGTAAGATCCTTGTCGTTATTGCGAACTTCATAGTTCTTGGAGTCGCCGGGAATCTGATCCATAAAATACTTATAAGCATGGTCATAAGTATCATAGTTTCCGGTCAGAGCATCGGATACATCCTTTGCTGCATCATCTACAACATCTCCGGCATCGTCGATCATGTTACCGAGATCCTTACCTACAGAACCTGTACCGTTTGAATTATTCCCGTTTTCTGTGGAACTGCTGTCCTCTGTACTGCTCCCGGTTGTTGTACCGGTTGTTTCAGGGTTATTTTTCTCGCCGCATGCGGTCAGGGTAAATGCCATGACAACCAGACATGCACATAAAAGAAATGATTTTTTCATTTTTTTATTCTCCTTTTCCATTTGATAAAAATAGTATCTGACATTTCCTGTTTTTTATTCGAATAAAAATATCAGATCGGGAGTATAGATGTATAAAAAACGGAAAATCTTATAAAAATGAGGAAAAAAATAAAAACAGTTTTATCCCACATAAATGACAACGAAGCGTTAAAAGAGTGTGACCGATTTTTTGCAGCTTACTGGCAAAATATAATTCTGGTTGCTGCACTGATTGTATTTTTATTGTTTACAGGAAAATTCATTATCGATCAGAAAGATAAATTTCCGGATTCAGACAGCGTGGCTGCCATGTCATCAAAAACAGTGACACGAAAACGGGCATATCTGACCTTTGACGACGGTCCATCCGATCAGACCGGAGAGATCCTTGATATTTTAAAAGAGCATAATGTTAAAGCTACGTTCTTTGTAATAGGAAGAAATGAACGATACTATCCCATGTACAAACGGATTGTGGAGGAAGGGCATACACTGGCGATCCATTCATATTCCCATGAATATAGTACGATTTATGCAAGCTATGACAATTTCGTGAATGATGTTGAGGAATTAAGAAAATTATTGTATGATGTTACAGGAGTGGACTGCCGGTATTACAGGTTCCCGGGTGGAAGTTCAAACCGTGTTACGCAGGTACCGGTGAATGACCTGATCGACTATCTGGACTCGGCAGGATTGACGTATTTTGACTGGAATGCATTGAATAATGATGCGGTGATGGCCGGACAGACACCGGATCAGCTTGTAAAGAATATATTGAAGGATGCATTAAATTATGATGACACGATCATATTGATGCATGATCTGGATTGCTGTCATGAAACAGTGGAATCTCTGCCGTCACTGATTGAACAATTAGAGGAACATGGATATGAGATCCTTCCGATTGATGATGATACACCGCATATCCAACATAGAACACATTAGAAATAGTTCATTATATTTTATCTATACATAATCAAGTAAAGAGGCTAAAGAATGACATACGAAGAAGCATATCTATATATGAAAGAAGCGGGAAAAAGAGGCAGTGTCTACGGAACGGAGACAGTGAAAGAACTACTTTTAAGACTGGGGAATCCACAGGATCGGGTTCCTGTCGTTCATATAGCCGGAACAAACGGAAAAGGTTCTATATTCGCATTTGTCGGGCATATTCTGGAGGATGCAGGGTATGTTGTCGGACGCTATATATCCCCAACGATCTTTACATATCTGGAACGATTTCAGATAAATGGACATTATATGAAAGAATCGGAATTTGCACGGATCATGGAGACCGTGATCCCGGTTTGCGAGGATATGGAGGAAGCCGGGCTTCCGATACCGACCGCATTTGAGCTTGAGACTGCGGTAGCATTTCTGTATTTTGTGCAGAAAAAGGTCGATATCGTGTTACTGGAAACCGGAATGGGTGGAAAGAACGATGCGACAAATGTGGTGAAACAGCCGCTTTGTACCGTGCTTGCAAGCATCAGCAGAGATCATATGCAGTTTCTTGGTGATACATTGCAGGAGATTCTGGAACAGAAGATGGGGATCCTTCGGGAACAGGTTCCGTGTGTGGCATATCCGATGCAGGATGAGATGAGACAGATATGGCTAAAAAAATGTGATAAAATGCAGATAGAACCGATCATGGCAGATACCGACCAACTGCAGGTCATAGCAGAAAATCTGCATGGAAGCAGGTTTTGTTATAAAGGACAGGAGTATGAGCTGGGGATTCCCGGAATCTATCAGATCTATAACAGTATAACCGCAATTGAGGTCTGTAATTGTTTGAAAAAACAGTATGATTTAAAAAATGTGAATATAAAGAACGGATTAAAAGAGACGGTGTGGGAGGGCAGATTCCAGAAGATTAAGGATGTGCCTTTGACTTATATCGATGGAGCGCATAATGAAGGCGGATGGAGAAGCCTCAGAGAGAATATCCGGGCATATTTTACAGGGCGGCCGTTGATCTATATCTGTGGTGTTCTTGCAGATAAAGAGTATGAGAAAATGGTGGATATCATGGCGCCGTTTGCAAGCTTTATCATAACGGTAACACCGGATAATCCACGGGCGCTTGATAAGAAGATTCTGGCAGACTGCTATCGTTCATACGGAAAGTCGGTGGATACGGCAGAGGATGTGTTTACTGCACAGAGACAGGCGGAAACACTGGCACAAGAAATGACGGAGCCGGTGATCGTGGTATTTGGTTCATTATCTTTTATAGGACCGCTGATACCGCGGATAAAGTAGTACGATAAACCAGGAGAGGACTACAGAGAAGAAATGACGATGGATAGAGTCAACGCAATATTAGTAAATGAAGAATATAAAGACTGGATGGAGCAGATCCGAACATCCGAGAAAGAACGAAGATTCTGCTGTCATGGGATCGATCATTGTCTGGATGTAGCAAGGATCGGAATGCTGATGAATCTGGAGGAGAAGTTAGGACTGGAACCGGAGCTTATCTATGCGGCGGCATTATTACATGATATCGGACGGGCGGTCAGCTATCAGACCAGCGAAGAACATCATCTGGCAAGTGTTCGTAACAGCCGGAGTATTTTGCTGGCAACCGGATTTTCCGGTAAGGAAACAGAGCTGATCTTAGAAGCAATCAGCAAACATAATACGACAGGGAAGGAAGCAGAGGGGCTTTCCTATGTAATATACAGGGCAGACAAGCTTTCCAGACGCTGTTTTGACTGTGAGGTCTATGACGAGTGTTACTGGAAGGAAGACGAAAAGAACAAAGGAGTGGTCTACTGATGATTATAGGGAACAAAGAATTTAAACTGAATGAAAAACCGTATGTAATGGGAATCTTGAATGTGACACCGGATTCATTTTCCGATGGAGGAACACATAACAAGTTCGATGATGCATTGTATGCCACAGAGCAGATGATAAATGATGGCGCAGATATTATAGATGTAGGCGGAGAATCGACCAGACCCGGTTATACATTAATTTCAGATGAGGAGGAGATTGGTCGTGTTGTTCCTGTGATCGAGGCAATCAGGGAACGATTTGATACCGTAATTTCACTGGATACCTATAAGGCTGGCGTGGCGGAAGCCGGAATCCGGGCAGGTGCAGATCTGATCAATGATATCTGGGGCTTCAAATGGGATGGAAGGATGGCAGATATCGTTGCTGCACATGATGTGGCATGTTGTCTGATGCATAACAGAAGGGTAATGGATTATACCGATTATTTAAACGACGTTGTTAAAGATCTGGACGAATCCGTTCAGATGGCACTTAATGCAGGTGTGAAGAAGGAGAAGATCATGGTAGATCCGGGAATCGGATTTGCAAAGAACTTAGAACAGAATCTCGCTTTAATGAATCATCTGGAGCTTTTACACAAATGGGATTTCCCGATACTGCTGGGTACTTCCAGAAAATCTATGATCGGTCTGACTCTCGATCTTCCTGTTACAGAGAGGGAAGAAGGTACGATCGCGACATCGGTCATGGGGCTTATGAAGGGCTGTCAGTTCTTCCGTGTGCATAATGTAAAAGGAAATGCGCGTGCACTTCAGATGGCATGGGCGATCATGCATAGTTAATACAGTCAATAAGAGAAAATGAAGCAGTACTTAATGATTCAATGAACAGAAGAAAATTTCATTGAATCATAAATAAAAAAGATGAGGTTTGATCTGGTAAAAGGGAGAACAGACAGGAGGTGTCGTATGGATAGAATCAGCATAAAAGGACTGGAAATATTTGCCAATCACGGAGTTTTTAAAGAAGAAAATGTGCTTGGACAGAAATTTGTAATTAATATTGATATGTATACATCGACAAGGGCGGCAGGGATCCGGGATGATCTGAAGCTGTCTATTGATTATGGAGCTATCTGTAATCTGGTTGAAAAGACGATGAAAGAGCATACTTATAAGCTGATCGAAGCAGTTGCGGAAGAGGTAGCGGCGAATATCCTTCTGTCATATCCGACGATGTCAGAGGTTGAAGTAGAGGTTGAGAAACCATGGGCACCGGTATTAATGCCGCTTCAGACAGTGTCAGTAAAGATACGAAGAAAGAGACACATTGCTTATCTGGGACTTGGTTCGAATATGGGCGACCGGGAATCCTATCTTGATTTTGCGATTGATGAATTAAATAAAGATGAATATACTAAGGTGACTAAGGTTTCAGATTTCATCGAGACAGAGCCGTATGGTGGCGTGGAACAGGATGATTTTTTAAATGGCTGTATCGAGGTAGAGACACTTCATTCGCCGGATGAACTATTACATCTGATCAATGCGATCGAGAAGGACGCCGGCAGGGAACGCCTTATCCACTGGGGACCAAGAACTCTGGATATCGATATCCTTTTATATGATGATCTGATCTGTGATGAGGAGAATCTCCATATCCCACATATAGAGATGTGCAAGCGGGAATTTGTATTAGAGCCGTTATCCAATATAGCAGGCTATAAGAGACATCCGGTCAATGGCAGGACGATACGGGAGCTTCTTGACGAGCTGGAACGGAACGAAGAATAAACCGGGGAAAATGAGCATGCGCATTTGATCGTATTGGCAAAGTTTTAAAGACAACATTAATATTATAGAAAGACTGCAGGCGGAATGTCTTGTATTTGGAGCAGATAAAACAATGGATAAATATAATATGGAAGATTTACGGACAGTAGAAGCACAGATTGCTTCTCTTGTAAAGACAAGAGATAAGATTCTGGCAGGTATGGCAGATGAGAATAAGAAGCTGACGAATGACAGCTCTCAGGTTGTTTGTGATGGAATGAAGGATTTTACCTGTGTGAAGAAATTAGAAGTAGATAAGGACACTGTTGTCTGTTATCAGGGGGTTCCGGGAGCATACAGCCAACAGGCAATGTTCAGGTTCTTTGGAAAGAAGATCCAGAATATCAATGTACCGGATTTCGGAGATGTGATCGAGATGGTGAAGAACGGTAAGGCAGACTATGGTGTACTTCCAATCGAGAATTCTTCAGCCGGATTTGTAAATGGAATCTATGACATGGTGGGAAATAATGATGTGACCATCGTCGGCGAAGAAGAGGTTCATGTAGCACATGCATTAATGGGTGTGCCGGGCAGTGACCTTTCCCGGATCAAAACTGTATATTCACACACACAGGGTTTGCTTCAGTGCACGAATTATCTGAGCCGGAAGCCGTGGAAGCAGTGCAGTGTTGCAAATACGGCAGTAGCGGCGGTCAAGGTCATTGAAGAAGGAGATAAGACACAGGCAGCGATTGCAAGCGAGCTTGCAGCAGAGCTTTATGGACTTCAGATCCTTGCAAAAGACATTGTGAACAATGACAACAATACGACACGTTTTATCATCCTGTCAAAACAGAAAATCTTTGTGGAAAAGGCTGAAAATATAAGTATCCGCTTTTCCTTACCGGATGAAAGTGGTACACTTTACAATATATTGAGCCATATAAATCTGAACGGAATTAATATGACAAGCATCGAATCGAGACCGCTTACCGGTAGAAAATGGGAATATGCCTTTTTTGTTACAATGGAGGGCAGTCTGTTAGATTCAAGAACAAGACATGCATTACAGGGAATCTGTGAAGATGCGATGGATTTTCGTCTGATCGGTACATATTAGGGGTGTAAAAAAGAAGTGAGGTGTATGAAAGTATGGCAGGAAAGACATTTGCCGCGATCAATGTAGGTTCTAATGAGATATCAATGAAGATCTGCGAGATCACACCAAGAAAGGGTGCCAGGGAGCTTGATACCGTAAAAACGATCATTGAGCTTGGAAGTGATACTTATAATAAAGGATATATCGAAGAAAATAATTTGAATAAGCTGTGTGACACGTTGATTAAATTCCGGAGAAAGATGAAGGAATATGATGTATCTGATTACAGGGCATATGCATCCAGTGCGGTCAGAGAAGCGGAGAATGCTTCTATGATCATTGAGAGAATTAAGATATGTACGGATTTTGATGTGCAGATACTCAGTAATTCAGAACAACGTTTTATGAATTATAAAGCATTCGTGGCAACCGGGATGGATGTGGATGTGGCAACCCATAAGAATAATGCATTGCTTGATATCGGAGCCGGAAGCTTACAGATTTCGATCTTTGACAGAAGAAATCTGGTACAGACACAGAATCTTCCAATCGGTGCAGTCCGAATCCGTGATTATCTGACCCGGTTCGGTTCCGATACGGTAGATCTTGAAACACTGATGGAAGAGTACGCATCAAATGCGATCATAGAATTCAGAAATCTGTTTTTAAATGATAAAGATATTAAGAGTATTATTGCAATTGGTGATGGTATCAACAACCTGAAAAAAGTTGGTCCGGAGCTTTCGATTGCGAACAGTATATCGAGAGAACAATTCCGCATTCTCTATAAACGGGTAGTTGACATAAAACCGGAAGATCTGGCGGAACGGTATGGTATTCCATATGAGCGTGCCACCCTGATGCTTCCGATGGCGATTATTTATCAGTCATTTCTGGATAATTCCAGGGCAGAGGAGATCCTGACTCCGAATGTGATCTTCTGTGATGGCATTATTGCTGACTATATGGATAAGCAGGGAACCTTTCTGATGGACAAGAATTTTGATCAGGATATTCTTGCATCTGTGAATACAATTGCAAAGAAATATAAAGTAAATCGTGCGCATGTCCAGAATGTATCGGATAATGCACTTGCAATATTTGACAGCATACGAAAATTACACGGACTTGGTAAACGGGAACGGTTGCAGTTACAGATCGCGGCGATCCTGCATAACTGTGGTAAATTTGTAAATATGAAGGATGTATCCCTGATCTCTTATCATATCGTGATGGCGACAGAGATTTTAGGACTTTCTCATAAAGAGAGAGAGGAGATCGCAAATGCGGTTTATTATAATGGATTTTATCTTCCGTCGGAATTAAGGGCATCCGGGCGGATCGGATCGGCAGATTATATGAAAGTGGCCAAGCTTACCGCTATCCTTCGACTGGCTGATGTGCTTGATAAGAGCTATAAACAGAAGATTACAAATCTTAGGATTTCATTACATGACAATACACTGGTGATCTATACAGATACGCTGGAGGATATTACACTTGAAGCAGGCATGTTTAAAACGAATAATATCTTATTTGAAAAGGTCTATGGTGTAAAAGTAGTATTGAAACAAAGGAGGGGCATATAAATGAGTGATAAGAATTTATTTTACAACCGGGAACTGTCCTGGCTGGAATTTGATAAAAGATGCCTGAGTGAAGCGAAGGATAAGAATATTCCGATATTTGAACGGATCAAGTTCCTAAGCATCACAGCATCCAATCTGGATGAGTTTTTTATGGTGCGTATCGCATCCTTAAAGGATATGAAGAATGCGGGATATACGAAGAAGGATATCGCAGGAATGACACCGGAAGAACAGCTTGATGAGCTGATCCCTGCAACGAAGGAATTCATGAAGAATCAGTATCAGACCTATAATCGTTCTCTGGTTCCGTTATTAGAGGCAAATGGACTGAAGATCGTCAGACATTATGAAGATCTGACACCGGAACAGTCCAGATATGTAGATAAATTATTCGAACGGGATATCTATCCGGTATTAACACCGATGGCAGTGGATTCTTCCAGACCGTTTCCTCTTGTAAGAAATAAATCTTTAAATATCGGTGCGCTGATCTATGATAAGAAGAAAGATGTTACAGATATCGCGACCGTTCAGGTTCCATCTGTACTTCCAAGAGTGATCATTCTGCCATCCGAGCGACAGGGCATGACAGAGATCATCCTGCTTGAAGAAGTAATCGAGAAGAATCTGGATAAGCTGTTCTTAAGCTATGATATCGTATGTGCACATCCATATCGTATTATGCGTAATGCGGATTTCTCAATTGATGAGGAAGAGACAGCCGATCTGTTAAAGGAGATCGAGAAGCAGTTAAAGCAGCGCCAGTGGGGCGAGGTTATCCGTCTGGAAGTAGAAGACACGATGGATAAGAAGCTGTTAAAAGAATTAAAGAAGCATCTGGATGTGGTTGATCGTGTTGTATATAAGATAAACGGACCGCTTGACCTTACCTTCCTTATGAAAGTAAATGGCCTGCCGGGCTTTGATCATCTGAAATATGAGAAATATGTTCCGCAGCCGGCATTTTCAAATGGCGACTACAGTAACATATTTGATAAGATTAAGAAGCATGACCGCCTGTTGTTCCATCCATATTATGAGTTCACACCGGTTATTGAATTTATTCGTCAGGCAGCAGTCGATCCAAATGTTCTTGCGATCAAGCAGACCTTATATCGTGTCAGCGGCAATTCACCGATCATAGCAGCGTTAGAGCAGGCTGCGGAGAATGGCAAGCAGGTAACTGTTCTGGTTGAGTTAAAGGCAAGATTCGATGAGGAAAACAATATTGCATGGGCGAAAAAGCTTGAGAAAGCCGGCTGTCATGTTATCTATGGTCTGGTCGGACTTAAGACACATTCCAAGATCGCGCTGGTTGTCAGAAGAGAAGAAGATGGTATCAAGCGCTATGTACATCTTGGTACCGGTAACTATAACGATCAGACAGCAAAGTTATATACAGATATGGGACTTCTGACCTGTTCGGATCCGATCGGTGAGGATGCGACAGCAGTATTTAATATGCTGTCTGGATATTCAGAACCAGGAAAATGGAACAAACTGGCGGTTGCACCAATCTGGTTAAAGGATAAATTCCTGATGCTTATTAACCGTGAAGCGGAAAATGCCAGACAGGGTAAGAAGGCACGGATCATTGCCAAGATGAATTCTCTTTGTGATCCGAAGGTGATGGAAGCCTTATATGATGCATCGGCTGCTGGTGTTAAGATCGACCTGATCGTCCGTGGTATCTGCTGTATCAAAGCAGGTGTGCCGGGACTCAGCGAGAACATATCGGTTCGTTCGATCGTTGGTAATTTCCTGGAACATTCCAGAATCTTCTATTTCTTTAATGATGGATTTGAAGATATCTATATGGGCAGTGCAGACTGGATGCCGAGAAACCTTGACAAGCGTGTCGAGATCACCTTCCCGGTAGAAGATCCTGATCTGAAGAAACGAATCAAGGACATCTTAAAGATCCAGCTTGCTGATACTTTAAAGGCGCACATCATGCAGCCGGATGGCAGTTACGAGAAGCAGGACCTTCGCGGTAAGGTAAAACTGGATTCCCAGATGTACTTCGCGGAAGAAGCCCGTAAGCGTTCTGCAAAACCGGAGGATGCAGATGCGGCAATCTCTCATGACCGGGTATTTATCCCGATCGAAGCGGAAGAGAGCGAGCATTAAAAAGTTGCTAAATATAACGAAAAAAGTTGCTGGATACAGTAAAAAAATTCTTGACATATGCACACGTATGTGCTAACCTATAGAAGCTGTTTAGCAGAGACAGACAAGAAAGCAGAGTATCCACTCTCACCTTAGCACGAAGAACAGTGACTTGGGTTCATATCTAAGTAGATTATAATATGTACTTATATATAATAGTGGATGGTTTGCGCTGTCCACTATTTTTTATGCAATGGAGGTAAAAAGTCATTAGCGAATTAATGATTAACGAACAGATTAGAGACAGAGAAGTGCGCGTGATCGGCGAGGATGGTCAGGTGATCGGAATTATGTCCTCCAGAGATGCACTGAAGCTTGCAAAGGAAGCAGAGCTTGATCTGGTTAAGATCGCTCCACAGGCAAAACCACCTGTATGCAAGATTATTGATTATGGTAAGTACCGTTATGAGCTTGCTCGTAAGGAGAAAGAAGCCAGAAAGAAACAGAAGACAATGGAGATCAAGGAAGTTCGTTTATCTCCAAACATTGATACTAACGACTTGAATACAAAAGTAAATCAGGCAAGAAAGTTCCTGACACATGGCGATAAAGTAAAGGTTACGCTTCGATTCAGAGGTAGAGAGCTTGCCCATGTAGAACAGACAAAGGGCATTCTTGATGAATTTGCTGAGAAGCTTTCAGACATCGCAGTTATCGATAAGCCTGCCAAGTTTGAAGGAAGAAGTATGATAATGTTTTTAACTGAAAAACGTTAATTTACAATATGACATATATTAAGGAGGAAATACACACATGGCTAAATTAAAGACAAAAAGAGCAGCAGCTAAGCGTTTCAAGAAAACAGCTAACGGCGGCCTTAAGAGAAGCAAGGCTTACAAGAGTCATATCTTAACAAAGAAGACAACTAAGAGAAAGAGAAATCTTAGAAAGTTAACAATGACGGATTCAACAAATGAAAAGGTAATGAAGAAGATTTTACCTTATATCTAATAAATCAGGAGGAACTAGAGAATGGCAAGAGTAAAAGGCGGCGTTGGCGCTAAGAAAAAACATAACAGAACACTTAAGCTGGCTAAGGGTTACAGAGGAGCTAGATCAAAGCAGTATAGAGTAGCAAAGCAGTCAGTTATGAGAGCTTTAACAAGTTCATATGCTGGCAGAAAGCAGAGAAAGAGAGAATTCAGACAGTTATGGATCGCTCGTATTAATGCTGCTGCAAGAATGAATGATATTTCATACAGCAAATTAATGCACGGCTTAAAGCTTGCAAGTGTAGACATCAACAGAAAGATGCTTTCAGAGATGGCTATCAGTGATCCGGAAGGATTTGCTAAGCTTGTTGCTGTTGCAAAGGAAAAGCTTGCTTAATTTAATATAAGCAGATAAAAACAGATCATGATGATTTTCGGAAGAAGATGGTTATGGTCTGTTTTTGCGTTATCGGAACGTTTGCCCGGCCAAGTGATCCGTTATTTTAAAGATCATAAATAAAAGGCGGACATTGACATAATTGCCTTTACAGAGTTGTCCTGTTCATACTATAATAGAACTGTACATTGAGCTAATTTATGGGACATGGAGGGTGACATATTATGTTTGTAGAACGAGTAACAAGAGAGCAGATGAAGATGTTCTTGGAGACATTCGCATGCTGCAGCGAACAGAAGAATCTTGTAATGAGATTAAATTACGCAGGAAAAGAGCCATATCTGGATGTAACCAGATACAGTAACGGAATGATGTACACAGACTCTTACTATGATTTTGACAGTACATATTGCAGTAACCTGTGGAACAAATTCCTTTATACACAGTTTACACATGAGTACTACAGTGCATTTAAGGCACATCTGTTAGAAGACGTAGAAAAGAAGCTTACCAATATGATAAAAATCTGAGAAAGTAAAATCCCTGATACAAGTATATTAACAACAAAACACTTACAGGTATATACCATTTATTCCGCAGAACACTTTCGTTCTATTTCAAACGTAGCGGTACTAAACTCTTCATCTTGCGATGAATCGTTAAGGACCGACGTTTGTAACTGAGACCTTAGCGAGGCTCGCCGAGGTTAGTTCGAAGTTATACAGAGTAAAAAGGTCTGCTTCATAAAGATATATACATGTAAGTGTTTTATTATAATTATATAAATACTTTGTATCAGGGATTTTGTGCATAAAAAAAGAAAACCTCAAAGGTTTTCTAAAAAATAAAGATGCGGGAGATGGGACTTGAACCCACACGCCGTTTCCAGCACTAGATCCTTAGTCTAGCCTGTCTGCCAATTCCAGCACTCCCGCATGTCTTATTTCGTACGGCTTACCGCCGACGCAAGTAAGATAATACCACTGTGCTATATAAATGTCAACAAGTTTTTTTACTTTTTTTTGAAAAAATGCAATGAACGCATTATGATAGAGATTTTCACCATAAAATGGACACATTTACATGATAAACTTACAACGAAGTTTGTATGTAACACGAAAAGATGCAAATATGATACATTTGTTTTTTATACTGGCATAAGACTAGGACATTTGTCAGAAAATGATATGTAACAGAAATAATACAGGAATCCTTAAGATTGTTTAATAAAATAAGGATTGCTTGATTATGCCAGACAGAGAGAGTAAAATTACAATGATTTAATTTGGGAAATATAGTATTTTCAGATATACATAAAAATAAAACAGCGTAAGCAAGGAGGCAACGATGCGGAAACGAATCAAAAAGGGTGTGGCATGTGTATTATGTGCCAGTATGGTAGCTGCCCTTCTGGGTGGATGCAGCAGCAAAAATGCAGAAAGCAGCAAACCTTCTATTCATATTGAATCATATACAAAGGTGGGATATGATACGGTGACCGTTCAGTCAGGAGATATTTCACCAATCTTGAATTTAAAACTTTCCCCGGATGAATTTGAAACGAAAAATTATAAAGTTTCACAGGATGATTACGAAGTAGAAAAGGTTAATGTATCAAAGGGAGATCGGGTTAAAGCCGGAGATATCATGGTTCAGTTTAAGGCAGATGATATTCAGGCTACGATCAAGGAATATACAGAACAGAAGGCAGAGAACGAACTGCTGATCGAACATTATCAGAAACTGATGCAGATTGATGGATCAGAGGATTATTCTGATGATATAGCAAGTCTGAAAGAGGATATTCAGATCGCAGATACATATATTGAAGAACAGAACGAGAAGATGAAGGAGTATTGTCTGATTGCAGAAAAGGATGGAACTGTAACCTATGTCAATGAGTGGTTGGGATATGGATATGCAAGTTCAACCGATAATCTGGTAACCGTAGCATCCGGCTCCTCTAATTATACAGCAACGACAGATGATGATTATGAATTTAAAAAAGGAGATGTCTATCAGGCAGATTATGAAGTGGCATCCTACGATATGAAGGTTATTGATGTCAGTCAGTATGAAGATAAGGCAACCGGTAAGCAGATGCAGAAAATCTTATTTGAGCCGGTAGACAGTATGGCAGGAATCTCAGAAGAAGATGTGCTGACCATGACGATCCATAAGCCGGTGATCAGCAATGTTGTCTATGTTGATGAAAAAGCAATCAATGAGAAGTCAGAAGATAATTATTATGTATTCACGATCAATGATGATGGCTTCCGGACAGCAGTTGATGTAACAATTGGTGAAACGGTAGACGGATATACGATTATTAAGTCTGGATTGAAGGCTGGAGAGCAGGTGACGGTAAATTGATAAAGAAGAGAATAATGATCAATAAAAAATCGTATGCAGTCAGAATGACAGCGATCGCTATGGCAATGATGCTTGGTTTAACAGGCTGTGGGAAAAAAGAAGAAAAGGCACCGGAGCTGTTAGAACCTGTTACAACGAATGAAGCGTACCGTCCGGTCGAAAAGAGCGATGTTGGTAAGAAGATCATCAAGAACGGTGCGATCGTACCAACGGATTACTGTTATTTCTTTAAAACCTCAGCGACACTCTCAAAGATTTATGTCAATGTAGGTGATTATGTTAAAAAGGGCACGGTTCTTGCAGAGGCAGACAGCGATGATACAACTTCAGGAATTGAAGACCTGAAAGCCTCTCTTTCCAGTGAGCAGCAGACCCATAATGTAAACGAAAAGATATACGAACAGAAACAGAAGGAACTGGATTATAAGATTAAAGCATGTAATGAGGCAGGAGATTCTGCCGGCACGAAAGAAAACCAGAGCACAAAAGCAGTCAATGCCGAGAATAACCGGTATGATAACATGTTGTACAATTATAAGATCAAGAAAATCCAGCAGCAGATTGACGAGAAGGAATCTCTGGAAACCGATAACAAGCTCATAGCAGAACAGGACGGCTATGTTACATATGCCAAGAGCCTGACGGATACAGATTCATCAGATGAAGGCGGCGGATCGATCTCCAGTGGTGAGAACGTTGTTATCATATCTGATTACAATACACCGTACATTGAGATCACCGGTGAGCAGATCACAAGAGATGGATATTCAAATTTTAACACCATGTATACGATGATCGATGGCAAACGGTATGAGCTGGAAGAATACAAATATTCCAATCAGGAGATCGCGGCAGCACAGAGTGCATCCAAGCTGCCATATGTCCGTTTTAAACTGAAAGATGTGGATAACAGCAAGATCTTAAAGACAGGAACACTGACACCGTTGTATTTCAGTACTTCAACTGCTGCAAATGTTCTTGTAGTCGGAAATGATTCCTTATACGAAGAAGGAGATAAGTATTTTGTATATGTGAAGACAGACAGCAGTGATAAGGAAAAGCGTGAGATCAAGATCGGTGCACAGGATGATAACTACACGGAAGTAAAGAGCGGTCTTTCAGAGGGAGATCTGGTTTATTATGATTCTGATTCAACGATCCCAAGCGATTATACAACATATGAGATTAAGCTGGGAACTTTTAAGACAACAGGAACCAGCAAATCCTATAAGATGGTAGATACCAATCAGATAACCTATAAAGCTCCTGTAGAAGGCTATTTTACACAGCTTGATCTGGCGGAAGGTCAGGAAGTGAAAAAAGGCGATCTGTTGTATATTGTTGACAGTGGTGGTGGTAGCGCAGAGCTGCTGGAGTTAAACTCCCAGATATCAGATGCAAAGAGTGATTATGATTCGACAGTAGCGGGCTATGAAGAGCAGATCAAGGATCTGAGAGCCGAGATTGAAGATTACCGTTCCGGCAGGAAGAAACAGCAGGTGGCAACACCGGGAGATGCTGATCCGGCAGATGATACAACGGATACTACAACAGATGACGAGGATGAAGAAGACGGTGATTACGATATCCCGGATCCAGATGATAATAATGGCAATACATTATACATGGTTGAGCAGCTTACCTGCCAGATTGAGATTGCAAAATACAATGAAGAGCTGGCAAAGATCAATTATAATACGACTGTGAATCCATTGATCGCAAAGCGTGATAAGCTGAACAAAAATAATGATGGAAAAGGTAATATCAGCGTATATGCAGAAAGCGACGGCGTTGTACAGAGTGTATATGCCAGTCAGGGAAAACAGATCAAAGAGGGTGACAAGGTTGTCAGCATAGGAAGCAATGAATCCAAGATGATGTCCTTATCCTTGACAGATAACGGTGGAAGCTCCAGACGTAACGGAAATAGCGGAAGTGACGATACCGGAAGTGATAACAGCAATGCAACACTTCTGGTCAATCAGGAGGTTACTTTAATTGATCAGAAGGATGACAGCAAGAAGCTGACCGGAAGATGTATCGGAGCAACAGCGGATTCCAAGAAGGCTTATGTAACAACAATCGATGGTCAGGTATATATAACAAGCAGCTCCGGATCCGAAGATACCAGATATTATATACAGGTGGATGATAAGAGCTTCTATGATTCACCAAAGGGATATTTTGTAAGCTTTGCAAAAATGTCACTGGAAAATGTAGTAACAGTTCCAATGAATATTATTTATACAGAGACGGATAAGACATCCGGTAAATCCTATGAATATGTGTGGAAGCTTTCAAAGGATGAGATTGTAAAACAGTATGTAACAACAAGCACAGATACAAAGTCGTCAAATGCATGTGTACTTACCGGATTGTCAGAAGGAGATGTGATTCTGAAAGAATCCGGTTCTTCCGGCAGTGGTGACAATACAAAGAAAAAAGCCGATAGCAGCTCAGAAGAATAGAAGGGAGAAGAGGAATGTTTAAATTCTTAAGAAATAAATTACTGAATAAAAAGTGGCTGAATGCCTGCCTCCTTCTTGGTATTGTGCTTCTGGTTGCTGTAGCATCCTGTAATCCGATGTTCAAAAACGGTGCAATGGATATGACGCTGGCATCCAAGTTTGATTCAGCGATAGAAGATAACAACACATATTCAGCCGTGGTCGGAAGACAGGGCTCCTGCTCAACAGACAATTTCCCGGATTCTGCATCTGTACTTGACCGTATCAATGCATATGAAAAGAAGTGGATGAGTTACATTGACGTACCGGTATTAAGCAGACAGAACAGATTGTTTATAGAAGGTACTTATGCAATGACCGGGCTCGGTTCCAGGAGATTTTTCAGTGTAAACTATATGCAGGATATGAGCGAACATATCAATATCACGTTTGGAGAGGGACTTGATACCGGGAAACCGGTTGAAGGTACTTATCCGGTGATTATCAATCAGCAGAATGCGGATACATATGATCTGGTTGTAGGTGAAACCGTATCAATTGATAAATTGGTAGACAAGGATGGAAAGCCGGTTACATTTACGATTGTCGGAATCTTTGAACCAAAGGATACCACTGATATTTACTGGAAAGAGACACCGGTAGATTTTGATAAGATGATATTTACAGATCAGGCATCCTTTGATGAAACCGTTGCAAACTATGGTGTTTTGACAATATATTATGCAACATATAATATGCTGGATTATGCATATATCGATCATACAAATGCATCAGATATCCGTTATTATCTGAGTGCATTTTCAAAAGCAGATGGTAACTTTATTCAGAATTTCAGCAGCATACTTGCTGATTATCAGGACGATGCAACATCGATCATGATCATTATCTGGGTACTGGAGCTTCCAATCCTGGTATTGCTTCTGGCATTTATCTATATGGTATCCAGTCAGATCCTGGAAATGGAGGACGGTGAGATTGCGATGCTAAAGAGTCGTGGTACCAGTACGAAACAGATTCTTGGCATCTATTTTGGAGAATCTGCGATCCTTTCTTTGATCGCGATCGTTATTGGTATTCCGGTCGGATATTTGTTGTGTAAATTATGTGCAAGTGCAACCTCCTTCCTGAAATTCAGCTTTGGTGATACACACTTTTATAAGCTGACATGGGGAATGTTATTATACAGTCTGGTTGCTGCAGTTATCGCAATCCTGTTTATAACACTTCCGGTATTGAAATACGCGAAGAATTCGATAGTAGAGCAGAAGAGTAAACTTGGAAAGGTGAATACAAAGCCAATCTGGGAGAAGGCATTTCTGGATGTGATCCTGGTGGCAGTTTCCATTTACCTGCTGTACAATTACAATAAACAGAAGAGTGATATTGCATTAAGCATTCTGGCTGGAAACAAACCGGATCCATTGATCTTTTTGAATTCCTCCCTGTTTATATTTGCAGTTGGGCTGCTGATCCTGCGACTGATCAAATATCTGATCAAGTTCATTTATTTCATTGGTAAGAAGAGATGGTCACCTGCGGTATATGCTTCCTTCCTTCAGATCACCAGAACAGTGAAGAAGCAGGGCTTTATCTCTGTATTTCTGGTTATGACGATCGCCATGGGTATGTTTAATTCCAATATGGCAAGAACGATCAATGAGAACAATCAGGAGCGTATCGAATATAATCTTGGAACAGATATCGTTCTGAGTGAACAGTGGAAGATGGGTGCGTATCTGGATAAAGATAAGAAGAGTCACTGGTACTATGAAGAACCGGATTTTGAACGGTATACAGAGAATCTTTCCAATTCATGCAAACATCTGACCCGTGTGATCTATGATGACAATACAACGATCAAGGTTGGAGGTTCTGAACTTCCGGACTCTGTTCTGATGGGAATTAATACAAAGGAATTTGGTGAGACAGCCGAATTAAAGTCAGGCTTGAATGATGAACACTGGTATAATTACCTGAACAGTATTGCAACTGTTTCCAATGGTGTTATCATTTCATCAAATCTGGCAAAGGAATATGATCTGTCTGTTGGTGACAGCATCACATATGCAAGATACAGCCCGATGAAGACAAAGGAGCCGGTTGAGATCGCATCACCGTCCGGAACAATCTGCGCAATTGTAGATGCATGGCCTGGATTTAACCAGTACACATATGAGAAGGACAACAGTGGAAAGGTTGTTGAGAAGGAACGTTATCTGGTTGTTGCTAATTACGCATATGTTGTCAGTGCATTTGGTCTTACTCCATATCAGGTATGGGGACAGCTTGCAGATGGACATGATTATCAGGAGGTCCTGGATACGGTTGAAAAGCAGGGTATTTTATTAAAGAGTTATCAGAGTGTAGATCAGGAAGTACAGAACATGCTGGAATCTCCGCTTGTACTGATCACAAATGGGTTATTCTCACTGAGCTTCCTGGTAGCAGTTATCCTCTGTACAGTAGGATTCCTCATCTACTGGATCACATCGATCAAGCAACGGGAGCTTCTGTTTGGTATCTACCGTGCGATGGGTATGAGCATGAAGGAGATTAACAAGATGCTGATCAACGAGCAGATGTTCAGTTCCGTTCTTGCCAGTCTGGCAGGATATGGAGTTGGAGCGGCGGCTACTGCGTTGTTTGTAAAGCTGGTAGCGATCGTATATCTGCCGGAGTCGCATAACATAGCGATCAGCATAGCGGTCAACCCATTTGATATATTGAAACTGACGATCGTAGTTGTGGTAATGTTTATTATCTGCTTCATTGTTCTCCGGACAATTTTAAAGAAGATGAACATCACACAGGCATTAAAACTGGGGGAGGACTAAACAATGAATATGATTACTGCAAGAGGAATAAAGCGGTGTTTTACAGTTGGAAATGGCGAACCATTTTATGCTCTTAAAGGAATAGATCTGGATATCCCGGAAGGAAAACTTGCGATCCTGAAGGGAAGATCCGGTTCCGGTAAAACAACCCTTTTAAATATTTTAAGTGCGCTGGATGAAGCAACGGAGGGGCAGGTGATCATAGAGGATCACGACCTGTCGGAGATGGCTGTACCGGAAAGAGAAAAACTCAGACGGTACGATATCGGATTTGTATTCCAGTCGGTAGCGTTGATTCCGATCATGAATGCATATGAGAATGTAGATTTTGGTTTAAGACTTGCGGAATATGAAGGAAACCGGGATTCCCGTATCCGCGAGGTTCTGGAGATGGTTGGACTTAGTTCCAGAATGTTCCATATGCCGAACCAGATGTCCGGTGGTGAGCAGCAGAGGGTAGCGATCGCAAGAGCGGTTGCCCATAAGCCAAGGGTAATCTTTGCAGATGAGCCGACAGGAGCTTTGGATACAGCATCCGGACTGAATGTTATGAAGCTGTTCAAGGATCTGGTGGCAAAAGAAGGAATCACGATCGTTATGACGACACATGATCCAAACCTGATGGAACTCGGAGACGTAGTATTTGAGATAGAGGATGGTGAGATCATTGGCAAAGCATAGTGGATTTTTTAAGAAAAAAGATAAAAATACGATTCCGGAAACTGATATGCAGGAAAATGTTGCACAGATGATGGAAGGACCAATGGATCAGGATCCTGTTCAGGAAGACGCCGATATCGCAGATACAGACATGAACGATATCGGTGTGCAGGAGACTGCAGTGGATGCTGGGAACGCTGTTGATGAAGCAGATATAGCAGATGACGATACAGAAACATCAGAAGATTTGGACGATACAGACAGAAACAGTCAGGCTGCGGAAGAATATGAAGAAACCGGCAATATCATTGACTGCGACAGTCTGGTTAAGATCTATAAAACAGATGAAGTTGAAGTAATGGCACTTCAGGGGCTGGAGCTTACGATCAAAAAGGGTGAGCTGATGGCAGTTATCGGTAAATCCGGTAGTGGTAAGTCAACGCTTTTGAATATGATCGGTGGACTGGAACGTCCGACAGCAGGAAAATTATATGTAGATGGAAAAGACCTTTTTGCAATGACAGACAAAGAACTGGTAGAATATCGGAAACATACCGTTGGCTTTGTATGGCAGAAGAATTCCAGAAACCTGCTTCCGTATATGACAGCTCTGGAAAATGTCCAGGTGCCGATGTATTTTGATAAAGACAATAAGGAAGACCGGGAAGCCAGAGCCTATGATCTTTTGTGCAAGGTTGGTTTAAAGGAAAAGGTAAATTCCTATCCGGCACAGATGTCCGGTGGTGAGCAGCAGAGAGTTGCAATTGCGATTGCACTTGCCAACAATCCAAAAATCCTGCTGGCAGATGAGCCGACCGGTGCAGTCGATTCCAAAACCTCAGATATGATCCAGGATCTGTTCCGGAAACTGAATGAGGAAATGGGTATTACAGTTATCATCGTAACGCATGATATCAGTCTTGCAAATAAGGTTGGACGTGTGGTTATGATCGCAGATGGTAAGATCAGTACAGAAAAGATCATGAAAGAGGATTACAGAAAACGGATCAATGACATGGAAAGCGAGAGCTTTAATGGAACCGATTCCCATGAAGAATATTCCATTATGGATAAGGCACACCGTGTACAGATCAGTGATGATATTCTGGAGGCTGCCGGAATTGATACAAACAAGGTAAAGATTCAGGTAGTGGATGGCAAGGTTGTTATTTCAAAAGAATAAATATCAGTTCAGAAAACGGCTCTGGATGCATATGCATTCAGGGTCGTTCGCAATATTTTCACATTTTCTTTCTTGCTTTTTCTTGCTATCGTGCGTTGGTTCGATTATAATAACTTTGTTTAGCTGATTTGGAATTTCGAGGAGGAAACCATGAAGAAGAGAAAATTAACAAAAATGTCGGCAGTGTTACTGGCAACAGCATTGTCTGCAGCAACTGTTTTTTCAGGATGTAATAAGAAGGTTGATTACGATATGGGTGATGGAACGCAGAAAGAAGGAAGTGCAGGAGAAGGCGGCGAATTATCGTCCCGTCTCGGTGTTCCGGAGTCTTATGAGGGTAAGCTGGATGTCGGTGATTCCGGTATCAAAGAGATTACCATTAAAGATGATGATATCATAACACCAGATTCCGACAGTATGTCTATTGTGTCTTATAAGAAGAATTCCTTTGATAATGCATACAGGCAGAAGGTCTGTGAGGCAATCTTTGATAAGTCAAAGGGTATCTATGTATATGACTTTGAGCACCAGACCAAGAGTGATCTGCAGACTCAGATTGATTCATATCAGACGATGTTAGACGATGCGAAGGAAGCTGGAGATACAGATACAGAGGATTATTGTAAGGAATACATATCCTATCTGGAAAATGAAATGGCAACGGCAACGGATGAGAGAGAAGGAGCCGGTGATTACAGTGCATCGGATTATATCGGACAGATTGGCGATAATCAGTTCATGCTCTCATTTTCAGAGGGAACAGAAGGGTTAAATGCAAGCTTTGATCTTTCTTATTATCCATCCGAAAGCATGATCAATTACAGACCATATGAGGGTGCATCCTTTGTATATGCTTATGACGCAAAGTATGGAGAAGAGGGGATTGATGACAGCATTGTAAATACTTGTACATTTTCTGAAGAGGAAGCCGTATCACTGGCACAGGAATTTCTTGCCGGATGTGGAATTGATGATGTGATCGTTACAGATAAATCTCCGTTATTATGGGAGTATTATGACAGCTCTTATAATGTGATTGCAACAGAGTATGAAGGCTATATCGTAAACTTTGGACGTTCTGTCAATGGAACTGCTCCATACAGTGCGGATCTGTCTATGGTTGACACTCTTTCAAGCGATGAGGATGATGCCTGGTATGATGCTCCAACAGAGACGTTCTCCATTCAGATCGACTCCAATGGCGTGATCAACGCAAGCTGTTATCCATTGTTAGTTTCAACCGGTGAGGATCAAAAAAATGTAGATCTTTTGAGCTGGAAGGAGCTTTTAAAGGAACTGGATAAGAATGTTGCACAGTATTATACAGATAATAAGACTTCCTACAGCGATATTGAATTTAACGATGTCAGATTGACATATTACTGTATTAAGGATGATTCTCAGGATGATGTATATAATTATGTTCCTGTATGGATATTTGCACAGGCAGACGAAAATGATGGAACATATGATTTTGACTATCCGGTACAGGCACTTATGGTAAATGCAACCGATGGAACAATCTACAATCTGAAAGATGTTCTGGAGGCCGGTTCGATCTCATACAGTGATTATTACGATGATCAGGGTGATATGATCGATGGATACGAATATGATGACAGTGATATGGAAAGTATAGATTCAGATGGCAGTGATGACGGATCCGGTGATTCATCAGATGGCAGTGATGACGGATCCGATGATTCATCAGATGAGATAGAGGATGGATCCGATGAAGGGATCATTGACGACGAAGGTATGTTAGAGGATGATGTTGTAGAATAATACAATCCTACAGGAAAATAAGGTGTCATACGACGCCAGACTATAAAGATGCAGGACGAGTGATATTTTTTATCATTTGCCCTGCGTTTTTTATTGGTTTTGGTATTGACAAAATACCCCTATGGGGTATATATAATATCGTATCCGGGATCATTAAAATTGGATACAAAAAATAAATGTACAGATACAGATGGATGAAAAAATTCAGGAAACAGACAGAAGGGAGCGGACAAGAATGGAAGAACCATGTTGCCATTGTCATAAAACAAAACAGAGAACAGAAGGTGAATATAAGAAGCTGATGAACCGGCTGAACCGGATCGAGGGACAGATCCGGGGAATCAAGGGAATGCTGGAAAAGGATGCATATTGTACGGACATATTAGTACAGGTTGCCGCTGTCAATTCTGCATTGAACAGCTTTAATAAGGAACTTCTTGCAGAGCATATCCGAACCTGTGTGATCGAGGATATCAAAGCAGGAAAAGAAGATACGGTGGATGATCTGGTAGATACCATTAAGAAATTAATGAAATAAACACATAGAAATTTTCTGTCTGAAAGATCGTATGAGAATATGTTCGTATGATTGCTTTGGATATGAAACATAATAAAAATGTGTTTAAGATATAATGAAGGCATAGAATGTGCGAAGCACATGATAAAAGCTTGATAAGAGGGTGAATGAATTGGATAAATATAACGTAACAGGAATGAGCTGCAGTGCCTGCAGCGCAAGCGTAGAAAAGGCAGTGAAGAAAGTAAAAGGGATTGACAGTTGTACCGTCAGCCTGCTTACAAATTCGATGACAGTAGAAGGACATGCTGATCCTAAGACAGTTATTGAAGCAGTAGAAAAGGCAGGATATGGAGCCAGTCTGATGACAGGAGAAGACCGGAAGAATGTCGGGAAGAAGCAGGCAGCGGATGCAGATGAATTGGATAATCATGCAGCCCTGCACAAGATGAAGGTCCGGCTGATCGCATCTATCGTTCTGTTAATTCCGCTGATGTACATTTCCATGGGACATATGATGTGGGGATGGCCACTGCCGGCGATTATCAGTGATAACCATGTCGCTATGGGACTGATCCAGATGTTATTTGCAATTGCGATCATGGTTGTAAACCAGAAGTTTTTTATTAATGGATTTAAGGGTGTGATCCATGGAGCACCGGGTATGGATACATTAGTAGCACTTGGCTCAGGCGCATCCTTTATTTACAGCACATATGTATTATTTGCAATGACAGATGCCGTGATGCGGCAGGATAATGACCGTGTTATGACCTTGATGCATGATTTTTATTTTGAATCGGCAGCGATGATTCTTGCACTTATAACGGTTGGTAAGACACTCGAGGAATATTCCAAAGGTCGTACGACAGATGCCTTAAAGGGATTAATGAAGCTTGCACCCAAAACAGCCCTTGTTCTTCGTGATGGAGAAGAACAGGAAGTTGCTGCTGAGGATGTGGTAGTTGGAGAGGTATTTATCGTCCGTCCGGGATCCAGTGTTCCGGTAGATGGTGTGGTTATAGAAGGAAACAGTGCGGTTGATGAGTCTGCTTTATCCGGTGAGAGTCTTCCGGTTGATAAAGCAGAAGGAGATAAGGTATCTGCCGCAACGATCAATAAATCCGGTTATCTGAAATGTCGGGCAACCAGAGTCGGTACAGATACGACTTTATCCCAGATCATAGAGATGGTCAGTGATGCAGCAGCAACAAAAGCACCGATCGCAAAGATTGCAGATAAGGTATCCGGTATCTTTGTTCCGGCTGTCCTGATCTGTTCCTTGATCACTATTATTGTATGGATCATTGCAGGAGAGAGCACAGGCTTTGTACTTGCCAGAGGTATATCGGTGCTTGTGATCAGTTGTCCATGTGCACTTGGACTTGCAACACCGGTTGCCGTTATGGTAGGTAACGGTGTCGGAGCAAAGCAGGGTATCCTATTTAAGAATGCGGCAGCACTTGAGATGACAGGAAAAACAGATGTGGTTGTACTGGATAAGACAGGAACGATCACAAATGGAACGCCGGAAGTGGTAGATGTAGTTCCGGGAAATGGATACAGTGAGACAGACCTGCTTACCTTTGCAGCAAGTCTGGAACAATACAGTGAGCACCCGATAGGCAAAGCCATTATGGAATATGTCGGACAGAAAGGGATCAAGCCACAGAAGATTGAAGATTTTCAGGTGCTTCCGGGAAATGGACTCCGCTGTAGATTAAGCAGTGAGGCGGTTTCACAGAATGAAAGAGGATTTTGTGCAGGACAGAACCATTCTCAGATATCAGATCATATTTTGCTTGGTGGAAATGGAAAATTTATCAGCCAGTATGTAACCTTATCCGAGGCGGATAAGACACTGGCAGAAGAATTAGCTTCACAGGGCAAGACCCCGATCTATCTGGCAATCGATGAGAATAAACTGATCGGTATCCTTGCAGTTGCAGATACGATCAAAGAGGATGGAATCCTTGCGATCAAAGAATTAAAAGAGATGAATTATTCAGTTGTTATGTTAACCGGAGATAATGCAAAGACAGCAGAAGCAATCGGTAAACAGGCAGGTGTTGACCGCGTGATCGCTGATGTACTGCCGGATGGAAAAGAAGCGGTAGTAAGAGAACTGATGAAGGAGCACCGTGTGATCATGGTTGGTGACGGCATTAATGATGCCCCTGCATTAACCCGTGCGGATATCGGTATGGCGATCGGAGCCGGAACCGATGTTGCAATCGATGCGGCAGATGTGGTACTGATGCGGGAAGGTCTTCGAACCGTTCCTGCAGCAATCCGGTTAAGTATGGCAACGATACGAAATATCAAAGAGAACCTGTTCTGGGCATTTATTTATAACATTATCGGAATACCGCTTGCCGCAGGTGTCTGGTATCCGATGTTTGGCTGGAAATTAAACCCGATGTTTGGAGCATTTGCCATGAGCCTTTCCAGTTTTTGTGTAGTAATGAATGCATTACGGTTGAATTTCGTGAAGATATATGTTAATAATAGTAAATACAGAATACACCAAAAAATGGTATCAAAAAATGTTGAGGGAAATAATAAGATAGAAAAGGAGACTGGTACGATGAATAAGACGGTGTATATAGAAGGAATGATGTGCGGACACTGCGAGGCAAGGGTGAAGAAAGCATTTGAGGCACTTCCACAGGTAATAGAAGCGGAGGTCAGCCATGAGAAGAAGCAGGCGGTGCTTACTTTAAGTGGCGAGTTATCCGATAAAGAGATTAAGAATACAGTGAAGGAAGCCGGATATAAGGTAACTTCGATCAGGTAAAATAGAAATACGGGATAAAAGATAAAATGGCAGGGCACGGTTTATGGTGTCCTGTCATAAATTAATAAGAAGGAAATTGTCTATGAAGAAACTATTGAACAGGTTATTTAGTCGAATGGTAATTACATGTCTGCTGGTAGCGGCACAGTTGATCTTCTTTATGGTAGAAGTATTAAAGCTGCAGCAATACTATGTATTGGTGGCGGCTATTTTGCATTTGTTAAGTTTTATAGCTGTGATGCATCTGTTATTAAAGGATGTGAATCCGTCAATTAAATTGGCATGGATCGTTCCGATCCTGATGTTTCCGGTCCTCGGTGGTCTGCTTTATCTGCTCTATGGACATATCATTATGCCGAAGAAGTTAGAGAAATATATGAAGCATGCGGCAGAATGGGACTACGAGACGGATCTGTATGCAAATATGGCATATTTCAGTGATGTGATAAAGGGGCAGCCGCCATACCGGTTGTTCAAATATACAGAAGATTATGCAGGTTCGCTTGTATATCAGAATACGGATGTCCGGTATTATCCGATGGGGGACGATGTCTGGCCGGATTTTGTCGATGACCTGAAATCGGCAAAAAAGTATATTTTCCTTGAATATTTCATCATCAATCCGGGCGAAATGTGGAATACGGTGCTTGAGATCTTAAAAGAGAAAGTAAAAGAGGGCGTGGAAGTCCGCCTGATCTATGATGATATCGGCTCAGTCTTTTATGTGCCAAAGTATTACTGGCGTGAGCTGGAGAGCCATGGGATCAAATGTATGGCATTTAATCAGGTGGTACCATTTCTGGCAACGATCTTTAATAACAGGGATCATCGGAAAATCGCGGTTATGGATGGTAAGGTTGCCTATACCGGCGGCTTTAATCTATCCGATGAGTATATAAATAAGAAAGCACCTTATGGCAAATGGAAGGATAATGGTATCCGTATGGAAGGTGATGCTGCATGGCGTTTTACAATCCTGTTTTTACAGCTGTGGAACAGTATCCGAAATGAAGATAGGCATATCTTAAGCTATCGTCCAACAGAGCAGAAGAAGCATTTGAATGATGGATATCTTCAACCATATACGACAAATCCGCTCAAGAAAGAGCCGATTGGCGAGAACATATATATGCAGATGATCAATGACGCAAGAGAGTATGTATATATTTTTACACCATATCTGATCGTATGCAATGAGATGATGACAGCATTAAAGCTTGCGGCAAAGAGAGGCATCGATATCCGAATCGTAACGCCGGCTATCCCGGATAAGAAGATGATCTTTCGTATGACACAGTCAAGCTACAAAGAACTGCTTCGTGCCGGCGTGAAGATCTATCAGTACACACCGGGATTTATCCATTCCAAATGTATCCTGACGGATGATAATCTGACCTCGATCGGTTCGATCAATATGGATAACCGGAGCTTCTATCATCATTTTGAATGCGGTGTATTGGTATATGATTCCAGTATCATTGCAGAAGTGAAGTATGATATGCTTTCAACGATGAAGGAATCAGAGGAGATCACGCTGGACTGGTGTAAGAAGCATATGTCCAGAATTACACTGGTGGATGCCTTCCTCAGACTCCTGTCACCATTGCTATAGGAATAAGGGCAAAGAGAGAAAATGACAAAAACAAATAAGAAACAAAAAGCCGGAGATCAAAAGCCGGCTTTTTCAAAAAAGAATGATTTCAAAAAAGAAGCAGCATTTCAGATTTTTAAAGAAAGCATTACAACGGCATTCCTGCTGTACATGTTTGTTGTTTTTCCATTGGTTCTTCATGATGGATATATGGATATTACGATCACAAAATACAATTTCTTTAAAAATGGAGTATTGATCTATGGGATATTGATGTGTCTGACATTTATACTCGGATTTACGGATCATATGGAAGAGCATACGGATGCTGCAAAAAAAACGGGAAGAGGCAGAAATTTTCTGGCGTCGGATATCTGGATGGGAGCCTTTGTGCTGTCAGGCACACTTGCATGGATCATGGCAGATGATAAAATGGCAGCCTACACCGGATCCATGGGAAGACGCTGCGGACTGGAATTTCTGGTGCTTGTGCTTGTGCTTTATATTGGCATTGGAAGCGGATATAAATGGCAGCAGATCCTGGCACCGGTGTTTTCTGTTATCAGTGGACTTGCATTTTTGATGGGAAGCTTACAACACCTGGATATTGATGTGTTTCATCTGTTGTCACATATCAGAGAGGATCAGCAGGCGATGTTCCTGTCCACCTTTGGAAATATCAATATATTTGCTGGCTTTGTCTGCATCAGTGCTGCGTTCTTTTCCGGTATGTATCTGATCGAAGAAAAGCGGGCATTCCGGATCTGCTATATGGCAGCCCTTTTGTTGGGCGGAGCCGCCTTGATCGCGGCAAATAGTGACAGTGCATATATGGGACTTGCTGCAGCATGGGTGATATTACTCTTTTTCGCATTAAAACGAAGCCTGTTTGCAGAATTTGTAACTGTTTGTACCACCTTTCTTTCCGGTTATACGATCATGGCGTGGATCACGACAGGAACCGGAAGGGGATATGAGAAGCTGTCCGGTCTGGCGAAGCTGGTGGATGCAAGAGACATATTGACTGTCTGTTGTGTGATCGGTATCTTGTGTGCGATATGGTTATCAAAGAAGAAATATAATACAGGAAGATCCGCATTATCCCGTTTGCTCATAGCAGGAATATTGCTCATAGCAGGGATCACCGTGACAGTTATCGGCTGTATCAACCATTGGGAGATCTTCGTATTTGATGATTTCTGGGGAGATTACAGAGGCTTCATCTGGTCGAGATTATGCCGGATCTATCAGGATCTGCCATTTGTTGATCAGGTATTTGGAAATGGAAATGAAAGCATCTATGCGCTGATGTCTGCCCGGTATTATGATGAGATGCTGGCAGTAACCGGAACGGTTTATGACAGTGCGCATAATGAATATCTGCAGTATCTGGTCACGATGGGAGCTTTTGGCCTGATCACTTATGTGGGGCTGATCATTACTTCGATCCGTAACTGTGTGAAAACCTGGAAGGATGAACCGGTGATGCTTGCGGTTCTGATGCTTATCGTTTCTTATATCACACAGGCGTTCGTCAATGTAGAGCAGCCGATCACGACACCGTTCCTGTTTTTATTTGTGGCGATAGCAGCAGGAATACGCAGAAACAGTCTGAAAAAAGCAAACTGAAACACGGTCTTGTCAAAGTGTTGTATTTCGTTGTATAATCACGGAGTATGTGTATTATAGATGGATAATGGTCGGAAAGTGATCGGAGACATATATTTTGTCGCAGCTATCCGGGCACAGAATAAATAAGTAGATAATAATTATGATATAAGAGGTCAGCATCTGAGCGGATGCTGTTACAGGAGGAAAAAAATGAAGGTTTATGACGAGTTAGTGGCAAGAGGATTAATTGCCCAGACAACAGATGAAGAAGAGATCAAAGAGCTGGTAAATAATGGAAAAGCTGTTTTCTATATAGGATTTGACCCAACTGCAGACAGTCTTCATGTAGGACATTTCATGGCACTTTGCCTGATGAAGCGTTTACAGATGGCAGGTAATAAGCCGATCGCCCTGATCGGTGGCGGTACAGCTATGATCGGTGATCCGTCCGGACGTACCGATATGAGACAGATGATGACAACAGAAACGATCGCTCATAATGTAGAATGCTTCAAGAAGCAGATGAGCCGTTTTATCGATTTCTCAGAAGGCAAGGCACTTCTTGTAAATAATGCAGACTGGTTACTTGACCTGAACTATGTAGATGTTCTTCGTGAGGTTGGTCCGCATTTCTCAGTCAACAATATGCTTCGTGCAGAGTGCTACAAACAGAGAATGGAGAAGGGCTTAAGCTTCTTAGAGTTCAACTACATGATCATGCAGAGCTACGATTTCTATGAGTTATTCCAGAAATATGGCTGTAATATGCAGTTCGGTGGTGATGACCAGTGGAGCAACATGCTTGGTGGTACAGAGCTGATCCGTAGAAAGCTTGGCAAGGATGCATATGCCATGACGATCACCCTGCTTCTGAACTCAGAAGGCAAGAAGATGGGTAAGACACAGAAGGGTGCTGTATGGCTTGATCCAAACAAGACATCACCATTTGAGTTCTACCAGTACTGGAGAAATGTTGCAGATGCCGATGTATTAAAATGTATCCGTATGCTGACCTTCCTTCCACTGGAAGAGATCGACAAGATGGACAGATGGGAAGGCAGTCAGTTAAATACAGCAAAAGAGATCCTTGCATTTGAACTTACAAAGCTGGTTCATGGCGAAGAAGAAGCAGTAAAGGCACAGGAGAGTGCAAGAGCATTATTCTCCAAGGGTGTTGCTGCTGATATGCCATCTGTTACATTGTCAGCCGATGATTTCAAGGATGGTGCGATCGATATCGTATCCGTACTTGTAAAGTCCGGTCTGGTATCCTCCAGAAATGAAGGAAGACGTGCGGTAGAGCAGGGCGGTGTTGCTGTTGATGGTGACAAGATACCAGATATCTCAGTTACAATTCCGGAAGAGAAGTTTGATGGAGACGGAATTGTTGTAAGACGTGGTAAGAAGAACTTCCGTAAGGTAAGTAAATAACAGATTCGAAAGAATAATAAAATAAACATAATAAAAACTCCGGTTATCTGGAATTAGGATTCTAATTTTGATGATCGGAGTTTTGTTATTATTATTATTATGATGTAAATTATGCAGAAAAAAAGCAGAAATGTCAGTTGTACATGTCATTTATGCATGATAAAACGTAGAATTGACAATCTATGTTTTTTTTAGTCTGTTTTATGGTATTCTAATTTCCGGATATTAGCGGTGTTTTGTGTAAGCCTCTATCAGACTGAGCATAACATGCTGGTCTTCAGGGGATAAGGATGAATAAAGAGCATTCAGTTTCGACTGATTATAGCTTTCAGAATGTTGATTGTATTCAAGAATATCAGAAAAAGTACAATCCAGATATTCGGTGATATTTGCAAGCGTATCCAGACTCACTTTGCAGATACCACGTTCAAGCTGACTGATAAAACCTACAGACAGATTGAGGTCTTCCGCCATCTGTTCCTGGGTGACATCTTTCATTTTTCTGCGTATTTTTATGCGTGATCCTATAATTTTATAATTCAGTGTCATGATGGTATTCCTTTTCTTTTTAAGTATTTTCTAATAAATATCAAAAAAGAAACAGATAGTGACACTTCTATTATATGTAAAAACTAACAATAATACTGCATATGTCTAAGAAATATACTAAAATTTACAAGTGGCATTCAAATGAGAGGGAAGTGTTATACAAATGAAAATTGGTATATGTGATTCATCTATGCATGAAGTGGAAGCTGTGAAGGATTTTATAGAATCCCGTATGGATCTGGATAATGTAGAGTTTGAATTGTATCTGCCGGAAGAAGCGTCTATAGATGTAGAAGAAAGTACCTTTTCCTGTGATATATTTATCACGGAGATCGTATTTGACAATCTGCAATATAACGGGATCTGTCTGGCCAGAGCCATCAATCGTTCTGTTCCAAATTGCAAGATTATATTTTATGCAGACCATATTCCGGATGGCTGGGATATCTATGACGTGGAGCACTGCAATTGTGTTATGAAGCGAAACCGGGATATCAAGCTGGTGCATGCCGTTGATATGGCAATCAAGCGTCTGAATATGAGCAGAAGTAATTTTATCCGGGTCTGCTATGGTAAAACGATCAATATTTTTTCAGCTTCGGAGATCATCTGTATTCACAGAGATGATCGTCTCACCAGATACTGTACAACAAGAGGTGATTATGTGCAGTATATTACATTGACAAATGCTTTGAAAAATCTTCCAAAGGTATTTGTCCGTGTAAACAGTAATTGTATTATCAACCGTCAGCACGTCAAGCATTATTCAAGATCAACCGTAACTCTGGATAATGGAGAAGTCGTAAAGATCGGAAGACCATACAAAGAAGAAGTTTTTTCATAAAAATAGAATGATTCTCTCTGTTTTGCAGATACTAGTTCGTATGAATGTATCTGTGAAACAGGGAGATTTTTTATATGAAAGATAAAATATTTGGAATATTACAACGGGTTGGACGGTCGTTTATGCTTCCAATCGCAATCCTGCCGGTAGCTGGACTGCTGCTTGGAATCGGAAGCTCCTTTACCAATGAAACCATGCTTGAAACATATGGGCTGATGCGGATCCTTGGACCGGGAACGATATTTGCTGCTGTATTTGAAGTAATGAGCGAGGCAGGAAATGTGGTATTTGCCAATCTGCCGATCCTGTTTGCCATGGGCGTGGCGATCGGTATGGCAAAAAAGGAGAAAGAGGTCGCTGCACTGTCAGCAGCTATTGCATTCTTTATCATGCATGCATCGATCAGTGCCTTGATCACGATAAATGGTGGTACGGAAGCAATGCTTGCAGGGGCAGTTACTTCTGTTTGCGGTATCACATCTTTGCAAATGGGTGTATTTGGCGGTATTCTGGTAGGCCTTGGTGTGGCTGCCCTGCATAACCGCTTTTATAAGATTGAACTGCCACAGGTGTTGTCCTTCTTTGGTGGTTCCAGATTCGTTCCGATCATATCAGCACTGGTATATACCGGAGTTGGTATTCTGATGTTCTTTATCTGGCCGGCGATCCAGAAGGGCATCTATACAGTAGGTGATCTGGTCTTAAATTCCGGCTATGCAGGAACCTGGGTATATGGATTTATGGAACGTCTGCTGATACCATTTGGCCTGCATCATGTGTTCTATCTACCATTCTGGCAGACTGCGGTCGGAGGAACGCTGGAGGTTGGCGGGCGTGTTGTAGAAGGAGCGCAGAATATCTTCTTTGCACAGCTTGCGGATCCATCTGTTACAAAGTATGCGGTATCGGCCACCAGATTTATGTCCGGTAAATTCCCGCTTATGATATTCGGCCTGCCGGGAGCGGCTCTTGCCATGTATAAAACAGCAGCACCGGAGAAACGGAAGGCAGCAGGCGGACTGCTTCTTTCCGCAGCCCTTACAGCCATGATCACAGGTATTACAGAGCCACTGGAATTCACATTTTTATTTGTTGCACCGGCTCTGTATGGAATCCATTGTATTCTGGCAGGCTTTGCTTATATGCTGATGCATATGTTTGAAGTCGGTGTGGGAATGACCTTCTCCGGCGGTCTGATCGATCTTACCCTGTTCGGCATCATGCAAGGAAATGCAAAGACGAACTGGATCTGGATCGTTATTGTCGGTATCGGTTATTTTATCGTATATTATGTATTGTTCTATTATCTGATCCGGCGGTTTGATCTGAAAACACCGGGTAGAGATAACAATGACGAAGTAAAATTATATCGTCGAAGTGATGTAGATGCCAGAAAGCATGGAGAAAATGCCGGAGAGCAGGGATCAGACAATGACCGGAATACGGATATTTTCCGGAATCATAGCCCACAGATGGAGACTTCCAGGCTGATCTGTGAAGGGCTTGGCGGCAAGGCAAATATATCGGATATTGACTGCTGCGCAACCAGACTGCGTTGTACGGTATATGATGCAGCTCTTGTAAAAGAAGATATTCTCCGGGCAAGCGGAGCATCCGGTGTGGTGAAAAAAGGAAATGGCGTACAGGTTATCTATGGTCCGAAGGTGTCCGTGATCAAATCCAATCTGGAAGATTATCTGGAGGGGGATGATGAGAAAGCGGTTATTGCAGACGTGGGAGGACAAAGAGAGGATGTCGTTGCAGGCCAAGAGAAGAACAGAAGAAATGCAAGAAATAGACAGAAAAAGCATATGGATGATAATACAGTCTCTATATTGAGTCCGGTTACAGGCGAGGTATGTGAACTGGAGAAGGTGCCGGATGAGGCATTTTCCAGTGGAATGATGGGTGATGGAATCGCTGTATTGCCAGCGAATTCTGAAATAACTGCACCGGTTGCCGGAACAGTTGCTTTTGTCTTTGACACGAAGCATGCCATAGGGTTGGTAACGGAACAGGGAATCGGTGTGATGATCCATATCGGAATCGATACGGTAAAGCTAAATGGCAAAGGCTTTGACGCATTGGTTGAGACCGGACAGACAGTGGCTGCCGGACAGCCGGTCATGCGGCTTGATCTTCCTTATCTGAAGAAGCATGCGCCATCCTTAATATCCCCTGTCATTATAACAGAGCTTCCGGATGGCTATAAACTGCGTCCGGTAAAGACAGGAAAGGTGAAGAACGGCGAGGAGATCCTGGTGGTGGAGAAGAACTAGAATAAATAGAAATGACAGAAGGATTTCCACTTGTGGAAATCCTTTTGTGAATATATTATAATAATAAATAGATTAAAGGCAACAAAGGCGGAAGGATAAATGGCAGGAAAAAAACTGGATGAACAGATGGAAAAGACAATACGGAATAATTACAGACGATTGACAGGCTGGCTGATCAACCGGAAAATGACGATCACGACCATGGAAAGTATCACCTGCGGGCAGATTGCTTCCCTAATCACAGATACTGAAGGGGCATCTGCAATATTAAAAGGAGCATTTGTAACCTATTCCAACGAAGCAAAGATCATGCAGGGTGTTCCGGAAGCGGTGATAGAAACTTGTGGTGTCTATTCCAAAGAAACAGCGCGGGCAATGGCGAAAGCCTGTAAACGGGCATATCGTGCAGACATCGGAATTGGTATTACCGGTACAACGGGAAATATTGATCCAAACAATCAGGACAGCGTACCGGGAGAAGTATATTATGCAGTGGCTGTTTCTGACACGATCATCGATGGCTATTTCCAGATGGGAGAACAGGATTCCAGACTGTATTATAAACTTTATGCCGCAGAGAAGGTGGCAGAAACGCTTGGGGATGTGCTTGGGGTTGAAATGGAAGCGGTTTTTGCCTGATGGTGTGACGAATATATTGTTGGAGAAATATATAAGATATGGGGGATGAAGATATGAAAAAGAAATTAATGGGGTTGTTTGTATGTTTAATAGGATTTGGAATGGGCTTTCTGTCCTTACTGTATTCCAATGAGACTGTGCGATCCCTTGAAGAATGTACGCGAAAAGTAGTTAATCCAAGTATAAAAGATAAAAAGGACTGGATATTTTCCTCAATTGGGAATATAGGAATTGTGTTATTGATCGTTGCTGTAATAACAGCAATTGTGCTGGCAGTTATCCGTTTTTTTGCTAACTCAAAATGTATGCAGTCGGCAATCACAATAGGACAGTTTGTAACAGATGTCATTTTATCGTTGTATATTACGGAGGTAATTATATATTACCGCAATCAGTTGCAGCAGGAACGTTTTTATACAACCATGGGAGATTCTGTACATATTGGAGTGTATATATTAGAATATGCGGTATTCTATATTTGTATATCCATCTTGTTCAACCGATCTGTTGAAAAAATAATACGAAAGCCTAAAAAGGACTGCAGACTATCCATATGGCAGGTAAAGAATGAACAGGAATTTATGGAAATAAAGGAACTGGTGCATAGGGAACATTTTAACGATTGTTATGGATATATGAAATATCGTGAGGAACCGTTGGCTTCGATGCAGTTTTATGTGATCAGTGAGATGAACTGGTCAGGAAATCAGGAAGTAGCACAGTGGAAGTATTATTCAAATGGTGACTTTATAGATGTGGATGATACAGAACTCAGAACCAAACTGCTGGTAGCAAAAAATGCTGAAAATATAAACTGGCAGTTATAAGATAAAGAAACGAGGGTAAAAAGGATGAGAAAAAAAGCAGGATTTATAGTATTAAGTATGGCACTGGCAGGCAGCCTCATGGGATGCAGTTTTTCCCTTAATAAAGATGCGGATAACAGTGGCAAAAAAACAGAGAAGACTGTGACAGAAGAAACGGAGAAAACAGATGCGGATACAGAAGCTGTAGGTTCTGACACGGAAACATCAGAGGAGGCTTCTTCTGCAGCAGGATCAGATGGCAAGGCAGCCGCACTTCCGGAAGAAAAAAAGGTGGGATTTGGAACCGGTGAAATGCCGGAAGCGTATTCGGATCACATGGTTGTTGATTCGAAAATGTCCGGAAAAGTGCAGACGAAAGATGGTGAGGTTGTATATCATTTACCATACATAGATTATGAGAGTACCGCCTGTGAAAATGTAAATACACAGATAGAGAAGCTCGGAAATGATTATATGGCGAAAGCGGGAACCGAATATACAGATTGTATTGCTATCGGATATGAGTGGTCTGTTTATCAGGATTTGTTGTCGGTAGTTGTACGGGTGGATTTTGACGCAAATGAATACACAGATTTTTATGTATATACGATCGATCTTCGTAAAGATATACTTCTTTCAAAGGATGATGTGCTGGCTTATCTGGATATTGATGAAGATTCATATGAAAAAAATGTTCAGGATGCAATGGACAGTTGTTTTACCAATACATATAAAGATATGGAAGGAACGGATTCTTTTCTGAAAGAAACCTATGACTGGACGGTTGCTTTATCCAATGTGCGGGATGCGGTACCTTATGTAGATGAGGATGGTGAGTTGTGCGTAGTTGGCAAGATATATTCTGTTGCAGGATCATCCTATTATCCACGTCAGTTAAGTGTGGATAATCTGGAGAATGAATGTGAATATAGCGGTAGAGCGTATGAGCCATTTTATTATAATCCAACATCAGAAGATGATTCTTCCGATGACTATATTCTTCCATATAGCGACAGTGAATATCTGACAGAGGATGATCTGAATGGATTAACACCGGATGAGATCCGTCTGGCATGTAATGAACTGTATGCCCGTCATGGAAGAAAGTTCAAAGACGCCGATTATCAGGCATATTTCAATTCCAAAAGCTGGTATCATGGAACGGTCGAGCCGGAGGATTTTGATGATACTGCAGTATTTAATCAATATGAGCTTGCAAACCGGGATTTCATTATAGCGTATGAGAAGGAGAAGGGGTATAAGTAGGAAAACGAACGAAAAGGTATCTCATTAAAAAGGGATAATATATAGTTATTGGATTAAGTGACAAAATAATATAAAACGTGAGGCAGCTCGATATGAACTCTGTCAATTGGATGGAGGGATGTCGGGCTGTTTTGTTTTTTGTCGAAAATGCAACGTAAAATGCGAATTTTGCAAGGAGCGGTTATGCCCGCTTGTTTTATGATAAACTAATAAATAGAATATTTGGAAAAAACAAAACTATAAATCTTTAGAAGTAAAATATTGTAGATGAAAGAAGGAAGCAATATATATGAAAAAATGTAAAAAAATAATTTTAATGTTTGGGATAATATGTGTTGTATTAGGATTTGTGGATATTAAAGTGTTGGCTAAAACTAATGCACAAAGAACAATAGGGAGCAATACGGAAGCGGTGCAGATAGGAAATGTAATTTACTATGTATGTAATACAACTGCAGATGGTACATCAGGAATTCGGGCATATAATATTAGAACACACAAGAATACAGCTATTACAAAGAATATTAGGGTGTTTAGTAAAATAGAAAATTTAACATATGTGAATGGATATTTGTATTATATAACGTATGTTGTAGACGATTATCCGTACTATGAGGTAGCAAGAATTAATATTAAAACTAATAAAAAAGAAGTAGTACATAGAGAGATATCTAATTACTTTATAAATAACAATAAGATATATTATCTGAATAACATGGAATCACCTGGACGAATTACTCTGTACCAGAGTTCTTTGAATGGTAAAAGAAAAAGAAAGATAGCTTCTTTTTATATGAAAGGAAATTATATTTATGAATCATTTATCTCGGATGGAATAATTTATTATTCAACAAAATTTATTAGTGATAATAGGGAAAAATATTATGCTATATCGGTAGATAAATTTAAACAAAAGTCTATCAGCAAGAAAAGTTTTTTCAAACAATATAATACAACTAAAATATATACATCTAATAAAAAAAATTATTATACCAGAATATTAGTGAAAGACAAAAGTTTTATGTCGAGAGAAAATAATTACCGTAATGCATATTCAGCATATGTGATAAAGGATAATGTCTATTATACAGATGACTGGTATAGAATTATTAAGAAAAAAACAAGTAGTGGAGAAAAATGCGTATTAAAGAAATATAAAAATCATCATTCTTATGGTAATGAAACAACAACAATTATTCCTGTAGGTAATTTTTTTATCATTAAACATTTTTTCAAAGATAGCAAGAATTATAAATATACATGGACATTAGTTAAAACAAATGGACAAAAAGTTAAAAAATTGTATGAATTGGAAAAGTGTAAAAGCTAATGCCAATATAACGTAGGCAATTTCAAGTGAAAAAAGCTCTTTTATGTATATATTGTCATTAAAATTAATTATTTTATGAAAGTGTAGAAACAAAATCAAGCAGCTTGATTACAAAAAAGTGTATAGGTCTAATATGCTGTTTTATAAGAACTAATTGGGAATTGGTTTTATAAATAAAGTGAAAGTATTTTTGCAGAGTTATTAAATGAAGGGAGACGAATGTTTATGACAAATGCAAGAAAAGAAACGCACCATATGATAAAGATATGGAAGAATGCCATTTGCATGTTAATGGCTGTTGCAATGATTATTGTTTATATTCCGAATGATACATTTGGAATACAAAACATAAGCAAGGTAGAGGCTGCAGTATCCTATAATGCAGATTCAGCAGCAAGTTATGGATTGACCTATACGGATGCTACAGGTGGTTATGGAACAGGAAACTATAATAAAGCATATAGTAATTTTGATGGGCATGATTGTGCCAATTTTGTATCGCAGTGTCTGGTAGCCGGAGGTTTAGTAACAGATGGTACATGGTATCCATATTCAAGAGCTTGGATAAGAGCGGATTATTTATTGGAATGGTTTAAAGCAAATCCTGAGTTTAGCGGTCATATCGTGCGTAATCCATCAGCGTCTGAAGTAAAAAAAGGTGATCCTTTATTCTATGTATGGGGAACTGAAGTTGCAGGTGCAGTGCCTAATGATGTAGATCATGCCGGTATTTGTACGGGAACAGACGGAAATGGTAATCCATTAGTCTCAGCACATACTAAAAATAGAAGAAATTACAGCGCATGGAGAATGGGAGCAGGTGCAGTATATGTTGTAAAATTGCACGAAGTGTCATTAAATCAGACTGCGAGGGGTGAGATGACTATACCAACAATTACAACAAACAGAGATTGTTATGCTGTTGGTGAGACAATGAATATAACATGGGATAAAACCAGCAGTCAAAGTGACTTCCTTCATTATTGGTTGATTATTACGAATACAGATACTCAAAAGGAATGTTTTGGTGGTGCAACAGGAGCAAATGGTGATGTAAATGCAAATAGCTATCAATTTACTATTCCAGAAGCTGGACATTATCGCATTAATATCTGGGCGGTTCCTTATAATGATAAAGAACATCGACAAAAGATGACCGCAAAAACAGTGTGCACCTATGGCTATGATAGTGAAACACAAAATTTAGGCAATGATTTTTATGCCACAATTATGAATACGGGAAGAAAAAAATATTTAACAGCTGACAGTGACGATAATGTAACGATCAGAACTGCTTCAAATCAAACGAATCAGTTATGGCATTTTATAAGACAAGGTAATGGTTCTTATGAGATTGTAAACTATGCATCGGGGAAAGCACTTGACGATTATAATTGGGGACAAACCAATGGTACAAATGTATGGGTGTATCCAAGAAATAATGCAACAGCACAGAGATGGTTTATCAGAGGAACAGCAGGAGCATATTTTTTAAATGCATCATGTGGATCAGCAGTTCTGGATGTTGAGAGTTATGGATCGGCAGATGGAACTAATGTATGGTTATATGAAAGAAATGATTCAGGAGCACAAAAATTTACGATACAAAAGAAATCAATCAATTTAAACAAGTGTAATGTGACGGGTATTACAAGAATACAGGGTGGATGTAAAGTATCATGGCAGACAGTATCAGGAGCTACAAAATATGAAATTTATCGAAAGAAACAGACGGATAAAAACTATACAAAGTTAGCAACGATATCTAGTGGAAATGTAAATACATACAATGATACAAATTGCGTATCAGGTGTAACATATCTATATCTTGTTAGAGCAGTGAATAATTATACTACAGGTTCATTTGGTAATGGCTGGTATGCCTTATATTTAAATAACACAAATGTATGGATAACAGAAGCATTGACAAATAAAGTAAGCCTTTCCTGGAATACAGTGAATGGTGCTAATGGGTATTATATATATATGTATGATGCAACGAGTAAAAAGTGGCAGAAAGTACTTGACGTAGCCGGAGGCTCAATAACTTCCTGCACATTATCGGGATTAAAGCAGAATACGACATATAAATATTTAGTTAAAGCATATGGTATATGTACCTACAGTAAAAAGTCGATTCATACGAGTTATAATAGCAATATATTGACTGTTACTACAGCAGCTTATAATGGAATGAAAAAGACATCAGAAGGATGGTACTACTTTATAAATGGCGTAAAACAGACTAATTATACAGGTTTGTTGAAACATACAGATGGTACATGGTGTTATATAAAAAATGGAAGATGGCAGTCAAAATATACCGGAATGGTAAAACATACAAACGGCAAGTACTACTATGTGTATAAAGGTAGAAAAAAGAATAGTACTAAGTTGGTAAAACATACAGATGGAAAATGGTGGTATGTAAAGAAAGGTGTATGGCAGCCAAAATATAAAGGTATTGTTAAGAAATCAGGAAAGAAATACTATGTAGTTAAGGGCAAAAAGAGTAACAAGACAGGTTATGTAACGGTTAAAGGGAAACGCTACAGAGTAGTCAAAGGAAAAGTACAATAGAAGTTTGCTGTCATAAGTTCGGCATACAATAGTAAAGAATAATTATAGGTAATTTACCGCATATTTCAATAGCATCTGATAGCAAAGGCTATTGAAATATGCGGTAAAAATATATAACAAATGATTGGAGAAAAATATGCAGGTAATTGTATTATTTATAGGTTGTATTTGTACTCTTATTATTTTGGTTCATTTATATATGAGCGAAATAGATAAACATACTTTATTTAGGGTAAGTGAAAAAGTTTTATTAATTTGTATTTTGATTGCCACGGTATTTTTTGGTGTAATTCCAGAAATTGTTATGGTAACACATAAACAGCAGTATGATATAGCACAAGATTTACTGCATACATCAGGAAAAGTATATGATGCAAACAAACATACCGTGGATATAGAAATTGAAGATGTAGGTCAGATAGATATATTGTCGGTGGATAATTATTATAAAACAGATGACTATTATATTGTTTATTATGTACGGGTAGATGTAGAAGTCCCTCAGGGATATTTAAGAGGAGTGCCGGTAATTGTAGAAAAAAATATCTTTGGTACAGATACTATAGTTAAATGGGATTATAGTCTTGAGGATAAAATGTTTTATTATGAAAAATATGGGCAGGATGATTCGGATTCAGATTCTGAATATGAGAAAGATGTATTTGGTAATAGACATGATGTCAAATTTGAATTCACAAATGCTCCATCATATACAATTGGTGATTTGTTTAATTATATTGGAATATCTGCTCCACATGATATTGCAGAGGCAAGTGTTACTTCTATAACAAATAACTATGATGCATTAGAGTATTATATATTATGGAGAAGCAGAGATACCGGAAAAACAATGGATCGCTGGGTAAGGGCAGTATACGATAAAGAAACGGGAGAGTGGTATTTATGTAATGCTGAAAAGAAAGAATCAACTTTAAATAGTAAACTGGCAGAATATGCATCAGGAAGTGATGACACTTATGACAATGATTATACAGATGATTACAGGATTGTTGAAAGTGATACTTTCTTAGGATGGACAAAGGTAGAGCAATAAAAGGAACAAGCGAGACGGGAATCTGTCTCGCCTGTTTTGTCGAAAAAGCAATGTAGAATGTCAGTTTTGCAAGGAGAATTTATAACAATATTTTTTATGATAAGATTTTTGTATTTGGCATGTGATAAAGGGAAGGAGAAGAGAATAAATGAAAAGATGTTGGCGCTGTAATGCAATTTTAGAAGATACAAATGAGATATGTCCATTTTGCGGAAACTATGTTGGAAAGGAAAATCTATATTATAGTAAGCAGCAATACAATACCCAAACCAGTGATAATCCATTTTTTATTCCAGGGGATATTGGTGGGACTATGGGAAACAATAATTCATTTGACAAGATACATAAATATGAAGAACCATATGAAAATATGAATTATTCATATGGAGCAAATAGTTATAATATGTCAGAAAATGGATATGGTTTTAATCAGTTGAATTCTGGTAAAACGGAGCAGAAGAATCAACAGAAGACTATGAAAAAAAATAAAGGGAAAAAGAAAACAATTATTGGGCTGGTATGTCTTTCGCTATTTTTAGTAATAGCAATTATATTCATAATTCTTTTCGGGAAAAATATTATAATAAAACATAAAATCAAAGAGAGAACAAATGAATACAAAAGATGCTTAGAAAATTTGGATGGGAAAGGAATTATAGAACTTACAGCACCAGAAAAGTTAATAGAGAATATATATATTGACATGTGGAGCCTGGAAGGCGATAGCATGACTAATATTTCTGATAAACGAGATGAGTTTGAGGAAGAATACGATTACATTGTCAATAACTATATGGATGAATTTGAGTTGAGCAGATATGACATACAGTTAGAGATTAATAGATTTAAGATTAATGATATTGAAAAGTTTAATATTGAAGAAATATTTGACAATACAATAAGCACATACAAAAGGATAGATCAAGATAATGATTTTTCATATGAGAAAAAAATGTATTCGCTCTATAAGGCTGAGCTGGAAAAGTATGATATTAACTTAGAAGATTTTTACAAAGTAGATATTTCGCTTGATTTTGCGTTGACCATTGATGGGCGTGTAATGACGACTGATGAGATCCGCGAAACATGCAAGACTGATTTTTGGATAGATTTTGATAAGGCGATAGACCATGTATATGCATATAAGTATAATGGAGAATATTATATATTGCCGGCAATAGAAGAATGCGTATTTTATCCGGCAGTTAAACAATATGAGGAAAGGTACAATCATAGCAAAGATATTTCTATGGCCGACACAATAAGGACGAATATAGAAACGGCGATGTCGTCTGAAGAATGTTATAAGGATATAGAAGAAGCAGGATTATTCGATAAAATTATAATTATATCTGAGGAAGAATTGCGACATATTCCATCCAAGCTTCAGGATGAACTTGGATTCAATAAAGAGTTGCCGGAACCGAAATATAAGGCTGATGAGGGATTTGACCATTTTGCTATTAGAATGAATAGTGGTTATAATCCGCCGGTTGTTGTATATATTACAGATGGTGATGAGTATTTGGAGATTTCGCCATATACAGATCAATATTAAAATGCTACATAGGAAGAGTATACATATTATAGAAATGTTTAAATTAACATACAAAAAGAAATGAGCGAGAAAGATTTTCTCGCTCATTTTGTCAAAAAAGCAATGTATTATGCATAATCTGCATTGGACGGTTATAAATAAATTACTATGATATACTTTTTTTAGAAAAATGTCGTAGAAAGGAAAAACATTTACAGATAAATAAAGGTACGAAATAAAAATACATCATGGAGGAGAAGTATGGGAAACGATTATAATATGTCAGGAAGCAGGTTGAAAGGAGCATTATCAGAAAAAAAATATGCGGGAAGTCCTTCTGATACAAACGAAGGTGAAGCTGATAATATAGTTTTTAATTATGAAAATACCATGTTTCAACAATCACCTGCATTAGCGACATCTGAAAAAAAGATAATGACAGAAAATTTTTCAAACAGGAATATATCTGATTCTGTACCGATATTTGATGAGCCAGTAGATAATTCGAGCATCGGATCAATGACCTCACCAGTTTCGGGATTAAATTCAGGATCAATGCCCGGATCAAAACCAAATCCAATGTCGGGACCGAATCTAGGAGAAATGGTATCGCCAATGTCAGGACCAATGTCCGGATTAAGACCAAATCCAATGCCGGGACCGATCCCAGGCAGGATGCCAATGCCAGAATCAGCACCTAGGACAAATATGTATGGACCGGGTGCAGGGACGATGAGAAAAAAGGATACATATCATTCAATTCCATTTGAAAAAAAGGATACAAATGCTTCAAAAATTAGAAATCTTAATATCTATGCCGGTATTGTAACAAGTATTTCAGCTATACTATTGATCATGGCAGTTATAACTGTTGTGTGGTTTGGTGCAATAGGATCAGATATTAATAGTGGAAATTTTCTGGATCATTTAGGTAAGAGCCTGAGTCAATACAGTAGTTTCCTTTCATATTGTGATGTCACAATGAAGCTGATATCACTGGCATATTTTATGTTTATAGGAAATATTGTTTCTATTATTTTAGCATCGAAATATGATAGACGAAAAATGGGATGGGGAGTTTTTGGAGTAATAGCTTCAATTATTTATATTATGGCGATATCCGGTATAGGGGATGCGGTTAGTAGTGCACTTAAAGCAAAAGATATTGTAGATTCATTCTTTTTGAATATTTTGAATATTTAATAATTGAGGGAAGGAAACAAAGTAAAAATGATAATATTGTCTGCGACAGCTTCAATGGAGACACCAAACGATAATGTAGCATGGATTATCGGGATAATTATATTGTGCATAATTGGTATATTGATAATTTTCCTGATAGTTAATTTAATCTATTACAAAATAACAGGAGAATGGCTGACAATAGGTCGTTTGTTGAAACGAAAAGAGAGTCATTCATATGAAAGCTTAGGTAAGCCGGAAATTCATATGGGAGGTGCTCTGGATACAGAGGCAGGACCAAAGATCGATCTGGATGTAATCAAGTATTCATCAATCGAGAGAGAAAAGAAAGCTGAAGAACAGAAGACAGAAAGAAAAGAACATGAGATTAAATTATTATTTGAAGAAATATATAATGCAGATATTATTGGGAAATGTACCAGATGTGATGCAGACTTAGTAAAAAATCAAGTTATGTGTGCAGTTTGCGGGAAAAAGGTAAATAGCAAATAAATGCAGAAGGGAGAAATGATGTTTTGTAAATGGTGTGGAATGCATATTCCGTCAGGAATGACAAAATGTAAAAATTGTAATAGAGAACAGGAAACATTATCAAATGGAAATATTTATGAAAAAATAGGCATATCTTCGGAACATAACACAGCGGTTTCCGGATTCCAGAAGGATAATCAATCAGATATACGAAGTCATAATCAAAAAGAAATTGTGAAATATATAGAAACAAAATGTGTGTGCCGTAAGTGTGGAAAACAGTTGGCGAATCAACAGGTATTATGTGCGAATTGTTATTCAGGTGAGAAAATACATCAAAACAAGACACTCACCAGATGGAAGAAGAAAAATACAGCATTAATAATAATAACATTTGTTTTGCTGGGAATTTGTGTCCTAACCTCAATTGTTTTAATAAGTAAAAATCAATTAATAAAAAACAAAGAGAGCCAGCTGGAGCAGATGCAGGTAATAATGAGCAGCAAAATGGATCAGCAGAATACGGAAAAAGCAACCATATCAGATTCTGAGGCTCTGACAGAAGCTAAAACGGAACAAGAAGATACAGACATAGAATCTATCGCAGAATGGCCGGAAGCCGGAGAACAATTGGCAGAATCAGAGTCGGGAACAGAGACCATCAATACGATTGATGAGACAGCAGGAGTATATATTGATTATCAGTTTGATTCAGACGGCAATAAGTATGTAGTGACAGGCAATAATTTATTTCAATATATGAATGCCGGTTTAATAACAAATGAGATCAATGTTTATTGGTACAAGTTATTGAATCATAGTTGGATTTCCATAAGCCCATTGGATATAGAAACAAATGATAATGTAAATTCTTTGTTAGAGATGCCTGAAAATGAAATAGGTGATGCGGAGGTTATTGCCTGTTATTTAAAAACGGATAATCATGTTTATCGTATGAAACGTAATGCCGTTATATACAAAGGAAAATACGAGCCGGATCAGATGAGTCGCATAAAAGATTATCTGGCAGATGCTAGAATTAATAATATTCCGGAAGTATTAACGGATGCAGGACTCTCATATAACAAACAAGAACAGGTATTTGAAATAAAATGGGATTATCTGACAGAGACCAATAGGGATGAAATACAATATTATTGGTATACAAAAAAAGCAGATTCTACAGATTGGGAATATGTGGAGAATGCGAATGAGTTATTGTATATCGATAATGATAATATATCTCCGGGGGATCTGGTCGTATGCTATCTTGTGAGCCGGGAGGATGTATTTGAAATAATACATGAAGTAACATCAGAAGAGATAACATCAGAGGAAATAACATCAGACGAGATGACGTCAGAGGAAATAACATCAGACGAGATGACATCAGAAGAGATTACATCAGAGGAAATAACATCAGAAGGAATGACATCAGAAGAGATGATATCAGAGAAAATGACGTCAGAAGAGATAACTTCAGAGGAAGTGACATCAGAGAAAACAATATCAGAAGAAAATAAATCAGAGAATGAAATAAAAAAACAATATCTGAAGATGAGATAACAGAATTTGAAAATAACAAAAGAATTTTTAATGTAAAGGAGAAAATATATGGGTAGTAATTATAAGATATCATATACAGTAGATATGGTTTTTTGTATCGATTGTACGGGAAGCATGGATAATATTTTGGAAATTGTAAAAAACAATGCGTTGAATTTTTATAATGATGTAGTGCAAAGTATGAGTGCAAAAGGAAAAAATGTGGATAAGCTGCGTGTCAGAATTGTTGCGTTCAGAGATTATATAGCAGATGGTGACAATGCGATGATGGTCACCGATTTCTTTACATTGCCAGATGATGCAATGAATTTTGAGAGATGCGTTCGCAGTTTGGTTGCAAAAGGCGGTGGTGATGAGCCGGAGGATGGACTTGAAGCATTAGCTTATGCTATGAGATCAAATTGGAATACAGAAGGTATGAAGAAACGTCAGGTTATTGTTGTATGGACAGATGCCTCTACTCACCCACTTGGATATGGAGCAAGGATGAATAATTATCCACAAGGAATGGCAGGCTCCATGCAGGAGCTTACCGCTTGGTGGGGAGATAAGCAGAATGAGGGCTATGTTGACCAGAGAGCAAAAAGATTGCTGTTGTTTGCACCGGATAAGCCGGGCTGGTCAGATATATCAAATAATTGGGATAACGTTATTCATTTTCCATCTGAGGCTGGAAATGGATTAAAAGAACTGGAGTATGGACAGATCATAGCCACGATAGCAAATTCAATATAATATCATGAGGTGAAAGATTTGAATAATTTTATTGACATATTAAGTACACATTTTCTGATATGCCAGGAAATGATAGAAGGCAAGGGTGAAGATAGCGGATTTGAAGAATATAACGAAGCTGCGGGCATTTCATGTGTATGCGATGGCTGTGGCGGCCTTGGAGCATTATCATATCCAATGGCAGAAAATAAGACAGGCGCATATCTTGCATCAAGGATCACAGGTGGGGCTGTAAAAGCTTGGTTTGATGATTCAATAGAAAGAAATTGTGTATTTGATGTTCAATCATTGAAACAAATGATATTTGTCTGGTTAAAATCATGTGAGTCAAGAAGTGGTTCGTCAGGAATAAAAATGAAAGGTTCAATGATACGTTCTTTTCCTACGACACTCGCATGTATAGCTGCATATGAGCAAAGCGAAGGAATCATGACAAAACATATATGGGCAGGAGATTCACGAACTTTTTATCTGACACAGAAAGGGTTGCAGCAAATATCGGAAGACGATATAGAGGGAGAGGATGCACTAAGTAATATTTCCAATGATGGAGTGTTAACGAATGTTGTGACTGCAGATGGAAAGTTTGAATTGCACGAAAAAGATATATTAATAAATGAGCCGTGCATATTATTTGCAGCAACCGATGGGTGCTTTGGTTATTTGTCATCACCAATGATGTTTGAATATTTGATCCTGGATGCATTATACAAAGCAGATAATGTTGAATCATGGAAGAATAATATACGTTCGTTTATTGGAGAATTTTCTGAGGATGATTATACAATTTCACTTATGGCATTTGGTTATGACAGCTTTGAAGCAATGAAGCAGACATATATGGACAGACATGATTATATCGGGAATATTGCAGTTGCATTTGAAACTGCATCAGATCAGGAAAGAAAGCAATTATGGCAGATTTATAGGGATGTGTATTACGCATTAAGTTAATGCATAATTGAAGAAACGGCGGGATGAGAGCATGGATGAGGATAAATTAAATATAAACGGATATGTACTGGAAAAAGAATTGTCAAATGATAACAGCGGCTTTTCTAAATGGGGCTTTGCCAATAAAAATGGAAGAAGATATTTCATTAAAGAATTTTTAGCCCCTAAATATCCGCTAGACAGTAGCTCAATATGTGAAAAGCAGAAAAATGACAGACTGGAAGAGTGCAGAGAATTTCAGATTAGTAAAATTAAATTATATTCTGCGATCAATTCATCATCTGATGGAAACATTATAAAAATTCATGACTTTTTCAGGCAGGATTCTAAATATTATATAACAACAGAGGTTGTACAGGGAGATACACTGTCTATAAAAGATATATTTTGTCTCCCAGAGGAAAAACGGTTATTGGTATGCCTGATTGTGGCGCATACGGTAGTAATGCTGCATGGTAAGCATATTGTACATGCCGATCTGAAACCGGACAATATATTAGTAACAAACGAATCAAACATAAAAGCAAAACTCATAGATTTTGATTGTAGTTTTTCTGAATCTGCTGCCCCAGATCTTGGAGATGAATTGAATGGTGATCTTGTTTATTTGTCTCCAGAAGCATTTATGCATATGGCGGAGATTAATTCATATTTAACGTGTCAGATGGATATTTTTTCACTTGGCATTATTCTTCATCAGTACCTTACAGGTGAAAAACCGCAATATAATAATAAAAAGTATGATTATATATATGAGGCAGTACTTGATAAGGCAAAGATTGGGGTAGACGAGGCATTACCGGAAGAAATCAGAGTAATGATTCAGAAGATGTTGAGTCTTGATCCGAACATGCGGCCAAGAGCAGCGGATGTATTTCATGTGTTATATGAAAGGTTTCAATATATATGTGGAGAAAATGATTCAGCGTCGCAAACAACTGAAGATTCACAGTTGCAAGCCGGTGCAGGTGTATATGGAATGTCAGATGATGCATATGCTGGTTATATACCAGAAGAAACACAGAATATCGGATATAACAGCTATGCAGTCCAAGCTGCAGCTACTGCAAATGCATATAGCGGTTATGATACGTCGGGGATATATGACAATACATATAGCGGCTATGATGCTTCGGGTATGTATGACAATACATATGCTGGTTATGATACGTCGGGTATGTATGATAATACATATGCTGGCTATGATACGACTGGAATGTATAATAATACATACGGTGGCTATGATATAGCCGGAATGTATGATTATACATACAGTGGCTATGATGCAGCCGGAATGGGTAATGATGCATATAGTAGCTATGAGACATCTGTAGAATATAACAATAACAATGCATATAATGGGTATGGCAGTTATGATACAACAGAAAATGATAACAATCCTTATAGTGGATCTGCTGTTGGTGGTTCTTATGACAATGGAGTGGGAGGATACGCTTCATCTGAAATACATAATAATGCATATAATATGTCAGAAGCGGCTGAAATGGATTCCGGGGAACAGACAGATGGTTATATACACGCAGGGAGTTTAAAGGGAGATTTGTATAATCGGGAGATAAAAAAAGAAATGCCAGAAAAAGAAGAAACAGATACAGAAGAAAAAAGTTTTTTCTCATCGGCTGGCAATTTGTAAGTTGAATTATTATAACATACAAAGGAGAAAAATGAAGAAAAAAAGAATTCAGACTATTATTTTGGCTACTTGCTTATTATTAACCAGCGGATGTATGTCGAAGGGTAAAATTATCAGTACTGCCAATGAAATCGTAAATAATTATAATGAGGAAAGTCTTGACTATGATCAGGCATCAATGCAATTGAATGATTTATTATCAGAAATAGATGATAGCGATAGTGAGGTATATATTCAAAATTTACAAGAATTGATGGATAAATTGAAAGAGTCAAAAACAGATTTTTCTGCAGCAGAGCAAGCATATTCAAAAGCAGATTATAAAGATGCAATCAGCAAATATGCGAAGGTTATTTCAGGAGATAGTAATTATGACGAATCAGTATCAAAACTTGCTGAGTCGAAGAAGAAGTTTATAGAAATAGCAGATCAGAAAGCAAAGATTTATTTAGATGATAATAAATATTTAGAAGCTGTTTCTGTTTATGAAACAGCACAAAAGACCTATGATGATAATACCCTTGATTCAAAAATAGCAGATGTAAAACAAAAATATAGAACGTACCTTGAAGATAAGGCAAAGAAATTTGAAAAAGATAAGGACTGGGCATCCGTTATACAGACTTATAACAAATTAAAGGATTATTTTCAGGATAATTCATATGAAGTGAAAATAACAAATGCAAAAAATACATGTGTAAATAATGCCATAAATAAATCAGAAAAAGCATTGAAAAAGGGAAATTATAATGATGCTAAATCTGCTTTGTCAGTTGCAGAAGGAGTAGTGCCTGATAGTAAGGAATTAAAGGAACAGAGAGAAAGAGTAAATAGTTTTTGTCCTGTTGCGTTAACTGATATAGATCCATTCTATCAAAAAACAGATTCTTCTTATCTTGAGATTGACAAATGGACAGCACAGGATACAGATAATTTAGGGAATGGAGGAAAATCAGGAATAAAGATTATAAATGAAGGTGCTAGGAACGAATGGGTAACAATATCATATATGCTTAATGGAGAATATGATACATTGACAGGAACTTTTTCATTAAGTTATGACAGCAGGGATTGTACAGACGAGGAAGATTTTGGAGCGCAATTGGTAATATATAACGATGAAGATGAAATGATTTTTTTGACAGACCAGTTATTAGGTGGAGTAGAACCAATCGATGTAAATGTTGATATTTCAGGAGTCAAAGAATTAAAGGTATGTTTTTATAGTGGAAATAATTCTTGGTTCAGTTCGTCGTCATTTATTTTTGGCTTTGTAAATCCAATGTTACATAAGAATTATGAAGCACCAAAAAAATAATATCGGAAAACGAGGATAATAATTATGACTATATTGAATTATATTAATTTGATAGCTGGAATAGTAGGAGGAATAGCATTAATAATTATTCTTATGCTGCTTACATGTTATGTAAAAAGTACAGATAAAAGCCTGAAAAATATGAAACTCAGTATTTTATCTATTTGCAGTATAGGATGTGTATTACTTTTTGTTGGAGTTATGGAATATAAAATGTCAATGGAAAACAGCACAAATTCTGCAATTAAGCGGGGACTTAGCACAGAACAGTTAGAAGGATTAGCTATAAGAAATGATCAACTGGGATTGGATGGAACAATTTCATTAGCTTCGAGTGATATTGATCAAGAAAAAATAATATATGGATCGGAAACTATGCAGGTATATGGATATATATATGGGAGACTTATATCAAATAAATCCAATGATAGCGATTATAGTAATGGAGATGCGGCTTCAAATGCGGCTAAAGCCGCAATGGAGATATATGAATATACTGCAAGATATAAAATGTATTATATTGCACAAGTATTGTATAATGGACAACTTGTATCTTTTAATATTGTAAGTGTTGAAGACGACATGAATCATTAAAGATCTAAAAGATATATTTGGGAAAATGGTATTCTAATGTTGGGAGAAAGAATATGAAAAAGACACTGAAAATAATAGGAATCATCATAGGCTCGTTGATTTTAATAACAGGACTTGTTAGTGGGATATTTATCTTAAAGACACATAGAGATCAACGAAATTATCAGATTGCGGATGAAGTAATAGATACTGTTTTATCAGATGAAAAGTATAAAGAAAAAGATATCTATGCACGTAGGGATGAAATCTCTCAATTATTATCGAGTCTAAAGGAGCAGAATTTCATATATGATACCCGCTATAATGCAAATACCATGATGTATGAATTTACATATGCAAATGGAATATGGGGAGGGATTTCTCTTGGTAGTCTGTCGAGTTATCAGTTTGATGTAGAAGCAGATAATGATTTAAAACCAAGAAGCTTAAATATACAAAATGCATTATCAACGGATGACATAAGAGGATTGAGTAAAAGAAAGCTTGAGACAAATGAAAAAATAAGTGCATATCTGGCATATGGTGTAGGATCCGAGTTTAATATTTTTTTTAAACATACAGCTGAAAATTGGGGAAGCCAGTATGTTGATTTAAAAATAGACGGAAATTATACAGTCGACAAATTAAAACATATAGAAAAAAAGGATGTATATTTATTTTTAATGCATGGAAGTGAATATAATAATCAGTCAGTGTTGGTAATACAAGAAGACGACCATTTATTCCAGTACTGGAAGGATCTGAAAAGACATGATATAGCAAAGGTAAAGGTAGATGGAAAAAATTATTATTTCATCTTTCCATCATTTTTTAAACAATATTATAAGAGTGGTGAATTTAAGGATTCTTTGTTGATTGTTTATGCATGTAAATTTTTTGGGTGTGACTGTAAAGATGACAAAGTTAACACTTCTTATGCGGATATGTTTATAAAAGATCTTGGAGTTGATACGGTATTAGGTTTTAAGAATACGGTTAATGCGTATTATGCATCCAATATAGTAGATTGCGTTATGAATGAGATGTTAGAGGGGAGAAGTTCAATAGCATCAGCATTGAATATTGCAACAAAAAGATATGGAGACAATGAAGGGTATGAGAATGTAGAGGATGATGATGATTATTGTGCATTTCCGGTTCTTAGGGGAGATATACAAAAGACATTTATAGTAAATGCAAAAGAAACGGATAATGTGACTACAGAATCGAAGATAGGAACAGAAGAAAAAACTACGACAGAATCAAAAGCAGATGCTGAGAAAAAGAATAAGACAGAATCAGGGGAAACTCAGACAACTGAGACTTCAACAAAACAGGCCGGTGACACAACAGAAAAAGAGAATGAAAAAGGCGGAGCATCAGAATGGAAAGGATATATGAAGAAGGAAGATGCGGAAGCTATATATGAAGGAGTCATTTGTTCTTATATAGAACACTGGAAACAGTATCTGGAAGATGGAGATATAAATCCATTGCGGGATGATTATAAGTATGAAATCAGTGATCTTACATATGGAGGTTATAACATTTTCTTAATGGATGGAGGATTTTCAGATGCAGGATTTAAGGTTGAAGATATGGATGGAGATGGAATCTATGAACTGATAATCGCAAGCAAAGATAGTTCTCTGATATTTGATCTTTATACATTGGTAGATGAGAGACCTAAATTGCTTCTAAGTAGTTGGGAGCGTTGCAGCGTTTTATATTGTGGTGATTATTTTTACCGGGAAGGGTCAGGTGGAGCAGCATACCACAGTGTTGAGCGTTATACCTTAAAAGACGGAGAAATGCAATTAATTGATGATGTTTATTCGGAACCAACAGAAGAAAATTATGAAGCGTCAATTTATTATTATTCAACAGAACCAGCATATGAAGATGGAAACAGAGAAGAGATATCACCGGATCAGTATGATTCATACATAGAAAAATGGAATGAGAAGAATGAAATAGTAAATGATCTGATGTCCTTTGATGCATATATAAAAGATTCCGGATTGACATCGTATATGGCATGCAAGGCAGTCGAGAAGTATTGCAGGGAGCAGAATCCATCATTAAATGATATGGATCCGAATGAACACGTTTTTTATTGGAATATTGAAGGAGAAACAAATAGCGAGTATACGATTTTGTTTCGTTCTTATACTGGCTCCATGAGTTATTTCTATATTGATGTTAATACAGGAGATGTTACTCTGGTTGAAGAACCACCATCGGATTCCATAGATGATGTACAAACATATGAAAATGCGTTCAATATATGGGATTATATCTTATAGATACAATTAATCATATATGGATGAATTGAGTTGTGATGTAAATATGTATATTAAGCCATAATGGATAAGGGTGGTGATGTGAATTAAATAGTGTTGAAAATATGAATGAAAACGGAAACAAATAAAGAAAAGAGAGGTAGATGAATATGAAAAGACGAGATAATATTTTAAAATGGATAAAAAGGGCTGCCTTGATCGTAGGAACAGGGGTACTGTGTTTAGCTGGTACAAAGATGAAAACTCAGGCAGCTGAGAATAGCTCAAGTGCATTGGAAAGTAGTTCTTCTGCAAGTCTGGCAGGATCGAATACGATTAATGATTCTTTATCTAGTGATAGGGATACGGTGACATATACCTTGGATTTTAATACAGATGGAAGATTAAATGTTAATATTGCAGTATATGCATCATATTTCCATGTTGTACTGTATGATTGGGATGGTGATAGAATAGAAAATAAATCTTGTGACTATAATTCAAATCTTGGTTTTGGAAAAAACTATTATTCCTGGGATCTGATAAAAGGAATGTATTATTTAGAAGTGTATCGTAACTATTGCAGAGACGGAGAGTTTTATGACTATTCGCTTACATGGGATTATACAAGTGCAAATTCAAATGAAATAGAACCTAATGATAATTATGCACAGGCACAGAAGTTGGGAAAAGAGGCTGTTATATATGGACAGCTCGCCATATATGATGAACAGGATATCTATAGCATTAATTTAGCTCATCAGACGACGATAACCTTGGGACTGAAAAGTGATAAGCTTGAAAAATGTTATATAACTATTTATAATGAGGACGGAGATCGTGAATGGTATGACACATTATATACAAATAATTTGGGGAGTATAGATGAAAAGTATAACATTAATTTGGATTCGGGACTTTATTATATTTATGTTTCAAGATCGTCTGCTTATATACCATACACCGGACCATATACATTAACATATTCTTCAAAAATGAATCTGGGTGCACACAATATGTCATTATCAGCAACAAGCTATACTTATAATGGTAAAGTAAAGACACCTAATTTAATTGTAAAAGATAACTTTGGCAGAGTACTTACAAAAGGTGTAGATTATGTTGTTACAGTTCCAAATGGAAGAAAAAAGATTGGAACATATACATATAACATTACATTTACAGGCGATTATAAGGGAACGGCTACAAAATCATTCCAGATAAAGCCGGCAAAGACGAAAGTAATAAAGTTGAAAAAGAAGTCAAACGGTATCCGAGTTACATGGAAGAAATCGTCAAATGCATCTGGATATATGATTTACAGAAGAACAAATGATGGTTCATATAAAAAGATTAAGACGATCAAGTCCAGAAAAACCTGTTCATATCTGGATAAAGGAGCAAGATATAGATGGAACAGATATTATTATAAAGTTGTAGCATATAAAAAAGTGGCTGGCAAGACTTATAGATCAAAAGCCAGCAAAGTAAAATCAATTTATAGAAGATAGTGTTAGCGATAAATGCATTTGAATAAGTAAGATGTTATAAATAAGAATTAGTATATATGAGGAAACGAGGCAAAATTGGTAATTAGAATATTGGTTATTAGGATTGCCTCGTTTTTCAGTTAATTTTTAATGTGTATTTGGTGTATGTGAGGAGACTGTTTTGTTATTTAATAACCGGAGGATCATATGCGAAAAACAATAAAAATAATAGTTACAATCATTGTAGTATTCCTGTTATTAGCAGGAATTATATGTGGATTAGGTTTCTTGAAAATGCAACGAGATAAGCAAGACTTTCATTCAATGGATATAACAAATGGCGATACAAAGGAACAAGTAAGCATCTCAGAAGAAATAGACAAAAAGGAAGAAGTAACAGAAGAAATATCGACAGAAACTATTTCAACAGAAGGGCTGAAAGGTGGGGTCAATGAAATCCTTGTTGAATTTTCTGAAGTAGATCAGGTGGAGTATATGATACTTGCCGAATTATGCAAACCATATGAAACAGATTCACCAGAGCAAGCACACATAGTTAAGTTTGATGCTTGCGATATTGATAATGATGGAGAAAGGGAATTGTTACTGTTAATAAATCATAAAAATACAGATTATTATTATGCGGCGACATATTATACATTTGATAGAAACGATAAAATATATAGTATAGATTCTATTCCTTGTTCAGAAGTATTGGTTCAAATACAAATGAACAGTAAGAAAAATTATGCTTATATGTGTATAGATTTTTCATTAGATATTACAGATATACTGTATTTGAAATGGGGAAGAAATGGATGGCATACAGTTGGTGAATTTGTTAAAGATGGATCCAACCTGACGCAGTGCATATGGAATAAAAAAGAAATATCAGAGTCAAAATGGAATAAAAAAATACATGATTTACATTTAAAAGATATTGAGAATAATTTATCATCTATGCAAGTAATTCAAACAGAGGCATTGCCGGAAACCGTGGTGGATACATTAGACAAATCATTAGATGGTTTTGTAGATTCAAAATATATATTAAAAGATGATACAGAGAAGGATGTGTATTATATAGTTCTTGATCACTATAAACCGCAGTCGTTTGAAAAAATGGCAGATAGTGTATTAGGATATGCGGATGAACTTCCGATAAACTTGATACCTGATCAGAGAAAAAATAAAAATTATGATTATGATCTGGTAGTAAAAGTGCAGCCATCAGATACAGGAAGTAAGATTTCATGCAGTTTTTTTGATAAATCATTTAAAATAGAGAATGCATCATACAAGGATGGAATTTTTATTGAAACAGATGAAGAATCTTATTTATATGATTTTTCTGGAGATATATTGAAGTTTGTAAATAGTTTAACTTCAAGTGATACAGAGATAACCATTCAGAGAAACTGACCTCAGGGTTGATTTTGTTGATAGGGAACAGTCTGATTCTGTCTTGCTATTTATAATTTTCCCTCAAAATTTTTATTTTTCCTCTTGATTTTTCAAATCAAAAGGAGTATATATATTGTATCAAATAAATAGACGAAATGAACAAAGGTGTTCCAAATCATTGGGACACCTTTCTTTTTTTGTTTTATCAGAAGAAAGGAAGTACAAAATTATGATGAACAAAATTTCAGCCGTATTCGGTTCACACGTTTTCTCCGATCAGGTTATGAGAGAGCGTCTTCCAAAAGCAGTTTATAAATCCTTGAAGAACACAATCGATAAGGGCGAACCTCTTGATACATCTATTGCAGATTCTGTTGCAGCAGCAATGAAGGAATGGGCAATGGAACTTGGCGCAACACACTATACTCACTGGTTCCAGCCACTGACAGAGACAACAGCCGAGAAGCATGATTCATTCGTAAGTACAGTAGGTGATGGCGGAGTTATTCTTCAGTTCACAGGTAAAGAGCTGATCAAATCCGAGCCGGATGCTTCATCCTTCCCTTCTGGTGGACTTCGTGAGACATGCGCAGCCAGAGGATACACAGCATGGGATTGTACCTCACCGGCATTTGTAAAGACAACAGATGCAGGAACCTGTATCCTTTGCATCCCTGCAGCATTCACATCATATACAGGTGAGTCACTTGACTACAAGACACCACTTCTTCGTTCCATGGATGCGATCAGCAAGGAAGCTTTAAAGGCACTTGCATTATTTGGAAATACATCAGCAAAGAAGGTTACAGCTTCTGTTGGTCCTGAGCAGGAATACTTCCTGATCGACAAGAAGAAATTCGCAAAGAGAACAGACTTGAAGCTTTGTGGACGTACCTTATTCGGTGCGATGCCTCCAAAAGGACAGGAGCTTGACGATCAGTATTTTGCAGCGATCAAAGATAAGGTTGCATCATACATGACCGAGTTAAATGAAGAATTATGGAAATACGGTATTCTTGCTAAGACACAGCACAACGAAGTTGCACCTGCTCAGCATGAGTTAGCACCTATTTTCTCAACAACAAATATTGCAACCGATCAGAACCATCTGGTTATGGCTACTATGAAGAAGATCGCAGCAAAGCATGATCTGGAATGTGTTCTTCATGAGAAACCATTTGCAGGTGTCAATGGTTCCGGTAAACATAACAACTGGTCAATTTCAACAGATGAGGGCGAGAACCTGATCGATCCTGGTAAACATCCGGAGACAAATCTTCAGTTCCAGTTCTTCCTTGCAGCCGTTCTTGCAGCCGTTGATAACAATGCAGAGCTGTTAAGACTGTCCGCATCATCCGCAGGAAATGACCACAGACTTGGAGCAAATGAAGCACCTCCAGCAATCATTTCAGCATTCCTTGGTGAGCAGCTTGAATCCATCGTTAAGCAGATCATCGAGAAAGGGGAAGCTACAGAATCACCAAAGGGCAAGACTTATGTATCCGGTGCATCCACACTTCCTACATTTACAATGGATGCTACAGATAGAAACAGAACATCACCATTTGCATTTACAGGTAACAAATTTGAGTTCCGTATGGTAGGTTCTACACAGTCCATCGCATTTCCAATGATGGTATTAAATACGATCGTTGCAGATCAGTTAAAGAAGATGACTGACGAACTGGAAGGTGCAGAAGATTTCGAGACAGCATGTAAGGCATTGATCAGAAAGACTCTGACAGAGCATCAGAAGATCATTTTCAACGGAAATGGTTATTCAGATGAATGGATCGCAGAAGCTGAGAAACGTGGACTTCCAAATATCAAATGTATGGTAGATGCAGTTCCATATCTGGCAGCAGATAAGAGCGTTAAGATCTTTGAAGGCCTTGGCGTTATGGATAAAGCAGAGTTATCAGCCAGAGCAGAAGTTATGCTTGAGAATTATGCAAAGAAGATCAACATTGAGGCACTCACAATGATCGAGATGTCAAATGAAGAGATTATCCCGGCAGTTATGGAATATCAGGCAGAGCTTGCAAAGGGTGCTGCTGAGATCAAAGCTCTTGGTATCGAACCAAGCGTACAGGTATCTCTGTTGAATACAATCTCTGAAAAGCTTACAGAGCTGAAGACAGCAACTGTAAAACTGGAAGAGCTTGTTGCAAAAGCTGCTGATTACGAAGATGATATCGAAGCATGGGCAAAATACTATCACAACGTAGTATTTGCAGCATTTGATTCTGTAAGAACACCTGCTGACGAACTGGAAAAAGAACTTCCAAAGACAGCATGGCCATTCCCTACATACGAGCAGTTATTATTCGAGCAGTAAGATCAAATACAGTAAATGTTTATTACAACCTAAAATAGTCAAAGGGCATCTCGTTTTCTGAATCGAAGGCGGGGTGCTTTTTTACTGTGCGGATATCACAAAAGCTATGGTCGAAACCTTCTTTTTCTGGTATTATAAAAAGATGTGATGTGTAATATTGATCAAATATAAAAGAATCAGGAGTTTGATTTGAAAAACTTATATATAGCAGAAAAACCAAGTGTTGCAAGGCAGTTTGCAGATGTGCTTGGTGTAAAAGGAAATGCCGGAGCAGGTTATCTGGAATCGGAAGATTCTGTTGTGACCTGGTGTGTGGGACATCTGATCACGATGAGCTATCCGGATGCCTATGACGAGAAATTAAAAAAATGGGATCTGGCTACGATTCCTTTTATTCCGACAGAATTCAAATACGAAGTGATACCAGATGTCAGCAAGCAGTTCAAGATCGTAGCAGGGCTGTTGAACCGGGATGATGTAGGCTGTATCTATGTCTGCACCGACTCAGGACGTGAGGGAGAATATATCTACCGTCTGGTGGATCAGATGGCAAAGGTTGGAAATAAAGAGAAGCGGAGAGTCTGGATCGATTCCCAGACAGAGGAAGAGATCTTGCGTGGAATCCGGGAAGCCAAGCCGCTTTCAGAGTACGATTCGCTCAGCGATGCCGCATATCTTCGTGCAAAAGAAGATTATCTGATGGGTATTAATTTCTCCAGAGCCTTATCGTTAAAATACAGCTATGTGATAAGAAATTATCTAAAACTGGATAAATGCGTGATTGCGGTTGGACGTGTTATGACCTGTGTTCTTGGCATTATCGTGAAGCGGGAGCGGGAGATCCGTGAATTTGTAAAGACACCATTTTACCGTGTTGTTGGTACGGTAAATGTTACCGGGCAGACATTTGAGGCAGAATGGAAAGCGGTAAAGGATACACCGTATTTTAATTTACCGCTTCTGTATAAAGAAAATGGCTTCAAGCAGAAGAAGGATGCAGAAGATCTGGTGAAAAAGCTGTCGGCAAATGGAATGGAAGCCACTCTTGTTGCAAGCGAGAAGAAGAAAGAAAAGAAGGCTCCGCCAATGCTGTATAATCTTGCCGAGCTTCAGAATGACTGTTCTTCACTTTTTAAGATCAGTCCGTCCGACACCTTAAAGATCGTGCAGGAGTTATACGAGAAGAAGCTGGTGACATATCCGAGAACGGATGCCAGAGTGTTGTCAACGGCTGTGGCAAAGGAAATTTATAAGAATATATCCGGTTTGAAACGATATACACCGATGGCTGCCTATGCTGATGAGGTTCTTAACATGGGAAGCTATAAGACGATCGCAAAGACCAAGTATGTAAATGACAAACAGATCACAGACCACTATGCGATCATTCCGACCGGACAGGGCATGGGTGCGTTAAGAGGACTGTCTGAGATTGCGGCAAATGTGTATGAGATTATTTGCAGACGATTCTTAAGCATCTTTTATCCGGCAGCAGAATATCAGAAGCTTTCAATGACACTGGCAAAGCAGGATGAATTCTTATTTGCCAATTTCAAATATATGTTAAAAGAAGGTTACCTGAAGGTTGCCACGAACCGCTTTGCAAGGAAAAAGGATGATACCAAATACAGCCCGGAATTCATCGAGACGATCGGACATTTGAAAAAGGGAGATATCCTTTCACTTGACAAATTCGAGATCAAAGAGGGTGAGACATCACCTCCAAAACGGTACAATTCCGGTACGCTTATCCTGACGATGGAAAATGCCGGACAGTTTATCGAGGACGAGGAGCTTCGTGAGCAGATCAAGGGCGCAGGTATCGGAACCAGTGCGACCAGAGATGGAATCATCACCAAGCTTGTAAATAACAAATACATTGCTCTGAATAAGAAAACGCAGATTGTAACACCGACATTTCTCGGCGAGATCATTTATGATGTTGTTTATTATTCGATCAATGGACTGCTTCGGGCGGATCTGACAGCAAGCTGGGAAAAAGGCTTGTGTGGTGTCGCTGATGGTTCGATCACGAAAGAAGAATATACAGACAAGATGAACACCTTTGTGATCAAATATACAAATCTGGTAAAGGGAATCAGCAATCAGAACCAGATTACAACAGTATTTGACAGAACAAGGGTATATTATAAAAAATAACCTTGAACATAGTTGCTTAATAGAAAGAATTATCCTTTGTGGATAGATGATTGCTTTTTAGAAAAGAATTATTCTTTGCGGATAAATGATTTTTTTTAGATAAAAATTGTCCTTTGCGGGCGAATGATTGTTTTCTATTAAATTCTGAAAAAGATAGTGAGGTATAAGAAAATGAATAATGAAACAGTAAAACAGGTAACGATCAAAGAATTATATGATCTGACAGAAACAGCAGCAAAGCCATTGCTTGAAAGCGTTACATATCCGTGGGAAGCGCTTCCGAAGATCAAGGACTTTATCATTGAACTTGGAAACAGCTTAGATCCGGAAGAGTATGAGAAACGTGGTGAAAATATCTGGATTCATAAATCAGCAACTGTATTTGATTCTGCTTATATTGCAGGCCCATGTATTATTGGAAAAGATACAGAGGTCAGACAGTGTGCATTTATTCGTGGAAGTGCTTTAGTGGGAGATAACTGCGTTGTTGGTAACTCCACAGAGTTAAAGAATGTCATTATCTTTAATAATGTGCAGGTTCCACATTATAACTATGTAGGTGATTCGATCCTTGGCTTCCATTCTCATATGGGAGCAGGCAGCATTACCTCTAATGTCAAGTCAGACAAAACACTGGTGCATGTCAAAGGCGCGGACTTCGATATTGCAACCGGTATGAAGAAATTTGGTGCAATGCTTGGTGACTATGTAGAGGTTGGTTGTAACAGCGTTTTAAATCCGGGAACCGTGATTGGCTCACATTCAAACATCTACCCATTGTCCCGTGTCAGAGGCTATGTGCCATCAAACAGCATCTACAAAGACCGGAACGACATCGTAACCAAGCATTAGATGCTAGCCTTTACGATATGGTATAAGGACGAGAATGTGATGTAGATATCTTTTATTTTCCGGTCGTTTTCACTCTATTCTCACGTAGCGGTTCTAAACTCATCGCTTATGCGATTCGTTAAGTACCGACGTGAGAAAAGGCCGTCAAATAAAAATATCTACACACATTCTCTGTCTTTGATACAAAGCTGCGTACCGGCTACATCTATCATCCTTCTGTATTGTGGTAAGCATACAAAGAGATGCTTGGTTACATAATTTATGATTAAAAGGCAGCGCAGACAAGGCTGGGAAGAATACTGGCTCAGCGCACAAAAATCTGACGTACAGAAATGTTACATAACACATCTTGGTATAGAAACACAAATCACCTGAGTAGAATGTCCTTATGTAGCAGACCTGTCCAGATGTTAGTACTTTAAGTTAAAATGGAAGATAGCATTACTATTATGACGTAAGCATTATCCGAGGCCGGTACTTAAGTTGCGTTTTTTGCAACTTTATGTACCGCTGCACGAGGATACGAGCGGAAGCGTCTTACGGAATAATATGTAATGTATCTTTCATTTTGATTCAAGGACTTATGAGAGCGTTCTGCTACATAAGGAGCATACTACTTAGGTGGTTGTACCGTATCAATAGCCAAGGCTGGAAACGGTGTTATGTCAATAAACAGATATATGCCGGATAACTGATATTGTGTAGCAAACCTGTCCGAGCGTCGGTACTTAGGCTGCGTTTTTTGCAGCCTTATGTACCGCTACGTCGAGGATAGAGTGGGAACGTTTTGCGTAACAATAGTCAGTTGCCTGGCATATATCGTTCTATTTCATTGAACCACAGCCTTGGCGAGTGCCTCTTTGATGGCGTTGATCAGCAGCATCGAGGTATATTTGGTATCGCCGGAAACAGTGAGGTCATCAATCGATGACACATACTGCAGGTCGGTGTTGATCGCCTCTAAAGAAGACGACAGGAGCGGATACATAGTGGTGACACTTTCGTCCAGATTGGAGAGCGCAACATCCTGGATAGAATGATCATCAACCGTAACCATAACAGACAGAGTAGATTCGCCGAGCGTGATAGTTGAATCATATGTACCGGGGTTATAAGAAGGCTCCGTTGTTTCAGAAGCGGTATTCGAAGAAGCAGTTTCTGAAACGGTGGCAGGTTTTTTGAACATGATCGTCAGTATGATGATAAACAGGGCGACAAGTCCGAGAAAAATAACCGTATATATGATTTCTTTAGATTTTAAAACGATAAGCTTTGTGGATGCCATATAAATATTCCCCTCATTTATTATTACTATATTGTATTCATAGAGAAAATAAAATATAACCAAAGAGCAGATGGTTAGTAAAACAATATTGAAGTAAATATGGCTTAGCAAAGAGAAAGCCAGAAAAAGAGTATTGATTGACAGATGAGTGAAAGGAGACCGTTATGTCAGTTCGATTCTTACTTGGAGCATCCGGCTCAGGAAAATCCAGACAGATTTACAATGAAATCATTCAGGCATCGATAAAAGAACCGGAGTGGAATTTTTATCTGATCGTGCCGGAACAGTATACGATGGAAGCACAGAGAGAACTGGTTACCATGCATCCGGCCGGAGGCATGATGAATATTGATGCGATCGGCATGAACCGGCTGGCATATCGTGTATTTGATGAACTGGGGATCAGCACCGGGCAGGTGCTGGAAGACTTTGGAAAAAGTATGCTGATCAAGAAGATCTTATGTGAACAGCAGGACACCTTACAGGTATATGGAAGCTATTACGACAAGCTTGGATTTGTGGATGAGATGAAATCCATGATGTCGGAGATCTTTCAGTATAATATCAAGCAGGATACGATCGATGAGATCATGGAGCAGATTCCGGAGGATAGCGTTGTTGCAGGTAAAATGCAGGATATCAGACACATTTACGAAGAATTTGAAGCATTTGCAGGTGAACGCTATATTGTGGCAGAACAGTTGGTGGAACTGTTGACCAGACATGTTGGCCAGTCTAAACTTGTGTGTGGCAGTTCGCTGTATTTTGATGGGTTTACCGGATTTACGCCGGTACAGCTTGAACTTGTTGAGAAGTTGATGACCTGTGCGGATGATCTGACCTTTTCCTTTACATTAGATGACAGAGATCAGAAATATGAGCATATAAAAGACTACGAGTTATTCTATCTGACAAAGACTACGATAAAGAAATTAACAGAAGCGGCAGCAGCCGCTGGTGTGGAGATTGAGCCTCCGGTTGTTCTGCCTGGAACAATCAACTATCGTCTGGGGGAGAACCGGGAACTGTTTTTCCTGGAGCGGAATTTGTTCCGTAGTCCGTATCAGAAATGGAAGCAGCCATTGGAGCGGATCCATCTGACAGCGACAGGAGATGCGCAGGACGAGATCGTATTTGTCGCATCTACGATAAGGAGGCTCGTACGGGAGAAAGGATACCGTTATAAGGATATCGCGATCGTAGCGGGAGATCTGGAACAGGCATCTCACATCTATGAACGGGTGATGGATGAATATGAGATCCCTGTATTTATCGATGCAAATGCCTGCCTGAAAGCAAATCCATGTGCGGAAACGATCCGAAGTGTACTGGCGGTTCTGGCAGATGATTTCTCCTATGACAGTGTGTTCCGGTTCTTAAAAGCGGGTATGACAGATCTGTCCTTTGAGGATATAGAGCTTCTGGAAAATTATGCATTAAAGCGTGGTGTCCGTGGCTACAGCAGATGGAACCGGGCAGTATCTGAAAACTATGAGAAGACCTCTCCGGTAAATGTAGAAGAGATCCGTCAGGCATTTATGAAGATGTTTGGGGATATCCGTAAGGTCTTTGCAGATAAAAAGGCAGTCACAAAAGATTATGTGGAAGCCCTTTATGACTTTCTGCTTCAGATACATATGTATGAGAAGTTAGAAGACAGAAAGAATGAATTATATGAAGAAAACCGGATCAATGAAGGAGATGCTTATGGTCAGATTTTTGAAAAAACGGTCCGGTTATTTGATAAGATCGCAGAACTCTTAGGCGATACGAAGATGAGCGTGAAAGAGTTCTATGAGATCGTGGATACCGGACTTTCAGATATTGAAGTCGGTGTTGTACCGCCTACGGTTGACCGGGTGTTGATCGGAGATATCACAAGGTCAAGATTAAATCACATAAAGGTGTTATTCTTTACATCGGTCAATGATGGAATCGTGCCAAAAGCACCGAAAAAGGGAAGAATCCTAAGTGACAGAGACCGGGATATTTTGTCAGGCTGCGGCCTGAAGCTTGCTCCATCCGACAAACAGAACAGCTATATCGAGCAGTTTTATATCTATACGATATTGACGAAACCATCCGATCATCTGTATATATCGTATCATAAATTAAGCGCATCACTTGAAAGCATGCGTCCGTCTTATCTGCTTGGAAGGATCAGCAGTATTTTTCCATCCCTTCAGGCAGAGGAGTATGATGCTGCTTCCTGTATGCCGGATACCGTCAACCGTTCATTAAGACGGATACTCCGGACAGAGGAAGATGATAGCGAAGATGCAGAGAGCCGGATTCTGACAAGAATTTTGACGGAAAAAGGATTTGCCAGAGAATTGACAGCCATTTATAAAGGCAGAACATACAGAAACGTGGCAGAACAGCTTCCGCCGGAGACGATCGCCCTGTTATATGGCAGATATCTGCATGCATCAGTATCGAAGCTTGAATTATATGCCAGATGCGGATTTGCATATTTCTTAAAATATGGTCTGCGTTTAAAAGAGCGGGAAATGTATCAGGTCGATGTCAGAAATGTCGGAGTTATCCTTCACAGTGTAATGGAAGGACTGTTTAAGCAGGTAAGAGACACCAGAAATAATGACTGGGAGAATTTTCCGGAAGATGAGAGAATGCTGATGGTCACGGAGCTTGTAAATCGTGCAGCAGAGGAATCGGCAGGAGATTTCTTTGAAGATAATGCAAGAAATGCCTACATGCTTCAGATGATCGAACGTATGGCACAGACATCCGCTGGTATGTTACAGAAGCATATAAGACTTGGCAGCATGAAGCCTGGAATGCTGGAAAAGACCTTTGATTCCGCAAAGGATGAAGTCGGTTCTTATCTGTTTGAGCTTCCAAATCAGATACAGATGAGTATCAATGGTAAGATTGACCGTGTAGATGTGGAAGAAGAGGATGGAACGGTTTATATCAAGGTGATCGACTACAAATCATCCACCAGAAAACTCAGTCTGGAGGAAGTCCTGAATGGAGAACAGCTTCAGCTTGTGACCTATTCTGCGATCGCATATGAGATTGAAAAAATGATCTATCCCGATAAGAATATTCAGATCGCCGGTTTATTATATTACAGCTTTGATGATCCGGTGATCGAGATTGAATCTTCGGAGATTGATACCGATACAGAGCAGCCGGAATTCTCGGATCAGGAGAAATTAGACGCTGAGAGAATGGAGAAAATGAAGCTGCAGGGATTTGTCAATGAATCACCTGCCGTGATACAGAAGATGGATCATACCTGCAATCAGTCACTTCCGGTAAAACTTGATAAAAATGGTGACATCAAGAAAAGTGAGAATGTGGTATCGGCAGACCAGATCCGGACGATCATGGAATTGACAAGAGAGAATATAGAAGAACTTGGAAGTCAGATCGCAGAGGGAAAGATCGCGATCGAGCCATATAAGAATAAGAGCAATACAGGTTGTGATTATTGTGAGTTTAAGAATATCTGTCATTTTGATGTCAAGAATGGCGGAAATCAATATCGCAGACCGGATAACGAGAAGCTTAAGCGGTACAGGGAGGAGTAGCAGAGATGGGTATTTCATGGACAGATGAACAGAAATCAGTCATTAATTCCAGACATGGTAATCTTCTGGTATCTGCTGCGGCAGGCTCCGGTAAGACGGCTGTCCTTGTAGAACGGATTCTTGAGATGGTCATGGGAGTTGATGCGGATGGCAATAAGGCAGAGGAGAAAATCGATATTGATGAGGTTCTGGTTGTAACATTTACCAGAGCTGCGGCAGCCCAGATGAAAGAGAAGATTGCGGATAAGCTTGAGCAGGCAGCCGAAGATCATCCGGAGGATGAGCATATCGTTAAGCAGTTATCCCTGCTGCCACGGGCAGATATTATGACGATCGACAGTTTCTGCCTTGGAATCGTAAAAGACTATTTTCAGATGATCGGGATCGATTCCTCTTTTGATATAGCAGATAATGCAGAGATGGATCTGATCAAGAATGATATATTGGATGAAGTATTAGAACAGAAATATCAGGAAGCATCCGATGAATTTATCGGACTGGTAGACAGCTTTGCGAGAAAAGAATCGGATGAGAAGATCCGGGAGCTGGTCTATCAGATCTACCGCGTTGCTTCCGGTTATCCGAAGCCGGAACGCTGGATAAATGAAGCAGAAGCGGCACTTGAAGTATCAATGAAGGAAGAACTGTATACCTTAAAATGGTATCGGGATTATATGCAGATCGTAGCAGACACGCTTGATTCAGCGATCGGTCAGGCAGAACAGTGCTTAGAGATCGCAGGCGAAGCAGATGGCCCTGCAGGTTATGATCCTATTATACATTCAGATCTGGAATTACTGCGGAATCTGAGACAGGCCGAGGATATGGATGAGGCATATAAACGGGTTTCCAAATTTTCCAATCTGAAGCGTATCGCAGCCTGTGATCCGGAGAAACAGCAGTATGTAAAGACGACTATGCAGACCTATCGTGGAAGTGTAAAGGACATGATGGCATTGTTTCGTCCGACAGATGTCATACTTGCAGAATGTGCGATGATGAAGGAACCATTGTTAGCGTTATTATCCCTGACACGTTCCTATATGGATCGGTTAAAGGAAGAGAAGCTCGACAGGAATCTGTATGAATTCCGGGACATTTCAGAATTTGCCTATGACATCCTGTGTGCAGGAACGGATGAGAATGGCTGTGTGATTCCATCGGAAGCAGGAAAGACGGTTGCCAGACGGTATCGTGAGATCCTGATCGATGAATATCAGGACAGCAACTTTTTACAGGAAGATATCTTAAATTGTGTGACAGGTCACGGAGAAGATCGGAAGAATATGTTTATGGTAGGTGATATCAAGCAGAGCATCTACCGCTTTCGTATGGCAAGACCGGATCTGTTCCTGAATAAATATAATACATATTCTGACCGGGAAGATGCAGAAGATCAGAAGATCCTGCTTTCGAATAATTTCCGAAGTGCAGGAAAGGTGATTGATACGATCAACCAGATCTTTGAACCGTTGATGTCAGAGAATCTGGGCGGGATCGATTATGATGAATCGGCAAAGCTGCATATCGGAAGACAGGACAAGAATAATATGGGGTATGGATCCGAGATCCTGATCGTAAGGAATGATTGCGCAGATCCGGAGAAATCCCAGCCGGAAGAGATACGGTCGTTAACAAATGTGGATATAGAGGCACGGATGATCGCAGATGAGATCTATGAGTTAGTGAAGGGTGATAAACCACTTTATATTCCGGATGGAGATAACGGAGAGACCAGAAGGGTTTCTTACCGGGATATTGCGGTATTGATGCGAAGTGTGAAGAAGAATGCGAAAGCCTTTGAGGAAGCATTTGCGGAGCGTGGGATTCCATTATTTGTAGAGAGCGAGAGTGGATATTTTGATGCGATCGAGATCAGTACCCTGCTTGATATGCTGGCGGTGATCGATAATTCCCATCAGGATTATGCACTTGCAGCAGTCCTTCGTTCACCGCTTGCAGGTGTAAAGGAACAGGAGCTTGCAGAGATTGTAGGTATCTATGACCGGGACTTCAAGGATCATGAGAAGAATCTGGCGCGGACGGCGAGTTTTTATCAGAAGGTCTGTTATTATGCAGAAAAGCCGGACTCAAAAGCTTCAGAGGAGCTTCGACAGTTTCTTCGTATGCTGGATAGCTGGAAGGCAGATAAAAACTATATGAGTATCAGTGAACTGCTTCATTCGATATTGGAGCAGACCGGATATTATTGGTTTGTTGGCGCGATGCAGTCGGGAAAACGAAGACAGGCAAATATCGATATGCTGATCCAGAAAGCGGATACCTATGAGGACAGCAGTTTTCGTGGATTGTTTAATTTCCTGCGTTACATGGACCGGCTGAAGACGAATGATCTGGATTTTGCAGAAGCGTCGGTGCTTGGAGATGATGACGATTCTGTTGTGATGATGACGATGCATAAGAGCAAGGGACTGGAATTTCCGGTTGTATTTGTCAGTGGACTGGCAAATCGTTTTTCGAATCTGGATGCCTTATCTCCGGTGACGGTAAATGCAGACAGCTATCTGGCAGGTTATGCGATTGACCGGAAGAACCGTGCGAAGAAGAAAACATTTGCAAGAGCGGCCATGCTCAGTGTCATGAATGCAGAGAAGCTGGCGGAGGAGATCCGTATCTTATATGTTGCCCTGTCAAGAGCAAAAGAGAAGTTATATATGACAGCGGCGGTAAAAGACCCCGGAGCGGAAAAGGCAGTCTTTGATTATCCGCTGCAGACTGATTTTCTTATTGAAGCGTCCGGACAGATGCGGATGGAGCTTCCATATATCACCAGAATGGAAGCCGGCTGTTTTATGGACTGGATCTTATCGGCGTTATCTATGCATATCGTATCAGAAGATACTGTATGCAGAAAGGATATTTATGCAACCTGGGTACTTGCAAAGACCGGCTATCAGAATCAGATACCTGCCGGGACAAATATAGATATGTCAGAAAAAAAAGCTGTACAGACAGAGGGTGAACTGCAGTTATATGAAAAGTATAAGGAACTTTTAGATTATACCTACCCATATAAAACAGAGCAGGCAGTAAAAAATAAGATGTCCGTTACAGAGATCAAACGACTTGCACACCGCGGAGAGGAGAATCCGGGATCTGACCTGTATCAGCCGCCTGTGACAGAAGCAGAGCTTACAATACCGGTGCTTCATTCCCGCATGAAGGAGGAGCCTGTAAAAGGAAATGAGATGGGTACTGTGATCCATAAGATCATGGAGCTTATTGATTTTACAAGAAACAGCATGGATGAGATTAGAGAGCAGATCCGGTCATTTTTTGATCATGGATATCTGGAAGAACGGTACAGAGAGCATGTTCGTGCAGATAAGATTTATAACATGGTCAACAGCCCACTCGGAATCCGTATGGCAGAAGCACAGAAGAACCATACCTTATACCGGGAGCAGCAGTTTTATATCGGCATGAAGCCGGAAGATATATCACCGGAGTATAAAGACAGCAAGGATATGGTCGTAGTTCAGGGAGTGATCGATGCCTATTTTCTGGAAGGAGATCAGGTGGTTTTAATGGACTACAAGACAGACCGGGTGGATCAGATATCGGATCTGGTCAGCCGTTATCATGTACAGCTTGATATGTATGCAAAGACGATACATCAGCTTACCGGAAGAATGGTAACAGAGAAGATCATCTATGCCTTTCATTTTGATGACAGTATCAACTTATAAACAGTAAAATGTCCGCGGACAATCATATAAAGAAGATGGCAGCCTGTTACTATGCAGAGTATTTTCAGGCTGCCTTTGGTATATTTATATTGTAAAGAGATTAGGGGCTTGGTATAATTAAAACCAAATGGAAAGAAGTATTTTGATAAATGACAGACCAGATAGAAACGATGGTGTGACAGATAAGAACCGGGAGAAGATAAAGAATGATAATAGCCAATAACTTAAAGAAAATTTACGGTAAAGATTTTGTGTCCGTAAACAATTTAAGCTTTCATATTAAGAAAGGTGAGATCGTCGGATTCGTAGGGCAGAATGGTGCGGGGAAGACAACAACGATCAAGATGCTGACCGGTATTTTAAAACCGACAGAGGGCAGCGTTCAGATCAATGGTCATGATATCCGGAAAGAGCCGCTTGAGGCAAAACAGTCGATTGGATATATTGCAGATAATCCTGATATCTTTTTACGGTTAACAGGACTGGAATATGTGAATTTCATTGCAGATATTTATGGTGTATCAGAGACTGACCGTAAGAAGCGGTTAGAGGAAATGGCTGGGCGTTTTGGTATGGAAGACAGCTTAAATAAACAAATGGTCAGCTATTCGCATGGTATGCGCCAGAAAATGATGGTAATAGGCGCATTAGTACATAAACCACCGGTCTGGATCTTAGATGAACCGATGACCGGATTGGATCCGAATGCGGCATATGAATTAAAGAAGATGATGCGGGAGCATGCGGATGAAGGTAACTGCGTATTTTTCTCAACGCATGTTCTGGAAGTTGCAGAGAAATTGTGTGATAATATCATCATGATCAAGAAAGGTCATGATATCTATCAGGGAACGCTGGATGATCTGGTTGTTGCACATAAGAATAAGTCACTGGAAGATATATTTATAGAAATGACACATGAGGAATAGAGTGCTTATGAAGAATTTTTTGTATTTGACCAGAGTGATGGCAAAGGATACAGAGATGACGATGCCGGACACCGGAGAAAAAGCGAAGGCATATAAGACACTTGGTTCACTTGCCATGTTCTGTATCATGGTTCCCTGTTGTCTGGTCGTTGGATTTATTGTATATATTATGACAGAAGCACTGATAGAAGCAGGAGGAATGACGGAAGGCGTAGAACTGATCATACAGTTGATGTCCGTATTTGGCATGATCTTTTCGGTGATGGTACTGTTTAATGTACTGTTTTTTTCATCGGATCTGGATCATCTGCTTCCGCTTCCGGTAAAGCCGGGTGAGATCGTAGCAGCCAAATTTGTAAATGCATATATTGCAGAGAGTGTTATGGAGTTTATGGTTTTATTCAGCGGCTTTGTAGGTTACTTCATAGCTGCCGGATTCAAGCCGGTATCTGTACTGACGGCATTAGTCGGAGTAGCGATGCTTCCGATCCTTCCACTTGTATATTGCGGAATTTTTGCCTTACTTTGTATGGCGTTTTTAAGCCGGATAAAACTGTTTCGGAATGTGGATGCCATGACAGGACTGGTAACCGTTATTTTCCTCGGACTCTTTTTATTATCGTTTATTCAGATGGACAGCATCAATATTAACAATTATATTGATGGTCTGATGAATCATAACAATATGTTTACAGCAATCATGGGAAAGATATTCTTTACGGTTCCTGTATTCTTAAAAGCACTTGAAACGAACAACATTGCATATTCCCTGCTGTTCATCCTGTTAAATGCGGTTATGGCAGGTCTGTTGTTTTTCCTTGGAAGCAAGCTGTATCTGCGTGGCGTATATCTGGTTTCATCTGTCGGAAAAGCAGAGAAGAAAGAAGATGTGGTTTCTGATGCAGCTTATGCGAAAAAAAGTATTCGCAAAGCATATTTTCTGAAGGAATGTAAGATACTATACCGGACACCGGCATATCGCAAATATTGTGTAATGGTAAATATTATATGGCCGGTTCTTGCGGTGGCATTGTTTGTTCTGCCTGCGACGAAGAACTTTATGACTTCATTTGAGAAGCTGCTTTCCAAAGGTTTTGTAGCATCCGATCTGATCGTATTATTGCTGGTACTGATCATTTCCTTCTTTGCAACAGCAATGAACAGTATTGCATCGACCTCGTTTACAAGAGAGGGAGATCATTTCAGCTTTATCAAATATGCACCGGTCAGCTATCGGACGCAGATTGGGATCAAGGCAGGTGTCAGTCTGGTATACAGCGGCATCACAGTTGCAGTAACGATCATTGTGTTGTGCATCTGTATGCATATCAATGTGCCTTCGGCCATTTACTTTATTGTGATCGGGTTCTTATCGGTTGTATGCTGCACCTATATCGGACTCTGGCTGGATGCAACACATCCGAAGCTGAACTGGGAAGATGAATACGGAGCGCTCAGGGGCAATCTGAATGCATTCTTTAATATGGCGATTGCTATTCTGGTATCCATGATCCTTTGTGGAGTCGGTTTTTGTTTATTTAAGTTTACAAAGATGGATTCTTTTATGATCTTTGCAATCTATCTGGTAATTCTCGGACTTGTGACATACAGGATCCGCAGAAGTGCCATTATATATATAAAAAAGAGTATAAGCAATGACTTATATGTTTAGGAGGCATAAAAATGAAAGATAAAAATGCATGGAACAGTTATGACAAGGAAGAACTTGCAAAGCTGGAAAAATTATGTAAATCCTACCGTGAATTCCTGGATACAGGAAAGACGGAGCGGGAATGTGTAAAAGAGATCGTAAAACAGGTAAAGAAAGCCGGATATGAAGATATTCAGGATGTGATCAAAGAAGGAAAGAAGCTGACAAAAGGTTCAAAGGTATATGCGGTATGGATGAATAAGACCGTAGCGCTGTTCAATATCGGTAAGAAGGATATCGAAAAGGGTATGAACATTCTTGGCGCACATATCGATTCCCCACGTATGGATATTAAACAGATTCCATTATACGAGAAAGAGGGATTTGCTTATCTGGATACGCATTATTATGGAGGAATCAAGAAGTATCAGTGGGTAACCTTACCACTTGCTATTCATGGTGTAGTTGCTAAGACAGACGGAGAAGTTGTAGAAGTAAACATTGGGGAAGACAAGAATGATCCGGTATTTTGTGTTACCGATCTGCTGATCCATCTTGCCGGTGCTCAGATGGAAAAAAAGGCAAATAAAGTTATCGAGGGAGAAGAACTGGATATTTTATTTGCGAGCAAGCCATTAAAGGGAAAAGAGAAAGAAGCCGTAAAGGAACAGGTGCTTGCACTTCTGAAGAAGAAATATGGAATAAAGGAAGAAGATTTCATTTCAGCAGAGCTTGAGATCGTTCCGGCAGGAAAGGCAAGAAACTGCGGAATTGATGAGAGTATGATCATGGCATACGGACAGGATGACAGGGTATGTGCATATACATCTATGGTTGCGATGCTGGAAGCAGAAGATGTAGAAAAGACGACCTGCTGTCTGTTGACAGATAAAGAGGAGATCGGAAGCGTGGGTGCAACCGGAATGCAGTCTCATTTCTTTGAGAATACAGTTGCTGAGATTATGAATGCGATGGGCTGTTATAATGAATTGGCCCTCAGAAGATGTCTGGCATCCTCCAGAATGTTATCCTCTGACGTATCTGCAGGTTATGATCCAACCTTTGCAAGTGCATTTGACAAGAAGAATGCGGCTATCTTTGGTGAAGGTATGGTATTTAACAAGTTTACAGGAGCAAGAGGCAAATCCGGTTCCAATGATGCAAATGCAGAGTATCTTGCAGCTATTCGTAAGGTAATGGATGATGCCGGAGTATACTATCAGACTGCAGAGCTTGGTAAAGTAGATGTTGGCGGTGGCGGTACGATCGCTTATATTTTATCATTATATGGAATGGAAGTTGTGGACTGTGGTGTGGCCGTATTAAACATGCATGCTCCATGGGAGATCACTTCCAAAGCAGATATTTATGAAACTAAAAAAGGATATGTAGCATTTTTATTAGGTGCATAAGAAAACTATGAAGCAGTTACATTCAAAAATCAGAATGATCATATTAATAGCAGTAGCCGTGATGATACTTTTTTCACCACGGCTTGCTGTGTTTGCACAGGAGAATTTTACATCAGATTACAGTCAGACCAAGTACACAGAAGATGACGGTTTTGAAAGTGGGGAAGCAAACTGCATCAGCCAGTCTGCCAGTGGATACATATGGGTCGGCACGGACAGCGGACTGTACCGTTATGATGGAAGTCAGTTTCGGAAATTTTCACTGGGAGAAGACAGCGACAGCAGTTCCTATATGATCAACAGTATTCTTGCGGCATCGAATGGGGATCTGTATGTAGGAACGGAAAACTATGGCTTATTTATTTACAAAGACGGATGCTTTAATCGTATATCGAATTCAACAGAGGATGAGATTACGACCGTCCGTGGACTGTATGAAGACGAAGAAGGAAAAATATGGCTTGCTACTTCATCCGGTATTTATTATTACGAATCCGGTGAAATGACGCTGGTTGCGGATGATGATGTTGTTGCACCGGATGTAACAGCGATCAGTGGATATCGTTCTTATGTATATGCGATCGTGAATAACGATACGATCGTAAATATCAAGGATGATCAGATCGTAAGCAAGATCAGTAAGATGGAATACACAGAAGAAGATCTGAACAGTCTTTTTGTAGATGAGAATGGGGAACGGTATATTGGTACGGTAGGTCATACAATTATACATCTTACGACGAACAAAGATTTTGAATTATTATCAACAGCGGCACTGAGTGGTATCAATAAGATCCAGCGGATTGATAATAAATTGTGGGTTCTTGCGGATGATGGTGTTGGTTATATCAACAAAAATAAAAAAATGAAGTATGTTACCGGTCTGGAATTTAATGAGTCGATGAGTGACATAATCCAGGATTTTGAAGGGAACTACTGGATGACCTCATATCGAAAAGGACTGATGCTGTTATCCAGAAGCAAATTCCAGAATGGAAGCATGAAATATGGTCTGGATGAGACAATCGTCAACTGCATTACGGAGTATTGCGGAAAGTTATATATCGGTACAGATGATGGCCTGCGGATCATAAATGCAGACGGAACTCTTGACCGTGACTCTGATCTTGTCACAATGTTAAATGGAAAAAGTATCCGTGATTTCTGTGTGGATTCAAAGAATAATCTGTGGATCTGTTCCTACCGAATTTATGGTGTTATCAAGGTGAACAGTAAGGGTAAATACAAATTCTATAATAAGAGTGGCGCGTTGTTGACCAGTAATGCTGTCAACTGTATCATTGAATTAAAGGATGGTAGTATGGCGATCGGAACCGAGAGCGGTATTTCCATATTGAAGGATGAACAGGTAACAGTCAGCTACGGCCGATTTTCCGGTATGGAAAATGCAGATATCATATCCCTGTATCAGGCGGAGGATGGAACCTTATATGCAGGGTCCAATGGTTCCGGTCTTTATACGATAGACATGGAATCTAATCTGAAAAAGATATCTATGTCAGAGGGACTGAATTCGAATGTTGTTTCTTCCATTGTTGGTGGAAGCAATGGTATCTGGATCGGAACAGATAATGGACTTTATTATCAGGAGGGCGTGATCCGTCAGATCAGTGCAGTTGATCCATCGAATTCTGTGGCAAATCTGATACTGGATCAGGCAGGAGACCTCTGGATCTTCGGTTCCCGTGGCATCCAGAAATATTACGAAGGAGATCTGTTGAGCTCGGCAGATCCGAAATGCGAGATATATACGAAAAATGATGGACTGATCTCTGATATTACGGATAATTCAACGAATTATATCAGTGAAGATGGAGTCGTCTATGTTTGTTGTGATACCGGCTTCAGTATGCTGGATCAGAATCAGGTATTTACAAATGAAGTTCCACCGAAGGTACGGATAGCTTCTGTTACGATAGATGATAAAGAGTATGCGTTCTCGGATCTGGATGGTAAGATGACCGTTCCGGGTGATACGAACCGAATCGTGATCAAGTTCTCTGTTCTGAGTTATGTAAATCGTGGGGATATTCAGGTAAAATATTATCTTGATGGATTTGACGATAAAGATCGTGTTGTTTCGGGTACGGATAATCTGGAAGCAGAGTATACAAATCTGGAGGGCGGAAATTATACATTTGTGCTTTCGGCAGAGAATTCTGATGGTGTTGCCTGTGAAGAACCGCTGTCTTTTGTTATTGTAAAACAGTTGAAATTCTGGGAGACTCCATTTTCCAGAGTTCTGATTGTGGTATTGATCATAGCAATCTGCGTGGCAGTGATATTTGTAGCTCGGTATGTGATGCATCTGCTTGGCAAAAAGACGGAGCAGGTAGAAGAACTCAGCAAGAAAAATGAACAGGCAGAGCGTTCTAACCGTGCAAAGAACGATTATGTGAACTATCTGAATCATGAGATCCGTGTACCGTTAAATTCGATCCTTGCGATCAGCGAGATGCTTTTGCGGAATGATGAGGCAAAAACGGAAGAAGAGGTAAAACAGTTATCCACGGTATATGGTTCCAGCTACGAGATCCTTGGTATAATTGATGGAATTTCCAGATTATCGAATTTACAGGATGGAACACTGGAATTGCAGGAGAAGGAATATGCGGTTTCAGATATGATCGAGGAGCTTGCGGTTCAGTTTAAGGAAATGATCAACCGGGATCTGGTTGCCTTAAAGGTAAGCATTGAGGATGATATACCAAATGGTCTGATCGGCGATCGTGATAAGGTGAAGGAGATCCTGATGAATCTGTATCAGAGGGCGGCAAAGACAACCAAAGAAGGTTCGATCAGCATTGAAGTGGATTGGAGAAAGATCGCTCCGGAAGAGTGCGACAGACCGGACAGCATTTATCTGGATATCGTGATATCAGATACCGGAACCGGAGTAAAGGAAGAACGTCTGGACAGTTTCTTTGATCTGGACGATTCTTATGACAGAACTGATATCGGTAATTTTGATATCAGTATCGGACTGGCAATCGCAAGACAGTTGATCGAGAGTATGGGTGGAACCCCGGAGGTTGACAGTACCTATGGAGCAGGAACCACGATACGCTTTTCCATTATACAGCAGGTATTTGATTACAGCTATGTTAATTATAATGTAAGCAAACGACGGGAGCAGGCATTCCGTAATTCGAATTCAAGAATTTGGCTTCCGGATGTCAGGATCCTTCTTGTGGACGATTCTGATGTCAGTATACAGATCCAGAAGGTTATATTTGATTCCTATGAGCTGATCTGTGATACTGCTTCATCCGGATTCGAAGCGATTGACAAGGTTATGGTAACTCCATATGATATGATCTTCATTGATACAGTCATGCCGGTTATGGATGGTGCAGATACCGTCCGTGAGATCCGGAGCCTGGATGGAGAAGAATACAAACGGGTTCCGATCATTGCACTTTCAGAAAACAATATAGACAGCAGCAGAGATGAGATCATAAAGCAGGGCTTCAGTGACGTACTTGTAAAACCATTGGAAATGGATGGAATCGAAGGAATTTTCCGTCTGTTCCTTCCGGAGGACAAGATCAAGGAAAAGACAAGCAATATCAGACAGTATATCAGCGAATCCAGATTTAAGGATGATGTTTATATTCTGGAGAACAGTATTGTAGTTGAAAATGCATTGAAGATGATCGGAGGCAATTTTGATACCTTTAACCGTTTTATTGCGGCATTCAAGGAAGACTATGAGCCGGATGTAGATCGTCTGGAAGAATATATTGATGATGATGTCAGACGGTATCGGAATATCATTCATGATATCAAGAGCAGCAGTGGAAATATCGGCGCATACAGCATCGAACGGAAAGCAGCAAATCTGGAGTCGGCGATCAATATAGGAAATATGCAGTATGCAAAGGAAAATACGCATGAATTTGTATCCATGCTGAAGCGTATGTTTAAGGATATCGGACTATATCTGGCGAAGATCAATCCGGTTGAACAGCAGGAAAAGACAGTCAGGGATGCAGTGGATCGTGGACAGCTCAAAGATATGCGTACATTTTTACGGGATGCCGATGTTGGAGCTGTAAAAGAAATACTGGCAGAAATCGACCGATACGAGTATAATGATGCTGATATTGAGTTCTTAAATGCACTGAAGATGACGGTGGATGCCATGGATTATGAAGGGGCAAGTGAGATTATCGATCAGTATCTGAACAGTAAGTAAAATACCATTGTGCCATGCATGGAGCCATGTATGACACAGGGATATGACACATAAAAAGAAAGAAAGAAGGATAAAAACATGAGAGTAGCGATCATTATGGGATCAACAAGTGACCTGCCAAAGGTTGAGCCTGCAATCGGCATTTTAAAGGAGTATGGAGTAGCAGTTGATGTAAGATGTCTGTCTGCACACAGAGCACATGCAGGACTTTCAGAGTTTATTGAAGAAGCAAATAATAATGGAACACAGGTTATCATTACTGCCGCAGGTATGGCAGCAGCACTTCCGGGTGTTGTAGCAAGCCAGACAGTGATCCCGGTTATCGGAGTACCAATTTCCGGTTCTGTATTAGATGGAATGGATGCACTTCTTTCTATCGTTCAGATGCCATCCGGTATCCCTGTAGCAACTGTAGCAATAAACGGAAGCAAGAATGCAGCATATCTGGCACTTCAGATCATAGGAAACAGCAATGCAGAAGTAAGAAAGAAACTTTTGGCAGAGCGTGAGTCCATGGAAGCTGCAGCCATGAAGGCGAATGCAGAGGTAATTGCAAAATATAACTAATTTTTATGTATTATAAAAATGATGATTTCCGATATGGATCTATGATCTGTATGGGAAAAACATAAGAAAAGCAGGAGAAAAAATGATGATAAATTCAGGTTCTCCTGCTTTACTTTTTACCTTGTAAATGGTATTGTAAATGGCGGATGGTATTCGAAAGAAACTATACCTGATTGTACACCACAGATAGAACAGGCGATAGCAGGTGATCATATGAGGATTGGATTTATCGGTGCAGGCAAAGTAGGCTTTACACTTGGAAAGTATCTTGAACAGAAGCTGAATAAAGAAGAGATACAAAAGAACCTTCCGGAGACAGTAACCGTATCCGGATATTACAGCAGACAGGTGGAGAGTGCAAAAGAAGCTGCAGCATTTACCAATACCGAAGCATTTGATGATTTGAAGAAGATCGTTTGCGCAAGTGACGTCCTGATGCTTACCGTTCCGGATGGAAGGATAGAAGCAGTATGGGACAGCATAAAAGCCTTTGATATCAAGGGCAAACTGATCTGTCATTGTAGTGGTGCGATGACATCTAATATTTTTTCAGGTGTAACAGAGGCAGGAGCCTTTGGTTATTCGATTCATCCTATGTATGCAATCAGTTCAACGACAAAATCCTACAGGGAAATGCAGAAATGTTTTTTTACCGTGGAAGGTGCTGAAGAGTGGGGAAATAAACTTTGCCGCTTTATTCGTCTTTTAGGAAATGACTGTGTACTTCTCTCAACAGAAAATAAAACAAAATATCATGCGGCTGCAGTATTTGCCAGCAATCTGGTGAATGGTCTGTATGGATCGGCAGTTTCATTACTGGAAGACTGCGGATTTGAAGAGAAACAGGCAGAGCAGGCACTTGTTCCGTTATTTATGGGAAATGCATCGCATATAGCAGAAGATGGCCCAGTGGCAGGTCTGACCGGACCAATCGAGAGAAATGACACAACGACAGTAAAGAAACATCTGAATGTTCTTGATGCAAATGAGAAACATATTTATATCAGCGTATCAGGAGCTGTACTTGCTTTAGCAGAGCAGAAATATCCCAACCGTGATTATTCTGAGATGAAGAAAATTCTTTCAGGACAGGAATGAGAAATGGGAATACTGCAATGCCGGGAACGATGGCAGGGAAAGCAGTAAGTTATGGCAATGCTGGATTTTGAAATGAACAAAAAATGAAATGATTTCAGAATAGGAGAATAAGACGTATGAAGAACACAACAACATCAATTATGCAGATGAAGAATTCCGGGCATAAGATTTCTATGCTGACAGCGTATGATTATACGACAGCAAGATTATTGGATGAAGCAGGAGTCAACACGATTCTTGTCGGTGATTCCCTCGGAAATGTAATCCTTGGATATGAGGATACGATCTCTGTAACCGTAGAAGACATGATCCATCATAGCGCAGCCGTTGCAAGAGGAGCCAAGAATGCACTGGTTGTAACCGATCTTCCATTTATGTCCTATCAGACCAGTGTATATGACGCAGTCGTAAATGCAGGTCGTCTGATGAAGGAAGGCAGAGCCGGAGCTGTAAAGTTAGAAGGTGGTAAAGAAGTCTGTCCACAGATTAAAGCAATCGTATCAGCAGGAATCCCTGTTGTTGCACATCTGGGACTGACTCCGCAGTCGATCAATACTTTTGGTGGCTTTAAGGTTCAGGGTAAGACAGAAGCAGCAGCTAAGAAGCTGATCGAGGATGCCAAGGCAGTAGAAGAAGCAGGTGCGTTTTTACTGGTGCTGGAGTGTGTCCCTGCAAAGCTTGCAAAGCTTGTAACAGAGAGCATCAACATTCCTACGATCGGAATCGGAGCAGGAGCAGGATGCGACGGACAGGTTCTTGTAATTTACGATATGCTTGGCATGTTCAGTGATTTCAAGCCGAAGTTTGTAAAGCATTTTGCTAATGCAGGAGACGTGATTCGTGAAGCAGTAAAGACTTATATAGCAGAGATTGACGATGGAACATTTCCGGCAGAAGAACACTGCTACAAAATTGATGATGAAGTAATCGATAAATTATACTAAGAGATAGAAGCTGCCTGAACCGGTAAAAACCGGGAGACAGGATCAGGAAAGGACTGGAAATCAGAAATGAAGATTTTAAAAACAGTAGATGAAGTAAGAAGTCAGGTTAAGGCATGGAAGAAAGAAGGCTTAAGTGTTGGACTTGTACCAACAATGGGATATCTCCATGAGGGACATCAGAGTCTGATCAGGAAATCCGTAGAACAGAATGACAGAACCGTTGTATCTGTATTTGTCAATCCGATGCAGTTTGGACCAACAGAGGATCTGGAGAGTTATCCAAGAGATCTTGATGCAGATGCAAAGTTATGCGAGACAACAGGTGCAGATGTGATTTTTCATCCGGAACCGGAAGAAATGTATAAGCCGGGATTTTGTTCTTATGTCAATATGACAGGGCTTCCGGATGCATTATGCGGACTGACTCGTCCGGTACATTTCAAAGGTGTATGTACAGTTGTAAATAAATTGTTCAATATCGTTCAGCCGGATCGTGCTTATTTTGGTCAGAAGGATGCACAGCAGCTTGCGATCATCATGCGTATGGTTACAGATCTGAACATGGATATTGAGATTGTTGGATGTCCGATCATCCGTGAGGCAGATGGTCTTGCCAAGAGTTCCAGAAATATTTATCTGAAGCCGGAAGAACGTCAGGCAGCAGTTGTACTGAGCAAGTCAGTTAAGCTTGGACAGAAAATGATCGAAGATGGTGAGCGAGATGCGAAGAAGATTGTAGCAGCAATGAAAGACCTGATCGGATCAGAGCCACTTGCAGATATTGATTATGTTGAGATGGTGGATATGGATACCATGAAGTCAATCGATATAGTAGAGGGACATGTCCTTTGTGCTATGGCAGTCAGATTTGGCAAGGCAAGATTGATCGATAACTTTATCCTTGATATGAACAAATAACAGCCGGATCAGCATTCGTTCCGGACAGAATGATTTTCAATGATACGATGCAGAATGGAGAAAATGATGTTAAAGAATAAGACCGTTGTTTTAGGTGTAACAGGAAGTATAGCAGCATATAAGATGGCAAATGTTGCCAGTATGCTTGTAAAACTGCATGCAGATGTAAATGTCATCATGACAGAAAATGCGACCAATTTTATCAATCCGATCACATTTGAGACCTTAACAGGAAATAAGTGTCTGGTGGATACCTTTGACCGTAATTTTCAGTTTAACGTAGAACACGTTGCACTTGCAAAACGGGCAGATATCTTTATGGTTGCTCCTGCATCGGCAAATATTATTGGGAAGATTGCAGGCGGCATTGCAGATGATATGTTGAGTACTACGATCATGGCAGCAAAATGTCCGAAACTGATCGCACCTGCAATGAACACGAATATGTTAGAGAATCCGATCGTTCAGGATAACATCAGGAAATTACAGTCCTACGGCTATGAGATCATAGAGTCGGCAAGCGGATACCTTGCCTGTGGAGATACAGGCAAGGGGAAGCTTCCGAATGAACAGTTGTTAGTTGATTATATATTAAAGTATATTGCAGCAGAGAAGGATATGCAGGGAATAAAAGTACTTGTTACCGCAGGTCCTACGATGGAAGCAATCGACCCAGTTCGCTTTATTTCCAACCATTCAACCGGTAAAATGGGATATGCGATCGCCAGACAGGCGATGCTTCGTGGGGCGGATGTGACACTTGTAACAGGAAAGGTAGCGATCACGCCGCCAGAATTCGTAACAGTAGTGCCGGTTACCTCTGCACAGGATATGTATGAAGCAGTAACGGCTGCCAGTGCAGATCAGGATATCATTATCAAGGCTGCCGCCGTTGCAGATTACAAACCGGCAGAAGTATCAGATAACAAGATCAAGAAATCGGATGCTGATATGAGCATTCCACTTACAAGAACAAAAGATATTCTTGCATTCCTTGGAATGCAGAGAGAAGAGGCAAGAAAGACAGATGGGGACAGCAGACTTGCCAGACAGATTATATGCGGATTTTCGATGGAGACACAGAATCTGCTGGAGAATTCCAGAAAGAAACTGGAAAAGAAGAAGATCGATATAGTCGCAGCAAATAACTTAAAGACAGCGGGAGCTGGATTTGGAACAGATACCAATGTGCTGACATTGATCACACAGGATGAAGATATTGAATTGCCACAGATGAGTAAAGAGGAGTGTGCAGACAGACTTCTTACCCAGTTAATAAAAATGAGGAAATAATATTAACCTGGAGGCTGGCGTTGAGCATAGAAAATAAGAAAAAGCTGCGGGTGTTATGCCTGGTGCTATTCATTTTATACAGTATATCCATTGTTTATTTCCTGATATTCAGCGATATGTTTGGAAGGGGACATGGATATGAAGAGATGCGGTACAATCTGACACCGTTTCTCGAGATTAAGCGTTTCGTAAAGTACAGAAGTTATATGACGAACACAAGCGTGATGTTGAATCTGGTTGGAAATGTTCTTGCTTTTGTACCATTTGGAATGTTGATCCGTTGGGTCAGAGGTAAAAAGACCGGATTTTTTACAGCGACTCTGGCGGCATTTGCGTTTTCGTTAAGTATTGAACTGGTACAGTTGATAACAAAACTTGGGGTGTTTGATGTTGATGATATTATCATGAATACCTTTGGCGGCATGCTTGGATATATCATATATTATATTCTGGCACGATTTGACAGAAAAAGGAGAAAAAAGATTGAAAAACAGTGATTTCAGGGTTTCTCCACCCGGAAGTTCAGGAGATACGATCATTTCATATATATTGGGAATTTTGGGCGGAATCTTTATAATACTTTCCGTGATCAAATCCATTATATCAAGAGGTACGGTAGAACGTATCTATGGGGTATTGATGATCAGTGCATTTTTGATGGCATTTACCGGAATTGTATTCGGCGTGATCGGGTATCATGCAGAAGAAGGTGGGGTTACATCTAAGAAAATGGCGGTTTATCTGAATATCATAGTTTTTATTATATCAGGCATCTTTTTTATGAAGGGAATATAAGAGTGTGGATGAGAGACTGAAGAAACAACTGGATTTTATACTGGAGGTTGACAAGAGCAAATTTGTAGTCAGACAGACGTATCTGACAGATGGAATCAGAAAAGAAGATGATGCAGAACATTCCTGGCATATTGCACTTATGGCAATCTTACTGGCGGAATATTCAAATGAACCGGTTGACGTATTAAGAGTGGTTTCCATGCTGCTGGTTCATGATCTGATCGAGATAGATGCAGGTGATACATATGCATATGATAAAAATGCAAATGCAACAAAAAGAGAACGGGAATTAAAGGCTGCTGACCGGATATTTAATATCCTGCCGGAAGATCAGGCGAAGAAGCTTCGTGGACTCTGGGATGAATTTGAGGAGTATCAGACGCCGGAAGCCAAATTTGCACATGTAATGGATAATCTGGCGCCGGTTATGTTAAGTGATGCCGTTGGAGGAAAAAGCTGGAAAGAGCATGGCGTTTTCGAGAACCAGGTGTATGGTAGAAACAAGCGGACACCAGAGGGATCAGAGATGTTATATCAAGTGATTGATGAGGTGTTCCGGAAGAACATTCAACTTGGAAACATAAAGGGAGACAATAAATGACATATTATAAGGATATAACAGCAGAATATGAAGATATCGAAGATCGTTACGAACTGATGGTTGAGCGGATCCGTTCGATCACAAAAGAAGAAACAGTGGACATGCGGTATCGGGATTATTTTGTAAGAACTGGAGAATTTTTACTGCAGTTAGATAAAGTGATCGAAAAGGTAAAAAGTGGGATGCCCATTTCGGAGAGCTGTACAGCGGGCGAATTACAGCAGATAAATGCAGCACTTTATCAGGATGTTATGCCTGAAAATTACGAAACGAGTTATTGCAACTATGAATACACCAGACAGATGTTTGGTGAGAAAATAGCAGAGGACGAGATTGAAGACATAGACAAGCGGGAATATTTATTTGCTGACTATCTGACATTTCTTTGTTATGAATTCCATGGACTGATCGCGGCAGCATTTGAAGGAAGAGTTGTAGACCTTACTGTATGGTTTGAATTGTTTGTGGAGGTATATGGGATCTTTGAGGATTTTCCATCTGTTAAAGCAGTAAAAGATGCCATTTATTATTTTGAACATGATTATGCGGAGTTCTTCATGGATTATCGTGTGCGTGAGAAGATGGATCCGATTCTTTCCTTTGCGACAGATATTGTCATGAAATGTGAAGACGGAGATAACAGCTATTTATATGAATATGGCGAATACATCGGAAAGAATGAATTGGAAACGGAAGCGTTTCTTCGCAGGATGTCATCAGAAAAAGTGGCGTCGATTGCCCGGACTTATACAGAAGGGTTTCGACAGGGCTTTGTAGCGGCCGAAATTGATATGTCAAAAAAGAAGCATGTAAATATCCGGTATTCGATCGGTATGGAGCGCATCGTAAAAGCTGCGATCCTTCAGTTTCGTGATATGGGATTGGAACCGTTATGTTTCCGTTATGATACAAACCGCATCAACCGGACCAGAATGAACCGGATCGGCTATGTAGGTACTCCGGTAAATAAGCAGATGGATTACGACCATCAGATGGATCAGACGTTATTTCTTGATCGCAAGCTGATGGAGCGGAAATTAGAGGTAATGCGTGGAGCTTATGAGAAATACAGATATGAGGCGTCTGTATATGCAGGACCGGCGTGTATCGAGATATTTGGTGAGACACCGTTTGAACCGGTGAGCAAGCCGGGACAACTTACGCTTAGCAAGAAGCAGCAGGAGCTTGGTGTAGAATATACCAATGAACTGTCACAGATCGTGAATGAATATATACCGGGGGATGAGTACAGCTTTACGATCATCGCATATCCAATGCCGGAGATCGGAGATGATTATGAAGAAATATTTGAACAGATCATCCGGATCAACAATCTGGAAAGTGATGTATACCGTCCGGTTCACCAGATGATCATCGATGAGCTGGATCAGGCAGAATGGGTACATGTGATTGGGCAGAATGGTAATCAGACTGATATGAAGGTATCGATGCATGTGTTAGAACGCCCGGAGACAGAGACAAATTTTGAGAACTGTCTGGCGGATGTGAATATTCCTCTTGGCGAGGTTTTTACATCGCCGAAGCTTACCGGAACGCATGGAGTTTTAAATGTGAGTGAGGTCTATCTGAATGATCTGAAATATGTTGATCTCAGGCTGACCTTTGAAGATGGAAAGATCAAAACTTACACCTGTAAGAACTTTGACAGAGAAGAAGATAATGTAAAATTTGTAAAGGATAATCTTTTGGGCGGACGGGATACACTGCCGATTGGAGAGTTTGCGATCGGAACGAATACGACCGCATATGTACTTGCAAATAAATATAACATGGTATATAAATTGCCGATACTGATCGTAGAGAAGATGGGACCGCATTTTGCAGTCGGTGATACCTGCTATAGCTGGAGTGAAGAAAATATCCTTCATAATCCGGACGGCAAGGAAATCGTTGCAAAGGATAATGAGTGCTCGATCCTTCGAAAGACGGATATCAGCAAGGCATATTTTAACTGCCATACCGATATTACGATACCATATGATGAAATCGGAGGAATTTATTCGGTTCATGCAGATGGAACGAGAGTTGTTATTATCGAAAATGGAAGATTTGTTCTTCCGGGAACCGAGATATTAAATGAGCCGTTTAAAGAGGCGGAATAAAAAATAAACCATATAAATGAGAGAGAATTCATTATCCTGAACACAGGAGAGAAGCTGTCGTTTATATGGTTTATTTTATTTCACAACGTTTAGCTGTGCTTTTATAAAGAAGTTAGTATTCGTATCGTATTTTATTATTTTAAAACAGACATTCGCTTATATCGTTTATTTGAATACAGTGCGCTGTCTGCCTGGCTTAACAGATCCTCAATCTTGATATTCGGATCGCAGGAAAATTCCGATACACCGACACTCATTTCGATATAATATGGTTTGCCACAGGTTTCATTTAATTCAGTGGACAATTCCTGAATCCTTGCCTGTACAGTCTTAGGAAAATCAAGATCATCAATGAAAGCAAAACATACAAACTCATCACCGCCGATTCGACCGACAATGTCACTCGCCCGGAAACTTGTCATCAGGATATTTGCAATATTCTTTAAAGCAAAATCTCCATCGTTGTGTCCGAATTTATCGTTTACGATCTTTAAGCTGTCCATGTCTGCAAACAGTAGCATTGCCTTACGTCCATGATTGGCAGGTTTATTGATCAGGTATTCTACTTTTTCCATTAATCCACGTCTGTTATTGACGCCGGTCAGTTCATCGGAGGTAGACAGGTGATTTAACAGCTCATTTTTTTCATGGATCTCATTTAAGGACATTACTAATTGTTCTTTTGTCTGGATCTGTTCTTTTAAAAGTGATAAATATTTAAAAGAAGCCCCAAGATGAAGAGAAGTTGTATAAATGTGTCCAAAGTGATCTACATCTGTATTACATACAAACAGACCATGATGTTGTTCATTTGTAAAAATAGGAACAATAACAGCGGTAAATCTATCTTCAAAACCGGTATATTCATTGTCAAAGATATCGGTAGATGCAATACGACGTGTTTCACCTGATAAAACAGCTGTATGTTTTGGATTGTAAAAAGCTTGAAGATACAAAGTATCCGGCGTTTTCCAGCTTCCGTCCGGTTGAATGGCGACGGGTTCATCGTACGCATATAAATAAGATGCTGCAAATCCAAGGTCTTTTAATTTAGCAAGCATAGATGAAAAGGTTTTTGCTGTATCGGTTCCATATGTAAGAGTATCTCTTGTAATATAGATTGAAGACCATGATCCCGTTTTGCTGTCATGTTCCTGTTGGTACAAAGAAGTTGACAAAAACTGTGCGATAGCACTTGTAATATGAGAATTTAGCCGATAGTATTCAGACCGTTTATCCGGATCGTTGATTAATGCTATGATGACACCGGAAAAACAACGGAATGAAAATGCAATATTGGTTACTGAAAAGAAACTTGTGACAGGAGATGACAATAATGACATCAGTTTGTCTACAATCAGATTCTTTGGATATGGTTTTGCCTTTGGTAAAACAGCAATTTCTATTATATCCTTCCAGATGCTGTTGATCTGATCAAGAACAATCGTACCAAAAAAGCTGTTTTTAATGTTGCCTAAAATAGAATCATCACAGTATTCCAGAATATCTGTTACAGTAGAGAAATTGTCAATCGGCATATGTTCGGTATTTTCATGCAGACTGCACCCACATGATAATCGTTTTACAAAGTGGGAATCCAAGACAGAAGAACAGAATTCGCCTGCCTTAATATCCTGAATGATCTTGCCAACGGCACGATAGCCCAATGCAGGGGTGTTCGCGTTTACGGTTGTAAGGGGTGGAACCATAGTTACGGAACCGGGAGCGTTGTCAAAACCGATTACACTGATATCAACTCCGATTCGGATGTTACGGCTTTTCAATTCCTGATAGCCGCCGATAGCCATCTGATCGTTAGAGAAAATAATTGCATCAGCATCCGGATTATCATCAAGCAGTTTGCCGACAATCTCACGACTGTATTCAGAATAATCACCGTATACGATCATATCTTCGGTGACCGGTATGTTGTGAGCTTTCATTGTAGTTCGGTATACATTCAAACGTTCCAGAGCATCTTCATTTGTCTTTCTTCCGGCAACAAAACAGATATGCTTTCGGTTGTGATGAATAATCAGATGTTCAATGGCATCTCGAAGACCGGCAGTACTGTCGGTCTGTAAACAAGGATAACCTGAAACCTTAGATTCCAGAGTAAGAATCGGAATATCTTTAAAAGTATCCAAAAATGCTTCAATACTTTTTTGTGATATAAAAGATGCGATCGTGCCAACGGACACGATCAGGGCATCCAGATTTTCTTTTTTAGCATAATAAAAAACAGAGTTGTACTGATAATCATAAATTTCGTTTTCAGGATCGTTAAATGAAGCATTTAAAAACATGCCCGGAAAGACGATAAGATTCACGTCTAGCTCTTTCGCTGCGTATTCAGCTCCTTTACATATTTCATTTGCATATTCATTGTCGAGATGACATATGAATAATCCGATGTTTAATCTATTATTTGTCATACAACTACCTCTTGTTAACGAAAAAAACAGTTACTCTGCATATAACGTTATATTACCATAAATGGGAATCATTATCAAATTATATTTGATATTTATATAGTATTTTTCAAAAAAAAGAAATACGCTTTGCTGACAAGCAAAATTGTGCCGAACAGAGACCTGTTTTGGGCTGGTATATTTGTGAGAATGGCTTCTTTACAAACAGAAATTAATCCCGTATAATTTATAAGAATCAATTGGCATGAAAATGCACTTTATAATGGATAAAACAGGAGGATTTTACAATGGATTACAAGAATGCCGGCGTTGATATTGAGGCAGGATATAAGTCAGTAGAACTTATGAAGAAGCACATCAAGACAACCATGAGACCAGAGGTATTAGGTGGTATCGGAGGTTTTGCTGGTGCGTTCAGTCTTGCAAAGATCAAAGAGATGAAAGAGCCTGTATTACTGTCTGGAACAGATGGATGCGGTACAAAAGTACAGCTTGCATATATCATGGATAAGCACGATACGATCGGAATCGATGCTGTGGCTATGTGTGTGAATGATATTGCATGTTCTGGTGGAGAACCTCTTTTCTTCCTGGATTATATAGCATGTGGTAAGAATTATCCGGAAAAGATCGCTACGATCGTAAGTGGTGTTGCAGAAGGCTGTAACCAGTCCGGCGCAGCTTTAGTTGGCGGCGAGACAGCAGAGCATCCGGGACTTATGCCGGAGAATGAGTATGACCTTGCAGGATTTGCTGTTGGTGTCGTAGAGAAGGATGAACTTATCACAGGAGAGAATATCAAAGCCGGAGATACATTGATCGGTATCGCTTCAAGCGGTGTACACAGCAATGGTTTTTCACTGGTTCGTAAAGTATTTGAGATGACAAAGGAATCTCTGGATACATATTATGATGAACTTGGAACAACACTTGGCGAAGCACTTCTTGCTCCGACAAGAATTTATGTAAAAGCATTAAAGGCAGTAAAGGATGCCGGTGTAATGATTAAGGGTTGCAGCCATATCACAGGCGGCGGTTTCTATGAGAACATTCCAAGAATGCTTCCGGACGGAGCTCGTGCGCAGGTGAAGAAGGACTCATATGAAGTGCCTGCTATATTCAAGCTCCTTGCAAAGAAGGGCGATATAGATGAGCATATGATGTACAATACATATAACATGGGAGTTGGTATGTGCCTTGCAATAGATCCTACAGATGCAGATAAGACAATAGCAGCTATAGAGAGTGCCGGAGACAAGGCATTTGTTCTCGGTACAGTAGTAGCCGGTGAAAAGGGAGTAGATTTATGCTAAGAATAGCAGTTCTGGTTTCCGGTGGCGGTACGAACTTACAGGCGATCATTGATGCAATCGCAGCAGGAAAGATCACAGACACCGAGATCGCAGCAGTTATCAGTAATAATAGAAATGCCTATGCACTGGAACGTGCAAAACAGGCAGGTATAAAAGATATCGTAGTATCACCAAAGGATTTTGAAACAAGAGATGTATTTAATGAGAACCTGTTGAAGATTTTACAGGAAGTGAATCCGGATCTGATCGTACTTGCGGGATACCTTGTAGTTATTCCGGAGATTGTGATTGATGCATTTGAGAACCGGATTATCAATATCCATCCTTCTCTGATTCCTGCTTTTTGTGGTACAGGCTATTATGGACTCAAGGTTCATGAGGCAGCGTTAAAAAGAGGTGTAAAAGTAGTAGGTGCTACGGTACATTTTGTAGATAAAGGAACCGATACCGGTCCGATCATTATGCAGAAAGCGGTTGCGGTACAAAACGGAGATACTCCGAAGGTGCTTCAGCAGAGAGTCATGGAGCAGGCAGAGTGGAATATTCTACCTGCTGCTATTGATAAGATTGCACATGGAAAGGTTCGGATCGAAGACGGCATAACAGTTGTAGAAGACTGACAGGAGGAAAACAAATGAAGATTTTAGTTGTAGGTGGCGGCGGAAGAGAGCATGCTATTATTACAAGTATTGCAAAGAGCAGTAAAGTAACAAAAATCTATTGTGCACCGGGAAATGCAGGTATTGCAGAATTGGCAGAATGTGTGGATATCGGTGTTATGGAATTTGATAAACTGGTTGATTTCGCAAAGAAGGAAGCAGTTGATCTTGTAGTTGTAGCTCCGGATGACCCGTTGGTTGCCGGTGCAGTTGATGCATTTGAAGCAGCGGGCATCCGTGCATTCGGTCCTCGAGCAAATGCAGCGATCATCGAAGGTTCAAAGGCATTTTCCAAGGATCTTATGAAAAAATACAATATACCTACAGCCGCATATGAGAATTTTACAGATGCAGAATCAGCACTTGCATATCTTGAAACGGCAAGCTTCCCGATCGTATTAAAAGCAGATGGACTGGCACTTGGTAAAGGTGTTCTGATCTGTAAGGATCTGGAAGAAGCAAAAGCCGGTGTAAAAGAGATCATGCTGGATAAGCATTTTGGAAATGCGGGAAATACTATGGTTATCGAGGAATTCATGACAGGACGTGAGGTGTCTGTTCTTGCGTTCTGTGATGGTACAACGATCAAACCTATGACATCCGCACAGGATCATAAGCGTGCACAGGACGGTGATCAAGGATTGAATACCGGTGGAATGGGAACATTTTCACCAAGCCCATTCTATACAGATGAGATCGCAGATTATTGCATGGAGAATATATACAAGCCTACAATGGCAGCCATGAAGGCAGAGAAAAGAGAATTCAAGGGTGTATTATTCTGCGGACTTATGATCACGCCACAGGGCGTAAAGGTACTGGAATATAATGCAAGATTTGGAGATCCGGAGGCGCAGGTTGTTCTTCCTAGAATGAAGAATGATATCATTGATGTATTTGAGGCGTGTATTGACGGAACTCTGGATCAGGTAGAACTTGAATTTGAAGACAACGCTGCTGTATGTGTAGTACTTGCATCTGACGGTTATCCGGTTTCCTATAAGAAAGGATATCCGATCTCAGGTCTAGAGACATTCAAAGACAAGGACGGATACTATGTATTCCATGCCGGAACTAAGTTTGAAGACGGCAAAGTTGTAACAAATGGCGGTCGTGTACTTGGAGTAACAGCTACAGGAAAGGATCTTCATGAAGCCCGTGCAAATGCATACAAGGCAACCGAGTGGATCACATTTGAGAATAAATATATGCGTCATGATATCGGTAAAGCGATTGATGAGTGTTAATTATTATTGAAAGATATACGAAAGAAAAAAGTCTCTGGGGAACATACTAATATATGGGAGCCGGGGACTTTTGTATCATAACAGAAGATAGTAGGCAGAAAATGTCATATACTATGAAAAAAGAGGTGACATAATTTGAAACTTCCGAACAGTGAAAAATTACAGGAAATATTAAAAGAAGCCAAACGGATATCCAAGAAGCTGGGGCAGAACTATATAGGAAGTGAACATCTGTTGATGGCACTTACCTTTGTCAGTGATACGGCACCGTTTGTTGTTTTACAGGAAAATGGAGTAACGATACAGTCGATCATTAATATCTTAAGCCAGATACCATTAGCCGGAGGAACCTTTGGCGCAGAGAAAAGCAAATATACAAAATCCGCAGAGTCGATTCTGGAGCTTGCGGGAAATGAAGCAAAACGTCTGGAAAGTACAGAGGTAGGAAGTGAGCATCTTCTGATTGCCATTTTGAAGCATCTGGATTGTACGGCGGTAAAAATCATACTGTCATTAAAGGCAAATATACAGAAAATATATGTAGACATCATGTCTGCATGTGGAGTAGATGGCAGTACGGCAAAGAAAGAATTTGTAAGTCTGAAAAAGGGAAAGAATAAATCCAAGGCATCGGCAACACCGACGTTGGATCAGTTCTCCAGAGATATGACGATGGATGCCCGTATGGGAAATCTAGATCCGGTTATAGGCAGAGAGAAAGAGATAGAGCGTGTGCTTCAGATTTTAAGCAGACGTATGAAGAACAACCCATGTATGGTTGGAGAACCGGGTGTAGGTAAGACTGCGGTAGCAGAGGGGATTGCTTACCTGATCGCTGCAGGGGATGTGCCGGATACAGTACGGGATAAGCGACTGTTGTCGCTAGATTTATCCAGTATGGTAGCGGGTTCCAAGTACCGTGGAGAATTTGAGGAACGGATCAAGAAGGTGATCGCAGAGGTAAAAAATGCCGGAAACGTCATTCTGTTTGTGGATGAGCTTCATACGATCATCGGAGCCGGTGGAGCAGAGGGAGCAATCGATGCATCTAATATCTTAAAACCATCCTTATCGCGCGGAGAGATCCAGATGATCGGAGCGACGACGCGTGCAGAATACAGAAAATATATAGAAAAGGATGCAGCGTTGGAGCGAAGATTTCAGCCGGTCTATGTGGAAGAGCCGACCAATGAAGAAACAGTAGAGATCTTAAAGGGACTTCGCTCTGCATACGAGGAACATCATCATGTAGAGATCAGTGATCAGGCACTGGAAGCAGCGGTATCATTATCGGTTCGATATATCAGTGACCGTTTCCTGCCGGATAAAGCTATTGATCTGATGGATGAAGCCTGTTCCAGAAAACGTCTGGGATTCGGAAAGAAAGCAAAGAAGACACTGCCATTGGAGCTTGAGATACAGGCGTTTTCCGATGATATTGAGAACCTTTTAGAGGCTGGAGATATTGATGAAGCGGCAGAACTGTTAAAGAAACAGAGAAAGCTGGAAACAAAGCTCGATAAAATGAAGCAGAATAAAAATGCGAAAAGTGTTGTAGTAGATGCAGAGGATATTGCGGATGTTGTATCTGTATGGACGAAGATTCCGGTAAACAAACTGACCGAACAGGAATCCAAACGTCTGGAACGTCTGGAAGAGGAGTTGCATAAGAGAGTTGTCGGTCAGAATGAGGCAGTTGATGCGGTAGCAAGGGCTATCAAGAGAAGCCGTGTAGGCTTAAAAGATCCAAAACGTCCGGTTGGTTCGTTCTTATTCCTTGGGCCTACCGGTGTAGGTAAGACTGAATTGTCGAAAGCTCTTGCAGAAGCAGTATTTGGCAGTGAGGACGCATTGATCCGTGTTGATATGTCGGAGTACATGGAGAAACACAGTGTGTCGAAGCTGATCGGGTCACCTCCGGGCTATGTTGGCTTTGAGGAAGGTGGACAGCTTAGTGAGAAGGTTCGTTCCAATCCGTACTCTGTTATATTGTTTGATGAGATAGAAAAGGCACATAGTGATGTGTTTAATATATTATTGCAGGTACTGGATGATGGACATATCACAGATTCTCAGGGCAGAAAAGTAGACTTTAAGAACACGATCATAATCATGACATCAAATACCGGTGCACAGAGGATCATTGATCCGAAGAAGCTTGGATTTGTTACCGCGTCAAATGCAGATACAGAGCACGAAGATATGAAGAAGAATGTTATGGATGAGGTAAAACAGAACTTCAAGCCGGAGTTCTTGAACCGTATTGACGACATTATCGTATTCCGTGCACTGACAGAGGATGATGTAAGAAATATTTCGAATCTTCTATTAAAAGAATTAAAGCAGCGTGTTGCATCGCAGATGGAGATTCAGTTGAAGTTCGGAGATGCAGTTAAGAAACTGATCTTTGAGAAAGGCTACGATAAGAAATACGGAGCAAGACCGTTGAAACGTGCGATTCAGACGAATATAGAAGATGAGCTTGCAGAAGCAGTCTTAAAAGGTGAGATCAAACGGGGAGATACCGTTCAGGTGACTGTGCGCAACGATAAGGTGAAGTTTGTAGTAAAAAATGAACCTGAAAAGTAGTTGCTTCCAAATCTATAAAATAATTGTGAACTGATTATATTTGGTGTGGCAAAAGCCGGAGCATTATTGTATAATCAGATTATAAAAGTGCCGAGTAAGGCATGAGTATAATGTACAGGAGGATAAAAATGTCAGTAATCAACGATTTAATTAACATAGAGTCCGATTCACTGGATTTCGGAAATTATGAATTAGCAACAAAGACAAAGAAAGATGGTATTGAATATAAAGGTGATATCTATAAGATCAAGACTTTCAATGAGATCACCAAACTTGAGAAGAATGGTATGTTTGTATATGAATCAGTACCGGGTACAGCGGTACATGGCTTCCGTTCATCAGAAGAAGATGTATCATTTATAGTAGAAGGAACAGAGACCTCATCTATTACACTGGAGCTGGAACCGGAAACAGATTACAAGATTCATATTGATGATATATATGTAGGAAAGAATAAAACAAATCTCGGTGGCAAGTTAAGCATCAGTGTAGATCTTGAACCGGGCAGAGAAGTAAAAGTAGACGTCAGAAAAGCATTTGACTAGGAGTTTATATGGCAAAAGAAAAACAGATCTTTTTTTGCCGGGAATGTGGATTTGAGTCAGCAAAATGGATGGGACAGTGTCCGGGTTGCAGATCCTGGAATACGTTCTGTGAAGAAAAAGTAACGGTAGGCGCCAGAAAACAGTCCGGAGGACGGACTGCTGTGGTGCCTACAAGTATTTTAGAAGTAAAAACGGCTGATGAGACAAGATTTTCCACAGGACTGGAAGAATTGAACAGAGTACTTGGAGGAGGAATCGTAAACGGTTCTCTTGTTTTGGTAGGGGGAGATCCCGGTATCGGTAAGTCAACGATCCTGCTTCAGATGTGCAGAAATCTATCAGCAGATGGTCATAAGATCCTTTATGTTTCAGGTGAGGAATCTTTGTCGCAGATCAAGATGCGCGCGGAACGAATTGGTACATTTCAGAAGGATATGCTGCTTTTGTGTGTAAATAATCTGGAAGATGTAGAAGAATATGTCAAGAAGGACAAACCGAAGGTTATTGTTATCGACTCGATCCAGACAATAGTAGTAGAAGATATTGCTTCGGCGCCGGGAAGCGTATCTCAGGTAAAAGAGGTAACAGCACGTTTGATGCAGATGGCAAAACAGATGGATATAGCGATCTTTATCGTTGGACATGTTACGAAGGAAGGAACGGTAGCAGGTCCGAGAAATCTGGAACATATGGTAGATACGGTGTTGTACTTTGAAGGCGATCGTAATGCAGGTTTCCGTATTCTTCGTGCGGTAAAGAACCGATTTGGCTCAACAAATGAGATTGGTGTATTTGAAATGCTTGAAACCGGCTTGTCAGAGGTGAATAATCCATCAAAGGTTATGCTGGCAGGCAGACCGCTTCAGACATCCGGTTCGGTTGTAGTATGTTCTTTAGAAGGAACCAGACCGATCCTGCTGGAGATCCAGGCACTGGTCTGCCAGACCAGCTTTAATCTGCCGAGACGTACAACGGTTGGTTTGGACTATAATCGTGTGAACCTTCTTCTTGCGGTACTTGAAAAGAGAGCGGGAATGGTGTTATCAGGAAGTGATGCATATGTCAATATAGCCGGTGGTATGCGGCTTGATGATCCGGCAGCAGATCTTGGAATTGTATTTGCACTTGTTTCCAGTTTTCGTAATCGTCCATTGGATGAGAGTATGGTCGTATTCGGTGAAGTAGGACTTTCAGGAGAAGTCCGTGGCGTATCCGCAGCAGAGCAGCGTGTAAGAGAAGCGGTAAAAATGGGATTCCAGACATGTATTATGCCAAAGACAAATGCAGAGCATCTTAAGAGTATAGAGGGCATAAAAGTAGTAGGAGTATCGAATATCAGTCAGGCGTTAGAGTACATATAAGATTGTATTTATTTTAATACAATTTTTGTCAAAAAAAGTGTTGACATCTGACGTCTGATTTAGTATTATATCAACTGTTCGCGGTACGAAACACCGAACGAACAACGATCATAACTCACATATTTCATGATGATTCTCATCTGGAAAGCATGCAGAACATCAAAAAAGAAATTAAAAAAAGTTGTTGACAAAGAACACTGAATGTGATAACATATAGAAGTTGTCGC
>NZ_QTXL01000002.1:37991-505788 GCF_003461625.1 Clostridium sp. AF15-31 | reverse complement strand
GGAGAGAATGAAGTCGCAAGACTTTCTGTATGAAATTCTGAAGGTACATGAAATAGTTTAAAAAAAGAAAGCGTCAAAAAACGCTTTCTTTTTTTGTGTATAAATATTAATTTGAAATATGAAATAATCATTCTGTACCTCATAAAAGATTGTAAAATATAAAAATTAAAAAGCAATGGCATGTTATTCTTAGATAGCCGGATATTGAAGGCTGTTATGGTATTTAAAAACTAATATAATGGTAAAAGATTGTGTATTTTTATTGCAATTACATACATAAATCTATAAAATAGATATGGTGAATCATACATAAACAGTGCGAAAAAGGGTATATATCTGATATATTATATCAGATAAACAAGAACAATAATTACAGATGTATTGTAATAGAAAGGAAATATAATAGCAGGCAGCTATTGAAAAAGGTATGGGAATAAAAGAAGAAACAATAAAAATGAAAGCGGCAGCACCTTATCTGGCAGCTTCTTCGGTAGAACAGAGAAATAAAGCACTTCTACTGGTTGCAGAGAATTTAAGGGCAAATGCGGCAAAGATTTTTGAAGAGAATAAACGAGATCTGGCAGCGGCAGAAGAAGATCATATTGCACAGGCAGTAATGAAACGCTTGAAGTTTGATGAGGGAAAACTAAGAGATGTTATAAAAGGAATTGAGCAGTTAGTTGCTCTGCCTGATCCATTAGGAAAAGTGACATTAAAACGCCAGTTGGATGAGGGATTAGTTCTGAATCGTGTCAGCTGTCCGATTGGTGTTATCGGAGTTATTTTTGAAGCAAGACCGGACGCACTTGTTCAGATATCATCTCTTTGTATTAAGAGTGGAAATTGTGCGATACTAAAGGGTGGTAGGGAGACAACATATACCAATCGTATCCTGTTTCAGGTTATACATGATAGTATAATAGATGCAGGGTTGCCGGCAGATTGTATGCTTCAGGCAGAGCAGCACAGTGAGATTGATGAACTTCTGTCGTGTCATGAGACGGTTGACCTTCTGATACCGAGAGGATCGAACAGTTTCGTTCAGTATATTATGAATCATACAAAGATTCCTGTTATGGGACATGCAGATGGAATCTGTCATATTTATGTAGATAGAGATTATGATCCAAATAAAGCGATTCCGATTATTATCGATGCAAAGACCCAGTATACAGCAGCATGTAATGCAGTGGAAACTTTGTTGATCCATAGAGATATAGCAGGAAAATTTCTTCCGGTTCTTGCAAAAGCATTAAAGGAAAATGGAATTACGCTTCGTGGTACAAAGGAAGTAACAGATCTGATTGGCGGAGAGACAATCGGTGAACAGGAGTTCAAAGAATATCTGGACCTGATTGTTTCTGTTAAGATTGTAGATACGGTAAATGATGCGATCGCACATATCAATAAATACGGTTCCCATCATACAGACAGTATCATTACCGAAAATGCGGAAACTGCAGAATTATTTATGCAGATGGTAGATTCTGCCGGAGTTTATCAGAATTGTTCAACTAGGTTTGCGGATGGTTTCCGTTATGGCTTTGGTGCAGAGGTTGGAATCAGTACAGGAAAGATCCACGCAAGAGGTCCGGTTGGTCTGGAAGGACTTGTTACTTATAAATACAAGCTGTTTGGATGTGGACAGATTGTAGATGATTATGCAACAGGAAAGAAAGAATTTCATTTTAAAGATTTATAATAAAAATCATTCACAAGATTATTACAGGAGTTAGAAAGATGCATAAGGAATTTCGAATGGGAAATGAAGCAATTGCGCTTGGGGCAATTGCTGCCGGGGTAAATTTGATTTCCGGATATCCGGGAACGCCATCGACAGAGGTACTTGAGACGGTTGCAAAGAACAGAACAAATGACTGTTATGTAGAATGGTCGGTTAACGAGAAGGTTGCCATGGAGGTAGCAGCCGGTGCTGCTTATTCAGGAGCGAGAGTTATGGTAACAATGAAGCAGGTCGGATTAAATGTGGCATCTGATCCGTTGATGAGTCTGGAGTATGTGGGAGTAAAAGGCGGTATGGTGATTCTGGTTGCCGATGATCCGGGTCCAATCTCATCACAGACAGAACAGGATACGCGAACATTTGCAGCATTTTCAAAGGTTCCATGCTTTGATCCTACATCGGCACAGGAAGCTTATGAAATGGTACAGGAGGCCTTTGAGTACTCGGAAAAATATAAAACACCGGTATTTTTAAGACCGACAACAAGAGTGTGTCATGGATATGCAACGATTGAAGTAAAGGATGCAGCAGAATACAAAAAGAATGAATCGGAGGGATTTGTGAAAGATTCCAAACGGTGGGTTATTTTCCCGAAGCTGTCCTTTCAGGCGCATCGTAATATTGAAAAGCGAAATGTCGAGCTGGGGGATGCCTTTTCTGAATATGGCAGAAATGTTGTGAGCAGGAAGATAGAGACAAGATTTGGTATTGCAACCGGTGGAATCAATTATACATATACAATGGAAGCCCTGGGAGACGATGCAGAAAAAATAGCGATATTTAAAGTAGCGACCCCGTTTCCGTTCCCGGAACGAAAAGCAGTTGAATATCTGGAACAGTTAGATGCGGTTTTATGTGTGGAAGAATTAGATCCGGTGATCGAACGTGCGCTTACCTATATAGCGGGTAAATATCATCTCCCGGTAAAGATCTATGGTAAGCTGACCGGTCATGTAGCAGCCTCAGGTGAGAACACGATTGACAGTGTAAAGGACAGTATCACACAGTTCTTATTGGATCAGGGTATTGCAGCAGACCGGTACAAGGCGCTTACCGCAGGTGAAAAGAACAATCAGTCGGAAGAGTTGGCAGAGATGCCGGAGCTTCCGGTACGTCCACCTGTATTATGTGCAGGTTGTCCTCATCGTGCTTCCTTTTATGATGTAAAATGCGCTATGAAGGGAAAGAAGACAATCTTTTGTGGAGATATCGGATGTTATACACTTGGGAATGCCATGCCGCTTGATATGGTTGACACTTGTCTGTGTATGGGCGCAGGGCTTGGAATTGCGCAGGGTGTTTATCATACAGAACCGGATACGACATGTTTTGCATTTGTTGGAGATTCTACATTCTTCGCGTCAGCAATTCCCGGTGTCGTAAATGCGGTTTATAATCAGGCAGATATGACATTGATCGTTCTTGATAATTCCACGACGGCTATGACAGGACACCAGCCACATCCTGGAACCGGACATACGATGATGGGAGATATTGTAAATAAGATTGATATTGTTGGTATCTTAAAGGGAATTGGTCTTAAGACAGTAGAGACGATCAATCCATTTGAGCATGAAGCAGCGGTACAGACAGTTGCGCGTGTTGCAGCAGAACCGGGTGTGAAGGCAATTATTTTCAAATCTCCATGTATAGCCATTACGAAGTCGTCCAGATGTATGCATATAGATACAGATGCATGTATAGGTTGCCAGAAATGTATCAGAGAGATCGGTTGTCCGGCACTTTACACATTTGAAGGCAAGGTTTGTATCGATGAAAGTCTCTGTACAGGGTGTACTTTGTGCAGTCAACTCTGCCCGGTACATGCAATCGGGGACGGACAAGAAGAAAGGGGGCAGGCATAATGAATAAGAATATTATTCTGTGTGGTGTCGGTGGACAGGGAACGGTGCTTGCATCCAAGCTGATCGCAGCCGCAGCTATGGAGAAAGGAATCCCGGTTATGAGTGCGGAAACGATCGGTATGGCACAGCGCGGAGGAAGCGTATTCAGCCACGTAAGAATGGGTGAAAATCTGTATTCACCAATGATAGCAAAAGGAACAGCAGATATGATCCTGGGATTTGAACCGGGAGAAACGGTGCGGATGCTTCCTTATCTGAAAAAAAACGGAGCAGTAGTTGTCAGCAATCGTGCGGTTATGCCGGTTACAGCATCGCTGGCGAAGACCGGTTATAACGGAGCAGCTATGATCGAATATCTGAAGACACAGGTAGATCAGGTTTTGGTGATCGATACAGATCAGGCATGTGAAACTCTTGGGTCTGCAAAGGTGTTAAATGTCTTGATGCTGGGAGCCGCAATCTCGACCGGTATGCTTGGACTTGAAAAAGAAGATATCAAACAGGCTTTGATAAAAAGATTGCCGGAAAAATTACATGAGCTGAATTTCAGAGCACTTGATTATATACAATAAAAATATTTTATAAAATAGAAAGTTTGGAGGATAAATAATGGAGATTTCAGAGTTACAGATCAGTCAGGTCAATAAACAGATCGAAGCATTGATTAAGGCTGAAAGTTTTTATGGAAAGAAGCTGGAGGAAGCAGGAATCACAAGAATTTCGACACCAGAGGATTTTAAGAAGCTTCCATTTTCAGAAAAAAAAGACCTGAGAGATGCATATCCACTTGGTTTAATGACAGCACCGGAAAGTGAGATCGTTCGTATCCATTCATCATCAGGAACAACAGGACTTCCGGTTATTATTCCATACACAGCAAAGGATGTAGATGACTGGGCAATCATGTTCAAGCGTTGTTATGAGCTTGCAGGTATCACGAATATGGATCGTATTCAGATCACACCGGGATATGGACTCTGGACGGCAGGAATCGGCTTCCAGAATGGAGCAGAGAAGTTGGGTGCTATGGTCATACCTATGGGACCGGGAAATACGGATAAACAGCTTCAGATGATGCAGGACATGAAATCTACTGTCCTTTGTTCGACGTCTTCCTATGCACTTCTTCTTGCAGAGGAGATCGAGAAACGTGGTATCAAAGATAAGATTTGCCTGAAGAAGGGTGTGATCGGTTCTGAACGCTGGGGCGAAAAGATGAGAAAACGTATCTCAGAGGAACTGGGAATTGAATTATATGACATCTATGGTTTGACAGAGATCTATGGACCGGGTATCGGAATCAGCTGTAAATATGACAACGGTATGCATTACTGGGATGATTATATCTATATCGAGATTCTTGATCCTGTAACCTTAGAGCCGGTTCCGGATGGCGAAATGGGTGAGATTGTTATAACAACGCTTGTAAAAGAGGGTGCACCTCTGATTCGTTATCGTACACATGATCTTTCAAGAATTATTCCGGGAGAGTGCCCATGTGGATGCAAGCATCCAAGGTTAGGTGTGATTATGGGAAGAACGGATGATATGATGAAAATCAAGGGTGTAAATGTATTCCCAAGCCAGATTGAAGAAGTATTGAAGGAATTCCCTGAATTATCAAGTGAATATCAGATTCGCATCTCCCATCTGGATGGAAAAGATACAATGAGAATCTATGTAGAGACGGATGGAAGCGTAGATTTCGTAGAGTTATCTAAGCGTATTGCAGAGAGAGTAAAGAGTCGGATTGGATTTACCCCACTTGTTAAGGTTGTAGAGATTGGGGTGCTTCCAAGAAGTGAGAAGAAGACAAAACGTGTAATTGACGAGAGATATGAATAAAGCAGAAAGCCGGATATGATATTTCATACCCGGCTTTGTTTTTGTCAGTAAATTATGAATTACAGATCAAATTTTGTCTTTACAAAATCTTCAATGATATCGGCGGTCTTTTTGAAGCCCAGGACGGTTGAATTGATCGTCATATCATAGTTCTTACTGTTGCCCCATTCCATATCAGTGTGATCCTTGTAATATGTTTTTCTGTTACGGTCATGACGTTTGATCGTAGCTTCAGCATCACGTTGGGATAACTGCTTGGTTTCCATAGTACGCTGTAACTTTGCTTCGTTATCAGCAACAATAAAGAATGAAGCTACACAATCCATATCCTTTAATACATAGTCGGCACATCTGCCAACAATTACAAAGGATTCTCCGGATGCTGCCTTTTCTTTTATAAAATCGAACTGAAGACCGGCAAGAATCTCTTCCGGAGAATTGCTGTATCCCTGAACGGTACGAGAGAACAGATATTTTCTAGGTGACTCATCATAGTCTTTAATATTATCTGTATCAAAATTATTCTGTTTTGCAACTTCTTCAATTAGATTACGATTGTAATATGGGACATTAAAACGTTTTGCAATGTCCTGAGCAATTACATGTCCGCCACTTCCATATTCACGACCGATTGTGATAATAACCTGTTTGTCCATATTTTATAACCTCCCTAAAAATATGTAAGTTTTTTAGAAGACGCTGTTATATCGAATAAATACACCGAGTGTACAAATGATCATAACAAGAATAGTAGCAGGAGCCATCTTCTTACAATATTCGCCCCATCCGACTGGATGACCTGCTTTAGCAGCTACTGAAGTACCAACAACATTTGCGGAAGCACCGATAGGTGTTGCATTTCCACCAATATCTGTACCAATGGCTAATGAATAGGCAAGGACGGCAAGAACCCCACCATTACCTGCTGCAAGTTCTTTGATAACAGGAACCATAGTAGCAGCAAATGGAACATTATCGATAAAGGCACTGCAGATAGCTGAGAGCCAGATGATAATAGCAACCATGATATACATATTTCCACCGCTGACGTTTTTGATGAATTTTGCAATGACTTCCAGAATACCGGTCTGCTCCAAACCACCAACGACAACAAATAAACCAATAAAGAATAAGAGTGTCTTGTAATCAATCTTCTTTAAAAGTTCCAGTCCATGTCTGCCGGAACAGATCAGTGTGATTATAGCTATTATAACACCAATCGCAGCAACTGTCAGCCCTGTCTGTGTCTGTGTAAGAAGCAGAACAACAGAAAGCAGGAAAATAACACAGCTGAAGATAAATCCGGATTTGTCTGTAATTGCTTCTGAAGGACTTGGTATTGTTGAGGTATCAACCCCACCTTCATTTTGCTTTAATTCCTTACGAAAAGCAAGATAAAAATAGACAATCATAATTACCAGTGAAATAAGAACAAATACACCTGTATTTGTCAGGAAATCAAAGAATGAAAATCCAAGTGAGGTACCGATGATGATGTTTGGTGGATCACCACAGACGGTAGCAGTTCCACCGAGGTTGGAGCAGAAGACTTCTGCCAAGATCATTGGAACCGGATTGAATTTTAATAATTGTGAGAGTTCTACTGTTACAGCTGCAAGGAACAGAATAACCGTGATACTTGCAATGAACATAGAAAGAAATGCTGACAGGATCATAAAGGTGATCAGAATTGGAACAATTCTGTATCGTACAAGCTTTGCAATCAGCATGCAGAGCCATGTAAAGAAACCTGCACGTTTCATACCTTCAACCATGACCATCATACCGGCAATAAAAATAATGGTCGCCCAGCTGATACCGCTGGAATCTTCAGATGCTTGTCCAACTGTATGCCAGAAGCTGGTTGTAAAAATGCTTTTAACGTTTAACACTTCCATGATAGCCTGTCCACTGTGCAGACAGATACCAAGGACAAAGATGATGGTGAGTAATCCACAGCCCAGCGTTATAAGATAATGTTCGATCTTATCAAGAACGATCAGCACAAACATAGCCAGGAAGATGGTTACTGCTAAGATGGATGCTAACATGTTTCCTCCTTCTTGAGAGATACCTGAAAATCATAATGGTAGTATCTCTTCTTATTTATAATATTTTTTTCCGTTTATCATTATAGGAAGATTGCACAAAAAGTCAATATTTTTCGGTAAAGGTTCGGTAAAGGACGATGAAAATTGATAAAAAACAAGTAAATATGACTAAAAATAGAGTGAGTAAATAAAAAATAGTCATTATATTTGGTACAAATGTTACAGTTTTCAACCGTATTGTGGATAGGAACAAAATTAATTAAGAAGAAACTGTTGCATTTCCGTTCAGACTGGGGCATTATAGAGAAAGAATATTAAAGGAGAATGAGTAATTATGTATAAAATTATTTGTAAAGATGGCAGAGCAAAAAGAGCTACCTTTACGACTGTTCATGGTACAGTGGAAACTCCTGTATTCATGAATGTGGGAACTGCTGCTGCGATCAAAGGCGCAGTTGCTACGACAGATCTGAAAGAAATCGGCTGTCAGATTGAATTATCAAACACCTATCATTTACATGTAAGACCGGGTGATGAGGTTGTGAAGAAAATGGGCGGTTTACATAAGTTTATGTATTGGGATCGTCCAATTCTTACGGATTCTGGCGGATTTCAGGTGTTCTCGCTTGCAGGACTTCGAAAGATTAAAGAAGAAGGCGTTACATTTAACTCGCATGTAGATGGACGCAAGATATTCATGGGACCGGAGGAAAGTATGCAGATCCAGTCTAATCTTGCATCTACGATCGCAATGGCGTTTGACGAGTGTGCACCTGCAAAGGCGGAACGTTCTTATGTGGAGAATTCGGTTGCCAGAACCTATCGTTGGCTGGAGCGCTGTAAGGCAGAGATGACACGTTTAAACAGCCTGCCGGATACGATCAATAAGGAACAGATGCTATTCGGAATCAATCAGGGCGCAGTATATGAGGATATTCGTATTGACCATGCAAAAAGAATTGCAGAGCTGGATCTGCCGGGGTATGCTATTGGTGGATTGGCTGTTGGAGAGACAGCGGAGGAAATGTATCATATTCTGGATGTAACCGTGCCATATCTTCCTGAGAATAAGCCGGTTTATCTGATGGGTGTCGGAACGCCGATCAATATACTCGAAGCAGTTGACCGTGGTGTGGATTTCTTTGACTGTGTATATCCATCCAGAAACGGACGACATGCACATGTATACACAAAACATGGAAAACTGAATCTGAAGAATGCAAAATATGAGACAGATGACAGACCGATTGAAGAAGGCTGCGGATGTCCGGCATGTCAGCATTACAGCAGAGGTTATATCAGACATCTGTTAAAGGCAAATGAAATGCTTGGTATGAGATTTTGCGTCTTGCATAATTTGTATTTTTATAATAATATGATGAAAGAGATTAGACAGGCTATCGAAGAAGGCTCATATGCATCGTATAAAAAGTCTATGATAGAGAGTTTAACATCAAATGAAGTTTAGAAGGAGAATATTATGAACACATTAGGAATGGTTTTAAGCAGTAGTACAGCATCGGGTTCAGGTTCAGGCAGCACAATGTTTATCGTTGTATATATCCTGATTTTTGTTGCAATTATCTACTTCATGATGATCCGTCCACAGAAGAAGCAGAAGGCTAAGACAGAGGAAATGCATAACCAGATGGAACCGGGTGACAATATTATGACAACCAGTGGTTTCTATGGCACAATCCTTGATATTGTAGATGACACAACTATCATTGTTGAGTTTGGTAATAACAAGAACTGTCGTATTCCAATGCATAAGAATGCAGTTGCTGAGCTTGAAAAGAAGAATGCAGCAGTAGTGGAAGAAGATAAGGAAAAGAAATAAAGAATATCTTTTTAAATAAGAAGATGTCAGAACAGAAAAATCTCCATGTTCAGTAGAAAATCTGAATATGGAGATTTTTTTCTGTTCTTCAAAAAAGATGCGCTTTTATATTGTCCAGAATTCCGGTGGTGATCCGCATACCGCCGCGACCGGTTCCGAGAGAGATGTCCGGTTTGATCACACCGTGGAAATCCGTACCGCCGGAGACAAACAAGTCATGTCTGTCTGCGATCGCCCGGAGCTTTCCGCTCTCATAGGAATTGTTAGAAGAATGATAAGCTTCTAAGCCCTTTATCCCAAGTGGTTTCAGATAGTCCAGTAATTCCTCAATCTGGTTATAACCAAGCTTATAGAGTAATGGATGTGCGAGAACTGCACATTTGCCATATTGGTTGATGATCGAGAGAGCACGTTCACATGTGACCTCCGGTTTCGGAAGATAGTATCTGCATTTTTCGCCAAGGTATTTTTTAAATGCCTGATCCTTGTTCTTGACAATGCCGTCCTCAATCAGAATTCTTGCAAAATGCGCACGGGTAATGACTGTATCCGGATTTCCCTCTTGAAGTTTTTCGATGGTCATATCGATGCCGTCACGCTGAAACAGCTTGCACATTTCCACATTTCGGTTAAAACGTGCATCTTTTAAAGCGTTCAATTCAGCAAGAAGTCCGGGATTGGTATAGTCCATATAGAAGCCAAGAATATGGATCTCGCGTGAACCATAGTTGCACGAAAGTTCGATACCGGGAATCAATTCCATAGGAAGAGGATCCTGTGTATCCGGGGCCGGCTGATGATTTTCCATGAACCGGATTGCTTCCGGGACTCCATCAACCGTATCGTGGTCGGTGATCGCCAGAGCGGCAAGTCCCTTATCAAGAGCCATCTGGCACACTTCAGATGGAGTAAAAGAACCATCCGAAGCAGTTGTATGGACATGTAGATCTATAAAACGCATATGTATTCCTCTTTTCTTTATACAATGTAGGATTGGTTTACCGAAATCTAAAAAGATAAAAACAAACCAAAATAATTATAATATGAATCTAAAAACATGGCAAATTTTTAGACAAACTTATTGATATTTTTTATTAATTGGTATAGACTTAATTGACGGTTTATGAGAAAATATGTCTGATGGTTACGAAAAAAGAATAGATATTCATAACCGCTTTAAGCAGATTTTCATATTTCGAAAGGAGATTCACAATGATTTATTCACAGGAAGTTGAAAACATGTGCCCAGTTGGACAGGGCGTACATCATGGATGTGCTCCAATTCCAGAAGAAGCAAAATGGGTACAGGCAAAAGAAGTAAAGGATATTTCAGGCTTTACACATGGTATTGGCTGGTGTGCACCACAGCAGGGTGCCTGCAAGCTGACATTAAATGTTAAGGAAGGAATTATTCAGGAAGCATTAGTTGAGACAGTTGGATGTTCAGGTATGACTCATTCAGCAGCTATGGCAGCAGAGATCCTTCCGGGACTTACAGTTATGGAAGCTCTTAACACAGACCTTGTTTGTGATGCTATCAACACAGCTATGAGAGAGTTATTCTTACAGATCGTATACGGACGTTCACAGAGTGCATTCTCAGAGGATGGACTTGCTATCGGTGCTGGTCTTGAAGATCTTGGTAAGGGACTTCGTTCACAGGTTGGTACTATGTACGGTACATTAAAGAAGGGTCCTAGATACCTTGAGATGGCTGAAGGATATGTAAATGCTATCGCTCTTGATGAAGAGGGTATGATCATTGGATATAAATTCGTTAACCTTGGTAAGATGACTGATTTCATTAAGAAGGGTGATGACCCTAACACAGCTTATGAGAAGTCATGTGGACAGTATGGACGTGTTGCAGATGCAGTTAAACTCATCGACCCACGTACAGACAAAGAGATTGAGAAATAATAGAAGGAGGTAACGATATAATGGCATTATTTGAATCATATGAAAGAAGAATCAAACAGATCAATGAAGTATTAAACAGCTACGGTATCTCCTCAATCGAAGAGGCAGAGAAGATCACAAAGGATGCTGGTTTAGACGTATACAATCAGGTAAAGAGCATTCAGCCTATTTGTTTTGAGAATGCATGCTGGGCATACACAGTAGGTGCAGCAATCGCAATCAAGAAGAACTGCAGAAAGGCTTCAGAAGCTGCAGCAGCAATCGGTGAAGGACTTCAGTCATTCTGTATCCCAGGTTCAGTTGCTGATACACGTAAGGTTGGTCTTGGACATGGTAACCTTGGTAAGATGTTACTGGAAGAAGAGACAAAGTGCTTCTGTTTCTTAGCAGGACATGAGTCATTCGCAGCAGCAGAAGGTGCGATCGGTATCGCAGAGAAAGCTAACAAAGTTCGTAAAGAGCCACTTCGTGTTATCTTAAACGGTCTTGGTAAGGATGCTGCTCAGATTATTTCAAGAATTAACGGTTTCACATTTGTTGAGACTGAGTATGATCCATATACAAACACAGTTAAAGAAGTATTCAGAAAGTCTTACTCAGAAGGACTTCGTGCAAAGGTTAACTGCTATGGTGCGAACTCTGTACCAGAAGGTGTTGCTATCATGCACAAAGAGGGTGTTGATGTATCTATCACCGGTAACTCAACAAACCCAACTCGTTTCCAGCATCCGGTAGCTGGTACTTACAAGAAGGAATGTAACGAGTTAGGAAAGAAGTACTTCTCAGTTGCTTCAGGTGGTGGTACAGGTCGTACACTTCACCCAGATAACATGGCAGCAGGTCCTGCTTCCTACGGTATGACAGATACACTTGGACGTATGCACAGTGACGCTCAGTTCGCTGGTTCATCATCCGTACCTGCTCACGTAGAAATGATGGGTCTGATCGGTGCTGGTAACAACCCTATGGTTGGTATGACAGTTGCTGTAGCTGTTTCTGTAGAGGAAGCAGCAAAGGCTGGTAAGTTCTAGACCGAAAGCAACTTAATGAAATCGAGGTGTATGCCGAAGATTGAGTTTAGTTGAGTGGATGTCTGAAAGCTAAATAAAGAATAACTATCCCCGGAATTTTTCTTCCGGGGATTTTACTACTATTGTACCAGTTCTATTTCTTCTATTAGTTGATCTAAAGTTCTGTGGGTATAAACTTTTTCTGTTACATTGGGGATCTCATAGAGATCTTGATAAAATATCAGACCAGTTCATATGAATATAGTAGTGATAGAGAAACACACATTTTTGTTGAAACATTTACGCAGATAAAAATCTGTTACAAACGCGGATTCAAGCGCTAAACTTGATAATAAGCGCAAGAATATTGGATTTGGATTGCAGAAATACCAAAGCTGTATGAGTAGAAAAGATATAAAAGAACATGACAGAGTATTGATTGAGCATAAATTGTATGAGATGAAGTTGAATAAAAATATGATTCATACTGAGGCGCATTCTATTGCTACCAGAAAATACGGTTATCAAAAGGGAGTTGATGAATATTATGGTAACATTGGGAAAAATAAAAAAACGAATAATATAATATCAGCGGAGTATTTTCCAGAAGATAGTAGGCAGGATATTGGAACATTTATTTATGATATAGAAAAACATGAAGTTATTGAGCATAAATATTGTCAAAGAGATAGCAAAGCTAACTTGAAGACATATTTTAATAAAGCTATAAAAGCTGTTGAAAAATGTATTGAGAATGATAATTATCCTGAAACACTAGAATATATGTGGTATTAAAAGCACTCCGCATTAGCATAGTATTTTTTATGCCCCAAAATCGGCTTAAAACAATAAAACTGTGATGATGAAATAACTCTGGCAAGAGAGATAGATCCATTAAATTCATGAATATCTTTCAGGGTTTCTCATATTCGCGAAAAATACAATTTCTTTTATAAGAGAAAAATTTTTGACAGCATGTAACGTGCAGATTTAATCTGGAAATAGCATCAGAAAGATCATAACAAACGGAAAAGTAAAATTAGAATTTGAATAGGAGATAAATGATATGTATAGAGAATCGGAAGATAATACAATTATATTTACAGCATTTAACAGAAAATTGTTAAGAGATTTAGAAGAACTGAGAAATCTTCTGGTTAGAAATAAACCTGAGAGTGCTATGAAAAAACTGAATGAATTAATTGAAGATACAAAGAGGGACATAACCGAATAATTTGTAGCATGGGAAATGGTTCGCGAAAAAAACATTCTCTTTTATGAAATAAAAAATCATAAAAGCCTTTGACAGCACGTAACGTGCAGATTTAGGCTGAAGGAGGATGTATATGGAATAATGGGAGGCAAAAGAAAATTATAATCACAGCATAAAGCCGATATGAAAACATTTCAGGTTTTGCTTAAATGTTAAAAAATGAAGCCTTGGCAAATAAACGAACGTTTACTAAAATAAAAGTGTAAACGGTCGTTTATTTTTTGCCCAGAGGTTATTAGTATGAGTAATAGGAAAGAAGAAATATTAATTGCGGCACTTAATCTTTTCGCCAGGGATGGTTACGAGGCTGTCTCAGTCAGCCAGATAGCAGGAGAACTTGGTATGACAAAGGGAGATTATACCGTCGTTATAAGAGCAAAAAAGATATTTTTAACTGTATTGTGGAGCGGATGAAGCAACAGGATAGTGAGCAGGCATCAGATCATGATATGCCGGAGGATGATAAAGAGAGAATGCCTGAAAAGTATGAGACGGTGTCATTGGATGATTTTGTAAAATATAATATCATGAAGGAAAATATTGATTTTTATGGTAAGAGTGGTTTCAGACAGGCAAGCGAGTATGGTATCCGTTATCACGGATTGCCAGAGGGCTATCTGGTTGACGAGCAGGAAGTGGAAGAGTTTGATAGGCAGTTAACGATGTTCTTTTCTATTTTTAAATAATAGCTGTTGACAAGTAACCGATAGGTAACTATAATAAAGTGGCCAAAAGGTAACCGATTGATGAGGCTGATTTAGGAGACAAGTGTGGAGATTAAAGAAAAGAATACAAAGGACAAAATACTGGAAGAAGCTTTAAAATTATTTGCACAGAGTGGATATATGGGAACATCCATGAATGATATTGCTTCAAAGCTTGGAGTAACCAAGGCTGCATTGTATAAGCATTATAAAAGCAAGCAGGAGATATTGGACAGTATTATTGACAAAATGAATGAACTGGATATGGAGAGAGTAAAGCGGTATGAAATGCCGGAGGGCGATCTGGAAAAGGTTGCAGCCGAGTATAAAGAAACAGCATTTGATAAAATTAAGCAGTTTACAAAGGCGCAGTTTCTTCACTGGACAGAGGAAGAGTTTTCATCCTGTTTCCGTAAGATGCTGACATTGGAACAGTACAGGGAGCCGCAGATGGCACAGTTATATCAGAATTATCTTGCAGGTGGACCATTAACTTATATAGAAGCTTTGTTCTCGAATATGCTGGGGGATACAAGAAAAGCCAGACAGACAGCACTTGATTTTTATGGACCTGTTTTTTTGCTTTACAGCATATATGATGGAGTAGATGACAAGAGTCGGGTGATAAGGCTTCTGGAAGATCACATGGATCATTTTCTACAGGAAATGTAGAAAAATGTTATAAATACCCCTGATATAGAGGTAGGGGATTATATCATGTACAACGATTTTGTACATGATCCGATTGATTTTGAAAAAAATAATGTTTTGTATCATTATCCTGTTAATAAGGATAAGCTAAAAATTGGAAAATTCTGTTCTATTGCATGTGGGGCAAAATTTTTATTTACCAGTGCAAATCACGCAATGGAATCGTTATCTACGTATCCGTTTCCTATTTTCTTTGAAGAATGGGGGTTGGATGCAAAGAATATATGCGATGCATGGGATAATAAGGGTGATATTGTAATTGGAAATGATGTGTGGATTGGATATGAAGCAGTTATTTTGTCTGGTGTAACAATCGGTGATGGCGCAATTATAGGCACTCGTGCAGTGGTAACAAAAGATGTGCCTTCATATACGATAGTTGGAGGAGTACCGGCAAAGCCAATCCGTAAACGATTTGATGAAGAAACGATTCAGAAACTTGAAGAAATCAGATGGTGGGACTGGGAAGAAGAACGAATTAAAAAGAATATTCAGGCAATACAGTCTGGCGATATAAGTATGTTAGAGCGTATGAATTAGAAATAAAAACATGACTTTAATAAAGGATATATACCATTTTAATTACAAAAGAGGTGAATGCAGACATGAGTACATTTGAACATGATCTTACAAAAGGAAATATCTGGAAGCAACTTGTATGGTTTGCTGTGCCGTTTTTTATCAGTAATTTGATCCAGTCCTTATACAGCCTGATCGATCTGATCATATTAGGACATTTTGGCGGAACAAATTCCATATCGGCAGCTAATATCGGAGGACAGGTGCTTGTGATCCTGACAAATCTTGCTGCGGGACTGTCAGGCGGAGGAACTGTGATGCTTGGAAATTATCTGGGATCAAAACGTAAGGATAAGATCAATGGAGCGATCAGTACATTATTCATAACATTGACAGTTATGGCAGCAGCATTTATGGTTCTGTTATTTATATTAAAACAGCCGTTACTTCGATTACTTGATACACCTGAAGAGGCATTTTCACAGGCAGAACAGTATTTGTTTATTTGCACTTTGGGCCTATTATTTATTTATGGTTATAATGCATTAAGTGCAATTATGCGTGGACTTGGTGACAGTCGGACACCGATGATCTTTGTTATGATTGCATGTGTGATCAACATTATTCTGGATCTGGTGCTGGTTGCCGGATTTCATTTAGGAGCCGGTGGTGCTGCTGTTGCAACTGTATTTGCACAGGGCTGTTCGATGTTATTTTGTATAATATATTTAAAACATCATGATTTTATGTTTGATTTCAAACCATCTTCTTTTCATTTTATAAAAGAGGAATTCCACACTCTGCTTCGTACCGGATTGCCGCTTAGTATTCAAATGGTTGGTACAAATTTTTCGTTTTTGATCTTGACTACATTCATTAACAGGGCGGGTGGTGTAGCAGCATCGGCTGCAGCAGGAATAGTAAATAACTTTAATGGATTTGCAATTCTTCCGGAAGCAGCGATCAGCTCGGCTGCATCAGCCATGATCGCACAGAATATGGGCAAGAAAGATGTGAAACGATCATCAAAGACTATGCACTGTTGTCTGGTTCTCTGTATTGGTGTGTCTCTGGTCGTGTTTACGTTGATGCACATATTCCCGGAGCAGATATTTCATCTGTTTGGCGTAAAAGAAGATGTCCTGGTCTATGGTATGCCGTATATCTTTGCTTTTTCGTTTGAATATGTGGGACTTCCATTTATCATGTCATTTAATACGGTTTCAACTGCAACTGGAAATGGATGGATTACGCTGGTTACAAATATGATATCTGCATTTATCGTTCGTATTCCGTTAGCATATGTTCTGGCATTTCTTTGTGAACTTGGTGTAAGAGGAATTGCGATATCTATACCGATCGCGACAGCCGTTGGAGCTATAATATCATTTTTATTTTACAAAGCCGGAATTTGGAAAAAACACATTCTGTTATAAAAGGATTTATATGCCATATCTGAAAAATTGAGTATAATATTTCTATCCGGGCAGTACAGATATAGAATGTACCTATCCCCGGCATAGAACGAAGGTTGTAGTATGTCAGTTTGAATATGGAGCGGAAAATGGCATTTTCAGAAAATACAAAAACAGGATCCGGGTGTTTTTTTGACTATAGTAAATGTTATGACCGGCTTTATTATCTGAAACGGTTAAATAAAAATGCAATCCTGATCGCAGCATTTTACAGCAGGGAACTCAGTGATGCCCTTACCGCATCTGACGATATGAGTGAGCTGCAGTCTTATCTGGTAGATGAAGACTATAATATTCTTTATTCGGATAATGAAAAAAGCATTGGAAAAAATGCAGTTGATGTAATTGCAGATGTCACAATGGGGTATGATAATTACCAGTTGATCGGAGATGAAAATCTGATCGTGCAGGGAAAATGTGAGAATAACTGGAGAGTCTTTTTATAAATAAGTGTCAGATGATTCTTATCTTGTATCTCATCCTGCAAAATGATAGAATAGACAACTGAAAACGATAACCTGCTGATTAGCAGAGATAACATGGAGGATAAATCATGGCATCATGGAGAGATAATATTCGTCAGGTTGAACCATATGTACCTGGTGAGCAGCCAAAGAATACAAATGTGATCAAATTAAATACAAATGAGAATCCGTATGGACCGTCTCCAAGAGTAAAAGCGGTTCAGGATAATGAGGATCTGTTACGGTTATATCCAGATCCGACAGCAGGCGCACTGGTGGATGCACTGGCGGAGTATCATGGTGTGGATGCATCACAGGTATTTGTAGGTGTAGGTTCCGATGATGTACTTGCAATGTCATTTTTGACCTTTTTTAATTCGGATAAACCGATTCTGTTCCCGGATATCACATATTCTTTTTATGATGTATGGGCAGAACTGTTCCGAATTCCATATAAGCAGATGCCGCTTGATGAGAACTTCCGTCTGAAGATAGATGATTATAAGGGCGAAAACGGTGGAATCGTATTCCCGAATCCAAACGCACCGACAGGTATCTACGAATCGTTGGATCATGTAGAGGAGATCATAAAGAACAATCCGGACGTGATCGTGATCGTAGATGAGGCATATATTGATTTTGGAGGAGAAACAGCACTTCCGCTGATCGACAAATACGACAATCTTGTGGTAGTCAGAACCTTTTCAAAATCACGTTCCATGGCGGGACTTCGAATCGGTTATGCGATCAGCAACCCTGAACTGATCAAAGCCTTAAATGATGTGAAATACTCCTATAATTCATATACGATGAACCGCCCGTCTCTGGTGCTCGGTGTAGAATCCATTCATGATGATGCATATTTCAGGGAGAAGGTTGGACAGATCATTGCAACCAGAGAAAGATTTGTGAAAGAGATCGCAGAGCTTGGATTTACCTGTCTGCCATCATCTGCAAACTTTGTATTTGCAACACATGAGAGTATTCCTGCAAAGGAGATCTTTGCTGCGGCAAAAGAGAATAATATCTATGTGCGTTATTTTGATAAGCCAAGGATTGACAATTATCTGAGAATCTCGATCGGAACGGATACAGAGATGGACGTATTTGTTAGTTTTTTGTCAAAATATGTAAAAGAATATAAATAGGGATGGCTGGTTTTGCCTGTGAGCAGGCGGATAAAAGCATTGTTATCCATCGATAAAAAAATATAAGAGCGGATGTGTTTTTTGCAGATTTTGATAAGAAAGATGCGAAATACACATCCGTTTTTGTTTGTTCGGAAGAAAAACTGTTACAGAAACGCACAAGCTGTTACAAATAAACACACGCAAAATGTTGACGACACATAGGAAATTCTTTATCATGATGGAAGAAATATTTCAGCAATAGAATCCGGATTTTATCATTTTTTCGAAATGTTTCAGACAAAGAAGCTGCGAAGGAGAGATAAAATGAAATTTAATGAATTTACAGAAACAGTCAGAGATGGGCTGGCGGTTTTATTTGAACCGGACAATATGGAGGTTGCGGTTACCAGAGTTGTAAAAAATAACGGGTTGATTCTTACAGGAATCAATATAAGGGACAGGAATTCCATGATAACACCAACGATATATATTGACGATTTTTACAGAGAGGATATTCAAAAGGAGGAGATACATACTGTTGTTTTGAGGATAAAGGATATCTTTACGGAACGATGTACCAAGGTATCATCCGACAATGAAATTCAGAACTATATGGATTTTAACTGGGTGAAGAACCGGCTGATCTATACGGTTGTGAATCAAAGTATGAATGAAGAATATCTGGAGCATGTTCCGTATATTCCGTTTCATGATCTTGCAATCATATTTCGATGTGTCTTTCATAAAGGTGAGAATGGGATGGCATCATCAACGGTATCAGAGGATGATCTGAAACGATGGCATACAGATACGAAGACACTTTACCAACTGGCAGAAAGGAATACTCCAAGATATTTTCCTCCAGTGATCGATCGGATCACAGCATATCTGAAGGCGAGAAACTGTCTTCCTGCATTTGTGGAAGATGAGTTTTCGGGCGAGTGCGGAGAACTGTATGTAATATCAAATGAAATGGGATTAAACGGAGCCGGAGCTATGTTGTACAGGGGAATCCTTGATATGTGTACGGAGCTTGCCGGGGACAGTATCTATATTATGCCGTCCAGTATTCATGAGTGTATGTTTGTGGAGGCTGGAAAAGTGTCGGAGCCAAAGATGCTGGCAGATATTGTGAAAGAAGCAAATGACAGTGTGCTTCACCGACAGGATATCCTTTCTTATAATGTTTATTATTACGACCGGAAAAAGCATATGCTGACGACTGTAACTGTATAAAAACAGGTGTTTCATCAGAAACACAGGCATAAAAGCACCTTGAAAACAGAAGAAAAAAGAGAAGTTTACAACTGTGTTCTGCGTATATTAATTTGAAGCTTTTTTGATTGACAAACGAAAGAGCATGACATAGAATTATATAGTGTATATTGGGTGTAAGTTTATGTGTTGAGAGGAGAACGGTGTGGCTGAGAATTACGTTTCAAGAAGGGATAAGATCGTTGCATCGGCAGTTGAATTAATCGGCGATCTGGGATTGAATGCTCTGACAACCAAGAATCTGGCTCGTAAGGAAAATATATCCGAAACTTTGATCTATAAATACTTCGGGGGTATTGATGAAGTATTGACGGAAGTGGTCGTACAGTATGCGGCATTTGATAAGAATATCCAGATGACCGTGGATCATCAGGCCGGATCGAATATGGATAAGTTACGGTTTTATGCAGATACATATGCAACCTATTATGATAATTATATTGGTATGGGTGCGATTATGCTGCATTATGAGGAATTATTGCATCTGAGTGAGACACGAGAGGTTATTTCTGAATGTATTCTGAAGAGAAATGAATTTGTCTGTAAGCTGTTTGAAGACGCTATAGCAGACAGAGAGATTCGGGAGGTATTTACCCCACGGGAATTGACATTGATGTTTAACGGTATATTTACAGAGGGCCTTTTAGAGCGAAGAACCAAATATTCCAAGAAAACATTTCGTGTTGAAGTAAAAGAGATGCTGAACCAGATTGAAAAGATGCTTAGATTTTAAAGTAGGAGGAAGTTTGTCATGAGAATATTAATTGCTGAGGACGATGTTGCAAATGCAAAGTTTTTATCAAAATATTTAAGTAAATTTGGAGAAGTTGTAATTACACCAGATGGAATTGCAGCTGTTGATGAATTTGTAAATCATTTGGAAAAGGGCGAAAATTTTGAACTTGTCTGTCTGGATATCATGATGCCGAAGATCGATGGATATAAGGTACTTGCATCGATTCGAAATGCAGAGAGAAAGCATGGCGTATCCAGAATGTTACGGTCAAAGGTTATTATGACAAGTGCACTGGATGAAACCAGCTTTGACAGCAATCAGGCCAGTGATGATTATGATGATTACATCTGCAAACCGATTGATATTATGAAATTCAACGAGATCCTTAAGAAGCTTGATGTTATTTAGGATGAATAAGAATGGATTTATTTGATTATATGAGAGAAAACCAGAAGGATGATGATTCTCCTCTGGCAAAACGAATGCGACCTGAGAGCCTGGATGAGGTGATCGGGCAGGAGCATATTATCGGAAAAGAGAAATTACTCTATCGTGCGATAAAGGCGGATAAGCTTAGCTCGCTGATTTTTTACGGACCGCCGGGAACCGGAAAAACGACGCTTGCCATGGTGATCGCACATACGACAAAGGCGGATTTCAAGCAGATCAATGCAACAACCTCCGGTAAGAAGGATATGGAGCAGATCATAGAAGAAGCGAAGAATATGAAGGCAATGTATGGAAAACGAACCATACTTTTTATTGATGAGATCCATCGCTTTAATAAATCACAGCAGGATTATCTGCTTCCATTTGTGGAGGATGGAACGATCATCCTGATCGGAGCAACGACAGAGAATCCTTACTTTGAAGTGAATGGGGCTTTAATTTCAAGATCTAATATTTTTGAATTAAAACCGTTGTCAAAAGAAAATATAAAAGAGATCATATTAAAGGCTGTTTATGACCAGAAGGGCATGGGAGCCTTTAATGCATGTATAGATGATGATGCCGTGGAATTCTTAAGTGATATGTCAGAAGGTGATGCCAGAAGTGCACTAAATGCAGTAGAGCTTGGAGTTCTTTCTTCCGAACCGGAAGCAGATGGGCAGATTCATATTACGCTGTCGGTGGCAGAGGAATGTATTCAGAGAAGAGCATTCCGATATGATAAGGACGGAGACAATCATTATGATATCATTTCTGCATTTATCAAGAGTATGCGTGGTTCCGATCCGGATGCTGCCGTATTTTATCTGGCAAAGATGCTGTGCGGTGGAGAAAGCATTACATTTATAGCAAGACGGATCATGATATGTGCTTGTGAGGATGTTGGAAATGCGGATCCAAATGCAATCTGTGTTGCAACAGCATGTGCGCAGGCGGTAGAGCGGGTCGGTATGCCGGAGGCTCAGATCATACTTGCACATGCGGCGATCTACGTTGCGTGCGCTCCAAAGAGTAATGCGATCGTGAATGCGATCTTTTCTGCAAAAAATGTTGTGGAACATGAGCAGACAGGACAGGTTCCGGTCTATCTGCGGGATGCACATTATGGCGGAGCAAAGAAGCTTGGACATACAGGTTATAAATATGCACACGATTATCCAAATCATTATGTAAAGCAGCAGTATCTGCCTGATGAGATTGCAGACAGACAGTTTTATGAACCGACGGATAATGGATATGAGCAGAACATAAAACAATATTTTAAGAAGATAAAGGAAGAACTTTAATGGAGAAAATGAAGCGGATAGCAGCCTTTCTTATGGTCCTTGTGATTCTTGGACTGGTTGTCTGGGCATTTATCTTGGGAATAACAGGTAGTGAATATTTTTCAGCGGCATTATTTCTGTGCATTCTGGTTCCGGTATTATTTTATGGAATCAGTCTGATCACAAAGCTGCTTACAGCAAAAGGAAAAGAACTGGCAGATCAGGCTGTGTCGTCAGATGAAACAGAAAAGAATAATGTTGAAAAATAAGGGATTATCTGATATACTCTATAAAGTTTTAAAAATTGAAACGAGGTATGTAACATGAGTTTATTATCACAGTGGCGCGATTATGCGTATGGTTTTGATGACAGAACACCAGAAGGAAAGCAGTTCTGGTTTGATTATTTTCAGGCAGAAAAAGGTATTTATGAAATAATTCTTGCAAATCCAAAGGCAGATCCTGTAAAAGGAACAGTAAAGGCACTTGCAGAGAAGTTTGAAGTAAGTATCCAGACCATGATCGGTTTCCTGGATGGAATTGATGACAGTCTGATCACATCGAATAATCTCGACGAGGTTACAGAGGATTCAGAAGTAACACTTGGTATTGATTATGAGAAGCTGTATATGAATATGGTTGGATGCAATGCAGAATGGTTATATACATTACCTGCATGGGACAAGATTCTTACACAGGAAAAGAGAGATGAACTCTATAAGAAAGAGAAGACATCCAGAACACTTGTAAAGCCTCCAAAGGTTGGAAGAAATGATCCATGCCCTTGTGGTAGTGGTAAGAAGTATAAGAAATGCTGCGGTAGATAATCTGATAAAGAAGAACTACAGCAGAATTTTATAACAGGAAAGAGAAAGAGAACAGACAGATGGTTGTATCCGTCCTGTTCTCTTTTCTGTTGAAGGGAAGAACGATTGGAAGAAAAACAGCAATTCAGTAAGGAACAATTAGAAGCGATCCGGCATGAAAAAGGGCCAATGCTAGTTCTGGCGGGACCGGGAAGTGGAAAAACGACGGTGATCACGCACCGGGTGAAATATATGTTGGAGCATGGTCGGGTAAATGGAAGTCAGATTCTGGTGATCACTTTTACCAAGGCAGCAGCAGGTGAGATGAAAAGCCGGTTTGAGAAAATAATGGGATATTCGAGTGGTGTTACTTTTGGAACCTTTCATTCGGTATTCTTTATGATCTTACGTCATGCCTATGGATATAATGGAAGCAATATCATACTGGAATCAGAGAAATATCAGATCATTCGCAGTATTATTGAAAAACATAATATGGAATACAATGGACAGGATGATTTTGCAAAAAATGTAATTGCAGAGATCGGTCTGGTAAAAAGTGAACTGACACCGATCGGACAGTATCATTCGATGAACATGAAGCCGGAAGATTTCCGGATTGCTTACAGGGAGTATGAAGAGGTACTTCGGGCGAATAATAAGATTGATTTTGATGATATGCTCGTATTTACATATGAATTGCTTCGGGATAGACCGGATATCCGGAGAATGTGGCAGCAGAGGTTCCGGTATATTCTGATTGATGAGTTTCAGGATATTAACAGGATCCAGTATCAGACTGTGAAGCTGCTGTTAGGAAAAGAACATAATATATTTGCGGTGGGAGACGACGACCAGTCTGTTTATGGATTCCGTGGCGCAGATACGAGGATCATGCTTGGCTTCCCGGATGATTTCCCGGATACCCGGATGGTCTGTTTAAGTATAAATTACAGATGCAGCAGTGCAATCGTGGAATCGGCAGGACGTATCATTAAGAACAATAAGAAGCGGTATCAGAAGGAGATCCGGTCTGCATTTGAGAAAAGTCAGTGTGAGCGTGTGCATGTGATTGAAGTCGAGGGAATGCGGCAGGAAACAGATGGTATCATACAGAAAATCCGGGAGATGAATCAGCAGGGTATCCCATATTCGGATATCGCTATTCTTTACCGTACCAATTCGGAACCATCCGGACTTGCAATGAAGCTGATGCAGAATAATATTCCATTCCGGATGAAGGATAATATGCCGGATCTGTTTTCCCATTTTGTCGTTGTGAATATTCTTGATTATATTAAGGCAGCACTTGGAAACCGAGAACGGGCATTATTTTTACGGATCATAAATCGACCGAACCGGTATATAAGCCGGGAGTGTCTGGAAACTGATCCGGTAGATCTGGAGCGGATGCAGGAATTCTATAAGGACAATCACAGGATAGTGCAGAATCTGGTAACCCTGGAAACGGATTTCAGGAGGATCGCAGAATTAAAACCATATGCAGCCGTTAATTATATCAGGAAAGCGGTTGGGTATGATGAATATCTGAAGGAATATGCTTCATATAGGGGAATCGATCCACAGGAGTATATGGATATTGCGGATGAATTTCAGGAGATGGCAAGAGGTGCCGATTCCTTTATTGAGTGGTTTAACCTGTTAAATGAATATAGGATAAAACTGAAGGAACAGGGGAAAACAGCGGAACACGCAAAGGATGCAGTTGTACTTGCGACGATGCATGGGGCAAAAGGACTGGAGTTTGATCAGGTATTTATCATGAATGCAGTAGAAGGAATGACGCCACATAAGAAATCGGTCACAGATGCGGAACTGGAGGAAGAACGGAGAATGTTCTATGTTGCCGTTACCAGGGCACGATATGGTCTGTATATCTATGTACCGAAGGTGGTGTATGGAAAGACGGGACAGATTTCCCGGTTTGTAACAGAAATGGTGATCGACTATGATATGCTGCAGGTTGGAAATAAAATCATCCACAAACGATATGGCAAAGGTGTCATAACATTTGTGGATGATAAAAAAATCTGTGTGTATTTTGAAAAAGATCAGATTACAAAAACATTAAGTATCGAATATACGATAAAAAATAATCTGGTTACTGTGTCTGAAGATGATTAGTCATCTTCAGACATGGAATTGAATTCCATCTCATCAAGAATTTCATCAAAAGCATCAGCAACCATATCGAATTCTTCTTCATCATCAATTGGTTCCAGTGTGAATTCATCGTTTGGAAGTTCAATATAACGGTATACAAGAACCTCGTCATCATCATAACCTTCCGGTGCTTCGACAGGAAGCAAAGCAATATAAGAGGTATCCTCAACATCAAAGGTAGCAACAATCTCACATTCGAGGTTTGTTCCGTCGTCGAGTTCAAGTGACATCATTTCGATATCATCTAATTCATCATCATTCTGTTTTGCCATGTTTGGTCTCCTTATTAAAATAAAATTGACGGTCATTTCCGGGTATGCCGGATACCATTCAAAACTGTGTTGACCGATCATTTTCATCATAATGGAAAAGTAACCAAAAGTCCACAGCCAAATTTTATAATTGTAATAAAATGCAGCACCTTTATTCATTGAATTATATGTATAAATATGATAAAATTAATATTATTTTGGAGTTATTCCATGGGAGGAAATAAGAGAAGATGAAGAAAGTTGCTTATATTGCTTCAGAGTGTGTACCATTTATCAAAACGGGTGGTCTGGCGGATGTTGTAGGAACACTTCCAAAAATATTTGACAGAAATGAATATGATGTTCGGGTTATCATGCCGAACTATCTTTGTATTCCAAATAAATACAGAGAAAAAATGCAGTATCTGACCCATTTCTATATGGATATCGGATATAAGAATGATTATGTCGGGGTTATGTATCTGGAATACGAAGGAGTAAAAGTATATTTTATTGATAATGAATATTACTTCAATGGATTTACCCCATACGGAGATGTAAAGTGGGATATTGAAAAGTTCAGCTTCTTTTCAAAGGCAGCATTATGTATTCTGCCGGCAGTAGGATTCCAGCCGGATATCCTGCACTGCCATGACTGGCAGGCTGGTCTGGTTCCGGTATACTTGAAAACGTTATTTGCCGGAAATCCGTTTTTCAGTGGCATGAAGTCTGTTATGACAATCCACAATTTACAGTTCCAGGGTAAGTGGGATATCGATACGCTCAAGGCAGATTCCGGTCTCCCGGATTATGTATTCACACCGGATAAGCTGGAAGTCAGAAAAGATGCAAGTATGTTAAAGGGTGGTCTTGTATATGCAGACAAGATCACAACAGTAAGTAACACATATGCCAGAGAGATTCAGACACCATATTACGGTGAAGGCTTGGATGGGCTTCTGAGTGCAAGATGGCAGTCACTCTGGGGAATTGTAAACGGAATTGATTATGATGTATGGAATCCTGCTACAGACTCACAGGTGTACAAGAATTACAGTGTCGACAATTTCCGTGAACTGAAGAAGATCAACAAGGTTGAACTTCAGAAGGAATGTGGACTTCCACAGGATGATAAGCAGTTTGTGATCGGTATTATATCCAGACTGACAGACCAGAAGGGACTTGATCTGGTTGATCGCATTATGAATGATATCTGTTGTGATGGTGTCCAGTTCATCGTTCTTGGAACTGGTGACAGCAGATATGAAGATATGTTCCGTTATTATCAGGGCATTCATCCTGCAAAGGTTTCTGCGAATATTTATTATTCGGATGAAAGATCCCATAAGATGTATGCGGGTTGTGATGTTATGCTTGTCCCATCCAGATTTGAGCCATGTGGTCTGACCCAGTTAATGGCACTTCGTTATGGAACAGTTCCGATCGTAAGAGAGACTGGTGGTCTGAAAGATACAGTAGAACCATATAACCAGTTTGAGAATACAGGTACAGGTTTCTCATTTGCAAATTACAATGCATATGAGCTGTTAGATGCGATCAACTATGCAAAGGAAGTTTATTATAACAACAAAGACGCATGGTATGGTATTCAGGAGCGTGGCATGAGAATGGATTACTCCTGGTACAATTCAGCAAAGATCTATAACGATCTTTACAATTCATTATAAAAACAAACGGTCAAACTCATTTTTCATAAATGAAAAATCAGGCAGAAGATGTTGCGATACATTTTCTGCCTTTTTACCGCAGAACATATAGATCTGGGGCTGCGGTCGTACAAAAATAGGTGGATCTGCGCAGGAAAGGTGGTTTCATATGGCTTTTGACGGAGTTGTAATATCAAATGTTGTAAGTGATCTGAAAAAGAAATTAGTGGATGGAAGGATCTATAAGATCTACCAGCCGGAAAATGATGAACTGAATATTATTATAAAAAACAACAGGGAGAATTACCGCTTACTGTTATCTGCAGATGCAAGTCTGCCTCTGATCTATCTGCTGCCGGTGCCTAAGGAGAATCCGATGACAGCTCCGAATTTCTGTATGCTGCTTCGTAAGCATATCGGAAATGGCAGGATCGTAGATGTCTGCCAGCCGGGCTTTGAACGTATCGTGGAATTCACGATCGAGCACCTCGATGAGATGGGAGATCTGTGCAAAAAGAAGCTTATTATAGAAATCATGGGTAAGCACAGTAATATTATCTTCACGGATGCGGATGGAATGATAATTGATAGTATCAAGCATATATCCCATCTGGTAAGCTCGGTGAGAGAGGTCCTTCCAGGTAAAGCTTATGTATATCCACCGTCCGGTGATAAGCGTTCTCCATATGATGCAGATCAGGATTATTTTGCATCTTCGGTATATACAAAGCCTGTGACTGTTACAAAGGCAATTTATACCTCAGTTACAGGTATTTCACCCCTGATCGCAAATGAGCTTTGTTATCGTGTGGGAATCGATGGCGGACAGTCAACAGCAGCGTTAACGGATATTCAGAAAGAGAAGCTGTACCAGGAATTTGAGAAAATGGTTTCCGATATAAAGACAGAAAACTATGTGCCGAATATTGTATATGATGGGTATATTCCGGTTGAATTTTCATCAGTAAGACTCAGTATGTATCAGGATTATCAGGTAGAAGATAAGGATGAAATTTCAAAGGTTTTAGATGAGTATTACTTTAAGAAGAGCAAGGTAACAAGAATCCGGCAGAAATCAGCAGATCTGCGGAAAATCATCTCAACTGCGATTGAAAGAGCCAGCAAGAAATATGATCTGCAGTTAAAGCAGATGAAGGATACCGAAGGTCGGGAGAAATATAAGGTATATGGTGAGCTGATCAATACCTATGGATATGGAGTGGAGCAGGGAACAAAGAGCTTCCGTGCATTGAATTATTACACAAATGAAGAAATCGAAATTCCACTCGATCCGACAATATCGGTGCTTGAGAATGCCAAACGGTATTTTGCAAAGTACAACAAGCAGAAGCGGACATATGAGGTGTTAGAAAAGCTGACTGTTGAGACCAGACATGAATTGGAATATCTACAATCGGTTCAGACATTTATCGATATGACACTGGATGAAAATGCGTTAGCTCAGGTAAAAGAAGAGCTGATGATCAGCGGATATATCAAGGGAAGATATGGCAAAAAAGGGGATAAGCATACCAGCAAGAGCAAGCCATATCACTATATATCATCTGATGGTTTTCATATATATGTCGGCAAGAATAATCTGCAGAATGATGAACTGACATTTAAGTTTGCAAATGGCGGGGACATGTGGTTCCATGCAAAGAAGATGCCGGGCTCGCATGTGATCGTACGGATGGAGGGAGCAGAAGAACTTCCGGATCAGACCTATGAAGAGGCGGCAAGGCTTGCAGCATATTATTCGTCTGGAAGAGAGAATCCAAAGGTGGAGATCGACTATACAAAACGGATGAATCTGAAGAAGCCGGCAGGAGCCAAACCGGGATTTGTCATCTATCATACGAATTATTCAATGATAGCAGAACCGGTGATCCGTGGAATAGAAGAAGTAACGAGATAAAATATTTGATTTTTTATGGCGGTTGAAGTATAATATAGTATCCATTGTTTTAAGGAGAATGTGATTTTTATGATTAAGAGCATGACAGGTTTTGGACGAAGCGAAGTCGTTTCCGGAGCCCGTAAGATAGTTGTGGAGATTAAGGCTGTTAATCACAGGTTTTGCGAGATCAATGTAAAAACACCAAAGAAACTGAGTTTTTTTGAAACAACTATAAGAGCATATTTAAAGAAGTATATAGAACGTGGTAAGGTAGATGTCTTTATCACTTATGAAGATCTGACCGAGACAAATGTCTCAGTAAAATATAATAAAGAGTTGGCAGAGGAATATGTTGGCTATATGAATCAGATGGCAGCAGATTTTAATCTTACAAATGATATCAGTCCATCGATTATATGCAGACTTCCGGAGGTTTTTATTCTGGAAGAGCAGACAGTAGATGAAGATGAGTTATGGAGCCTGATACAAGGTGCACTTGACGAGGCGGCTGATAAGTTTGTGAAGTCAAGAATGGTGGAAGGTGAGAACCTGAAGGTTAATCTGCTGGAGAAGCTTGACAATATGACGGCTGCAGTCGATTATATTGAAGAAGTATCGCCGGAGCTTATAACAGCTTATCGTCAGAAATTGATCGACAAGATTTCAGAACTGATTGATAGCTCAGCAATCGATGAGAACCGGATTGCAACCGAGGTTGTTATATATGCGGATAAAATCTGTGTAGATGAGGAAACGGTTCGTCTGAAGAGCCACATTGACAGCACCAGAAAGATTCTGGAGGCAGGTGGAAGTGTTGGAAGAAAACTTGATTTTATTGCGCAGGAGATGAACAGAGAGGCGAATACGATCCTTTCCAAGGCAAACTCACTGGATGTATCAAACCGTGCGATCGAATTAAAGACGGACATTGAAAAAGTCAGAGAACAGATACAGAATTTGGAGTAAAAAAGATGGGAAACAGAGGTTCATTAATTGTAATTTCAGGTTTTTCCGGAGTCGGAAAAGGTACCGTTGTAAAGAGACTGGTGTCTGATTATGGATATGAATTATCGATATCAGCAACAACCAGAAGTCCACGGACCGGAGAAGAACATGGAAGAGAATACTTTTTCATGGATAAGAGCGAATTTGAGAATCTGATTGATTATGGCGGATTTATCGAGTGGACACAATATGTTGAGAATTACTATGGTACACCAAGAAAATTTGTGGAAGAAAGTCTGAATCAGGGTAAAAATATTATCCTTGAGATAGAAGTCATGGGTGCTATGAAGATCAAAGAACAGTACCCTGATGCATTGCTGATCTTTATCAGTGCGCCGAGCATTGACAGCCTGCGCGACAGACTGCGGGGCAGAGGAACGGAAGCAGAGGATGTAATTCTGAAGCGTTTAAAGAAAGCAACAGAAGAGTCTGCAGACATGGATAAATATGACTACATAGTGATCAATGATGATCTGGAAGAATGTATACAGACAGTGAATTCAGTGATCGTAGGCTATGCATGCAGAACATCAAATAATCAGGCTTATATAAAAGAAATAAGAGATGACCTGAAAGGCATCTGGTAAGAAAAAATATAGAAAGGGGATATAATTTTATGTTACATCCATCATACACAGACTTAATGGCAGTTGTAAATTCAGAGGTTGAACCTGGAGAACATCCGGTAGTTCAGAGCAGATATTCTATCGTGCTTGCAACTGCTAAGCGCGCAAGAGAGATAATAGCAGGACAGGAGCCACTTGTAAATACAGCAAGCAATAAGCCTTTATCCATAGCAGTTGATGAGCTTTACAGCGGCAAAGTAAAGATTGTCGGTGACGACGAAGAAGATAACTAATAAAAAAAGAGGTTGTTGCATTTTTGCGCAACCTTTTTCTTTTCTAAAAAGGAGAGCAGCATATGAAAGCAAGCGAATTATTAAAGGGACTGCAGTATTCGGTTATCTGCGGAGATGAAGATATTGAGATAAAAGAGATTTATAATGATTCCAGAAAAGTTGGAGCACAGGGATTGTTTTTCTGTATAGTGGGAGCCAAGTTTGATGGGCATGAATATATAAAAGATGTAACAGAAAAAGGAGCTGTCTGTCTGATCGTCCAGAAGGATGTAAATCCAGTTCCGGGCGTGTTGATCGTAAAGGTTGAAAGTACCCGGTATGCGATGGGAATCATCAGCAGCAATTTTTATGGAAATCCTTCGTCCAAGCTGACAGTGATCGGCATTACAGGAACAAAGGGCAAGACAACAACAACATATATGATCCGTGAGATGCTGATGAGTGCAGGACACAAGACTGGACTGATCGGAACGATCGAGATCATGGATGGAAAAGAAGTCATACCGGCGAACAATACGACACCGGAATCCATGATCGTGCATAAGAAGTTAAAGGACATGCTCGACAATGGCTTAGACAGTGTTGTTATGGAAGTGTCTTCACAGGGATTGATGCTTGACCGTGTGGCAGGGGTTGATTTTGATTACGGTATTTTCTCAAACCTTTCCAGAGATCATATCGGACCAAATGAACATAAGACATTTGAAGAATATGCAATGTGGAAAAGCAAATTATTCACGATGTGCAAAACGGGTATCTTCAATGCAGATGATGCACATGTAGATATGATGACAGAGCATGCAGCCTGCAAGATCGTGACCTATGGAATTCATGGCGATTATGATTACAAGGCAAACGATCATAATCTGTATAACAAAGACGGACATCTGGGTATTGGTTATCATTTGTCTGGAAAATTAAATGGTGATGTTCTGGTTAATCTTCCGGGTAATTTCAGTATTTATAATTCACTGGCAGCGATTGCAGTTGCAGATCTGATGGGCGTTCCATTTGACAAGATACAGGCAATCCTGAAAACGATCAAGGTAAAGGGAAGAGTAGAACTGATCCCAATCTCAGACAAATTCACGATCATGATCGACTATGCACATAATGCAGTCAGTCTTGAAAGCATTTTGGAAACATTGCGTGAATATAATCCTGGCAGACTGGTCAGCCTGTTTGGATGTGGAGGAGACCGTTCCAAAGAGAGAAGATTTGAGATGGGCGAGGTTTCCGGAAATATGGCAGATCTCACGATCATAACATCGGATAATCCAAGATCAGAAGATCCACAGGCAATCATCAATGATATAAAAACAGGAATCGATAAGACAACAGGAAAATATGTAGAGATCATTGACCGGAAGGAAGCAATTCGGTATGCGATCATGCATGCGGAACCGGGCGATGTGATCGTACTTGCAGGTAAAGGACATGAGGATTATCAGGAGATCAAGGGTGTGAAATATCACATGGATGAGAGAGACCTGATCCGGGAGATACTGGAGGAAGAAGATGTTACCAAGATATGCGGATATAATAATCGATATTTCGCATGAAGCCATTGACCGGCCGTTTCAATACCGGATACCGGATGAATTACAGGAAAAAATCCAGATAGGAAGCATGGTTAAAATCCCATTTGGCAGAGGCAACCACCTTCGTACAGGATATGTGATCGGTTTTTCGGATCAGACGGAATATCAGCCGGATCGGATCAAGAAGATTGCAGAACTTTGTGATCGGTCGGTTCCGGTGGAAGGACGACTGCTTGCGCTCGCTGCATGGATCCGGGAGAACTATGGATCTACAATGATCAATGCAATCCGCATGGTAATGCCGGTAAAGAAGACGATCCGGCAGTTGACGGATCAGATGGTTGTGCTGACGGATCAGATGGATGCAGAACAGTTAGCACAGGTCAGAGAACAATATCAGAAAAAACATGCACAGGCGAAGCTGCGGCTGCTACAGGCGCTGGAAGAATTGCCGGAACGGTATCTGTCAATGGATATTGTCAGACAGAGACTGAATATCTCTTCGGTTACACTGAAAGCGATGCAGCAGGAAAAAGTCATCGCAGTCATCAGCAAAGAACGATATCGGACGGCGGGGATTTATGACTATAAAGAGGGATTTCAGATCACTTTAAACAAAGAACAGCAGATTGTAGTAGATGAGATAACCCATGATATGGAACAGGGACATCAACAGACTTATCTGTTGCATGGAATTACCGGCAGCGGTAAGACAGAAGTCTATGTGAATATTGTAAAGAAAACAGTGGAGATGGGAAAACAGGCGATCGTTCTGATCCCGGAAATTGCACTGACATATCAGACCGTACGGTATTTCCGGAATTACTTTGGAGACCGGGTGACAATCCTGAATTCCAGATTGAGTGATGGAGAAAAATATGACCAGTTCATGCGGGCAAAGAACGGGGATGTAGATGTTGTGATCGGTCCACGTTCGGCATTATTTGCACCATTTCAGAAGCTGGGGATCATTATTATAGATGAGGAACACGAATCAAGTTATAAGAGTGATTATCCGCCGAAGTATCATGCAAGAGAGACAGCAGTAAAAAGGGCGGAGCTTGAACATGCAAGTGTATTGCTTGGTTCGGCAACTCCGTCCGTTGAGAGTTATCACAGGGCACTTAACGGGACATATCGTTTGCTTGAACTGCATGAACGTGCAGGAAGCGGACAACTCGCAAAGACATCAATCGTTGACCTGAGAAAGGAATTAAAAGCAGGAAACCGATCGATCATAAGTCGGGAACTTGCAGATGATATCGCGGATCGGCTTGCCCGCAGGCAGCAGGTAATGTTGTTTATCAATAAAAGAGGATATAACAGTTTCGTGTCATGCAGAAGTTGTGGGGAGGCACTGAAATGTCCACACTGTGATGTCAGCCTGACCAGGCATGGAAATAATCAGATGATCTGTCATTATTGTGGATTCCAGATGCCTCAGCCAAAAGTATGTCCTTCCTGTCATTCAGGGTTGATCGGCGGATATGGAACCGGAACTCAGAAGGTGGAGGAAGAGGTACAGAGATTGTTTCCGCAGGCGAGGATCCTTCGTATGGATAAGGATACGACAACTGCGAAGAATGCGCATGAACAGATCCTGGAAAAGTTTGGAAACGGAGAAGCTGATATTCTGGTCGGAACACAGATGATCGTAAAAGGACATGATTTTGCAAATGTAACACTGGTTGGGATCATTCTTGCAGACCTTACACTGTTTCAGAATGATTACCGTGCAGGAGAACGGACTTTTGATCTGATCACCCAGGCGGCAGGAAGAGCCGGAAGAGGGGAACAGCCGGGAAAGGTTGTGATCCAGACCTATAAGCCGGAGCATTATGCGATAAAAGCAGCAGCCGGACAGGATTATTCCTATTTTTATAAAGAAGAAGAGGCATATCGGGGACTGATGAAATATCCACCGGAATGGAATATGATGGTGGTATTGATGGTAAGTTCAGATGAAGCCTTTCTGGATCAGATGGCGGAGGATATCTGTGATTATATCAGAAGCTGTTCGGTAGATGACCGGAACATGAAGATAATAGGACCGTCAGCTCCGGTAATTGCAAAAATCCGTGATATTTACAGAAGGGTTGTCTATATTAAGAATTATCGGTATAATGAGCTGGTGGTTTTAAAAGATCAGATAGAACAATATATATCAGAGAAAAAAGAAGTTCAGGATTTAAGTCTTCAATTTGACTTTAATCCTTTAAATATGTATTAAGGAGAGAACGAGAGATGGCAACAAGAAAGATAAGAATCGATGGTGACAGTATTTTAAGAAAGATATGTAAGCCTGTTACGGAGATGACTCCACGGTTATCTCAGTTGATCGATGATATGTTTGATACTATGTATGAGGCAAATGGTGTCGGGCTTGCAGCGCCACAGGTAGGAATCGTAAAAAGAATCGTTGTAATTGATATCGGAGATAAGAATCCGTTGACGCTCATTAATCCGGAAATCATAGAGACTTCCGGTGAACAGACCGGAGATGAGGGCTGTCTGAGCCTTCCGGGTAAGGTTGGTCAGGTGACAAGACCGATGCGTGTTGTGTGCAAAGCCCTGGATCGAGATATGAATGAGATCACAGTAACAGGGGAAGGACTTCTGGCACGGGCAATCTGCCATGAGGCAGACCATCTGGAGGGTATCTTATATAAAGATAAAGTAGAAGATGGCTTATACGAGACAGAATAAAAGAATTACCAGATGACTATAAGGAGGCAGAGATAATCGTATGAATATTATATATATGGGAACCCCTGAATTTGCAGTAAAGCCTTTGCAGGCAATCGTAGATGCAGGACACAAGGTTCTTGCATGTTTTACGCAGCCGGATAAACCGAAGGGAAGAGGAAAAACACTTCAGCCAACACCTGTTAAGGAAAAGGCACTTTCCCTTGATATACCAGTTTATCAGCCGGTAAAACTCAGGGAGGAAGAAAATGTTCAGATTATCCGGGACTATCAGCCGGATGCTATCGTTGTAGCAGCCTATGGACAGATCCTTCCGGAATCTATCTTAAATATTCCACAGTACGGATGCATCAATATCCATGCGTCACTGCTTCCAAAATACAGAGGAGCAGCTCCGATTGAGTGGACGATCATTAATGGTGAGACAGAATCCGGTGTTACTACGATGTATATGGCAAAGGGATTAGATACCGGAGATATGATCGAAAAGACGGTTGTTCCGATCGCAGATACCGATACCGGAGTTACGCTTCACGATAAACTTGCAGACGCAGGTGCAGAGCTGATCCTGTCTACACTTTCAAAGCTTGAAAACCATACAGCTATACGGACACCACAGGATGATTCGTTAAGCTGTTACGCATCCATGCTGAAGAAAGAAATGGGAGAGCTTGATTTTACAAAAGATGCAGCTTCTCTGGAACGACTGATCCGTGGGTTACAGCCATGGCCGGTTGCTTATACGAAGATGAATCAGAAGACTGTACGGATCTATGAGGCTTCCGTTTGTGAACAACCGGAGGAGGCATTGGAGGATGGAACACAGATCGTTCCGGGAATGATCGTTCGTGTGACGAAGAAAAACTTTACGGTTGCATGTGGAAATGGAGCATTAATGATAAGAAAGCTTCAGCCGGAAGGCAAGAAGCCGATGGATTGTGCAGCATTTCTTGCAGGAAATAAACTTAAGACAGGTCAGATGATATATGAGTAAAACTTCAAGAGAGATCGTTCTGGATATTCTGCTTGATATTGACCGTAATGATCGATTTGCAGGGGATGCTCTAGGTGGAGCACTCCGGGCAAATCAGTTTATGAATAAAAAAGAACGTGCTTACATCAGCCGGTTGACGGAGGGTGTAACAGAGCAGAAGATCAGATTGGATTATATTCTTAATCAATTTTCAAAAACAAAAATTAAAAAATGTAAGCCGGTCATCCGCTGTATTTTACGGATGGCAGTATATGAGATTTTTTATATGGATGCAGTACCGGATGAAGCTGCCTGTAATGAATATGTGAACCTGACAGGAAAAAGAGGGTTCCGGACATTAAAAGGGTATGTAAATGGCGTGCTCCGGAGTGTATGCAGGAACAAAGCGGCAATTACTTATCCTTCCATGGAGGATGGTGTAGAATCATATCTGTCTGTGAAATATTCAGTTCCGGAGGAGCTGGTGGGATTTCTGTTAAAGGAATACAGTACAGACCAGTTAGAGCAGATTCTACAGGCAGGCGAGCAGGATCGTGGCACAACGATCCGTGTAAATACGATGCAGACGACAACTGAGAAATTTCGGAATATTCTGATCGAAAAAGGCATAAAAGTAGAAAAAGGATATTATAATCAGACGTCCCTGATTATTTCAGGATATGATTATATCCGTACGGTTCCGGGATTCCATGAAGGCCTGTTTACGGTTCAGGATGAGAGCTCCAGCCTGCAGGTGCTTGCAGCAGGGATCAGATCGGGTGATGTGATCCTTGATGTCTGTGCAGCTCCCGGCGGAAAGACCATGTATGCGGCAGAACAGACCGGAGAACGGGGACATGTATATGCGCGTGATATCTCAGAAGAAAAGGTTGATAAGATCGATGAGAATTTGGAACGGTTAGAACTTCATAACGTATCAACAAAGGTATGGGATGCGGCGGTTCCGGATCCGGATATGATTGAGAAAGCAGATGTTGTTCTTGCAGATCTTCCCTGTTCCGGACTTGGTGTTATGGCGAGAAAAAATGATATTAAATATCATGTAACAGAGGATATGGTAAGAGAACTTGCAGCAATACAAAAGACGATTCTGGATGTCTGTGCCGTCTATGTAAAACCGGGAGGGGCACTGATCTATTCAACCTGTACGATCGACCGGATCGAGAATGAAGAAAACGTGACAGCATTTTTAAAGGCACATGAAGAGTACGAACTGGAAAGCCTTTCTGACTATATGCCGGAATGTTTAAAAAAACGTGCAGAAAAAGGGTATATCACTTTGCTGCAGGGAGTGGATCACTGCGATGGATTTTTTATTTCAAGATTGCGCAGACGGAAATAGCAGATAAGAAAATTGATGCCGGAGAGCAGAGCACTTTTCCGGTTATTCTATGGTTCAGGAAGAGAAAGATATGTTTACAGAGATAGAAGATATAAAAAAACTGGATATCCGCTCCATGATGTTTGATGAACTGGCAGTCTGGGTAAAGGCAGTCGGACAGCCGGCATTCCGTGCAAAACAGATATTTGAATGGGTGCATGAAAAAGGAATTGCAGATGCGGAAGAAATGACAAATGTTCCAAAGAAACTGATCGAGGAGATTAAAAAGCAGGGCATGCATGGTGTAGAAGAGGTGACCAGACTGGTATCGAAACAGGATGGAACCAATAAATTTCTATTCCGTTTACAGGATGGAAATGTATTGGAAAGTGTGCTGATGCGGTATAAGCATGGAAACTCCGTCTGTATTTCTTCTCAGGTCGGATGCCGTATGGGATGCCGGTTCTGCGCCTCTACAATAGGCGGTCTGATTCGGAATCTGGAAGCATCAGAGATGCTTGATCAGATCTATGCGATCGAACGGATCACAGGAGAACGCGTGTCAAATATTGTTGTAATGGGAACCGGAGAGCCTCTGGATAATTATGATAATCTGATTCGTTTCATCCGGATCATCAATGACGAGCGGGGCAAAAATATCAGCCAGAGAAATATTACGGTTTCAAGCTGCGGACTGGTTCCACAAATAAAAAAACTGGCAGACGAGGAACTTTCTATTACATTTGCTTTGTCTCTTCATAGTCCGACCGATGAAGACAGAAGAAAGCTGTTGCCGATTGCAAATAAGTATTCGATCGCAGAACTGATGGAAGTATGCAGGTATTATTTTGAAAAAACAGGCAGAAGGGTAACCTTTGAATATTCATTGGTAAAGGATGAAAATGATACACCGGAGCATGCATATAAGCTGGCGGAGCTTCTAAAAAATATGCACGGACATGTGAATCTGATTCCGGTAAATCCGATCAAAGAGCGTGAGTATTGTCGTTCACTCGGTGATTCTGTTGAAAAATTCAAATATATACTTGAAAAGAAAGATATAAATGTTACAATAAGAAGAAGTATGGGCAGAGATATTGATGCTGCCTGTGGACAGCTTCGAAGAAAATATGAAGAGGCAAAAGAGACTTTTTAGACGGGAGGCATCAGATGAGATCGGATGGTAGAACAGACATCGGTAAGAAACGAGCCCAGAATCAGGACAGCATTTTCTTTTGTGATGAGCCAGTTGGACCACTGCCAAATCTGTACATAGTAGCAGACGGTATGGGGGGGCATAAAGCTGGTGATGTTGCATCAAGGACTGCGATTGAATGTGTAACAGAATATATAAAAGAAAGCACATTGAACAATTCGGTATCCGTTCTAAAAAGAGCGATTGTTTATGCAAATGATAAGATATACAGAATGGCAAGGGAGAACGAAGATCTGAAAGGGATGGGAACGACCCTTGTGGCGGCTGTATGTGAGGAAGATGCCCTGTATGTTGCAAACATCGGGGACAGCCGGCTGTATTTTATAGATAATGATATCAGACAGGTAACTCTGGATCATTCCCTTGTGGAGGAATTGATACGATCCGGACAGTTAGACAGAAATAAAGGCAGAAATCACCCCGAAAAAAATATAATAACCAGAGCACTGGGAATATCAGATAAGGTCATGATCGATTTCTTTGAGTTAGATATGAAGGAAAATGACAGGATTTTGTTATGTTCAGATGGCTTGACCAATATGATCGAGGATGATGAGATAAAAGAAATCGTGATGGAAGACAGCGGGGATATTACAGCAGCGGTTGAAAAATTGATTGACAGAGCGAACTATTATGGAGGAAAAGATAATATCTCCGTTGTGGTTGCTGTAAAATAGTGAGAGGTGTAAACATGTTAAATCCAGGAATGATACTCAGTAATCGTTATGAGATAATAGAATTGATCGGTACGGGCGGAATGTCTGAGGTTTATAAGGCAAAATGCCATGTGCTGAACAGATATGTAGCAATAAAAGTTTTAAAGCCGGAATTCAGTTCCGATGTGAATTTTGTAACAAAATTCAGGATCGAGGCGCAGTCAGCAGCCGGATTATCCCATCCGAATATCGTAAATGTATATGATGTCGGGGAGGACAATGGCATTTACTATATCGTAATGGAACTGGTAGAAGGAATTACCTTAAAGGAATATATTCAGGAAAAGGGAAGACTGAAATCAGATGAGGCAATTAATATTGCGATCCAGATCGCACAGGGACTGGAAGTAGCCCATCAGAATCATACGATCCACAGAGATATAAAGCCACAGAATATTATTGTGTCAAAAAATGGCGGAATCAAGGTTACAGATTTTGGTATTGCAAGAGCAGCTTCTTCCAATACTATGACAGCAAATGCCATGGGAAGTGTTCATTATATTTCTCCGGAGCAGGCAAGAGGCGGCTTCAGTGATGAAAGAAGTGATATTTATTCGCTTGGTATCACTATGTATGAAATGGTAACCGGACATGTGCCATTTGAGGGAGAGAATAATGTTGCGGTTGCATTGATGCATATACAGGGTGAGATGATCTCCCCTAGAGAATATTATCCGGACATACCGACGAGTCTGGAAAAGATTATTTTGAAATGTACACAGAAGAAGGCAGAGCGCAGATATCTGACAGCAAGTGCTTTGATCGCAGATCTGAAGCGCGTGCAGGCAAATCCGGATATTGACTGTGTTGTTGTGCCTCCAATCGTGCCAAGTTCGCCAACGGTTGAAATGACCTCGGATGAAATGAAAGCAATCAAAGAAGGAAGGCAGATGAATGAGCCGGTGTTGGATGAGGAAGATCTGGAACCGGAAGAGCATCCGGAAGACACACCGATCATACCACCTTCCAAATTTGATAATCTGTTTGATGATGACGACGATGAGGAGGATAACGAGGAAGAACTCAGACAGCCGGAAGATGATGACGATGCAGAACTGGATGAGCTGGATCCAAAACTGAAAAAGATCATTATGATATCAAGTATTGCAGTTGTAGTTATCATTGCAATCCTTGTTGCATTATTGATTTCTAAGATTGCCGGTTTCAAGCTATTCTCCGGAAAGAAGGATACGACAGATACACCGACGACTACGGAAGCAACAGAAAGTACTGACGATACAGATGAGAACAGTGATGCCAGTACAGATGATGTTACTACAAGTGAACAGGCAACGATTCCAATGGTCAATGTAGTAGGTCTGTATAAAACAGCAGCAGAAGAAGAACTGAAAAAAGCAGGATTCACAAACTATACATTTGAAACAAAGAAGGACAATGACGTTCAGGAGGGCTATGTAATCAGTCAGAGCGTAGACGAAGGAACGGCGGTCTCAGCAGATGAGGAGATTGTTGTAACGGTTTCAGAAGGCAAGGAAGATAAAGAAGTTCCGGATGTCAGAGGATATTCCGATGACCAGGCAACAACCTTGCTTACAGAAGCAGGCTTTACGGTTACCCATGGTTATGAATATGACGATACAGTAGAGAAAAATTATGTAATCAGTCAGTCGCCGGAAGAAAAGACAATGCAGCCGGAGGGTTCTACTGTTAAGATCATTGTCAGCAATGGTAAAGAGGTACAGGATGTACCGGTGCCAAATCTGGTAGGTAAGACAGAGAAGGAAGCAGAATCTCTGCTGAGTGATGCAGGACTGGTTGGAAATCCAAGCCATGCAAACAGTAATGATGTAAAAGCAGGAAAGGTGATCAGCCAGGAAATTGATGCAGACAGTAAGGTAGAAGAAGGTTCAACGATCAATTATGTGATCAGTGACGGACCGGAAACAGTTTCCTATACAGTTAAATTTACAGGTGCTATCACAAATGCAGGATATGATTTTGAGGCAGCAGGTAATGTATCAGTGACCGTATCTTATACGATCGGAGATGCAACTTATAAGATATATTCCGGAGCAGCCGGAGAGGAGTCCTTCCCACTGGATATCGGCGGAGCAGATTCCATCAGCGGTTTATCAGAGGATTCCGGTACATTTACGGTTATGATCACAGATTCAGAAGGACAGGATGTAACATCAAGCTTTAACACCAGTGGTTTATCAGCATCCTTTACAAAGGAATAGGTGCAGGTATGACAGGTAAGATCATAAAAGGCATTGGTGGTTTCTACTATGTTGTCTGTGAAAACGGCATCACATATGAATGTAAAGCAAAGGGTGTCTTCCGGAATCGGAAGATTAAACCTTTGGTAGGCGATAATGTTGAGATAGAGATATTAGATGAAGAGAAGAATCTGGGCAATATTGAAGATATATTGCCCAGATTTAACTGGTTAAACAGACCTGCAGTTGCAAACGTAGATCAGACTGTAATTATTTTTGCAGTGTCTGCACCAGCACCTAACTTCAATCTGCTTGACCGCTTTCTGATCAATATGGAGCAGCATGAGGTTCCTACAGTGATCTGCTTTAATAAAGTGGATCTGGAGGGCTTTCGTCAGAGTGAAGATATATGCAGATCTTATACAAAGAGTGGCTATGAGGTATTGTTTATCAGTGCCGAAAGCGGCTATGGGATTGATGTGTTAGAAGCAGTTATAAAAGGGAAAACAACGGTATTTGCAGGACCTTCAGGTGTAGGCAAGTCATCGACACTGAATTCATTATTTCCGGATGCCAATGTGCAGACGGGAGGTTTAAGTGAAAAGATCCAGCGTGGAAAACATACAACGAGACATTCAGAGCTGATGTTTGTAGATGATGATACTTATATTATGGATACACCGGGTTTCAGTTCGTTATATACAGAAGGAATCGAAGCAGAAGATCTGAAGCTGTATTTTCCTGAGATTGCAGCATATACAGGAACCTGTAAATTTAACATGTGTAATCACATCAGTGAACCGGGATGCCTGGTAAAGAAAGCTGTCAGCGATGGCAGAATCAGTAAGATGCGGTATGATGATTATGTTATGATATACAATGAATTAAAGGAAAAGAGGAAATGGTAATGTTAAAGCTGTCCCCATCAGTATTGTCTGCGGATTTTGGACATCTGGCAGAAGATATACAGATCATAGATCAGGCAGGAAGTGAATATATTCATCTGGATGTTATGGATGGGTCCTTTGTGCCGAATATTTCATTTGGAGCACCGGTTATCAAGAGTGTTCGTCCGGTATCTGATAAGGTGTTTGATGTTCATCTTATGATTGATGAACCGGTGCGTTTCTTACAGGATTATAAGAATTGTGGAGCAGATATCGTAACAGTACATGCAGAAGCCTGCAAGCACCTTCACAGAACCATCGCAGCCATAAAAGAGCTGGGAATGAAAGCCGGAGTTGCATTAAATCCTGCAACACCATTATCGGTACTTGATTATGTATTAGAGGATGTAGATATGATTCTGATCATGTCAGTAAATCCGGGCTTTGGAGGGCAGAAGTTTATTCCATCTTCCCTTCGGAAGATTACAGAGACCAGAGCACTGTTAAACAGCCGTGGACTTCAGACAGATATTCAGGTAGACGGCGGTGTCACTCTTTCTAATGTGGCTGAGATCATTCAGGCAGGTGCAAATGTATTAGTTGCCGGATCTGCAGTATTCAAGGGAGATAAGGTTGAGAATGTAAAAGCCTTCCATAAGATTTTTTCAGAAATACAATAGAAAGTAATAAAAAGGCAGAAAGCAGATCTGCTGTCTGCCGGAACAGGTAACAGGATATATGAATCGATATTTAGTTGTTACAGGAGGAACCGTTTCAAAAAAAGTGCTTGAAACGGTTCTTTCCGATTATGATTTTCAAAAAATAATAGCATGTGATAAAGGACTTGAAATCTGTCAGGAATGTGACATACTTCCGGATCTGGTTATTGGAGATTTTGATTCGGCAAAGACAGATATTGTAGCATCATATCGGGAAAAGACAGAATTTCTGGATCTGGATACACATAAGGATTTTACAGATACCCATGTTGCGATTTCTTATATACTGGAGCAGGAGATCAGACCGGATGAAGTAATTCTGGTTGGAGCAACCGGAACCCGTATGGATCATACTCTTGCCAATATTGGCTTATTAAAGCAGTTTGCAGAGTTCGGAATATCGGCATATCTGATCGACGAGCATAACAGGATCACGATGACAGCACACCAACATATCGTGAAGCGTACCGATGCATACAGATATGTGTCACTGCTTCCATATACGGAACAGGTGACCGGTGTAACACTTCAGGGTTTTTATTATAATGCACAGGGGCTTACATTGAAGCTTGGAGAAAGCATCGGCGTCAGCAATGAGCTGATTGCAGAGTGCGGTCTAATCGAATTTGAATCCGGATTATTAATTGTAATTGAAAGCCGTGATTGAGATAGAGTCATTATGTATATCTGTCTAAACGATATACAAGATCAAATAATAATAAAATGCAGTATTAAAGAATAAAAGGAAATAAAAAAGATACTCTGAAAGCAAAGGACCAGTGTAATCCCGTGATCAGAGTATCTTTTTATAATGCTTATTATCAGAATAATCTTTATTTTTTCTTAGAGTCTTTTTTCTGTTTTACTTTTTCAATCTTTGTCTTCTTGATCTCTTTTAATTTAGGCTCTTTTTTTGTCTGCTGTTCGTTTTTATCTGCCTTAGCTGTGTTCAGATCCACAGATTTCGGAGCAGAAGATTTATTTGCATCTGATTGCGAGATCTTATGTTCCAGCTCTGGCAGGCTCGCCTTATACTTTTCGGTGATCGGATCAGAGTACAGAGACATGTAGTAGCAGTAGAGTGCTTTATATTCTTCGGAGGTCTTATATCCATTTGTGTAGATATGACCGTGCATTTCGTCAAAGGAATCTGTAGTTAATTTCTTTGCAATATGAAGTCCGATATTAGAACAGTGACTTCCGATACGATCCAGACTGGTCAGGATATCTACAAGAGCAAAACCACCGTCGATATCGCAGTCTCCGGTCTGTAAACGGATAACATGGTGATCTTTGATGATCTCTTTTACCTCTGTGATTGACTGAGCAAGCGGCTCGATACGGGAGACAGCCGTTAAATCATCGTTTTTGAATGCCATAAAGGTTGTATCAATGATATTGGCTGTAGCCTGTAAGAGCGTATTGATCTCCATGGTTCCCTGTGTGGAGAAGGAGATTTTTTCATCGGTGATCTTTCTGCCGACGATCAGAAGATTTTCACAGTGGTCACCGATTCGTTCCAGGTCACTGACACTGTTTAATAATTCAGATGCCAGCTTTCGTTCGGATGAATGCAGCCGCTTGGAGGTAATCTTTAACAGATATTCGTTTAACGCACTTTCACATTTATCAATGAACATCTCATTTTCAAGAAGTTTTCCAGCAGTTTCTTCATTATATTCCGATAATAACTGACTTCCGAGTTCGAAGTTTTCCTTGATGGAGTCTGTCATGGAGAACATTACCTTCTGCGCCTGGGTAAGAGCAATGTTTGGTGTATCAAGAAGCATTGGATCGAGAGATGCAAGCTCTTTGTCAATTTTGGATTCTTTATCGTCGCCGATGATCTTACCGGTCAGATCTGCGATCTTATTTGCGAATGGAAGCAGCAGGATCGCAATGATAAAGTTAAACATAAAATGTAGGTTTGCAATTACACCACGGTTGATGATCTTATCTATGAATGGGAAGGTGATAAACAACTGAAGTCCATAGATCACAACAACGAAGAAAATCGCACCGATAATATTAAATAACAGATAGGACATGGCAACACGTTTTGCCTTTTTGTTTGCACCGATACTGCCGAGCAGGATGGCGAAACATTTTCCTATATTAATACCGATAATAATAGGGATCGCAGAACCATAGGAAACAACTCCTGTTGAGGATAATGCCTGAAGGATACCGACTGAAGCAGAGGAGCTCTGGATGATCGCTGTTAAGACAAGACCAATCAGGATACCAAGGAGTGGATTACTGAAAGAAATGAACAGATTCTGGAATGCTTCAGATTCTTTTAAAGGAGCGAACACAGCTTCCATTGTATTCATACCAAGGAATAAGATACCAAGACCGACTAAGATACCGGCGATATCTTTATGTTTTTTCTTATGGGCAAACAGAATGATAAAAGCACCAATACCGATCAGAACGGGTGCAAAAGAAGAAGGTTTTAATAATTTAAGAATAAACATATCTTCGCCAAGATCACCAAGACGTAAAATCTGTGCGGTTGCGGTACTACCGACATTGGCACCAAATACAACAGGGATCGCCTGACCAAGCTTCATGATACCGGCATTTACAAAACCGATCAGCATGATCGTAGTTGCTGCAGAACTCTGAATGATCGCTGTTACACCGGTACCAAGACCAAAGCCCTTAATCGCGCCGGTTGCCTGACTCTTACCAGTCGTCAGTTTTTCAAGTATCCGTTCCAGACTTCCTCCTGCCAGATTCTTCAGGGAATCGCCCATCATGTTCATTCCAAACAGGAACAGTCCTACACCTCCAAGTAAAGTCAGAATTGAAAAAAAGTCCACTTCCATATCCTCCTGTGAATAAAAATTACCTTCTGAATAAATGTTAAAATCATGTAATAACCATGTAAAATAAAATTTACATGCTTGGATATTATAACATAGATAGTTTTCTTGTTCTATATTTTTTATTAGGATGCTTACAAATTTGTAATAATATAATAGAAATAAAAAAGAAATATAGAAAAATTATATAAAAAGAGACTTGACACGAAGAAGCGGATAGTGAGAACATAAAGCAGTAAAAAATGATCGGAACCCGGGTGGGTTTGAAGGAGTCTTTGATATGAGCAGAAGCAAAAGAAAATATTTATTTCAGAATGATCAAAATACATTAAACGGGGCACTGCTGGCTGGAAATAATTCAATGGCAGAGATGCTGCTCTGGTCATTGGTCCTGCTGCCGCCGGTGATCGGAGTATATGGAGCCGGTGTGTGTGTTATCAATATTGGTCTGTTTGTCGGTACAACATTTGCCTGGTTGTTTCTGGTAAAGCGGCTCCGTTCTTATCGGGATCTTTCCCAGAAGACCATCGGAAGTATGTGGGAATTTTTATATGACAGATACCGGTCGGTTATATTAAAGGACAGCTTTCTTGTTGTATGGCTGCTGATCCTTCTGTCTATGACTGCAGCATTGCTGGAATATGGGAGTAAGGTGATCAGCAAGACGGTTGGCATGGAATATCACTGGGTTGCCGTAGGAATCGTGGTGAGCTTAAGCATTTATATGTGTATACTCGGAAATAAAGTAAGAAGTGTAATAAGGAGTATCTTCTATATAATATTGCTGTTTGTATTCTTTGTGCTGGTCATCAGTTTGTTTATGGTAAATAAACCATCGGAGCTTCTCGATATTTATGGAAAGCTGCATATGAAGGGCGGAACTAGTGTATATCTGAATATTCTGTATTATAACGGCACACAGACCGGTGTTACATATATTATATCCATGGTCGGTATGGGACTTGGCTGTCTTGGACTTCCATTTTTATTTAATGGAGCATTTGAAGCAAAGGACAGTCATGAGCTGGATCGTGGACGGGTGTTGTCAATCCTGTATACAGGCGTGATGATTGTTGTGATCAGTGTCTGGTCATTGTTAAATGCAGTATGTATCTATCCGTTAAAGGTGACGCTTGATTCTGGAATTGACGAACTGCTCCGGACTTATATTGCAGCCTTATGTCATAAGCTGGAAGTTCCGACAGAGATCCGATATGTTATACTTGGAGTTTTGGTTATTACGCTGTTGTGTCTGACCGAGCGTATATTTGCAATGAGTATGGAAGTAGCTCGGGGACTTCTGCCAAAAATGAAATGGATCAGGAATGAAAAACAGCAGAATGTGGCAGATATAGGCCTGCTGGTTATTCTTTCAGGCGCATTACTGGTGATCGTCGGTATATGGAAGCCGGAGTATCAGAAACTGATCACGGTTTCATGGGAGTATGCATCTGCAATGGCAGCTCCATGTATATTGGCAGTTGTCTGGCGAGCAGCAAGCAGACCGGGAATTTTTGCAGGACTGTTTACAGGGCTTGCGGTTTGTTCTGTCTGGTATTTTGTACCGATGATAGAAGGAAATACACTGGCGGTATCAACAGAACTGAGTGCGGGAACTGCGTCCTTTGTATTTGCTTTGGCGGTAACGATCATTGTCAGTATGTTTACGCATAAGAAAAATGAAGCGGAAAAGAAATTGTTTGACCAGATAAAGCTGGATCAGAGATAGAAAATGGAGATGCATGATGCTGTTCAAGATCATATGTGTTGGAAAGATAAAAGAAGAATATTATAGCAGTCAGATACAGGAACTCTGTAAACAGATCAACAAAAAGAACCGGGTAGAGATCATTCAGAGTGAGGATGAGAAAATACCGAAGAATGCATCCGATGCTGTAAAGCAGAAGATCATTGAAACAGAAAGCAGAAACAGTCTTGCAAGTATCGGCAAAAATGATTTTGTGATCGCTCTTTGCATAGAAGGTAAAAAATATACAACCGAACAATTTGCGGCAATCATACGTCAGGCAGAAGAGCGGGAATATGAAGCAGTATCCTTTCTGATCGGTGGTTCTCTGGGAACTTCAAACGAACTTATCAGACGTGCAGATGTGAAAATGAGTTTTTCGGATATGACATTCCCGCATCAGTTGATGCGTGTCATGTTGCTTGACCAGATCCGTATTATTTGTGATAAGTAATGTTGTTATTGATGGTATAGGCACGATAGAGCTGTTCCGTAAAGGCAATCAGGCAGATCTCGTTAGATAATGTCATACTGGAAACAGAAAAGATCTGATCGGATAAAATCGGCAGATCATCCGGAGAAAATCCAATAAAATAACTGATTTTTGAATATCCGCCCAAGGCATAGTCAGAGATCATTCGGGCAAAGGCTTCGGAAGAGATCGTGTGCTTGCCTGTCTGGTCAGGGGTGATCAGGATATTGATATCGCTGCCTGCAAAGGCAGCTTTTTTTTTGCCTGCACAGCAGACTGTAGCTTTACAGAAAGGTGACAGCCGCTTGATATATTCATGAACAGCCGCTTTTATATTTGGTGCCAGATTTTTTTCTTTTATATAGATCGTATAATTCATGCCAAAACTCCGAAATTTAATAAAAAAGATGCATTTATGATTGATTATTATAATACAATCGCACCGTCAATTACAATAGAATCGCATTTTTTCGGGTAAACTACTGGACAAAGAGGTGAAACTACTATATATTATCAACTTGATCATTACAAATTGAAGATAAACGTGGAGATAACAAGATGAAGAAGATAATAGCACTTGATATTGATGGTACATTGACTAATTCGAAAAAAGAGATCACAAAGCTTACACTGGATAAGATCATGGAGATCCAGAAAAAAGGACATGTTGTGGCAATTGCATCCGGACGGCCGCTGCCTGGAATCCGGAAGATTGCGGATGAACTGGAACTGAATCAGTATGGTGGATATGTGCTGGCATTCAATGGCGGACGTATCGTGAATTACAAAACAGGTGAGATCGCATATCAGGCATGTGTAGATAATGAGATCGCAAGAAAAATATATGATTACTGTGTTGAGAAAAAGATTGGGATGGTGACTTATAAGGATGACGTCGTTGTAACAGGAACCCCGGTTGATGATTATATGAGTCTTGAGGCAAGGATCAATCGTATGGAGATCGTACAGGTGGAGGATTTTCGTTCCTTTATTGACTTCCCGATCAATAAGTGCCTGCTGACAGCAGAACCGGATGTTGCAGAACAGGTGGAGCAGGAGCTGGTAGCCCTGTATGGAGATTCGGTTACTGTTTTCCGTTCCGAGCCTTTCTTTGTTGAGATCATGCCAAAGGGTGTGCATAAGGCAACATCCCTTGAAAAGCTTCTGGAATATCTGCACATGGATGTAAAGAATCTGGTTGCCTGCGGAGATGGATATAACGATCTGACGATGATCGAATATGCGGGTGTCGGTGTGGCGATGGCAAATGCACAGGAGATCGTAAAGGAACATGCAGATTATGTAACACTCTCAAATGACGAAGATGGTCTGGTTCCGGTTATTGACAAATTAATCCTGGGCGAATAAAGAAGACAGTCCGGCGTAAATGTTATATTTTTATGAACAGGTTGAATTTGAATATTATTTGTAGTAGAATACACCTTGTTTGTTCGTGGAAAATTGACATTTTGTACGAAAAATAGTTCTGTTGAGATGAAACATATACACAAACGTATAGGAGAATGAATAATGAGCGATAATATTTTTAGCGATGAAGATTTCGACGATTATGATGATATGGAAGATACAGCAGCAAAGCGGGCACAGAAAAAATCTGCTGAGCGCAGATCTTCCGGAAAAAAGAAGAAAAAGAGTAAAAACAAACCATGGATCATTGCACTTATAGCAGAAATACTGGTGATCATTCTTGGAGGTGTCCTTTTTGTAAATGCTTATATCAATTCAGCATTTAATAAAATGAATTTTGAAGAGTTAAAAGACGTTAAGGTGAATGATGACCTTGCAGAAGAAACCGTAAAGAAGATGACCGGTTATACAACGATCGCATTATTCGGTGTAGATAGCCGTGATATTGATATGGTAGAAAGCGGAGCACGATCCGATGCAATCATCATTGTAAGCATTAACAATGATACACAGGAGGTTAAGATGTCTTCTGTATATCGTGACACATATTTGGAGCTTGCAAATGATTCCAAGAGCTATGAGAAGGCCACACATGCTTATGCTTATGGCGGAGCTTCAGAGGCGATCAATACATTGAACAAGAACCTTGACCTGAATATTACAGCTTATGTAACTGTAAACTTCAAGGCATTGACAGAAGCAATCGATGCACTTGGCGGTCTTGATATCGAATTGAAGTCCAGCGAGCTTGACAAGCTGAATCAGTGTATCGATGAACAGCAGAGAGTCAATGGCATCCCGTCTACGTATGTATATGATACAGGTGTTGTACATCTCGATGGTGTTCAGGCTACCGCATATGCAAGAATCCGAAGTACAGACCAGGGTGATATCACCAGAGCATGGAGACAGAGAAAGGTTATCAGCCTTATGATCGAAAAGGCAAAGAGTGCCGGAATCTCCAAGTTAAATGACTGTCTGAATGTAGTTGTAGATGATATCAGCTCCAGCCTTACAAAGAAAGAGATTATGGATCTTGCAACGAACTGCTTCAATTACAAACTGGAATCCTCAACCGGTTTTCCATTTACATGGTCAACACCAACACTTGGAAGTAAGGGAAGTCTGGTTGTAGCAGGAGATCTGGAGAACAATGTAGTTGTTCTTCACAGATATCTGTTTAACGATTATGATTATGTTCCATCCCAGACAGTTAAAAATATCAGTGCAAATATTATCAACGATACAGGATATTATAACCAGATCGATCTGGATACGTTTACAGTAGAAGATGATCCGGATTCAATCGTTAATAAATAGTATATAGAAACATATCAGAAACGAAAGAACATCATGAAACCAGTCAGATTTTGTGGTGTTCTTTTTGTTATGGAGAACAGATCCGGAGCTACGATAATTTGAATAAAATCTTTCCAACTTCCTGTTTGAAATATAGTTATATTGTGCTATACTAGGATAGAAAAATTTTGAGAAAACATAAGAGGTTACAATTATGGAAATGAACAGAGTGTTATTGAAACTTAGTGGAGAAGCACTTGCCGGAGAAAAAAAGCATGGCTTTGATGAAAAGACTGTATATGATGTTGCCGGACAGGTGAAGAAGATCCTGGATAAAGGAATCCAGCTTTGTGTAGTAATCGGTGGTGGTAATTTCTGGCGTGGCAGAACCTCAGAAAATATGGATCGTGTAAAAGCAGATTCAATCGGCATGCTTGCAACTGTTATGAACTGTATCTATACCGCAGATGCTTTTCGTGTATTTGGAATCAAATCACATATCATGACACCATTTGCATGTGGAACAATGACAGAGCTGTTCAACCGTGATAAAGCTGTAGAATATATGGAGCAGGGAGAAGTTGTTTTCTTTGCCGGAGGAATCGGACATCCGTATTTCTCAACAGATATGGCAACTGTTCTTATGGCGGTTGAAGTAAAGGCAGATGTAGTCTTATCTGCAAAAGCAATTGACGGCGTATATGACAGTGACCCTAAGACAAATCCAAATGCAAAGAAATATGACAGCATGCAGATGAAAGACATTGTTGATAATAAGCTTGGAGTTATCGATCTTGCATCTGCAGTTCTTGCAATGGAAAACAAAATGCCGATGATGTTATTCGGCTTAAATGGTGAAGACAGTATTGTAAAGGCCGTTACCGGTGGTTTTACAGGAACATATGTGAACGTATAAATAAACAGGAGGAACAAAGATATGTTGACACAGTACGAAGAGAAAATGACGAAGACAGTTGAAAACCTGGAAGGGGAATATGCTACGATCCGTGCAGGACGTGCCAACCCTAACATTTTAAATAAGATCAAGGTAGAATATTATGGTGTACCGACACCGATGCAGCAGCTTGCAAATATCACTGTACCGGAAGCAAGAACGCTGATGATCGCACCATGGGAGCCATCACTGGTAAAGGCGATCGAGAAGGCAATCCTGAATTCAGATCTTGGGCTGACACCAAACAATGACGGTAAGAACATCATCCTGAATTTCCCTGAACTGACAGAGGAAAGAAGAAAAGAGATCGTTAAGGATATTAAGAAAAAAGGTGAGAATGCAAAAGTTGCTATCCGTAATATCAGAAGAGATGCAAATGACGCAATCAAGAAGATGGAGAAAGCCGGAGATATATCAGAGGATGAATTAAAGACAAACGAGGATAAGATCCAGAAGATGACAGACAAATATGTTGGTCTGATCGATAAGGCTATTGAGAAGAAATCAACAGAGATCTTAACTGTTTAATTTGGAGTAAGTATGAATAAAGAAATAAATGGAGAAATGATCAATATTCCGGAGCATGTTGCGATCATCATGGATGGAAACGGAAGATGGGCGAAGAAACGACTGATGCCAAGAACCTATGGACATTCAGAGGGCGCAAAGGCAATCGAGCGAACATGCGAGAATGCAGATGAACTTGGTATTAAATACCTGACTGTATACGCATTTTCTACCGAGAACTGGAAACGTTCAGTAGAGGAAGTATCTACAATCATGAATATTTTCCGTAAGTATCTGGTTGACAGCATCGAGCGATCCAACCGGAATAACATGCGCGTAAGGATCATTGGTAAGCGTGAGGACCTTCCGAAGGATATCGTAGAGAAGATGGATAATCTGGAGAAAGCTACAGCAAATAATACAGGACTTCAGTTTTCTGTAGCAATTAACTATGGCGGACGGGATGAGATCACAAGAGCGGTCAGACAGATTGCATCCGACTGTATGGCTGGAAAGTTATCACCGGATGCGGTTACAGAGGATACAGTCAGTGCCTACCTTGATACAAAGGAACTGACGGATCCGGATCTGTTGATTCGTACCAGCGGAGAGCTTCGGACATCGAATTTTCTTCCATGGCAGATCGCATATTCAGAATTTTATTTTACGGATGTGTTATGGCCGGACTTTGATATGGACGAGCTGGTTAATGCATGTCGGTATTACAGTCATAGAGACCGTCGGTATGGCGGGGTAAAATAAAGAGGAAATAATATGTTTAAACAACGGGCAATCAGTGCAGTGATCCTGGTGATCATTGCAGCAATCACACTTTATTTTGGCGGAGCACTTACATGTCTGGTAATGTGTGCGGTTTCGCTGATCGGTGTGATGGAGTTACTTCGTATATATGGGCTGAACAAGAAAGGACTTGGATATGCAGCTTACGGTGCAACGGTTTTTTATTATGCATTGTTGTATTTTGACCTGCATCAGTTTATATTACCGTTGATCGCGGTCTATATGCTGGTCATCCTTGCAATCTATGTGCTCACATATCCGAATTACAAAGATAAAGAGATCATGGCGGCATTTTTTGCATTTGTATATGTAGGTGTAATGTTGTCGTATGTGTATCTCATACGAGATATGAAACATGGACTGATTCTTGTTCTGCTGATCTTTGTCAGCTCCTGGGGTAATGATACCTGTGCCTATCTGGTCGGACGCGCGATCGGTAAGCACAAGATGTCACCGATCTTAAGTCCGAAGAAGAGTATCGAGGGTCTGATCGGCGGAATCGTTGGAGCAGGAATATTAGGTGTTGTATTTGGTTTGATTTATAATCATTTCATGCAGGTTGCACATTCTGTATGGATATTTGCATTGATCGGAGCTGTATGTGCGCTGCCTGCAGTTATCGGGGATCTGGCGGCTTCTGCAATCAAGAGAAATAATGATATCAAAGATTATGGCAAGTTGATACCGGGGCATGGCGGAATCCTTGACCGGTTTGACAGCATTATATTTACAGCACCAATTATGTATTATCTTATATTATATTTGTTGTAATCAGAAAAAGCAGTGTGGGAGAGCGTACAGATGAACTGTGCTCATAATTACGCTGCTTTTCCTTTATGTCGCATTGGAAATAGTGCAGACAGATAAAAAATGTTAGATACAGATGTTTGAAATGGGTAAAGGAGAACAAATATGAAACATGTAGCTATCATTGGATCCACAGGATCTATAGGAACACAGACACTTGAGATCGCAAGATGGAATCAGGATATAAAAATCTGTGCTTTATCAGCAGGAAGAAACATAGACTTATTAGAGAAGCAGGCGAGAGAGTTCCGACCGGAGATCGTTGGTCTGTGGGATGAGAAGCTGGCAGATGAATTAAAAGATCGTCTGAAGGATATGGATATCCGTGTCGTATCAGGCATGGATGGGCTGATCGAGATTGCAGAATACAAGACATCGGATATATTAGTTACCGCTATTGTAGGAATGATCGGTATCCGCCCGACTGTGGCAGCGATTAAAGCGGGAAAAGACATTGCCCTTGCAAATAAAGAAACTCTGGTTACAGCGGGACATATCATTATGCCGCTTGCAAAGGAAAAAGGAGTATCGATCCTTCCGGTTGACAGTGAACATTCGGCAATCTTCCAGTCATTGCAGGGAAATACACATGATTCCATTGAAAAAATTCTGTTGACAGCATCCGGTGGACCATTTCGTGGCAAGAGCAGAGAGTTTTTAAAGCATGTGAAATTAGAGGACGCATTAAAGCATCCAAACTGGAGCATGGGAAGAAAGATCACCATTGATTCAGCAACGATGGTAAATAAAGGGTTGGAAGTTATTGAAGCAAAATGGTTATTTGATGTAGCACCGGAAAATATTCAGGTTGTGATCCAGCCGCAGAGTATCATTCATTCTATGGTAGAATATAAAGATGGAGCAGTGATCGCACAGCTCGGTACGCCGGATATGAAGCTGCCGATCCAGTATGCGCTGTTCTATCCGGAACGAAGATACATGCCGGGAGATCGTCTTGACTTTACGAAGCTTTCATCGATTGTAATCGAGACATCGGATATGGATACCTTTCTTGGGTTACGATATGCATATGAGGCAATCGGGATCGGTGGTTCGATGCCTACAGTATTCAATGCGGCAAATGAATATGCAGTAAAGCAGTTCTTAGACAGAAAAATCGATTTTCTTGATATCTATGATATCATCCGTGCATCCATGGATCATCATAAATTGATTGAAAATCCTGATATAGATGAGATTCTTGCAACCGAGCAGGAAGTATATGAATTTATTGAAAGTGGGTGTTAGTTTTTGAATATCATATTGATCATACTTGTTTTTGGTGTCATCATTTTCTTTCATGAGCTGGGACATTTTATCGTAGCAAAGATCAATCATATCACAGTAAAAGAGTTTTCGATGGGATTCGGACCGAAGCTGTTTCAGTTTCATAAGAAAGAAACACAGTATACGCTGCGGCTGATTCCGCTTGGCGGCTATTGTATGATGCTCAGCGAAGATGATGAAGAAAACGAAAATGATGAGAATTCCTTTGAGAAGAAATCCATCTGGGCAAGAATGGCGGTTGTACTTGCAGGACCTGCCATGAACTTTGTAATCGCATTTTTATTTTCCATGGTGATCATTCATTTCTGTGGAAGTGATCCTGCGATCATAGGAGCAGTATACAATAAAGATAATATTGAAAAATACCAGATCGAAAATGCCGAGGAATATTTTAATGGTGTATATCCGGCGGAAGAAGCCGGGATATCAGATGGCGATCGGGTATTAAAGATTGAGGGAAGTACAGTTAAAAATTTCCGTGAGTTACAGATCTATCTTCAGATTTATGGAGATGGTTCACCGATCGATCTGACACTTGAGAAAGAAGACGGAACGGTCTATGATACGACGGTACATCCGGCAAAGACACCGGATGGCTATAAGATCGGAATAATGAGTGTCGGTTATCAGCTCCCGAAGAACTTCGGAGAGCTTTGTAAATATTCTGCTTATGAGACCAGATACTGGGTAAAAGCAACCTTCTTAAGCCTGAAGCTGATCGTTACCCGTCAGGTAAGTTCGGATGAAGTATCCGGTCCGGTCGGAGTAGCGAAGAACATGAACGATACCTTCAATGAGGCAGCAAAGAGCAGTGTGCTCGATCTGTTCTTAAACTGGATGAATTATATCGTACTGCTGTCGGCAAACCTTGGCGTTATGAACCTGCTGCCGATACCGGGCTTGGATGGAGGAAGATTTATCTTCCTGTTAATTGAAGCAGTAACGAGAAAGAAGGTTCCGAAGGATAAGGAGAATATTGTGACGCTGATCGGATTTGTTCTGGTTATGCTGTTGATGGTTGTGATATTATTTAACGATATCAAGAATGTATTCTTTCATTAGATGAACAGGAGTTAATATGTACAGAGATCATACAAAAGTTATAAAGATAGGAGACCGGGTGATCGGTGGTGGAAATCCGATCCTGATCCAGTCGATGACAAATACAAAAACCAGTGATATAGATGCTACAGTTGCACAGATCTTAAAACTTGAAAAGGCAGGCTGTGACATCATCAGAAGCACCGTAAATGATGATGCGGCAGCGGCAGCGATCCCTGCGATCAAGAAACAGATCCATATTCCGCTGGTTGCAGACATTCATTTTGATTACCGCCTGGCGATCGCAGCGGCTGAGGCGGGAGCAGATAAGATCCGTATCAATCCGGGTAATATCGGTGGTAAGGATAAGCTGGCACAGGTAGTAGCGGTATGTAAGGAACGGAATATACCGATCCGTGTCGGTGTAAACAGCGGTTCCCTTGAAAAAGAATTAGTTGAAAAATACCACGGCGTGACAGCGGAAGGAATCGTTGAGAGTGCGTTGGATAAGGTTCATATGATCGAAGACTGCGGATATGACAATATGGTCATCAGTATTAAATCTTCCGATGTTATGATGTGTGTAAAAGCACATGAGCTGATTGCAGATCAGACGAATTATCCGCTGCATGTGGGTATCACGGAATCCGGTACGGTTATGAGCGGTAATATCAAATCCTCTGTAGGACTTGGTATTATCCTGCATGAGGGAATCGGAGATACGATCCGTGTATCTTTAACAGGGGATCCGGTCAATGAGATCATGACAGCAAAGATGATCTTAAAGACGCTTGGACTCCGTACAGGTGGAATCGAACTTGTGTCCTGCCCAACATGTGGAAGAACGGAGATTGATCTGATCGGACTGGCAGAACAGGTAGAAAAGCTGGTTGCCGATTATGATCATCTGAATATCAAGGTTGCTGTTATGGGCTGTGTTGTAAACGGACCGGGCGAAGCCAAGGAAGCAGATCTTGGAATTGCGGGCGGAAAAGGCTGCGGTATCTTGATCAAAAAAGGCCAGATCATAAAGAAGATCGACGAGAAAGATATATTATCAACATTAAAGTACGAGTTAGATAACTGGAGTGAATAGAACGTGCCGGTAGAAGCAAAATTATTTTTTGAAGTATTTCCTGAACTGAATATGGATAAAGAGCTGTCTTCCCTGTTTGAGGATACGATGATCGAAAAGGTGGTAATGAAGCAGGCAGAACGCCAGCTTATTATCAGCCTGCTGTCGAGGCACCTGATCAGCCGTCCGAAGATTGTACAGGTGGAAGATATCATTTGCGGACATTTATTTCGTGGACGTAGTTATAAGGTCATCATTGATGACCGTTATGAGCTGTCTTCCCAGTACAATACCAGAACCTTAACAGAGGTATATAAGGACAGTATCTTGTATGATGTCGAGAAGATCAGTCATGTTGGATATCGTTTATTAAAGCGGGCAGAATGGTATTATGCAGATGATATTATCACGCTTGCGATGGAAGACAGTAAGCTTTCAAAGAGCCATTCGATCGGGATCAAAAAATATCTGGAGGAGACCTATAAGAAACGGTTCGGTATGGATATCAAGGTCGGTTTTGATTATACGGAATCTGATAAAGAGATGCTCCGCCGTGCAAATGAACAGAAGATGAAGCTTGAGATTGAGGCAATCTTAAGCAATGTACATGAGGATGCGGATCTGACCTTGGATGGTAAATCAGTAGATAAAAAGAAGCTGGTCGGAGAAGGCAAGAAGGATGCTCCGGCTGAAAAGAAAGCACCTGCACAGGACGAAAAGTCGAAGGAGACATTTGCCGCCAGAAGGAAGAAATATACCTCGAATGATCCGGATGTATTCTATGGCAGAGACTGCGAAGGGGAACTGGTAAAGATTTCTACATTAGTAGATGGTATCGGTGAAGTCTGTATTCATGGCCAGTTGATCAAGATGGAAGAAAAGGTTCTCCGAAATGGTAAGACTTTATTCATCTGCAATATTACGGATTTTGAAGATACGATCGCATTTAAGATATTTGCATCAGAGGATGATGTGCCGGTTTATAAGGATGAGTTAAAAGAAGGAAGCTTCTATCGGTTAAAGGGTGTGCCGTTATACGATACTTTTTCCAAGGAGTTAAATATTGCATCTGTGCGTGGTATCAAGCATATACCGGATTTCCGTGTGCCAAGAGTTGACACATCGCTTGAAAAACGTGTGGAATTACATATGCATACGGTTATGAGCGAGATGGACAGTGTTGTTGATATCGAGAAGATCGTGAAACGTGCAAATGACTGGGGACACCCGGCGATTGCAATCACGGATCACGGCGTTGCACAGGCATTCCCGATTGCAGCACATGCAAAGGGTATGAAGGATGGCTTTAAACTGATCTTTGGCTGTGAGGGATATTTTGTCGATGACCTGAAGAATCTGGTTATCAATCCCAAAGGACAGGATTTGAATACAGAATATATCGTATTCGATATCGAGACGACCGGTCTTAGTCAGAAGAAGAATAAGATCATAGAGATCGGAGCTGTAAAGGTAAGAGATGGAGAGGAGATCGATCGTTTCTCGGAATTTATCAATCCGGAAGAACCGATCCCTTATAGTATAGAGCAGTTGACTTCCATTACAGATGAGATGGTTATGCATGCACCGACCGTCGACGTGATCCTGCCGAAGTTTTTGGAATTCTGTGGTGATGATATCGTTGTTGCACATAATGCAGCATTTGATACCGGATTCATCAAGAAAAATGCCAAAGATCTTGGAATGAAATTCGATAATACGATCATGGATACCATGACACTCAGCCATGTGTTATTGCCGGAGCTTGGTAAGTTTACACTGGATCGTGTCTGTAAGGCGTTAAATGTAAAAAATGAACATCATCACCGTGCTGTTGATGATGCAAATGCAACCGCAAAAATTTTCGTAAAATTATATGAGATGTTAGTGGAACGTGGCGTAAAGACGGTGGAGGATGTAAATGAATTAGGTTCTGCATCGGATGATACGATCAAAAAAGGCAGAACATATCATGGCATCATTCTGGCAAAAAATGAGATCGGCCGTGTGAATCTGTATCGTCTGATTTCTGAAGCACATGTCAGATACTTCAACCGCAGACCGCGTATGCCTATGAGCATGATCAATAAATACAGAGAAGGCCTGATCTTAGGTTCTGCCTGTGAAGCAGGTGAGCTGTTCCGTGCGGTCGTAGACGATGCACCGGATGAAGAAATTGCAAGACTTGTTAATTTCTTTGATTATCTGGAGATACAGCCGATCGGAAATAACGAGTTTATGACCAGAAAGAAGGAGAATCCTTGTACGATCGAGGATCTTCAGAATTATAATAAGCGTATCGTGGAGCTTGGACGATTATTTAATAAGCCGGTTGTTGCAACCTGTGATGTCCATTTCCTTGATCCGGAAGACAGTATCTATCGTGCGATCATCATGAAAAGTAAAGGTTTTGAGGATGCAGTTAATCAGCCTCCGCTTTATTTCAGAACGACGGAAGAAATGTTGGCGGAATTCGAATATCTGGGAAGTGAGAAAGCCAGAGAGGTTGTTATCACGAATACAAATCTGATCGCGGATATGGTGGAATATATGGATCCGGTTCGACCGGATAAAGCACCGCCTATCATCGAGAATTCCGATGAGACACTTACGAATATCTGTTATGAAAAGGCTCATAAGATCTATGGACCGGATCTGCCGGAGGTCGTTGTAGAACGACTGGAACGTGAGTTACATTCCATTATATCAAATGGATTTGCCGTTATGTATATCATTGCACAGAAGCTTGTGTGGGATTCCAACGATCATGGCTATCTGGTTGGTTCCAGAGGATCTGTAGGTTCTTCCTTCGTAGCAACGATGGCAGGTATCACAGAGGTAAATCCGTTGTCGGCACATTATATTTGTCCGGAGTGTCATTTTGTTGATTTTGATTCCGAGCTTGTAAAATCATATTCCGGTATGTCGGGATGTGATATGCCGGATCGTGACTGCCCTCGATGCGGTCATCCACTGATCAAAGAGGGACACGATATCCCATTTGAAACCTTCCTTGGATTCAAAGGAGATAAGGAGCCGGATATCGATCTGAACTTCTCCGGTGAATATCAGTCATGTGCACATGCTTACACAGAAGTATTATTCGGTAAGGGTAAGGCATTCCGTGCAGGAACTGTAACAACGGTAGCAGATAAGACAGCGTATGGTTATGTATATAATTACTTCAAAGATCTTGCAAAGGATGAAGCGAGAGCAGAGGCTACGGCAATGGGAGATCTGACCCAGAAGGAGATCGAGAAATATGTCGATGAAAAGGCTATCGTCACGAAACGAAGCTGTGAGATGGAACGTCTGGCAATCGGCTGTACCGGCGTTAAGCGTTCGACCGGACAGCATCCGGGTGGTATGATCGTTCTTCCAAGGCATGAGGAGATCTATTCCTTCACACCGATCCAGAAGCCGGCAAATGATATGACGACGGATGTCGTAACATCTCATTTCGAGTACCATTCGATCGATCATAACCTGTTGAAGCTTGATATTCTCGGTCATGATGATCCTACGATGATCCGAAGGCTGGAGGATCTGACCGGTCTTGATGCAACCACGATCCGGTTAGATGATCCTGATGTTATGGCGTTGTTCCATGGAACAGAAAGTCTTCATATTACACCAGAGGATATCAATGGCATTCCGCTTGGCAGTCTGGGTGTGCCGGAGTTCGGTACGGATTTCGCCATGCAGATGTTAATTGATGCAAATCCACAGAACTTCTCGGATCTGGTGCGAATCGCAGGTCTGGCGCATGGTACGGATGTATGGCTTGGAAATGCACAGGAGCTGATCAAATCCGGTCAGTGTACGATCTCGACCGCAATCTGTTGTCGAGATGATATCATGGTATATCTGATCCATATGGGCCTGGAATCCGGTACAGCGTTCCAGATCATGGAGAATGTCCGAAAAGGTAACGTAGCTAAAGGCAAATGTGCAAAATGGGAAGAATGGAAAGAGGATATGAAGGCACATGGTGTACCGGACTGGTATATCTGGTCGTGCCAGAAGATCAAGTACATGTTCCCGAAAGCCCATGCGGCGGCTTACGTTATGATGGCGTGGAGAATTGCATATTTTAAGGTGAATTATCCGCTTCAGTATTATGCAGCGTTTTTCAGTATTCGTGCATCAGCCTTCAGTTATGAGATGATGTGCTTTGGAAAAGAAAAGGTACTGTATCATATCAATATGATACAGAGTATTGATAAGAATAAACGAACCGCAAAGGATGAAGATAAGTTAAAGGATCTGAAGCTGGTTCTTGAGATGTATGCGAGAGGTTTTGAGTTCATGCCGATCGATATCTATGTGGCGGATGATATCCGTTTTCAGGTAATAGACGGTAAGATCATGCCGTCACTGGCTTCCATTGAAGGAATGGGAGAGAAGGCTGCAAAGCAGTTGAAGGATGCAGCCGGCAAAGGCAAATTTATCTCAAAGGAAGATCTGCAGGCTCATTCTAAGATTGGAAAGAGTGCGATCGACAAGCTGTCAGAGCTTGGCATCTTAGACGGTATGCCGGATACCAACCAGCTTACCTTTGACTTTGTATAGACGGGCAGACCCGCTGCATAGATCTTCCTTATATCATTTGTTACGCAGAACGTTTGCACTCTGTTTCTTACGTAGTGGTACTAAACTCGCTCCGTATAAAGGAGCTCGTTAAGGACCAACGTAAGAAAAGGTCTGCTTCACAAAGATATAAGGAAGATCTATGCAGCAGCCCTGTATCCCTTTCATTACGCAAAACACTTACGTATTTGATTGACAATGCCCTTATTACAAGCTAAAATATGGTCAGTACAAAAAAATGTAAATTTACTGAAAAAAAAGCTTGCATTTTATCGTAGCTTCTGGTATATTAAACAAGTCGCTAAGATATATGGTTCATTGGTCAAGCGGTTAAGACGTCGCCCTCTCACGGCGAAAACAGGGGTTCGATTCCCCTATGAACTGCTATTTGATAACCTGGAAGTTTTTTCCAGGTTTTTTCTTTTTTATGCATAATCTATAATGCATGATAAAACTGCTTTGAATGAAAGACAGGCGAAAATAAAAACTATATTTATTGGAGGATTCCCATGAAGATTTTTAATACTCTTACAAGAACAAAAGAAGAATTTGTACCGATCAATGAAGGTAAAGTAGGAATCTATGTCTGCGGACCTACCGTATATGATTATATCCACATCGGAAACGCAAGACCAATGATCGTATTTGACACATTGAGACGGTATCTCACATATAAGGGATACGATGTAAATTACGTATCCAATTTTACAGATGTTGATGATAAGATCATCAAACGTGCAAATGAAGAAGGTGTTGATTCCAAGGTGATCTCTGAGCGCTTCATTGCAGAGACAAAGAAGGATATGGCAGCGATGAATGTACAGGAAGCTACGACACATCCAAAGGCTACCGAAGAGATCCCGGATATGATCGAGATGATCAAGACACTGATTGAAAAAGGACATGCATATGAAGTAAATGGCACTGTATATTTCCGTACCAGAAGCTTTGCAGATTATGGTAAATTATCTCATAAGAATATTGATGATCTGGAATCCGGACACAGAGCAGAGAATCATCAGCTTAAGGTTTCCGGTCAGGATGAGAAGGAAGATCCGTTGGATTTCGTTCTCTGGAAGCCAAAGAAAGAGGGAGAACCGTTCTGGGAGTCACCATGGGGTGAAGGAAGACCGGGCTGGCATCTGGAATGTTCTGTTATGTCTAAGAAATATATCGGTGATATCATTGATATCCATGCAGGTGGTGAGGATCTGATCTTCCCACACCACGAAAATGAGATTGCACAGAGTGAAGCAGCAAATGATAAGGAATTTGCAAGATACTGGATGCATAACGGTTTCTTAAAGATCAACAACGAGAAGATGTCCAAGTCACTTGGCAACTTCTTTACAGTAAGAGAGATCGCAGACAAATATCCACTTCAGGTTATTCGTTTCTTTATGCTGTCTGCTCACTACAGAAGTCCATTGAACTTCTCGGCTGATCTGGTAGAGGCATCCAAGAATGGTCTGGAACGTATCCTGACTGCTGTTGACAAGTTAAAGTCACTTGCGCCGGCAGATGTGAATGGGTCCGATGTTTCTGTCGAGGCAGAATTAGATGGATATACGAAACGATTTGAAGCAGCTATGGACGATGATCTGAATACAGCAGATGCGATCTCAGTTATCTTTGAATTAGTAAAATATACAAATATCAATATTTCAAATGATACACCAAAGAAAACAGTAGATCTGGCAATCCGGACGATTGAGAAGCTGTGTGATATTCTTGGTATCATTACAGAGCGGGAAGAAGAACTGTTAGATTCTGATATCGAGGCTTTGATCAATGAACGTCAGGAAGCAAGAAAAGCAAAGAATTTTGCAAGAGCAGATGAGATCCGTAACATGCTCAGTGATAAGGGTATTATTCTTGAGGATACAAGAGAAGGAGTAAAATGGAAAAGAGCTTAGATCAGTATTTTACTGCGATATTAGGTGTAGAAGATTCCAATCCGGCAGAATATTCCGGGCTGGCGCTTGCTTATATAGGGGACAGTGTATTTGACCTTTTAGTAAAGACCGTTCTGGTATCAAAGGATAACAAACAGGCATTCAAATATCATAAAGAAGCTATTCATATAGTAAATGCAGAGTCACAGGCAGGTTATATCGATCTGTTGGAAGAGAAACTGACCGAGCAGGAAATGGCGATATATAAGCGTGGAAGGAATACAAAGACACATTCCAAGGCAAAGAATGCGTCGGTAGGACAGTACAGGAAAGCTACCGGTTTTGAAGCACTGATCGGCTATCTTTATCTGAATAAAGAATATGACCGTTTATTTGAGTTGACAAGAGACTGCCTGGAATCAAAACAATTGATTGAGCATTTACAATCTGATGATGTGGATTAGAAATGGAGCATAAGCATGGAAGAAAACAGAAATGAAAAGTTTGAGATAGAGGGTAGAAATGCAGTTATGGAAGCATTTCGTTCCGGTAAAACAGTTGACAAGTTATATCTGCAGGATGGCTGTCATGATGGCAGTATCAATTCAATCGTGCGTGAAGCAAAGAAGCAGGAGACGATTATTAATTATGTTTCGAAAGAGAAGCTGAACCAGATGTCTTCGACCGGGAAACATCAGGGTGTGATCGCTCATGTGGCAGCCTATGAATATTCAGCGATCGATGAGATCTTTGCAAAGGCTGAGGAAAAAGGACAGCCGCCATTTATCTTTATTTTGGATGAGATTGAAGATCCGCATAATCTTGGCGCAATCGTTCGTACAGCGAATCTGTGCGGTGCACATGGCGTTATTATTCCGAAACGAAGAGCAGTCGGAATCACAGCAACAGTTGTTAAGGCTTCTGCCGGTGCAATCGCATATACACCGGTGGTTAAGGTAACAAATCTGGCGAAGACGATTGATGAATTGAAAAAACGTGGTATGTGGTTTGCCTGTGCCGATATGGATGGAGAACTGATGTACCGCTGCAATCTGACCGGACCGATGGGACTTGTGATCGGAAATGAGGGTACAGGTGTCAGTCGTCTGGTAAAAGAAAAATGTGATTATGTTGTATCCATACCGATGAGTGGTGATATCGATTCATTAAATGCTTCGGTTGCGGCCGGAGTATTGGGATATGAGGTTGTCCGTCAGAGAATGGGTGTAAAATAGGGGAGTACCAGCGTCGTGGGTGTGTATGAAACAAATACCGATGAAGAAAATATCCGGTTGATCCGGGAAGAAAATGATAATGCCGCTTTTGAATATCTGATCAAAAAGTACATGGGGATTGTAAAGAAAGAGAGTCGTGCCCTGTATATTATCGGTGCAGAAAATGAGGACATCATTCAGGAAGGAATGATAGGGCTCATTAAAGCTATCCGAAGCTTTGACGGAAGCAAAGGGGCATCTTTTTCTACATTTGCAAATCTGTGTATCAAGCGACAGTTGATCACTGCGGTGAAGCTGTCGAACAGGAAGAAGCATTCTCCGCTTAATTATTATGTATCATTTTATACGGAAAATGACGATGATGTTGCGCTTGTGGATGAGCTGCAGGCAGATCAGGCATTTGAACCAGAGAATCAGATGCTTGGGCAGCTGGAATCCCAGAAGCTTGCGGAGACGATTGATAAAAAACTCAGCAAATTTGAAAGACAGGTGTTAGAAGGATATCTTGCTGGAAAAAGCTATGATGAGCTAGCAGAAGCATTTGGAAAGACGTATAAATCTATCGATAATGCGATCCAACGAATACGAAAGAAATTACGGGATATAGAACAGGATTAAAGATATAATTCTGGGGGAGCAGCTTATGATAAATCCTATAAATAAAAAGAATGGCCTGAGGAAAGTGATGATCATTGTCGGCATGTGCTTTGTCCTTGGGCTTTTTTCAGGATGTCTGGATTTATCGGATGAAACGAACGAAAATCAGACAGGAAATACAACAGAGAATATAACAGAATTGATTGACAGTACGGAAGCTACGTCAGATGAGCAAATAACTTCGGAAGCGAATATCGGAGGAACAACAGACGATCTTGCCGGACTTACAGTTACTTTCTTAGATGTCGGTCAGGGGAATGCGGTGTTATTTTCCTGTGATGACCATTACATGATGATGGATGGAGGCCCGTCGTCAGCGTCTTCATTTGTCGTGGCATACCTGAAAAAACAGAATATAGAGTCACTTGATTACGTGATCGCGAGCCATTATGATTCCGATCATATAAATGGTCTGGTGGGTGTGTTGAATGTATTTGACACAGAGACTTTTATCGGCCCGGATTATGTTGCAGATACAAAGATCTATGATTCGTTGATTGATAAGCTTGCGGCGCAGAATCTGACTATTACATTCCCAAAGGCAGGGGATTCTTATACCTTTGGTGATGCGGTATTTACAATAGTAGCACCGATTACTTATAGTGATGATAATGAAAATGATAATTCTGTCGGAATTCGTATGACATATGGGGATACTTCATTCCTGATCTATGGGGATGGAGAGGAAGCCGGTGAGCAGGCAATGATCGCATCCGGAGAGGAACTTTCCAGTGACGTTCTGATGGTCAGTCATCACGGCAGCAGAAATGCCACAACAAAAGAGATGTTAGAGGCTGTTAAGCCAAGTTATGCGGTAATCAGCGTTGGGGCAGATAATTCATATGGACATCCGACCGAAGAAGTGCTTGATCGTCTGGCAAATGCAGGATGCACGGTGTATCGTACGGATCTGAATGGTACGATTCAGGCGTACAGTGATGGAAAAACAATTACTTTTATACCGGAACGGCAATCAGATATGTCAGGGGTGGGAGAAAATCAGAATCTGTCGGATGATACAACGAAGACAGATAATGTAACAAGAGAGAGTACGACAGAGAAAGTTCAGACGGAAATAGAAGCAGGATCAGAAAAGGCAGCAGAGCATACTTATATTATTAATACAAATACAGGAAAGTTTCATGAGCCGTCCTGCCGTTCAGTAAAGCGCATGAATGACAGCAATAAGAAAGAATATATCGGAAGCCGGGATGATCTGATCACGCAGGGGTATGAGCCATGTAAGATCTGTAATCCATAGGGTATGTTAAGAATGGGAGGATAAACGGATATGAAAAACAATTACAAATTTTTTCAGAATCGGGATTGTGAATTTTTCCCATGCCATAAAATAGAAAATGAAGATTCCTTTAATTGTCTGTTCTGTTATTGCCCCTTGTATCTGAAGGAAAACTGCCTTGGAAGTCCTGATTATATCTTAAATGGGAAAGGACAGAAAATCCGGGATTGCAGTAAATGTACGATCGTACATCGCCCTGAGATGTATGATGCAGTGATTGCACAGTTTCAAAAGCAGGACTGTGTGGTATTCGTCAGTATTTGGGATCTGAAGGATGAAATCATGGCGCGGATCGCAGAGATTGCTTCATGGGAACAGATGGAGCCGGAGAGCAGAAAAGAGCATAAGGATGAAGCCGAGAAAACGGTTATGCGTTTTTTATCCAGATACAATAATCGAAACCGGTATCTGGTACCTGTACTTTTGCAGCCATTTTCCAGAGACTGTATTAAGTCTGATGGATTTATGCTCGGCAAAAAGAATATTTCATGCCGGATACTGGAACGAATAGATCCGTCAAAGATTACACAGGGATATCTGTATGCATTTCATGCCCCGGAGATCCAGATCGAGGAGATGGATTCATTACTTGGAACTTATTATCTGGAAACCTTTCAGATCGCATGTATGGATATTGTCAGAAAATGGATAAGAAAATACCTGGAACGAAAGCACAGTGTAGAGTCGGTGCATTACTGTAGTCCTTCTTTTGGACCCGGTTATTATGGAATGCCATTGGAAGCTGCCGGAATTCTTTGCAGCCTGATGGATACGGAACAGGTTGGAATCAGTTGGCATAAAGAACGAATGGAGCCGATGATGAGTCTGGCAGGAATTTATCTGATCAGTGAAGAACCACTGATACAGAACTGGAATGATTGTGAAAACTGTATCGGACAGTCCGTTGGATGTGAATACTGTATAAATAAATCCGGACATTAAAAAAGAGCTACTAACGGGAGTCGGACCCGTGACCTCCACATTACCAATGAATAGCTTCTTTTTTTAGAGCGTTTTCTATTGTTTTCTGTTGTTCCAATATTCCTTTATTTTATGCGGTTTCCGTTCAATATCGTTCAATATTGTAAATTCATATTTCCCAAGTTTTTTTCAAAATAGTAGACAAATAGTAGACAGAAAAAAAGCAAAAAAATCCCCGGTATGTTTTACTTTTAGACAACTGGGGATAGAAAATTTATTTGTATGCAAGGAGTTTATACATGTCATTACTTGCTTTGACCTCATTTTCTTTCAGGGCATGAGAGTATACATCAAGTGTAATAGACACCTTTGAATGACCGAGCATTTTGGATATAGTTACCACATCATAGCCAAGTGAGATCATTAGTGTAGCAAATGTATGGCGTAGCCCATGCAGATGTATTTCAGGAAGAAGTAAATCAACATCTTTGCATGTGTCATTGTACCGGAGAACCACTTCTTTGAATTTATGGGTTGGGGTGTCAAGATGCATTTGTTTACCATCTTCTTGTATAAACAAGTGGCAGCAGTCAAAGTCTGATACAGGGGAACCTTTCCAGTATGATCCAAGACTGAAAGCGTATTCCCGTTCATGTTGTCGCCAGTTCTTAAGCATTGTCATACAGTTAGGTGGAAGTGGAACACATCTTATACCGGCTTTAGATTTGGGAGCTTTCTGTATTTGCCCACCCTTTACCTTGGAGCAGGACTTATTTATTGACACATAATTTTTATCAAAGTTTATATCATTCCATGTGAGAGCGATAAGCTCACCTCGTCTGAAGCCGCCATATATGGCCAGATTAAAATATAATATCAGTTGTTCGGATGTGGTCATTGTTGTAGAATAACCTGCTGCCGCAATTTGTCCATTCTTCATTTTGGGACTATATTTGACCTCATACGGTTGTTCCAGATATTCGAGAAATCGTTTAGCCTGTTCAACATTAAAACAAGATTCTGCTGCATTATTATCTACTGTTGGCAGTTCCACACGTTTGCAAGGGTTATCATCTATCAGATTCCATTTGTAAGCCTTGGAAAATACACTGGAGGCTATTGCATGGGTTCTTCTAATGGTGGCAGCAGACAGCCCCTTATCTTTCATCATGGAATATATGTCCTGAAGATGTAATGCATTGATTTTACATAGCTTCATCTTGCCTATAGTATTTTTGAAATATAGATCTATGGTGCTTTGGTAGCTTTCTATAACAGCTTGTGTTAAATTACTTTCGGCATATCGGCTGATCCATTCTTTGACAAAACTGTTGAATGTCATGGTTTCACCATCCAGATACTTGCCGCTTTTGCAGCGTTCTTCAAATTCAATAGCGAACTTTTCAATTTCTTTTCTTATTTTTGCTGGGGTTTGGGCAGTAGGAGTATAGGTTGTAGATTTAGTGATCTTTTGCTTGTCACTGGAGTATCCCAGTGAAACAGTGATCAGATAACTGCTGCCTCTTTGCTTGATGCTAGCCATATTAAATCACTTTCCTTTCTGTTCTTGAATAGGATTGTGACCTCTGGTATAATGAATTTGCCTTTATTATGCAGAGGTACAAAATCCTTTGTGATAATATGCTTGGAGTCGCTGATTGCCGTCAGCGGCTCCTTTTATATGTTTTTGGTGAGCTGGATGGCTTTGCTTGGAAATTAGTCATATTTATTTATATTAGCTTTCTATCGACAAGCTCCTTTATGTTCAATAATTTCATATGTTCAGCAGTCTTGTCTTCTAACTTTTTAATATAGAGTAAATCTTTGTGTGTAAATGCAAGTTTAGGCCAAGTTATCTTACTGTTGAAATCTAATAATACAAATCTAACCTTTTGGCTTTCTTCTCCATATGGCGTAAAGTCATAATAACCATTTTTCAACCAAAAATCTTGTATTTTGGCTTCATCGATGATCTGCTCCTTCCAAGGCTTTATTTCAGGCTGCCAAAAAAGAACCTCTTGTGGAGTGACTGGAAAATCTGGTATTTCCATCCATTTTCTAGCTAATTCAAATGGAAATTTTTCAAACCCATTTGTTGAATCGGCAAGCCAGCAATAGAATTCATAGGATATACCATATGACTTTATTATAGAAACACTTTTATTATATGCATCCATTGTTTGATTATATCTTAAATTGTCATCATAAAAAAAGCGCTCATCACCAGCAGGATAAAAACAATCTGTTGAAACATTTAAGGTTTTTGCAATCGTTGTTAATACTGAATCAGAAGGAAAGACATCTCCTTTTTTATACCGGCTAATATTGTTTGGATGAATATGAGTAAGTTCTGCAAAATCAGCCTGACTTTTTTTATTATCTTTTTTCCATTGTTCAAGTAATTTTGTAAATGTATTGGCAAAATATTCATTTTTTCGATTCATATTGGTACCTCCTTATTCAATTGTGTATTTAGGTAAAAATCACATTGCTAGTTGGTGTTTCTTGTTTGATGAAAACGCCAAATAGCGTCATTATTGTGTTTATGTTATGAGCAATCACATTGTTTATGTGTGAAGTGAAGTTGTTGAATAAATAAAAATGTGGTGATAACATATAAATATAACATCAATATGTGTTGATGACTGTATAATACAACATTAATCAGTGTTAGTCAAGCAGATGTGACAAAAATATAATTCATGGAAAAATAGAAAGGAATTAAGATTGTGAAAAAAAATGAGAGAGTAAGAAATGAATTAGTAATACGTAGAGTAAGACACTGGGAACTTGCCAATAGACTTGGTATAAATGAAGCAACGCTTTGTCGCAGACTCAGAGTAGAGCTTCCGGAAGAAGAACAGGACAGACTTATATCCATTATTCAGGATATTCAGAAAGAAGGTGTGTAATATGCCGAAAATGGTAACTATAAAAGAGGCTGCTGCCATGACAGGAATTCCCTGTTACCGGCTCCGTTGTTGGTGCAAACAGGGTAAGATCATTCATGTACATACTGGTACAAAGGTACTTGTAAATGTTGACAAGCTGGCAGAGTATTTGAATACCGGTGAGATGAAATAGGGGGGAGTGTAATGGCAAGACGAAGGATGTTCAGCATGGACATTGTTGACACTGATAAGTTTATGGATATGCCACCTACTACACAGAACTTATATTTTCATTTGGGAATGAGAGCAGATGATGATGGCTTTGTTTCGTCGCCAAAGAGGGTTGCATTAATGTGTGGTAGCTGTCTAACGGATTTGCAGTTATTAGTGTCTAACGGTTTTATTATTCCATTCGATAATGGAGTAATACTAATAACTGATTGGATTGCAAATAACTATATCAGAAAAGATAGGTATACAGAAACTAGATTTAAAGAATATCTGGATGCTGTGCAAATAGAAAATGATAAATACATAACTGATCCCCTTCCTAGAGATTTGGTGTCTGGTATACCAAATGACAACCAACTGGTTGACGATGTGTATACCAATGGTTGCCACAGGTTAGGTAAGGATAGGATAGAGTTAGGTAAGGATAGGATAGATATAAATAAGGCGCAGGTTGCAAAAGAAACTATGGCAGCAGATCATCAATCAGATATGGATAAAAGGCAGGAACCGATTCGGCATAAATATGGTGAATACAAGAATGTGCTTCTTTCTGATGAGGATATTGAGAAATTGAAAATGGAATTCCCTAATGACTGGGAAGATCGAATAGAGAGGTTAAGCAGTTATGTTGCCAGCACTGGTAAAAGTTATAAAAATCATCTTGCAACTATAAGAAATTGGGCAAGGAAGGATAAGAGTGATAATAATGGAGTCAATGAAAGAAATCATGGCAAAGAGAAAGACAAGCCGACAATGGGGATCATTATCTAATATGTCCGAAAAAGAAAAAGTGCAACTTAAAGTTGATACACTCAATAACAGTGAGGGTACATTAGATAAAAATGTATACGATTGTGAGAAGTGTAAAAACAAAGGATTTACATATTCAGTGATCGAGAATGATGGGCACTATTCAGAGCTTGCTAAAGAATGTGATTGTAAAGCTATAAGACAGAGTATTATTAGTATAAGGCAAAGTGGCTTAGAGCCGATTATAAAGAAGAGTACATTTGAAAGATTTGAAACGAATGAGAAATGGCAGCAGACAGCAAAAGAGAAAGCACAAACATTTGCAAATACGGTTGATCATCTTGAAAATAAATGTTTTTTTATCGGAGGCGGTGTTGGAGCAGGTAAAACGCATTTATGCACAGCAATAGTAGGGCAGATGCTTTCGGAAAAAAGAACAGCAAGATATATGCTATGGGTCCGAGATAGTGCAAGGCTAAAAATGATGGTGAATGATGAAGCATATGAACCGGCACTTGATGATTTTAGAAAAGTGGAAGTGTTATACATAGATGATTTTTTTAAGATAACAAAAGACGGTTATGGTAAAGAGACATTACCGACATCAGCAGATATAAGGCTTGCATATGAGATCATTAATTATAGATATCAACATTCAGAACTTATAACAATTATATCAAGTGAGCGATTTATCAATGAAATTGAAGAAATAGACAGTGCTGTAGGTTCCAGAATCTATGAAATGAGCAAAGGGAATGTTTTAGGTATCGCAAGAGAGAAAAATAGAAATTATAGATTAAAAGACGCTGAAATATTGTAAATGTAAAGTGTTAGGAGTAACTGGAAAATGACGAACGAAGAACTGGTTGAGAAAATTCAAACAGGTATAGAAGTCACAGAGAACATGTACCAGTTATATGAGCAGAATAAAGGCATTATATATAAAATGGCATATAGATATTCATGGGGAGCACCTCTTGAAGATCTGGCACAAGAGGGATATTTTGGGTTACATAAGGCAGCTATGAAGTATGATAAAGATCAAGATATTAGATTCAGTGCTTATTTGACGACAACGCTTTCACGACATTTAAAGCGATATATAGATAGTTCCGGGCGCATGATCAGTATTCCATTGTATAAGCAACAGCTTATATATAAATACAATCAGGCTACAGGTTCATATCTGTACCGGTACAAACGGGAACCTTCAAAGCAGGAATATGCGGGGCTCCTTGGTATCAGTTTAAAACAGGTGGAAGATCTTGAGAAGTTTATGTTTAGTGGTGAAGCTGAACGGGTGACAAGCCTTGATAAACAACTTTGTAATGACGAAGATGCTAATACTTTACAGGATATAATAGCCGTTGCTTGCGAAGATCTGGACGAAATTGTAAATAGGTTAGCAATAAAGCAGATGTGGCAGGAAATAAAATGTAAGTTAAAACCTATGGAGTACGATATAATATATTTGCGTTATAGGCTGAGTATGAACTGGGAGGCGATAGGGAACCGGCTAGGTATGTCACAATGGGCGGTGCGCAATGTGGAGGAAAGAGCAAATAGAAAACTTAAGCATATTCCCGTGATAAAGCAGATGGCAGCAGACAGCGGACGAAATCTATAGATATAAAAACATGGAATACTAGGACTTGGTGGTAAGTTTTAAGCATCAGAAAATGCCGAAGTCGGACGACTGCTGCCATAGGTTCAAAGCTATGTTGAAGCGAGGATTATGTGGATGCTATGAGGAACTGGGTGAACGCACTAAGTTAGACTTAGGTTGCTAGGAAAAAACAAATTTCAGAACAGTAATAGAGAACGGCGAGCCCTGGTTTGTCGGAAAAGATGTGGCAGAGATACTGGGGTATTCAAATACAAGTAAGGCTGTTATGAATCATGTTGATGAAGAAGATAAGAGATTTCTTATGCTTGATATAGCAGATTCCCAAAACGGGAATCTGCCTGTTGGACAGAGTAAAACAGCACTAGTTAATGAAGGTGGACTTTATTCATTGATTATTGGCAGCAAGCTGCCAAATGCCGGATCATTATTGGAACATACAGAAGGGCAGCAGATACTTGACCTGCTGCCATTTGTATGATCATGATATTTATATGTCATGGGGGTTATAGCATAATGTAGTTTGCTGATACGTTATTCATAAGCCTTCGGTTTGTGGGTAACTTCCCTCAGGTGTTGGTAGCACCTGGGGGATTTTTATTTTGACAAATACCTAAAATGTTGTATAATGTACTTAACAAGACAGCCGAGCGATAGATACTTCCTATCCGTCCGGCAAACATGACTAAAGGAAAACACCCCGTATGCTTGTCAGGCCGAGGTGTTTTTCTTATTTTTTATTATTCAGAATCGTTACAATAAGTATTGCAGTGGTTAATATAACCATAAATTCCTCATATGTACTCATAAGGCACCACTCCCTTCCAAGACTCGAACGGATATGGTGTAACACCCCTCGGCTGCCCGGTTAAATACATTATTCAATTTTTAGGTCTAGGTTCGTGCTTTATAAGCATAGCTGAATTCTATAACATAATGTGATTGCAATCAAGAAAATGTTTAATAAAATGATGTTTGAATTCAGCATATTATCTACCTGATGCTGATCATGTGGAAGATAGGCGGACAGGCTGCTATAAGGTTGCTCTTAGTTCGATAACCTTTCCGATCATATAAGCTTTACCGGCTGATATGTCCGCATTATAGAGCCGTATGGGCTTATAGGCGGTATTAGTAGCAATAAGTTCTATACCGTCAGAATGGCATCTTACCTTACGGCAGATGTGCCCCATGCCATATACACCGATCAATGCTATTTCATTATCAGTGAAATGCTCCTGCTGCCTAGCAATTACAATATCGCCGACTGTAATACGAGGTTCCATAGCGTTATCCACTATTTTCATTGCTATTATTTTTTTGCCATTTGCCATTTCCTCCGGGATGTACCCCAGTAATTTTTCTAATGTATTCATTTTATCCTTTACCTTTCCGGCAGCAGGTGATACAATCCCTTTGAATTTGCTTGTGTGTGATAAAGAAGCAATAGAAGTGTAAAATTTTTTGCCGTTCCTATCCGGCACTTAGCTACTGTGTCGGATAGGTCAGGCATTATTCGTCGGGAAGTTCTACCTTGCCGACAAAGCTGTAATAAATATCAATGTCCTGTCTGCGTGTGCCGTTTTCGTCATAGCTGCACTCATGGACAACGATTTTTTCAATAAACTCCCGCAGCAGGGTATGGGTCAATTCCTCAAAGCTGGTGTACTTGCGGACAACTTTCATAAACTTTTCCGCATTAACCGTGGCTTCCTGTGCCTTTGCCAGTTCCGCTTGCAGTTCGGCGGCACGGCTCTTGACCTGTTTCTGTTCGGCTTCATAGTCGGCAGACAGCTCCGCAAACCGTTCATCGGAGATGCGCCCGGTCACGCTGTCCTCATACAGCCGCTTGAAGATGGCGGATAACTCGGCTATGCGCTTCTCGGCTGCGTCCAGTTCCTTTCGCTTGGCAGCGTTGCGGCGTTTGCCGCCGTCCTCGTTCTGCTCGATCAGCAGCTTCATAAACTGCTTTTCATGCTTGGCTGCATAGCTTGTCACTTTCCGCAGATTGGCGGTCACACCCGCAGTCAAAAGGTCGGTGCGGATAAAATGTGCGGTGCAATCGTGGGTACGCTTCTTGTAATTGCCGCAGATGTAGCAATCCTGTTTTCGGGTTTTGTTCTCGTATCTCTGCTGATAGAGGACGCTCCCACAATCGGCGCAGAACAGCAAGCCGGAGAACAGACCGACTTCATCATAGCGGTTTGGACGCTTGCGCTGCTTGCGTAATTCCTGCACACGCTCCCATGTGGCAAGGTCAATGATTGGCTCATGGGTATTCTCGAAAATGACCTGTTTTTCTTCGGGATTTTCCACGCTTGATTTGACCTTGTAGGACACTTTCTCGGTCTTGAAGTTTACCGTATGCCCCAGATATTCCTTGCGTTCAAGGATATGGACAATCGTGTTGGTCGCCCACTTGTAGGGATAATCGGGGTAGTAACGGCGTGTGCTGCCTGTCCTGCGGTATTCCAATGTACCCGGTGTTGGGATTTGCTGCTCGGTCAATACACGGGCGATTTTGGTCGGACCGTTCCCGGCAAGGCACAAACTGAAAATCTGCTTGACGACCGGGGCAGCTTCTTCGTCCACGATAAAGCGTCCGTCCTCACCTTTGAGATAGCCATAGACCGGCTGACTTGTGATAGGCTTGCCACTCATGCCTTTGCTGCGGAAAACTGCCTTGATTTTCTTGCTCGTATCTCTCACCATCCATTCGTTGAAGATATTACGCAGAGGGGCAAAATCATTGTCGCCCTGTGCGCTGTCCACTCCATCGTTGATAGCGATAAAGCGAACGCCCCTTTGTGGGAAAATCATGTCCGTATACATTCCCACTTGGAGATAGTTTCGCCCTAATCTCGACATATCCTTGACAATGACCGTTCCGACTTTCCCGGCTTCAATATCCGCAAGCATGGCTTGAAAACCGGGTCTTTGGAAGTTCGCACCGGAGTACCCATCGTCCGTGTACCATTGGAGATTGGTAAAGCCGTTCTGTTTTGCATAGCTTTCCAAAATACGCTTTTGGTTGGAGATGGAATTACTCTCGCCCTGCAATTCATCTTCATGGGATAATCTCGGATAAAGGGCGGTAATGAGGTTTTGGGTTGTCTGTCTAATCATGGTTTCCTCCATTTCCGACAGCCAGCCCCGCTATTCCGTAAGGAAATTATATCACACGGGGCGGCTGTCTGTATAGCTGGTAAATGTGAATTTTGCTTCTTTATCGCCCGTCATTATGACGATTTTTTGAAATTAGGCTTGTCATGCAGTATAACTTGGCTTGTGTGTAGCTGCGGTTTCCGCTTCAAGCACTTTCATCATCTTGTCGGCTGCGGTGGCTGTGGTATCTTTCTTGAAAAAGCCGGACACAACAAGCACGGTGTTACCCATGCGGATCTCCGTCACGCAGTCCGGGCGGCGGTCGGTGCGGTCATTGTTATTCTGTTTGTTTTCTGTCATAGGCAACTCCTTTCACTTCAACAGTTCTTTTAGTCCATTGAGCTTGGCTTGTGCCGTTTCCTTTCGGAAGTTCTCGCCTGTAAAGAGGATAGGCAGACACATTTCAAGCACTCGGTCATAGATACGGGCGTGGGCGGTGTCCTGTGGATTTTGCAGTTCCGTAAGGCTTAGATTGGTGGTGACAATCAGCGGCTTTCGGCTGCGGTATCGGCTGTCAATTACATTGTAGACCTGTTCCAAACCGTACTCTGTGCCACGCTCCATACCAAAATCATCAAGTATCAGCAGAGGGAAACGGCAAAGACGCTCGATATATTCGTTTCGCCCCTCAAAGCTGGCAGTTAAATCATTCAGTATCGCAGAAAAGTTTGTCATGCGGACGGAGATTTCCTGTTCCATAAGGGCATTGGCAATGCACCCGGCAAAATAGCTTTTTCCTGTGCCTACCTTGCCCCACAAGAGCAGACCATAGTTGTTTTCTCTCATCTGCTCCCAATGCTCCACATATAAATGTGCCTTGCTCATCTGCGGGCATTTGCCGTTGTCATGTGCAAAAGTCCATTCCTGCATGGTGAGGTCGGTAAAGCCCCGGCGTTTCAGTTCCATAACGGTGTCAAGGTGTCGTCTGCGTTCCTCGGCGGATTCACATTCCAAACGCTTCTCCCGTTGGCAGTCACATTCTGTCGGGTGCTTGTCATGCCCCAACCATGCGGCGGTTTCTTTGGGAAAGTAGGCTTCTTTCGCCGTGCGGCACTTGCCGCAGTAAAGCAGACCGTCCTCGCCCGTGTAGTCCTCCGGCTCTGCGGTAGTAGTCATCATATTCAAAACGGTATCGGTAAAAAGTTCAGTCATAAACTCTCGCCCTCCTTAAAGGTGTAATCTGGTATGCCTTTTTTCGGCGGTTTCTTGGCTTCGTCCTCCTGCGCCCACTTGTATATCGTGGCTGCATGACTGCGGTATTTCGTTCCTTTGGACGCTATATGAGTAGATAAGCGGTCAATATAATACTCCCATTTGTCGGGCAGTTCCGCTTTCAGCTCGTCCAGTTCCGTATCGGAAAGAAAAACATTGTTGTATCTGCCATAGCTGCGGGCGGGGGCTTGTCCCGTTTCTAACTCTCTCTCTTTTTCTATCTCTATATCTATCTCTTTCTTTATCTCTATCTCTGGTGGACGAATGTCGGACAAATGTCCGCCGTTTGTCCGGGGTGGTGGCAAAGCCTTGTTTGCAAGCCTTGCCGCCCGTTTTCGTTCCGCTTCGGTAGAGGATTGCCCTATCATCAGTTCAATATCGGTCATGTAGAGCAAGCCGCCGTGTAGCTGCTCCACAAGCCCCAACTGCTGAAAAATCCCTAACGCCCGTTCCACCGTGCCTACCTGCTGACGGGTAAGAGTGGCGATCATCTGTGCTGTGTAAGGGATATTCTCGTCAAGCTGCAACTTGCCGCCGTTTTTCAGCGATTTTAAGTACAGCTTCAAAAGAATGTTGGAATAGAGAATACCGTCCGGCATACTCTCCAACAGCACAATAGCGTCATCATCAAAATAGCTTTCTTTCAGTTTGAGGTAATAATATTTGCGGTTATCTGCCATAGGCGGTGTCCTCCTTTGGTTTCCAACGCTTGGAGTAATACCGGGGGCAGAGGATAATCACGGCTCGGAAACTCTGCTTGCAATCGTGGGTGCAGCCCCGGCAAAGGTCGTTATAGGTAATTCGGTTTCGGTGGTTGAGGAAAAAGCTCCATTCAAGCCGCCGTTTGTTGCTCATGCGTGGCATTGGTACGCTCCTTTCTGCCGTTTCCGTGGGTATCACGGATAGGGCGGGAAAACTGTATCTTCTCGGTATCATTTTCGGGGATTTTTTGCCCTGTACGCCCTGTTTTGAGGTCGGGGAGTATTGCGGATAGGGGTAAGGGCATATCCCTGTTTTTGTTTGGTTTCGGTATCATTTCGGGGCGGTTTTTAACGCTCCTGTTCATGCTTTTTCTGTCGGCTCGGCTCGCCGTGGTGCATTTGGGAAAGATTGCTTTTCATGGTCTGCAATTCCCGGACACGCTCTTTATTTGCCCGGTACTCGTTGTAAAGGGCGTTCTTCTCGGCGGTAAGCTGCTCGATTTCAGCCTGCAACGATTTATAGGTGGGCAGCTTGGTAATGCCTTTTTGCCGAAAATATCTTACGGCTGCGTCTGCTATGATAAAGTCGCTTTCATGCTTTTCCCGGTAGGCTTTGCGTGCCTTATCGGTTTTCTGCTTTTTCAATCCGTCACGCACATCTCTTGTCTTGGCATAGGCAAGCACCTGTTTCTGCAAGTCCTTTTTCTCACGGATAGCCGTTTCAATGGGCTTCAGCTTGGCGGTGCTGCTGTGTAAATCCGCATTGGCAGACACAAGGGCTGCGTCCAGTTCATCCGGGGTAAAGCCGTATTGCTCCATAGCGGCAACGGTAGCCGCCATCTGTTTGAGATTGTGGACAGCCGCCCAACGGTCATAGCCGATACCTTTTCCCTCGGCTCGCTTCGCCGCACGGTCAACCATTCTCTGAATGTTGCCTGTCGGGGCGATTTTCTGCGTTTTTCCTCGCTCTGTGCGGTTTGTTTCAGCGGTATGGTATTCGGGTATGGGTACGGTCTTTTCGGCGGCTCTGTGGGCGTTCTGCTCCAAAAGAGTAAGAACAGCAGCACGGTCAAAATCATCTCCCAGTTTTCGGGCGGTAATGGGTTTCGTTCTGTCCGGGGTAAGGTAGGACAATCGCCCTCGGCTCTCTTTGACGGTCACGCCCTGTTGCAGAAGTAAAGCGAAAAACTCGTCAAAGGTGGTCGCTTCGCTCATGGCATTCCGTATGGTCTGCCGCAACTTCGCCTTGTCGGTTTCAAACTTGGTCTGCTTTACAGGCTTCCCCTCGGCTGCAAGGGCGGCATTTTCCTTGTCAAGTTTGGCTTGTCCTTTTTTATGCGCCCAATACTCACGCTCGGTAATGCGGTTTTTGCTACCATGCAATAGGTCAATCTGATAGAGATTTTCCCGGTGGCACATCTCCATGACCTCGGCTTTGAAGTATTCCATAGCAGCGTCCGTACAGCGGTGCTTGCACCCGGCACGGGTATCTGCCGGTCTGTCCATGTAGGGCAGTAAGGGTACTTCCTCGATACGCAGAGAATTGATAACAATGTGAACATGGATATTGCCGCTGTGGTTGTGTCCGTCCGGGTGGGTACAGACAATGGCTTGGTGTCCTGGGAAATGCTCGGCACAAAATTCCTCGCCCAATGCTTGCGCCCGGTCTACGGTCAAGCCGTTGTCCGCTGCGTCCCGTGGGTCAAAGGAAATGATATAGTGGTGGCTTTTCACATCTTCCCGTTTTTGGTTCTTGCCGTATCGGAGATTTGCCCGCATACAGGCAACGGCAAAATCTTCCTCGCCGCAGTTCAGCGTGGCTATTCGGTAATCCTCCCGGAGTATGAGCCGCCCGGCTTCGTCAAGGGTGGGCTTCATGGTAAACTCGTCATGCTCAAATGTGAGATAGGCTTCCGCTGCGCCATAGTCGGCATTTTTAGAGCTGATATGTTTGAATGTTGCCAACAGCGTCACCCACTTTCTGCAAGACTTCAAACTTTAGGGCAGCAAGGTCGGAAACCGCCGCCCGTACCTCCCCGGCAAGCTGCGGGTAGGGGCTGTGCCACTCGTTCAGCGTCCGGGCTATCTGGTTTAAGTTGCCGCCGATCCTGCCGTATTCGGCGGTCAGCTTCCCGACAGCGGCAAGCAGCTCGTCGTTGATGGGGGAAACAGTTATGCTGGGGCGTATGGCTGCCCCGGCTATGGCTTGCCGGATAAACTCGGCTTGGCTCATGTTGCAGGCAGAAAGCCTTTCCACAAACTCGGCATATTCTTCCTCGGTCATGCGTGTCTTGACTACCCGGCTGCGGTGCGGCGTGCTATATCGTTTTCGCATGGTAAAAACCTCCTTTCGGCTGTGCGTGGTGTCCTCTCACTAATAGGAGAAAAACAGGGTGTAAAGCGGAACTGTTTTTGAAAAATTCAAAAAAATATTTTGAGGGATTTTTAAGCGGCGCAAGCCGTATAAGCAGGGTTTGGGGAAGGCACTCCCCAACAAGATTCCCGCAGGGGCAAAATGAGCGAAAAGCGAATTTTGGTACTGCGGTAGAATCTTGCTCTAAAAAACTACCGCTTTCCTCGGCGGCTCTGGTTTGCGGATATACTGGCTTGCTCCACCAATATAGCGATTGCGGCGGCGTGTTCTGCCCGCTGTTCACCACTACAACGGTGAAAAGGGGTCGTTTTGGCAAACGCAGCGGAAATTTTTTTGTTTTCCCTGTCTGCTCCCTACAACAATCCGGCGGTGTGGTTTGCCAAAGATTTTTGAAAATGGGCGCAAAAAAAGCAGTAAACCTTTTCAAGATTTACTGCTTATCTGCCGCTGTGATGGGCGGCGGTATTAAATTGTCAGCCGTTTTTCAAATGGAATTTATCTGCAATCGCTTTCTTTCCGCTTTCCAATTCCTTTTCTGTAATCTTCCATAATCCTAACGCAATGATCTGCTATCTTTTGCATTCCGAGTTCTTCAAAAAAGGCAATTTGTATTTTCATCAGTTCTTCACAAACAGTCAACTTCTGCTCATCCATATTACTAATAGCAAGCCATGGGAACGCTTTATATTTCTTAGTGTCCCCAATGAGAAAATTGTACCCTATCAACTCATTTTCACGGAAAACGAAATAGAATTGTGGGCCTGAACCTGGAACTGACTTTTCCATAATTTGCTGCATTGTTCTCACGCCGCCGTATGCCGGAAAAAAACCTATTCGCTCAAGAGCATTTAATATGTCAATCCTTTTATCTGTGGGTATGTCTCTATAATTGATAATCTGTTCCATTTGCTCTACCCTCATTGAAGTTTAATTTGTCAGGCTCTAATTATACAACTTTTCTGTTTAGCGGTCAAAGCGGAACTTCAACAGGCTTTCTATCAGTTGCCTGACGATATGCTCCTGCATATCCGTGTTAATCTGTCCGTCCATTTTCGCACAAGAGCGGACATATCCCGCATAATGGGATAGGACGGCGGCAACAGCTTCCGGGTCGCCCTCGCTTGCCTTAACGATTGTCTCATAGGGAAGTAGCTGGCTCATAGGACAAACCCTCCAACTCTGCCCGTAGCCGCCGTAAAATCATCTGAATACGCCGCCCGGTTGTGTTGCCAGCCCGTCCATATCTCCGTCCAATCTCCCTATGCGTCAATCGTTGGAAGTAGTACAAGAAAATGATTTCCTGTTCCATCTGTGATAGTGCGGACAGGGCTGCGGCAAGCTCTGGACTTTCCAAAAGCACCATCTGACCACAGACGAAAAGCGGATAGCTGGTCATGCCGGATTGCTCCGCAAAGTATTTATCTGTGGTACTGAATGGATAGTGTTTTTCTTCTATCAGATATTCAAGCGAGATTTCCCGCTTGCGGCGGCTCCGTATGCTCCGGGCTGCGTCTATGGCAGCGTGGCGAATAACAGTCTTGCAAAAGGCATCGTGTGTATGCCGGATATGTTCTTGATACTTTTCGTGTTCGGTCATGGAAAATCCCCCTTTCTGAATAATGGCAGAGGGCGGCAGCATCTTGTGCTGTCGCCCTCTTGATTACCGAACAGCAAAGACGGGCGGGGCTGTCAACGGCGGCGCATTTGCGCCGTTCATCTTGACCGTTGACAGGCTCGGCTGGGTTTGCTATCTGCTCACGGCAATTCACTCTCATTGATAGGAATTGCCTCAAGTTCCGTATTCAAATTGTTCCAATAAGAGCCGATATCCGCACTTGTGAAATACTTAAAACCGCCTGCTGCTGACTTCAATTCGCCGTTTTTAACCCCATAGCAGGCGTAAATCAAATCGTAGCTTGTTCCATCTGAGAGGTTAAATCTAAAGCTGGTCACATCTGCTCCGGCAGTTTCCTCAGTCGTTTTGTCTTTTAGGGATAAGCCCTTGAACTTATCATACAGGGTCTTTATATCATTTTCAGCAACAACTACTTTCTTTTCTGCTGATGCAGGCACTCCGTCATAGTGGTACATTTCAACGTTTTCGACATCTTCAACCTCAAATGGGAAGTCGATTTTGACAGGCTCATAAGCAATGTTTATAGGTAACAGAAAGAGAGCTGTAAAAATTGCAATGATACAAAGAGCGATGGAAACGAGAACAGCAATCGTTATCTTTTTTCTGCCTCTCTGCTTTTCTTTTGCCTCATGGCGCATAATAACGCTTTCGCTTTCTTCGTGAAGAACATCTTCGCTCGTGTGAGAAAGCAATTTCTGATAAATTGCGTTACAGTCAGCACAGGCGTTCAAATGCTCTTTTACCATCTCTGCGCTTGCTTCGCTGCAAGCACCGTCAACATACAGCGGAAGAATATCTCGAACAATATCGCATTGTTTACTCATGCTTTTCATCCATCCTTTCTTGAATTTTTAGCTTTGCACGATGATAAGTAACTCTCGCCCATGATTCTGTTTTTCCAAAAATTGCAGCGATTTGTGAAAAAGATAGTTCCCCGAATACGCGAAGCTGAAAGACTTCTTTGTATGGTTCTTCCAAACGGTGAAGAACGAGGTGTATGCGGAACGCCATGTCAGAATCTGCAACTGAGTTCTCAACATTTTCATTTGATGGCAAGTCATTGATTTCACTCACATCAGCTACTCGCTGACGGCTTCGCATTTCATCATGGTAAAGGTTTTTTGCTATGGAGCAGAGCCATGTCAATTCATCTGACTTACCTTTGAATTGTGATGTTGTAGAGACAGCCTTATAGAATGTGTTCTGCGTGATTTCCTCTGCTATCTCACGATTTTTGGCAAGAGAAATAGTATACGAGTATACCTGTAAATAGTAGGCTTTATAGAGCTTTTCATAGTCCATACTTGTCATCACCTCCTTCAGCTTCATAGGTTAGACGGAGAAATCGGAATTTCGTTACAAAGAAGTTTGAAATTTTTATACCTTTACGCTACTCTTGCTTTGTGCGGACTATTGGTAGACGCGCATTAACGGCAAGTAAAGAGATTGCTGTGTCAGCTTGATATGTTCAAATGCTAATTAAGTATAGCATACAGCTATGAATTTTTCTATTGCGTTCCCCTGACTTCGGAATAGTGGCAGGGCTGGCTATCCTTGTTTTGCTTTGTGCTTCTCTACCGTACATGAGCATTGGTGGTAGGGATGTATCATCTGATACCCTTATCATGAGCCTTTCTGTTGTGTCACCAGCAGAAGGGCTATTTTTATACTGCAACGTCAAGTAAGGCTCCATAGGTCTCTTTATAGCTGTAACCGCCTATAATGCCCATTAGACGGGCTCTGACGGGTATTCCCTGATCGAGTAGTCTTGCGATCTCTGCATTGTAAGCCTTTGACACATAGCCGATTTTGGCTTTCTTCTTCAGATAGGGGATATGAACCACTATACAAATGGAATTTTGATCATATGTATTATGGCTTTCTCTTTCAAGCGTTACTGTGAGGTGATCCGGTCTGAACTGGGTGAGGTATTTTAAAATCTCTTGTCTATTCTCATATGTGACACCTGCTGCCTTAATGGCTGTTCCTTTGGCGGTTTTCCATGCTCGCTTGAATGCTCTGGATAAGCTGTAACCGGTTTTGTGTAATTCATTAGCCATTATACAAACGGCTCTACGGATATTAACAATGTGCTTTTTCATAAGATCCTTCCTTTCTGAGCTCTGTTATAAGCTCTATAAATGTTTCTGCAAAATGCTGGTCAATCTCTTTGTTTCTTTTGAGTTGGGCTGTAAATTCTTTGTAGCTCTCATCCGATAATGAGAGAGCAAGTATTATTGATCTCATTAACATGTTGTGTGTTGCTCCTTTCTGTATCTTATGAATATATTATACTATGTGTGCCCATATATATCCATTGACATAATAAACAAATATGTGTACCCATATACTTGAAAAGATTGTGTAAAGTGTATATGGACACATATATATACAAATGATATAATTTGATTGTAAGGTGAAATAGATTGAGAATATTATACGGAGAGGGTAGGACTTATGCAGGAAGATAAAAAAAGCGCATATACTGGACAAACAGACGCAAGAAGAAAAGCATCTGCCAAATATCTAAAAGAAACGGTAGAAGATGTCAGAATAAGAGTTCCAAAGGGTCAGAAGGCAGTAATAAAGGAACATGCCGAGAAACAGGGCGAGAGTATGAATGCATTTGTTATTCGAGCCATAGATGAGACTATGGAGAGGGATAGAAGCAAGTGATATATGGTTATATTCTCACAATGCATGGATTGTAAAAACTTTATAGGTAAACTGACAGACGATATATTTTATTGCAAGGCATTTCCAAAGGGAATACCAGAGGATGTGCTTTGGAATAAAATAGATCATCGAGAACATATAGCCGGTGATCATGGATTCTTATTTGAGAATCTATATACAAATGCCAAGTGATAAAATTAAACAGTGATTGAATAGACAGAGATAGCGTGTTATTATGGTGTAAATAATTGATAGTAGCTTAATAAAAGCGGCGACTAACCAACGCATAGATCCTTGGCATGAATCCAAGGCTATCATTATCAGCAGGTTATAACTCAGGAGGAGAGCCCTTTGATGGAGGGAGACCCCGTGTGCAAGTCCGGGTGCTTGCGTTATCGCAATAGAAAATAGTTTAGGCTGGCAGAACGTGTTGATGTATGGCAGCAGCCACTGACGAGGCATCGGTTCAATTCCGGTTGACTATTGCGGTTATAAGTATAGGGGAAGTAGTTTACGAGTGAGAACAATGGGTGCAACTAAATAATGCACCAGTGCAACAAGATAAGCCACTGGGTTGTGAGTACACAGGTGAGGTTGTGACAGAGGAGTCGGTTGAAATCCGTCCGCCCCTATTTGGAGCTTTTGCTATTATGGCAGGGCTCCATTTTACTACACAGACGAAGGAGGGAGAGCATGTTAAAAAGCACGTTTTTGCATAAACTGAAACAGGATAGGGTTCTTCGCATAGATGACTATATTATATCTTACAAGCCGGCAGAGATAAGCCACTGTGATACAGAGGAGCGATATAGGTTCAAGAATATAGATGATCTGTATGAGAATGGAATGCTTGGATCTGAAAGCCTGAAGGATAAGCTGGCCGGTGCTGATATGGCAATATTACACAAGGATTATGGAGAGATTATAACTATAGACGATAGCAGCATTATGTTCTCTCCTTGTGGTGACTATGATGGGATGGATGAACAGGAGATCAGATCTCTGTGGATGGAAGTATACCAGGATGCAGGGGATGAGAAACATATATATTTTATGAATTTTGATATAATGCCATCGGAGCAGGCACAGGACATATTTATAGATGACCTTAAGGCAGCAGGCTATATTATCGGTGACCGGCAGAGATCAATAGTCAGTCCTTTGGAGCAATCTTTTCATTGCCAAGGCAGTGTGGGAGAGTTTGATATAGTTTTCAATGATGACGATGGAGCATTTATTTACTCAGATGATCCAGAGGTGATAGATAATCTCATGGAGTGGTTTAACAGGGATAACAGTTGAATGTATTATGTGAGAGATGTATGGATTGCTGCCATATGGAAAAATAATAAGAGCTATTCCGCTCCCGGCAACTCTACAAGGTAGAGGCAAATGGGGGAACAGAACGCTCTTATTTCTTAGTAATATATAGCGTGATAGCAAAAAAATCAATAATACGATGGTGTTTATTTGGCATCTCCATTTTAATATATTGATGATATATGTTCTGTGGTTAATAGAATTGTATATTTAAGACAAAATAATAAAAGAAATATTCTGAAGTTTACCAATCAAAAAGGAAAATGTAATAGATAAATACGGAAGAATTAAAAAGGTGGCAGCTTATATGAAATTTAAAAATACTCAAATAGAATTCATGAAAAAGATTGGAATTTCAATCAAACAGAAAAATATTTCTAATTCTGATATTATATTGATTGAGGAAAAAGTTTCAGAATATTTACAGGAAAAAGGATTCAATGAGGATTATTCACCAAACCAAGAAGGTGAAATGTGTGAATCAATATTGGATATGTTATAACAAGGCACTTTGCAAATAGCAGGGTGCTTTTTATTTTGAATAATACTAAGCTGGCGTTACATAGGCAGCAGGGCATACTACAAATTACTAGATCCGGATGGCATAGGAGAATAGTGAGGCGTATTTAGTACAGAAAATAGAATAAAATATGCAGATTTTGGCATGAAATCCACATATTTTCAAACAAAAATTACATAAAACCGCAGATTTGATATACAAAAATGGATGATCTGCTGCCAAGAAAATATAGATTGATAGCTGGTAGGGTGTGTCACAAATCGTTCCCCCTTATAATATTCCGTATCTATAGGTGTACAGCAACTATAGTACATCCGGCAGCAGGTGATGGATGTAATGGTGATGAGGTTCGGGTGTGGTGTGATCTTCCAAGGTTTTCCGTGTATAGGGTGTTAATAAATGTTAAGGTTGGAGAGTATAGAATCTTACAAAATTTGACATATGGGAATATATACAACTTGGCAAAACCCAACATTAGAGGATATATAGGCCAAGAAAAACCAATATACACATGTAATATTCAAAAAGAACATTTGCAGACCTGTAGGTGCTTTTGATGTGATGAAGGGGTGAACGTTTTGATCACTCCCCCTGAATCAGGGTAGGTGTATTGAAACACTCCCCTGAATCAGGGTAGCGCTTGATGACTGCCTAGATTTAATCTAGGCAGTGTTGCATATGTGCTCCTTGTGTGTTCTGACCGTATTCCCATTTGGGGAATACGAATGTATCGTTCTGGATGGAGTCCTGAATCAGGACCTCAAGTACCGTTTTGGTATCTGAGGTATGAGGTCGGTACTGGCGAGGCCATCGGTGTATGGGGTTATTATTAGTACCCCATATGTATATAGCGTAACGATTCGTGACGCTATTCATAAACTACTACAGGTTAGATGTAATTGAATGTTATTGCCAAAACCTATAGCAAACATAGGGTGTCACATTTTGTTACCCCCTTGTTGTTGCCGCATTTGGCGACATCGGCAACAATAGAAAACTTGTCAAAACATGACATTTGAAAATATATACAGGGCTCCCTAACGAATAGTTATGGAGATTACAAGGGTACTTTGGGGTACGGTTGTTCTAAGGTGTCATTAAAACTATGACCCCTTGATAGCAATAGGAACATGACTAAAGTTGACCTTCAGGGATATATACAACCTCAGAAAACCTCAAATTGAAAAAATATACAGAGCTCCCCGAACGAATCGGTCTGTCAGGGTACAAGTGTACCACCAGGTACGGTTGTTCAGGGAGTAGCAAAATGCGACACCCTTAATTGCTAACAAATGCTAACGTCAAAGTCGGTAAAACGCCGACTTTGAAATGTTGAAGAATGTTGAACCTCTGATAAGGTGAAACACCGCCCCAGGTGTTAACTAATCTTAAAGAAGATGGGGTCATTACTAATGAGGTCGGGGTACAGACAGGCACTGTTAACCTCATGATGGCAGTAATGGGAGAGCGGGTAAGTCTAACTTACATTGCCAAAGATAGCAGTGGATCCGGCGCATGACCGATTGATACAGCAACTTAGAGGAAAATTAGTTTTTCCCCAAAATGGGAGAAACCTCTAATCAGCAGGGGAGACTTAATACAATTCAATTATAGATCAATATAGATAGATATTATCTGGACTGCTGCCGATGGGAAACATGCTGATTAAGGCAGCAGATCATAAAAAATTGGAAATAGTAGACAAATAGTAGACAAAAACAGATTTTTGCATGATATTTATAGAAATTCAGACAATAAAAAAACCGCTCTAAGCGGCATAAATACTGATAAATTTATAAGAGCTACTAACGGGAGTCGGACCCGTGACCTCCACATTACCAATGTGGCGCTCTACCACCTGAGCTATAGTAGCAACAACATTAGTTAATATATAGTAAAATGATGTATTTGTCAATAAGAGATTTACTGAAAGTTATTGAAAATTACTGAGTTTTGCTGAGTTTTAGAATTTGCAGTTGAGGCTTTATGTAAAATGTGATAGACTTAAAAAAGTCATGCTAATTATATGAAGGAGGCATTAATGATGGCAGAAGAATCAATCGGGAAAAATTTTATTGAACAGATTATTGATAAAGATATAGCGGAGGGCAAGGTAACGAAGGTAGTCACAAGATTTCCTCCGGAACCGAATGGATATTTGCATATAGGACATGCCAAATCCATATTATTGAACTATGGTCTTGCACAGGAATATGGCGGACAGTTTAATCTGAGATTTGACGATACGAATCCAACAAAGGAAAAGACAGAATTTGTAGAATCCATATTAGATGATGTAAGATGGCTGGGTGCCGATTTCGGAGACAGAGTATTCTTTGCATCCAATTATTTTGACCAGATGTATGAAGCAGCAGTCAAATTGATCAAGAAAGGCAAGGCATTTGTATGTGATCTGACGGCAGATGAGATCCGTGAATACCGAGGAACGCTGACAGAGCCGGGTAAAAACAGCCCATACAGAGACAGAAGTATTGAAGAAAATCTTGCATTATTTGAAGCAATGAAGAACGGAGAGTTCCCGGATGGAAGCAAGGTGCTTCGTGCAAAGATCGATATGGCTTCACCGAATATTAATATGCGCGATCCTGTTATCTATCGTGTTGCCCGTATGACACATCATAATACAGGGGATAAATGGTGTATTTATCCAATGTATGATTTCGCTCATCCGATTGAGGATGCGATTGAAGGTGTAACGCATTCTATCTGTACACTGGAATTTGAGGATCACAGACCTTTATATGACTGGGTAGTACGGGAACTGGAATATGAGAACCCACCAAAGCAGATTGAATTTGCAAAGTTATATCTGACAAATGTAGTTACAGGTAAGAGATATATTAAGAAGCTGGTAGAGGATGGTATCGTAGATGGCTGGGATGATCCAAGACTTGTATCGATCGCAGCACTCAGAAGACGAGGATTCACTGCTTCTTCTATTAAGAAGTTTATGGAGTTGGTTGGTATCTCAAAGAGCCAGAGCTCTGTTGATTATGCGATGCTTGAGTATTGTCTGCGTGATGATCTGAAGCTTACAGCAAACCGTTATATGGCAGTCCTGAATCCGATCAAGCTGGTGATCGATAATTATCCGGAGGATCAGGTAGAATATCTGCCGGTTGAAAATAATCAGGAAAATGAGGAAGCAGGCTCCAGAGAAGTTGCATTCAGCAAATATCTCTATATTGAAAGAGATGATTTCATGGAAGAACCGCCTAAGAAATATTTCCGTCTGTTCCCTGGCAATGAGGTACGTCTGAAGAATGCATATTTTGTAACCTGTACAGGATATGAGAAGGATGAAGATGGAAATGTAACAGTTGTTCACTGTACTTATGATCCTGCGACCAAGAGTGGTTCAGGATTCGAAGGAAGAAAGGTAAAAGGAACGATACACTGGGTATCAGCAGAAAGTGCAATTGATGCTGAGGTTCGTTTATATGAGAATATCGTGGATGAAGAAAAAGGTAAGCTGAATGAGGATGGTACTTTGAATCTGAATCCGAATTCATTGACCGTATTACAGGGATGTAAGCTCGAGAAAGCATTTGAAGATGCAAAACCCGGTGAAGCATTCCAGTTCCTTCGTAATGGATTCTTCTGTGTAGATTCCAAAGACTCTACTAAGGAGCATCCTGTATATAACCGTATTGTTTCATTAAAGAGTTCCTATAAGCCGGGAAAATAAAATTTAGTCTATTAAAAGTATGAAAAATGATATATCAGAATTAGAAAACAGAAAATTATATATCCTGATCTCCAAGACACACACAGTTCCTGCAAGAATCATCAAATTCTGGACAAAAGAGCCATATGCACATGCATCCATTGCATTGGATCTGGAGCTTCGGGAGATGTACAGCTTCGCCAGAAAGGGAATCTATAATCCATTCAACTGCGGATTCATTATAGAAGATATTGATACCGGAATATTTGGCAGAGATGTTGAAACAAGCTGTGTTGTTCTGGAACTGACCGTGACAGATAAGCAGTACAGACATGTACTGCAGGAGCTTGCGGCATTTAAAACAAATGCTGATCGCTATCGGTATAATTTTTGGGGACTTTATGGTGTTATACGAAATAAGGCGATTGAGAGGAAATATAATTATTTCTGTTCCCAGTTCGTGGCATGTGTGTTAGAACGTTCTGGTATACATATTCTCGATAAACAACCGGGGCTTGTAAGGCCGGATGATTTTCGGAAGAGCAGTAATGTTAAGGTGATTTACAAAGGCCTGCTCAGAAGATATCGTGAATACCTGTGGACACATGATCTGGCACAGGCATTTGGCGGTCATGTAACCAAACAGGCAATGTAAAAAGGTGACAATATTGCTGTGAATTTTATACTATATAAAAAATACTGTGTACATTACACTCACTATTATGAAGCAAACCTGCCCGAACGCCAGTCCTTAGTGAGCCGTATAATACGGCGAACTTAGTACTGCTGCGTTGAGGGTAGAGCGAAAGCGTTTTGCGGAATAATATGTGAAGTGCAATGTACACAGTATTTTTGTGTGTATCCTATGTTTATCAGGCAGTAATATTGTCGCTTTTTATTCTACAAATGTATGATTAGCCTTGATTATGCCGCGAGGTAGGGCATCCTTTGAGTTCTTCCATGGTTCATTCTTGAATCGATAGTCGAATTTATCGATGAACCATCCGATATCTCCGTTGACACGTTCCATGTTTTCAAAATATAAGTGATTCAAGGCTTCTATGAATTCTTCACATTGTTTTTTGGACAGCTTTGTGACAGAGGTATCGTAGAGGATACCGTAGTGGTAAGTACAGAAGCCCTTGCTGCTTTTGAAGGTGTCCTTGAATTCAGGATCTTTTTTCCACATATGAAAGATCGTATCGACATAGCGGTCAAAGGTACGATTCATACGGTCACAGATAAAGCAGGAGCTTTCCAGTTCTTTGATATATGCACCAACACCGGAAAAATTTGACTGCTTGGAAAAAAGTCCCGGTTTTGCAGGAGTTCCTTTTTCTGATAAAGCTTTCAGATCCCGGATCGTTTTATCAGTGTGTGTTTTTAACATCAGGGCAAGTCCCAGACGATTCTTTTCTTTATATAACATGCCGATATGATGGGAGCAGAAGCCCATTTTATCTGTCATAGCACGATTATCGTCTTCCATATAGCTTGGTCCCATCGTATATTCGATGGCATGTTCCTCCAGCGTTTTCTGCATCTGACAGAGAGGACATTCACAGTCTGCATGAAAGGCATCGTTGACAGGTATTGTGTATAATTGTTCAGCCATAGTATTCTCCATTTCTATATATCATTTGGATAGCAGCCTTTGAACAGGCGTTATCCTGTATCATGTCAGAAATCATCGGTTTGATTCCTGTATTAGAAGCATATCATGCAACACCTGAATTTACAAATCAAAATCGCCGGTTTTCGTTCTGAATTCAGGGTATATTTCATATAATGTAAGAGACCTTGTCCATTTAATATATTTTTTATCATTTTAGGGGTTGATTTTTTCCACAAAATGAATACAATAATAATTGTGTTAGCACTCAAGAGATATGAGTGCTAGGAACTGCCGGAGTACATAAGGCAGATAAGAACGGATTTAATATGTTAGGAGGAATATATATTATGAAATTAGTACCATTAGGAGACAGAGTTGTATTAAAACAGTCCGTAGCAGAAGAGACAACAAAATCAGGTATTGTATTACCGGGACAGGCAAAAGAGAAGCCACAGTATGCAGATGTTGTAGAAGTTGGTCCCGGAGCTGTTGTCGATGGCGTTAAGGTTCCTATGGAAGTAAAGGCAGGAGACAGAGTTATTTATTCTAAATACGCAGGAACAGAAGTTAAGCTCGGTGATGATGAATATATCATCGTAAAACAGAGTGACATTCTTGCAGTTGTAAGTGAATAATCAGATAGCAGAAAAACAGTTGGAGGTAGAAAGAAATGGCAAAGGAAATTAAATACGGAGCAGAAGCCAGAAAGGCTCTTGAAGCAGGCGTAAATCAGTTAGCAGATACAGTAAGAGTAACACTTGGACCAAAAGGAAGAAACGTAGTTCTTGCAAAGTCATATGGTTCACCACTTATCACAAATGATGGTGTTACAATTGCAAAGGATATAGAGCTGGAAGATGCATTTGAGAACATGGGTGCTCAGATCGTAAAAGAAGTAGCAACAAAGACAAATGATGTTGCAGGTGATGGTACTACAACAGCTACTGTTCTTGCTCAGGCAATGATCAATGAAGGTATGAAAAACCTTGCAGCAGGTGCTAATCCAATCATCCTCAGAAAGGGTATGAAGAAGGCTTGTGACAAGGCTGTAGAAGCAATCTCAGAGATGAGCCAGACAATCAACGGCAAAGAGCAGATCGCAAGAGTTGCATCTATTTCAGCCGGTGATGATGAAGTTGGACAGATGGTTGCAGATGCTATGGAAAAGGTATCAAACGATGGTGTTATCACGATTGAAGAGTCCAAGTCCATGAAGACAGAGCTTGACCTCGTAGAAGGTATGCAGTTCGACAGAGGATATATTTCAGCTTACATGTCAACTGATATGGAGAAGATGGTTGCAGAACTTGATAATCCATACATCCTGATCACAGATAAGAAGATCTCAAATATTCAGGATATCCTTCCGGTACTTGAGCAGATCGTACAGGGTGGTCAGAAGCTTTTGATCATTGCGGAAGATGTAGAAGGTGAAGCACTTACAACATTGATCGTAAACAAGTTAAGAGGTACATTCCAGGTTGTAGCTGTTAAGGCTCCGGGTTATGGTGACAGAAGAAAAGAAATGTTACAGGATATTGCTATCCTTACAAATGGTAAGGTTATTTCCGAAGAACTCGGTTATGATTTAAAGGATACGACATTAGATGACCTTGGTCGTGCTAAGAGTGTAAAGGTAACAAAAGAGAATACAGTTATCGTAGATGGTTTCGGAACAAAGGAAGATATCCAGGGCAGAGTAAATGTTATCAAGGCTCAGCTTGAGGAGACAACATCTGAATTTGATAAAGAGAAGCTTCAGGAAAGACTTGCAAAGCTTGCAGGTGGTGTAGCAGTTATCCGTGTTGGTGCAGCTACTGAGACAGAGATGAAGGAAGCTAAGCTCCGTATGGAAGATGCATTAAATGCTACCAGAGCTGCTGTTGAAGAAGGCATCATCGCAGGTGGTGGATCAGCATATATTCATGCAGCTAAGAAGGTTGCAGAACTGGTTACAGACCTTGAAGGTGATGAGAAGACAGGTGCTAAGGTAGTTCTTAAGGCTATGGAAGCTCCGTTATTCCACATTTCAGCAAATGCCGGTCTGGAAGGATCTGTTATCATCAATAAGATCAAAGAATCACAGCCGGGTATCGGTTTTGATGCATACAATGAGAAGTATGTAGATATGATCGAAGCAGGTATCATCGATCCTGTTAAGGTTACAAGAAGTGCTTTACAGAACGCAACATCCGTAGCATCTACATTACTGACAACAGAATCTGTTGTAGCTGATATTAAGGAAGATGCTCCAGCTATGCCGGCAGGTGCAGGTATGGGCGGCGGAATGGGTATGATGTAAAAATAATACATCACTCATAAAGTTCAAATAGAGAATAAAAAGGAAGATAGTATTGTTTATTATCGTGTAAGATACATGATAGTGACATGCTATCTTTCTTTTTTTTATACACGCATAGACCATATTTCCAGACCTAGTGAAACATTTCATGCCGTTTTTCAGATATTTCGTGCATAGAATCCGGTATGGGGAAATGATTATGGTACAATACCAGAAAATAACTTATTTGGAACAACATAATGAGACATGCAGATATAATTATACTATATGTTGTATTATGTGTTGTATTCAGATGAATGAAAGGGGATAAGAAAATATGGTAAGACGACTAAAAGAAAACAAAGTTACAGGCATCCTGACGGCCTTGCTGGTTGGTATTGTTATGTTTGTAGGCATGGGAACAATGAAAGTAAATGCAACAGAATACAGGTCAGGAACGATTGATCCTACGACTCTACAGGTAGGGGATACGGTTTATGTAGGAGCTGAGTTATCTCCAGACAAACAGATAGTAGTTTGCAAGCAATGTCATATGATCTGGATAACATACGGTGGCTCTTCGCAATATCCGATTGGAGACAGAATCAATTCTATTGTAATGAGATCAGATGCACACAAAGATCATGCCGGTTATGTTGGATATAGTGAGTTTAATTTTTACTTCACAGGAGAATATTTACCTAGTAATACTCCATATACAGTTATGGGAAATTCAAATCTTGGATATACGATTAAATATAATACAAATGGTGGTAGTGCAATAGCGGATGCTGTTAAACAGACACATATACCGAGTACATTTCCAACAACGACCAAAGCTGGATATGATTTTATTGGCTGGTATACAGATGAAAATCTTACACAGCCGGTATCGCGAGAACTTTCAATATTTGAAGATATAACATTGTATGCAAAGTGGTCGAAATCAAGTGTACACCAGCATACATTTTCTGATAGTTGGAGCAGTAATAAGTATGGTCATTGGCATGCGGCAACCTGTGAACATAGTGATTTGAAGGAAGATTTCCAGGAACATTCTTATGGAACTGCAGGTGAAGCCAGATATACATGTTCAATCTGTAAGTATGTAGATGCAGACAAGAAAGCTGCGGCCGATATCGTAGATGCGTCAAATACAGTATTAAAAGCAGATGAAGTGCAGGTTGGAGACAAGATTTATTTTGGTAATCAGTTATCGCCTAATAAATGGATCACTGTATGTAGGAAATGTCATATGATCTGGATCACATCTGCTGACTCTGATCCGGATAATATAGATGTAGGAATCAGTGATGGAGATCAGAAGTGTTATGAGGTTGAGCAGACGGATGAACATAAAGACCATAAAGATGATGTTGGATATGCAGATTTTAATTGGTATACAACAAATTCAAATAGTCCATTAGAGAGAAATGTTCCATATACAGTTATCGAGAATGATAACCTTGGATATAAGATCACATATAACACAAATGGCGGAAGTGAAGTAACTGAAGCTGTACATCAAAAGAAGCTCCCGGATGTGCTTCCAACAACAAGTAAAGCTGGATATGAATTTGCAGGCTGGTATACAGACGAGGCACTCACAAAGGCGGCTATGCCGGGTAAAGCATTAACAGGAAATACAATTCTTTATGCTAAGTGGACGGTGAAGCAGTCCCCTGTTGTAAAAGCAAAACGGACAAAAGCAAATGATCAGGCATTAAGTTCCAAGTTCAATATCACTACAGGAAAGCCGATTAAAGTAACATGGGGCAAGGTTGCAAAAGCAGATGGATATGATGTATATATGGCATATTGTAAGAAGGGAAAATACACCGTTGTTAAGTCTGTAAAATCTGCAAAGACCTTATCTGTGACGATCAATAAGCTGAATAAGAAGGCTGTAAATCAGAAAGATAATGTAAAATGTTATGTAGTTGCATATAAGAAGGTTGCCGGCAAGAAAGTGACCATCGGAAAATCCATTACAGGTCATGCGGTTGGCAAGAAGAATACGACTGTAACAGATGCCAAGAAGATTCAGATAAAGAAATCCGCTTACAGCCTGAAAAAGGGAAAAACAGCTAAGATAAAAGCAACTATTGTTAAAAAGAATAATAAACTTCCACTCTTTGGTCATACAGCAAAATTCAGATATGACACATCAAATAAAAAGGTAGCAACTGTATCCAAAGATGGCAAGATCACAGCAAAAGGAAAAGGCACCTGTTATGTATATATCTATGCAGTAAATGGATGCGCTAAGAAAGTAAAGGTAACAGTTAAATAAAAGTAAATAGAAAGAAGTTGTAAATTCGGCAGTGGCTTGGATGGACAGTAGTCTGAGACCACTGCTGATAAATGTTTCTGATAAATATTTCTAAAATAAGATGTTGACACGCATGGTTACATTTGATAATATTTATCGAGTAACTTAATATTCCATGAGGGAGTAGTTAGCGCGAAAGTGTGATTTGTCAACATTCTGATTATAATAAGAGAGTATAATCTGGCAAATCTTAAATAATGAGACTCATGTATATCGATTAACAGCTTGTGTAATATACACCGGCGGATAATTGATATACATGAGTCTTTTTTAATCTGTCGGACATACTTTATAGTAGCAGACAGTTCGGCTGACATCACTGGTATGGATAGAGAAAAAGGAGAATAATATGGAAAAATTCATTAACAACGCCCCGTTTGCTCTTGTAATTGTAATTCTTGTGATCGGTTTTGTACTGCTGATCAAAGGAGCGGATTTTTTTGTAGAGGGAAGCTCGAGTGTAGCAAAGAGACTGCATGTTCCATCTATAATTATTGGACTTACAATCGTTGCGATGGGAACATCACTTCCGGAAACAGCGGTCAGTGTATCAGCATCAATAGCAGGCAATAATGAACTTGCAGTTAGTAATGTAGTTGGTTCTAATATTTTTAATCTGATGGTTGTTATCGGAGTATGTGCAATATTAGCCACAGTAAATGTTGCAGGAGAAACGATAAAGAGAGATATTCCGCTTTCGCTTATATGTGCCGGTCTCTTAATGCTTTTAGGAATAATCGGCCTTGGAGACAAAACAGGCATGACGTTGGGACATATGGATGGTGCTATATTTATTGGTTTATTTGCAGGATACATTTTTTACATGATCAGAATTGCATTAAAGGCCAACAAAGAAGGAAAGAAAGTTGAGATTGAAGGTGGCTCGGATGAGGAGATTAAGCTTGTATCCGTTCCGGTCAGTATTCTGTTTATCGTTGGCGGAGCAATAGCGATTGCAGTCGGAGGGGATGTGACCGTTGATGCGGCATCAAGAATTGCAAGTGATCTCGGAATGAGTCAGACACTGATCGGACTTACAATCGTTTCGATAGGCACGTCACTCCCGGAGCTTGTGACCTCAATTGTTGCAGCCAGAAAGAATGAAGTTGATATGGCGCTTGGTAACGCGATCGGTTCAAATATATTTAACATACTTATGGTACTTGGTATTGCATCAGTGATCAGTCCGATCAGTATAATCAGAGAGAATATTATTGATCTGTGTGTACTGGTTGCATTTACTGTGTGTGTATGGATATTCGCAGGGACAAAGAAGAAAATCGGAAGAATCGAAGGTTTGTGTATGGTTGCTCTCTATGCAGTATATGCAGTTTATATTGTAATAAGATAAATGAGGGTATAACAAATGATATTATTTTTAAAGGTATTTTTTACGGAATTCATAGCGGAGATGGGAGATAAGACACAGCTTATGTTGATTGCTCTTACATCTAAGTACAAATTAAAAGATATCATATTAGGAACTGCTGCCGCAATTCTTGTACTGAATGGTCTGGCGGTTCTTGCAGGTGGACTTGTCAGCGAATTTGTTCCGGAATGGCTCATTAAGAATATTGCAGCACTTGTATTTCTTTACTTCGCAGCATCAACGATTTCCGATGGCGACGAAGAGGAAGAAGAAAACGAAAGATCAAAGATCAAGTTTGCGCCATTGGCTGTTTTCTGTACTTTTTTTGTAGCTGAGCTTGGAGATAAGACTCAGCTTACCGCTATAACATTTGGTGCAAATGAAGGTATGGGGGCAGCACTTATTGTATGGATCGGTTGTTCGCTCGGACTATTTGCAGCGGACATTCTTGGAATGCTGATCGGTTACCTCTTAAAGAGCAAAACTCCGGATGGACTGCTTAACACACTGGCATTTGTGATATTCTCGATATTTGGTGTGTATACACTTTATCAGGGTCTTAAGCTCATCTCTTCAAGTGTCTGCCAGATTCCGGTACTGCTGATACTTATAGCTGTAGTCGTTGTATTTGCGGGCTTATGTTTATTCCTTTTCGTACGGCGAAAAAAGAAAAAAAGGGAAAAAATACAGGAAACGAATAGAATACAAATCTCATTTCATTAAATAAATAGTCTGGATGTCAACGATAAGATTAACAATTCTGATAGATTATTGCGTGAAATAGTAGAAATAGTGCCATTTTTGTTTGATATTATACAAGAAACACATAAAGATATATCGTATTATTGATAATATATGTTATATTTGTATGTAAGGAGAAAACATGATGGTTGAAAGGAAAACATTATCGCAATTATCTGTGCCAATATGCCTGGAAACTTTATTCTATATGCTTTCAGGGATGGTTGATACACTTATGTTATCATCTGTAAGTGATCAGGCTGTGGGAGCAGTGGGAACAGCAAATACTTATATAGGTGTTTTCATTGTTATGTTTGGAGTGATATCATCGGGTATGATAGCTGTTATGTCACAAAATATCGGAGCGGGAAGACCCGGGATAGCATATCAGGCCAGACAGCTTGGACTTATGTTTAATGCGTTCATAGGTATTCTGATGTCTGTTGTTCTTGCAATTTTTTCCGGTAGAATACTTAGAATAGTAAGTATTGCTCCTGCTTTGTTTGAACCGGCTGAAACATACCTCAAAATTGTTGGTGGAACATGTTTTTTAAATGCGATTATTCCTATTTTTTCCAGTTATTTGAGAGTATTTGGATATACAAAGCATTCCCTGATAGGAACTATTGTTGGAAATGTTCTTAATATAATACTAAATTCGGTATTCTTATTTGTATTTAACTGGGGAGTAATGGGAGTTGCCGTTGCCACGGTTATTTCAAGGGTTGTAAATCTTGTTATTGTAGCGGTGATGGGCGCTGTACTTATAAAAGCAAAACAAAGTCCTGATCGTATTTTGCCGCGAAAGATACTTGCGCAGATTGTTAAAATAGGTTTTCCTTCTGCATTTGAAACAGCACTTTATAATATAGCAATGACATTTATAGTGCGTTTTATGAATCAGATGGATGCGAACGGAATGAATGTCACAGCTCGTTCGTATGCTATGCAGATAGCAAATTTCTCATATTGTGCAGGAGCTGCACTGGCACAGGCTAATGCTATTATGACAGGCTGGAGAATCGGAGCAAAGGAGTTTGAAGAATGTGACAGGGGTATAAAAAAAGCAGAGATATATGGTCTTGTAATAGCCACATGCTTCTCTGTGACATTTGCACTGTCCGGACACATTATAGTGCATATATTTACGGATGATGCACAGATGATAAGTCTTGTTGTAAAATTGTTAATAATAGATATATTCCTTGAACTTGGAAGGGTGACAAATCTTGTGTATAGTCAGGCGCTAAAAACTAGTGGAGATGCAGTTTTTCCGGTTATAATGGGTGCAATTTTCATGTATCTGTTTGCGGTTGGTGGTACATATTTTCTTGGAATACATTTGGGCTTTCTGGCGGTAGGAGCATATATTGCCATGGCAGGTGATGAATGTGCGAGAGCTGTTGGAATGGTGCTTCGATGGAAAAGCGGAAAATGGAAAAGTAAGAGTCTTATAGAACTATAGGAGAGATTATGTATTTTGAATTAAAGGAAAATAAACCACATGGTACAAAGGATGATCCGTTCAGTACATATCACATAGAGAATGCGGGTCAGTCCTTTCAGATACCGGTACATTGGCATGATGAATTCGAAATTATATATGTAAAAAGTGGTTTTTTGACTGTAAATATATCAGGAGAGAACTATATCGGGAAACCCGGGGATGCCTTCGTTGTATCACCGGGCAATCTGCATTTTATGGGTTCAAAGACCGGTACTGTAGATTATTTTACTTTTCTTTTCCCATTGAAATATATATCATTTTATACAGATGATATACTAGATGATAGATTACTTGAGCCATTAGACAGTGGTCGCCTGATGATAAGTCCCAGTGTAAAAGATACGATAAAAGAATTGTGTGAGCAGTTAATTGAGATATATGAAGCAAAAAAGAGTGAAAGAGAGTTGAACATAACGACGCAGATAAAGACCAAAATAATTCTTTTACAATTTATTCTTGAAATGTGGGAAAAAGGATTTATAGTAGAAAATAACACAAGTGGTAGAAACATTGTAGAAAAAGAAATGGTCTCGTATATACAGCAGAATTTTACAGGAAAAATATCATTAAGGGAATTTGGGGAGCAATTTCATCTTTCTGAAAAATATATATCCAGATATTTTAAGGAGCATTTTCATATTACACTTTCACAATATGTGGCGTATTTACGGTTAGAGTATGCAAAACAGCTGTTGCAAGACACCGATATTTCTGTTACAGAGGCAGCAATGCGGAGCGGTTATCAAAATATAAGCTATTTTATCAGAAGTTTTAAAAAAACATATGGAGTTTCTCCGTTAAAATACAGAAAAAAGCAAGTTGACTGTATGCAATAACATTGTATTGACCGCGTTAGCTCTGATTTTGTAACGTTTTACGTTTTATGGAGGAAAATGATAATGTCAAAAGATGAATATTTAATTACAGATGCCCCTATAAAAGCATTGACTGTATTTGCAATGCCTATGATTCTGGGCAGCTTCTTTCAACAGGTATACAATATGGCAGATTCAATCATTGTTGGTCAGTATGTCGGTGCTCCTGCACTTGCGGCAGTTGGCGCCTGTGCCGCACTGACAAATGTTTTTATCTGTATAGCACTTGGTGCCGGGGTGGGGGCGGGAGTGCTCGTAAGTCGCTATTTTGGAGCCCAAAATTATAGCAAAATGAAAACAATTGTATCAACATCCTTGATCAGTTTTTTGATTTTAAGCGTACTTTTGGGTATCTTCGGTTTTTGTTTTTCTCGTTTTATGATGACTGCATTACAAACACCTGCTGATATACTGGAGGAAGCTGTGTTATACCTTCGCGTTTATTTTGTGGGATTTCCGTTTCTGTTTATGTATAACATTCTTTCAACGATGTTTAACTCAATCGGTGAATCGAAGATTCCGTTAGGCCTTTTGATAGTTTCTTCTATTTTGAATATTTTTATGGACTTTTGGTTGGTGGCCGGTCTTGGTCTGGGTGTGTTCGGTGCCGCTCTCGCAACTCTTATTGCACAGGGAATTTCCGCCGTGTTCTCGCTTTTGATTTTCTTTAGCCGGATGCGTCGATATAAAAGTCCCTTTAACTGGTTTGACAGGCAGGAACTATCTTCTATGCTTCAAATTGCCGTTCCGTCTGTTCTGCAGCAGTCTACAGTGTCGATTGGTATGATGATCGTGCAGGCTGTTGTAAATCCATTCGGCACGCAGGCTCTTGCAGGTTATGCAGCAACGATGAGAGTAGAGAATGTTTTTTCATTGATATTCGTATCCATTGGTAATGCAGTTTCACCATATGTTTCCCAGAACTATGGTGCAAAGAAAATTGAACGTATCAAAAAAGGATATCATGCAGCGTTGGTGTTGGATGTATGTTTTGCAGTGCTTGCTTTTGTAGTCATTGAAACACTGCACACACAAATATCTTCGCTATTTCTTGGTAAAGATGGAACTGCTTTGGCGTATCAGGTGTCTGGCGATTATATGAGATGGCTTGGTTATTTTTTCATTTTTATGGGTATTAAGATGGCAACTGACGGAGTCCTTCGCGGACTTGGAATTATGCGTCCGTTTCTCATTGCAAATATGGTAAACCTTGCGATACGCTTGTCGGTTGCATTGATTTTTGCACCCCGTTTCGGTATTGCGTTTGTCTGGCTTGCTGTACCGGCCGGCTGGCTTGCAAACTTTCTGATTTCGTATGTGGCCCTTAGAAAAAGCTGGAGAATTCAACTAAAATTATACAGCAATTAATACGGGAAAGAAGATGGAATGATATAAAAGAATTTGAGCGATTAAAATCAATTTACACGTTTGTAAGAGATGAAATTTTGAAATGTTTATAAACAATCGGTAGATGCTGTTGGATAGATTGTTAAGGGAGGTAGGAAATGAATAAGATTATATACAGAAAGACTACAAAAGCTGATATGAAAATTCTGATGAAGCTGAGACTTGAAATGCTTAGAGAAGTGAATGGCTTGTCCGGTGAGTATGAATACGACGAGAATTTTATCTCTGAGAGCAGAAGATATTTTGAGTCAGGGGAACAGACTACAGTTATTGCGTCTGATGGAGAAACTCTTGTAGGCTGTGCAAGCTTATCCTATACATGGATTATGCCAACCTTTTCGCATCCAACAGGTAATCGGGCGCATTTAATGAATGCCTATACTCGCGCAGATTATAGAAGAAGAGGAATTTCTAAGAAAATGGTTGAGATTTTGATTGATGAGGCAAAAGAAAATGGTGTGACAGAAATAAGCCTGGATGCAACCGAGATGGGAAGACCTTTGTATGAATCGTTAGGGTTTAAAGCATCTGATTCATGTATGGTGATGGATTTGGAGGGGTGATATGGATGAAGATTATAGAGATCACAGAAAATAAAAAACAATATCTTGATTTGCTGTTATTGGCAGATGAACAGGAAACTATGATAGACCGTTATCTTTATAAAGGCAAAATGTATGTATTAGATGATAATGGGATTAAATGTGAGTGTGTCGTTACCGATGAAGGAAATGGTGTGCTTGAAATAAAAAATATTGCAACTGTTCCGGAATATCAAGGAAAGGGATATGCAAAAGCTTTAATTGATTTTATTGTTGAGAGATACGGAAAGCAATATGCTATTTTGCAAGTGGGAACAGGGGATAGCCCGCTTACAATACCCTTTTATGAAAAGTGTGGTTTTATCCGTTCACATAGCGTACCACATTTTTTTACAGATAATTACGACCATCCAATATATGAAGATGGAGTACAATTGGTGGATATGATATATTTGCGAAGACGGTTATAAAGAAAATTGTGATTTGTTAGTTTATACACAGATGCATTAATGTTGTTAGATCAATATGATCATCAATCAATAGAAAAGACAGAAGGTAATAAATCGATCTATAAAATAGGAGGTGTCAATATGATAGAAACAGAAAGACTTATTCTAAGGGAATATACAATGGGGGACTTTGAAGCATTATATGAAATTGTTTCTGATCCAGAGACAATGCAGCATTATCCAGCACCTTTTGATGTTGAAAGAACAAAAGGATGGATTTCTTGGAATTTGGAAAATTATGAAAAATATGGTTTTGGGCTATGGGCGGTTGTGTTAAAAAAAACAGGCGAATTTATCGGTGATTGTGGAATTACTATTCAAAATATTGATGGAGAAATGCTTCCGGAAATAGGATATCATATTCACAAAAAATATTGGCGTAAGGGGTTTGGAAAAGAGGCTGCAATCGCAGTCCGTGATTGGGCATTTGAACATACGGACTATGACATTATTTATTCTTATATGAAATATACAAATGTTGGTTCTTATAATACAGCTATAGCGAATGGGATGAAAAGGGTTAAAGTATATGATGACTCTAAAAACACAATATCATATGCTTATGCAATTACAAAAGCGGAATGGGAAAAATTAAGATAGTTCCCTAGTCGTGAATAACAATATTTAAAGAATAGTATTGGAGGAAAATATCTTATGTTAGATTTGACAGTGAAACATAATTAATTAACAGCAGAACAATTTATTGAATTGTGGGAAACGGTATGGGGAGATGGACCGTCTCTTGAACAGACAAGGTTAGCAATGAAACATACTTTATTTAGAGTTTCTGTATGGGACGGAGATCTCATTGTTGCTATGGCAAGAATGAATGGTGATATGGGACTTAATTACTATATTAAGGATGTTGTTGTCAGACCTGAATATCAGAGAAAAGGTATTGGAAAGATGTTAATAAATGAATTAAGAAGATTCATAAATGACAATGGAGTTAAAGGTACAGACATTTTTGTGGAATTATGTGCAGTCCCTGATAAGATTCCATTTTATGAAAAGTTTGGGTTTGAGGCAAATGAGGCACAAAGATTGAAAAAATATCATCATGTAGAGTAAAGATAAATCGCAATTAGTTTTATTGCGTTTTTCTTGATAATTACATATAATGTAAACGAGCAAGTACACTTGCTTGATTTAAGTGCGTTGCTACTTTGAGTGCAAACCTTTAATTTAAGTGCTTTGCAGCTTAAAATGCGAATTGTTAATTTCAGGGAGATAAGATGATTAGCTCACTGTTTTGTTTGTTATACTATGGAGATAAAAATGAAAAACAAATCGGTGAATGCGTTCTATACGGCTGAGATTTTAGCACTTGTAGTTGCTTTGATTTTCTTTGCGGCCGGGTATGCCGAAGGTGGTCGGATATGCCTGTAAGAAGAATCATACAACAGGAACTGTAACATATCAAAGTTCTCGGCAGAGCTCCAATCATGTCAAGGTACATAGCGGAAATGATGTCAGAAATTACAAATCACGTTATGGGAAAGGCATCCGGTCAACTTATACGGTGCTGCAGATTAAGGCGAATTCGCCTGTCAATGGTGCCGATGTGTTCTGGTATGAGGGAAATTGCAGCACTCTGGGCAGTAAGAATGTTTATATAGGCTATAATGATAATTTCATGTCGGTCTTATCACAGTTTGAACTGGTAATGACGATCATATGCGGTGCATTTTTATTATTACATGCAGTTTCAGCATGGTTGCTCAGTAAGAAAAATCCATATGGTGGGAAGCTTTTCTGGTTTTTTAAATTTTGACCAACCCTGCCGGAAGTCATTTTATATTATGACAGAATTAAGTTGATAAAACAGAAAAATTAGAAATTTTAGAGGTATAAAGAATGATAAATTTAGTAGCACTTCCGTGTTTATGTGTAGATGTTTTTGATGGAACTGATGAACTATATGCTGGAGGTGAAGCCCTTAATTTTGCAGTCCATGCATCAAAATTTGAGGAGTTCAATGTTTCAATATTGGGTGCGGTTGGACAGGATTCTTACGCAAAATTTATTATGGATTCTATTTCTGATAAGAGAATAGATGTAAGCCACGTAAGAGTAGAAAAGGATAAAGTAACAGCGAATAATCGTACATATCTTACAGCCAGCGGTGACAGATATTACAAAGATGATTCATGGACAGGTGATATTGTTGATAAAATGATATTGAACCATGATGAATTGGAGTTTATCAAAAAATCAGATGTTGTATTTGTACATTTTTGGGCAGGCTGTTTTGGACAAATTATAGATTTAAAAAAGAATAACAATTTCAGATTGGCAGTGGATTTTGTAGAATGTCGTAATTTTAAAGAAATGGAAAAATATGCACCATATATAGATTATTTCATGATTAGTGGAGAGAAATCAATTCTCCCAATATTTGAAGCGTTTTCAGAGAAGTATAAAGGGCTATTTAATGTGTCTTTAGCTGATAAAGGAAGTGTTACATATCATAATGGTGAAAAGTATTTTGTTCAAGCTAATAAAGTTAAAGAAGTAATTGATACTACAGGTTGTGGAGATAGTTACCATGCAGGCTTTGTATGTTCACATTTGATAAATGGGAATATTTATGAGGCTATGAGAGTTGGGACAGAATTAGCAACAGAGACGCTGTCTCATTATGGTGGATTTTAAGAGGAAGAGAGTTTTTTGGCATTCCTGAATTTCAATGATGGTTGGAATAGTATTGGATAATCTGTTACGGTGAAAAGAATTGTTATGAGAAAACAGCATATATTTCTTTTTATAACAACCAACGGATGAATGCGGTATAAATTATTTATGCTGGATGTCGGATTACTGGGGGCATTAAGTGAGTTGCCGGCGACATCTATATTGGAAGAAAATGATATTTTTATGGAATTCAAGGGTAATCTCACAGAGCAATATATGTTGCAGCAGATGATTTCAGATACACCGCACACACCGTATTATTATGGAACAGAGAAAGCTACGTTTTTCGGCTCTAAAGTATATGGATCAGGAATGGATGGTAAATATACCATTGTATGCGGTATGTAATTTATAAATATCAGTTTGTATAAGGGAATCGTGAAAATGGATATTAGGTATAAAAGACTTACAGAAAAAGAACTGAATACGTTTATTCACATGAGGATAAATCAGCTTAGAGAAGAAGGTGCTAAAGAAAAGATAGATTTGGTTCCTGCATTGAAGGAATATTATACTCGACATATGGCGGATGGAACATTTGTATCTTGGCTTGCCCTTGATGAGGAAAATATTATTGGAACAAGCGGGATGTCATTTGTGGAGAAGCCTCCCTATTTTGGATGCCCAAGCGGAAAGATAGGATTGTTGTCCAGTATGTTTACTGATCCGGAATATAGAAGAAGAGGTATTGCAAAGGAACTGCTATCCCGCGTTATAGATGACGCCAGGGAATATGGCTGTGGAACAATACAGATTACGGCGTTTGATATGGGAGTTAAATTATATACGGATTTTGGATTTGTACATAATGGTAACTTCATGCAATATAAACTTTAACGGCTATAGTATTTCTGATTGAAAAGGGCAGAAAACAGAGGGATTATTTGATAAATTAAAAAGAGAAAAAAACAATTTGACGATTGGTGCGATCATAGGCAAAGAGTATGAGCAGCAGTATTTTGATGACTATTCCTATTTTTGTGATTTTATCAGTGGAAAATTAACGGAACAACCTATTTTTTCAGAAGTCGAGAAACAAGAAATTAATTTAATAATGGCTTACATAAAAGAATGTGGAACATACGCCCAAAAATTCTACAGCGGAAAAAAATCAAAGAACAATGTGGATATGGAGAAGATTGCATATGTGAATGATAATTTGTACGATAGGATCTGCGATAAAATAGGACGTCTACATAAAGAAAATGGGGAGCCGTTGCCATACGAGAAAAATGACGATATTGTGAGATGATTTCAAGAAGAGTGTTGGAGAAAAAGCTTTTATAAAAAGCTTGGCTTTGAGGCAAATACGGAGGTAATGTTATTATGATCTTGTGCTTTTCCGGAACTGGTAATAGTCGTTATATAGCAAAGAAAATTGCAGATGAATTGCAGGACGAGATTGTAGATATGAATGCAAAAATCAAGGCAACAGATTATTCGCCAATGAAAACAGGCAGAAATATAATCGTAGTGGTTCCAACTTATGCGTGGCGTATTCCACAAATTGTATCGGAGTGGCTTTGTAAAACGGAACTGCTTTCTGCAGAACGCATTTGGTTCGTGATGGACTGTGGAGGCGAGATTGGGAATGCAGCGAAATATAATCGGCGCCTTGCGGAGCAAAAACATTTATGGTATATGGGTACAGCTCAGGTTATTATGCCGGAAAATTATATTGCTATGTTTGGTGCACCGAAAGCAGAAGAAGCAAGAAAGATTGTTAGAAATGCGGAACCTGCTATTATGGATATAATTGCGCACATTAAGGCAGAGCAACCGTTCGCTGTACCAAGAAACAATCTTTATGACCGGTTAATGAGTGGTCCGGTAAATCCGATTTTTTATCATTTCTTTGTGAAATCTGATGCATTTCGTACGGATGCTACCTGTGTCGGTTGTGGTCAATGTGTTAAGAACTGTCCATTGAACAACATTACGCTTAAGGACAGAAAGCCTGTATGGGGAAAGCAATGCACTCATTGTATGGCTTGTATTTGTTATTGCCCTACAGAAGCTATTGAGTATGGAAAAAAGAGTGTTGGAAAGCCGCGTTATCATTTCGAACAATTAGAGAGCAGATGATTTATAAATCTCTGTACGGAAATTAGGAATTGATAATTTGAATAATTTCCAGTTTGAAGGAGCGACAATATATGAAGTATTTATATTTGCATGGACTAGGACAAAAACCGAACAGTTGGAATAAAGTAATAAAAGAAACGAAGGTATCGGAAAGTAGTGTTAAATTGAGTTTGGCAGAGATGTTAGAAGGAAAATCTGCTACATATAAGGAATTATATTCGGCATTCTCATCAGAATGTGACAAGGTGAACGATGAAATTGTCTTATGTGGGCTTTCTCTAGGCGCTGTTTTGGCACTTAATTATGCGATAGACCACCCAGATAAAGTAAAGTCGCTCGTATTAATTGCAGCACAATATAAAATGCCAAAAAACTTATTGAAAGTTCAGAATATATTGTTTCATCTTATGCCGAATTCGGCATTCAGTAAAATGGGTTTCAAAAAAGCGGATGTTATCAGCCTGTGCGGGACGATGGCTGAATTGGATTTCAGTGACTCCCTGCATAAGGTGTCTTGCCCAGTATTGCTCATTTGTGGAGAGAAGGACACTGCAAACAAAAAAACTTCAAAAGAACTTTGCCAATATTTGAACAACGCCTGTTTCCATGAACTTGTGAAAACAGGTCATGAAGCAAACATAGAAGCTCCGGAAGAGTTGGCGATCGTGTTGCAGAAATTTTATGATAATATCAGATAAAAAACGTAACAAATTTATGACCAGTGACGAAAAAATGTAATATTGTAGCGATATAAGGCAAGAAAAATGTAAAAAACAAAACTGATAAGGCAAGAAAAAGTTGAAATAACGGTAGAATAGACCATAAAAATGTGGCATACTATCTGCGGATCTGTACGTTTTTCGACTCTAAAGTATATGGATCAGGAATGGATGGTAAATATACCATTGTATGCGGTATGTAATTTATAAATCGGAATTTGCGAAGGTAATTATGATAAAGTTTTTGAATGATATAAGGAATGCAGAAAAAACCAATATCCAATAATAGAAAAATTATAAATACTATAGCTGTATTGTTCCTTGGAATAGCTTTGGGTACTTTTTCAAAATTTTTGGATTTTCGTCAAGCTGAACTTCCCAGTGTGCTTATGGCAATAGATGGAGCATTAGATGTTCACAATTTCCTTGGACGTTTTGCAATCTGGGTATTGATTGCACTGTGTATTTCTATTTATAGCAATTCTGTAATAAGAGCAAGCATTAATGTTTTTGCATTCTTTGTTGGTATGGTTGCAAGTTACTATTTGTACTCAAACGATATTGCAGGATTTTTTCCAAGAAGCTACGCTATGATTTGGTTTGGCTTTACTATGATTTCTCCGTTCTTGGCATTTATCTGCTGGTATACAAAGTGGAAAGGGAAAGTGGCATTTATACTGTCGGCTCTGATTTTGGCAGTGTTGTTCAATCTGTGCTTTTTATATGGAGTCGGATATTTTAGTGCATGGTCTGTTTTGGAAGTGATAGTTTTTATTATTGGAATTATTGTTTTGAAGAGAGACACATTGAGAAGTTCTGCGATAATGGGAACAGTTAGTATAGTTTTTGCATTCCTGTTTAATATTATTATTTCATTCCATTTTGGATAGATAACTTCTAGCTGTACGTCCAGTCGATGGTGTGGCACTGCGGAGTCAGAGAACCAATTATGTTTTACATTGTGAATACATATGCTGGTATGCAAAAGAGGAAGTAAGCGTTGCAATCTTTATATCAATTGATTATTCCATATTGGGGATAGAGGCAGGAAGTATCAGGCACTTGATTAAGGGAGATACAGTATGAAAAAGATATTAAGAAATATTCTAAGAGTAATATTGATTGTAATCACGGTTATTGCATTATTCGTGATAATATCATTGGTTCGCCATAAAGTATGCAGTTCAAGAGAAAAGGATTTATTAACTCCGTTAGGTGAACTGGTAGAAGTCAACGGGCACAAGATGAGCGTATATACAGAAGGGGATGGTGATAAAACGCTTGTGTTCATGTCCGGAGGTGGAACCTGCTCGCCAATATTGGATTTTAAGTCTTTGTATTCTCTGCTTAGCAATGATTATAAAATCGTTGTAGTGGAAAAATTCGGTTATGGCTTTAGTGATGTTGTAGACGAAAACAGGGATATCGATACGATGTTAAGCGAAACAAGGATGGCACTTGATAAAGCCGGAATAAAAGCCCCATATGTGCTTTGCCCCCATTCAATGTCCGGACTTGAGGCTTTATACTGGGCACAGAAGTATCCGGAAGAAGTTGAGGCTATTGTTGGTTTGGATATGGCAGTGCCAGACTATTATGATGAAATGAACATTAATATTCCTATTATGAAATTAGGGCAGTATGGTGCGGCACTTGGAATCACCAGATGGATACCGAGCCTTGCCGAGAGCGATGCAATCAAAGCCGGAACATTGTCTGAAAAGGAAAAAGAGATTTACAGAGCAGTATTTTATCAAAAAACTGCAACTGTAACGATGATCGATGAAGTAAAAGCTGTAAAACAGAATGCAAATATTGTAAAAGAAAACGGAATTCCGCAGGTGCCGATGTTATTGTTTATTTCTGACGGCTCCGGTGGAACCGGTTTTACAAAAGAAAAGTGGAGAAGTATTCCCGAAAATTATATTTCAGGTTGTGACAATGCAGGTTATATTGAATTGGATTGTCCGCATTATGTCCACGACTACAAATATGATGAGATAAGTAAAGAAATCAGGAAGTTTATTCAGTGAATGGAACAGGTGGTACATATGACTGTGTTGCTTTAATGGCATATTATGTCATTTGCAAATCAGTGACAAATCTTTCCGAGATAGAAGAAATAAATGAGACCTTATGGAGGATAGAAAATGGTAAAACCTATTGTAAAAGATATTCTTTTTCTGGGACAGAAATCCGTTCCGGCGACACCGCTTGATATGAATGTGGTAAATGATCTTCGTGATACATTAGCTGCAAACTGTGAGCGTTGTGTCGGAATGGCAGCAAATATGATCGGGTATAAGAAAAATGTGATCATTGTAAGTGCCGGACCTGTAGATATGATTATGATCAATCCTGTAATCTGTTCAAAGAGTGGACGTTATGAAACAGAGGAAGGTTGTCTGTCATTAGAGGGAAAACGAAAAACAACGCGGTATAAGAAGATAGAGGTAGAGTTTCAGGATGCTGGTTTTGTAAAAAGAAAGATGGCGTTTGAGGGATTTGTGGCACAGATTATTCAGCATGAGGTGGATCACTGTAATGGGATAGTGATATAACAGGAGACAAACATGGAAAAAGACTCAGGCAAATGGATCATGTATGGTGTAGACTGGGATGATCCGGAGTGTATTCATACAGTAGATGAGGCAATAGAATATATAAATGAGATTGGCTTCCTACCGCTTTTTAGAAATGATATACCGGGATTTTCGCTGGAAGAACGAACCGTGCCGGAGTACTGGTGGTGTGAGGATGTTGACAGAGATCCATGGATGTGGCGGGCGGTTATCGCAAGAAGACATGACATCGTATATGGCAAGTTTTTTAATAAAAAGGCAGGTTTTATATCGAGAAAATGGCTTCCTGTATTTGCCAATTACAGACGGGATGGATATGATTTTGATGCGCTGTATGAGGATGGAAAAGCCCCGAATAAGCATAAAAAGATCATGGATCATTTTATGGAAGAACATGTGGATACAGAACTGTATTCCAACGAACTGAAGAAAATGGCAGGGTACGGAAAAGACGGCGAAAAGGGATTTGATGGAGCTGTCACCAATCTTATGATGCAGATGTACCTTTGTAATTGCAACTTCAGAAAACGTGTAAATAAAAAAGGACTGGAGTATGGTTGGGATGTGGCGGTTTACTCGTCTCCGGAACATATCTATGGGTATGATTATGTAACCTCCTGTTACAAGGATGATCCGCAGGAGTCGTGGAATACGATCATCCGGCACATGCATGATATTTATCCGATCGCAACAGATGCACAGATAAAAAAGCTTTTGAAATAGACTCAAAGAAATTAATGATCTTCATGTAGAAGGTCTGCCTGAGGTAAAAAGACTGAATGCCCTTGTTGGAGAATATGTGAATTTAGAATACAGGCTTCCGAATGGAGAAAAAGTGAAATTCCTGGATGACCGGAAAACATATTTAGGCAATCAGCTTGAATGTGAATTTGGCGGAGACAGATACTTTGGAGTTCTTGCAGATATGGATTTTATTCTGATTTCAACATATGAAGCTCAGGGCAAAGATCCGGAACTGATAATTTATAAAAAAAGATAACTGATAATTTACAAAAAAAGATAATTGCTTGACAAATCATCTTTTTGTGCTATACTTCGTACCAACAGAATAGTAAAAAATAAGTACGCAAGGGTGTGTTACATCGGTTGCGTACTTTTTTTGTTTTATGAAATACAAGGGAGGTGGAAACTGGTGAAGACCCTTGAAACAAATGACTGGCTGGTCATGAACAGTATCATATACAAGATTTACACAACCGGTGATTTTGATGCCATGCGGACACAGTTTCTGGAACAGATCAAGACCGTCATAGATTTTGATAGTGCAGATTTTTATCTGGCATCATCAAATGAGAAAGAAAATCTGGAACGTCCGGTATTCCTTAACTGTGATGAAGACTTGTCAGATATTTATGAGAATATGGATTACAGCCGTGGTATTATGTTCAGTGGCAGGAGTATGGTATACCGGGAAACTGATATCATATCTGATGAGAAAAGAGTTCAAACAGAATATTATCAAAGAGTATATAAGCCAAATAACTGGCATTATGCGTTACAAATGATATTTGGACGGAACAAACATTTTCTGGGCGTGGTGACACTATATAGGACGATTGGTAAAGAAGACTTTACATATGAAGATGTATTCCTGATGGATATGCTTAAAGATCATATGGCATACCGGTTGTCACAGGACAGAAACAATCAGATGACCAGTCAGGAGAAACTGACGCTGACACAGGCAGTAAAGACCTATGATCTGACGAAGCGGGAGCAGACCATATTGCAGCTTTTGCTGCAGGGAATGGAGAATACGGAGATCTGTGACCATTTATCCATAACGGTAAATACACTAAAGAAGCATATTTTAAATATTTACCGGAAACTGGGAATTCGAAATCGTGTTCAGATGTTTAAACTGATTAAAGAAAAAGAGTAGTTAGTACTATAAAAGTAGTAGAAAAATGGTAATCCTGTTCTATTGAAGAATTAATTTGAAAGTAGTATATTTTCGTTAACAAGCAAAGGAGCTGTTCAGAGATGAACAGCTCTTTTTTGTTATATTAGTTGTATGTTGCAGATTGGAGGAAGAAAGAATGAAAGAAATCATATTAATAATCAGACCGGAAAAGCTGGAAGTATTAAAAAGCATATTGGATGAGAAGAATTGTGGTGGTATGACGATCTCAACCGTTATGGGATGCGGAACACAGAAAGGAACTGTTGAGGGCGTAAATGAGATTAAAGGCTTTAAAACTACGATCAATCTTCTTCCAAAAGTAAGAGTTGAAGTAGTAGTTGAAGATTCCAAGGTAGAACAGATTATTCTGGATGTCAGAGAAAAGGTAGCTACCGGACATGTCGGAGATGGTAAGATCTTCATTCGAAATATCGAAGAGGCTATACGAATCCGTACCGGTGAACGAGGAGAAAAAGCATTATAGAGAAATTTGAAAAAGAGGTGATATGATTTGGCAAATGTTATAGTTGATATCAAAGACGTAAATAAAATATACGGAACAAATCATGTTGTAAAAGATCTGAATCTGCAGGTAGAGGAAGGCGAGTTCCTGACATTGCTTGGATCATCCGGATGCGGCAAGACGACAACGCTTCGTATGATCGCAGGATTTGAAGAACCGACGACAGGTTCCATTCAGGTAGAAGGTGAGCCGATTGAAGATAAAGAGCCATTTGAGAGAAATGTAAACACTGTCTTTCAGAGTTACGCTTTATTTCCACATAAGACCATATATGACAACGTAGCATATGGCCTTAAGATGAAAAAGGTTCCAAAGAAAGAGATCAAAGAACGGGTAACGGAGATGTTAGAGATGGTTCAGTTATCCGGATTTGAGAAGCGGTATCCAAGTCAGTTGTCCGGTGGACAGAAGCAGCGAGTTGCGATTGCAAGAGCGTTGATCAATCGTCCGAAGGTTCTGCTGTTGGATGAGCCACTTGGTGCATTGGATCTGAAGCTTAGAAAACAGATGCAGCTGGAACTGAAACGGTTGCAGAAGAAATTACATATCACATTTATCTATGTTACACATGATCAGGAAGAAGCGCTTACGATGAGCGACAGGATAGCTATTATGCATGATGGTGTCATGGATCAGATCGGATCACCGACAGACATCTATGAAAGACCGGCAACCAAGTTTGTAGCAACCTTCATCGGAGAGACAAACGTATTTGACGGAACGATCAAATCGATCGTAAACGGAAAAGCGGTTATAGGAATTGAAAATGGAGATGTAACAACCTCCGGCTCCGTGACCGAGACAGAGGAAAAGAACACCGGATTTTCAGTTGGTGAATTTGTAACTGTTTCTGTTCGACCGGAAAAGCTTCATTTTTCGGCAGAACCGGTAGAGGGCTTCAGCGTACCGGCACTGGTCAAGGATTATATCTATGTTGGCTCAGTCGTCAAATGTCTGGCGGTTCTTCCAAATGGAAATGAAGTAAAGATGGAACGTCTGGCAGGCGAAGAACTTCCAAAATCCGGTGACAAAGTATTTATCTGCTGGAATCCGGAGGATGCGGTATTGATCCACAGTCTGGATAACAGCTTCTATCAGAGTATGGAAAATATAACACTGGCATAAGGAGGTGTTTGATATGAATAAAAAGAGATTCAGAGAAAAGACACTTCCGGCAACGATCATGGTAGGGCCGGTGACCTTATGGTTGATCCTGTTGGTAGCAGTTCCACTCATCTATATACTGGTCATGAGTTTTTGCAGTATTGATCAGTATTACAATGTAACATTTCAGTTCACATTCGATAATTACAAACATCTGGTGGACAGTTCTTATATTAAGATCTATGTTCAGTCACTTGTGATCGCATTACTTACAACCGTGATCTGTATCGTGCTTGCATATCCGTTTACCTATATTATTGCAAGGACAAAGAGCAGATCAAAGAATCTATTATATATGCTGGTTATCATTCCGTTCTGGACGAATTCACTGATCCGTATCTATGGATGGAAGACATTCCTTGGTTCATCCGGCTGGTTGAATACCGTGCTTATGAAGCTGCATCTGATATCAGAGCCATTGAACCTCTTATATAATCAGGGAACTACCGTATTTGGTATGGTGTACTGCCTGTTCCCATTTATGGTACTTCCGCTTTATACCGCGATCGGCAAGCTGGATCATACTTTACTGGAGGCTTCCTCTGATCTTGGAGCTAAGGGCTGGCGGACTTTCTTTGAAGTGATCCTGCCGCTGACAGCCAGCGGAATTTTCTCCGGCTGTATCATGGTATTTATCCCATGTCTTGGATATTTCTTTGTATCGAATATCTTAGGTGGTGGAAATGCAGATGTTATTGGTAACCTGATCGAGCGCCAGTTCAAGAGTGGAAATAACTGGCCTCTTGGTGCAGCCTTATCCATCATATTAATTGTTGTCACATTGATCCTCGTCAAACTGTACCAGAAGACAGGCGGCGATATGGATAGTCTGGGGGTGTAAACGATGAGCAGAAAAGCAAAAGTAAGAACAAAGAGTATTCTTTCAAAGATCTTTTGTTCTCTGATTTATATTGTATTGTTTATGCCGATTGCAGTTGTTGTAGTGAATTCCTTTAATGCAACGACATCAAAACCATATCTGACCTGGAAGGGATTTACATTTGACTGGTATGTGAAATTGTTTGAAAATCAGTCGCTTCTTACATCCTTTGGCAATACGATGATCATAGCATTGGTCACAACTGTACTTTCAACGATTATAGGTACGCTTGGTGCGATCGGAATTTACAAATATAAATTCAAAGGAAAAGGGATCATAGACGGACTTTTGTATATCCCGGTCGTTATTCCTGAGATTGTAATGGGTATATCCTTACTTACGGTATTCGCAAAGGTCTCGATCCCAAGAGGTATGCTTACATTGATCATTGCACATATCACCTTCTGTGTGCCATATGTTATCTTCAATGTCAGGGCAAGATTATCCGGCTACGATATTTCGATCGAAGAAGCAAGTATGGATCTGGGAGCTAACCGCATTCGTACATTCTGGGAGATCACACTTCCGGTTTTAAGACCCGGCATTACAGCCGGTGCATTACTGGCATTTACGTTATCGATTGATGACGTTATCATAAGCTACTTTGTAAATGGTAATACGATGACTTATCCGTTACAGGTTATGGCAAGTATTAAGAGTGGAGTAGCACCTGATGTAAATGCATTATCAGCGCTGATCTTAGCAGGCACGATCATCTTTGTTGTCCTGACTCAGGGCAATCTGTTTAAGAAGAAAAAACAGTAGCTGTATAGAATGAAACAGTAAACAATTTATAGAAGTAACCGAACAAGGTTCAAGAGTAGAAGGGAGACATAATTATGAAGAAAAACAGAAAAAGAGCAGTAAGTATTGCATTATCACTTGTTCTTGCAATGACAGCAGTAAATATCACCGGCTGTGGTAAGAAAGCAGACAGTACAAACGGAGAGTTAAACCTGTTCATCTGGACAGAGTATGTACCGGATGAAGTAATTAAGGATTTTGAAAAAGAATATGGAATCAAAGTAAATGTATCAACATTCTCATCCAATGAGGATATGCTTGCAAAGGTAAAATCAGAGGATGAAGGAACTTATGATATCGTACAGCCGAGTGACTATATGGTAGAATCCATGATCGCTCAGGGAATGCTTGAGAAGTTGGATCAGGATGCACTTACCAATCTGTCAAATATTGGTAGTCAGTATCTGGATCCTGTATATGATCCGGGCAATGTCTACTCCGTTCCTTATCAGGGTGGTGTGGCAGCGATCGCAGTCAACACCGACAAGGTATCAACAGATATTAAGGGATATGCAGATCTCTTTGATCCTTCATTAAAAGGACAGATCGTAGCACTGGATGACTACAGAGCAGTTATCGGTATGACGGAGAGAAGCATGGGACTCAGCATGAATGAAACAGATACAGCAAAGCTTGCCGAGGTTGAAACGAAGCTTCTGACATTAAAGGACAATATCGCAGTATATGACAGTGACAGTCCAAAGTCATCTCTGATCAGCGGAGATTGTAATGTTGGTTACTGCTGGGCTGCTGAAGTAGCGCTTGCTATGGATGAGAACCCATCGATCAAGATTGTATTCCCTGAAGAGGGCGCATATAAATTCATTGATAACTGGGCAATCGCAAAGGGTGCCAAGAACTATGATAATGCAATGAAATTCATCAACTATATGTGTGATCCGGATGTTGCTACAAAGGTTATGGCGGAATACCCATATCTGAATGCGAATGCAACTGCAGTGGAGGCAAATGAAGATTACAGGAACAATGAAGCAAAGAATGTACCGGTTGAGGTATTTGAAAAAGGTGAATTTGTTGGAAATCTTGATACAGATACATTGACTGTTTACAACGATATGTGGAACAAATTAAAGCAGTAATACAAAACGGCAAAAGGCAGACAAAAAAGTTGATCAGGAGGAGTAAGATATATGGAACCAAAAAAGATGTATATTGATGGTGAGTGGGTAACAGGAAGTATGGAAAAGCCGTTTGACGTTATCAATCCGGCGACCGGAGAAGTGCTCGCGCAGGTCTATGAAAGCAGTGTAGAAGATACCAGACGTGCGATCGCTGCGGCAAAGAAATCATTTTACCAGACAAGAGAGTGGCGTGATATGGATTCCCAGACCAGAAGTGATATGATTCTAAAGATCGCAGATCTGATCGACAAATATGCCGATGAACTGGCAATGCTGGATACTCTGGATAATGGTAAGCCGCTTCGTGAAGCAGAAGGAGATATCAGTGATGGTATTCATTGCTTCCGTTATTACGCAGGTCTTTGCAAGACTCCGCATGGTGGTGTATATGAGGTAAATGATGGATTTGGCAAGATGCATTCATATGAGACCAGAGAGCCGGTCGGTGTCTGTGCGCAGATCACTCCATGGAATTATCCGTTTTTGATGTCTGTCTGGAAGCTGGCTCCTGCACTTGCAGCAGGAAACAGTATCGTGTTTAAACCAAGTCCAAAGGCTCCGCTTTCAACAATCCGGTTATTCGAGATCTTTGAAGAAACAGGACTTCCGAAGGGCTGCGTCAATCTGTTACAGGGTGATGCTGAGGTCGGAACGGAAATGGGCGAGAATACCGATGTTGATATGATCACATTTACCGGAAGTACCAGAGTCGGTCAAAGTCTGATGAAAGCAGCAGCTACAAATGTGAAGAAGATCGGACTGGAGCTTGGTGGTAAATCCCCAAATGTCATTTTCGCAGATGCAGATCTGGATGGTGCTGTAGAATGGGCAATGATCGGTATTTTCTTCAATCAGGGCGAGGTATGTTCCGCAGGATCAAGAATCATTATAGAAGAAAGTATCCATGATGAGTTTGTTGCCAGATTAAAGAAAAAGGCGGAAGCCATGACGATCGGCAATCCTGTGAACAATCCGGATATCGGACCTGTCATTACGGAAAAGGATATGGAGAAAGTTCTGTCTTACATAAAGAGTGGTATCGAGGAAGGCGCAACACTTGTAACAGGTGGTGAGCGTTATACAGAAGGAGAATGTGCAAAGGGCTACTTTGTACGTCCAACGATCTTTGATAATTGTACTTCGGATATGAAGATTGTCCGTGAGGAGATCTTTGGTCCGGTTGTCAGCATCCAGACCTTTAAGACAGAGAAAGAAGCGATTGCGATGGCAAATGATACCGTATATGGTCTTGCCGGAGCTGTATTTACTTCCGATATAACCAGAGCACATCGTGTGATCAGTGAGCTTCGCGCAGGTATCACATGGATCAACTGCTACAACCCAACCTTCAATGAAGCACCTTGGGGCGGCTATAAGATGAGCGGTATCGGCAGAGAGCTTGGCGTTCATGGTATTGAGGAATATCAGGAGGTTAAGCAGATCAATATCAATTTGAACCCGGGTATTGTAGGCTGGTATGAACACTAGATAAAACAGACCGTTCACTTTCTGAAAAATGAAGGTGGGCGGTTTTTTAATGCGTTTCAAATACCGAATGATTTGGCGAATAACAGAAATAGGGTAGAAAATGATACTTCGATAGAGGTATGACGATGGAATTACAAGTCAGTTATATGAGCTAAATATACTTATATTTAATTATATATAATAGATAAATGGTAGATAAATGGTATAAATTAGTAATTGAAAAAGAGCATGAGATACGATAATATACAGACATAGAAGCAAAGGAGCTTGTGAACAGGTCACAGGCTCCTTTTTTTCAGTTTAATGGCCGTAAAATTTATACTTCAATCAATGATTGTAAATGTTCATGGAAAGGTTGTGTTAGGTAACATACAGGATCAGACAGACACATTATAACACGAATATATTTTAAGGAGGATTTTAATATGAGTTATGAACAGGTAAGTAAGGATTTGGAAAAGGTAATTGGTTATATCCATTCAGATGAATTAACAGATGATGAAAAGAAATTAATGACAGAACAGACATTAGATTATTTTGATAATTATGTAAGCCCGGGCTGGTTAAAATACAGAAAGTCAGTATCTACCAACTCAGCAGTGCTTGAGTGGAAAGATCATGACGGCGTATGTGATGGCTTATATGGTGAAGAATTCATTGACTGTCTTGGTGGTTTCGGTATTTATACATGTGGTCATAGAAATCCGGAGATCCTTGATACCGTAAAGGCACAGCTTGATCATCAGGCGCTTCATTCACAGGAGCTGTTGGATCCGCTTCGTGGATATCTTGCAAAGGCAGTTGCAGATATCACACCGGGTGATCTTCAGTATTGTTTCTTTACAAATGGTGGTGCAGAGGCAGTCGAAATGGCATTGAAGCTTGCCAGAATCGCAACAGGCGGAAGATGGTATATCTCAACCGTTGGTGCATTCCATGGTAAATCAATGGGTGCAATCTCAATGGGTGGTAAGAATACATACAGAGTTCCATATACACCTATGGTACAGCAGGTACAGCATGTAGAATATGGTAATGCAGAGGATGCAAGAAAGGCAATCCGTAACCTGATCGCTGTTGGTGAAAAGGTTGCAGCCATGATCGTTGAACCAATTCAGGGCGAGGCTGGTGTTATCGTTCCACCGGAAGGATATCTGACAGAGTTAAGACAGATCTGTGATGAGTATGGTGTAGCGTTGATCTTTGATGAGATCCAGACAGGTATGGGTCGTACCGGTACAATGTGGAGATGCGAAGCAGAAGGTGTAACACCGGATATCATGACATTCGGTAAAGCATTTGGTGGTGGTATCATGCCAATCACAGGTATTATCTGTAAGCCATCCATGTGGGTACAGCAGTTGATCGACAACCCATGGTTACTTGGTTCTCCTACATTTGGTGGTAACCCTGTATGTTGTTCGGCAGCGATCGCAACGATCAAATACATGATCGACAATGATATTCCAGGACAGTGTGCAAGCAAAGGTAAGATCTTAAAGGCAGGACTTGAAAGTCTGAAGGCAAAATATCCTGAGATCATCGATGATGTCAGAGGCGTAGGTCTGATGCTTGCTGTTGAGTTCGTTACATCTGATATCGGTTACAGCATCGCAAAGGGCTTGTTCTCAAGAGGTGTTATGACAGCCGGAACACTTGTAAACTCCAAGTGTATCCGTTTCGAGCCGACAGCGGTTATTACAGAGGAACAGATCGCAGCCGTTATCGAGCGTATGGATGCGGCACTTGCTGATACGAAGAAAGAATATAATCTGTAAATTCATCGGTATATCGTGATGGAAAATCATCTGACCATAGTATAGGCAATGATTTTTCGGATGCATAGAATGTGCGAAGTATATATAAGACTACCGTTTATTCGGATACAGATTTGATCGTCAGTTGAAACTGCTATGATCAGACTGCCGGATGGACGGTAGTTTTGTTTTATAGAAATATTTATTCTGTAAAGCAATTTTGTTCTGGGGTAAAAGAGTCGAAGCGGCTCTTTGTATTTATACATAAATAGGGTATAATAAAGCTATTCATTCTATATGGGGAGGTATATACAGATGAGAAAATTAAAGATCACATTTAACGCGCCGGTGACGCTGGGCTTTGTATTTATTTGTTTTGTTGTAACGCTGCTTGGGGTACTGACCGGTGGCGGAAGTACCCGGTTATTATTTATGACATATCATTCATCGCTTACAAATCCACTCACATATCTGCGATTCTTTACACATGTATTCGGGCATGTAGGATGGAGTCATTTTATCGGAAATGCCTCCTATCTGTTATTGCTTGGACCGATGTTAGAAGAAAAATATGGTTCGAAAGAAATGTTGGAAGTGATCGGTGTAACAGCACTTGCGACCGGTATTGTGAATTACATCTTTTTCTGGAATGTAGCACTTTGTGGAGCGAGTGGTGTCGTATTTGCATTTATCGTGCTGGCGTCCTTTACCGGATTCCGAGCAGGCGAAATTCCGTTATCCTTTATTCTGGTTGCGATCATCTTTATCGGACAGCAGGTATATGAAGGTATCGCAGTACAGGACAATATCTCGAATATGGCACATATCGTTGGCGGTATTGTGGGTGCAGTTGTCGGATATAATCTGAACCGGAAATAAACGGTGTGATATTTGCAAGGGAGGACTTCTCAAATGAATCGAACATGTGAAATACATGACACCATATTGCAGGATGATCTGAAATTGAGAGAAAGACCGCTTAAGGTTCTGGCGGCTGTTGATTCTTTTAAGGGCAGTATGACATCTGTTCAGGCAGGCATGGCGGTTAAAAAAGGTCTGGAGAAAAATTATAAGAATTGTGAGATCGAAGTAGTTCCGGTTGCAGATGGCGGAGAGGGAACCATGGATGCGATCGCCTATGGAAAATCGAACATGAAACGTCATACAGTTAATGTAACAGGACCGCTTGGACAGGTCGTAAAGGCTTCTTATATCAGTTATGATGAAGAAGGAGAAAAAGTAGCATTAATCGAGATGGCAGAGGCAGCAGGACTTCCGCTTGTACCGGAGTCAGCCAGAAATCCGATGCATACAACTACATATGGAGTAGGCGAGATGATAAAGGATGCCATGCTGCATGGATGCCGGAGCTTTATTATAGGGATTGGCGGAAGCGCAACAAATGATGCCGGGATCGGAATGCTGCAGGCACTTGGATGCCATTTTCTTGACGAACATGGAAACGAAGTTTGCTATGGAGCAGAAGAACTTTCCAAAGTATGCGGGATTCACATAGAAGATATGTTACCGGAGCTTTCAGTATGTTCATTTCAGATTGCCTGTGACGTTACAAATCCGCTGGTTGGAGAGAATGGATGCAGCCATATCTTTGCACCGCAAAAGGGAGCAGATGCTCAGATGGTAGAGAACATGGAGAAATCCATGGTGCGTTATGCAGATCTGGTAGAACAGCAGAACTGGTCAGGCTGTAAGCAGGATAAAGTGCAAATGAATACAGATCCGGAGAAGTGTCAGATGGACAGCATAATAAATCGTATGACACCGGGAGCAGGTGCAGCAGGCGGTCTTGGATATGCATTTCTAATGTTCCTGCATGCAAGATTACGACCGGGAATTGATATAGTATTTGACGAGATTCATTTAAAAGAAAGAATAAAAAATGTCGATCTGGTTATTACCGGAGAGGGCAGGATGGATGCACAGACGTTAATGGGAAAAACTCCGGCAGGCGTAGCGAAACTTGCAAAAGCACAGAAGAAAAAAGTGGTTGCATTTGCAGGCTGCTTCGGGAAAGGCTTCGAACAATGTATGGAGAGCGGCTTGTTTGATGCATGTTATTCCATAACCGACGGACTTTCCGAAGAGGAACGAGGGAGAGCCATGCAGACAGAATGTGCCATGCAGAATATGGAACGAGCTGTGGAGGAGAAACTATAGCAAATAAGAAAGCCTGAATAGAGCAGTAAACTCTATTTAGGCTTTTTATGTAAGAACATTTAAAAGTCATATGATACTGTTAAGATAGGCGCAAGGAGGTAAGAAATATGACATATCAGATACTGATGATTGAAGATGATGAACAGATCTGCGAAGTAGTGAAAGATTATTTTACCAGAGAAAGCGAAAATGAGATTGTAGTACGGACGGCACAGAATGGACAGGACGGGCTGGATTTATTTGAGACGGAACGGGTGGATCTTGTATTGTTAGACATCATGCTTCCGGGGATGGATGGATTTGCGATTTGTCGGGAGATGCGTAGGACGAGCATGGTTCCGATCCTGTTTTTAACAGCCAGAATTTCCGAACGGGATATCCTGCTTGGCTATGATCTCGGCTGTGACGATTATATCATCAAACCATTTTCTCTTGTGACCTTATATGCGAAATGCAAGGCACTGATCAGACGGTCAAAGGATCTCAGCAGAACCGGAGAGCTGGTCTGTGGCAGGATACATATGAAGCCATCGGAGTATAGGGTCCTTGTGGATTCTCAGGAAATAGAACTTGCGCCAAAAGAGTTTGCATTGTTGCGGATGTTGCTTGAGAACAAAAATAAGACTGTGGCAAGAGAACGGCTGCTGATCGGTGTATGGGGTTATGATTATGAAGGCAGTGATCGTTGTGTGGATAATCACATTCGAAAGATTCGAAAACATCTTGGAAGTGCAGGAAAGCAGATTAAAACAGTGATAGGAAATGGATATCAGATACGGGGTGATGACGATGAAAAAGAACAAAAAGAATGATAAAAAAAGAAATGCATTATTGTCGGAGCGGCAGAAAAGAAAAAGACAAAAGATAAAAAGAAAATGGATATGGATTTCATCTGGCATTATAGCAGTCAGCATAATATTGTATCTGCTGGTGATTGGTTATTACAGAAATCAGGTCAATCTGGAATTAAAAGAATATTTTCAGGTATCAACAAATAGTGTCAGTGCAAGTTTGGCTGAATGTCAGGAAGATATTGCAGGTATGACAGATATAGAGGAAGCCTGTAATAGAATACAGGAGATCTTTGCGGAGGAAAATACACCATATTTTTTGACAGCAGTTTACAGGCGGCATTTGGAAAACTCAGATGCAGTAGACAATATAGAAGAAAAAGACGGTGTAAATGCTGCAGATGAAAATCAAGAAACAGAAACTACGAAGCATACAGACGAAAATGATACAGAAAAATTAGAACAACAGGTACAGGATATAGAGGATGATATGGAGCAGATGCAGTCCAAAGTACAGATGGATTCACCGATTATGCCTTCTTTCCGGCAGGTGGTTCAAAATGCTGATGCAGGGGAATTTGCATGGAGTCTTCATGGTAGAGTAGATGATGCCAATCAGTATAGTAAGACGAGCAGGTATTTGCTGGCTAAGATGGAGACTTATGGAGCACATCCGGCAGATATAACAGAGAGTATAAGTGGTTGTTTGGGTGGAAACTATTATTTTAAAAGTCAGTATGTCGTTTTTGACAATGATATATATTATATCGTATCCGCTATGTATGCAGATCCATTTGGCTGGCATACAGAAGGCATCTGGTTATTTTATGGAGGGCTTGCAGTTGTATTTCTCATTATAATTGCAACGATCTTGACTGCGTTTATATCCTGTAGACGGACATTTTCACAGATGGAAGATGCAGAGAGAAAAGAAACGGTTATTACAGCACTTGCACATGATGTAAAAAGTCCATTGATGGCAATTTCCGGGTATGCAGAGAATCTGAAACAGTTAAACCAGACAGGAGAGTGCCGGCATTACATAGATGTTATTTTGGAAAATACATCTTACATGAATGAACTTTTATGTCAGTTAAGCGAGTATATCAAGCTTGGTAAAATGGAAGCGTTACAGACAGAGTCTGTAAGCATCGAACAGATATGGGAGCCGTTACAGGAACGGTATCAGAATCTTCTGGATGAAAAAGGTCTGGAGGTAAGAATGTCAGGAAACTGTACGGTAAAAGGTGATCCGCTGATGCTTTCCCATATGTTAGAGAATCTGTTTGTAAATGCAATTAAGTATTCACTGAAAGGAAGTGTGATCCGGCTGGTATTAAAGGAAGATCATCTGATCCTTAGCAATCCGATGGAACAGCCGATTACAACCGATCCGGAGGAGTTATGGAAGCCATTTGTAAAGGGAGACGAAGCAAGAACCGGCAGAAGCGGAAGCGGAATCGGATTGAGCATCGTGCAGGAGATCATGCAGATATTTGGCTACCACGGAAGTTTAAAAACAGAAGACGGTGAATTTGAAATAATGATTTATTTTTAAATAGAGAGTAGAAATTTTAAATAGTAGATTGACAGTGGTCTTACTATTATGTAACAAGCCTATCCACTCTGTGTAACTCCGAACTAACCTCGATCAAGTCGAGCTAAGGTCTCAGTTACGAATGTCGGTACTTGGGCAGCGTATTTTGCTGCCTTATGTACCGCTACATGAGGATAGAATGAGAATGTCTTGTGTAATAATAGGTGAGACCACTGTCAATCTGTTTTGTATAGTTTGCAGTTAGAATACGCCAGAATCGCATTGCAAACACATGGAAAATAGGCTATATTTATGGGTGGTACGTTAGTTCCATGTAACAGGAAGTAAGAGGAAATTTGTATGAATGAAAACGAGATTTCAGAGATGATTGAGCTTGCGATGCAGGCAAGAACAAAGGCATATGCGCCATATTCGAATTTTCAGGTGGGAGCCTGTGTAAAGATGGAGAATGGAAGTTATTATACAGGATGCAACATAGAGAATGCTTCCTATGGGGCAACAAACTGTGCGGAACGGACGGCTGTTTTTAAGGCAGTCAGTGAAGGGTGCAGAAAGCTGTCTGCGATCGCGATCGTTGGCGGACTAAAGAACGGAGAATGTGACTATACTTATCCATGTGGGATATGCAGACAGGTCATTGCCGAATTTGCCGAACAAGGCTGCGTGATCGTTGTAGCAAAGAACAAACAGGAATATAGGATGTATTCGGTAGAAGAGCTGCTTCCGGAGACATTTCATTTGAATAAAGAAGAATAAAGGAGGCATCAGATTGAGAGACTTAAAAGAATTAACAGGGTATGACATCATAACAGAAGAAAAGATCCCTGAAGTAAATGGAACAGGTTATATCTTAAGCCACAAGAAGACAAAGGCCAGAGTGCTTGTAATTGCTAATGATGATGAGAACAAGGTGTTTAATATCGGATTCCGGACACCGCCGTATGATGATTCCGGTATTCCGCATATTCTGGAACATTCGGTATTATGCGGTTCCAGAAAATATCCGGTAAAAGACCCGTTTGTAGAACTGGCAAAGGGTTCATTAAATACGTTTTTAAATGCAATGACATATTCTGATAAGACGGTATATCCGATTGCAAGCTGTAACGAAAAGGATTTTGAAAATCTTATGGATGTCTATCTGGATGCGGTATTCTATCCGAATATTTATGAACATACAGAGATCATGCGTCAGGAAGGCTGGCATTATGAACTTGAAACTGTAGAAGGGGAACTGATCTATAATGGTGTTGTGTTTAATGAGATGAAGGGTGCATTTTCATCTCCGGAACAGCAGATGTATTCAAAAATTGAAAAACTTCTTCTTGCTGACACACCATACAAGAATGAATCCGGTGGTGATCCTGCGGCGATTCCAACATTAAGTCAGGAACGTTTTCTTGATTTTCACAGAAAGTATTATCATCCGTCAAACAGTTATATTTATCTGTATGGTGATCTTGATATGTATAAAGAACTGGACTATATCGATAAGGAGTATCTCTCAAGCTTTGATTATAGAGAGATTGATTCTGCGATCGCTGTGCAGACAGCCTATGAACAGATGAAGGATGAGAGCTGCTTTTATTCGATCGCAGAAAATGAGAGCGAAGAAAATCAGACATTTTTAACTTATAATATGGTAGTTGGCAGCAGCCTTGATAAGAAGCAGTCCGTTGCCATGAATATACTGGAATACGCAATTATGGACGCTCCGGGCGCACCTTTGAAGAAAGCATTAGTAGATGCAGGGATCGGAGAGGATGTCTTTGCTTCCTTTGATGATGGGATCCGGCAGACAATCTTTTCAATCGTAGCAAGAAATGCAAATATGTCCGATAAGGAACGTTTTGTGTCAGTGATCAGGGATACACTGACTGATCTTTCCGGGCATGGAGAAGAAGGAAAGGCGATCGATCGGACTTCGATCGAGGCTGCGATCAATAATTTTGAGTTTAAACATAAGGAAGCAAACTTCGGCAGATTTCCGAAGGGGCTTATGATGGGTCTGGATGCATTTAATACATGGCTGTATGATGATGCATCTGCACTTGAAATGTTTAAGTTAAATGAAGTATATGATGAATTGAAAGAAAGTCTGAAAACCGGATATTTTGAAGAACTGATCTGGGAAAAGCTGGTTCAGAATACCTTTGGTATGATTTTTGTTATGAAGCCGAAGAAGGGGCTTGATAAGGAGAATGATGCAGCAGAGAAGCAGAAGCTTGCAGACTATAAGGCCTCTCTTACGGAAAATGAGCTTGAACAGGTTGTATCAGATACAAAGGAATTAAAATTATATCAGGAGACACCATCTCCGGCAGAGGATATGGAGAAGGTTCCGTTGCTTAATATTTCTGATATCAGAAAAGAGATCCATCCGTTAAAGAACCGTGAGGATAGCATTTATGGTATGCCATTAATAAGTCATGATATCTTTACTAACGGAATTGGTTATCTGGAGTTTATATTTGATATCAATGATCTGGATGCAGAGTTTGTTCCATATGTAGAGCTGCTCACCAGCATTTTCAAATATGTGGATACAGAGCATTACACATATAGTGAACTGTCCAATCAGATCAATTTCCATACCGGTGGTATCGGATTTTCTACAGGAGCCATGTATAAGGATGGCGGGAAGGATCATCTTTCATTCTTCTCCGTTAAGACAAAGGCCATGTATGACAAGCTTGGAGAAGGTCTGAAGCTGATCGAGGAGATCCTGTTCACATCGAAGCTTTCGGATAAGAAGAGATTGAAAGAGATTATATCGGAAGAAAAGGCCGGACTTAAGACTGATCTGATATCCTCAGGGCATATCACATCTGCAACACGCGCGATGTCTTATGTCTCAGATGTGATGGCATTTAAGGATATGACAGAGGGAATCGGATATTATCATTTCTTACAGGAGCTGGATCAGGATTTTGAGCAGAATGCAGATGCGATCATTGAGAAGCTGCAGACAACGCTTGCCGAGATCCTCAGAAAAGGAGCGGTAACAATCTCTTATACAGGTGACAATGATATCAAGGAATTATTGGGCGCAGATATTGAAGCGTTTGCAAGAAAGTTGTCAACCAGACCTGCTTTTGCAGAAAAACGTGTGATGAAAAAAGCTGTTAAGAACGAAGCCTTTAAGACAGCAAGCCAGGTACAGTATGCGGCTCTCGCAGGAAATTATAAAGAAAAAGGTTTTGAATATACCGGAGCACTGGAAGTCCTACAGGTGATCTTCTCCTATGGATATCTCTGGGAGAATATCCGTGTAAAGGGTGGGGCATATGGAGCTATGTGTTCATTTGCCAGATCAGGAATGGGATATTTTACATCCTACAGAGATCCGAACCTGATGGAGACATATGATATCTATAAGAAGGCAGCAGACTATGTGGCAGGCTTTGATGCAAGCGATAGAGATATGACCAAATATCTGATCGGTGCGATCGCGAAGTTAGATTCTCCAATGACACCATCAGCAGAAGGAGCATTCAGCCAGACCTGTTACTTTGCAGGTATTACAGATGAGCAGCTTCAGAAAGAACGTGATCAGGTGCTTACTGCAAATGTAGAAACGATCCGTTCACTGGCACCTGTGATCCGGGCAATCACAGATGGCGGGGTTATCTGTGCAATCGGTGGGGAAGATAAGATCGAACAGAATCGGGCAGAGTTTAAAGAAGTAAAAGATCTATAGTTTTTACAGAAGTAACGAAAGAAGATATAAGTATATAGATTTGTAAATAGTTCTCCGGCAGGTTACAGGATTCTGTGCCGAATGGAGAACATGAATACATACAGAGTATGGAAGGAGAAGTATGAACGATACATACAAATCAGGATTTGTTGCGATCATAGGAAGACCAAATGTAGGTAAATCCACACTGATGAATCAGTTGATCGGACAGAAAATCGCGATAACGAGCAGTAAGGCGCAGACAACAAGAAACCGTATTCAGACCGTGTATACCTCGGATGAAGGACAGATTGTTTTCCTCGATACACCTGGAATCAACAGGGCCAAGAACAAGCTTGGTGAATATATGTTAAAGGTGGCAGAGGGAACATTAAATGAAGTAGATGTCGTTATGTGGATCGTTGAAGCAACGACATTTATCGGAGCAGGAGAACGGTATATCATTGAACAGTTAGAACGTGTTAAGACACCGATCATCATTGTGGTAAATAAGATCGATGCGGTAAGTGAAGAAGAAGTATTCAAGGCGATTTCGACCTATAAGGATGCCTGCAGTCATGCGGAGATCGTTCCGGTATCGGCATTAAAGGGAAAGAACAAAGATGAACTGATAAAGACGCTGTTCAAATACCTTCCATACGGACCACAGTTCTATGATGAAGACACGATCACCGATCAGCCGGAGCGACAGATCGTATCCGAACTGATCCGGGAGCAGGCTTTAAGACTTCTGGATAAAGAGATTCCACACGGAATCGCGGTTGTTATTGATTCGATGAAGGAACGTCCGAATGGACGGCTTATGGATATAGATGCAACAATCATCTGTGAGCGGGATTCCCATAAGGGTATTATTATCGGAAAACAGGGCGCAATGCTGAAAAAGATCGGCAGCAATGCAAGGTATGGCATTGAACAGCTATTAGATACACATGTGAATCTGAAGCTTTGGGTAAAGGTGAAGAAGGATTGGCGGGATACCGATACCCTTCTTCGAAATTATGGTTATAAGATGGATGAATCATGAAGGATGAGATAGTATTAAACGGAATCGTGCTTTCCTCCGGTCTTCAGGGAGAATATGACAGACGGCTTGTTATACTGACCAGAGAGCAGGGGAAGATTACAGCATTTGCAAAGGGAGTCCGACGACCAAGCAGCCAGTTGATCTCAAAGACGCAGCTGTTTGTCATGGGAGCATTTACTGTATATCCGGGAAGAAATGCATATACACTTATCAACGTAGATGCAAAGGAATATTTTCATGAACTGACCTTTGATATGAACAAATACTGTTACGGATCTTACTTTTGTGAGATGATGTCATATTTTACAAGAGAAGGTGACCGGTCGGCAGATTATCTGAATCTGCTGTTTGTCAGCCTGAATGCATTAAAAAAAGGACTGCTGCCGGTGAAACTGATCCGTTGTGTATATGAACTGAAGATCATGGATATCTTTGGACAGGGACTGCAGAGCTTTCATTGCCCGATCTGTGGAAGCGACAGGCTGACACGGATATTTGATCCCTTATCCGGTGGAATCCTGTGTGAGAACTGCCGGAGCAAGGCTAAGAAAAGTATCCATATATCAGAGGACGCCAGATATGTGCTTCAGTATATTAATGGAGCAACGCTTGGAAATCTGTATAATTTCACGGTTTCAGACAGCGTGCTGGAAGAACTTATGATGATCGCAAAGGAATTTCTGGCGGTATATGTAGACCGAAAATTCAATTCTGTAGAAATAATTGAATCCCTGTCTTGAAAAAAACAGGGAGAGAAGGTACAATAACGTACAAATATAAAGATGAAATATAAATGGAGGACATTATGGAAAAGACATTAGACAAGATCGTTGCTTTAGCAAAAAACAGAGGTTTTGTATATCCGGGTTCAGAGATTTATGGTGGACTTGCAAATACATGGGATTACGGTAACCTTGGTGTTGAGTTAAAGAACAATGTAAAAAAGGCTTGGTGGAAAAAGTTCATACAGGAGAATCCATATAATGTAGGCGTTGACTGTGCGATCCTGATGAACCCACAGACATGGGTAGCATCCGGACATCTTGGCGGTTTTGCAGATCCTTTGATGGACTGTAAAGAGTGCCATGAAAGATTTCGTGCAGATAAACTGATCGAAGACTACATGGCAGAGAATAACATGGAGATCGAAGGTTCTGTTGATGGCTGGTCAAATGAAGAAATGGAGAGCTTTATCGAAGAAAAGAATATCTGTTGTCCTTCATGTGGAAAACATAATTTTACAGGTATCAGACAGTTTAACCTGATGTTCAAGACATTCCAGGGTGTAACAGAGGATGCAAAGAACACAGTATATTTAAGACCTGAGACAGCACAGGGTATCTTTGTAAACTTCAAGAATGTACAGAGAACATCCAGAAAGAAGATCCCGTTTGGTATTGGACAGATCGGTAAGTCATTCCGTAACGAGATCACTCCGGGTAACTTTACGTTCCGTACCAGAGAGTTTGAGCAGATGGAGCTGGAATTCTTCTGTGAACCGGGAACAGACCTTGAATGGTTTGATTACTGGAGAAGCTTCTGTATCAACTGGCTAAAAGACCTTGGGATCAAGGATGAAGAGATGCGTGCCCGTGATCATTCACCGGAAGAGCTTTGCTTCTACAGCAAGGGAACAACAGATATAGAGTTCTTATTCCCATTTGGATGGGGCGAGCTTTGGGGTATCGCAGACAGAACGGATTACGATCTGACTCAGCATCAGACTGTATCCGGCGAACCAATGGATTACTTTGATGATGAGAAGAAAGAGAAATACATTCCATATGTTATCGAACCATCACTTGGTGCTGATCGTGTAACACTTGCATTCCTTTGTGCTGCATATGATGAAGAAAATATCGGAACAGAGGAGAAGCCGGATGTAAGAACTGTATTACATTTCCATCCTGCACTTGCACCTGTTAAGATCGGTGTCCTTCCACTGAGCAAGAAACTCGGCGAGGGAGCAGAAAAGGTATATGCTGAATTATGCAAATACTACAACTGTGAATACGACGACAGAGGAAATATCGGTAAGCGTTACAGAAGACAGGATGAGATCGGAACTCCGTTCTGTGTAACTTATGATTTTGATTCAGAAGAAGATGGTGCTGTAACTGTCCGTGACAGAGATACCATGGAGCAGGAAAGAGTAAAGATCGAAGATCTGAAGGCATATTTTGAGAAGAAATTTGAATATTAATCAGATGAAATGAATCAATATCTCGGATTAGAGTATCCGGTTGATTGAATCTGAAAAATAAAAGGGACATTTGACGGAAAAGAACATTATCCGGCGGATGTCTCTTTCTTTTTGAAAAAGATTCCGGAATATGCGGTTAAAAAGAGAAAAAAATTGAAAAAAGTGGTTTAATATTATTAGGTCATATGATATAATCACGTCAGAGTGGTGGGAAAATTCTGCCCTAAAGCAGGCTTTTTTCAGCATATATTTAATTAGATACGTAGGAGGTAATAAACAAATGGCAAACAAGTGGGTTTATATGTTTAGCGAAGGCGACATGACCATGCGTAATCTTCTCGGTGGTAAGGGTGCAAACCTTGCAGAGATGACAACAATTGGTCTTCCAGTTCCACAGGGTTTCACAATCACAACAGAGGCTTGTACTCAGTACTATGAAGATGGTCGTAAGATCAACGACGAGATCATGGCACAGGCTATGGAAGGTGTTAAGAAGATGGAGGAGATCAACGGCAAGAAGTTCGGAGATCTTGAGAATCCATTATTAGTATCAGTTCGTTCAGGTGCTAGAGCATCTATGCCAGGTATGATGGATACAATCCTTAACCTTGGTTTAAATGACGAAGTTGTTGCTGCAATGATCGCACACAACCCAGATCCAGCATTCGAGCGTTTCGTATATGATTCTTACAGACGTTTCATTCAGATGTTCTCAGACGTTGTTATGGAAGTTGGTAAGAAGTACTTTGAGCAGCTCATCGATAAGATGAAAGAAGAGAAGGGTGTTAAGTTTGACGTAGAGCTTACAGCAGCAGATCTTAAGACTCTTGCAGAGCAGTTCAAGGCTGAATACAAGAACCAGTTAGGAACAGATTTCCCTTCAGACCCAGTTGAGCAGTTAAAGTTAGCTATCGAAGCTGTATTCCGTTCATGGGACAACCCACGTGCAAACGTATACAGAAGAGATAACGATATCCCTTATTCATGGGGTACAGCAGTTAACGTAATGCCTATGGTATTCGGTAACTTAAATAATGAATCTGGTACAGGTGTTGCATTTACTCGTGACCCTGCAACAGGTGAGAAGAAGCTTATGGGTGAGTTCCTTATCAATGCACAGGGCGAAGACGTAGTTGCCGGTGTTCGTACACCAATGCCAATCGCTCAGATGGAGCAGGAATTCCCAGAAGCATATGCAGAATTCCTTAAGGTATGTGAGACTCTTGAGAATCACTACCATGATATGCAGGATATGGAGTTCACAGTTGAGAACAAGAAGCTGTACATGTTACAGTGTCGTAATGGTAAGAGAACAGCTCAGGCAGCTCTCCAGATTGCTTGTGACCTTGTTGATGAAGGACATAAGACAGAGGAAGAAGCAGTTGCAATGATCGATCCTCGTAACCTTGATACACTTCTTCATCCACAGTTTGATGCAGCAGCTCTTAAGGCAGCTACACCAATGGGCAAAGGTCTTGGTGCTTCACCGGGTGCTGCTTGTGGTAAGATCGTATTTACAGCTGACGATGCAGAAACATGGGCAGCTAAGGGCGAGAAGGTTGTTCTTGTACGTCTTGAGACATCACCAGAAGATATCACAGGTATGAAGTCAGCACAGGGTATCTTAACAGTTCGTGGTGGTATGACATCACATGCTGCTGTAGTTGCTCGTGGTATGGGTACTTGTTGTGTATCAGGTTGTGGCGATATCATCATGGATGAAGAGAACAAGAAGTTCACACTTGCAGGCAAAGAGTTCCATGAGGGAGATTTCATCTCAATCGATGGTACAACAGGTAACATTTACGATGGAGTTATTAAGACAGTTGATGCTTCAATCGCAGGTACATTCGGTCGTGTTATGGCATGGGCTGATAAGTACAGAACACTTAAGGTTAGAACAAATGCTGATACACCGGCAGATGCTAAGAAGGCTCGTGAGCTTGGTGCAGAAGGTATCGGTCTTTGCCGTACAGAGCATATGTTCTTTGATCCAGAAAGAATCGCAGCATTCCGTGAGATGATCTGCTCAGATACAGTAGAAGAAAGAGAAGAAGCTCTTAATAAGATCCTTCCATATCAGCAGGGAGATTTCAAGGCTCTTTACGAAGCACTTGAAGGTAACCCGGTTACTATCAGATTCCTGGATCCACCTCTTCATGAGTTCGTTCCTACAGAGGAAGCAGATATTGAGAAGCTTGCAAAGGCTAAGAATAAGTCAGTAGAAGAGATCAAGGCACTCTGCAACTCACTTCATGAGTTCAACCCTATGATGGGTCACAGAGGATGTCGTCTTGCTGTAACATATCCAGAAATCGCTAAGATGCAGACAAAGGCTGTTATCCGTGCAGCTATCGAAGTTCAGAAAGAGCATCCAGATTGGAATGTTGAGCCAGAAATCATGATTCCACTTGTATGTGAAGTTAAAGAGCTTAAGTATGTTAAGAAGACAGTTGTTGAGACTGCTGATGCAGAGATCGCTGCTGCAGGCGTAGATCTGAAGTACGAAGTTGGTACAATGATCGAGATCCCTAGAGCAGCTCTTACAGCTGATGAGATCGCTAAGGAAGCTGACTTCTTCTGCTTCGGTACTAACGACCTTACACAGATGACATTTGGTTTCTCAAGAGATGATGCCGGTAAGTTCTTAAATGCTTACTATGATGCTAAGATCTTCGAGAATGATCCATTTGCTAAGCTTGATCAGACTGGTGTTGGTAAGCTCATGGATATGGCTGTTAAACTTGGCAAGCCGGTTAATCCAAAGCTTCATATCGGTATCTGTGGTGAGCACGGTGGAGATCCTTCATCTGTTGAATTCTGCCACAAGATTGGTCTTGATTATGTATCATGTTCACCATTCCGTGTACCTATCGCTAGACTTGCTGCTGCTCAGGCTGCAATCGCTAACAAATAATAGACTGCACGAAAACGTGAATTATAATAGTCAATAATAAAAAGTCTCTGTTACTGTTATATTGCAGTAACAGGGGCTTTTTGTCAGTTAATAATTAAAATTATATGTTTGCATATAATTGTGAACGGTACAAAGAATTCCATTTGGTGTATGCCGGGCGGGATTTTTGTGTTATAGTGGTAGCTGTGAGATTAAAGAATAGAAAAAGATGAAAACAAGAAAGAGAAAACAGATGAAGACAGATAATAGTGCGAAAAAAGTGAACAGTGTAAAGAAAGAACGTAGGGAAAAGAAAGAGAAACTGATGATTGAAAAGAGAATATTACAACTATCATTTTTTGGAAGTGTATTGTTTATAGTAGCGGAAGGTGTGATGGCATGGTTTACCCATTCCCATTCTTTGTGGACTGATTGTTTGTTTGATGCAGCGGATTTAGTGATGATCGGACCGTTTCTGGTGCTTGTGCCCCTGCTTTATAAACCGGTGACAGAGAAGCATCCGTATGGATATGCGCAGGTAGAATCGTTGTTTTTACTGGTAAAGTACAGTGTATTATTAGCACTTACCTGCAATCTAATGGTTGAAAATATAAAGCTGTTATTACATGGTGGACATGAAGTTGATGCCGGCAGTATTGCTATATTTGAATTGCTTGTATGTCTTGGCTGTGCAGGCATGTATCTGTTGCTTGGTCATTACAGTAAAAAGTATGAGTCTACGACGATCAAAGCTGAGCTTTATATGTGGAAGCTTGATGTTATAAGCAGTATGGGAGTAGCCGTAGCATTTGCAGTTCAGATGATATTGTTTACAACGAGATTTCGGTTTCTGACGCCGTATATTGATCCTGCAGTAGCTGTAATTATGGCACTGCTCCTTATAAAAGAACCGGTAAAGGAGATTTTCCAGAGTATTAAAAATCTGATTTTATTTGCGCCGGAGGAAGATGTCTTAAATCAGATACGTGGAATCGTGGATAAACATATGAATGATTATCCCTATGAGGTTACATTCTTAGATGTTATTCAGACCGGACGGAAGCTTTGGGTTGAAGTATATATTGGAAATAAAACAGACGTCATACATATCAGCATTCTGCATCGTGTCCGGGATGAGATCAAGCAAGAACTGAAATACAAATACGATCAGGTATATATAGAGATTATACCGGATTAGGATAAAATGAAAGATTTCAAGTTATTATATAAAACAGAGGTGATCGATATGAAGAAATGGAAGGCTGCCGGACTGATCACAGTAGCCGGGGCATGTGTTATTGCAATCGTCTGGGGATTGCATGGTCGTACAAAGAATAATGCAAAATTGTTGCAGTTAGATGAGCAGGTATCGGATGATTCTGTTATATATGTTGCATTGGGAGATTCGATTACATATGGATATTCATTAGAACATGCTGAGAATGAACGATTTTCTGCAAGGATTGCTGCTTATATGAAACAACAGGGGATGCAGGTTGTCGAATGTAATCAAGGTGTAAATGGTCAGCTCAGTGGCGACATGTGGCAAAATATCAAAAAAGACAAGGTAGATCTGTTAGACCATGCTGATTATGTAACATTTTGCATTGGTACGAATGATGCACTTCTTCCGTTTGAATTCTTTGTTATGCAATACGAAGATTATTTTTATGGATATTCCGGTGCAGGAGATGATTCTCTGCTTTGGAAAAAAATTAATAAAAAGACATTTATCCGGGACTTTGAGGAGGCAGACCGGTCTGCGGAAGATAATCTGAATCGGTTTTATAATAATCTTTCAGATAGTATAGATCTGATTCGTAAGGATTCACCGGATTGCCGGATTGCAATCATGACATTATATAATCCATATCGTAATATGGATTATGAAATATCCGCAGGAGGGATAACGGTCAATATCGGCCAGTATGCAGAAGAAAAGATCAGTCAGGCAAATACGATCATTCGTACAGTATGTAAAGAAAAGAATATTGTACTGGCAGATTGCTATGAAGCATTTGCTTCCTCAAATGATATTGTGCTTAATAATCAGAATGCAGAAAATTATATAGATCCAGATGATCATCCAACAGCAGTTGGACAGCAGTTGATCGCAGATGTATTTATAGAAGCATTGTTTACAAAGTAAGATGTAATCAGGCACAGTATTTACTTACAAAGTAAGATGTGATCAGAAGGCAGCATTTATTTACCAGGTAAAATGGAAATAGAATAGCATTCATTCATAATAGAACAGCAGTTTAATGAATAAAAAAAAGAATAGTTGGAGCACATAATAAGACATTTTCGTATGATGTTACAGTTTAAGATATGTCCGAAATTTGGAATATATTTTTATAAGGATATCATATGAAAATGTCTTTTTTTGAAGCAAGAGGGGTATAATTTATGATTTAATCCGACAATATTTGCATAACATTATGCGTTTTAAATTGTAGTCGCTTCTAATAAACTAACGCAAATTGTCAGAATAAATACACATATTGTGTTTGCAAGATGAATATATTTATAAAATGCATCTATTTTTCTTTCTTTTTAGAAAATATTTCGATATAATTATTATGTAACTGGAGGTTTGGATGCAGAGACAGCATTCAGAAACAAGAATAACGTTTATGTAAGAAAGGGATGATGAGAACATGAACAGAAAATGGGGAAAGAAATGGATGGCAGCAATGCTTTCAATTTCGATGGTGATCGGTATGTTTCCTGGGGTTGGAAATCCGGTCAGAGTTCTTGCGGATGAGCCGCCGGGGCAGGCGGTCATGCAGGCAGATACCTCAAATGCAGATAACAGCGGAAAGGATAAATATGGATTTAATCTGACGACACCAAGTTCATTTAATGCAAATGACGGTGAAAATCCATACGGTTCCGGCTATTCTGCATTTAATGAAAAGATGGAAGCATTTTTATGGTATCGATCCAGTGGAAAGAACCGAAATGCTGAGACGTATAACTATACGAAAAGCTCGGATATCAAGGGCTATTATGTTGGACCGGATTCGAAACGGAACAACAATGGATTTATGCAGAGCCGTACAGCATCCGGCGCAGCTGATGTCAAGTATGTAAATGTAGACGGTTATGATCCGTATGGAACCGGCCGTGATAATATGGTTGCACTTGTTGGCGCATCACTGGGAAAAGATCCGCAGCTTGTTGTAGCAAGATACAGTGCATCCGGTAAAGGTCAGGAATTAAGAAAGACCTTCAGCCTTGGATCGGGTGATGATAATGACTGGCTTCGGGATAATCAGTTGGAAAAATACAGTGCCTATAAGAATTATTTTACATTAAAGGCAGGAGATTTTGATGGTGATGGAGATGAAGATATCGCAGTCTATGTTCCAAAACGTGGAGATCCGTATATTATGATCCTGGACGGAATCACCTTATCGCCGATCAGTGATAATATTCCGGTTCGTAGTTTTATGGGAAATACCGGAGCGGATATGGCAGGTAAATTTACCAATAATGGTAAGACAGCAAGAGCAACAATCAACATGTCGATAGAAACTTCGGATATCAATCGGGATGGTAAAGATGAGATCCTTCTGGTTGGTTCCTATTCGAATATCCACGATGACAGTGATGGAAAGAAGCTGCAGCAGAGAAGCTCTGTATTTGCCTGTTATAAGGTAGAGAACAAGAAACCACAGCAGATGAATAAGTATGTAATGGATAAGGATACATGCAGTGTATATATGCGTTACGCATCTGTAGCAGCAGGTGATATTGATTTTGATGGCTTCCCGGAAGTTGTAGTTGCCGGTGTATACAGTGATAATGATGGCCCGGATGGAGATAAATCCGGTTCAAATAAAAAGTATATGCTGGTAACATTGAAATACGATCCAAATGAAGAGGTGGAGACATTAATTCCATCCGGCGGAAACGTAATGGATATGTGTAATTTTGTAAATGCAGGCTTTGATAAAGATGATAATGTGCATCCGCTTCCTGCATTGACCTGTGCGGCAGTAAACGGAAGAAATGATGCGGAGCAGGTTTTCTTAGATGGTGTTTTCTGGAAGTTTGAAAATGAATCATGGAAAAAGGACTATACAGCCAAGGTATGTCAGAGCAGTGATAAAGGAATCGGCGGTTATATCATATCCGATACCTGGGTAGACGGATGTGTGGCAGGAAACTTTGATGAAAATGATCTGGGAATTGAGCAGGTTTTATATACGACCGGATATAAGCAACAGAGCTTTAACCGGTACTTTTACCGGGTGAACATGTCCGGTAAGGAACAGAACAAGAATTCATCAACCGGTATCTGTACACCGGGCAGTTACTTTGATTCAAGTTCAAATGAGCTGGTGCGGCATGTCGGTATGAGTGATTTCCCTTGTCTGGCGATTGCAGCAGTTGATGCGGATAAAGATACAGATGTATTTACCTTTAAGAGTAAGAAATATACATACAGTAATGTAGATATTCTGGCTATATTACAGGCTGCTCCATATTTTGGAGAGCTTCAGGATAATTATTATAATGGCAATATCGGAGAAACCTTATATGGTAAGCTATCCGGACAAGGAACGGTAACCAGTAAGACGAAAATGGCATCCATCGGAGCATATGCATCATTTTCCATCGGTTCTTCAGCATTGCAGTTCCATACGGAGGCGTCCTATACCCATGACTGGGAGTGGTCGTATGAGGATGAGCTTTCCCATGAGTATTCGATTAGTTTTGAAAATGATGGTACGAAGAATCAGGTAGTACTTTATCGAACGCCGGTTATATTGTATGAATATGTCATCACACCGGCGAATGGAAGTGCATCGTATACCATGGAGGTCGGAGTGCAGCAGCAGCCGGTCTATTCGACCATGGATGTAGATACCTTTAACCGATTTGCAGAAAGTGATGAAACTCTGCAGAATAAGGTAATTACGAAGGATATTCTGTCCAGTACGCCGGGATGTCCGGATACTTATGCGACCAGCTCGCTTGGAATGAAAGGTTTCGTTGGCTATCCGAACTGGGTAGAGATCAATAATAAGGTCAATGACCAGACAACGGTAGCGATGAATATCACGGATAGTACACAGAGCAGTAAAACAATGACCCAGACGAACAGCTTCGAACTGACACTTGGTGTAGAAGGAGAAATTGATGCCAAGGTAGCGAAGATGAATTATGGCGGTGGTGTCAAACTTGGCGGTGGCTGGGGCTCCGGTAAGACAACATTTGATTATTCATCAGTATCAAAGGAAGGCGTGGTAGCTTACCCGCCAGCGACGGATTCCCAGTACAGCTTCAGTACAAAATTTGGTATCTGGCAGGCAAAACTTGGCGACAACAATGTTCCGATCCTTGGCTTTGTTGTAAAGAATGTCGAACAGCCACCATCTCCACCGGAAGATATCAGTGTGGATACAGTGACCGCGGATTATGTAACGCTTGCATGGGAAAGTGGTTATAAGAAGGCAGAGAAATATGAGATCTATCAGGTATTTAATGATGGTATTACAACCAATAAATACAGCCTGTTAGATACGATCAGCGGTGACAGTTCTTCTTACACCTATGATGGACTGAAACCATCGACGGAATATGAATTTGCACTTCGTTCAGTTGGAACAAACAGCGGAGGCGAGACTGTATACTCCGAATACACACCGGAGGTATCCGTTCATACACTGGCTGACAGTGAAAAACCGGATATCTTAAGCATGACAAGTGTACAGAGAGTTGTTGTCGGCGGTAATGCGAGCTTTGTGATCGATGCACTCCCATCTGCAAATGCAAAAGGCGGTCTGTCCTATGCATGGCAGGTTCGAAAAGCAGGTTCGGTCAATTGGGTAAACCTGACTGACAAAGAAGCTTCCGGTATAAATGGAAGTACATTGAAGTTAAATGGTATCACAGAGGATATGGATGGCAATTCTTATCGATGCGTTCTTTCTGAGCTGATAAAGGGTGTGCGGTTATATGCATATGGAGCTCCGGGTATCCTGCATGTCGGAAGGGCTGACAGTATGATGACAGCAACGATTAGCAATACACAGTCCGACAGTGCGAATAAGGGAACCAATACAGCATTTGGACAGTACACACAGACACGGACGGTTACGAATGAACGTACGGTATCGAAGACTGTAGCGGTTACGATCGGAACACAGAAGGAGACATTTGTCCAGTATAAGAATGGTGCAGTGGCATCCGCTGTATATCCGGATGCAGTAATACCGGAATTTATCTATTTTGACAGCCAGACAAATGAATGGTATGTACTGGAAGGATATAATGAGACAGCAGGAACAGCAACTGCAAAGGTGAAATTAAATGAAGTAATACCAAATGTATTCCAGAGTGGAACAACCGGTGATGCAGCCGCTCTCTGGAATGGAGTTGATGCAGATACAATAAAGCCTGTGACAGAACAGGTGACAGAGACTGCAGCGGGCAAGACTTATTATGCATATACAGCAGTAACAGCCGATGGTGAGATATTGTTGTACAGCACAGATGCTATGTCAGAAGCAGTTACACAGTGGTATCAGTTGGAACAGGGTACAGATGGAGCAATTACAGCAAAAGCGTATGCCGGTACTGTTCAGTCCTATGTGCCTGCTTATGCCGGATATAAAGAAGAATCTGCTGGCACTACAAATCAGCAGTATATCGAGGTTGATGGAACAACCTGGTATCTGTACTGGCCGGAGGCATACGAAGGAAATAATGCTTATATCATGTATGCAAAATCCGCCGAAGCAGATCGGACTGCGGATGAGACCTATTATTACAAGACTGAGCAGACGGTAACAGATGAGAACCAGCAGGAGCAGATCATTACAACATTTAATGAATTAAAGATCGCTACGGATGATGCCTTTTCTCTTATGGGAAGTGGAGCATCTAAGCAGTATGGTGTTACCCCTGGTGAGGTTGTTACCGTAAATGAAACATATGATACACAGGTTGAAGATATCATAAAGGGAGATCAGACAACGGTTCAGATCCATGTTGCAGAGGCAGTTACATCTTCTGTCAATATCGATAAAACAGGAATTGTAAATGTAAACTTCTTCAATAACCGGACCGGTTCTATTCGTGATATATCAACCGATGTAGATAAGGATGGTAATGCTTCTGTTGTATGGAATCCGGAAGAAGCCGGAGATTATACGGTAACTGTATCTTATGGAGGAAATACATCATTATATCCTACTGATACACAGACTGTTTATTATGTAGTAGATCGTACGGATAATACGGTATACGTTCTTTCCGGAAACAATGCGGAATATGGCAATACCATTAAGTTAGAAGTCAGACAGGGAAAACGGGAAAATGATACATCCGGCAATATAACGACAGAACCGCTTGCAGCAGATGCTTCTGTATCTTATCAGGTATCCTATGTGGATGGAGATGATAAGATTGTAACGGAAAATATAGCTAGCAATACATTTACTCCAAAATGGCCGGGACAGCATACATTTGTTGCGACGATAACCAGACAGAACGGTACCAGTCAGACCAAATCATATGCGATGAAGATGCTTACCGTAAGCAAACGGCCGATCGTTATTACTGCTCCATCAAAGGATGGTATATCAGAGGATGACACGGCAGATAAAGTATTAAGCCTGTCAGATGTTGTTGTAAAATATGCGGGTGATGACACAGAATCCGGTATCCTGGATTCAGATGCAGCTAAATATAAACTGTCGGATCTGATGACAATAGAGGCTGAGCCGAAGTTAGATGAAAATTCGACAGCAGGTGTTTACCAGACCGGAATCGCATGGCTTACAGTTGGAACCGAAGAAGATAGTGAGTATATAGATTTGGTAAAAGAATTCCTGAAGAAATATAACGTCACTCTGAACAGAGGAAAATATCAGATCGTATCGAACCAGTATACAGTCCGATATGAGTCTGATGGCAAAGGAACGATAAAAGGATATTGTGGAGACTCCAAAGAGCCATTTGCATCCGGAACCGGATTAGCAGATCAGAGCAAGGTATCCTTTAAAGCAATTCCAAAGGATAATTATAAGGTCAAAGCATGGAAGGTAACAGGAAGTGATGGAAATGATCTGGTTCTCGGAACTGATTATGTGGTAAATGGAGATACATTGATCATTTCAGCATTGAGCAGCAGTGTTCATGTCAGTGTATCCTTTGCAGCAAAGACCTACCAGTTGAATTACGATCAGCCGGAAAACGGAAGTCTTCAGGCATATTATGTAAAGGCCGGAAGCTATGGAAGCAAGATCGATACAGGTGAGACCGTCCTTACGGGAAAGAGTATCCTGCTTCAGGCGGTTCCAGATGAGAATTATGTCGTAAAACAGTGGACGGTTTCTCATGGTGGTTCAGCAAAGATCCAGAAAAATACTGACGGAAGTATCTTTGCCGGAACAGAGATCACACTTGATAATGTGGAGACAGATACTGTTGTGGCCGTTGAATTTGAACCGGTAGAGACATATTTATTTGAGACAGAAGTGATCGCAGAAGATCCGGATACATCGGTTGCAGGCTGTAAGATCAATGTCTCAGAACAGGTTCAGGATGGCAAGGCAGCAAAGGGATCAACGGTGACACTTACAGCAGATCTTCCGGAATCCGTTACTGTATCAGAATGGAGAATCTATACAGATGATATACATTATACAGTTGCAGCAACCGGAGGAGATCAGTATGTAGTATCCAACGTCCAGAAGAACATGAAGATCAAGTTGGTTGTCAATATGTTCCAGATGGAAACACTTCATTTTGAAGCGGTAAATGAACAGGGACAGCAGGTAGATGATGTTGTTACGGCATGGAGCGATTCAGTGCAGATCAGCAATGATACAAAGATCGTAAAGAATCTGCCGGTTGTTATGAAAGCAGATGTACCGGAGCAGTATCAGATCTCTGCGTGGAAGCTGTTTATCGGTTCAGAAGAACAGACGATCGCAACCGGAAAGGATGCGAAGGAAAGTTCATTTAACAGTGTAAACAAATCCATGCGTGTTGTACTCGTTCTGCTTGATCGTCCAACTGTCACATATAACAGTGATAATAACGGAACACTGGAGTGTGATGTTGTATCCGGTGGTTATATTGACAGATACCACACAGAGGATATCGTTATGACAGCAGCACCGAAGACCGGATATGAAGTGGATCAGATCACAGTAATGATGGATAGTGCAGCTTACAGTGATATGACGGTTTCTGATATAGAAAATACAGACAATAAGCAGATCAAGATTCAGGCACCAGATACAGGCTTTGAGAAAAATGTAGAGGTTGCAGTTACTTATAAGGAGATTCCAAAGGTAGAACTTCAGTATGAGCTGGTATCAGCAGATGGAGCAAAGGCAGGAACAATAGCTGTTCATGTGGATCGCAAAAAACAGAATGATCTTATGCAGGATGTATCCGCCGGATCCGGCAGTCTTGAAGTATATCGGGACAGCACGGTTACAATGACAGCATCGGTGATCGCTGGCTACGAGATCAATGCATGGAGTATGAATGGTACAGATATCACAGCAGATGTCCGTACGAACAATACAGATCTGAGCAAACTGGTATGTACCGTTGATGAGAAGCTGTTACAGAATGTACCGATTAAGATCATGGTAACGGTTGTTAAGACGCCGGAGCCTCCGTTAGAACCGGAAAAACCGGTTGTAGAGGAACTGACTAAGAAGCAGATTGAGAAGAATTCACAGATACTTTCCAGCAAACAGAAGGTTGTATGGACACAGAAGGGAATCCAATTGACCTGGAAAGCTGTTAAGGGGGCACAGGGATATGATGTCTATGCAGCTCCATGTAACAGAAAGAAGCTGACTGTTGTTAAGACGATTTCAGGTGCAAAGAAGAACGCAACAGTACTGAGTAAGTATAAAGGAAAGAGTCTGAACCGGAAGCAGTCATACAGAGTCCGTGTCAAGGCATATCGTATTGTGAATGGGAAGAAGCAGTATATTGCTACAGGACTGACCCTCCATATCGCAGGGCCGAAGAACAAGACATATACAAATGTAAAGAAGATTCAGTGTAAGAAGACAGAGTATACCTTAAAGAAAGGTAAAACAGCAAAGATAACAACTAAGCTTATCTTACAGGATAACAAGAAGAAACTGTTATCCAAAGGGCATGGTGCTAAGCTTCGCTACAGCAGTACCAATAAAGCGGTTGCTGTTGTAACGGCAAAGGGTACGATCCGTGCAAAGAAAAAAGGAACCTGTTATATCTATGTTACTGCATTAAATGGAGTAAATAAACGGGTGAAGGTCACAGTAAAATAAAACTGCAAATTTAAGTTAAAAAAATTCCATGGCGGGGTAACACAGGAGCTTTCCGGCTCCCTGTTATCCCATTCATGGAATTTTATTTTTGTTCAAAATATTTATATAAAAATCTATTTCTTTCTGGACAGATAGGTGACAAAGATCATATATTTATCAATGATCTGTCCGGCGATAGCAATACCTTTTCCCATTGTAAAAGCTGCCAATATAGTTCCGATCCCAAGACCTTTGATATGACCGAGAAAGAAGCCTGTCATACAGGCAGTTGTAAGCAGACAGATGACGTCAAAAGAAATCTTAACGATTGAATATTTCTTCTTTATGATCTGCGACAGCTCGCGTGGAAAAAGGTCGGTAGGAACGATTGGCAGACCGCAACGGTTGGAAAGTGCGATACCGATACAGATCAGCACATAACTAATTATAAAATAAAGAATCCGGTATCCGATAGCGGTTGGAAGAATGTTGATCCACATTTCATGGACATCAAGCAGTTTCCCGAAGAAAAAACCAACGATAAAACTGCACAGATATTGAGGGACAAATTTCTTCCGTAAAATCATCAGGGTGAGAACCAGAAGTCCCTGAAAGATGTAGGTCCAAGTACCTAAGCTGAGCTTTGGGAGCACCTCGGAAAAGGCGTAAGGAACACTGGAAATCGCAGAAATCCCTGCACCGGAATATAACATCAGAACGACTGCGAAGCTGTTTATGCATACGGCAACGATCAAAGCTATTTCACCATACACGATATGCCGAGTCATATGAGCATCTGTTTCTTGGATGATATGGTTTTGTATATATATATTCATTTTAAAGCTGCATCCTTTCATTTGTTTTTATCACATCGATATGTATAATGGATTATTTCGGTATTATATGTAAGCGGATTTGCTTCATTTTTATATGCCTTTCACGGTTTCGTATTGTAACACTCCATGCAAATGATAACAAATGAATAGTTTTTATAATTCTATAGATATTGTCTATATAAAATCTATGAGTATAATATAAATAATGGATTCAAATATAAATTTTTTGGATGAAAACAGAAAATGAATCGAACATCAAAAGTCAGATAGAAAGAGGTAAACGGATGAATTTATTTTATATACGATATTTCGTGGAACTGGCAAAGGAACAGCAGTACACGAAGGCAGCAAAGAATCTGAACATCACACAGCCGAGTTTAAGCCATGCGATTCACCAGTTAGAAGAAGAACTTGGGGTATTATTATTTGAAAAGACAGGACGTAACACTGTACTTACGAGGTATGGAGAAGAATTTCTGGTCTATGCGGAGAATACGATCCGGACGCTCGATCAGGGCATTCGTCTGATGCAGAAGGCAGCACATGGAGAAGGTGTCATAAGATTAGGGTTTGTTCGACCGCTTGGTATGGACTTTGTTCCGGGATTGGCTGATGATTATAGGAAAAGGTTACAGGATGAAATGGTTCAGTTTTCATTTCATACAGGAACAACACATGAGTTAGTAAATGGACTGAAAGAGAAACAGTACGATATTATATTCTGTTCCAGACCGGTGGATGAAAGTGGTCTGTCTGTTCTTCCGGTTGGCAGACAGGATCTTGTCGTAATCACCCCGGAGGGGCACCCGCTCGCAGAAGAGAAAAATGTAGATCTTGCGGATACATTAAAATATCCGCAGATTTATTTTGCGGAAGGTTCCGGTATGCGGGATGTGATAAACGAATTATATAGCTTGATAGGTGAGACACCGCAGATTGCTTATGAGACAGAAGAAGATGAAGTAATTGCCGGCCTTGTAGCGCATAACTTTGGAATTGCTGTTGTTCCTTATATGAAGCTCTTAGAACGGCTTACGGTAAAAATCCTGAAGCTAAGAAAGCCCCGGGCAGACCGGATGTATTATATGGTCTGTGACGCGACTGCTTATAAGCCTCCCTGTGTACAGAGTTTTTATGATTATGTGTCGGGAAAAAATGAAATGCAGGAAGATAAATTTATATGGAATATATAGGAAATCGGAATTTGCATAAAAGTTTCGCGTATACGACAGGTTTGTGGTATAATTTTACATGAGTGATATGTATGGCTTTTTGCAATATGTATACAAAAAATGATAAAAGGAGATAAAGACTATGGCATGGTATGACAGCGCAGTATTTTATCATATTTACCCACTTGGATTGTGTGGATGTCCACATGATAACAATGGAGAGACGGGAGCACATTTTGACAAGTTAAATGAATGGGCGGAGCATGCGAAGCGGATCGGATGCAATGCGATTTATATAGGACCGTTATTTGAATCCGGTTCTCATGGATATGATACAACCGATTATCGGCTGGTAGACAGACGACTTGGAACAAATGATGACTTCAAGCAGTTCGTAAAGAACTGTCATGCAAATGATGTAAAGGTCATCGTAGATGGTGTATTTAATCATACAGGCAGAGATTTCTTTGCATTTCAGGATATAAAGCAGAACCGGGAGAATTCCAGATACAAGGATTGGTACTGCAATGTGAATTTCTGGGGTAACAACGAATATAACGATGGATTTTCCTATGATAACTGGGGCGGATATAATCTGCTTGCGAAATTAAACCTCTGGAATCCGGAAGTGAAGAATTATCATCTTGAAACCGTAAAGTTCTGGGTCGATGAATTTGATATTGATGGAATCCGTCTGGATGCTGCGGACGTACTTGATTTTGGCTTTATGAAAGAATTACGTTCCTTCTGCAATGGATTAAAGCCGGATTTCTGGCTGATGGGCGAGGTTATTCATGGAGATTATTCGAGATGGGCAAATAACGATATGCTCCATTCCGTAACAAATTATGAACTGCATAAGGGCTTGTATTCCGGACATAACGACCATAATTATTTTGAGATTGCACATACGATCAAGCGTTTAAATGGCATTGTAGGTGATAAGAAGTTATATACCTTCTGTGATAACCACGATGTAGCAAGAATCTACAGTAAATTAAATAACAAGGCGCATATGTACAATGTAGCGATCCTCGTATATACCGTACCGGGAATTCCGTCAATCTATTACGGTTCTGAATTCGGTATACCGGGCAATAAGGAGAATGGTTCAGACTGGAATCTGCGTCCGGATCTGAATCTGGCTGATTTTAATGAAAAAGATGAGCTCCCTGCATTGTATACAACACTTGGGCATCTGAAACAGAGATTTCCGGAACTGACCTATGGAGACTACCGGGAATTGTATCTGACGACCGGACAGTTTGCATTTGCAAGATGTCTGGATGGACGTGCAGTTGTAACAGCATTGAATAATGCAGATAACGGTGCACACATGGAGATCAATCTGCCGATTGGTGCAAATAAAGCAGTCAACCTCCTGACGATCGATCAGACAACAGAAGTACAGGAGGATACCTGTACAGATGATGCAACAGCAAAGGCATGGGAAAATGCACGAAATGAGCTGCTTGATAAAGCCGGTCAGTTGGTCGGAGCCTCCGGTGAGATCCGCTATAAGGCAGAAGATATCCGTAAGGCATTAGAAGCACTGGAAACAGGCGCAGACTTCGGACAGGCAGTATGGAATCTGTTTGGAAATCTGAATGATACCATGAACAACATGCATCGTGTGATCGGCGAATTCGAACAGACTATGCATAAGCAGGAGAGAAACTCTGTAGCCGCAGGCGGTGACTGTACAGGCGGAGAAAGCCTTGAGATCCGCGATGGGAAGCTGATCGTAGACCTCCCGGCAAACAAGGGTGTTGTCGTATATTTAACCAATGAATAATATATAATTTGCCTACATTTTACTTATAGTAATGAAAATTACTATGAGAAGATAGTATTAAGTATTTTGTATAATATTTTATTAGAGAAATTTATAGACAGAAAAAGTCCATCAGACTTGTTTTTTGAATGAGCAAGTCTGATGGACTTTTTTGTCGCAAAAATTTATGCATAAAGAATAAGAGCTATGCGTAGAATATTAAGATTGCATAGAAAAAAGAATGCAAAACCTCTAAAAAATATGTAGTTTTTTGTTGAAAATCACATAAAATAGTGTTAGCATAAATATGTATGTTAGTATATTTGTAACGAGACTGCACAGAATTGACGGAAGCCGCTTCTGTGCCGGGGGAATGGTTATAATTAAGGAGATTGTATATGATACTTATTGATACGCAAAAAGAAGAATTTAGCAAGCTGAGGGATATCCGCGTATTTGGAAGAATCAGTCACGATGATCGGTTTAATGGGAATCTGCTGGTGATCGGTCTTGGCGGTGTCGGAAGCAGAACCGTTTGTAACTTAAAGGGGATGATGGTTGATGATATCATACCGGAGGATAATATTCATTTTCTGATGATTGATTCAGACATTCCTGAGATGGAACAGACAATTGAGGACAGCAAAGAGCATGTTGGTTTTAATGCACTTGAAGTATTAAGTATCTACAGACCGAATATTGAAAATATACTTGCAGAGGGAATCAAGAAAAATCCGGTACATCCGAATCTTGCAAACTGGATGGATGCAGACTTTCCGGATGTTACAGTGACAAAAGACGGTGCGCATGGCAATCGTCAGATCGGACGACTCATGTTTTCAAATGCTTATGAAGATATCCGTATGCTGTTATTTGACAGACTGGAAGAGATTCATGATAAGGCGAATGGTAATTGGATGGATGTGATCATTGTATCCAGTCTTTCCGGCGGAACCGGAAGCGGTATCTTATCCGATCTTACATATAATATCCGGGCGTATGGAAAAGCAAAGAAGTGGGCGAATCTTCGAATCGGAGGCTGCCTGTTGATGCCGGATGTTATATTTGGCAACAAGAGCGTAACGGAAGATCCGGAGTTAATGTTCCGGATGATGGCAAATGGCTGTGCTGCGTTAAAAGAAGTCGATTACTATATGAAGCTTTCAGAAAAGGATGATGCATATATATTTGAAAGCACCACCCACAAGCTGGTGATCCGGGAGAATCTGTTCGATGCCTGTATGCTGGTATCCGGTAAGAAGGACAGCCAGGGATACCTGCCGGAGGGTACAGTTCTGATGGACACAGCAAGCTTCCTATATAAACTTGCATGTAACAAATATATCGGTAACAATGATGTAAACGATGACAGAAAGCTGCTTCGGGATGTATTCTTTGACAATGAGAAATATTCTGTGACAAACTGGAAGATGGAACATTCGGATTCTGAGATTGCGACAGCAAATTGTTATTATAAGGTTGTCAGTGAAGCAGATTACAAGATACCGATCCGTGAGATTGAGAATATCTGTGAGAGTGATCTGTTTAACAAAGCATATAAGCGTTTGTTTGTTTCGCCATTTGACAATCCGCAGATTGAAGTGGATATCAAGGATGCGTTAAAAGAGCTGGATGATTTTCTTCATGCAGAACCGGGAGATGAGATCAACCTCAGTGTGAACGGATTAATCCAGTTTGGACAGTTTACGAAGCCAACCTATAAGATGATCAAGAAGCATACAGATGGACTCAGAGAACATATGGGTGAGAAGCTTGATAATATGGATAAAGAGCTTCCGGTCATGATCAAGTCCATTAAGAATAAATTGTGGAATTCCTTAGATGCTGTAATTGCCAGATATATCAAGGTATGCGGTCCGTATGCAGCGATTGATATTATCGGAGCACCAACAGCCGGTGTAGCAGATTCTACCAGAGGTATGATGGCAGAGGTTAAGAAGCTGCAGGAGCTTCACAGTAAATATACACCATCCGGTGAATACTCCAGAATTATAGAATCTATCTGTGAGATTGTTGCAAAGCGTTTCTTCACTTTCCCGTCAGCAAAGCGTGAGACAGAGAATGGATATTATGATGCCTGTATCAAAGAGACACTTGCAGCAGAACGAAACCGGATCATGGATGAGATCGATGCACAGGATCTGTTTGGTGATACACTTCGTTGGCTGCAGCAGAGAGCAGAGCGTTTGGATGAGATTTATTCCCAATTTGGAGAAGATTTGAAGAATTCAATCGAAAATCTTGCGAATGAAGGTAAGGTAACAACCAAGAATATATTAAAGAATGCAGCCAGACATGAATTCCTTCCAACTGATTATGTAAATGACAGTCGTATCAATGAGGTGAAGGATGGACTGATCCGGTTGATGTTAGATAATGAATCGAATATTGATAATGGAAGAGTTGTTCCTGTCAAGGATGCGATGGAGAAGATTTATCGTCGTTTATTTAGCGGTATCGGAGCATATGGGCCGGAGAAGATGTTATCCGTTGCATTTTCTGATAAGAAACTTGCAGAGAATGATATCAATGTTATGTTTGGTTCATTGACAAATGACCGACGGGATGAAGTTATGCAGAAGGTAGCTGCTGCATTTGTAAATGATATTCAGGAAGAAAAGCAGTTATGTGTGCTCAAGGATGGCTACAAAGAACTTTTGTTGAATAAGAAATATATATCAGTGCCAAATGTAATGCCGTATTTCAGTAGGGCAGTAAAAGGAATCCTGATGGATAAACCATATAATGAGAAGGAGGATTCCATTACATTGAATCCTGGTGAGATCGAGATTTCGATCAATGATATGTATGTCGGCGTGCCTGCATCTATGATGGCATGTACAGCAGAGATGCAGAAAGCCTATAATGCAGTAGATAGTTCTTACAAGGGACTGCATATTGACGAAGTGAATAGGGATATGAGAGATTTCCCGAATCTTTGCACGTTATAATAAATAGTATGAAAGAATCCTACATGTGGAGGTGTATGAAACCGTTAGTGTTTTTCAAACTTTCGTATGTGGGGTTTTTTTAAATTTGATTTTTACCGGAATATGGTTATACTAGAAAAAGGTTTACATGAATAGATAGAAAGGAAAATTTCCATGCTGATTTGGTATGCGGATGTGTCGGATATGACAGAGGAGCAGATGAAAAAGTATCTGGAAGAGCTGTCTGAGTATCGTTTGGAAAAAGTGAATAGGCTTCGATATGAGAAGGATAAGAAATTGTCGGTTGCTGCGGGAATTTTGCTTGACCGGGCGTTAAAAGAGTGTCATTTGTCTGAGAAAGACTGTCGCTATCAGATCATGGAGCATGGCAAGGTTTATCTGGCAGATCATCCTGAGATAGCATTTAATATCAGTCACAGCGGATGCGTTGCAGTTCTGATCTTTCATAAAGAAACGAAGCACGATCTGTCCTGTGGCATTGATATCGAGCTGATACAGGGTGGACGGGAGAAAATCGTGAACCGGTTATTTTCAGAAGCGGACAGAGAACAATATAAGAAGTTGGATCCGGATGCGGCTGCGTTATATTTTGCACGGGTCTGGACCCGGATGGAATCATTTGGTAAGATGACAGGAAAAGGACTTGATTTTTCAGAACCGACTCAGAAAAAAATTATGGATCGTTCAGAGATGAAAAAGAAAAATATCTATTTCCGGGAATTCAGAATAACAGATAAAACAGGTCGGAAATATAATCTCTGTGCCTGTGCAGATAAGGAAGGTTTGTTAGAAGAAACTGTATTTTCTGATAAGTCGGTTCTTTTTTCTTCTCAGAATGTAGATTGTGTGGTAATATGATGATGAAAATTTATGTACTGATACATAAGTGAAGTTTTGGAGGAACATGATATGAGTAAAAAAGCTACGAAAGCACTGAATAATCCGTATTATATCGCAAGATATAATGCATCAAAGAATAATCCAAATCTTACCAGCCGGGAAAAGACGGCTGAGATTTTAAATATTGACCGGACGCGGTTATCACGGATCGAGCTTGGCATGTCAGTTCCTTATCCGGAAGAAGTTCTGGCGATGGCGGATGTATATGAGATACCGGAGCTTTGTAATATGTATTGCTCAGGGGAGTGTGCAATCGGTCGTGAGACAGTGAAACCGATCAATGCAGATAGCCTGGATCGACTGATCCTTCAGTTCCTTGGATCTTCTCAGAAGATGGAGAATATTACGGAGCAACTGATCAATATCACTTCCGATGGAATTGTAGATGAAGGAGAACTGGAGCAGTTTGATTCGGTTCTGTCTGAATTGGAAAAAATGTCGGTCAACATTCAATCGTTGATGATGTGGGCTAAAAAAAATAAAGATTCAATTATGAGTAAAAGAGGAAATTAGAAATGGCAGACAAGAATATCGAAAACGAGATTAAGAAAAGAAGAACATTTGCGATCATATCCCACCCGGATGCCGGTAAGACGACTTTAACAGAGAAGTTTCTCCTGTTTGGTGGTGCGATCAATACGGCAGGATCGGTAAAAGGAAAAGCAAATTCCAAATATGCGGTATCCGATTGGATGGATATTGAGAAGGAGAGAGGTATATCAGTTACCTCATCCGTTCTTCAGTTTAATTATGAAGGCTACTGTATCAATATTCTTGATACACCGGGACACCAGGATTTCTCAGAAGACACATATCGAACCCTGATGGCTGCGGATTCTGCTGTTATGGTTATTGATGCATCAAAGGGTGTAGAGGCACAGACGATCAAGCTTTTTAAGGTCTGTGTAATGCGTCATATCCCGATTTTTACATTTATTAATAAGATGGATCGTGATGCAAGAGATACATTTGAATTGTTAGATGAGATTGAAAATGTCCTTGGAATACGTACCTGTCCGATGAACTGGCCAATCGGTTCCGGTAAGGAATTTAAGGGTGTCTATGACAGAGAGACCAAGATGGTCGATACCTTTGAAGCAATCTCAACCGGTGGTGCGAAGAAGGCTGCGGAGACGCAATATCATATCGAGGATCAGGAGCTTAAGGATCTGATCGGACCGTACCTGTATGACCAGTTTAAGGAAGAAATTGAATTGGTTGACGGTGCAACCGATGAAGTCGATCTCGAGAAGGTTCAGAAAGGAGAGCTTTCACCCGTATTCTTTGGTTCTGCACTGAATACATTCGGTATCGATATGTTCCTGAATTATTTCCTGAAAATGACGACTCCTCCTCTTGGAAGAATGTCGGATCAGGGTGTGATCGATCCGGTTACAGAACCATTTTCAGCTTTCGTATTTAAGATACAGGCAAATATGAATAAAGCGCATCGTGACAGAATCGCATTTATGCGTATCTGTTCAGGTAAATTTGAAGCCGGTATGGAGGTTTACCATGCAGCCAGCAAGCGTAAATTAAAATTATCCCAGCCGCAGCAGCTTATGGCGCAGGATCGTAAGATCGTAGAAGAAGCATATGCGGGTGATGTAATCGGTGTATTTGATCCGGGATTATTTTCAATCGGTGATACTCTTACATTTCCGGGTAAGAAATTTCAGTACGAAGGAATCCCGACATTTGCGCCGGAGCATTTCTGTCGTGTTGTTCAGATGAATACGATGAAGCGTAAGCAGTTTGTACAGGGTGTTACTCAGATCGCGCAGGAGGGTGCAATTCAGATCTTTCAGGAGTTTACAGCAGGATTGTCTGAGATTATCGTAGGTGTTGTAGGTGTTCTTCAGTTTGATGTATTAAAATACAGACTGGAGAATGAATATGGATGTGAGATCCGTTTAGAGCCGATCCCGTATAACTATATCCGTTGGGTAAAAGATCCATCTACAGATCTTACAAAGCTGAAACGTGTCAGCGATGTTAAGAAGGTGAAGGATATGAAAGGTAATCCATTGTTATTATTTGCAAATGAATGGGTTATCAATCAGGTGCTTGAGCATAATGAAGGGCTGGAACTGTTAGAGTTCAGAAAGAATTAAATAAATGAATAATCTACCCTGAAAATGTAAATCCTTTTCTTATGAGGCCTAAGAAAAAATCCGTTTGACAGACAGGCAGACATAAGCAGGAGGAACATGATATGGCACTGAACAGGGTAGTGATATGTGGTGTGAATACAGCCAGACTTCCGTTACTGACAGACAAGGAAAAGGATGAATTGTTTGACAGGATCGAGCAGGGAGATATGGCTGCCAGAGAGACCTTTATCAAGGGCAATCTGCGACTGGTTCTGAGTGTGATCCAGAGATTTTCGAATTCAAATGAGAACCCTGACGATCTGTTTCAGGTTGGATGTATAGGATTGATAAAAGCAATTGATAATTTTGACCGGAGTCTGGATGTGAAGTTTTCGACGTATGCAGTTCCGATGATACTCGGAGAATGCCGGAGGTATCTGCGGGATAATAACAGTATCAGGGTATCCAGGTCGTTAAGAGATATTGCATATAAGGCAATCTACACAAAGGATGCTTTGTTAAAGAAGTTGGATCGGGAACCGACCGTGGATGAAATTGCAAAGGAGATCGATGTAGCACCGGAAGATATCACGACAGCACTGGATGCCATATCGACGCCGGTTTCGTTGTATGAGCCTGTTTATCAGGAAGGTGGAGATACGTTATATATCGTAGACCAGTTAAGTGATAAGAAGAATAAAGAAGAAAACTGGGTAGAAAATATTTCATTGAAAGAAGCAATGAAGAAATTAAATGAGAGAGAATATAATATATTAAGGCTTCGTTTCTTTGAAGGAAAGACACAGACCGAGGTTGCATCGGAAATCGCCATTTCACAGGCACAGGTCAGCCGTATCGAAAAGAGTGCGATCAAATCTCTAAAGGGCTACCTCAGATAATATATGGATGATAAAGAGGTATCTATATATTTATTCTACAGAGCATTTTCATTCTATTTTTACGCTGTATAACTTTGAACTAACCTCGGCTAATGGCCTTGGTAAGGTCTCAGTTATCATGTAGCGGTGTTAAATTCACCGCTTCGCGGTTCATTAAGAACCGACATGAAAAAGGTCTGTAGAACAAAATATAGATACCTCTTTATTTGTTTATAGGTAAATCTGTGTTATTGTGATTTCCCATATTTTATTATAGTTTTTACATTTATTGTGCTTTTTTGCTCTATTTATTCTTGTTATGAGCTTCTAGCTGTGATTTGGCTTCGGTGGCAAGCTCTGCCATATAGTCCTGAACGGTTGTGCCGCCGGTGTCGCTGTTTTTCATGAGATTTGCTTTCAGCTTTTCTACTTCCTCGAGTGGAAGATCGCTCATTATGGCAACCTCGGCCGGTTCGATGTGAACATTTAACATTCGTTCTGCCAGATCATATTTTGCTTTTGTTGTTCGATTCATTTCTGATTCATCTCCTTAATTATTCAGATCCTTCAGATAAGCTTCGTTAATCTCGATGATCTTATTCATAGCTTCCGGTCCCGGAGCACCGATCGTATTACGTTTATTGACACATTCTTCCATGCTGATCGCCAGATAGATGTCGTCTTCAAATACCGGACAGATTGCCTTGTAGTCATCTAGTGGAAGCTCATCCAGCGAGATGTTCCGTTCGATACAGGTGAGAACCAGTTCACCTACGATGCCGTGAGCATCACGGAATGGAACGCCGTGGTTTACCAGATAATCGGCAGCATCCGTAGCATTTGTGAATCCGTTCTTTGCAGATGCTTCCATACGGCCTTTATTTACAGTCATAGTTTTTATCATACCGTTAAATAATGCGATACATCCCTTTACGGTATCGATCGCATCAAAGGTAAATTCCTTATCCTCCTGCATATCCTTATTATAAGCAAGCGGAATTCCCTTCATTGTGGTAAGGAGAGAAGTCAGTGCGCCATAGACACGTCCAGTCTTACCACGAACCAGCTCTGCGATATCAGGGTTTTTTTTCTGTGGCATGATCGAACTTCCTGTGCTGTATGCGTCATCCAGTTCAACAAACTGATATTCATTTGAATTCCAGATAATGATCTCCTCTGAGAAACGGCTCAGATGCATCATGATCGTTGAAAGAGCGGATAATAATTCGATGCAGTAATCACGGTCTGCAACAGAATCCATACTGTTAAGAGTAGGACCTGCAAAATCAAGCAGGGAAGCAGTTAACTCACGATCCAGAGGGTAAGTTGTGCCGGCTAAAGCACCGGAACCCAGTGGACAGTAATTCATTCTTGCATAGATATCACACAGACGGCCGTAATCACGCTTGAACATCTCCATGTATGCACCAAAGTGATGGGCGAGAGTGATCGGCTGCGCCTTCTGTAAATGTGTAAATCCGGGCATATATGTGTGGATATGTTCCTTCATCAGGGAATGTAAGGTGTTCATTAATTCCAGCACAAGAGCTTTAATTTCGACGATCTCATCTCTTACATAGAGCTTCATGTCAAGAGCTACCTGATCATTACGGCTTCTTCCGGTATGTAATTTCTTACCGGTATCACCGATACGGTCGATCAGATTTGCTTCTACAAAGCTGTGAATATCTTCATATTTGGATGTGATTTCAAGTGTATCGTTTTCCACATCGGTAAGGATGCTGTTTAAGCCGTCGATGATCTGATCTCGTTCTGCTTCCGTAAGGATTCCGGATGCTGCAAGCATGGTAACATGCGCGATGCTTCCGCGAATATCCTGTTTATAGAACTTCTGATCAAAAGAGATCGAAGCATTAAAGTTATATACTAACTGGTCTGTTTCTTTTGTGAAACGACCACCCCAGAGCTGTGCCATAATGTAGTTCCTCTTTTCTCTAAAATTATTTTAACTGTTTCATTTTACAACAGGATGAGAGCTTAATCAACAAAAACAGGGATTAGCAGAAGAATTTTGCACGGTAAATATCAAATTTTTATGAAAAAGATATTTACAGGTTTACAGCAGTTGCGGACAGATGATAAAATAACCTAAATTGTCAGAATGGATGGATTGGATGAAGAAACGACATTTTATTTTGAAAGGAATCATTACGGCACTTGTGCTGATCGTTCTTTTCTATACAGGAAGATGGGCATTTTTTAATATATTTCATCGTCAGGATGTTGTGGACGGAATGGTAGCATTACGAACAAATGTGATGCATTCGATGGAAGATGGAAATGATTCTGATATCTTTTATGTAAAAAATGTAAAGATAAAGGATATAAGTGATATCAATAAATATGTGGATTCGGCATTTGGAAGTGTAGATACCTATCGAGTACTGGTGTCCTCCGGCGATTATCTTGCAATTCAACTTTCTTTTGATCGGAGTGAGAATTATTATGTGATCCGGAAGGTGCTTTTTGATGAAGAGATACCATCGGATAAAAAGAAAGCACTTGCCATGTATGATTCATATATAGAATTTTACAAGACCTGCATTAAAGAACCGATGAGCGATTTTGATAAGGAGAAAGCAGCACATGATTATCTGATAAAGAACTGTGTATATGGCTTTCCAGAGGAACAGCAGGATGCATATGATGCTTATGGTGTTCTTGTATCCCATAAGGCGGTCTGCGATGGCTATGCAGAGGCATTTTTTATGCTGATGACCTGTTTGGATATTCCTTGTGATATTGTGGTAGGGACTGCGGATGGAGATCTGCATGCATGGAATCAGATAGAACTTGACGGGGAATGGTATAATATTGATCTGACCTGGGATGATGCGGTTCCGGATATGGGTGAATATGTAAAACACACATATTTTAATCTGACAGATGATACACTTGCCGAAAATCATACATGGGAACGGGAGTTTTACCGTACCTGCACAGATACAGATATGAATTATTATGTGAAGACATTTGCAGTATTTGATGATTTTGAAGCATATAAGAAAGGGATCACGAAGCAGATCGGACGCTCGGATGTGCTCGAAGCAATTGTTTATTATATGGATACGGACAGACCGGATCTGTCATTTCTCTATGACAGTTCGGCTATAAAAAAACTTAAGTATCTGGTTGAAGATATGGGAGAATATTATGTGATCATTGTATATGTAAATACATGATTTTATTATTGTAAAACAAAATGCCCGCGACAGTACGGGAGAAAGGAAAAATCAATGTCTGATGAACAGGCGAGGGTGAAGTGTGATAGATATGAGCAAGAAAGAATTTATGGATCAGCTCAGAGAAGGGCTGGATGGCAATGTATCATATGAGAAATATTGTGAAACAATAGAATATTATGAGTCTTATTTCCGGAGAAAACTGGCAGAAGGAAAGACTGAGGAGGAGATTGTTGCGGAACTTGGCTCCGGGCGACTGATCGCAAAGACGATTGTTGATACCGCAGGAGCTGACCGGACAGAACAGAGTTATACTTATACAGAGACAACAGGCGGCAGACGCGGAAGTGTGAGCCGAGATGGAGAAGACGCACCAAAGGGCTGGCATGTCAAAATGGATGAAAATGGAAATACCAGTGTCTGCTTTGGAAAACTTGATTTTTCTACAACGCTTGGGAAGGTTGTGATCGGAATCGGACTTATTTTATTACTTGCACTGATTGTATTGCTTGTTGTGATTGGAGTTAAGATTCTTGTATATGTGATCATTCCGGTTGCTGCAATTTTGTTTATTGTGAACCTGATTATCAGTCTGATCGACAATCATCGAATGTAGTCGGAAGTAGAATTTTTAACAGATAAAAAAGTTTTAAAAAAAGTTGAAAAAAGTTCTTGACAATTATCGGTATATCCCTTATACTAGCAAAGGTGTTCGACAGAGAACACAAACGAAATGGGATCTTAGCTCAGCTGGGAGAGCATCTGCCTTACAAGCAGAGGGTCACAGGTTCGAGCCCTGTAGGTCCCATTTAAAATAAAATATGGCGGGATAGCTCAGTTGGCTAGAGCATGCGGTTCATACCCGCAGTGTCGAGGGTTCAAATCCCCCTCCCGCTACTAACCTTTAATCGTCATGAATGTCATGACGATTTTTTTCTTTGCAGAAAAGTTCGTCGATTATGAACGGATAAATTATTATAGAATGGATAAACATTTTATCATCGGGTGAGATGGGTAAATAAGAAATAAGGAGAAATCAAATATGCGAGTTGGAATGGGCTATGATGTTCATAAATTGGTAGAAGACAGAAAGTTGATCCTTGGCGGAGTGGAGATTTCATATGAGAAAGGATTGCTTGGGCATTCAGATGCAGATGTTCTGCTACATGCGATCATGGATGCGCTTCTTGGAGCAGCGGCACTGGGAGATATCGGCAGGCATTTTCCGGATACAGATGACCGTTATAAGGGTGCAGACAGCATGGTGCTGTTAAAGGAAGTGAAGAAGCTTCTGGACGAGAATTTTTTCTTTATAGAGAATATAGATGCGACAGTGATAGCACAGCAGCCGAAGCTTGCCCCATATATAGAAGATATGAGAAAGAATATTGCAGAATGTCTGGAGCTTCCGGTGAACAGGGTGAATGTGAAGGCTACGACAGAGGAAAAGCTGGGATTTACCGGAGCGGGCCTTGGAATCAGTTCACAGGCTGTCTGTCTGTTAGAGACTGTTGGAAACTATGATTATGATGTTATGGGAATGAATCAGGGAGGCTGTGCCGGTTGTCAGGGCTGTCCGGTCAGGTAGTAGGTAGTTCGGGTATGAATGAAGAAAGATACGATCATATGGATCGTAAATCGTTTGATTCGATCAGGATAGAGATTGCCGGAGCGGAAGATTTGAACGAGATACGAAAACTCTGGAAACAGTCATTTGACGATCAGGATGCATATATGGATTATTATTTTTCAAGTGTAGCAATAAGAAATCAGATCTTTGTGGCAAAGAATGGCTCTAAGATCATTTCCATGGTGCATTTAAATCCATATACTCTTGCTGAGACGACAGCAGGAGTGACAGCATATAAAAAGGGCGGTTATGTTGTTGGAGTTGCGACAGTCCCGGAATTTCGCAAACAGGGAATTATGTCGATGTTAATGAAGTATGTGCTGTCATATGCGGCAGAGAATAATTACGATTATATTTATCTGATGCCGGAGAAAGAGATCTATTATAAAGGACTGGGATTTGCTCCGGTGGTAGAAAGCGGCTTTTATAATATAACAGATCTGAAACCTGAGAAGAATGATTATGAGCTTTGTGGGTTGGAAGATATAACAGATGAACAGTTGCAAAGCTTTTCTGTAAAACTGACACAACGTTATGATCTCTTTGTACCACGAACCAGAGCCTATCTGGAGGATCTTGGAATGGAATGTCAGTCTCTATTCGGTGATGTATATATTATAAAGGATGAGAATGAGATAGCAGCGGTATATGGAATCATGTATGATGGAGATCGCGCAGAGATTGTTCAGTATTGTACAGTTACCGACTCAATCGATCCGTTGTTATATGGAATTTGCGAGAGTGATATTCCTGTATTTTCTGAGGTTGAATTGTTTGGAACATATACAGATCATAAGATGATAAAGAAAGGCCATGGGATCATGTTTTATGAGCCATATAAGGAGTGCACAGAATTATATAGAAAATCAGATCATATTTTCATAAATGAAGTGGTTTAAAAAAGTATGGATACCATGTATAATAATTATAGAATGTATATACAAAAAGGAGAAATAAAATGACAACAGATGGATATGTAGAACATATAGTGAAAACAAAGACTTCTGCCGGAATTATGGTATTGATTGTACTTGGAGCATTTATCACTGTGGTGGGAGCATTTTTTATGTTCTTTGTACCGGGAGGCGCAATCTTTGGACTTCCGCTTGCGGTTGTTGGTGTAATTATATTTTCACTTGCGATCAATCGAAAAGAGTGTGAGTTTGAATATTTGTTTGTAAATGATGATGTTGAGGTTGCAAGGATCACCGCAAAGAGCAGCAGAAAACAGATGTATCATTTTGAAGGCGGAGAAGTAAAGCAGATCACGACTGTAGATTCAATCTACAGGGATAATGAGCATCAGGCAAATTCCGGTATTAAAACGATTAATTTCACTTCAAAGGATAAGAACACAGAGAATCCTGTTTATTCTTTTATCCTGAATAAGAATAACCGCACAGAGGAAGTTCTGTTAGAGCTTGATGCAAAGACGATTGAACATGTAAAACAATTTTTTAAGGGAAAAATCCGGGAATAGAGAAAGTCAGGAACAGACACATATTTATAAGCAGAAAGACAGATACTATAAAAAGAGGTGCTTGCGATGAAGATTACTTTTTTTAAATATCTGTCTTTGTTTTTGACCGGAGGGATGGTATATTATTTTCTTGAGATATTTACCAGAGATTATTCTCATTATTCCATGATAATCTGTGGGGGGCTGTGTATGATTGCCTGCGGAGGTTTGAATCAGATGTTCCCGAGAATGCCGATTCCGCTACAGATGATTTTATCGTCAGGGATCATAACTTTGTTTGAATTTGTAACCGGAGTTATCGTAAATCTGATCTTTCATGTTGGAGTATGGGATTATTCATACCTGCCATATAATGTAATGGGGCAGATATGTCTGCCGTATTCTGTGCTGTGGATGTTTCTTTCATTGATCATAATATTTGTGGATGATGGAATCAGGCATTTTCTGTTTGGAGAGGAATTACCGGAGTACAGATTATTTTAAATAAATGAAATGAGAGTTTTTTGTTGCTGAAGAAGCTGCGACATTTAGAGTAATAAAAAAAGCTTATAACAGATCCGGTCTGAAATCCGGACTTCTGATGATAAGCTTCTTTTATGTGGTGTGAAATTAAATACAAAATTATGGCTGAAGAGGAGTCATCTTAAGTCCTTTATACAGTTTGGTATAAAGACTTCTTTCGTCGGAGTAAAGCATGATTCCCCGTGCACCATCTTTAACAATGTAGGCGTATTTATTCTTCTGTACATTCATGTACAAAACTTCCTCCACATTCAGTTCTTTGGCCTTCACTTTAGCAACACTGACACTTACCGGCTGTAATTTATATTTTTTGATTGCCTGTTCAACTGTCATGATAAACACCTCCATCATATAGTATGCCTATGTTTGTTTGAATATAGTATATTGTATAGATAGCACAAAGTCAACTGTTAATAATGCACAAAAAGACAAGAATAGGAAAAAACTTCCGTTATTTTTTATAAAAAAGGAGAGATAAATAGTGAAAAATGCAAACTATTATACTATGATGGAAGAAGAATTAAAGAAAATATCGGATTCCGGCAGTAAGAAGAAGCTTCTACTTCATTGTTGCTGTGCCCCTTGTTCCAGTCATTGTCTGGAAGTCCTGACCAATTATTTTGATATTACTGCTTATTTTTATAATCCGAATATCACAAGTGATGAAGAATACGGGAAACGCTGGAACGAATTGAAACGCTTTGTCCATGAAGTATATCAGGAGAATGGGGTGGAACCATATCTGGAAGAGCATGAGAGCGAACGGTTTCTTGAAATGGCAAAAGGAATGGAAGAAGAGCCGGAACGCGGGATACGGTGTTATGCCTGTTATAAACTTCGTCTGGATAAAAGTGCCGCGTTTGCAAAAGAACATGGATATGACTATTTCGCCACAACCTTGTCGATCAGTCCACATAAAAATGCAGACTGGCTCAATGAAATCGGAGAAGAGCTGGGTGAGCAGTATGGTATAATGTTTTTACATAGTGATTTTAAGAAGAAAAACGGATATAAACGCTCAATCGAGCTTTCAAAGAAATATAATTTATATAGACAGAACTTCTGCGGCTGTGAGTTCAGCAGAAGAGCGTATGAAGCAACAGAAAAAATGAAGCAGGAAGCTGCTCAGAAATAAGTTGACGAATTTCGATGAAAAAGTGTTGTCTAACAATAACAAATGTGTTAGAATTGACAAAACTAGAAAAAAGAGGCAGATGAGGATCTTTGTATGTGTGCACAGATTCTCTGTTCACTCTTTTTTTTTGAGCAAAAATAGAAAAAAGAAGAAAGGAATTGTATTATGAAAGCTTTTTTGATACTTGAAGATGGACATGTATTTGAAGGCACCAGTATTGGAGCAACCGATGAGATCATAAGCGAAATTGTTTTCAATACGTCTATGACAGGTTACTTAGAGGTGTTGACAGACCCATCCTATGCCGGGCAGGCAGTTTGTATGACATATCCGTTGATTGGTAATTATGGTGTATGTCTGGAAGATATGGAGGCTGATAAACCATGGCAGTCAGGATTTATTGTAAGAGAGATTGCGAAGAAGCCAAGTAACTTCAGAAGTGAACAGAGTATTAACCAGTTCCTTATTAATAACAATATAACAGGTATCGAGGGAGTTGATACCAGAGCCTTGACAAAGATCCTCAGAAATCAGGGTACAATGAAGGGCATGATCACAACAAATTCTTCTTATGACCTTGAAGATTGTCTGAAGCGGATCAAAGCATGGAAGATGGGACATGTTGTTCTTGATGTTACATGCAAAGAAAAGAAAGTTTATCCGGGAGATGGCTACAAGGTAGCTGTTATCGATCTCGGTGTTAAGAGAAATATTATCAAATCTTTATTAAAGAGAGGCTGTCAGGTTACCGTATATCCTGCTGAGACACCTGCGGAGGAGATCATCGCAGATGCACCGGACGGCATCATGTTAACAAACGGACCTGGAGATCCAAAGGATTGTAAGGTTACAATCAAAGAAGTGAAAAAACTTTTCGATACAGATATTCCTATTTTTGCAATATGCCTTGGACATCAGCTGCTTGCACTTGCAAATGGCGGAGATACCGTAAAGATGAAATACGGTCACAGGGGTGCGAACCATCCTGTAAAAGATTTAAAGACCGGAAAGGTTTATATTTCAACCCAGAATCATGGATATATGGTAAAAGAAGAGAGCCTTGACAGAAAGGTTGCCGAGGTCAGCTTTATCAATGTAAATGATGGTACAGTAGAAGGTGTTCATTACCTTGGTAAGAATGCACAGACCGTACAGTTCCATCCGGAAGCATGTGCCGGTCCTCTTGATACAGACTTCTTGTTTGATGTATTTATGAATATGATGGAGGTGTCTAAGTAATGCCAAAGAATCCGAATATTAAAAAAGTTGTTGTAATTGGCTCCGGTCCTATCGTAATCGGACAGGCTGCAGAATTTGACTATGCCGGTACACAGGCTTGTCGTTCATTAAAAGAAGAAGGCCTCTGCGTTGTTCTGATCAACTCCAATCCGGCTACGATCATGACAGATAAGGATATCGCAGATAAGGTATACATTGAGCCATTAACAGCCGATGTTGTAAAAGCAGTGATCGAGAAGGAAAAACCAGACAGCCTTCTGCCAACACTGGGTGGTCAGGCAGCTTTAAATATCGCAATGGAACTGGAAGAATCCGGTTTCTTAAGAGAACATGATGTTATGTTGATCGGTACATCTTCTTCAACAATCAAAAAAGCAGAGGACAGACTGGAATTCAAGAAAACCATGGAGAAGATCCATGAGCCTGTAGCACCATCTGAGGTTGTTACAACGGTAAAAGCCGGTCTCGAATTTGTTAAGAAGATCGGATATCCGGTTGTACTCCGTCCGGCATACACCCTCGGCGGAAGCGGCGGTGGTATCGCTGAGAATGAAGAAGAGTTTGTCGAGATTCTGATGAATGGTCTGAGACTCAGCCGTGTCGGTCAGGTTCTGGTAGAGCGTTGTATCGCAGGCTGGAAAGAGATCGAATACGAAGTAATGCGTGATGCAAATGGTACCTGTATTACAGTTTGTAATATGGAGAATCTGGATCCGGTCGGTGTCCATACCGGTGACTCTATCGTAGTAGCACCATCCCAGACACTGGGTGATAAAGAGTATCAGATGCTTCGTACATCTGCATTAAATATTATTTCTGAATTAAATATCCGTGGTGGCTGTAACGTACAGTTTGCATTACATCCAACTACATTTGAATATTGTGTAATCGAAGTAAATCCTCGTGTAAGCCGTTCGTCGGCACTTGCATCCAAGGCAACCGGTTATCCGATCGCCAAGGTTTCTGCAAAGATCGCACTTGGTTATAATCTGGATGAGATCAAGAATGCAATTACCAAGAAGACATTTGCAAGCTTTGAGCCTGCACTGGACTATGTTGTTGTTAAGATTCCTAGACTTCCGTTTGATAAGTTCATCAAGGCAGATCATGATCTGACAACACAGATGAAGGCAACCGGTGAGGTTATGAGTATCTGCACAAACTTTGAGGGCGCATTGATGAAAGCGATCCGTTCTCTGGAACAGCATGTAGATGGTCTTCATTCCAGCAGATATAAGAATATGTCTGACAGTGATATCTTAAAGCTTCTGCATCATGTAGATGACAGACGTATCTTTGTTATTGCTGAGGCACTTCGTCGTGGCATTACACAGGAAGCAATTCACGATATCACAAAGATTGATCTTTGGTTCATTGATAAGATCAACAATCTGGTTGACTATGAACAGGAGATCCGTGATTCCAAGGGAGATATCTCCAAGGAACTGATGAAGGAGATCAAGCGTGTAGAATTCCCGGATAAGGTAATCGCACAGCTTACAGGAAAGACAACAAAAGAGATCAAAGAGCTGCGGTATGGCTATGGTATCCGTGCATCTTTCAAGATGGTTGATACCTGTGCTGCAGAGTTTGAAGCATCTACACCATACTATTATTCCTGCTTCGACGGTGAGAGTGAAGTAGAGGAAGATCATTCCGTAAAGAAGGTTATGGTTCTTGGTTCCGGTCCTATTCGTATCGGACAGGGTATCGAATTCGATTACTGCTCCGTACACAGTACATGGGCATTTGAGAGAAAGGGATACCAGACCATTATCGTAAATAATAATCCTGAGACAGTCAGTACAGATTTTGATATTGCAAATAAGCTGTATTTCGAGCCACTGACAGCAGAGGATGTAGAAGCAATTGTAGATCTGGAAAGACCGGATGGTGCGGTTGTTCAGTTCGGCGGACAGACAGCGATCAAGCTGACGGAAGCACTGATGGAGATGGGTGTTCCGATCCTTGGTACAAGTGCAGAGAATGTAGATGCCGCTGAGGATAGAGAATTATTTGATGAGATCCTTGAGAAGTGTTGTATCCCAAGACCTGCCGGAAAGACGGTATTTACCAGAGATGAAGCTTTAGAGGCAGCCAATGAACTCGGTTATCCGGTTCTGGTAAGACCTTCTTATGTATTAGGTGGACAGGGAATGCAGATCGCGATCTCTGATAAAGATATTATTGAATTCATGGATATCATCAACAGACATGTTCAGGAGCATCCTGTCTTGGTTGATAAATATATCATGGGTAAGGAAGTAGAAGTAGATGCCGTATGTGATGGAGAAGACATCCTGATCCCTGGTATCATGGAGCATGTAGAGAGAGCCGGAATCCATTCCGGTGACAGTATCTCTGTATATCCCGCACAGACACTTTCACCAAAGATCAAACGTGTAATTGAAGATTATACAAGAAAGCTTGCAAACAGCCTTCATGTAATCGGTCTGATCAATATACAGTTTATCGCATACAATGATGAAGTATATGTAATTGAGGTAAATCCTCGTTCCAGCCGTACTGTTCCATATATCAGCAAGGTTACCGGTATTCCGATCGTAGATCTTGCAACCCGTGTTATCACAGGTGAGAAGATCAAGGATATGGGATATAAGCCGGGACTTCAGCCGGAAGCAGAATACTTTGCGATCAAGATGCCTGTATTCTCATTTGAGAAGATCCGTGGAGCTGAAATCAGTCTGGGACCGGAAATGAAATCAACAGGTGAATGTCTTGGTATCTCCAAGGACTACAACGAAGCCCTTTACAAGGCGTTCCTTGGTGCAGGTGTAAATCTTCCAAAGACAAAGAAGATGATTCTTACAGTTAAGGACGCAGACAAGATGGATGCAGTAGAAATCGGCAGACGTTTTGCGGCTCTTGGTTATGAGATCTTCTCTACAAAGAGCACATGTAGAATCCTGAATGAGAATGGAGTACCTGCTGAACTGATCAACAAAGTAGAGGAACCATCGCCAAATCTGTTGGATCTGATCTTAAGTCATGAGATCGATCTGATCATCGATACTCCGTCACAGGGAATTGAACGAAGCAAGGATGGTTTCGTGATCAGACGTCATGCAGTTGAAACCGGTGTTACCTGTCTTACAAGCCTTGATACAGCGAATGCGCTGCTTACAAGTTTGGAGTCATCCGCAAACAGACGATTATCACTGGTTGACATCAGCGAATTATAAGTATAATATGATACAACCTGACAAAACAGGCTGCTGCATTTTGCAGCAGGCTGTTTTGCGTTCTTAATAGGAGGTGGAATATGCATAACATTCCAAGAGATGAGGTATTTGTGATCGGACATAAGAATCCGGATACGGATTCAATTTGTTCAGCAATCGCGTATGCAGATCTTAAGAATCAGTCAGAAAATAAATACATTCCCAAAAGAGCGGGTAATATCAATAAAGAAACAGAATTTGTATTAAATTATTTTGATGTGGAAGTGCCGGAGTTGATCAAAAACGTGGACACACAATTGAGCGATATTTCTTACCGACTCGTTTCCGGTGTACCGGGTGATACAACAATGAAGAAAGCATTTGAGATCATGCAGAAGAATGATGCAACGACGTTGCCGGTTGTGGAGAATGGAAAGATTCGTGGAATATTAACTGTCGGAGATATTGCGGAAGCTTATATGTTGAATTCGGAGGACGACATTCTGTATAAAGCGAGAACCAGATGCCGTCATATTATTGAAACGATCGATGGTGAGATGGTTTGTGGAAATCCACACAGTTATATCACAAATGGAAAAGTTATCATTGGAGCGGCTCATGTGGAGTTGATGGAGCATTTTGTAAAACCGGGTGACCTTGTTATCTTAAGTGACCGGAAGGAATCACAGCTGATGGCTATCGAAAAGGGAGCAGGTATGCTGATCCTTTGTCTGGTAGATAAGGTAGATGATGATGTAGTAAAACTTGCAGCATTTAAGGGCTGTTCGATCATTATATCACAGAATGATACCTATAAGGTGGCCAGACTGATCGGTCAAAGTATACCGGTAAGATTCTTTATGGTTCGTGATAATATCATGACATTTAATGAGGATGATTCGGTTGAAACGATCAAAAGCGTAATGTCGAAGACGAGAGTCCGTTATTTCCCTGTCGTAGACAAGAGCGGGAATTATCTGGGATTGGTTTCCAGACGTAACTACATCAATGCGAGAAAGAAACAGGTAATTCTGGTCGATCATAATGAACGTACCCAGTCGGTTGATAATATCGACAAGGCAGAGATTCGGGAGATCATCGATCATCACAGAATTGCAAATGTAGAAACACTTGCACCGGTTTATTTCAGAAATCAGCCGGTTGGCTGTACATCTACGATAATATATCAGATGTACAGAGAACAGAATATTATACCGGATAAGAAGATTGCGGGATTGATGTGTGCGGCTATTTTATCAGATACGCTGCTGTTTAAATCGCCGACCTGCACCTGCGAGGATAAGAATGCAGCATATGCACTTGCACAGCTTGCAGAGATAAATGTGAATGATTTTGCAATGGAAATGTTCGATGCCGGAAGTAATCTGAAGGGAAAGACGATTGATGAGATTCTGCATCAGGATTATAAGAAGTTTGAGATTGACGGACGTACCTTTGCGATCGGACAGATCACATCGATCAATACCAGAGAGATTGAACAGATACAGAAGAGCATGTACGAGTATCTGACCGATTATACAGAAAACGGCTGTGATGTATTTTTGTTTGTAATGACAAGCATCTTAGACGATAGTTCCGGAATGCTGGCATTTGGAGATGAGGCAGAGGAGATCTGTTCCCGTGCATTCCAGACGAAATTTGTAGATCATTATGCATATCTGGAGGGCGTGGTTTCCAGAAAGAAACAGATTGTTCCGGCACTGGTTCGGGCTGTACAGGAACTCGATCAGCCGGAATAGAACAAAGACAGAAAGGCAGATGTACAATGAAGAAATATCAGGCAGTTATATTTGATTTGGATGGAACACTTTTAAATACATTAGAGGATCTGGCGGACAGTACAAATTATGCACTTCGTCAGATGAATTACCCGGAACGGACAATCGATGAGGTCCGCCGTTTTGTAGGAAATGGTGTAGAAAAGCTGATGGAGCGTGCAGTTCCGACGGGAACTTCAGAAGATGATACATTAAAAGCACTTGCGATATTTAAGAAACATTATTCAAAGAATATGTTGAATAAGACAGGTTCTTACGAGGGAGTTATCGATGTGCTTAAGGTGTTAAAAGAAAAAGGAATACCGGCAGGGATCGTATCGAACAAATTTGATGCTGCAGTAAAGGGACTGCGGGATCAGTTTTTTGGAGAGTATATTTATACTGCGATTGGGGAGTCTGCAAATGTAGCAAAGAAACCGGCACCGGACACTTGCATCGAAGCAATGAAAGAAATGCAGATCGGACGGGAAGGTACAGTCTATGTAGGAGATTCAGATGTGGATATCATGACCGCGAAGAACAGCGGACTGGAATGTATCTCTGTTACCTGGGGCTTTCGTGATGAAGAATTCCTGTTAGAACATGGTGCTACCCAGATCATCCATAAGCCGGAGGAGCTGCTCGAATTCTTTTAAACGGTAGAGCTGCTGCCTGACTGATAAGGAAGTTGGATGGGCTTATGAATCGGTTTGATATGAAAGATATGCACTATGCAGATGTACATGGCGGATCAATGTATAAGGAATATGTAAGATGAATATATATACAGCGAATCAATATATAAAGGATACCTTCGGGGAGAAATTATACAAGCTGTCATTAAATGCCGGAACCACCTGCCCGAACCGGGATGGAACGGCAGGAATTGGCGGTTGTATTTTTTGCAGTAGTCTAGGATCGGGTGATTTCAGTCCAAAAGCGGATATGGACATAGATCGACAGATTGAACAGGCAAAACAGCTGGTTGCTTCGAAGTTCAAAGGTAAACATTATATTGCATATTTTCAGTCATTTACGAATACATATGGTGATATCGACCGTTTGCGGGATATTTATAGAAAGGCAGCGATGCGGTCAGACATTGCGGTTATTTCAATTGCAACCAGACCGGATTGCCTGGGAAATCAGGTGATCGATATGCTGCGTGATATACAGAGGATCAAGCCGGTGTGGGTAGAACTCGGACTTCAGACGATACATGAGGAAACGGCAAAGTTTATCAATCGCGGATATCCCATTTCGGTATATGACGAGGCGGTAAAAAAACTCAGGGATCTTGGTGTACATGTGATCGTACATATGATACTGGGACTTCCGGGAGAGACGCAGAGAGATATGATCGAAACAGCAGAGTATATAGGAAAGAGCGGTGCACAGGGCATAAAGCTGCAATTGCTTCATGTCCTTAAAGGAACCAACCTTGCTGAATTGTATCAGAATGGAGAATGTTCTGTTTTATCGCTGGAAGATTATACAGAATGTGTTGTTTCGTGTCTGAAGGTACTGCCGCCGGATATGGTAATCCACCGTCTGACCGGAGATGGGCCAAAGAAACTATTGATCGCACCGCTTTGGAGCGCAGATAAGAAAAAAGTAATGAATACGATAAATGCAGCAGTCAGGCAGGCATAGCCAGGGAAACTGATTGCTGCATTTTTGTTGTTTCTATATCTGCTGATTGCAGATAGATGCTGCTTCTAAAAAAGTAGAAGCAGCATGTTTGTAGACATCGGAAAGGGAGTTATATCGTTCAAACAATTCAAAAAAGTCCCAGGAAAAGGTGTGCCCGTAGGTAAACAGACGGAACAATTCTTCGTTTTTTAGATTTTCGAAAGAAGCAAGATCAATGCAGACGAGAAAGATCAGAAATTCAATATTGATATGATAGTATACGGCTGTGCGGAAGATCAGCCGGATATCCGGATAACTGCGGCCATGTTCATAATTGGAATAGGAGGAGGGTGTGAGTTTCAGATGCTTTGCTGCTTCCTGAATGGTAAGATGGTTTCCGGTTCTGAGTGCGGTTAGAGCACTTCCTATATTTGTTTTCGTTGTCATATTAGAAGTTCCTTTCATTTGTAGTTTTACTGTCTGAAATACGCAGATCTATATAAGTGTCAATCAGCTTTTGATCGATGGATGGCAGACAGGCGATTTTTGCAGATCGTTCATTGCTCTGTGCATCTGTGGGCAGAGCCGGAACGGCAAAGTATGGATTTTCTTCATAAACTGCTTCCGGCATTGCACCGGCCGGAGCATTCTGGACAGCCAGAGTATAGGCAAACAGAAAGTCGTGCTCTAATATCCGGGACAATTCCATGATATGCTGCATGCCGGGGATGATCCTTCCGGTTTCGTAACTGGCATAGCTGGCACGGGATACAGACAACTGTTTTGCGACCTGTTCCTGAGTCAGATGTTTCTTCTTGCGGAAATACTTTAATAAGTCAGGAAGTGGATTGTTTTCTTTTTTCATATTGGATTCCTTTCATTTGTTTTTTTCAATCATAACAGAAAAGGTAGCTGCAGGAGCGTTGATGTAATAACTTGTATGGTTTGATGTAATAACTTGCATGTTTCGGGATAAAAAGTTGCGTTTTTAATATTGATACGGTACAATTACAAAAGTTCAGAAGATAAAAATGGAGGTATAAAAATGAGCCGTGCAGATGATATATTTATTTCAATGTGCCGTTCGATCATAGAGAACGGATACAGTACAAAAGGGGAAAAGGTTCGTCCCAAATGGGAGGATGGAACCAGTGCCTATACGATCAAACAGTTTGGTGTTGTGAACCGGTATGATCTTTCAAAAGAATTTCCGGCGATCACACTTCGCAAGACATATGTGAAATCTGCTATTGATGAACTGCTCTGGATCTGGCAGAAAAAATCAAATAATATCCATGATCTGAAGAGCCATATCTGGGATAGCTGGGCAGATGAAGATGGCTCGATTGGAAAAGCATATGGTTATCAGATGGGAGTAAAACATCAGTATAAAGAGGGTATGATGGATCAGGTGGATCGTCTGATTTATGACCTGAAACATAATCCATATAGCAGACGTATGATAACCAATATGTATGTGCATCAGGATCTTCACGAAATGAATCTGTATCCATGTGCATACAGTATGACCTTTAATGTGACCGGAGACCGCCTGAATGCTATATTGAATCAGCGTTCACAGGATGTACTTGCAGCAAATAACTGGAATGTGGTCCAGTATGCAGTGCTGGTTCATATGATCGCGCAGGTGACAGGCTTCAAACCGGGTGAACTGGTTCATGTGATCGCAGACGCACATATTTATGACCGCCATATTCCGATCGTGAAGGAACTGATCGAGAGAGAAACCTATCCTGCACCGAAATTTAAAATGAATCCGGATGTAAAGGATTTTTATGAGTTCACAGTAGATGATTTTACGATCGAAGATTATAAGACCGGACCTCAGGTGAAAAATATTCCAATCGCGATTTAACGGATATTTGTAGTTATTTGAATAAAATTACTAAAAAAAGATGGTATTTTAAGATAAAATTCACAAAAAGTATTTGTCTATTCTAAAAACTTGTGGTACAATTTCCATATATTTTTGGAGGTGCGTTACACATGGAAGATATTATGATTACATCTGGCACAAGTTTTGAAGGATATGAGATCTCAGAATATGGTCCATATAGATTTGTGCAGACAATTTTAAGTTCAAACTTTCTGAAGGAGATTGGTTCATCAATTGCAGATATTGCTACAGATCGAAGCAGCATATATCAGGAGAAGCTGGATGGAGCAATGAATGAAGCAATCAAGTCATTCAAGGAGATGGCTGGCAAGACCAAGTACAATGCAGTTGTAGGTTTCCATACAAATGTAGTAGATTACTCATCTAATATTACATCTGTTGTTGCTGCGGGTACATTGGTTTCTATCAAGAAAGAATATCAGTCCGAGTTTGAGAAGAGCGTATTTGTCAGAAAAGAGTTATATGTTAATAACTATTATGACAAGCTTGTTCCAAGAGCTGTAAAGATCGTTCTTGCTTCAGAAGGAAAAGGAACCAGAATATCAGCATGGTTTAATAATTACAATATGGAAGATATCAAAGCAATCAAGGCAGATATTAAATTTACAAATATTTATGGTGATGAGATCACATTGACCGGAGTTGATTTCGTATTTGATAAAACAGGCCAGTCGCTTCTGAAGTCTGATTATGTTGAATGTAAGCTTCCGGATAAGTACATAAAGATCATTTCAAGCTCAAAGGTATATATCCAGAAGTATGTAACTTCCCGTGGAGTATATTCCTGCGGAGATGATCCGATCGATGTAGATCTCAGTCCATTAAAGTTCAAAGCCCTTAAGATGAAAAAAGGTCTGGATGCGGTATGTAACTATAAGTCAGATGGACTGGTATGGACCTGTAACTGTGGTCATGTAAATGAGGGCGGAGCAGAAGAATGTGTGATCTGCTCCAGAAAACAGGATGAGATGAAGAACACGGTTTCCTTTAATTATGAGCCTATGATCGAGGAAATGCGTCAGAAAGAATATGTTATGGAGATCAAGGATGTCCTTATGAAGCACATTAAGGACATTGATTCCGGCCTTCGTATGCAGTTGTTGGAAATCATGGAGTCCGGTCTTCAGTATGAGAAGACCCGTGGCAATATGAAGGATACGGTTATTGAAAAGGTAGAGAATCTGTTCCTTGGATTATAAAAATGCAGCAATATGTTCTACAGATAATTGAGCATCTGGAAGAAATGGGATATAAAAAACTGAATCCTGAAAGCAATAACGTATATGGCAGACTGGGAACAGATGCCATATATGTTGTTGTGCTTGGAAGCAGCAGAGATCTGAGGGCAGAAAGCTTACAAAAGTTTAACAGACAGATCATACATGACTTGTCTGCAGGCAGTGATAAAAGGATCGAACTGCTTAATATATTACTGACACCGAATGGATTGTTTGATGATTCTGTAAATGAGATTGTTTCAAAGATGAGCAATGTCTGGCTGTTCAGTGAAGACTATGGCAAACTGTATGTGTTTGAAAATCAGCCAATGGATTTTGATGGCTTGCAGCCGGTGCTTGACAAACAGATCCTGCAGGAAAAGGACAGGAATCTTTCAAGGATCCGTAAAACGTTTGGTGTAATAACACCGATATTGATATTAATCAATATTATTATTTTTGTGATATCTGTATATACAAGAGATGCAGCGGGAAATTCTTGGCTGGAGGAATTGCTTGCGGATAATTTGTATGACGTAATCGTAGAAAAGCAATATTATCGAATCATAACATCCATATTTTATCATTTTTCTCTGATTCATCTATTCAGCAACATGGTTGTTCTGGTTGCGCTGGGAGCGAGAGTTGAGAATCTGATGGGACGGATTGGCTTTCTGATTTCATATTTGTTTTGCGGGATCACCGCTTCAATTTGTTCGTTGATCAGCTGTTATTTGGGAAATTATTATACATATGCAGGTGGCGCATCCGGGGCAATCTGTGGATTAATGGGAGTGCTGATCGTATTTGCATTTTTTAATAAAGGACATATTTCAGGAATTTCGTTAAAAGATCTTTTGTTTTTATCCGTGCTCACAGTATTAAATGGATATGTTTCAGATGAAATTGATAATGCAGCGCATGTAGGCGGTCTTATTGCTGGACTTTTAGTTGGTATAATTACGATCCTGATCCATAAGGCTGTTGTAAAAGATAAACCTATGTGATAAAATTAAGAGATGAAAAAATTGTTAGGAGTATGGTTTGATGGGTACTGGAATAAGTATGTCAAGTGTGAATAAAATTAAAGAACTGGCTGAAAGCAGAGACTATAGTCTTGCTTTGGATATACTTGAACATCAGGATTTGACCAAGTCCCTTTCGCCACAGTTTATTAAGATCTGTGGTGAAGTTTATTATGAAAACGGGCGGTATCAGGAAGCCCGTGCTGCTCTTGTAAAAGCACATTCCATGGCACCTGTAGGGAATAAGATCATATATTCTCTGATCCGGGTATATTTATCCATGGGCTTTTATTCACTGGCAAATACCTATTATGAAATATATAAATTTAATCAGAATGAAAAAGATGCGGGTACATATAGGATCGAATATATGCTTGCGAAAGCAGAAAGAAAACCATACAAGGAATTGTATGGTATTCTGATATCGGCAAATGAAAAAGAAACAAGTGATATCTGGGATTTTGAGATGCTTTTATTGTATAAAGCAATGGGAAATGAAGAAAAATTCCAGTCGGAAGCCGAGATGTTCTGTGCAACTTATAAAGGTTCATCTTATATTGACAAGGTGAATCAGTTAAGAGAGAAATTATATGATGTTGATAAAGCCATCTATTGTTATCCTGAAACGGAAGCAATGGATGACGATATCGCGCAGCAGGATGTCCGTCTGATGGAAGAGAAAGTATTAGAAGCAGATGATTTGAGAATCCATCCGAAAGATCCAAAGATCACATTGATGGTTGAGGATCGGGAACCAGTTACGAATTCTATGAAGTTTAAACAGATGCTTCTGAAGTCGAAAGAAAAGAAAGAATCCAAGAAGTTACAGAAACAGGAAAAAAAAGCAGAACAGCAGAAAGAACAGACAGATCAGGAAGTATTGGATACTCCGGAGAATTCTGATCAGGAAGTGAATACCGGAAAGAAAAAGTGGTTCCTTAAGAACCGGATGTCAAAGAAAGAAGAAGAGGCAATTGAGGAAGCATTTGCGGAGCAGGAGAACTCAGAAGTAGACCGTGATCAGCTTCTTGGCGAGATTGTAAATTCGGAATCTGATGAAACTGTCGCTGAGAATGGCATGGAAGCTGAAGCAGAACCGGTTGCTGATCCTACAGGGGATGAGAAGAAGCCGAGAAGTCTGGATGAATTATCAGAGGATTCATTTGAAGATGGCGTTGACGATTTCGATTTTGATAACGAAGAATATGATTCTGTATTGATGGTAGATGTGGATGATGCAATCATGCCGGAACCATCGAATGAACATACAGAAGAGATTCTCGAAGAAGCTCCGGAAGAGATTATATCCGAAGATATAACTGACGTTTCAGATGTTGAGAAACCTGAGAATGTTGAATCGGAAGAACCTGAAAAATCTGAAACCGATGAGCAACAGATTGAGAAGAAATCAGAATATACGGAATCTGTTGAAGATCATGAGATTACTGAGGCGGAGACAAAAGATGCTAAAGAACCTGAGACATCAGAATCGAATGAAGAAGATGCCGATAGTGCTGGGATGCCAGGGTCAGCCGGGGAAGATGATGATTCTGTTGTTATAGAGGAAGTAGAAGAAGCTGAGGAATCTGAGCTTGAAGAAACAGCAGAAACCGCTGAGCCTGCAGAAGATGCTGAAAAGGCAGAGATGCTGGAGGAAAATCAGGAACTGGAGTTAGAATCAGCGGATACAATGGAGAAAACAACTTCTGATGATCCGTTTGATATAGATATAGCGATTCAGTCGCTTGATGAATATACATTTGACGCAGATACCTGGGAAGATGATTCATTTGAACAGGCATATGAGGATGATGATATTGTGGAGATCGAAGCAGCAACCGGATCTGACACAAAAGTGGAAGTTGAAACAGAGAATGAAGCTGAAGCGGAAGTAGAAATCGAGCCGGAAGTGGAGGTTAGGGCTGATTCCGAGCCTGGATCAGAATTAGAAGTCGAAGCTGAGGCTGATTCTGAGAAAGAATCTGAGAGTGAGACGGAAGCTGAGATGGATGTTGAAATTGATTCTGAAGCTGTGGTTGAAATGAATTTAGAGGCCGAGGTCAATCCGGAATCTGAAACGGAACAAGAACCAGAATACGGGATTGAATCGGAAAAAACGGCACATAGACGGGACTTCCCGATATTTCGTTCAAGTCTGTTTCCGGATTATAACAGCGACAAACCTCCAGTTGTAGAGTTGATGAAAGAAACGGTTGATATGAAGGCTGAATATGACAGAAAAATGTCAGATAATCTGGAAAAAGAAGAACAGCTTATTAATCAGGCAGATGAATTACTGGCAAGACTTGGTATAGAGCTTGGAACCAAATATGCATCAAATACAGACTACTTCAATATGCATAGTGATAGCTTTGTTAACCTGATTGAAGATGAAACAGACGTCGAAAACGCGGATCTGTCATCTGATGAGAAGGTGATATCGGAACAAGAAGATAACAGAAAAGAACAGCTTGAGCACCTAGATAAAAAACAGGAGAAGAAATACAAGCTTAAGAGGAATGACAAATAATTAGATTAAAATATAAATATTATTTTTTATTTGATAATGTGGAAGGAGGCGTACAAATTGGCTGTAGATCAAACAGAAGCTATGATTGCTGCGATAAAGGCACAGCTTGAAAAAGAAAGAGCCGCTGAAGCTGCAAAGCAGAAGAGACTGGAAGAAGAGCAGGCACTGAAAAATCTGAGCAGTAATAAAAAGAAGTCTTCAGATAGTGGAAGCAAGAGCCAATATAAGACTTTGTCTGCTGAAGAACTTGCGCGTATTGAGGAGAAGAAACGACGTAAGAGAGAAGAAGCATTGGGTATTGTTCATGAGGATAAGCCTGAAGAGACAGAGAACAACGAAGCAGAAACTAATAAGCCAGATACAAATAAAGAGGCAGAGGGTGAAGCAAAAGAAGTAAAGACAGAGGATAAGAATGACAAGCAGGAAATGCCGAAGATCAGTCTTAACCTTGGTGGTATTGCCGATGAAGGCCTTGGCGGACTTGGCGGCGGTTTAGGAAGCGGACTGGGAGAAGGTCTCGGTGGCGGACTTGGCAGCGGTTTAGGAAGCGGACTTGGTGGCGGACTTGGCAGTGTACCTTCAGAAGGCGGATTGTCCGGAAAAACAGAGGACGCAGGCAGTGGTCTTGGCGCTTCATTAAATATTAAAGGTAAGGTGGATGATTCCCTTTCACCTAGTAAAGTTGGTGAAGCAGAGAAACAGACACTTACAGATGATTCTGTACGTTTTGATGAGGATGATATGTCTTCTGTTGCTGCAGATGATGCAGAATGGACACCAGGAAAGAATGTTGAGGTAAAAGAAGTAAAGACACCAAAGGGTAATGATAAAAATGGTGACTTGTTCAGTATTTTACCTGACAGAAACAAAAATGCATCTGATGTTTCGTCCATGTATGATATAGATGATGATGACGATGATGATTTCCTTGGTGCCGGCATTGAGAATCTGTCAAATATAGATGAGACAAGTGAAGAAGAAGCAGCACGGATCAAGGCAGAAGAGGAAGCTAGGAAGAAAGCAGAAGAGGAAGCTAAGAAGAAAGCAGAAGAGGAAGCTAAGAAGAAAGCAGAGGAAGAAGCCAAGCGTAAAGCTGCAGAAGAAGAAAACCGTAAGAAAGTAGAGGAAGCCCGCAAGAAAGCTGCTGTAGAAAAAGCAAAGATCGAGGCTGAAACAAAGAAGAAGCAGGCAATCGAACTGGCTGAACGGAAAGCACAGGATGCAAAGAATGTTGTTGAGACCGCTCAGAAGACCATTGCAGATTCAGAGAAAGAAGAAAAAGAATTAAAACTTCAACTGGAAGAATGTGCAAAGAAGAAGGCTGCTTATGATGACAAGGTAAAGGCTGAATTTGATGCAAAGAAGAAGGCAGATGAAGAACTCCTTGCAAAAGAAGATGCAGAGCTGGATTCAAAGGTAACTTCGATCAAGAAAGAGATTGAGGATACAAACAAAAAGGCACAGAATGAGTCTGATAAGGTATTAAAGGAATGCAATCCTGAAACCATTAAGACAAAGATCATCAATGATGCGCAGGCTGTTGCAGATGCAGCGATCAAGAAGCTGGCAGATGCAAAGAAGGCAAATATCGAGAAGCATGAAGCTGAATATGCGAAAGCATGTAAAGATGCTGAAACATCATCAACCAAGCTTGAGGAAGATAAGAAGAAAGCAATTGAAGCTGCTAAGGAGAAGAAAGAAAAGCAGAATGACAAAGCTAAGAAGCTGATGGATGATGCAGAACAGAACAAGCAGCGTGCTGGCGTTATCTTTACTGATTCAAAGAAAGCAGAAGAAGAGGCAGCATCGAATCTTAAGAATACAACTGAGATGGAATCTGAGTCATTGAAGGCGCTTGCAGGACTTGAAAATAAACTTGCTGAAAGTGAGACCAAGTTAAAGACTGCAATGAACAATAATGATTCTGCAGCAAAAGCAATAGATACAGCAAAGAAAGCTTTAAAGGATGCAGAAGCAAAAGAAGCAGAAGCATTAAAGAAACTGGAGGAGGCAAGATCTGCAAAGGCAGCGGCTGAAGCCAGAATTTCCAAGGGCGAGGCTGATAAGAAGAAGCATCAGTCTGAAATTGATACGCTTAATGAAGAGAAGAAGACTACAAATGCAGATATTGCAGAAACAAAGAAAAATGTAGAATCCTTCAAGGCTGCAAAGGCAGAGGCACAGCAGGCTTTGGATGCTGCAAAGAAGTCGGTAGTTGAAGCGGAAGATCTGCTTTCAAAGGCTGAAAATGCAGAGGAAGAAGCTGAACAGATTCTGGAAAAGGCTAAGATCGAAGAAGAAGTTGAGATCCAGAATGCCGAAAAGACTGCAGCAGATGGTAAAGATAATCTGGAAAAAGAAAAGAAAGCCAGAGATGATGCGCATGAGAAATTCCTTGCAGATGAGGAAGAAAAATATGCAACAGGAGAGGCTGCAGAACTTGAAAAGGTTCAGTCTGCTGCAATGACAGCAGAAAAAGAAGCTGCTGATTCCCGGAAGAAGGCAGAAGAAGCTGCAAAGAAGTTGCTGGATGCTGCAAAGAAGAAAGAAGAAGAATTAAAGAAGAAGATTGCGGATCTTAAGACGGAACAGGCAGAACGTATTGTAGCTAGAAAAGCTGCAGATGAAGAAGCAGTTAAGAAAGCAGAAGAAAAGAAGAAACATGATCTTGATTCTCTGTTAAAAGAAGAAATCAGTACAAAGAAGCAGTTAGAAGAAGTTACAAGCAGAGCTGCAGCGGCAGCAAAAGTGCTTGAAAAAGCAGTTAAGAAGGAAGAGGAAGCAAGAAAACAGGCGGAACTCTTGAAAGCCGGAAAACTGGATGAAGCTGCAAAGATTGATGTTTCATTAGAAGCAACAGATGAAGCTGCTGTAGAAGCAGAACAGAGTGAGATCAATCAGGAAATGAAGAAAGCATTACCTGCAGAAGCAAAATATCTGTATAAATATCTGTGTGTAAATCCTGCGGGAGCACAGATTGTAAATGTTCTTCAGACTATGAAGGTTGATCCAAAGAGGTCAAAGAACCTGGTAATCCTTGGATTACATGGATTTGGTTCTGCCAAAATCGGAGAAGATTTTGCAGAGTGCTATTATGACCTTGGCTTCTGTACATCTCCTGCAAAGGCAAAAGTAAAGGCAAAAGTAATCAACAGTGGTAAACTTGCAGGTGCAGTTACAAAACTGAAGGGTGGCTGTCTGATCGTTGAAAGTGCCGGATTGATCACACCGGAGCGTTTCAAAGAAATGGTTGATCTTTGTTCCACAGAAAAGAATGATGTAAAAGTTATTCTTACCGGCGAAAAAGTTGCACTCAGCAAGATGCTTGCAGATAATATGACACAGGCGAGAAGTTTCAATAACAGAGTATATTTCGATCAGATCAAGGAAGAAAATATGATCGTCATTGCCAAAGAATATATCATTGAAAAAGGTTATAAGTATGAAGATGGTATTGATGGCAATATTAAAAATGTACTTATGGCAATGGAATCTGGTAATATTGACAGATTATTGACAGCTATCGATGAAGCAATCGAACGTGCAGATGCAAGAAATGCAGAAGCAAAGAAAGTTATGAAGACGGATATAAAATAAGAAAGAAAAATAGCAGTCGTATGATTGTATTTTCCAGCTTATATTTTGGTTGAAAAAAATGGTGCCAATGTTTATAATATTTATTATTGTAAACTTGGCACTTTTTTGTGCGGTGATGAGGCAAGATTTGTATTTAAAGTAGATTTTGACAACTGCCGGGATAACTTTAAGGAGATATAAGATAGTATGGATATTGGAGTAGATTTGGGAACCTCAAATGTGCTGGTATATGTTAAAGGTCGTGGAGTAGTCATCAACCAGCCATCTGTTGTAGCATATGAAAAAAACTCAAAGCGCATTATTGCGATTGGAAATAAAGCGAAGAAGATGATCGGAAAGACACCGGAGTCAATCGAGGTCGTAAGACCGCTTGTAAAGGGAGTTGTTTCAGATTATACTGTTACAGAGCGAATGTTAAAAGTATTTATCCGTAGCGCGATGGAGAAACGGACCGGAGTTGGCAGACCGAAAATCTGTGTCTGCGTTCCGAGTGGGGTAACGGAGGTTGAACGAAGAGCGGTCGAGGATGCGGTCTACAGGACGGGTGCAAAAAGTGTCTATGTTATGGAAGAGCCGCTTGCGGCAGCAATCGGTGCTGCTGTTGATATTGAAGAAGCGAAAGGAAATATGGTCGTAGATATCGGAGGAGGTACAACGGATATTGCGGTTATATCACTTGGTGGAGCAGTTGAAAGTCAGTCGATCAAAGCAGCGGGTGATGATTACAATGCATCGATGATCCGTTATATCAGAAGAAAGTATAATCTTCTGATCGGAGAACAGACTGCGGAGAAAGCAAAGATAGCGGTAGGATCGGTCTATGAGAGGCCGGAGGACATCACCTATGTTGTAAAGGGAAGAGATCTGATCAAGGGACTTCCAAAGGCGATCACGATCACCGCAAATGAGACAATAGAAGCATTTGCAGATACAACTTCTCATATTTTGACGGCAATTCACGGGGTACTTGAGACGGCTCCGCCGGAGCTGGTCGCGGATATATCGGTAAATGGAATTGTTCTGACCGGTGGTGGCAGCTTGATGTATGGAATGGATAAGCTGATCAAGGAAAAAACGGGAATTGATACGTATGTTTCTGATAAAGCGTTAGAAGCAGTTGCACTTGGCGCCGGTATGTCGGTTGATATTGCAGCAAGAAAAGAAGAAGCATAGAAAGCAGAGAAAAGAAAATGACAAATACACATAATTTTCTGCCGGTGAATAAAAAAGATATGATAGAAAGAGGATGGGAACAGCCGGACTTCGTGTTTATTACCGGAGACGCTTATGTGGACCATCCTTCTTTTGGTCCGGCAATTATCAGCAGAGTTTTGGAAGCACATGGATATAAGATCTGTATGATTCCACAGCCGGATTGGAAAGATGATAAGAGTATAGATGTATTCGGCAGACCAAGACTTGGTTTTCTGGTTTCCGGTGGCAATATGGATTCTATGGTCAATCATTATACTGTTTCAAAAAAACACAGAAGTATGGATTCCTATTCTCCCGGTGGAAAGATGGGGCTGAGACCGGATTATGCAACAGTGGTATATTGCAATCTGATCCGTAGAACGTATAAGGATGTTCCGATCATTATTGGTGGGATTGAAGCAAGTCTCAGAAGACTTGCACACTATGATTACTGGTCAAATAAATTAAAGCATTCAATTCTGATCGATTCACAGGCAGATCTGCTTTCCTATGGCATGGGCGAACACAGCATGGTTGAGATTGCAGATGCGTTAGACAGCGGAATAGATGTCAGGGATATCACATTTATCAGAGGAACAGTCTACAAGACAAAGGATTTGTCCTGTGTAGAAGCTCCGGTGATCCTGCCTGATTATGCAGCACTTCAGGAAGACCGTTTAAAATATGCAGAAAGCTTTTATACACAGTATATCAATACAGATCCATATTCCGGAAAAGTGCTGGTGGAAGGATATGGCAACCGGGGATATGTTGTTCAGAATCCTGCGGCATATCCGCTCACGCAGATGGAGATGGATGACGTATATGGGTATGATTACATGAACACCTATCATCCAATGTATGAAAAGGATGGGGGAATTCCGGCTATAGCAGAGGTGAAGTTCAGTCTGGCAAGCAACCGTGGATGCTTTGGCGGATGCAGCTTCTGTGCACTAACTTTTCATCAGGGCAGGATTGTTCAGACCAGAAGCCATGAATCAATCATTGAAGAAGCAAAGCACATGACGAAAGATCCGGAGTTTAAAGGATATATTCATGATGTTGGAGGACCTACAGCGAATTTCAGACATCCGTCTTGTGAAAAACAGATGAAATATGGTGTGTGTCAGAATAAACAATGTCTGTTTCCAAAACCATGTCAGAACCTGAATGCCAGTCATAAAGATTATGTTGAGCTGCTCCGTAAATTAAGACAGATACCCGGTGTGAAGAAGGTATTTGTAAGATCCGGTATACGATTTGATTATCTGCTTGCAGATCATGATGATACCTTTTTACGGGAGCTTTGCCAGTATCATGTCAGTGGACAGTTAAGAGTTGCACCGGAGCATATCTCAGATAATGTTCTGAAGTACATGGGAAAACCATCCAATCAGGTATATGAGACATTTATAAAAAAATATGAGAAAATCAATGAACAGTATGGGTTGAAACAATATGCAGTACCGTATCTGATGTCATCACATCCGGGTTCTACTTTAAAAGATGCAGTCGCACTGGCAGAATACATCCGTGATATCGGATATATGCCGGAGCAGGTACAGGACTTTTATCCAACACCATCGACAATCTCGACCTGTATGTATTACACAGGGGTAGACCCGCGAACGATGGAACCGGTATATGTGGCGAGAGATCCACATGAAAAGGCAATGCAGCGTGCACTGATCCAGTACAGAAGACCGGAGAATTATGATCTGGTAAAAGAAGCTCTGATAAAGGCAGGGCGGACAGATCTGATCGGATTCGAAAAGCATTGTCTGATAACTCCAAGAAAGATGGATAGGAATACTTCGGGACATAAAGATGTCCATAAAAAGAATCCGTCAGGACAGGCAACACGGAATCAGAATAACAAGAACAGTAATCATAGAAAACAGGATAAATCCGGTAAAAATTCAGGAAGTTATAAATCCGGGCAGGATAACAGAAACAGCAGAACCGGGAAACCTGCAGGACAAAATGATAAAAAATATCAAAAACAGAAAACAGGAAAGAAAAAACACTGATATTTTATATAAAATTAAGAAAATAACCAGAAATGAAAAAATAATGATTTCTAATGCGTGCATTTCATTTTTGGTTGCGTGGTACTTTCTTTTGTGCTAGAATGTAGCCAGAAAGTGTGCTGTTATGTCAATAATGGTCATTATTGTGCCATTTACAGCATGAATGTACCATGATATAACACTTACATTATAAAAAAATACGGAGGATTTCATTATTATGGCAAAGAAAATTGTATTAGCAGGCGCATGCCGTACAGCTATCGGTACTATGGGCGGATCATTAAGTACAACACCAGCTCCAGTACTTGGTTCAATCGTTATCAAGGAAGCTTTAAACAGAGCAGGAGTTCCTGCAGATCAGGTAGATCATGTATATATGGGTTGTGTAATCCAGGCAGGTCTTGGACAGAATGTTGCACGTCAGGCATCAATCAAAGCTGGTCTTCCAATTGAGACAACTGCTGTTACAGTTAACGTTGTTTGTGGTTCAGGTCTGAACTGTGTAAATATGGCTGCTCAGATGATCGAAGCAGGAGATGCTGATATCGTTGTAGCAGGTGGTATGGAAAACATGTCAATGGCTCCATATGCTGTAATGCAGGGACGTTTCGGATACAGAATGAATGATGGTAAACTTGTAGATACAATGGTACATGATGCTCTTTGGGATGCATTCAATGATTACCATATGATCAAGACTGCTGATAACATCTGTGAGCAGTGGGGACTTACTCGTGAAGAACTTGATGAGTTTGCAGCAAAGAGCCAGCAGAAGGCTGTAGCAGCTCAGGAGTCAGGTGCATTTGACGCAGAGATCGTTCCAGTTATGGTTAAGAAGAAAAAAGAGATGGTTGAGTTCAAGAAGGATGAGGGACCAAGACCTGGTACAACAGTTGAGACACTTTCAAGACTCAGAACTATCAATCCAAATGGTTTCGTAACAGCAGGTAATGCTTCAGGTATCAATGATGGTGCAGCAGCTATCGTTGTTATGAGCGAAGAAAAGGCTAAAGAACTTGGTGTTAAGCCAATGGCTACATGGGTAGCAGGTGCTCTTGGTGGTGTTGATCCATCTATCATGGGTATCGGACCAGTTGCTTCAACAAAGAAGGTAATGGCTAAGACAGGTCTTAAGATCGAAGATTTCGATATCATCGAAGCAAACGAAGCATTTGCAGCTCAGTCAGTTGCAGTAGCTAAGGATCTTGGATTTGATGTTGACAAGCAGGTTAACCCAAATGGTGGTGCAATCGCACTTGGACATCCAGTAGGAGCTTCAGGATGCCGTATCCTTGTTACACTTCTTCATGAGATGCAGGCAAAGGGTGCTAAGACAGGTCTTGCTACACTTTGTATCGGCGGTGGTATGGGCTGCTCAACAGTTGTTAAGATCGAAGACTAATCCGGTCGGCTGAAAAACCATATTACATTTCTATATAAGGAGATAAACGATGGAATTCGTAACATATGAACAGGACGGATTTGTTGGTGTTATCACTATTAATCGTCCAAAGGCATTAAACGCATTAAACAGCACAGTTCTTGAAGAACTGGATGCAACATTCAAAGCTGTTGACCTGAATACAACAAGATGTCTTGTACTTACCGGTGCAGGAGAGAAATCATTTGTAGCAGGTGCAGATATCGGAGAGATGTCAACACTTACAAAGGCTGAAGGCGAAGCTTTCGGTAAAAAGGGTAATGACGTATTCCGCATGATCGAGACATTCCCAATCCCTGTAATCGCAGCCGTAAATGGATTTGCACTTGGTGGTGGATGTGAGATCTCCATGAGCTGTGATATCAGAATCTGTTCTGAGAACGCAGTATTTGGTCAGCCTGAAGTTGGCCTTGGAATCACACCTGGATTTGGTGGAACCCAGAGACTTGCCCGTCTTGTAGGTGCAGGAATGGCAAAGCAGCTGATCTACACAGCAAGAAATATCAAAGCTGATGAAGCATACAGAATCGGTCTTGTAAATGCTGTATATCCATTAGAGGAGTTATTACCGGCAGCTAAGAAGATGGCTTCTATCATTGCAGCAAATGCTCCGATTGCAGTTCGTAACTGTAAGAAAGCAATCAATGATGGATTACAGGTTGATATGGATCAGGCAATCGTTGTAGAAGAGAAATTATTCGGCGATTGCTTCGAGACAGAGGATCAGAAGGCAGGAATGGGCAACTTCCTTGAGAAAGATAAGGAAAAGAAATTAAAGGTTGTTCCTTTCCAGAATAAATAAATCAACAATCTTGATATTGACGTTTAGGGTGGTTATTTTGAAATCGAAATCAACCATCCTAAATGTTTGATATACCAAAGTGAGCATGTCAAACGAAACGTATATGAATTTCTCATGTTTGCTTAAAAATAATTTTTAGGAGGATATTAAAATGAAAGTTGGCGTTATTGGTGCAGGAACCATGGGTCAGGGAATTGCTAAGGCATTCGCTCAGGTTGATGGATATGAAGTAGCACTTTGCGACATTAAGCAGGAATGGGCTGAAGGCGGTAAGGACAAGATCGCTAAAGGTTATGCCAGACTTGTTGAAAAAGGAAAGATGACACAGGAGAAGGTTGATGGTATTCTTGCCAGCATCACTCCGGGTCTTAAGGAAGACTTATGCGCAGATTGTGACCTTATCGTAGAGGCTGCTTTCGAGAACATGGAAGTTAAGAAGACAACATTTTCTGAGCTTGACAAGATCTGCAAGCCAGAGTGTGTATTTGCATCAAATACATCTTCACTTTCCATCACTGAGATTGGAAATGGTCTTACCCGTCCTATGATCGGTATGCACTTCTTCAATCCAGCTGACAGAATGAAGCTTATCGAAGTTATCGCAGGTGTTAACACACCGGCAGAGAATGTTGATAAGATCGTTAAGATCTCAGAAGAGATCGGTAAGACACCTGTACAGGTAAATGAAGCTGCCGGGTTTGTTGTAAACAGAATTCTGATTCCAATGATCAATGAAGCTGCATTTATCAAGATGGAAGGTGTGTCAGATATCGCTGGTATCGATGCAGCTATGAAACTTGGTGCAAATCATCCAATGGGACCTCTTGAATTAGGTGATTTCGTTGGTCTTGATATCTGTCTTGCTATTATGGATGTACTCTATAACGAGACAGGCGACAGCAAGTATCGTGCATGTCCATTACTTCGTAAGATGGTACGTGGCGGCAACCTTGGTGTTAAGAGTGGTAAGGGATTCTATGTATACAATGCTGACCGCACAAAGACACCAGTTGATGCTCAGTAATTGACTGATAAATATATTTATGGAGGAAGAAATAGAATGGATTTCGCTTTAGACAAGAAGTATGAAATGGCGCAGAACTTATTCAGAGAATTTGCGCAGAATGAAGTAAAGCCTCTTGCTCAGGAAATTGATGAAAATCACAGATTCCCTAGAGAGACAGTAGAGAAGATGGCAAAGTATGGTTTCTTAGGAATACCTGTTTCTAAGGAAGATGGTGGACAGGGTTGTGATCCTTTAACATATGTTATGTGTGTTGAGGAACTTTCAAAGGTTTGTGGTACTACTGGTGTTATTGTTTCCGCACATACATCTCTGTGTGTAGATCCAATCCAGACATACGGTACACCAGATCAGAAAGCTAAGTACCTCCCAGATCTTGCTTCCGGTAGAAAGCTTGGCGCATTTGGTCTTACAGAGCCGGGTGCTGGTACAGATGCACAGGGTCAGCAGACAAAGGCTGTTCTTGATGGTGATGAGTGGGTTCTTAACGGATCTAAGTGTTTCATTACAAATGGTAAAGAAGCAGATGTATATATTATCATTGCAGTTACAGGTACAATTGAAAAACGTGGTAGAAAGCAGAAAGAGATTTCAGCATTTATCGTAGAAAAAGGCACTCCGGGATTTACATTCGGAACAAAAGAAAACAAGATGGGTATCTGTGGTTCATCCACATATGAACTTATCTTCACAGATTGTCGTATTCCTAAGGATGCACTTCTCGGACAGAAGGGCAAGGGATTTGGTATTGCAATGCATACACTTGATGGTGGTCGTATTGGTATCGCAGCTCAGGCTCTTGGTATTGCTGAGGGTGCTCTTGATATCACAATCGACTATGTTAAGGAAAGAAAGCAGTTTGGTCGTTCAATCGCTCAGTTCCAGAATACTCAGTTTGTACTTGCTGATCTTGCAACAAAGGTTGAAGCAGCTAAGTTACTGGTATACAAGGCAGCTAAGAAGAAAGAACAGTACCAGGCTGATCACAAGACTTCATACTCTGTAGAAGCTGCTATGGCTAAGCTGTATGCGGCAGAAGTAGCTATGGAAGTAACAACAAAGTGTGTACAGTTACACGGTGGTTATGGTTATATCAAAGAGTATGATGTAGAACGTATGATGCGTGATGCTAAGATTACAGAAATCTACGAAGGAACTTCAGAAGTTCAGCGTATGGTTATTTCTGCAAACTTATTAAAATAATTAGGAGGTACTTAACGTGAAGGTTATAGTTTGTATAAAGCAGGTACCTGATACAAAGGGTGGCGTTCAGTTTAACCCAGATGGTACATTAAACAGAGGAGCAATGCTTACAATCATGAACCCTGATGATAAGGCAGGTCTTGAAGCTGCACTTAGATTAAAGGATCAGTATGGAGCAGAAGTTACAGTTCTTACAATGGGTCTTCCAAAGGCTGCAGATGTTCTTCAGGAAGCAATCGCTATGGGCGCTGACAAGGGCGTTCTTGTAACAGATCGTGTTCTTGGTGGAGCTGATACATGGGCTACATCAACAACAATCGCTGGAGCACTCAGAAAGCTTGATTATGATCTTATTATTACAGGTCGTCAGGCTATCGATGGAGATACAGCTCAGGTTGGACCACAGATCGCTGAACATCTTGGAATTCCAGTTATTTCATATGCACAGGAGATCAAGGTTGACGGAGATTCCGTAATCGTTAAGCGTCAGTATGATGATGGATATCATATGTTAAAGGCTAAGATGCCTTGCCTTGTAACAGCACTTTCAGAGTTAAATGAGCCTAGATACATGACTCCAGGTGGAATCTTCGATGCAGTTAATGCAGAGATCACAACACTTGGCAGAGCAGACCTTGTAGATGTTGATGATTCAAACCTTGGTCTGAAAGGTTCACCAACAAAGATTGCAAAGGCTTCTGATAAGGTAAGAAAGGGTGCAGGCGAGAAGGTTGTACCTGATTCTCCAGATGAAGCAGTTAGCTATATTGTTGGCAAGTTAAAAGATAAGCATGTAATCTAATATAGTAAAGGAAAAGTGGTGAATAAAATGGGCGCAATGAACGCAGAAGATATGAAGAACTACAAAGGCGTATTTGTCTTTGCACAGCAGGTAGATAATAAGTTAAGTGGTATTTCATTTGAATTGATCGGTGAAGGAAAGAGACTTGCAGATAAGCTTAATGAAAAGGTTACAGCAGTCCTGATCGGTTCCGACGTAAAGGGTCTTGTAGACGAACTTGCAGAGTACGGTGCAGACAGAGTTATCGTTGTTGATGATCCAGAATTAAAAGAATACAGAACTGAGCCATATGCACATGCACTTGCTTCAGTTATCAATGAGTACAAGCCAGAGATCGTTTTAGTTGGTGCTACGGCTATTGGTCGTGATCTTGGTCCTACAGTATCAGCAAGAGTAGCTACAGGTCTTACAGCAGACTGTACATTACTTGAAATCGGTGATTTCCCTCTTGTTGCACTTCCAAATCAGGAGCAGAAGCACAATCAGCTTCTTATGACACGTCCTGCATTCGGTGGTAACACAATCGCTACAATCGCATGTCCTGATAATCGTCCTCAGATGGCAACAGTACGTCCGGGCGTTATGCAGAAGCTTGACAGAGTAGCTGGCAAGAAGGCAGAAGTGATCGAGTACAATCCTGGATTTACTCCAAACAACAAGTATGTTGAGATCCTTGAAATCTCAAAGGCTGTTTCAGATATCAAAGATATCATGGACGCTAAGATCCTTGTTTCAGGTGGTCGTGGTGTTGGTTCAGCAGAGAACTTCAAGCTTCTTGATGATCTTGCAGAAGTACTTGGCGGACAGGTATCATGCTCACGTGCAGTTGTAGATTCAGGCTGGAAGCCAAAGGAGCTTCAGGTTGGTCAGACTGGTAAGACAGTTCGTCCACAGGTATACTTCGCAATTGGTATTTCAGGTGCGATCCAGCATGTAGCCGGTATGGAAGAGTCAGATATCATCATCGCTATCAACAAGGATGAGGATGCTCCTATCTTTGATGTAGCTGATTATGGTGTTGTTGGAGATCTGAACAAGATTGTTCCTGCTCTTACAGAAGCAATCAAGGCTGAGCTTGCTAACAAGTAATTCAGTTTATAATTGAAAATGAACATTTCGAACTGCCGGGTTTTATACCCGGCAGTTTGTGTGTAAATGAGCCGACAGGCGAGATGGGGCATGAAAGAACATGAGAATGTTCTTTCACGCACAAAAGGGTGTGTCCTATTACATATTTTTCTGTTGAAACAATAAAAACAATGCTGTATGATAAATACTGTTGTGAAAAAGACAAATGACAGTTAGATAAAAGGAGAATAAGGTTGAAGAGACAATGAGTAAGTATGAAAAACAGGAAGAATTGAAACGAGAAGAATTAAGCCAGAAAGAGCAGCTGTTAAAAACAGAAGCTGACAACACAAAATTGACAGACGACAGTAAGAATGTAAAAATGACAGATGCGTGTGAAAAAAGCAGAACAGAAAATACTGCCGGAGAAAATAAGATGGGAACCATGCCGATGGGGAAGTTATTGATTTCAGTATCACTTCCAATGGTAATTTCAATGTTGGTACAGGCACTTTATAATGTAGTCGACAGTGTATTTGTATCGCATTTTGATCAGGATGCACTGACAGCAGTATCGACGATATTTCCGTTACAGAATCTTATGATCGGAGTGACCTCCGGTCTCGGTGTCGGCTTTAATGCATTGATCTCCAAATCCCTTGGTGAAAAAAATCAGAAAAAAGCAAATGATGCAGCCAGGCAGGGAATCTTTCTGGAACTTATTGGATTTGCAATTTTCTTATTGATCGGTTTATTTGGTATCGAAGCATTTATGAAGAGTCAGACGGATGTTGCAAAGATCGTTGATTATGGAGTAGATTATGGACGTATCTGCTGTATCTGTTCCTTTGGTATCTTTGCACAGATGACATTTGAACGTATGTTACAGTCGACAGGTCGGACGCTTTACACAATGAAGACACAGGCACTTGGAGCTATTATCAATATTATACTTGATCCGATTATGATCTTTGGATATTTCGGACTTCCGACAATGGGTGCTGCAGGTGCGGCAATAGCAACAGTTATCGGACAGTGTATTGCGGCATCACTTGCAATCTATTATAATCTGAAAAAAAATCCGGATATCCAGTTATCATTTAAAAGCTTTCGGCCGGAGGGAGATGTGATCGGCAGAATTTTGTCCATTGCTGTTCCTTCAATCGCGATGGTTGCGGTAGGTTCAGTTATGACATATGGATTTAATCGTATTTTATTTACATTTACACCGATCGCAGTTTCAGTGTTTGGTATTTTTTATAAAGTACAGAGTATGGCATTTATGCCGGTATTTGGTCTGAATAATGGTATGATCCCTATCGTATCATATAATTACGGAGCAAAACAACCGGATCGAATGCTCAAAGCTGTTAAATATACAATGATGGCTGCAATCTGTTTCATGCTGTTATGTCTGACTGCGATGCAGGTAATTCCGGGATTGATCCTTAAGGTATTCGATGCACAGGAGGACATGATGGCGATCGGTATTCCGGCACTTCGTACGATGAGTATTTCATTCCTGTTTGCAGGAATCTGTATTGTATGCTCCGGTATGTTCCAGGCGCTTGGTAAAGGTGTGTACAGTCTGATCGTATCCCTTTCCAGACAGTTGATCGTGCTGCTTCCGGTTGCTTATGCATTTGCAAAATTTACGCGTAATCTGGAACTGGTATGGTTGTCCTTCCCGATTGCGGAGGTTGTCAGTGTTATTCTTTCGATCGCTATGGCGTTACAGACAAAAAAGAAGATTATCGATCCTTTAAAGAATTCTGTGAAAACAGTATAGGTATAAGCAGAACATTTGTCATAAAATGGCATATTCTATAAAATAGCAGAATGTTTCATAAAGGATCAATAGAAAACGACGGTTCGGGATATAGCTATGGTACATAAAGAATCAGAAAGAAGGAAATGAAATGAGTGATTTGATCTATCTCGATCATGCAGCAACGACGGCAGTTCATCCGGACGTTTTAAAAGAAATGCTGCCATATTTTACCGATAAATTCGGAAATCCATCCAGTGTTTATGGATTTGCGGCAAATAATAAAAATAAACTGACAGAGGCAAGAGAGACGATAGCCGGAGCACTTGGTGCAAAGCCGGAAGAGATTTATTTTACAGCCGGTGGTTCTGAGTCTGATAACTGGGCATTAAAATGTACGGCAGAAGCCTATGGAGTACATGGGGGACATATCATTACAACAAAAATCGAGCATCATGCTATCCTGCATACCTGCAAGTATCTGCAGAATAGAGGGTATGATGTAACTTATCTGGATGTAGATGAAAATGGATTGGTTGATCTGAATACACTTGAGGCAGCCATCCGGCCGGATACTTTTTTGATCTCGATCATGTTTGCAAATAATGAGATTGGAACGATTGAACCAATAAAAGAGATCGGAGAGATCGCACACAGACACGGTATTTTGTTTCATACGGATGCAGTTCAGGCATTTGGACAGATCCCAATTCACGTAGATGAAATGAACATTGATATGTTAAGTGCGAGCGGACATAAGTTTAACGGACCAAAGGGAATTGGTTTTTTATATATCAAAAAAGGTTTAAAGTTAAAGAGCTTTATTCATGGTGGCCAGCAGGAGCGAGGACGCAGAGCCGGTACAGAAAATGTACCGGGAATCGTAGGTATTGCAAAGGCGTGTGAGATTGCAATGGCAGAAATGGAAGAACGGATGAAAAAGGAGACGGAGCTCAGAGATTATCTGATCGAACGGATATTGAAGGAGATCCCGTATACCAGACTGAATGGACATTCAAAGAAACGACTGCCAAATAATGTCAATATCAGCTTTCAGTTCGTGGAGGGAGAATCCATTCTGATCATGCTAGATATGGCGGGTATCTGTGCATCCAGCGGCTCTGCCTGCACATCGGGTTCGGTTGATCCTTCTCATGTGCTGCTTGCGATCGGACTTCCGCATGAGATCGCACATGGTTCACTGAGACTAACCATTGGATATGAGAATACGAAAGAAGAAATGGATACGGTTGTCGATAATCTGAAACGGATCATTACAAATCTACGTAATATGTCACCGTTATATGAGGATTATGTCAAGAAAAATCATATACAGTAAGATTGTTAAAAATGAAAGATCAGATTCGGGTCGGAGTGAATATAAGAATGCAATTGTGAAATGTGTGAGATAAAACGCCCCAAGTGTGAAGGAGAAAGATATGTACAGTGATAAAGTGATCGATCATTTTCAGAATCCAAGAAATGTCGGAGAGATTGAGGATGCCTCCGGTGTCGGTACGGTTGGAAATGCTAAATGCGGGGATATGATGCGGTTGTATTTGAAAATTAATGAGGAGCAGGTGATCATAGACTGCAAATTTAAGACCTATGGATGTGGAGCTGCAGTAGCATCCAGTTCCATGGCAACGGAGATGATTAAAGGAAAAACAGTTGCCGAGGCAATGAAGCTTACAAATAAAGCGGTTATGGAAGCATTGGATGGACTTCCGCCGGAAAAAGAACATTGTTCTTTGCTTGCAGAAGAAACACTGCATGCAGCTTTGTGGGACTATGCAGAAAAGCATGGAATCAAGATTCAGGGACTTGTAAGGCCGGTACAGGATATTGAAGACCGGATGGTGAGAGAACTGGAAGATTAAACAGTATTTGGATACTTGACAGCCGGAGAAATCCGGTTCTATACTGCAAGCAGGAATTGCAGGAAGGAAGATAAGATGGATAAAAAGACAGTATGTGTCGGTATGTCAGGAGGCGTGGATTCTTCTGTAGCCGCATATCTTTTAAAAGAACAGGGATATAACGTGATCGGTGTGACCATGCAGATCTGGCAGGATGAGGATGCAGATCAGATCAGTGAGCATGGCGGTTGCTGTGGCTTGTCGGCGGTAGATGATGCGAGAAGAGTAGCTGCACAGCTTGAGATTCCTTATTATGTAATGAACTTTAAAGAAGATTTTCGAAAATACGTCATTGACTATTTTGTAGATGAATACCGGAATGGAAGGACTCCGAATCCATGTATCGCATGTAATCGGTATGTAAAATGGGAGTCGCTGTTAAGGAGGTCGTTAAGTATCGGTGGAGACTACATTGCTACCGGACACTATGCAAGAGTGGAACAGCTTCCAAATGGCAGATATACCTTACGCGTGGCAAAAGGAATCGAGAAGGATCAGACCTATGCACTTTATAATCTGACACAGGATCAGTTATCAAAGACGTTGATGCCGGTTGGAGAATATAATAAGACACAGATTCGGCAGATTGCCGCAGATATCGGTATCCAGGTAGCAAATAAACCGGACAGTCAGGATATCTGTTTTGTACTGGATGGTGATTATGCCGGATATCTGGAACGGGAAGAGGGCTTAAAGGCAGTACCGGGAAATTTTGTAGATATGAATGGAAAAGTCCTTGGTACACATAAAGGTATAATTCATTATACAATCGGACAACGGAAGGGACTTGGACTTGCGATGGGACACCCGGTATTTGTTGTGGATATTATCCCGGAGACAAATGAAGTGGTGATCGGAGAAAATGCAGATACATTTTCAAAAGAGCTGATTGCAGATAAAACGAACTTTATGTCTGTCGAGCATCCGGAAGATGGTATGCAGGTGATCGGAAAGATCCGGTATGCACATAAGGGTGTGCCATGCAGAATTTATATGTTGGATGATGCCAGGGTTCGTGTTGTATTTGACGAACCGGTCCGGGCAGCGACCAAAGGACAGGCGGTTGTTTTTTACGAAAATGACTATATCGTCGGAGGCGGCACAATAAAAGAGATCATACGATAGGAATAAAAATGACGCTGGTGTGGATGCTATTATTTAAAAAATTATTATTGTTCTGCCACATACTCACCTATTATTACGCAAGACACTTCCGTTCTAGTACTCTTATAATTTATGAAATACAGGCTTCATCTGTTCAAAGGTGCAGTAATAGCGGAAACCTGTGGCGGTCAGGATGTCTCTGGCATAGGTTTCAAAGTCATAGCCGATGTATTTTGGAATATGTGCATCGCTTCCGACAGTGATGATCTCACCACCTAACTCCTTGTAGAGTTTAAGAATAGACGGATGAGGATGTGCATAAGTCATGTTTTTATATAGGCTTCCGGTATTGATCTCGATGCCCTTCCCATGTTCGATGATTGTTTTCAGAATTGCTTCAAAGACATCTGCATAATCAGAAAAGCGGAAGGCTGATTCGCCGGATGGACAATAACGGACGGCATAGTCCAGATGACCGTATATGGAATAATTATCAAAGGTTTGCACATTTGCAAGAATGGATTCAAAATATTCCAGCAGTGCTTCTTTTTCCGAACGTCCTTCATAGTAAGCGGGATAGTAGGGATCCTTGCCATATACAAGATGAGAAGAACCTATAATAAAGTCAAAATCATGATATTTATCTGTGTAGGCAATGATCTTGTCTGCGATATGAGACATCAGGCCGAGTTCGACACCGAGACGGATCGTAAGTTTATTCTTGTACTGTTCCTGCAACTTTCTTACAGCAGAAATATACCGGTCTGTATCTAACAGAAAGGTATGACCTTCCTCGTCTTTTGGATAATCAATATCATGATGATCTGTAATACAGATTTCAGACATGCCGAGGTGCAGTGCCTGTTCAACAATATCTGTAAGTTCTGTTTCAGAATCATCGGAAAATTCGGAATGTAAATGATGATCGCAAAGCTTCATATGTAAAAACCTCCTGTTGGATGTTAACGTTGTGAAAATTGATATTATTATAGCACGTCAGGAAATAAAACACACCTGCAGGAACGGAAAAAATAGTGAATAAAAACAGAAGATAAGAAAAAATCTTACAAAAGAAGTATATATCGGCAACACAAGAATCATGTGTGAAATATTTCGAAAAAAGGGTTAAATGGTTGAAATAAATATGAAAATATCATAAAAAGTTGATTCTTTGTACATTTTGCAATATAGTGTTTGTTTATTTTTGCGTGAATTGGACAATTTTTTTTTGAGAAAGACTTGAAATTTACACACAAATTAGGTATGATTTTGTTGTGTGAATAGCACGATTAATTACTGCGCTTTGCAGTATATTATAAATACTTTTATTATTCAAAACTTAGGAGGAATAAAAAATGGCAGTAAAAGTAGCAATCAATGGTTTTGGACGTATTGGTCGTCTCGCATTCAGACAGATGTTCGGAGCAGAAGGATATGAAGTTGTTGCAATCAACGATTTAACAAAGCCTTCAATGCTTGCAGATCTTCTCAAGTACGATACAGCACAGGGTGGTTACTGTGGTAAGATTGGTGAGAACCTTCATACAGTTTCAGCTGATGATGAGGCTAACACAATCACAGTTGATGGTAAGACACTTACAATCTACAAGGAAGCAGATGCAAACAATCTTCCTTGGGGTAAGATTGGTGTTGACGTAGTTCTTGAGTGTACTGGTTTCTACTGCTCAAAGGAAAAGTCAATGGCTCATATCAATGCAGGTGCTAAGAAGGTTGTTATCTCAGCTCCAGCAGGAAATGATCTTAAGACTATCGTATTCTCAGTTAACCAGGATACATTAACAGCAGAGGATCAGATCATCTCAGCTGCTTCATGTACAACAAACTGTCTTGCACCAATGGCTAAAGCTCTTAATGATTATGCTCCAATCCAGTCAGGTATCATGTCAACAATCCACGCTTACACAGGCGATCAGATGATTCTTGACGGACCACACAGAAAGGGCGACTTAAGAAGAGCAAGAGCAGGTGCTGCTAATATCGTTCCTAACTCAACAGGTGCTGCTAAGGCTATCGGTCTTGTTATCCCAGAGTTAAATGGTAAGTTAATCGGATCAGCTCAGAGAGTTCCAGTTCCAACAGGTTCAACAACAATCCTTACAGCAGTTGTTAAGGGTGCTGACGTAACAGTTGATGGAATCAACGCTGCAATGAAGGCTGCTGCATCAGAGTCATTCGGTTACAACACAGATCCTATCGTTTCATCAGATGTAATCGGTATGAGATATGGTTCATTATTTGATTCAACTCAGACAATGGTATCAAAGATCGCTGATGACTTATATGAGGTTCAGGTTGTATCATGGTATGATAATGAGAACTCATACACAAGCCAGATGGTTAGAACAATTAAGTACTTCGCAGAGTTAGCATAATTGACTGACAAATTGTAGTAATTAATTTGACCTTACAAGGGGTCCGGTCTTCATGGACCGGGCCCTATATTTCTTTTACAGAGATGTATTTGCGTTCTGTAACAAATATGAAGATAAAAGTATAAAAATCAGGAGGTTTAATAGTAATGTCATTAAACAAAAAATCAGTAGATGATATTAATGTAAAGGGACAGCGTGTCCTTTGCAGATGTGACTTTAATGTACCATTAAAGGAAGGTAAGATCACAGACGAGAACCGTCTTGTAGCAGCACTTCCTACAATCAAGAAATTAATTGCTGATGGTGGAAAGGTTATTCTTTGCTCACACCTTGGCAAGGTTAAGACAGAAGAAGATAAGAAGACAAAGACTCTTGCACCGGTTGCGGTAAGACTTTCAGAGCTTCTTGGACAGGAAGTTAAGTTTGTTGCTGAGCCTGAAGTTGTTGGACCAAAGGTAAGAGAAGCTGTAGCAGCTATGAAAGATGGCGAAGTTATCTTACTTGAGAACACACGTTTCAGACCGGAAGAGACAAAGAACGGTGAAGCATTCTCTAAGGATCTTGCTTCTATCTGTGATGTATTTGTAAATGATGCATTTGGTACAGCTCACAGAGCTCACTGCTCAAATGTAGGTGTTGCAGGTCTTGTTGATACAGCGGTTGTTGGATACTTAATGCAGAAGGAGATCGACTTCCTTGGAAATGCAGTAGAGAATCCGGTAAGACCATTCGTAGCTATCCTTGGTGGAGCAAAAGTTGCAGACAAGTTAAATGTTATCTCTAACTTACTTGAGAAGTGCGATACACTGATCATCGGTGGTGGTATGGCGTATACATTCTTAAAGGCAAAGGGATATGAGATCGGTAAGTCATTAGTTGACGAATCTAAGATCGACTACTGTAAGGAAATGATGGAAAAGGCTGAGAAGCTTGGTAAGAAGTTATTACTTCCGGTTGATTCCGTTATGATCGACGATTTCCCTAATCCAATCGATGCGCCGGTTGAGACAGAGGTCTTTGATGCAGACAAGATGTCAGCAGACAAAGAGGGCTGTGATATCGGACCTAAGACAATCGAATTATATGCAGATGCTGTTAAGACAGCTAAGACAGTTGTATGGAACGGACCTATGGGTGTATTCGAGAATCCTACACTTGCTGCTGGTACAAAGGCTGTAGCTGCTGCTCTTGCTGAGACAGATGCTACAACTATCATCGGTGGTGGTGATTCTGCTGCTGCTGTTAACCAGTTAGGATATGGTTCTAAGATGAGCCACATCTCAACAGGTGGTGGAGCTTCCCTTGAATTCTTAGAGGGTAAGGAACTTCCAGGTGTTGCTGCTGCAAACGACAAATAAATTATGTACATGCTCCATCTGACTCGGATGGAAGAATATACAGATAATGAAAATAATATTTTCAAGGAGATAAAAGACATGTCAAGAAAGAAAATCATCGCTGGTAACTGGAAGATGAACATGACTCCAAGCCAGGCTGTAAAATTATGTGAAGAGTTAAAGCCATTAGTTGCAAATGACGACGTAGATGTTGTATACTGCGTACCTGCAATTGATATTGTACCTGTAGTAGAAGCTGTTAAGGGCACAAATGTAGAAGTTGGTGCTGAGAACATGTACTTCGAAGAAAAGGGTGCATACACAGGTGAGATTTCAGCAGAAATGTTAGTTGACGCCGGTGTTAAATATGTCATCATCGGACATTCAGAGCGTCGTGACTACTTCAAAGAGTGTGACTGTCTCTTAAATAAGAAAGTTAAGAAGGCATTTGAAGCAGGTCTTACACCTATCCTTTGCTGTGGTGAGTCATTAGAGCAGAGAGAAATGGGTATCACACTTGACTTCATCCGTCTTCAGATCAAGAGTGATCTGAAAGATATCACAGCAGATCAGGTTAAGAACATGGTAATCGCCTATGAGCCAATCTGGGCTATCGGAACAGGCAAGACTGCTACATCCGATCAGGCACAGGAAGTATGTAAGACAATCCGTGACTGCATCGCTGAAGTATATGATACAGACACAGCAGAAGCTGTAAGAATCCAGTATGGTGGATCTATGAACGCTGGTAATGCAGCAGAGCTTCTTGCAAAGCCTGACATTGATGGTGGACTTGTGGGTGGTGCTTCACTTAAGGCTGACTTTGGAAAGATCGTAAACTACAATAAGTAATTTTAATACCAGATTTCATATAGAATCTGTAAAATCAGGAAAATGATCTGGTAAAAAAGATACCGTGAGGGATCGGGTGGCCAATAATATGACTGCCCGGTGTCCGCGGTATTTTTTGTTATTCTATTATTCATACGAAATGAATAGATTTGTGGGATTTTTTTGTACATTTACGAAAAGTATACTTCGTTGACGATTATGTATAACTGTGATATAATTCAAACGATTTTTGAACAAATACGCAGAAAAGGAATTGACTATGGAATATTTAAAGACATTCTGGAGCAGAAGATATCTGCTTGCGGAACTGGTAAAAAAAGGTATTAAGTTAAAGTACAGGCGTTCATATCTTGGAATCTTATGGTCTTTGCTGGAGCCTATTTTGACAACGATCGTATTGACGATCGTATTTGGAACGTTATTTGATAACAGCAATAAAACTTTCCCAGTTTATATTTTGAGTGGTCGTCTGTTATATTCATTTTTCAGCAGCGGAACAAAAGCCTGTGCAAAATCGATACGGTCAAATGCAGGTATGATCAAGAAAGTATATGTTCCGAAGTATCTGTATCCGATGTCTTCCGTATTATTTAACTATATTATATTTTTGATTTCGTTGATTGTTATGATCCCGTTGATGGTATTTTGTCATGTGAAGCCAACCTGGTCATTATTACTGGTTATCTTTCCGCTTATTCTGCTTCTGATGATCACATTTGGAGTAGGCATGGTACTTGCGACGGTTACGGTATTCTTCCGTGATATGGAATATTTGTGGGATGTTGTATTGATGATCATTATGTATACATGTGCGATTTTCTATTATCCACAGAGATTATTAAAGAGTGGATTTAGCTGGCTGTTAAAATATAATCCGTTATATTGCGTCATCCATAATTTTAGAGCATGTTTTCTGGGTGACCCGTTAAACTGGAATTATATGTTATATGCGTTCGTTTTCTCTGTTTTTGCAATCTTGATCGGAACGTATACATTCTATAAGAAACAGGACGAATTTATTCTTCATATTTAAGGAGACAGACATGGGCAAGGAAGCATTGATCGTTGATGATGTAAGCATGAAGTTCAACCTGAGCAGTGAAAAGGTTGACAATATTAAAGAGTATATAATTAAATCAATAAAACGACAGATCAGTTATGATGAATTCTGGTCATTAAAGCATGTCAGCTTTTCATTGGACAAGGGTGACAGGCTGGGAATCCTCGGCTTAAATGGTGCAGGAAAGAGTACCCTTTTAAAGGTTATTTCCGGTGTATATAAGCCAACAGAAGGACATGTGATCAAGCATGGAAAGGTTGTTCCGTTGCTGGAATTAGGAGCAGGCTTTGACGCACAGTATACTGGAAAGGAAAATATTTTTTTGTATGGTACAGTGCTTGGATATTCCAAGAGTTATCTGGAAGAAAAGTATGATGAGATCGTTGAGTTTTCGGAACTTGGACGTTTTATTGATGTTCCAATCAAGAATTATTCATCTGGTATGAAATCAAAATTGGGATTTTCAATTGCAACGATTGCAAATCCGGATATTCTGATTCTGGATGAAGTATTATCCGTGGGCGATGCCAGATTTAAGAAGAAGAGTGAAGCGAAGATCATGCAGCTTATGGAAGGCGGAACAACAGTATTATTTGTTTCGCATTCTTTGGAACAGGTACGACGGATCTGTAATAAAGCAATGATCCTGGATCATGGAACATTGAAATCCATTGGCGATATTGATACAATATCAGCGGAATATACGAAAATGATCGCGATTCCTGCTAAGCCAAAGAAGAAAAAAGCAGATGCTGGAAAAAAGGCTTCTGAAAAAAAGGCAGATGAGGAAAAGGCTGCTGATAAGAAAGAAAAATAATTAAAAGGAGAAAAATAATGAGTAAAAAACCTGTAGTTTTAATGGTACTTGATGGTTATGGAATTAGTGACAAGACAGAAGGCAATGCAATCGCACTGGCAAATACACCTGTTATGGATCAGCTTAAGGCTGAATATCCTTATGTAAAGGGTGCTGCTTCCGGTCTTGCAGTTGGACTTCCGGATGGACAGATGGGTAACTCAGAAGTTGGTCATATGAATATCGGTGCAGGAAGAATTATATATCAGGAATTAACAAGAATTACAAAGTCCATTCAGGATGGCGATTTCTTTGAGAATGCAGAGATGTTAGAAGCAATCGAGAACTGTAAGAAGAACAATTCTGATCTTCATGTATGGGGATTATTATCCAGTGGTGGTGTACACAGCCATAATACACATCTGTATGCAATTCTTGAGTTATGTAAGAAACATAATTTTGAAAATGTATATGTTCATCCATTCTTCGATGGCAGAGATACTGCTCCAGCATCAGGAAAGGGCTTCTTAGAGGAACTGATCGCAGAGATGAAGAAGATTGGTGTAGGTAAGGTTGCATCCCTTTCCGGTCGTTATTATGCTATGGATCGTGATAACAGATGGGATCGTGTTGAACTTGCATATAAGTCACTTGTAACAGGTGAGGGTGTACAGGCAGAAGATCCTGTTGCAGCAGTACAGGCATCTTATGACAAGGAAGTATATGATGAGTTTATCCTTCCTACCGTTATTACAGAGAATGGTAAGCCGGTATCACTTGTAAAGCCAAATGATTCCGTTATTTTCTTTAACTTCAGACCAGACAGAGCAAGAGAGATCACCAGAGCATTCTGCTGTGACGATTTTGACGGATTCAACAGACCAGACGGAAGATTTCCATTGGTATATGTATGCTTCAAAGATTATGATGAGTCTATACCAAACAAGATCGTTGCATTTAAGAAAGAAGAGATCGACAATACATTTGGTGAGTATCTTGCAGCAAATGGCAAGACACAGGTTCGTCTTGCAGAGACAGAGAAGTATGCACATGTTACTTTCTTCTTTAATGGTGGTGTAGAAGAACCAAATAAGAACGAAGACAGAATCCTTGTTAAGTCCCCTGCGGTTGCAACCTACGACCTTCAGCCTGAGATGAGTGCTCCGGAAGTATGTGAGAAGCTGGTGGATGCTATCGGTTCCGATAAATACGATGTGATCATTATTAACTTTGCAAATCCTGATATGGTAGGTCATACAGGTGTGATCCCTGCAGCGATCAAGGCAGTTGAGACTGTTGATGCCTGCGTAGGAAAGGCAGTAGAAGCGGTTAAGAAGGCAGATGGTGTATTATTTATCTGCGCAGATCACGGTAATGCAGAGCAGATGATCAATTATGAAACTGGTGAACCACATACAGCCCACACAACAAATCCGGTACCATTCGTACTTGTAAATTATGATGAGGGATATGGTTTAAGAGAAGGTGGATGTCTTGCGGATATCGCTCCAACACTTCTTGAGATCATGGAACTTCCACAGCCTAAGGAAATGACAGGTAAATCACTTCTTATCAGGAAATAATGAAAGAGGGACAGACAAATGAAGAAATTTTTTCAGGAGTTTAAAGAATTTGCATTAAAGGGAAATGTTCTGGATATGGCGATCGGTGTTATCATCGGTGGTGCTTTTTCAGGACTGGTAACTTCGCTGACAGACTGTTTTATCAATCCACTCATTGGATGTATCGGTGGTGCCGAAGTACAGGGCAAGATCCATCTCCTGGGAGATCAGTATATAGATTACGGTTCTTTCATTACAGCAGTGATCAACTTCATCATCATGGCATTTATCATTTTCCTTCTGATGAAAGGAATCAAAAAGCTGTTATCACTTGGAAAAAAGGAAGAAGAAGCAGCTCCGTTGACAAGAAAGTGTCCGTATTGTTATGGAGAGATCGATGTAAAAGCAACAAAATGTATGCATTGTACATCTGATGTAGAGCCGACTGTAAAAGCAGAAGAATAAAAAATGACAATGTTCTGTGTTATATGGACGCAGAACGGAGTAACAATATAAAAACGAATAGAAGATACCTGCCGGAGAAGCATAGTTACAGATGCTTTATCCGGCAGGTATTTTTTATAAGATGAATACTTTGGAAAAAAGTGTGAATACTATAAAAGAATAAAAATTGCCAATAATTGTACGGATAGAAAGGCAGAATGGAGAATCACATGAACAGATTGGAAATTATTGAAATTAAAGCGAGAGAAATACTTGATTCCAGAGGAAATCCTACAGTTGAGACCGATGTTACGCTGGCATGTGGATGCAAGGGTAGGGCAATGGTTCCGTCCGGTGCATCCACCGGACAGTACGAAGCGCATGAGCTTCGGGATGAAGAAAAACGTTACATGGGACAGGGGGTTTACGGAGCCTGCAACAATGTAAATAACAGAATTGCAGATAAACTGATCGGAATGGATGTAACAAGACAGATTGATATTGACCGCATTATGATCGAGGCAGATGGAACTGAGAATAAGACACGATATGGTGCAAATGCCATGCTGAGTGTATCCCTTGCCTGCGCCAAGGCGGCTTCGCTGGCACTTGGAATGCCGCTTTACCGGTATCTCGGCGGAGTAAATGCAAAGCGTCTTCCGGTTCCGATGATGAATATATTAAATGGTGGAAAGCATGCGGATAATACTGTTGATTTTCAGGAGTTTATGATTGCTCCGGTAGGTGCAGAATCCTTTAAGGAGGCAATGGAGATCGCCTGTGAGATTTATCATACACTGAAGATTGAATTGAATGTTAGAAATTTGAGCACAGGAGTTGGAGATGAAGGTGGATTTGCACCGAATCTTGCAACCACATATGAAGTACTGGATCTGTTGGTGGAGGCAATCGCAAAGGCCGGGTATAATCCGGGAGGCGATGTACAGATCGCAATGGATGCAGCAGCATCGGAATTATATGATGTAGCTTCTGACCGATATATCTTTCCGGGAGAATCCCGGATGACCGGAAAGGAGATCCGGAGGAATTCAGAGGAGATGGTCCAGTTCTATGAGGATCTGGTGACAAGATATCCGATTTATTCGATCGAAGACGGTCTGGATGAGAATGATATGAATGGCTGGAAGGTTCTGACTTACCGGCTTGGAAATCGTATCCAGTTAGTTGGAGATGATCTCTTTGTTACAAATAAAAAACGACTGAAAAACGGAATTGAAGATGGAATTGCAAATTCAATCCTGGTAAAGGTGAACCAGATCGGAACTCTGACAGAGGCAATGGATGCTGTGGAAACGGCCCATAAAGCCGGATATTCGTCGGTGATTTCCCATCGGTCCGGGGAAACAGAGGATACATTTATTGCGGATCTGGCTGTGGCTATGAATTGCGGACAGATCAAGACCGGAGCACCAGCCAGAAGCGAACGTACAGCGAAATACAACCAGCTTCTCCGGATTGAAGAGGAGCTTGGCAAAAATTCCATATACGGAATGGAATGATCACCAATTAAGAACGAACAGGAAGCCGGGCGGTAAAATCGTCCGGTAATTCTGTTTTATAGGCGGCATAGACAGCAGTGTTATATAAGCGCGTTGCTTTGATATCCTGTTCAAATAGTAAACGGCCGGTATCGGAAAGAAAACGGATGCCATCTGCAGGCTTTGTAAAGACAGGAAGGTCACTGTTTCTCTTAATCTGACGGATCACATCGGAGCCGGATCGGTTCAACGCAAGAATATGTCCATAGTGATTCCAGCCGCTTTCTTTATACATGGACATAGTATTCTTCCGGATGTCCAGAATAAAATGCAGCAATGCACGGTTGATCCTTGTCTGGGTAAGATCTTTGGATTTTAAGGATTCAGCAATTGCAGCATATGACTGCAGAAGTTTTGTTTTCTTCAGTTTGTTATAGAGTTCCTCTGTCATATCGACGGTATCGGGAGCATCGTTCTGCATGATCAGACAGTACTGCAGAATAGATGTTAAGTGATCTTCAAAAATCGGATAGGTATGCAGATAGTCTGTCTTTAACAGGTCGGCAGAAGCGGTTGGAAGAACCTGGTAAAAGGTTTTAAATAATGCATCCGGTTCTGAGATATGGGCCATACAGGTTTCCTGTAATAAATGGCGAATCGCGGAAGCTGAACAGATCGATCCTGTGATATCCTCACTGTTATATCCTGCGGAGGTTCTTTTTATGATATATGGTTTTATAGAGGAATGTGTTTTCTTCAGCGCTGAGAGATATTCGACTGCAAGGATGTTGTTTGGTTCCTTCAGAAGATCAGCACCGGCAGGACAACAGCTCTTTATGGCATCTGCCCGTGCTGACGGATAGGACATTCCTTCCGCCAGATTATTTTTCAGACATGCGGAAAATGAGGCTGGTTCATCAATCAGAATTTCAGCTACAGATTCCAGAAGAGACAGATCATCACATTCCGCACCAAAAACCAGATAATCTACAGTGTTCAGTTTGTTCAGAAGGTCGACACCCGCATAAGCAAAATCCCTTGCACTTGCTGTTGCATAGACAACCGGAAGTTCAAATACCGCATCGACTCCGGAGGCAACAGCCATTTCGGCACGCATAAATTTGTTGCAGACAGCAGGAAGTCCTCTTTGAAGAAAATTACCGCTCATAACAGAAATAATATGGGAACAGTCAAGTTCGGAACGGGTCTGTTCGATCTGGTAGCGATGTCCATTGTGAAATGGATTATATTCTGTAATGATACCTGCAGTCAGCATAAAATTCCTCCTGAAATAAAATATATTTTCTAAATTATATTTTATATTTTTTCTTCTGTAAAGTATGATATAATTGGAATGTGCATGAAGATAGGGCTTTGTCCCTACGGTTTTGATGCACTTTTTTATTGCATTTTAAAAAATGATGTACGATATTTTACGCATAACAGGTAGTAAGGTATAGAAAAGGCTGTTAGAAATACAGAAATGAAAAATATCCGCAAGATCATAGATTAAGGATTGACATTTCGGTAAAAGTTGAGTAGTATAGTAACAGGAATCGAACATTTGTTTATGGAGGTAGTTTGAAAGATGATTAAAGATGATGATAAGAAGAAAGCGCTGGATGCAGCGTTAGCACAGATTGAGAAGCAGTATGGCAAGGGATCCGTTATGAAGCTTGGTGATTCTTCTGCCAATATGAATATAGAAGTTATACCAACAGGATCGTTAAGCCTTGATATAGCGCTTGGACTTGGCGGTGTACCAAGAGGAAGAATCATAGAAGTATTCGGACCGGAGTCCAGTGGTAAGACCACGGTTGCATTACATATTGTTGCAGAGATCCAGAAACGTGGCGGTATTGCAGGCTTTATTGATGCAGAACATGCATTGGATCCTGTATATGCGAAGAATATCGGTGTCAATATTGATGACCTCTATATCTCACAGCCGGATTGCGGTGAACAGGCACTTGAGATCACAGAGACAATGGTGCGCTCCGGTGCAGTAGATGTGATCATTGTCGATTCGGTTGCAGCCCTTGTTCCAAAGGCAGAGATCGATGGTGAGATGGGAGATTCTCATATGGGACTTCATGCAAGACTGATGTCACAGGCACTTCGTAAGCTGACTGCAGTCGTAAGCAAAACAAATTGTGTTGTAATATTCATCAATCAGCTTCGTGAGAAAGTTGGTGTTGTATTTGGTAATCCGGAAGTAACAACCGGTGGACGTGCATTGAAGTTCTATGCATCTGTTCGTATGGATGTCAGAAGAATTGATACCCTGAAGATGGGTGGAGAGATCGTTGGTAACCGTACCAGAGTAAAGGTTGTGAAGAACAAGGTTGCACCTCCATTCAAAGAGGCTGAATTTGATATTATGTTTGGTAAAGGTATTTCCCGTGAAGGAGATATCCTGGATCTGGCAGTAGTAAATGATATTGTAGATAAATCCGGTGCATGGTATGCATATATGGGAGATAAGATCGGACAGGGACGTGAGAATGCAAAGGCATTTCTTGCAGAGAATCCGGCTATCTGTGCTGAGATCGATGAGAAGATCCGTGAGAAGCTTGGCTTAGTTGAAACTGAGGATGAAGCGGGAACAGAAACAGAATAAGTAGAGGGTGCCTGTATATATGCTTGTAACAGATATTAAGAAGATTGATGATAAGAGAAGCTGTCTGTATCTGGATTATGAGGCGTTTGGTCCGTTATATGCATCTGATATACGAAGATTGAAGCTTACGGTTGGATCAGAAACTGATGCAGAGAAAATGCAGCAGTTCCGGTCAGAATATTTCTTTAAACGTGCGATGAACAAGGCGGTTACAGCTATTAAGTATTCAGAAAAATGTGAATATGACATCCGGCAGAAGTTAAAGGAACTTTGCTATGATGAAGAAGTGATCGATACGACGCTTGATAAACTGAAAAAATATAAGTATATTGACGATGCCAGATATGCATCAGTTTATGTCCGGAGTCATATCCAAAGGAAAAGCAGACGAGAGATCACATATGCATTGTCATCCAAGAAAATATTGGATGAATGGATCGAACAGGCATTTGAAGAAAATCAGCTTCCGGATGAAAGAGAGATCGTAGAGAAACTGATCCGGAAAAAATGTCCGGTTTCGGAACTTTCAGATAAAAGAGAAAAAGTAACAGCATTTCTTGTCCGAAAGGGATATCCGTATCGTCTGGTTGCTTCCTGTATCTCGGAAATATTAGAAATGGGGTAGTCAGTAATATAAGAAAAGTTGCACAGAAAACAGGGCGAAAAATTGTTGTTTTTGTTTGTTTTCACTTGACATAATTAGTAAAAAATATTAAACTTAAATAGTTGTATAAGTGTACAATGAAAACTTAATAAGGAGGTGCTCCTGTGAGTGGTGATATTGCGTGGATAATCATTTATATTTGCATCCTTGTTGTATGTATCGTTGCCACATGGTTTATTGCTATTGCATATAGAAAAAATATTGCAGAAGCGAAGATCGGTAAGGCAGAAGTAGCAGCAAGGGAGATTATAGATGAAGCTCAGAAGGATGCTGAAGCGAAAAAGCGTGAGATTTTGCTTGAGGCAAAAGAAGATGCTTTGAAGACACGGAATGACCTTGAAAAAGAAGTCAAGGACAGACGTGGAGAGATTTCACGAATGGAGAAACGAGTTCTCGCCCGTGAAGAAAGTATCGACCGTAAGACGGAAGCTATCGAGAAAAAAGAAGCAAGTCTTGCATCCAAGGAAGGTCAGCTTGAAAAACAGAAGGCAAAAGTAGAAGAGCTTCAGGCAAGACGTTTACAGGAACTGGAAAGAATTTCAGGTTTAACCTCTGAACAAGCGAAGGAATACTTATTAAAAACTGTTGAAGATGAAGTAAAACATGAAACAGCAGTTATGGTCAAGGAATTAGAAACCAGAGCTAAAGAAGAAGCGAACAAGAAGGCAAAGGAATATGTTGTATCTGCAATCCAGAAATGTGCAGTGGATCATGTAGCAGAAACAACAATTTCACTGGTACAGTTACCTAACGATGAGATGAAGGGTAGAATAATTGGTCGAGAGGGTAGAAATATTCGTACTCTTGAAACCATGACAGGTGTAGATCTGATCATTGATGATACACCGGAAGCAGTTATTCTCTCAAGCTTTGATCCTGTTAGAAGGGAAGTTGCAAGAATTGCACTTGAGAAGCTGATTGTCGATGGAAGAATCCATCCGGCAAGAATCGAAGAGATGGTAGAAAAAGCGCAGAAGGAAGTAGAAACCATGATGCGTGAGGAAGGTGAAGCAGCAACCCTTGAGGTTGGCATTCACGGAATTCATCCTGAATTAGTGAGACTTCTTGGTAAGATGAAGTTTAGAACAAGCTATGGACAGAATGCATTAAAGCATTCTATCGAAGTAGCACATTTATGTGGTTTATTGGCCGGAGAAATAGGTGTCGATGTCAAAGTTGCGAAACGTGCCGGATTACTTCATGATATCGGTAAATCTGTAGATCATGATATGGAAGGCTCTCATGTACAGATTGGTGCTGACTTATGTAGAAAGTATAAGGAATCACCGATTATTGTAAATGCAGTAGAAGCTCACCATGGCGACGTTGAACCAGAATCCTTGATAGCATGTCTTGTACAGGCTGCAGATGCAATCTCAGCAGCAAGACCGGGTGCTAGAAGAGAGACTCTGGAAACTTATACTACACGTCTTAAGAAACTGGAGGATATTGCAAACTCCTATAAGGGTGTAGAGAAGACATATGCTATTCAGGCAGGTAGAGAGATTCGAGTAATAGTTGTTCCTGAACACGTTAATGATTCCGATATGGTATTACTTGCAAGGGATATTGCAAAGCAGATTGAAAATGAGCTGGAATATCCTGGACAGATCAAGGTTAATATTATAAGAGAGTCTCGCGTTGTAGATTATGCTAAGTAATTATTTTCAGCCTGTGGAATAAAATATTCCACAGGCTTTTTTAGTGAATGAAAAATATGAAAAAATATGGATAGCTGGGAGGCAACAGATGGATCATAATTTTATCAGAGAGAAAAAAGAACTGGCATATCATGCTCATATATTTGATGTATATAATGATTATTTGAGACTGCCGGATGGAAAACATGTAGTATATGATCTGGTCGATCATGTAGATGGTTGCTGTGTCTTGCCGGTGGATGAAGATGGAAACCTGATCCTGGTAAGTCAATATAGAAATGCGGTAGATGATATAACCTTAGAGGTTCCTGCCGGCTGTATGGATGAGGGAGAAGATCCGGGTCAGTGCGCAGTCAGGGAATTGGAAGAGGAAACCGGATATATTGCACAGGAACTTCAATTTGTAACAAAGACATATCTTGCGATCGGTACCAGTAATGAGCAGACCTATATTTATATTGCAACCGATCTGAAAAAGGGAATCAGACAACCGGATCCGGAAGAATTTATCCGAATTCGGCGGATTCCGTTGGCAGAAGCCATGACTATGATACAGGCCGGAGAAATTGTTGATTCAAAAACTATTATTGCGATCCTGGCATATGCTGTAGGACAAATGAAGTAAAACAAATCACCATGAGTATATCCAGATGGATCATAGTGGATGAGAATGGTGGTTTTATTGTTTGCTGCATATATTGGGATAGGAAGGCATATGTATACGAGGGGGGATGATATGAAACGTAAATTTATATGGGCAATGTTCTGGATCGGCCTGATCCTTGGAACCTTGCTTGTAAACACACAATTAAATGTGCAGGAGATATTAGGTCAGACAGGGATACAGACTGGAAAACAGGAACTGATCGCTTTGATCTGTAAAAGAATCGTGGAGCTGGTAGCGGTTGTAGCTTTTTTAAAGCTTGTTCCGGATAAAGCATCCGATGGTGCTCTTATGGGGATATCCGGACTGATCACCGGTATGATGGTTTCACTATATGGGCTGAACGGAACTATGTTCCGTGCGTTTGCATTTTATATGATTGTTTTGATTATTGTGGGATTATATGCAGTTGTTGTTAAAATTATATGTGGAACAACAGGAGAAGGGATGAGTCAGATTGCCTGTATAGTTGCCAGATTGCATAATTCTTTTCTGGGAACGGCAATTATTGTTACGATTTTATTACTTAATATCATTCTGGAAGTAAAAATTCTGAAATTTTTTTGAAAAAAGTTTTACTACATGTGGTATACATAATTCTGTACAGACACATGATTTGGTAAAAACAAAGAAATTACGAAAAAACCTTGATTTTGCTTATAAAAATTATGTTTGATTTTATAGAAATTTGTATTTATAATGATATTTAGTCTACATAATAAGGGGAAAAATGCGTGGAAATTTACATAGAGAAATATGTTGATTATCTCAAAAATATTAAGAAATCAAGTGAAAATACAGTAGCTTCTTATCAGCGCGATCTTGTGAAGTTTTCTGATTTCTACCGGGAGAATGGAACAGAGGATATTCGTTCGATAAATGAGACAAATATCAACACTTATGTTCTGTATTTGGAAAAAAATGGAAAATCAATGGCAACTGTATCTAGAAGCATAGCCTCAATCAAGTCGTTTTTCGGATTCCTTTTTCGGGAGAAGATACTGATGGACGATCCATCGGTTAATATCAAACCTCCAAAGATTGAAAAAAAAATGCCGGATATCTTAACAATAGAGGAAGTGAACCGGCTTCTTGACCAGCCGGGAGACCAGTCTCCAAAGGAGATCCGTGACCGGGCAATGTTAGAGCTGTTATATGCGACAGGAATCCGGGTATCGGAGCTTGTCACATTAAAGATTACAGATGTGAATCTGAAGATGGGATATATTGAATGTCATGACCTCAGAAAGTCAAGGATCATTCCAATCGAAGATTCCGCACAGCGTGCGCTTGATAATTATATCTCAAATGTCCGGGACGATATGTGCAAGGATTCCGAGTATCTGTTTTCCAACTGCAAGGGTACACCGATGACCAGACAGGGCTTCTGGAAGATCATCAAGGTGTATGCTGATAAAGCGGGAATTGATAAGGATATAACACCACACATGATCCGTCATTCGTTTGCGTCACATCTTGTGAATAATGGTGCAGACTTAAAGGCAGTACAGGAAATGCTGGGACATGCCGACATCTCTACGACACAGATCTATTTGAACAGCAAGCAGAGCCGCTTAAAAGAGGAATATCAGAAAGCGCATCCACGGGCATAAGCTGAATGAACATAGTAGAAAACATATTTGTGGGTGACAATGTTGCATACAATGTTAATACGCAGAAAAGTATGGATTGTACGAAAAAAAGTACACGGAAATTGTTGCATCTTGTCTGTAAAATAGAATATAATCCTTTCGGTTGATAAAAGTTTAAAAGTGAAGGACGACAGGAGAAAGAAAAATGGAGAACAATTATTACTCACCGGTACAGATTCTGGAAAACAATATAAAAGCAGGCATTAGTAAAGCCAATATGGGTCTGCTTAAGATGATATTACTTGGTATGTTTGCAGGTATGTTCATTGCGATCGGAGCAGAGGGGTCAAACCTTGCAGCTCATAATCTGACAGGTGTAGGCGTTGCAAGAACATTAACAGGCGTGGTCTTCCCAATCGGTCTTATGATGTTAGTTGTAACCGGCGGTGAGTTATTTACAGGAAACTGTATGCTGACAATGGCACTTGCAGACCATAAGATCAAAGCATTACAGATGATAAAGAACTGGGTCGTTGTATATTTCAGTAATATGCTTGGATCTATACTGACAGCAGCTTGTGTATATGCTTCCGGTCAGTATGATTACTCAGATGGAGCACTTGGAGCATTCACGATCAAGGTTGCCATGGGTAAAGCAGATATTGATATCAGCAAAGCAATCTTTTCCGGTATCCTTTGTAATATTCTGGTATGTATCGCAGTATTGATGAGCAGTGCAGCGAAAGATCTGATCGGTAAGCTGTTTGGAGCATTTTTTCCAATTCTGATCTTCGTTATCTCAGGTTTCGAACACTGTGTTGCAAATATGTACTACATTCCGGCAGGAATCCTTGCATCCGGCAACAGCAAATATGTAGATAAGGCCTGTGAGCTTTATGGATATACATCCGCACAGATCTCAGATACACTTACAGTAGGTGGTTTTGTTCACAACCTGTTGCCGGTTACACTCGGTAATATTATAGGCGGCGGTATCGTTGTATCACTGGGACTGTATGCAGCGCATTTGGTGCTGGATAAGAAAGAGAAATAAAAAAAAGAGAATATTATTTTTGATATGTATGATAGAATAAAAGACCTTGTAGTTATGTACGACTACAAGGTCTTTTTTGTAATTTTAAAATACTATATGTCAACATATATTTAGAAAATATAAATATATGTTGACATATGTAATGCGTATATGCAATACTATAATTGCAACCATTATATTGCATAAAAGGGAGGAAAAATGAAGAAGATAAAAAGAAATATAATATTATTGGCATGTTGTATTACATTATTTAGCTCATTTGTTGTTTCGGCAACATCGGCGAGCAACTCTATAACTAATGGGGCTGCAACATTAACAGGATCGGCGCGTATGTATGATTATAGTAAGAAAAAAGATAAATGCATCATGACTGCAGCATTTGGGGGAGGAAAGGCAACTGAAGCTACATCAGGTTCGATATCTGGTAAAATACAGGGTATAGATGTAAAAGCGAAAAGAATGGATACGGGTAATTTAAATAAAAAAAATAAAACCTATAGTGATTCAAAAATTGTTAGTGATGCATATTGTGTATTTACTGTTACAATATCATTAAAAGGTGCAGATTCTAAAGAAATATATGCACACGATTAATATATAATACAAGAAGATGTACATATAATGGTTGTAGATTATCAAAGGAAGTTAAAATGAGGATAAGAGATAAAGAATTTTTTAGATTGTTTTTGATCGTATATACACTTATGTTTGTGATTATTTTTCAGTGCTTCGATATTATTAATAAAATGCAGGCTGAGTTAAAGGGAAGGTTATATAATGGTAATTATTCTAATTTGGCGGGAATTGAAACAAAGTGTGATGTATGTATGAATCATCTTAAGGCAGAATATAATCAGGCGGGTGAGCTTGAAGCTATGTCGATTGATGTTCCAGATAAGCATAGACAGAAGGAACATCTTGAAACTGCCAAAATGATCATAAAAGCAATGTATGGAAGAAATTTCACGGTGTATTCATATGCCAATGTTCGGGTTAGTGGAATGCTTCAGGAAAGGTCAGAAATGGCAGTTTTTTCATTGAAGGATGAATTGCCATTTAATATCACTAAAGGACGATCAATATGTTCGGACGATTTAGAGAAAAAAACTCGTGTTGCAATTGTATCTGAGGATATGATAAATACAATGGTGAAAAAAGAAGAATATTATTACATAAAAATTAATAATGAAGAGTATCGAGTTGTTGGAATTTATGAACCTGTTGCAGATAAGGCAGATGTGTGTTTTGCCTATTTTCCTCAAACAGAATATCAATTTGAGGAATTCTGCAGGAATTTTATAGATAATATTTTTTCAATTTCTAATATGAAGTGGGGAATATTTGGAGTTTATATTGGATCAGAAAATAGTTTTGATATAAATGAAATAGATGAATTTATTTCGGAACTTGAAAAAATATCCGATACAACATTTGATATAAAAGTAATAGATCGTTCGATTGCATCACCGAATGAAAAAATAAAAGTGTTAATTATAATATATGTATTATTGTTATTCTTTTGTATTGTTGTTTATATTCAGGTGATTGATATGTTTACAAAAAAAAGATATAAAGATTATGTAATATATCGTGCCTGTGGTTGCAACTGCAATATGATCGCAAGAAGATTATTTATGGAGATGCTGCCAATGTTTATCTGTTCATTTATTGCAGTTTTTATTGCAAATAGCGTATATAATGTCTGGCTGACAGATTCTGTATGGTATAGTATTTCATATGAAGGTGTTGCGTTTATGGCAGGAACATCTGTTGTTCTTGTTTATATGTCAATTTTCATCATAATTATGAAGTTGCGTCGGATTAATCTGGCAGAAGGGATTATGGATCTATAAATGAAACTTAGGTATTTATGGAAAATCACGTTGGATAATGAATGGAAACAAGGAATTCGAAGTTTTTTTAATGTTATTCTATATATTGTTGGAATTACAATAATTGGACTTCTGGTGTATTTTGTCAGTCTTGAAACAGATACGAAGAAGTCGGTAGAGCGTTCTATACGAAAAGAAATAAAAACATTAGGAAGCATAAGTGTTGAAGGGAATCCTTCAGATATTCAGTATAATTCAAATTTTAATCTTTTGAAAGTTGTTAAAAGTTTTAGTGGCATAGATGCATGTTCATCTGGATGGGGAAATGGTTCACTGGCAATATCCGGAGACTGGCGTATCGAATATGATGCATCGGAATACAGAGATGAAGACTTGAAATTACTGCAAGATATACAAAAAAAGAATGTTTATGATCCCGGATATGCAATACAGGGGAAAAGTTTGGAAACTACCTGGCTAGACGCTGGAGCGTGGGATATGATGAAAATTGATCTGCTGCAAGGCAGATGTCCTTCTGAGATTGATTATGCTTTATATGGTGACGCGATTCCAATCTATCTGGGGTATCGTTATAAAGATAAAGTGCAGCCGGGAACCCGCCTTATACATGGAGAAGAGGTTTATGTTGTAGAGGGGATTCTGAAGAAGAACAGTGTATTAGCTCCAAATAGTGATGATCTGATGAACATGTATCCGGAAGACCAGAATGCGATACCCTATCAAATACTTGATTATAGCATTTTGATAATTTTAAATTCAGAAATGGACAATACATATAATTGTTTTTTTACATTAAAAGATGGTTATTCATTTGATGATGTTCAAAGTTATCTGGATGCGTTAAATTTGAACCCGGATGTAGAATTTTACATCAATAGTGTAGAAAAATATCTGGATAATATGAGCAGGGAATCAGAAAGAAAAGAAATGACTGGGTTATTTGTGTATGTCACTGTGATTGTGTGTTTGATTCTGTCGTGCTTTGAAATTAACACGATATTGGCACAGAGAAGAGAGTTTGGGATACTTCTTGCTTATGGGTTATCGCATAGAGATATTATAAAGATGGTATTGATCGATAATATAAAAAAAATGATCATTGCAATTCTGATTATGACGTGCGTAATAGCCGGTAAACTGGCAGCGAACATTATGGTAGAGAATATGACATTTTATATGTTGAAGAATACGATTTACAGTCGGTTAATCTTGACGATTGGAATGATAGGGATATTGCTTGTTCTTTTGGTCTGTATTGTACCGTCAATTCTGTTAAAGAAAATATCTCCGGCGGAATTACTTGGAGGAAAATAAATGATTCAATTAAAAGAAGCAAAAAAAATATACAAAAATGGCAGGACAGAATATCCTGCGTTGAATGGGATAGACCTGACTATAGAAAATGGAGAATATGTTGCAATTATTGGAACATCCGGATCGGGAAAAAGTACACTTTTAAATATCATAGGTGGGATGGATCAGACAACAGATGGTCAGTATCTGTATGATGAAAAGAATGTTAGCAAAATGAATTCTCATGCGCTTCATTTGTTTCGAAAGGAATATGTGAGCTTTGTATTCCAACGATTTGCACTATTGAATCAGTATAGTGTATATGAAAATGTCGAAGTACCGCTTTTGGCAAAGGGAATAGAGAAGAAAGAACGTAAGAAAAAAGTTCTTTCCGCATTGATGCAGGTTGGAATTCAGGATTTGTATAAGAAAAAGCCAAGTGAACTTTCGGGTGGGGAACAACAGCGGTGTGCAATTGCCAGAGCTTTGGTTATGGATACTCCTGTTGTACTTGCGGATGAACCGACAGGTTCTCTGGATAAAAACTCAGGCATTAAGGTTATGGAACTTTTAGAAGGACTGCATGAGCAGGGAAAGACCTTGATAATTGTAACACATGATATGGATATAGCAGAACATGCTGATCGTATAATACAGATTGAGGATGGAAAGATTGTTGCTGATACAAAAAAGAATTAAAAAATATTTATTATTGATAGGCGGAATTGTTATATTGCTTTCAGGTTGTGAAAAAAAAGAAAGTGATGATATGTTTGTGCTGGATCAGGAGAAAATGTCGATACAGGGAGAAGTTCAAAATAGTGAATTAGGGAAAAAAATGAAGGTACCGCAAAGCATCGATTGCAAGATGAAAACAGAAGATGCCGACTTACAAGCAATATTGATATCAGATAAGTCTGTCTGTATTCCAGATGTAGAACAACTTTATACAATGAAGTGCAGCAGAGAGAGACTGGATGCATCATACAAAAAGAAGATTTCAGAAGCAATATTTGGCGAAACAGTCCTGTATATATATGATGGCACCCCATTAATATCTGAATGTGATGAACAAATCCAATATTGCAAAAACAAGCAAAATATTTCGGATACCTTTTATAAACAATATTACCAGGCGAGTATTGAGGAGCTAGAGCAACAGAAAAAAACTGCACAGGAGATAAGAGAAAAGAATATTGATTTTTCGGCGGATCAGTACATTGGTATGATTAACGATCAAAAATATCTTCTTACATTTTATGGAAACGAAGACTATTGTGAATCCTTTGAACTAATGTTGTATCCGGAGAATTCAATGGAGAAATTTTTTGAGATTGATAACGGATATGGATTTGTTCAACCGACAGATATCTTGTCTGAAAATGAGTTGCTGTATTCGGATCTTTTGAATTATAGTGAAAATGAAGAAGATCTTTCAGTCGGGAATCGATGTAGTAAAACAATAGAGGAAGCGATAGATACCGCTTTGGGCTATGCTGGTGCATGTGTCTCATTGCCTGTTGATACGGGATGTGTAGAACCATTTTGTGTATCCTATATAAAGGGTGAAACAGAGGAAGAAGTACTTTTGTGTGATGGATATTCTATAACATTTCTTCCGAAAATTGAACAAGTTACTCCTTTTGTGTCAGATTTGTATTATGTAGAAAGTATAGCAGGTCAATATGACAACAGAAATGACAGCCAATCAAGCATTATGACAAATGGTTCAATATTACGCATTGTAATATCTTCGAAAGGTGTGGTTGGCATTGGTTGTGTAATGCCGGTGAAACAGGATGAAAAAGCGAAAAAAGTGGAACAGCTTTTAACGTGGGATGAGATTATGGAAGCCTTGAAAAATGGCTTGCCGGAATACATCAAAAAGCATGGTGCGTCATATTCGCAAATTGCATTTAATCATGTAGAACTAACATACTATTTAGAAGAAACAGAGGAGGGATATTGTTATATTCCTGTATGGCTTTTGGCAAATATTGATGCGCAGTTACAGGTTCCAGATCAGCTTATTCTACTGGATGCAAGAAATGGAAGATTTGTAGAAATAAAATAATATTCCAGATATACAAAATACAACTGCCCTATATAGAATAACATTGTGAAGATTTCGTTTTTCGATGTATATTGCCAGTAAATACAAATGCTTGTTTGATCCGTAGGTGAGTTAACACAGGAGTATTACGAATCAGGCATATGCATCGAATAGAAATCGCAACAAGTTATCTGTATAGGGCAGTTTGGTTGTATGTAGGGAATCCCATGCTGTAGAGGAAAGCCCTCCACTATTTATAAAACTCCACCAGCTTGTCCATTCTTGCGGACATATTATCAAACAGCGCATTTACAATCGTGATCGCAGCCATAGATTCTACAACGACTACAGCGCGGGGACCGATGATCGGGTCATGTCTGCCACGAATTGATACATCGATGTTTTCGCCGGACTTGTTGATCGTTTTCTGTGTGCTGGCGATCGATGGAGTAGCCTTGAAATGACAGGTGAGCAACAGATCAGAGCCGTCGCTGATTCCACCCAGGATTCCACCTGCATGGTTCGAGTTCTTATTTACAACGCCATCTTCGATATGGAAACCGTCATTATCATAAGAACCGGTATTTTCAGATACCATGATGCCATCCCCGATCTCAACCGCTTTTACAGCGCCGATCGACATAAGGGCTTTGGCAAGATTTGCATCTAATTTATCAAAGACCGGATCACCCAGTCCTGCCGGGACACCGGATACGATACATTTGACAGTAGAACCAATTGAATCATTTTGTGCCATGATATCAGAAAGATATGCAGATGCAGCTTCGTAGCTTTTTGCATCCGGCATGTTCAGCTCATTTTTTGCGATATAGTCTGCATCAAAGTCGGCAGGATCGGATATGATATCGCCAATCGATGAGACATAGGTTGTAAATGAGATATTTAACGTCTTTAAGATCTTTGCAGCGATCGCACCGGCGGCAACTCTGCCGATCGTTTCTCTGCCGGAGGAACGACCACCACCACGGTAATCGCGAAAACCGTATTTCTGGTCGAAGGTATAATCAGCATGTCCCGGACGATAGTAGGTAGCGATGTCACCGTAATCACCGGAGCGCTGGGAGGTGTTCCGAACTATAAGTGAGATTGGAGTGCCGGTGGTCTTTCCCTCGAATACACCGGAAAGGATCTCTACCTGATCGGATTCCTTTCTTGGAGTTGAGAACTGGGAGAAACCCGGACGTCTGCGGTTTAAGTATACCTGAATATCATCCTCGGTAAGTGGAAGACCGGCAGGACAGCCGTCAACGACAACACCGAGTGCTTTTCCATGGGATTCGCCCCATGTTGTGATCTTGAATTTATTTCCAAATGTTGAACCTGACATAATATGTAATCTCCTTCATTATAGAATAAACACAGACAGCTTTTATATCTGGTGTATCTGTGTCAGATGGCTGAAGAACAGTATATTTATATTGCTCTCCATACCATCACGATGCTATTATATAGTAGTTGAAAAACAAAAAGCAACAGAAAATGCTTTTTATTATGGTAGTTGAAAAACAAAAAATATGTTTTGTGCAGTGAAAAAGACAGAAAACCCTGATTTTAAAGTTGACACACCTTTGAAAGTGTGGTAGTCTGACAAAGGTCAGCCTGTACTTAGTTTAAGGAGTCTCCGTCCTTTTACCCAGTTCAGGCCAAGTATAATATTATGGAGGATTGTTATTATGATAACAAAAGAGCAGAAACAGGAAATCGTTGCTAAGTACGGCAAGGATGCAAATGACACAGGTTCAGCAGAAGTACAGATCGCACTTCTTACAGCAAGAATCAATGACTTAAACCAGCACTTCAAGGCTAATCCTAAGGATCACCACTCAAACCGTGGTCTGTTAAAGATGGTTGGTCAGAGAAGAAACATGCTTGCTTACTTAAAGAGCAAAGACATTGAGCGTTACAGAAAGCTGATCGAGAGCCTTGGCTTAAGAAAATAATTTCTGCATCACAGATAAGAAAGACAGGTTGTTCCAATGTATGTTGGGATGGCCTGTTTTTTTTGGATTCAATCTTGTATTTGACATATGAGTATGCTAAACTTTAAGAGATTGCGGCATGGCAATTCGAGACTTCTACAAGCTGTATCTATAAGGTGCGTCTTGTAGTTGTTTCGAGCCTGCTGCGGTTAATAATAGAAAAACAGGAGAAAAGAAAATGAGCAAAGAATTCAAGACTTATTCTATGGACATTGCCGGCAAGACACTTCGTGTTGATATCGGCAGAGTAGCAGCACAGGCAAACGGCGCTGCATTTATGCATTATGGTGATACAACTGTATTATCAACAATTACTGCATCTGAGAAGCCAAGAGACGGTATCGACTTCTTCCCATTAAGCGTTGAGTATGAAGAGAAGATGTATGCAGTAGGAAAGATCCCTGGCGGATTCAACAAGAGAGAGGGAAAAGCATCTGAGAACGCAGTACTTACATCCCGTGTTATCGACCGTCCGATGCGTCCGTTATTCCCTAAGGATTACAGAAATGATGTTACATTAAATAACCTTGTTACATCTGTTGATCCTGAGTGCAGACCAGAGTTGGTTGCCATGCTTGGTTCTGCTATCGCAACTGCAATTTCAGATGTTCCATTCTGCGGACCATGTGCAATGACACAGGTTGGTATGATCGATGGAGAATTCATCATTAACCCATCTCAGAAACAGTGGGATGAGGGTGATTTGAAGCTTACAGTTGCATCTACAAGCACAAAGGTTATCATGATCGAGGCTGGTGCAAATGAGATTCCTGAAGACAAGATGATCGAAGCAATCTATAAGGCACATGATGTAAACCTTTCTATCATTGAATTCATCAACAAGATGGTAGAAGAAGTTGGTAAGCCAAAGCATGATTATGTAAGCTGCGCAATTCCGGAAGAATTATTTGCAGCTATGAAAGAGATCGTAACTCCTGCTGAGATGGAAGTCGCTGTATTTACAGATGAGAAGCAGGTAAGAGAAGAAAATATCAGACAGATCAGAGAGAAATTCGAAGAAGCATTTGCTGACAATGAAGAATGGCTTGCTCTGATCCCTGAAGCATTATATCAGTATCAGAAGAAGACAGTAAGAAAGATGATCTTAAAAGATCGTAAGAGACCGGATGGACGTGCGATCAACCAGATCAGACCACTTGCTGCAGAGGTTGATATCATCCCTAGAGTACATGGTTCTGCAATGTTCACTCGTGGACAGACACAGATCTGCGATATCGTAACACTTGCTCCATTATCAGAGATCCAGAAGATCGATGGATTAGATGAGAATGTAGTATCCAAGAGATACATGCATCACTATAATTTCCCATCATATTCTGTAGGTGAGACAAAGGTATCCAGAGGACCGGGACGTCGTGAGATCGGACATGGTGCACTTGCTGAACGTGCATTACTTCCTGTATTACCATCTATAGAAGAGTTCCCATATGCGATCCGTGCCGTATCTGAGACATTTGAGTCAAATGGTTCTACTTCCATGGCATCTACCTGTGCATCCTGTATGTCACTGATGGCTGCCGGTGTACCATTAAAGTCAATGGTTGCAGGTATTTCCTGTGGTCTGGTTACAGGTGATACAGATGATGATTATGTAGTATTAACAGATATTCAGGGTCTGGAAGATTTCTTCGGAGATATGGACTTCAAGGTAACAGGTACTTATAAGGGTATCACAGCAATCCAGATGGATATCAAGATCCACGGACTGACAAGACCGATTGTAGAAGAAGCTATCGCAAGAACAAGAGAAGCAAGATTATTCATTATGGATGGCGTTATGAGCAGTGCAATTCCTGCACCAAGAACACATGTTAATGAATTTGCTCCAAAGATCGTTCAGATCAAGATCGATCCTGATAAGATCGGTGAAGTAATTGGTCAGAGAGGAAAGACGATCAATACGATCATCGAGGAGACAGGCGTTAAGATCGATATCGATGATGACGGAAACGTATCTGTATGTGGCGTTGAACAGGAGAGCATGGACAAGGCTATGAACATGATCAAAATGATCGTTGAGCCACTTGTTGTTGGTGATGACTACAAGGGTAAGGTTGTTAAGATCCTTGACTGTGGCGCAATCGTTTCACTTGCACCAAACAAAGATGGTCTGATCCACATTTCAAAGCTTTCTGACAAGAGAGTTGCAAAGGTAGAAGACGTTGTAAATGTAGGCGACGACGTTGTTGTTAAGGTTATCAAGATCGACGAAAGAGCTGGACGTATCAGCCTCAGCTTAAAGGACGTAGAGAATAAATAAAAAACAAAAAATATACAGGAGGGTATGTGTGTGAAATACGGACATTTTGATGAAGCCAAAAAAGAATATGTAATAGACAGACCGGATACTCCTGCACCTTGGGCGAACTACCTTGGTTCGCCTGCCTATGGTGCGATTATCTCCAATAATGCAGGTGGTTACAGCTTTGAAAAGAGTGGTGCGAACGGAAGAATTATCCGTTACATCTTCAACAGCTTTGACCAGCCGGGAAGATATGTATACTTAAGAGATGACGATACTTCAGATTTCTGGTCAGCATCCTGGCAGCCGGTAGGCAAGAGCCTGAATGAATACAAGAGCGAGTGTCATCACGGAACTGCTTATACCAATATCATGGCAGATTATTCCGGTATCCATTCTGAGGTACTTTATTATGTACCGCTGGATAAGACACATGAGGTATGGAATGTAACTCTTACAAATAAATCCAATAAGACCAGACATCTGTCTGCGATCGGTTTCTGTGAATTTACAAACGACTGCAACTATGAGCAGGATCAGGTAAACTTACAGTATACATTATTTATTTCAAGAACCTACTACAGAGATCAGAAAATCCTTCAGGTGATCAATGAGAATGTAGTGAATGATTCAGTGGATGGAAATGCTGTAAACAAGCGTTTCTTCGGACTTGCAGGCAGTGAAGTTGCTTCTTACTGTGGAGATAAAGAAGAATTCCTTGGTATGTATCACACATATGCTGATCCGGTTGCTGTTATCAATGGTGACTGTGGTAATAAATTAAATTATAACGAGAATTCCTGTGGTGCACTTCAGACAAAGATCACACTTGAGCCGGGCGAATCAAAGACATTTTCATTTATTCTTGGCATGAAGGATGAAGCTACAGCAAATGAGATCATGAAAGCCTATGAAGATGAGAAGACCTGTGCTGCAGAGCTTCAGGAGCTGATCGATTACTGGCATGGCAAGTTAGATAACTTCCAGGTTAAGACACCGAGCGAGTCATTTAACAACATGATCAATACATGGAATTCTTATCAGTGCTTTATGACCTTTATCTGGTCAAGAGCTGCATCCTTTACATACTGTGGCCTGAGAAACGGTTATGGCTACAGAGATACCGTACAGGATATTCAGGGTATCATCCATCTTGCACCGGAAATGGCGCTGGAAAAGATTCGTTTCATGTTATCCGCTCAGGTAGATAATGGTGGCGGACTTCCGCTGGTTAAGTACACACACAACCCTGGTCATGAGGATACACCGGATGATCCATCTTATGTAAAAGAGACCGGACATCCTGCATATCGTGCAGATGATGCATTATGGTTATTCCCGACCATTTACAAATATATCGCAGAGTCAGGTAATATCGGCTTTATAGATGAGGTTATCCCATTTGCAAATAAGGATGAAGGAACTGTATACGAGCATTTGAAGAGAGCAATCGACTTCTCTATGAACCGTCTGGGTGATAATGGAATGCCTGCAGGACTTCATGCGGACTGGAATGACTGCTTAAGACTTGGCAAGCGTGGAGAATCTACATTTGTAGCAATGCAGCTTTATTATGCAATGACTGTAATTAAGTATTTTGCAGAGTTAAAAGACGATGCAGATTATATTGACTATATCAATGAGATCCAGTATAAGATGGGTAACACAATTCAGGAGAAATGCTGGGAAGATGACCGTTATATCCGTGGATATAAAGAGGGTGGTATGGTGATCGGTTCCAAGAATGATCCTGAAGCAAGTATGTGGCTGAACCCTCAGTCATGGGCAGTTATCAGCGGTCTTGCTACCAGAGAACAGAGCGAGCTTGCATTGGAATCTGTTCACAGAGAATTAAATACACCATATGGTGTCAGACTGATGTTCCCACCATATAAGAAACATGCGTTTGACGGAGCGTTAATGCTTCTGTTCAATGCAGGAACAAAGGAGAATGCAGGTATCTTCTCACAGCCACAGGGCTGGATCATCCTTGCTGAAGCATTGATGGGACATGGTAATCGTGCATTTGAATACTTTGACGAGAGTTCACCGGCATCTATGAATGATAAGGCCGAGGTTCGTAAGTTAGAGCCTTACTGCCATGGTCAGTTCACGGAGTCAGTTGGAAGTCCTTATGAAGGCCGTTCCCATGTTCACTGGCTGACAGGAACAGCATCTACCTGTATGGTTGGATGTGTTGAGGGTATCATGGGTATGCGTCCTGATTTCTACGGAATTAAGATCGCACCTGCAGTACCATCTGACTGGAAAGAGTTCAATATCACAAAGAACTATCGTGGCAAGAAGTTAAATATTCATGTTACAAATCCGGACGGACATGAAAGTGGCTGCCAGAGCATGACTGTAAATGGAAAGGTAATGGAAGATAACTACATTCGGTTTGATGAACTGGATGATGTAAATGAGATTACACTCGTTATGTAATTTATGAATAATTTCATATAAAGTATCAAACAATAGGCAGGAAGAAATGAAAAAATCTTCCTGCCTGTTATTTTTTTGCAAAAAAGTTATGGTTGAATGGAAAAGCAAAAATGATATTCGATTTATACAGGCGGAACATTTCTGACTATAAGAAAGGAAGTCGTTTACATGGATCAGGAATTAAAAAGACAGGACCTCATTGTAGAAAATGGTCAGATCATCATAAATGGAAACAAAGAAAAATATAATATATTGTTACTTGATATCATTGGGGAGATTGAGGGACATGTCAGTCTGCCGTCCGATACCAAGACTACAAAATATGAGCATATATTGCCGGAGCTTGCGGTTGTTCAGGATGACGAAAGCATCAAAGGTGTACTCGTATTATTAAATACAGTAGGCGGGGATGTAGAAGCAGGCCTTGCAATAGCAGAGATGCTGGCATCAATCAGCAAACCGGTTGTTACACTGGTGCTTGGAGGGAGTCATTCGATCGGTGTGCCGCTTGCGGTATCAGGTAATGTATCATTTATCGTACCGACAGCAACGATGGTTGTGCATCCTCTCAGAGTATCCGATACCGTGCTAGGTGTGAGACAAAATTACGAATATATCGAACGGATGCAGGACCGAATCATACAGTTTACGTCTTGTCATTCCAAGATCGGTGAAGATTCATTAAGATCGATCATGTTCAATACACAGGAATTATCCAAAGATATCGGTTCGGTTCTTGTTGGAAAAGAAGCGGTCGAATGCGGCATTATTGACAGGATCGGAGGAATATCGGCTGCATTAAACAAACTCTATGACTTGATAAATTGATGGAATGATAGTAAAATAGGCTGATGGTTCGTTTTTTTTACGGCTATTGGCCGGTACATAGAAAAACGGTATAGATAGAGAAAACAATAAAACAGTGCTGGTTATACAGCGGATTGGAGCAATTATGTCACTATTAGAATCAATCATTATGGGAATCATTCAGGGAGCAACCGAGTTCCTTCCCGTCAGCAGTTCAGGACATCTCGCAATCTTTAAGAACATGTTTCATGTAAATACAGATACAGGCATCATGTTTGATATCCTGCTTCATTTTGGCACACTGGTTGCCATCTTTATTGTGTATTGGAAGGATATTGTTGAACTGATCGTAGAAGGATTTACGATTATCGGTCTTGCCTGCTGCAATGTAGGGAGATTTTTTGCAAATCTGTTTTCCAAGGAGAAGAAACCATATCGTAAGATCATTGAAACGGAATACCGTAAATTCGTAATGCTTGTTATTTTATCAACACTTGTAACTATGGTGATCGCACTTCCGTTTGAGAGTAAGATTGAAAATGCCGGAAATACTTTATTAGTTCCGGGATTTTGTCTCTGTATCACATCTGTGATTTTATTTATTGCTGATCGTGTTCAGAAGGGCAATAAAGGACCGGCAGAGGCTACATATAAGAATTCGTTATTTATCGGTCTGGCTCAGGGTATTGCAACTCTTCCCGGTATTTCCAGATCGGGCTCTACGATCACAGCAGGTCTTGCATGTGGATTCAACAGAGAATTTGCAGTAAAATATTCATTCATCATGTCGATTCCGACAATTCTTGGAGCATGTATTCTTCAGATCCCGGATCTGGCAGGTGCAAGTCTTACCGGATCAGAGATCCTGAATTATGTGATCGGTATGATCGTTGCGGGCGTTGTAGGCTTTCTTTGTATCAAAGTGATGCTGAAATCAGTAAAGAACAATAAATTCAAGGGATATTCCATTTATTGTTTATGCGCAGGTGTGATATCTGTCATTTATTATTTTGTACGTTAATTTAAGTAAGTAAGTGGGAGAAGAAAATGGCTGAAACCAGAAAGAAAAACGGGACGGCAAAACAGAACGGAACGACCAGAGCCACCGGTGGAACCGGGAAAAATGGTACGGGGAAAAAAAATAGTACAGCTAAAAGGTCAAATACAGTATCGAACCCAAATACATCAAAAAAACAGATGGAACAACAGATAGAAGAAGATAACAGGGAAGTACGTCTGGAAGTAATCCTGTTAGTCATTCTTGCTTTTTCCATATTCTTGATGATCGCTAACTTTGGCAAATGTGGAAAGGTCGGCGATGCAATATCCGGTTTCCTGTTTGGTGTGATCGGATTTGCCGAATACATATTTCCGGTATATCTTTTTATATCATCGGCATTTATTATTTCCAATCTTGGTAATAAAAAGGTTAGAAATGAAGTAATCTATATCGGTGTGGTTCTGATGATCATATCGATGATCAGCCAGATGATCTTCACAACCGATTATTTATCTGTAAAACAGTTATATCTGGATGGATATAAGGAGCATATGGGCGGTGGAATTATCTGTGGCGGTTTGTTCTTTATTTTCAGAAATACGATCGGTATCGTGGGCGTAACACTGGTAATGATCCTTGGTGCGCTTGTTATGTTTGTCCTGATCACGGGAATCTCAGTGATCGATACATTTAAGGATCTGATCAACAGCTTTTACAGGGAAGAAGAATATGAAGAACCGGAGCAGGAGTGCAGACCGGTTAAAAAGAATAAGAAAAAGTCCGGAAAGTCCGGAAACAGCCAGGTAAGGCTTGAGAACCTGAAGGTCTATGAAAGCGGTGAAAAGCAAAAGGGCAAAGCGAAGGACTTCTTTGAGAATGAGGATGAGATTCATGAAATAAATGTACCGGATGACGATTTTCTTACATTTAATAATGATGTAGAGAAGATTGTACTTCATGATGAAAGAGAAGAACAGATACCGGTATCGTTTGCGAAGAAAACGTCGGTTACAAAGAGCAGGAGAAAATCAGAACCTGCTCCTGTAGAAACGTCAGCCCGTGTTTCGTCGGCAGTTCCTATGGGTGATACACAGGAGATTCCTGTTCAGCAGACAAAAGACATCTTTGATGCAGAATTTGAGGATGAAGAAGATGTTCTTTCCGGTGCGATCAATGGAAATGAGCATCCGGAGGTTGTCAGTGTGATACCGGATGATTATGATCCGGATATGGATTCTGCGTTTTCCAGTGTGACAGGAAAGACAGAGAACTCTCAGACGGTGAAGAAGCATGCACCGGCGGCAGACAAGCCCGGACAGAAGAACTATAAAGAGGGAGCAAAGTATAAATTTCCGGGATCCAATCTTCTGGCACAGCCGCCGAAGAATCACAATGCGAACCGGGATGCACAGGTACGTTCTACAGCGATCAAGTTGAAGAATACATTGGAAAACTTTGGTGTTAATGTTACGATCACAAATTATAGCTGCGGACCGGCGGTTACCCGGTTTGAAATGCAGCCGGAGCAGGGCGTTAAGGTCAGTAAGATCCTTGGTCTTGCCGATGATATCAAGTTAAATCTTGCAGCTGCGGATATTCGTATCGAAGCTCCGATCCCCGGCAAGGCAGCGATCGGAATCGAAGTACCAAACAAAGAAAATTCAATTGTTGCATTTCGCGAACTGGTGGAATCGGATAATTTCAAGAATTCCAAATCCAACATCGCATTTGCAGTCGGTAAAGATATCAGTGGACAGGTTATTGTTACGGATATAGCCAAGATGCCGCATCTGCTGATCGCCGGCGCCACAGGCTCCGGTAAATCGGTCTGTATCAATACGCTGATAATGAGTATCTTATATAAGGCAAAACCGGAAGAAGTAAAACTGATCATGATCGATCCGAAGATGGTAGAGCTTGCCTGTTATAATGGCATTCCACATCTGCTGATCCCGGTTGTAACCGATCCGAAGAAGGCATCCGGTGCACTGAACTGGGCGGTAGAGGAAATGACCAGAAGATATCAGATGTTTGCAGAATGTGGAGTCAGAAATATACAGGGATATAATGACAAAGTAGAACAGGCACTTGCTTCCGGATCAGTAGATGATGAGAAGCTTAAGAAAATGCCGACGATCGTTGTGATTGTGGACGAGCTTGCCGACCTGATGATGGTTGCTCACGGAGAAGTGGAAGACGCGATTGTCCGTTTGTCACAGCTTGCCAGAGCGGCAGGTATCCATCTGGTTATAGCAACTCAACGTCCATCGGTAGATGTTATTACCGGGCTGATCAAGGCAAATGTTCCATCGAGAATTGCATTCGCTGTATCATCCGGTGTAGATTCCAGAACCATCTTAGATATGAATGGTGCAGAGAAGCTTCTCGGTAAGGGTGATATGTTATTTTATCCGACCGGTTATCCAAAACCGGTTCGTGTACAGGGAGCTTTTGTTTCTGATGAAGAAGTGTCATCCGTTGTGGAGTATCTGAAGAAACAGAACGGTGTCGGAACGTATGATGATGATATATCTAAGTCTATTACACAGACCGGAGCGGCCGGTGCACCCGGTATGAGCGGTGGAAGTGATAAGGATGATTATTTTGTAGAAGCCGGACGCTTTATCATTGATAAAGAAAAGGCCTCGATCGGAATGCTGCAGCGTGCGTTTAAGATCGGCTTTAACCGTGCGGCACGTATCATGGATCAGCTTGCAGGTGCCGGGGTTGTAGGTCCGGAGGAGGGCACAAAGGCAAGAAAGATACTTATGACGCAGGAAGAATTTGACGAATATATAGATAATAATTTATAATACAGATTCAAATGATATTTATACAGGGAAAATGCCGGTGAAGGGATATAGCGTGCATAGGCAGATTTTACCTGCTATAGGATAAAATTACACTCAGGGAGGACATATTAAATGTTAAACGACATCGAAATTGCACAGCAGGCAGAGATGAAGAATATAAAGGAGGTTGCAGCAAAGCTTGACATCAAAGAAGATGATATCGAGATGTATGGCAAATATAAAGCAAAGTTGTCAGATGAGCTGATCGCTTCCGTACAGAAAAATGAGAATGGTAAGCTGATCTTAGTTACAGCAATCAATCCGACTCCTGCAGGAGAGGGCAAGACAACGATCACAGTCGGACTTGGTGAAGCTATGGGCAGACTGAACAAGAAAGCGGTTATCGCACTTCGTGAACCATCACTTGGTCCGTGCTTTGGTATCAAGGGCGGTGCTGCCGGCGGCGGATATGCACAGGTAGTACCGATGGAGGATCTGAATCTTCATTTTACTGGTGATTTCCATGCGATCACATCTGCAAACAATCTGCTTGCAGCAATGATGGATAACCATATTCATCAGGGAAATGCACTCGGCATTGATGTGAACCGTATCGTATTTAAAAGATGTATGGATATGAATGACCGTGCGCTGCGTCATACCGTGATCGGACTTGGAAAGCGTGTAGATGGTGTGCCAAGAGAAGATGGCTTCGTGATCACGGTTGCATCAGAGATCATGGCGATCCTTTGTCTGGCAGCGGATTTCAATGACCTGAAGGAAAGACTTGGCAGGATCATTGTTGCTTATAATTATCAGAACGAGCCTGTAACAGCAAAGGATCTGAAAGCGGTTGGTGCTATGGCTGCACTCTTAAAGGATGCGATCAAGCCGAATATGATCCAGACGTTGGAGCATACACCTGCACTTGTGCATGGCGGACCATTTGCAAATATCGCACATGGCTGTAACAGTGTAATCGCAACAAAAACAGCATTAAAGCTGGCAGACTATGTAATTACAGAGGCTGGATTCGGAGCAGATCTTGGTGCAGAGAAGTTCTTTGATATCAAGTGCCGTATGAACGGACTGAAGCCGGATGCAGTTGTTCTTGTTGCAACCGTAAAGGCATTGAAGTACAACGGCGGCGTACCGAAGACAGAGCTTGGTCAGGAGAATCTGGAGGCATTAAAGAAAGGTATCGTAAACCTTGAAAAGCACATCGAGAATCTTCAGAAGTATCAGGTTCCTGTTGTCGTTACTTTAAACCGTTTCATCACAGACACAGATGCGGAACTTGCGTTTGTAGAGAAATTCTGTAAGGACAGAAACTGTGATTTCGCTCTTGCAAATGTATGGGAAAAAGGCGGCGAAGGCGGTATCGAGCTTGCAAATGCAGTATTAAATACACTTGAGAACAAAAAGAGTGATTTTAAAGTATTATATAAAGATGAGCTGTCAATTAAAGAAAAGATCTCATGCATTGCAACAGAGATCTATGGTGCAGCAAATGTAACATACAGTCCGGAAGCAGATCGTGCGATCGCTAAGATTGAAGAGATGGGATTTGGAAACTTCCCTGTATGTATGGCAAAGAATCAGTATTCACTTTCGGATGATCCAAAGAAGCTTGGAAGACCGGAAGGATTTGATATTAATATCCGTGAAGTATATGTCAGTGCAGGTGCCGGCTTTGTGGTCGCAATCACAGGTACGATTATGACAATGCCTGGTCTGCCTAAGGTGCCGGCTGCTGAAAATATCAGTGTAAATGATGATGGTGTAATTTGCGGATTATTCTAAGGAGGAATAAATCAAATATGGCTCAACTGATTGATGGAAAAGCAATATCAAAACAGATAAAAGATGAATTAAAGGAACAGGTTGCAGAGCTTTCAGCAAAAGGTGTAAAGATCTGTCTGGCAGTTATCCAGGTAGGAAATGATCCGGCATCTTCCGTATATGTCGGCAATAAGAAAAAGGCATGTGCCTATATCGGCATTGATTCTTTGTCTTATGAGCTTCCGGAAGAGACAACGGAGGAAGAACTGTTAGAACTGATCGATAAATTGAATAAGGACGATGCTGTAAATGGAATTCTGGTACAGCTTCCGGTTCCAAAACATATCGATGAGGACAAGATCATTAAAGCAATCTCACCATTAAAGGATGTTGATGGCTTCCATCCGATGAGCGTTGGAGCATTAAGTATCGGTCAGCCTGGATTTGTATCCTGTACACCGGCTGGTGTGATCCAGCTCTTAAAGCGTTCCGGAATCGAGATCGCAGGAAAAGAATGTGTCGTGATCGGCAGAAGCAATATCGTAGGCAAACCGATGGCTATGCTGTTATTACGCGAGAATGGAACGGTTACGATCTGTCATTCAAAGACAAAGGATCTGAAAGAGGTATGTAAGCGTGCAGATATTCTTGTAGTTGCGATCGGCAGACCGAAGATGATCGATGCATCCTATATCAAAGAGGGCGCAACCGTGATCGATGTCGGAATACACAGAGATGAGAATAACAAATTATGCGGCGACGTTGATTTTGAATCAGCAAGCAAGGTTGCAGGAGCAATTACTCCTGTACCGGGTGGAGTTGGTCCTATGACGATCGCAATGCTTATGCATAACTGTGTAGATTCGATCAATATAAAATAACCTGAGGAAAGAACATATATGAAAGTATTGATGGTATCATTGGGCTGCGATAAGAACCTTGTGGACAGTGAGGTAATGCTCGGACTTCTGCATAAGGCAGGACATGAGATCACAAATGATGAACATGAGGCAGAGGCAGTTGTTATCAATACCTGTGCATTTATCAAAGATGCGCAGGAAGAAAGTATTAATACGATAATAGAATACGGAGAGCTGAAGAAGACAGGATCATTAAAGAAGCTGATCGTTACCGGCTGCCTGTCACAGCGGTATAAGGACGATATTCTTGCAGAACTGCCGGAGATTGATACAATTGTCGGAGCTGCAAATTATGATGCGATCGTGGATGCAATCGGATCTGAAGAAGAACATTCCTTTGTTACAGATATCAATTATATGCCGGAGGCAGTTGGCGGACGTATCGTTACAACCGGAGCTTCAATGGCATATTTAAAGATCGCAGAAGGCTGTGGCAAGATGTGTACTTATTGTGCGATTCCATATATCAGAGGAAAGTACAGAAGTATTCCGATGGAACAGCTTCTGGCATCTGCAAAAGAGCTTGCTGCACAGGGAGTAAAAGAACTGATCCTTGTTGCACAGGAAACAACACTCTATGGAGTGGATCTGTATGGTGAAAAGACACTTCCGAAATTATTACATGAACTCTGCAAGATCGAGGAAATCCAGTGGATACGTTTGATGTACTGCTATCCGGAGGAGATCACAGACGAGCTGATCGATACGATCGCGGAGGAAGAAAAAGTCTGTCATTATCTCGATATACCGATCCAGCATTCAGAAGATCCTGTATTGCGACGCATGGGAAGACGTACCTGTAAAAAGGATATTGTAGAATTGATCGCAAAGCTTCGGATCCGGATTCCTGATATTGCGATCCGTACAACGCTGATCGCAGGATTTCCCGGTGAAACAGAAGCGGATCATGAAGCGCTTATGGAGTTTGTGAATGAGTCGGAATTTGACCGCCTGGGTGTGTTTACATATTCACCGGAGGAAGGAACTCCGGCAGCATCATTTCCTGATCAGATTGAAAATGAGGTTGCAGAAAAATGGCGGGATGATATAATGGCATTGCAGCAGGAAGTATCATACGACAAGAATCAGGAGCTGCTTGGCAAGAGTCTTACAGTACTGATCGAAGGCTATGTTGCAGAAGACGATGTATATGTCGGAAGAACTTATCGGGATGCGCCCGATGTAGATGGTATGGTATTTGTTGATGCACCGTATGAGCTGATGTCCGGCACCTTTGTACAGGTTCGGATCACAGATGCAAATGAATATGATCTGACAGGGGAGATGATAGAATGAATTTACCAAACAAATTAACAATATTGAGAGTTATAATGATTCCATTTTTTGTTGTGTTTATGTATCTTGATTTTGCAGCAGCCAAATGGATTGCGCTTGGTATCTTTATCGCTGCAGCGATCACGGATACATTAGATGGACAGATCGCAAGAAGATGTAATCTGGTCACAACATTTGGAAAATTCATGGATCCGTTAGCAGACAAGCTTCTGGTATGTTCTGCAATGATCGCACTGGTCGATCAGGGACGGATTCCTGCATGGATCGTTATTATCATCATTGCGAGAGAATTTATCATCAGCGGATTCCGGCTGATCGCAGCAGAAAAGGGTGTTGTTATTGCGGCTGGTATCTGGGGTAAATTAAAGACTGTTGTCCAGATGGTCATGGTTTGTTTCCTGATCGGTAATCTTGGTGGAAAAGTGATATTTGTAATCGAGCAAGTGCTGATCTATGCTGCACTTGTATTAACGATCATTTCACTGATCGATTATCTGGTATCAAACAAAAATGTCCTGAAGGATTAATATAAAATTAAAAGCTGTATAGTTATGAACAACTAACCACAAAACAGACAATTATGGGGAAAATGGGGTATTTTCTGACAATTACTTCCACTTTCCCCTTTTGTTTTTTAAGTAAAAATAGCAGGGATGTCCGATTGTTAAAAAGTGTTGAAAAAACTGTGTCGTAATGATAATTTTACTTGAAATAAATTCGTAAAGGCTTTACAATAAAATCGGCATAAATTTGGAATTACTTTTATGTAACTCCTAAAAATAAATTTAATGGAGGACTAGAAATGAGCAACAAACTCACCCTGTCAGCAAGCGATAGAATTAATGCATTGCTTGATGACGCAAGCTTTGTTGAAATCGGTGCTTATGTAAAAGCAAGAAATACTGATTTTAACATTCAGGATAAGGATACTCCAAAAGATGGTGTTATCACCGGATATGGTGTTATCAATGGCAATTTAGTGTATGTATACAGTCAGGACGCTAAAGTTTTAGGCGGTTCTGTTGGTGAGATGCATGCTAAGAAGATTGCAAAAATTTATGATATGGCTATGAAGATGGGTGCACCTGTCATCGGTATGATCGACTGTGCAGGACTCAGACTTCAGGAAGCTACAGATGCACTGAATGCATTTGGTGAAGTATATGGCAAGCAGGTTATGGCTTCAGGTGTTATTCCTCAGATCACAGCTGTTTTTGGTGCATGTGGCGGCGGTGCTTCCCTTGTTCCATCATTATCAGACTTCACTTTCATGACAAAGGAAGGTGCAAAGTTATTTGTAAATTCTCCAAACGCTTTAGCAGAGAACAATATTACAAAGTTAGATACTTCCGCAGCTGATTATGTAAGTGAGAATACAGCAAATGTAGATGGTGTATTTGAGACAGAAGAAGAATTACTTGGTATGATCCGTGCATTGGTTGAGGTTCTTCCAAGCTGTAATCTGGACGACAAGGAAGCTTCTGCAAATGACAATCCAAACAGAATTATCCCAAATCTTGATTCTTACAAGAACGATCCAAGAGCAGTGATCCAGAATATTGCCGATGATTCTCTTGTGCTTGAGATGAAGAAGGAATATGCAGGAGATGTTGTTACAGCTCTGATCCGTATGGATGGTATCACAGTTGGATGTGTTGGTAATCAGGAAGATACGATTACAACAGCGGGTGCATATAAAGCAGAAGAATTTGTAGATTTCTGTGATGCATTTAACATTCCTGTTCTTACACTTGTAAATGTAACAGGTTTTGCTGCAACAGTTGAAGAAGAGAAGACCATCTCAAAGGCTCTTGCAAAACTTACAAATGCATATGCAGATGCAACAGTTCCAAAGGTTACGGTTGTTATGGACAAGGCCTATGGAACAGCATATACGGTTATGAACTCCAAGGCAATCGGAGCTGATATGGTATATGCATGGCCGGATGCAGTGATCGGTACTATGGATCCTGAGATGGCAGTTAAGATCATGTATGAAGATGAACTTGCAGCAGCAGACGACAAGCTTGCCTTCATCAAGGAGAAGAAAGCAGAATATGTTGCAGCTCTTTCAGGAGCAGCTTCGGCAGCATCCAGAGGATATATCGATGATATCATCGAGCCTGATGCTACAAGAAAGAGAGTGATCGCAGCAATCCAGATGCTCCTTTCAAAGGAAGAAATGAGACCTTATAAGAAACACGGTACTATATAAAAGGAGTGACAACTAAATGAAGAAAAAATTAGTATTAATAGTTTCTATGTTAGCTGTTACTTTTATGTTTGCCGGATGTAGTGCTTCTGATGATAACGGAGTAAAATTTGCTTATAACGATCAGGAGATCGCTCAGGTAGCAAAAGATGCCTGTGAGACATATCAGAAATATGCAAGCGCAGATGAGACCTATAACTATGTTATAGAAGCAGGCGAGGATGCAGGGGTTTCTGAAAATGAGATAGAAGCAGTCAAGTCATTCCGTAATATCGGTGATGAGTGCGGTGAGTTTAAAGATTTTACAGGTGAATACAAGATTACAGAGACAGAAGGAAATGTAATCGTAACTCTTTATGCTGACTGTACAGAAAAAGAGGCATTGATCAAGGTAACATTTGTAGATAACAGTGCAACATATAACTTACAGAGATATCAGTTAATGAATCAGTATGGTTACAGTGAAGAGCAGGCTGATGAAGCCCTTTCTTCACAGGGTATGTACCCATATAAGTCAACTGATGTTGAGATTGCAGCAAACATGACATTTGAAGATAAGATGAAGGCAGCCGGAACCAACACCCTGATCGGTATGGCAACTGTATTCGTTGTTCTTATCTTTATATCATTTATCATCTATCTGTTAAAATTTGTTCCCGGCTTCTTTGATAAAGAAGCAAAAGCAGCCAAGAAGGCAGCTAAAAAAGCAGAAGAAGCAGCTAAGGCAGAGCCTGTTGCTGAGACAAAGGAAGAAGATGCAGGATCTGCACCGGCAGGACAGATTGTTGACATCGTTAAAACAGAAACAGGTGAAAGCGTAATGAATGATTCTGAACTGGTTGCAGTTATCACAGCCGCAGTTGCTGCTGCATCAGCAGGACAGAATGCATATACAACGTATCCAAGCAAAGATAAGCTTGTGACACGTCCGATCAGACGTATTAAGAGATAATAATAGGAGGATATATCGATGAAGAATTATAGAATTACAGTAAATGGTACATCATATGATGTTTCAGTTGAAGAATTAGCAGGTGGCGTTGCCCCTGTAGCAGCACCAGTTGCAGCAGCTCCTGTAGCAGCACCGGCACCAGCGGCAGCACCGGCACCAGCACCGGCAGCTAAGTCAGCGGGCGCAGGTTCCATTAAGGTTGCTTCTCCGATGCCTGGCAAGATCCTTGATGTTAAGGCAAATGTTGGTGATGCAGTTAAGAAGGGACAGGTTATTCTGATCCTTGAAGCTATGAAGATGGAAAACGAAGTTGTTGCTCCGGAAGATGGTACAGTAGCAAGCATCGACGTTGCATCAGGTGCAACTGTTGAAGCAGGAGATACATTAGCAACTCTGAACTAATGCTGTACTTGTATAAATCTGATAGGAGGAACGACTAAATGAGTAGTATAGTTGACGTATTGTCAAATTTAGCAAATCAGACAGGTTTTGCAAGTCTTGACTGGAAAAATTACGTTATGATCCTTGTAGCGTTCGTTTTCATGTTCCTTGCAATTAAGTTTGGTTTTGAGCCACTTCTTCTGGTACCAATCTCATTTGGTATGTTACTTGTTAACATGTTTCCAGATATAATGGCAGAAGGCGGATTATTACATTACTTCTACATGTTGGATGAATGGAGTATTCTTCCTTCACTGATCTTCATGGGTGTAGGTGCCATGACAGATTTTGGCCCGTTGATCGCAAACCCTGCAAGCTTTCTTCTTGGAGCTGCAGCACAGTTCGGTATCTACGGCGCATATTTCCTTGCTTTCCTGATGGGATTCAATGGTAAGGAAGCAGCAGCTATTTCTATTATCGGTGGTGCAGATGGTCCTACATCTATCTTCCTTGCCGGTAAACTTGGAATGGGTGGAACATTACTTGGACCAATCGCAGTAGCAGCATATTCTTATATGTCACTGGTTCCGATCATCCAGCCACCTATTATGAAAGCACTTACAACAAAGAAAGAGCGTCTGGTCAGAATGCCACAGCTTCGTCCTGTAACCAAGCTGGAAAAGATTCTTTTCCCAATTATCGTTACAGTCGTAGTTGTTCTGATCCTTCCTACAACAGCACCACTGGTTGGTATGCTGATGTTAGGTAACCTGTTCCGTGAGTGTGGTGTTGTAAAACAGCTTACAGAGACAGCATCCAATGCTATGATGTATATCGTAGTTATCTTACTTGGTACATCTGTTGGTGCAAGTACAAGTGCAGAAGCTTTCTTAAAGATCAGTACTTTAAAGATCGTATTACTTGGTCTGATCGCATTTGCATTCGGTACAGCAGCCGGTGTATTATTTGGTAAGTTAATGTGTCTGGTAACAAAGGGTAAGGTTAATCCGCTGATCGGTTCAGCCGGTGTATCTGCCGTACCTATGGCAGCCAGAGTTTCTCAGAAGGTAGGTTCCCAGTATGATCCTACGAACTTCCTTCTGATGAATGCAATGGGACCAAATGTTGCAGGTGTTATCGGTACAGCAGTTGCAGCAGGAACATTCCTTGCAATCTTTAATGTACAGTAATGATCATAATCATATGAGAATATATTCAGGAGGTTCGAAATGGCAGAAAAGAAACCGGTTAAGATTACCGAAACTGTATTACGTGATGCGCATCAGTCACTGATCGCTACCCGTATGACAACAGAACAGATGCTTCCAATCATCGATAAGATGGATAAGGTTGGATATCATTCTGTTGAGTGCTGGGGTGGTGCTACATTCGATGCATGTCTCAGATTCCTTAAGGAAGATCCATGGGAGAGACTTAGAAAATTAAGAGATGGTTTTAAGAATACAAAGCTTCAGATGTTATTCAGAGGTCAGAACATTCTTGGTTACCGTCATTATGCAGATGATGTAGTTGAATATTTTGTTCAGAAGTCAATCGCAAACGGTATTGACATTATCAGAATTTTCGACTGCTTAAATGATATCAGAAACCTTGAAACTGCTGTTAAAGCATGTAACAAGGAAAAAGGTCATGCACAGGTTGCACTTTCCTATACATTAGGTGATGCTTATACACTTGATTACTGGAAAGATATGGCTAAGAGAATTGAGGATATGGGTGCAGATTCTATCTGTATCAAGGATATGGCAGGTCTTCTTGTTCCATATAAGGCAACAGAACTTGTTCAGGCATTAAAGGAAGGTTCTTCCCTTCCAATCCAGCTTCACACACACTATACATCAGGTGTAGCTTCCATGACATACATGAAGGCTGTTGAAGCAGGATGTGATATCATTGATACAGCAATTTCACCATTAGCACTTGGTACAAGCCAGCCTGCAACAGAAGTTATGGCTAAGACATTTGAAGGCACACCATATGATCCTGGATTTGATCAGAACCTTCTCGCTGAGATCGCTGATTACTTCAGACCATTAAGAGAAGAGTGGATTAAGTCCGGTCTTCTGAATCCAAAGGTTCTTGGTGTTAATGTTAAGACATTATTATATCAGGTACCAGGTGGTATGTTATCAAATCTTGTATCACAGTTAAAGGAAATGAACGCAGAAGACAAGTTTGAACAGGTTCTGGAAGAAGTTCCTAGAGTTCGTAAAGACTTCGGTGAACCACCTCTTGTTACACCATCCAGTCAGATCGTTGGTACTCAGGCTGTATTAAATGTTGTTACAGGCGAGAGATACAAGATGTGTACAAAGGAAGCAAAGGCACTTGTTGCTGGTGAGTATGGTCAGTCTGTAAAGCCGGTTGACCCAGAAGTTAGAAAGAAAGTAATCGGTGATCAGGAGCCTATCACATGTCGTCCTGCTGATCTTCTTGAAAATGAGCTTGGTAAGATCGAGAAAGAAATGATCCAGTACAAGGAACAGGATGAAGATGTATTAACATATGCATTGTTCCCACAGGTTGCTGTTGATTTCTTCAAGTTAAGAGAAGCAAAGAAGACAAAGGTTGATGCAACACTTGTAAACAAAGAGGATAAGGCATATCCGGTATAAGATTATAAAGTGTTATGTCGTTTGAAAAATGACATATGCAGGTATACTATGGGAAGAGCAGACTGGTGGTATCCGGTCTGTATCTTCCCATGTTTATATCATGAATTTTGTTATCTGTCAGATATAGCAGAGGCAGGGAATTGTTTTGAGTAGAGGTCTAGGAAAGTATCATGAATAAGAAGAAATATGTGAACCGGAATTATCTTACAACAACGAGAATTATAGCACTGGGCTTTCTGATTACAGTTATTGTAGGAACGATATTATTATCATTGCCGATTGCATCTGCAAACGGAACATGGACAGATCTTCTGACGGCTGCTTTTACATCGACGACATCCGTATGTGTGACAGGTCTGGTAGTCGTTGATACATTTTCCTATTGGAGTTTGTTTGGTAAAGGTGTGATATTAATTTTGATCCAGATCGGCGGACTCGGAATCGTTTCGATCATCACACTGTTTATGTTGTTATTAAGAATGAAGATAACCTTGAAAAGTACAATGCTGTTGCAGGATGCATTTAACCTGAACAGCAAGCAGGGACTTTTGAAGTTTACGATAAAAGTAATAAAAGGAACATTTCTGATCGAAGGGATCGGAGCACTTATTTACAGTTTTTATTATTGCAGAGAATACGGATTTTTAAAGGGAATCTGGTTTTCGGTATTTCATGCTGTTTCAGCATTTTGTAATGCCGGTATCGACATTATGGGTGCGGACAGTCTGATTTCATATCATTCCAATCTTTTGATGATGCTGAATACGTCGTTTCTGATCATTATGGGCGGAATCGGATTTATTGTATGGTGGGATACGGTTGAAGCGTTTCGAAGAATCCGTACAAAGAGATGCAGTATCCGGTCGGCATGGAATGGCGTTCATTTGCAGACGAAGATCGCGATTTTTATGACATTGTTGTTATTGATCGGCGGTACAATTGTTATCTATTTCCTTGAACGTTCCAATCCGGACACTCTTGGTAATTTATCCGAAAAAGACCGGATATTAAATGCTTTTTTTCAGTCGGTAACATTTCGTACGGCGGGATTTGCTGCAGTATCTCAGGTGGCACTTCGACCGGTGACAGCTTTCTTTGGAGTGCTTCTTATGATGATTGGCGGTTCTCCGGTTGGAACGGCAGGAGGAATGAAGACCGTAACCATCGCAGTTATTTTCTATACCTTTGCTGCCATGATCAGAAACCATGAGGATACAGAGGTTTTCAAGAGAAGCATTCCGGTATCCGTTGTAAAAAAAGCAGTTGCAATTGTATTCTTAAGTATGAGTACAATATTTATTATGACGATATTATTGCTGGCTACAAATGATGTGAATCTGCTGGATGCTCTGTATGAAGTGACAAGTGCCGTCTGCACAGTTGGCTTATCCAGAAATCTGACTCCTGTTTTGAACACGGCAGGAAAGATCATTATTATAATCTGTATGTATATTGGACGAGTTGGACCGATATCTATGGTGGTAGCATTTAATACACAAAACGGAAAACATCGGCTTCTTCATTATCCGGAAGAAGATGTGATCGTTGGATAAGGAGGAAAGTATGAAAAAATCATTTGCGGTAGTAGGGCTTGGACGATTTGGAACGAATGTTGCCCTTACTTTGATGGAGTCCGGTGCGCAGGTTCTGGCAATCGACAGTGATCCTGAATGTGTGAAGCGGATCTCATCACGGGTTACATGTGCAGTGACGGTTAATGTATGTGAGACAGAGAGTCTGAAAGAAGCAGGACTTGAGAATATGGATGGTGTTGTAGTTGCAATGGGTGATAATCTGGAAGCCAGTGCAATGACGATTATAACAGCAAAAGAACTGGGCGTTCCATATATTCTTGCTAAATCGAATAACGATGAAGCAGCAAAGATCCTGTCCAAGATCGGAGCGGATAAAGTTATCTATCCGGAAAAGGATGCCGGAATCAATGTTGCAAGAAAGCTCTTATGCAGCAATTTTCTGGAATTCTTTGAGATTTCGGATGACATCAATGTAGCAGAGATTTCGGTTCGACCGGAATGGGTCGGCAAGACATTAAAAGAACTTGATTTCAGAAGAAGTTATAATATGAATATCATTCTGGTAAAGGAAGACGGACGTTCGATTGAACATATCACCCCGGAGCTACAGTTAAAAGAAAGCTACAGACTGTTAGTGACTATATCGAATGAAGGTTTAAAGAGGATGATGCAATGAAAAAAATAATAGTAGTCGGTGGTGGTGCGGCCGGCATGATGGCTGCGATCACAGCTGCGGAAAATGGCTGCGAGGTTGTATTATTTGAAAAGAATGATCGCCTTGGAAAGAAGTTATTCATTACAGGTAAGGGGAGATGCAACCTGACAAATGCAGGGGATGCAGACCGCTTTTTTCAGTCGGTGACAACAAACAGTAAATTCATGTACAGTCCGTTTTATACCTTTGATAATCAGATGACGATTGATTTCTTTGAGAAACTTGGACTAAAGACAAAGGTAGAACGCGGAGATCGTGTATTTCCGGTCAGCGATCATTCATCTGACGTGATCGGAGTATTAAAAACGAAATTAAACCGAAATCAGGAGATTACAGTAGAACTACAGACGGAAGTTCAGAAGCTTATTATAGAAGATCAGGTAGTAAAAGGCGTACAGATCAAGACGGCACATGGAAAGAAAGATGTGTATGGAGATGCAGTCGTCATAACAACCGGCGGGATATCGTATCCGCTTACCGGATCAACCGGAGATGGTTACCGGTTTGCAGAGAGCGCCGGTCATGCGATCAAAGTGCCTTTACCATCACTTGTTCCATTTGAATTAAAGAATGAATTTTGCAAAGAACTTATGGGACTATCATTAAAAAATGTAGAGCTTGTGATAAAATGTGGTAAGAAGTGTCTGTTTGAAGAACAGGGAGAACTTTTGTTTACACATTTTGGCATCAGCGGCCCTCTGGTAATAAAGGCATCTGCATATCTTCATAAATATCTGGATAAAGATTTAAGTATGTATATCGATCTGAAGCCTGCAATGACGGAAGAAATGCTGGATGATCGTATCCTTCGGGATTTTAGTAAATATACAAATAAAGATTTTCATAATTCGCTTGGTGATCTGCTTCCTGTCAAACTGATCGATGTAGTTATAAAACGTTCAGAAATCGATCCATATAAGAAGGTGAATTCGATCACAAAGGAAGAACGGAAGAATTTAGTAACCGTACTCAAACATTTTACACTTTCGTTTCAGGGGCTTCGCGGCTTTGATGAGGCAATCATTACAAAAGGCGGTGTCAATGTAAAAGAGGTTGATCCTTCAACGATGCAATCGAAGCTTGCAGATCACCTGTATTTTGCAGGGGAGGTTCTGGATGTAGATGCACTGACGGGCGGATTTAATCTGCAGATCGCATGGTCGACCGGATATCTGGCAGGACTTGCATGCTCAGAAGAAAGTTAATAAAGTAAATAGATAAAAGGAGAGAAAAAATGAATATAGCAATTGATGGACCTGCAGGAGCAGGAAAAAGTACAATAGCAAAATTGGTAGCAGGAAAACTTGGATATATTTATGTAGATACCGGAGCAATGTATCGTGCAGTTGCACTTGCATTATTGAATGCAAAGATCGATGTAACGGATGTAGATGCAGTTGCTAATGAGATAACAGGGATTGAGATCACAATCTGTTATGAAGATCATGCACAGCAGGTATATCTGAATGGTGAGAATGTAACCGGAAGCCTCAGAAAAGAAGAAGTGGGTAACATGGCATCCAAATCATCTGCTATCCCATGTGTAAGAGAAAAACTGTTAGATCTTCAGAGAAAGCTTGCAAGAGAAAATGATGTTGTTATGGATGGTAGGGATATCGGTACAAACATTCTTCCAAATGCAGAAGTAAAGATCTATCTGACCGCTTCTTCTGCAGTTCGTGCAAAGAGAAGATACGATGAACTGATAGCAAAGGGGGAAACACCGGATATTGATAAGATCGAAGCTGATATTATTACAAGGGACAAACAGGATATGGAACGTCCAATCGCGCCGTTAAAGCAGGCAGATGATGCTGTATATCTTGACAGCTCAGATCTTGGTATCGATGAGGTTGTAGCTAAGATCATCAGCATCGCAGAAAAATAAAACCGGAGTATGGACAAAATATGGAAATTATATTAGCAAAGTCGGCCGGATTCTGTTTTGGGGTACAACGTGCCGTTGATACAGCGTATAAAGAAGCCGGGAAACAGCATGTATATACCTATGGCCCGATCATTCATAATGAAGAAGTAATCGAGGATCTGAGAAAAAAGGGAGTATTGGTGATCGAAGATCTTGCAGAGCTTGATCAGCAGGAAGAAGAAACGGTTATTATCCGGTCACATGGAGTATCAAAAGATGTTATGGAACAGTTAGAAGCCAGACATGTCAATGTGGTAGATGCAACCTGTCCGTTTGTGAAAAAAATCCATACGATCGTACAGGATGAGAGCCAAAAAGGGAACCGCATAATCATTGTTGGAAATAAAGATCATCCGGAAGTTGAGGGTATAATTGGCTGGTGTGAGACGAAATCATATACAGTACAAAGCGTTTCAGAAGCGGAAAATTTGGTGAAAAATATAGAAAATGAGCCGGATTTTGAGCATATTAACTTCAGTTTAGTATCACAAACCACCTTTAATAAGAATAAATTTAAAGATATTGTTGATATTATTCGAAAAAAATTGTATAATGTGGTTGTTCATGAGACAATCTGTAATGCAACGGCAGTTCGACAGACGGAAGCAAGAGATATTGCAAAGACTGTAGATGCTATGATCATTATAGGTGGTCGAAACAGTTCTAATACTCAGAAGCTATATGATATTAGTAAACAAGAATGTGAGAATACTTACTATATACAGACACTCGTTGATTTGGATTTGACTACTTTTGAATCCGTTAGTAGGGTAGGTATTACTGCGGGGGCATCTACCCCAAATTATATTATTAAGGAGGTTCATAGTAGCATGGCAGAGTTAAGTTTTGAACAGATGTTAGAAAATGATGAAAGCAAGGCGTCAATCAGACAGGGAGAGATTATCGACGGTACAATTATCGGTGTTAAGCCGGATGAGATTGTAGTTGATATTAAGTATAAGTCAGACGGTATCATTACCAGAAATGAATATACAAACACTCCAAACGTCGATTTAACAGAGTTGGTAAAAGTTGGGGATCCAATCACTGTTAAGGTTATCAAGACAAATGATGGTGAAGGACAGGTAGCTCTTTCATACAAGAGAGTTGCAGCAGAGAAAGTAAACGAGAAGTTAGAAGAAGCATTTAACAATGGTGACATTCTTACAGGTAAGGTTGTTCAGGTTGTAAATGGCGGCTTAAATGTTCTTTACGAAGAGACAAGAATCTTCATTCCAGCAAGTCTTGTATCTGACTTATATGAAAAGAACCTTGATAAGTACTTAGACCAGGATATTGAATTCCAGCTTACAGAGTTCAATCCTAAGAAGAGAAGAATCATTGGTAACAGAAAGAAACTGATTGTTGAGAGAAAAGCTGCAGCTGCAAAAGAATTATTCGAAAAGATTGAAGTTGGCATGACAGTAGAAGGTACAGTAAAGAATGTAACAGATTTCGGTGCATTCATTGACCTCGGTGGTGCTGATGGACTTCTTCATATTTCAGAGATGTCATGGGGCAGAGTAGAAAGCCCTAAGAAGATGTTCAAGGTTGGTGATACTGTTAAGGCATTCATCAAGGACATCAATGGTGACAAGATCGCATTAAGCTTAAAGTTTGATGAGACAAACCCATGGTTAAATGCAGAAGAGAAATATGCTGTTGGAACAGTTGTAACAGGTAAAGTTGCACGTATGACTGACTTTGGTGCATTCGTTGAATTAGAGCCAGGCGTTGATGCATTACTGCATGTTTCACAGATTTCATACGATCACGTTGCAAAGCCAGAAGATGTATATAAGATTGGTGATGAGATTGAAGCTAAGGTTGTTGACTTCAAGCCGGAAGAGAAGAAGATCAGCCTGAGCGTAAAGGCATTACTTCCAGTTCCGGAAGAGACAGAAGAAGTTGTTGAAGCTCCAGTAGAAGAATAATCAAAGATTGTTTTTTATAAAATGTAAAATACCCACTGATGAATATTCATCAGTGGGTATTTATTGTTTTATGTATGTTCCAGTTTGATCTGTACCCCTGCTCTTATTCCGCAATCTTGAAACTTTCGCTTTTGCAACATGTTCCAGAACTATTTGATCTGCTTTAAGATATTGAGAAGATATTCTTTTAACTGTATCCTGTCATTGATGAAAGTATCGTTCAGTTCAATATATCCATCTTTGTCAGTATGTTCATATTTGAATATGTGTGACTGCTTGAACTTGTTCTGGCGGATAAACGAACTTGTTTTTGTAGTGTATGCCGTTTCTGGGCGGGCTTTTTCTTTATAAGCACTTTCGACATAACAGGCAACATCCTTGTGGATAGCAGTCTGTTCTAATGGCAGATAGAAATAATTTTTATAGTCCTTATAAAAATATTTCAGTGTATCATGGATAACTGGAATATCGATCGTCACGACTTCATCTATGCCTGATATATGTATATCATTACAGTTGGTATCAAATGGAATCGCAAGCCTTCCTGTCTGTATATAGATCGTAAACTGTGTATCGGTACAGGTAGTTTTCGATATAGAAAAATTGCCTTCAAAGAAGGAAGTAAGTGTAAGGGAACCGGACACATAGAAAAGTCCATAGATGTCATCCTTATTATGAGATAAAAGCATATCCTGTAATTGTGTATCTTTTGTACCTAAATAGTCCTGGTAGGTATCGATCAGAAGACCGCCGGAGTGAAATTCATCCCGTTCCATTCCCATAACAGATTCCAGAGCAGACTGTTTCATTGAATCCATCTGAAGCAGCTTTTTATATTTCCTTATTTTCCGATAGACATCGATACTGGTAATTGAATCGAAGGATATCTCCTGACGGAACTGTCGGTATTTTTCCTTTATATATGGCAGATCGAAGGTGTCGCCATTGTATGTAACGAGATATTTGTAATCAGCCAATATATCCTTAAATGCAGCGAGCATCTTTGGCTCGGAACAACCGTCATCATTGAATAATAAGGTAATACGAAACTGTTCGTCGTTTAGAATCGTTCCATATCCGATCAGATAAAGATCTGACCGGGCAGCGCTTAATCCGGTTGTTTCAATATCAAAGAAGAGATATTGATCCGGCGTTTCTTTCATCCAGTTCAGATTAACTGAAGAAAGTGGCATCGTATAGTCGTATTGAATCATAGTATGTAACCTCAAATGTAAAAAAATCGAATAATCTCATGATATGCCCCTGCGATCAAAAAATCAATCAGATATTTCCATAATGAGAAAACTGTGTTATACTTGGCATAGTAAAATTTGGAGACATATTATTATGATAGCATACATTTCAGGAGCACTTGTCAGTGCAGGAGAGAATTATATAGTGATCGATAACCACGGTATGGGATATCGGATCTTCGTATCTGGTAAGTTTCTTGAGCATATTCCAGCATATGGAACGCAGATCAAAATATACACACACATGTATATAAGAGAAGATGAATTGACATTGTATGGGTTTCATTCAGAAGAGGAATTATCTGTATTCCGTATCTTGATCGGAATCAGCGGGGTAGGTCCGAAAGTCGCTATGGCAATCCTTACAGCTCTTACGATCCAGGAGCTTCAGCTCGCGGTGATTTCAGAGGATACGAAGACGATATCAAAAGCAAATGGTGTCGGCGCCAAGGGTGCATCAAGGATCATATTGGAATTAAAAGATAAGTTAAAGATGGAAGATATGATGGATGCAGCCTATGAGCAGTCGATCGTACAGGATACACAAGATTTAAATGCAGCAAGAGATGCGATTCTTGCACTTGTAAATCTGGGCTATTCGAATTCCGAAGCAGCACTTGCCGTAAAAAAGATTGGGGATACCAGTCAGATGGATATAGAATCGATATTAAAGGCAGCATTGAAGAAATTAATATAAAAACAGATACAGGTGGACACAGTGGGTAGAATTATTTCAACAGAAGCAGATATAGAAGAATTAAATAGTGAATATAGTTTGAGACCAAAGTATCTGGATGAATATATTGGACAGAATAAAGTAAAAGAGAATCTGAAGATTTTTATTGAGGCGGCAAAGAGGAGAAATGAACCGTTAGATCATTTACTCTTATATGGTCCGCCTGGCCTTGGTAAAACGACATTAGCATCCATAGTTGCAAATGAGATGGGGGTTAATATCAAGATCACATCAGGACCGGCAATCGAGAAGCCGGGCGAACTGGCAGCTATTTTAAATAATCTGTCAGAGAATGATATATTATTTATTGATGAGATTCACAGATTAAACAGTCAGGTAGAGGAAGTCTTATATCCTGCAATGGAAGATTTTGCGATTGATGTCGTGATCGGAAAAGGAGCAGGAGCAAGGTCAATCCGTCTGGATCTTCCGAAATTCACATTGATCGGAGCAACGACAAGAGCCGGTATGCTGACAGCACCGCTTCGTGACCGATTTGGCATGGTTGATCGGCTGGAATTCTATTCACCGGAGGAATTGAAGCAGATCGTAATACGGTCCGGGGATGTATTGGGTGTAGAGACCGATGATGCGGGCGCACTTGAAATTGCAAAACGATCCAGAGGAACACCAAGACTTGCCAATCGTCTGTTAAAGAGATGCCGGGATTTTGCACAGGTATGCCACAATGGCTGTATCGATTATGAGGTTGCAAAGACAGCACTGGATAAGCTTGAGGTTGACTCCATGGGACTTGATAATACAGACCGGAACATATTAATGACAATGATAGAGAAGTTTGGTGGAGGTCCGGTGGGACTGGATACTCTGGCTGCTGCCATTGGGGAAGATTCCGGCACGATTGAAGATGTATATGAGCCATATCTGATCAAAAATGGTTTTATCAACCGGACACCGAGAGGACGGGTTGTAACAGAACGGTGTTATAAGCATTTCGGACTGGATGCATTTATCGAATAGGTTATTTTGGCCCATACAATAAATGAATTACGGGAAAATAATACCTGTATGGTACAGGTAAAAAATATATATGAAAGAAATAAAATGAAATATAAAGGAGGAGAGTCATGTCACAAAAAAATGATATCCCGGTGGTTATTAACAATAAAGTGTATACATTGAGCGGATTTGAAAGTGAAGAATATCTCCAGAATGTAGCTTCTTATATCAATGGTAAGATCCAGGAATGTCAGTCTTCCGAAAGTTACCGCCGTTTTAATGCAGAATATCAGAGTGTATTACTTGCACTTAATATCGCAGATGATTACTTCAAAGCGAAGCTTCAGGTAAATCAGATGCTGACGGAGGATGACGATAAGGACAAACAGATTTATGACCTCAGACATGAAGTGATCGAGACACAGATCAAATATGAATCTGCACAGAAAATGATTGATGAATATAAAGAAAAAGTCAATGCTCTGCAGAGAGAAATAATAAAGTTGGAAGCAGAAAATAATGTTAAATAGACCTGAGATTTTAGCTCCGGCAGGCTCTATGGATGCGCTGAAAGCTGCGGTAAGTGCAGGCGCTGATGCATGCTATGCCGGAGGCGATATGTTCAGCGCCCGTGCATTTGCCGGAAACTTTGATACAACAGAATTACTGGAAGCAATTGATTACTGCCATATTCATAATGTGAAGTTATATATGGCAGTTAATACTTTGCTCAAAAATAGTGAAATGAAGAAACTGATTCCTTACCTTGAGCCTTTTTACAGGGAAGGTGTAGATGGGATTATTGTACAGGATGTCGGTGTTATAAGAAGTCTTTCACAGGCATATCCGGATCTGCCATTACATGGAAGTACACAGATGAGTGTATGCAGTACCTATGGGGCAGAATTTCTTAAAAATCTTGGGTTGACAAGATTTGTTCCTGCCAGGGAATTATCCTTAAAAGAAATAAAATCAATTAAAGAAGCAGTTGATATTGAGATTGAAACATTTGTGCATGGTGCGATGTGCTTCTGCTATTCAGGAAAATGTCTGATGAGCAGCTTTGCAGGCGGAAGAAGCGGCAATCGTGGACGCTGTGCGCAACCATGCAGAAAGGCATATAACAGCAGAAAGTTTAATCATGAATATGCCCTCAGCATGAAGGATATGTGTACACTTGCGGATTTACCACAGTTAATCGAGGCTGGGATTGATTCCTTTAAGATCGAAGGAAGAATGAAGAAGCCGGAGTATGTAGCTGCGGCAGTTCATGCATATTCTGAGATTACAGATGAATACATAAACGGTCATGTGAATGAGAAACGGATCAAATATCATACAGACCGGCTGATGGATATCTATAACCGCGGTGGTTTTTCTTCCGGCTATTATTATATGAAGAACGGTAAGGAAATGCTTGCAAACAAGCGTCCGAATCATACCGGTACATTGATTGGTAAAGTGGAAGCTGTGGAAGCACCCCATGTATACATCCGTCTGGAACGTGGAATTCAGGCAAAGGATGTTCTGGAGATCCGTACCGGAACAGAACAGAATATTGAACTGACTTCGAATATAACCGCACAGGCCGGACAGAAGATCCGACTGAATGCGAATAATCTTCGGCAGATCCGAAAAGATATGCAGGTCTATCGGACAAGAAATAATGCGCTTATTGATGATATTAACGTAAGGTTTATACAGAAGGAAAAACAGACGGATATCTATGGAAAGGTGACTGCAAAGATTGGAAAGCCGATCATGCTGGAGTTGTTTTCAGATGTGGATGATATCTCGGTAAAGGTAAGCGGAGAATGCGTGTCACAGGCTGCAAAACGTCCGGTTGAGGTGACGCAGATCATAGATAAGCTGTCAAAGACCGGTGGAACAGGATTTAACTTCTATCTGGAAGCGGAGTGCGATGAGAATATATTTATTTCTCTTGGAAGTCTGAATGTATTAAGACGGGAAGCCGTCTGCCAGTTGGAACAGGCATTGATCGGACGATATAAACGGACGATACCGGATGATAAGAAGTTGCTGGCGGAGGAAACTATTTATGATCAGAAACAGACAGATACCAGAGATGCTATGGAATGCGGTTGCTATGTATCTGTAAAAACAATAGAACAATTTCGAATTGTTAATAATTATAAATTGGTACAACATGTTATAATTGATCATAATATCGTGCATGAAGCAGAAATCGGAAAAATGAGAGAAGATAAAAAGATCTATGTTTCCTTTCCGGATATCCTGCGTGAGAATAAGAAACAAGGAATAAAAGATCTGTATTTTCTGTCTGGAATGTTTGAGGGTATCTATATTAAGAATATAGATGAGATTGGTTTTCTGAAGAAGCAGGGATATAAGGGAATGGTATTGCTTGATCCATTCTTATATGCATATAATGATGAAGCTGTTTTATTCTATAAGGAGCTGTTTCCACAGGTAATGCTGATCGGTTCTGTGGAACTGACACATCAGGAATGGAGCGGTCTCTGTGAAACAGATATTGAAAGATTATATGGATATCAGCCGGTTATGATCACAGCCCAGTGCTTTGTCAATAACTATCTGGACGGATGTGGTTATAATAAACGAGAACGTTTCTCGTTCCGGGATGAAAAGGGCAATCGCTTTTATAGTGTGAATAACTGCCGGGATTGTTATTCTGTTATATATAATGGGGTTCCGACAAACAATATCAAACAGTTGACAAATAACAGAAATACTGATATAACCAATGAATATTTGATTGATTTTACCATCGAAAACGAAGATCAGACGAAGAATGTGATGGAGCTTCTCATGAAGTTCCATGCCGGAGATATGGATGAAGAATTCGATGAGATGGATTATACAAGAGGACATTATATAAAGGGTATTGAATAATGGCAACTATTATTACAGAGATATCAAAATACTTAATCATATTTTTTATGGTTCTGTATACAATTAAATGTTTTACGGTGCTGAAACCGGTGCGGGAAGATAAAAAGAATCATGCATTAAATGTGCAGATCGTCTATGTGTTTATTATACATTTTTTATGTTATCTAACACTTTTTTTAAAATATAAAACGATCAGTATCGTGATCTTTTATCTGCTGCAGATGATCGTTTCTATTGTATATATGGTATCGTATCATGGAATATACAAGAAATCTTCCAGATTGATCACAAATAATATGTCATTTTTGCTGTTGATCGGATATGTCATGCTGACCAGACTGGATTTTGATCTGGCAAAAAAACAGTTTGCATTTGCAACGATCACACTGGTGATCACGGCATTTATTCCGCTTGTGATCATGAAATGCAAAAATCTGAAAAACTGGGATATTTTCTATGCAATCCTTGGAATCGGTTTTCTAATTACAGTCTTTGTTCCATTTCTTGGAGTATCCAAATACGGCTCTACAAACTGGATCCAGATTGGATCGATTTCCCTGCAGCCGATGGAATTTGTAAAGATTATATTTGTATTCTTTCTAGCAAGCGCTTTAAACAAAGCAAAGGGATTTAAAGATTACATTAAAGTTACACTTGTTTCCGGTATCTTTATGCTGATCCTGGTAGCAGAAAAGGATCTGGGTGGTGCAACAATCTTTATGATGATCTTTATCATGATGATCTATCTGGCAACACAGAAGACAATGATCCTGATCGGTGGTCTGGGTGGTGCAGCAGTCATTGCAACGGTTGGATATTCGCTGTTAAAAGACAAATTCAGTCATGTAACAACCCGAATCAACGCGTGGTTAGATCCATTTTCCTATATTAATGACGCCGGATATCAGATTTGCCAGTCACTATTTGCGATCGGATCGGGCGGGATGGAAGGAAGAGGTCTGGGTAAAGGGCTTCCAACAGCAGTTCCGGTAGCGTCCAGTGATTTTATCTTTTCTGCGATCTGTGAGGAACTGGGTGTTGTGTTTGCGCTGTGTCTGATCCTGATGTATATCAGTTGTTTTATATATTTTATAAATATATCCATGAAGATTCGTAACTCATTTTATAAGAATGTTGCATTTGGATTCACGATCTGTTTTATATTCCAGACATTTTTGAATATTGGCGGTGTAACAAAGTTTATCCCGTCTACCGGTGTGACACTTCCGCTTGTCAGTTATGGTGTAAGTTCAGTTGTGAGCACATTATTCCTGTTTGGAATCATTCAGGGAATCTGTGTACTTGAAAATAATGGAGTTGGTGGTAATGAAGAGCAAACGGTCTACAAACAAAGCAATCATGAAGAAGTATTCTCAGGGGAGTAGAGAAGCACAGGAAAAACAGAAAAATGACAAAAAGAATGTTCCTGTTCTTGTGATCACATATTTTGTTATATTTATTTTTATCGGCATGATGGTGCATCTTGTTAAATATGTTGTTGTCGATGCAGATTCAGATATTGCAAATTCATACAACAAAAGACAGAATCTGTATGCAGAAACAGTAATAAAAGGTCAGATCATTTCAGATGACGGAGTTGTTCTGGCGGAGACAAAAACGGATGATGATGGAAACGAAACCAGAGTTTACCCATACAGCAATATGTTTGCACATGCAGTTGGTTATGATAGCAATGGACAGGCAGGTCTGGAAATGGTTTCCAATTATTATCTGCTGACATCTAACCAGAATATTTTATATCGTATTTATCATGCATTATCTGATAAGAAGGATATGGGAAATAATGTTATAACAACACTGGATTATGATCTGCAGAGTACAGCATATAATGCACTTGGTGATAATGATGGTGCGGTCGTAGCGATCGAGCCATCAACTGGAAAGATCAAAGCAATGGTTTCAAAGCCGGATTTTGATCCGAACCAGATCTCCTCTGTTATAGAAGAAACAGCAAATTCGGACAGCTCCTGTCTACTAAACCGTGCAACCCAGGGAATGTATCCGCCGGGATCGACATTTAAGATCCTTACAACACTGGAATATATAAGAGAAAATCCCAACTATAAGTCATATTCCTATGAATGTGAGGGGGATGGCATATTTAACAGTGTATCCATTCACTGCTATAATCATAAGGTGCACGGAACCGTTAGCCTGGAGGATTCTCTGGCGTATTCCTGTAATACATCCTTTTCCAATATCGGAACGAAACTTGATATGGATGCATTAAATAAATTGTGCGGAGACTTTCTGTATAATAAAGAATTGCCGTATGATGGCTACTATAAGAAATCCAGTTATACCATGACATCAAAAACAGATAAGTCCCTGATTCCACAGACAGTAATCGGACAGGGAGAGACACTGATCACGCCGCTTCATAATGCGATGGTCATGTGTGCAATCGCAAATGGTGGGGTTCTTATGAAGCCATATATGATGGATCGTATTGAGAACTGTGACGGAAGCGTTGTAAAAAAATTCTCCAAGGATTCTTATGGCAGGATTATATCCTCAGCAGAAGCACAGACATTGACAGAGCTTATGATGTCGGTAACGGAATATGGTACAGCGTCCGATTATTTTTCAGGAGCTGAGTATACAGTAGCAGGTAAGACGGGAACTGCAGAGTTTAATGAGAACAAGGATTCCCACTCCTGGTTTATAGGTTTCTCCAATGTCAATAATCCGGATCTAGTGGTCTGCGTTCTGATAGAAAATGCAAGCAATACCGGAGCATCTGCAACATCAATCGCCAGAAAGATATTTGATGCATATTATAATTAATCAGCTTGAAATAATGCAGTAATACTGATATACTTATAACCAATTAAGGACTGGCAGGGTAAGCCGGTTCAGAGTTTTATTCGTAGTCGAATGTGAGTAGAACTTGAAGCATTTACAACACCGAAAAGACAGGAGGAACTGCTGTGATCGAAGCAACAAGCTGTGGAGGTGTGGTAATCTTCAGAGGAAAAGTATTATTACTGTACAAAAACTACAAAAACAAATATGAAGGATGGGTTCTCCCGAAGGGTACAGTTGAGAAAGGTGAAGAGCATAATCAGACTGCACTTAGAGAAGTAAAAGAGGAGACAGGTGTTAGCGCATCTATTATTAAGTATGTAGGAAAAAGCAATTATACATTTAATACTGCTTTTGATGTGGTAAACAAGGATGTACACTGGTATTTGATGATGGCGGACAGCTATTACAGCAAACCGCAGCGTGAAGAATATTTTGTGGATTCCGGTTACTACAAGTATCATGAAGCCTACCACCTTCTGAAGTTTCCGAACGAAAAGGATATTCTGGAACAGGCATATGCAGAGTATGTAGAATTGAAACGGAATAATCTTTGGGGAAGCAGAAAGTATTTTTAAGGTTCAAAATCTGACTGTTTATTATGAATGGTCAGATTTTTTGCTTTCAGGATAATGAATGACAAGCGTACGGAAATAACACAAAAATGAAAAAGTGATCAAGAAAGGATGCTGGTTCGGATGAACGGATTAACAGACAGGAAAGAAACAGATAACAGAGAAATGGCAACGCAAAACAATGACCATGAGAATTCATCACAGAGTGGAAGAAAAAAGAATGGAATATTGTTAAATCTTATACTTGCAGTATGTGTACTTGTTTTTCTTGGCTGTGGCTGCTATCTAGGTGTTTATTTTTTTACCAGCAGACAGGCAGAGTCAGCGTTTGCAGAGATCAAACTGGAAGTGGAGCAGGACAATTGTACGGAAGAAACCGGAAAACCGGTTTATACAACAGTACAGGAAAAAAAAGTTTATAAAAAGTACGCATCTGTATATGAGGAGAATACAGACTTTGTTGGATGGCTGTATATATATGGAACAAGAATCGATTATCCGGTCATGTATACGCCAGAGAATGAAGAATATTATATCCATCGGAATTTTCAGGGGGGTTACAGTGCTGCTGGTACGTTATTTGCAGCAGCAAACTGTTCTCCGACAGGGAAGGTATCTGACAATGTCATTATATACGGACATAATATGAAAGCAGGGACGATGTTTCATGATCTGTTAAAATATGAAGATGAAGATTTCTATAAAGAACATCAGACGATCATATTTGATACTTTAGATGGACCGGGTACATATATAGTGATCGCAGCCTTTTATACAAAAGCCTATCCGGAAGGGGATACAGAGCATTATAATATATATGACTTTGCAGATGCGGGATCAAAGGAGAAATTTGATGATTATGTCAGCCGGGTAAAAGCAAATACACCATATACGATCGAAGAAACGGCATCCTATGGGGACAAGCTGCTGACCTTATCCACCTGTGCGTATCATACAGAAGATGGACGGTTTGTTGTGGTTGCAAAGAAGATCGGCAACAACAGCCGGCTGCAGTAAAAGAGTCTGTATTTGGGTGTGCATCAAGTGGGCAAATATTGGGCAAAAAAGTTGAAATGCCTGCATTTTGAGTAATAAAAAAAGCCACAAAATGGCTTAAAACTTAGATTTTTTATTAAGCAAAATACAAAGAGTGCCGGCAGCGGGACTTGAACCCGCACGATGTTGCCACCAACAGATTTTGAGTCTGCCTCGTCTGCCAATTCCGACATGCCGGCGTCTGTGAACCTTTGTAATAGTAACACATGGCTACAACAGTGTCAATGATTATTTCCTGAAATGAGGTGCGAAACAATGATGAAACGTAGTGTTAAACAACAACTGAATGCAAAGCTGAATGAGATGAATATGAATCTTGCAAACAATTATAAGGATCTCGCACATGATGCCTTAAAGGAGCTGGATCAGATGGTGGAAGATCTGAAACAATCCGGAGATCTAAAGGAAAAGGATTACCAGAAAATGCGCCAGATGGTTGACGGATATAAGGTAAAACTTTCCGATTATCATCATTAAAGGCTGATCAGCTCATTTTAATTATTTCTTTTTTTAGTTTCTTTATGATCTTTTTTTCAAGACGAGAGATATAAGACTGGCTGATTCCTAACAGGTCAGCCACTTCTTTCTGGGTGCGTTCTACACCGTTAATCGTGTTGATCCCGTACCGCAATTCAATAATGGTACGTTCCCGTTCTGTCAGGTGAGAGACTGCTGCCGTTAACAGGGAATGATCCATTTCTGTTTCCATATTCTTGTAAACCGTATCTTCCTCGGTTCCAAGAATGTCAGATAATAATAATTCATTTCCATCCCAGTCAACATTCAATGGTTCATCAATCGAAATCTCCATGCGGAGTTTGCTGTTCCTGCGGAGATACATAAGGATTTCATTTTCGATGCATCTAGATGCATAGGTTGCCAGCTTGATGTTTTTGTCGCATTTAAAGGTATTGATTGCTTTGATCAGTCCAATCGTACCGATTGAGATCAAATCTTCTACGCCAATTCCGGTGTTGTCAAATTTCTTTGCAATATAAACAACCAGACGAAGATTCCGTTCAATCAGTATTTTTTTAATCTCCTGATCGTCGCCGTTCCCAAGTCCGGCTACCATGGCACTTTCTTCATATGGTTCTAATGGGGCAGGAAGAATATCACACCCGCCTATGTAATGGACATCTCTGGAGGATGAAGGAAATAAGGTCATAATATTGGATACCATTGAAAATTTAAAATCTCGATTTGCGAATGTGTTTATCATAGTTTCTTACCTTTCTCATATATACTGAATTTAATAAAATACATTTCTTCATATGACTGATCTGTAATGTATGTCTGCTGATCCCGATCAGTGGCCGGTTGCAGATTATATGATTATTAATAAAGAAAAAGTCACAGTCAAATGCCAGCATCAGATCCGATTCCGAACTGATCGTTCGGTAGGGGATCAGGTGGATGCCCTCCGGCATATAGATGGAGGACTTTCGATCAAATGGCTGGATCCCATTTGTATAATCGTATACAAGCGCATGAAGCTGCAGGGGCAACAGGTCATACATGATTTCCGGTGAGGCGATGACCACATGTTTGCCGGTTGAAATATCTTTCAGCGTATTGCCGGTATCCAGATAGCCGGTTGCCTGTACAACATTCTGTTTTCTGCCAATAAACAAATTGGAAAAATAATTCATATGTTTTTCTTTCAATTGATTTGCAAATGCAATTATATATAGATGCGGTGAAATAATACGTCGGATTAAGGAATTTGAAACCAAGGAATACCGACGTAATATGACAAATGTGGATAAACAGGGGATAAAATCCCTGTTTTTTAGACTGAAAATCCTATTTTTGTGTATAAATCTGTTGATAATGTGGAAAAGTTCCAACTTTACTTACATTTTTCGATATTTTCAAACAATTAACAACATTTGATGAAATCATAAGAATATTCTAAATATCAATAAAAAATCATATGATTAAGAGATAAAAATAATACATAAAAAGCGGGATGGTAAGGGAAAATGGAGAATAATATTGATACGCAATTGGAACTTGCACTGGAGACCATGCAGTCATATGAGGACAGCGAATCGGAGCTGTATGTTGGATACAATGCAAAAGATCGGAGCTGGCAGCTTCTGATCCGTTATAATGATGATATTACAGATTTGGTAGATCGATATCTGACACGGATCTATTATCTGCTGGCTGGATATGCAATTATAGAAATAAAGGAAGTGTATATCAATGCATTTGCAGCAGATCCCAGAATCCTGTATGTGGATAAATCAAAGAGTGTAGATCAGCAGGTATCCTATGCGCAGTATGCCTCCTGCCTGTCCGGAACCTTCATTAATAACTACGGACTGGATGGAAGCGGAACCCTTCTTGCAGTTATAGATTCTGGTATTGATTACCGGCATAATGAATTTATCCGTGACGGAAAAAGCAGGATTCTGGAATTATGGGATCAGCAGGCAGAATATCAGAAGAAATATGTGAATCCATACGAACTTGGACGCATTTATACAAATGAAGAACTGAATGCAATACTAGATGGAAACTACACAGAAAGTCTTCCGTCAGAGGATCGCTCCGGTCATGGTACGCAGGTGACTGCCATAGCAGCAGGAACCAATATCGGTGTAGCTCCACAGACGGAGCTTCTGATCATTAAAGTAGGAAGTGATACGGCATCCAGACTTCCGACTACACTGGGAATGATCCTTGGAATTGATTATGCACTGCGAAAGGGAATAGAACGTAATCAACCGATATCTGTAAATCTTAGTTATGGTAATAATTATGGTTCTCATAAGGGTGATTCGTTGATGGAAAATTATATCAATGACGTTTCAAGGCTTGCGGTGTGTTCCATATCCACCGGAACCGGAAATGATGCGATTAACCGGAGACATCAGCGGGTAATCCTTGGAAATACTTCCTACCGTATGATCGATCTGTTGGTCAGTGATTATGTGACATCCTTTAATCTGCAATTATGGAAAAATTATAACGACCGGTTTGATGTTATGATCATTACACCAAATGGTGATATCGTTCTGACTTTGAGTGAATCGCAGAATATTGGAACCGGAACTTATCGGAATACATTTGTCAAAGGAATCTATGGAACGCCGAATCCATATAACCGGAATCAGGAGATATTTATCTCATTTCAGGGGCGGGATAATTATATTGATAAAGGACAATGGAAGGTTTTGATCCATCCGAAGCAGATCGTCAGTGGGGTAGTGGATGCTTATCTGCCAATCCGTGCAAGTTTGACCGGAAATGTTGAGTTCTTAAATCCAACAGAATTTGGAACATTAACGATTCCTTCTACGGCGGAAGGACTGATCACAGTGGCGGCCTATGATCAGAATGTCGATGATTTTGCATATTTTTCCGGACGGGGTTATACAGCAAATGATCAGATTAAACCGGATCTTGCTGCACCCGGTGTGGATATTTATACTGCATATCCGGGAAATGATTATTCCTTTGCGTCGGGAACATCTATGGCGGTACCATTTGTATCCGGTTCTGCATGTCTGCTGATGCAGTGGGGAATTGTGAATGAAAATGACCCATTTCTATATGGAGAAAAACTGAAAGCTTCGTTGATCCGGGGAGCGAAAAGGATAAAATCAGCGAGAACGTATCCAAATATCTATGTCGGTTGGGGAACTTTATGTGTAGAAAATTCTATCCGATAGAAAAAAAAGCCAGTCACTAGAAGATCTAGTGATTGGCTCCACTTAATACATGATCTTTAATTGCTTTAAAACTTTCTTTACTGATTACATGCTCGATCTTGCAAGCATCGGCAGATGCGATATCGGGATCAACACCAAGCTGTATAAGCCAGGCGGAGAGAAACTCATGTCGTTCATATATCATCTCAGCAATTTCTTTTCCTGAATCGGTGAGTGAAATAAACCCTGCATCACTCATTGTTATGTAGTTATTCTCACGAAGATTCTTCATAGCAACACTGATGCTTGATTTCTTATAACCAAGTTCGTTTGAGATATCAACTGAACGGACAACAGGAAGCTTCTTGCTTAATACCAATATCGTTTCCAGATAGTTTTCAACTGATTCATTCGTTGTTAACATAGCTTTACCCCATTAAAAAATTATTTACAGAAAATTATATCACAAACCGGAATAAGGTTCAAATGAAAGAAGGATAAAACTAATGACATCCGTGACAATTGTTACAGTTTCCTCCGCACTGAACAGATTTTCCGGACTTTTTATCTTTTATCATTGAACGGATCGCAAGTACGCACACAATTATAATAATGGCAGCAACAATAATAGTACCAATATATTTTTCCATAATAATCCAACCTTTCATTTTATAATTGTAATTAGTTTAAACTAACTGTTTAAAAATGTCAAGTATAATAAATAAATTTGCATTTTAAGAATATAGCTTTGTTATATACGACTAAGATACGTTACAAGCTTCTAAATGATGTTATATTTTTCTAAAAAATGTTATTGACTTCTAATGATGGTTAGTATATACTAACGATGAAATTTGAAACAGCATATTGCTTAATGATAAATTTATACGATTATGAAAGAAGATGGAATATGATGCCTTTAACTTTTATGAATATTGGAGAAACAAAGACCATTACCAAAGTTGGTGGAAAAAATGAAACAAGACAGTTTCTTGAGAAGCTTGGTTTTGTCGTGGGTGGAGAAGTAACAGTTGTTTCAGAGATAAACGGTAACATGATCGTAAATGTAAAAGAATCCAGAGTTGCCATCGGAAAAGATATGGCAGCCAAAATTATGGTATAAGGATACCGAAAAAACAGAAATATAAGTATTTGCACATTGGTAGCTGCCGGTGCAATTGTTTATATATACAAATGTATAAGAAGAAAAGCTATCACAGAATCTGGTCTGAATATGTGGAGACGTTCTTATATGTATAAAGAAAAAGAAGGAGCAAAATGGTATGAAGACATTAAGAGAGGTTGCCGTTGGACAGACAGTTAAGGTAACAAAACTTGTTGGCGAAGGACCTGTAAAGAGACGTATCATGGATATGGGAATCACGAAAGGTGTAGAAATCTATGTCAGAAAAGTTGCGCCGCTTGGTGATCCGGTTGAAGTAACAGTACGCGGTTATGAGCTTTCTTTAAGAAAAGCAGATGCCGAAATGATCGTTGTTGAATAAATGTGTGGATCATACCGATCCTACATACAACGAAGCAGATGATTTACTTATTTGATGAATCATAGAAAATGACAGACAAAAAGGAAGGAGCATAAAAATGTCAGTTAAAATAGCGTTGGCAGGTAATCCAAACAGTGGAAAGACAACATTATTTAACGCACTTACAGGTTCAAACCAGTATGTAGGTAACTGGCCTGGTGTAACAGTAGAGAAAAAAGAAGGAAAATTAAAGGGTCACAAAGATATTATCATCACTGACCTTCCCGGTATTTATTCACTTTCTCCATATACATTAGAGGAAGTTGTTGCCAGAAATTATCTGATCAAGGAATATCCGGATGCGATCATCAATATTATTGATGGTACGAACATCGAAAGAAATCTGTACTTATCAACACAGTTGATCGAGTTGGGAATCCCAGTTATCATGGCAGTTAACATGATGGATCTTGTAAAGAAGAATGGTGACAAGATCGATATCAAGAACCTGAGCAATGCACTTGGATGCGAGGTTGTAGAGATCTCGGCATTAAAGGGTACTGGAATTGATGAAGTAAAAGAAAAAGCAGTTGCGGCAGCACAGAAGAAAGTACAGAATAAGCGTGTACATAGCTTCGATCAGGCTGTTGAAGATGCAATCGACAGCGTAAGTGCAAAGCTTACAGTTGAAGAAAGAAAAAAGAGATTCTTTGCGATCAAGCTTCTTGAAAAAGACACAAAGATTGCAGAGCAGATGGACAGTGTTCCGGATTGTAAAGATGAGATCAAAGCACTGGAAGACAAATTTGATGATGATACAGAGAGTATTATCACCAGTGAGAGATATGCATATATCTCATCTATCATCGGAAAATGTGTGAAGAAGAATACAAAGGGTGAAAAGCTTACAACCTCAGATAAGATTGATAAGATCGTTACAAACCGTATCCTTGCACTTCCGATTTTCATCATTGTAATGTGGCTGGTTTATTACATTGCGATGTCAACAGTCGGTGCATGGTGCACAGACTGGACAAATGATAATCTGTTTGGTGACGGTTTCCATTTATTCGGTATCGGAAGCAAAGATTATGAAGAAGCATCCGGTGATTACGATGCAGCTACAAATGCACTTGACGCATATGGTGTACTTGTAACAGATGATGAAGATGCTATAGATGTTGATGCAACAAAGGCAGCTATCGAAGCAAATACAAATACAGAAGCAAGTGTTAAGTATCAGATGGAAGATGAAGAAACTCTTGATACTTACGATATCGATGTATATTATTCAGAAGTACCTGCCGGTGCAAAAAAAGATAAGACAAATGCTATGTCTTATTTAGATGCAGTAGAATACTTCAACAAGACAGAGATGGCAGAGATCGATCCTGCTGATTATGGTGTATTCGTTCCATCTATTCCTGATCTTGCAGAAAGAGGTCTTGATAAGATCGGATGTGCTGACTGGTTAAAGGGACTGATCCTTGACGGTATTATCGCCGGTGTTGGTGCTGTACTTGGTTTCGTACCTCAGATGCTCGTATTGTTCATCTTACTTGCAATCCTTGAGTACTGTGGCTATATGGCACGTATCGCATTCATCATGGACCGTATCTTTAGAAAATTCGGTCTTTCGGGAAAGTCATTCATTCCTATTCTTGTAGGTGTAGGTTGTGGTGTTCCTGGTATCATGGCATCTCGTACAATTGAAAATGAAAAAGACCGTCGTATGACAGTTATGACAACAACATTTATTCCTTGTGGTGCTAAGGTTCCGTTTATTGCAATGATCGCAGGTGCGATCTTCGGTGGATCTTCACTGGTTGCTACAAGTGCTTACTTTATCGGTATTGCAGCAATTATCTGCTCCGGTATTATCTTAAAGAAGACAAAGATGTTCGCAGGAGATCCTGCTCCATTCGTTATGGAGTTACCTCCTTACCATATCCCGACAATCGGTTCTGTATTAAGAAGTATGTGGGAGCGTGGCTGGTCATTCATTAAGAAGGCCGGTACCATCATCCTCCTCTCAACAATCTTTGTATGGTTCACAACATACTTCGGTATTCTAGATGGTAAATTCCAGATGCTTTCAGAAGATCAGATTGACCACAGTATCTTAGCTAAGATCGGTGGAGCAATCTGCTGGATCTTCAAGCCACAGGGATGGGGCGACTGGCAGGCAACTGTTGCATCTATTACAGGCCTTGTTGCTAAGGAAAACATCGTTGGTACTATGGGTATCCTTTATGGTGGTGGGGAAGGCACTGTATACAGCGAGCTTGCAAAAGCATTCACAACAGCAAGTGGTTTCTCATTCCTCGTATTCAACTTACTCTGTGCTCCATGTTTCGCAGCAATGGGTGCTATTAAGAGAGAGATGAACAGTGCAAAATGGTTCTGGTTTGCAATCGGATATCAGTGTGGTTTCGCATACCTTGTATCCCTTGTTATTTACAGAATTGCAGGACTCTTCACAGGTGCATGCTCATTCGGTATCGGCACTGTTGTAGCAATCCTGATCATCGTTGCTTTCTTCTTCCTGTTATTCCGTCCGGATCCAAACAAGAAGGTCAAGACAAGCAAAGAATTCTTAAATGCATAATTATAAAGGCTAACATATAATACACATACAATACGATGCGCGCTTCCCTTTGTGGCAGCGCGCATTTTGTGTATCGGTTATTATACAGAAATCAGATTTATATAAATTCCTGTCTGCCGGCTGGCGTTCATAGAATTGACAGACAAGATGACAAATGTAGATATTTATTAAAACTCCGTGAAATGAGTTGACAAATAAATGTATGATAGAGGAAAATGAATGTATACTATAATACAAGAACACTTACTTGTCAGAAATGTTTTTTGAAAGTACAGATGTAAGATGATTGAGATGTCTGTATAATTAACGAATGACGAATTGGAGGTTTTTACTATGGCAGTTATACATTTAAATGAAAAAGAATATGAAGATCAGGTTTTAAAGGCAAAGGGACTTACGCTGGTTGATTTCTGGGCCACCTGGTGCGGACCATGCAGAATGGTTGCACCGATCGTTGAAGAATTGGCTGACGAATTTCCAGAGGTAAAGGTATGCAAGGTAGATGTAGATGAGAATCAGGAACTTGCACTTGCAAACAAGGTTGTATCAATTCCGACATTTTTATTATATAAAGATGGAGAAGTTATAAAGAAAATCGTGGGAGCAGTTCCAAAATCCGAACTGATCCAGGCAATGCGCCAGTTTCAGTAGATAAGAATGCAGTCCAAAACGCTTGCAAAAGGAAGCATATTATTATAAGATGAAAGACAGCGACCAGATAAATGGGTACATGAATTGACTAATTTACTAAACGGAGGTTTACAAATGAAAATGTTATCATTATCAGAGGAACTTAAGGGTAATTCTTATCCCGGCAGAGGAATCGTGATCGGACGTTCGGAAGACGGAACAAAGGCAGTTACTGCATACTTTATCATGGGTAGAAGTGTGAATTCCCGAAATCGTGTATTTGTTACAGAGGGCGAAGGAATCCGTACAGAAGCATTTGATCCATCCAAGCTTGAGGATCCAAGCCTTATCATTTACGCACCGGTTCGGGTTCTTGGCAATCGGACGATCGTAACAAATGGTGATCAGACCGATACGATCTATGATGGAATGGATAAAGAGCTTACATTTGAACAGTCACTGAGATGCCGCGAGTTTGAACCGGACGGTCCAAACTATACACCGAGAATTTCCGGAGTTATGCATATCGAAGGCGGACAGTATGACTATGCAATGTCTATCTTAAAGAGCAATAACGGAGATCCATCGGCATGCAACCGATATACATTTTCATATGAGAATCCCGCAAACGGAGAAGGACATTTTATTCATACATATATGCATGATGACAACCCACTTCCAAGCTTTGAGGGAGAACCGAAGTTAGTTGGTATATCAGGTGATATCGATATATTTGCAAATATGGTATGGGAAAGCCTGAATGAAGATAATAAGGTATCTCTGTTTGTCAGATATATTGATATCGCAACAGGAAAGTATGAGACAAGAATCATCAACAAGAATAAATAATCATCATGAATCGGGAGGAAATATAGAATGAACGAAATTCAGTTAAAATACGGATGTAATCCGAATCAGAAGCCATCAAGAATCTACATGGAAGATGGAAGTGATCTTCCGGTTACCGTATTAAATGGTAAGCCGGGCTACATAAATTTTCTGGATGCATTTAATGGCTGGCAGCTTGTTAAAGAATTAAAGGCAGCAACCGGACTTCCAGCAGCTACATCTTTTAAGCATGTGTCACCGGCAGGTGCAGCAGTAGGACTTCCTCTTACAGATACACTTGCAAAGATCTACTGGGTAGATGATCTGGGTGAACTGTCACCACTTGCATGTGCATATGCAAGAGCCAGAGGTGCAGACCGTATGTCATCCTTTGGTGATTTCATTGCATTGTCAGATGTCTGCGATGCAGATACAGCCCGTCTCATAAAGCGTGAAGTATCAGATGGTGTAATTGCTCCCGGGTATACAGACGAAGCTATGGAGCTTCTGATGCAGAAGAAGAAAGGTAATTATAATATTATCCAGATCGATGAGAATTATGTTCCTGCTGAGATTGAACGCAAGCAGGTATTTGGAATTACATTTGAGCAGGGAAGAAATGAACTGAATATTGATAAGGATCTTTTATCCAATATTGTAACAGAGAATAAAAATATACCGGAAGAAGCTCTTATCGATATGAAAATTGCACTGATCACATTAAAATACACACAGTCTAATTCTGTATGCTATGTAAAAGGTGGACAGGCAATCGGTATCGGGGCCGGTCAGCAGTCCAGAATCCACTGTACAAGACTTGCCGGTCAGAAGGCAGATAACTGGTGGCTTCGTCAGTCTCCACAGGTTATGGGACTTCAGTTTGTTGATGGACTTGGACGTGCAGACAGAGATAATGCGATCGATGTATATATGGGTGATGAATATGAGGATGTTCTCCGTGATGGCGAATGGCAGAAGCGTTTCAAGGTAAAGCCGGAAGTATTCACTGCAGAAGAAAAGAAAGCATGGCTTGCCGGAAATCAGAATGTTACACTTGGTTCTGATGCATTTTTCCCATTCTCAGATAACATTGAACGTGCGAAGAAGAGTGGTGTTGCATACATTGCTCAGCCGGGTGGATCTGTCAGAGATGATCTTGTAATCGAAGCATGTGATAAATATGGAATGGTAATGGTATTTACAGGAATCCGTTTATTCCATCACTAATCAGGAGTTTATTGCTATGGCAGGAAGAAATCGTAGAAGACACAGAAAAAGAAAATCCAATATAGATTTTGGCAAAGTGTTTTTCTTTTTAGTCACCTGTCTGGTCGTTGTTTTTGCGGCTGTTGTAATATTATCAAAGATCATATCGCATAAGGACCGCTATTTTGATGAAGGACTGGCATTTTATCAGAATGCAGAATACGATAAGGCACTTGACCGGTTTGCCGATGCACTTTCTGAAAAACAGATCTTTTCTCAGAATAAAGACAAGAATACCAGACTGTATATGGCAGATATTTATATGAAGACCGCTGATTATGATAAAGCGGTAGAAGAATATGATACTATTTTACAACAGACATCTGCAGATAAAAAGAATGTCGGTAAAATGAAGGAGATCGCCCAGGCATTGGCTGACTTTTCGGACAGCAATTATGCCGGGGCACTCCCAGTTCTGGAGCAGTATGTAAAGGATTATCCGGAATTATATCTGTATATAGGAACCTGTTATGCATCTATGAATGATGCAGAGCATATGTTTGAGAATTATGAAAAATACATAGATAAATATGGATATAATTCATATCTGTATGCCCAGTATGCCGCTTATTATATCAGTATCGGTGAGATGGACAATGCATATGGGTATATTAATAATGGACTTGCAAGCGATAATACCTTCCAGAAAGAGTTGCGTTTGCAGGAGATCAGTTATTATGAAAAGATCCAGAACTATGATAAGGCTTATGAACTTGCGAAAGAATTATATGAGCTTTATCCGGAGTATCAGGATGGTGTAGATGAATATAATTTCCTTTATACCAGAGTATCCCATGATGATGAATAGTTAGAATTAGCAGGAGGCATTTTATTCGTGGAAATACAATTATGGAAAGAGATATTATCTCCGTATGAGCAGGCTGTAGATGAACTGCTCTTGAAATTTAAGCATATTATAAAAGATTATCGAAGTCAGGGACTGTATTCTCCAATTGAGAATGTAACCGGACGTGTAAAAAGAATTTCAAGTATTTTGGATAAGATGCAAAAGAAACATATTCCGATGGATCATATCGTGGAAGAGATGGATGATATCGCCGGAATCCGTATCATGTGCCAGTTCGAAGAAGATATTTACAAGGTTGTAGAGATCATAAGGAATCGCAGGGATATGTCAATCCGGGAAGAAAAAGACTATATCACGAATGCAAAAACAAGTGGGTACAGAAGTTTTCATATTATATTAAATTATGATGTATATACGATTAAAGGGCTTCAGACGATTCAGGCAGAGATTCAGATCCGTACAATGGCGATGGATTTCTGGGCAACGATAGAGCATTCCCTTCAGTATAAGTATCGTCATAATATGCCGGAACATATCCGGAAAAAACTGTTAAATGCAGCAAATGCAACTGTGGCGCTGGATCAGGAAATGTCATCTGTCCGGGGTGAGATTATGGATGCACAGAATTCGTTTAATTATAAGGCATCTATCGTTGCAGACATTTTAACAAATATTCAGAATTTGTATTATGTAGGCAACCAGCGTGAGGTTGTGAAGATACAGAATGAATTTTATGATATTTACCAGAAGGATGATCTGGAAAAGCTGGAGGATTTTTCCAAACAGCTTGATATTATCGCAGAAGGATACAAAGCACAGGGGTTATAGATTATGAACTTACCGGAGTCATTTACAAACAGGATAAAGACACAGTTAGGAGACGACTATGATGCATATATGAATTGTCTGGATCAGGGCATGCATCATGGACTTCGCGTGAATACAAATAAAATCAGTGTGGAAGATTTCTTAAAGATCTCTCCATTTGAATTAAAGCCTGTACCATGGACAACAAATGGTTTTTATTATGATGATAAAGCATGTACACCATCCAAACATCCGTATTATTATGCAGGGCTTTATTATATTCAGGAACCGAGTGCGATGGCACCGGCGAGTATTCTTCCTGTTGAAGATGGGGATGTTGTTCTTGATATCTGTGCTGCACCGGGAGGTAAATCAACCGAGCTTGCAGCAAAACTTCATGGAACCGGGTTTCTGATCTCAAATGATATCAGTAATTCCAGAGCTAAGGCATTATTAAAAAATCTGGAATTATTCGGGATTGGTAATATGTGTGTGGTAAGTGAAGCTCCGAATAAGCTGAGCACAAAATTCTATCAGACCTTTGATAAAATTTTGATTGATGCGCCTTGCTCTGGTGAAGGAATGTTCCGTAAATCCCAGTCAATGGTAACAGCGTGGGAAAACAATGGTGTTGAGTTATTTGCCGGTTTACAGCGTGGAATCTTAAATGAAGTTGTAAAAATGTTAAAACCGGGTGGAATCATGCTGTATTCGACCTGTACGTTTTCTCCGGAAGAAAATGAACAGTCAATCGAATATCTTTTATCACTGGATGATACATTAGAATTAGTCGAAGTTCCGAAGTATCCGGGCTTTTGCAATGGAAATCCTGCGTGGGGAAAGACCGAAAATGCAGAACTTGAAAAATGTGCAAGATTATGGCCACATCATATCGAAGGGGAAGGGCATTTTGTTGCACTTATTCATAAAAAAGAGGCAGAACAGACACAGGTATTTCAGTCATGGATACACAGAGGCTGTAAGCCGGATAAAAATGCAGAAGAATTCCTTGCACACGTTTCATCGGATGCCGGGATCCGGTCTGCATATATTGAGGAAAATAAAGGAAGACTGTATTATATGGCAGAACATATGCCGGATGTATCCGGGCTTCGAATGTTAAGACAAGGATTGTTCCTTGGCGAGATCAAGAAGAACCGGTTTGAACCGAGCCAGTCACTTGCTATGTATCTGAAACAAGGACAGTTTGATAATGAAGTAAATCTGACTTCATCAGATGACCGTGTTTTAAGATATCTGAAAGGCGAGACGATCGAAGCATCGGATCAGAAAATTAAAAATGGATATGTGCTTGTTCTGGTGGACGGATATCCGCTTGGATGGGCAAAAAATACAAACGGAACGTTAAAGAATAAGTATTTATCTGGATGGAGGATGATGTCATGAGTAAAATAGCAGTCGTTACCGGAGCTTCTTCCGGACTGGGCAGAGAGTTTGTTGTTCAGATCAGTGAAAAATATAAGACAATCGACGAGATATGGGTGATCGCCAGGCGTGCAGAACGATTGTATGCCTTAGAAAGAGAGATTGAAGGCAAGAAGATTATTGTTCTCCCGCTGGATATTACAAAGCAGGAAGATCTTGAAGCCTATAAGAAGATGCTTGCAAAGGAACATCCATGGGTACGTATTCTGGTGAATGCAGCAGGATATGGCATTATGGGACATGTAGAAGATGTTATATGCGAAGAACTTACCGGAATGATCGATGTTAACTGTAAGGCTTTAGTTGCCATGACGAAGATCACTCTGCCATATATGAAAGAACAGAGCAATATCATTAATATTGCATCATCAGCGGCATATCTGCCACAGCCATCCTTTGCTGTATATGCAGCAACAAAATCCATGGTTAGAAGCTTTTCAAAAGCATTAAATAAAGAATTGGAGGACAGAGGTATTACAGTGACAGCAGTATGTCCGGGACCGGTCAATACAGAGTTCTTTGATGTTGCCGAGAAATATTCCCATACAAAGGCATTTAAAAGATTGTTCCGTGTAGAAGCAAAGAATGTGGTAAAACGGGCGTTATTTGATGCGTATTACCTGAAGACAGAATCTACCTACAGCATAACGATGAAAGCGTTTAAGATCGTAACAAAGCTGCTGCCGAATGACTGGATCGTTTCCATGATCAAATAGAGACAGATATCCGGTAAATACAGAGATTTGCCGGGGTATGAGGAACATTATAATAAAAACAGAACAGGACAAAAACAATGGAAAAAGGACAGTATGGATATATAAAAAAACATAAGAAAAAGATCATAACCAGTATTATTATACTTGGTGTTATGATCCTGACAGGAGTAATTCTTTCGCTTGCCATGTTTAAAACAACAAAAACCTTGATCATCATACTTCCGATATTGATCAGCCTGCCATTTGCCAAACAGATCGTAGCACTTATCATGTGTTCCAAATTCAAGCCTTTAACAGAGGAAGAACACAAGAAGATAGAAAAAGGGATCCATTATGAGAACCGGGACGGCATCCTGTATGATATCTCGCTCAGTCGATATGAAGGAATGTTGTTTTTCCCTGCCGTGATCGTGCGGGATGGCAGAATGTTATTCTTATATCAGAAAGCATTTGACAAGAAGATTCCGGATGTGGAATTCCTGAAAAAAGAAATTGCACGTTCCTTTGAAATGATAAAGAAACCATATGTTATCGTTACAGCGTTAACCGTGGATGAATTTATAAAGAAAGCGGAAACGATCAAAGAACCGGATGAAGATTATCTGGTAAAGGATCAGTCTATGCGTGAAAAATTATTTGAACTTGGTGTATAGGAGTCGGGCATGAAAGAGATCATTATATCGCAGAACGAAGCAGGACAGCGTGTGAACAAATTTCTTTTGAAATATCTGAATAAGGCACCGTCAAGCTTTGTTTATAAGATGATACGAAAGAAAAACATCAAATTGAACAATAAGAAAATTGAAGGAAACGAATACGTCTATATCGGAGATACGATCCAGATCTATATGTCTGATGAAACGATCGCCAATTTCAGGGAAGATGTCAGTGGAACACACAGCACTTCCTCTAAAAAGAAGATTCCGGTTGAGATCATCTATTTGGATGAAAATATTCTGATCGCAGACAAACCGACTGGCGTCCTGTCACAGAAGGCATCAAAAGATGATTACTCTTTTAATGAAGCATTGATCGACTATCTGCTTGATAGTGGGCATATCACAACTGAAGAACTGAGAACTTATCGTCCGTCTGTATGCAATCGTTTAGACCGCAATACATCCGGACTCATTCTTTGTGGGGTGAGTCTTACCGGAAGTCAGGAATTATCCAGAATTATAAGAGAACATCTATTACATAAATATTATTATACACTTGTACGGGGACGCCTGACGCAGAAGCTTGACAGTACCTGTTATCTACAGAAGGATAATGCAAAAAACAAAGTCCGGATATCGGATCACCCATGGGAACAGGGCAAGAGTGAAGAAATCCATTCAATCTTTTATCCGGTAAAAAAAAATGATGATTATACGTTGGTAAAGGTTGAGCTTATCACAGGTAAGTCTCATCAGATCCGTGCACAGTTAAAGCATCTGGGATACCCGGTAGTCGGTGATACAAAGTATGGCATACCTGAAGTGAACCGGTATTTTTCAGATTCTTATCATGTAAAGCATCAGCTTCTTCATTGCGGAAACATTATATTTAAAGAAACAGACGGTCCGCTTTCTTATCTGAGCGGGAAAGAGTATTCGGCATTTCTTCCGGAACCGTTTCGGACGATCGAAAAAGATTTATTTGGGTAATTTGGATAATAACTTTAGTAAGATCAGAATCAGATAAAAGATAAAGAGGCAGAATCGGATGGCAACTTGGAATTCCAGAGGACTTCGTGGTTCCTCACTTGAGGAACTGATTAATTATACAAATGAATATTATCGGGAAAAGAAGCTGGCAGTTGTCCAGAAGATCCCGACTCCGATCAAACCGATCCGTATGGATAAAGACAGCAGCCAAATCACACTGGCGTATTTTGAAAAAGATTCTACGGTCGATTACATCGGTGTCGTACAGGGCATTCCGATATGCTTCGATGCGAAGGAATGTGCGGTTGATACGTTTTCCTTACAGAATATACATGAGCATCAGTATCATTTTATGAAAGAGTATGAGGAACAGCAGGGAGTCAGCTTCCTGATCATATTTTTTACGCATAGAAACAAATATTACTATTTACGTTTTTCGGAATTGAAGACTTATATGGATCGCGTGAACGAGGGACATGCAAAGAATTTCAAATATGAAGAACTGAATCCGGATTTCTTTATTCATGCAAAAAATGGAGCACTGGTTCATTATCTGGAGCTTCTCGATAAAGATTTGCAGTTAAGAGCATAAAGGATCAGGAAAAATCTTGACAAATGCCAACGTCTCACCTATAATGAGCACATTGTTGAAATAACTAATTATCGTGTTATCACTTTAATACGATAAAGCAAATAAGCATGGATAAAAGGAGAAAAAGAGATGCAGGATAAACTGTTACAGACTCCGGACGGAGTAAGAGACACCTATGATGTAGAATGTAAAAAGAAAAGAAAGATTATTGAGAAGCTGCATCATACTCTGGAGTTATACAGCTATCATGATATAGAGACACCTACATTTGAGTATTTTGATATATTTAACCGTGATAAGGGATCTGCACCGTCAAATGAAATGTATAAGTTCTTTGACCGTGATAATAATACGCTGGTATTACGCCCGGATATCACACCTAGTATTGCAAGATGTGTAGCAAAATATTACAAGGACGAACAGCTTCCGATCCGTCTGTGCTATACAGGAAATACATATTCAAACCCAAGAAAATTGCAGGGAAAATTAAAGGAAGTTACACAGATCGGTGCTGAGCTTATAAATGATGATTCTTCTGCAGCAGATGCAGAGATCATAGCAACTGTTGTTGATTCTTTTAAGGCACTTGGAATCGACGAGTTCCAGATCGAGATCGGACAGATTGATTACTTTAAGGGCATCGTTGCAGAAGCCGGAATTACAGAAGCCGAAGAACTTCAGATCAAGGAATACATCAATATCAAGAACTTCTTTGGTTTGGAGGAATATCTGAAGAAACTGGATCTGAGTCCTGTTTTAAAGAAAGCCTTTCTTGCATTTGACTCTTTATTCGGTGGAGAATCCATGTTAGAGCAAGCAGAAAAGCTGGTTACAAATCCGGTATCACTTGCAGCTGTTCACAGATTACAGAGAATCTATAAGGCATTATGCTGTTATGGATATGACAAATATATCGGCTTTGATCTCAGTATGTTAAATGGTTATAACTATTATACCGGCGTGATCTTCCGCGGATATACCTACGGAACCGGAGATGCAGTTGTAAAGGGTGGCCGATATAATAACCTGTTAAAGCAGTTTGGCAAAGATGCACCGTCTATTGGTTTTGCATTTACCGTAGAAGAACTGATCATGGCACTGTCCAGACAGAATATCGAGGTTTCGGTTGAATATTCGAATACGATCATTCTCTATGATATCGAGAATCAGGAGCCCGCGATCAGTCTTGGTAAGAGTCTGCGCCAGAATGATAAGAAGATTGAATTGATACGCAAATCTGTCAGAAAGTCAGTGGAAGATTATCTGGAATATGCAAAAAGAGAGCATTTTTCCGGACTGTTTTATTTTGAAAACAGTGATACAGTCAAGGTATTTGATCTTGTGTCCGGTGATGAGAACGAGGTGGCTATCGCATCCTTGAAATAAGCGGACAAAAATAGAAAGAAATCCAAAATTGGAATTTGATCGATGGATAGATTGGAGAGATAAATCAATGAGATATTTAACATTTGCACTTGCAAAGGGCAGACTTGCAAAGAAAACCCTTGCATTGCTTGAACAGATAGGAATTACCTGCGATGAAATGAAAGACCCGGATACCAGAAAGCTGATCTTTGTGAATGAAGAACTGAAACTGAAGTTCTTCCTTTCAAAGGCAACAGATGTACCAACCTATGTAGAATACGGTGCAGCAGATATCGGTGTAGTTGGTAAGGATACGATATTAGAAGAAGGCAGAAACCTGTACGAGGTAATGGATCTCGGATTCGGTAAATGCCGGATGTGTGTCTGTGGTCCTCATAAAGCAAAAGAATTATTGAAGAAAAATGAGATCATCCGTGTTGCCAGCAAATATCCGAATATTGCAAAAGATTATTTTAATAATCAGAAGAACCAGACGGTTGAGATCATCAAATTAAACGGTTCGGTCGAGCTTGCGCCGATCGTTGGCTTATCAGAGGTGATCGTTGATATCGTTGAGACCGGAAGTACTCTTCGTGAAAACGGACTGGAAGTTTTAGAAGAAGTTTGTCCGTTATCTGCAAGAATGGTTGTAAATCAGGTAAGCTTAAAGATGGAAAATGAGAGAATCAGAAAGCTGCTTGCTGATCTGAATTCGTTGATTAATAAGGAGGCATAAAAATGAGAATTGTAAATCTGACGGAAGAAACCAGAAAGAACATTTTAAAGGATCTGTTAAAAAGAAGCCCAAGCAATTTCGGATCTTATGCAGATACAGTAGAGAAGATCGTAAATGATGTCAGAGATCGTGGAGACGAGGCATTATTTGGATATACCAAGCAGTTTGATAAAGCAAATATCAACGCCGGAAATGTTCTGGTTACAAAAGAAGAGATTGAATATGCTTATACACAGGTAGATGAGAAGCTGATCGAGGTTATCAGAAAAGCAAAAGAAAACATTCGCACCTATCACGAAAAACAGCGTCAGTACAGTTGGTTTGATTCTGATCCGAAGGGTATCATGCTTGGACAGAAGGTAACAGCATTGGAATCTGTCGGAGTATATGTACCGGGTGGAAAAGCTGTGTATCCATCTTCCGTATTGATGAACATTATGCCTGCAAAGGTAGCAGGTGTTAAAAATATTATAATGACCACTCCTTGTAACAGCGAGGGTGAAGTATATGCGACTACACTGGTTGCAGCAAATGAAGCCGGTGCGACTGCTATCTACAAGGCAGGCGGCGCACAGGCAATCGCGGCTCTTGCATATGGAACGGAATCCATTCCAAAGGTTGATAAGATCGTAGGACCCGGAAATATCTTCGTTGCACTTGCAAAACGTGCGGTATACGGACATGTCAGCATCGATTCGATCGCAGGTCCATCCGAAATCCTTGTAATTGCAGATGAGACAGCAAATCCAAGATATGTTGCAGCCGATCTGTTATCACAGGCAGAGCATGATGAGATGGCATCCGCCATTCTGATCACAACTTCAAAAGAACTTGCCGAAAAGGTATCAGCTCAGGTCGATGAATTTATAAAGGTATTATCCAGAAAAGAGATCATTCGGAAATCCATTGATACATACGGCTATATCTTATTAGCTGATAATATGGCAGATGCGGTTGAAGCAGCAAATGCAATTGCTTCCGAACATCTGGAGATTGTAACTGCAAATCCATTTGATGTTATGACAAGGATCAAGAATGCCGGTGCGATCTTCATCGGTGAATATTCATCCGAACCACTGGGTGATTATTTTGCCGGACCGAACCATGTACTTCCAACAAACGGAACAGCGAAGTTCTTCTCCCCGTTAAGTGTGGATGACTTCATTAAGAAATCAAGCATCATCTATTATTCCAGAGAAGCTCTTGAAGAAGTACATGAAGACATTGAAAGCTTTGCAAAATCAGAGCAACTTACAGCACATGCTAATTCTATTGCAGTAAGATTTGAATAGTGGTATAATATGAAACCAAGATTGCACAGGCGTCTGTATTATCAGTCCGCCTGTGCTTGTAGTTGCCAAAGTATCGGAAGAAAAATGTATAAAAACAAGGGAGAAAAGATATGGCGGATAGAGCAGTAAAATGCACAAGAAAAACCAGCGAGACAGATATTGTTCTGGAATTAAATCTGGATGGAAAGGGAGATGCAAAGATCGATACCGGTATCGGATTTTTCGATCATATGCTGACAAGCTTTGCCAAGCACGGATTTTTTGATCTGAATCTGACCGTAAAGGGTGATCTGTATGTGGATTGTCATCATACGATAGAAGATACGGGAATTGTTCTTGGAAAAGCGATCAAAGGTGCGCTTGGAGATAAAAAATCCATTAAGCGTTTCGGTAATTTCTTTCTTCCTATGGATGAAACGCTTGTTATGTGTGCGATCGACCTTTCCGGAAGACCATATCTTGTTTATGATCTGAACCTTACAACAGAGCGGGTTGGATATTTTGATACACAGATGGTAAAGGAATTCTTCTATGCAGTATCCTATGGTGCGGAGATGAATCTGAACCTGAAACAGTTCTCTGGTTCCAATGACCATCATATCATCGAAGCAGCTTTTAAGGCATTTGCAAAAGCTTTAGATGAAGCAACTTCTATAGACGACAGATTAAATGGTAAAGTGTTATCTACCAAAGGTTCACTTTAAGGAGGTACTATGAGTTATAAGAAAATTATTCCATGTCTGGATCTTGAGAATGCACTTGAAATGGCAAAGTTCTATAATGATGCCGGTGCAGATGAGATTGCATATTTTGACAGTAAAGCAACAAAGGAAGGCAGAGAAGCGAATATTGCAGTTATCAAAGAGATCTGCAAGAATGTCGATATTCCATTGATCGCATGTGGTGGAGTAAGAAGACTGGAAGATATCAAGAAGATGTTATATGCAGGTGCTTCCAAGGTTTGTATGAAATCAGCAGCATTAAATACACCGGAGCTTGTAACGGAAGCCGCTGACCGTTTTGGTTCAGAACGTATCATCGTAACGATTGACCTGAGCGAATGTAAAGAGCCTGTAGCCTATGCAGAGCAGCTTAAGGAACTCGGAGCAGGTGAGCTCCTGTTATTACATAATAATATGGTTCCTGAATATATGGATATCGTAAATGAGATCAAAAACCGTGTAGCACTTCCTGTTATTGTTTCCACCTATTCAACAAATGGGGAAGCAATCTGTGAGATGCTTGAAAAGACAAATGCTGAATCCATTTCTTTATATAATCTGAAACAAATGGATATAATGGAGATAAAGCAGGAATGCAGAAAAGAAGGCATTCCGGTTAATACATTTGAAAGTGCAGTATCCTTTGATGAATTCAAGCTGAATTCTGACGGGCTGATTCCATGTATCACACAGCATTATAAGACCGGGGAAGTTCTTATGATGGCATACATGAATAAGGAATCCTTTGAAAAGACGATCGCAACCGGCAGAATGACATATTACAGCAGAAGCAGACAGGAGCTTTGGACAAAGGGGGAGACATCCGGTCATTTCCAGTTCTTAAAATCATTAAAATTAGACTGTGATAAAGATACCCTGCTTGCAGAGGTTTCCCAGATCGGTGCAGCCTGTCATACCGGCAGCCCGACCTGTTTCTTTACGGATCTGGTTAAGAAGGAATACGATAATACCAATCCGTTAAAGGTATTTGAAGAAGAATACGATATTATCGTTGACAGAAGAAATCATCCAAAGGAAGGTTCCTATACAAATTATCTGTTTGACAAAGGAATTGACAAAATACTGAAAAAGGTTGGCGAAGAGGCAACAGAGATTGTAATTGCTGCCAAGAATCCTGATTCAGATGAAATAAAATATGAGATATCAGATTTCCTGTATCACCTTATGGTTCTTATGGTTGAAAGAGGTGTCAGTTGGACTGATATTACCAAAGAACTGGCTGATAGAAGGTAGGAGGAGAAAACAGTGGAAAAATATGGCGTAAATCAGTTAAGAAAAATGTTTCTGGAATTTTTTGAGAGCAAGGGACATCTGAAGATGAACAGCTTCTCACTGATTCCACATAATGATAATAGTTTGTTATTGATCAACTCAGGTATGGCACCATTAAAGCCTTACTTTACAGGACAGGAGATCCCTCCAAGAAGACGTGTGACCACCTGCCAGAAGTGTATCCGTACCGGTGATATCGAAAATGTAGGTAAGACTGCAAGACATGGTACATTCTTTGAAATGTTAGGTAACTTCTCATTCGGCGATTACTTCAAGCATGAAGCAATTTCATGGTCATGGGAGTTCCTGACCAAGGTTGTAGGCTTAGATGAGAACCGTTTATATCCATCTATCTACGAGGATGATGACGAAGCATTTGATATCTGGAATAAAGAGATCGGAATTGCATCGGAGAGAATTTTCCGTTTTGGGAAAGAAGATAACTTCTGGGAGCATGGCGCAGGTCCTTGTGGTCCATGTTCCGAAATCTATTATGACAGAGGCGAAAAGTACGGATGCGGTAAGCCCGGCTGTACAGTAGGTTGTGACTGTGACCGTTACATGGAAGTATGGAACAACGTATTTACCCAGTTTGAAAATGACGGCCATAACAACTATACAGAACTGGTTCAGAAGAATATCGATACCGGTATGGGACTGGAGCGTCTGGCTGTTGTTGTTCAGGATGTAGATTCCATCTTTGACGTTGATACGATCAAAGCGTTGCGTGATAAAGTATGTGAGATGGCTGGCGTGAAATACATGGAAGACGAGAAGACAGATGTCTCGATCCGTGTTATTACTGATCATATCCGTTCTGTTACCTTTATGGCATCTGACGGTATCCTTCCATCAAATGAAGGACGAGGTTATGTATTAAGACGTCTTCTCCGTCGTGCAGCAAGACATGGCAGATTACTTGGTATCGAAGGCAGATTCCTTGCAGAACTTTCAAAGACAGTAATCGAGGTTTCTAAGGATGCATATCCGGAGCTGGAAGAAAAGAAAGCACATATCTTTACCTGTATCAATACAGAAGAAGAAAACTTCAATAAGACGATCGATCAGGGCTTATCAATTCTGAACGGCTTCGTTGAGGAGTTAAATAACAGCGGCAAAAAAGTATTAAATGGCGAAAATGCATTTAAGTTATATGATACCTATGGTTTCCCTCTTGATCTGACAAAAGAGATTCTGGAAGAAAAGGGAATCGAGGTTGATACGGAAGGCTTTAATAAGGCTATGGACAAGCAGAGAGAGACTGCTCGTAAATCAAGAAAAGTATCAAACTACATGGGCGCAGATTCAACTATTTATGAAGATATCGATACAGCTCTTACAAGTAGGTTCATCGGTTATGACAAGGTAGAAGCATCTTCCGATATCATTGCCATAACAGCAGAATATAAAGAGGGCGATCAGGTAACATCCGAACTGGTTGATGTTATTTCCGAAGGCACAAACGGTTCGATCATCACAGCAGAGACACCATTTTATGCTACTATGGGTGGTCAGATCGGTGATACTGGTGTGATCGAGACAGAGAGCGGACGTTTCATTGTTAAAGATACGATCAAGGTTGCCGGTGATAAGATCGCACATCTTGGCTATGTTGAATCCGGTGAATTAAAGAATGGAAGCACAGCGAAGCTTTCTGTAACAGCAGACAGACGTGCACTGATCTGTAAGAACCACTCCGCAACACATCTGCTCCAGAAAGCCTTAAAGATGGTTCTTGGTGATCATGTAGAACAGGCTGGTTCATATGTATCAGAAGACCGTTTAAGATTCGACTTTACACATTTCCAGGCTATGACTCCTGAAGAGATCGCCAAGGTGGAAGCAATCGTAAATGAACAGATCGATAAAGATCTTAAGGTTAAGACAGAGGTTATGAGTATTGAAGATGCCAAGAAGACAGGTGCTATGGCATTGTTTGGCGACAAGTACGGCGAGAAGGTTCGAGTTGTATCTATGGATGACTTCTCTGTTGAGTTCTGTGGTGGTACTCATGTCCCAAATACCGGTGTGATCGGTACATTTAAGATCATCTCTGAAATGGGTGTTGCTGCCGGAGTAAGAAGAATCGAAGCACTGACTTCTGTTGGCGCATTTAATTATTATAAAGAGATGGAAGATGAATTAAAAGCAGCGGCAAAGGCAGCAAAAGCTGAACCTGCAAAGCTGGCTGAAAAGATCGAGACAATGCTCGCTGAGATCAAAGCTCTTACATCTGAAAACTCCAAGTTAAAGGATAAGCTGGCAAAGAATTCTGCCGGAGATGCACTTGCTGATGCAGTAGATGTAAATGGCGTAAAGGTTCTTGCTACCAGCGTAGAAGATACAGATATGAATGCACTTCGTAATCTGGGAGATGATTTCAAGAACAAGCTTGGAACATCGGTTGTCGTTCTTGCTTCCGCCAAGGATGGTAAGGTAAATCTGATCGCTATGGCAACAGACGATGCTGTAAAGAAGGGAGCACATGCAGGAAATATTATCAAAGCGTCTGCAGCACTTGTAGGCGGTGGCGGCGGTGGTCGTCCAAACATGGCTCAGGCCGGGGGAAAGAATCCTGCCGGTATTGCAGATGCACTTGCAAAAGCAGTAGAAATAGCCAAAGAACAGTTAAATGCCTAAAAATAGAAAATAATAAAATTTTTTGTTGACGTTTCAATAATATATGTTATAATTGACTTCGTGCTTAAATAATACCCAAACAGTTGTTATTTTATTAGCATAGTACACAACTGGAGGGAGGTCAGGTGAGAGAATGTCAAATGTAATAGTTAAAGAAAACGAAACATTAGATAGCGCTCTTCGCAGATTCAAGAGAAATTGTGCGAAGGCTGGTATCCAGCAGGAGATTCGTAAGAGAGAACATTACGAAAAGCCAAGCGTTAGACGTAAAAAGAAATCAGAGGCAGCTAGAAAGCGCAAATATAAATAATCTATAGTTTGGATTAGTAAATATGATTTTTTTGAGTACCGAGCAATCGGTACTCTTTTTTTACGCGAGCAACGAGCCGAAGTCTGTGTTTACACGAGACCTCGGCGACTGCCGCGATAACCACAAGAAAATTACAAAGTAATTTTCTTGTGGTTGCGGAAGTATCTATCTGTGCTTGGCTCACTTACGCAAAAAAAAATATATGAAACGTATGCGAAACAATTAGGTATGATGGTGCGGCGTAAGAACATGAAAAACGCAATAAACATTCGTGCAATGATCTTTGCCTGGGGAGCTTTAACTTTAAGCATTTTTGCATTTGGAGGTATATCTGATCTGATTCACACATAGTATAGATATAAAGCTAGTTGGGTATCAGATCATGCAGCTTCCATTTAATCATAACAGTCTATATGATGTGCCGGATGTCACACCGGACATAAAAAAAAGTTCATCCAAAATCACAATTCATGATAATCACATTATCTATATTGAAAACTATAAATGTATTATATCCTGTTCGGATACCCGGATCCTTGTAAAAACAAAAAAGAATACCATATCGATAAATGGAATTTGCCTGAAAATTGAATATTATTGTCCGGAAGAACTGAAGATATCAGGCAACATTCTATATATCAATTATGAATAATATTGTGTACATAGAAGGGGGAAACCGGATGTTTGATATTATATTAAGGTATCTGTATGGATTTGCAAAAATTCATCTTCACGGCATTCATATCAACCGTTTTGTAAATCTGTGCAAAGCCAGAGATATTAAACTTTGGAATCTGGAGCAGAAAGAAGATGAAATATTCTTTTTTACTGCTTCAAAGGATATAGCACGATTGGAAGAACCTGCACGGAAAACAGGAAGTGATGTAGAGGTTCTAAGAGTATATGGTATTCGCGAGTTTATTCGAAAAAATAAAAAAAGAATTCCGTTTGTGGCTGGGTTTATCTTGTTTGCTGTTCTGATCTATATTCAATCGTTATTTATATGGGAAATTTCCGTTTCCGGTGAATCAGATTATACATCGGATGAGATACTACAACATATCAATGAATATTATGTGCAGACCGGAACTCCAAAGTCAAAAGTAGACTGCGCAGAGCTGGAGAAAAATCTCCGGAAAGACTTTGAAGATATCGCCTGGATATCATGTGCACTTACGGGAACAAAGCTGTCGGTGGAGATCACGGAAACATTGAATGTATTTACGGATACTTCCATGAAAGAACCATGCAACATCATTGCTTCACAGGACTGTACGGTCACAGAGATCGTAACAGCATCCGGAACACCGGTAGTAAAGGCGGGAGATGATGTGAAGAAAGGCGATATCCTGATCTCTGGTGCAGTTTATCTGTATGATGATAATAATGAAGTTCTGGATACAAATTATGTATCTGCAGAAGGAACTGTATATGGAATCTGTGTATATCATTACAAAGATACAGTTCCGTTATCCTGCTATTCCAAAGAATATACAGGAAATGAAAAGAGCTATTATTCCTTTGGTGCATTTCAGTACAGCCTTACCCCTTATGTACCAAAATGCTCTTTCGAAGCATATGATTTGTTCAGTGATACGAGCCGGCTTCATATAGGTAAGAATTTTTACCTGCCATTTCAGATAGAAGCATACACAATAAAGGAGTACCGGTTAAAAAAAGAAACAGTATCCATGGAAGCGGCGGCTGCGTCAGTAAAAGAAAAATTAAGTCGTTATATTGGCAATTTGCAAGAAAAAGGGGTGCAAATAATAGAAAATAATGTTAAAATAACGAATAGCGGAGATGAATGTCTTGCGGAAGGAGATATAACCGTAAGACAGTTGATCGGGATTCCGCATGAATTACAGATTATAAGTGAGGAACAGACGCTTGAGTGAATTCAGCAAATCAATTACAGTTATGTCCGAATACGTTCAGAATGTATTTGGACAATTTGATGTACATGCAAAAAAAATAGAAAAAGCATTTCATGTTTCTATGATCCTGCGCGATGATAAGCTGAAGGTTTCAGGAGAAGAAAAAGACGTGGAGCAGGCGGTTCATGTACTGATCCAGTTATTTGCAGTTGCAGCCAGAGGTACTGCGATCGATGAACAGAAGGTTGATTATACGATCGCCATGTCTAAGGATCATTCTCAGGAAACACAGGAAAATATTGCTGATCTGGATCGGGATATCATATGTCACACGATAAATGGCAAACCGATCAAACCAAAAACACATGGACAGAAGGCATATGTAAATGCAATCGATAAATCCATGATCGTATTCGGTGTAGGTCCTGCCGGAACCGGTAAAACATATCTTGCAATGGCAAAAGCGATCACTGCTTTTAAGAATGGTGAAGTAAACCGGATCATTTTGACACGTCCGGCAATTGAAGCTGGCGAAAAGCTTGGATTTCTTCCGGGAGATTTGCAGAGCAAGGTCGATCCTTATTTAAGACCGCTTTATGATGCATTATATGAGATCATGGGACCGGAGTCCTTTGCCAAGAATATGGAAAAAGGTCTGATTGAAGTAGCACCACTTGCATATATGCGGGGACGTACGCTGGACAATGCTTATATTGTACTGGACGAGGCACAGAATACAACACCGGCACAGATGAAGATGTTCTTAACCCGTATTGGTTTTGGATCGAAAGCAATCATTACCGGTGACCTTTCCCAGAAGGACCTTCCGTTTGAGACAAGATCGGGACTGGAAGTAGCTTTGACCGTTATCAAAAATATCGAAGAAATCAGTGTCTGCCATCTGACAAGTCTTGATGTTGTAAGACATCCGCTGGTACAGAAGATCGTAAATGCATATGAGGTTTACGAGGAGAAGCAGAACAGGCAGAAAAAACAGCGTTCGGAGCAGGAAAATCGTAACCAAAACGATGGCAGACGATACGGAGAGAACCGAAATAATAAAAGAAAAAGGTAAGAAATACAATGTCATTAAATGTAGAAAATGAATATGGAGAAATCCAGATCCCTGATTATGAACATGTGATCGAAACAGTGATCGGACAGGCTCTGGATTTTATAAAGTGTCCTTATGAATGTGAGATTTATGTATTGCTCACAGATAATTCGGGCATACAGACTATCAATAATTGTCAGAGAAATATCGATGCACCGACAGATGTATTGTCATTTCCTCTGATTGATTATAAAGAACCGGGAGATTTTAGTGTTGTAGACGGGGATACCTGTGATTATTTCAATCCGGAAAGCGGAGAACTGATGCTTGGAGATATCATTATTTCCATGGATCGCGTATATGAACAGGCAGAAAGCTACAATCACTCGAACACCAGAGAACTGGCATTTCTGGTAGCGCACAGTATGCTTCATTTGTTTGGTTATGATCATATAGATGAAGAAGAGCGCAAACAGATGGAAGATCTTCAGGAACAAATACTTAATGAGAAAGGATACACAAGGGATTATGAAGAAAACTAAATATGCAATTGCTTTAGCAGCATTAGGAGTTTTATCACTTGGTGTTATGGGATGTGGTAAGAAAGAGACATCAACAGAAGCAACCACAGAAACCACAACGACAGAAGCAACAACAGAAGCTACCACAGAGGCAACAACAGAAGTACAGCATGAGGGCGTATATAACGACCTGACTGGCGAATGGGTTACAGACCGGACGGAAGAGTACGGTCGTCCGATCGCAGTTATGTTAAATAATATTTCTGACGCTATGCCACAGTGCGATATAGGTAAAGCAGATATTGTTTATGAGATGAAGGTAGAAGGTGGAATCACCAGACTGCTTGGTATTTTTAACGATTATTCCAATCTTGAAAAACTTGGATCAATCAGAAGCTGCCGTCCATATTATGTAACCGTTGCTATGGAATATGATGCAATCTATATGCATTACGGTCAGTCCCCACAGGGTGAGGAAAAACTTTCAAGCTCAGGAATCAATAATCTGAGTGGCTTAAGTTCGGAAGGTGGAGTAACATACTACAGAGCATCTGACAGGGTATCACCACATAATGTATTTACAGATACAGAAAAGATCAAAGCCGGCATCGAACAAAAAGGATATGAAACAAAGCATAGCGATAGTTTCAAGAGTGTGTTCTCATTTAATGAAGAGATCACAGCTCCTGCTGGCGGCGAAAAGGCAGAAAAGATTACAACTCCGATCAGCAATTACACAACACCTTGGTTTGAATATCATGCAGATGATGGCCTCTACTACAGATTCCAGTATGGCGGAGAACAGACAGATGGAAATACAGGTGATCAGCTTAAGTATGAAAATGTCCTGATCCAGTTTGCTCATTATACAAGCATTGATGATCATGACAGACAGCAGCTTGATCTGGTTGGTGAAGGAACCGGACTTTATGCTTCCAATGGAGTGATCGTTCCTGTAACATGGAAAAAATCATCTGAAAATGCGATCACAAAGTATTATACAGAGGACGGCAATGAATTAAAGCTGAATCCTGGAAAAACATGGGTGACAGTATTTGAAAAAGACAAAGCTGACAGCGTAACATGGGAATAAGCAAATAAATATATAAGAAAAAAGGAAAACAGGCAGGTAAAAGCTAATAATTACCAGCCTGTTTTTTGCATAGATCTGATGGATGTGCAGATAATCATGATAAGAGGTGATTATCTGTGAAAAAAATTTTATTGATTCTTGGTGGGATGCTCATTCTGTTTTTGCTTGCTTTTTGCTGTTCCTATACGATATACCAGAAAACTGACAGCTTTTCGGATGATTCATATGCCGTAGAAACAATAACAGGCAAAGGACGATCCGGCAAACAACAAGAGATTCAATACGATCCAATTTCAGAAGAAAAAACATCAGAAGAAAAAACACCAACATATGGAACGACAACCGGAGAACGATCGTTGTCCGAAGATGCTTCCACACAGGTGGCGGCGGAGTCGTATCGTTTTCTGGTAAATGAATTAAATGGATATGTAGCGGTCTTTACAGCAAATGGCAGTTTGTATGAATTTACCGATATCCGGATCAAGGATCTGGACAACATTCTAAAAAACAGGATCATAAATGGTATTAAATTTCAAAAAGAGAAAGAATTGTTTACTTTTCTTGAATCATGTTCCAGTTAATGCTAGAATATGGATGGTTTAAAAGGAGTAAATAAAAATGATATATGACTTGATCGTAGCAGGTGCAGGTGCTTCTGGTATGACTGCAGCTATCTGCGCAACGGATGCAGATATTTACAAACAGTTTCAGCATAAAGCAGATCAGACCCGGAAGCGTTCTGTACTGATCATTGAGAAAAATAAAAAGATCGGAAAAAAACTATATGCAACCGGAAATGGCAGATGTAATCTGTCAAACAGCAGTTTTTGTCTGGAATGTTATAACAGTAAAAATGAATTTTTCCCATATAAGGTGATCGGAGCAAAGGATTATCAGATTGTAAATCAATTTGCGGAACAGCTTGGTGTAGCTGTCAGCGATGAACACGGATATTATTATCCAATGTCCAGACAGGCATCTACGATCGTCTGGGCGTTCAACGACCGTCTGAAGAAAAATCAGATCCAGATTCATACCGGAGAAATCGTTATAGGTCTGGAAGAACAATCCGATCATACATATTGTATTCAGACGGATCAGGGACAATATTATGCAAGAAATATAGTTCTTGCATGTGGTGGAGCTGCAGCACCTGCCCTTGGTGGTACAGATGCAGGCTGTAGTCTGTTAGATCAACTGGGTATTCCGTATTATCCATTTCAACCAGCACTCTGTAAGCTTCAGGTAAATGAAAAGATGTCTGGGTTGGCAGGTGTTCGTTCAAAGGCACTGGTAACAGTAATGGATGCATCTTCCGAAATCCACGCACAGGAATTTGGCGAGGTCCAGTTTACCGGTCAAACATTATCAGGAATTGTTATATTTAATCTCAGCCATACAGTCGGGGAGATGCTGCAGGATGGCGAGAGCGTTAGCCTTTGTTTGGATCTTGTACCGGATATAAATGAAGCTGATCTGTATATGCATTTCAGGAAATTCCGGACAAATAATCCGGAAAGGTCGCTTCAGGCATGTCTGAATGGCTTTGTACATGAAAAACTTGCGACTTATATACTAGAACAATGCAAATGGAAACAGGAAAGAATATCGGAACTAAATGATGTTGAACTACAGAAGCTGGCAGATCAAATAAAGAAACTGACCTTTCATGTCACAGCAACAGCCGGAGCAGAAGATGCACAGGTATCAAGAGGCGGAGCAGACACTCGTTTTATAGATCCGGAAACTATGAAGCTTACTGTACAGGAGCATGTATATGTGATAGGGGAGCTTTTGGATACCGACGGAATCTGCGGCGGCTATAATCTGATGTGGGCGGTCATAACTGGGATGAAAGCGGGATTTAGTATTTATGATTCGTATTAATAATATTAAGTTAAAAATTGGATACAAAAACGAAGATATAGAACAGGCAATCCGGAAAAGTTTAAGGATAAATAGCTTTCTATCCTATAAAATGGCTAAATTATCGATTGACAGCCGGAAGAAGGATCAAATCCATTATGTTGCCTCTGTAGATGTGACCTGCGATCAGGAAGAGAAAATCCTAAAAAAAGTTCACAATAACAATATTATGTTAATTAAAGGGGCGGATTTTAAAATCCCGGAGTATGGATCGATGCCGATGCAGTATCGACCGGTTATTATCGGAAGCGGTCCGGCAGGTTTGTTTGCAGGTCTTTTTCTTGCAAGAGAGGGCTATCGACCGATCATTCTGGAACGTGGTATGGCAGTTGAAGAACGAACAGCCTGTGTAAATGGATACTGGAAAAAGGAACATCCGTTAAATCCAAACTGTAATGTTCAGTTTGGTGAAGGAGGGGCCGGAACATTTTCTGACGGTAAATTGAATACCGTAATTAAGGATAAATCAGGAAGAAGGACTGCGGTTCTTAAGACATTTGTCGAATTTGGTGCAGATCCGTCAATCCTATATGTGAATAAGCCTCATATTGGTACAGATGTGTTATTGACTGTAGTCAAGAATATTAGAAATGAGATTATAAGGCTGGGTGGAGAGGTGCGATTTGAGCAGCTTGTAACAGATATAGAAGTGATAAATCCTGAGACAACGCTCTTACATATAAAGAAGCTTTTGAAACCGGAAGAAACATATGAATTAAAAAGCAATGCGGTGATACTTGCGATCGGTCACAGTGCAAGAGATACCTTTGAAATGCTCTATAAGCGTGGAATTCCGATGGAACAGAAGCCGTTTGCAATGGGACTCCGAATCGAACATCCAAGAACCTTTATCAATGAAGCACAATATGGATATCATCCCGATTATGAAGATTTACTGCCGACAGCAGATTATAAGCTGGTGCATCAGGCAGCAAACGGACGGGCGGTCTACTCCTTCTGTATGTGCCCCGGTGGTTACGTTGTAAATGCATCCTCAGAATCCGGAAGGATATGTGTCAATGGTATGAGCTACAGTGACCGGAAAGCGGATAATTCAAACAGTGCGATCGTTGTGAATGTTACGCCGGAAGATTATCCGGGAGATCATCCGCTTGCCGGTATGTATTTTCAGAGAGAGCTTGAAGAAAAGGCGTATCAGGCAGGAAAAGGAGCAGTTCCGGTACAACGTTTCGGTGATTTTAGAATGAACAGAATGTCTGAAATAGCCGGCAAGATCAAGCCTTGCATAAAGGGGGCTTATACGTTTTCCAACCTGAATTGTTGTTTGCCAGAGTATATCAGAGATGCTATAATAGATGGTGTTTTGTCATTTGACCGGGTGATATCCGGTTTTGCAGATGATGATGCAATATTAAGCGGCGTGGAAGCAAGAACATCTTCGCCGATAAAGATACTACGCGATGCAGATCTGACATCTGCACATACTTGTATTTATCCATGTGGAGAAGGTGCAGGTTACGCGGGAGGTATAACATCCGCAGCTGTTGACGGAATAAAAGTTTTTGAGGCAGTTATGTCGAAATTTATGATACCGGAAGCATCAACCGGAAATCAGAGAATGTGAGGTTTCAGATTTAAAATGGAAGATCGTTTATACTTAAAAAATAAAAAAAGAATCGTGATCAAGATCGGTTCATCTTCATTGATCCATGAGGAGACGGGTGGGCTTGATTACATAAAACTTGAAAAACTGGTACGGATCATCAGCGATCTGAAAAATCAGGATAAGGATGTTGTATTGGTATCCTCCGGTGCAATCGGTGTTGGTTCGAAGTCGTTAGGGCTTCAGAAAAAGCCAAAGACAACATCACTCAGACAGGCATGTGCAGCAGTTGGACAGGGACAGCTCATGATGGTATACCAGCGTCTGTTCTATGAATATCACCAGATCGCAGCTCAGGTTCTTCTGACGTTTGATGTAATCACATCTCAGGAAAGAAGACATAACGCTGTAAATACTTTTAATGAATTATTACAAATGGATGTTATTCCTGTAGTTAATGAGAATGATACAGTTGCAATTGAAGAAGTGGATATAAACTTTGGAGATAATGATACCCTTTCCGCTATCGTAGCCAACATGATCAATGCTGATCTTTTATTATTATTGACAGATATTGATGGCTTGTACACGGACGATCCAAGAAATAATCCGGATGCAACATTGATCCCTGTCGTAGAACGCATCGACGATAAGATCAAAGCAATGGCAAAGGGCGCCGGCTCCGGATATGGAACCGGTGGTATGACGACAAAGATTTCTGCGGCGAAGATTGCTGCAAATTCAGGAGCAGATATGCTTATTTTATCAGGAGATGATATAGGAAATCTCGGTCGGGCATTAAATGGTGAATCTGTCGGAACCTTATTTAAAGCATATAAAGAGCCGAATTTTGATGTCGTAAGATACATTACACATAAGGAATATCTACAGTAGCAATGGATATAGTATGTACCATCGTATCATATACATATATAAGATGGGTCTGATCAAACAGAAGCAGTATCCGATTCCGAAATAACAGAAATGAACAGGTGAATAAGAATGGACGAAAAAAAGATTGCAAGAATCAATGAATTATATAAGAAATCCAAGACTCCGGCAGGACTTACGTCGGCTGAAAAGGAAGAACAGAAAAATCTCAGACAGGAATATATTTTTGCCATGAAACAGAATCTGAGAAGTGTATTAAATAACATTGATATCAAAGAACCGGATGGTAGTATTACCAGGCTGGAAGATATCGATCCAACAAAAAAAGTATGATGGAACAGACAAAAGCAGAACTAAGAAAACAATATAAACAAAAGCGACGTGCCTTAACACCGGAGCAGGTGACCGTTGCTTCAGCGCAGATCAGGAAGCAATTTCTGAATTCAGATGAATATAAAGATTGCAATCATCTGCTGATCTATGTCAGTCAGGATAATGAAGTGGATACGGTCGAGATTATAAAGCAGGCACTTACAGATGACAAAGTCGTTGCTGTGCCAAAGGTATACGGAGATCATATGCATTTTCATCGGATCCATGGAATGAGCGATCTAAAGGTAGGTGCGTATGGCATCTTAGAGCCTGCCGGCTGTGAGATGCTTCATCCGACGGAAGGAATTCTGATCGTCCCGGGAATTGTATTTGATATAAACGGACATCGGATCGGATATGGCGGTGGATATTATGACCGTTATATGAAGCTTCATCCGGAACTTACCGCGGTTGCATTTGCCTATGATTATCAGGTGTTGCCGGAGATTTCATGCGAATCATTTGACGAAAGACCGGATCAGCTTCTGACTCCGTCAGAGATATACAGCTTTATGGAGAACAATAAATATGATTAATGAAATAGATAAAAAAATAGATAAAATCGATATAACAGAACCTTGTCCTGCCGAAGAACCATTTCGGCAATATTATTTTATAAAAAAAGCAAGGGGGTATTACCGGGAGCTTGCGAAAAAAGCAGGAAGAAACCTGACCTGTTCGATCCAGACCTATGGATGTCAGATGAATGTAAGAGACTCCGAGAAGCTGACCGGTATTCTGGAAGAAATCGGATATACAAGCAGTGATTCTGAGGATGCAGACCTTGTTATATATAATACCTGCACAGTCCGTGAGAATGCGAATCGAAAAGTCTACGGACATCTTGGAATCATGAAACATGACAAAGAGACACATCCAGATAAGATGATCGGGCTTTGCGGATGTATGATGCAGGAACCGGATGTTGTAGCTACAATTCAAAAGAAATATCGATTTGTAGATATGGTATTTGGCACGCATAATGTATTTAAACTGGCTGAAATCTACTGCAACCGTATCGAAGCCGGCGGACAGGTAGTGGATATCTGGAAGGATACCAATCTTGTTGTGGAAGATCTTCCGGTTAAGAAAGAATTCCCATTTAAGTCCGGTGTCAATATTATGTTCGGATGTAATAATTTCTGTACATATTGTATCGTGCCATATGTTAGAGGCAGAGAACGCAGCAGACAACCGGAGGACATCATAAGAGAGGTTAAGCGGCTTTCAGAGGAGGGTGTAAAAGAGATCATGCTCCTTGGTCAGAATGTGAATTCTTATGGAAAGACGTTAGAAGAACCGATGACATTTGCCGAATTATTGCAGAAGGTGACAGAAGTTGATGGAATCGAACGTGTTCGTTTTATGACCTCCCATCCAAAGGATCTGTCCGATGAATTGATCGATGTGATCGCGGCAAATGAAAAGATCTGCCGTCACATCCATCTTCCGATGCAATCCGGCTCATCCAGGATATTAAATCAGATGAATCGTCGCTATACAAAGGAATCCTATCTGGAATTAGTAGACAAGATCCGCAGACAGATTCCTGAAATATCACTTACAACCGATATTATTGTCGGTTTTCCCGGAGAAACAGAAGAAGATTTCTTAGAGACAATGGATGTAGTGAATCGGGTAAGGTTTGATACAGCATTTACATTTATATACTCCAAGCGTACCGGAACACCGGCAGCAACATTTGAGGATCATGCAACAAAGGAAGAGATCCAGAACCGGTTTGATCGCCTGATCAAGCGAGTATCAGAGATCAGCGGTGAGGAGATCTGCCGTTATAAAGGGCAGGTCATGCCTGTACTGATTGAAAGCGTCAGCGAACAGAATCAGGAACTCTTAACCGGTCGTCTGTCAAATAATATTCTGGTACATTTTAAAGGTGATCCGTCTATGATCGGCGAGATCCGGGATGTTTCGCTGGATGAATGTAAAGGCTTTTATTATATAGGAAATCTTGTATAAACCGAATTTATAGAATAGGGGTAAAAAACAGTGGCAGCTTTAACACCAATGATGCAGCAGTATATGGAAGTGAAGAATCAGTACAAGGACTGTATATTATTTTACAGACTTGGTGATTTCTATGAAATGTTTTTTGATGATGCCCTGACCGCATCCAAGGTTCTTGAGATCACTTTGACCGGAAGGGACTGCGGACAGCCGGAACGTGCACCGATGTGCGGCGTTCCATATCATGCCTGTGATGTCTACCTGAATAAGCTGATCGAGAATGGTTTTAAGGTAGCGATCTGTGAACAGGTTGAAGATCCAAAGCTTGCAAAAGGCATAGTTAAACGTGAGGTTATCCGGGTGGTAACACCGGGTACCAATATGTCAAATGCAATTCTTGATGAAACAAGAAATAATTATCTGATGAGTATTTTTGAAAACAATGGTGCATTCGGAATTTCACTGGTAGATATCACAACCGGTGAGTTTAAGACAGCGAGAGTTCCATCCTTATCAAAGCTTACGGATGAGATCAACAAATATTCTCCTGCCGAGATCATCGGCAATCATTCTTTCATGAATTGTGATCTGGATTTCATTTATCTGAGGGAGAAAATGAAAATTTCCATTTCTGAAGCGCCGGAGCATTATTTCAATCAAATGCTCTGTGAAGATGCAATTATGAGGCAGTTCGGAGTTAATAATATGGACGGACTTGGACTGAAGGATTTCCCTGACTGTATTTTATCCTCCGGAGTTCTGCTTCAGTATCTGCATGAGACACAGAAGAATTTCCTTGCACATATCAATCATATCGTGCTGTATTCCATCGACGATTTCATGATTCTTGATTCCGCAACCAGAAGAAATCTGGAGCTTTGTGAGACACTTCGTGACAAACAGAAACGAGGTTCTTTGTTATGGGTATTGGATAAAACCAAGACAGCAATGGGTGCGAGAATGCTTCGAAGCATGATCGAGCAGCCTTTAATATATAAAAAGGATATCGAAGCAAGACTTGATGCAGTAGATCAGTTAAATAATGATATGATCAATCGTGATGAGATGCGGGAATATCTGAACCCGATCTATGATCTGGAACGACTGATGACAAGGATTTCCCTACGATCCGCAAATCCACGCGATATGATCGCATTTAAGACATCCCTTTCATATCTGCCGTATATAAGACAGCTTTTACAGATCTATCCGGATGGGCTTCTTGCAGATATTTATGAGAAAATGGATGAATTACAGGATATTTATGACCTGTTAGAGCGTTCAATCAACGACGATCCTCCGATACTGATTCGAGAAGGCGGTATTTTCAAGGATGGTTATCTGGAAGAAATCGATACTTTAAAATCAGCAAAGACAGATGGCAAGACATGGCTTGCAGAATTGGAGGAACGGGAAAAGCAGAAGACAGGAATAAAGAATCTTCGCATCAAGTTCAATAAAGTATTTGGCTATTATTTTGAGGTGACTAATTCCTATAAGGATCTGGTACCTGAATATTTTATAAGAAAACAGACACTTGCAAATTCAGAACGATATACAACAGAAGAATTGGACAATCTTGCAAGTTCGATTCTTGGTTCTGAAGATAAATTATATGCACTGGAATATGAAACCTATGTTGCGCTCAGAGATAAGATTGCGGGTGAGATCCTGCGTGTGCAGAATACAGCAAGACAGATCGCTTTATTAGACTGTCTCTGTTCGCTGTCATATGTGGCATCTGCCAATCAGTTTGTTCGTCCAGAGATTAACGAAGATGGTGTAATTGATATCAAAGAAGGTCGCCATCCTGTCGTTGAGAAGATGATGAACAACGGTATGTTCATATCAAATGACACCTATCTGAATAATTTTGAGAGCAGGATATCGATCATAACCGGACCGAATATGGCTGGTAAATCCACCTATATGCGTCAGACGGCACTGATCGTTTTAATGGCGCAGATCGGAAGCTTTGTTCCTGCTGCTTCAGCAAATATCGGTATCTGTGACCGTATCTTCACCAGAGTAGGGGCATCCGATGATCTTGCAAGCGGTCAAAGCACTTTCATGGTAGAGATGAGTGAGGTCGCAAATATTCTTCGAAATGCCACGAAGAACAGTCTGCTGATCTTAGATGAGATCGGACGAGGAACCAGTACATATGACGGACTTAGTATTGCATGGGCAGTTGTGGAATATATTAGTAACAGTGAACTGCTTGGAGCAAAAACGTTATTTGCCACCCACTATCATGAACTGACAGAATTAGAGGGTAAGTTATCCTCTGTAAACAACTACTGTATAGCAGTAAAAGAAGACGGTGATGATATCGTATTCTTACGAAAGATCGTAAAAGGCGGAGCGGATCGAAGCTATGGTATTCAGGTAGCCAAGCTTGCCGGAGTACCGGATATCGTGATCAATCGTGCAAATGAGATCTGCAACCAGCTTATCGATACGGATATAACGACGAAATTAAAAGATATCAAGATAACAAATGATTTTCATAAAAGTGCTTCCGATACCCAGATGTCATTTCTGGCAAATCCGGAAGAGAGTGCCATTCTGGAGGAGATCAAGAATGCAGATCTGTCCAACATGACACCGATGAAAGCATTGTTATATCTGAATGAATTACAGGAGCGAATCCGTTAAGGAGAACCTATGATAAAATTACTGGATCAATATACAATTGATAAGATCGCAGCCGGTGAAGTGATCGAACGTCCCGGCTCGGTTATAAAAGAATTAGTGGAGAATTCCATCGATGCGGGTGCAACTGCGATCACCATCGAGATCAAAGAAGGCGGTATGAGCTTTATCCGTATCACAGACAATGGATGTGGTATCTCAAAGGAGGAAGTTCCGGTTGCCTTCCTTCGTCATGCAACCAGTAAGCTTCAGACGGCGGATGATCTGTTAAAGATCGCATCCTTAGGCTTCCGTGGCGAGGCGTTATCTAGTATAGCCGCAGTTGCCCAGGTAGAGCTGATCACCAAGCAGGAAGATGCGCTTACCGGAACCAGATACCAGATCCACGGCGGAAAAGAGATCTCAAATGAGGAAATCGGCGCACCGCTTGGTACAACGATTGTTGTAAGAAATCTGTTTTATAATACACCTGCCAGAAAGAAATTCATGAAGACGCCTGCAACAGAGGGCTCGTATATCTACGATCTTGTCTGTCGTATGGCAATGTCACATCCGGATGTTTCATTTAAGTTTATTATGAATGGAACAGATAAGCTATTTACATCCGGCAACGGCAGACTAAAAGAGATCATCTATCATATATATGGTAGAGATATTACGAATAACCTTCTGGAAATCCATGCAGCAAATGATCAGGTAAAGATCACAGGATATCTTGCAAAACCGAGTATATCCAGAGGTAACCGTTCATTTGAAGATTATTATGTAAACCAAAGGTATATAAAGAGCAATATATTAACAAAGGCAATCGAAGATGCATATCGTACCTTTGTTATGGTTCATAAATTTCCATTTACAGTTATCAATTTTGAGATTGATCCATCTCTGATCGATGTAAATATCCATCCTGCAAAACGGGAATTGAAGTTCATAAATGAACCGGATATGTATGATTTTACTTATATCAGTGTCAGAAAGGCGCTGTTATTTAAAGAACTTATCCCGACTGTTACACCGGGAAAGGATAAGCGGCCGGAGACACTGGCAGAACGAAAGGTGGAGAAGCGCCCGGAGCCATTCGAAACAAACCGGAGGGCCACAGAGCTTCCTCCGCAGCCGACAAGGCCAGCGCAGCAGAAAAAGCCAAGCATGCCAATGCAACCGGCAAATTCAGGTATATCTGCTCAACCAACGTCGACACCATCTGTTACGATGGAAAACAGAAGCAGCTCGCCGGTTGAAATCCAATATTTGAAAGAAGATAATCAGTCTGGTAAAAATATCACAAATAATATGGTTGCTGAAAATATTGTTCCGTATTTGACACAACCGGCAAAGACAGCATTAAATTCTGCTGAAGCGAGTGTACAGACTAACGAAACATCAGAACAGAAGAAACAGGAACCGATCACATCGGAAGCTAAGATTAAATACGAGCAGATGGATATGTTTGAAGATAAATTTCTGACACCGGAAGCTAAGAAAAAGCACCGGATCATCGGGCAGTTATTTAAGACATACTGGCTGATCGAGTACGAAGATAAGTTCTTTATCATGGATCAGCATGCCGCACATGAAAAGGTAAAATTTGAGGAATTAATGGCAAACTATAAGAATAAGACTGCCATTCCTCAGTATCTGATGCCACCTGCGATCGTATCCTTGAGCGGAACAGAATCAGAGTTCTTACGGGAAAATCTGGAATTTTTCCAGAATCTGGGATTTCAGATCGAAGGTTTCGGTGGAAAAGAATACAAGCTGTCAGCCGTTCCGGCAAATCTGTTCGGATTAGACGGCAGAGAATTATTTCTGGAATTTATCGGAGAGTTATCCGAAAACGGACAGAAGCAGACGATTGATACATTTATCAGTAAACTTTCCACAATGGCGTGTAAAGCTGCGATAAAGGGGAATACTTCCATTAGCTTTAAGGAAGCAGACATCCTGATCGACCAGTTGATGAAGCTTGAAAATCCATATACCTGTCCGCATGGCAGACCAACCCTGATCTCCATGACAGAGACAGAACTAGAAAAGAAATTCAAACGAATTGTTTAGTAATTAAACTTATATAGAAACGGAGCAGCAAATGAAGCCTCTTGTTATATTAACCGGACCGACAGCCGTAGGTAAAACAAATCTGTCGATCGGTCTTGCAAAAAGAATAAACGGTGAGATCATTTCTGCAGATTCCATGCAGGTCTATCGAAAGATGGATATCGGAACTGCCAAGATCATGCCGGAGGAAATGGATGGCATTCCCCATCATCTGATCGATGTATTAGATCCGAAGGAGCCGTTTAATGTTGTATTATTTAAAGAACTTGCAACAAAGGCGATGGATGATATCTATGCCAGAGGACGGATACCTGTCATTGTCGGCGGAACCGGCTTTTATATTCAGGCAGTTTTATACGATATTCATTTCGATGAAAATGACGATGATAAAAGCTACCGTACTTATCTGGAACAGCTTGCGGAAAAACATGGAAATCTCTACCTTCATCAGATGCTTGAAAAAGTGGATCCGGCGTCAGCCGCAGCCATTCATTATAACAATCGTAAACGTGTGATCCGGGCATTGGAATTCTATAAAGAGACAGGAATCCCGATCTCCGAACATAACGAGAAAGAATCCAAACGGATTTCTCCATATAATTTTGAATATTTTGTGTTAAATGATGCAAGATCAAAATTATATGATAGAATAGACAGGCGAATTGACATCATGGTAGAACAGGGATTGATCGAAGAGGTAAAGGCATTAAAGGATCAGGGATATACAAAAGATCTGATATCCATGCAGGGGCTTGGATATAAAGAGATCCTCGATTATCTGGATGGTGTAACATCTTTAGATGAAGCCCTATATATCTTAAAACGTGATACCAGACATTTCGCCAAGCGTCAGATCACATGGTTTAAGAGGGAAAAAGAAGTCACCTGGGTGGATAAGAGTGAATTCACATCAGAAGATACCATTATGGATTTCATGCTTGAACAGTTGCGGTCAAAGGGAATTATTTCATAAAATAAAATGGAGCAGATAAAATGAACACATTATTAAAAGATTATTATACATCCTTACACATTGATGAACGGGTATTTGATTACTGTCAGAAGATTGAAGACAGCTTAAAGGACCGTTTTGCAGCGATCGATGCCATCTGTGAGATCAACCAGATGAAGGTCATCAAAGCCATGCAGGATAATCGTCTGGCGGAAGCGCATTTTGCAGGTTCCTCCGGATATGGTTATACCGATGACGGACGAGATGCACTCGAACGGATCTATGCAGATGTATTCCATACGGAAGATGCGCTGGTCCGTTCTCAGATCACCTGTGGAACACATGCGATCTGTACGGCGTTATTTGGTAACTTAAGACCGGGAGATGAACTGCTTGCAATCTCAGGAAAACCATATGATACGATGGATGAGATCATCGGACTTCGCCCTTCACCGGGTTCTTTGGCAGAATATGGTGTTACATACGCCCAGGTAGATCTGACACCGGAAGGAGAGTTTGATTTTGAAGGAATCCGAAATGCGATCAATGAACACACAAAGCTTGTGGAGATCCAGCGTTCCAAGGGTTATGCCGTACGTCCGACTTTATCCTGTGAGAAGATCGGAGAAGTGATCACATTTGTAAAGAGTATCCGTCCGGACATCATCTGTATGGTAGATAATTGTTATGGTGAATTTGTTCAGGATAAAGAACCAACAGACTATGGCGCAGATCTGATCGCAGGTTCCCTGATCAAGAATCCGGGTGGCGGACTGGCTCCGATCGGTGGTTATATCTGTGGTAAGAAGGAATATGTGGAAAATGCAGCATACCGTCTTACAACTCCGGGACTTGGCAAAGAGGTTGGTGCATCTTTAAATAATACAAAGGCTTTTGCGCAGGGCTTATTCATGGCTCCATCGGTTACGGCAAGTGCTTTAAAGGGTGCGATCTTTGCTGCAAATGTATATGAAAATCTTGGTTTTAAGACAGTTCCGAATAAGACAGAGGATCGTTTTGATATCATACAGGCAGTTGAACTTCAGACACCGGAACGTGTGGTTGCTTTCTGTGAAGGGATTCAGGCGGCTGCACCTGTTGACAGCTATGTAAAGCCTGTACCATGGGATATGCCGGGATATGATTCTCCTGTCATCATGGCGGCCGGTGCATTTGTATCCGGTTCTTCAATTGAACTTAGTGCGGATGCCCCTATGAGAGAACCGTATGCTGTATATTTTCAGGGAGGACTTACCTATCAGCATGCAAAATTTGGAATTGTAATGACATTGCAAAAAATGGTAGAAAATAATCTTATAGTGTGGTAGATTTAGTTCGAATGTCACCTTTCTTTCAGGCATTGGAGAGGCGGAGAGAAAAGGAGGACATATGAATTCTAATTTTACAATGCGGGATATGGCTGTTACAGAGCGACCATATGAAAAATGTCAGCAGAGTGGTCCTTCCGCTTTGAATGATGCCGAACTGCTTGCAGTCATACTTCGAAGCGGAAGCCGAAAAGAAAATGCACTGGTTACAGCCCAGCGTATTCTGAACCGTCATTCGGTTCATAAAGGCTTAGTCGGGTTGAAGCATCTGACATTGGAAGAACTGATGTCGATTGATGGGATCGGACATGTAAAAGCGATCCAGATGCAATGTATCGGTGAATTATCAAGACGGATAGCGGAAGCGGAATATAAGCCATTTCTGACATTTGGCAATCCGCAGAGTATAGCAGATTATTTTATGGAACGTACCAAATATCTGGATAAAGAGCGGGTTTACAGCCTGCTGTTTGATTCCAGACATTGTTTGTTGGGAGAAAACTGTATATCAGAGGGAACGATCGATCATGCAGTTATATCTCCAAGGGATATCTTTATAGATGCCTTAAGCTATCACGCAGCATATGTTGTTTTGCTGCATAATCATCCATCCGGGAATCCGGAACCAAGCAGACAGGATATCTGCTTGACAAAGAGAGTAGCAGAAGCAGGCAGAATGCTTGGAATCCTGTTATCTGATCATATTATTATAGGGAATAATTGTTTTGTCAGTCTGGCAGAAAGAGGAATGTTGAATGAGACGTCGTAATAGAAAAAGAATAGAAATAACTCCAAAATATTTTTTGCTTGCATTAACGATAGTATGTGTAGTTTTAATGATCGCATCACTGTTTTTTGACAGTATAATGCCGTCAGTCCGTAAAGCAACAAACACGTTTATTCTTCCAATGCAAAAAGGAGTAAATACAGTAGGAAGCTGGGTAGAATCCAAGGCAGAAGCACTGAAAAATTACGAAGATATTGTGGCGGAAAACGATCAGTTAAAGGAACAACTGGATACCTATAGATCCACACTTGCCCAATATGAACAGAACTCTTATGAGCTGGACCGGCTGCAGAAACTGTATGAGTTGGATGCACAGTATACTGATTACGATAAAACAGGAGCAAGAGTGATATCTAAGGATACCGGAAACTGGTTTGATGTCTTTTATATTGACAAAGGAACCGATGATGGACTGTCTATTGGTTGTAATGTATTATATGGAAATGGTCTGTGCGGAATTATCACAGAGATTGGAGCGGATTATGCAAAGGTCCGTTCGATCATCGATGATACAACAAATGTAAATGCAACAATCCTGCCGGCTCAGGCAATCTGTAATGTATCCGGAAGCCTGACAAATTATGCAGACGGCTACCTGCTTGCGGAAAATATAGATAAAGATGCAGATATATCAGAAGGAGATCAGGTTGTGACCTCACATGTTTCGAGCAAATATCTTTCTGGAATCAATATAGGCTATATTGCAAAGATAGAAAATGATTCCAACAATCTGACCAAGACAGCGTATATTACGCCGGCTGCTGATTTTTCTAATATTGAAGAGGTTCTGGTGATCCGCCAGACAAAGAAAAATGTTACAGATTAAAAACAATTGACAGAACTAAATGGTAGAAGAAGGTTGAAACAGAATTGAAACGAGTATTTACATTAGGAATTTTGATCATTATATGTTTTGTATTACAGACGGCATTATTTCCCTATATAGAAATTGCCGGAACAGCACCGGATCTGATGCTGATACTGACAGTTTCTTTTGGTCTTATGCGCGGTAGAAAAGAAGGAATGCTGGTTGGTTTTTTCTGCGGTTTTCTATATGATCTGTATTTTGGATATGCGATCGGACCGTTTATGATACTATATATGATTCTTGGATATTGCAATGGATTTTTCCACCGTTTATATCTGGTGGAAGATGTTCTTTTACCAATGCTGATCATTCTGATCGACGATCTGTTTTTTAATTTTGCAACATATATTATCTTTTTCTTGTTGCGGAACAGGCTGGAATTTTCAATCTATCTGAAGGATATCATTCTTCCGGAAATGATCTATACAGCATTGATCACACTCTTTACATTCAAGTTTTTTGTATTTGTGAACAAGACACTGAAGCGTCTGGAAAAAGCAAACGAATAAGAACTGGAAGGAAAATACAATGATAAAAGAATTTTTGGATCTGATAAAAGAAAATATTGTAGAACATGTAAAACACCGGTTGTTTGTTGTGACATTGATCGTTCTGGTTCTCTTTGGTGTACTGGTTTACCGTCTGTTTGATCTACAGATCGTAAACGGAGAAAAGTATCAGGAAAGCTTTACCTATAAATCAGTGAAAACAGTCTCGGTGAAAGCAACCCGTGGAAATATATACGATTGTAACGGAAAACTGATTGCTTATAATGAAGCTTCCTATACATTGTCATATAACAGTGCTACCGATCTGTCAGAGATTGCTGCTGCACAGGGAACAACATCCAACGAACTACGAAATGATATAGTATATAAAACAATCCTGATTCTGGAGCAGAATGGAGATAAAATATCAGTCAGTCTGCCGATCAAGCTGACAGGAAAAGGATTTGAGTTTACAGTATCAGGAACATCATTGAATACTTTTCTTATGAATGTATACAGTGCCAGCTCTGTCGATAAACTGACAGATCAGCAGGCATCCTCAACAGCAGAAGATGTATTCCGTTATATGAGAGGAAAGGATCTTTTCAATATTTCAGATACTTATTCGGATGAAGCAGCATTAAAGATTCTTGCCGTCCGGTATGAGATCTGGCTGAACCGTTACCAGCAATACATGTCTGTCCAGCTTGCGGATGGTATCAGCGAGGAAAGCTATGCAACGATCAAAGAAAATTCAAATGAACTGCCAGGCATGGAAGTAAACGTAGAATCCCACCGTGTCTATAATGATGCTATTTATTACGCACATATTATCGGATATATCGGAAATATCTCAAATGAAGAGATGGACAAATATAACGAGAATCTGGATGATTCCGAAAAATATACGGCTGATGACATGATCGGAAAAGCCGGGTTGGAAAGTGAATTTGAATCTTATCTGCGTGGTAAAGACGGATATCAGAAAATGTATGTAGATAATCTGGGGAAGGTGATCGAGATTATTGATTCGCAGGATTCTGTAGCAGGAAATGACATTTATCTGACGATTGACTCGGATCTTCAAAAATACTGTTATAATGCTCTGGAAAAGGAAATTACTTCCATCCTGCTTGCACATATTAAAAATGTAACAACATCAAATGACAAAGATGATATCCCGATCACTGACGTTTATTTTGCATTATTTGATAATAACATTATCAGCATTGACGATCTGGCAGCAAAGAATGCCACAGATCTTGAGCGTTCAGTAAATGATATATTTCAGAGTTCCAAAAGCTATACACTTGGAAGACTGGATGATATCCTGAATTCAAGTCATATACCATTATATAATCTGACAGACCAGTATCAGGATTATATGGAATTTATCTGCGAACAATTAAGTGATGCAGGCATTTACAGTCCAAGCAAGATATCAAAAACAGATGATACCTATGTATCTTATATCAATAATAATATTTCGCTGTGTGAGTATCTGAAATATGCGATCAGCCAGGGCGCAATCGACATTTCCTGTATTTCAACGAAAAGTGACTATTATGATACAGATGAAATCTACAATGTGCTGACGGAATATATTTTAAAAGAATTTGAAAATAATACCAGTTTCGACAAACTTGTTTTCAAATATATGATAATATCAGGAGAACTTACAGGAAGTCAGGTTATTAATCTGTTATATGACCAGGGTATCTTAAATATGGCAACAGATGAGGACTATTCCGATTATAAGGCAGGATCCATCAACAGCTTTGACTTTATGTGTAAAAAAATAGAACAATATGAGATAACTCCTGCCATGCTGGCACTGGATCCATGTTCCGGTTCGATCGTTGTGACTGATCCAAATTCCGGAGCTGTAAAAGCAATGACAAGTTATCCAAGTTATGATAATAATCAGCTCACAAATTCCATTGATGCAGATTATTATGCAAAGATTACGTCGGACAAGACAACACCAATGTACAGCAGAGCAACGATGCAGCAGACAGCTCCCGGATCCACCTTCAAGATGATAACTGCATTTGCAGCAATGAATGAAGGCGCAATCGGTATCAATGACGTGATCCAGACCAAAGGATATTTTGATAAAACAGAAACACCTGCGAAATGCTGGATTTATCCATCAGCACATGGAACGATCGGTATATCCAAGGCAATCGAAGAATCCTGTAACTATTTCTTCTATGAACTGGGTTACCGTATGGCAACACAAAATACCGGAACCTATAGCGATATCACTGGTGTAGAACGGCTTCAGAAATATGCAGGTATGTTTGGATTTGACAGCACCTCCGGCATTGAACTGCCGGAAAGTAAACCGCAGATATCAGATGCAGATGCAATCCGTACTGCGATTGGACAAGGTACAAATAACTTTACAGCAACACAGCTTGCCCGATATGTTACAACACTAGCAAACAGTGGTACATGCTATGACCTGAGTCTTGTTTCAGAGATCAAGGATATTAACGGTAATGTTGTATATAAAAATGAGCACAAGGTTCACAACCAGCTCGATTTTCCTGCCGAGCAATGGAATGTTGTCAGACAGGGCATGCGTCAGGTTGTTTCCGTCCATACGAGCAGCAGTGCTTTGATTAATCAGATCAATGTTGCAGTAGCCGGCAAAACAGGTACGGCCCAGCAGAGTGATGCCAGACCGAACCATGCGTTATTTGTATCATTTGCACCATATGAAAATCCTGAAGTTACGGTTACAAGTGTAATCCCGTTCGGATATTCTTCTGGTAATGCAGTCGAATTGACCGGACTTGTATATGCCTATTTATACGATCCGGATGTACTTGAAAATACAACGATCACCGGTAACAACGCACTTTCAGATTAAAAGATAAGACACGTCGGATAAATTCATTTTTGAACAGTTATATTTATGAAAACGAGGTAAGAAACATGGATACCGACGTTATTATTAAGGCGAACAGCCACGGGATCAGGATTATATTTCATAATGATGATCCATTGGAGCAGCTCCTGGTGGATATAAAAGAAAAATTACAGCATCAAAATGCATTTTTAAAAAAAGAAGGAAAAATTTCTGTTTCTTTTGAAGGACGGGAGTTGAGCCGAGAGGAGATTGCGCAGATTCTGTTTGCATTAAATCATCTGCCGGAGACTGAGGTGGAATTTATTTGCGATATTCCTGATAAAGGGAGAACAGAGGATCTCTGCAATCAGATTGATATTCCTCCGCACAGGTCAAAACACCGGCAGCCCGCCGCTGTCGGACATACAGCACATGTGGATCATGTTATTAGGCATGAAGCTCCTGCTACAGATACGGCCGCTTCAAATAAAAAAGTATCATCAGATGATACCGCAGGTCAGAATGTTTCATCTTCAGAAGATAACAACCTGTTTTTTTACGGAAACATTCGGAGTGGTCAAACACTTGAAGTAAAAAAAAGTATTATAATAATTGGTAATGTTGAAAAAAGAGCAAAGGTTATTTCCGGTGGAAATATCATTATCCTCGGCAGCTTGCAGGGAAGTGCAGTCGCCGGAAAAGATTTGCAGAAAAAACGCTTTGTACTGGCTCTTACCATGGAACCGGTTCATATAAAGATCGGAACTGTCAGCTATGCAGCAAAACGACAGTTCCATGATAAATTAAATACAAAGGATGCAGTGATAGCATACTGTGAAAATGACCAACTGATCTTTCAGCCGCTGTCGCAAGCTTCACTATAAGATAAAAATTCTAAAAATCAGTATGAAAAGATAATTTACGGAGGTGTTTTATGAGTGAAGTAATTGTTGTTACATCAGGAAAGGGAGGCGTTGGTAAAACCACAACTTCAGCCAATATCGGCACAGGTCTTGCAGGTCTGAAAAAAAGAGTGGTCATGATCGATACGGATATCGGACTGCGAAATCTGGATATCGTCCTCGGACTGGAAAACCGTATTGTTTATAATCTGGTTGATGTAGTAGAAGGAAACTGCCGCTATAAGCAGGCATTGATAAAAGACAGGAACAATCCGGAGCTTTTTCTAATGCCATGTGCACAGACCAGGGACAAAACCGCTGTTTCTCCGGAACAGATCATAAAATTGATCGATGAAATGCGTTCGGATTTTGATTATATAATCATTGATTGTCCTGCCGGAATCGAACAGGGATTTAAAAATGCTATTGCAGCCGCAGACAGAGCAATTGTTGTTACAACACCAGAGGTATCTGCGATCCGGGATGCAGACCGTGTTATCGGGCTGTTAGAAGCAAATGAGATTACGTCGATTGACCTTATCATCAACCGGGTACGATATGATATGGTAAAAAAAGGTGACATGATGTCTGTCGATGATGTTGTTGATATTCTAGCCGTCAACCTTCTGGGTGTAATACCGGATGATGAACAGATCGTTATATCAACAAATAAAGGAGAACCACTTGCTGGAAGCAATACAACATCCGGCAATGCCTATATCGATATCTGTAAACGGATTCTTGGCGACAGTATTCCCTTGACTGATTACAATACATCGATCCGGCGAAACCCTTTCAAACGGTTATTTCGAAAAAAACATGCATAAAAGGGGTGAGTGGTAGGAATGAAAGATATCAAGGTAATCAACAATGTTGTAAGTTATAATTCTGGTCATTATGCCAGAGAACGTTTAAAATATATCCTGATGGCCGACCGGATCGGATGTACGCCAGATGTCATCACAAGGATCCGGGATGATCTGTGTAAATGCGTTTCTAATTATGTTAATATTGATTCGCCAAATACAACCGTACAGCTTTCAGAATCCTTCCTGATCGCCAAGATCCCGGTTAAAGGAATACATATGAAAAAGGAAAAAGAAAAAGATGAAACACTTCAAACAGATGGACATATCAACGGAGAAAAAGTACAGACTGATCAATTATAATTTTAAGCTGATCCTGTTCGTGATCGCAGCCATGATCATGGGAAGCATTACGATCTGCAGCGTTCGTCCGGACTTCCTGACGAAACAATTGATCGGTGTCAGTGCATGTATCATCGGTATGATCGTTGTATCACTGATCGATTATAATTTTATTTGCAAATATTATATGGTACTCTATGTCATCAATATCGGTCTGTTGTTTCTGGTTCTTGTCGCAGGTTCCGGTGGCGGAGATACAGGAGTTCATCGATGGTTTTATATATCAGATTCGTTCACCATTCAGCCATCAGAATTTGCAAAAATCATTCTGATCCTGTGTACGGCTGTATTTCTGGAAAAAAATTATGAAAATCTTAACACGCCAAAAGTACTTGCAAAGCTTGCAGTATTTTTGGCTGTTCCTGTTGGACTGATTGTGGCCGAACCAGACCTTTCAACCTCAATCTGTGTTATGGCAACGCTTTTTATCATTATATTTGTCGGAGGGCTGAGTCTGAAGCTGATCGGTATCATGATTCTGGTCCTGGTTCCCGCATTTGGAGGATTTATCTGGTATATTCAGCAGGATAATCTGCCTCAGTTTTTGAAAACTTATCAGATTAATCGTATTCTGGGACATATATACGGAAGTGAATATGGTGCTTCGTCTGACCAGCAGGATAATTCAGTTATGGCAATCGGTTCCGGTCAGCTATCCGGAAAAGGGATCAACAATTCAACGGTAGCTACCGTAAAAGATACCAATCTGATTTCTGAGCAGCAGACAGATTTCATTTTTTCGGCGGTCGGAGAAGAATTAGGATTCATTGGAAGTGTTATTATTATTGCAATTTTATGCCTGATAGTGTTACAATGTATTCGGGTTGCCAGGCATGCAAAAGATAAAAAAGGAATGTATATTGCGACAGGTATTGGGGCGCTTGTTGCATTCCAGACATTTATCAACATCGGAGTTGCAACAGCCCTTTTGCCGAATACAGGACTGCCGCTCCCGTTCATCAGTTACGGACTAAGTTCGCTTGTCAGTATGAGTGCCGGAATCGGACTCGTTTTGAACATAAACCTGCAAAAGAAAAAGTATTAGGAGGAGAGCTATGAATATAGGGTTAATAGCACATGACGCAAAGAAAAAACTGATGCAGAATTTTTGCATTGCATACAGAGGAATCTTAAGCAAAAATGAATTATATGCAACAGGAACGACAGGACGTTTGATCGAAGAGGTCACAAACCTTAATGTTCATAAATATATCGCTGGACATCTCGGAGGGGAACAGCAGTTAGGTTCCCAGATTGAAAATAATGATATTGATATGGTTATTTTCCTGAGAGATCCATTACATCCAAAGGCTCATGAGCCGGATATCAATAATATATTTTTACTTTGTGATATGCACAATATTCCATTAGCAACCAATCTTGCGACTGCAGAGCTTCTGATCAAGGCGCTTGATCGGGGCGATTTGGACTGGAGAGAATTTTACAAATAAACAATGGAGAGTTTGATATGAAATATCAGATAAAACTGCTGATTTCCATCCTGACAATCGGCATCCTGTTTACCGGATGTGCCAGACGAAGCTATGATACCAGTGATCAGCTTGTGCTTGGAATATCAGAAAATCTGCCGCTGTACAGTACAGACAGTTTCGGAGAAAAACATACGGTCATTCCGGATGGTGAAAGCCTGGCGGATGATAATTATAAAGATACAAAAGCTGCGGTACTGTTGAACGATACAACACAGGAAGCGTTGGTCGTCCATAATGCACATGATAAAATATATCCTGCCAGTATGACAAAATTAATGACAGGACTTCTTGTGATCGAAGCGATTGAAGATGGTTCCTTATCGCTTGATGAAACCATTACTTTAAGTCATACCGTTACCTTTCAGGAAAATAACGTCGGAGCTAGTGACCTGACAAAAGGATGTAAAGTTACAGTTAAGAACCTGTTATACGGATTGCTGATCCGTTCCTATAATGATTGTGGTGTTCTTCTGGCAGAACGGATTGCCGGCAGCGAAGATGCATTTGTTGAAAAAATGAATGAACGGGCATATGAGCTTGGAGCTACGAATACGCATTTTGTGAACTGCCACGGCCTGCATTCGGATGACCATTATACAACTGCATATGATCTTTATCTGATCTTTTCAGAATTTATCAAACATGATCTGGCATATCTGATTGATTCCCTGACATCTTATGATTTTACATATACAGATGCAAATGGTGAAACAAGAAGCGTTACATTAGAAGCGACGAATGGATATATTTCAGGTGAATTTCAGTTCCCGGAAGGATATTCTTTGGGATCCTGGAAATCGGGAACGACGACGGCTGCGGGTAATTGTCTGATCCTTGAATTTGTAAAGGATGATACCGGCGACAAATATATCGCTGTTATCGCAGGTGCAGAAGACCGTAGTACGTTATATAATGATATGACAATGTTGATCAATACTGCAAAATAAACAGTTAATCAAATAACTGTTTTAATATATTTTAAATCATTCAGGAGGTTTATTATGATTCAGATTATTACAGGTGATAAAGGAAAAGGAAAGACAAAGGTTTTAATTGACAAGGTCAATAATGAAGTAAAGGTTGTAGCAGGTTCTGTTGTATTTATCGACAATAATAACAAGCACTTATATGAGCTGAGTAATCGTGTCCGTATGATCAACTACACTAATTATGAAGTTAATAATCTGGAGATGTTTGCAGGGTTTGTTCTCGGAATAATTTCCCAGACAAAAGATATAGAGAAGATTTACATTGATAATTTTTCATCTGTTGCTTATGTCAATAAAGAGCAGGTAAAAGTAGCACTGGATATCATTAATAATATCAGTGAGAAATTTAATATCAGTATTATAATATGTTTTGCAACGGACAGTTCCGATGTTCCGGACGAATATAAAGATAATATCATTGCTGCTTTATAGTTCCATATCAACTGTCTTATACGCACATATTATATGGAGTAAAAGGAGATATATATGGCTTCCATAAGAAGAAAGAAGAGAAAATGGCAGCCGGTGAAGATCAGTTTTGGATTTATCATATTTGCAATTATGTTTGTATACATGTTGATTCGTATCATTATGTCGCTTGGTGACCATGATCTGAGTGTATTTCAGGTGGAAGAGAGCAATTATGATACGAATTTTACTGCCACCGGACTTGCTGTGAGAAAAGAAACTTTGAATTACAGCTCTACCTCCGGATATGTCTGCTATTATATCCGGGATGGCGAAAAAGTTGCAAAGGGTGCCAGTGTATATTCTGTTGATGAAACCGGTTCCATGCAGGATGCATTGTTTGATGTTCAAAATAGCGGAAGCAGTGTGTTATCCGATAATGATTATAAAGATCTGAGCAAACAGATTCAGATTTTTAAAGCAGGATTTTCACCGTCAGATTTTTCAGAAGTATATGAATTTAAAAATTCCATGGACAATAAGGTTCTGGAAATGTATGAAGATATGGCGCTTGAGCAGTTATCTTCAAACCAGTCATTTGATTCAACTTTTTCAGCTTCGAAATCAAATGTCAGCGGTATTGTAACCTATTACATGGATGGCTTTGAAGGTTATGATATCAACAATCTTTCAGCAGATGATTTTGATAAAACAAAATATACCAAAGAAATGCTGAAAAAAAGCGATGTGGTTGAGTCCGGGAAACCTATATATAAGATCATAGATGATGAAAACTGGAAGATTGCAGTCATGCTTACGAAAGAAGAATATGAAAAAATCAAAAAGAACGAAACAATCCGGTTTACAATCAATGATTCATCCAGACGGTTATCTGCAAAGTATGAAACAGTTGAACAGGATGGAAATTATTTCATTATTATAAATATGCACCGTTATCTGGCAGAATATGTCGCTGATCGTTATTTGAATATCACATTTGTATTCTCAGAAACAAAAGGACTAAAGATTCCGAATTCAGCGATTACCGAAAAGGATGTTCTGATGATCCCAGTCAGCTATCTGACTGGAGGAAGCGGAACAACCGAGAAAAAATATTTTAATAAGATCGTATTAACAGCGGATGGAACAACTTCGGTTGAACAGATATCCCCTACTATATATTTTACAGATGATCATTTCTGTTATGTGGACCCGGCAGATATAGATGATAATACCGTTCTTGCAGCAAACGAATCAGATATTACATTTAACACATCTACCGCCGGCACATACAAATTAAAAGGTGTTTTCTGCGTTACACAAGGTACTGCAGTATTTAAGCAGATCGATGTTATTGTAGATGGTGATGATTATTCGATCATTGATCCAAATACCGCATATGGTATCTCTGCTTACGACAGGATCGCATTGGATGCCACCTCCGTAAAGGAAAACCAGATCATATATTAGGAGTGATGAATGATGTTACAGGAAAATTACGAAAGCATAGATAAAAAGATCACAGAAGCATGCAAACGGGCTGGTCGGAACAGGGATGCGGTTACTCTGATCGCTGTCAGCAAGACCAAACCGTTAAGTGATATTGAAGAATTATTACAGAATACAGATGCTGAAAATTTTGGAGAGAACAAGGTTCAGGAACTGGTCGATAAATATGAACATATATCCAGACCGGTCAAATGGCATATGATCGGGCATCTGCAGACGAACAAAGTCAAATATATCGTTGATAAGGTCTGCCTGATACATTCTGTTGATTCCGTGAATCTTGCAAAAACGATTGAAAAAGAAGCAGCAAAGCATAATGTTGTTGTTCCTGTTTTAATAGAAGTAAATGTTGCAGGGGAAGAAAGCAAGTTTGGTGTATCCGTTGAGGAAACGGAAGACCTGATCCGGCAGATCAAAGACTTTCCTCATATACATATTGATGGACTGATGACGATTGCACCATTTGTAGCCAATCCGGAAGAGAATCGCGTGCACTTCCGTCGCCTTAAGGAATTATTACTTGACATCAATTCTAAAAACATTGATAATGTTCATATGAATGTCTTATCAATGGGTATGACAAATGACTATGAAGTAGCTGTCGAGGAGGGTGCTACCATGGTCCGAGTTGGAACCGGTATCTTCGGTGAAAGAAATTATAATATTTAAAGGAGAACCATTATGGCAAAGAATGGAAAAAAAAGCTTTCTGGATTTTTTCAAAGTAGATGAGTCCAGTGATGAATATGAAGATGATTTATTTGAAGATGATGAATATGATGACGATGACGAAGAGGATTTCGAAGAGGATTATGTTCCAAAGACCAAAGCTGTAAACGGACGTGCATCTTCCTTTACCGCTGCATCACAGACAGCAGCCCAGCCTGCAAAAAAGCAGAAATTTACAAAAGCTGCCAGAACATCAGCTCCAGCATCATCAGGCAATTCAAAACTTGTATCTTTTAACAACAGAAGCCAGGGAGGTTCCCAGCAGGTATTTGTTATTAAACCAGATGAATTTGATGATGCCCAGATGATCATTGACCATTTAAAGGGTGGTCAGGCGATTGTGATCAATATGGAAGGTATGGAGTTATCAACAGCCCAGCGTATCATTGATTTCATTGCCGGCGCATGTTATTCCTTAGATGGTTCATTACAGGCGATATCCGGTAATATATTTATTGCAGCACCTGCTGACATCTATGTATCAGGCGATCTCAGAGAAGAGTTATTAAATGATGCTTTTCTTTCTCCTGAATTAGGAAAATATTAAGTCAATTTTGATATCAGTCTGTATCAACATATTCTGAAGGTATGATAGGGAGGATTACAAATGCTTACACCTGTTGATTTACAACAAAAGAAATTTCAGCATGGCATGGGGTATACAAAAAAAGATGTTGACTCATTTTTTGACATTGTTGTCATGAGTTATACGGAATTATATAAGTCTAATGCTGAATTAACAAATCAGGTAAAAACACTTACCGATAGTCTGGTTCATTACAGAACAACAGAATCGAAGCTTCAGAAATCACTTATGCTTGCAGAGAAGAATGCAGAAGAAGCTACGAAGAATGCAAATGACAAGGCTAAGATCATTGAAAATGATGCCAAAATCAAGGCAAATAACATAGTTCATCAGGCACGGGAAGAGCTGGATCGGATTGAAGACAGCATTGAAGGAATCAAACAGCAGTATCGTGATTATACAATGGCATTTAAAAATCTGATGGATTCTCATCTTCAGTTTCTTGCTACCAATCCAATTAATGAAGAATTGGGAGTAGACTTTGATGAGATCATGAAGGATGCCAAGTATTTCAACGGAAATGCTGCCGTCTATACACCAGGTTCATCTGGCAGTGAAAACGCCGGATCAAGTTCCTTTGCATCCTTTGGAGGAGATCCTCAGGGCAGAGAAGAATCTACACTCGGCGGTGGCGGAGGCTCAGGAATGGGCGATTCCACACTTGGTGGAAGTGCAGACAGCGGCAATGTTGCCAGTGATTCTTCTGTTTACACAAAAAATTTAGGTGGTGGATCATTTGTTGATCCATTCAAATTCAGAAACGAATAATATAATAGAATTTTTCTTTAATTCCCTGTCTGAATGAATGTCGGACAGGGAATTGCTAATAAAAGATATACTCCAGAAAGGTAACGATAATGAAAAAAAACAGTATTCTTGCATGTATAAGTATACTTCTTTTGATCGGACTGGATCAGTTTGTGAAATTTCTGATCACAAGTCATATGGCTTTATATGACACAAAACCTGTTATCAAACAGGTTTTTCATATTACATATATTCAAAATAAAGGAGCTGCATGGGGCAGCTTGCAGGGAAAGCGTTATTTTCTGCTGGCAATAACCATTCTTGTTCTGGCATTTCTTGTATATTTTTATGTCCGGATGTTAAAGCTGAATAAGTACAAAGATCTTCGGATTTTATTTATTTTTGTTTTTTCCGGAGCTGCCGGAAATATGATCGATCGTATCCGTCTTGGTTATGTAATAGATATGTTTGATTTCCGTCTGATCAATTTTCCGGTCTTTAATGTTGCAGATATCTATGTAACCTGTAGTATGATCATCCTGTTGGTTTTTATCCTGTTCAAATACAAGGATAATGAACTGGACGATCTATTTGGAAAGTCAAAGAAAGATTCAAAGCAGGAATAATATATGGAAACTTATAATATTGAAGCAGATGAAAACTGGAAAGGCAAACGGGTTGATAAAAGTTTAGCCGATTACTTTGACGATTATTCGCGCTCATTTCTGAAAAAACTGTTAGATGATGGAAATGTACTGGTGAATGATAAAAAGGCAAAACCAAGCTTGAAAATCGCATCTGGTGACAAAATAGATATTACGATTCCGGATATTTCACCTGTAGAAATTGAACCGGAAGATATTCCGCTTGATATCGTATATGAAGATGATGATATCATCATTGTAAACAAACCAAAGGGCATGGTCGTTCACCCGGCTCCCGGACATTATTCCGGAACACTGGTAAATGGTCTGATGTATCATTTCAAGGATTCTTTATCTGGCATTAACGGAGAACTTCGTCCCGGTATCGTGCATCGAATTGATATGGACACAACCGGGCTTCTTGTTGTCTGCAAAAATGATGCTGCACATAATTTTCTGTCGGAGCAGCTTGCCGTTCATTCGATTACAAGAAAATACTATGCGATCTGCTATAATTATTTTACAGAAGATGAAGGTATGGTAGATCTTCCGATTGGAAGACATCCAACTGACCGTAAAAAAATGGCGGTTAATTATAAGAATGGCAGACATGCAGTCACCCATTATAAAGTTCTGAAAAAACTGAAAAACAATTTCTGTCTGATCGAATGTCAGTTGGAAACCGGACGGACACATCAGATCCGTGTCCATATGGCATATATCAAGCATCCGCTTTTAGGAGATGCCGTATATGGACCTAAAAATCAGCCATATCACCTGCAGGGGCAGACACTTCATGCCGGTGTACTTGGTTTTATTCATCCGTCTACAAAAGAATATGTGGAATTTTCAAGTGAACTCCCTGAGTATTTCCAGAAACTGTTAAAACAACTGGAGCTTTAAAATTCGTTTTATATTAATTTTAATATAAAACGAATTTTTTGATTTACATTTTTTTGTGGAAATGTTATAATTTTTACTATAAAAAGTAAACAAATTTATAGTTTTTATACAGAAAACAGTTGTTTATTCTTTATAGCAAATAAAAATCATACTTGCAAAGGGGGCTTTTATTATGGCTTGCAACAAAATCATTACAATAGGACGACAGTTCGGAAGTGGCGGAAGAGAAGTCGGACAGAAACTTGCTGAAAAGCTTGGTATTCCATTTTATGATAAGGAACTTTTAAAGATCGCGGCAAGAGATAGTGGCATCTGCGAAGAATTATTTGAGAATTTTGACGAGAAACCAACAAACAGTTTTCTCTATACATTGGTAATGGATCCGTATTCATTGGGATTCGGAACATCCGGCGAGTTACCACTGAATCATAAGGTATTCCTGGCTGCATTTGACACGATCAAATCTATTGCGGAAAAAGATGGTTCCTGCGTATTTGTAGGTCGTTGTGCCGATTATGCTTTAAGAGATTATTCCAATATTGTAAATGCATTTATATATGCAGATATCGATGATCGTATAAAACGTATTGCGCAGAAATATGAACTGACTGATGCGAAAGCTAAGGATCTGATCCGTAAAGAAGATAAGTCACGTGCATCTTACTACAACTATTACACATCCAAGCGTTGGGGCGAAATGAAAGGCTACGATATCTGCCTGAATTCCAGCCAGTTTGGAATTGATAATTGTGTAGATATGTTATACGATGCCGTTACCAAATATTAATGCAATATATAATACATATAATTAATAACCATTCATACAGGTATTCTTGATAATACTTTATGGCTCGGATAAATGACAAATGATATTACATAATGAAAAATGCGCTGAGAAAAACTCAGCGCATTTTTTAATTGTCGCGTTTTTCCCGCAACTGAACACAATTTCTTGCACTTCGTCGTCTGTCCTCATCCATATCTGCATAATGTTTTCTTGTCGTATTTACATCACTGTGTCCAAGGACATCAGCAACCAGATAGATATCACCGGTTTCCCTGTATAATTCTGTACCATAGGTACTTCTTAATTTATGTGGAGTGATATGCTTCATAGGGATAACACCTTCAGAATATTTCTTCACCAACATTTCAACAGAACGAACAGACATTCGTTTTCTCTGACTGGATAAGAAGAGAGCATTTTCATGTCCGGACACCGGCTCTATATGTTTGCGTTCCTCAAAATAATCCGTTAAAGCATCTGTAACTTCATCACCGAAGTAAACATAAGATTCATAACCGCCTTTTCTGGTTACCTTCACTCGACCATTATTAAAATCCACATCATTCAGATCGATGCCGACACATTCCGATACCCTTATGCCGGTTCCCAGCATAAGGGTTAGAATTGCAAGATCACGAACCTTTGTTTTTGCATGATATGCCTGTTGGTGCTCGGTTAAATGATCACCATATTCAACAGCATCTAAAAAATCCGCAATCTCATTTATGTCTAATCTGGTTATTGTTTTTCCATGAATCTTTGGCATATCTACTTTTTCAGCCGGATTTGAACTTATACGGTTATTTTTATAGAGATATGCATAGAATACACGTAAAGCCGATAATTTACGTTTAATTGCCTGTTCACCGTTCGTATAGATCTTTCCGTTTTTTTCATAATATTTCAAATATTCCAGATATTCCTCGATGTCTTCAGCCTCAAGCCTTGAAATATCATCCAAGGTAATATCGATCGGCTTACGTCCACGAAACTGTGGACATTCGCTGCATAAAAAGTTATAAAATGTCTTTATGTCGATGGCATAACCAAGTCGCGTTCTGGATGAAGCCTTATTTTCAATTCCTCGAAAGACAACCTTGACATATGAAGGAAGCTCTGCAAGAATATCTCTTAGTGAAATTGTATTTTTTATATTGATGTCATTTGTATATTCATTTGCCATAATAGATTTACCTTCCTATTATTCCGGCACAACTTTTCGTAAAACCTGAGTTTAGCGAATAGTTAAGTCTGTTAAATTAGTTATATCACACTCTGACTCCAAATGCAATTCTTTATTTCATATCAAACAAAAATCCGCTTTATTCTTGTAGAATTTCCTTCATATGTTGTTAAGATTGTCTTTCGAAGAATTGTATAGATATCTCCTTGAAACAAATTTCATTTATAAGTATAATATACACGGTTATGAAACAAATCTTATCATTTTGAGGTAATTATATGAAATTACAAAAGTTATTAAGTTATACTAGACGTGCCATCGATTCATATGAAATGATCGATAATGGTGATAAAATTGCAGTTGGAATTTCTGGTGGTAAGGACAGCCTGACTTTACTCTATGCTCTGGCTGAATTACGACGATTCTATCCAAAAAAATTTGATCTGATCGCTATTACAGTTAATCTCGGTTTTGATAATTTTGATACTACAAAGATCGAACAATTATGCAAAGAACTTTATGTTCCTTATTATATTGTAGATACAGAAATATATGATATTGTATTTAATATCCGTAAAGAGAAAAATCCATGTTCTCTATGCGCGAAAATGCGAAAAGGTGCATTAAATCAGAAACTAAATGATCTCAGATGTAATAAGATCGCTTATGCGCATCATAAGGATGATTTTATTGAAACCTTTTTAATGTCCTTATTATTCGAAGGCAGAATCCATACTTTCTCACCAAAAACATATCTGGATAAAAGCAAATTGATGGTTATTCGCCCTCTTATGTATATAAACGAAGGTGAAATTATCTCTTTTAAAAATGATATGCAGCTTCCTGTGATTAAAAGTCCATGTCCTGCCGATGGATATACGAAACGTGAATATGCAAAACAGGCACTGGCGGAGCTGGAAAAGGAAACTCCCGGTTGCAAACAACGGATTTTTTCCGCTATTGAACGAGGAACTCTGGATGGCTGGCCTGTAAAGATTGACAATCCAAGACTTTACAATAAAGATGCCAGATAATCGCATTTAAGTATAGAATTTATTCTGTATTCTATACTTGTTTTATGATTATATATATACTCCTGTTTTTAAAAATAAAAAGTATCTGTTTTTATGTTATATGGTAAATCTTGATTCAAACAGACAGTCAATATAACATTGCATAACAGATACTTTTTATTATTTATTCGTAATCATTTACTTTATAATATGGAATCAGTAAATTAGTTCCATCTACGATGACATCTGTATTCAGATTATTCATCACAAGCACTTCATCGATATAATCCTGTGTAGAAGCATACTCTTCCGTCTTGTATTCATTTGCGATGTCCCAAAGGGTGTCTCCTTCTTCTATGGTGATACATTTATAATATTTCTTACTTGCGTTCGATGCGCTGGTTGCCGGTGAATCCTTATGTGATATAAGGATATACAATACTGTAACCAGAATAATACCTGCTATAATGAAAATCTTCTTTGTACTGATAAATCTTACTACGTTCTTCATGTTCTCTTCCTCCTTAAAACTTAATTCTATATATAATATAATTCTCTGAACAAATGTTTGAATAAATTATATCGAACAGTTGTTCATTTGTCAATATATTTTCGAACATTTGTATGGATTATTCGAAAATATATTCGTCATATCCCAATGACTCCTTTATAATACCAATATGGATGGGGAAAAAAAAGTACGCAAGAAAAAGAACATTTGTTTGCAAAACAAACAATTGTGTGCTACTATTATTTATATAAGTTTTTAAATACATTTAGGAGGATTTACATATGGGTAAAGAAAAGCTCACGGATAAGCAGACGCAGATCCTTGAATATATACGTCATGAGATTCTTGCAAAGGGGTATCCGCCATCAATCAGAGAAATCTGTCAGGCTGTTGATCTGAAGTCTACTTCTTCTGTACATGCTCAGTTATCATCATTAGAGGCAAAGGGCTATATCAGAAGGGATCTGACAAAGTCCCGCTCAATTGAGATCATAGACGATGATTTTTCACTTACCAAACGGGAACTGGTAAACATCCCTATCGTTGGAACGGTTTCTTGTGGTCAGCCTATCCTTGCTGAACAGAACATCGAAGACTATTTCCCTGTTCCACCGGAATATATTCATAATACGAATAACCAGACCTTTATGCTTCGTGTAAAGGGTGACAGTATGATCAATGTAGGTATTTATGAAAAGGATCTTGTAATTGTTGAGCAGTGCTCTTCTGCCAGAAATGGCGAAATCGTCGTTGCATTGATCGAGGATTCTGCAACAGTTAAGACATTTTATAAAGAAAATGGTTATATCCGGTTACAGCCGGAAAATGATTATATGGATCCGATCCTTGTCGAACATTGCGAGATCCTAGGCCGTGTGATAGGTCTGTTCCGTAATTTTATCTGATCATACTTAATTTGTTCAAATTTTTTATAAAAATGCACCTCAAACGATATCAGGCATAACAAATACCTGACAAACTGATATTCCACCTGTCTACTCGGCAAGAGGAATATCAATTAAGAGGTGCATTTTATTATATCATCTTTAATTAATATACCTGTTTATCCGGCTGTCTCTCTGCGATCTCCTTGAATGCATCAAAGTTCTGCTTGAACAGCTCTACAACCTGTGGATCAAAATGCTTTCCGGACAGGCTTACGATCTCATTATACGTCTCTTCTACGGACCATCCGCGCTTGTAGTACCGTTCAGAGGTAAGTGCATCGAAAACGTCACATACCGCCATTAAACGGCTGATATAGGCAATCTCCTCACCTTTCATACCTAAATATCCTGTTCCGTCCCAGCGTTCATGATGCTCCTTTGCAATCGTTCTTGCAATCTGCATGATCTCACCCGGACAATGCTCCAGAAGTGCATCACCATAGAGAACATGACTTTTCATGATCGCAAATTCTTCATCTGTCAGTTTACCGGGCTTATCCAGGATCTCCTCACTGATCATAAGCTTTCCGATGTCATGCATCATGGCAGCCGTTGACAGCTTATCAACGTAATCATCATCAAAACCGGATGCCTTTCCGAGCACCCGCATGTAATCTGCTACACGTTTGATGTGTTCTCCTGTATATTTGGATTTACTCTCGGATAATTCAGCAAATGCAAATATCAGCTCTTTCTGATTGCTCTTTACTTCTTCTGCGTTATCAATTACGGAATTCAGCATCGTAGAGTTTCTGGATACAATGAAATATGCAACGAGTGACAGGATCAGAATCGTGATCACACATGGAAATACCGATAAGACCATGCTGTCTGTATAGTCCAGATAAATCGGCGCAACCATGAAATCACAGTATGTAAGATTGATAAAATCTGCAAGGATAACACCGACAGTAGACATCAGCGCAGTAAATACGACCAGCGTCTTATTATAATATAACGATGTCAGCAGGATCGGGAAGATCCAGACAACCAGTGCCATATGGGAAAATACAGAGCTCAATATCATACAGTTAAAAACTGCGATACATATGACTACATATTTGATTGCCTCATTCCTGTCATGCTTGAAAAAGTCAATAACAAGTGTCGGAATAAGCGAAAAAATACAGCAGAGAACCATACATATCGTAACCACTACAAGGTTACATTCTCTGCTGAAAAATGCAAATGCCCATAACGCAACTATCAGTGCAACAAAAAAACGCATACACTTCGCTGCTATATGATTGATCTTTATATAATTGTCTTTTAATAATCTGTTATCGTTCATACCTACCCCAAAAACATATCTATGAAAGTAAATCCTTTGTTACATCGGCTGCATCATTCCAGATGCGTTCGATATCATAGAATCTGCGTGCCTCATCCGAAAAGATATGAACAATTATATCATAATAATCTAACAAAATCCATCCTCCCTGTGAATATCCTTCCACACTTTTTAAAGAATATCCGGCTTTGTGCATTTCTTCTTCCACACTGTCGCACATCGCCTGTACCTGATTCTTGTTTGTTCCGTCTGCAATAACAAAATAATCAGCTACAGCAGAGATCTTTTTAATATCAAGTATCTTAATATCAAAGGCTTTTTTATCATCCAGGGCTTTATAAACAATTGCTGCCATTTCCTGTGCTGTATTCATATATGACGCTCCTCCTGCTCTGTATATTGATTTTAATATTGTACCCCATCCGTTTATTTATTGTTGCCTGTTTAAATATCATCTTCTTTCAGCTTATCCGCTACCGATTGATGAGCAACATAATAATTATAGGTATCAATTGACATCGGATCAGTATCATCCGTTGTGGTCTCAAGATACGATAAAGTATTTTTCAGTATATGAACGATGCATTTGTCAATATCGGTAAATGCTTCCTTCCGGATCTCCTCGATCTCCTTTAATGGTTTCCGGTTCGGCTCGATATAGTCTGCAACAAACAGGATCTTCTCAAGCATATTCATTGCCGGTTTTCCGGTGGTATGACATGCGATCGCAGACAGGATATCCGGCTCCTTTACATCGTACTTTTCTCTTGCGTAGAATGCCCCAAGCTTGGCATGTAAGAGTTCCGGATTATTATATTCACATTCGCTGATCGGAAGATTATTCTTCGTACAACGCTCGATCTTTTCTTCCGGTGAAAGGCACTTTGCACAATCATGTAACAGTCCTGCAGTCAGTGCTTTTTCTACATTTACACCATGTACCATAGCCAGACAGCCTGATACATATTCTACCCCTAACGAATGCTCAAATCTTCGATCTGTCAGTTTCTTCTGAAGTTTCTCTCTCATTTCCTGTCTGTTCATTGTTCTGCCCCTTCTCCTGTAAATTGTTCCTGAACTATATTATACTGTTTTACCAATCTGCGTCAATTATTTGTCTGTTGATCAAGGTTTTCATCCGTCTGATATAGCCCATATTCCTTAATATAGCGGTATACTGCCATTGGTACGGCTCCTGATATATCCTGTCCATTTTTAATGGCTTCCCGGATGCCGGACGATGACACATCAACCGGATGGATCTGCATCTGTCTGATATCCGCATCTGCATATAGTTTCTTTAAATGCCGGATCTTAGCATCGACATCTTCTGCCTGGATCTGATCTCTCGTTGTAACGATCAGTTTGGAAAGAGAAAGAATCCTGTCCGGCTCTCTCCAGGTGTCAAATGCAAGGATCGAATCCCCACCCATAATGAAATACCATTCCGTATCCGGATACTGTTCATGCAGCTGTGCCAGTGTATCAATGGTATAGGTAACTCCACCACGCTGTAATTCCAGATCCGAACAACGAAGTCCGTCATGATCCTTTACTGCAAGCTCTACCATATGGAGTCTGTCTTCATTTGTAACCGATCTGTCCCACTTCTTGTATGCTGGGATATGATTCGGCATCAGCCAGATTTGATCCAGTGCAAACTGCTCCAGAGCCTGTTTTGCAAGCTCCAGATGGCCGTTATGAACCGGATTAAAGCTGCCGCCTAAAATACCAATCTTCATATTCTGATCTTTCATATTATTTTGGAAGCTCGATCTTCTTATGCTCTTTGGATGGACGATAGAATACGATCTTACGGCCGATGACCTGAACGACTTCTGATTTGGTACGTTCTGCGATCATGGAAGCCATTTCTCTCGGATCATCCAGACAATTCTTTAATACTGAGATCTTAACCAGCTCTCTTGCCTCTAACGCTTCATTTACAGACTGTGTAAATTCCGGTGTCAGGGAACTCTTGCCGATGTTTAAGATCGGATCGATATTCATTGCCAGTCCTTTTAAATATGCTCTCTGCTTACTTGTCATAGTATACTCCTAACTTATATCCTGTAACCGGCAGAATCACCTGCCGGTTTGTTATCACATTTATCTTTATTTATAATAGTCAAATTCCAGTCCATACATACGAACGGTATCGCCTTCGCCGATTCCAAGCGCTTCCAGCTGGTCTAAGATACCGTTTGTCTTTAAGAATTTCTGGAAGAACTCAAATCCTTTTTCTGATTCCAGATTCGTATATCCAAGCATACGTTCAATACGAGGTCCCTCGATCACATATACGTCATCTTCTTCATTGTAGCTGACCTCAAAAGGAAGATCCGGATTATCATGGAAATCGAGATCAACCTCCGGTTCGAATTCGACTACATCATCCGGTGCATTCTTTACAAGGTCGTTGACATACCATAAAAGCTCGGAAATACCCTTACCGGATACTGCTGAGATTGGGAATATCTTCACACCGTCTTTTTCGAATTCTTCCTTTAACATCTCGATCACAGTCTCGTAACCGATCTCATCTAAGGCATCGATCTTATTTGCCGCTATAACCGTTGGACGGCTTTCGATATCCTTGTTGTATTTTTTCAATTCTTCATTAATGATCTTTACATCATTGACCGGATCTCTGCCATCGATCGAAGCTGCGTCAACAATGTGGATGATCACCTTTGTACGTTCGATATGACGCAGGAATTCCAGACCAAGTCCGACCCCCTCTGCTGCGCCTTCGATGATTCCCGGAATATCCGCGATAACAAATCCATTATGCTCTCCGAGATCTACAACACCAAGATTTGGTGTCAGTGTCGTAAAATGATATTCTGCAATCTTTGGTCTTGCATTTGTAACTCTTGCAAGGAAGGTTGATTTACCTACGCTTGGAAAACCAACAAGACCGACATCTGCGATACACTTAAGTTCCAGATCGACGATCAATTCTTTTGCCGGCTGTCCCGGCTGTGCGTACTTTGGAGCCTGCATGGTTGACGTAACATAATTACGGTTACCTCGTCCACCTCGTCCACCCTTTAACAGTACGACCGGTTCTTTCTTATCTGCCATATCAAGGATCACTTTTCCTGTCTCAGAATCCTTAATGACAGTTCCTGGCGGAACTTTTAATACAACATCTGCACCATTTGCGCCATGACAGTTTCTCTTACCGCCCGGTTCGCCATCCTGTGCTCTGTACTTTGTTATATGTCTGAAATCAGTCAGGGTGTTCAAACCTTCATCTACTACAAAGATCACGTCTCCACCTTTGCCGCCATCTCCGCCATCCGGACCTCCGTCCGGCACGTATTTCTCACGACGGAAGGATACATGTCCGTCTCCGCCTTTTCCTGCTCTGATAAATATTCTGGCTCTGTCTGCAAACATTGCTTTCCTCCTTTATACATACATCCGTATGTAAAGAAAAAGCCGGAATAAACTATATTTACTCCGGCTAATAACATGCATAAACTAAGTAATATTACTCATTTACTACAGGGTAAATAGAAACCTGCTTCTTATCTCTACCCTTTCTCTCAAATCTAACGATACCATCAGCAGTAGCGAATAATGTATCATCTCCGCCGATACCAACGTTAAGACCTGGATGAATCTTTGTTCCACGCTGTCTGTAAAGGATGTTTCCAGCCTTAACGAACTGACCGTCAGCGCGCTTAGCTCCTAATCTCTTAGACTCGGAATCTCTGCCGTTCTTAGTAGAACCCACACCTTTTTTATGAGCAAAAAACTGAAGTTCCATCTTCATCATTTCAATTACACCTCCTTAAAGGTTATACAAACAAAATCACTATAGGATTCACTGATATCCATAATACCTGTCTCAAACACTCCCATGATCAGTAAGGCATCATGTCCCGGCTGTTCATCAAACAGAAACTTCATATCTCCGTTTTTCTGATCGCTGTCTACATGAAATGCTTCCTCACAAAAGCGTTCAACAGAATTCACAACCGTGATCGCAAGTGCCGATACAGCACTACATACGATATCAGATCCTGAATCTGCATATCCTGCATGACCGGATACATAAAATCCCATTGTATCTGAATTAGCTTTTTTATAAATGGTTACCTTTATCATAACAGATTATGCGTTGATTGACTTGATCTCAACCTGTGTATAAGCCTGTCTGTGACCATTCTTCTTATGATAGCCAGTCTTTCTCTTGTACTTGTAAACAACTACCTTCTTAGCCTTGCCATCACCAATTACAGATGCTGTAACGGTTGCGTTTGCAACTGCATCACCACATTTAACGTCTGAATCAGTACTTACTAAAATAACGTCGTCAAATGTTACTTCGCTGCCAGCTTCTGCTCCAAGCTTCTCAACTCTGATTACGTCTCCTTCAGCTACCTTGTACTGCTTACCGCCTGTTGCTATAATTGCGTACATAGGGTTTACCTCCTTAATCAAACTCGCCAGTTGTGGTGTCGCATAAAAATATGCGAACTTATACCTCACTGTGCGGCACACTAGTATACTCTACCATTTTGGTTTTATTTTGTCAACTGTTCTTTCAGCGATTTACGAATTTTTTTTCGGGTTAGTTCCACCAGAGAAAGCTTAGTAACATCCACAAATGCTGCAGGAACAGAATCCTTTGCAAGCTCCTGTTCGAGGATATCTTTTATAACATCCATCGAGTCCGGCTGTTTCATATTTATAAAATCAACTACGATGATCCCTGACAGATTCCGCAGTCTCAACTGTCTGCATACCTCGACTGCCGCTTCAGAATTGATACGGAGCAGATGTTCCTCAAAGGAATGTTTATCGACCGATTTACCGGTATTTACATCGATCACGACCATTGCCTCCGTCTGTTCGATCACCAGGTAGGCACCCGACTTCATCCAGACCCGTTCTTTTTTCAGGTTTTCCAGATTTTTTGGCAGATTATATAAAGTCATCAGATTACAGTTTTTATCATTATACATGGTAAGCTTCACATCCGTGATCTGTTTCTCTGACAGATAGGTCTCGAATTCATCAAATACCGCCTTCTGATCCGTTACGATCTCTTGAAGCCCTGCATTATGCTTTAATATAAAATAATCGAGATATTCCGCATCATTCTTATACAGACAGGAATAACAGGTTCTGGTCTTTGCTGTCTGTATGATTTGTTCTAATTTTTCAGATAGTTCGTTTAAATCCGACAATACAACTTCATCCGGCAGCTCCTGACAGACAGTTCGTAAGATACAGCCAAATCCATCCGGCAATACTCTCTTCGCCAGTTGGTGCAGATGATCTCTTGTCTCTTTCTTTCGGATCTTCCCGGATATACCAATCCTGCCTGATGTATTCACAAGCAGATTTTCTGTCTTCAATTCAATTTCCGACGTGGCAACCGGATTCTTTGTCTTGATCGCATCCTTGCTTACCTGTACGAGGATCTCGTCTCCGGCTTTTAATACAGAATCTTTTTTTGCATTTAAAAATATATGCTTATTATCACCGATGCTGTAATAGCACGGAAGCCCTGTACCGATATCGACAAATGCTGCATCTATATTGGACACGATATTTTCCACCTTGCCGACATAGATATTCGATAAGATGGACTGTCGATCAAATAACATCAGATCTGACAGCTTTCCATCCGAATAAAGAGCTTCCAGTATATGATCTTCATAATTTGTTATTACAAGCTTATTCATCAGAATTCTTCACCTGCCATATAAAGCGGCTGTAATGAGCCGTCTTTGTCATAATAGGTTTCCAGACGGTGAATATATATCTGGAAGAAATCATAGGTTTCACCGCAAAGGTCATATAATGCCTTTACCACCAATTCCGGTTTCAGGTTATAGACGCTTCCGGTCTGTAACAGCATATAGATACTGTTTTCTCTCCGTTCCAGCTTTAAAATTCCCGGACGGATATTTTCTTCTTTTTCACTCTTTTTGGTTTTCTTTAATACAATGATCTCGTCCCGTTTATTCAACTCATCAACGGAAGCAAGCAGTTTTTCACTAAGATCATTCTGCTCCCGGAATGCGATCTCATAATCCGATGCAGCAACGATCGACATAGCATTCTTTGCATTCTCCGGGATCTGCACACATTTCGTAACATGTATCTCATCAACGGATACCGTATTTAAAGCTTCGATCATCTCAGCCGAAGTTGTCACAGAATTAAATTCTGCATCAAAATATTCACCATCCGATGTAATCCCAAGTGCAAGCGGTGCTGCAAATGAAATGATCTGGTGTGGGGAATAACCTTTGGAATAACTGATATCCAGCTTTGCCCGGCGGATCTCCTTCTGGAAATAACGCATGACATCCAGATGACCGATAAATTTCAGATTTCCAAGTTTGGAGTATTTAATTCTTATTTTCAAAACAAACACCTCCTCCAAACTTCGCTGCGCCGCAGCCGGAACACTTCATCCGGCAGTTTGGTGTAACGACCTCTGCCTGTGCGCGCTCCCATTCCTTTTCCATAAACTTTCTTGTCACTCCGATATCTATGAAATCCCACGGAAGGATCTCATCCACACTTCTGTCACGATAGGTGTAGAAACCGATATCAATATGATTCTTTTCAAGCGCATTATCCCAGTTTGATTTGTCAAAATATTCCGTCCATGCATCAAAGATCTGTCCGGACTGATAGACATCATAGATTACCTGACAGAGTTTACGGTCACCTCTGGCAAGCAAACCTTCTAAGATCGTGATATCCGCTTCGTGGTATGCGAATTTCAGGCTCTTGTGGTTCTTTGCTTCACGGAATTTATCTTTAACAAAATACGCACGCTTCTGGAATTCCTCCGGTGTTATCATCGGCGCCCACTGGAATGGTGTAAATGGTTTTGGTACGAAATAAGAGGCGGAAGCCGATACCATGACACGGCCATCCCGCTTCTCCTTTGGTATATTTGCAAAATACAGCTCACTGATCTCCTCTGATAGATCAGCAATACCTGTAATATCGTCATAAGTCTCTGTCGGAAGTCCCATCATAAAATACAGCTTGACCTTATTCCAGCCGCCAAGGAACGCCTGTAACGAACCATTTAATATATTCTCTTTTGTCAGACCTTTATTTATAACATTTCTTAATCGTTGTGTTCCGGCTTCCGGTGCAAATGTCAGGGAATTCTTCTTGATATCCTGAATCTTCTGCATAACATCAAGGGAAAATGCATCGATTCTGAGGGATGGCAGAGAGATATTGACATGGTTGTTGTCCATCTTCTCGATCAGACAGTCCGTAAGCTCAGGAAGCGACTGATAATCACTGGAACTTAACGAACTGAAGGTAATCTCCTCCTGACCGGTATTATCTAACATAGCCTCTGCATAATGTTTCAGTACGTTTACATCCTTTGGTCTGGTCGGACGATAGATCATCCCTGCCTGACAGAAACGGCATCCACGGATACATCCCCGCATGATCTCTAATACAACACGGTCCTGTGTGACCTTCATATAAGAGACAACCGGCTTCTCAGGATAGACAGCGGATGACATATCCGTAACTACCTGCTTAAGGATCGTCTTTGGGACCTCTTCGTATTTTGGTCCAAATGATGCGATCGTTCCATCCTCATGATAAGTGACATCATAAAAAGCCGGCACATAAAGCCCCGGAATCTGCGACACCTTGATCAGAAATTCTTCTCTTGTCATATCGGAATGTTTATAGATCTTATATAATTCGATCAGATCTCCGTATACCGTCTCGCCCTCTCCGATATAGAAAATATCAAAGAAATCAGCGATCGGTTCCGGATTATAAGAACAGGGACCTCCTCCGATCACGATCGGATCACCCTTTTCCCGATCCTTCGACCAGATCGGAATCTCTGCCAGATCAAGCACCTGTAAGATATTCGTATAACACATCTCATACTGAAGAGTGATTCCAAGAAAATCAAACTCTTTTAAAGGATCCTGAGACTCCAGTGCAAATAACGGAATGTGCTGTTCTTTCATAACTTTATGCAGATCCGGCCACGGAGAATAGACACGTTCACACCAGGTATCTTCTCTCCGGTTGAACATGTCATATAAAATCTGGATGCCGAGATGGGACATTCCGATCTCATACACATCCGGGAAACACATGCAAAATCTGACATCGACCTGCTCCTTGTCCTTCATGACACTGTTATATTCCCCTCCGATATATCTGGCAGGTTTTTCGATACTCATTAAAATCTCATCTGATAATGCAAGCTTTCTCATTTTGTTCTCCGTTATATATAATTAGTTCTTAAAACTGTGGATAGGTGCAGGGATTCTGCCTCCACGGTTAATAAATTTTTCACATGAAAACTGGTTGACAGGCATAATTGGCGCATAGCCAAGCAGTCCGCCAAATTCAGCCTGATCGCCAACGCCCTTGCCGATAACAGGGATCAGACGTACAGCCGTTGTCTTCTGGTTGATCATACCGAGTGCCATCTCATCTGCAATGATACCGGAAATGGTAGCTGCTGATGTATCACCGGGGATTGCGATCATATCAAGTCCAACTGAACATACGCAGGTCATTGCCTCTAATTTCTCAAGGGAAAGTGCACCTGCTGATACAGCATCGATCATACGCTGATCTTCACTGACAGGGATAAATGCACCACTTAAACCACCAACATAAGAAGAAGCCATAACGCCGCCCTTCTTTACCTGATCATTTAATAAGGCAAGTGCTGCCGTAGTTCCCGGAGCACCGGCATATTCCAGACCGATCTCCTCAAGGATCTCACCGACACTGTCTCCGATTGCAGGTGTAGGTGCAAGTGACAGATCCACGATACCAAACGGAACACCGAGACGTTCGGATGCTTCCTTTGCAACAAGCTGTCCAACTCTTGTAACCTTAAATGCTGTTTTCTTGATCGTCTCACACAGTACTTCAAAGTTCTCACCACGAACTTCCTCTAACGCACTCTTAACAACACCCGGGCCGCTGACACCGACATTGATAACACAATCGCCCTCAGTAACGCCGTGAAATGCACCAGCCATAAACGGGTTATCATCCGGTGCATTACAGAATACTACGAACTTGCAGCATCCAAGGGAATCTTCCTCTTTTGTAAGCTCTGCTGTCTCTTTTACCATTTCACCGATCAGTTTTACAGCATCCATATCGATACCGGTCTTTGTAGAACCGACATTTACAGAACTGCATACCTTACCGGTACATGCAAGTGCTTCCGGAATGGAACGGATCAGAAGTTCATCGGATGGAGTCATGCCCTTACATACAAGAGCGGAATAACCACCGATAAAGTTTACGCCTACGGCATCTGCAGCCTTATCCAATGTCTTTGCGATCGTTACATAATCATCTGTTGACTTACAAACAGAACTTCCGATCAATGCGATCGGTGTGATTGAGATTCTTTTATTTACGATCGGTATACCATATTTTCTTCCGATATCATTTCCGATAAATACAAGATCCTTTGCCTTTGTTGTGATCTTGGTGTAGATCTTCTCACAGGTTTCTCCTACATCCGCACCAACGCAGTCTAACAGGCTGATACCCATTGTGATCGTTCTGACATCCAGATTCATCTTGCTGATCATGGCATTGGTTTCAATTACTTCATTTATACTAATCATAGTGTGACCTCTTTTCGCCTATTTCTATTCTAAATCTTAGATTCTGTGCATGGTTTCAAAGATTTTCTCATGCTGTACTTTAATCTGTACACCAATCTCATCGCCGATCTCTTTCAGTTCATTTGCGATAATTTCTGTTGACTTTGAAGATTCCTGTATATCAACGACCATCATCATATTGAAGTACCCGCCTACAATTGTCTGTGCAATATCAAGGATATTGACACTGTTCTCTGCAAGGTATACACAGACCTTTGCTGTGATTCCGATGCTGTCTTTACCAACTACTGTAATAATTCTTTTTTTCATGATGTATGTATCCTCCTATATATCACCATTTATTTGGTTTTATAATAAATTCTTTTGATATGCAAAAGAATCTTCTTCAAATAGTATTTTTATAACTGATGAACGGTTCATCATCATTAATTCCCGACTGTGAGCAAAGCTCCCGGCTGGTCGCGTCTCGCTACCTCAAGTCCAAATTCCCGGACATCCGATGCATATTCATTATCTGAAAGCTCAAGCTTTACCGTTTCATATGCAAGCTCTTCAAAATTATTTTCCTTACTCAGGTGTCCAAGCAGGATTGCTTTGATATGACTGTTTAACAATGCTTTTATTAACTGCCCGGAACGCTCGTTGGACAAATGTCCACGGTTTCCCAGAATACGTTGCTTCAGATAATATGGATATGGTCCCGCCTGAAGCATCCGTATATCATGATTTGCTTCGATCACCATGATATCGGAATTCTTTAATTTATTTACAACATAGTCATCAAAATTCCCCATATCCGTTGCAATGGAAAACTTACTTTTTCCGTCACTGATACTGTAACATACCGGATCAGCGGCATCGTGCCAGATCGCTGATGCATCGATCGACAGATCGTTGATAAAGAATGGTTCATCCGGTTCGATCTCATGGAACAAGCTGTCATCAATCGTTCCAACGGATGACATTTTCTTAATCTCAGAGATTGTTCCCCCTGTTGTATAGATCGGTATGCCATGCTTTCTCGCCATAACACCAAGCCCTTTCACATGATCAATATGCTCATGTGTTACAAGAATTCCATTCAAATCAGAAGGTTTTCGGTCGATCTCATTTAACGCTGTTTCAATTTTCTTACCACTTACGCCTGCATCTACAAGCAGATGTGTCTCTTCATTGCCTACATAATAGCAATTTCCACTGCTACCACTGGCAATACTCAGTAATTCCATATTCTACGCCTCAACTCTGCATCTCCAAAATGTATGAAAAAGCTTCCTGAATATCAGCTTACTCTATCTTTCATACTTATTCCGGTCTAATATGTCCGAAACGGCAGATGCTCGATATATATTGTATTAAAATCCGAACGATTACTAAGATCCACATACCGGATCTTCTTTTTAAACCTGTTTATTGTATCAATAAAACCCGGTTCAATCAAGGACAAATATGCGCCCTCAAGTGAAGTATTGCCAAGAACCTTCATTTTCCCCTGAAAGCTCTGCGGGAATAGCCCCAGTGTTACTGCATTTGTCAGATTTAGATGGAATCCAAAGCCTCCTGCAATACAGACTTCAGCAATATCGGAAAGCTCAATACCGATCTCTCTTACAAGCATCATGATTCCTGAAAGGATTGCTGATTTTCCAAGCTGAAATGCCCGAATCGTCTCCATGTCAATCTTCATGTTGCTTCCCATCGAGATACCGGATTCAAAATACGGTTCCGCAAGCACTCCTTCCGCATCCATCTGTCCCCGTTTTAACAATAATGCCAGCATGTCAAATATATTCGAACCGAATACATTTGCTGTACGAAAACATCCTTCAAACGCTGAACCACAGGCAGCAGAGGTCGCCACTCCGTATTCCTTATTACAGAGAATGATCTCCCCGTTTGTTCCAAGATCAATCAGCATACGATATGAGAAATCCCGATCAATCTCTGCGGCAACTGCGCCTGCTGCAATATCTGCGCCGGAAAATGCCGCAATATTCGGCAGACAGATAACATCCGAAGCCGCATTCTCAAAAGATGGAGAAGCGATAAAGTCATTCTGTTCTATCACCCGGATATCCGAATTCTTAAGTGTAAACGGATATCCAAACAGATTCTCTGTCGTAAGCCCTTCTGCGATCGAAAGCATCGTTGCATTTCCTGCCAGAACATATCTGCGGATATGATCTACAGCTTCCGGCGTATTTATAAGCATATGGTCAACACCCTTTTGAATATCCGAAAACAAAAGTAACCGCAGATGCTCCAGACCTTCCTTTGTATCTGCCGCTTGAATCCTCGCTACGACATCAGCACCTGTCGCGATCTGTGAGTTAAGCGTACTGAATGAGCATTTAACTGCTTTCTCATTCAGATCCACAAGCTCCATACCGATCGTAGTCGTACCGATGTCAATGGCAATGCCATATGCGGAAGTAACAGGCTTCTTTCTCTGTTCGGTTGGCAGATTCATCTTATGCCCTGTAATACCGGTAAGCTGTTCTTCCTCCAGCCGTATCGAGATATCCCTATCTACAATGTACTGGCAGCTTTTTACAAAACTGCCAGTATCCTGATTCCATACCAGACACCGGTTACAGCGTCCTTTCATGCCGCAGTTTCCTGCAAAGACATATCCTGCCGCAGTCAGTACCTGATACAGATTATCTCCTTTATTACATTTGATCTGTTCTGTTCCGTTTACAGTTACATTTATCATTAATTATAAATTCCTGTTGTCATTTTTTCCTTTGGTCTGTAACCATGTTCTGCGAGCGTATTAATGATCAGCTGCTTATGTTCCGGACCAAATGCTTCCAGTGTGATCACAAGTTCAACTGCCGAATTACGGTTGATCGATACAAACTGGTTATGCTCCAGTTTGATGATATTTCCCTGTAAATCTGCAATAATCTTGGAAATATTCATCAATGCGCCCGGCTTATCCGGAAGCAAGGTTGAAACTGTGAAGATACGGCTTCTGGCAATCAGTCCGTGCTGTACTAAGGATGCAAATGTGATCATATCCATATTACCGCCACTTAAGATGCTGACAACCTTCTGTCCCTTCACATTCAGATGCTTTAAGGCTGCAACAGTAAGCAGACCGGAATTTTCAACCAGCATCTTATGATTTTCCAGCATATCAAGGAAGCAGACGATCAGTTCATTGTCTTCTACTGTGATGATACCGTCCAGATTCTTCTGAATGTATGGGAAGATCTTTGATCCCGGAGTCTTAACTGCTGTACCATCTGCGATCGTGTCTACCATTGGAAGTGTCGTTACTTTCTTATTCTTCAAAGAAACCTGCATACAATTTGCGCCTGCGGGTTCTACACCGATCACTTTGATATTCGGATTCATCATCTTGGCCAGTGTAGATACACCGGTAGCCAGTCCGCCACCACCGATCGGAACAAGAATATAATCTACAAACGGAAGCTCCTTGATGATTTCCATTGCGACAGAGCCCTGTCCGGTTGCAACATCCAGATCATCGAATGGATGAATAAAGGTATAACCCTTATCTTCTGCAAGCTCTAATGCATATGCGCAGGATTCGTCGTATACATCTCCATATAAGATAACCTCTGCACCATATGATTTGGTGCGGTTTACTTTGATCAGAGGAGTTGACGATGGCATAACGATCGTTGCTTTTACCCCATATGCTTTTGCTGCATATGCAACACCCTGTGCATGATTTCCGGCTGATGCAGTGATCAGACCTTTCTGTCTTTCTTCGTCTGTCAGTGTACTGATCTTATAATATGCTCCACGGATCTTATACGCTCCGGTAAGCTGCATATTTTCCGGTTTAAAAAATACTTTATTCCCTGTCAGGTTGCTGTAATATTCGCTCTCTACCAGCTTTGTTGGTAAAACAACTTTTTTAATTATATTATATGCCTCTTCAAATTTTTCTAATGTAAGTTCTTCTGCCATTGTCAGTCTCCTTTTTCTGTATTTCATATTCAGACAGTTATTATCCACCATTGTCATTACTTTTTTATTTTCAAACAGTTACTAGAATAAACTGCACGATTTTCATAATTATAGATCAGCTTCATCCATAAGAATGTCAAGCTCGCTTCGGTCTTCGTCAAAGCCTGAGAACAGTGCTTCCACATATGCGGACGGATCAAAACGCTGTAAGTCGTCAATCTTCTCACCGATTCCGATAAATTTAACCGGAACATTCAATTCTGCCTGAATTGCAATCGCGATACCACCCTTGGCTGTACCGTCTAACTTTGTGATCACGATACCATCAATCTCCGTTACATTGCTGAACTGTCTTGCCTGCTCTAATGCATTCTGTCCGGTCGTTCCATCTAACACGATCAGGGATTCTACATTTGCATCCGGATAATCTCTGGAAATGATGCGGCGCATCTTAGCCAGCTCATCCATCAGGTTCTTTTTATTATGAAGTCTTCCGGCTGTATCGATCAATAAGATATCGGTATTTCTTGCCTTTGCAGCAGATACCGCATCGTATACAACTGCCGCAGGATCTGCGCCCTCGTTATGAGAGATCATCTCTACACCTGCACGATCCGCCCAGGTCTTTAACTGATCGATCGCGGCTGCACGGAATGTATCAGCGGCTGCGATCAGAACCTTTTTACCGCTCTTCTTATACTGGGCTGCCAGCTTACCGATCGTAGTTGTCTTACCGACACCATTTACACCGATCACAAGTATAACTGATTTTTTCTTTTCAAAATCATATGCACTTTCATCCACCATCATCTGATCTCTTATGATATTGATGATCAGTTCCTTGCATGCCGCAGGTTCTTTGATCCTGGCCTCCTTGACACGTTCTTTCAGGTTCTCGATCACCTTTTCCGTTGTCTCATATCCCATATCAGCCATGATGAATGTCTCTTCCAGTTCTTCATAAAAATCATCATCAATATGGGATGCTCCAAACACGGAAGAAAAACTGTCTACGATACTATTTCTTGTCTTACTGAGTCCTTCTTTTAATCGTTTGAAAAATCCCTTCTTTTCCTCAGCCATAGCTTGTACCTCCTTATTTGTCCAGATCGTTCTCGATCAGATTTACGGATACCAGAGTGGATACACCCTTTTCCTGCATCGTAATACCATACAGAATATCGGCTGCTTCCATGGTTCCCTTTCTATGTGAAATGACAATAAACTGTGTGTCCTTTGTCAATCGGTTCAGATACTGTGCAAATCGTCTTACATTTGAATCATCCAGTGCTGCTTCGATCTCGTCCAGCAAACAGAATGGTGATGGTTTCAGACTCTGGATCGCAAATAACAGCGCAATCGCAGTCAGTGACTTTTCACCACCGGAAAGCTGCATCATGTTCTGTAATTTCTTTCCCGGCGGCTGTGCAATGATACGGATACCGGTCTCTAACAGATTGGTATCATCGACCAGTTCCAGTGCACCTCGTCCACCACCGAACAGCTCTTTAAAGACCTTGTCGAACATAACCTGGATCTCTTTGAACTTCGTATTGAATTGTTCCTGCATGGATACATTCAATTTCTCGATCACATCTAACAGATTCTTCTCTGCAAGAACGATATCATCATGCTGTCCCTTTAAAAACTCATATCGTTCTGATACTTCTTTATAGTCCTCGATCGCATTGACATTGACATCACCAAGTGATTTGATCTTTGCTTTTACTGCGGTGATCTCTTTCTTTAAGGATGAAAGATCGTTTAATTCCTCATCCCGGAACTCTGCCGCCATATTTAATGTCAATTCATATTCTGCCCACATATAATTTGACAGCTCATCCGACTTCTCCGTATTCTTCTCAATCGCAGAATCTAGCTTGAATACTGCCTTTTCCAGACCTGCGATCTTCTCAGATAATTCTTCCCGGATCGCAAAGAATTCTTTATGACTGGCTGTCATATCATCCCGTTCTTTATGATATGCTGCAAGCTGTTCTTCCTGATCGGCTGCTTCATCCGAATCTTTCTCGATCGTCTTACGGATCGTCTCTGCCTGTTCTTCTAACTTCGCGATATCTGTGCCTGTTGCCTGCACCTGTGTTGAATAGGACGCCAGTTCTTCCTGTAATTTCTCATCATCCAGACGGATACGTCTTATATTCTCCTGAATAAAGTCATCCTTCTGTTTTACCGAGTTATATTCGATCAGTAATTCAGATACCTTCGTATTTGCCGCTGCAAGCTTGCTCTGTGCTTCGATAACCTTGGCTTCCAGTTCCTTGATCATTTCTTCACACTGAGCCTTGGCAGCTTCATGCTTCTTATTATTATCAGCAAGCTGATCTTTATTTGTATTGATCTCCGCTATCTGACTGTTCAACTCATTGATCTCTTTCTGGATCGATGCAAATGCTTTCTCAGACTCTGCAAGCTTGGATGCTACCTGCTCCATATTTAAAGACAACGTATTCTTCTCAAGATATGCCTGCTGAAGTCTTGTGTTTAAGCTCTCAATCTGCGCGCGGAGTGCATCTCTTGACGTTTTTAATTCTTCATCCAGTCCGGCTGCATCCTTTGCTATCAGATTTAACTCATCGATCTTTTCCCTGATCTCATCCAATTCTCTCTTTCGTCCAAGAAGATTACTGGAATTACGGAAAGCACCACCTGTCATTGATCCGCCCGGATTGATCAGTTCACCTTCGATCGTAACCAGTCTCAGAGACTGATTGTATTTTCTCGCAACTGCAAGTGCATGGTCGATGTTATCTACAACCACGATCCTGCCAAGCAGATTCTTAACGAGTCGATCAAATTTTGCATCTGCCTTTACCAGAGAGGAAGCGATACCGATCACGCCCTGTTCTGACAGAACTTCATTTCGAACCTGTCCACGGTCTGTGATCGTATTTAACGGAAGAAAAGTTGCACGACCATATTTGTTCTGTTTTAAGAACTGAATGATCTTCTTTGCCGTGCTGTCATCCTCCGTAACAATATTCTGAATGCTTCCGCCGAGTGCAGTCTCGACAGCAACCTCATACTTCTTATCTACATCGATTATATCAGCAACAACTCCAATAATGCCCGGATTGTTCTTTTTCTGCTCCATAACACGACGGATGCTGTTGCCATAGCCATCATAGCGTTCTGTAATATTCCGGAGTGCTTCCATCTTGGATCTGGTCGCTGATAATTCTTCGTTTGTATTATGTATCCGCTCACGATTGACTTTATTTCTGTTCTGATTTTCTTCCAGATCCTTTTCTGCAGTTTCGAGTTCCTTGATAATGCCGGATACATTCTGATCCAATACAGATAGCTTTGCCTGTAACTCATCATGTTCCTTCCGGTCGTTATTATCATCACTTTTAAATTGCAGATATCTCTGGTTTAACTGGGTCTTACGGAAGTTGATGTTCTCAAGCATCGCATCATATCTTCCGACCTTCGCCTGAAGATTTCCACTCTCATGGATATATTCGATGATGTCGGATTTACATTCTTCGATCTTATCCTGGCATTCATGGATATAGGCATCCAAGCGGCTGCTTTCTCCTTTTGCAGTATCCAGAGAACCGGAAATGGTTGAAACCTGATCTCCAAGGGCATCCTTTTGTCCTTGATAATTCTCCATCTCTTTCCGATCAGTTTCCCGCTGACGGTTGATCCTGTCGATCTGTTCCTGTATATTCTTATCATTCTGTCGGGAGTTCAAGATCTGCTGGTTGATAACGTTGATCTCACCTTCCAAACGTTCATTTTTTAACCGGAGCTCATGCACCTGATTCTTGGATGCATCGATTGCCTGATTGATCTCCTCTAACGCCTGCTCGATACGCTCATATTCTTCCTTTGTATGCTCCAGTTCTTCTTTATTCTGCGTGAGATCATTATTTAAGATTTCCCGATTTTCTGTATCTTTATCAAGAATCTCTTTTAAATGCTCCATTTCAAGGAAAAAAGCATTGATATCCAGTTTCTTCAGTTCGTCCTTAAATAACAGATATTTTCTCGCTGTTTCTGACTGCTTCTGTAATGGACCGACCTGCTTTTCCAACTCATATAAAATATCATTGACACGACTTAGATTGTCACGCTCTGCCTCTAATGATTTCTCGGCTGCCGCTTTGTTCTTTTTAAATTTTACGATTCCTGCCGCTTCATCGAACAGTTCCCGTCGTTCCTCCGGTTTACCATTTAAGATCTTCTCAATCTGACCCTGTCCGATAATGGAATATCCCTCTTTACCGATACCGGTATCAAAGAACAGCGAATTTACATCCTTTAAACGACTGACTGTACCATTAATAAGATATTCACTTTCTCCCGAACGATACACACGTCTGGCAACCGTTACTTCATTATAATCAATCGGCAGATGATGATCACTGTTATCTAACGTGATCGCTACATAAGCAGAACCCTGTGGCTTACGAAGCTGTGTACCGGAGAAGATTACATCCTCCATCTTAGAGCCTCGGAGACTCTTTGCACTCTGTTCACCAAGTACCCAGCGGACAGCATCCGCTACGTTACTCTTTCCCGAACCATTCGGTCCAACGATACAGGTTATTCCATGATTGAATTTAAATACGATTTTATTTGCAAATGATTTGAAGCCGTTTACTTCAATACTTTTTAAATACATATATTAACCCTGCTTTTTCTTTATTTGTAACAGTGCATTATATGCTGCCGTCTGCTCCGAAGCCTTTCTGGATGCTCCTTCACCTGTTGCAACATGCTCCCCGTTAATGCACACCTCGGATACATAAGATTTATTATGATCCGGCCCCTTCTCCTCTAACAAGGCATAAGTAAGGGTTTTTTCTTCTTTCTGCGCAAGCTCCTGCAAGGTTGACTTGGCATCATAAAACAGTGAATGTGTCTCAACATCATCAAGTAAAAACCGGTGGACAAATTTCTTTGCCTCATCTAAGCCGCCATCCAGATAGATCGCACCGAGAACTGCCTCAAACAGATCACACATGATCGAGTTCCGATTTCTCCCTCCGGTCAGATCTTCTCCCCTGCTTAACAGAACATAATGTCCAAACTTTAGTTCCTTGGATATCTGAGACAAGGTAAATTCACATACCAGACTTGCTCGGAGCTTTGTTAATTTTCCTTCCGGGTAATCCGGATAATTTTTATAAAGATATTCACTTACAACGAATTCCAGGATTGCATCCCCAAGGAATTCCGATCGTTCATAGGATTCTACTTTATTGATCTTCCGCTCATTTGCATAGGACTTATGTGTTAACGCTGTTACAAGCAGTTCCAGATCATGAAAGGTATACCCAATGATATCTTCTATATTATGAAATCGTTCTGTGTTCATAATTACTTCGCCACTTCTTTTCCAATATTCTCGGCAATTTTTTCATTTACACCATTTTCCTTGAAATTAATACACTGGAAAATAGCACTCTTAACCTCTTCGTTATGAGAATTACCATGAATCTTTACAACAAGGCCCTTTAAGCCAAGCAACGGTGCACCACCTTTGTTCTTCGCATTAAAACGTTCCTTCAAGCCATTCAATGAACTCTTGATCAGAAGTCCTCCAATCTTGGTTTTAAATGAAGACATAATCGTATTCTTGATCTCACCTAAAAGCATCTTTGCAAGGCCTTCATACAACTTTAAGATAACATTTCCGACAAATGCTTCACAGACAATGACATCTGCTGCACCATTTGGAATCTCTCTTGCCTCGATACTTCCAACAAAATTAATGTCCTTACATTCTTTTAATAATGGATATGTCTCTTTTACAAGAGCATTTCCCTTTTCTTCTTCATCGCCGATATTTACGATCGCAACTCTTGGATTCTTTACATGCTCGATATTCTCCATATAGATAGAACCCATCTTGGCAAACTGTAGCAGATGCTCCGGTCTCGCATCGACATTCGCTCCACAGTCGATCAGAAGGGAATAACCCTTTGATGTAGGAAGTAATGGAGCAAGTGGTGAACGCTTTACACCTTTGGAGCGTCCGACTACCAACTGTCCACCTGCAAGGATCGCACCTGAGCTTCCGGCTGAAATAATCGCATCAGCTTCTCCGTTCTTTACCATATTCAGACCAACCACCAGTGAAGAATCCTTCTTGCTTCTGACAGCCTGTACCGGGGCTTCATGACAGGTGATCTCCTCTGTTGCATTTACAACCTCGATCTTTGACTGATCGTAAGTATATTTTGCAAGTTCCTTCTTTATTACATCTTCTTTACCGGTCAGTATTATCTGTGCCTTTGCGCCTTCATTGATCGCTTCTACTGCACCTCTTATGATCCACTCCGGTGCATAATCTCCACCCATGGCATCTACGACTACTCTTGTTACTTCGCTCATCTTATTCCTGTTTCCTTTCTATACCGGAACTATTCCGGCATTTCCATATTTCTTATTATACGAATCGGAGTCCAGACTCCTACACAGACCAACCCCAGGGTTTGTCAGAATAGGACTCTGCTCTGACCGTATAAATGCACAAAACTATTATATATTTTGCCTTTCTTAAAGTCAACAGGGGATATCGGTGCAAAAAAATAAAGCCTTCCGATCGCTCGGAAAGCTCTATTTATAATTACTCACCTACTGAGATAATCTCTTTCTTGTTGTATGAACCACAATTCTTACATACTCTATGTGGAACCATTAATTCGCCACACTTGCTGCACTTTACTAATGCAGGAGCAGTCATCTTCCAGTTAGCTCTACGCTTATCTCTTCTGGCCTTTGAACTCTTATTCTTTGGACAAATTGACATTAATCACACCTCCTCAACCTTTCAAGATGTTTGCAAAAACTGATAATCTTGGATCCGGAACAAAATCATCACAATCACATGTTTCATGATTCAGATTTGCTCCACACACTTTGCACAGACCTTTGCAATCATCTTTGCATAATATCTGCATCGGGACTAAAGTCATTAGTTCCTTCTGTAAAAGCATGTCCATATTAATAATGTGATCTTCCAGATAATCTAATTCCTCGATCTCATCAACTTTATCTGTTTCAAAGATAGCCATATCGATCATCTCGTCTATGTCCACTTCAAAATCCTCTGTAATTTCATCCAGACAACGGTCACATAGCATCTTAAGTGTGACAACACAGCCGCCCTTAAGACTTGCTTTTCTCTTACCTTCATTTCTGGCGGTAAGATGAAAATCCTTTACATTATCGACCACATACACATTTCCGTTGAAAGAAAATTCCTTCAATTCAGATATAACATCGTAGTCTTTTACCTGTCCTTCTGTCGATAAAATCTCTGATAAATCAATTAACATAATATCTCCTAAAAATCGCACATTGGTTATTATACATATTTGAATACTCTTTGTCAACGATAAAATCACATATTTTTTGCCATATTTTCTTTTTTGTTACACTAAAGCAACAGTCTCTCTGGCAATCGCAAGCTCCTCATTTGTAGGAACTACAAATACCTTTACCTTGGAATCCGGTGTGGAGATCAGCTTTTCATCTCCCATAACCTTGTTTGCTTCCTGATCGATCGTGATACCCATGTATTCCATATCTGACATTGCAAGGTTTCTGACATATGGATTATTCTCACCGATACCGGCTGTAAATGCAATCGCGTCTACTCCACCCATTGCTGCGGCATATGCACCGATATACTTCTTGACACCATATGCAAATACATCAAGTGCAAGACGACATCTGTCATTTCCTTCTTCCATACCCTTGCCGAGATCTCTGAAATCACTGAATCCACCGGAGAGACCATAAACACCGGACTTTTTATTTAAGATCGTATTGATCTCATCGATATTCTTTCCTGTCTTGTTTGCAAGAAATTCGATAATGGCAGGATCGATATCACCGGATCTTGTTCCCATGATCACACCTGCAAGCGGTGTCAGACCCATGGTTGTATCTACTGATTTTCCACCCTTAACCGCTGTAATACTGGAACCATTGCCAAGATGACATACGATGATCTTTGTATCTTCGATATTTTTTCCAAGAAGCTCTGCTGTTCTCTTTGATACAAAGCTGTGGCTTGTGCCGTGGAAACCATATCTTCTAATCTTATAGTCTGTATAATATTCATAAGGAATACCATAGATATATGCTTTATCCGGCATTGTCTGATGAAACGCTGTATCAAATACACCGACATTCGGAACACCCGGCATCAGCTTCTGGCATGCACGAATCCCGATCAGGTTTGCCGGATTATGTAATGGCGCAAGATCGTTACATTCTTCAATCGCAGCAATTACTTCATCTGTAATCACAACAGACTTGGCAAATTTCTCACCACCATGTACGATTCTGTGACCTACCGCATCGATCTCGGACAGATCAGTGATCGCACCTGTCTCTTTATCTGTTAATGCTTCTAATACATAACTGACTGCTGCATTATGATCCGGCATAGGAAGATCCTTTGTATATTTCTCTTTTCCTGTCGTTGTATGGGTAAGTCTTCCATCTACAGCGATACGTTCACATAAGCCCTTTGCAAGAAGTTCTTCTGTATCAGAATCGATCAACTGATACTTCAACGATGAACTGCCACAGTTAATAACTAAAACCTTCATATTAAATATCCTCACTTTATATATTTTGTTCTGACCGGCACAACGCCTGTCGTATATAACATAATTTATTTATACAGTTATCTGCTTGAATCTTTATGTGTCAGACAACACATTATATTCTACATTCATCTAATATGTGCTTCAAGTCTTTTTTCGTATTTTCAAGCGACCCGGAATTATCAATCTTATAGTCGCAGGCTTCCAGATAAAAAGCTTCCGACTCCTGTGAATCGATAACCGCCTGCGCTCGTTCTTTGGTAAAGCCACGATATTCGCAGAGTCTGGATATCCGGACATCCAAGTCTGCATAGACATAGCACATCTTATCACAGATACTCTTATATCCATCCTGAATCAGCAAAGCAGCTTCAATCACGAACAGCTTTTTTCCGGCATCCTTCTGTTCCTCAATCCGGTGCAGGATTTCTTCTTTCACTAACGGATGTGAGATACTGTTCAGCAAAGCCAGCTTATCTTTATCGTGGAATACGATATCTCCAAGCTTCTTTCTGTCAATCGAGCGGTTAACCGTTGATTGACCGTTGTCTGTCACTGCATTTCCTTCAGCAGGTGCAGATATATCTATATCAGTATCCATCAAAACCTCCATACCAAATGCATCCACAATTCCCTGATAAACCGTTTTTCCGGGTTCCATCAACTCATGTGCCAGACGGTCTGCTTCTATTATATATGCATCATATTCTTCCTTTAATATCGTAAGAACTGCTGTCTTTCCGCAACCAATGCCTCCTGTTAGTCCAAGGATCAGCATCTCATCTTTATTTCGCATCATACCAGTTATCTCCTTCACTGATACCGATCTCAAGCGGTACTGCCATGTCGGCTGCACCCATCATTTCCTTTTCCATGATCTCTTTTACAATGTCAATCTCATCCTTTGCAGTCTCTACCAGAAGTTCATCATGGATCTGTAAGATCAGGCGGGATTTCAGTCCTCGTTTTTTAAGTTCCATATTCACACGGAACATAGCAATCTTAATAATATCTGCCGCCGTTCCCTGAATCGGCGAATTCATTGCAACACGTTCACCAAAGCTTCTGGTCATGAAATTTGAAGACCGAAGCTCCGGTACAGGACGGATACGACCGAACATCGTCCGCACAACACCATCTGCTTTTGCTTCTTCCACCTGACGGTCAAGGAATGACTTTATATTCTTATAGGTTGCAAAATATTTCTCAATATAATCAGCCGCTTCTTTTCTGGATATTCCAAGATCCTCCGACAAACCAAATGCACTGATCCCATAAACAATACCGAAGTTAACTGCCTTTGCATTTCTTCTCTGCAAGGATGTTACCTGATCGATCGGAACATCGAACACCTCAGAAGCTGTCGTTGCATGGATATCTACATGATTCAGAAAGGCATTCTGCATAACCTGATCTCCGGACAAATGAGCAAGTACACGAAGTTCAATCTGAGAATAATCAGCATCTACAAATACATATCCATCCTCCGGAATAAATGCCTTGCGAATCAGTCTGCCAAGTTCCAGTTTCATAGGAATATTCTGGAGGTTCGGATCAGTCGAACTGATACGGCCGGTCGCTGTGATCGTCTGGTTAAAGGTTCCGTGAATCCTGCCATCTTCTGATATATATGCCGTCAATCCCTGCGCATAAGTGGAATTCAGCTTTGTAAGCTGACGATATTCCAGTATCGCAGGTATGATTGGATGGTCATTCTTTATCTTTTCCAGCACATCAACGCTGGTGCTGTATCCGGTCTTGGTCTTCTTACCACCGGAAAGTCCCATATCTTCAAATAAAATAACACCTAACTGTTTTGGCGAATTAATATTAAACTCTTTTCCTGCATAACCGATGATATCAGTATGCAGTTCGTCGATCCTGCTCTGCAGCTTTACGCTGTAATCATCCAAAGCTTTTCGGTCAACCCTGATTCCCCGGTACTCCATATCATAAAGTGTATATACCGTTGGCATCTCGATCTCATTATAGAGGGTAAACATCTCCTGTTTTTCCAGATGTTCCATCAGAAGATCACCTACAAGATATGGGATCAACGCCTTATATGCAAATAATTTCTGAAAGGTTTCATTTGCAAAAGAGAACAGATTCAGTTCATCTTTTCCAACCAGTTCTTTTTCAGACGGCAGTGTTGCACCAAGATAATCCCTTGCGACCGCATCATAGGAATATACATCCTCCATCGGATTTAAGAGATATGCCGCTACACCGATATCATGCACCTTTGTATCACTCTCATCAAACGGAAAGACTGACAATGCTTCCTTTAAATCCAGAATATCGATCTGCATACCGTTCCTGGTGGCTGATACTATATTCTCTGTCAGTCTGTCATGCTCCATTCCATTCAGATTCGACAAAATATAGACCTCTTTATCAGATATGGCAGCAGACAGCCCGAATAAGGTTCCATCCTTGCAGATTGGATATAAACCGATCTTATCTATATTTTTCATCTTATCGGCAAGAAAACCATCTATCTGCTCCGTTGTTTCAAGCAAGGTGATAACCGGATTGATCTCCGTCGTCTCTGTCACTGTGCCAAACTTTTTTAACAGACTGTTAAAGCCTAATCTTTTAAAAATCTTATATGAATCATCATTGAATAATGATTCAATCGTCATTTCATCCAGAGAAACATCCAGCTCGCAGTCCAGTTTGATCGTTGCAAGATCCTTTGACATAACTGCAAGATCCATGTTCTCGGTCAGATTCTTCTGAACACGCGGAGGCTTTACCGTATCCAGATGATCCAGAATATTCTCCATGCTTCCGTATTCAATCATCAGCTTTGCCGCTGTCTTTTCTCCGATTCCCGGAACTCCGGGAATATTATCAGAGGTATCGCCCATAAGCCCCTTCATATCTATAAACTGAACCGGTGTAACACCATATGCCTCAACAACATCCTTTGCATAATAATTTTCTATCGTTGTGCCGCTTGCTTTTGTTTTTGGGATCCGCACAAGGATCGTATCTGTTGCAAGCTGCAGAAGATCTCTGTCACCCGATACAATCACAGTTGCATAGCCATTTCGTTCTGCCATCCTTGATATCGTACCAATGATATCATCTGCCTCATAACCGCCTTTTTCCACAATCGTGACATGCATAGCTGTAAGCACTTCTTTCATAAGCGGAACTTGTTCACGAAGTTCCTCCGGCATCGGCTTTCTGGTTCCTTTATATGCGCTGTATTTCAGATGACGGAATGTCGGTTCATGCACATCAAATGCTACACACATATGATCCGGCTTTTCCTCGTCCATGATCTTAAATATAATATTAAGAAAACCAAGAACTGCATTTGTATGCAGTCCTTCATAGTTTGTGAGATCCGGCAGACCATAGAATGCACGGTTTAATATACTGTGTCCATCAATTAATAATATTTTCTTCATTTTCCAAATCGTCCTTCTCTGCCGTTTCTTCGGCGACTTCCAGATAGTTTTTGTGTGTCTGGTTATATCTCTTTATTTTATCCATAAACTGTACGTTTTTATCACTGGTTCCGGGAAGATCATCCTTTTTATATAAAATTTTCTCCAGATATTCGATCATATATTTATTGTCAAAAAACAGCTTTTCTCCAAAAGTATCACTATAATAATATTCTGTCTGCGATTTCTGTTTGGCATTCTGCTCATAATGATATACTTTTTCCAGAACTCCACTATATACCCATACAAGTCCGATCACAATTGCAGCCAAAACCAGAACAATTGTAGAGGTTGCAATTCGTTTAACGGCTGTCATACGTGTCATTTCTTCATCCAGCTTATCATCCAGTTCCTTTTTGAAGTTCGTGGAAAGATTTTCTTCATTGTCCAATTCTTTCATACCAACGATCAAGGTATAGTAGATTTCCAATTCTTCCGAACAGTTTTCACAATTTTTGACATGCTTAATAAACTCCTTCAATTCATCGTCCGGGAGTTTGTTCTCTATGAATGCCATGATCTTTGATTGTGCTTCCAAACATGTCATCTGACTGTCACCTTCTTCATCCTGTCCGTATATTTTTATCTTCTATCGAATATGATCCAGGGATTCATCGGTTGTCTTAACAATCTCCCGTATCACAATATGGAAAGGGTCGCCCTTTCCAGGAACAACCTCTACACGGTCACCGACTTTATGACCAAGCAATGCTTTCCCCATCGGAGATATATTGCTGATAATACCATTTAATACATCTTCGCGGACTGTCGTTACGATACGATAAGTATCTTCTTCATCATCTTCTTCAAAATAAACACGAACAGTATTATTCAAACCTACTTCATCATCTGCTGATTCATCTTTTATGATCTCAGCAGTTCTTACCATACGATCCAGATAACGGATTCTTTTTTCATTCGCATTCTTATCCTTCTTCGCTGCATAATACTCGAAATTCTCACTCAGGTCGCCCTGTGCTCTTGCTTCCTTTACAGCTTCCAGCTTTTCTTTTCGAACTACTACTTTTCTATATTCGATTTCTTCTTCCATCTTCTTGATGTCAGATTCTGTTAACTGATTAAACATAAAACCAACCACCCTGTTCACATTTTTGCTAACAGTATAGCACAAAACATTTTTGGATACAACAAAAGCAGATCTTACGTCCGAAAACATAAAATCTGCTCCTGTTATTATATAAAATAAAATATATTTACTTCAGATTAGTTGTTGATGAGCTTGTCTTCACCATTCCAGCTGTACAGCTTTCTGATGCTCTCGCCAACGATCTCTGATGGATGCTCAGCAGCTTTCTTTCTCATAGCCTTGAAGTGAACCTGACGTCCTGCAGGTGACATATCAAGTAAGAATTCCTTAGCAAATGTACCATCCTGAATATCAGAAAGAACTTTCTTCATAGCCTTCTTTGTATCTTCTGTAATGATCTTAGGACCTGTTACATAATCACCATACTCAGCAGTATTTGAGATAGAATATCTCATTCCCTTGAAGCCTGACTGGTAGATCAGATCTACGATCAGCTTCATCTCATGAATACACTCAAAGTATGCATTTCTTGGATCGTAACCGGCTTCGCAAAGTGTCTCGAAACCAGCCTGCATAAGTGCACATACACCACCGCAAAGAACTGCCTGCTCACCAAAGAGGTCTGTCTCTGTCTCTGTTCTGAATGTTGTCTCAAGAACGCCAGCACGAGCTCCGCCGATACCAAGTGCATAAGCTAATGCTCTGTCAAGAGCCTTTCCTGTGTAATCCTGCTCTACAGCTACAAGACAAGGTGTACCCTTTCCTGCCTGATACTCAGAACGTACTGTGTGACCAGGTGCCTTAGGAGCGATCATGGTTACATCAACATTCTTAGGTGGAACAATTGTTCCGAAGTGGATATTGAAACCATGAGCAAACATTAACATATTGCCTTCTTCAAGGTTTGGCTCGATATCGTTCTTGTACATATCAGCCTGTAACTCATCATTAATAAGAATCATGATAATATCTGCTTTCTTAGCAGCTTCTGCAGCTGTATATACTTCAAATCCCTGTGCTTCAGCCTTTGCCCAAGACTTGCTTCCTTCATAAAGACCGATAATTACGTTACAGCCTGATTCCTTTAAGTTAAGGGCATGTGCATGTCCCTGTGAACCATAACCGATAATAGCGATTGTCTGTCCGTCCAGTAATGATAAATTACAGTCTTCCTGATAATAAATTTTTGCTTCTGCCATTATTTTGTCCTCCTGATATAAATGACTTCTTTATAATAATTAACTGCATAATTGCAATCAATCTATCAATAGTTAAATAAGATGCACATGATTAATCCTGACGCTGACCTCTCACCAGTCCTGTCAGACCGGTACGAACCAGTTCAATGATCTCAAATCCATCTAACAGTCCGAGAAATGCTTCACACTTCGAGGTTGCACCTGTTAGCTCAATGATCATGGAACCTTTTGAAACATCAACGATGTTTGCTCGGAATATATTTGCAATGGACATGATATCCTGACGGGTATCCTTATCACTTCTTACCTTTACGAGTACAAGCTCTCTGCATACTGATTTGCCCGGCTCCAGTTCAACGATCTCTACGACATCCTCGAGCTTATTCAACTGTTTCTTGATCTGGCTCAGACTTGCATTATCTCCGCTTACTGCTACAGTCATTCTGGAATATGCAGGATTCTCCGTAACACCTACCGTAACGCTGTCGATATTATAACCTCTGCGGCTGAATAAACCTGAAACTCTGCTCAGTACACCTGATGTATTATCTACAAGAAGTGACAAAACTATATTATCCATCAATAAGTACCACCTTTCAAACCTATGAAACGGCTGTATAATCAATACAGCACAAATCCTTGTTTTATTATAGTTATCTTGTCAATTATTGTCAACGAAGAATTACTCAATATCAAGCAATCTTTTTACAACCTGAACACATTCTGCCGCATCCTCTGAATAACCATCTGCATGAATCTCCTCAGCAAAGCTCTCTGTGATAACAGCGCCGCCGATAACGACCTTAATATCCAGATTTTTTGCTTTTACCAGTTCCACGACATCCACCATTTTCATCATAGTTGTTGTCATCAGTGCCGAAAGTCCGATGACCTTGGCATCATTTTCTATGGCTGCATCAACGATCACATCCGCAGGTACATCTTTTCCAAGATCGATAACTGGGAATCCGTAGTTTCGAAGCATCAGGACAACCAGATTCTTTCCGATATCATGGATATCTCCCTCTACGGTAGCAACCACGATCGCAGGCATTGACTTTCCATCATCCTCCCGTACGATAAGTGGTGTGATATGATTGATCGCAAGCTCCATCGTCTCTGCACTGGCGATTAACTGTGGCAGAAAGTATTTTTTCTGTTCAAATAATTTTCCAACACGGTTAATTGCCGGAATCAGCTCATCATCAATAATCTTCTGCGGATCTATCCCCTGTTCTAGTTCTTTTTTGACATCTTCTGTAATATTTCTTTTATTTCCTTTTACAACATCTGTGTAGATAACACTTTTTTCTTTTTCATCCTCCTGACTGCCTCCATTCTGTACAGGTGCAGCCGTTGTGATCCCGAGAGGTTTTACATTCTGGATATACCGGATATCTCCTTCGTCTTTGTTAAGAAGCATATCCGATGCATATGCCATATTCATAAGCATGGTCTGTGACGGATTTGCAATTGCCATCGTAAGACCATTCTGGATCGCCATCGTAAGAAAAGCTGCATTTACAAACATACGCTCCGGCAATCCAAATGAGATATTCGAAAGTCCGCATATCGTAGCAAGCCCCATATCATGACAATAACGGATTGTTTTCAGGCAGTTGACAGCAGCAGCTTTCTCTGCTCCGACTGTTGCAACCAGACCATCGACCACAACATCCTCTTTCTGAAAGCCCATCTTATAAGCAGCATCCAGAACTGTATGTATAATGCTTTCTTTTTCATCACTGTCCTTTGGAAGTCCCTCATCAGAAAGCGGAAGCAGAATGAACATCGCACCATATTTTCTGACCAACGGAAGGATCTCCTGCATTTTTACCTTTTCCAGAGATACAGAATTCACAAGTGCACGTCCCGGATAGATACGAAGTGCCGCTTCGATAACAGCAGGGTTACTGGAATCAATACATAACGGAAGATTCACTGCCTGTGACACCTCATATACAACCCTTACCATCATTTCTTTCTCATCAATACCATTCATGCCGACATTGATATCAAGGATTGATGCACCCTTTTCCATCTGTTCTTCTGCCATCGTCATAACAGTATCGAGAACTCCTTCCCGAAGCTCCGCCTGCAGTTTCTTCTTACCGGTTGGATTGATTCGTTCTCCAACTACCATAAAAGAACCATCTAAGTTGATCTGTCTTGTCATGCGTTCTGATGATAGCAAACGTTCTTTCTTGTCTGATATCTCAGGAATATCCATTGTCTTTGCCATATCGGAAAGTGCTTTGATATGGGCAGGAGTTGTTCCGCAGCAGCCGCCGACCATACCGGCTCCTGCTTCTATGATCATCTTCATATCTTCTGCAAAGGTTTCCGGTGTCATGGCATATACACTTTTACCATCCACAAGTTCAGGCATACCGGCATTCGGCTTCGCAAATACAGGGACAAATGCTACCTCTTTCATGGCAGCCACAAGCTCTGTCATCTTGTCCGGTCCTGTGGAACAGTTTACACCTATTGCATCCACGCCAAGATTCTGTAATACATTGACCGCGGTTACCGGATCCGTTCCATACAAGGTTCTTCCGTCCTCGTTAAATGTAAGGCTCGCCATGATAGGGAGATCACAGATCTCATTTGCAGCGATCACAGCAGCTCTGGTTTCGGCAAGGCTCATCATTGTTTCTACAACAAGAAGATCACAACCCGCCTCAACAAGAACTTTGATCTGTTCTTTATAGATATCAACCAGCTCTTCAAACTGAAGTTTTCCCATCGGATACAGCATCTCACCTGTCATGGTAAGATCACCTGCGACATAACCATGCCCGCACTCGGCAACGGCCTGCTTTGACAGAGCTACCAGATCCATATTCATCTGATAGAGATCAGTTTCCAATCCATATTCACGAAGTTTTAAACGATTACAGGTAAATGTCGGAGCATATAAGATATCTGTGCCTGCATTCAGATACGACGTCTGAAGTTCCAGCATAACTTTCTTATGCTCAAGGATGTATTTTTCCGGACATACACCAAGCGGCATGCCTGCATTCATCAGATTTGTTCCGGTTGCTCCATCTAAGATCAGTATTTTCTCATTGAACAGTTGTCTAAATTCGTGTTTATTCATTCGTTATCACACCTTCGTCGTCTATTTTGTTATCTCCGTCTGCCGCTGTCGTTGCAAGCTGATCACATCGTTCATTCATCGGATGTCCGGCATGTCCCTTTACCCAGTGAAAGGTTACTGTATGCGGCTCTTTTGCTTCCAACAGTCGTTCCCACAGATCCCGGTTCTTTACCGGTTCATTCTTGCCACGCTTCCAGCCCTTCTTGATCCAGCCCCATATCCAGCCTTCATTAAATGCCTTTACAAGATACTGGGAATCTGAATATAATTCCACATTACAGGGTTTTATCAATGCTTCTAACCCAACAATAGCGGCCATAAGCTCCATGCGGTTATTGGTCGTCTTATTATAGCCCTGTGAAAATTCCCGTTCATGGAGTGTTCCTTTTCCATCTATAAACTGGATAACCGTACCATATCCGCCCGGTCCGTCCGGATTTCCTCTCGCTGCACCATCTGTATATATCTTTACATCCATTCTTTTCGCACCTCATATCTATTCTAATTAATCCATATCCGCTTATAAATGACTGATTATCACTTTTCATCAAATGATCGGAATATTTTATTCTATGCCATCACTATAACTTTCGATCAATTCTGTAAGGAGTCTGCTCATTTTATCAGACATCTCCTTACTGCGATCCAGAATATCCTCATGCTTTAATTCAGCACCAAGTCCTGCCGCTTTATTTGAAATTGCCGAAAAACCGGATACCCGGATTCCCATATGGCAGGCCGCGATTGCCTCACATGCTGTACTCATACCAACCGCATCTGCGCCAAGCATATGAAACATCCGTATCTCGGCCGGCGTCTCATATTGAGGTCCTGATGCCTGAAGATAAGTACCTTCCACAGTATGAAGTCCCATTCTCTCAAATATTTTCCTGCTTATCTGTATTTTTTCTTCGTCATATATATGACTCATATCCGGAAATCTGACACCAAACTTGTCTATATTTCTTCCAATCAATGGAGATGGAACAAAGCTTGATATCTGATCCGAAATGATCATGATATCTCCCGGTACCAGTTCTTCACTGATTCCTCCTGCCGCATTGGTAAGGATCAGCCACCGTATTCCAAGAAGCCCCATCAGCCGGATTGGTTTCACGACATCCTGCATGGAATATCCCTCATAGTAATGAACTCTGCCCTGCATGACAACAATCGGCTTTCCGCAGGAATAACCAAATATAAACCGTCCCTTATGACCGGCAACTGTCGAAACAGGAAAGCCCGGAATCTCTTTATAATAAACATACACCGGATCATCTACGGTAAATGCATCACCCAGTCCGCTTCCAAGTACGATCCCTATCTCCGGCTTCATCTTTATTTTGTCAGTGATATAACGAACAGCCTCATCATACATAAATAACATCTCCTTATCCCAATGCCGCAGCTCACCTGTACCAAGTCTCTGAAATACATAATTCCGATTATCCACATATATCCATATGGTAAAAAAGCTGACACCCATCTGAATGTCAGCTTATTTTCATAAAACGGAGATAGAGAGATTTGAACTCTCGCGCCGGTTGCCCGACCTACCGCTTTTCGAGAGCGGACCCTTCAGCCACTTGGGTATATCTCCTTTTTCCTATGACTTTGCTATAATACCATTAATACACAAAATATACAACTATTTTTTGTTTGTAAAAAACGATTTCGCCTGTATTAAATGAGTTGTGCTCACAATATCAACCTGCTTTTTTCTGATAAACTGAACATCTTAATAATAACAGATCACAGGCATACCTGCGTATATATTTTCATAAATAACCGCTGCTTTTTTATATGGAAGATTTACGCATCCATGTGAACCGCTGGAATAATAAATATCTCCTCCAAATTCACTACGCCAGGTTGCATCATGGAGTCCTATACCACGATTAAACGGCATCCAGAAATTTACCTTTGTCTCGTAATCTTCACCTCTTAGAACCGATGGTGATTCCTTATATGTAACCGAATATAATCCATCCGGTGTGCCATGACCGTTCTTCACGCATCCGGTAACACAAGGGGAATCTGTGACCAGTTTTCCACTTACAATCAGATAAACATGCTGATTCGTCAGATCTACTTCTACATAAGAATATCCAATGTCATCCGATTTTGTATATGCTGCTCCTGTCTGAGAAAATTCAGGGATTCGTTCCTGCGATCTGCCACTTGCAAGAGTTTCCCGAAGTCCTTTTGTCTCAGCTTCTACATCGATCTTCCAGCCATATCGGCTTCCGGTTTCTTCTACATATCTTCCGGTATAGGTCTGAAAGGTTCTCGTTGTTCCGACAGTATCATATATCTCTGCAAGCTGCTCGACATATGCCTGGACCGATTTCTTCTTGAATTTCCATTTGCCTGCATCATAATACAACCAATCTCCAAATGTTGATGCATCAAGCGTCCATGATACACGATCAATGCTGTAGTTGATCTGAACCGCAAGATATGTTTCCAGTGCTTTTTTCCGGTCTGCGATCTCCTTACTGTCTGCCGTGATCTCTGCATTCTCATAACACGCTTCTTTATCAAGGTCTGTAGTAGCTTTCACTTGTTCAAGTGCCGTTTCTATCACTTTCTGAACCTTATCTGTATCCAGATAACTGCCTTCTGTCTCTGGTATGATAACCGCCTCGCTCTTTTCAACTGCTACATAGGCATCCTTTGGCTTTTCCATATTCTTTTCCTGCATACAGTCCTGATCTTTTAAGAACTGATACAGCTTTTCTTTATCATAGGTTACTTCATAACTGGTTTTATAATCTTTCCGATTATCATTCAAATACAGAAACCATAAAAATCCATTTTGTTTCTTCTTGATGCTTTTCTCATTGGAAACTGCCTGTATCGTCATATCGATATCTTCCGGACAGATCACAAATGATGCATGTTCCCTGCCATTTACAGTCAACGTATATTCCCTCATATATGTATCGATCGTATTTTTCACGGATCTCACTGTATGATAAGATACATTCTGTCCGTCAATATATGTATTCTTATTAAAATGAAAGCTGAACCAGATCGATAATATAAGATAACAAAGAAAAATAACTCCGCCCACAGAAATTGATATAATAGCAACGATCTTTTTTCCTTTTTTCCGTTTATTGATCTGTTCATAGACACTTTTATCGATATAGACATCTGCCGGCATGGCAGCAGCCGTTTCCGTGGCAGCAACCTCTGTCTGCTCTACTTCTTTGTTTTCCTCACTCATAATCTTCCCCTGTTATTCTCCTTCCAGATGGATCACGCATATCTCGGGTTTATTATTGACCCGAAACTTTAAAGTATGACCACCAAGTCCACCTGTTAAGATCATTTTTTTATTACGACATTCATACATACCCCGATAATATTTTGGAAACAACCGTACCATCGGTGATACCACACCTCCAAGAACAGGAAGTATGACCATGCCCCCGTGCACATGACCGGATAATACCAGATCTGCTCCCCATTCTGCATAAACCGGAAAATAATCCGGGTTATGTGCCAGTAGAATCGTATATGCATCCTGATGCCTTGTTGGAAGAAGCTTCACCAGATAGTCCGTCTCCATCTTCTGAAGCCGGAATCTTCTGTAATAAGCTGCATCTATGTCAAGCCCCACGATCTGAATGTTGTCAGATGCCAGAGTAGCTTTCTCATTTATGAGCCAATGAGCGTAATCCTTTGTCTGTTCATACAGGCATTCCCAGATATCTCCATACTGCTCTGTATATAAACCGGTTCGCATCTCATGATTTCCCTTTGAAATATAAACAGGAAATTCGCTTCCAAGCTTTTGCAGAAGGTCTATCGCAACACCTGGACTGACATCTTTCTTTCCGACTATAACATCTCCTGCGATCAAAACTGCATCAGGAGCAATCTTTTTTATCTCTTTGATGAGCTTCTCATTTTTATCTCCGTATTCTGCATTATGAAGATCTGCGATCATCGCAAATGTAGCAGACTTTTTTATCCTTTTATCCGTGATTGTATAATGAGATACCGAAAGCATATGATTCTCCCGTCTGCTTTCGATCAGAACTGCGCACAGACAGATAATCGCAAATATACAGACGATACTGATAATATCGAATAACATTTTCTCTTCCTCTAGGAACGAAAGGCAAGATATAATACTTTTTTAAAGCTGTAGCCAAACGTCATTTTCTTTATATTTTCTGCTGCAACGACCTCGACTGAACCAAGGATACGACCATTGATTGAATATTCTATATGACCGACAACATATCCTTTTTTTATCGGTGCTGTAAGCGGTTCATCCTGAACCAGTATCTTCTTTACATCATCTGCCTTTTCCCCGCGAAGCAGAACGGATGAGAAGTCCGATGCACTGTCAATCGTCAGTTCGTCACTGATACCATTTTCTATAGAAACGCTGCGGGTGTCAAGTACATTTTCATCTTTATACAGATTACAATTTGCATATCCATAATCTAATAGCTTGCAGGCCTCTTTATTTCTGATATCCTTTGTTTCAGCTCCCATGATGACTGCGATCAATGTAATGCCGTTTCTGTTCGCCGTCGCCGACATACAGTATTTAGCTGTCGCCGTATATCCGGTTTTAAGCCCGGTTGCCCCGGTATACATATTTAGGAATTTATTTGTATTAGCAAGGTCAAATCTTGACTCTCCCCTTGCGGTTTTATGTACGATTGAATCCATCCAGATACCGGAATAATTCAGGATCTCAGGATGTTCGTCAATCAACTGTCTGGACATGATCGCAATGTCTTTTGCCGATGTCTCATGTCCATCTGCATCCAGTCCACACGCATTGACGAAATGTGTATGCTCCATTCCAAGTTCCTTTGCCCGGTCATTCATTCTCTGAACAAAGGCTTCCTCGCTTCCTGCCGTGAATTCTGCCATAGCAACTGCCGCATCGTTCCCTGATGCAATAATGATACATTTTATCATATCTTCAACCGTCTGCTGTTCCCCGGTCTCAAAGAAGCATTGTGAACCACCCATAGAAGCTGCATGTTCACTCACAGTTACAATATCAGACATCTGATAATCACCTGCCTTCATTGCCTCAAAAATCAGAAGCAGCGTCATTACCTTTGTGACGGATGCAGGTTTCCTTGCTTCGTCTGCATTTTTCTCATATAATACCGTTCCTGTCGTTGCTTCCATAAGGATACATGATTGTGATTCCAATTGAAGTCCGGACTGATCTGTCGCTATTTCATCTGTTGCTGTTCCATCTGTTACAGCAACACTATATATTACCGATTGGCCGATATGTCCGACTACAAGTGCTATTCCAAGAACCGTACCTGCAAATGCTCTGCCTATCCTCTTTCCCATTTTTACCCGTTTCAATAACATCCCTCTAATCTGTTCATTTATACAATTTATGCTTAAAAAAATGAATAAAGAATGTTTGTGTTGATATTTTTCTTTCATAATTAATTATATTCTGCTATAATACTACAGAATTATGCGCAATATGCGGTAATTTAAGAAAGAATGACACTTTCGTCATTTATTAACTGGACAAATTATAACAGGAGGAAAAATCAATGAGTATGAAATTGGTCAAACGAGTACCAACCGGTGAAGAGATCAAAGAGTTATATCCTCTCTCACAGGAACTCAAAGACATTAAAGCAAAACGAGATGAAGAGATCAGAAAAATTTTTACCGGAGAAGACAAGCGATTTATATTTATAATTGGTCCATGTTCCGCTGATAACGAAGATGCTGTATGCGACTATCAGAACAGACTGGCAAAGGTTGCAGAACAGGTCAAAGATAAAATTCTTGTAATTCCACGTATATATACGAACAAACCAAGAACAACGGGTGATGGATACAAAGGGATGTTGCATCAGCCGGATCCGAATAAGGCTTCTGATATGTTAGAAGGTTTATATGCAATCCGTAAAATGCATATCCGCGCGATCAAAGAAACCGGACTCACAGCAGCAGACGAAATGCTCTATTCCGAGAACTGGCAATATGTTGACGACATCTTATCCTATGTAGCGATCGGTGCACGTTCCGTTGAGGATCAGCAGCACAGATTAACGGCAAGTGGAATGGACATTCCGGTTGGCATGAAGAACCCAACCAGTGGGGATTATACTGTTATGATGAATTCTTGTCTTGCTGGACAGCATCCGCATACTTTCTTATATTCCGGATGGGAAGCCCACACAGACGGAAACCCACTGACCCATTGTATATTAAGAGGTGCATTAAACAAACATGGTCGTTCCATCTCAAACTACCACTACGAAGATCTTCGTCTTTTATATGAATCATACCAGAAGTTCAATTTAGTAAATCATTCATGTATCGTTGATGCAAATCATAACAATTCAGGCAAAAAATTTGATGAGCAGCCACGAATCGTAAAAGAAGTTATCCACAGCCGCAATTACGATCCTGATATCAAAGAACTTGTAAAAGGTGTTATGGTTGAAAGTTATATCGAAGACGGTAATCAGCCGGTTGGTGGAGGATGCTATGGCAAATCCATCACAGACCCTTGTCTCGGATGGGATAAGACAGAACGTCTCTTAAAGGAAGTTGCTGATCTGTTATAAAAATCTGATACCGTGTAATGCAATGATATCAAACATCTTTTAAGTTGAGATGTAATGCAACGATATCCAAGCTTCTTTTATAAATAAAGATGTAACACATCGTTTATAGCTATAAAGGCAAAAAGAAACCTGCCAGTTAATATCTGACAGGTTTCTTCTTTTTTACTCTTTGATGATGCGTGACAGGAAATTTCTTCCCAATGACACATCACCAGCAATATTTAATTTTCCTGTAGCATATGCATAAATCGGATCCATTACTCCATTTATCACCCGTTCCAGACTGGATATTGTAACGATAAACTGAACATTTCGTTGTTTATATTCCCCCGAAATGACCTCAAGTGTACCATCTTTCAAATGAATATAAAAATGTCCACTGTCACGTCCAATAACATCAAACTGGAAATAGGTATCATCCTGTAATCCATCTATGTTCCTATGTACTGATAATTCATGAAAATAATCGAGACATTCCCTATATGTCATACAAATCAGCCTGCTTTATAAGAATTCGAAATCGTCATCCTCATCGCCATCACCGATCAGAACCTGATTGCGTTTAACGCCTTCTTCGATTTCTCCTACGATTACTTCGTCTTCTTCATCCTCTGTTACAGCACTCTTCCCTGCAAATGCCTGTGGCTTGCTTTCCTCTTTTGGCTCTTCCTTTGGTTTCATCTTCAGCTTCTGAGGTCCTGCTGTTGTCTGAGACTTCATCTTCAGCTTTGTAATCGGATCAGCTTCTAACGCATCTTCATTGATTGATGAAGCTGTCGTGCTGGCTGTTGCTGTTACAGTACCGCCATTTGCCTTAAGCTCTTCCATCTCCGCTTTTAACTTTGCAAGTTCTGCCTTTGCATTGGAAAGAACTTCATTTGCACGTTTCTTTGCATCGTTAATGATTTTGTTTGCTTCACTGTTTGCCGCATTCTGTTCCTTTTTGGAACCCGGAGCAGCCTGCTCTAACTGTTTCTCTAATTCATAGATCTTTACACTATTATCTCTGAGAGAATTCTGAGCCAGTTCATTTTCTGCTACAGCGGCATCATATTTTGCCTGTAATGAAGCAAACTCATCCGATACTTCTCTCATAAATGAATTTACTTCATCTTTATTATAACCAAAAAGTCCCTTTTTAAAGGTCTTTTCTTCAATGCTTTCCTTTGTTAACATTATAGCGCTTCTCCTTTACGTGTTTATTTAACATAACCTAAACTCAATTATATTAATTCTTTGTATGTTTTTCAAGAAATAATCGTATGTTTTTGAAAAAAATTTACAATTTTTCATGCAAGATATTCAATTTGGATCCATTCCCATGTATTTTTTTACATTTCACGGCTATCAAACAGGATCGTAAACGGTCCATCATTGGACAGATCCACTCTCATATCCGCACCAAAAATACCGCTTTCTGTAACTGCGATTTTTTTCCTGCAAGCAGACAGGACATATTCATATAACGCATTTGCTTTTTCAGGGTTGCCTGCCTTTGTAAAAGATGGGCGGTTTCCTTTCTTACAGTCTGCACATAAGGTAAACTGTGATACGATCAGAAGCTCACCGTTTACATCTGTAAGAGAAAGATTTGTCTTGCCATTTTCATCCGCAAATATACGAAGTCCCAGCAGTTTACGGATTAATTTGTCTGCAACTTCTTCTGTATCTTCTTCGAATACACCTACAAATACCAACAGACCTTTTCCGATCTTTCCTACCTCTTTATCATCTACTGTTACACTTGCATGATTCACTCTCTGAATCAGAAATCTCATAATTTTTATCCCCTTTAGCGCTCCGACATGCTGATTGCTTCTACTGCAACGCTTCCTCCACGGACAACCTCGATCCGATTTGGAAAACTCTGCTTGAATAACTTGATCGCATCATTATTCTGATTTTCTGTCTGTAAACATTCCACCAGAATATTCTTTCTGTCATAGTCCGTGATCTTGAAATTAAATGCATTTGCAATACGGAATACTTCATCCTTATCATCGGTATTACATTCTTTTACCTTGATGAATAAGATCTCTTTATTATGGATCGGAATATCCGTATAATCAACCACCTTGATTACTTCCACGCTGCGGTTCAACTGCTTCTTTACCTGTTCAAAAGTACGGTCATCACTGGTAAAACTGATCGTCATTCTGGATACCGTCGTATCCTCTGTTTCTCCTACAGTCAGACTGTTCAGGTTATAGGATTTACCGGAAAACAGACCGGAGATTCTTGCAAGTACACCTATTTCATTTTCAACATATAAACATATCCATCTTTTCTTTTCACTCATCTGTCTATCCTCCTTAACAATCCATGATCATATCATTTAATGACTTGCCACCCGGAACCATAGGGAATACATTTGCAGTCGGATCAATATAGAACTCTATAACTGTAGGTCCCTTTGTATTTGCCTTTGCCTGCTCAAATGCTGCTTTGATCTCTTCTTCCTTTGTAACACGGATTCCAAGCGCCTCATAGCTTTCCGCCAGTTTTACAAAATCCGGTGTATATTTCGGACAGCATTTGTCAGGATTCTGGCAGTCATGATTACAGCTCTTTCTGTATCTCAGACAGGTACTGCTGTAACGCTTGTTGAAGAACAGCTCCTGCCACTGACGTACATTTCCAAGATAACCATTGTTTAAGATACAGATCGTGATCGGAAGCTCCTGTGCAACCGCAGTCGCCATCTCCTGAATATTCATCTGTACACCACCATCACCGGAAATGCAGATAACATTCTTATCCGGGTTACCGATCTTTGCCCCGATGGCAGCAGGAAGTCCATATCCCATCGTACCAAGACCGCCGGAGGTTAAGAGCTGGTTCTCACCGCTAAGTGCAATATACTGTGTTGTCCATAACTGGTTCTGTCCTACATCTGTAGTAATAATGAGATCGTCATACATCTCATTGATCGTCTTAATGATCTTCTCAGGTGTAACACCTTTATAAGAATTCATGTTGATAGGATACTGTTTCTTCACTTCCATGATCTCAGCAACCCAATCGGATATATCTAATTTCTTTGCATATTTTAACATCTTCGTGATCGCAAGCTTTGCATCTGCTACGATTGGGATGTCTACCTCGATATTTCTGGAGATTGATGCTGCATCGATATCGATATGTATGATCTTTGCATTCTTTGCAAATGTGTCAATCGTACCGGTGATACGGTCGTTAAATCTGGTTCCGATCGAGAATAAGACATCGCATTCCATGATTGCTTTATTGGATGCGAGATTTCCATGCATTCCGATATTACCAACATATAAAGGATGGTCCGTCGGAATTGCTCCCTTACCCATGATCGTAGTAACAACAGGGATTCCTGTTAATTCACATAATTCCTGCATTTCTTTTCTTGCATGTGCGATATTCACACCGCCACCGATCAGAAATACCGGTTTCTTTGCACGGTTTAATTCTGCCAGAGCCTTCTTAAGCTGACCAGAATGTACACCCTCTGATGGCTTATATCCTCTGATATTTACTTCATCCGGATATTCATCCGAACCCATTGCAAGCTGGATATCTTTTGGTATATCAACCAGTACAGGACCCGGCTTACCGGTTCTTGCGATATAGAATGCATTCTTGATAATTCTTGCCAGATCTTCTCTCTTTCTGACTGTTACTGCATATTTGCAGATGTTTCTGGTGATACCTACGATATCGACCTCTTGAAAGGCGTCGTTACCGATCAGATTCATCGGTACCTGTCCGGTAAAACATACCAGAGGAACACTGTCATAATTTGCTGTTGCAATTCCTGTAACCAGATTCGTTGCACCAGGCCCGCTTGTAACCAGACATACACCAACCTTTCCGGTTGATCTTGCATATCCATCTGCTGCATGAACAAGTGCCTGCTCATGTCTTGGAAGGATCATATCGATTCCCTCTGCATCGTATAATGCGTCAAATAAGTCGATCGCTGTTCCACCCGGATAGGCAAACAGTGTATCAACATGTTCTTCCTGTAATGCTTTTACAAACATCTGTGCTCCATTAATCTCCATAACCTATATCCTCCTTTAATTGTCATCCATATAAATTTCCAAAAAGAGCGTTTCCCATCCACTAAAAAAGCCCTAAGCCGTATATCAGCTTAGGGCGAATAATCATATCCGTGGTACCACCTAAATTCAGGTTCTTCCTGCTCTCATCCAATACTTGCAAATCTTATCTGCGTTATATTGTATTCCTGTAACGGGGAAATCCGTTGAATCCTACTCAGCACTTCTTATGAAGTCATACTTTTCAGTCCACTGCTCGAAGGCTACTTCCATACATCCTAGCTGAAGATTCTCACCACCATCTTCTCTCTGGGAGCCGGTCCTGTATGTACTCCTCCTTGTCATTGCATTTGACATATAAACTGTTGTTACTTTAGCATAAATGAGAAAAAAAGTCAATGCGTTTTCTGGGAAAAATCACCAAAACACCTGCATCAAACATACAGGACAATCCCCTTTTCTAAACGTTCGATCTCAAAGGCTGCATCCCGGTTGGCATCATATGTAATAAAGATCACCTTTGCAAACCGATGAATAATTCCACGCTCCAGAATATAATCCAGAACACGGTACTCACTCTTATCCGCTACCGTTTCCAGAACCTCCTGAAGCATAACATCATATTCCGTAAGTTCAAATACCCCACGGTGAACAACACGATTTTCTTTTGTATCCATATGATAGATCGTATGACCTGTTGACAGACGGATCAGCTCATGACTGACAGATGCAAGTGCTTCGATCAGCTTCTGATTCGTCTTCCTGTCTTCCTTAGGAGCATAATCAAAAAATATCATGACGGAATTATCATTTGGTGTATCCAGTTCTTTTACCATGGTTTTTCCCATCTTAGCTGACATTTTCCAATGAATATTTTTGATACTGTCACCTTTCATATATTCCTTGATCTGAAGGATCTCTGAAATATCATTTCCTTTTACATGCTTGTAATTCACATCATTCTCGCTCACAAGACTGCCTTCTACATCATACAGATCCATGGAACGCTCTTTCGGATATTGATAAAACATACAATCCTTATGTGAACGGATCTCCGCTTTCGTCAAACCGAAATAGTCATAAATATAGATTTTATATATTTCAACATTAATCTGTCCGCAGTACTTACTCTCTATCGGAAACTGGTATTTCTCTCTGCTTTTTCTTGCCGCCGAACATTCGATATAAGTAGGGAATTCTGTTCCAAATACAACATTTTCACAGTTAAACTCTATCCTGATCTTTGGAACCGGAAAAAAAGATGAATTCTCTATTTCAAGAAGTAAGGCAGGATCTTCCTTTAACTCATTGATAATATCAAACTTCACTGCAATCTTCCCCGCATTATACCGATTGATAAAAAACATCGGAAGCCAGATAATCCCAAACATTCCAAACAGCCATAAGGTCTGCAGTTTGTTTGTCCAGATAAATAAAAGAAACAGGATAACGATAAAAATAATATATGCAATTTTTTTCTTCATATCGTTTTCTCTCCTCCTATATCAGACATTTGACAAACCGCATCCTGCATCTGCCCCAGAGATTACTGGAATGATAAACCTCTTGTTTTACCGTTTGTGCATAGTCTCTTACAACCGCAACATCCGTATAGTCAAGTTCTTCTCTACTGAATCTGTTTTTCTGTAAAACCGTAATAACTTCTGACGGAAGGGATTCTTCCATCTTCTTACCGGCATATTTGTACAAGGCTTCTATATACAGACTGGCTGCTGCAACTGCTTTTTCCCGGTTTTCACTCTTCATTGTTTTTTTTCGTTTGCTGCAGATCACTGCACGTCTGACAATAACAACGATCAGGAATAATACGAGCAGTGAAACAATTGCGATCAGAATATATAACAGATTGATCTCCGTTGAATCATCATTATCATTATTGTCCTGATCACTGCTGGAATCTTCTGATTCTGAATCCTGATTATCGGAACCACCGACCGCACCGTTACCAATGGTACTGTTATCATCCTCAGAATAGAAGCCCGGTGTAACTTCAACCGGAATAAATCCAAGCCCATTTACATAAATCTCTACCCATGCATGTGCATCCTGATCCAGAACATCAATCGATGTCTCTCCCTCTTCCGGAGCAACCAGATATCCTTCTACATATCTTGCCGGAATATTATAATATCGGAACATCATAGCAGCGGCTGTTGCAAAATGAACGGAATATCCTTCTTTTTTATTCTCGATCAGATCCTCTACAAAATCTGTTCCGGGATCATTAGCTGTTACATCTTCACTGTAAGTTATAGTGTCCCGCAGATAATGTCTGACTACATCAATCGCATCAAACGGATTTAGTTTTTTCCCGGCTTCCGGCAGAGTCCGGTCAAAATACTGCTTCATTTCATCCGAAACCTCTGTATAATTCTGGCTTGCAAAATAAGCATATGTCTGTTCACAGTCAATAAAATCCGTATCACCGGTGCCTTCCGTATACCAGCTTTCATTATAGATACTCTCATAGTCATTCTTCGAAAGTGTATCCATATAAAATCTGTACGGTTTTCTGTTTCCAAATCCCTGTGCTACAAAATTTACATCCTTCTTTGGTGCATAAAGATCCGGAAGAGAATCGTAGGTCATATTTTCAGGCAGATATTGATATTTACTGCTTGCAGCCAGGTTTTCAACCTCAACCGATATAATATCTGACAACGGCATATCTGCATCATTGATCTTTGTAATATCCATATAACTTGCAAGTGTTGCTAAAGGATAATAATTAAATTTTGCAAAGTATTCAAATACACCTTCATAATCTCCGCCGTAAATATCCTTATCGTTTTCTGTCCAGCCGTCTTCCGTGTATTTGGAACCGACATAGCCCCGAAGATACATCACAGCAGGCTCTGACATCTCGATATGGAGTTTTTTGCTTCCATTTGTTTCAACTGTATGAAACCGTTTGAACGATCCCTCCGGATAATCATTTTTGCCATAGATCAGATTGCCGCCGTTATATACAATTGAATCTTTTATATCATCAACCACCGGGATCGGTATGTATGTGAGCAGTATAAAGATCAGACATGCAGCTCCTGCCAGAACTCCTGCAAATACAAGCATTCCTGCATACATGTCCCTCGTGATCCGTCCTTTGATATTGCCAGCAAGCAAAATTCCCACCATCGTAACTCCGGCAAGTACGAGCGTCCATACTGACGGAATACATTTATACATGAATCCGGATGCACAAAGCAGGAATTGGAGCAGCACTACCCAGGCATTCAGATGAAACCGAATGAAAATTGCAAATACAAATGTTACGAGCAGAGAAAGAATTATGGATGCAATATATTCATCTGCAACCAGACTGTCCTCATTCACAACAAACATCAGATTTGCCATCGCCATATTCTTATTGACCGATCTGAGTACATCATTTGCGATTGCTGAAAAACCATTTGAAACACTGTTCAACAGGATCACAGACAGGACAGCGATCACAATAGCCATCCCTGTACCGCCGATCCAGCCTGACTTTTTCCTGAGAAAAAGGATCTGGGAAATAACTGCCATAACAAGTGCCGGAACCGCTGTCACAATCAGTGAAACTTTAACCTGAAATGCACTGAAGCAGCAAAATAATACACTCACCGATGCCAAAAAGGTAAGCACTATACGAATTGCAAGATAATTGGATTCTTTTACGGAAAGTGCCTGCAGATCGAGCCGGATCTCCTGTCTGTTATTTTGCAGCTTTAATCCATTTTGCAGCTTACGTTTTGGAATCATTCGTTTTTTTCTGTCTTTTTTATGTTCTTTCTCTATCTGTGTCTTTTTGTTTTTCATAATTATTCAACCAAATCTACATCTATATCCGGAGCATCCAGATCTTCATCATCGTCGTCTGATCCCTTTTTATTGCCGGATCCACTTCCGTCGCCATCGCCGTTACCGTCACCGTCGCCAAAATCATCTCCGTCACCAAAATCATCTCCACCATCACCGCCATTGCCATCATTATTATGTTTATTACCGTCTTTTTTTGATGAATCACCGTCGTCTGATGTTTTTTTACTATCCTTTTTCGGGTCATCCTTTGGCTTTTCAGTATTAGCTTCCGTATTCTGTGCCGGTGCATCGGTTTTAGGCTCAGATGTCTTTTCTTCTGTTGTCTGTTCCTGCTCTGTAGATTCTGTCGTCATTTCAGTCGTCGTTTCTGTACTTGATTCCGTTGTAGACTCTGTTGTGATCTCGATCATAGCATTGCCACCCTGCATTTCCGTCGTTGCATCACTCTCTGTCGTAGTATCTTCCATATTCTCTGTATCGTCTTCTGAACGGTCCTGTCCGGATAACTTAGCCGCCTGCTCCTTATCTGCCTCCTGATTTTTCATATAATCCTCACGTTCGAATTCCGAACGGTCACGCTTACATGCAGTCATGGAACATCCAAGAGTCAGACACAATGCAAATAACAAGATTTTTCTTTTTTTCATTTCATCAGGTCCTTTCTCGCATCTTCTTACCTTAATTCAGCTTCTGTTTTAATTGGATCTTTCTCCCGCCATAGAAGGAGCTTCTGTCGTCTGACAGATATCGTAAATAATATTTTCTGCTCCATTCTTCTCTCTGCGTGCAGAAGGTGTCAGGATCAGACGATGTTTGAATATATCATAAATAACATACATAACATCTTCCGGAATCACATAGTTACGATCATACATATAGGCGCATGCTTTTGCCATATTAGCGAATGCCTTTGTGCCTCGTGGACTGATACCACACTCAATCTTATCATGATGTCTGGTTGCATCAACCAGTCTGGAAATGTAATCTGCAATCTCATAAGAAATATATACATTTGCGACTTCTGTACGCATCTGTATCAGATCCTCTACGCTCATGACAGGCTGTACAGCATCAATCGGATTCTGTCCATGATCCTCCATCAGCATCTCTACCTGACTCTGTACATCAGGATACCCCATACTTAAACGCACCATAAAACGGTCAAGCTGGGAGTCCGGAAGTGCCTGTGTGCCACCACTGGTGATCGGATTCTGTGTTGCGATCGTTATAAATGGTTTTGGAAGCTGATACGTAACATTGTCAACCGTTGCTGTCGCTTCTGCCATAGCCTCAAGCAATGCCGCCTGTGTCTTACTGGAAGTACGGTTGATCTCATCAGCTAACAGCAGATTCGTAAATACCGGTCCTTTCACAAACTCCATCTTTCCTTCCCGCTGATTATACATGGAATATCCAAGAATATCACTTGGCATTGTGTCCGGTGTAAACTGGATACGATTATCCTGCATAGAAGTTGCTTTTGAAAATGTCTTTGCAAGTGTTGTCTTGCCAAGTCCCGGATTATCCTCCAAGAGGATATGTCCGGATGCAAGAACGGTCATAATAATCTTAACAATGATATCATCCTTGCCTTTAATGACTTTGTTCATTTCCATTCTAAGATCTGCAATTTTTTTATTCATCTTTTTCTACCCCGTATGTTATTTCTTCTTCCATTTTGCATAAATCACAATGTTTTTATCTTTAATCTTTGTGCTGTTCTTTACCTTAACTTTTTTGTTGTCCTTATCGATGTAATACCAGCCGACCAGTTTATAACCTGCCCTCTTTGGCTTTAATGCAGCAAGTTTTCCCTTTAAGAATCCGGTTGCTACACTCTGATTTCTTACTACTTTTACTTTCTTTGTACTCTTACTGCCAAATTTTCCTTTATTCGCATCGAAAGTTACACTGACTTTATCCGCTCCGACATCATAGATCTTTGTCCATTTGCTGTAAATCTTTGCTCCGGTCGAATCATAACGATAACTTCTAACTTCAAAAATTGCATAAGTCTGCAGGCCAATCGCAGGAAGGATCTTTTCTTTCTTATTTCTGATATCAAAGGTCGTTGCATTGCTTAACTTTTTAGCAGTTGGTGCATACCGATATTCATATCCATCGGCTTTTTCACATTTCCAGGTTAATGTAACTTTATATTTTCCTTTATTTCTGCCTCTTGTTATCTTGTTAAAGGTAGTCTTTTTCGCTGTAACCTTTTTCGCTTTGACCTTTGTCCATTCTGCAGTCGCTGTGACATTCTGTTTGATCGCCGTTCCCTGCATCAGAGTATAAGTCTTTGTTCCTGATTTATAAGTCCACCGGGAGAACAGGTATCCGGCACGTTTTGGTACAGGAAGTGTTCCATTTTTAAATCCGGTATTGGCAGAATCTTCAAATTGATAAGTTTTCACATAAGATGACTTGTTGTTTATTTTTCCACCGTTTGCATTATAGGTTACTTTATATGTATTCTTTTTCCAGAATGCATACAATGTAACATTATCCAGTATCGTTACACGATCTGTGCTCTTTCGCACCTTTAACTGCTTTTCATCTGTTGACCAGCCCTGAAAAGTATATCCGGTTCTGGTTGGATTTTTAAGATTATTATATGTAGAACCATAGGTTACATAAATCGTTCCTGAAGTATTCGCCTCTCCATCGTTATAGATCAGAGTGACCTTATACCGGTTTGCCGTCCATTTTGGATACAATGTGATCGTCACATGGTTATCTTCCGTTTTTGTATCCTTTAATATCTGATTCAGATTTTTCTTTCGGATGATATCCCCGGCAAAAAAGTCCGTTCCGGTTCCATCTTCCCTTGTATTCCATCTGTCAAAGGTATATCCGGCTTTGTAATATTGTTCATCCACATCTGATATGGTTACATTCTCACCATACAGGAAATCCTTTGGTGCGATCACCTGATTACCAAGCTTATATTCCAGACGATAATTAAATGCCACCCATTTAGGAACCAGTACAACATCCTTTCCTGCTTTTGTTGTCAGGTTTTTCTTATATGTTTCGCCCGGCTCAAAAACAGTATTCCTTATATCCTCGGTCACATTCTTTGTATCATCCAGAACCCAGCCCGCAAATACATATCCCTCTTTACTGAACTGGGAAATATCATATGCAGGGATCGTATATTCCGCATCATATGTACATGCTATGGATTCCGGTGCTGTTCCGATTACATCATCATCCGAATTCTCCAGACTGAATGTGATCGTATAATTAATCGGCTCCCATAACGCATATAATGGAATGGTATCTGATGTATCAATAAAGTTTGTAACATCCGCACCATCTGGCAGCACCTGTTTGGATGGAAGCTCTGTATACCAGCCGGCAAATGTATAACCGGCTCTTTTATATACACATTTGTCCAATTTTGCTGCTGTGTCATAGTAACATTTCTTATCCGGCTGTACGCCACTTACGGTATAGCCCGGATCATCGTTTGTGCCATATTCTTTATACGGATAAAATGTAAATGTATATGACTTTTTCTCCCAGACCGCATACAGTGTCACATTTGCTTTATTTGTAGTTGTAAGATTGATCATATTGGCTCTTGGCGCATAATCAACTGTTGATCTGTCCGCCTTTCTGGACCATCCCATAAATGTATAGCCGGTACGCCCCGGAATATTCTTTGGCAGGCTCTGATCATAAGTTGCATTTACAACCTCCGGAGTCTTGTCATCTCTTTCCACAAAAGTAACTGTATATGTGATCGGTGTCCAGACAGGGAATAAACATATGATCTCTGTTTTCGTTGTCAGGTTCTTTACACTTGCCTGATCTGCATATACAACTTTATCCGGATTGCCATTGACCGCCCATCCTTTAAATATATAACCATCTCTGGTAAACTTACACGGATCTAATTTTGCTGCTTTATCATAGGTTAATGTCATATCCGACATAGCACCCTTTTCTGTTGAATATCGATGCTGAAAACGAATATTATACTGGATCGGTGTCCACTTAGCATATAATGTGATCACGCCAGTCTTTGTAATTCCCTTAACAGACTGTCCTGCCTTGTAGTTGGTGCCGGTTCCATCTGCTTTTGTATTCCAGCCGCCGAATGTATATCCGGTTCGTGTCAACGCATTGGAAGACAATGTAATGTTTGTTGTATATACAGCACTTGCCGCAGCAGGTACTGTTCCACCGGTTTTTCCATTTCCATTATAAGTAATCGTATAGTTATATGCTACAGGTGAAGAAACTAACGTACCACTTGCCTTAACTTTATTATATGATCCGCTGTTCTTTACCCAGATATTTGTAGTACTCTTTCCTGCCTTTGAAAATGCATTTGCTGCAACTCCGGTCAGGTTTGAATTTTTAAAATTGAATTTCGTAACTGCAGTACAGTTTGCAAATGCAGTACCGTAAATCTTTGTCAGAGAATTTGACATACTGAAATCCACATTTGTAAGTGCTGTACAATTCTGGAATGCATTTACATTGATCTGAACCAGAGAGCTTCCGGATACCGTTTTTACAGATGTGATCGTTTTATTATTTGCATATGCAGATCCTGCGATCATAGTTACCTTATACGTTTTACTATTCACTACAACTGTATTAGGAATTGTGATTGCACCCTTGCTGACACCTGCTACTCCTGTTTTTGCAGGTTTGATCGATACTGTCTTTGCCGTCTCATCTACGATTGTACAGGTCCATTTGCCCGACTTATCGGTATATGTTGCTGCAGATGCATTCCCTGATATACTGAAAATACAGATTCCGCAGCAAAGAACTGCTGCAACTGCCAGGATCAGCTTTTTAAATCTTATACTATTACTCATCTTACTTGCCCTCCTTATGGTATTTTTTTACTGATCGTACTTCCAAATTTTCCATATTTCTTCTTGCCATTCTTTACTTTGTACTGTCTGGCTCTGAAATAATATTTTGTTCCATTTTCAAGTCCGCTGATCATCGTTGATAATGATGTCTTTGAACTCTGTATCTTAACAGATTTTGCATTTGAGAAATCACTGTATTTTGAATAATAAATAATACAGCCTTCCGCACCTGCATATTTCCGGATCGTCAACCGGACATTTACCTTGCCGGTTGATTTGGATTTCCAATGCGCATAAATCTGTGTATCTTTTGCAAATGTCGTTCCTGCCGTTACCTTGGAGCCTCCGGTATAATCCGTCCACCATCCATCAAAGGTATAATTCTCTTTTTTTGCTCCAGGAAGTCCCGTAATTCCTGTTCCGGTATCAATTGAAAATTTGCTCTTATTTCCATTGATCTTGCCACCTGCAGCATTCAATGTAACCGTTATCTTCTTTGCCTGCCATCTTGCATATAACGTCAGACTGCCTTCCAGATCCACAACTGTTGAACTGGTATACTGAATTTTTCCGGACTTGCTTGTAAACCAGCCTTTAAATTCATATCCATCCCTTACCGGTGTTGGAAGCGTGCCACAGGTATCCCCATAGCCTACAACCTTGCTGGTCCGTCCAACGGTTCCGCCATTTGGATTAAATGTGATCGTAACATCATTTTCTGTCCATCTTGCATATAACGTCACGGTTCCTTCATAAGGAAGCAGATTCTTTACAGTTGCCTGATCTTTATAGACCTTTCCACCTGTCTTATCGGTACTCCAGCCATGGAAGGTATATCCCGGTCTCCGATATGCTGATGCTGCAAGTTTAATGGATTCTCCATATGTAACAGTCTCACCCTTCATGCTTCCATATCCTCCGTTCGCATTATAAACGATACGATAGGTTACCGGGCTCCATACTGCATATAACGCAATACCATCTTCCGTATTATGCAGGATTTCTGCTTCGTCTTCATATACAACAACACTCTTATCTGATTCATCTGCCCATCCGATGAACTGATATCCATCCTTTTCATATGTACACTTTGGAAGCTTTGCTGTTTCTCCACATTTAAAGACAACTGCTTCCATATATCCTTCACCATCTGTTTCGTCGAAAACAATACTGTATGTTTTCTGTTCCCAGACAGCATTTATCCGAACTTCTGTATTAGCCCCATATAATTCCCTGAGGTAGGAATACAGTTTGCTCAATCTCCAGGATTGTATGGTTTTGACCGGATAGATTGTTTCATCCTTATCAAACTGGAAACCGATCAAAGAGCTTCCCTCTTTCTGAAAATCCGTTGAGAAAATTTCATATGCTGTTTTAGAATCATCCAGATTATCTGCTGAGAGCACAATTTTCTTTTCCGTACCAGTTCCGCCATTCGGAACAAGTGTCAGATTATATCCGGAGGCATCACTCCACACCGCCAGAAATTCATAATATCCGGATGCCGTTGCATAAATATTCTGTGTATCACTGAATTCTGCCTCATCCTCGTAGGTTCCGACAATAAAGCTATGGGAATCATCCGGATTCGTATATATCCATTGCCATCTGTAAAATTTCTTTCCAGGACAGGTAAATGTACACTTTGGAAGCTTCAAGGTTTCGCCCTGCTTTACGGTAGCCTCCTGCATGGTTCCCTGACCTTCACCGGCAGAGAAACGGATCTTAATGCTTCTCTTTTCCCAGATCGCATAAAGTGTAATAGAGCTTTCGGCTGTCAGTTTTGTGACCTTCTGACCTTCTTTATAAGATGTTCCTGTTCCATCCGGCTTTGTATTCCAGCATTTGAAGACAGAATCGCTCTTCATAAAATTATTCTGTCGCAATTCTATATACTGGTTATACACAACCCCATCCTGAATGTTCATAGAACCAATACCACCGTTTGCATTGTAGCGGATCTGATATGTATTTGGAACAGCCGATGCATATAATACGACATCTCCCTGTCCGGAAGGATCCACCTTCTGACCATACTTATAAGTTACTGTATATTGTTCTCCATCACTGTCTGTCAAAGTACCGGTAAACTTTAAACTGTATCCTTTATATACATTTTTATCATATGATGGATTCAGTGTTACCTGCGTATTATATCGAAGGTTCGTCTGTTCTACTTTATTATAAGTCTTAGAGCCTACTGTCTTTGGTATCATATATGTAATCTTATATGGTCCGGTGTAGACCGCCTTATAATCAACATTTCCATAATTTTCTTCATTCTGCAGCTCTTTTATCATTCTTTGATATGTCGCTTTATTGGCAGTATAAATTGTTTTATTACCCGTACCAAACGCACTTCCCATTTCCAGATCAGCGGTATCAAAGGTAATATTGTTATTTGGCAGATATACATTTCCAAGATCACATTCATCGAATGCCAGTCCACCAATAAACTTTAATTTAGAACCACTTTCAAATGTAATCTTTCTCAAACCAGAATAAGCGAACGCTGTTACACCTATCCTTTCTACAAGCTTTGGTATAACAATTTCTTTTAAATTCACACAGCTATAAAATGCAGCCTCATCTATCTCTTTCAAACATGAACCTTTTTCAAATATAACCTTTTTTAATTCACAACTCATAAATGCATTTTCACCAATGATGACACAGTTCTTTGGAATCGTGATATTGGAAATCGATTCATCACATGCGAAGCAATCCTCACCAATCGAATATACACTATACTTCTTATTCGCAGGGTTTGTAATTACATTAGGGATTGTATATGATGCTATTTTCTTTGTTGATTTTGGATCATACATTATCAGTTCTGCTTTACCGGGATTATTACCGTTCGGTTCTGAAATTATACGATAATTATAGATTTCATCGGCGGTCCACCATTCATTCACCCACCAATAACTGCCCTTTTTCATTTTTGATATATCTTTGAATTTCGATCCTTTTTCAAAATTAACTTTTAATACTCCGGCATTAAATGCTCCGGCACCAATTGAAACTACAGACTTGGGAATGGTAATTGTAGATATCGTTTTTTTGGTAGAAAATGCTTCTTCTCCTATTTTTTTTAATTTCGAGCCTGATTCAAATGTTACTTTTTTTATATTCATATCTTCAAATGCATAATCACTTATTGTTTCGCAATTTTTTGGAATTGTGATCTCGGTGATTTTTTCTTCTACATTTGAATAATCGTTCTCGTCAACTGACATACCATCAATCTCTACAACAGTATATTTCTTTTTATTTTTACCTATGATCGTATTTGGGTAAACTATCTTATTGCCAAAATGCCCACCTGATACTTCAGCAGAAATTGAAACCTTTCCAGGTGTCTTTCCCTTTGGATCGGTAATCACTTCATACCAGAACTTTCCATCTGAAGTATTACCACAATCCCCTTCCTTTGCATTTGCTGTACCAGAACAGAATAAACTTCCTGTCAGGATCAGGATGCCCGTTATCATCATGATCATAAAATGTCTGAATGCCTTTGAATGATTCCTCATATTCTTCTCTCCCTTTACAATATTTAATCGTTATACCTCTGTATTCAAAATAATTTTTTATGTAAAAAAAGTGCTGTAAAAAACATATGCCTTCTCCATATGCTTTTTACAACACTATTCGGTTCAGATATAGAATTGTCTGTTGTCCATCTATGTTCCCCCTGCCGGATCTTTCCGGCTTTCATGAATCTATTTCCAATCTCTTCCTTATGTTTTGTTAATTTCTATGTCGCACCTCGTATATTATAGCAATCTGACCAATTTTTGTAAATAGTTTTGTATATATATTATATTTTACTTTTATCAATCCCGCAAACATCCAATCGAAACAACTTTATTTTGTATTTTTCGGCACTTTTGTTTTGTATTTTTCGGATTTCTTTTTCTGCATATTTTACTGCCCTGTTTCATACAATTATACGACGAAACCGAAACGAGTTATCTATGTGTTCTATTTCTGGATTTTATAATGTACATGGCAGATACCTGGAAACGCCCGGACATTTTCGTGATATTCTGTCTGCCATGAATGCAAAGCAAAAGCATCGCGGGCCGGATGATGATGGTATTCTTCTGACGGATACATGCGGACTGTCTCATACAAGATTATCCATCCGGGATATCAAAGCCGGACTTCAACCCATGTCCCGCACAGTACAGGGAAGAACGTTCACGATCGTATTCAATGGAGAAATCTATAATACAGATGAACTGAAAAGGGAACTGATCTTACGCGGTTATTCCTTTTCCACAACATCCGATACCGAGGTACTGCTGTTTTCATACATATACTATGGGCCTGACTTTGTAAAACATATCAATGGTATATTTTCTTTTGCAATCTACGATCATACAGAAGAAGCCATTTTCCTTTACCGGGATCCATTCGGTGTAAAGCCTTTATATTATACCTTTTTATCTGACCGGACACTTGTCTTTGCATCAGAGCGAAAGGCACTGTTCTGTTATCCCGGCACATTTCCAAGACTGGATAAAAAAGGCTTATGTGAGATTTTCGCCATCGGGCCGTCCAAAACGCCCGGTTGCGGTGTCTTCAAAGGAATCGACGAACTAAAACCCGGTCATTATATCCGGTATGACCGATTCGGCTATTCCACCATCTGCTATTTCCGGATCCAAAGCATACCTCATACCGATGACTATCAGACAACCGTGGAAAAGACCTCTGATCTGTTAAACACTGCAGTAAAACGACAGATCGTATCCGATGTTCCGATCTGTACCTTTCTGTCCGGCGGTATCGATTCCTCGATCGTCAGTGCCATCTGTGCGGAAGAACTGAAGAACCAGGGGCAGATATTAGATACCTATTCCTTTGATTTTACCGATAATTCACGCTATTTTAAATCAAATGCTTTTCAGCCGGAACAGGATCGGCCATATGTAGATCAGATGGTCTCTTTCCTCGGAACGAAACATCACTACCTGACCTGCAATATGGAAGAGCTTGCCGACCTGCTTTATGATTCCGTTCTTTCCAGAGATCAGCCGACCATGGCAGACGTTGATTCATCCCTGCTGTATTTCTGTAAGCTGGTATCTGAAAACAATAAGGTTGTGCTGACCGGAGAATGTGCCGATGAAATATTTGGCGGATATCCATGGTTCTACCGGGAAGATCTGCTTGCATCCGATACTTTTCCATGGATGACCGATCTTACACCAAGAAAGCAACTGTTGGATCCGGAATTTGCAGATGCCCTGCAGATGGATGACTATGTGAAAAATCTTTACCATCAGATCATCTCCGAGATTCCGGTGCTGCCGGAAGAATCCGATATCGAGAAATCCCGTCGCCGGATCGGTTACATGAATATCCGGATGTTCATGCAGACCCTGCTTGACCGTATGGATCGTACCAGTATGTATCATGGTCTGGAGGCAAGAGTACCATTTGCTGACATCCATCTTCTGCAGTATGTCTTTAATGTGCCATGGAAATACAAATACCGAAACCAGACAGAGAAAAGCCTGCTCCGTCATGCCGCTGTAAATCTGGTTCCAAATGAAATCCTGTTCCGGAAGAAAAGCCCGTATCCTAAGACCTATAACCCGCTTTATGAAACGATCCTTGCCGACCGGTTAAGAAAAGTGATCCACGATCCTGCAAGCCCTGTCAACCGGTTTCTGGATAAAAAAGCAGTTCTACAGTTTCTGGAATCTCCGAAGGATTATGGAAAACCATGGTATGGCCAGTTAATGGCAGGCCCACAAATGATGGCATATTTATTGCAGATCAACTTCTGGCTGAAAGAATACCAGATCTCCATCGAACTCTGACCATAACACCCACCAGCCGGTGGGTGTTTATATCTTATATACCAGAACCCAAAAACACCCGATACTCTATCGCCTCCTGACAACAGATTATTATCTTATAATAATGGATCTCTTATAAAGTAAATAAAGGCTTGTGCCCTGCTGACAATAATATAATGCTCTATATATTACTTCGACATTCACGTAATTTCGTTATGAGACTTGCACTAGCCGTCAGCACCAAGCCCATGTCTGAACCCGTGAGGGTGAGTTTGGGCGACTGCTGACAAACAGGTGTGCGAGTCGAATAGAAATGAAGTGAGTCGAGTAATATATAGAGCATTATACATAGCAGCAAGGGAACAAGCCCTCATTTTTATTTGTCACATAACACCGGCTGAAGCTGCTTCCCCTTTAAAGCCTCCTCTATCGTCTCCGGTATCATGGACAGTTTTCCGATCAGGGAATTCGGCTTCTTTACCGGATCATCCTGATAAAATGGAACAAAATAAATATTCTTCATATTCATCAACATTCCGATATTCTTAAAATTCATCCCCATCGCATCATTTGTTGAAATGCTGATGATCAGCGGTTTATTATTTCTGATATGCGCCTTCGCTGCCATCAGCACCGGAGAATCCGTGATACCGTTACATAACTTTGCAAGTGTGTTGCCTGTACAAGGAGCGATCACCAGTACATCCAGATATGCTTTTGGTCCGATCGGTTCCGCTTCCTGTATCGTAAAGATTCCATGCTTCCCTGTGATTCTCTGAATGTCCTTTACAAATGTATCGCCTTTACCAAATCTGGTATCGTAGGTTGCCGACCGCTCGGAGAAGATCGGATATACCGATATTCCAAGCTTTGTCATTTCCTCTATCTCTATCTTTACTTTATCAAAAGTACAAAACGAACCGGTTATTGCAACGCCGCAATTGCACCCTGATAAACTCATATCTATAATCCTTTCCATTCAATACAATCCATAAAATCATTCTGATCCATACTGTTTTATCAATTCCAAGCTGTTGTGTCTGGTTCCAACTATTTAACAGAACCAGACAAATACTACTGCCTGACAATGATTTTATGTTTATTATAGTATATGCAGGATCATAAATTATGTGACTGTTTTATCAGAGATACGACAAAACTGCCTCGCCCAGAATCTCACCGGAAGTTTTTGGTGAATACCGTCCCGGAATCCCCAGACTGTGTTTATAACAGATCCCCTGCTCATCCAGATATGCAAAATCCGTTCCGCCCGGTTTGGATGCTATATCCAAGATAACAACATCCGGACGAAGCTTTGACAAGACTGCCCGATCAAGCACAGGCGCCGGTATCGTATTGTAACAGAAATCAAATGTATCCAGCTTTTCACAGGAAGCCAACTGATTCAACAATATCGTATGGCAGTCTCCCATGGCTGCCTTAATACAGGCTTCCACACTTCTGGCTGTAACCGTCACCTCCGCTCCCATACGAAGCAGCTTCTGTGCAAGGACACGCCCGCATCTTCCATAACCGGTAACCAGACATTTGCTGTTTTCTATATTGATATCACTCATCATAAAGCTTTCCGTGATCGCACCTTCTGCCGTTGCAACCGCATTTTTTAGTGCAACACAGTCATCTTTCATATAATCATGACATGGTATACCTGATTCTGCACAGGCTTTTGTCAGTTCCTGTGAGATCACGCCCCCACATACCAGACCAAAGTCCCCCACCATGAAAGCAAGTGCTTCTGCCGTAAGCCCTGAGCAGCCATTGATATGGATTCCGTCCTTTGTAACCGGAACCGGAAGCAACAGCCCGGTTTCTTTTAAAGTATCATCGGTCTTGAGATTTCCAATTATATCCTGTAATTTTTCTCCGGTATCTGCAAGTTCCGGCACCTTCCATGTAAAAACCGAATAGCCCTGTTCTTTTAAATATAAGACCAGATAGTGGCAACGCAGGTCACCACCCACTACAACAAACTGTTTCAAATAATAACCTCCCTGTTTCTTTTCATCAATCTTATACTCCATATTATATAGTAACCTGTCATCTGTTGCCCGTATACTACAACTATAATTCAACGATCAGGAATAATTTCTGTCAATATAATACTTTATATACCCACTTATAAAATCCTTCCATGTCATTCCGGATATTGTTTCTGTAATAAATACCGGATAAATAGCATAGACCTTACCGTTAATTGACAGAACAACGGAACCAATCTGCATCCCGGTCTGCAACGGAAGTCCAAGTTTCTCCGGCAGAATATACCGGACAGTGATCTGCTCATCTTCCCGCAGCAACAATGTTTCTGAAAAATTGCAGTCCCATGCGATCGTGTCCTTTTCTGCATCCTGCTGTTTTCTGTAATTGGAATCATACTGAATAGGAATGTTCGTTTTTTGCAGGATATCATCTTTTATGGTATGTTCCTGATAATGATCCAGTCCATAGTTCATAAGCTTTTTCGTATCTGCCCATTTATAGGTTTTATTCCCCGGCCAGCCGCATCCAAGCAAAGCTACGATGAACAGCTTTCCATCCCTTTCTAACGCTCCAACATAACAGTAACCGGCTGTTCCTGTAAATCCGGTCTTACCTGTCAGTGCTCCATCCATCATATTCAGAAATGCATTATGATTATTGCAGGTAAAGCTTCTGGTTCCTGCAAGATTGGTAAAAGAATAGACAGACGTTCTTGTGATCGTAAGAAATGTATCCTTTTCAGGCGACTCTTTGATACAATACCGCAGGATCCGAGCCAGGTCAGCAGCCGTTGTTCCGTGTATTCCATGTTCATCCTTTGCATCTAAGCCATTTGGCGTAATAAAATGTGTCTTCATGCAGCCAATATCCTCTGCCTTCTGATTCATCAGCTCCGCAAATTGTTCCACACTTCCGCCAATATGCTCTGCGATCGCAACTGCACTGTCATTATGGCTTTCCAGCATCAGCGAATACAGAAGATCTTTTAATTTATATTCCTCTCCCTCTCTGATATTAAGCTGTACATCCGGCATCTTTGCTGCATAGGAAGATACGACCACCGTATCGTCCAGATCACCATATTCAAGTGCCAAAATACAGGTAAGGATCTTCGTTGTACTGGCATTTGCACGAACTTCTTCACCTGCTTTATCATACAGGATCCTGCCGTTTTCTCCATCCATCAGAACAGCCGACAGTGCATGAAGATCATTGTCTGTGATCTTTTGCTCTGTATCTACCTGAAGGGTATTGCTGTTCTGTTTGCTGCGGTCATTCCAATGAACTATCCTTTGCTGCTGCGGCTGCATCACAAATGCTTTCGCAGGAATCACAGAACAGAGCAATACTGCAGCAACAAGGATCCATGCAAACAGAAAACCTGCGGGAATCTTCTGTCGCCTTCTTCCTGCAGGTTTCTGTTTTCTTTTATGATATTTGAAATATAACCCTAACATACGATCACCGGATATATTCTTTCTTCATAAAAATATATTCCGGATCTGTCGGTTTTATGACTCGTTATCCAGCCCGAGTGTGATCTCATTTGCCTCTTCCTGCGCTTCCTTCTTAAAGTCCTCGATCTTATCCGGACTGATCATCGGAAGCTCCTCTGTCGATGCAACGCCGAAGCTTCGCAGGAATTCCTCTGTCGTTCCAAACAGGATCGGTCGTCCCGGAGCATCCAATCGTCCAACCTCATCTACCAGTCCGTATTCCATCAGCTTATTGATCGCATGTGCACAGGAAACTCCACGGATGGCTTCAATCTCCGGTCTGGTGATCGGCTGCTTATAGGCAACGATCGACAGGGTTTCAAGCAGTACATCCGTCAGATTTGGTTTCTTCGGTGTACAGACAACCTTTGTCAACACATCGTAGTACTCATTTCTGGTACACAACTGATATGCATTTTCAAGCTCGACCATCTTAATGCCCCGGTCAGACTGGTTATAAATTTCCAACACCTCTTCCATCTGCTTGGACAGCTTCTTTGTCTCCATCTCCAGTGCCTTAGCCAGTCGATCTACTGACACAGACTCCCCAATGGAAAACAGGATTGCTTCAACTGCAGAAACCAGATATTCTGTACTGTATTCTTTATAAACTACCGGCTGTTCTTCTACATTTTCCTGTGTCATCTCATTTACTGTTGCTTCGTTTTCTTTTATCTCACCCATACCCATCTTATCCTCGTTCTGTCTCATTGGCTTCACCATCTGCCTGATGAATGGTTTCTGCATTTGTCTCTATTGAATCCGGCACATCTGCATCTGTTTTATCTGTATCAGTATTCTGGCTATTCAACTCATATGCAGCAATGTCATCTCTGGAATCAATGATGATCTCTCCAAATATCTCTTCCTGCCGGATCTGAATGGCTCCAATCTTCATAAGCTCTAATATTGCAAGAAATGTTACGATAATATTCGATCTCGATGCCTGCATTTCAAGCAGTGTCCGGAAATTGATGCCTGCAAGTCCGCGAACCTGTTCCCGAACCTCCGCCATCTTTGCTTCCAGTGAGATCTCCTCTCTCTCGATATTTTTGAACTTACTACGGATCGGATCTACCTTTTCAACCTGTTTCCGCATCACAGATTTGAAGATCTCGTTTAGTTTTTCCAGATTCATATCATATTCCGAGATCAAAGCAACCGGATCCACTGTCGGCTTGAAATTTTTTACCTCGGCAGGAATGCTTTCTTTTTTATAAAATGCCTTTGCACCGTCAAGCTCCAGATCTTTCAGCTCACTTGCCGCATATTTGTACATCTTGTACTCCAGCAATCTGCGGACAAGTTTCTCTCTCGGATCCTCTTCCTCTTCATCCTCTTCTGTCACCTTTGGAAGAAGCATCTTGGACTTGATACGGATCAGAGTCGCCGCCATGACCAGGAATTCACTCATAATATCCAGGTCTTCCTCTTCCATATGATTCACATAATCCAGATATTGCTCTGTGATCGTTACAATCGGTATATCATAAATATTTACTTTATTCTTTTCGATCAGATGAAGGAGCAGATCAAGTGGTCCTTCAAATACATTCAGTTTTACATCGATTGCCGACATATTGTCTCCCTTTATCCCATACAGACGCCATCAAGGTTTTTCGCATCTGTTCTCTGTATGCCTATATAATAATGCAGACCAGTCCGCCATTTCCATCATTTACAATCTTCTCCATGGTATCCTGAAGCTTCTGCTTGCTTTCTACATTCATCTTATTGGTCTTTGTATTTAATCCATCCTCTACAAGCTGCTCGATCGACTTGCCAAAGATATTCACATCCCAGATATCTTCTCCATTCTCTCCGGTGCTTGTTTTGATATATTCGACCAGATCCTCCGCCTGCTCCTTCGTGCCAACGATCGGGGCGATCTCTGTTGTGATATTCGCTTTGATCATATGAACCGATGGTGCTTCTGCTTTGATCTTTACTCCATATTTGTTACCTGCCTTGATCAGCTCCGGTGTTTCCAGTGTAATATCTTTCTTTTCCGGCATTACCAGACCATAACCGCCATTTTTCACACTGTCAAGTGCATTTATAACCCCATTGCAGAACTTTTTCTTTTCTGCCATATCTTTGATCTCTGTAATAAAATCATACTCATTATGGATCTCTGTCCCAAGCATATCGGAAAGCATCTCATAATAATATCTTCCATAGATCGTAACCTGAACACTCAGCGAACCGTCTGCAAGATTTACATTGTTATATGTATACTTTTCCACATATTCATTTTCCGGAAAAGCAAAATGAACCATATCATATATGTGCTGGTTGCTGTTCATGATGTCCATGGCATTCTCGATCACACTCTTTTTGATCTTGTTGTCATTCTCGGATACCTCCAGCCACTTTGGTATCACAAAATTAATACAGGTGATCGGAAAACTGTACAGCATCGAAGTAAAGATCGCATTGATATCATTCCTACTCAACTGATCACAGTTTACGGGAAGAACCGCAACATCGTATTTATCTACCATCGTTGCTGCAAGCTCTTTTGTTTCATTTGCTCCCGGCCGGTTTGAATTCAACAGGATCACAAACGGCTTTCCAATAGCTTTTAATTCCGCTATCGTTTTCTCTTCTGCTGCAAGATAGTTTTCTCTTGCCAGATCGCCAAAGCTGCCATCACAGGTCACCACGATCCCGATCGTTGAATGACTGTTGATCACCTTCCTGGTTCCGATCTCTGCCGCTTTTGCAAATGGAATATCATAATCAAACCATGGAGTCTTGACCATCCGTTCTTTTCCATCCTCCATCTGACCTTCCGCTCCATCTACAACATAGCCAACGCAGTCGATCAGCCGGACACGCATATCGATCTCATCATCTACCCGGATCTCGACGCCTTCTTTTGGTATGAATTTGGGTTCTGTCGTCATGATCGTCTTACCGGACGCAGACTGTGGCATTTCATCCAGCGCAATCTCACGGTCATTCTCATCTTTTATATTTGGAATGACCATCATTTCCATAAACCGTTTGATAAATGTTGATTTTCCGGTTCGTACCGGACCTACAACACCTATGTAAATTTCACCATTTGTTCTGGCATTGATGTCGTTGTACACATTAAAGCCTCCCATATATACCTCCTGCATTTCTTACACATTTTCCGTTTCTGCTCCTGTATTTGTATCATATAAAAATGGAAATACAAAATCTGTTTCCTATGTAAAGATTATCATATAAGTAATATATGAAAGTGCTTTTACAAGTATGTCAAAAACTTACTCCTCTACGGATATCTCTGCCTTTCTGTCTCTGGTAAGCAGATCGACAACTGCTTCACAGGCAGGCTTGCCCTCGAATAATACCTTATTTACCTCTTCAACGATCGGCATATCGACTCCGTACTTCTTTGCAAGCTTCAGTGTCGCCTTTGCAGAATATACCCCTTCTACTACCATCTTGACCTCAGCCATTGCTTCTTTGTAGCTCTTGCCCTGTCCGATCAGATAACCGGCATTCCGGTTACGGCTGTGCTTGGACGTACAGGTAACGATCAGATCACCCATACCGGATAAACCTGCAAGTGTCTCTACATGTGCTCCCATCGCAGTTCCAAGTCGTAAGATCTCTGCCATTCCTCTGGTCATTAACGCTGCCTTCGTATTATCTCCAAAACCAAGACCATCCGTAATTCCTGCAGCCAGCGCAATAACATTCTTAACAGATCCGCCAAGTTCGATTCCGGTTACATCTGTACTGGTATACACACGGAATACATCATTCATAAACGTATTCTGGATCAGCTTAGCTGTATCCATATCGCGCGCTCCGGCTACTACTGTTGTCGGAATACCAATACCAACCTCCTCTGCATGGCTTGGTCCGGAAAGAACTGCAACCTTTGCTCCAGGGATCTCACTCTCGATGATCTCTACGATCGGAGTCAGGGTTGCCTCCTCAATACCCTTGCTGACATTGACGATCAACTGATCGTTTGTAATGTAAGGCGCGATCTTCTTTGCTGTGCTCCGGATAAATGGGGACGGAACTGCACAGACGATCATTTTTTTTCCTTTTATCGTCTGTTCCAGATCTGTTGTAAATGTAATTGTTTCATTCAGGTGAACACCTGGAAGACGATCCCTCTGCTCCCTGTATGTGTTCAGCATTTCAATCTCTTTTTCATCAATGGACCAGACGGTAACATCATGTCCATTCCCCGCCAGCAGGTTTGCAAGTGCAGATCCCCAACTTCCTGCTCCTAAAATACCTATAATCATATTAAATACCTCTCCATCTATATAACTTTGTGGTCGATATAATTTAACATACTATGCCTGTTCTTCTGTTGTCTTATTTCTTCCCTTTAAAGAGAATTTATTCTCTGTTCCTTTGAACAATCTGACAATATTCTGTTTATGACGATAGATTGCAAGCAAGGTAATAAGTCCTAAAACAATGCAGCTTTCAAGTTTCATCGAATCGGATGTAAAACCATAAGAACCTGTATATGCAAATATTGTATAGGAAACTAAAAGTCCCAGAACAAGGCAGATAGAACCTACGGATACATATTTGGTTACAACCACACAGAATACGAATAATCCTAGTTCAATAAGCGCAACTCTCCAATCCAGTAAACCGATTGCGATTCCGGATGTCGCTGCAATTCCTTTACCACCTTTAAACTGCATATAAAACGGAAAATTATGTCCAAGTACAACGCCTGCCGCTGTATAGATTACAAACAGATATACATTTTCTACACACAAAGCATTCATAACGATATGTGTTATACTGCAGGCGATCACTGATTTAAACAGATCTCCAAGGAATACAACTGCTCCAGCCTTCTTTCCAAGTACACGGAGTGCATTTGTCGTTCCTGCATTACCACTTCCATATTCCCTTATATCAATACCATGTAATTTACCGTAAATATAGCTTGTCTGGATGATACCAAAGAAATAGCCTCCAACCAGACATATGATTCTCGCCAGTACTAACATTATTTTTCTTTTCTCTCCCTGATAATAAATTTTAAAGGTGTTCCCCGGAAACCAAATGCTTCTCTGATCTTGTTTTCAATATAACGTGTATAAGAGAAATGCATCAGTTCTTTATCATTTACGAATATAACAAATGTAGGCGGCTTAACCGCTACCTGCGTGATATAAAACAGCTTCAGACGTTTACCTTTATCTGTAGGTGGCTGCTGCATCGCAACTGCTTCTGTCATGATCTCGTTCAATACACCGGTCGCAACACGAAGCGAGTGATTCTCGATGACAGCATCGATTGTTTCAAATAATTTCGGAAGTCTTTGTCCGGTCGCTGCCGATACGAATAACAGCTCTGCATAAGGCATATAAGACAGCTTTTCCCGGATCTCCTTTGTAAACTTATAAATGGTCTTGTCGTCTTTTTCCACAGCATCCCATTTGTTTACAACGATGATCATACCTTTTCCACGTTCATGTGCAATACCTGCGATCTTCGCATCCTGATCCGTGATACCCTCTGTTGCATCAATGACCAGAACCGCTACATTACATCGTTCAACAGCAGATACGGTACGGATGATACTGTAACGCTCAATATCTTCTTTGATCTTGCTCTTTCTTCGAAGTCCTGCAGTATCAATAAACACATACTCCGTTCCATTTCTGACGATTTCGGTATCGATCGCATCTCTTGTCGTTCCGGCAATATCAGATACGATCACACGGTTCTCACCCAGGAGCTTATTGATGATCGATGACTTACCTACATTCGGTTTACCGATAATGGCAATTCTAGGTCTGTCATCTTCCTCTTCATTTTTTGATTCTTCATCAAAATGAGACACAACCTCATCTAACATATCTCCGATTCCAAGTCTGGATGCACCGGATATTGGAACAGGATCACCCAGTCCGAGATTATAGAATTCATATACATCATTCATATATTTCTCAAAGCTGTCCACCTTGTTTACAACAAGGATCACCGGCTTCTTTGATTTACGGAGCATCTGGACTACCTTATGGTCATCGTCCACAAGTCCCTGTCTGACATCTGTCATAAATATGATAACATCAGCAGTCTCAATGGCGATCTCTGCCTGCTCCCGCATACTTTTTAAAATAATATTGTCGCTTTCCGGCTCAATTCCACCGGTATCTATGATCGTAAAATTATAATCGAGCCAGCTCACATCTGCATAGATTCTGTCTCTGGTTACGCCGGGCGTATCTTTTACAATTGAAATTTTCTCTCCTGCCAGTGCATTGAACAGGGTAGATTTACCTACATTTGGTCGTCCAACGATGGCTACTATCGGTTTACTCATTTACGTTTCCTCCGTCTGCTGTCGATTTCAGCATGATAACAGCTCCCAGATTGCCACGTTTTCCATGGCTCGCCCTGTGTGAAAACAGGAAATCCGGATTGCAGCATGTACATATGTCGGTTACATTTATATGGTCAGGCAATATACCTGCACCAGTCAGATTATAATAATTTGCCCGGTGTAAATCAAGCAAATACTTACCATTTCCAATATTTTTTGTCATTTTATCATACTGTTCCGGTAAATAAGCATCCTGAAATGCCTCAGCTACATCCTCGCTTACCTCATAACAGTTCTGACAAATAGACGGTCCGACCGCACAGATCAGGTCCGAAGCCTCACATCCATACTCCTTATTCAAGGCTTCGACCATATGGAGGCTGATATTCTTAACGGTTCCGCGCCAGCCGGAATGATTCATGGCTACAACCTCTTTTACAGGATCATAGAAGAAGACCGGTACACAGTCCGCATAAAACGTGATCAATGGCAAATCCTTTACATTCGTCATCAGACCATCTGTTTCCGTTATATCCGATTCTCTTGTGATCCCTTTTCCGGCATCTTCCTCTGTTATTTTACGGATCACAGTTTCATGTACCTGATCAGAAAATACCAGTCTTCTGTAATCATATCCGACTGCCTGTGCCAGCCTCCTGTGATTCTCCATAACTGCATCCATATCATCTCCACGATGAAAGCTCAGGTTCATCGTAGAATATATTCCTTCACTGACCCCACCAAGTCTCGTTGAAAATCCATGAACAATCCCCGGCAGTTCCAGATTCTTAAATACAATATACGGAACTCCGTTTTTCTCTTTTATCTCTGTTGTCTTATCCTGATTGATATATGTTATGTTATACATTTTCATACCTCATAACCTTAATAATATCCCTGATAAGGGAAGGCATCTTTCATATGATGGATCTCATTCTCTGCCACCGCAATCACATCGAATCGTACCGGTGTATTGTAAGGATCATATCCATACCGTTTCATATAATACAGGGCTACCCTGCTGATCTGACGCTGTTTGACAGGTGTTACCGCCGCCTCCGGCGATCCGTATCTGCTGTTGCTCCGATATTTTACTTCTACAAATATCAGATATCCATCTTTTGATACGATCAGGTCGATCTCTCCAGATGCGACCCGATAATTTCTCGCAAGTATCCGGTAACCTGCATCTTTCAGATATGATGCAGCCATCTCTTCATATTCTGTTCCCTTTTTTCTTGTATTATAATGGTCGATACAGTTGTTCTCCTTTTTCTGTCTATCTTCTATTCTTTCCAGAAATGTGTGATAAAAGATCTTCTGTGGATCTCACATGGTCCAAGTAATTTTAATGCTTCTATATGCTCCTTAGATCCATACCCCTTATTCTTTGCAAATCCGTATCCCGGATAGATCTCATCATAAGAAACCATCAGACGGTCTCTTGTTACCTTCGCTATAATACTGGCGGCAGCGATCGAAGCAGATTTTGCATCTCCTTTTATGATCGAAACCTGTGGGATCTCTACCTCCGGTATCTTAACCGCATCGTTTAATAACAAATCTGGCTGAACCGTAAGCTTACGGATTGCGATCCGCATGGCTTCATAATCTGCATTTAAAATATTGATCTGATCGATCAGCTTCTCATCTGCCATACCGATTCCGTAAGCAACCGCTTTTTCTATAATCTCATCATATAATTCTTCCCGCTTTTTTTCGGAGAGCTGCTTGGAATCATTCAGGTATAGAATATCGCAATTCTCCGGCAGAATGACAGCCGCAGCTACTACCGGACCTGCAAGCGGGCCACGGCCTACCTCATCAATTCCACAGATATACTGACAGTCCGCATGCTGTCTCTCATATTCAAACATATGCTCCATCCGGTCAAGCTCTTTTTGATGTGCTGTAAGCTTCTTTTCAGCAGAAAGGATCAGTTTTTTTACACCTTCCCTGTCATCCTCTGCATATCTTTCCATCACATGTCTGACTGAATGTATATCTGCATTTGCAAATTCGGATTTAATCTCTGTTATACTTTTTCTTTTATTTTCCATCTCATCCTCATATAAGCATAAATGGCTGTTGTTTCTTACACGACAGCCATTTATCTGTACTTATTGTTCTTCTTTATTTAAAAAACCGAATCCACCGGTAAACCGGAATACTGCTTTCCCCACAAATTTATTCTTATGGATATTACCGACATCCGACAACCGGCTGTCCCGGCTGTTATTCCGGTTATCACCCATAACAAAATATTCATCATCACCAAGTGTGACCGGTTCTGCCGCAAGCCCTCTGTGATTTTCTTCTATGACTTCTTTTCCATAATCTTCCTCCAATGGTTCATCATTGATATAGATCACACCATCTTCATCAATATATACGGTTTCACCCGGAAGTCCAATGATACGTTTGATATAATAGGTATCATCTTCTTCCTCGTATGGAAATACAACAATATCAAAACGTTCCGGATCTTTAAAATGATAGGACAGTTTATCGATCCAAAGGCTGTCACCATTATGAAGGGTATCATTCATGGAGTCTCCGCTCACCTCTGTACGCTGTCCAACATATGTAAGGATCAACCAGCATACTGCAACGATCGCCAGAATATATAAAGCGAGACTGATTAAATCTTTTACGATATTGATCTCTTCTTTCTCCTGTTTCTTCTTTTTCTTGTCTTTTTTCTTCTTTTTTCCCGGCTGTTCTTCTTCCTCCAGTACATGAGTATTGGAGGATGCATCTGAATCAGCAAAATAATTCGTTACTGTTTCTCCGGCTTCATTTACAACATCAGACGCTGCTTCATTCTTTTCTTCCGTCTCTGCCTGCTCCGAAGGAATTGTTTCTGTTTCTTCCTTCTTCTGCTCCGGATCTATTCCCTTTTTCTTTAACTTTGCAAGCTGCTTTTCACGCTTCTTTTCAAGCTTTTCAATCTCTTTTTCCCGTGCTTTTTTTGCGGGATCATCGTCAAATATAGCATTCAGTGCTTCCACACGTTCGTTATCATCTTTCATATCAACTACTTATCCTTTACAACAGCCGGTCGTTCCAGTGATATCCTGCCAAGCTTTCCTGCCCGGAAATCATCCAGTAGCTGCGCTGCAGCTTTATCGATATCCAGTTCGCCGCCTTTTTTTATACATGCCCTTTTTTCTGCGATCTGTTCCAGAATATGAACAGAATCGGCATCCTCATTAATATTATACCTATCAACAAGGCTCTGACAATAGTTTAATTGTAAAAATTTGATCAATTCATACGCAAGGTCGGTAATACTTAAAATCTCATCATTGATCGAACCGATAAAAGCAAGTCGTAATCCAACCTCTTTATCATCAAATTTGGGCCACAATATTCCTGGGGTATCCAATAATTCAATATCTTTTCCAAGACGTATCCATTGCTTTCCCTTTGTAACACCCGGCTTATTTCCAACCTTTGTACATGCTTTTCTGGCATAAGAATTGATAAATGTAGATTTACCGACATTGGGAATACCAACAATCATCGCACGAAGCGGACGGTTAATGATACCACGCTTTCTGTCCCGCTCGATCTTTTCTTTACAAGCTTCCTTTACCACATTACTGATATTCTTCATGCCATCACCGGATCTTGCATTGATCTTTGCTACAAAAAATCCTTTTTCTTTATAATAATTTTCCCATTCTGCTGTTGCTGATGCATCTGCCAGATCTGTCTTATTCAACAGAATCAGGCGGTATTTGTTCGCTGCAAGTGCATCAATATCCGGATTCTTGCTGCTATATGGCACTCTGGCATCGATCAGCTCGATCACAACATCGATCAGCTTGATGTCTTCCTGCATCATACGTTTTGCTTTTGTCATATGTCCGGGATACCATTGTATATTCATCGTGTCTTTATCCTTCCTAATATCTCTGCTTTTTTCACATTTCCCACTTTCAGGAATCTGGAATCTTCACTGTTATTGACATTATCACCAAGCAGGAAATACTCATCATCCCCCAGCTTTACTTCATTCTCTGCCAGTCCTGCTGTAAATATATAATCATCAAATGGCAGATCCGTCCGTTCACTGCCATCAATATATAATTTTCCATCTCTGATCTGAACGGTCTCTCCCGGCAATCCGATCACACGTTTAATATCATAATAAGCATCCGGCGTATCAACACTTCGGTATGCAACAATGTCATATCGATCCGGAGAGCTAAGAAGGTAACATAACTTATTTACTGTAACCTTCTCCTGATTAGTACACACCGGATTCATGGAATCACCAACGACATACACAGACTGAAAACAATAAGAAACCATTCCATATCCCAGCACAACTGCGATCAGAACGGACAACAGCCAGCCAAATATCGTTCTGACCGTACGCCTAAAGCTTCTTTCTTTTCTTCTCTGCCGACGTTTCTCCCGCCGTATTCTTTTTCTGCGTTCACTTTTATCGCTCATATCTCTACTCCGATAGATTCATATTACAAAAATGGCTGGAGCTATCAACCCCAGCCACTTTTTCATGTAACCTGTAAAAATTATTTAACAAGCTCTTTAACCTTTGCAGCTTTACCAACTCTTGAACGTAAGTAGTAAATCTTAGCTCGTCTTACTTTACCATGTCTAACTACTTCAATCTTCTCAACAAATGGTGAATGTACTGGCCATGTCTTTTCTACGCCAACACCGTTTGAGAACTTTCTAACTGTGAAAGTCTCTCTGTTGCTTCCACCCTGTCTCTTAATAACAGTTCCTTCGAAAATCTGGATTCTCTCTCTGTTACCTTCTTTGATCTTGTTGTGTACTTTAACAGTATCACCTACTGCAAAGTCAGCAACTTCTGTCTTCATCTGAGAAGCTTCAAGATTCTTAATGTAATCGCTATTCATTTGTGTGACCTCCTTGATATTTAGATGTTCTTACTACCACACCGGTACAGAGGACCATCGATTTTTTTCACAACTCGTTCAGTTTACCATACAAATAAAAAGAATGCAAGAAAAATCTACACCTTTTTGGGTGTACGACCTTGCATCCTTTTTGCCATAGTTCATGCTATGGAGCTGGTGGGATTCGAACCCACGTCCAAAAGCTCATTCATCACGGCATCTCCCATCACATTCCGTATTTTAACATTTCCTCAGTACCACGCCTACGGACAGGCTGGATACATCAGTAGCTTCATGAATTTTCCGATACCGCAAAGCTTAAGCACCGGAGTTTCCCGTTGGATGATACCAGATCTGAAAGGTACGGGGAACCTTAAAGCTGGCAGTTGCCTTTAATTAGGCAGCGTAAGCTAAATTATCGTTAGCGTTTATATTTAATCTAAGTTTTAACGTGGTCCTAGTCCACGGATGGCTTCCGTGACTGCAAAACCCCTGTCGAAACCAGTCAACCCCTGGTTTATAAAGGAAAGCTCTGTTGTCAGGTGCTTTCTTATATATTACTCAGCAGCTTCTGTTGTGTCAGTCTCTGCTGTAGTTGTCGTTTCAGATGAAGTATCTGCTTCAGAAGCTGTATCTTCAGAAGTATCACTGTCAGTATCCTCTGCATCGGATGCTGTAGCTGTACTGCTGTTCTCAAAATAGCTTCCATATCCCTGTTCTGCCCATGTCTGGCTGACATATGCGCCAAGCTTCTCAGCTTCTACATACTTTGGAATCGCTTTGTATATCTTTACACCCAGTGTAGCTGCAAGAATACATCCAACTAACACGCCAAATATGCACCATCCAAGGATTTTCTTTCTCTTTTCACGCTTCATGATCGCTGCGCGGTTCTTCTTCTCATATTTTCTTTTATCTACTTTACTCTGGCTCACTTACCTGACCTCCCAGTAAAAATCTTATTGGAGTATATCACATCTGTATGAAATATTCCAGTATTTCACAAAATCTTTAAAACTTCATATGAAATATCGGGAATTATCCAGTCCATCAGCCTCGGATATTCTGGAAATCCTGTATCAAATCTTACAAATTACGGATCTTGAACTCACGCTCATTCTCACGCTTGACATCCTTCTTCGCAATGTCCTGACGTTTGTCATATAATTTCTTACCTTTTGCCAGTCCGATCTCCATCTTAACCAGACCGTCACGGATATAAACCTTTAAAGGAACGATTGTGTATCCCTTCACCTGCTGGGCTCCCATCAGCTTATTGATCTCGTATTTGTGAAGTAGCAGCTTTCTGGTACGAAGCGGGTCTTTATTAAATATATTACCCTTTTCATATGGGCTGATATTCATACGGTAAATGTAGATTTCTCCCTTATCGATACTGATAAAGGATTCTTTGATGCTACAATGTCCTTGTCTGACTGATTTTACTTCTGTTCCGGCCAGTGCGATCCCTGCCTCGTACTTTTCTTCTATGAAATAATCAAAATATGCCTTTTTGTTATTTGCGATGAGTTTGTTTCCTCTTTCCTTTGCCATGTCCTGCTTCATCTCCTTCTTTGGCATCTGACCGGATCACGAATTCGATCCGTCTGCTCTGTTTGTCTGCCAGCTTTACTTTTACCTTAACGGTATCACCGATCGAATATTTCTTTCCGGTTGATTCTCCGATCATAGCATATTCATCCTGCGAATACACATAAAAATCGTCATAAAGTGTCGACACATCTACAAATCCCTCAATAGTATTTGGAAGCTCTACAAAGATACCACGGTTGATGACTCCTGATATGATACCTTCAAATTCTTCTCCGATATGATGCTCCATGTATTCCACTTTCTTTAAACGCTCGACCTGACGTTCTGCTTCTTCTGCGCGGCGTTCTTTTCTGGAATTATCATCGCTAACCTTTGGAAGGATCGCATCATAATGCGAAAGTCTCCTGTCATCCAATCTTCCATGAATATTATCCTTGATGATTCTGTGGATCTGAAGATCCGGATATCTTCGGATCGGCGATGTAAAATGGCAGTAATATTTACAAGACAATCCAAAATGTCCTTCACATTCCGTCGAATATCTCGCCTGCCGCATCGTACGAAGTGTCATACGGCTGATCAGATTCTCACATGGCTCACCCTCGATCTTTGATAACAGCTTCTGGAACTCCTTCGGATGAATATTCTCTTTGGATGCCTTAAAGTAATATCCAAACTTGCTGATCAGAATGGATAACTGCTTTACACGCTCCGTATCCGGTGCTTCATGGATACGATATTCAAATGGAATCTGTTGCCAGAAATAGTCCTCAGCGATTGTCTCATTTGCAGCCAGCATAAAGTCTTCAATGATCTGATTCGAACGTCTTCTCTCATACACTCCGATATAAGATACCTGACCGTCTTCATCAACTGTGATCTTAGACTCATCAAAATCAAAATCAATCGAACCTCGCTCATGTCGGATCGTTCTTAACAACTCTGACACATGAAGCATTAATTCAAACATCGGAACCAGTTCTTTATATTTTTCTGTTTCTGTCGGATCATGATCCTCTACGATCGCAGATACACTTGTATATGACATTCTGCGGTCAACATTGATCACCGATTCACAGATCTTATGATTGATGATCTTGCCGTTTGCATCTATATCCATCAGGCAGCTAAGCGTCAAACGGTCTTTTCCCTCATTCAGTGAACAGATACCGTTTGACAGCTTATGCGGCAGCATCGGTATGACCTTATCAATCAGATAACAGCTTGTTCCACGCTTCAACGCTTCTTTATCAAGTGGAGAATTCTCCCTTACATAATGTGTAACATCTGCAATATGAACGCCAAGCTTATATAACCCGTTTTCCTCATAGAGTGTGATCGCATCATCCAGATCCTTTGCATCCTCTCCATCGATCGTAACGGTCTGCAACTGTCTGAGATCGGTTCTTCCTGCCATCTCTTTCGTTGTTACCTCATCCGGTATATTCTTCACCTCTGCCATAACAACATCCGGAAAATCAACCGGAATATCAAGATCTCTTACAACCGATAATACATCCGTCTCCGGATCATTAATATGTCCAAGTATCTCAACGACACGTCCCTCTGCAGATTTAGACTTTTCTCCATAATTTGTGATCTCCACAACAACCTTATGTCCGGTTACTGCTCCCATGGATTTCTTCTCCGGTATAAAGATGTCACTGTCTAATTTACCGTTATCCGGAATCACAAAACCAAAGTTCCGGTTCTTCTGATAGGTTCCGACCAACTGTTTTAAACCTCGTTCCAGAATCCGTTCTACATGCGCTTCTGTTGATCTGCCCCGGTTGCCGGATGCAACACGGATCAGCACTTTATCATTATGGAATGCTCCCATCGTATACTTCTGTGGTACAAAGAAATCTTCCTTATATCCTTCCACACGGACAAATCCAAATCCTCTCTGATTGCTGATGAATGTACCGACAAGGACACCCTTTCCAAGCTTCTGATACTTACCTTTGGAGGTTTTCTCGATCCTGCCCTCATCGACAAGCTCATTTAAGATTTCTAACAGATCATCCTTATCACGCCCTCCGATCTGAAGCAGATAACAAAGCTCTTTAAATTTCAACGGTCTGTAATCATCGTCATTGATCAGGGTATATATATTCTCTTTTCTTTCATTCTTTAATTCTTCTGTCATAAATACCTCTCTGTATATCTAAAAAGTGCTTACATATAGGATATATGTAAGCACTGATAAATTCTGTATATGAACTAGAACAGCTTAGAATCAAGAAGCAATGCAATTATTATAAAAAGAATACCAAGCACAGTTGTTATCTTTCTGAGAACCGCATCTTTTGAACTTCCTTTATTCTTGCCCCAGTATGAATTATCATAATTACCGCCGGTAATTGAACTTGTCAGACTGGCTGATTTACCTTCCTGTGACAGGACAATAATTGTTAATGCTATACATATAATTACATATACGACCATGATAATTGTCTTTACCATATTGCCACCTCCATTCCAAGTGTTCTGGTGTCAAATGCGCTTTTACACCAACTTTGTCCATGATAACATAGTCATTTGAGATTCGCAACCACTTTTTTCATAATTCTGCAAATCTGCTTTTCAGATCAAAGCCATGATTCATAGGTCCGCTTCCATGTCCCAGATCCATGCCATCCGCAAGCGCACCGGATATATAATCTTTTGCGTTTCTTATCGCCTCATCGATCTTATACCCTTTTGCAAGATTTGATGCGATTGCACTTGATAGTGTGCATCCGGTTCCATGAGTATTCGGATTATCGATCCGTTTTCCATAATACCAGTTGACTTTTCCGTCCGAATATAAGACATCATTTGCATCGTTGATACTGTGTCCTCCCTTGCAGAGAACCGCACAGCCATAGACTTTTGATATTTTTTCAGCTGCACGAACCATATCCTGTTCATCACGGATCGTCATTTCGGCCAATACCTCTGCTTCTGGAATATTCGGAGTAATGACCTCTGCGATCGGAAGCAGACATTCTTTTAAAGCACCGATCGCATCTTCGTCGATCAGCCGGTGTCCACTGGTTGATACCATAACAGTATCCACTACCACATGTTCTGCCTGATATTTCTTTATTTTATCTGCAATCACACGGATCAGTTTCTCAGAAGCGACCATGCCGATCTTAATCGCATCCGGCCGGATATCCGTAAATACAGCGTCAAGCTGTAAGGAGAGCATCTCGGATGATGTTTTCTGAATTCCTGTTACTCCCATCGTATTCTGGGCAGTTAATGCCGTGATTGCGCTCATGGCATAACAACCATTTGCCATAATGGTCTTTATATCTGCCTGGATTCCCGCACCGCCGCTGGAATCACTTCCGGCTATTGTAAGAACTGTCTTCAACCCTTTCGTCTCCTTTACTTTTACAAATACTTTCGTTACCGGTCTGTTCCTGCCTGCTGTACATTTTATCAATTCTGTATCATGCCGGTTTTTTTAAAGAAAGAAAATATTATATAATTCCTTTGTATTGTCAACATACAGCGTACTGTATTTTTTCAACTCATTTATATGCTCCGCACTCGCAGCATCATAGATACCACATACTTTGAAGCCTGCATCAAATGCTGTCCTTGCGCCATGATAAGCATCTTCAAACACCCATGTATCAGCAATGTTCGTCTGCATATACTTTGCTGCCTGAATATAGATATCCGGATGTTCTTTTCCAATTCCTACCTCCGAGCAGGTAAGGATCTTTTTGAAAAAATGATCCATATGATTATGCTTCAGTACGGCTTCGATATGAACCCTGTCTGTCGCAGTCGCTACTGTCATTGGGATCTTCCGCTCCTGTAAGGCAGATAAGAACTCTATGATCCCCGGCTTTGGTTCTGCTTCATTTCTGTAAAATGCACCAATCGTTTCATTGATCCCATCTATGATCTCAAGAATCGTTTTTGATAAACTGTAATTCTTCTTAAGGTATTCTGCCGATTCTGTAATCGTAAAGGTATACAGTTTTTTCTGAAGATGGGGTTCTGCTTCGATACCCATTCCTGCCAGATACCGTTCTGCCGCATGTTCCCACATTTCCATAGAATCGATCAGTGTTCCGTCTATATCAAAGATCGCACCTTTTATCATCCTTATTCTCCTAACATCTTCTTTGTCTGTTTTTTTAGATCTGCCGTGGCAGCCTCAATATCTGTCTGACCAAAGATCGCGCTGATAACTGCGATACCACAAATTCCACTTTGATTTAATTTCACAACATTATCTCTGGTTATGCCGCCGATTGCAATAACCGGGATATGCACATGCTCACAGATTTCCTTTAACGTCTCAAAACTGACTTCTGTTGCATCATCCTTGGATCCGGTTGGAAATACCGCACCAACGCCCAGATAATCCGCTCCATGTTCTTCAGCCAGTTCTGCCTGTTCCACTGTCTGTGCAGATACACCGATGATCTTATCGTCTCCCAGCACCTTTCTGACATCTAAGGTCTCCATATCAGACTGTCCGACATGAACACCATCCGCTCCGATCTTCTTTGCGAGCTCTACATTGTCATTGATCACAAAAGGAACCTTATAGTTTCTACATAATTTCTGGATCTCAAGCGCTTCTTTATAAAATGCTTCATCATCCAGATTTTTCTCACGAAGCTGGATAAAGGTCGCTCCGCCTTTTAATGCTGCCTCTACCTGACTGATCAGAGTTGCACCGTTCAACCAGTGTCTGTCTGTTACTGCATATAACAAAAGCTCCTCCGGTTTTGTATTTGTCTGCTTACACATAGCCTCGTTCACTCCTTATCTGATCTCACACTTTGCCATACTGCAAAGCTTATCTGCATCCATATTATAGATTGCGTCAATAATGCGGTTTCTATAAGTAGCATTACCATCTGTCGGTTCCATATTCGCATATCCGACTTCGCCCGCAACTCCCATCAGTATAACGGCAGTTGCAGCAGCTTCCAGCTTGTCATCCTGATTTGCTGTCAGATAAGCTGTCATAAGACCGGACAACTGACATCCGGTTCCTGTGATCTTACCCATCTCCGGTCTTCCGTTCCGGATCACATAACAAATATCTGCATCTGCTACCAAATCGATTGCACCTGTAACAGCGATGATACAGCCGAGCTTTCCCGCAAGCTTCTTCACAAAATCAACCGCCTGATCGAGAGTATCTTCTGTGACTGCATCAGCCACATCTGCATCTACACCCTTTGTACTGCCGGAACCAAATGCAAGAGTCTTGATTTCTGATATATTTCCACGGATCACATCAAATTTTATCTCATTTAAAAGCTTTATCGCTGTCTCCGTACGAAGTCTGCTGGCTCCTGCGCCCACCGGATCAAGCAATATGGCGTGTCCTAGCTCATTTGCCTTTTTGCCGGCAGCAAGCATAGATGGGATCGTATTCTTATTTAAGGTTCCAATATTAATATTTAAACCACCACAGATACCGGTGATATCTTCTACATCGTCAATATCATCTGCCATGATCGGACTTCCTCCACATGCCAGAAGCACATTTGCAACATCATTTACTGTTACATAATTCGTGATATTATGCACCAGTGGAGTTTTCGTCTTTACATTCTCAAAACATGTTTTTATCATTTTACCTACCTCCTGTAATAGCAGCTTAACTATACTCAGTTTTCTTCTCTTTTTCAACCATTTTTATTCGAAAAGATATTCTCTTATTTAAAATTCCTGCCACCAGCCTGCCCGGCTGATTTATATTAATTAATGTCTGCTTCTTTCTATTTATAATTCATAGTGATCACTCTTTTTTCATAAAATACTGATGAACACATGAACTGGAGTTTTCCTTATGAAGCATCCTTCTGTCTTATCGATCCGCTCATTCTGCTTATATCCGGCTTTCATCCTGCTTGTTATCGTCCTCTGCCTGAATTCTTCCTTTGTTTCCAAAAGCTTCGCAGAGGGCCTAGTGTTGTGGTATAACAATCTTGTGCCCCTTCTGCTTCCTTTTCTTCTGATCTCGGGTTTCTTCCTGTCTATGATTGACTGGGAACATCCAAACCGGGCAGGCTGTCTGATCCTGTTATTCTTATGCGGGCTGTTCTGCGGCTACCCGGTCGGTGCGATAGCTATAGGCAGGCTCTACAAAAATCAAGTCATATCAAAAAATTTCGCCCATGCCATTATGCCCCTCTGTAACAACATCAGTCCTATGTTTCTGATTGGATATGTCTGTAACCAATATCTGAACGGCCAGATAAATACCATCAACGTACTGGCAGTCATCTACCTGCCACAGATCTGCTATGCTATCCTGTACTATCTGCTATCAAAAAATTCTTTACATATTTCGCTTTTTAAACAAAATAAAAAAACAGTTCACAGATCTCCTAATGATGCGAAAGATCTCCAAATACCTCTCTCTGAAACTACGGGCACTATGTCCGAATATGCTGCAGCACAGGATATCGGCAATTCACCATCTGTTATCGAAAACAGTATAACAACCATCACCGTTATAGGTATCTATGTCGCTGTTTTCTCCGTTTTGTATAACCTTGCGATTGCATGTGTAGGAAATATACCAACTTTCCATATTCTGGCATGCTACCTGGAGATAACAAAAGGTCTGTCCGAATTATCCGTTTTTCCACTTTCTTCCATACAAAAAACAGCTCTGATCCTTTCTGTTACATCGTTCGGAGGAGTCTCATCCCTCTTCCAGTCCATGCACATTTTAAAAGATACAAAGCTGTCTTTTGTACGCTATACATTCGGTAAATGTATCTGCGCTGTATTCAGTTATCTAATGACTCTTTTATTCTTAAATCACAGGATATAAATTCCTAATCATCTAAAAAATCATCGTCAAAATCATCATCCTCGTCATCTTCGTCATCATTGGAGTATTCTGTCTTACCATATACGTTATAATCCTGCTCATTTTCTACAGTTGTATTATTCTCCTCTGATGTTGTCTGTGTTGCTTCTTCAGGAGCTGCAGCCTGCTGTGCTGCTCCGGTCATATTTGCAATATCTCCATTAATCTCATTTGTATTATTCAATACAATATCCAGATTTGACTGTAAGGACTGAATCAGGTTATCGTAATTTGCCTTTTCAGCCTCTAATGTTGCATTAATATAATTGCTGACCTCTGTAAGCTTATCCTTAGTGTAATACATAGAACCCAGACGAATCTCGTTTGCATCTGCATTTGCTTCGTTTACAATCTGATCAGCCTGACTTCTTGCCATATCTAAAATCTCATTTGCACGGATATTTGCAAGTTCTACAATCTGACTCTGATCAACCAGCTTATTTGCCTCTGCAACAGATTCTGTAATAATAGAATCTGCCCTTGTTCTGGCATCTGCAAGTATGGCTTCCTTGTTGCGCATGATCTTCTTGCAACGCTCAATTTCATTTGGAAGCTTTAATTTTAATTCATTCAGCATCTGCTCCAGATCATCCTTTGGAACAATGATCATACTGGATGACAATGGCTTGTACTTACAATTATCTATAAAAATCTCAATCTCGGAAATCATTTCCTCAATGCCTTTTTTTGCCATGACTTATTTCCTCCTAAAACTATCTGATATATTTTTCTTTTATCCGATCGACAACTCCTGCTGGTACAAACTGTTCCACATCTACACCAAAGCTGGCATACTCTTTTACGATACTGGAACTCAGATATGCATAATCAATACTGGTTGTCAAAAATACGGTGTCTATCTCTGGAGCAACCTTGCGATTACTCTGCGCGATCTGTAATTCATATTCAAAATCGGTTACAGCCCTTAAGCCTCTGATGATCGTCTTCACCCCATTCTGTCTGGCGAAATCAATCAGCAGACCTCCAAAACTCTCAACACGAACATTCGGTATGTCTGACACCACTTCAGACAACATATTAACACGTTCTTCTACAGAAAACAATGGAGTTTTTGAAGTATTATTCAAAACACCGATTATAACTTCGTCAAACATCTCCGCAGAGCGTCTGATAATATCAAGATGTCCTAATGTTACGGGATCAAAGCTTCCCGGATATATTGCACTGCTCATTTTTATAGAATCTCCTGTATAAATGTATGCTTATTTGTCTTGTATTTCTTCACACGATCGATCTCATATCCTATATCGGTCAGATAATCGTATTCCGTATCCAGATCTGATTCTACAATGATCCAGGTATTCTTATCAACAATGCCGGATGATGCAAGACGGTTCAGCACCTGTTTTTCCAATAATTTTCCATATGGCGGATCCATAAATATAATATCAAACACAAGTCCTGACCGTTCCAGACTGTCGATCGCTGCAACACAGTCTCCTGTGATGACTCTTGCCTTATCTTTCAATTTCGTAAATTCCAGATTCCGGTTAATGCAGTCAACCGCTTTCCGGTTCTGTTCTACAAGGACTGCCTGTTTTGCTCCACGACTCAATGCTTCGATCGCAATCGCACCGCTTCCGCTGAACAGATCCAGGAATGTACAATCCGGCAATTCTCTCGATATGATATTAAATAAGGTCTCTTTGATCCGATCGGTTGTCGGTCTGGTATCCATCGTGTCGATCGTTTCCAGCCGAAGGCTTCTGGCAGTTCCCGCTATTACTCTCATAAATCATGATCTCCCATAGGTTGTTAAAATCTTTTTTTATTGTATATATTTCATCCCTTTTGTCAATAGAAACTCTCAATTTTTTCCTTAATATACCTTCCGCTGTCTGACAGATCATCATCTGTAAAACCGCTTGTCTTTGTACAGGAGGAATCAAATAATGATGACGTTTCAGCTTTGTTCGAGATATTCCATGCCGCATAGCTTAAGTTCCTATCATTGATCAGATCAAACCATGCATCAGACTGATTATAATCAATCGAACCGTTTCCTGATGCATCACACAAGCCAAACTCTGATACAAAAATCGGGAGTCCGGAATCAAGTGCCGACTGAACCTTATTTCTCAGATCATCCTTATGGGTTGCGGCATAGAAATGAACCGCATACATCAGATTGGTCTGATCTGTGATCGGATCTGCAGCTGCCACATCCACATCCTGACTCCAGGTTGGTGTTCCGACAATGATAATGGCATCCGGTGCATTTTTTCGTATGATCGGGATGATCGTTTCCGCATAGCTCTTTACAGAATCCCAGGTTGTACCACCATTTGGTTCATTTGCGATCTCATAGATCACATTTCCGTAAGAAGCATATTTCTTTGATATCCGGTCAAAGAAATCCTTTGCATCATCTATATGCATATTTGGATCATTGTCATTTAAAATATGCCAGTCAATTATCGCATACAATCCAAGATCCGTTGCTGCATCAACACCTTTTCCCAGAAGCTCCTCGATCTCTGATTTATTTCCGCCTGAACAATATCCATAGGAATCTCCTGTATCTGTATACATAGCAAAACGTACCAGATTGATACCAAAGGAATCTTTGAAATACTGATAAGTGTCCTTACTTACAAAATCAGCAAACCAGGTAAGTCCGTGTGTACTGACACCTTTTAACTGGAATTTACTGCCTGATGCATCCACCAGGTCCGTTCCTGATACCGCAAGCTTTCCATGTGCCTTATACGGATTATCTTCTTTTTTACCGTTTTTAGTATCTGTGACCTTATTACTTCCGGACTGATCTTTTTTATCACTGTCAACAGACTGCCCATCTGTCTGAGCTGCCTTCTCACCGGTGACAGTTGTTACTTCTTTTCCTGCGATCATCAATGTACAACGAACAGGCTTCACATCCGATGCTGATAAATTATATCCAAAATCAATGCTGCCACCAGCCGGTATCTCCTCATTATAACTTTCTGCGGTTACATGAACCACCGATCCATCTGCCGTATACTTTCCATTCCAGAGCTGGTCGATCGTTACTTTCCCGGAAAATTCCAGATCAACGCTCCAATCCGTTGCAGCTTTATCGGTCTTATTATAGATCGTGACCGTCTCTGTAGCGGCTGTCATTCCGTTATTTTCCCATGTACTTCCAACCGTTACTTCTGCATATAAGGTCTTCTTGTCATCTGTCGACTTCTGAGTATCGGATGCACCCTTTTCCTTCTTTTGATCAGCGCCATCCTCAGCCTTTTGCTCCGCATTCTGCCCGGATCCCTCTATCACAGCTTCTGTTCCGGCATTCTTCTGTCCGTCCGGATCATTATTTTTCCGACTTTTTGTCACCAGTATAACTGACAGTGTCACAACAGCCGCTGCAAGTACTATGATGACTCCCCATAATACGATCGTCTTTTTCTTCTGGTTCATTTTTGCACTACTCCCTTTTTATTTTCTTTTTTATTCACCCTTTTATTCTGTCCGGATGCTGCTTTCATTTCTCGTATAACATAGTTGTCCACTTCCCCTGCTCCATATCGGATCTGTTCATATATGGCAGAAATACCCTCTACATTTCCATCCTCCGTCTCTGTTATCTCCTGCCTGATATCTTCACAAGTCATCCGTTTGTTAAGTGTGATTACATCCTTATATCGCAGGATCGACTTCTTATAAATTTTTCTTGCCCGTTCTTCAGCTGTCAATCTGTGCATTATACGTCTATCTGTTATACGTTCTTTATATTGATCCGGTTCTTCGGAGATAAGCTCGATCACATCATCTGCATAGCTTCTCGGTTTCAAAAGGAAACGGATCACCTGCAACAATATCCGTACCAGAAAGAATATCAGAAGAAGAACTACACATACCTTTAATATCAAGGTAAATACATCATATCCCTTTACACTGTTCTGATAATATTCATTTAAAGTATCCTGATAATCGAGACTGGTTACTGCCGGTCCTCCCTTCGTAAGCAGCGTCAGCACAAATACCCATATGACCATGATCGCACCAAATACTGTCTGAACTACCTTTGCAAATGCACGCGCAAGTACATTTACAAACCCGGACAGATCAAGGAAACGACAGGCTCCCATTAATAACAACACAAGCACTGCAAGGAATAATACAACCCTGCCATTTATAAATGCGATATCCCGGATGGATTGCTCCGATACTTCTGTTGTCTGTGAGATATAGCGTTTCAACCCCTGTATATACCGGATCATCATATATATAGCCATAAGTAATGCAACTGCAATATAAGACAGGTTCGACAAAACAGGAAGTTCCATGCCGATACTTGCAAAATAAACAAAAATCCCTGCTAAGATCGATGGCCATGGTTCGCTCATATCTGTAAGTCTGGAACCTCTCTTTGCATAAGCTACCGCACACGGCAGCAGATACCCGATATCATAAATCCCTGTAACCGTTCGGATCCATACTGTGCCCGGCAAGATAACTAAAAGTCCCGCAAGCACCAGATGTCCAACGGTAAGTAATATATGATTCGGTGCAAAATCTCTGATCAGATAGGACAACAGAAATATTCCTGCGATCCAAATGGCATCCACAAACCGCGGATCTTGTCTCATAAATATCATGCTGAATGTATACATGAACAATTCCGCCGTTACCACCTCATAAAGATAACGCAATCCTCGCTCTGCCCAATATATCTTATGTGTCATTTAACTCTACCTCCATTCCATGAAGATAAGGTCTGATATCATCGCACCCCTGTATATTCAGATATGGAACTATCATATAAATATTCTTTCCTTTTTCAGCCATATGATCAAGCTCATCCAGCAAATCCTTTTTATGGTATGCAGATACGATGAGATATGTTGTATTGCTGTCTACATCTGTCACTTCCTGCTTCAAGACTTCAACAAATCTATCGATCCCGGCATTTTCCGTTATCCGTGCCAGATATTTATCAACCGTAAATCGATGTTCTCCGGAAGAACCAAAATCCACCCATTCCATCTCACCGGATAACAGATCATATCCATTTGCCCGTATCATGACAGGAATCCGGTTATCCAGAAAGTAAGATGCTGCCGTGGATGCTATACTGATACACATTTCCTGTATATAATGAACTCTTATCATGGTGTTCGGCTCCAGACAGACAAGTATCTTCACCCTCTGTTCTGCCGTGTGCTCATATACATTTACCATCAGGTCGTCGCATCTGGCTGTTGCTTTCCAGTTAATGCTCTTTCTCGGATCTCCCACGCTGTAAGTCCGCAGACCGGAAAAAGCAAACGGATCCGGAAAAAGACTTCTCCTTGATGTCAGATCACCCAACATACCATCTAAGACCGTATCAAGCTGTATATTAGAAAGTTTTTCAGGGAAAACATACAGAAATGCCTGATTTTCTACAGACAACGCAAATGTCTTCGACATCAAAAAATCCTTTGCCATCAGCTTTACAGCACTAATAAAAAACAATCCTCGTTCTTTCGCCGTAAATGAAAGCTTTCTGACTACCTTCCGGTTTCCCATAATCGAAAACGGATCATTTCTATGATAAAAATCCGTAACAACCGCATTCTCATTTTCCTGAAACTGCAAGGATCTCGCTGTGGAAAACTTCACATGTAAAGTTGTAAGAGGCAGCATCTTTCGATTTGTAATTGTCTCTGTTATCCCTGATTTATCGCCAATCTCCAGATACCTGTCATCAAAATCCAGATCAAGAGAAAGCCCCTGATCCCAGTATTTGCGGTAAATAACAGTCTGTCCGAGATAGATCACCAGAAAGCACAATACTGCTATCAGTATCTCCATATTAATTCTCCCAATCTTCAACCGGAACAGCGATCTGATCGACCAGTTCCCTGATCACTGTCTTTTCTTTTTTCTCATCCATGTGTCCTGCCATGATCACACGATGTGCAAGGACATATGGTGCCATATAACGGACATCATCCGGACGGACAAAGGTTCTGCCCTCCATAGCAGCATATGCCTGCGACAGACGAAGAAGCCCTATCGTGCCTCTGGAGCTTGCACCAACCTGTATCCGGCTGTTATTCCTGGTTGCAAGGATTATGTCTGCAATATATTCCTTTACGCAAGAATGAACAAAAACTTCTCTGACCGCTTCCTGCATCGTCTTTATATGATCTGTATCACAGACCGTCTGAAGTGTATCAAACGGATTCTCAGACATAAAACGATCCATGATTGAAACCTCTGTAGCCTTTGAATTATCTCCCATGGAGATCTTTATAAGAAAACGGTCAAGCTGGGCTTCCGGAAGCGGGTATGTACCGGTCGTCTCGATCGGATTCTCTGTTGCAATAACAAAAAACGGTGCTTCAAGCCTATGACTTTCTCCATCGATCGTCACCTGCTGCTCTTCCATTGCCTCAAGCAAACTGGATTGTGTTCTCGGTGTTGCACGGTTGATCTCATCTGCAAGCAGGATATTTGTAAATACCGGTCCCTTCACCAATACAAAATCTTCTGATTTACGATTATAGATACTTAAGCCTGTAATGTCGGATGGCATAAGATCAGGTGTGAACTGAACTCTCTTAAACTGCCCTCCGATGCTTTTGGCAAATGTCTTTGCTAAAAGTGTCTTGCCGGTTCCCGGTCTGTCCTCCACCAGTACATGACCTCCCGCAAAAAGTGCCGCCAGTATCACACGTATCTCCTTCTCTCTGCCGATCAGTACTCTCGATATATTCTCACAGATCTTATCTGCCTTTTCTTTTACCTCTGCTATCTCCATCGTTCTAATCTCCTTATAATATCGGTTTTCCATACATCTCATTTCTTGCTGCTACACTTCGGTCAAATTCTGTCCGTATGCGGTCACCATACTTCTCATAGACATCCGATGCTGCCTTTAACATGTCGGCATGTTTATAGATATCTCCCATCTTAAACAGCACATCTCCGCTCTGTCTGATACCAAAGAAATCTCCCGGTCCTCTCCGTTTCAGATCTTCTCCCGCAATATAAAAGCCATCGTTTGAATCTGCAAGTACATTTAACCGTTCCATCACTTCTTTATTTTTCTTTCCACTGATAAAGATACAATAAGACTGCAGATTTCCACGTCCCACACGCCCACGGAGCTGATGCAGAGCTGCCAGTCCAAACCGTTCTGCATTTTCTACCATCATAACCGTGGCATTCGGATTATTGATACCTACCTCGATAACCGTTGTCGATACCAGTACATCAACCTTTTTTTCATAAAAATCCGTCAGGATCCGGTTCTTCTCATCCCCTGTCATCTTGCCATGCAGATAGGCCACATGTATGCTGCTGTCAAGCTTCTGTGACAGTTCTTCCGAATACTCAACTACATTTGCCACATCATCTAAGGCTTCGCTTTCCTCCACCATCGGGCATACCACATAGACCTGATGTCCTTTCTTAACCTCTGTCCGGATAAACGCCTGAGCTTTCGGACGGTAGCTCTCATCCACTACACAGTTTTTGATCGGAATCCGTCCTGCCGGCAGTTCATTAATAACCGAAATATCAAGATCTCCGTACATAATGATCGCAAGGGTTCGCGGAATCGGTGTCGCACTCATAACAAGAACATGTGGCGTTCCCCCTTTTAACGATAATTTCTCTCTCTGTCTTACGCCAAACCGATGCTGCTCATCCGTTACAACAAGCGCCAGATTATCATATTCCACCTTGTCCTGTATCAACGCATGCGTTCCTACGATCACATCCGCACGATGCTCTGCAATCTCCTGATACGCTTCCCGTTTCTCCTTCGCCGTCATCGAACCGGTCAACAGCGCAACATGGATTCCATATGGCTCAAATAAGCCGGTCAGTTCTTTAAAGTGCTGATTTGCAAGTACCTCGGTCGGTGCCATGATCACACCTTGATACCCCTGCGTCGCACAGGCAAATAAAGCGATCGCAGCAACGATCGTTTTACCGGAACCAACATCCCCCTGCACAAGACGATTCATCACATGCTCTGAATCCATATCTGCCATGATATCCCGAACCGCATCCATCTGTGCCCCTGTCAGACGATACGGAAGGCTCTCGATAAACCCTGTCACCTGTTCCGTAAATGGAATTTTCGCCTGATTGTATTTCACCGTATCATGTTCTTTCAGACTATGCATATTCTCTATAAATTCATAAAATTCATCAAAGGCAACCCGCTTGATCGCAGCTCTTAAGTGATCCTCCGTATCCGGGAAATGGATATGGGTTACGGCTTCATTTGCCCGCATCAGATCATATTCATCCCGAATGTCCTCCGGTATATAATCTGAAAGCGTCTGAATCAGAGGAAGCGTTCCCTTTACCGCTTTCTGGATCGTCTTGCTTGTAATACCCGCCGTACAACCATATACAGGCTGCCATTCTTTTAAAATTTCCTGATATTGGGACACTGTATAGTACTCCGGCTGGCTCATCGTATACATGCCATTCTTATATTTCACTTCTCCGACAAAGATATAACGATCTCCAATATGAAAATAATTACGCAGAAAAGGACAATTAAACCATGTCAGTTTAATTGTCCCGGTATAATCTTTGGCATAGGCAGTCGCAATCGAGAATCCGCGAAGCTTCTTCACTTCCACCCGACTGTTGATCGTCACACTTACTGCCTGACGCTCATCTGCCTGTATATCCTGAATGTCAACAGGATCCATATATGTAATATAAGTTCTTGGATAATAATGGATAAGGTCACTCACTGTAGAGATACCAAGCTTTGCCAGATTACTGGCTGTTTTTTCTCCTATCCCTTTAATGCAAGTTACCCTATCCTTTAATTCCATGTAGTTTTTCTCCCTTTATTCTACAGAAACAATGTAATAATAGATTGGCTGACCACCATAGTAGTTCTGTACATCGCAGTCCGGGAAGCTTTCTTCCACTCTTGCCGCAAATGCCTCTGCATCCTCCTTCTTTACATCTGTTCCGTAATAAATACTGATCAGTTCGCTGTCTTCATCTACTGCATCTTTGATCAGATCGAATGTAACATCCGAAATGTCATTACCAACGGATACCAGTCCCTTATCACCGATACCCATGATATCTCCCTCATGGATGGCTTTTCCATCGATGGAGGTATCTCTGACCGCATATGTTACCTGTCCGCTCTTTACATTTGATACAGCTTCTAACATATTGTTTTTGTTATCCTCTAATGTCATCGTACTGTCAAACGCTATCATTGCACTGATACCCTGTGGCGCATTTGCCGTTGCAAGGACGATGATATTCTTATCTTCACATAAGCCGGCTGCCTGATTGGCTGCAAGAACAACATTTTTATTATTTGGGAATATAAATATATTCTCGGCATGAACCTTCTCGATCGCATTCAGCATATCCTCAGTGCTTGGATTCATCGTCTGACCACCTTCGATCACATAATCAACTCCAAGCTCCGTAAAGAACTCCTTTAATCCATCACCCATGGATACTGCGATGAAACCATATTGTTTCTTTGGCTGCTGTTTTTCTTTCTCTGCCTGTCTTGCAGCTTCCTGTCTGGCTGCTTCTTCCCGTTCTGCCTGCTTGATGACCTTCTCATGATGCTCCAGTCTCATATTATCAACCTTCATATTTGACAGATAACCAAGGGTAAGACCTTTTTCAAATGCCTGGCCCGGATGGTTTGTGTGAACATGGATCTTAACGATCTCATCATCTGATACGCAGACAATGGAATCACCGATCGACTCTAAGAACTGTTTCAGATCGTCTTCTTCTTTTATGCCGTATGGTTTTTCCAGATTAATAATAAATTCTGTACAATATCCGAACTTGATATCGGCTGACAGATCTTCAGAATACTTTGAATTGTCAACACCTGATACTCCTGCTCCGGAAGGCTTTGTATCTGCAATTACGACACGTCCGAGAATACAGTCAACTGCACCTTTTAATACTTCCATCAGACCCTGTCCACCGGAATCCACAACACCGGCTTCTTTTAATACCGGAAGCAGCTCCGGTGTGGAAGCAAGCACTTCATCTCCATGCTTAATGATGGTTTCGCAGAATTCCTCCAATGTAATATCTGTACCTGCACATTCTCTGGCCTTAGTAGCAATACCTCTGGCAACTGTAAGGATCGTTCCTTCCTTTGGCTTCATAACAGCCTTATAAGCTGTCTCAACCGCCTTCTGGAATGCATCAGCAATCTCGATTACTCCGATCTCTGTTTTATCCCCGATCTTCTTGCTGAAACCACGAAGAAGCTGAGAAAGGATTACACCTGAATTACCTCTGGCTCCACGAAGGGAACCGGTTGACATTGCCTTTGCGATATCACTCATTGTCTCCTTACAGGATTCAACTTCCCTTTTTGCTGACATAATCGTCATTGTCATATTTGTACCGGTATCTCCATCCGGTACAGGGAACACATTCAGCTCATTAATATAATCTTTTTTATTATCAAGGTTATTCGCACCGGCTATAAATGCTTTCTTCAGTGCAAGTGCATCAATCGTATTTTTCACTTCTACAGTTCCTCCGTCTAATCCAGAATCTTTACATCTTCAACAAATACATTTACCTGACTGACCTTAAGAGATGTAAAATCTTCTACTTTATATTTTACAGACTGCATCAGATTATCTGTTACAGCCTTGATGCTGACACCATATGCCACAACGATATGAAGCTCTACCACAATATCTCCATTCTCATCAAACGTAACATGAATTCCCTGCGTGATATTGTTTCCTTTTAACTGTTTTACGATTCCGTCTTTTACACTGACAATACCCATACCAACAATGCCAAAGCAATCGAGTGCTGTCATACCTGCTACCTGTGCAACCACATTCTCATCCAGACTGACGGTTCCATTATCATTATTTATATATTCGTTCATAGAAAACCTCCCATGCTTTTGTCCTGTTATATGATGTGCAGGAATCCCATCTCCTTGTCATTCTGAAAAGTATATTTAAAAATAGGCAAACCTGTCTCACCATAATTATAAACATATAGTTCTATTATAACAGAGAATATGCAAATTTCAAGACAACCGTTTATTGTCTATTCTTTTTAAAAAAATTAAAAATATGCTTGCATATAACAAAATTATCTGATATAGTAACATTTGTTGTGAACTTATGAGAGGATAAGTTTAATAAAAATAAGGAGGTGCTATCATGGCAAAATGTTCAGTTTGTAATAAAGGTGCTCATTTCGGTATCAAAGTGAGCCATTCACATAGAAGAGCAAATAAGATGTGGAAATCAAATGTTAAGTCTGTTAAGGCTATCGTAGATGGTTCTCCAAAGAAGATTTATGTTTGTACTTCATGTTTAAAATCTGGAAAGGTTGAGCGTGCATAATTCACCTCGTATTCTTTCTAAAAAAGACTGCCATAAAACAATGGCAGTCTTTTTTGTTTTCTTTTTTCAGACTGCCGGCCAAGCTTCTATCATAAATTCTCAAAATTTCTCCTGCCGTAACCCGGTCAGGTCATTGACTTTTAGCATCTGCAAAATAATATATATGCCATTAAAAAAAAGATTACAATAATCAAAAATTCCAGAAACCCTTCTACCAGATAGCTGAATATCATTCCGATCGCAACGAAAAAGAGGGCAAATCCAACTACACGCTTCAAACAACATCACCGCCAAAAAAAGACTTCACATACCATTATAAGATATGCAAAGTCTTTTTCTTTTATGTCTGTTTTATTCCTCTGCCGGTTTCGATGCTTCTTCTACCGCCTGTTCAATCTGCTCTTCTTCCTCTGTCTTTTCCTTCTTAAAGAAGCCGGTAATCCGGTCAACAATCTCAGGTGCCATATCAATGATCTTGCTGATGGCATCCTGATTCTTAATATTAACAAGTCTTGTCTTACCGTTTGAGATAACCAGAACCGCAGCCGGACTGAGCTTTGCTCCGATACCACCGGCCGCATTATTGCCGGTCTGTTTATTGAACGCACCGGCCGCCATACCGAAATTCACATCAAGAAGTGGAATAATGATCGTATCTCCTACCTTGATAGGATCTCCCACTACAGATTTGGATGAAACAAATCCATCCATTCCATGAAACAAAGTGCTGATCGTTCCGTCAATATTTGTATTTGCCATTACTTATTTCCTCCCGAAATCTTTTTTAAATATGCCATAGATCTTTTCACGTATTTATTAAAGTATACCTTGCAGCAATAATATAATATATTATAAACCCTGATTCTTCCTTTTATGAAAATATCCCCTTCCAATATCTTCTTGGAAAAATCCGGAGTTATATCTATTTTATTATAATATAACGGTAAAATCAAACTCAGATATCCAAGCTGTTTTCCGGTAGATGCCGGATCTCCTGAACCATATGTTACCTGCCCTTTGATCTTTGTCGGATTCAGATGCTTTAATAACAGGATCACGTTTCGCTTTAACACCTGAAATGCCTGCTTTGTTGTACCCGCCCGGACGAATTTCTTATACTGCTCCGCCTTATCTTTCATATGGTGCAGTTTTCTTACAACTGCTTCGATCTTATCCTTTACCGCAATAACAAATCGGTCGAACTTCTTACCGATACGGGTAAATATCGTCTCCGGACTTTTTTGAAATTCCGAATGATCTTCTGCAAATTCCCGGTTAGCATCTCTATCTTCTCTGTCGGGATCTGCATCCTGCATCATCTGATCTGACAAACCATCCTGCTGATCGGATTCAGCATCTTCTGCTTCCTGCTTTTCCGTTTTTTTCGTTTTTTCGGCTTCTGCCTGTTCGCGTTTTTCCTGTTTTTTTGCTTTTCGAGTCTCTGCCTTTTCCTGTTTTTTCAGTTTTTTTGCTTCTCTGACTTCAGCTTTTTCCCGCATACGAGTTTCTTTTTCACTTTCTGCGACTTCTGTCTCCGTATCTGTTTCTTCCTGGCTTTCTTCCGAAAATCCATCTTCATTGGATACCAGCGTTCCGCCAAATGACCGCAGCCAATATACAAAGCCGTTTTCATCATAATTTGCTTTGAAGCAGAATACAAAACCCAACCATGAGGCTTTTAATTTGCATATAAAATTGTCATGTTTTTCTGCATAAAACCGATACCGGACAGGAACGAATAATAATAAAAGCAACAGTACAAGTACAAGCCCTATCAGGATCAATACTGTAATCAACAGAATCTTTAATATCAATAAGAAAATATGTAACATATGCTCCCCTTATATCAGCACACTGTCATGTCATATAGAAAATAGTCCTTACAATCAAACTTTCCGGTCGTACCGTATACATCCCGGATAATATCCCGTATAAGAAAAAACGCTCCGGCCTTTGTCATCGACATTCCAACGATAACGATATCATCCGTTCGTTTCTTATAGTACGGCTGCAGGAATTCATTTGCCTCATAAACCTCTAACAGTCCGTCCTCAAACAATGGAAGTGTTATGACATAAACATCCGCACAAGGCTTCCGTTTTTTTATTCTTTTTATCAGTCGGGATGCCGTCTTATCCGGCATAACTCCGGTATAAAGCCGCTTTGCTATTGTCATTTTTTCACTCCCCTGCTCTGTCCGACCTCTCTCTAATCTTCCATAATTCCCTGAATGATCACATAGCATGCAAGAACCTCGCTGCGATTTGAACAGCGCACCAGTGCATTATCAATATAATCTTTGATCTCCTGCTGTGTATTAAAGAACACAGGAATTGTAGAAAGTATCTTCGCCATGACCGCACGATTAACTACCTGTGAGTTTCCGGTAAATACCTCTCCGAATTCTTCTATCAGTTTATCCTTTTTTGAAATAATATATTCAGAATCCGCAAGTGCGCCTGTCTCAATCTTCACATGATCGATATCTACAAACATACTGCCGGATAATAGTTTTTCCAGTGTATCAATACGATGATAAGCATCCTCCAGACCAAGGCGGATAATATCCGGCTGATTGGAAGATACGATATCATAGATCGGAGCTTCAAGCACCATCCGGTGTTCTCCCGCTTCCTCCTGCGCGCCTTCATTTGCAACCAGCATATCATATGCATCCGTCGGAAATTCATCTTCGTTCTCCATGGATTCATAGATGCGTCTGATAATAGATAATGCTCGCATACAGGATTCCGATACTCCTGACTTGCATTCAGCCGCAAGCATCATGCTGTACAGATCATTTACCAGCTCGATCAGCATCATATAATCGGATACGACATCATTGATAAAGCCTGCACTTTTATCCAGAACCGTTGACAGATTCCTGTATCCGTCAAAATCAAGATGTGCATAATCTCCCTCTTTAATAATCTCATACGCTTCATGCAGAGAAGAATATTCTGTCTCGAATTTCTCCGGAAGCTGTAATAAGGCAGTTTCTTCTACTGTCTCTATAAAATCATCCAATGAACTGATCTCACAACCATTATAAATTGATAAAGTCTGTCCGATAATATCGTAAAATCTTGCCTTTGTCATACGAAGCGGAAGCTGACCTACGATCTGCTGGATCTTCGCATTTACCGCTACCTTATCCTTATCTGCAAAGATGAAGTTAAAGACCTCCGCACTGAACTGCTCTGCATCAAATTCCTCAAACATCTTCTCAAGTTCTTCGTCCACATTTTCCTCGAATCCATATTCTTTTCGGTTCAGGATATATTCGTACAACTCAAACGCATCAGTATATGCAGTAAGTACCTTCATCTTCTCCGTGATCTTATTTCTCATTTCGGAGATAAGCGCCAGATCCTTGTCATCCAATTGATCCGCATCTCCTGCCAGATATGTTCCGACCAGCTTATTGATTCCCATAACACATTCATAAATATATGGATCCTCTGCAAAATCTTTGTCTGCCATCAGTTCACGGATCACAACATAGTTTAATGCAAATTTCTGACAGGCATATTCGAAATCTGCCGTCATGACTGCATCTGCAAATTTTGCAAGATTCTCATCCATATTGTTCTTACGGGTTATCTCTGTGATCAGTTTTTTATCTTCATTATACATAACTATCTATTTTCCTCTCATCCTTAATTAAATCCATCTCTTATTTATGCTCATGCGTAAACAAATGATCCTGGCAATATTCCTTGTTGCCTGTACATCTGGAGCAATAACGGAACTGCATGTCAGGTGCTTCCTTATCTGTGATGCCGCATACATAACATTTATGTGTCACATTCTCTGAATTGTTGACACGCACCTGCTTCGCATAATTCCTTCTTCGCTTGATCTGCTTTGGAGAAAGCCGTCTGAAATCTTTTGTGCTGAAATAGAAAATTACAAAGTTTAAAAGTGACATTACGATATTTACACGTCCCATCAGGTTTGCGTTCATAAAATAATATCCTATAAACACCAGATACAAAACAGATAACCACTTCATCTTAACCGGAATGATCATTGCATACAGTACCTGCATATCCGGATAACAAGCTGCAACTGCCAAAAATAAAGACAGGCAAATATAATAACTGGATACGATATAGATATGAGAATCCCATGACATTGGAATATGAAATACATACTGACAAAGTATATATGCGATCATCGTTCCTGCCATCGTGAGGAACATACCACCAAATATATACAGGTTGTACAAAAACGTACCGATTGAACGTTCTAACAGATTACCGATACTGTAATAAAAGAACAACATAATGATAGTAAAGATACTGACACTTAATTCCGGAGGAGTGATTACCCATGTAAGTAATCTCCAAACTTCTCCCTGCATAACAAATGCAGGAACAAGAATCAGTTTTGATAAAACCTGTGGTGCAAACATCAGAAGCAGATAGCCAATGACATATCCAAGGATCAGATACAGGGACAGATTCTTGATCGCATACCGACCAAACTTCCTTTCAAGCTTGTTTATCATCTTCATGAATGGATCTCCTTTTAATTTCATTCATACTATTTGTTTTCGGTATATAAACAGATTTTCCAACATCCGTTATATCCACAAATCAGGGAACTGCCATATTCCCATCCAATGAGAATATGGCTGATAGTATCCCGACATTATCAAATTATATAATAGAACGAAAAACTTTACAACAGCACAATCATGAAGAATTTCTAACTTTTATATATCTTAATCCACAACCAGCTCCAATCCTTCCGGCAAAACGACCTGATACAAGTTCTTATTGTTCTCAAATAATTCCTGTGGACCGACACCAAAATACATGAATACAGATTCAAAGGTATCTCCTTTTTTCACTGTATAATGCATCTTTCCATCTCCGGAGCCTTCCTGTTCTATCGGAATACAGATTTCTTCCCCTTCCTGCATATTATAGACATTTACATACGGATTTGCAGTTATGATGTCACAGAGATTACATTTGTAGTGTTTTGAAAGCTTATATAATGTATCCCCTTTTTCTACTACATGGATCACTCCATTGCAATGATCATAATTTTCCATTTCATACCATCCGGCTTTTTTATTATTATATTCGGAATCTGAAAAATGTTCCCTTTTCTTCTTATTAAAATACAAATCTTTCTCTGCCTTTTTCTAAAATAAAAATTAAATAATAAAAAATCAAGGAAAATCAATCCTAAAATAAATATTAAGTTCGTCAGAAAAGGGAAAAAATCATTGTTTTTTGTAAAACGTTCCACTATAATAGATTCGGTTCAATAAAGAGAAAATTTTGCAAAAAGATTAGGATGGTTTTTATGTACAAATTAGGAATTGACATCGGCTCAACAACCGTAAAAGTTGTTGTTCTTGATGATTCACACAAGATATTATTTTCTGATTACAGAAGACACTACGCAAACATAAAGGAGACATTACAGGCTCTTATAAATGATGCAAAAGCCAGGCTTGGTGATGTAGAAGTTACTCCGGCGATCACCGGCTCCGGCGGTCTTGCGCTGGCAGAGGTTATCGGTGTACCTTTTACCCAGGAGGTAGTCTGTGTTTCAGAAGCATTACAAGACTATGCTCCACAGACGGATGTTGCGATCGAGCTTGGTGGCGAAGATGCCAAGATCATATATTTTACAAATGGAATCGAACAGCGTATGAATGGTGTCTGTGCCGGTGGTACAGGTTCCTTCATCGACCAGATGGCTACTCTTCTTCAGACAGATGCCAGTGGTCTGAACGAATATGCAAAGGACTATGATACGATCTATCCGATTGCTGCCCGCTGTGGTGTATTTGCCAAGACAGATATCCAGCCTCTGATCAATGAAGGTGCAACCAAGCCGAATCTGGCTGCGTCTATCTTCCAGGCTGTTGTCAACCAGACAATTTCCGGTCTTGCATGTGGTAAGCCGATCAAAGGAAATGTTGCGTTCTTAGGCGGCCCGCTTCATTTCCTCCCGGAACTGAAAAATGCATTTATCCGTACTCTGAATCTGACCGGGGATGCGATCATCGATCCGGGTCATTCTCATCTTTTTGCTGCAACAGGTGCTGCCCTGAATTCCAAGCCGGAGGTATCCAGAACGCTCGGCGAACTCAGTCATTCCTTAGACGGTGAGTTACATATGGCTGAAAATGTACTCCGTCTCCCTCCATTATTTGAAGACGAAGCAGCCTATGAAACATTCAAGGAGGAGCACAATAAATATAAAGTAAAACGCGGTGACCTTGCTACATATAAAGGAAACTGCTTCATCGGTGTTGATGCCGGTTCTACAACCACCAAGGTAGCTCTTGTCGGTTCAAATGGTGAATTATTATACGACTTCTATAGCAGCAACAACGGAAGTCCGTTAAATACAACGATCAAAGCGATCAAAGATATCTATTCCAAGCTGCCGGAGGGTGCTGTCATCGCCGGTTCATGCTCTACCGGTTACGGCGAAGCCCTGATCAAGCAGGCACTTTCTCTTGATTTTGGCGAAGTAGAAACGATTGCCCACTATACAGCAGCAGCATTCTTTGATCCTGAGGTTGACTGTATCCTCGATATCGGTGGCCAGGATATGAAATGTATCAAGATCAAGAACAAAGTCGTAGATAATGTCATGTTAAATGAAGCATGTTCCTCCGGCTGTGGTTCTTTCATTGAAACATTTGCCAAATCCTTAAATTATGATATTGCTGATTTCGCAAAGATCGCTACAACTGCCAAGACTCCTATCGACCTTGGTTCCAGATGTACGGTATTCATGAATTCAAAAGTAAAACAGGCTCAGAAGGAAGGTGCATCCGTAGCTGATATCTCAGCCGGTCTGGCATATTCCGTTATTAAGAATGCACTTTTAAAGGTTATCAAGCTGACGGATCCAAAGGATCTCGGTAAGAACATCGTCGTACAGGGTGGTACCTTCTACAACGATGCTGTCTTAAAGAGCTTCGAGGTGATCTCCGGCAGAACCGCTATCCGACCGGATATCTCCGGTATCATGGGTGCTTTCGGTGCTGCCCTTATCGCCATGAATAAATATAAAGAGGGATTTAAGACTTCTATGCTGTCGATTGATGAGATCAGCAAGCTGACTTACACCACAAATATGACCAGATGTAAGGGCTGTACCAACAACTGTCTGCTGACGATCAACCGTTTCTCAAACGGTAAGAATTTCATTACTGGAAATCGTTGTGAAAAGGGTGTCGGTCTTAAGAAGAATGCTGATAACATCCCGAATCTGTTCGAATATAAATTAAACAGGATCTTCGACTATACCCCGCTTACACCTGATATGGCAAAACGTGGTGTGATCGGTATTCCTCGTGTCCTGAATATGTATGAAAATTATCCATTCTGGTTCACTTTCCTGACAAAGCTAGGATTCTCGGTAGTACTTTCTCCAAAGTCATCCAGAGATATCTACAGTCTTGGTATCGAATCGATTCCAAGTGAATCCGAATGTTATCCGGCTAAGATCTCACACGGACATGTTATGTGGCTGTTAAAGAATGGTATCACATCCATTTTCTATCCTTGTGTTCCATATGAAATGAACGAAACACCGGAAGCAAATAACCACTACAACTGCCCGATTGTTACATCCTATGCCGAAAATATCAAAAACAACATGGAAGAATTAAAGGATGACAAGATCACCTTTATCCGTCCGTTCGTCGCACTGGATAATGAACAGGCTCTTGTCGATCGTATGTATCGTGAAATGAAAAAATACTACGATGTTACAACCGATGAGATCGCATCTGCTGTCCGTGCTGCATATGAAGAAGCAGAAAAAGTAAAGACCGATATCCGTGAAAAAGGCGAAGAAACTCTTCGATATATCGATGAACACGACATCCTTGGAATCGTCCTTGCCGGTCGTCCATACCATATCGACCCTGAGATCAACCACGGTCTTCCGGAACTGATCAACTCATATAAGATCGCTGTTCTGACAGAGGATTCCGTTGCTCATCTGGGACAGGTAGATCGTCCGCTTATCGTATCTGACCAGTGGATGTACCACTCCAGATTATATAAGGCAGCAAACTATGTTAAGACCTGTGACAATCTGGAACTGATCCAGTTGAACTCCTTCGGCTGTGGTCTGGATGCCGTAACAACCGACTGTGTAAATGATATCCTGACAAAATCAGGAAAGATCTATACCGTTTTGAAGATTGATGAAGTAAGTAACCTTGGTGCTGCCAGAATCCGTATCCGTTCACTGATCAGTGCAGTTAATTCCAGAAAGGAACAGAACTACAAGACCTGCCCGTCAAGCAGTGCGATCAACCGAATCGAATTTACCAAGGATATGATGAAGGACTACACCGTTCTTGCTCCACAGATGTCACCGATCCATTTCAATCTGCTGGAATCTGCATTCAAGGTTATGGGACTCAATATCGAGATCCTGCCGGATGCAACCAAGGAAACTATCGATGTCGGATTAAAATATGTTAATAACGATGCCTGTTATCCATCTCTGATCGTCGTTGGACAGTTGATGAGTGCCATCACATCCGGTAAATATGATGTAAATAAACTTGCAGTTATCATGAGCCAGACCGGTGGTGGCTGCCGTGCAACCAACTATGTCGGATTTATCAGACGTGCGCTTGCAAAAGCAGGTTACGGCCAGATCCCTGTAATTGCATTATCGGCTCAGGGATTTGAGAAGAACTCCGGTTTCCCTATCACCTTAAAGCTTGCAAAGCGGGCAATTCAGGCACTTGTCTATGGTGATGTCTTCATGCGTTGTCTTTACCATACAAGACCATACGAGAAAGAACCGGGATCTGCAAATGCGATCCATGAGAAATGGGAAAAGATTTGTAAGAAGACACTGGAAGAAACAGGAAGCACAGCAAGATTTAAAAAGAATATCAATGGAATTGTACATGACTTCGATACTCTCCCACTTCTTGACATCAAGAAGCCAAGAGTCGGTATCGTTGGAGAGATCCTTGTAAAGTTCCTTCCATCTGCCAACAACCATCTGGTTGATCTGCTGGAATCAGAAGGTGCTGAAGCTGTTATGCCGGATCTGCTTGATTTCTTCATGTACTGCTTCTACAACAGTAATTATAAATATGAATATCTGGGCAAGACACACAAAGGCGCAATCATCGGAAATGCAGCCATCTCGCTCCTTGAGCATATGAGAAAGCCTGCAACTGATGCTTTAAAGGCAAGCAAACGTTTTGATCCACCTACACCGATCACACATCTTGCAGAATATGCCAGACCTTTTGTATCCATCGGTAACCAAACCGGTGAAGGCTGGTTCTTAACAGGTGAAATGATCGAGCTGATCAACAGCGGTGCCGCAAATATTGTCTGTGCACAGCCATTTGCCTGTCTGCCAAACCACATTGTCGGCAAGGGTGTTATCAAGCATCTTCGTGAGGCTTATCCGGATGCTAACATTGTGGCAGTCGACTACGATCCAGGAGCATCCGAGGTTAACCAGATCAACCGTATTAAGCTGATGCTGGCAGCGGCCAACAAGAAGCTCCGGTAACAAAATACATGCAGTTATAGCTTATAATATAAAAAACAGCTACAAATATCTTCTATTCCGCAGATCACTTACGTTCTGTTTTTCACGTAACGGTACTAAATTCACCGCTCTCGCGGTTCATTAAGGACCGACGTGAAAAAAGGTCTGCTTCATAGAGATATTTGTAACTGTTTTTATTTACCCTTTTTTCTGCATGTATTTTGTTCTTATAGTAAGATAATATCTTACATCATCCGCATAGGGATGCCACGTTCACTTAAATACTTCTTCAGATCAGAGATCTCAAGCTCTTTGTAATGGAATAATGATGCCGCAAGTGCAGCTTCTGCTTTTCCTTCTGTCAGAGCATCGTAGAAGTGTTCTTTGGTTCCTGCTCCACCGGAAGCAATAACCGGTACATTTACATTCTCTGCAATCGTTCTGGTAAGGTCGATATCGTATCCGGCTTTCGTGCCATCACAATCCATACTGGTAAGAAGGATTTCTCCTGCACCGAGTTCAACTGCTTTCATTGCCCATTCTACTGCATCGATACCGCAGTCAATTCTACCGCCATGTTTGAAGATATTCCAACCGCCATCCGGTCGTTTCTTTGCATCAATGGCAAGAACTACGCATTGACTTCCAAACTTATCGGCTGCTTCTGCGATCAGATTCGGATTGTCGATCGCTGCTGAATTAACTGATACCTTATCTGCACCTTCGCGGAGAATGGCTTTGAAATCATCAACGGTACGGATACCACCGCCAACCGTAAATGGAATAAAGATCGTCTCAGCCACACGTCTGACCATATCTACTACAATATTTCTCTGATCGGAGGATGCAGTGATATCTAAGAATACAAGCTCGTCCGCACCGGCTTTATCGTAAGCTGAAGCAACCTGAACCGGATCTCCGGCATCTACCAGATTTACAAAATTAATACCCTTTACAACTCGTCCGTTTTTCACATCCAGACATGGAATAATTCTCTTTGTATGCATGATTACGCCTCCAATTCTATAAAATTCTTCAGGATCTGAAGTCCAACGGTTGAACTTTTCTCCGGATGGAACTGGCAGGCAAATACATTACCATGTTCGATCGAAGCATGGATATTCGTTGAGTAAAATGTGGATGCAGCTACATCTTCCTCATGATCTGCCTTCAGATAATACGAATGAACGAAATATACATATGGATGTTCCGGAAGTCCTTTAAATAACCGTGCTTTCGGATTGATATCAAGTGAGTTCCATCCAATCTGTGGAATCTTAAGTCCCGGCGCATCCGGAATCCGAAGGATCTGTCCATCTACGATTCCCAATCCTGTTACTCCCGGTGTCTCCTCGCTTGTCTTAAATAATAACTGAAGTCCAAGACAGATACCCAGAAATGGTTTTCCCGAATCAACGACATCATAAATAACATTTTTCAATCCATATTCATTGATCTTTTCCATTGCATCGCCAAAACTTCCAACACCCGGAAGAATAACTCCGGAGCTGTCCATAATGACATCCCTGTCTCTTGTAATTATGGCTTCTTCGCCAAGAAATTGTACGGCTTTTTCGACGCTTTTGATGTTACCTGCATCGTAATCAATAATCGCTATCATTTGTTTTTCCGTTTTAACCTTTCTCTATGTTTTCTTCCCTACAACCGCAGCTTTGTTCCTTTACTGCCACGTTTACATGCTTTGATTCGTGTAAACAGGATCTCTGTGTTATCTACAAAGAAGCTGTCCTTTGTGCTGCCGACTGCTACTTCTTCAATCTCATCATCGTCGGTGATGTTCACCAAGCGGATGCATCCTGCACCTTTTCCTTTGACCGGGATCTCGCTGATCTGAATTCTTGCATAGTAGCCAAGCATACTCTTTACAACAATGAAATCTTCCATCTCCGCATCATGTATAAAGATAATGTCTTCTTCCTGCTTGGATGCTGCGATCATCTTACGAAGTACATCGTAGTTATTGCCCGGAACCAGCTTTGCCTGACCATGCTTGGTCACAAATAACAGGTTCTTATCTATGATCTGCTCGATGCAGCACATATATAATATGTTTTCATTTCCATTCATATTGCAGAATTCAAAGATCTGAATACCCTTATCCGACAATCTGCCGATCAGACCGGAACCATTTCCCTTTTTACCGGTATTCTTCTTTGCCTGAAGCTTGATGATATCAGCAACCTTGATCATATACATCTGATTATTATCTGCAAATACACCAACACGTTCTGTGTTCTTGCATTTGAATGAGAACCGGTAGTCTTTGTCGATCTGCGCTTTGTTTTTATCATAAAGATTGGCATCAACGACCTTGATATAGTAGAAACGATCGAGAAGTACAGCAACCTCTGTCTCAACTGCCTGTGCCTTCTTAACGACAACTTCGCCACAGTCTGCGATCACAGTCTTTCTTGGAATCGCATATTTCTCCTTAATCTCTAACATATCTGCGATCATCTGCTTCTTCATATTGCTCTTGCTTTCAAGCAGCTTTGAATACTTCTTGATCAGCTTCTCTGCATCTTCCAGTTCTTTCTTAAGGGCATTTACTTCCAGACCGATGAGCTTCTGTAAACGCATTGCAAGGATCGCATCTGCCTGTTTCTCGGTAAAGCATAAGAACTTTGCATCTGCCTCTGAACCTTTGAACCGGAATGTAATATTGGAGGTATCTCCATGCATCAGACATGCCTTTGCATCCGCTACCTTCTTACTTCCACGCAGAATCTCTATGATCAGGTCGATACAGTCAACCGCTGTAAGAAGACCGGTCTTGATCTCCCGTACTTCCATCTGATTTTCTAACAACTTCGTGTATTTGGTATTGTATAGTCCGTATTTGAAATCTGTATAGATTGACAGGATCCGCTTCAGTCCCATGACCTCCGGCTTGCCATCATAAATACAGTTGATATTTACACCAAAGGTATCCTCAAGTCCTGCCTTTTTATATAAAATATTAATGATATTCCGGATTTCTTCATCTGTTGTACCCTTCTTTACATCAATACACAGACATTCTCCGTTCTTGTCTCCACGGTCAGCGATATCTACAACGGCCGGTAATTCACGGTTTCTGGTAAGCTCTGCAACCGTATCCAAGAACTTCGCTGTTCCACCGATCATCGTAAACGGGATCTCGGTTACACAGATACTCTTTCTTCCATGACCGATATCACGGATCTCCACCTTACCTCTGACCTTGATCCTGCCAAGTCCTGTTTCATAGACCTGCATCAGGTCTGCCTTGGATGCATTGATGATACCGCCGGTTGCGAAATCCGGTCCTTGCATCACATCTAACAGATCCTCAAGCGGTACTTCCGGATCATTCAAATACATCACGGTTGCATCAATCACTTCTCCGAGATTATGTGTCGGAATATTGGTTGCCATACCAACTGCGATTCCTGTCGAACCACTGACTAAGATATTCGGAACCTGAAACGGAAGAAATGTAGGCTCTATCTCTGTTCCATCGAAGTTTGGAATAAACTGATCCTTAAAGAAAGACAGATCCTTCATGCAGACATCCTCGGTATATTTGGATATTCTTGCCTCGGTATATCGCATTGCCGCTGCACCGGAGCCATCTACCGAACCAAAGTTACCATGCGGATCTACAAGCGGGATCGGAAGCTTCCAGTTCTGCGCCATATTTACAAGACCTTCATAGATTGAACTGTCTCCATGTGGGTGATATTTACCCATCGTATCACCGACGATTCTCGCACATTTACGATGTGGCTTATCCGAACCTGCCAGACCGTTTAATGAATACAGGATACGACGCTGTACCGGCTTTAAACCGTCCCTGACATCAGGGAGCGCACGCTCTGTTATAACGCTCATGGAATAATCTACATAGGATTGTCCCATTTCACTTTCATAATCAACATTTAAGATTTTTTCAGACATAGATTTCCTCTTTCCTCTTAGATATCAAGCACTGCATCTGTACTGTGTGTCTCAATATATTCTCGTCTCGGTGCTACTTCTGTTCCCATCAACGTCTGTGTCAGCTTATTTGCTTCCACGATACTGTTGATCGATACCTGCTTTAACACACGGCTCTCCGGGTTCATCGTTGTCTCATAGAGCTGGTCTGCATCCATTTCTCCAAGACCTTTGTAACGCTGGATCGTGAATTTACCGGTATGCTTCTTTCGATAACGGTTCAGTTCTTCATCTGAATACAGATACTGCATATGCTTGCCCTCACCCACTCTGTAAAGCGGCGGGATCGCGATATAGATATGACCCTCATTGATCAGATCCGGATAAAACCGATAGAAAAATGTCAGAAGCAATGTAGCAATATGCGCACCATCGACATCGGCATCGGTCATAATGATGATCTTGTCATAGTTTAATTTATTAATATCAAAATCGTTGCCATAGCCCTGCATAAAGCCGCATCCAAATGCATTAATAAGTGCTTTGATCTCGGCATTCTCAAGAACCTTGGCTACTGTTTTCTTCTCTACGTTTAAGATCTTACCACGAAGTGGCAGGATCGCCTGATATTTACGGTTTCTGGCTGTTTTAGCAGAGCCGCCGGCAGAATCACCCTCGACTATGAAAATCTCGCATTTGGACGAATCATTGGATTCCTGCTTGGCAAGCTTTCCATTTCCTTCAAAGGAGAATTTATTCAGATTGATCTTGGATTTTTCCAGAGCCTTCTTCTTAGACAGGCTGACTGCACGATCACAGATATCCTTTAAGACATCGTAGTTACGGTCAAAATAAACGGTAAGCTGTTCTTTTACGATATCATCGACTGCCTTTGTAACGTCTGTATTCGACAGCTTCGTCTTCGTCTGCCCTTCAAACTGCGGATCCGGATGCTTTACAGATATGATCGCCTGCATACCGGAACGGATGTCCGCACCACTTAAGTTCGCATCCTTTTCCTTTAATAACCCAAGCTCATTTCTTGCATACGAGTTGATCAGCTTTGCAAATCCTGACTTGAAACCTGTTACATGTGTTCCGCCTTCCGGATTCGTGATATTATTTGTAAAACCGATGATGTTTTCTTCCCCATCCTCTGTCATAACGAATACGATATCAGCAGTTATATTCTCTTTCTCTCCACTGATCGCAATGATCGGCGAAGTATGTGTAAGTCCTTCCGATATATCCTCTACAAATGCGGACAGACCGCCCGGCTGATGGAATACGACCGGTTCCTTGCCATCTCTCTTATTATGAAATGTGATCGTAAGCTCCGGATTCAGATATGCCGTTTCCTTGATTCTCTGCATGATCGCATCGGCTTTGAATTTTACTGTTTCAAAGATCGTATCATCCGGATATAGGGTTACCTTTGTTCCGGTTCGTTTCTCTTTTAACCGGGTACGCGGCAGATTTCCTTCCGGAGTCAGCTCCGTTACCGGAACGCCATACTCATAGCTGTCCGTGTAGAGATATCCGTCTCTTGCGACCTCAACCAGCAGCTTCTTTGATAATGCATTTACAACAGCAGAACCTACACCATGAAGACCACCACTAATCTTATATGTGGAGCTGTTGAACTTACCACCGGCATGCAGTACGGTATATACGACACGTTCCGCAGGTATTCCCTCTGTCTCATGTATATCAACAGGAACACCCCGTCCATCATCTGACACGGTCGCTGAACCGTCTTCATTGATACTGACATATATATTTTTACAATAACCTGCAAGGTGCTCGTCCACGGAGTTATCGATCAGCTCCTGAATCAGATGGTTCAGACCGCTTCTTCCGGTATTACCGATGTACATACCCGGTCTGAGTCTTACAGGCTCCAGTCCCTTCAGCACCTCTATATTTTTTGCACTATACGACATAACATTTCCTCTCTATCCACATAATCATTGATTAGTATATTCTGTATTCCATTTTTTTGCAAAGAAATTATTCTGTTTCTTTCTTTTCAATACCGATTTTTTCTTCGATATCGTCTGTCTCCCCGATGATATCCAGATCAAAATAGAACACAACTCCATCTTTTACATTATATACACCATAACACTTCTTATGTGCCTGCATGGTAGCCGCAACAATGGACAGACCGATGCCGCTTCCGCCATATTCTCTGGTTCTTGCCTTATCTACCTTGTAGAACTTGATGAACAGCTTCTCCAGTTCGCCCTCCGGTACATTTGGTCCCTGATCATATACATAGACACGGAGATTTCCAAGGATCGATCCTTCTTCATATGTGGCTCCCGGTTTTTCATACATATATTTTTCTGTCCAGACACGGACTTCTTTCTCTTTATAGCAGTAATGGATCGCATTTGTCAGATAATTACGGAAGACTTCTTCGATCATGAATTCGTCCGCATAGACATTGATCGGATCTACATCATCATAAACGATCGTAACCTGACTCTGCTCTGCAAGGATTGCAGACGAATCGATGGAATTATGAATCAGATCAACGATATTGAACATTTCCTTATTCACTCGGTTCTGCCCGAATTCTATCTCATTCAGATCAAGTAACTGCTTTACCAGCTTATTCATCTTGTTTGCTTCATCAACAATGACATCACAGTAAAAATTCTTGCTTTCTTCATCATCATTGATATTATCCCGCAAGCCTTCTGCATAACCCTGTACCAGTGCGATCGGTGTCTTTAATTCATGTGATACATGTGACAGGAATTCCTTACGCATCTCGTCAATCTTGATCTTCTCATCAATCTCCACCTGAAGCTTCTGGTTTGTCTCCTTAAGCTCCGTCAGCGTCTCATTCAGCTTATACGACAGATCATTCATATAACAGGACAGCTCACCGATCTCATCATTGGACGGATGCTCGATCCTTGCATCAAAATCAAGAGTTGCCATTTGTTTTGCAACCCTGGTAAGCCGTTTGATCGGTCCGGCAAATATCTCACTGACAAAATACATCAGAATACAACTGATGATTGCTGTTGTAATCAGTACAGCCATAAAATATTTGATCGTTGTCTGGATCGTGGAATCCACTCTGGCAATTGTGGTACGCACGATAATAACAAATCCATTATCCAGAAATCCGAGCAGATCAAAATAACTCTGAGCTGTATCCTTATCCTTTGTGATCTGTATCTTATAATCCTTATGCTTCTCGACCTCTTCCCGTTCGATCTGGGAATTATTCGCATCTATACTGTCTGAGAACATCAGGAACTCACCGATACTTTTCAGATTGTTAAATACAGCCGTATCCTCATTTACCGTTGTATAGATCTTCATATGAACATCATCCACAATATAGATCATCGCATCGGATTTATTCTCGAGCAGGCTCTCCATGCTGTCAAGGTCATAGCTGCCATCTCTGTTCTTATTTGATGAATCTTTGAAAAAAGCATCACATTCCTGATAAGTCTGGATCAGATTATTTTTCAGTTCATTGTAATAATATTTTTTAATGAAGATAACGGACAAAATGCCTGACAGCAGGATCATCACAGTAATGATCGCCATCAGACAAAGTGTTATCTTACTCCTTATCGACCTTTTTCTCATCATCCACCTCGAACTTATATCCCATGCCCCAGATCGTCTTGATATAGTCACCTTTATCCTTCAACTTGCTTCTGAGCTTCTTTACATGGGTATCGATCGTTCTGGCATCTCCAAAATAATCATAATTCCATACATTATTCAGTATCTTCTCTCTGGATAATGCAACTCCTTTATTCACCATAAAATAATTCAACAGCTCAAATTCTTTATAACTGAGCTCGATCGGTTCTCCATCGATCGTTACGATATGGGCTGCAAGATCCATCGTGATACCGCCTGCTGAGATCACACTGTCAGCCGGTACATCACTGGTTCTTCTTAAGATTGCTTCTACTCTGGCAACCAGGATCTTCGGACTGAACGGCTTCGTGATATATTCATCAATACCAAGTTCAAATCCCAGAAGTTCATCTCTTTCATCTGACTTTGCAGTCAGCATGATAATCGGAACCTGTGAGAACTTCCGTATCTCCTTACAGGTCTCCCAGCCATCCATCTTCGGCATCATAACATCTAAAATGATCAGTCCGATGTCTTTATTATTCATAAAGATATCAACCGCTTCTTCACCATCTCCTGCTTCCAGAACAATATATCCTTTCTTACTCAGGAAATCCTTGACCAGCTTACGCATTCTGCTCTCATCGTCAACTACCAATACCTTTATACTATCCATATGCGACCTCCTGTTATTTCCATTTCTTGCTGTATTCTAACAAACATCTATGTCATAAATGTGAATTTCAAATGGGAATTTACCTTTTTCTCTTTTTCTTCTCCACAACCGGGTGATTTGCTTCATATTTCGCATACAGATCCGGCCGCCGTTCTTTTGTCCGGCTGATCGACTGTTCCAGTCTCCATGCCTCTATATTCTTATGATGACCGGAAAGCAGCACATCCGGAACCTTCTTCCCCATGAATTCTACCGGTCTTGTATACTGTGGATATTCTAACAGATCATCATGAAAGGATTCGATCTCCGCACTATCATCATTGTTCAATACCCCAGGAACCAGTCTGGATACAGTATCAATGATCGCCATTGCCGGAAGCTCACCGCCGGTTAAGACAAAATCACCGATCGATACATAATCCGTTACGATCAGCTCCAGCACACGTTCATCGATACCCTCATAATGTCCGCATAAAAGCACCAGATCATCTTCAACGGCAAATTCTTCTGCCACCTTCTGTGTAAATGTCCGTCCCTGCGGTGTCATATATACAACCTTTAATTTCTTTCCTGTCTTTTCACACAAATACTGATAGGCATTATAAACCGGCTCCGCCTGCATGACCATTCCGGCTCCGCCGCCATACGGATAATCGTCTACATGCTTATGCTTATCCTTTGTAAAATCCCTGATATTCACTGCTTCAATATGGATCAGCCCTGCTTCCATCGCCCGGCCGGTAATACTGGTTCTAAGCCCGTCCATGATCATATCGGGGAATAATGTAAGAACATAAAAATTCATCATTCTCTCCATTCGTTCTAATCTTCTGCGATTTTCAGAAGATGTACCTTTACCGTTTTATTTACCGTATCAATATCTGTTACCCATTCCTTTACAACCGGAACATAGATATCGTCCTGTCCTTTTTTCTTTATAACAAAGATATGATTCGCCGGTGTCTCCAGTACATCATCAATCACACCGATCTCTGTGTCATTCTGATCGTATACCTTTGATCCGATCACATCACAGATAAAGAACTCACCATCCTCTAAGGCTACGGCATCCTCTCTGTTTACAAGAATATCATATTGTCTTAAAGCTTCTACATCATTTATACTATCATACCCTGCGAGCTTCAAAACTACCATGTTTTTTAAAAATTTACAGGATGTACATTCAGTTTCAATCTCTTTGCTGCCTGATACCAGAAAACATTTTTTCAGGCTTTTAAATCGATTCAGGTCATCCGTTGTCGGATATACTTTTACCTCTCCCTTGATACCATGCGGTGCTGTGATCACACCCACTCTCAGTCTGTCTTCCAAAATTATATCTTTCCTCCACTATAACTAAAAATGGGGGAGTTATGATAACTCCCCCAAAAAGATCTTTGTACTACTTAATATCTACAATTACCTTTTTGTCACCCTTTGAAGCAGCTGCTTTTACAACTGTACGGATGGATTTGGCAATTCTGCCTTGTTTTCCGATAACCTTGCCCATATCCTCTGGTGCAACAGTCAGTTCAACTTTAATTATATCGTCTTTCTCTGTCTCAGTAACAGATATTTGCTCTGGATGATCTACTAGGGATTTTGCAATGATTTCAACTAAATCTTTCATTTAAACACCTCCCTGGTGATATTATTTTTCAATACCTGCCTGCTTGAATAACTTAGCAACAGTCTCAGTTGGCTGAGCACCTGTCTGAAGCCACTTCTTAGCTGCTTCTTCATCGATCTTTACTACGCTTGGCTCCTGGTTAGGATCATATGTTCCAATCTCCTCGATGAATCTACCATCTCTTGGGGATCTTGAATCTGCAACGATTACTCTGTAAAAAGGATGCTTCTTATAACCCATTCTTCTTAATCTGATTTTTACTGCCATTTTGTTTGTTCCTCCTGAAATAAAATATAAAATATAAAAATTTATTTAAATCCAAACGGAAGCTTGAATCCACCGTGGCGTTTCTTGCCACCCATCATACCGGACATCTGCTTCATCATTTTCTTGGATTGTTCAAACTGCTTTAAGAAACGGTTGACTTCCGCGATCTGAACGCCCGCGCCGTCTGCAATACGTTTCTTTCTGGATGGTGAGATCGGATCCTTCAGACATCTCTCATTCGGTGTCATGGACTGAATGATCGCCTTCGGCTTCTTGCCTGCATCTTCATCGATCTGTACATTCTTCATCTGACTGGACATTCCGGGCATCATGGAGAGCAGGTCTCCGATTCCACCCATCTTCTCAAGCTGATCCATCTGTTCCATAAAATCATTGAAATCAAAGGATGCTTTCCGGAACTTCTGTTCCATCTCTTTCGCTTTCTCATCATCGATCGCATTCTGTGCTTTCTCGATCAGCGATTCCACATCACCCATTCCAAGAATACGGCTCGCCATACGGCTCGGATAAAATGGTTCCAGATCTGTCAGCTTCTCACCCATTCCTGCATACAGGATTGGCTTTCCGGTAACAGCCTTAATGGAAAGTGCCGCACCACCTCTGGTGTCACCATCTAACTTCGTTAGGATCACACCATCTATACCAATCTTATCGTTAAATGTCGTTGCAACATTGACAGCATCCTGTCCTGTCATCGCATCAACGGTAAGAACTGTATATGTAACATTAATATTTTCCTTGATCTCCGCAAGCTCATCCATCATATCTTCATCTACATGAAGTCGTCCGGCAGTATCGATAAATACCAGATTCATATGATTCTTTTCTGCATGCAGGATCGCAGCCTTGGCAATATCAAGCGGCTTATGATTATCTCCCATCGCAAAGACAGGCACACCAACCTTTTCACCATTGATCTGCAGCTGCTTGATCGCAGCCGGTCTGTATACATCACAGGCAACTAACAATGGTTTCTTGCCTTTATTCTTAAACTGATATGCAAGTTTTGCAGCCGTTGTTGTCTTACCGGCACCCTGAAGACCGCACATCATAATGACTGTAATCTCATTTGACGGAAGTAATTTCAGCTCTGTTACATCAGAACCCATCAGCTTATCCATCTCTTCTTTTACAATCTTAATGACCATGTGTCCGGGATTCAAGCCCTTAAGGACTTCTTCACCAACAGCTCTGTCACTTACAGCTTTGATAAATGATTTAACAACCTTGAAGTTTACATCGGCTTCCAGTAAAGCACGCTTTACTTCTTTCATTGCCTCTTTTACATCATCTTCTGTAAGAACACCCTTGCTTCTCAGTTTCTTGAAAACATTTTGAAGCTTGTCAGATAAACTGTCAAAAGCCATGAATATCTCCCTTCGTTCCTAACACTCATCTACTAAAACTCGTCCAGTATCCGATCCGATAACCGGTCGATTGCTTCTATCTTCGAATTCAGCCTGTCATCCCGATTCTCCTCCATCAGCTCCGAAATGCAGTCTTTCATCTTCTCGACCTGCTTTCTCGCTTTCATGAATTTGTCAACAAGCTGTAACTTATCTTCATATTCTTCCAAGATCTTATCGCAGCGCTTGATCATGTCATAGACACCCTGTCTGCTGATCTGATTCATTCTGGCAATCTCGGAATAGGACATATCATTATTGACCACATCTTCATAAATTGCTTTCTGATGCTCCGTCAAAAGCTCTCCATAAAAATCATATAATAAAGACTGTCTGACTATTTTCTCCATACGATCACCGCCTGTAAAGTATTTTCCCTTTACCATGGGTTATTCTATACCATGTCTGCATCGTTGTCAAGTAAAATATCTTGACAAATTAATTTTTACCCGAATATCCTCTGTTTTGCCACTTCCATATCTGCAAGCATCTGTGCTTTTAATTCTGAAACACCCGAAAATTTCTGTTCTCCGCGAATAAAGGATAACAATTCCACGACCAGCTTCTGTTCATAGATATCCTCATCAAAATCAAAGATATGCGTCTCGATCGTTACCCTGCGATCTGTATTCACCGTCGGATTGTCTCCGATATTCGTAATCCCATAACAGACCCTGCCGTCCTCCAGATGTATCCTTGATGCATAAACACCCGTCACCGGATAGATTTTCCCATGCTTTGGAAGCAGATTTGCCGTCGGAACCTGGATCGTCCTGCCAAGCTCTCTGCCATGCACTACATGACCGGACAGAAAATAAGGTCTGCCAAGGAAGGTTTCTGCTTCTTCCATTTTTCCCTCACTGATCAACATTCTGATATAAGTGGAACTTACAATGACATCATGGATCTTTTTCTTTTCTATCACGATCACCTGATAGCCGTATTCGCCGGCCATCTTCCGCAGAAGCTCTACATTCCCGCGTTTCTTTTTTCCGAATCCGTAATCGGTTCCTACGACTACATATCCGGCATGTAACCTTTTTACAAGAATATCCGTTACGAAGGCTTCCGGTTCCATCGATGCAAATGCATCATCAAACGGATACTCCACCAGTACATCGATTCCCATCTGTTCTGCAAGCATACATTTTTCTTCCGAGGTTATAATGCTTTGAAGCTTATCTACATCAAAGATCGAATTTTTACGAATATCAAAGGTAAATACAACTCCGGTATATCCATCCCTCTGTAAACGAAGCACCTCGTCAAGCAGTAGCTTGTGGCCCTGATGAAAACCGTCAAACTTGCCAAGTGCAACGACGGAACCTTTTTCTGTATTGATCTGTATATCTTTCTGATTAAAATAATGCTGCATTGTCTTCTATCCTATCATTTATCTGTCTCTGCATTCTTCGGGAACATCTTTACCGGCCGGCAGCTGCCCTTTTCCGTTTCATACCGGTATATCGCTGCAAAGCTGTCCGTTTCATCATAGACACGGATACCCGGAACATCTGTAACCGTTTCCGGGCTCACAGTTTCCGCAAACTGGGACAGCTGAAGTTTGTTTCCATTTCTTAACAGCTTTCTTGCATATTCATCTGTACCGATATGAAGCTCCGGATATTCCGGCAGCAACAGCTCTTTCTTCATTACATATGATCCGATCGTTCCCTGATCTCTCGCCTGCTCGATCTCCGCAAGTGTCAGACTGTCTTCAACCCTGAAATTCTTCACTTCAGTACGGACCAACTTCTCCATGACTGCTCCGCAGCCAAGCTTTTCTCCGATATCCCGGCATAAGCTTCTGATATACGTTCCCTTGGAACAATGTACGGTAAATGTAACCCTTGGAAGCGACACATCTTCTATCTTTAATTCAAAGATCGTTACCTCTCTCGGGCTCCGCTCGATCTCAATTCCCTGTCTGGCATATTCATAGAGCTTTTTGCCGTTTACCTTGATAGCCGAATACATCGGCGGTATCTGGTCATAAGTACCGATAAAGCTGTTTACCGTTTCTATTACCGATGCTTCGTCCGGGATATCTGCTGTCTCTGTAAGGACTTTTCCTGTTACATCCTCTGTATCTGTTGTCTTTCCGAGCAGCATGACACAGCGGTATGTCTTATCCTTATCAATCAGCATTTCGCTTAATTTTGTTGCCTGTCCAAGACACACCAAAAGCACACCTTCCGCCATCGGATCAAGTGTGCCTGTGTGACCGATCTTCTTCTGTTTTAAAATACCACGAAGCTTGGCTACTACATCAAATGATGTATAGCCCTGCTCCTTGTATACATTTAAAAAGCCGTCTAGCATAACTGTTCCTTAATCTCCTCTATCACGCCGGCAAGGATCTCTTTGATATCTCCCTTCATGCTGAAACCTGCAGCACGAACATGACCACCACCGCCATGATTGCAGGATATCCTGCTTACATCAACGATATTATTCGACCGAAGTGAAATCTTGTATTCATCTTCTCCCGTCTGATAGATAAATACCGCCGTTTCCGTTCCCTCTGTGATCCGAAGCTGATCGACGATACCATCCGTATCGATCTTACCTGCACCACTTTTTCGGAAATCCTCTGCCTCAAGCACTGTGCTGATGATCCTGCCATCTGCATGCTGCTCTGCTTTTGTCAGAGCGATTCCAAGCAGCTTATTTGCGACAAATGTCTTCTTATAGAAGGTTTCATCTATAATAAATGACGGATTTGCACCCTTTTCGATCAGATCACCCGCTATACTCATCGCACTCTTTGTTGTATTGCTGTGTTTGAATACGCCTGTATCATGTACAATTCCCATATAGAGTGCTTCGGCAGCATTCTTATTAATCTTATCCTGTTCCATCAGCTTATAAAGTGCTTCTGCCGCGGAACACGCTTCTGCATCCACATAGCATACCTCACCAAATCCCGGATTGGAGATATGATGATCCACACACATTGTATGCTTCGCATGTTCAAAGATTGGAAGAAAATCTCCCTGTCTTTCCTTATCACCACAATCCACCGCAATACACAGATCATAGACCTGATCTGTCGGTGTATGACTGATCTTATCTGCATCATGTAAAAAGAGAAAATCCTTGGAGAATTCCTCTAGATAGATCTGTACCTGCTTATCATAATTGCTGATGATATAATTATATAATCCAACCGTTGAGCCTACACAATCGCCATCCGGACGTACATGTCCGGTTATAGCGATCGTGTCTGCCTGCTCGATCATGGTAAGAAAATCATTCTTCATTTTCTGTATCATCCTCATCATCTTCGATGTCTTTTACAACATCATCAATCTTTTTGGACATTGTTACACCGTATTCGATCGACTGATCCATGATAAATGTGATCTCAGGTGTATTTCTGAGATTAATGGAATGTGCAAGTTCTCTTCTGATAAATCCCATTGCACTGTTCAGTCCCTCCAGTGTGGAGTTTACGGAATCCTGATCTCCAAGGACACTGATGTATGCCTTGCAATATTTCAGATCCGGTGTTACAACCGCCTCTACTACGGATGTCATCGGATTAATACGGGGATCCTTGATCTCTCTGCTGATGATCCGTGAGAGTTCTCTCTGAACCTCTGCATTAATTCTTGTATTTTTTACACTGTTCTTTCTCATTATTTTCTTGGAACCTCTACCATCTGATATGCTTCAATCTGATCCTCTACCTGAATGTCATTAAAGTTCTCAAGAACAATACCACATTCAAATCCTGACTTAACTTCCTTCACATCATCCTTGAATCTCTTTAAGGAAGCCATCTTGCCTTCGTAGATCAGATTTCCTTCACGGGTTATTCTTACGCTGCAATTCCGGTTGATGATACCATCTAATACATAAGAACCTGCGATCATACCGACACCGGAAGCCTTGTAGGTCTGTCTGATCTCTGCATGACCAATTACCTGTTCTTCAAAGATAGGATCTAACATACCCTTCATTGCAGACTCAATATCTTCAATTGCATTGTAGATGACTCTGTATAAACGAACATCTACACCTTCTGTCTCTGCTGTCTCTTTTGCTCTTGCATCCGGCCGGATATTGAAACCGATTACGATCGCATTGGATGCGGATGCCAGAATGATATCTGACTCGTTGATCGCACCAACACCGGAATGGATACATTTTACTGCAACTTCATCATTTGAAAGCTTTAACAGACTCTGCTTAACAGCCTCTACAGAACCCTGTACATCAGCTTTGATAATGATGTTCAGTTCCTTGACATTACCTGCCTGGATCTGGCTGTACAGATCATCCAGTGACATTCTGGATTTCGTCTCAGCAAGCATCTTCACTCTGCTCTGCGAAATGTATGTCTCAGAAATCTGTCTTGCCTCTTTCTCATTATCAACTGCCATAAAGATCTCACCGGCTGATGGAACTGTATCCAGACCAAGGATCTGCACCGGAGTGGATGGAGTTGCTTCTGTTACACGGACACCCTTTGAATTGTGCATTGCACGAACCTTACCATGGGAAGATCCGACTGCAAGATAATCTCCTACATGAAGTGTACCCTTCTGCACTAACATAGTTGCAACAGGGCCACGTCCCTTATCAAGCTCTGCTTCGATTACGATACCACGGGCATTTCTGTTTGGATTTGCCTTTAACTCAAGAACCTCTGCAGTTAACAGGATCATCTCAAGCAGGTTATCCAGTCCTTCACCTGTATGTGCGGAAACCGGACAGAAGATCGTTGATCCGCCCCAGTCCTCAGGGATCAGTTCATATTCTGTAAGCTCCTGCTTTACACGCTCGATATTTGCACTTGGTTTATCGATCTTATTGATCGCAACGATGATCTCGATACCGGCTGCCTTTGCATGGTTAATAGCCTCTATCGTCTGTGGCATAACACCATCATCTGCTGCTACAACAAGGATAGCAATATCGGTAGACTGTGCGCCACGCATACGCATAGCTGTGAACGCCTCATGTCCAGGTGTATCTAAGAATGTGATCGTCTGTCCGTTGATCTCTACTACAGATGCACCAATCGCCTGTGTGATACCACCGGCCTCGGCTGATGTTACATTTGTCTTACGGATCGCATCAAGAAGGGATGTTTTACCATGGTCAACGTGACCCATAACGCAGACAACAGGTGGTCTGGAAACCATATCCTTCTCGTCTTCTTCATCCTCTTTTAAGAGCTCCTCGATCACATCAACTTTTTCTTCCTCTTCAGCAATACAATTATATTCCAACGCGATCTCTGCTGCTGCTTCAAAGTCTAACTCAGAGTTCACGTTATACATCTTACCTGCAAGGAAGAGCTTCTTGATCAACGCATTTACAGGCTCTTTGATAATGTCTGCAAGTTCTTTGATCGTTACAACCTCCGGAAGTGTGATCGTACGGATCGTTTCCTTATCCTCTGCCTGCTGCTGTGGCTGCTGCGGCTGATGATGCTTGTTTCTGACATTTTTAGCCAGTCTGCTGATATCTGCCTCAACCTCTTCCGGAGATCTTCTGTTGCCCTTACGAGGCTTATTCTTATCTCTGTTATAATTGTCTCTGTTCTGGCTCTTTAAATCTTTGCCCGGCATCTCTTTTGCTTCAAAATCCTTACGGGTATTTGCTTTTGGACTTCTTCTCTGATTGTTATTATTATCATCCTCGTCATCCTTGCCAAATCCCATCGGAGTATTGTTTCTATTATTGTTGAACCGGTTGTTTCTGTTATCCGGTCTGTCACCGAACTTCGGCTTGTCGAAGCCGCCCTGACGATCTCCGTTTCCGGAAAATCTGCCACGATCCTGGCCACCACGGCCATTGTTTGAGAATCTTCCTCTGTCCTGACCATTTCTGTCATTGTTAAATCTCGGTCTATCAGAATTATTTCTGTCGCCGGAATTATTGTATCTTGGTCTGTCAGTGTTATTTCTGTCAGTGTTATTTCTGTCATTGTTGTATCTTGGTCTGTCGGAATTGTTTCTGTCAGTACCGTTTCTGTCATTATTATATCTCGGTCTGTCAGAATTATTTCTATCACCATTTGTAAATCTTACACGGTCACCGTTATTTCTGTCGTTGTTATATCTTGGTCTGTCATTTCCCTGCTTGTCGCCAAATCTTGTCTTATCAGAATTCATACGCTCACTATTGTTAAATCTTACTCTCTCATTATTTTGTCTGTCGGAATTATTTCTGTTTCTGTCATCTCTGACAAATCTCGTATGTCCCTCATCTTTACCCTGTTTCGGCTTATTCGCTTCCCCTGTAGCCGGTCGATCATTTCTTACAGCCGTTTTCTTAGGCTCTTCTTTTACAGAAATCTCTTTCTGAACCTTTTCCGGTGCTGTCTTTGCCGCCTTTACGTCCTCCGACTTCTTTTCCGGTACAGGCTTTGCTGCCGGCGCATCTGCTTTCTTTGTACCGGTTCCGCATGCCTTCTTAACGATATTGATCATATTCTCATCAACAGCCGACATATGGCTCTTGATCTCGATACCATTTTTGCCAAGGATTGCTTTGATTTCATTGTTGCTTATATTCAGCTCTTTTGCCAATTCGTGTACTCTCAGTTTCGTCAAAAGTTACACCTCCATATTTTCACTCAAACTCATGTATTTTATGATCTGTTTCGCAAATCCTTCATCTAAGATCGCGATCGACGTCCGGAATTCTTTTCCAACGAATTTTCCCAGACTGTCTTTGTCTCCAAATTCAAAATATGGAATCTCATAAAAATTACATTTTTGATCAAATAGTTTCTTTGTATTATGGGCTGCATCACATGCCACGATCACGGCACATGCGCTTCCGTTTTTTACGGCCTTTTCTACTGAAAAGTTTCCGCTTACCAGCCTTCCAGCCTTTGCACATAAGGAAATCATGGAATAAATCTTCTTACTGTTCAATTGCCTCTAACTCCTTATCCAGTTTCTCATAAACCTCTTTTGGAATCTGCATCTTGAATGAGCGTTCCAGAGATTTACTCTTCATAGCTTTTTTCAGGCACTCTGCCTTACGGCATATATATGCCCCCCGTCCATTCATCTTGCCGGTCAGGTCGATCGCAAAATTATTCTCATTATCCTTCACGATACGGATGAGTTCTTTTTTCGGTATCATCTCATTACAACCAAGGCACTGTCTGAGCGGTATCTTCTTTGCCATAACATCACTTCCTATGCTTATATATTTATCTCCGTTCCAATCGGCATGGTACCCGGTCAGAACTTCATTTTATTCTTCATCTTCTTTTACTTCTTCTGCATCCTGCTGCTCCAGAGATTCTTCATAAGAACCATCAACGATATCGTCGATATTGTCAAATGCTTCTTCCTGCTCCGGCTCTTCGTAGTCATCATTTTCTTCTGAGAAATATCCCATCTCTTCTGCCTGTGACTCACTCTTAATGTCGATCTTATATCCTGTCAGCTTTGCAGCAAGTCTTGCATTCTGACCTTTCTTACCGATTGCAAGTGATAACTGATAATCCGGTACAACGACAAATGCGCTCTTTTCATTCAGATCTACATCAACTGCAATAACCTCTGATGGACTTAATGCATTCTTGATGAAGATTGCCGGATTCTCATCCCAACAAATAATATCGATCTTCTCACCGTTCAGATCTTCTACTACGTTGTTAACACGGCTTCCATTTACACCTACACATGCACCTACCGGATCTACATTCTCATCATGAGAATAAACAGCGATCTTGGAACGGGAACCGGCCTCACGGCAGGAGCTCTTGATCTCTACTGTACCGTCTGCGATCTCGGTTACTTCCTTTTCAAATAAACGCTTTACCAGATCAGGATGTGTTCTGGATACTGTGATCTTAGGTCCTCTGGAGCCTTTCTTTACTTCTGTTACATATAATTTGATACGGTCACCTCTGTTATATACTTCGCCGGGAACCATCTCAGACTCTTTTAATATTGCTTCTGTCTTATCATCCAGACTGACATTGATGTTGTTTCCAACATATCTCTGAACGATACCTGTGATGATATCCTTCTCTTTTGTATAGAAGTGATCGTAGATCGCATCTCTTTCGCTCTCATTAATTGCCTGAACGATTACATTTCTTGCTCTCTGTGCTGCGATTCTTCCGAAATCCTTTGTTGTGATCTCGATGTTGATGATATCTCCGAGATCATATTTGGAATTCATCATCTTAGCTTTTTCCAGAGAAATCTGTGTCGCAGGTCTTTCAACCTCTTCTACAACCTCTTTCTTCGCATATACATGAAACTCACCGGTCTCACGATCCATAACAACATCGATATTCTCATCGGTATCAAAGTCCTTCTTGCAGGCCGCCTTTAAGGATCTTTCGATCGCATCCAGCAGAATATCCTTGCTGATGTTTTTCTCCTTTTCTAATTGATTTAATGCTTCGATAATTTCTGACACTTTTTTATCCTCCCGCTTCTTTTATTAATATACAAATGCAAGTCTTATCATCGATATATCTTTTCTTGCAATCTTCAGTTCTTTCTCATCTTCTGTCAAAATGGTAACTGTTTCTTCATCGTACGCTGTAAGTTCACCTTCAAAATCTTTACAGTTATCGATCTTGGTATATGTCTTGATCTCTACGATCTTGCCAATACTCCGTTTAAAGTCATTTTCCTTCTTTAATGGTCTTGTAAGCCCCGGAGAGCTGACCTCAAGAATATAGGCATCCTTAATGAAGTCATCTGCATCCAGCAGATCACTCATGGCTCTGTTCACGATCTCACAATCTCCGATCGTTATTCCACCTTCTTTATCTGCATAGATCCGCAGATAATAATCACTGCCTTCTTTTACATATTCCACATCAACCAGTTCAAGGTTATTTGCTTCAATGATCGGCAGAACCATCTCTGTTGCTTTTGCTTCAATATCTGTTTTCTTCGTAGCAATACCACCTTTCTACAAAAACTAAGAGTGGGCCAAAACCCACTCTTAATAGTTACCATAATCTTACTAAAACAAGATTATAACACGTTATAAGGAAAATGCAAGTATTTTTTATCGCATGCCCTTCGCTCTCAGCTCATCTTCCTTCGCATAACGATCCAGAATCTTATTTGCCTTTCGGTCATCGATCATATACTTATTGCTGATTGCCTGTTTGATGATCTCATCCAGTGCCAGTTCCCTTAAATAAGCATCCTTGATATTAATGGACGCAATCTCTCGGTATGCTCCCATCTTTCTGGTCAAGGTTCCATACTCATAAGGAATCAGCTTCTCGATCATATTACGGATCTCCTTTGCTACATTTGAACTGTAGCCTCCTGTTGTGACCCCTATCACCAGGTCTTCACGCATAACAATTCCGGGGAACAGGAAGCTGCTGACATCTTTGTTATCTGCTACATTGACCGGAATATTATGTTCGTTACAATACTTTCCGATCTTAGCATTTACATCATCCCTCTTAGTCGCTGCAATTACCATATCTGCCGTATCAAGTGCATCTAATGTCATATTCGACTCATGTACACTGATTCCCGGTACTGCCTTGATCTCATCGCAGATCCTCGGTGCGATAACTGCGATCTTACAGTCAAACTTTATCAGAGAGTTAATCTTTCGAAGTGCGGTCTTTCCTCCGCCAAGTACAATTACTTTTTTGTTTTCCAGATTGATAAACATTGGAAAATATGCCATAGTGAAACCTCCTGTCGCTTCTTTCCTTTTATATTACTTTTCAATAAATTCTTTTTTCATATACCTCATCATTATATACCATACATAACACTTGTTTCTGTCATTTAAATCTTCTAAACGATCATTACACCACGCATAACATACATTCTTTCCTGCTTCTGCATTGATAAAGTATTATTGGCATGAAATGTAACTTTGCTTCATATAATAAACAGATTATAATTCAGGATTACTAAAATGGCAAATGGAAACAATAACGGAACATTAAAAATCAGGATCATCTCGGAACAGACTGCATATCCGGTAACCGGTGCGGTCGTTTCTGTCGCATCAACCGGAACTCCGGATGAAGTAATAGAGGAACTGCAAACAGACAGTGACGGTATCATCGACGGCATCACCCTTGAAACTCCGCCACTGGAATACAGCATGGAACCATCTGACAACCAGCCATATTCCGAATACAATCTGAAAATCAATGCACCCGGATTTGAACCACGTATCATCTCCGGTGTACAGATGTTTACCGACGAAAAGGGCATTCAGTCAGTTAAGCTGCGTGTTTCTGATACTGACCAATCGAGCTATAACCCAACGGTGATCGGTGCTCATACCCTCTGGGAAGAATATCCGCCAAAGATTGCTGAGGATGAGATTAAAACAGTTGCAGAGACAGGCGAGATCGTCTTAAGCCGTGTCGTGATTCCGGAAACCATCGTGGTTCATGACGGAGCTCCTTCCGACCCAACTGCAATCGACTACTATGTACCCTACAAAGACTACATAAAGAATGTTGCATCAAATGAAATCTACTCCACATGGCCGGATGCTTCCCTTCGAGCCAACATCCTTGCAATTATGTCCTTCACCTTAAACCGTGTCTATACAGAATGGTATCGTGGAAAGGGATACGATTTTACGATCACATCTTCAACCGCTTACGATCAGAAATGGATCTATAACAAGACAATATATAAAAATATCTCCCGTATCGTTGATGAACAATTTGCCAATTATCTGTCAAGGCCGGGTGTCACCCAACCGATCTTTACACAATACTGTGACGGGAAACGGGTCACCTGTCCAAACTGGATGACCCAATGGGGTTCCAAGCATCTTGCCGATCAGGGACTGTCTGCGATAGAGATCTTACGCTACTACTATGGCGATTCCATTTATATCAACTCTGCCGAAACCATTGCCGGTATTCCATCCTCTTATCCGGGATACGATCTGTCAATCGGCGCAACCGGTGACAAGGTTCGTCAGCTTCAGGAGCAGTTAAATCGTATCGCACAGAATTATCCGTCCATACCAACGGTCGCCGCCGATGGCATCTATGGACCTGCCACTGCCGATGCCGTCAGACGCTTTCAGCAGATCTTCGATCTGCCCGTTACCGGCATCACCGACTACTCCACCTGGTACAAAGTCTCCCAAATCTACGTTGGCGTCACCAAGATAGCCGAGAATATCTGATCACCGAACGACAGAGAACCCTGCATACCCTTTATTCCGCAGAACACTCGCGTTCTATTTTTCACGTAACGGTACTAAACTTCTCACCTTCGGTGACTCGTTAAGAACCGACGTGAAAAAAGGTCTGCTCCATAAAGGTATGCAGGGTTCCCTGTCTGTCTATGATAAGATATAGTCTACTTCGATACTTGATTCCACTGACAGATCAAAAGTGCGTTGTTGCTTTTATATCATGGTATCTTGTTTTCATATCGTAAAAGATCGTATCTGGTTGTTCAGCAATCACTTTACCTTATAATTTAAAATGAGAACTGATATTACTATTATGAAGCAAGCCTGCCTGAGCGTTGGTACTTAGGCTGCGTCTTTTGCAGCCTTATGTACCACTACGTCGAAGGTAGAGCGGAAGCGTCTTGCGGAATAATATGTAATATCAGTTCTCATTTAATTGTCAACGCATCCCTCTTGCTGAACAACCAGATACGATCTTACATTACTGATCAAAGCAAGCTACTATCATATAAAGCAACAACGCACTTTTGATCGTCCCTCTTAATATGTATCGTGGTCGTCGTAGTCGTCGAATTCATCGCGTTCATGATCCATGAACTCACGGCTGGAAACCTTCTTTTTGGTACGTTCATCTTCTACCATATTTGATAACATTTCCTTGACCTCTCTGGACTTCTTGATGTTCTTGATCTCGAAATCTCCCATTGTCTTATCTGCGGAACAGCATTTGATCGTTCCAAGTCCGCACATTCTCTGCCATAATTTACGTTCCAATGAAACATCCATGATGCGATAAAGTCGTACTTCATCTTCTTTCACACTGAAAAACCCCGTACTGATAAATAACCGATCCTCTGATATGCTGTACTTTGTAAATGTCCATGGTAATCCGAAAAATATACGTTTGCGATCCTTCCATATAATCTCTGCCATTTCAAAACCTCCCATATTTTTATAAATCTGTAAAAATACTAACACACCTCCCGCTAAAGTTCAACAAATGGATTTTCTCATCCGACTGTTTTCAGATTTCCGATTGCAACCTTTCCTCTTTTCCTGTAAACTAAAAGCATCATTTTATCGCGATCCGTTGTTTATGGCAGGGAGGTAAGAGCTGCATATGCTTAATATAGAAATTACTGAAACAAAAAACTTCGTTAAAAAGCTTCTGATGGAACCGGTCTTTGACACATTTTTGCTGGTGGAAGCCTATGTCCGTTCCGACGTTTCTTATACGATTGACGGCAGACTGAATCCATCTTTTTTTGATACGGAAGAACTGGAAGAAATGACTTCAAATACTTATACGACATGGGGGGCTGTCAGACATCATATCTTCAATGTCATCAAGGGCAATAAACTCCCATTAAACTTCAAGATCGTGCTGATCTTATCGGACGCGAACATTAACCGGATCATTGAACAGAACCATCTGAATCTCACGACATCCGACATTGCAAATCTGTCTTTAAACATCTACTTTGATGGAGAAAAGATCTCACTTACAACGATGGCATCCATGAACATTTTCTCCATGGATAAAACACTTGCAAACATCTGGGATGCAAATGTATCTGCTTTTTTTAAACAGAATCAGATCTTTTAACCACCTGTTACAGCACTAATTTCTAAATAAACCATAAAATATTTATGAATTATTAGCACTCAACATATTTGAGTGCTAATTTTGTCTTGACTTCTATTTTTTTCTGATTTATGATACCTGTTAGTGATAACACAGAACAGATAGGGCAGATATTTCTCGCATTACACATATATAGATATTTGCGTATTCCGATTTGTTCTGACAACTGGAATAATATAGAATTTATATAAGGAGATGCATTTTTATGAAAAAAGGAAGTTTATCAATTAACAGCGAAAACATTTTCCCTGTCATCAAGAAATGGCTGTATTCCGACCATGATATCTTTGTCAGGGAATTAATCTCAAACGGCTGTGATGCTGTAACAAAATTAAAGAAATTATCTCTGATGGGCGAATTTGACGAACCGGACGAACCTTATCGTATCGATGTGATCGCAAGCCCGGACAACAAGACCTTACAGTTTATTGATAATGGTATCGGTATGACTGCTGAAGAAGTCGAAAAGTATATTAATCAGATTGCATTTTCCGGTGCTGCTGCTTTCCTTGAGCAGTACAAGGACAAGGCAACAGAGGAACAGATCATCGGTCATTTCGGACTCGGTTTCTACTCCGCATTCATGGTTGCCGATAAGGTAACGATCGAATCCCTTTCCTACAAACAGGACGCAGAACCTGTATATTGGGAATGTGAGAACGGAACAGACTTCTCCATGGATAAAGGCGACAAAGAAACCAGAGGTACTGTTATCACCCTGTATCTGAATGAAGACAGCTATGAATTTGCAAATGAATACCGCATCAAAGAAGTAATCGACAAATACTGCTCTTTCATGCCTGTAGAAATCTACTTTACAAATGCAGATGCCCCTGCAAAAGACGAAGAAGAAAAGGCAACCAAAGCTGAAGCATCGGAAGAAGCTACTGCTGAAACCGATGAAACAAAGGATGCTGCCGAAAAGAAAGAAAAAGAAGCACCAAAGCCTTTAAATACTACAACACCTCTCTGGACCAAGCATCCAAATGACTGTACAGACGATGAATACAAAGACTTCTATCATAAAGTATTCCATGATTACAAAGATCCATTGTTCTGGATCCACCTGAACATGGACTATCCATTTAACCTGAAAGGAATCCTGTACTTCCCTAAGATCAATACCCAGTATGATAATCTGGAAGGAACGATCAAGTTGTATAACAACCAGGTATTCGTAGCTGATAATATCAAAGAAGTTATCCCTGAATTCCTGATGCTGTTAAAAGGTACCATCGACTGTCCGGATCTTCCGCTGAACGTATCCAGAAGTGCTCTGCAGAATGATGGATTTGTTAAGAAGATCTCCGATTACATCACAAAGAAGGTAGCCGATAAATTATCCGGTATGTATAAGGTTCACAGAGAAGATTATGAGAAATATTGGGATGACATCAACCCATTTATCAAATTCGGCTGCTTAAAGGATGAGAAATTCTTAGAGAAGATGAAAGACTTCTGTATCTACAAGAATCTGGAAGGCAAATACCTGACTCTGCCGGAATATCTGGAAGCCGGAAAAGAAAAATACGAAAACAAAGTCTTCTATGTTACGGATGAAGTTGCTCAGTCACAGTACATTAACATGTTCAAAGAGGAAGGCATGGATGCCCTAATCATGACACAGACGATTGACAGCCCATTTATCACGCTTCTGGAACAGAAAAATGAAAATGTACATTTCTACAGAATCGATGCAGATCTGTCCGATAATTTTGTAGATGAATCATTATCCGAAGAAACAGCAAAGGATTATACCGACAAGCTGACCGAACTCTTCAAGAAAGCACTGGATGTCGAAAATATCACGATCAAGGTAGAAGCATTAAAGAATAAAGACTTATCTTCTATGCTGACCTTATCCGAAGAATCCAGACGTATGCAGGAAATGATGAAGATGTATGGTATGGCCGGTATGGGCATGGATCCTGCCATGTTCGGCGGCAAGGGTGAAACACTGGTATTAAATGCCAACAATAATCTGGTCAAATATGTCCTTGACAACCCGGATGGCGAGAACACTCCTACCATCTGCTGTCAGTTATATGATCTGGCAGTCCTTGCCAACAGACCATTATCTGCCGATGCCATGACCAAGTTCGTCGCAAGAAGCAACGAGATCTTAAGCATTCTGGCCAAATAATGCCATTCATTTAAAATATAAAACACAGGGATTGCCCCTATACAGACCATAAGCCCCATTATAAATGACTCGTTACGGTTTCTGTTCAATGCATATGCCTGATTCGTAAATACTCCTGCGCTAACTCGCCAACTAAACGTTGGCTCAGACAAGCGCTCGTATTTACTGGCAATATGCATTTCACGACGAAACCTTCACTAAATGTCATATTACAATGGGGCTTATGGTCTGTATAGGGGCAATCCCTGTGTTTTGTATAATTATATGAAAGTATTATTTGGCCAGAATCTCAATTCCGTGCTCGGTCATAAGAAGGGTGTATTCCCACTGGGCAGATGGCTTGCCATCATCTGTACGGATTGTCCAGCCATCGTCAGCATCCTGCCATACGTCAGGCACACCAAGATTGATCATTGGCTCAATCGTAAATGTCATGCTTGGAGCAATCACATAATCCTTGCCCGGCTGTCCGATATGGCTGACATACGGATCTTCATGGATATCAAGTCCCACACCATGTCCGCCGATCTCACGGACGACAGAATAGCCCTGCTCTTTGGCAAATGTATTGATCGCATATCCGATATCACCGATCGTCGAATATGGCTTACATACTTCTACTCCAAGATCCAGTGCTTTCTTTGTATCCTCTACCAGTTTCTTCCAGACCGGATCAACATCTCCGATCATGAACATACGGGATGAATCGCCAAAATATCCATTATATTTCGTTGTACAGTCAATGTTGACAATATCTCCATTTTTCAGGATTGTTTTCTCATCCGGGATACCATGACAGACAACATCGTTGATCGATATACAGACACTCTTCGGATATCCTTCATATCCAAGGCAGGCAGGTATTGCATTGATTGATTTCGTATATTCATAGATTCTTCGATCAAGCTCACCTGTAGATACTCCTTCTTTTACAAATGGAGTGATGAAATCAAGCACCTCTGTATTTACCTTGGATGCCACACGGATTCCTTCGATCTGTTCCGGTGAACGCATCATTCTTCTCGTCGGGATCTTATATCCCTTTAGCTTCATTTCTTCCAGTTTGCTGTCGATGTTCAAATGGCAGGATTTGTATTTCTTTCCACTTCCGCACCAGCAGATATCATTTCTTCCTAGTTTCATTTTTCTACCAACCGTTTCTACTTTACGCCATAAATGTCATAATAAGCATCGATCGCAGCCTTTAACTTATCATCGATTATGACTTTTCCCTTATATTCTTTATTATATAAATGCTCTACAACCTCTGCCATTGTAACAATAGCAGTTGTCTGGATACCATATTCTTCCTGAATCTCTGTCAGTGCACTCTTCTTGCCCTGTCCACGCTCCATACGGTCAACAGAAACAACGAGTCCCATAACATCTACATCTCCCTGTGCCTTAATGATCGGCATAGTCTCCTGGATTGAGGTTCCGGCTGTTGTTACATCTTCAATGATAACAACCTTATCACCATCTGAGATCGGGCTTCCGAGCAAGATCCCCTTATCTCCGTGATCCTTGATCTCTTTTCTGTTTGAGCAATATTTGATGTCTTCATCATACATTTCTGCAATTGACATGGTAGTTGCTACTGAAAGCGGAATTCCCTTGTATGCAGGTCCAAACAATACATCAAAATCAAGACCAAACGCACTGTTGATTGCTTCCGCATAGAACTCACCCAGTCTCTTTAACTGTGCCCCTGTTCTGTAAAATCCGGTATTTACAAAGAAAGGTGTTTTTCTTCCACTCTTTGTTGTAAAATCTCCAAATTTTAATACATTACAATCGATCATAAATTCAATGAATTCCTGTTTGTACTGTTCCATTTTTCTTTCATTCCTCCTTGATTTCAGACCATTTATGTACCCTTTAGTTAGGCATTTCGAACTCATTCTAGCACAAATGGTTTCGAAACACAAATGGTTAATTTTTTCTGTTCCATTTTGTATCTAATTGTTGTACAATAGCCAAAGGTCTATATTTTTCGACATACCTTTAGAACAATTCCGTCCTATATTACCATATTTACGAAAAAATATATACATTAGAAAGGAAATTTTATCAATATGAAGAAAAAAACAGCACTTTTTCTCTGTCTGATCCTGCTTATTTCCACTATCGGAACAGGATGCAGCAGCAAAAAAGACGCCATCCGATTCGGTGCGGCGGATATCGGCGGTATCTATTATACCTTTGCAAATGCTTATGCCGGTCTGGTCAACAACGATGCCCCTGATTACAGCATTGAAGTAAAGAAGACTGCCGGATCTGCGGCAAATCTACGACTGCTTGCCGACGGTTACATTGATCTCTGTATTGCACAAAATGATATGATTGACGACGCAGTAAACGGCACAGGCACATTTGCGGGGAAATCGATCAGTGGATATTCCGCTATCGCCTCTCTGTATCCGGAAGCCTGCCAGATCATTGTAAAAAAAGATTCAAACATCAAGTCTCTCGATGACCTGACCGGAAAAACCATAAGCATCGGAGCATCCGATTCCGGTACGGAACGAAATGCAAAACAGATCCTTGAGGTTGCCGGTCTGAATAACGATCTGGTCAAAACCACAAACCTTGACTATATCGATGCTGCCGAAAGCCTGGTTTCCGGTGAAATTGATGCTTTCTTTGTTACAGCAGGCATTCAGACCACGGTCATTGAAGAGCTGACAAGAACCTGTGATATCCGTTTGATCGGACTTAACGACAGTTGTAAAAATAAGCTATTGTCTGCTTATTCGTATTACTCCGGTTTTACCATTCCCGCAAATACCTATTCCGGTCAGACCGAGGATGTATCAACGGTCTGTGTGCAGGCTGTCATGCTTGCAGATAACGACTTATCGAAGGATACTGTAGAAGATCTTACGAGGCTGCTGTTTGAACATGCAAATGATCTGCAATATTCACTTTCGATTGATATGCAGTTAAATGAACAGGCAGCAACAAAGGGCATCACGATCCCATTTCACAAAGGGGCTGCTGCTTACTACAAAGAAAAAGGGATTACCGTTGATGTACGATAATTTCTGAACATAAGAAAGGGTAATTATGAAAATTCAATTAGATATGTATCAGACACTTGCGATTGCCGTCCTTGTGTTGATGCTTGGAACATTTTTGAAAAAAAGAATCTTCTTTCTGGAAAAATTCTGTATACCTTCTCCTGTTATCGGCGGACTCTTATTTGCAATCTTCACCTGTATCTGTTACAGTACGGGATTGGCAGAATTTTCCTTTGATGATACCCTACGGGAAGTCTGTATGGTATTCTTCTTTACCTCTGTAGGTTTTCAGGCAAATCTGAAGGTCTTAAAGAGCGGTGGCAAATCACTGGCGGTCTTTCTGGGACTTGTTATTGCTCTGATCGTACTTCAAAACCTACTCGCTGTCGGCATGTCCAGGATCCTTGGACTTGACCCTCTGATTGGTATGTGTACCGGATCAATCCCAATGGTCGGCGGACACGGAACCGCAGGTGCCTTCGGTCCGGTTCTGGAAGACTTTGACATATCCGGTGCAACCACAATCTGTACCGCAGCTGCAACCTTTGGTTTGATTGCCGGAAGTCTGATCGGCGGTCCACTCGGAAAACGACTGATCGAGAAAAAGAATCTGTTAGAAACGGTTATGCCTGAAGATGACAGCCTTTTGATCGAAGAAGAAAAGAAACATGAACGTCATACAAATATGTATGCAGCCGCTGTTTTTCAATTGATCCTTGCAATAGGACTCGGAACGATATTCTCATGGTTACTGACAAAAACCGGGTTAACTTTTCCAATCTACATCGGTGCTATGATCGCAGCCGCACTGATTCGAAATATCGGTGAATATTCCGGTAAGTTCACGATTCATATGGGTGAGATCAACGACCTTGGCGGTATTGCTCTCTCCCTGTTCCTCGGTATTGCAATGATCACATTAAAACTATGGCAGCTTGCATCTCTCGCTCTTCCATTATTTATCCTGCTGACCAGTCAGGTTATTCTGATCTGTCTGTTCACATACTTTGTTGAATTCAACATCATGGGACGTGACTACGATGCTGCTGTTCTGGTTGCCGGAACCTGTGGTTTTGGAATGGGGGCAACACCAAATGCCATGGCAAATATGCAGGCAATCTGTGATAAATATTCGCCATCCGTAAAAGCCTATCTCCTGATTCCGCTTGTTGGCAGTTTATTTGCAGACTTTATCAACAGCCTTGTTATTACATTCTTCATCAACCTGTTATAAAAGGAGGATATTCTCATGTTCGGACATAGAAAAGATAAGAAAAAAGATTATAATCTGACTTACGACAATCTCGCAATCCCTGAAATTCATACGCAGTCAGACTCGGATTCGAGTGATGCTGACACTTCGAATCCTGTACATACAGAATCTTCCAAGGAGGAAGCGAACATCTCCTATGATGTCGCCATCCCTGAAGTTCATATCCGGAAGAAAAAATAAAAAACTCCCTACAGACAGCATATATATTTTATGTAGCAGACCTATCTGAACGTCGGTTCTTAACGAATCACTGTAAAGTGATGAGTTTAGCACCGCTACGTGAAGATAGAACGAAAGTGTTCTGCGAAATAAAGATATATATGTCGTCTATAGGGAGTCTTTTATTTATTCTTCTCTTTTCATATAGACCTGTTCGAAGGATTCGATATTCACAGGCTTACTATACAGATAGCCCTGAATATGGTTGCATCCCATTTCCTTCAGGTATTCTGCCTGTTCCTTGGTCTCTACTCCTTCCGCTATACATTCCACTCCAAGATCTGTGCACATCTCAACCAGATGTCTTAGAATCGTTCTGCTGGCTATATTCTTGTCTATATTATAAACCATACTCCGATCCAGCTTGATCACATCAAACTTCATAGAAGAAAGAATCGATACATTGGAATATTTTGTTCCAAAGTCATCCATGGCAATCCTGAAACCTGCAGTATGCAGTTTATTTGCAATTCTGGTAACCATCTCATGTTCCATCTCACCAACAGACTCTGTAATCTCGATCTCGATCATATCCTTTGGAACTCCATAAGATTCAACAATCGCATTGATACGCTCCGGCATATCTTCTTCCAACAGAGATATTCTGGAAAAATTACAGGAGACCGGGATCAGATTATACCCTTCTTTTTTCCAACGTATAAGCATTTTACATACATTTTCAAGCACAAAGAGATCCATATACTTTATATTTCTGCTTTTTTCCAGACGATCGATCACATTTGCGAGGTTATCCGGTTTGGCATATCTCACCAGTGCTTCTGCACCATAACAACGATCATTCGAATAGTCCACCTTCGGCTGTAAATACACAAAGAACATTCCGTCTTCAATGTCTTTTTTTACAAGCTCTCTCGTTAATGTACTCCATTTATAAGAATGTTCATCCTTCTGATCGTACCACTTCTGTTTCTCCATATAGAGCATATCATACGCATGGTTTTCCATCCGCTTGATATCTTTCTCATAATCATCCCATACATATCCGATACATGCCGTAAAATCGCCAATCTTAAGCTGACCTTTCAATGCACGAACCTGATCCAGAAAATCACACTGTGAAATATTCTCACAAATTACAGCAAAATCATCATCTCCAATCCGATAAATACAGGATTTCGGAAATACCTTATCTAACAGTCGGTAATAATCGATCATCAGATTATCAACAAAGGACTGTCCAAATTCATCAAATATGTTACGCACTTCATTGATATCAATAATCACTATACCCACTGATTCCAGATTCTGTCTGCGGTTTATGTAATCCATATAGCAGATACGATTATATGCTCCCGTTATACGATCATGCGTTACTTCATAATTTCGTTCTTCTGCAAGTGCCCGGCTGACAATATCATTTCCAATATACAAGGACAAAAGATTCATAAGCTTCAGGTCGCCACTGTGAAGCTGCGGATTAAAGATAATGATCCTTCCAATAATCTCAGACTTATTGTCTTTGATAGGGACAGAATACATTGACCATATCCTGTTTTCCAAAAAAAACGAATACAGATCCGAAGTTTTGTATGGGTAGTCCGGAATATGATTAATAATCAGTGCACCTTTTTTGCTCGATATACTCTGCAGTTCCTTCCGGACAGTTTCTTTATAAAAGATCTCCAGTTTTTTCCCAAACGAATTACTATTTGCTGATTTCCATTCATGATATTCATATAACTTATTAGAATCACATTCCACCAGACAAGCATGTTTTGCGCCATAATATTCTCCAAGTGTTTCTAACAGTTTGCTGTAATTTAAGGAATGCTCTCCTCCTGTAGAAATCTGTGTAATACTGGATACCAACGCGTCCTCAATATCATAACGGTTAGAAAGAACCTGTGTTACTTTATCGGCATCAGAAATATCAACAGCCATCTCCATACGACACTTTCTTCCATGCCAGTTTACAATCCTGTCTTTTAAAACATATTCTTTTCCGTTATTGAGATTCTTATGATGCGAGATAAAACTCTTCTCCGTTGATAACAGCTTATTCGTACAGAAGCTGCACGGAAGATCCATACCCTGAAGCACCTTATAACAATGCTTGTCAATATAAGAAGTATCGTCTTCATCCAGACCAACACCAAGCTTCGCTGCCTTATTCATATATTGCAGCTTATAAGAATTCATCTCCGTTACATATACAACATCCGAGATATCATCCAACAGATAATCCTCTTCATCCGAATAACTGCTGAACTTAGAATTTAATACCGGTTTAGCTTCATCCATCTTCTCACAGAAAAGCATACAGCGGTCTTTGCCCTGCCGTTTGGAATAATATAACGCCTGATCCGCTTTATAATATAAAGAATCGAATTTCAACGACTTTGATATAGTATCAACTGCAATACCGATCGATGCCGAGTGCTCCGCCTTACATTTAATCGCACGAATTCCTTTATTAAGTGTCTTCGCAACCATGTATGCCGTATCTTCATCGACTACATCCGGAATAAACATAGAAAATTCATCTCCGCCGAGACGACCACTAAATCCACCATATGTATTTACAACGCTTTCCAGAACAACTGCTGTGTCACACAACAAATCATCCCCCGCATAATGTCCCAGTGCATCATTTACTAATTTAAAATCATCCAGATCGATCATATAGAGTGCACACAGCGTTTCATCAAATTCCGCAAGGAACCTGGATACTTTAGACACAAAGGTGCTATGATTATAAACCCCTGTAAGAGAATCACGTTCCGCACGTAGAATCAATTCCTGACTCTGCAGCTTCTCCTCATGAATCGAATACAACTTACCTACAATCTTTTTTACCACGCCGTTTGTATCAGCAACACTGACAAGCATTGCACGATGCCAGAGATACACACCGTTACCGATAAAATCAACCCTGATTTCAACGGTTTCGGTATCCTTAACAGCTGTAAGTTTAGCCAATACATCTGATACCTCTTTTTTATCTTCCGAGTAGATCAACTGACACTGAGCAAGATTTGCAATAAAATCTTTATCATCAAAAACAGTTATGGTTGTGCCATCCATATACTTAGATATATGCATGCTGTCATCTTCTACCGTATAGGAAAACAAGAGTTCATCACTTCCCTGCGCCACTAACTTCAGCATCTCAGTCTGTGCACTCTTTTCCAGTTCTTCTTTCTTTTTATCTGTAATATCTACACAGACAGCGCATATAGAAAAAACGCTTTTTCTTGCCGCAAGAAGCGACAGACATACCTGCACCCAATAATATGATTCCGGATTATTTTTATTAATAAAGCGATATTCACCAATTGTCATCTTATTTGACAACAAGGTCTCCTTAATCTGTCGTTTCAGTTCTTTCCGATCTTCTTCAAATGCCAGATTGATATATTCATTTCCTTCTGTACCAAGCTGACCTTTTTTCAGGTCGAACATCTTATAAAAGCTCTCACTGATATATTCTACTGTGATCTTCTTATTTCCGATATCAAATACTCCGACACCGCCCGCCAGATTATTGAGAATAGACTCCAGCATACGGTTCTTATCCGCTAATTCCATATTTAGTTCAGAATTGATATCGGTCAGATTTTCAAGCTGCTTCGACAACTTCTTGGTATTTGTTATATCTGTAATAAGGATCTCCCCGCACATTTCTCCTTCTTCCGACTGAAATGCCCTCCCAAAACAAAATACATATATAATTTCACCATTTTTCTTTTTTAACCGATGTCCCAGATATGCTTCTCCCCGGCTCGCCATCTTTGCATAGATGATCTTTGTATAATCCTCCCAATCTTCATCCAGCATAATATCCTTTACATGAAGCTGTAAGCGTTCTATATCTTCCGCGGAATAACCAAGGATCTGTTCAAATCCCTCATCTACCTTTAGAATCTTCATATCTCTGATACGTGTCTGATATCTGGAATATATAATTTCTTCAAATTGTTTTTCCATAACCAACTAACTGCCTCCCCAATACATCCTATAAAGCAGATAACCCAATATCTTTTATTTTACACACCCAATCAACTCATTTATATCATCAATCTGATTCTCGGTCAGATACTTCTCAATTCCATCTGTAATCTCCATTGTTGCATATGGATTATTGAAGTTTGCTGTGCCAACTGCAATTGCCGATGCACCGGCCATGATCATTTCGAGAGCATCCTCAGTCGTAGCGATACCGCCCATGCCTATGATCGGAAGCTTGACAGCATTTGCAACCTGATACACCATCCGTACTGCGATCGGATGGATCGCAGGACCTGATACACCGGCAGTCTTATTCTTTACAGCAAATGTACGACGCTTAACATCAATCTTCATGCCTGTAAGTGTATTAATAAGTGACAGCGCATCTGCTCCGCCTGCTTCCGCAGCTCTTGCCATCTCAGTAATATCTGTAACATTCGGACTGAGCTTCATGATCACCGGCTGCTTTGCAACCTTCTTTACTGCCTGTGTTATATCATAAAGAGCTTCCGGCTTCTGACCAAATGCAATTCCTCCCTCTTTTACATTCGGGCAGGATACATTCATCTCAAGCATATCAATATCTGTATCTGCCAGCCGTTCTACGACATCTATATAATCTTCCTTTGACTTTCCGCATACATTTACGATCACTTTTGTATCATATTTTGCAAGGAACGGAAGATCTCTTTTTATAAAAGTATCAATACCCGGATTTTGAAGTCCGATGGCATTCATCATTCCGCCATATGTCTCTGCAATTCTGGGTGTCGGATTGCCCGGCCACGGAACATTTGCCACACCCTTTGTCGTAACTGCTCCCAGACGGTTCAGATCGACAAATTCCGAATACTCCATACCTGAACCAAATGTACCGGATGCAACTGTAATTGGATTCTTCCATTCTACTCCTGCGATGTTTACCGCCATATTTACTTTACTCATTACAGTTCCACCTCCTCAGCATAAAAGACAGGACCATCTGCACAGATCCTTGCATTGTGTACCTTTGAATGCTCATCCACATTCTTTGTCTGACAGACACAGGCAAGACAGGCACCTACACCACATGCCATCTTTTCTTCCAATGAAATCTCACAACGGATATTCTGCTCTGCCGCATACTGTTTGATTCCCCGAAGCATCGGAGTCGGGCCACAGGCATATATGATATCACCGGTTACCGCACATGCTTTGATCGCATCTATTACATTTCCCTTTGTTCCATGCATTCCATCTTCGGAAGACAGATACACACTACCATATGGTTCAAATTCTTCATTTAAGAAAAGCTCATCCCGGTATCCAAGTACGATGGACTTCTCACAGTCCAGCTCTTTTGCGAGCTGCAGCATCGGTGGAATTCCGATCCCTCCACCGATCAGAATTGCTTTTCCGGATTCCTTCATAAAGCCATTTCCAAGCGGACCAAGAATATCAACCGTATCTCCTGCCTGTAATTTTGAGAACTCATTTGTTCCCTTTCCAGCGATACGATATACCAGGCGAAGCGTACCTGCTTCTTTATCAATTCCACATAAACTGATCGGTCTTGGAAGCATACGGCTTCCATCCTTTGAATATACAGAAACAAATTGACCCGCAACCGCCTGCGATGCAATCTCCCCTGCTTTCAGGATCAGACTATATATATCTGTTGCTATACAGGTCTGACTCACAACCTCTGCTGTTATCTTTACTTTTCCCATGTATCTATGTCCTCCCGTGATCTCTTGTATATGATCTGTACGCCTCCACTATCACCACACATCGTGTACTGCATACTGTTTTTCTGATAAATCCGATATTTATAATACGCTGTTGATATCTTCGATCATATCAACAACAGCCTGACGGGAAGCATCTGCATAATTTGCTTCGCCAAATGAAGCATATTTCTCCTGCTTGTATGCTGCAATGATTCCTCTGGATGAATTTACGATCGCACCAAGTCCATCTTCATTGAAATAATGTACCAGATCAGCAGCCTTACCGCCCTGTGCTCCGTAACCCGGAACAAGGATAAATGACTTCGGCATGATCTTACGAAGTACCTTACCCATCTCTGGATACGTTGCTCCTACAACAGCACCGACACTGCTGTAACCGCTCTCACCGATCGCGTCTTTGCCCCATTCATTAACCATAGCGCCAACCAGCTCATATAATGGCTTGCCATCGACCAGACGATCCTGGAATTCTCCGGATGAAGGATTTGATGTCTTGACCAGTACAAAGATCCCCTTCTTTTCTTCCTTACATACATCTACAAAAGGCTTAATTCCATCGGTACCAAGATATGGATTTACAGTTGCAAAATCCTCACCAAATGCGGAATATGTCTTACTTCCGACCGCAACCTTTCCAAGATGTCCGACTGCATATGCTGCAGATGTTGAGCCGATATCGCCTCTTTTAATATCTGCGATCACAACCAGATCCTTTGACTTACAATAATCAACCGTCTTCTGAAATGCCTTTAAGCCCTCGATACCAAACTGCTCATACATAGCGATCTGTGGCTTAACAGCAGGGATCAGATCATGAACCGCATCTACGATACCTTTATTGTACTGCCAGATAGCTTCTGCAGCACCCTCTAAAGTCTCACCATATTCATCAAATGCTGTCTTCTTTATATATTCCGGCACATAGGAAAGCATCGGATCCAGTCCAACAACGATCGGTGCCTTTGTCTCTTTGATTTTTTTTACTAATTTGTCTATCATGTCTTTTCTCCCTTATATATAAAAATTTATTGTTCACAAAAATAGCTTCCAAGTATCTTAAATGTCTCTGTCTCATTTATCAACTGGAATACAAGTGCCTGGATCTCTTTCTGAAGCAGGTTTCCGTTTAACTCGATATAAAACCGATAATTCCATTCTCCTCCACGGAACGGCACCGAATGGATCTCGGTCAGATTCACGCCATAATCGGATATCATCGATAATACACTCGCCAGACTTCCGCTCTTATTCTTACAGACAAAGACGATCTTTAACCGGTTATGCTCCGGCAGAACTACCAGTTGTTTTCCGAATGTAACGACCTTCTTCCGGTGTCCCTCGTCCAATACCTCATCGCACCTGTAAATATAGAAATCATTCATGGTAAGTGCCTCATGCAGCGAATCCGACACACCATAGCTGATATCCTCAAATATACCCATTCCGGCATCTGCTTCATCCTTCCGGATCAGCTCCATGACCTGTTCATAATCACTGACTGTATTTACCAGATCTCTGGAATAGCCCTGACATATGTAAAGTTCATGCTTCAGCATGGCAAGCTTCTTTACCTTCGGTTCCTCCGTCACAAACGATACATCCAGACAATTACGAAGTTCTAATGTTCTCCCATACTGATACTTTCTGCTGACCTCCATAATACGCTTGATCAGTGCCGTATATTCTTTCTTGATGCTGTCGTCTACATCCCCGGTCAGCTTCGTTATAATGGCTTCTTCCCGATCCGGCTTATATATAGCATCCTCTGATTCTGCCTTTACCCTTGCGACCTGATCTGCAAGTATCATTCGTTCCTTAAACAGCACCTTGATCTGCTTATCAACTACGTCGATCTGCTTTCTAACTTCCTCTAATGTCATTTCTCCGGCTCCTTTTGGCATAACATATATTCATTAATATATCATTTTTTCAGCATGAAGTAAACCGCTGCACACGGAAATGATCGAAGTCCTGCGTCAGTTTTTCAAAACGGGACAAATAGCAGAGCGACAAATGCTGCAACTAACAGCACTCCCAAAAGTACTCCACAAATGATCTTCCATTTCGTATTCTTAGACAGAATCATACATATTAGAACAATCAACACTCCTGCCATATCGATCCCGACATCGATCATTTTTCCGCTCCTGCCCGGAACCAATAACTGATGCATCTCATCCGAACATGCATATAATAACGAAATTAAGACAGCTATGCTTCTGTTATAAAATCTGCTCTGGCTCATGGATATCTTCACCGTTGCCAGATATGAAAGTAAGAACAGGATCGCATATTCTGTCACATGTGCAGCCTTTCTTATAACAAGCTCCAGAATATCCTGTAGATTCTGCATCTCCTGTGGTGAATCCTGCCGTACCTTTTCCAAGAGATCAGTTATAAACAAACTGATCTTCCCACTCTGTCCGGAGGATTCCTGTCCGGTCTTTCCTGACATATAGAATATAAATACCATCCATATGATAGCCGGAATTATATAAAGAAACTTTTTTTTACTTTCTGCTGTATTCTGCTTTCTTTTTCCTGATGAGGACTTACTGTTTGCCGATCTGTCTGTATTTTTATTTGCTTTTCTATTTGTTGTTCTTGATTCGCCTGAAGTTTTAGCTTTATTTGCATTTGTGGATTTTGCTTTATTTGTTGAATTATTCTTCTGCATCTCTGTCTAAATCCTTTTCTGATATGTTCATTCGACTCATTCTTTATTCTTTTACCTTACTGTTCTTTCATCTTGCCATTTCTTCTCCCGTGTTTTTCTGAAATAATTTACTCTGGTCAAATTATCCAAAAAATAATATTCAGACATCCCGCATACCTTTATAATAGCTGCTTTTTTTCAGCAGATTTCACATTGTCAAAAAATGGCGGATTTGATAAAATTTCATAAGAGCGTAACTTGTATTCTATTGTACTACAAAAAGAAGAATTTTGCTCACAAAAACAAAAATGGGAGGACATTATATGTTTAACAAAAATAAGAGGGCGAAGAAATTTTCCGATCTCCTGATCCCAGGCATTATATTGATAATCATCGGTATCGTATTTGCCTTTCAGGGAATCCGGGATTACAGCAAACTGAATGGGGATCTGCTCAATCTGAATACTGCATCTGAAAAGGATCTGGATGCCGACAAATATGTAGAGATTGATGTTGACTATGCTTTTTATTCTTTCTGTGAGAATGTTGAAACTACAAATTATGTATTCAAAAGAACAACAGACCAGTATTATCTGATAAGTGCACTTAAAGACAACGAATACTACATTGGACTGAATATTGCTGAATCAAAAAAGTCTGAGCTTGAAGCTTTATCCGATTACACCTGGTCCCAGTCAGGTGCAGATCCGGGTACATTACACTACATCGGCAAATTATGCAAATCAGACAGTGAGATTATGGGATATATGAAAAATTATATCTACGATATGTATGAATCTGCCTATGATATCACTCTTACCTCCACAGAAAAAGCTACACTGGATTCTTATATGCTTCCATACTATATTAAGATCATGACAAAAGAGGGATGTCGTACATCTATCATTATCGGTCTTATAGCCTTCGGTCTTGGTATCCTGCTTATTATATTAGGTATTATTCGTCACAAGAACACGGTATACGGTCCGGATATCCAGTCAGAACCATATACTGGTGCATATGGCAATCCAACAACTCCTGATATGAACACTAGCATGAATTCAGGCTATGCCGATCCCAATGCACAGGAGCCAACGACTCCATTTTCAGATAACAATACATCTGAAGCAACCACAAGCGGCTTAGATCCTGACACCTTTGATGACAATGGAACTTCATCTTTTAAATTAAAAGACTAACACAAAATCCGACTGATGGGAAATTCCTGTCAGCCGGATTTTTTATTAGAGTGTATTATATATTTACTTCTTAATTAGTGTTCTGTGCTATTCTGCACGATCATTCATAGAATGATTAACCGAAGTATCTCTTTAAGAGACCTTCAAATGCCTTTCCATGTCTTGCCTCATCTCTTGCCATCTCATGAACAGTATCATGGATTGCATCCAGATTCAGTGCTTTTGCACGTTTTGCAAGATCTGTCTTACCGGCAGTTGCACCATGCTCTGCCTCTACTCTCATCTCAAGGTTCTTCTTTGTTGAATCTGTAACTACTTCACCAAGAAGCTCTGCAAACTTAGCTGCATGCTCTGCTTCTTCATAAGCTGCTTTCTCCCAGTAATTACCAATCTCAGGATAGCCTTCTCTGAATGCTACACGAGCCATTGCAAGGTACATACCAACTTCTGAACACTCGCCCTGGAAGTTTGCTCTTAAATCTTCCATGATATCTTCCGGTGCACCCTGTGCTACACCTACAACATGCTCAGCTGCCCATGTCTTATCATCACCCTGTTTGATGAACTTCTCAGCAGGTGCCTTACATACAGGGCACTGTGCAGGAGCTTCTTCTCCTTCATATACATATCCACATACACTACATACAAACTTTGCCATAATTAAAATCTCCTTTGCTTTTTTCTATTATTATTCTTATTGAGAAACGTTATCAATTTCTATGATTCTATTTTACACAATTTTTGATAAATGTCAATAGTTATTAGGAATGATTCTCAATTATTTTTTATTTATTTAATTAGCCTTTGACCTGTCTATCCTTATTCTGTAAAAAGCTGTTTATCTGTGTTCTCCAAGGAAGAACAATGCCAGTGTTCCGGGACCTGAGTGTGCTCCGATCACCGGACCGACATAGGATATCGTGATCCTGTCATTTCCGAATCTCTCTTTAATAATAGAAGCAAGTTTCTCTGCATCTTCTATACAATCACCATGACTGATAAAAATATCCTGATCTTCCGGATGTACCGCCAGCTTCTCCATCCGGTTTGCAAGCTCCGTGATCGCTGCTTTTCTTCCTCTGACCTTACTTACATTGATCAGATGTCCTTCATCATCGACATGCAGGATTGGCTTGATCGAAAGCATCGTTCCAACCGTTGCTGTCACCCCTGATATACGACCTCCTCTTTTTAAGAAGAAAAGATCGTCTACTGTAAACCAATGGCATAGCTTTAACTTGATTTCTTCTATATACTGTGCATTCTCCTCCAGACTTTTTCCTGAATCTTTTGCCTGACATGCTTTGTATACCAAAAGTCCCTGTCCCATAGATGCCGCAAGGGTATCAACACTGATCATCTTTCGTTCCGGATACTCCTCCATTAATTCCTGACCGGCCATATACACGGTCTGATAAGTAGAACTAAGCCCGGATGAAAAGCCCAGATATAAGATATCTTTCTTCTGATTAAATAAAGCTTCTATTGCCTCCGATGCCTGCGAGATATTTGCTGCAGAAGTCTTGATATTTGCCCCATTCCTTAATTTGCTATATACTTTCTCAATATCTGCCTGATCATTATGAAAACTTCCCTCGCCCTCAACAATAAAATCAAGCTGTAAGATCTCCAGTTGATATTTCTTCACGATATCATCCGGCAGATCACAGGATGAATCTGTCAATATAACATAATCATTCATTTTAACATCCTCCATTACCATTTTATGGCAAATATGGTTTTTAAAACCACATGATATATTTTATCAAATCGTTATGTAAAGTATACCACACCTTATAAATGTTCTCAATATATTCTGTTGCATCCAATTAAAAAGAGAACCCTGTTTTTTCAGGATTCTCCTTATTTCTTTTCTTATAAATTAATATGTTCTATTGGAATAGTAATAATATAATGTCTCACCAGCACCAGTCTTTGTATTATACATCACAACATATACATATGCATTATTTACCTTGGATAACGTAATCTTTTTTGAAAAACTTGTTTTGTCGAGCCATGTATAAGATTTTCTTGTTGACCCATTTACAACATATACGCTTCGAATCTTCCATCCTGCGTTAGCTTTGATCGATAACTTCTTTTTAGATACTTTCTTATTCAGTCTGTAATCATCATTCTTTGCATATTTGGATGCGTAATTCTTGCTGCCAATCTTGAACGTCTTTACCGGATTCGTATACTTCTTTACCGTAAGCTTTGTCTTGATCTTTACTCCCTTTGCTGTACAGGAGATTGTTGTTGTTGCTGCCTTCTTGCCAAAATATGCTTTAACATATCCATCTTTTGCTTCTACACGGATATCCTTGTTCGTGCTTTTCAATTTTTTGATCTCTGACTTTTTAGAACATCCTATAATTGAAATTATAGTGTAATATGAAGAATACTGATCCCCAGGCTTGTAAGTAACAACTCCGTTACTTGGATAAAAATAAACCTTTTTGCTTGTTGCAGCGCTTACATCCTTCATGCTGGTTGCCGGTACTGCTAATAATGTGAATACCATTGCAAGAGCTAAAAATACAGCTAATAATCTCTTTGTTGCTTTTTTCATTTTTTCTACTACCTCCATAAAATCATCTTTTATCCGGCGGCATTCTGACCTCTCATCTGTATGCCCCAAATTTAGTTTTATTTTATACTATTTCCCATTTTTTTACAATAGGTGCAACGCATTTTAATTCTAAATTAATGTACCTTATTCATCTTCTCCATACCATTTAAAGAAACGTTTTGCATATTTCTCTGCCTTGTTTCTTGAGAAGTTAAATCCACGGATCGCACCTTTTTCTTTATAGGTATCCCGGATGCCATTAAAATACCATTCCATTCTGTCGTACGAGAAGCCCTCGATATCCTTATAATTATTATATTTGTTATAATAATCGTCGTATTGGTAGTTATCGTACTCGTAGTAATCATCATCCTGTCCCGTCATATAGTTATCTACAATGAACTCATATACTTCTTCCGCTCCGTCTGCACCAAGTGATGTCACATACCGGAAATCCACATCCTTCGGATTCTGATTCTCCAGATTATATCTGGCAACCAGATAAGCCGGACGAAGGAATGATACGATGATATATACAGTAACGATCACAAACATCGAATAACGCACCAGCGGAAAACGGTCCGTATAGATTCTGACGATCACTCCTGCAAGTACCACAGCAAGCACTGCCAGAGCGGCAAATACCAGAATCCTCATATAAGTAAGATCATATGCTTTGATATACATTGTCATACGAAGTGCCGAAGATGCGATCATCACATAGGTACAAGCCGACATAATGGTCAGCACAATATTAAGCACTGTACTTTTACGGAAAATTGCATGACAGATCAATACCAGTATCACGTTCAGCACCGATACGAACATAAGCTGGAAGAAGCCCTGTCTGGCATATTCCGCATAAGTCATATCATCCGGCAGCGACATATTATTTGTAAACAGATAAAGGATCTGGATCACTGAGAATAACAGATATACCAGGGTAAGCAGTCCCATTGCTGTGATCGCAATGATCGGTTCATGTGTTTCTGCTTTTGCCTGTCTGTGATGTCTGCTTCCAAACGGTGCCGCAACAATAATTCCATATGTAAATAGTAACGCCGCAAATGCAAATACCAGAAACCAGATTGCATCCCATGACAGGAAAATATTTCCAAGTAATGTTTCAACTGCATCTCCAAATATCTGATCTGCACTGGAAAGCAGGCTGATCATTACGAACAGCAATGGAATCGCAACGACAACACCGATCAGAATATAGACAAATTTTGCACGTTTTCTTGCATTTTCATGTTCTCTGTTATATTGTCTGTAGTCTGAGAAAAAACGGTCAAAACAGGTAAACGGCTCTGCCATCTTCTCGATAACAGCAAGACCATATTCGACAAATCCCATGTTTTTAAGATCATCAAAATACCGGAGAAGTCCTGCACACACAAGGAATAAAATGCAAAGATGATCCAAAACGATCAAAAATGAATCATCGGTCCTGCAAACTGATACTCCAAGCAAAAGGATACCTGCATAATGTGGAATCAGCTTCGTCTGCTTTCCAAAAAGTTTTCCAAAAGATAACGATTCTCCGTCATTTACCGGCAGATTCTTCTCATGGCGCATGATACTGAAGCTCATAAATAAAACGGTCATAACCGCCATGAATACAGCACAGATACTTGCATAATTCCGATACATCAGCACACTGTAGATCATAGCATACCCAAATGCAAAACCGCCAAAGATCTCAAAGCGCTCCGGAGACACTCCCGGTCTTGATCTTCTCGGCTTATAATTGTAATTTGACTGCCATCCAAAATTTGGCGGCACATTATTATAATTTGGCTGTCCGCCAAAGTTTGGCGGCGTATTATTATAATTCTGTTGTTCACCAAAGTTTGGCGGTACATTATTATAATTCTGTTG
>NZ_QTXL01000002.1:0-37981 GCF_003461625.1 Clostridium sp. AF15-31 | reverse complement strand
ATTATTATAATTCTGTTGTTCACCAAAGTTTGGCGGTACATTATTATAATTCTGTTGTTCACCAAAGTTTGGCGGTACATTATTATAATTCTGTTGTTCACCAAAGTTTGGCGGTACATTATTATAATTCTGTTGTTCACCAAAGTTTGGCAGTACATTATTATAATTCGGCTGTTCTCCAAAATTTGGCGGTGTATTATTTATATCCATATTAAGTAACCTCCCATTCCTTCCTGTAACGAAAAATCCTACGTCCATAGTTTCATGTTACCCTTTTTTTGTCAAGTAAATATTTGTTAATATACTTATATAGCAAAAACGCCAACTCTTCTGATAACTTTGTAAAATAAAAACTTCCGGATAGGAACCTCTGTTTTACAATACAAGGTCATATCTGGAAGTTTTTCCTTTATATTCTCTTACTGATATTTTAATTTTTCATCTTCAAACTCTTCCAAACGCTGTCTGTATGCTTCCATAATAACGGATTCATACGCAAGAACCGGTTCTTTTATACCAAGTAATTGCATCAGATACTTTACAAACAACGGATTCATAATAAGAAATGGTCCAACTGTATATGTTGCAAAGAAATTCTTTCTCTTCAAACCTTCTTGTTTTATTCCCGGATGAAAACCATCCCCGCGAATCACATCATAGAAATAATCCTTTGAATTATCTCCATAAGAATGACTGAACTGCGCTTTAAAACCAACCAGCTTTATATCTTCATACTGTCCAAATACAAGAGAATGATATCTATGCATCATATCTCTCTTTGCATAGGTATTAAAAATACCAAGTCCTTCTATTCGACTTCCATCTTCATTCTCAATGTACTGTTCAACGATCTCGACTGCATTCCCGGTAAAGAGAAATACTGTTCCAGCCTCGATTTGCTCTTCCAGTTCTTTCTTATATGGTTTCAATGCCTGAATCGCCAATTCCTGCTGATTCTCTGTCATTGCTCCCATATATACAAGGTTTGCCTTGCCCTCTGTAAATGCCGGTTTATCATATAAGCCGGTATAAATAACTGTTGCCTCCGGCATACAGTCTTTTAAATAATTTACGTTCTGTAATTCACCGAAAAGATTGGCAAATTCTCCATATAGAACTTCTATTGTAATATCTGTTCCCATTTGTTATGCCTCTCTTTCCTTCAAATACTGTTTCAGATTATCCCGAAGTACAAGTGCTGTATCATTTTCATGAATATCATGAAGAATGTATACACTGTCTGTTCCATCCAGATTCAGGGATTTATATGCACCTGCTTCATCCGTTGTCTCTTTGATCTTTTCCTCCGGAACCCCGGCCATCATTAAACGGAGCTTATAATCTTTCGTCCGCAGACCACCTATTACGATGTTCGTAATATTCGGCTGATTTAAGAACTCAAAATCCGTATCAAAGATCCATGTCATATTTTCAGATGAATTTTTCCGGTCAAATATATCTTCCAGCAAAAGAATGACCTCTTTATTTCCCGGTTCCTTAGACACATAATCAAATACACAGGAACATGCAATTGGATTCTGTCCTTTTGCCATATTGGTCACTATCGTGATCCCATCCACTGTACTTCTGGAATATCTCGATTCCACAATATTAAGATTCTGGATCGCGTTCCGGATCTGCTCACCTGTCAAACCAAATTCACGAAGAGCGGTAACTGCAGTCAGCTCATTGTACAGATTAAATGTACTGTTGCTGATCATCGGATACTGTTCCCTGCTCTCATTATGTGTAACTGTTATTACTTTGTTCTCATAATCAACATCTGCCTTATAATCGCCTTCCGGTGACGTATATCCACAGAACTCACAGACAGCTTTTCCAATATGATGATACCGGACATAGTTATATTTTAATTTATGATGACACTTTGGACAGATCCGCATATCATTGATCAGATTAATACATTCCTCCCGGTCAGATGGAAGTCTGTTGATTGAAAAGTATGTTTTTTCATTTTCCGATCCAAGATTTGAACTAATCAGATCATCCGCATTTAAGATCAGATGTGATTCTTTTGGCATATTATTATTGATAAAGTTAAAAATAAACTCCGGGTTTGCATTTCTCTGAATGGAATCACGGAACAGGTTCGTACATACCGCATATGTTGGTTTTACGTATGGATAGATCAGCTTTGAACTTCTTTCATCGACTTCAAATACTGCATATTCTTTCTTTGCCTTTCCTGTCAGAGTACTTCCTGCGATCAATGAACTCGCTACTCCGGCATTCACATTAGAACCAGCACGGTTGTTCAAAACGTCATAGCCATTTGCCTCCAGAATATCTATGATCATATTACATACTGTTGTCTTGCCGTTGGTTCCTGTTACTGTTATGATCGTTTTCGGTTTATCTATACATCCCATGAAATCCGGACAAAGCTTGACTGCCAGCTTTCCCGGAAAATAACTTGCGTTCATCTTCAACATTCTCTGCATGGTTCTTGCCAGTTTGCCCATGAACAAAGCAAAAAAGAACCTTACATTCTTTTTATACATCTAGCTACCTCATTTCATATCTGTAAATTATCATTAGTATGTCCATTTAAGCCACATATAATATAACCACTTATTCAAAAATATGTCAATCAATTTGCCTTATTTATTCAGTTTATTTCGCCAACACCCTCTTTTACTTAAAAATGGCATCTGCCGGATCAGGCAGATGCCAACTTGTTTTTTCAATATCGAGGGTTTCTTTTATTCTTCCTCATTCACCTGAGAAAGCTTGGCTGCCTGATCTGCTGCGATCAGACTGTCGATAATCTCATTCAGATCACCGTTTAAGATCTGTTCCAGCTTATACAAGGTGAGTTTGATTCTGTGATCGGTTACACGACCTTCTGGGAAGTTATAAGTACGAATCTTCTCTGAACGATCTCCGGTTCCAATCTGGCTCTTACGGTCTGCAGCTTCTGCATCATGCTGCTTCTGAAGCTCCATATCATACAGCTTGGAACGGAGCAGCGCAAATGCCTTCGCCTTATTCTGAAGCTGGGACTTCTCGGTCTGGCTGTAAATCACGATACCGGTTGGTATATGTGTCAGACGAACGGCTGAATCTGTTGTATTGACACACTGACCACCGTTACCGGATGCTCGCATGACATCGATACGGATATCATTTTCATTGATCTCTACATCAACTTCCTCTGCTTCTGGCATAACTGCAACTGTTACAGTTGAGGTATGGATTCTTCCGCCAGACTCTGTCTTCGGGATTCTCTGTACGCGGTGAACTCCACTCTCATATTTCATCTTGGAATATGCACCATCACCTGTGATCATGAATACCGCTTCCTTGAAACCACCGATTCCATTCTCATTCACGCTCATCAGTTCTACTTTCCATTTGAACTGATCAACGTATTTCTGATACATTCTGTAGATCTCATATGCAAATAATGCGGCTTCATCTCCGCCTGCACCTGCACGGATCTCGACGATAACATTCTTGGAATCGTTCGGATCTTTTGGAAGAAGCAGAATCTTTAATTCATTTTCCGTCTTTTCTACTGTTGCCTTTGCTTCATTTAATTCTTCCTTCGCCATTTCACGAAGCTCTTCATCATTTTCTTCTTCAAGCATAAGCAGACTGTCTTCGATCGTCTGTTTTGCATCTTTATATTCTTTGTACTTTTCTACGATAGGAGTCAGTTCACTCTGCTCCTTCATTAATTTGCGGAATTTGTTCTGATCAGATACGATATCCGGATCTGTCAACTGGTTATTTAATGTATCAAGTCTGTCTACTAAATCTTCTAATTTATCAAACATAATAATCCTCCTGCAGCACATGCTCATTTCCTGTTCATGTGTCTGTTAATATATCCAGCCTTTTTTCAGGCTTTTCTTCCAATTACAACCCTGTCATTTTCTGCGAGGTCTTTCACTACGCGTACATCTTCAAAATGCTTATCTACAAGGAGCTGCTGCACATCATGTGCCTGATGATTACCAATTTCAAATAAAATATATCCTTTTTCATTTAAATAACTCTCCGCATTTTCTATAATTGCTCTGTAAAACTTCAATCCGTCCGCATCGCCGTCCAATGCCAGCCTCGGCTCATAATCCCGAACCTCCGGCATCAATCCGTCAATCACTTTGCTCTCTATATATGGTGGGTTAGACAAGATCATATCATATCTTTTATCTATCTTATCAAATAAATCTGATTTTATAACAGTATAATCAGATACTTCTAATCGTTTCGCATTTTTTGTCGTAAGTGCGATCGCGGAATCTGAGATATCACACAGATCTATATGAATATTCTGATTCATAAGTGCTACCGACAATCCGATGCACCCGGAACCACAGCACATATCCAGCACAGACATCTTATCAGAATGTATGTCCTGAATCAAGCGGTTTGCCTGTTCCACCAGAACTTCTGTGTCAAATCTTGGAATCAGTACATCCGGTGCAGTCTCAAAATCATACCCCATAAAGCACTGTATGCCTGTTATATATTGTAACGGAATACGTTTTGACCTTTTATCGATCAACGCTTCATAGGAAGAACGAATCGTTTCGGTAACATCTTCCTGCCGGTTCATAATATATGCCATCTTATCCTGCTTTGATACAAAGAGCCATAATAACTCTGCATCGATATCTGCATCCGGCACATTATGTTCGTTCAGTTTTTCTTTTCCTGCTGTTACAAGCTGATACTGAGTCATACGTCTATTTCCTTTTACATTCACTGGCATCATTTCAATTTCTTAATCTTCGATCTCTCCACGCTTCATAGCGTCCTGATAAGCACGCCAGTCGATCACCGCTTCTACCGAACGAATTGCCACCTCACACATCTCAAGATCCGGTTCCTTCGTCGTAAGACGCTGTACCCACATACCGGGTACACTTAATATATTCGCAAGCTTTGAGTCACTTCTGCCTGCAAACATGATAAATTCATACGAGATTCCCGCAATAATCGGAACCAGAAGTACACGCGACAGCAATCGCAGCCACATAGACTTCACATTTATAAACATAAATACAATAATGCTTATGATCATAACGACTACCAAAAAACTGGTTCCACAGCGTTTATGGTATCTGGAATGTTTCTTTACATTTTCCGGAGTCAGCGGATCGCCTGCTTCAAAACAGTTGATCGTCTTATGCTCTGCACCATGATACATAAATACACGTTTGATATCCTTCATCAATGATATTAATACTACATATGCAAGAAAGATCACCAACCGAAGCACACCTTCCGCTACCGCTATCAATGCATTGCTTTTTGTCACATGCTCAAGTAGTCCTGCAATAAATGCCGGAAGCAGCATGAATAATGCGATCGCAATGGCAAGTGATACAATAACGGTTCCGATCATCATCAGATCATCTCCTGTACTGCTTTCTTTTTTATTGTTTTTACTGCCGTTCTCACCTGAACCGCTTCCATTATTACTTTCTGTATCTGACAACCTGAAATCATCTTTATTTTCACTCTTTCCAGTCGGTTCTTCCTCTTCATAAAAATCGGCTGAATATGTCAGCGTTTTAACTCCAATTACCAGCGACTCAAAGAAATTAACCACTCCACGAAGAATCGGCAATTTCAGGATTTTATATTTTTCACCTATCGGTGTATAGCTTTCTACTTTAACTTCAATTTCCTGATCCGGCTTTCTGACTGCTACTGCGTACTGATCCTCGTATTTCATCATTACGCCTTCGATCACCGCCTGACCACCTATTCTGGCTCTTTTCAAATTCTATACCTCGTAAAATTGTTTCCTAAAACAAAAATAGGCTGAGATTAAAAGCTTTAACCTCAACCTATCATCCTTTTTATTAGTTTGACTGTGAAACACCGTACTTACGGTTGAACATATCAATTCTACCACGAGCCTTAGCTGCCTTCTGCTGGCCTGTATAGAATGAATGACACTTTGAGCAAATTTCTACATGAATTTCTTCTTTTGTAGAACCTGTAACAAATTCGTTTCCGCAGTTACATACAACCTTTGCCTGATAATAATTTGGATGTATTCCTTCTCTCATTTAATCTCACCTCTTTATTATATTATTGATATATGAGAATAGGCCATCAGCCTCACTTCTTCATAAAACACAGCTTTTGTATTCTAACATAAACCGGCATAGAAATGCAAGTGTTTTTTTATTTTCTTAGCAATGATTTTTTAACATAATAGATAAACTCTTTATTATTCTTGGTCCGAACGAATAATTTCAGTACATCCTCCAGCATATCCTCTGCCTTATTACCGGATAATATCTTGTGAAGTGCATATACAACTTCCTGTTCTTCCGGTGATAATAACAGATCATCCCGTCTGGTACTGGATTTTGCAATGTCGATTGCAGGGAAGATTCTCTTTTCTGCGAGCTTCCGGTCAAGCACCAGTTCCATATTACCGGTTCCTTTGAATTCCTCGAATACGACATCATCCATCTTGCTTCCTGTCTCAACCAGCGCTGTCGCAAGGATCGTAAGACTTCCACCCTCACGCATGTTCCGGGCAGCACCAAAGAATTTCTTCGGCATATGTAACGCCGCAGGATCAAGACCACCGGATAAGGTTCTTCCACTTGGTGGAACTGTAAGGTTGTACGCTCTTGCAAGTCTCGTAATACTGTCTAATAAGATCACGACATCTTTCTTCTGCTCTACCAGTCGTTTTGCACGCTCGATCACCATCTCAGATACACGCTTATGATGCTCTGGCAGCTCATCAAATGTCGAATAAATAACTTCTACATTGGGTCCCTCTATGGATTCCCTGATATCCGTTACTTCCTCCGGTCTTTCATCGATCAGAAGCACCAGCAAATGAATCTCACTGTATCTGGTACTGATACATTTTGCAATCTGTTTCAGCAAGGTTGTCTTACCTGTCTTTGGAGGGGAAACGATCATACCACGCTGTCCTTTACCGATCGGTGACAGCAGATCGATCATACGGATCGGAATCGGGCTGTCCTCCCCATCCATATTGATCCGTTCATTCGGGAAAATCGGCGTCAGATCTTCAAATGCTTTTCTTCCTGCAATGCTTGCAGGACTTTCTCCATTGACAGAAGCTACATATAATAATGCACCAAACTTCTCTCCCTGCGTCTTTACGCGGATATTTCCCATTATGATATCTCCGGTCTTAAGTCCAAATCTACGAATCTGCGCCGGTGATACATAGATATCCTGATCTCCCGGCAGATAATTGGCACTTCTTATAAATCCATAGCCTTCCGGCATTACTTCCAGGATTCCATGTGCCATCTTACCACTGTCAAGCTCCGGTCCATTTGGTTCCTGCTGAGCGGATGAGCCTTCCTGCCTGTTCTCAGGCTTCGTCTCCATTCTTACCTCTGCTTTTATCTCTGTATCTGCAGCCGTATTTTTTTCTTCTATAACAGATTTTTCAAATGCTGCTTTCTTTTCTGATACTACAGAACTTTCAACTGCTGCTTTTTTCTCTTCCATTGCAGCCTTTTCAAGAACTGCTTTTTCCATATTCATTTCCGGCTTTGTCATCTCGGTTGCAAGCGTTTTGTTCTCCTGAACATGGTCTTTTCTTCCGTTATTTACATTTGGTGTATTGTTTCCATGATAGGAATTGTTATTTCTGTTATTATTCCCCTGTGACCGATAGTCCTGTCTTTTTCCATTCCGGTTGGTCTGCCTTCCGGCAGTATTCCTATGCTGTCTTCTTCCGGATTCTCCTGATCTCTGGCCATTTTCTACCCGGTCCCTGTCCACTTTTTTTACAGCATCTTCTTCGGATCTCTCCGGCTGCTCTGTGTGTTTCGTTTTTTCAGTCTGTTCTACTTTTTCTGGCAGCTCTACTTTTTCTGGCAGCTCTGCCTTTTTCGGTTTCCGTGTTCTTTCTGTCTTTTTTATTTTTTCAGCATCTTTTTTCTGTGAATTCACGTCCTGATTTTCTTTCGCATGGCCTGCTTCATCACTGTAATTTTTTTCAAGGAATTCGATCAGAGCCGGCTTACGAAGTGCTGATACACCCTTTATCTTATGCTCCTTTACGAATTGCTTCAATTCCTCTAATGATGCATTTTTGAAATCCATCTTTTACTCCTTCCAATTTTATCCGTTTTATTTAATTCACACACATTCTTATTCTTGGGGATTATCCTAATGAATTCTTTTCGAAACAGGTATATCAACTGTATGACTACCTGTGCATCCTGCTTATCAGATATCCGGATGCCACATGAGCGTTGTATTTAATAGCCTTAGTATAGCATAAAAAAAAGTTTTGTAAATCATTTTCTTTCACCGCAGCATTGCTTCATTGATTTTATGCTTTTCTTGTGATACATTTATTCTTACAAAACATACAAAGGATATTATTATGAATACTGAATCGATCGTCTTATACAAATTAATTATATTATACATGCTGGATCGTGTGGATTTCACACTGACCAATTCCCAGATTTCCGATTTTGTTCTGACAAAGGGATATACGAACTACTTCACGCTTCAGGAAGCCATTAATGGACTGATCGAGTGTGATTTTGTCTATGTCTCCATGATACGGTCTTCTTCCCATTATAAGATCACTGACAAGGGTGAAGAAGCCTTAAGCATGTTTGAAAACCGTATTCCATATGCTATTAAACAGGATATCCTGGACTATTTCGATAATCAGAAAATTAATCTGAAAAACGAATCTGAGATCTATGCCGATTATGCCTTAAATGATTATGGCGAATATGTCGTTACCTGTGTGATCAAGGATCGGAAAGAAACTCTGGTCGATCTGAAATTTAACGTACCAACAAAAACGCACGCCGTTGCTATCTGTGATAACTGGCGTGCGAAAAGTGCCGAAGTATATGACTATCTCGTCAATACTCTCTGGCTGTATTCTGATGATAAGGGCGAAAAACAGTCCTGATCATTTATTCTGATTCTGCGATCCGGTCTTCGATCAATTGCAGGATCTCTTCTTTTCCCTGCTTGGTCTGTGCCGAGAACGGAATTATGATCGTTCTCTCTACCGGCTGGATCTTCTGTCTGATGATCTTCAGATTCTTCTGGATCTGGCTTCTCTTGATCTTATCAAGCTTTGTTGCAATAATTACCGGTTCATATCCGTTTTTTACAATCCAGTCATACATGATGCAATCATTCTCTGATGGCTCATGACGGATATCAATCAACAAAAATACAAGCCGCAACTGTTTTGAGGTATGCAGATACCGTTCTACCATCTTACCCCATTTTGCACGGATCTCTACGGATACCTGTGCATAGCCATATCCCGGAAGATCGACAAAATACAGATCATGATTAATATTATAATAATTGATCGTCTGTGTCTTGCCCGGCTGTGATGATGTTCTTGCGAGCGACTTCCGGTTTAACAATCCATTGATCAAGGAGGATTTTCCTACATTTGACTTACCGGCAAATGCGATCTCCGGCATCTCTGTCTCTGGAAGTGTACTTGTAATTCCACATACTGTTTCAAGTTCAGCACTCTTAATTATCATTTCTTTTCTCCTTTTGCAAGTGCAAGACTAAGTACCTGTTCCATTGTTTTCACACAGGTAATATCCAGTCCGTCTATAATCTCTGTACTGATATCATTAAGGTCTCTGCGGTTCATCTCAGGGATCAGCACCTTCTTAATACCGATCGTTTTTGCTGCCAGAAGCTTTTCTTTTAAACCACCGATCGGAAGTACGCTACCCCGCAGAGTGATCTCTCCTGTCATCGCAAGATCTCCTCTTACCGGCTTATTAAATATCGCAGAATAAATGGCTGTCGCCATCGTGATTCCCGCAGAAGGTCCATCCTTTGGAACTGCTCCTTCCGGAATATGGATGTGGATATCATGCTTTTCAAAATAATCTTCACCCAGTGTCTCTGATTCCTTCATCGTACGGATATACGATAAACCTGTAACAGCAGACTCCTTCATGACATCTCCTAATTTTCCGGTAAGCTGTATACTGCCATTTCCCGGCATGATATTTACTTCTATATTAAGTGTTACTCCACCTACCGCAGTCCATGCAAGACCTCGTACAGAGCCTACCTTATTGGTCAGATCATAGCTGTCATCCATGTACTTCTCTGTTCCGAGAAGCTGTGGTATCATGTCCTTTGTTACTTTTACCGTCTCCACCTGTTCTGTAAGGATCATTCTGCATGCTTTTCTGCATATCTTATCAATATTTCGCTCCAGATCACGCACACCAGCTTCTCTGGTGTAATGACGGATGATATATTTGATCGCTGATCCATTGATCTTGAACTGCTTCTTTGTCAGTCCGTTTCTCTCGATCGCCTTATTGACCAGATACAGCTTTGCAATGTTGAACTTCTCATTTTCCGTGTATCCGCTGATCTCGATCATCTCCATACGATCGGCTAACGGTCCCGGAATCAGGGATGCATCATTTGCCGTTGCGATAAATAATACCTTGCTCAGGTCGATCGGCACTTCAAAATAATGATCGTAAAATTTATTATTCTGTTCGCTGTCTAAAACCTCTAACAAAGCAGAGGATACATCTCCCTTGTAGTCGCTGCTTACCTTGTCTATCTCATCAAGCAGTACCAGCGGATTCTCTGTCTTTGTCTTTGCGATCGACTGTGCGATCCTGCCCGGCATAGCACCGATATAGGTTCTTCTGTGTCCACGGATCTCTGCTTCATCCCGAACGCCGCCAAGTGACATACGGACATATTCTTTTCCTGTCGCGGTAGCGATCGATCTTGCGATCGATGTCTTACCGGTTCCCGGAGGTCCAACCAGACACAGGATCGGCATGTTGCCTTTTTCATTTAAGATATGAACCGCCAGATAATCTATGATCCGTTCCTTTACTTCTTCCAGACCATAATGATCCCGTTCCAGAATCTTAATTGCCTTTTCCAGATTATCATTCTCTTTTGAAGATTTGCCCCATGGATAGTCGAGCAAAGTCTCGATATAGTTTGTAAGGATACCGGATTCAGCAGCCATCGGCGGCAATGCACGAAGTCTGGATATCTCTTTCGTAAGCTTCTCTTTGACTTCCTCCGGAGCAGTCAGATTCTGTAAACGCTCCATATATTCATCTGCCGCTTTTTCTGTATTATCATCCTCGCCAAGCTCTTTCTTTATGACCTTCATCTGTTCCCGGAGAACATATTCTCTCTGATGCTTATTTACGCAGTCCTGTAATTTCTCCTGAATCTCCTGACGGATGGCTAAAATCTCCATCTCCTCATCCATCGTCTGAAGGATCTTCATTACACGTTCTTTTACATCGAGAGTTTCCAGTATCTCCTGCTTCTTCGTATATGGCGCAGGAATGAATTCTGTCACTCCATCGGCAAATTTTGCAAGGTCATCGATCGTAAGCAGTTTTTTATATAACAGCTTATTTGTTCCCATTCCATTTGCAAATGCTTGTCTGAGCTTATCCGTAAGCATACGGATCAATGTTTTTTCCTCTACTTCATCCAGATGGTTTGTTTCTTCTGTATCTATATATTCAAAGTCTGCATTATATGCTCCATCTTCCTTATAAAATGAAACGATCCTTGCACGTTTTTCTGCTTCGATCAGAATGCGGACTGTTTTGTTCGGCATTTTCAGATATTGTTTGATCTTTGCTGTAACACCGATCGGATAAAGATCAGGAACCTTGCTATTCTCCTTTACTTCCTTTGCCGTAACCAGCAGGATGCTGCAATCACCTTTCATCGCATTGGCAACTGCTTCACAGGATTCCTTGCTGATCACATCCAGATGTGAGGAAGTATCTGGCATTATAACAATATTGTTCAAAACGATCATCGGTCTGTTCCAGACGATATTATCCATACTTTTATCTCCTTTATATCAAAAAACCGGGATGCATAACATCCCGGCTTTCTGCTTAAGCTATTTCATCACTGTTTTTTACTGAACGCTTCTTCTTTATCTGCTTTTTCTCAGCCGGATTATCAGAATAAGTGATTTCTGGTTGTGCTCCATCCGTTATAACTTCTTTTGTGATCACGCATTTTGCAACTCTGTCATCTGATGGAATCTCATACATAAGATCAAGCGTTGCTTTCTCTATGATAGAACGAAGTCCTCTGGCTCCGGTCTTTCTCTCCATCGCTTCTTCTGCTATAGCGTAAAGCGCATCCTTATCAAATTCCAATTCCACGCCATCTAATTCAAATAATTTCTTATACTGCTTGCAGATCGCACTCTTTGTATCTGTCAGGATTCTTACAAGCGCATCCTTATTCAACAGATCAAGTGTAACTGTGATCGGCAGACGTCCGACAAATTCAGGGATCAGGCCATATTTTACAAAGTCCTGAGGAGTAACCTGCTTTAACAGTTCTCCGATATCCTGCTCTGTCTTATCAACAACCTCTGCATTGAAGCCGATGGCTTTCTTGCCGATTCTGTTGTCAATGATCTTCTCCAGACCATCAAATGCGCCACCGCAAATAAATAAAATATTTGATGTATCGATCTGTATAAATTCCTGATGTGGATGTTTTCTGCCACCCTGTGGTGGCACTGATGCAACCGTTCCCTCCACGATCTTTAACAGCGCCTGCTGTACACCTTCACCGGATACATCTCTGGTAATGGATACATTCTCGCTCTTCTTCGTGATCTTATCGATCTCATCAATATAGATAATTCCATGCTCTGCACGTTCTACATCATAATCGGCCGCCTGAATCAGCTTCAACAGAATATTCTCTACATCCTCACCAACATATCCGGCCTCTGTCAATGCAGTTGCATCGGCAATGGCAAACGGAACATTCAAGATCTTCGCAAGTGTCTGTGCCAGATATGTCTTACCGGAACCGGTTGGTCCGACCATAAGAATATTACTCTTCTGAAGCTCTACATCAAAGTCCTTATCCGCCATGATACGCTTATAATGATTGTATACTGCAACGGATAAAACCTTCTTCGCTTCTTCCTGACCAATTACATACTGATCCAGAAATTCACGGATCTCCTTTGGTTTCAGTAAATTAATGGAATCTTCAGCACCTGTTTCTTCTAGCTCTTCGTCAACGATCTCTGCACATATCTGTACGCACTCATCACAAATGTAAGCGTTTGGTCCTGCTATAAGTTTTCTGACCTGATCCTGCGTCTTATTACAGAAGGAACATCTAAGTAGTTTTCTATCTTCACTACGATTTGCCATTCCAATACCTCTTTATACTATCTTTTTGCGATCACACTATCAATCAGACCATATGCACATGCTTCTTCTGCTGACATCCAGTTATCTCTCTCTGTATCAGCAGCGATGGTCTCATATGGCTTTCCGGTATTCTCGCTTAACATTCTATTTAATTTCTCTTTTGTCTTTAAAATATGCTTCGCAGCAATTTCAATCTCTGTAGCCTGACCCTGTGATCCGCCGGATGGCTGATGGATCATGATCTCGGCATTTGGAAGTGCAAATCTCTTACCTTTTGCACCACCTGCAAGCAGGAATGCACCCATACTTGCTGCCATTCCACAGCAGATTGTAGATACATCACATTTGATGTACTGCATTGTATCATAAATCCCAAGTCCTGCTGTTACAGAACCGCCCGGACTGTTGATATACAATGAGATATCCTTGGATGGATCTTCGGACTCCAGGAACAGGAGCTGTGCGATCACTATACTTGCTGATGTATCATTTACTTCTTCTCCCAGAAAGATAATTCTGTCTTTCAGAAGTCTTGAATAAATATCATATGAACGTTCACCACGGCTGGTCTGTTCAATGACATAAGGTACTAAACTCATATTTACACCTCCAAAATATCGCAATCAGAAATTATGGATTAAACTTCCTTTGCGTTATCTACAACAACCTTAACTGCCTTTTTAACAGCAAGATCCTTTTTAATGCTATCCTTTTCTGCATCACCCATGAAGCCTTCGATATCTTCTACATTCATCTGATACTGTTTTGCCATAGCTTCCAGTTCTTCATGTACTTCATCGTCTGATACTTCAATGTTTTCAGCAGCAGCAATTGCTTCCAGAACAAGACGGGATTTGATTCTCTTCTCTGCGTCTGGTTTGATTCTCTCCATTAATGCTTCCTCTGTAATATTGCAGATCTGCATATACTGCTCAAGGTTGATTCCCTGATACTGAAGATTCTGAGCGAACTCATCTTTAATTCTTTCCTGTACATCTGCAACCTGTGCATCTGCAACGTCCATCTTAGCATTCTCGATTACTTTCTCGATCAGCTTGTTTTCTTTCTCGTTCTCAGCATCCTTCTGTTTCTTCTCAGCAGCCTTGCTCTTGATGTCTTCTTTGTATTCATCTAATGTCTCAAAATCTGAAACTTCACTTGCAAATTCATCATCTAACTCTGGTAATTCTACAGCCTTGATCTCTTTGATCTTGCATTTGAATACTGCTGGCTTACCTGCTAAATCTTCTGCCTGATAATCTTCTGGGAATGTAACATTTACTTCTACATCCTCATCGATGTTCTTGCCAACGAGCTGATCTTCAAATGTATCAATGAATGAATGGGAACCAAGAACGAGCTTGTAGTTCTCAGCCTTACCGCCTTCGAAAGGAACACCATCAACTGATCCTTCGAAATCAAGTGTAACTTCATCATCCATCTGTGCTGCTCTATCTGTTACAGGGTTATATCTTGAGTTCTCTTTCTGAACCTTTAAAAGCTCTGCCATAACTTCATCATCTGTTACTTCTACGTCAGCCTTTTCTACTTCGAGTCCCTTATAATCGCCAAGTTCAACTTCAGGCTTAACAGCTACTTCTGCTGTAAAGATGAAATCCTTGCCCTTTTCGATCTGAGTTACATCGATAACCGGTCTTGATACAACATCAACATCTGATGCACTTACTTCCTTTGGATAATACTCATTAATTAATGAATTAGCTGCCTCTTCATAAAATACTGCAGGTCCATACATCTTCTCAATAAATGCCTGTGGTACATGACCCTTTCTGAAACCAGGTACATTGAATTTACCTTTCTGCTTATTGTAGGCAGTTGTCATTGCCTTACCAAACTCCTCTGCCGGTACTGTAATTGTAAGTTTTGCCATACTGTGTTCCAGATTTTCTACTGCTAAACTCATTTTTTATTTCCTCCTTAAAATTATGCAAATGATGCCTTATGCCATCATCTTTTAATAATATATAAGGCATTATTTAGCATCCATTTATCATTTCGTTTTTATTGTGGGCATAAAAACACCCGCATCAATCATCCGATTATACCATATATACTGGATATATGTCCAGTCCATTTTCCATAATAACGCAGAAAAAGGTTATTGTCTTTTCGACAATAACCCCTTCCTGCTAAGCAAAAGCTAAAGATTTCTCTTATTTTACCGCTTATCTGCCTGACATCTGTTCTTCCTGTCTCTTGATCATCTGACGAACCATCTCGCCACCGATTGATCCGCTCTGAGCAGATGTTAAGTCACCATTGTAACCATCCTTGAGGTTTACACCAATTTCCTTAGCAACCTCCATTTTGAACTTGTTCATAGCGTCCTTAGCTTCCGGAACACTCATCTTGCTTGTTCCTGTTGAATTTGAACTTGCCATAATACATTTCCTCCAATACATTTATTTAAGACTTTATTGTCTTGATTCTATTATGTGTATTATAAGAAAAACTATTATGCCAATTTTTGTATTTTTACAGTTCACAGGCAAAATGTCAATCAATCATCAAATTAATATGTCATCGGCTCTTCTTCGCCATTCATAACTCTTAATGCTCCCTGTGCAAGTGCAAGAAGTTCATCCTCACCAGGATATACTGTAAACGGAGCGATAAATCCGGCTCTCTTTTCCAGTTCTGCACATGTATGCTTGGAATATGCGATACCACCTGTTAAGATGATCTGATCTACTTTTCCGCAAAGTACGGTTGACATAGCACCGATATCCTTTGCTACCTGCTGATGGAATGCGTCTTGAACAAGCTTTGCATGCTCATCACCTTCCTGAACGAGCTTCTCGAGATCTCTTGCATCATTGCTGCCGATATATGCATTGAATCCGCCGTTACCGACAAGTTTCTTTGTAACTTCCTGCTGTGTATATTTTCCTGAAAAGCACATCTTAACAAGATCACCTGATGGAACTCCACCTGCTCTCTCCGGTGAAAATGCGCCTTCACCATCTAATGCATTATTAACATCAACGATACGTCCGTTTAAATGAGCACCAACAGATACACCGCCGCCCATGTGTACAACGATCAGGTTCAGATCTTCATATTTCTTGCCATGCTCCTTTGCATATCTCTTTGCAACTGCCTTCTGGTTTAATGCATGGAATACACTTCTTCTTGGAAGCTCAGGTACACCGGATAAACGGGAGGATGGCATCAGCTCATCTACAACAACCGGGTCTACAATGTAAGATGGAATTCCCAACTCATCGCCGATCTCTCTTGCAAGGATACCACCAAGATTGGATGCATGTTGACCCTGCTTACCGATCTTTAAGTCCTCTAATAATTCATCACTTACAGGATATGTACCACCTGGAATAGGCTTTAACATACCACCACGACCTACACATACATCTAATGTCTTGATGTCAAATTTTTTCTCTGCAAGAATGTCAAGGATAACTTTCTTTCTGAAGTCCTTCTGCTCAACGATAAGGTTGAAGCCCGCAAGTTCCTCTGTTGTGTGTCTTAATGTCTCTTCAAATAATAAATTCTCGTCTTCAAATACACCTATCTTTGTAGATGTTGAACCCGGATTGATGATCAAAATTTTGTATGACATATTTTTCCTCCAAAATTCTTATATATTTATTCCGTAACCATAACGGTCTGATTACTGCTCATTCTTGATTGCTTCTGCAACAACTGCTGCAAGAGCAATAGAGTTCATCTTCACTTCAAAGCTGTCTGATCTGGATGTCAGAATAACAGGTGCCTTTGTTCCTGTCAGGATACAACCATTCTTGCTTGCAGTTGTATGTGTCAGGCACTTGTATACGAGGTTTCCTGCGTGGATATCAGGGAATAAGAGGATATCTGCATCTCCGACGATCTTACGATCTTCTGCTCCCTTATGCTTAGCTGCTTCCGGATCGATGGCAAGGTCAAGTGATAATGGTCCGTCAACGATACATCCTGTGATCTCTCCATTCTCGTTCATCTTTGTAAGCTCTGCTGCATCTACAGTTACAGGCATCTTAGGATTTACAACCTCAACTGCCGCAAGTGGAGCAACCTTTGGGCATGGGATACCACATGCATGAACAACTTTTACTGTATTTTCAATAATCGCTTTCTTATCCTCAAGAGATGGATATGTCATGAATGCTACGTCTGAAAGATATAATAATCTGTCAACACCAGGAACCTCAAAAACTGCTACATGTGATAACGGCTTACCGGTTCTTAAACCTACTTCCTTATCCAGAACGCTCTTTAAGAAGTTCTTTGTATCAATGATACCCTTCATATACATATCTGCTTTATTATTATGTACCAGCTCTACAGCCTTATGTGCAGCCTGAATGCTGTCCGGTTCGTTTATGATCTCATACTCATCCAGATTCATATCAAGTTCAGCAGCGATCTTTCTGATCTCAGCTTCATCACCAACAAGGATCGCATCTGCAATACCTTTTTCCTTTGCTGCCTTAACGGCTTCCAGAACTGGCTTGTCCTGAGCACATGCTACAGATACTGTCTTCTTGCTGCATTTTGCAACTTTGGCTAATAAATCTTCAAAACTCTTACTCATTCGTTTACACCTCTCGCGATTTTATTCTTTTTCCATAATTATTATGGATTGCCGCACTCTCCCGGCAATCTTTATCTGTTATCGTATCACTTTGAAAAAAAAAGGTCAACCCTCTGGATAGTTCAGGCGGTCTTCACCTATATTATATAAAACCTCTTTCAAGAATTTCTCAGCCAGATAATTTGCCATGTTCAGATTCATGTCCTGATAATTTCCACATTCTCTCGGATTTGCACCCGGAATCGGATCATGATAATGGCGGATAAATTCAAACATTGAGATCATCAGATCCACAATATCCTCTGACTTATAATCACCTGCAAGGATCAGATAAAATCCGGTTCTGCATCCCATCGGTCCAAAATAGATTACTTTGTCCTTATAATCCTCATGATTTCTGAGATAAGTAGCTGCCAGATGCTCGATCGTATGAATCTCTGCTGTATTCATAACCGGTTCAAAATTTGGCTTTGTCATGCGGATATCAAAAGTCGTAAAGACTGCATCTCCAGCCTTATCCTTTCTGGATACATAGATTCCAGGATTTAATAATAAATGATTGATCTGAAAACTTTTTATCTTTTCCATAGTTTTTCAACTGCCTCCTTTTAACATAACTTTACAAATTCTGTCATAAGTGCAACACTGTTATCGATCGCCATAGCCGCAAAAGATGGATAATCCATTTCTGCACTGTCATCTGCTTTATCTGAAATAGCACGAACAACCAGATATGGAATCTTGTTCAGACTTGCAACATGTCCGATCGATGCTCCCTCCATCTCTGCACAGGTTCCATCAAATGTCTCAACCAGCCATTTTTTCTTATCTTTACTTGATATGAACTGATCTCCGCTGACTACACGTCCGGTAAAGACCTTGATGGAAAGTTCTGCCCGCTTTGCTGCAGTAAGAGCAAGTTCCAACATTTTTTCATCTGTCTTGAAAATATTTTCATCATCTTTTAAATCCGGATTGATTCCCGGAGCATATCCAAGAGCAGAAACATCCATGTCATGCTCTAATGCATCCTTTGCCAGCACAATATCTCCAATGTTGATGTCTGCATTTAACGAGCCTGCAATTCCGGTATTTACAATTCCATCTACCGGAAACAAGTCGATCATTGCCTGTGTACACATTGCTGCATGAACCTTGCCTACACCACATTTTACCACAACCACTTCACGGTCACACAAAGTACCTCTGTAAAACTGCATACCTGCTTTTTCAATAATATGCACCTGTTCCATTTTTTCTTTTAACTTTGCAACTTCTTCGTCCATTGCTCCTATAATTCCAAGCATGTCTTCTTTCCTTTCTTACTGCATTTGTTCTTTTTATCCTGCTTATTCTTCACCAACCAGCTCAATCTGGCACATCTTCATCGTTTCAAGTGCAGCCGCCTTTGATTCCGGTGTCACGCCTGCCGTACATCTGACATCAACTGCCACACGTATCTCCGGATACAATGCCTTTATGATAAGCGCATTTGATACTACACAGATATCGGTACAAAGCCCGATCAGACAGACATCTTCAAATCCATACTGATTCCAGCCTGTGTATCCAAAGGATGGCTTATCTATGATCTTACAGCCATCTGCATATATTCCATCTGCGATCTCCCAGCCGGCCGTTCCTTTTATACAATGTTCCACTGGAAGATGCCTTCCCTCATTTGTCTGCATGTAATCTGTTCCATGGGTATCTCTGGTATAGATCACCTCGTCTCCCCGGTTCTTATATTCCTGTATCAGATTTCTTACCGGATCCACGATTGCCTCTGCTTCTTTCGTACCAAGTGAACCATCAATAAAATCATTCTGCATATCAATTACGATCAGTGTCCTCTTCATTTTTTTCACCATAAGACCAGTTCAGGTCACCTTTCCATATATATTTCCATGCGATTACTTTCCGCCAGTCCGTTATAAAGGTCTGATCTGAAAATTTGATCACAAACTGCCGTTTCTTTGATACATATTCTCCGATCTGCCATTGATATATCCCGTTTTTTGTCTTCCAGACATAGATACATCTGGTACCATTATCCGGATAACCAAACTTCTTTACAAAATTAAAATCTGAAAAATCCAGTTGAAAATCAGTCGGATCTTCTTTTCTGGTATCATCCGTCTGATCTTTAACTCCATCCTCTTCCTGCTTATGAAATGCAAGATGCAATGCCTGTGCCACCCGTGACCAGAATCCCTGTTTTTCACTTTCATTCTTTTTCTTTTCCAGCACAGCTTCTCTCTCATGCACACGGTGCATACTCCACGAATATGTTTCAATATTTTCAATGGCATATTTTATCTTGGTATTGGATGTAAATTCACTCTGGATATGAAATCCTTTTTCAAATACACGATGCCCATCTTTCACATGATAATTATTATGCAGTAGTCTGACATTTCCCGGATGATCCAGAAAAACAATCTTCCAGGTATCTTCATTATGCCATACCGTCAATGTATCCCCATTTACTTTTGTTTTCATCTCACAGTCAACATACATATGTCTCAGCATGTCAACCGGTATCATCATGCGCTTAAATAAATTCTCATAATCCACTGTTTTTTCAGGATCCAATGCCCCGATATGAATATATGTTTCTATTGCACATCTCGGACATTGTTTCATCCACTTTGGATAATTGACCAGATATTTCAGATCGCTGTCCTTAATATTTCTCGCCAGGATACAGCATTTATCATGAATCACATTCTCATTTCTGGAACAGATATATTTGACGTTATCATCTGCCATGATCTTTCGTCTGAGTTTGGAATATTCTACATAATTTCTGTCATTTTCTGCTATACGCAGGTCATTATAATATGGCTTCTGGCTTGATCTCTGTTCTCTCGGTTTTCCGGAATTTCCCGTACAGTTGCCGTTTTTCCCATATGACTTTCGTCTGGAATTCGTCTCCCCATATACAGATCTGTTTTCCCTCTGACGGTAATTATTCCTATACTCTGCCAATTTTCTCTCTCACCACCTTTCCTATAGTTTTTTACTTTATAGGACATCTTATCCTATAAAGTAAAAAATCGAGCTTATTGTAACATTTTATTCAAACATCTACAATAAGCTCTTTAAAAAGGAAATATATAAAAAGGAACTATAAGAATAAATGAATATACCTATAATGCTGCTTTAATCTGCTTATAGATGCCCTCCGCGTCGAGTTCACACTTATGAAGCAGGTCTTTTGCCGGGCCGGATGTCCTGCTTTTGCAGAATGTACGGCTGATACGATTCCTTTACGAACCTCTACAGCAGTTTTCTGAAGTTCTAATTTATTCATTGTATTCTCCAATCTCTGATAAATCTAAATAACTCTTATTCGCCAAATACAGCCTTGTAATCTGCCTGGAACTTTGCAATACCCTGATCTGTTAACGGGTGCTTTGTCATCTGCTCGATTACCTTGTATGGTACAGTTGCAATATGTGCACCTGCAAGAGCACAGTCTGTAACGTGGATAGGATTTCTTACAGAGGCTGCGATGATCTCTGTATCTAAACCATAATTGTCAAATATTGTTACGATATCTTCGATCAGGTTGATACCTGTTGTGCTGATATCATCTAATCTTCCAAGGAACGGAGATACATAAGATGCACCTGCTCTTGCTGCAAGAAGCGCCTGATTTGCCGTAAAGATCAGAGTTACGTTTGTCTTGATTCCTTCTGCCGATAACACCTTGACTGCCTTTAAGCCTTCAACTGTCATAGGGATCTTAACAACCATATTTGGGTGGATCGCTGCGATCTCTCTTCCTTCTTTGATCATGCCTTCTGCATCTACAGTTGTTGCCTTTACTTCTCCACTAATAGGACCATCTACAATTGTTGTGATCTCTTTGATAACTTCATTAAAATCTCTGCCTTCTTTTGCGATCAGAGATGGGTTGGTTGTTACACCACAGATCACTCCCATGTCATTCGCTTTTCTGATGTCATCTACATTTGCTGTATCAATAAAAAATTTCATATTCCTTTACCTCGCTTTATTTTCTTTTTATTTACAGGCATGTCATTCATGCTTTGCTTTTGTATGCATACATGCAATTTCATGCTTTGTTTTCTCCTTTATCTGCTGTATCAGTCTGCCGACAATGCTGCCTCTACTTCTTCTCTCTTTGGAATTGACTGAACGGCTCCATTTCTGGTTACTGCTATAGAAGATGCCTTCGCACTCATTCTTAAGATATCCGGTATCTCCATGCCGCGGATCAGTCCTGCGAGGAAATATCCGGTAAAGGTATCTCCTGCTGCTGTCGTATCAACTGCTTTTACTGGAAAGATCGGCTGTTCATACTCACAGTCCTTGTCTGAATACCTTGCGCCATCTTTGCCAAGTGTCAGTACGATCTTTGCTTCCGGGAAACGCTTTCTCATGGAATCAAGTATATCATCCGGCTCTGTCAGCCCTGTGATCTGTGCACCCTCGATCTCATTTAACAGGAAGATGCTGATCTTTGAAAGATCACAAACTTCAATCTTTTCATTATATGGAGATGGATTAAGTGCGATCACAAGCTTTCTGTCATATGCCCGGTCAATGATATAATCCAGCTTATTAACTTCGTTCTGAAGTAACAGAATATCTCCGGCTTCAAAATGTTCTAATACTTCATCTATATATTCTTCTGTCAGACTCTGATTTGCTCCTCCAAAGAGCAGAATGCAGTTCTGTGCATTCTTGTCTACCTGAATGATCGTGTGTCCGGTCTTCTCATCGATCGTACGGATGAATTCATCATGCACACCATGTTCACTGCATGCATCCAAGAATACCTGTCCGTCTTCTCCGATCATTCCGCCATGATAGATATCTACGCCTGCCTTTGCAAGTGCAATGGACTGATTAATTCCTTTCCCTCCGAGGAATACATTCATACCGTAGGTTGCCTGTGTCTCACCCGGTGCGATGATATGATCGACACTGTAGACATAATCAAGGTTCATGGAACCAATATTTAAAACTTTCATCATTCACCTCCAAAATCTGTATTTTTCTGTCGTTATTACTTATGCAGGAAATGCGACTCCTACTGTAAGGATAATATTTGGATATGGTGTAAATTCACCTGTCCGAATTGCAAATTTCACGTTCTTTGACATTTCCTTTAATGCCATATGAGAGATCATGAATTCTTCTGCCTCCGGAAGACTTTCTCTTATATATGTAAGGAGCGGCTGATTCTTCTCAACAATCTTTGCTTCCAGTCTCTTAATGTTCTCAACCTCTACCCAAAGGTAAGTTTCCATTCCTTTTGGTCCGTCGATTCCTTTTGCATTTTCAAGTAAGAGAGAATACTCTCCGTTATCTCCGTCGAAACGAACCAGTGATACATCACCATGCTTTGCTTTTTCCTTTGCGATTGAGATCGGCCATGGTCCACAGTGCTGAAGCAGCTCACCATTTGGATTGTCAGGATGACGGATCGTCCAGTCCGCAAAAAAGCTTCTTGACTCTCCCATACCTGCTGCCTCAACCATCAGTGAGGTGATCGCTCCGTGAATATCAGTCTCACATACAACCGGAATACCTTCATCATTTAACAGTGCGTTTACTGCACATGGCATAATTCCGATCTCGCTCTGTAAATCTCTCTGCTGTCAGTCCTCTGTACTTTACAGCATCCGGTGCTGAGAAAATACTTCTTCGTGTCGGTGCATAACCAATTTTAATCTTATCCATGTTATATCCTCCTTGTCCTTTTCTTATATTTCGTTTTGTCTGTTCGTTTGTTATGAGCTGATTATATGCCTCCGATAACTTAATTAATAGTGTAAATTAAGTATAATTAACTTAATCATCAACTTAATTCAAAACTTAATATTGCTATTATTTTCATTTTATGTATAATGAAAACATACCAAAAAGAACCGCATATTTTTTGAATTTTCGATTATATCTTGTGCAGTTTTTACAATACAGACAGAATGCATTATTACTTTCTTCTGAATGCAAGGTTTAACGACTATAATACAGCTTATGATAATTCAATTAATCGGGAACTTAATTCATATATGAAGGGAGTGTATTTCATGTCAATTACAGCTAAAGAACTTGCTAAAATACTTAATCTGTCTGAAGCCGCCGTATCCATGGCATTAAATGATAAGCCAGGTGTAAGCACGGAGACACGAAAGCGTGTATTGGAAACTGCACACAATTATGCTTATGATTTTACAAAGATCAAGAAACCATCGAAATCATCCGGAATAATCTATCTTCTTATATATAGGAAGCATGGAGCTGTTATTTCAAACAACTCTTTCTTCGATGTTCTGATTGAGAGCATTAATGAGAATTGCAGTGCAAATGGCTATCGCCTATATTCACACCACGTTTATGAATATGCTGCCGAAAGTGTCACCAACCAGTTAAACCACATCATCAAATCGGAATGTGACGGTGTTATCTTACTGGGTACAGAGATGTACAAAGAGGATTTCTTCCCATTTGTATATCTGACGCTTCCAATCGTGGTGGTCGATACCTACTTCAACAGCGTAAAGATGGACTGTGTCAATATTAATAATGTACAGGGCGCCCAGCAGGCAACTCATTTCCTGATTCAGCGCCGCCAGAAGATGCCGGGCTACCTACACTCTTCTTACAGCATCCATAATTTTGAAGAACGAGCCGACGGATATTATCAGGCACTTCGAATGGCAGGTTTTGCCGCATCAAAAGCTATCGTGCATCAGCTTCCGCCATATATGGATGGCGCACATGCAGAGATGCTCGCAATATTAGATAATAACGAACCGATTGCTGATTCTTATTTTGCAGATAATGATCTGATCGCCGCCGGTGCTATGAAAGCATTTAAAGAACGCGGTTATCGTATTCCGGAGGATATTGCCATCGTGGGCTTTGATAATGTACCGATGTGCACTTATCTGGAGCCAAATCTGACAACCGTTAATGTTCCTGTTAAATACATGGGAAAAATGGCAGTAGAACGACTGATTTCTGTTATTAACAGCAAACAGTATATGCCGATCAAAATTGAAGTTAACACTAATCTTATAAAGAGACGAAGTGTATAAGCCCTTCCCCCTCCTTTCCGGGCTGTGCACTTCGTCTTAGGCAGAGCAAATAAATAAAGTTAAATCTTTCTCGCCTGTATATGGCATTTTCTAATCTTCTGATCTGTTCGATACATTCTTTCTTGTGATCTTTAACAGCGACAGGATTGTCTGGCTGATGACTTTTCGGTTGGCTTCGTCCATCTTCTTGATCGAGGTCAGAATCCTTCCGATATCCTTATGCCAGTTATTTTGCAGATCATCCGTGGTTTTCGCATCGCATTCATCCAGCAGGTCGAACAGGGAGTTTACGAACTGCCTGCGCTGGTCGTAGTCCATATTGTCGATCCATTCTTTTAAGGAAGCATTTAATACACGACATTCATCTGTGATCCCCTCCTCATGGATCAGGGATGGTCCAAAAACCTCCCAGCTATAAACATCATGCTGCATGAAGCCCTCCTGCATACTTCGGATCACGACATATTTCTCTCTGTGCTCAAGCAGCATTCCCACTACGGAATTCTGTGGTATGTATGTGATCATCCGTGATAGCATTCGGTTGTAACCGGCAAGCTCTAACACATTTGGTTCAAATCCCGGACCATCCATACTGCATACCTTCAGAATCCTATCCTGCAGAGTACGTTCACAGGTTGCTGCTGCATAGATTGCAAGATTTCCGCCTTTGGAATGTCCGCACAGCAGGAATGTTCCGGGTATCTGTTCTGCTGCCTGCCGCAAATACTCGACTGCTGTCCGCTGGGACGGAACCGGTGAAAGAAATGCCATATTACAATCCTCCCGCCAACCGACAACTGTTTTATCGGTTCCTCGATATACCACACAGCTTACATCGTCAAATATTTTTACTGTGACTGCTGAAAACTGTTTCTGTATCTCCTCATCCAACTGATTCACATAACCGCATAAGAGCAGATCACCAAATCGTCGGCTTGCTCCCATTGCAGCAAGCAGCTTCAGATCATCTTCATAAATCACCTGTGTCATGCGCTCCGCATCTCCTAAGAAACGCTCTGCCGCCTCTGCTACCGTGACAGTATGATTAAAATCATCCGGCACGATCCCCTCAAACGGTATATATGAAAATCTTGAAAATACAACTGCATCCACCTCATTAAAAGCCGATGTCTCAAACGGCAGATCACCCCGCCATTCCAGATAGTCTAATATATTTGCCATATTCATACCCCCGGCTTATCTAAAAACCTTCTTTACGTCTCTGTCCTCTGAGTTCTCTCCGTTTCTCTCCTGCCAGCCATTCTGCTTGTTCACTTTCGTTCTCAAGTGTCAGCCCCGGAACCGGTCTTGGTTTGTCATTTTCATCGACAGCCACCAATGTCAGATACGCTCGATTGATTGAGCGCCGGATTCCTCTGTGATCCTCGATATAAGTATCCACACGGACATCCATCGAGGTATGTCCGACATAGGTAATACGGCCTACTAATACGATCAGATCCTTCAGATAAGCACCTCGCATGAATTTCAGATTATCAACCGAGGCTGTGATCACATCTCCATTTGAATGACGAATCCCAACAAGACCTGCAACTTCATCAATCCATGCCATTAACTGTCCGCCAAATAATCGTCCGGCACCATTTAAATGCTCCGGCCGCACCTGAAAAACCTGCTCTACCATTGAATCACTGACTTTTTTCGTATTTCGCTCCATACACACCGTTCCCTTTCTGTATTTTCCTCCTGTTTATAATTGGAGTATTCATCCGGTATTATTCCTGTTCTACTCATTTTATCATAACAGACGCAAATACACAATCGGCAGCCGGTCTGTCCGACAATACCCTTTTATTCCGTCTATCCTGCAATGCTCTCTTGTCCGGTCTGTTAAACAATATGCTTTCTTCTGTCGCGTACATCCATACATATGCACAGTATAAAACATATAAATCCTGATATCGTGATAATAATTCCCGGTACAAACATAGGATATACAAAGGAAATCTCTGTATGCCTCTCATGCACAACAAGAAGATTCATCTGCTCGGAAATCTCCTGATCAGATGTAAATATGTCCTGTGCCGCAATCGACGTATTGACACCTGTTTCCTGATCAAAATCCGCATCAACATCGATCGATAGTCCATCTTCTTTATAAGCTATTGTGATTGGAACAAGTTCTCTGTCCGGAAGCTGTTCATTTGATATCCCGAGCACATCATTTAAGATGTCAACCAGTGCCGCATCCTTCCTGCTAACAGCTTCATACATCAGATTCAGTCCGAGGAAATATATATTTGGCAGATCATCTTTCATACCTAAAAACGTCAGCTTCTGATTGCCCATCTGAAACGTTCCGATCTCGGTATCGGTTCCAGTTATATAAGCTGTACTAAAATCCCTGTCTTCCTCCGCAAAGTCATCACTTCGGATCTCGCTGTTCTGATAAGAAAGAACCGGATACCGTTCATCAAAATGGATCTGCTGTGCAAATACACCGAGAAACATTTCCTGTTTATTACTCTTATTAGCCGGAACATGGGTACTGTCGATCACAACTCTGGTACCTGCTGCCGCCACGTCCGTAAGTATCGCTTCTGCCTTACTCTGATTCCTGTATTCAAATCCGGTTAAGAACAAAGTATCATACCGGCTCAATTCTTCCACTGAATAATCCTCAATCACATCCGAGCTTCCTGCCACAAATGCCGGATAAAGCAGAGTCATTTCATTTGCATATTTTCCGATTGCAAGCCCATAGTATCCGGTGACCGTTCCAAAGTTCTCTGGTGTCTCACGTTTATAAGTATATGCAGTCGTCATTTCTTGCACCATAGAATAACCGCTGGCTGCCGCATCCTGCTCAATATCAGAGATTGTGATATCCTGCTTCTCAAGATCACTCTTCCGTATCAGAACCGTATCAGCCCCAAGCTCTACTGCCCGATCAAACAGAAAACGATAGTATTTTCGGTCAAGCGCTTCATTTAACAGAACAATATTATCTCCTGTCTCAGCACCCTGCCAAGCCCAGCCATACGTGTACATCGTATGACTGCTGCCACTGATTCCATAAGATGGATAAGAACCATAAGAACTCTTATCGATAACAGCCGTCCGCTGGTCTGTCAGTTCCGTAAGCTGCTGCATCTCCATTTTTGTTTCATCTGATGTAGCAACGCTGTAAAAATCCAGATTCATACATGATATACTGTCTACACACAGAAGTGCAGCCAGAAGCACACAATATTTTTTCTTCAAGCGAACCCATTCCAGACATGCACTGAAGAAAAAACCATAGATCATCGGCGCAAACCGGGTCATCCAGAACAACTGGCTGAACGGAAGCTTTACCAGTATCCGGTATGCAGCAGGCGTTGTACAGGCAAGCATGATCAGTAAAAATACAAAACCGGCTTTCTTTCCGCCTCTTGCAAGCAGGATTCCGGCTATCGCGATAATTACTGCTGCCAGTCCGAAATAAAAGCTGTCATTTCCTGCACTCAGACGTTTAAATGGATTTAATGACGTCGTAAGTGGATAAATCAAAGTTGACATAACACTTCCGTCTCCACTCTCCGACGTCACAAGCCCGCCTTTTAAAGAAGGAATCACCCATATACCCGCTGTCAGGATTCCACAGATCATATAGATAAGAGCAAATATTTTTCTTCTAGTATTCTTATTCCATATCTGATCGATCAGCAGATATAAAAATGCAGATACGCCCATGATCGCAGTAACCATCAGATGCGTAAAACTCATCAATGTCATACAAACAAACAATCCGACAGCTGCACAATTATTCTTCTTTCTTACATAGAGCCATAAGAACCAGATCGCATATGGTACAAGCATCGTCGTCACCATCTGTGGCAGATTTCCCGCTGTAAAATAAATTCTGATATGCTCCGGCATAAAGAACCAGAGCAGTCCGAAGAAGGTTCCAAGCACTCTGCGGTTCTCATGGATCCCCCAGAGAATCCACGGAAGTCCACCGACTACGAATATAACAAAGGCAAGCAGCCTGTAAGCCAGAAGAAGATCGCCCCCTGTAAGAAACATCAGTCCCGCCATAATATAATAAGAGAGCGGTCCCCAATATCTGAAAAGCTGGATTCCGTTATACCAGTATGGGGAGAACAACGGAAAGACATTCCCTTTTTTCAGGCTCTCATACATTTCCTGCGACTTATAGAGATGTCCCCAGATATCACCACCGGACGGCTCATATCCTGATAGCACAAGATACAGTACAAGCCCTGCACCTGCAAGTAACAGGATACTTATACATATGCAGTTTTTCCGAATTCTCTTGTGACTGTCTGTCATATTTCTTACTCTCCAATATGTTTTATCTCATCTAAGATCAGATCTGTAAGCGTCTGCACCGTCTGATTCTGCTCCATCTCCTGCTCATCCAGCATACTGATCACATATGTTCTTCCCGGTGTCTCACTCATCTCGATCATCAGGAAGATCCATCCCATTGCATTTAATATCTCCTGCAATTTTTCTTTAAAATACAGGCATACGTTTTCGATTGTTGGATTTAATATATCAAATGGCTTCATATCATTCAGATAATTATTCTGAAAAGGTTCCAGAAATTCCTCAACTGCCTTTTCAAGCACATGAAATGGTTCAAAGTTCTCCTTTCCCTTCACCACATGCAGAACGATCTCCCAGGTATGCGGATGTACTTCACCTAATTTTCCACCGATATAGATAGCATGTCTGGCGTCCATATAGAATTTGAATTTATACTGTTGATATCTCATTCCGCTACACCTCCTCCTGCTTTCTGGTATAAGCATCGTACACATCCATCGGTTTTTTTATCCCAACATCGATTAAGTCATATCGTATCGAGCGATATGCATTCTCGGACTTTCGGATACAGTACCGGTAAATCTCATCCGCCCTGTCTTTTGCCTGTTGTTCGTCCAGCCTGTAAAGCAGAATAACAAAAAATCCTTTCTTCACCTCACCCATGATCTCGTTTTGGTGAAGTCTGGAACGGATTTTCCTCATAAAATGAAAAATCTCCTGTCTGCTGTAATAACGATCCATCATGTCCAGATGAATGAACATATAATGGATCGGTTTTAACGCCTCATCATCCGATTTCTGAAGCATGATACGAAGAAAATTATTATCATAGAATTCATGTGAGCTGTTATATTGATTCTGCACATAGATATTCTTTGCCATCTCGTCATCTAAAGCCTTTTCAAACCCCATATTCCCGGCATTGCTCGTCACCTTTTCGAGCTTCCGGTTACGTTTGTCCAGTTCTTTTTTCGTACCCTTCAGATTTTTCTCCGCCTTGTTCCAGGATTCCAACAATGCAATCAACAGACCGAGCAGAACAACACTTACAAGTCCTGTTGCAATTACAATATAATAGCCATGCTTTATTGTAAATGTCCGTTCCAGAATACTATCCGTATCAGACACCACACTGATCGTACATTCTTCCTGTCCGACCGTCCATCTGACTGTATCCACCACAACATCCTGCTCACGTATCATCTTCCAGAATTCTGTGATCTCTGCATATTTACCTAATGTATTCGTTGTATTCTCATTCTTTGCCCACAGCACTTCCGAATCTCTTGTATATACCAAGAACCTCTCTCCGGAGGAAACAGTCTGCTCCTGTAAAAAAGCAAGAACCTCCGCATCTTTTCCTGACTTCTGAACCGACTGAATGTTGTAGGCTAATAACTGTAGATAGTCCTCCTGATTATCCTCATACGCCTGTATCACTGCTTCCCGGTTCTGTAACAGCTCATAACAGATACAGCCCATAAATATCATGATAAACAGGATCACGGTTACTGATATCGAGAAAGTTCTCCGATTCGGTGATGTATACAGTTTTTTGATCCATGATTGTTTTTTCTCTTTATTCACTGGTATTTACCTCATCTCTGATCTTCTCCAGCACCCGGTGTGCTCCTGCAAAATCATGCATCACGACCTGTTTAAAGTCATTCCATTCTTCATGCAGGTCTCTTGTCCGCCATGTTCTTGTTTTTCTGGTTGAATTAATAATTCCTGCAAACCGGAACCAGAATACAATAAAATTAAACAGCGGAAGTAAAAAGATCAGATACCATTTCCTTGCATAATATTTTCTCAAATACGGAAAATCCTTTAAAAACAGAATAATACAGATATACAACAGGAAGTTGGCCATACTGTATAAAAAGAATAAGAATACGAGCGATGTCACAATAAGCTTCATCGGATAATTGATAAATGCCAGACAGATAATCGCAAAATACCAGATCATCCGAGGGAACGCAAACGTATGATCATACACAAGGATCCGCATGACGAAATCTTTAAAGAAACTCCTGCCAATGTTCATCTTATCCTTTCGGAACATATGAAGCACTTCCAGCTCACCGCTCTGCCACCGCTGCCTTTGAACATACAGTTTATTCAAGCTCTCGATCGGATCTACAAAAAAGATTGCATTCGGACAAAGTGCCACACGCTTCTTCATCTGAAACCGTACCTGAAAAGTTACATGAGTATCCTCGCACAGGGTATCCGTATTATATAACTGCGTCTTCATGATCGCAGATTTACGGAACGCCGAAAAAGCACCCGACAGAGTAAAGATACTGTTCAGCTCCGACTGGAAATTACGGCCGGATAGAAATGCCTGACAATATTCACCAAACTCCATCTTCTGCAGTAACCGTAAAGCGCACCGATTCGTCTGATCGATCAACTCCGGATTCGTCAGTACTGTTCCGGTCAGGCTGTGAACTTCCGGTTCATTCTCAAACATTGTTACAATATTTCTGATAGCATCCGGTTCTAACATTCCATCACTGTCAATATGGATAATATATTTACCCTGGCAGTTAAACAATGCCAGATTAAGGGCTTTGGATTTTCCCTGCTTCGAATTCATCCAATTGATCGAGAGATTCGGGAAATCCTTCTGACATTTGCTGTATATCTCAAAGCTGTTATCCTGACTCATATTATTGACAAGCAGAACAAATATCTTATCCTTCGGGTAATTCGATTGATAGATCGACTGCACACAGGCATACAGGGTTTCAGCCGAATTATAGACCGGAACGATCAGAGATACCTCCGGATAGTGGGATAACGGCTTATATTTCTTCTTCATGATCCTGCGTTTTAACAGGATGATAAAATTCCCGACTGTTGGGATCACTTCCATGATCAACGGAATGACGATCCATGCCACCCAGAAGATCACGGAAGACATAAGCATATTTTTAATTGCTGTCATAACGGAATGCACCTACCTTCTGTCTGACAATCTGTGGTTTCGTGAATACATAGAAATACAGGAATACTGTACATCCATAGAACAGGATTCTGGCAAATATCGTATGTGCAAAGAAATACATATCGATGCCCCATATATGAACTAACAGGCAGATAAAGAAGATTCGAAGTACATTTGCGAAGAAGATCGCCATCACTCCGATCATACTTACAACCACTCTCTCATATTTGTCATAAACCGGAAAGAACCAGAGCAGTGCAAGAAACGCCAGCATCTCGATCACACCGGAACACTCAAAATCAATATATAAGGACAGACTGGTTCCGCCATTCTGGATAAACAGAATCCCCTGCTGAAAATAAGAATCATAGAGATGCGTCAGCCCACCGATCACACCGGCAACAGCAGAGACAGCCTTTTGAAGCGGAACTACGACATACGGTTCTATCAGTATCAGACTGAAAATAAACAATCCCACACTTCCGCAGATATAATACCAGAAATTCAATTTTGCCCGATATAATACTGTTAATATATAGATCCAACCAAGAAGACAGACAAATACCAGCCAGTTCATCCTCTACCTTTTATCCTTTCTTTTCTTTGCAACATAGCCTGCTGCCAGTAACAGAGCGATCAACACACCTACGACCGGTCCTGTAGAAGATCCGGCAATCGACACACCCTGACCTCCGATATTCGGATTCTGGATCGTGATAGTTCCCATCTCATCCGCAGGAATACCTGTTAATTCTGCCAGACGTTTCAGACTGAGCGAGAATTCCACCTCATCTCCCGGCGTATTATCCTTATGTTCTGCATCATACACTGTATATGCTACTTTACTGTCACATTCATTATTATTTCCATATCCGATAAAAGCTTTCAAGTTAGTATGGATTCCTTCTGATCTCGGAGCCTGCGTACTCCAGTCGATATTTCCGTTCTTTTCCGGCTGGATCTGCATGGCAAATGTCTTGCCGTTGATCGTCAGATACCAGATCTGAAGCTGCATACCGGAGGTATATAATTCATTCATCTTAAAATGGCCATATAAGGTATCCCCGTCTAATGCAAGCTGACCATAATGATTACACTGTTTGTTATTACTGGAATATGTAATCTCCGTCTTCGGTCTTCCTTCCCAATCATCATAATATCCATCGATCTGGATATTGCCGCCTACATGGATTCCGCCTGTTGTTTCTGTTGTTGCCTCGTCCGTCATTTCTCCGGTAGTGCTTGCATTATTGTTATCCTCCGATGTAGTCTCAGGAATTGTTGCACTGCTGTCTTCTGATTCCGTACCGGATATCTCTGTTGTGCTCTCATCAGTACTGTCTGCAGTAGTATCTTCACTTACTGCTTCAGTAACACCCTGTTCCGTTGTCCCGGGAACTGTTGTATCATTTTTTTCAGTTTCAGTTGTATCTTCGGTCGTCAGAATTTCTTCCGTTGAGTCCTTCTCTGTAGCAGATGTAATTTCTTCCGTATTTTCTGTAGAAGCTTCTTCCGTAGTATTCTTTGTACCAATCGCAACTTCCGTGCTCTGCCCTTTATATGTTACCTTCAGCGTATCAAGATTAAAAGCCTCATAAGTATCAAGTGGAACCTGAATCTTCCATGTCATAAATTCATATCCGTAATATTGTTTTTTTCCGGTATTTGTAACCATTCCGGAAGCCCCGCTGATTTCCGAACTCCATGCATCCTTTACTGAAAATGAACTTCCGTCTCCATTATTTCCATTATTCAATATGATCGCATTCAATCGATCCAGTGACACTCCGTCTGCCGACAGGTCAAAACGCTCATTCAGATATCCTGACCAGCTTCCATTATAACGGATGCACAAATAATCATTATCCGTATATATATCTACTGTATTTCCATTATCTTCAAACGTTGCTGCCTGACTCCTCATTCCTGTCATTGGCATACAGGAAACAGCGATCAATAATACCGCTATCCCTACAGTTATTAGTTTTTTACAGATTTTCTTATGTCTCATCATACATGCCTTCTTTCTGTCTGTTTTATGACATTCCACACAAAAAAGACCCATCTTATCCGAATGAGTCCCTATCTATTTTTTCTGGTCAGGCATCTGTTTCTTATAGAACAAGATTGCCTCCAGATTTTCTCTGCTCCGTCTCTCATTAACCGTCGGTAACAAAATGCGATCACACACCTGATACACCCCAAGCGGTGTATCCCCTATATCAAGCTGCATCAGCTCCGCATTCAATTCCGATAATTTTATCTTTAATTGTTCGTAAAAATAATCTCCGATTGCCTCTATACTTGCATTCCCGGCAAAACAGGGAAGTTCATTCAGATACATGCCCTCATATCTGCCGAGAAAAATCTCTATCATTCTGTCAAGCCGTTTAAAATCCATATCTCGGCCAGAAAGATTACGAATATACAGTATCATCGTAAATGTATGACTGTGTGCCTGTTCTTTATTGCCATCAAAGCTATGGCTGGCGTTAAAATGATACTGGCACTTATAATAATCAATCACATTATCACCTCAATCTTCTAGCCATTTGGGCATTATGCTACCTTTTCGACTGCTATTCTAGTATAGAAAACAAGCAAATTCAAGGAAGTACAGCATTTTTTCACATTTGGAGATAACGAATTTTTTCAGCTGTTTCAGTCATTTTGCACAATTTACGTGTGAAATCCATATTCTTATATTTCATCTATCAAAAATCTCAGATTATTTCTGAAAAGGTTCAACATTTTGCCTAAAACAAAACCATTATACAAGAGGTTTTTATTCGATCATTCAAAATTCAAAAAAATCACATTTTTTCCTTGTCTAATCGGCACAATAATATTAAGATAGAGATAATTTGTAAATAAAAATAAAAATGCAGGAGTTTATTATGAAGAAAGTTGTTAAATTTGGTGGAAGTTCCCTGGCAAGTGCAGAGCAGTTCAAGAAGGTCGGTAAAATCATCCATGCAGATGATAGCCGTGTATATGTTGTTCCTTCTGCTCCGGGAAAAAGATTTGATGGAGATACTAAGGTAACCGATATGTTACTTCATGCATATCAGACCGCCAGCGAAGGCAATGATGTTGACGAAGAATTAAAGGCGATCAAAGCAAGATACGATGAGATCATCACAGGTCTTGAGCTGAAGGATTTCAGTCTGGATGACGATTTTGCGGAGATCAAAAAGAACCTCGCCGAGAATCCTCAGAGCGATTATGCTGCATCCAGAGGTGAATACTTAAACGGTAAAGTCATGGCAGCTTACCTTGGTATTCCATTTATCGATTCGGCAGAAGTCATCTTCTTCAACGAAGAAGGAAATCTGAATGATTATAAGACATACAAGCGTCTGACCGAGCGTCTCGCTCAAAATGAACGCGCCGTTATCCCCGGCTTCTACGGAATGGGTAAAGATGGAAATGTTAAGACCTTCTCTCGTGGTGGTTCCGATGTAACAGGTTCTATCGTTGCAAGAGCCAGCCGCGCAGATGTATATGAGAACTGGACAGATGTATCCGGTTTTCTTGTAGCTGACCCAAGAATCGTTCCGGATCCAAAGCCGATAAAATATATCACATACCGCGAGCTTCGTGAGTTATCCTACATGGGTGCTTCCGTTCTCCACGAAGATGCAATCTTCCCAGTAAGAAGCTGTGGTATTCCTATCAATATCAAGAATACAAATGCACCGGAAGATGCAGGAACATGGATCGTTGAAAGTACCTGCCAGAAGCAGGATTATGTCGTAACCGGTATTGCCGGAAAGAAAGATTTCTGTACAATCTTCATTACAAAAGCAATGATGAATTCAGAGATCGGCTTCGGTCGTAAGGTTCTTCAGGCATTTGAAGAGAACAATATCTCCTTCGAGCATATGCCATCCGGTATTGATACTATGACCATCGTTGTTCATGCAGACGAATTCATCGATAAGGAACAGAGCGTTGTATCTGCTATCCATCGTCTGGCAGAACCGGATTCTGTTGAGATCGAATCCGGTCTTGCACTGATCGCGGTTGTAGGTCGTGGTATGAAGTCAGCCAGCGGTACAGCAGGTAAGCTTTTCACTGCTCTCGCAAACAAGGGCATCAATATCAAGATGATCGATCAGGGTTCTTCTGAGCTTAACATCATCATCGGTGTTGAAAACCGTGACTTCGAGACAGCCATCAAAGCAATCTACAGCACCTTTATTACAAAATAATATTTATATCGTGGGCAATTATCAGAGCACATTGTATAAATACAGACTTTAGCTTACTGTCCTCGCACAGGTAATACAAACGCCTGTCATTGGTTCTTATTCAATCCAATGGCAGGCGTTTGTATTCATATTAAATATATTCCCATTTTACCAGACATCATTATAATTCTGATATGTAATTTTTTTTAACTTTCCTAATGATTTTACTTTTTTCTGATAAGCTTTTTTTGTTGTTCTCTTACCATTTACATAATACTCGTTTATTGTTTTATACGTTACCGGATCCATCCTTGTGCTATATTTCGCGACCTCTGTTCCACCCGATTTGGTCTTTTTAAAATATGTTTTTACATATAAGCCCCTATGTCCATCAAATTCATCTACAAATGCTTTATCAGACATTTTTGTTATACGTGTATATATACCATGTTGGTCACTCTTTGTACTTTTGCTTCTAAGCTTTCCTTTATAATAATATTTAAACTTTAAAGGTTTCCCATTTGTCTTATAAAAATATTTATCCAAACACTTCTTGTATGTTGCCTTTGCTTTTTAGTAAACTTAGATGCTGTCTCGCTTCCACTACATGGCAGTATAAGTGCAACGATCAATAATGCACATAATAAAATAATACTTCTTTTTCTTTTGTAAATGTCTTCCTCCAAATAATTGATATATAAATAATAATATATATTATTTATTATTTCAACCAACTCATTTTCATTTAACATTTACACAATAAAACATTTGCCCACGACTTCAAGAACAGTTATAAATTTTATCTCTTACTGTACATCCGGTTGGCACATCTTAATCCGTTCTGCCGCATCCTTGTTAATCGCAAGACATCTCCCGTGTACCCGAACGATGACATTTCCGAAAAACGATGATACCACCTGAATCTCATCCCCCGTATCTAACGGACAATCTCCAAATAATGCTTTATCTACACAGTTCCACGCGATCGTTGAACAAAATCCATCCGCTGCATTTGATAATGACATCACAATAACCACCCTTTCTTCTAACAAATATGTGTCAATCATCAGCTGATATATACTCAGTATATCCCCGCTTATATGAATTATACTTCCGCACTCCCTGTGCAAGTCAATGCTAATTATTGTTCAACAATCTAATCTTTCTTATCAGAAACTAACTATCTGGTCAACCATGCTTTAGAAACCTTTTTGTTCACAAGTTCTGCTATTTATATTTTGTGTGAACAGCTCTCAAGTTGATGGGAAAAAACTAGAACATTCACAACATTTCCATCAATATTAAATACAACCACATAATTCATCTGTGGCACAACCGCCTCTCTGTTATCAACATACATAACTCTTCTAATACATTATGCCTTGTCCGACAATTATAGAGCTATCTTTATATGAATATAGTTCATTCTCCTTTCGTTTAGTTTGCCCACTTCATTGCCCACCTAAAAAAATAAAGCCCTGAAAACTCAGCGTTTTCAAGGCTTTCTAGCAGGGGATGAGAGAATCGAACTCCCACCAAAGGTTTTGGAGACCCCTATCATACCATTTGACCAATCCCCTATACTGCTTAAGTGTCCTAAATTGGGACACTTAACAGGTAGATGAAATATTTACTTTTCATGTACCTTCAGAATTTCATACAGAAAGTCTTGCGACTTCATTCTCTCC
>NZ_QTXL01000018.1:302-522 GCF_003461625.1 Clostridium sp. AF15-31 | reverse complement strand
GGTAATGTCACCGTCACCAAGGATGCGACAGCAACCGCAACTGTAACGAACACATATACACAGGATAAAGGAAGCCTGACGGTAGCCAAGGCAGTTGTAGGATATGACTTTGGAGCAGCAGGTAAGAACTTTACAATTTATGTAACAAACGCAAGTGGTGAATATGTTCTTGCAGATGGAAGCATAAGCGCAACCAAGACAGGAATCAGCGTACCTGCAA
>NZ_QTXL01000018.1:0-292 GCF_003461625.1 Clostridium sp. AF15-31 | reverse complement strand
TAAGCGCAACCAAGACAGGAATCAGCGTACCGGCAAACGGAAGCGTAACGATCAATGACATCCCGGTAGGCACATATAACGTAAGCGAAGAGCAAACCGGAACAGCAGTTGCGAACTATGGCTTAGCAGTCAGTGGGGAAGGTAATGTCACCGTCACCAAGGATGCGACAGCAACCGCAACTGTAACGAACACTTATACCCAGGATAAGGGAAGCCTGACGGTAGCCAAGGCAGTTGCAGGATATACCTTTGATTCCAGCAAGACATTCATGATCTATGTAACAAACGCAAG
>NZ_QTXL01000017.1:230-557 GCF_003461625.1 Clostridium sp. AF15-31 | reverse complement strand
GAGAGACGGAGGCAATATACAAAGCTAAAATATGCATGTTATTCTGTTCTATCAGTATTAAGAAAGGAGATAGAACATGGATAACGAAATTGTATATTCCTCCAAGGCAACTGATCAGAAAGCACAGTATGATGCCAGTGCCAAGCGCCTGCTTGGACAGAAGATCATACTGGCGCATATACTGATCAGGGTAGTAGAAGAATTTAAAGGTATGGATGCAGATACGGTCGCTTCTTTGATTGAAGGTGAACCATATATCAGCCAGGTTCCGGTTGAACTGGGATTAACGAACAAAGAAACGGTGGATGCCAGAACCGGTGAACGGAT
>NZ_QTXL01000017.1:0-220 GCF_003461625.1 Clostridium sp. AF15-31 | reverse complement strand
GTGGATGCCAGAACCGGTGAACGGATTGTCGGACTGAATACAGAAAGTTCCGAAATTGATGAGGGAAAGATATATTTTGATATTATCTTCTATGTACGGATGCGGGATGGACTGGCGAAAATGATCATCAATCTGGAAGCCCAGAAGAATGAACCGACGAAGTATCACATCTTAAATCGGGCAATCTTCTATACGGCAAGACTGGTGTCATCCCAGAAAG
>NZ_QTXL01000016.1:352-575 GCF_003461625.1 Clostridium sp. AF15-31 | reverse complement strand
ACATGGATAACGAAATTGTATATTCCTCCAAGGCAACTGATCAGAAAGCACAGTATGATGCCAGTGCCAAGCGCCTGCTTGGACAGAAGATCATACTGGCGCATATACTGATCAGGGTAGTCTATGAATTTAAAGGTATGGATGCAGATACGGTCGCTTCTTTGATTGAAGGTGAACCATATATCAGCCAAGTTCCGGTTGAACCGGGATTAACGAACAAAGA
>NZ_QTXL01000016.1:0-326 GCF_003461625.1 Clostridium sp. AF15-31 | reverse complement strand
GTGGATGCCAGAACCGGTGAACGGATTGTCGGACTGAATACAGAAAGTTCCGAAATTGATGAGGGAAAGATATATTTTGATATTATCTTCTATGTACGGATGCGGGATGGACTGGCGAAAATGATCATCAATCTGGAAGCCCAGAAGAATGAACCGACGAAGTATCACATCTTAAATCGGGCAATCTTCTATACGGCAAGACTGGTGTCATCCCAGAAAGAGCGGGAATTTACAGGTTCTGATTATAATGAGATCAAACAGGTGTATTCCATCTGGATCTGTATGAATATGAAAGAGAACAGTCTGAGTCATATTCATATGGTAAA
>NZ_QTXL01000015.1 GCF_003461625.1 Clostridium sp. AF15-31 | reverse complement strand
TGGAGGATGCGTATGGAACATAAGGGCACAATTAGAATAGAAACAGATAGATTAGTTCTTAAACGACATGTATTAGATGATGCAGAAATCATGTTTAAAAACTGGGTAACAGAAAAAGATGTAACAAAGTTTTTAAGTTGGCAACCGCATAAAAATGTCGACGAGACAAAGCAATTACTAATTGATTGGATAGAATCGTATGATAAGCAGGATTTCTATTTTTGGACAATTGAGTTAAAAGATTCGCATGAACTGGTTGGAGATATATCAGTAGTAAGTCTCGATGAGGCAACAGAAAGTGTGGAGCTCGGGTATGGTATTGGAAGCAGATGGTGGGGAAAAGGTATAACTGCAGAAGCAGGAAGGGCATTGGTAAAATTCTTTTTTGAAGAAGTAAAAGTCAAACGTGTATATGCAAAGCATGCTGCAGGTAATCCAAACTCAGGAAGTGTAATGCAGAAAATGGGAATGAAAAAAGAAGGAATAATTAGGCAGTCGGGAACCTGTAATCAAGGTATTGTGGATGAAGTTTATTATTCCATACTTAGAAATGAGTATTTTAGTAATGATAATTGATGAAAAAATCTAATTTAGCGACACACTCGAAAATTTCAGTTTG
>NZ_QTXL01000014.1:671-1214 GCF_003461625.1 Clostridium sp. AF15-31 | reverse complement strand
AAGAACATATTCACCACTTGCGTTTGTTACGTAGATCATGAATGTCTTGCTGGAATCAAAGGTATATCCTGCAACTGCTTTTGCTACAGTTAAGCTTCCCTTATCCTGTGTATAAGTGTTCGTTACGGTTGCGGTTGCTGTCGCATCCTTGGTGACGGTGACATTACCTTCCCCACTGACTGCTAAGCCATAGTTTGCAACTGCTGTTCCGGTTTGCTCTTCACTTACGTTATATGTGCCTACAGGTATGTCATTGATCGTTACGCTTCCGTTTGCCGGTACGCTGATTCCTGTCTTGGTTGCGCTTACGCTTCCATCTGCAAGAACATATTCACCACTTGCGTTTGTTACGTAGATCATGAATGTCTTGCTGGAATCAAAGGTATATCCTGCAACTGCTTTTGCTACAGTTAAGCTTCCCTTATCCTGTGTATAAGTGTTCGTTACGGTTGCGGTTGCTGTCGCATCCTTGGTGACGGTGACATTACCTTCCCCACTGACTGCTAAGCCATAGTTTGCAACTGCTGTTCCGGTTTGCTCTTC
>NZ_QTXL01000014.1:0-518 GCF_003461625.1 Clostridium sp. AF15-31 | reverse complement strand
TGTTACATAAATTGTAAAGTTCTTGCCTGCTGCTCCAAAGTCATATCCTACAACTTTCTTGGCTACGGTTAAGCTTCCCTTATCCTGGGTGTAAGTATTCGTTACGGTTGCGGTCGTGGTTGTATCCTTAGTTACCTTAACATCCCCCGTTCCGGTTACTGTTAATGCATAACCAGCTTTTGCTGCATCCGTTTCATTCTCGGCTACTGTATAGGTTCCTACCGGTATGTCATTGATCGTTACGCTTCCGTTTGCCGGCACGCTGATTCCTGTCTTGGTTGCTGTTATGCTTCCATCCTCTTTGACATACTTTCCATTTGCATCTGTTACATAAATTGTAAAGTTCTTACCTGCTGCTCCAAAGTCATATCCTACAACTGCCTTGGCTACGGTTAAGCTTCCCTTATCCTGGGTATAAGTATTCGTTACGGTTGCGGTCGTGGTTGTATCCTTAGTTACCTTAACATTCCCCGTTCCGGTTACTGTTAATGCATAACCAGCTTTTGCTGCATCCGTTT
>NZ_QTXL01000013.1 GCF_003461625.1 Clostridium sp. AF15-31 | reverse complement strand
TGGAGTTACAAAAGGAGTATTGTGATTTTGTCCACCAAGTCGACAAATCAAAATTTGTCTATTTTTCATCCTTATATGCATATCCAAAGTTTATTGGTGGTGCAGTCACTGATACATACACAAATTCTTCATTACCATCATTCAATAAACCATGAACATCTTTATCTGCAAATCTTACAACATCCCCAGCAGTAAACACTTTTTCTTGTCCATCTGCAAGTAATAGTTTACCCGTTCCTTTTGTTGCATACCAAATTTGTTCTGACACATCATGTGTATGTCTTGGTTGGCAAGCACCTATTTCAAGATGAACCTCTGTAATTGTCACTCTTTCACTTGATGAATTTTCAGGATTTAATAGTTGTCTTGAAACAACTCCTGGATTTGATAATTCAACTATCTTCTCTTTACTTATGAATTCCATACTATACCTCCACAACTTCAAATAAACAGGTGCTTTCAACATTTTCAGTAGACTAAAATTAATCTCTTACTCGTTAGACAACTGATTTAATTTATCTTTTAAAACTTGTTGTCTATCATCTTCTGCGTAACCTTGCTCAATAGAATAAATTGCTTTTTCTATATCTCTATTTTTTGCATACAAAAACGCTCTGATATGACACATATACGGAACATATATATGGTGTAAAGTTACTATTCTCTGATTAAGAACACCAATGGCATCATCAACCGTTTGTACATTATTTACCCACTCTCTTATCAGTGGGATATTTTTATCTATCACACTTTTTATATATTCCAATGCAAATTCCATATCGGACGTGTAGGTAGGTATTTGATATTGAAAACTTGTGCATTTCCTTGGATTATAAAATTCTTCCTTTGTATATCCACAGTCTTGTTCTCTTTCATCCTCTATGTGATTATACCAAGCATCAGCAATGTGTATTTTTACAGAACTTTCTGTCCGATGCCATGTCAACTTATTTTTACTATTGATATCAGGGATAAAATCATAATTATATCCCCAGCGTAAGTATATGTGATTTCCTCTTGGATAACATAATTCAACCACCAAACGCCGATTATCACTCCATTCAGAGTGCCATTTTTTTATCTTTTCATTATATTTCAACCCGAATTCTTCTGACAACCTTCGAGATATGTATTCGTCATAAAGTTCTCTTTTGATATAGTCCTCACCATGTAAAAACTTATCTTTATACTCTTCTTGTGATAATATTTCATTTGATTGCCTTTTTTTTGAACAAAAACCCTTACTCAATACATCAAATAGACTCATAAGTAACCTCCGTTATAGCAAATCATCTCTCGCGAAAATTCCGATTTTCTCAATTCTCCAAACTTGAAGTTATTACTTTCTGCATAGTGTGTTTCCTAAAATGATAATTACCACGGCATCAACCAAAATAATCCCCAATGCAATATATACAAAAAATGCAGGCAAAATATTTTCAAACAAGCCCATAGTTAATGCAAGAATTGCTATAATAGACATTCCAATTCCCATTGTTCTGCATAACTTCTTTTCATCATATTTTTCCTTTTCTTCATTTGAAGCTGTATTATATCCAGAAATGAACCAGCTTCCATGTCCAGAAAGTAAAATAATAGAAAGTACAGCAAATATCGCAAAGACAATCCACACTATCCAATCAGAGCCTGTTGCTAAATCTGCTAATTTCATTTACATACTCCTCCTTAAATTCCATTTTTTTAATTTTATAAACTTGAATTATATATTAATTTTTCTTATTTAGTCTAATATGGAAATCGTTGGCTTTAGAACATTCTTCATATGTAAGATTAGTTTCATTCATTAAAAACTTAACGGCTTCCTCCTTTGTATTGTAATTAGATTTTTCTTTCATATATCTTAACAAATTGGTCATATATATTCTTCCGTACTTCTTCTGACAAACCGGCGTATTTTGTATCCAACACCTTTTTTACGGCTTCGTACTTCCTATTTTTATCTTCTATATCCGGTCCACGGTCATAATTAAACCTCACATCATAAAAAATGTGTTTCATATCGTTACTTAAAGCTTGTAACACTCGAAACCCTTTCATAGAAAACTTTCCTTCTTTTATACCATTCTCCACACAGGGCTGTCTCGCCCAATCCATCATAAACCAATTCTCCATTGGCATATTTACACCATATCCGGAATCTGACAAAAAGTCATTTATCTCATTCCAATTTATCTGTAACGGCAAATCGTTTTCTTTCGCAAATAAATAGTCATCACGCTGTAATTCCTGTTTTTTTCGCTTTCTTGTATTTCTTTCATAAACAATCCAGTATATTACCATTGCTGCTATAATACACACGCTAAATATCTTTGTAATCATGGTATTTCCTTTATAAATAATCAAGTATACTACGGTTACTACCGCAATACTTATGCTGAGTACCTTTATAATCAAACCATTCATTGTGTATCTCCCTATCACTAAAAATTGGAAATTAACAAGTCGACAAATTCCGATTTCACAGTCGTTAAAATCAAAGTATTACAAACACTGCTACCAAACATGCAACTAATCCCATGAACCAAGGTAATATAAAAGATAGAAAATTTGCCTTATTTTTTCGAAGCAGAATCATTGCGGTTATCATTATGGCTAACCATGCGAACATAATAAAATATCCAAGCATATTTTTTTGATTACATTGTTCAAAATAAACACCTCCAAACAAAAGATAAACTGGAAGTTGAAAGTTCCTATAATTTACAAATCATAATATATTCTTCATCATTTTCATCAACGATTTCAAATCCTACCTTCCTATACATACGGACAGCATAATTCATCTTCTGAACAGCTAATGATGCCTGTTTATATCCTTCTAGTTTTAATTTCATTAGCATCTGTTTCATTAATTCTGTTCCGATACCATAGTTTCTATACTCTTTAAGAAGTGAAATTGCAAAAGACGGTGTTTCATTATCTATATGCCCGTAATCATTCATAATCCGAACCCATACAGCACCAACAATCTCATCCGCAACTTGAGCAACCAAACATAAGTCTCCCTTGTTCTCACCAAAGTCTTTTACATATACCTGCAAATCTGGTTTGTTAATGATATCTTTGGACGGTACAGGAACACCTTCAGGAATAAAAATCGCCTCGTACAAAAAAGTATCTAATATCTTATTTTCATCTCGTTTTAATTCTCTTATTGAATAATTCATATAAACCTCCGATTTATTTTTATTTATAAATCAGTTGTCATTCCACACATAATGATTCCTCCGCTAAATATCGAATTGTGCAAAAGCCCAAGGGACTTTAATGCCCCTTATGCTTTTTTCTTTTCTTTTGCTGTTTCAACTCAAACATTCGCTGTTCTTCCGCCTCTTTTTTCTTGCGGTTTCTCTCTTTACGCTCCTGATTGTTCTGTTCCTGTTGTAATTTTAATGCCTGCTGCGATTTTGTGCCGATGCCTGTTTCCATCGTCTGCTTTTTTGCTTCTCGTTGCATACGCTTTGGATTTCTTTTTATATCCTTTACAACAGTTTCAACAGCCGGACTGAATTTCAAACTAAAATAGTATTTTTGAATATATTCCTGCACTTCGTAATCCTTTGGTTCTGCACCAAATGTTACCTTCGCCACAGATAGTTTACCATCTTCAATACGTTCAAATACGCCTACCCAAAATGTTTCTTCAAAATATACCGTCAGTTTTTCACTTGCTTTTTCCATAAGAATCCCTCCTAAAATGAATTGAACAAAGAATGGACAACCCGGAGGGGCAGGTTACTTACCCTATTTGCATAGGACGGCTGGGCTACCTACCAGCTCTAGTACATTTTTAATGTACATTGCGTTTTTATCTTTGTATTTATAATCAAGCCATATGGCACGATTAACTTATTCGGTCAATTCCGATTTACCAGTTACTTCTTATAGTTCCAACGAATCTGCATTCAATAAAAAATCAT
>NZ_QTXL01000012.1 GCF_003461625.1 Clostridium sp. AF15-31 | reverse complement strand
TCACGATTTATAAGTTGTTCTAAATAGTAATCTCTTTTAATTTCTTTTACCATAGCATTCCCCTTAAAAGATATTTTGGTTATTATATCCCTAAATATCTTTTATTATACCCAACGACTTGATACCATGCAATAGTTTATAAGATATTTTGGTTAATAAATACCTAAATATCTTACAGACATTTTAGCATTTTCATATCATATAAACATAAAAAGGCAGGCAGTCTGTTATATTACCACCTGCTTGTTACCTGCTCTAATATTATTTTTTTATATCATTAGTCCGACAAACAGGAATCTATGAATGAACGTTCTCTCGTTTTTTCTGAATCCAAATGCTAATTATCGTTGAGATTGCTGTCATTACAGCCAGTAATACATAATACAACGGATCTTGATTGATATCTACCACTCCCATCAATGTGTTTGTCCATCCATGTAGGATCATGCAGAACATGACAGCTCTGGTGAAAAGCGCCGTATTGCTACGACGCTTTTGTCTTGCTCGGAAGATGGAGCAAGGGAACGCTATTCAATTATCTGTTGTACTTTTTCTTTCTGCTTACTGCCGTTGTTCCAATTGCTACACAGCCGCTGACAAACAGCAAGGCAAGCCACAAAGCAAGATTGCTTGTGTCACCGGTCTGCGGAGATTTGGAATCGTCCTTCAGCTTCGCCGTTACAGTGTCGGCTTTTTTGATTTCCTTTGTACCGCCCTTGTCGCTGAAATACTTGCCACAGCCTTCGCAGTACCAGTACTCGATATTGCCCTCGGTGGTCTTGGTCGCCGCCTTTGCCGGGAAGTGCTTTAAGTTAGTGTGGTTCTTCGGATCAAGCTCACCGTATTCCGCACCGCAGATCTCGCACTTTGCCTTGTCCTTGCAGGTCGCTTTCCCACCAGTATGCTCAATCAGCTTCTTGCCACAATAATCACACTTGTGATCTTTGTTATCGTCTGCACACTCGCTGATTATATAATCGCAGATATCACATTTGTGGTCTTTGTTTGCATCGATGCAATTCTCCGTTTGCGTGCCTGCAGAGCATCCGTCAACGGTGCAGGTGCGGGTATGGGTGCCGTCTTCGTTGGACGTCCAATCGCCCCAGTTATGGTTCAGCGCATTGCCGGAGAAGAAGGTCGCCTCATCCGCCGTGCCTTCGGAGCTCAGACCGCAGACTGCGCAGGACTTGTAATAGATCGCCTTTCCCGTGCAGGTGGCGGCGGATTTCAGGTACTTTGCATCCACGGTCTCCGCCGTTAAGTCGTGGGGCAGCTTTTCGCCATACTCAGACTTGCATACCTCGCAGACGGCTTTTGCGGTGCAGGTCGCCGTGCCGCCGGTGCAGTTATTAGTCTCGGTGTGCGAGGCATCGCGCTTACAGATTCGGGTGTGGGTCTCTTCATCGCTGTTCTGCGTCCAATCGCCCCAGTTGTGGTCCAGTGCATTGCCGGAGAGGAAGGTCGCCTCATCCGCCGTGCCCTCGGAACTCAGACCGCAGACTGCGCAGGACTTGTAATAGATCGCCTTTCCCGTGCAGGTGGCGGCGGATTTCAGGTACTTTGCATCCACGGTCTCCGCCGTTAAGTCGTGGGGCAGCTTTTCGCCATACTCAGACTTGCATACCTCGCAGACGGCTTTTGCGGTGCAGGTCGCCGTGCCGCCGGTGCAGTTATTAGTCTCGGTGTGCGAGGCATCGCGCTTACAGATTCGGGTGTGGGTCTCTTCATCGCTGTTCTGCGTCCAAGCGCCCCAGTCGTGGTCCAGCGCATTGCCGGAGAAGAAGGTCGCCTCATCCGCCGTGCCCTCGGAGTTCAGACCGCAGACTGCGCAGGACTTGTAATAGACCGCCTTTTCGGTACAGGTTGCAGCAGACTTCAAATACTGCGCCTCTGCTTTTTCGGCAGTGAAGCTGTGTGCCGCCATCTCGCCGTATTCGCCGCCGCAGACCGTGCAGACAGCCTTGGCGGTGCAGGTCGCCGTGCCGCCGGTGCAGTTATTAGTCTCGGTGTGCGAGGCATCGCGCTTACAGATTCGGGTGTGGGTCTTTTCATCGCTGTTCTGCGTCCAAGTGCTCCAGTCGTGCCCAAGCGGTTCGGAAGATCCGCCGCAAACCGTGCATGTCTTTCCGCTTGTGCAAGTCGCCGTTCCGCTCCATGTGTGTGCCTGCCAGTAATTCCATGTATTATCACACACCGTGCATGTAAGATCGCATCGGTGCCATTTATCATTTGCGTATTGACAAGTCATCCTTACCGTTTGTGCCTGGTCGCATTTAGGACAAAACGCTCTAACCGCCGCATATGCCGTCATAGGCATAACAGCCAGCATCACGCACAGTATGAGCACAACGCTCAAAATTTTCTTATTCATATAGTTTCCTCTCCTTTGTTGTCCATTGACAGCTTAAAGTCATATTTCATTTCCAACATGGCGAACAGCTTATACATTACCTCGGTGGCAATTGCCTTGATATCCAGTGATTGAATAAAGGCAAGCACCTTTGCCTGCTCTGCTTCCGGTACACGATATACTCTCATTGATGCCGTCAAAAAGCGGTTGAGCTTGCGTTCCAATGGAAAATGAATATCACATTTTCTCGCCATATAGCTACGCATCAATCCTGCTGTGCCAATTTCCATCTCGTAAAAGTCGCTCTCGGTATCATCGGGGAAATATTCACCAAAAATCTGCTTCAGCTCTGCTGTGGTATGCAGGTAAATATATTCCGACGTGTCGGGCAGGGAATAGGCTTCAATGTAGATTTCCCGCAGGTTCTCGTTCTGCTCGGTCAGGGTCAGTTGGATCGCCGTTTCCACCGCATAGGCGTAAACCGGTGGCAGCTTGCTGTCTGCAATGCTTCTTGCCACGCCGAACTGTCCGCCGAACATTGTTTCGGTCAATTCCAGCAAAATTCTGTCCTTGGTAGGAAACAGATTCAAATAGCTTCCCCTTGCCACGCCCGCTTCGTCCACAATCTGACCGACAGAGGTGTTTTTATACCCCTGCTCCAAAAAGAGACGCACGCATACGGTCAGTATTTTCCTCTTTGTTTCACTGCTGTTTCTTCGCAAATATATCATCTCTCTTCAAGTGTTTTGGTACGCATACCAATAATATCACAGAAAGTACAAAAAGGCAAGTGGTATTTGAAACTTTACTTCCGTAAATTGTGACATTTCCGCAAACGCTGGCTTCTTCCATTACTCACGGAACTTTATGACTTCTTGAATACTACCCGCAAAGGAAAAGCCGCCGTCTGTTGACAGCGACTTTTCTTACTTAGTATTAACAGTATATAAGCTCACTCGAAACGATTTCCATAGCAGCGCTGCGGATGTTGTTCATTCTTTGTACCCACAGCATTTGATTTTCCGCTTTGAGGCTTCCGTTACACCCTCTTTTTCGGAAAGCTGCTTTACCAGCCGAGAAAACATTGCTTCTGCCCGCTCATTGAGTTCTGCAAGGTAATCTCCGATTGAACAAAATCGCTGCGCGATGGCCTGCCAAGGCTGTGGCGCAGCGATTTTGTTCAACTGGAAGTTATCTCGCTATCCCCTTCCAATTGTTTACAATAATATCTGCGTTCTTTTCAAGATCCGCAGCTCCATCCAATTCAATTTTTACACACGACATATTTTTCATCCATTCTTTCTGTTCTCTCATATTCGGAGAACCATCTCCTTCATAACTTCGATTATCATTCAAAAATCTCATATGGGCTTCATACATATCTCCACCTTCAAGCACTCTTTCACCAAATCGCTCTATTGCTCTTTTATGGACTCTTTCTATTCGAATATCCGGTGAAACATAAAGAAGTACCATCATTTCAAACATCTCATCAAATGCGTAATGGAACGAACTCATCGAACCAGCCATAACAAAATGTTCATATGGAGCAATATCATTGCTCAGTCTGCTAATCTTTTCATCTCGTGTATACATCTGTGTATATGGACTATCTGTATTCTGTTTCCATATATAATCGTCCACATCAAAATATGGATATCCCAATTTCTGTGCAACAATTTTTCCAAGTGTTGTCTTTCCACTTCCGGATGGACCAATTATCATAATTCCGGTTGGCATATTTATACCTCTTTAGTTAGCAATAAATTCAAAGTTTCTGTTCCTCCACAACTTCCGATTTCTCAGTTTCAAAAACTGGAATTTTCACACTTCGTCAACTAATGTTTTTTCTTCTCTATAAAGCAAGGTCACAACAAATGCAATAATTATCAAAATATGTAATACAATATGATATACATCAGGAACATATCTTCCATCCACATTTATTAATTGAATGCATTCTGAAAAATAGGCAATCTTCTTGTCCATTTCTCCCATAAATCCTCTTCCAAATAAAGTATACCATTCATGACTTAAGAACTGAGTGACAAACCACCCTGCCAACCATATCAAATGTATATTCCTTCCAACATTTTTTGTAACTAACATTAAAACGAATGTAATTGTCGGAATAAGCATAAATAGCCATTCTTCCTCAAATGCACCTGTTACCAAGTATTTGTCTCCAATCTTCAATCCTATCATTGAAAGAAAATACCACAGTAAAAGAATTATATTTACAATTATTAAATGTGTTTTTTTCATAAATCATATCTCCTAGACAATTCTTAAAATTCCGATTTATCAACGTGTAACATAATTAAATCATATTAGAAATGGGATAAACTATGTACTTTTCTTCAAAATAATATAGTTATTTTTCCGTATGATACTTATATCCCCTCAATTTCTTTTTTACTCCAATTAATATAAGATAGTCACGATAACAATCACGACAATCCATCCTACCTTTTCCATTTTATGTGAACAAAACAATCTCCACACCATCGGTCTTCTAATGCTCATTTTATCATATACTGTTCAAGCATAGTCGGTGCGATATCCATGGCTACAAAAAACTCTTCTGGCAACGTGCAAAGCTCTTGGCTTATAAAATCTTCCGCATCAATATACTTATGATCATTTTCCGGATCATAACATTTCTCATGATTTGCAAAAATAACTATTCCCTCAAAACTCTTCTCAATCTCATAAACAGCATCTCCCGGTACATCATAATTTAGGATAGTGACATGTAATCTATCCTTTGCATCAAGACTGTCGGCAATATAAAATTCATCACAAAATGGCAACTTATTCTCGACAGCAAAATCAATTGTATGCTGGAGATATTCCCTTAAAATCTCTCTGTCCAGCTTATACTTAAAGCCCGAAAAAAAATTTTTCATTTTATTAAATAAACCCATATATCAAATCTGTCCCTTCATATAATTTGCTCATAATACTGGTTATACACTTAAATAATCTTTATATTCTTTATCTAAAAGTTTCTTAAATTCTTTATAATCATCCCATTTAAATGTAAAGCCACATCTTCTTCACTCAAATCTGTACCTTTTTTATTATATTGTATGCAATATCCCAATTCCATCCTTTGAATATTTCCGTTTCAAAACTCTTCGTCTTCATCGATTTCTTCATCTGGTTGAATCTCACAAACAAATTCAATATTTCTTTTACCGAATACATCTGTCAGATAAGTAATCTCTTCTTCATTCATTGTAAAAAATGACCATTCATTCTCGCTGACAGTTATTTTCTCCTGTTCTGTTGTCGTTACCTCCAAAGTGATAACGTTCATGCTTCCCTTCACTGTTTCAAACAGTCTTGTCAATCGTACCTTTGCCAGATCCAGTGCAGTCAGCTTTCCACCATATACAGATACAAGAAAGTTCTTTGTCAAATATATCCTAAAATCATTAAACCAGAGAGCTTCCGGCTGATTACATTCTTCGTCAATCTGCTCTGCCAATGGATGTCTGTATTTTTTAATCGCACGCACCTGGGTTAATACCATCGAAATTCCAATCAATATTAAGATGCCTCCGATATCCAGATTCACAAAATATCCTTCCTTGAGTATTTTTCCATAGGTAAGCTTCGTCATACATATATAAATAAATTTGTAATTGATATACTCACTTATTATTTTTTTTACGTTCTCGTCAGTCACAACTTTCGTCATGCCTTCCACTCTTGCCGTACCATTCTCTTCAACTCTCTGCTTCAAATCTGCAAACTGTTCCGGTTGCATCCCTACAATATAGCTTTCCTCTGCCGTTGTTACAAGGTAATATCCTTCATATTTATTTTCTGCCAGTTTCTCCGGTACCTGGATAATATCAATATATGCTGTCTGATTCGCAGGATTGGCTTCTTCCTGTAATACCTGTTCAAATGGTCGAACACAATCCATCTTTCTCTTTGTCTGAATCAATCCAAATGCCACCAAAAATATTCCTATCAATAAGAGAATCATTCCGATCGTCCGCCACATTTGATTGAATTTGTATTCTTCTTTTATATGCTTATTCGTATATTTCATGTCATGTATTCTCCTACACTTGATTTTTCTCTCACACATAAATGCTCTAACGCTGTTTTATTATAAAATTGTCTGATTTGTTCCCTACAAACTGAAATTTTCGAGTGTGTCGCTAAATTAGATTTTTTCATCAATTATCA
>NZ_QTXL01000011.1 GCF_003461625.1 Clostridium sp. AF15-31 | reverse complement strand
ATTTTAGCTTTGTATATTGCCTCCGTCTCTCCAAGTTTGATTGTAACGGATATCCGAACGGAAAACAAGTTTATAATTATTTATCAATATTTCGCAAAATCATTTAATAAACTTGTCGCAGCCTGTGGATTTCTCTTTTTTTCAATCAAATATTGAATAATCTTCTCCAACTCCTCTGCTGCATCAATCGTCATAAAAATCTTATATGCCATATTTTGTCCTCATATCCGCCACAAATGCATCTGCATCTATACACGCTCCCTGCTCTGCGTGTTTTCTCGCATCTTCCAGTCTTTTCAGTAGGCAAATAAAAAAAACAATATTAATGATAATTTCATTACAAAAGCAAGATAAATTTTGAAAAATAAAAATGCTATAACGAGACAACGCCGGATACATATAAAATTGTATCCGGCATTGTCTACTTTTATCTATATTCTATTTCGTCTTACAGACTCATACCACCGTCTACACGGATAACCTGTCCTGTAATGTAAGATGCCTTGTCGGATGCAAGGAATGCTGCTGTCTCAGCGATATCTGATACCTCACCCAGTCTCTTAACTGTGATGTGGTCGAGCATCGCATCCTTCATCTTATCTGACATTGCGTCTGTCATATCTGTCTTGATGAATCCCGGTGCGATCGCATTTGCTGTTACACCACGGCTGCCAAGTTCCTTTGCTACAGACTTTGTCATACCGATGATTCCGGCTTTGGAAGCAGCATAGTTGATCTGTCCTGCATTCCCTTCAATACCGACTACGGATGACATGTTGATGATCCTGCCGTACTTCTGCTTCATCATCGGTCTGTACACATGCTTGATACAGTTAAATGCACCCTTCAGGTTGATATTGATAACCTGATCGAAGTCTTCTTCCTTCATGCCGAGCATGATATTATCTCTTGTAATGCCGGCATTGTTTACGAGGATATCAACTCTGCCATACTGCTCTAGTGCGAACTTGATAAGTCCCTCTGCTTCTGCAAAATCAGCTACATTTGCCTTATAAGCAACTGCTTCTCCGCCAGCTTCCTTGATCTCTGCTACGAGACTGTTTGCACGCTCCTCTGAGCCATTATAATTGACAACTACCTTTGCGCCATATCCTGCAAATGTCTTTGCAATGGCTCTGCCGATACCACGTCCGGCACCTGTTACGACTGCTACTTTATCCTTAAGCATTCAGTTCCTCCAATTTCTTCAGATCATCAACCGTTGCGATGTTGATGCATTTCATTTCTTTGTTGATCTTTCTCATAAAGCCGGACAGAGTCTTTCCAGGTCCAACCTCTACAAATGTATCTACGCCGTCTGCGATCATAGCTTCGATACTCTGCTGCCATCTGACAGATGAATATACCTGACGCATCAGTAAAGTCTTAACCTCTGAAGCATCTGTTACATAACATGCATCAGCATTACATACATATGGAAGGAAATCATCTGCGATCTCTACATCTCTTAAGTATGCATATAACTTTTCACCGGCCGGTTCCAGCATCTTGGAATGGAATGGGCCGCTGACATTTAACTTGATCACTCTCTTGGCTCCTGCTGCCTGAAGGGCTTCACATGCTTTGTCAAGGGCTTCTGTCTCACCGGAAATAACGATCTGTCCGGGGCAGTTATAATTTGCGATCTGAACATTGCCCGGAGTCTCCTCACAGACCTTTGCGATCACTTCTGCATCTGTAGCGATAACGGCTGCCATAGCACCCTGACCAAGCGGAACTTCATTCTGCATCAGGATACCACGCTGTCTTACGGTACGAATCGCATCCGGAAGCTTCATAGCTCCACAAGCTGTAAGTGCGCTGTACTCACCAAGTGACAGACCTGCGAATACATCTGCCTTCAAACCTGCATTCTTTACATGCTCATAGATAGCAAGTTCTGCTGCTACCATAGCAGGCTGTGTATATTCTGTCTTGTTGATATCTTCATTTTCCTCAAAGCAGATCTTCTTCAGATCAATGTCAAGCACACTGTCTGCTGTATCGATTACTGCCTTGCTGTCTTCAAAACTGTCATAGAAATCCTTAGCCATGCCTACATACTGTGCGCCCTGGCCAGGGAAAATAACTGCTGTTTTACCCATTTTCTCACCTGTCTATTCTTTATATTTACTGACAACGGCCGAACATCATTCACTCTTTGACTGTCGCCATCGTCTGTTCCTCTATACTAAAAGAAGCAGCCAGTCTGTCATCCACCAACCTGCGCTGGGCAAATCTGGTATATAGACATCTTCGCTGCCTCTTGTCTGCTTCTGATGTGAATTATTCTTCTACACCTTTGCTCTTAAGATAGTTAAGTACGTCTTCGAATGTAGCAACGTCTTCAAGCTCCTCAGCAGGGATCTCAACGTCGAATTCATCTTCCATCTTCATTACTATCTCATATAAATCTAATGAATCTACTCCTAAATCATCTTTGAAGTTAGTATCAAGCTGCATCTCATCCTGTGATACTCCTAACTGCTCTTCGAAAATAGCTTTTACCTTATCGAACATATTAATAATTCCTCCTAAATATAGTAAATGTTTATCTCACTGCCCCGCGGACGATTATAATATAACGCATGGATACAGTAAAGTCAACAAAATACTGTTCCGTTTTTTTCCTTTTTTTCTATCTGTTTCTGACAGCATCTAACGGCTGCAATTTCGATGCAAATCTCGCAGGAAAATATCCGGCACATATCGCAAGCAGAATCGCTCCGACAACGGCTCCGACTGCAAGTTCCCATGGGATTATTGCAATCTGCGTTCCCTTTGCCAGATCGAACATTTTAATAGCGATCTTATCTACGATACCCTTAAAACCATACGATAAAAGCACTCCTATGATACCGCCCGCCGCTCCGATGATTCCTGCTTCTGTAAGGAACAGGAGCTGCAGCTCATCCGGATCGCATCCGAGAACCTTTAATACGCCGATCTCATTGATCCGGTCAAATACCGATGTTGTCATGGTATTGCTGATTCCGATCACCGCTACGATCAGTGCGATCGCTCCGATACCACCCAGTAAAAGCTGTACCATCTTCAGATATTTCTGTATCGTATCCAGATACTCTTTCTCATTTTCCGTCGTATACCCCATATCCTGAAGCTTCTTCACGATAGAATCGACATGATCGATATTATCAACAGTCACAACCGCTCCGGAATATACGAAATCCTTGTACGGATTTCCATTTGCATCAAGCGGCTGTCCCGGCAGCGTTCCCCCACTGGATACTCTGCCTAAAAAGCTCTTTAACACATCCAGATCGCAGTAAATGCTCTGTGAGTCTCTGTTATATGTATCTTCTCCACTGTCAATAACCGCTCCGACTTCTATCTTCACCGGTGTCATTTCCTGTGAATCCCAGAAGGACAGATCCACTTTTTTTCCGATCCATGTCTCTGCTTTTTTCTTCTCTGTCACATCATAGGTCTGCTCCGTTTCCGGATTATAGAATAAGGATGTGACCTTATTTCCCATAATAAGCACCGGCTTCACGCTCGATGTTGTCTGCTTTGACGTCTTTGTATACTTAAGCTTCGCAAGCTCCGACTGTGGAATACCGGTAATCGCACCATCATAAGAATATTTTCCATTTGTGATGGTCACATACATCTCATAGGTCGGATATACGGAACTGACATATTCAAGCTCCTGAAAAGTTTTCACGGTCTGATCCATGATCATCCGGTCTTTGTGCTTGCCGCCGGTTGCTCCGGTCACCTGAATCCGGCAAATACTTTCACTATCCACCATGCTATTGATCATTTCCTGTCGTACGCCGATACCAACTGCAAGCAGGGTCACAACAGAGATCACACCGATCACAACTCCAAGTATGGTTAGAAAGGTTCTGGTTTTTCGTCTTTTCATATTCATCAAACATAAATGACTGATCCAACCCATTTAGAACTCCTCCAATATCTCTTTCTTCCTCTTTCTTCTGCGGATAATCCAGATAACAATAAGTGCTGCAACAACCACAGCAACAACGATCTCTATGATCATCTTACTGTAATCTTTCTTCTGTACATCCTTTACCTTTTCAATATCTGTATAGACAGGTGCATTTACGCTGATTGAGAAATTTTCTTCCAGTGTTGTTACATTTCCTGACTTATCTTCATATGTAACGATAAGCTTACCCATCTCACCGCCGGTGCCTGTCGTCTTCGTTGTGTTTGCAAGTATATCGATCGAGCCATTCTTACCCGGTTCGATATTGCCGATATAGACATCACCTTCAGATGTAAATCTTGTATCGATCTTTGCCTTTACATTATAGAGGGTAGATGCTCCCAGATTGCTGACACTTCCCATGATCTCGATAGAATCTCCGAGTGTCACATCTGACTCTGCATATACGCCTGTGATCTCACCGCGCTGTTTGATCGTAACCGGCAGATAGATCGTATCTGTCACGGTATATGGATTGCCATAGCGGTCTTCATACTCATCTGTCACTGTCAGCTTATAAGCCTTTTCTTCCAGATTGGCTGCTGCCTGCATCGGGAACTCAAATGTATAAGTCTCTCCGCCTTCCAGACTTGCCAGATATCCGGTTCCGGCTCCGGATGCCGGAATCAGTTCGCCTCCCTCGGAAGCGACTGCCATTTTCAGATTACTGATCTTTTTATCTGCGGTATTCTTGATCGTAACCTCAAGTGTAAAGGTTCCGCCTGCCACTACTTCATTCTCTTTGATCTTATAATCGGTTACCATAACCTTTGGCTCCGCTGCTGATACAAAAGCCATCGTGTCCTTATATCCAAATACAGTAAGGAATCCAAGTACACATGCCATACAGATTGTTAGTATTCGTTTCATCTCTACATCTCCTCTCCTTCTGATATCTTTCCATCCGTGATCCTCACGATACGGTCTGCCTCTCTCGCCAGATCGATATTATGTGTGATAAGTACCAGTGTCTGATCCAGCTTCTTAACAGAATCCTGAAGCAGAGTGATAACTTCATTTCCGTTTTTGGAGTCAAGTGCTCCGGTAGGCTCATCGGCAAGAATCAATGCCGGGCGATTTGCCAGTGCTCTTGCGATCGCTGCACGCTGCTGCTGTCCACCAGATAACTGGTTTGGAAGATGCTTCCGTCTGTCCTTCAGACCTAACATCTCGATAATATGATCGATGTAATCGCGATCCGGCTTTCTGTGATCGAGCAAGATCGGCATCTTGATATTTTCCTCTACTGTCAGTACCGGGATCAGATGATATGCCTGAAATACAAATCCGATCTTTCTTCTACGGAAGACTGACATCTCCTCATCGGTCAGTCTTGTAATATCCTTTCCGTCTACGATGACATTTCCCTCATTTGGAGTATCCACACCACCCATAACATGAAGCAGGGTGGATTTACCGGAACCGGATGCACCGACAACCGCCACGATCTCGCCCTTATTCACTGTCAGGTTCACATCATCAAGCGCCCATACTCTGGTATTTCCTTCTCCGTATATCTTTGTTACATGTTCCATTTTTACGATTTCCATAGCGTACCCTCTTTCCTCTGCCTTTCCCGCAGATCTTTCTATCTATAATTTTTATCTATATATTTATTGCATTTCTGTTTTTTAACCTTGTAATACAGCAACTCCGTTTCACCTTTCATCTGCTGTATCAAACTTACCTTTCACGCCTACTCTTCAAGCCTCAGATCTTCTACCATGGCTACCGGAAGATCTCTGATCCCCAGCCAGATGCTTCCGCAGATGATCAGACCGGATGCCACAAGTCCGACTCCAAATGCCCACCAGGCAATGGACTTTCCTGCCTCGATCACCATATTAAGATACATGAATACTCCATACGATAACCCGATACCTATAATAAAGCCGAGTACATTGGCTACCACTGTCGTCATAACCCCCTCTAACATAACGGTTTTCAACAGGCGCTTTCTGGACATTCCGATGACACGGAGCTGTGCGAATTCTTTTCGTCTCAGATGCAGATTTCCGGCTGTCGTATTCACAATATTTACTGAACTTAATACAAAGATGAACAATACCGCTGCGATTGCATACCGGACAAAGCTTTTCAGGTATACACAGAGCTGCATAGACTCTCCATATAAGGAATCACCGATATAGGAAAGCATATCTGTTACAGAGCTGGCTGATACACTGTCCAGATTGACCTTATATTTCATTCCGGCAATGTCATTTTCTCCATATCCGGTCAGATCGAAATAATCATTCTGGCGCATATAGATCTGACGGTCTGCAGTCTCACCAAATACCTGTGTGCCAAGATCCAGAATACCTTCGACCTTGTAAGTCTTGTAGTGTCCCTCTGCGATCAGCTGATCTCTGATCTGCTCATATTCCACATACTCCTGGCGCATAGCCGTTCTTCCTTCTGCATTTTCTATTTCGCCACTGTCTTGTGTCATTCCTGCTTCCTTCTGCAGTTTTTCAAATTCCTGCTCGATCCTCTCCTTTGCTTTCAGACATTTCTTCTGATACAGAGCAAAATCGACTAACTGAACGGTATCACCCAGTTCAAAATGATAAGTCTCAAAATGATAGATCTTGTCATATAAGGTATCAGCCTCATCCCCATAGGCATCTCCGTCCAGATCCCAACTGTTAAAGCTTCCTCCTGCCACAACCAGAATACCATTCTCTGACAGCTCCGTTGTTCCCGCTGTCAGATATTTTGCAAGATGATTCAGATCTGAATCATCGCATCCGATCACATCGGTACTGTTTACCATAGTTTCCGCTACACTTCTGGTAACTTCCGGATCCTTATCATCAGATGCCTCTCCTGTTCCATTTAACTTATCCATATAGACACCGTAATAATGTCCCATCGTAACCTTGGTTCGAAATTCATCTGTGATCTTTCCTGTATAAGAATCCGTATCTACCAGATCGGCCTTGCAGCCATATACCTTCTTCGATTCTTCTACACTATTATTCCGTGACAATTCCCGGAATACCTCTACAGATGGCAAGGTGCTCTGTGCTTCCTCCAGACTCGTTGTAGCGGATGAATATGATGTCAGATTGATCTGATAATCTCCAAACTTTTCATCTGTAGACTTCCAGTATTTCCGAAGCTGTCCCCAACAGCTGCAGATCAATACGATCGCCGAAATGCTAAACACCATAGCGGTTACTGTCTTTATAAATCTTCCTTTGTTTCGAAGAACACTCTTTCTGGCATATGATCCTTCGATTCCAAATATCTTTCCCATCAGTCCGCCGCCATGACGACGAAGCTTTTCTTTCTTGATCCTGTATTCACCACGAACCGCACTGACCGGCGTCATCTTCGTTACCAGCTTGGCATTCTCACGCATTACAAAATACATATCTCCCAGATAAGTGATCAGGATCGGTATCATCGGAATGATATGGAAGCCTGCGCTTATCTTAAATATAAATCCAAGGATCATGCTGACAATTCCGCCCATCACAATGCCGGCAAGCAGTCCGGCTATCTCAAGCATGGCTCCCATCCGATAGATGATGCCGCTTAGCTGTCCTTTCGTCGCTCCGATACATCGTAAGATTCCATAGTCTTTCACCTGCTCTAATGTGAACATCTGGATCGTATTTCTGATAACTCCGACTGCAAAGATTGCAAATATATATGCAATCAGCAGAACCACGATCAATATAACGGCAAATCCTTCCTCCATGTCCTGCAGATACCAAGTGGAAAGATTCCAGTTAAGTTCTGCATCCACCCCATAATCTTCTATCATCTCGTTCATGATCTTAGCCATCCTGTAAGGATGTCCGGTATTTACATACAATGCATTGTCGTATACCTTTTCTACATATTTGCCATCCGTTCCGTTCACTGTCTCCCACTCACTCACCGCATATTTTCCTGTATATGCCTGTGTGACACGATCATCCGACGCAATCTGTGATAAGGTTTCCTGATCATCCGTCAGGAACACGATCTCATAGTCCGCTTCCTTTCTTACATCTTTTTGCTGCTGCAGCATATAAGAATAGAAAATGTTCAATCCCGCATACAATACGATCACTGTGATCATTACACCGATGATCGTGATCACACACCGCTTTTTGCTGGCTTTCAGATAATATGCTGCAAGTTTCTTATAGTCTGTCATTTCTCACCTCTCCTTTTTATTTCACACCGATAACTTTGGCCTTTCTTCATCATTATCGTTTTTTATTCCTCAAGCTTCAGGTCATCCACAATATCAACCGGAAGATCCCTAAGTGATACATAGATGCTTCCACAGATTACCAATGCAGATGCGGCAAACCCGACTCCAAATGCCCACCAGGCAATGGTCGGTTTTATATATAAAAGCATGCTGAGATATTCATAGATATATATTGTAAATATCGTACCGAATAAAAATCCAAGAATATTCGATAAGGCAGTTGCCATCACTCCCTCTAACATGACCGTATGGATCAACCTCTTTCTGGACATTCCAAGTACCCGGAGCTGCGCCAGTTCTTTTCGCCTCATATGCAGATTTCCTGCTGTGGTATTAATGATATTCACTGAACTTAATATAAATACAAAGGCAGCAAACGCCAACGCATACCGCATTACATTTCTGGCATATGCATATCCATACAAAACATCCGTAAGATCGGACGATAGCATGTCAAAATAGGATATCGGTACACTGTCAAGATCGATCGCATACTTTACTCCCGTCATATCCTGTTCATCAAATCCGGTCAGATCGAAATAAGAATCTCTTTTCATATAGATATCAGCCCATTCCGGAAGCAGCTGATCTCCAAAATCCAGAACTCCCTGAACTGTATAGGTTCGATAATATCCTTCCTCAATAAGTTCCTGACGGATACGCTCAGCGATCACATACTGTTCACGCCAGGTTGATCTGCCCTCTTTGGTTGCCCGTTCTTCTGAGATATAGGTATCTCCCGTATCTACCTCAGGACTGACCAAAATGCTGTCTGCCATCATCTTGTCATAAGCCGCCTGATATCGTTTTTTATATTCCCTGTAATCAACCAGCCGGATCGTATCTCCTACCTGCAGATCATATGTATCAAAATGCTTTCCCAGATCATACAATGTCAGCTTTTCATCACCCGTCCAGGAATAATCCATTACACTTCCTCCACCGATAACCAGGATACCATCGTCATCCAGCTCCGCAGTTCCACTCTCTATAAATTCGGACAGATAGTCCAGATCATTCTGATCACAACCTTCAATGCTTATAAATGAACTATTCAGACTGTCAACAGCCTTTTCATATTCTACATCATCTTTCTCGCTGTATTCCTTTGTATTCCGTTCTCTCCATCTCTGCATCATTGCTTCGATGTAACTTCCCAAACTCGTCTGTTCTGCATAATCTTTGTTAAACTTGCCATAATAGGTTTCAGGATCTACCAGATTTCCTCTGGCACTGTATACCATTTTTGTTTCTGTTACATAGTAATGCAAAGAATTCTCTTTGATCTCTTCGGCAGAGGGCAAATCCTCACTCTGTATCCATTCCACATCATTAAATATGCTGGCAGGCGATTGGTTTTCTTCCAGATATCTGCCATACATATCATTAATATTCTTTTTCGTATCATGAACCATACTCTCGATGCTTAAGCATATAATGATCGCCGTTATGCTGAGCATCATGGCTGTTACTGTCTTTGCAAATCGTCCGCTGTTCCGCAATACACTTTTTCTTGCATAGGCGCCTTCAACACCGAACAACCGCCCCATCAGACCATTTCCACGAACCTTGATCTTTTCCTTTTTGATCCGGTACTCCCCACGGACCGCACTGACCGGAGATATCTTCGTCACAAGCTTTGAACACTCCTGCATAACAAAATACAGATCTCCAAGATATGCGATCAGGATCGGAATAGCCGGTCCGATATGGAATCCGACATTTACATCCTTTGAAAAACCAAGGATCACACTGATGATGGTTCCGAGCAGTACACCGGCTGCAATGCCTGTCAGTTCCATGCCCGCTCCCATCCTGTATATAACCCGGTTCAACTGTCCTTTGGTTGCTCCGATGCACCGCAGGATTCCATAATCCTTTACCTGCTCTAACGTGAACATCTGCACCGTATTTCTGATCATTCCGACAGCAAAGATTGCAAAGATATAAGCAACCAACAGAACAAGGATCAATACAACACCAAGCAGACCATCTGAATCCTGAAGATATAACACAGCCAATTCATTATTCAGCCTTGCATCCACTCCGTAATCCGCTTTCATGGCCTCCATGACCGACTCCATCTGATAAGGATGTCTGATATTCACATATAAAGCATTTTTATAATTTACTTCTACAAATCTTTCTTCATCACTGACATATTCTTCCCCTGTATACGCCCCGCTATATGCCTGAAGTACCCGGTCATCTGCTGCGATCTGCGCTAATCTGTCTGTATCTTCTGACAGAAAAACGATCTCATAGTCTGCTTCTTTTCTCACTTCCTGCCGTTTCTGGAGCACATACGAATATCCAAAATTCAATGCTGTATATAGCACCGCCACTGTGATCATCACCCCAACGATCGTAACGATGCATCGCCTTTTACCTGCTTTTAGATAATAAAGTGCGAGTTTTTTATAATCTGTCATTCATTACCTCCCCGTGATATATATGAAAAAAAGATAGATACCTCTTCGTTGTATCTATCTTCTCACTTCTATCTTACATTCCCGTGAATATCTGTGTATTCTTTTCTTACAATATTGTAAGAAAGAGATAATTTCCTACATCAATTCCCATCACCATAGTATTTTCTGTTATTGCTTCACATTAATTTCTTTAGAATTCTTTTTAGAATCAGCTTAATCTACATGTACAAATGTAATGATAAACCAGGTATATGCTCCTTCTTCACTCCGCACCGTGATCTTGCCGCCCATTCCTTCTACGATAGATTTTGTAAGGGATAAGCCGATTCCGACACTGTTCGGATTCACATCATGGTGTACACGGTAGAATCGTTTAAATATATTTCCGAGATCCTTCTCTGCGATTCCCATTCCATGATCCTTGACATAGATCCTGGTAAAGACCGGATTGTGTTCTACCTCAACCGTGATCTCTGTCTTCTCCGGTGAATAGTCTGATGCATTCTTCAAAAGATTGATGACCGCCTCTACGAGCCAGTCTCCGTCACAGACCAGCTTCCTGCCATCCTCACAGATTACATGAACCTCCTGTTCCCTGCTCTCCGTCAGATAAGTTACGCTGTCTCTTGCCTGTAATAATAACAGCTTCAGATCACATTCTTTTCGGTCAAACTGGATTGCTCCCGCCTCGATCCGTGCAAGCTTTAAAAGAGATAATACCATCCATTCCATTCTGGTAAGCTGATTTTTTGATTCGTTAAGCACCCGCATCCGTTTTTCTTCATCTGTAAAGGAATCATCTAACAGCAGATCGATGAATACATTTAAGGATGCCAGCGGTGTCTTAAGCTGATGAGAGATATCTGACATGATATCACGTAAGAATACTTTCTCTGACATTTCCCGCTCTTTGTTTTCTTTTAAAAATGTCACCATCTTATAAAAGTTCGTATATAAGATTCCGATCGTGCCCTGCATGTATTCTTCCTCCGGCAGCTCATCTTCTCCCTGAAGCACACGAAGCATCTCATCCGACACATGCTCAATCTCCCGATAAGTATGGTCGATCTCCCGATAACTGATGAAAAACAGAATTACAAGCCCAACCGCTAACATCAGCAAAATAACTGCAATTCTCTTTTCATCGCCACCGAACAGGAACCGTATACCGATTCCAACCACTGCCAGCAATATTACAGCCAGGATCACAAATCGTTGTATGAACCGTTTTCTCTCAAAATCACTTTTCAAGACTTTAGTTTCCTCTTTTAAACATCTCTTCCCACATTTACAAGAACCATAGCTGACATCTTCGGCACCTTCATATAAAGCATATTATGCTCTACTTTGTAGTCACAGGTTTCCAGACTGTAGCCTTCTTCATTTGTAAGCATCACTCTGCGCATGATCTCATGGTTCTTGACCCCAATCCGTCTGACATGCAGCTTCACATCGATGTCTTCATAATTTGTATTCAGGATCACAACCAGTTGCTCCGTATCTGTGAACCGTCCATATGCGATAATCTTATGTGCTCCATGCAAGAACATAACCGAGCCACGGATCAGAGCCTCATAGTTCTTATGGATACAGATCATGTCTTTATGGAACCGGATCAGTTCCATATCTTCTCTGCCCCACGGATACGTTCTACGGTTATCCGGGTCAGTCCAGCCACAAAGTCCTGCTTCATCTCCATAGTAGATCGTCGGAGCTCCCGGCCAGGTCATCTGGAATACAACGCCCTGACGGAATATACTCTTATCGATACCCTCATTTGCCGCCTGCGGCCCCATCGTATGCGTACGTCCGACTCTCCGGTTTGTACGGGTTAAGAATCTGGAATGATCGTGGTTTGATAATTCATTCATTGCAATCTCAAGGGATGGACGCTGGAATCTCGCCATATGATAATTCATGGCTCCCATAAATGTATCCGGATTACCCAACAGATCACCACGGAACTCATCACTGTGTTTCTCAACACCAGTCAGAAACCAGGTAATCGGCTCCATAAATGCATCATAGTTCATAACGGTATCCCACTGATCGCCCTTTAACCAAGGCTTTGGATCTCCATAATGCTCTGCCAGTACAATTGCATTTGGATTTGCCTCTTTGACTGCGTTACGGAACATTCTCCAGAACTTGTGATTATATTCCTCCGAATGTCCGAGATCTGCTGCAACATCCAGTCGCCAGCCATCCACGTTATATGGAGGGGACACCCATTTCTTTGCTATATTCAAAATATATTCCACCAGTTTTGGGGAATCTTCATAGTTCAGCTTTGGAAGTGTATCATGCCCCCACCAACCATCGTAGGTGGTATTATACGGCCATACCTCTTCGTTATAAAACTTAAAGAATGACTTATACGGACTGCTCCAGGATACATATGCTCCCTTCTCGTAGCCTTCCTGATTCTCATAGATACACTCACGATCCATCCATTTGTTGAAAGAACCGCAATGGTTAAATACACCATCTAAGATAACACGCATACCACGACTGTGAATCTCCTCCACCAGTTCTGCAAAAAACTGATTGCTGGCTTCCAGATTCCGTTTGTCGGTTACACGGCTGATATATTTTGTTGCTCTTTTATTCTCTTTTACGCCATCCGGCAGGCATTCGCCCTCGTCCACAACGATCTTTCCGAAATGCGGATCAATATAATCATAATCCTGAATATCGTATTTGTGGTTGGATGGTGATACAAATAACGGATTAAAATAGATAACATCTACGCCCAGATCCTGCAGGTAATCTAACTTATCCTTAACACCCTGAAGATCTCCGCCATAGAAACGTCCGACATCCATATTTGCCGGATATTCATACCAATCCTTCACCTGTCTGGTAGGACTGTCGATGTAGCAGTATTCGTTGTCCAGTACATCGTTCGATGGATCTCCATTACAGAAACGATCCACATAGATCTGATAAAAGACAGCTCCCTTTGCCCAATCCGGTACATCAAAGCCCGGACAGATTTCAAAGTTATAGTCCGGATTCACATTCTTCTGTACACCGATCCTATTATAATAACAGGTCACACAGCCCGAATGGACCTCAAAATAATAGGATATATATTTCTCTCCGGCGGGGATCACCGCCGTATAGTAATCAAATAAATCATCGGATTCTTCAACAGACATGACGAGTTCCTCGCCATTGTAGATCAAATAAACTTCATCGGCATTATCTGCACATGTTCGAAATCTAACCTTCACCTGGTCATTGATTCCAGGCTCCTGCGGTATTCTATAGTATTCAGAACCATCGGAAAACAATCCCCCTACATTGATAACCGGCTTCAGATCATATATATAATCATGAATTCTTTCTGCGTTCGTGTATTTGTCGGACATTCAAAACTCTCCCTTTCGTTTATGCCTTTTCATTCTAATACTTTTTTAATAAATAGACAACCTTTTTATGCTGACAACCAATGGCAAAAACTAAGCCCCACAGCATCCTCCGCCGCTCCCCGGGGGCTGCCCCTGTTATAAATACGATTGCGAGGCTTTCGTCATGAACTGCACATTGTCAGTAAATACGAGTGCTTGTTTGAGCCGAAGGCGAGTTAGCACAGGAGTATTTACGAATCAGACATGTGCAGTGAATAGAAAACGTAGCAAGGTATTTATAACTGGGGCAGACCCCCGGAGAGCGGTGGAGGGTGCTGTGGGGCTTTTTTATTCGGATGGTCGGCATAAAAGGGTTGTCCTTTCACCGAAGCAAAATAAAAGAGACAGTCAACGTACGACTGCCTCTTTTGGAGAAGGTATTTTGTTACTTATGGGGTGTAGCCAAAACTATATAATGTATTGGGGGGTTACAAGTATTATTATATACAAATACTTGTAAAAGTCTGCCCAAACATTTTTTTATTTTAAAAATTTTATTGTGCAAAACAGAGAGCGGCGTTTTTTGAAATTATTCAAAAAACGCCGTTTTTGTGCAACATGTACAAATTTTTATTGGTTTTCATTCAATTTGTTCGTGTTACTATTGTCTATATTGTTGAAGGCTCTGCGTTTGCAGCAGAATTTGCATTTGGTACATCATCAAACAATGCTTCAAACTCAGCCCGGTCGATTCTCTCTTTCTCGAGAAGAAGAGCTGCACATTTATGAAGGATGTCTTCATGTGCTTCAAGGATCGCTCTGGCATCTGCATAACATTCATCGATGATACGCTTCACTTCCTTATCGATCGTTCCGGCAACCTTCTCACTGTAATTCTTTGCATGGCCAAGATCACGTCCAAGGAATACTTCTTCCTGATCATCACTTTCGTAGTTGATCAGACCAAGCTTCTCAGACATACCGTACTTGGTAACCATTGCTCTGGCATACTGGCTTGCCTGTTTGATATCCTGCGAAGCACCTGTTGTGATATCCTCAAGGATCAGTTCTTCCGCGATACGTCCGCCAAGGCTTACCTTGATATCCTCTAACATCTTTGCCTTTGTCATGAATACGTTATCATTTTCAGGAAGCGGCATCGTATATCCACCTGCACCGGTTCCGGTCGGGATGATAGATACGGTATAAACCGGTCCCACATGAGGAAGCAAATGGAACAGGATCGCATGACCGGATTCATGATAAGCGGTGATTCTGCGCTCGCTCTCCGGTACCAGACGACTCTTCTTCTCTCCACCGATTCCAACTTTGATAAATGATTTATCTACATCTTCTTTTACAATATAAGCACGGTTATCCTTCGCTGCACAAATCGCAGCTTCGTTCATCAGGTTCTCCAAATCAGCACCTGCAAAACCTGCCGTTGTTCTTGCAATATCATTCAGATTTACATCTTCTGCAAGTGGCTTATTCTTTGTATGAACCTTCAGGATCTCTTCTCTACCCTTGACATCCGGACGATTTACGAATACCTTACGGTCAAAACGACCAGGTCTTAAGATCGCATGGTCAAGAATATCCACACGGTTGGTTGCTGCAAGAACGATAATTCCTTCATTTACACCGAAACCATCCATCTCAACAAGCAACTGGTTCAAGGTCTGCTCTCTCTCATCATGTCCACCGCCAAGTCCGGTACCACGCTGTCTTGCAACAGCATCGATCTCATCGATGAAAATAATACATGGAGCATTCTTCTTTGCTTCGTCAAACAGATCTCTTACACGAGAAGCACCGACACCGACAAACATTTCCACGAAATCAGATCCCGAAATGCTGAAGAACGGTACCCCGGCTTCACCTGCAACCGCCTTTGCCATCAATGTCTTACCGGTTCCCGGAGGTCCTACTAACAGAACACCCTTAGGGATTCTGGCTCCAACCTTTACGAATCTTCCCGGATTCTTAAGGAAGCTGACGATCTCTTCCAGATCTTCTTTCTCCTCATCCAGCCCTGCTACATCTTTAAATGTAACCGTCTTTCCGATATCTTCATTCTTCTTGGCACGGCTCTTTCCGAAGTTCATCATCTGTCCGCCGGATCCACCACCCTGGATTCGTCCGATCATGAATGTCATGATAATGACCATAATGATCATAATGATCAGATATGGGATCCACATGCCAAGCATGCTTTCCTTCTGCACATCATACAGATTGTACTTTGCCAGTTTTACCTGATCCTCTGCAGAAGCTGTCGCATTCTTCTTATCAACTGCTGCTTCATAGTCATTATAGATCTTAATAATCTCATTAACATCTGCCGCATAGAATGTAAGCTGTTTTCCGGAAACAAACTCCACATCTACGGTTGCTGTCGGCACATTTGTATTCTGTGTAATATCTACCGCTGCGATGTTTCCCGCGTTCAGATCTGCCGAAAATTCCGTATAGCTGTAATTGGTCGCAACATTACTGCTGCCACCCAGCCATTTGTTGATCAGCAGGAATCCGACAATAAGGATGATCGCATAAATCACAACAGCACTTCTTGCTCTCTTCTTATTCATTGTCTACTCCTTCATCTTGGTCTGTCTTTTTATATAAACAGTCTGATATCTACTGTTCAATCACTCCGATATATGGAAGGTTCCTATACTTCTGTGCACAATCAAGTCCATATCCTACTACAAAACGATCCGGGATCGTAAATCCTGTCATATATAATTCAACCGGAATCACACGTCTCTCCGGCTTATCAAGCAGAGTTATTACCTGCATGCTCGCTGGCTTTCTGTTATTTAATAATTTGATCAGATACGACAGCGTTCTTCCTGAATCGAGAATATCTTCAACGACGATCACATTTTTTCCTTCTATTGATTCATCCAGATCCTTATTCAACTTCACAATTCCTGATGATTTCGTATCATCTCCATAACTGCTGACCGACATAAAATCCATGGTTACAGGAACCGTGATCTTCTTCGCCAGCTCACACATGAAGAATACACTTCCTTTTAATATTCCGATCAGATGAACGGCCTTTCCTGCATATGCTTTATCAATAGCTGCTGCCATCTCTGAGATTCTGTTATCTACTTCAGTTTCAGATATCATGACTTTAATCTGCTCTTTCATCTTCATTTTCTCCTTCTGGTATATATTCTAAACATATTACTCTTTTTGTATCAGGCCGTACCTTGTACTTCTCACTCAACCGGACGCCCACTGCCCAGATGATGTCATGTCCGGAAGCTACAAGCGGTATCTGCAAACGCTCTGCCACCGGTATCTTGCAAGATGAAAATAACCGGTTTATCTTCTTCGTTGAGCCATCTGATGCGATCACCATATAGTCATTTTCCATATATTTCCTGATAGTAATGCCATTCTGTATTCTATCATAATCTGCAAACTTCGTATACTCTTTTTTTGTTAAATCTAAATGAACAGATTTCTCAAATATTTCAATCTTCATCCTTCCCATTCCGGGCAGGATATATTCACCTGCACCTTTTATAACTATCTCCTGCCAGTCGATATCGCGTGCGCCCTCTGCTGTCTTCTCAAAACACAGGTATCCATAATTCTGATATACCATTCCACCATGCGGAAGCATGATCCGGCTTCCCGCAGCTGCCTGATACAGCTTCTTCACTTCTCTTACATGGTTCTGACCGACATCCTTTCTTCCGCCGCTGACTCTGCCAATCAATTCTAAGATCACAAGATCCTCGATCAGTTCATCCTGTTCCCGTAGCTTCCTGATTTCCAATACATATGCATCTGTTTTTCCGGTCTGTTTCCGTATCTCCATATGTTCATCCAGAAAATATCCTACCTGCTTCGTCACATAGGTATCATACATAGCCGCATAGGCTGCTGCCTGACTGATATGTGCCGCTACCTGTGTGTTTATCTCATTAAGTGCCGGAATCACCTGATTACGGATCTTATTTCTGGCATAATCATTTTCCAGATTTGTGGAATCCGTACAATACTGTATCTCCTGCTGTTCCAGATAAGTCTCAATCTCCTGTCTGGTACATGAAAGTAACGGACGCACGATTCGGTCCCGCTTTACCGGTATTCCGGCCATTCCGGCGATCCCCGTTCCCCTTACCATGTTGAGCAGTACCGTCTCTGCTACATCATTTTTGTTATGAGCAACCGCTACCTTATAATCAGAAAGGCCACGCCTGTCTGCCGTCTGAGAAAATGCCCCATACCGTGCATTTCTTCCCGCTTCTTCCTCCGTCAGTCTCTGTTCCTTTGCAAGCTGCGGCACATCGATATGGTAACAGTCACATGGTATTCCAAGCTTCTTACAATACTCTGCCACATAAGATTCATCTGCATCTGCCTCTGTTCCGCGGATCATATGGTTAACATGGACAGCATACAGCTTGAGCTCCATTTTCTCCCGAAGTCCTGCCAGAACCGTCAGCAGACAGATGGAATCCGCTCCGCCGGACACACCAACGATGCAGACATCTCCTGCTTTAAGCAAATTTTTTTCTTTTATAAATTGATAAATCTGTTCTTCTAATGTATTTTCTGTCATCTGTTTTCCACACCTGTCCGTCTTCTATGATTCGGATATTCGATCATCTATATTCATTACCTGTATCTTTGTATGTATATTGTATAAACGTTTCTTTAAAATCCTGCATCCACCGATATATGCAGCTTCGTTATTTTACATCCGGTCATATACATTTCTTCGTTATCTTAATACAAGCCTGCCATAAATTTCAAGTAACAAACCGGAAAGTTTATGCTATTTCCAATTTTGCCACGATCACCGTCACATCATCCTCAAGTCTGCCTTCACAACGCAGAAGCACCTGTGAAATGATATACTCCAGCGTTTCCTTGCAGTCCTCCGTATCCAGATTCTCCAGGATCTCACGCATATCCTCTTCATCCCCAAACGCTCCATCACTCACCATCACCAGTCGATCCTCCGGTTCCAGCTCCTGATGGATCACATCACATTCTGCCTCCGGCAGAACTCCGATTGGAAGTGACGCCCCACAAAGAACCTCGATTCCCTCTGAATGTATAATATATGTCGGTGCTGCCCCCTGCTTATACTGTGTCAGCTCCCCGTTGTACAGGTCTACGATTCCCATATCAAAGGTTGTAAAACACCGTCCGCTGTTTTTTTCGGAAATGCAATTATTGGAAAATGCAATTCCATAAGAAGGGTCAAAGCCAGCATCCAGCAGTTCTTCCATCGTGTCAATCATCAACGTACTCTCGCAGGATGCAAGGCTTCCGCTTCCCATCCCATCCGAGATCATCATTACAAGTCTGCCATCCTCATGCTCCTTCACCGAAAAATTGTCTCCCGATACATTGGAACCATATTTCTTGATTCTTCTGACAAAATAACTGCAGCGATACCTCGCACATTCCTCAAATGTGATCACACGGTCATTTTCAGATATGATCGCTGAAGTATCCTCGGATGCCCGGATTGGCTTATCAAAAACCTCTGAAAGAATGTCTGCTGCATCCTTTGACAACATGATTTTCTGATTCTTTGTTCTGGCTGTTATATAATACTGTACATGATCCATTTCATTCTTCATCGAAGAAAGGTGCGTCATGATCACCCCCTGTTCCAGAAAGCGCGTCCGCAACTGCTCCTCCCGGTTAAACGGAACCGGTTCTGCCGTTTCCAGATTATCGGAAAATCTTCCGATCATATCTCCGATCTCACCCAGATCTACCTTGGCAGCCGCCGGGCCACATCCGGCAAGCGTATATTCGATCCGTTTAAATGCCCCGGATAATTCCCGTATTTTCTCTGCCGTTATCCGGTTGATTTCCGTTGCTGTCTGAAAATTATACTGCGACTGGATCCATCCATCCCTGACGGTAAGCATCCATTTTGGTGTCGCTGCAAATAACAGCACTGCACTGCCAGCACTTTTTATCCCCTCAGGTGTCAGAAAATACGGATCGTAAGTAAGTCCGATCAATACACATGCAAGCAGCACTGACACAATAGTGCCTGTTTTCTTCTTATCCGATAATGCTCTGCCCGCAAGCACCAGGATCGCACAGATAAAAAAACTTCCGACAAATTCTGCTTGTCCGCTTTTGATCGCTGTGATCAGACCACATACACCCGTTACCGCCATTCCATATCCGGCTCCAAACCGATGCAACGTATACCAGGACAGATACAGACCGGTCATCAGCAGCCAGGTAACAACTCCGCCTATTTTATATGGCATTCCCCATATACATACTGTAACTACTATCAGTATTCCAAGCAATTCTTCATTATAATGATCCCGTTCCCTCTTATGCAGCAGGATAACCTCCAGACCTTTGCGGAATGCAGGAATCAATCCTGTCGAGATCACCGCCTCGCAGCCGGCAGCCGGCAGGGCATTCTGCACCGGTTCGACCATCAGACCACAGACCGTACTGATTCCAAAGACAAGTATGGCACATATGCCAGCCAGAATCCACCGGATATTGGTTCCATATGATTGTTTCACACCTTTTCGTTTTGTCTTTTTTCCACTTCTGTCTGTGTATTCGGACAGGTTTCTCCGAACTCCCTCCGTCAGGTTCAGACCGACCAGAACACCGATCAGGATCAAACTATATTTTAACAGAAAATATGTAACCGGAAGCTGCTGTTCCCCCATTACATATGGTCCCATCTGAAAAAAGCTTCCTGCATTCCAACCGCCGATTCCATACATAACTGCTCCGCCAAAGAGCATGGCTGCAAACAACCCAAACGTACTTTGTCTGATGCTGTAAACTGCTGCCAGCATCGGAACCATAAACGGATGCATTCCAACAACCGCAGAATGGCCGCACAGAAAGCCCAGCAGATACAACAAAACCCGATTCACCTTTTTTTCTTTCATATATATGTCCTCCCTTTTTGCCTTAAGTGTCAGACATTATACGGAGACTGAACGTAAAAAAAAAGCGAAAGCTGAAAACAGCTATCACTTTTCTTTGACTCTTTTTTATATTTCTTTCTTAATTCTGTGTTTATTCTTCAGGGCGAATCACTATTTCGTCAGGATATACCAGCCCAAGCTGATTTCTTGCAACATCCTCAACGTATTTCTTCGTCTTCATATAGTCTTCTTTTTCTTCCAGTTTCTTATGCTCGTTCTGTGCATCTTCAATCTGGGCAGTAATCTCTGCTGCCTGTACCTGCAGCTCTGCTCTCTTCTCCCTTAACTGAATCGACTTCACCAACACGACAACAACCAGTAAAAGAAGAGTGATCAGAATAATAGCGGTGCTGATCTTCGATTGTTTTCTTCCGGTATTGCTTCTACCCATGGTCCATTTCCCCTGTTTCCTGCTTCTTTTCGAACAGACCTGTTCTGCTATAAAAACAGTTCTTTCGAAGTGTATTGACATAATTTTACCTTCTCGAACAAATTATGTCAACAAGCATTTTTGCCTTTAAAATCACTTTTCTCAACCCCATTTTTATCCCATACAATATGTAGTCCAGCAGTCTGGAAACAACCCAATTTATAGTAGCAAAATACACCCCGGCTCCCGAAAAAAATCCTAAAAAAATATACAGCCGAATCTCTCCGCTATTATAATAAAACATCACCAGAATAATCATTGCACATAATGCAAGCCAAAACGTCAGATCAAAAATACCAATCCAGACGTTATGCATCTTTATCACTTTTTTTAAAGCATAAAAACAACTTATCAGAAAACCAATGATTACGCCGCATAGCACACATACGGCAAACGCGGTTGACTGTTGTTCCATCATTTCCGTCATTATTTAAACAACCTCTTAAGCGAAAATGTTCTGTCCTCTTTATCTGTCATATAACAAATACAGTCAACCTTTCCATTCATGTCAAGAACGCCCTTGTCAATATCCAGATTCGTCATATGCATATCTTTTCCGGTCAGCTTCATCTTTCCGGCCTTTGTGAGAAGATATACCAGATCCGGTTCAAACGAGATTACCTTTTCCACTCCGGTTATCTTTGCTTCCTTTCTGGCATCCATGATCAGTTTATGTCCATCGGAATTTCCTGTGCTCTGTACCTTCTCCATGTATTCCCCTTTTCCAAAAAGCCTTCAGAAGCTTTCTTAAGTCTGTTAGAACAGTATATGAAGCTTATACCTGCAGTAGAACCTGTTCTCAATCCCATATCTCAACAAACAATTCTTCCAGCTTGCCGATATTGATCAGTTTTGACTGATTTTTATTTTTTGTTCTTTACCATCTCTTAGCCATAAATTTATGTCCATTCGTATTTGTAAGAGTATAATTCCCCACATTTGCCACATACTAACTCTAAAGCTAAAACCTAGCAAAAAAGGATGTATTTTTATTACAACAAAAAATCATTCTTACAAAATATGGGTATTGGAGGAAAATTAAGTATGAGACCCACAGGAATTGTCAGACGTATCGACGATCTGGGCAGGATCGTTGTTCCGAAAGAGATCCGGCGTGTGCTTCGGATCCGGGAAGGTGATCCCCTTGAGATCTTTACCGGAAAAGACGGCGAAGTTATCATAAAAAAATATTCCCCGCTCGGCGAGCTCGGAACCTTTGCACAGCAATATGTAGATTCCATTTCACAGATCCTCGGCTGTCCGGTATGCGTCACTGACCGCGATCAGATCATTGCAGTAGCCGGCATGCCAAAGAAAGAGTTGGTCGGCAAATCCATCCACAAGGATCTGGAGGATGTCATCAATGACCGGGAAGCTGTAATTGCCCGCCGCGGTGATACAAAATATGTCAACATCACTTCCGATGACACTGACTATGCCGGACAGGTGATCCAGACGATCATCTGTGAAGGTGACGCGATCGGAGCGGTCATTGTATTGAGCAAAGATGACAAAATGCGTTTCGGGGAAACTGAACAGAAAACCGCGATCATTGCTGCTAATTTTCTCGGAAAACAGATGGAGAACTAATTCTATGTCATTTGCCTTGAGAAATGGCGAAAAATCAAGGTTTTTCAAGGCAAAATGGCGTTCTAACCTTGACAAATACTGGCATTTTAGGTATAAATATACATGTTGGGGCGTGATCTACGCCAGGAGTTATCCGGTTTAGCTCACCAGGATAATATATTATGAGTATTTTAGGAGGATTTTTTCGATGAACAAGACTGAATTAGTTGCTGCTATGGCAGAAAAGACAGAATTATCAAAGAAAGATGCTGAGAAGGCTTTAAAGGCTTTTACAGACGTTGTAGCTGAAGAATTAAAGAAGGGTGAGAAGGTTCAGTTAGTTGGTTTCGGTACATTCGAAGTTGCTGAAAGAGAAGCAAGAGAAGGTAGAAACCCAAGAACAGGCGAAACAATGACAATCGCTGCTTCTAAGTCTCCAAAATTCAAAGCTGGTAAGGCTTTAAAGGATTCACTTAACTAGTTTTTATAGAACGAATCAAGTACTTAAGGGATGCTGCATCGTATAAATCAGCATCCCTTTTGCTTTTCTATTTTCTGGAATAGTCCGTCTGTTTTCCGGAATAATCTGACCGCGGTCTTGCATGATATGATTATTTGCGGAATAACCCAACTGTCTTCTGGCAATACTTCTGGTAGATGCAAAAACAGCGTACTGCCGGTTGTTCCTGCATACCTGTTATATGTATCAATTCATTAAATAAGCAGGAGGCAATAACTATGGTCTTAAAAGAAAAGGAAAAACAGGCGATCAAGGATCTTCAGACACTGGAACAGGCCTGCATTGACAAATACGACAAATATGCAGCCCAGGCAAAGGATCCTGTATTACAGGAATTATTTACCACGCTGAAGGGAAATGAACAGAAGCACTATGACAGTCTGGAGCAGGTTCTGACCGGAACCGTACCAAGCTGTAACTGCAATGACAGTGATGGCAGAGACTACGACCCAAAAGCTACCTACAGCCAGCTTGGACAGTCTCAGGATAAGAAGGATGATGCCTTTCTTGCAACAGACTGTATCACCAGCGAAAAGCTCGCATCCTCTGAATATAACAGCGATGTATTCATATTTGGCGACAGTACGATTCGCAAGCTTCTAGCTGACATCCAGGTTGAAGAACAGAATCATGCCGAAATGCTCTTCAAATACAAAACGGTAAATGGAATGGCATAAGCCCTCCAACAAAATACTTTTACGACTATATAGAACACCATCATTTAAAATACAAAAGGAGATATACAAATGAGATTAGACAAATATTTAAAGGTTTCACGACTGATCAAAAGAAGAACCATCGCAAATGAAGCCTGCGACGCCGGACGTGTTATGATAAACGACAAGGTTGCCAAGGCATCCACTGATGTGAAGGTCGGCGACGTTATCGAGATTAGCTTCGGCAACAAAACCGTCAAAGTCGAAGTAACGATGATTGCCGACTCCACTAAAAAAGAGGATGCCAAAGAAATGTTCCGGTATTTGTAAGCCTTTCATGACGATATAAAGTCTGCATACCCGGTTGCTATATAAACACATGACTCATTTCGTTTCTACTCGATACACTCGCCCATTTGTCAGCAGTCGCCCAAACTCACCCTTACGGGTTCAGACATGGGCTTGGTGCTGACAGCTAGAGTGTATCTCATCACGAAACTACATGAATGTCATTGTTTATTATATAGCAGCCAGATACGCAGACTTTATATCTGTATGCAAGACAAAAACAGGTGGACTATCTACAATAGCCTGACTATACATTGACATTAGCGAGAATTTCGTAATGAGATGCACAGTGCCAGTAAATACGGGTGCCTGTTTGAGTCCGAAGGACGAGTTGGCACAGGAGTATTTACGAATCAGGCATGTGCAGCGAATAGAAATCGCAGCGAGTCAATTATGGTCAGGCTATTAGAGATAATCCACCTGTTTTGTCCGCCTAGTTTGAGGTCTTGATTTCGAGTTCCGGCATAGTGGAGGCAACCTTGGTGTTGGCAGGGATGGACTTCGTCACGAAGGTATTTCCCGCCACTACGGAATTTGCACCAATAATGGTCTCGCCACCAAGAATGGTTGTATTCGCATAGATAACTACATTGTCTTCTATGGTTGGGTGACGTTTGACACCGGACAACTGCTGACCCTTTCTGGTCGACAGCGCACCAAGAGTAACACCCTGATAGATTTTTACATTATTTCCAATATCGGTCGTTTCGCCGATAACGATTCCTGTTCCGTGGTCAATAAAGAAATATTCACCAATATTGGCACCCGGATTGATATCGATTCCTGTTTCACCATGTGCATATTCTGTCATGATCCTTGGAATAAACGGTACCTTCATCTGATAGAGCACATGTGCATATCGGTATACAAATATCGCAAATAACCCCGGATAGGAGAATATGATCTCTTCACGGCTGTTTGCAGCCGGATCTCCGTTATACTCTGCTTCTACGTCTTTGCAAAGAAGTGCCTGAACCTCCGGTATGCAACGGATAAAGCCCAGAGCTTTCTCCTGCGCTTCCTCTGTGATCTCCTGATAACTCTTAGCATCATTTTTATAACTCAATGCCACCTTGATCTGACGGAATAATTTATCATATATCAATGACAGCTTATGTCCTGCAAAATACTCCTTATTGGCATATGCCATATTCTCTCTCCCGAAGAAACCCGGAAATGTTACTTTCCGTAATTCATCCACAAAATCAATGATCTCATCCTTCTGTGGAAGTCGTTCTCCGAGTGACAGATCAAATAATTTCTGATCCGAATAATTCTTATTTAACGCCTCAGCCATTTCTGCAACGACTGCTTTTACATCATTTTCAAATTCCATTCCAGTCTTACTCCATTTCATTTCCTAATATCAATATATGCAACACGATATCATATGTCCTGTAAAACATTATTCATCTCTAACTGCATATAGCATTAGTATATCATCTCAATAAAAAATGTAAATAATAGTTTTTTCAGTTCACTTCGATGGAAAATACAAATAATGTTTTTCAGTTCCTTGCTATTTCCTGTCATAATCATATCCCGGATGGATTCTGTTCTTACTCTTCAGTTTGGTTATGATCAGAGCAAGCGTCTGCATTTTAACCGGCTTCTCAACCTGACCGGACATACCTGTTATAGCTGCCATCCGCATAGCCTCTGGTGTTGCATGATAAGTCATTGCCAGAATCGGTATCGTTTTTGCCTGCGGATGATCCATCAGCCGGATTCTTCTGGCTGCCTGATAGCCATCCATATCCGGCATATCAGCGTCCATCAATATATACTGGAACTTTTCACGCTTTGAGCGTTTAAACATCTTCAATGCCTGCTCTCCGCTCTTTGCTACGGTACATTCCGCTCCTCTTTTGGTCAATGCCTCCTGCAAAAGCAGTCCTTCCATATCATTATCGTCGACCAGCAGGAAACGTTCGCCTACGAATGCGACCCTTGGAAGTGCTTCACGGATCTGTCTTTCTTTTTCCCGTTCTTCCTCTGCCTCTCTTTCAGCCGCTTCCTCTTCGGTTTCTTCTTCCAAAGCCCCTTCCTGTGCTAACCGGTACTCCCGGACGGTTTCCTCCATCACGGCATTCATACGCCGCAATTGTACATTGTTTTCCCGGTGCATATCAGCCGTCTGACGCTCATATTCACACCAGGTTCTCATATGGATCGCTCCGACGGCTCCTACTGCCAACACTAACATGATACACGCTATGATCACAACCGTTACCATCCATGAGCATGACACCTTCTTCTGATAATCCGTCAATACACTCTGTACCACTGCACATGGCGCCTGAAATACGAGAAAGAACTCCGTTCCCTCTAATGGCTGGTAATAGAAATATTCAGCATTTTTCCCTTCATACAAGGTTACACAATTCTGTCTGCCTTCACTGAAATCCTCTGTAATCTGTGCATACTGCTCTTCTTCGATCACAGACTCGTCCAGATAGTGATCAAGGATATTATAATTACGCACAACGCCCTCATTATTATCCAAATCTGCATATGTAACCATGCTGTCTACATTTGTCACATAGAGTTTTGCCTGTCCCCCATATGCAGAATCAACAAACAGATCATTTACCCTATCTGTATTATAAATAAATGCTATGACTTCATATTCATTTTCATTTACATAGAATGCTTCATATTTTTTTGCTACAACAAATATTTCTTCTCCGTTTCTCCAGGTACAATATTGGACAGACTGACCGCCAACATCAAACAGAGTGCCCTTTGTATCACCCAAATCCAATGTTCCTGTTTTGCCATCATCACAGATATATTTTCCGGTATGATCAACGAATACGATATCCCGTACAGAATCATTCTCCATAGCTATAAAATAATCTTCATAATCTGCCAGTACAACAGACCTCGTTTTGCCATCAAACAGATAGTTCTCAAGACGTTCTGTTTCTTCATACATTGAATTAATCTGCATTTGATAGGAATGTTCTACCTGTTCCATCATTGCTGCGATCGTATTCTTACTGGATATATCAACATATTGTTCAAATTTGGAAAATACATTCCCACCCCAGATAATAAGCGCTATCAGAATAGCACTAAATAGAAATAATAGAAATGCAACTTTTTTATCCCGTTGCGTTCTGACATATGTTATCTTACTCATACGTTTATAGTCTCACCTTCGAGACCGTCCCCCCTTTTTCTTTTTTCCGTTTTTCGAAAGACCTTATCTGGTTTTCTTCCATCAAGATCTCTCTAGCATTGCAATTACTATAACCGATATTTCGACATTGTGCAACTATTTCTTTTTTCAGTTAGAATTCATTCGCTATATTTCGACATAAGCAACAGAGAAAAGCACCCTGATATGCATTTCTGCATACCAGAGTGCCTGACCTTTACTTGTTGTTTTTATAGATTCGTTTTATTTACGATCTGCACGATCATTTTTCTTTTTTACAACAATCACTGTTACAACTCCTGCTGCACTGAGCATAAACAGGATTACAAGTGGCATAAGCGGAGCATCATCGCCGGTTTTTGGTGTATCCGGTGGAGTGGAAGGTTTGTCTTCCGTTGTCGTGATCTCCGTAGTGTCTTCTGTCTCAGTTGTATCTTCTGTCTCAGTTGTATCTTCTGTTTCAGTTGTATCTTCTGTTTCAGTTGTGACCTCTGTGGTATCTTCCGTTGTGGTTGTAATCTCTGTGGTATCTTCCGTCGTAGTTGTAACTTCTGTCGTATTCTCTGTTGTAGTTGTCTTATCATATGTATCGACAAATGCAACATTTACTGTTTCATCTACAACTACTGTTGCTTCTGCTGACTTACCATCCTTTTGAAGGCCTGTTCCTACTACGTATTTGATGCTGCTTGTTTCATATCCATCAATATCATACTGTATTTCTTCAATGGTATAAGTTCCAGCCGGCTTATCCAGTTCTAATGTATATTTCTTTGTCGATACATCATACTGGAAATCGGTCAGTGCATATGTCTCGGAATTACCTGCTTCGTCTGTAATCTTGAACTTGATCACATTTTCAGCTTCTGCCTTATCGACATCACCAACAACGGTCTTTGTTAATACAAGTTTACCCTTTGTGCTGGTTCTTGTATTTGTAATTGTAATCTCACCTGTTGCAGGATCTGTTGTTATGCTGTCGGTATATTCCTTAGGTACATTTACTTCCTTGACCGTATACTGGATTAATCCGTTTGCATCATATTTCGGAAGATTATCCCAAGTCTTTGTCCAACCATTGCTTTCATCAAGCTGTACCGGAATTCCTGATATAGTTGTTCCGGCATAAAGCTGTACCGTTACAAATCCAGGTCTCTTATTGGCCTTGTTGTTATTATCGTTCCATGCTTTCTTAACAGTTACGGATGTAGTCAGATATGTATATGTATTTGTTACGGTTGCATTGACAACTGCATCCTTTGTTACATTTACATCACCCTCACCACTAACTACCAGATCATAGTTCGTAATTGCTGTTCCGGTTTGCTCTTCACTTACATTGTAAATTCCTACAGGTATGTCAT
>NZ_QTXL01000010.1 GCF_003461625.1 Clostridium sp. AF15-31 | reverse complement strand
AATCTATCTGTTTCTATTCTAATTGTGCCCTTATGTTCCATACGCATCCTCCATCATCAAGAAAATTCCGATTTGATAAAATGAGATTATATCCACCATTCTGGTGTTAAATCGCCAAGCGTTACTATTCGCTCATTTTCATAATCCATCATTATCTCAATTTTTCGATATTCTTCTGGCATTAGCTGTGTCATAAATTCCCTGCAAGCTCCGCAAGGTGGAATGGCTTTTCCATCTCCATCAATAGCAATTACTCGTTTAATAGCATCCTCACCATTTGTAATCATATTGAAGATAGCATTTCTTTCGGCACATACGCCCAAAGTACACGCTGTATCTACGCACACCCCAACATAAATTTTACCCGATATAGATTCTACCGCAGCAGCAACTCCTCCTGCTTCAATAATTTTCGAAACATCTCGTGGTTTTAATACCTGTTTTGCTGCATCGTATAACTCTTCCCATTTATTATCCATAAATTTCAGTTCTCCTTTATAACTTTCGATTTATCTTTCTACTCAACTACACGCCAACTTCTTTAAAAGATTAACATAATATTTAAGCTCATTCAAGGAACTCAAATAAACACACAAGTGGAATACCTCAAATTAAGTTTGTTTATTTGAAATTGCAATATAACTGCATATAGAAATCAGGAAACTTATACAGTACAAAACAACCGCTCCAAAACTAAACAATACTTCTCCCAAATAAGTTAGTCCTGGCATAAATCCATATCCAGGAAGATTATTATAGTAAATCATCAGTCCTATGGATATAAGCAGCGGAATCAGTTCTGCCGAAAACAATATCCGCCAAAGTTTTTTTGTTTTCTTGCGAATGGTTATCACAAATAATATTATTTGAAATATTAAAATTACTATATATGTAATCAGTAGGAACAGTGCCATTACTATTTTCCTCCGTAAGTTCCGAGTTATATGATAATCCAAGTGAACATTAAATACAAATAAGGCAATAATGCCATAATCTCATTGAATACGAACAGCTCGCTTCCAATTTGAATCTTATACTTTGTTCTCGCTTTCTTATAGAAAAACACGCAGCAAATCGTTGTTGCAATAATATGTATTATTCCAATTATCAAAATCAGCCAATGCAATCTTATATTTTGGAACTTATTATCATATCCAGTCAAATCAAACCATATTACAATGAACCATGCAAGTAAGTCATTTACTAAATACGCAATAATAACAATTTTTTCAAAGAGTATTTTCATTAACACCGGTAATACTAATACAGGAAATATATCGGAAATTGTATTGGAGGTTTTTATCATGAGAAATTTTATCTTATCGTGTGAATCGACAACGGATCTGTCATATTCTTATCTGAATGAACGGGAAATTGCAGTCATTCCTTATACTTACATCATTCATGAACATGTATACGAGGATAACATGGAACGAAATCCGGATCTGATGCCGAAGTATTATAAGATGTTGGAAAAAGGGCTGTTGCCTACAACCTCCCAGATCAACGAAGCTTCCTATTATGATTTCTTTGAAGGATTGATACAGAATGGTGATGTGCTTCATATCACATTCAGCTCCGCCTTAAGCGGATCGGCAAATAATGCCTATCGTGCGGCGGCAGCAATAAAAAAGAACTATCCGGGAAAGCAGCTGCAGGTCATTGATTCTCTCTGCGGTGCAGGAGGGTATGGATTGTTAACGGACTACGTTGCTGATATGCGGGATGAAGGTCTTTCATTGGCAGCAGCTGCCGACTGGATCATGAAGCATCGTACCTGTATCCATCACCAGTTTTTTACAACCGATCTCACCTTTCTGCACCATAGCGGACGGATCAGCGGCGCTGCTTCCCATATCGCATCGATCCTGAACATTCATCCTCTGATCCGGCTGGATCAGAACGGAATGGCAGATGCCTATACAAAAGTCCGTGGCAAGAAGCGCGCCGTAAGAGAGGTAATCTCTGAGATGGAATACTACGCAGAAAACGGGACAGACTACAATGGAAAATGCTTCATCTCCCATGCTGCCTGCCCCGAGCTTGCTTATCTGTTAAAGAACTCCGTCCTACAGACATTTCCAAATGTCACTCATCCGGTACGCATCTTAAATGCGGGCACGATCACCGCATCCCACTGTGGCCCCGGTGCAGCCGGACTGTTCTTTCTCGGACGGGAACGTCCGTATTAATTTAATATTCATCCGGTACAAGTACCTTTTCAATCTCTGCGATATAGTATCTGTGATAATCCTTATCCGGATATACCTTTGCTCCTTCCTCAGGATCAGCAAAGGTAGCAGGATCAATATCTCCTTCGCACATTTTTCTGCAAATGAGTGTAATGCCTGCCTCTTTGATAACCGGAACATCACCACAGAAATCAAGGGTGATCCCTGCTCCTGCAAATTTATCCGCTACATCCTTACCGGATGTTCTTCCGCAATAAGTCAGTGCCTTTCTGTACTCTTCCGGAAGCACACAAACGGAAAATTCCTTCTGTTCATCGATAAACTGCTTTGTATATCTCTGTGGGCGGATATAAATCGTGATAACAGGCTTTGACCAGAACTCACCAAAGGAACCCCAGCTTACTGTCATCGTATTTGCCTTCTCATGATCTCCTGCAGTTACAAGTGCCCACTTTTTGTTGATCATTTCGATCAGATTTCCTTTTAATTCCTCTGCATTGATTTCTTTCATCTTGATAATACCTCACTTTTCTGATTACTCAGTTCCTGAAGTGTTTACTGTAACAAAAATACATTCTGATACAATAATGAGGCACTGATCATTCTCAATGCCTCATTGCAAAATCGTATGGTACACTGGTATTACCAGCTGGTTTTTGGCTCATTATACCATCCGCTTTTGTTTTGTCAACCAACAGCTTTTCAGAAACAAATCGTTTTTTATTACTTTTAAACACAGGTTTTATAATATATGAAATTATTTTCAACCTTATGCTTTTCTTTTTTTATTTTATTTTATTCAGATATCAAATACGATAACTTTATTTTTATTTTTTTATAGTGATCGGTCTGTTTTAATCCTGTGATCGGTCTGTTTTCAGATCAAACACACCCTGTCCATATCGTTTAAACTGCATCATCATCTCATGTGTCAGACTCAGATGTTCTCCATAGTCCGGGATCTGCTCGCGCTCTACCCATTCGCCGCTTGCAAGTTCTTCATGATCGATGGTCAGTTCCGGTTCATGCTCATCTGACTTTTTTCTGTCTGCCTGACAGAAGAATCCCATCAGCAGATTGCTGTCAAATCCCCACGGCTGTGATTTGTAATACCGGATATTCTTAACCGGTATTCCGACTTCCTCCATCACCTCACGCCGAACCGTTTCCTCTACCGTCTCACCTATTTCCGTAAAGCCGGCGATCAGGGCGTATCGTTTATACTCTCTTGCAGCGTAAGTTGTAAGAATGATACGATTGCCATCTGTCACTCCGACAATTACTGCCGGTGCGATCGTTGGGAAGATCAGATGTCCGCAGGACGGACAACGGAGCATCCGTTCTTTCTCATCCGGGAGCACAGGCGTTCCGCAGGCTCCACAATAGCAGTTCATCGAATACCACAGATGCAGATGCCATCCGGTTGCCGCCGCAAGCACTTCTTCCTTTGGCTTGCAACTTCTGGTCTTATACATGCTCCGGTATTCATAACCCGGAATCTCCAGACGCTCTCCCCAATTTACATCAGTTGCTCCATTCGCTGATCTTTCAACATAATAAGGCTCTGTTGTCCGGACAAGATCCTGCGGCCGATACAGAAAATACTGTCTGTCATCGATCACAAACAGGTAGGTCAGATTATCCTGCCATGATGCATCCTGCGTGACCGTATCATTTATTCCTATATAGCTTTTATATTCCGAGACAGTGAGCCAGACCAGCTCATGCTCATCCTCCACCTTTTTGGCAAGGATCAGTTTCTCGGAAAATACAAGGATCACATCATCATTCTTCGGCGGTTTTCGATATGCATATTCATTATGAAACCGTTTTGGTTCTATATCCTGTATCATCTTCCTATACCAGACAGGCTGTCTGATACGATATGAAAACATCTGTATTATCAGTGCTTTTATATGCGGATCAGCCAGCCTGTTTCTTTCTTTTTGAATTTATACCATGAATCATTTCTGTCGACACTGTCGTTTCGATTCATATATGGACACAGCCTTGCGTCTCTGTTATTACTTCTTTAACTGAGCCAGACGTTCTTCAACCTGGGCTTTCATTTCTGTATATTTCGCAAGCTTGGCTTTTTCTTCTTCTACCTTGGCAGCCGGTGCTTTATCTACAAATTTAGGATTTGCAAGCATACCGGATGCACGCTTGATCTCGCCGGCCAGACGACCGGATTCTTTCTCCAGACGCTCGATCTCTTTGTCGATATCAACCAGCTCTGCAAGCGGAATATAGAGTGCGGCATCATGTATCAGAGTAGATACTGCATTCTCATCAATACCATTCTTGCTATCCTGAATGAATACCTCACTTGCATATCCAAGTGTTGCAAAGAAATTCTTTGATGCTTCAAATATATCACGGATCTCACTCTTAGCAGATACAACATATACAGTTGCTTTCTTGCTTGGCGGTACGTTCATACCGGTACGCAGATTACGGATCGCACGAACCGCAGCCTTGATCGTATCAACTGCATTTTCATCCTGCTTGAAGCTCCACTCCTCTTTATATACAGGCCAGTCAGAGATCATGATAGATTCTTCCTCATCCTGAATATTACAGAAGATCTCCTCCGTGATAAACGGCATATATGGATGTAATAATTTCAATGCCCGGATCAGAACTGTCTTTAATGTCCAGAGGGCTGCTGCCTTTGTCTCGTCTGCATCATTGTAAAGTCTTGGCTTAACCATCTCGATATACCAGTCACAGAATTCTTCCCATATGAAGTCATATACCTTGGAAACTGCGATACCCAACTCGTATTTCTCCATGTTATCTGTCATCTCAACTGCCAGATCATTGACCTTGGATAAGATCCAGCGGTCAGCGATCGTAAGATCAGATAATTTTACATTTGAGAAATCCGCCTTTTCCATGTTCATCATAATGAATCTGGATGCATTCCAGATCTTATTTGCAAAGTTTCTGGAATTCTCTACACGCTCCCAATAGAAACGCATATCATTTCCCGGTGCATTACCTGTGATCAGTGTCAGACGAAGGGCATCTGCACCGTATTTATCAATAACCTCAAGCGGATCGATACCGTTTCCAAGAGACTTACTCATCTTCCGGCCCTGATCGTCACGAACCAGTCCGTGGATCAGAACATGCTTAAATGGGCTTTTTCCTGTCTGCTCCAGTGCGGAGAATACCATACGGATAACCCAGAAGAAGATGATATCGTATCCGGTTACAAGTACGTCAGTCGGATAGAAATATTCATATTCCGGTGTCTTCTTTGGCCAGCCAAGTGTTGAGAATGGCCAGAGTGCGGATGAGAACCATGTATCCAGTGTATCTTCATCCTGTGTCAGATGTGTGCATCCACATTTCGGACATACCGTCGGAACTTCTCTGGAAACGATCGTCTCATGACACTCATCACAGTAATAAGCCGGGATTCTGTGTCCCCACCAAAGCTGACGGGAGATACACCAGTCGCGGATATTTTCAAGCCAGTGGATGTATGTCTTATCAAACTGCTCCGGTACAAATTCCAGCTCATCTGTCTTGATCAGATCAAGAGCTGCCTGGCCCATTTCCTTCATACGGACAAACCACTGTGGCTTGATCATTGGCTCTACCGTTGTCTTACATCTGTCATGTGTTCCTACGTTATGTGTGTGTGGTACAACCTTTACAAGAAGACCTTCTTTTTCCAGATCTGCTACCATTGCTTTTCTTGCTTCATAACGATCCATGCCTGCGTATTTGCCGCCCTTCTCGTTGATCGTAGCATCATCGTTTAAAATATTGATTTCTTCCAGATTGTGTCTCTTACCTACTTCGAAGTCGTTCGGATCATGTGCCGGTGTAATCTTTACACAACCTGTTCCGAATTCCATATCTACATATTCATCTGCGATAACAGGGATCTCTCTGTCTGTTAAAGGGAGCTTCAGCATCTTACCGATGATATCCTTATAACGCTCATCCTTTGGATTTACAGCAACCGCCGTATCACCAAGCAGGGTTTCCGGTCTGGTCGTTGCGATCTCTACATATCTTCCTTCTTCTCCAACAATCGGATAATTGATATGCCAGAAATGTCCTTCCTGCTCTACATGCTCTACCTCTGCGTCCGAAATGGATGTCTTACATACAGGACACCAGTTGATGATCCTGGAACCTTTGTAGATATATCCCTTTTCATAGAGATTGACAAATACTTCCTTAACTGCTTCTGAACATCCCTCGTCCATTGTAAAACGCTCTCTGTCCCAGTCAGCAGATGAACCCAGCTTCTTTAACTGGTTTACGATTCTTCCGCCGTATTCTTCTTTCCATTTCCAGGCATGCTGTAAGAAAGCCTCTCTGCCGATCTCCTTCTTATCAATACCTTCTGCCTTTAATTTCTCTGTTACCTTTACCTCTGTAGCGATCGCTGCATGGTCTGTACCCGGCTGCCATAATGCACTGTAGCCCTGCATTCTCTTGAAACGAATGAGGATATCCTGCATCGTATTGTCCAGGGCATGACCCATATGAAGCTGTCCGGTTACATTTGGAGGCGGCATAACGATCGTAAATGGTTTCTTACTGCGATCTACCTCTGCATGAAAATATTTCTTATCTTCCCATTTTCTGTACAGCCTGTCTTCTATATCGGCCGGATTGTATGTCTTTTCCAGTTCTTTCATCTGTTCCATCCTTTCTGTTTTTATAGCATCTTTAGTGGAGCGTTTTTCCTTTACAGAATCAATCTTCTTACATAGAAAAAGCCCTTTGAAACATCTCTGTTCCAAAGGGCGTATCTTACGCGTTACCACCTTAATTTATCACTCATCTTATTCTGTAACGGGAACGACCCGGCGCATCCTACTGAACATTTCGGATGTGCTGCTCCAAAGCTACCTTCCCACAAATTTCCTCGAAAGACCTTTCAGCCTGTGGATCTTCCTCTCTGGCAGTTCTTTTATGGTACTCCTCTTTTTCCTTGCATTTATGCTGTTAAACTAAATCTCATAGTACAACAGAAGTCTTTCCAGTGTCAAGCGGTTTTAAACGTAATCTTGCTATTTTTCATACATCAATACTCTTTCCCACGGCATAAGTGTCGCTCCATCATCCTCTGGGAAACATGCACTCATCTGATCCGATATCACCTTTAACTTTTTCCGTATTCTTTCATAGCTAAAGAATCCATTATCATTCTGCTGATCCGTCATGGCATATTCAAATACTCTCGCACGGTCTTCATTTGGAAAGCTTTTTGAGTAGGTGTCAATAAATGCAATCTCTGACGCATCACCGGATGAAAATGCAACATAGGTATTGTCATAGCTATTTTCATTTGCAATATAATCGTAATCATAATCGAATCCATCCGGGTTGCACTCCGACCAAATTCCTTCATCAAACCAACAGCCGGTGTAATTCATATGGTTCTCGATCGCATGGAAGATCTCGTGGTGGATCGTGCTGATATAGGAGGACTGATCATTGATATCAATAACCAGAAATGTGTCATTCTCCAGAGTATTCTGAACTCCGGCAGCTGTTGTAAGTGCTGTTTCATCTGTTCCTATGATCGCACCTGCCAGATAGATCTTTAATATGCTTCCATATCCATCATCCAGATTTTTCAACATCCGATCCGGATATTTCTTCAACTCATTCTTCAGGACTTCCAGTGACTGCGCGGTCAGAAGTGCATTGTCTGATGCCTCATACCGGTAGATATCCTTGCTGCACTCCGTCACTTCATCAAATATATGTACCTCTACACCATTTTGATCTCCGATATCCTTTGCCTGCTGCCGCAGCTCCTGCTTCAACTCATCGGACGGATGATCCAGATAACTCCATGGATAACGGTAGACTCTGGAATCACCGGAAATGCTGCGCGCATCATTCAGATCCCATATGTATACTTCCGGTGTGAGTCCGCTCGTTGAAAATGCAAAGAAGTTGTATGTATCTATATAAGTACCTTGATCGATATAAATATAATTTGTTTCATCAAACGGAAATGTTACTGCAAGTCTGCTTTCACATTTACCGGTATCCACATTATAGATCCGGAACTGCAGCTTCTGTGTATTCGTCTCCTGCGACTGGCTGGCACTGCCATACATAGCCAGACCATGTTCTACATCGCAGCCAACCTGAAAATCACCTGTATTATCCGGGAACAAAATTCCCGGTTCTTCCCCGGAAGTTTCTCCATACACCTGATAGACCTGACCATCCGCATATACCGATGCGTAGTACTTATCCCCACTTCCTTCAAATTGCACGATATCATAATCACCGGTTTCTTTTATATCTTCACCGGTCACACTATAACATCTGACGTCCACACGTTCTGCCGTATTATCATATGCCGACACCACCAGATACTCCGGTTCTTCCGCATATCCTAGCAGCGTTATATCTTTTCCTTCTCCTGAATATGCCGGACACACCTCTGACTCTTCCCCCGACCGCAGATCATATTCATAGATCTGTCCATCCTCTGCATTTGTATAGAAGAAACCGGTAAGATCCTTTGACATCAGATAACTGTCCGGTGTCCCCTTTTCGATCGGCATAACAGTCTCCTGATCCAACAATGCTCCATACCGGATCAGCTCTTTATTGCCTTTATCATAGAGAACCACCTCATCGGTTCCATTTGAAAATACATCTGACGCATATGTATTCTTCGGGCAGCTTACAACCACTTTCTGCCTGAGTTCCGCCAGATCATATAGTGCCAGATAACCATCTTCTCCTACGCCATACTGGATTCCAAGTGCATCCCCAAAAGCAAACATCTTATTGATGTAAATATTATCTTCCTCTACTTTCATATCCAGTTGATACAGATTCGTATATCCGGATACCTTTGCCTGCTTGTAGCATTCCCCCGAGACGATCGATTTCCACTCTTCCTCTCTGGTCGGTTCTTCGGTTGTCGTCTGTGAGCCATCTGCCCTGTCAGTATTTTCTTCTGTCAGATACCCGGAGGTTGTTCCCCCATTCTTATCCCCACCTGCCACCTGACAGCCTGTTATCTGTCCAAGTGCCATGCTGATAACCAGCACTCCTGCCAGCCATCTGCCGATACCTTTCCTGTAATTCTTTCTCATATATGCACCCCATTTCTATGCCATTATAATACCCCTAATTTATTTCCACTTTTTAACAGAATATCATATATTAATTTCCTTGTAACTAATAAAAACCATCAAAATGATGGTTTTTAAGCACTGTTTCGCCATCATTTTAATGGTTTTATATGTTGATCAATTATTCAAAGCATTATCCCAGGATCACTGCCTGCCCGGAGCTTAACCGTATACGGTTGCCATTTAAGCATACGTCATTCTTATTATCTAACAAAACATGAAGCTTCGGCTGCTCATTTGTAGTCAGCAGATCAACCGTGATATCTTCTCTACTGTAATTCGTTATAATGTAAACGGTCTGGTCTTCCGTCTTTCTTGCATATGCAAATATTCCATCCTTCTCCACAAACATTGGAACGACCTTGCCATAGGTAAATACTTCTTTGTAGTCCTCGGACTTACGAAGTGCGATCAGCTTCTGGTAATAGTACCATACTGAATCTTCCCTGCCAAGCTGTTCTTTTACATTGATCTCTTTATAATTTGGATTTACAAAGAGCCATGGTGTTCCGGTTGTAAATCCTGCCTGTGCAGAATCATCCCACTGCATTGGTGTTCTGGCATTATCCCTGCTGTTCTCATAGCAGGCTTCCATCGCTTCTTCTACCGTGCAGCCAGCATCGATTGCAACTGCATATTCATTCTTTGTACTAATATCATTGTAATCATCGATCGAAGCCATATGACAGTTACGCATACCAATCTCCTGTCCCTGATAAATAAACGGAATACCACGCAGCATAACACTGATCGTTCCCAGTAATTTGATTCCGTCTTCATTCTGAAGGTAATCCGGCAGATAACGGCTCGCACCTCTCGGCTCGTCGTGATTCTCTATAATATTTGCAAGGAAGCCAACATCTTCACATTCCTTCTGTGCATGGAAGATCACCTTTTTCAGATCATCAAATCCGACCTTCTTCGCATCGTACCAGCCATGATCGCCAAAGGTCATCTCATGCGCTGAGAAATCAAACATCGTTGAAAAATGTCCGTCGTCACCGATAAATTCTTCCAACTCATCCTTCTTCATATTGAATACTTCAGCAACTGTAAACGCATCGTACTTTTCAAATGTATGCTTCTTCAAATCCTCTAACAGTTCACCAACGCCATCGACGCCCTCAACCATACGGAAGATTCCTGTCATGCCATCCGGTCCGTCCGGCTCATAATCCGGAAAACTCAGATCTTTCTTGATATTGATGATCGCATCGATACGGAAGCCTGCAACGCCCTTATCCAGCCACCAGTTGATCATGGTATATAATTCATTTAATACCTCTGGATTGTTCCAGTTCAGATCCGGCTGTTCCTTTGCAAACATATGAAGATAATAATAGTCCGTTCCTTCTACTTTCTCCCATGCGCTTCCACCAAAATAAGACCGGTAATTGCTTGGCGGATTGCCGTCTTTTCCCTTACGGAAATAAAAATAATCGCCATATTTACCCTCCGGATCTTTTAATGCTTTCTGGAACCATTCATGCTGGTCAGAACAGTGATTAATAACAAGATCCATAATGATATACATATCCCGCTTCTTCGCTTCTGCTAACAGCTCATCGAATTCTTCCATCGTTCCAAAGATCTCATCGATCTTATAATAATCTGAAATATCATAACCCTGATCGACAAATGGAGACTGATAGATCGGAGATAACCAGATAATATCGATTCCCAGACTTTTCAGATAATCTAAATGATCGATCACGCCACGAAGATCACCGATTCCATCTCCATTTGTATCCTGAAAGCTCTTTGGATATATCTGATATGCTACTTTACCATGCCACCATTTTCTTTTCATTATAAAAACCTCCTGTGTTCCTTTTATACTGTCTGTATCTGTTCCACCATCGGATACAGATACTCGTTCTTTTTACACTTTAATTACAGTATACGGAATACATAGAGGTTTTCTATCTTTAAATTGACTATTTTATTGTACTATTTTGACTTTTTGCGATATTCAGAAGGTGTCATGTCCTTCTCCTTTTTAAAGCGTCTGATAAAATATCCGATATTGTCAAATCCACAGGCAGATGCAATATCTATGATCTTATCCTCTGTCTCTGCAAGTGCCGTTGCCGCTTTCTCCACACGGATCATATTGATATATTCTGTGATCGTCTTCCCGATATTCTTCTTAAAATATCGGCAAAAATACTGTTCATTCATATTGACCAGCTCCGCCAGTTCGGACAAGCGGATCGGTGAACCGTAATGCTCCCCGATATACTGCAGCACCTTCTTCAGATTCTCTACCGTTCCGGATTCTTCCCTGTCTTCCCTGACCTGTCTTGTAAACAGGTCATACTTATATGCAACTGCGATCAATTCTAACATCTTTGCCTTGATATTCAAATAGAGCATATTTTTCTGTAGATTCTGTTTCGGTTCTCCTGCCACGTTCTCACGCGTTATTGAAGAATCCAGATGCTGCACTTTCTTCGTATCATGTTCTTTCATCTGCCTAAGCACCTGTTCAATCTCTTTATAACAGGCACTCAATTCCTCAAATGCCGCATCCCCGCTCTGGCACAGAACCGGCATCCGAAGCTTTCCTTCTGCAAGTGGGCCAAGCACCTTCGCCTCCGCCGCATCATACCGTTCAAAGCACAGGATATCAAGAGGGAACACAACCGCACTTTCTATACCATCCTTTTCCAGGATCAGTGCATGCAGTTCTTCCGGATGGATGCACATAAATGCCGGTGCATGAACCTGATACTCTTTTGTATTTATCCATACCGGGAAATCACCTTTTTGAAAATAGATCCATTCCATTTCCTCATGCCAATGCGGAACCACATGCCACTCATTTTCTCCGTTCCATTCGTACAAAGCAACCGGATACTGCACCGTTCCATGTGTTCTATTCTCTTTTAACGATGTATTTGCCATTTCCTGCTTTTTCATGCTTTGGTCCTTTCTTATTTTATGCTAGACATCTTCTATATTCCATTATACACTTCTCCTATATGGGGACAAATGGTTTTATATCGTACATTGCATTTATTTTCCTTGGAATCGGTATCGTACTGATCATAATTGCCGTTATATTACTGATACGCTATATAAAACAGGTGACCGCATTTAAGAAATACAAACCTGCATGGGAAAAACACAAAAGCATTTATGATGATTTTGCCATAGAACTGAATCACTGGTATGATTCCGGACTTCTGCCAAAGAGACTCCCAGAACCACATATTTTTCAAGAAACACCGCATGGTATACCGTTGACCTGATGAATGAACATATCACCAGACGACTGCGGTTTGAGAATTCATCCGGCATCATATATGACCGGGATTCCGATGATACGATGTATGAATCTGTTGTCCACACACCAAATGAAGCCGAGCTTCATCATATGACAATGACCTGTCCGAACTGTGGCGCTGTCAACCCGGTTGCTGCCCTGACACAGGGCTGTCCATACTGCAGTACCGTTTTCCAGATAAAGGATCTGTTCCCACGTGTCACGAATACCTATTTTATCCGAAATAATGCTTCCATGAAAAATGTAAACAAACGAGGCTCCACCATATGGATTACTATGCTGGTTGTATTTCTATTTACTTTTATTTCCTTTCTTTCAGACCGGGAGAATCCGATTCCTGCCAGCCTGATCATGTCCTATTTTGTCACACTGATCTTCGGCGGCATCACCGGACTTATGCTTTCATCCGTTCTTTTGATCATTAAGCAGTTCAATCGTGACGGTCGAAAACGTATTCCATTCTGGTCTTATGTGACAGCAAAGGGAAAGATCTCACGAGCATTTGCGCCTTATGATCCTGTTTTTTCTTTTGAGAAATTTGAAGGCCAGATCATCGCCCTGATCCGCATGACCGTTCTGGCAGATCACCCGGAAAACCTTGCTTTCTATCGTGGTTCTTCTTTTGATCCATATTTTCAGGATATCATCGAGATGACCTACATGCAGGCTTTAACTGTCAATAATATCCACATGGAGGGAAGTGAGCTGTGCCTGAATCTTCGTACCTGGTGGATAAATTACAGTGAACATGATGGCGCCATAAACCGTCGGGGCGACTGTATCGACATCACCCTCCGGAGAAATACCGCCTACATAGAACCGCCCGGTTTCTCCATTACTTCCGTCCACTGCCCTGCCTGTGGCGCAAGCTTCGATACTGTACGCCAGCGCAGCTGCCCTTACTGTGGCAACGAATATCATATGGAGAATGCAGGATTTATTATTGAAAAGCTGGCGCTTGTTCCATGATAGAGCCTGCCACATAATACACATTTGCATGTAAAGACTCATGATATTTTCTGCCCACCGCATATTGCCCGATCCGTAAATGCGGGTGCCTGTCTGAGTCCGAAGGACGAGTTGGCACAGGAGCATTTACGAATCAGGCATGTGCAGAGAATAGACAATCTGGCACGTCATTATAGGGGGATTCATATTATATATGAAGAATGCGTCATACTGTGAAAAAAAGCTGGAGATTTTCTTAAGAACATCGGCTGTTATATAATTCAATCCCCTTGATAAAGACATTCATGATTTTTCGTTGCGAACTGCACATTGCCAGTAAATGCGGGTGCCTGTCTGAGCCCGAAGGGCGAGTTGGCACAGGAGCATTTACGGATCAAGCATATACAGTGAGCAGAAAATATCATGAGTCTTTACAAGGGGATTCGTATTATATAGCAGCCGATGTCTGAAAATCTTCAGCTTTTTGTCATTATGCCATTACTCGCCAAGGATATGGCGGGCAACATAGACACCGCTGGCGGAGGCATGGGACAACGAATGCGTTACGCCACTGCCATCTCCGATCACATATAAGCCCTTGTGGCAGCTTTCCAGATTCTCATCCAACTCCACTTCCATGTTGTAGAACTTAACCTCTACACCATATAACAGAGTATCATCATTTGCTGTTCCCGGTGCTACCTTATCCAGTGCATAGATCATTTCCATGATTCCATCTAAGATACGCTTTGGAAGAACAAGACTCAGATCACCCGGTGTTGCTGTTAAGGTCGGCGTTACCAGCCCTTCTTCAATACGCTTCACGGTACTTCTTCTGCCTCGAACCAGATCTCCAAATCTCTGTACAATTACACCACCGCCCAGCATATTAGATAATCTTGCGATACTCTCACCATATCCGTTACTGTCTTTAAACGGTTCTGAAAAATGCTTGGAAACCAGAAGTGCAAAGTTTGTATTCTCTGTCTTCTTCTCATCGCCCTCATAGCTATGTCCGTTTACAGTGATGATACCATTCGTATTCTCATTTACCACAATTCCATTTGGATTCATACAGAAGGTTCTGACATTATCTTCGAATTTCTCTGTACGATATACAATCTTGCTTTCATATAATTCATCCGTCAGATGTGAGAAGATAACTGCCGGGAGCTCCACACGGACTCCGATATCGACGCGGTTGGATTTTGTAGGGATCTCAAGCTCCTTACATACCTTTTCCATCCATTTGCTTCCGCTTCGTCCAACGGATACGATACATTTCTCACAGTCGAATTCACCCTTATCGCAGATGATACGATAACCACCATCAATAATCTGTACTGTATCAACCGGTGTATCAAAATAAAAGTCTATATGATCCTTCATCTGATCATACAGATTCTGAAGAACAACATAGTTGATATCAGTTCCCAGATGGCGAACCGACGCATCTAAAAGCTTCAGCTTGTTCTGAAGACAGAGCTTCTTGAACTTCGTTCCGGCGGTTGAATAAAGCTTTGTTCCCTCGCCGCCATTTTCCATGTTAATCTCATCTACATACTTCATCAGGTCAACAGCTTTCTGCTTACCGATATATTCATACAGTGTTCCACCGAAATCATTTGTGATATTGTATTTTCCATCTGAGAATGCACCTGCTCCGCCAAATCCACACATGATCGAGCAATGCTTACAGTTAATACAATTCTTGATCTTATCGCCATCGATCGGACATTTTCTCTTTTTTAAGGTATATCCTTCCTCGAATACAGCAATCTTACACTCCTGTTTCTTCTTCATCAGTTCATATGCCGCAAAGATTCCTCCCGGTCCTGCACCAATAATAATCACATCATACTTCATACACAACTTTACCTTTCATTTATCAGACAAGCTGATCCCTGAATTCGTCTTTTAATTCCGACAGGATCGTATCCATACGCCTGTCATAATCTTCAATATGTCCATGAAGTCGGTTATAAACCGCTTTCTGGACTTTATTGTAGATTGGAAGCTCCCGCACATCTTCTTTAGAATCTCCGACTTCACTCATCAGATCCTCTAAAAAGTTCGCAGGAAGTCCTCGTTTCTTAATCTCTTTTTCAAGTGTCGCAGTATCCACTGTAACTGCCAGCACACAGAAATATTCGATCAGGGATTCCTCATTCTTATTTAACGAATATGCCTTAATAAAATAGCTCTTTGCTTCATCAAGCTGAAGATTTCCGGCCAGAGCAACTGCTTTATTATGATATACATTTCCGAGGAATTCATCCTCCTGTTTTTCTTTTTCCAGATAGCAGATGACCTCATCATAGAGCGCACCCGCTTTTATATAATGCTTGTACCGCAGATATCCATCCGCCCGCAGCTTCTCGACTTCGTATGATTTTAACGTACGAAGCTTCTGGCATTCCGCCATAAACTGCCGTACCTCTTCACTGCTGTAATATCCGCCATACACTAGGATCTCCACCATGATATCCTGAACAAATGCATGCTTGTCAAGTAATGTATCGATCTTATCCGCAAGATCTGTGAGATCAAGCTCTCTTCTGATCCATGCCGACAATCTCGCCGTCACATCTTCTTCCCCAACCAGCACCATATTATTATACAGGTAGTAACACAATTCCTCGTAGGAATATACAGATACCTTGGTATTCAGGAATGTATATGGATTCTGTGCAGTTTTTGTATTACATACAATTATTTTTCCCATTTCAGGTCAAATTCCTTCCTATATATCTTATTTGTGGTCGGGAACATCGTTCCAAATCCTTCATCCCTGATAACAACCGCTCCCTTTTCCGCACTGTAGAATTCCGCTTCCAGTGAGATCTTGGTCGTCTTCGGCGGACGCTTCGGCAGTCCGTGGATCTCGATATGCTCCTTATCATAATCTCCTGTCAATATGTTGCGATAGATCAGCTCCACCTGATTTGATTCGTCCGGAAAGATATATAATTTTCCCTTTGTGTGGAACCATTCCTGTCCTCCTCTGGTGATCGGCACAAATGTCTTGCTGTCATCATTTAAACTGATACCTATATCAAAGCCAACTGTATATTCCGACCGGATCAGATAACGATCAAGCACCTTGCTGTGCCGATCGCCAAATGCCCGGTAGCAGGCTCCCTTTGTATAGATATTCTGACCGACAAATACCCGTCTTCCCTGACAGAGGATCGTCGCCGACTCCTTCAGCCAGTTATCCGCAAAGCCAATTCCGGTCAGGAACACCGAGGACACATAAGTCTCTGCCAGAAGCTCCTGACAGATCGCTGCGAACTGCTCATCCAGCTCCTCATCATCCTTCTTAAACGCTGAAAATGTCAAGCGGTCTTTCAGGTTTTGATGAAATACATCCACAATCTCCGGTGATTTGTTATGCGTAATATCGAATCTGTAATAATCAAGCCCGCTGCTGTTAAAATCAAACAACACCACACTGTTATTTCTTAACGACTCCGGCTGATTAAAGATGTAATAAATTCCACTGTCTATATGGCTTGTGATCTCAAACTGTTCATCACTTAAATGAAGCGCTCCCTGTAACTCCTGCACCGCCTTAATGATATGAATATCGGCATCTGCGATCGTTACTACCAGCCGCCTGATCTCATAGCTTTCAAACTGTTTTGTAAATTCCCGGATATGAAGCAGCAGCATTTTGACCAGAAGGTCTTTTGCTTTATAACTTGTTCCATAGATCTCCGTGTCCTCGTTGATGATCGTCTTCTGGTAAATACGATCAACCACCACGCCATCTTCCTTGAACCGTTTCCCTGCAGCCACCGCTCCGACACTCCAACCGGATTCATCCTTTGCTCCGGTTCCGTCTTTATATTTATCTGTATAAAACATAATATTTGGAAGCAGATATGTATCTTTGGAATCACTGTGACAGATTGATTCCGGTACTCCTTCATCCAGCTTATAATAACTTAACTGTGTATACTCCGGACTCAGATCCAATCCCAGATATAATGGATGTTCCGTCATGTTATCTCCTCCTGTTTCTGCTGTCTTATAACAATATCAGATTCTCCTCAAAGAAATGTGTGTTATTCAGATAGGTATCCATCGCCTGGATCAGCTCCTGATCATTTCTTGTCTCCTGACTGATCAGCATACTGTTGATCAGCTCAAATCGATTACTGTTCTTCTTATGACATGTTGTATTCTTTAAAATATCACTCTCAACGATGGATGAATTACCGCTCTCCGCACCATCAATGGAATATAACAGCGTCTCTCCGTGGAACACAACAAATTCCTTGATATAAATTCCCGGTATGATCTCATTCATTCGCTCCGATTTGTAATGTGCCATACTGTTGCTTTCCTGTCCGAAGCTGTAGCTTACCCAGACCTGTCTGCCGCTCTCACCCTTAAAGATCAGATAGGTCTTAAACTTCATATCATCCGGCAACGTTACAAAGGATGCAAATTCTTTAAAGAGCGGCAGGATCTTACTGCTGTCTATAAAATGACGAACTGTATTCCGGATCCATTCCTTCTGTTCTGCCGAGAACCGTCCACCGCAGCCTGCAAAATAAGAGAGCAGCGCCATCTCTGAAATCTCATCTGTAATGTTCTTCTTCGCCACCTCTTTATACAGACATTCCATGATATCCGCAGGAATCTTCAGATCCTTGATAATATACTGGTATGCACAGAACCGTAAAAATGCCTTGACTACCATGCCCCTGCTTCTGCCTGCGTAATAAAGCGCAAAGATATCAAAGATTGCCTCTGTATAAGCATCCGCAAACATCATCTGTGCCAAGATATTCTCTGCAAGCATATCAATATCACGATAATTTGTGTTAACTGCCTTAAACAGCTCTGCCATTTCCTCTAACGAACCATTATAGTTATTGATCAGGAATGCCAGAACCTTCTGTGTCGCATACCCCCTCCGGTACAGATATACACAGATGGATAATAACGTCCGATCATCATCATAGCGCTTATCGGATATTCCGAATTCCGCGATCCGTATCAGTTCATCCACATCCACATCTACATATCCAAACCGATGGATTCCATTAAATGCCTGCTCATACATCCGTAAAGAAATGTAATATGTAATGATCCGGGAAGCGTCCTCCACTTCCACATAATCCAGATCAATTCGCGACAGATATTTATATAAAATGTCCGCATCATAATTCTCATGATAATACTCAACCATATGGCGGAGTGCTCTCTGCCGGATCAGATAACTGATATTCGGGCAGTTAGAGATATCACGCGCCAGATTGATCTCGGATGCATCCTTATATGAGAAGCTGTCTATATCGTTATACTCAAATAATAACAGGCGGTAATCCTTCGGATTATACTCTTTACAGATATCCAGATAATTTTCTTCTCCAACAACCGGCTCAAGCCGGTATGGTACCGTATTGATATATCTGCAGCCCCGACTGTCAAGTAATGTAATGATAGCGGATTCTGACACGATCTCTACATAAGCTTCTCCGTCAATCACATCCACCTGTTCACTCTTTTCCAGTTCCTCATGTGTTACAACCACTGATACAATATTCTTATTCCGACATGTCAGCTTCTGCTTGAATATGATATTAATTAACTTTGATGCAAATTCCGGTTTCACACTCTCCGGCTCCAGAAATTCTTCATAGATAACCGTCAGATCATCACTCACTTCTCCGTCAATGATCTTCTTCTCCATGAAGTTCTCGATTGCCGGAATATACTCATGGAACACATTCATATTCTGTGCCTTATTCATTATGACATTTGCATAGAGATATGCCAGCTCTTCATCATCTAACGTATTCTTGTAATTGAAATAACGGAGAATGGATTCCGGTATCGGCTGATACGTCTTCTTATCCATGCTCTTTAAGAAGCCCTCATACAAACCAACATATTTAATTCCTGCGTTTGCCGCATCCTGATAATATACATGATACTCTTTATCACATTTTTTAAATCTGAGAAGGATTTCACATATCGTATCCAAGGTCATACGGTCATGTTTTGCTGCATAGATATTCTCCAGCATCTTGAATGCGTGAATATCAAAGAGCTTCATTCTTGCAGCCGTCTTTACGAATTCCATAATGACATCTTCGGATACAAATTCATGCCGCATACCCCATCGGATAGCTGAGATCTCAAGCGGTGCGATCCGTTTCATCATAAGCGGCTGCTTATTGAACATATCACATATTTCAAAGTAAATAATCGGGCTGTTGACACCCTCATTATATAATTTCCGGATATCCTCATAGAGGTTCCATTTGTCTTCCGTATAGCTGTAATCTACAAATAATAACAGCCAGAAATAGAACAGCTTGTCCTTCTCCTGTTCCAGTCGTCCGCGGACAAGTCTTGCCGTGCTGTCGATCATGTCCTTATCCTTTGTCAGAAGTGATTTCAGATAACAGTAATAACACTTCTCCATGCTGCCTGCCTCGTTCAGATCGGCATCTGCATCGATACGGACAAATTCCTGTTTTACATATTCTGTCTTGCCCTCTAACAGCTTCATATGAAGCAGTCCCAGCCGATAGATGTTATCCTCCGGTCTGTATTTGACCAGTGTTTCCAGTGCCTCTGTCGAACGTTTCGTGTAATCAGCAAGTGACATCTTATCCGTACGGAAATCAATGTATGCTTTTGCCAGTGCCTCATGACCTTTCTTGATCATGAAATTCACATGACGGTTCTTCGGCTCGGTTCTCTGAACCTCCGGCTTCTTTATGCTGACTTTCACGCTGATGTTCTGCAGGGTATTATTAAAATGGATATAACCTGCCGATACCCCTTCCGGGATCTTCGTCGGATCGATCAGGAAGTTCAGCTCATAATTATTTCCAGTGAAATCCTGACCTGTGATTCGGGTTGCTTCCGGGATCAGGAAATCGCTGTCTGATGTAATATAGGTATGGGTATAACCCCAGGTGTTCTTATTTACGGAGATCGTTGCACGAACCAGCTCATCCGGCATCTCGATCAACAGCTCACGCTGCTTTGCTGTCAGTGTAAGCACACGTTTCTTATGGGTATATACAAGGAATTCTTCCATTGCCTGATTGATGGATAACGATTTCTTCAGGCTCTCATAGACTCCCTTAACGATCGCGTCATCCCCTAAAAAGGTACGCACGAATTCCGGGCTGTCAAAGATCTGAACTGCTACATCCCAGTGCTCCTCTGCGAAGGTCGCGAACTGGAACAGGTCCTCGATTCGTTTGTCTTCTACCAGAACATAAGGCGGAACAACCTCTACGCTGTACGGGATCTTATATTCTCCACCATCCGTTATGATGTTGATATGTCCTTTAAAGCTCTTGCCTTCTTCGATTCCGCGGGCATCAAAAGAAAAGGCAACCGTATTCCGTCTGCCTACAAATGTATGACTCTTGAAATCGAACAGGTATCTGCTGTCATATACCATCAATTTGATCGGTACATCATTCTTTGACACCACCTTAAAGGTTCCCTGAAATATGGAGCCGGCTTCCACAGCCAGTTCCAGCTTTGCAATGGAAATATCAATATCCGGTCTTTCTACATTGAATTCTCCTCTGGCGTACTGTTCTACGATCCCTTTCATCTGGTTCTCCTTGCTTTCGTAATCATTTTATTAAAACTCATGTATTTTTCTTGTAATTAAATCCCCGAATCGGTATAATTATATAAAAACATATATTTTGATTATAGCAAAATAAATAGTTTTTTGAAACATTATATATGGAAAAAGAGGAATTTTTTATGGGAAAAAGTACGTCACATCATTCTGGGAGCAATCTGCTCTCCCAGAATGAATCTGTAAGATTTGACCTGAACATGAATCCGCTCGGGGTTCCGGATTCTGTCAAAAATGTCATTCTTAACAGTATCGAAGATCTGAAGCGTTACCCGGATGGCTCATATACAAGATTAAAAGACAGTATTGCAGGCTATTCTGGTGCGGATCCGGACGATATCATTGTCGGAAGCTGCTCATATGAATTTATCAAACTCCTGATCGAATTCAACAGTCCAAAACATGCTGTTCTTCTTTCACCGGGAGCACAAAATTATGAGAAGCTCCTAAAAATGAACGGCTGTGATATCACATATTATCAGTTATCCGAAGAGGAAAATTATGAACTGGATATTGCGGATTTCATCTCTACGTTAAATGAGTCCATTGATATGGCATTTATCTCGAATCCAAATGGAACAACGTCACAGGTTATCGACCGCGAATCTCTGGAATTCATTGCAAAGATCTGCGCAGGAAATGATATTGCACTGGTCGTTGATGAGGAGTATATGGATTTCGTTCAGGATAAGGATGATTGCACCGCTATTCCGCTGGTTAAGGAATATGACAATCTCTACGTTCTCAGAAACACAAGTAAATTCTTTGCAGTACCCGGTCTTCGATTAGCCTATGCGATCACATCTAATCCGGTTTTTAAAAAGACAATGTCAATCACCGGTTTTCCTTATGCGATCAACGCACTTGCCGAGGCAGCCGGCATTGATATGTTCAAGGATGCTTCCTACATAAGTAAGACCCAGACACTGATGAAGACGGAACGGAATCTCGTCTATTCTGCACTGGCAAGCCGCAAGACGATTAAGCTCTATAAGCCGGATGCAAATTTTATTCTGGTTAAATTATTAAAGACCGATATTACTGCTCAGACAGTTGTGGAACATTGCCAGAGTAAGGGATTGTATATCAGAAGCTGTGCCGACATCACAGGATTGGATAATTCTTATATCCGCTTCTGCTTCATGAATCCGGAACAGAATGATCTGGTCGTTAACACTATTTTAGAGGTTGTATAATAAATTATATATGTTATTTAAATGAAAGGGTGGTACATACATATGAAACATGAACCAATGAAATTAACATCTTCTTACAATAATCAGTTATATATCAAAGTGATGAACGGTCACTTTGCTACAAACCATTCTCATATCAACCAGTATATCGATATGACAACCTTGAAGGTCAGAGGCACTATGGCTGCTGCCGCTGCCAAATCCATGGGAACCGAATATATGGCATCAACCATTGTTGACACGATCGTCTGCATGGACGGAACTGAAGTGATCGGTGCTTATCTGGCAGAAACCTTAAGTCAGAACGGTATCACTTCCATGAACCAGCACAAATCCATCTACGTTGTTACACCTGAGGTTCACAGCTCCGGCCAGTTGATCTTCCGTGACAACCTCCAGCCAATGATCGAAGGCAAGCATGTGCTTCTTCTGATCGCATCTGCTACAACCGGTAAAACGATCAAAAAGAGCCTGGAATGTATCAAATACTATGGAGGTTCTATCGCAGGTATCTCTGCTATCTTCTCTGTTGCAACAGAGGTTGACGGCTATCCGGTACATGCACTGTTTACCGAAAAGGATCTTCCTGATTACAAGACCTATCCTCATGATCAGTGTCCAATGTGTCAGGCCGGAAACCGCATTGAAGCCATTGTTAACAGCTATGGTTATTCTGAATTATAATTTATAGTATTTAAAATAGAAGCCTGGGAGAAATTTCTCCCAGGCTTCTATTTTTATCATTATCAAAGAATGGTAACGCCTATAAGCTCCCGGCTGATCGCCGAAATCACACCACTTAGCTGTGGTAATGAGAACGTTTATAATGTACGATCAGCCCTGCTGCCGCAAGGATCAGTATCACCACGATTGTCCACACCTGCGGCGTTACATCCTTAATGTTATAGCAGCGGACATTGATCCACATCTGATTGATCCGTTTGCTGGCATCTGCATCGAAGTACTGCATGATCGCACTTCGCTCGATCGCCGCTTCGTCCGGATACTGGGCATAGAGCTGACGTCTTGTCTGCTCCTCCGGAGCTGTTATGATGTAATCAGGATCCGAATTATCACCACTGAAGAAATAACCAAGCGGATATTCTGCTGTATCTTCTTCTCCATCTTCCGCACCGTAATTCCAGTTCAGATAATCAAATACTGTATTATCATCTTCGCCTCCGGCAATAACAGAAGTATATCCGATGTAGTACATATTTCTGACTGCATTGTCCGGTCTTGACAGGAAGTTCACGAAGCTTTCAGCTACCTGTTGTTTTCTGGCATCTTCATCGATACCATCCTTTAACATCACCCAGCCATCAAACCAGAGATTGGTAGATTCCTTCGGCACGGCGAAATCCAAATAAAGATCATCTTCTTCTGCCTGATCCATCGCATAAACCGCATCACCGGACCACTGATAATTTGCAAGCACCTTGCCGGATACCATATCTGCCTTACCACTGTCTGTCTCAAAGGAATATACATTGTCCTTCATATCCTGAAGCAAATCCTGTACTTCCTGTATCGTTTCTGGGCTGACATCATTCATTACCCGAAGCAGATCCTCATGATAAGTATCTGCATTTATGAATTCCTCTGATGTCAATTCGTCCTGCTTCAAAATGCCAAGTGCCGCAAAATAAGAATCACGCACATTATCCTTGATCGTAACCTGACGTGCAAACTTCGGATTATCCAGGATATTCCATGTACCTGCTTCTTCCTCTGTTATCTTCTCCGGATTATATAAGATACCGGTTACACCCCACATATATCCGGCTGCATATTTGCTCCAGCTCTCACCATTGATCTCATTTTCATCAAAGGTCTGTCTGATATATGGAGATACTCCCTTTGCATAATAATTTTCCTCTATACTCGTGTCATAAAACGAATTCGAAAACGGAACTACTTTTTCTTCTGCCATCAACTTCATGATCATGTAGTCGGATGGACAGACCAGATCGTATTTATCACCAAGGGTAAGCATGTTATAAAGGTCTTCATTTGTTCCAAAACAGGAATATTCCACCTTTACCTTCTGACCATATGTCTCATAGTACCAGTTCTCAAAATCCGTCACCATGGAATTCTCACCGAAGATCTCGGTTCCATCTTCCAGGTCGATTACTTCGTCCTCATCCCATTCTCCAAGGTCGATATATTCTTCCCAGTTGGATACTCGAAGCACGATCGTATCATCCGACTTCTGTACATCGGCAGCATCTGTCTTTGCTGCATCACTTCCTGTATTATCTGATATGGCAGATGCTTCTGTCTGATCCTGCACATTATTATCTGCCTCCGCATGTACCAGATAAGCCGCAGGTGTAAGCATCATAAGTCCGGCACAGAAGCCGGCAAATCCTTTGAATAACTTCTTCTTATTCATATCTGCCACCTGCCTTTCCGGCTCTCGCCTTTGCCTTTGATGTCATATTCATACCAACAACGATCAGTATAACGATCACGAAGATCACTGTTGATAACGCCCATAAAGCAGTCTTGATCTCTGTCTGAGATCCTTTCGTCGCATTTACGACATAAGTACTGATCGTATCAAAGGTCGCAGGCTTCGTATAGCCTGCAATGAAATAATCGTCTAATGACAGGGTAATTGCCAGTGCAAATCCTGAAATCACCCCCGGCAGGATCTGTGGAAGGACTACTTTTACCAGTGCGGTAAATGGTGATGCACCCAGATCCATAGCTGCCTCATACAGGCTTCCATCCATCTGCTTTAGCTTCGGTACAACTGACAGATAGACAAATGGTGCAGACAGCACGACATGTCCGACTACCAGCGGCACATAGGATTCCTTACTGACACCAAATACTACGATCAGCAGGATACAGATTGAAAAACCGGTTACAACATCTGCATTTACAACCGGAACCTGATTCATCGCAGATACGATCCCCGATGCAAGTTTCTTGGAATAAAATGCACCGATCGCACCCAATGTTCCAAGCAGAGTGGCAATCAATGCAGATCCAACCGCAAGAAGAACCGTACCCCAGATCATATCTGCAAGCTCAGGCTTGGTAAATAATGTAACATAATTCTGAACGGAAAATCCGTGTATTGTTCCGATATTTGCCGAATCCGTAAAACTATAAACTGCAAGGATCAGAATCGGCAGATAGAGGATCACCAACATCAATATAATAAAAGCAACCCGAAATCCTTTTTTCATTATAACAATGCACCTCCTCTGTTGTTGTCTTCTCCCTCATATTTATTTGTAAAGAGAGTAAAGATTAATATGATCAACAGAAGCACCAGTGCGATCATGGATCCATTGTGCCAATCGTATGCAGCAAAATAGCTGCCTATCAGACTACCCATAACATAAGTGCTGTTATACAACATATCCAATACAACATAGTTCGTCATAGACGGAAGGAATACCATCACGATACCACTGATGATACCCGGAACAGATAACGGAAGCGTCACCTTTAAAAATGTCTGAACAGAACTTGCGCCCAGATCATTTGCTGCTTCTAACAGACTGTTATCTAACTTCATCAATGTTGTATAGATCGGCAGAATCATAAACGGAAGAAAGTCATATACCATACCGATCACGGAATTCAAAAACGGATAATATGCCAGATTATGCTCGATCAACGTCAGGACTTCCTTTAAAGCAGTCAGTCTTAACGTAAAATTGATCCACATAGGAAGAACAAAGATCATAACAATAATCGACTTTTTCTTCCATTCACTTCTGGCAAGTATATAGGCGATCGGGTACGCCAGTAACAAAGCTGCTGCCGTCGATACACAGGCGATCGCAAAGCTGTAGGCAAGGGTTCCGATCGTGTTCGGACTGGTGAAGAATCCTGTCAGGTTCTCCAGCGAAAACTGTCCCTCCCCATTTGTAAATGCATAATATATAATGACTATAAGCGGTGCAACCACAAAGCATATCAGGAACAATGCATATGGCACACACAGTTGTTTTCTGGAAAAACGTAATGTACTCATCTCTGTCTCCTTTTGCTTTCGGTTATTTCTTAAGTTCAAAGTGGATCTTATCCTTTGGAATCACAAGGCTGACAAAGTCATCCATATTCCAGAGATATTCATCGTGAACAATGAAATCTTCCTCATTCTCCGTACGGACTACATAGCTGTAGTGGTCTCCTTTATAGATCAGGTTAATGATATGACCGGATATGATACCTTCCTCCTGATCATCACTCATCGTAATATCATCCGGCTTGATCGTTAAGATCACCTTGAGCCGCTCATGATCGATGACATCTCCGGACGCATCCATTAATACACCATCCTCATAATGAGACGACGGAACGATCTTACTCAGATCACACTCAAGCTCACCATCTAAGAATTCCAGCTTATAATATTTGTCAACGCCTGTCTCGATGCGGTTCAATGCTTTCTCCGCAGGCATAACATGAATTCCATCCGGCTCTACGTTAAGTCCAACCATGTCGCCTACCTTTGCAGACTTTGTGGACTGTATCACGATCTCATTTTTACCGGACTGTACTGTGATCTCATAATGAACACCCTTGAATACCACAGAGATAACCGTTCCTTTTACTGCTCCCTGCTCCGGCGACACGATCAGGATATCCTCCGGACGCACTACGACATCCACCTGTGTTCCATGCTCTACATCATCCAGGCATTCGAATTCCGCACCACAAAAACGAACCTTTAATTTGCCTGTCATGATACCATTAAAAATATTGCTTTCTCCGATAAAGTCCGCAACGAATGCATTCTTCGGCTCATTGTAAATATCCTCCGGCGTACCAATCTGCTGGATACGTCCTTCTGACATTACAACGATCTTATCTGACATTGTAAGCGCTTCTTCCTGATCGTGGGTTACATAGATAAAGGTAATTCCAAGTCTCTCGTGCATTTCCTTTAATTCGAGCTGCATCTCTTTTCTCATTTTCAGATCCAGCGCACCGAGCGGCTCATCAAGCAACAGAATCTCCGGCTCATTTACCAGTGAACGTGCGATTGCAATTCTCTGCTGCTGTCCACCGGACAATGTCTGAACGCGTCTATCTTCAAACCCTTCAAGATCTACCATCTCAAGAGCTTTTTTTACTTTCTTTTCAATCTCAGCCTTTGGAAGCTTTTTCAACTTCAGGCCAAATGCGATATTGTCATAAATATTTAAATGTGGAAACAATGCGTATCTCTGAAATACCGTATTGATCGGGCGCTTATTTGGCGGCAACTTACTGATGTCCTTACCATTTAATAAAATCTCCCCCTCTGTCGGCATCTCAAAACCGGCTATCATTCGAAGTGTGGTCGTCTTACCACAACCGGACGGCCCTAAAAAGGTTACAAACTCTCCACGCTGCACCTCCAGATTAAAGTCATCCACAGCCGTAAAGTTATCATCAAAATTTTTTGTGATATGCTTTAATTCGATAATGTTTTCCAATTATTTATACACTCTCCTTTTCAAGTTATTTATAATTTTTATCATTAGACAAAAATCAACTAATTCTAACATATCCGGGAGAAAATTAATATATATTTCGTGTTATTTTTCTTAGGTTTTGTATAGATTTTTTATACGGATTTTTATTGTGTAAGTACCGAAGCATACAGTCTGACCAGATCTGCCTTATCACCGAATTGAAGATGAACCGAACCGTAACCCGTCTCCTGAATCCGGACATTTTTATTTGCTGCAAGATCGCTCAGATGCACGTTGGAATTCAGCCGTCCATACCAGCCTTCCGGAGTCTGCGTAAGTCCTGTGACTGGAAGCTCATCCAGCAATTTCTCTAATAATGCGTCCTTCCCTGACGGCTGCAAAGAAATATCAGCTTCAACGCTCACCACCTCATCAATATTCAGATCATCATAGAATGTATGAATCCGGTCAACTGCTTCTATATTATCCGTATGAAAGATCAGATAACTCTGACCGGTATTAGAATCAACAAGGAAAGTGATTCTCCAGAGCTCACTTTCCCCGTTGCTTTGAAATGTTGTTATATACTCATCCTGTCCGGTGACTGTCAGTTCACCGGAAGTTAGGCAAAAATATTCAGCCGTATTTAACAGAAGATTTTTTATTGCTGTCGGCGTCAGATGAGAATGAGCCACCTGGTACACGCCCCATGCACTCACATCCGCATCGATCTGCATCTGTGCATCTGCCTCCTGCACTCCGGCAAATACTTCTTCAATGTCCATTTTCTCATTTATAAAAAATTGCAATGCTGCTGCGATCCAGACAAGCAGCACCATGTAAATCTTCGCCGATCTTTTCATGTACACATCCACCACCCTTTTTCTATATTCTGGACAATATCATATATTTTTATGCTCAGCGAAATATTTTTACATTACAGGTCATTCCTTTCTTATAAAAGAAAATGCTGTCAGACATATAAATGCCTGACAGCTCATCGACTACAGAAATCTCCAGCTCTCTATTTTATCTTCATCTTCTTTGTAATTCCCTTTTTTAACAGGAACTTCTTATATACCATCTTCTTTCCTTTCGGGACCTTGATCGTTGCTTTTGTATAGATCTTTGAAAATGCTTTAGAGCCAACAGTCGATGCTGTTAACTTTGTTGACTTGATCGTAATGGTCTTCAGATTTGTGCATCCATAAAAAGCATAATTTCCAATCTTGGATACATTTGCACCGATCGTTACTTTTTTCAGCTTCTTTCTGTTTACAAAGGCACGGGATGCGATCGCCGTTACCTGATATGTTTTCTTTCCAATCTTCACAGTCTTAGGAATTGAAAGTGATGTGATGGTATTTGAAGTAACTCCGCCAAAGGCAACCGTCTTTGATGATGTGATCTTATAAATCATCTTATCCTTGATATAGATATCACCCTTCCGGTATCCACTCTTCTGTCCATTATCAAATGACTCTGTCTTGTCGGTTTTGAAGGTCTTTACGTTCCTGGCTTTTTTCTGTACCTTGGATAACTGATATGGATTGATCTCGACAAATACCGGTGAATCGTTATTGGTTACATACCATATAACCGTACCGGATTTGGTTACAACCGGCTCACACATCGCAAGTGCCAGTGGAGAAGAACAGATCTCCGAGGTTTTATTTCCACTTTCATCCAGCAGCACCATCTTCGTTGTATAAGTATTCTTCACTGTATTCTTTTCTTCCCATAATAACAGGAACTGTGTTCCCGACAATTTTACAAGCTTTGGATTCATAACCGTGATCTTATCCTTCGCTGTATAGTTCGTGATCCACTTTGCACCTGTCTGCAAATGTGTCTTCGATCCTGCATTCACATAGATATTTCTTACAGAGGTCTTTTCGTTCTTGATGCCTGTTCCGGTCAGAATATAGTTATTGGTTCCAAGCTTCAGATCATTTAATGTATAACCGGTATAGTTATATCCTGTGTCTCCCGGAATCGCAATAACCGTTCCATACATGGACGGATCCTTTACCTGATCTCCGACTTTCGTTGCTGTAAGCGCAATACCCCTTGGATAAGCATCTCCCAGATCTGCACGATAAATGTACTTACCATCTGTTTCAATCTGCTGTGCAAATGAATGGCTGACATAACCCTCTGACAGATTCATAACATCATAATACGAATCTGCCAGCTTCATATTGCTCTCTTTTACTACAAAGGTACAGTTTGCCTGATGATGATATCCGTCGCTGCTGGCAAACATCGTATGACAGGTGTGTATATATAATTTACCTGCTGTTTCTGTCATTGAAAGTCCACCTGCATCAAATGGCATGTATGTATTTGCTCCCTTGATCCGGCAGGCTCCGATCCGCTTCCAGTTTTTATCATACTTTACAACACGGATAACTTCCTTTGTCTTGCTCTCCTTTGTATTTGACTGTCCAAATACAAGATAGTTGTATTTCTCTCCATTATAATATCCGCCAAATAACGGGAGTTCGCATTTGATCTTTTTCCGGCTCTTTAACCGATAAGAAGAATCATAAACCTCGCGAACTACCAAACCTCTGATATACTCTACACGCTCAAAGGTTCCATCGGATCTTGCATTCAGATAAGCGGTCTGTACATTTCCATATGTATATCCACTGTTTGTACTCAGATGCATGGTTGCTGATGCTGTACCGACTGCTCCGGTCGATTTATAAGTTTTACTGCTCTTTGATAAAGTCGAATCTGTTACCTTGATCGTGATCGTCTTCTTCACATTGATCGGATCTGCCTTGATCGTGATCGTTGCCGTTCCCTTTTTCCATGCATTTAAATTGCCATTCTTATCGACACTTACGATCTTTGGATCTGAACTTTTATAAGTATAGTCCAGAGCAAAGCCACCATTTGTACTGCAGGCGGCTGTTCCCGATGCTCCTACCTTCATACTGGCCGGTGCACTCACACGGAAGGTTGTCGGATATGTCCAGTCAAATGTTTCCAGATAATAATTGTCATTCTTTTTCTCTACTACTACACAGGTGGATTTGTCCATGAAAAATGTATAGACCGGGTACTTTGTCTGTAACCGTATCTTCTCTTTTTGCTTTGCTATGTCGTATTCTGTTAATACCGTCTCATCTGTTTTTACGATCAGAGACTTTGCTGTGCTGTTTAATGCACATCTTGGTCCGATGCTTGTAAGGTCAATATATCCATCGCCGTAATATGAATCAGCTGTGTAAAACGCCATCTTCAATGCTTTTTTATTTGCAATGTTGATTGGTGATACGGATACACTGCTATCAATCAGGTTAATACTTGTAGAGCTCTGGGTTACATCATTTATATCATACTGATTCGAATCTATCAGTACACAGATGTTCCCATTAAATGTAGACAGAGATACCAGATACCTGTCATTTAACATCCGGATCGGAGCCTTATGTGCAAACCATCCATCCTGGTAGAGATACATCATATTCTCTCCCTTGATCGTGATAGAATTATCGCTGTTTACCTTGCCAGCCTTCAGACTTGCCATGCTGTGATCATATCCCCAATATCTCCAGTTCTCTGATCCTCGGTAATAAAAATTACCATTCGTTTTATCAAAGCCTGCAAATTCATATATCTCACTTCCACATTTGGTCGTACTCAATAATTTTCCTTCGGAATTGAACAGATACAATTTATCTTCATTGGTCGCAATATAATATCTTCCATATGAATCGACTCCAAATGTAGATATAGGATTTGCCCAGTTCGCACCAATATCCAATGTTTCAAATGCCTGCTTATTTACTGTTCCTGTCTTAAAATTATAATTTGTGATCTCTAAATCACATGTACAATCATAAGAACCTGTATTTTCGTTATTCGTATATGATACATCCGTTTTCGCAAAATATATGGCATTATCATCCATATAAGACTCTTCAACCCCACGTTCACTTGTATATACCGTCGTATATGTATTCTTGGAAATATCATAGAATACGATCTCGTATGTCCTGTAATTTCCATAAACCTCACCTACTGTATGGACAAAATAAATTCCATTCTTCTCCGGTGAATACATCATATCATTGTAGGAGGTCGTCTCCCCAACCTTATCCGCATTCAGCTTTACCGCCTTTACAGCCGATAGCTCCGCTTCTGTCTGGTCTGATTCAGATACTGTCTGTGTCTGCAATACAGCCTTTGCAGAATCTTCCTTTGCCTGTACCATAGCCGGACTTCCGATCAGTCCAACACAAGCGGCAATTCCAGCTAATGCCACAGTTAATTTCTTCCATTTTTTCATAGTCACTCGCTCCTTTTCATTTATATGATCTGTCTTCCTCTATTCATCTCCGCAGATATTAAACATATTTTATCATGGCATTTACGCTCTGCACAATCACTAATCTACAGATGCTGTAAAATTTTCTCTTCCTTTCCATATCGTGGCAGCAAAAAAACAGGCAACCACCAGATCTTCGCAGATATGCATTCACTCTTTATCATGCATATCCAGACTGATAACCGCCTGTTTTTATTAATTTGTATTTCGTTAATATCTTTCAGGAAGAACATATTTCTCCTGATAGTCGATCATTTCTTTGTAAATTCTCTCGCAGTTATTGTGATCTCTGTAGTAGAAGAAATCATCCGCACGCTTTACATATTCCGGCTTCATCTTGCAGTCATTCTGCATATACTCGATCAAAGTATCGATCAGCTCATCATTATCATGACAGATCTCACCAAATGCCATCGTATCATAATGGAAGGTTCCTTCCTCGTAATGCTGTGGAATATCCTTATGATGCAGATATACCAATGGCTTTCTCATATAAGCAAAATCGAACTGAATACCTGAGAAGTCCGTTACCATCAGGCTGGATTCACAGAACATATCTTCATAGCTCATATCACCAACTGCAGGAACAATATCTACAAAATCATTCTTATCAAAATCTTCCACCTGAGAACTTACGATCGGATGTAGAACATATTTGATCCGATATCCGTATTTCTCTGCTGCTTCGATCAGACGCTTATCATTAATAAGTGCATTGAATACCTTAAAGTATTCGGATTCTTTAAACAGTGGATTGTAATCACGCTGCTCACTCTCACTGGTACGCACCGGCATTGCTGCCTGCATTCTCCAGGTCGGGCTGATCATAATCTGTTTCTTTGCCCGATCCTTCAAGCCATCATAACGTGGTACACCGGTCAGCCTCAATGCATCATAGCCAACATAATCATATACCGGTCGTGACAGGTTCTCGATCTCATACTTGGATGCACAGAAATAAAGTCTGAGATTGTCTCGCAGACGGTTCTGTGCGATCGCGATCTTCTGGATCGACATACCATGCTGAACACAGCAGACATGAAAATGCGGAAGATCACGGATAAATGCGGAATTCTTCAGCTTATATCCGTTAAACGCATACACAGTTGAATTCGATATCACCATCATATCTGCATATAAGAATACCAGTCTGTGCTTTAAGGAATCACGCACCAACGGCTTGTAGCCTTCCTTCTTCAGGCGTTTATAATCGGTACTCTTCTTATCAACCAGATAATAATGCTTAATATCCTTGCTGTTTTGTGCACTGGCATATTTATACAGGTACTCAGATGAATCCCCGCCCTTGTAAATCTTATCAATATACATCCAGATCGGCTTTCTGGTCATAAATGGACGACAGATAAAGTACAGCATTCTGAATATCGCATACTTTCTTGTCCAGTTATCCTTCTTAAACATATCCTTCAGTAACTTAAGCTCTTTTACAAATTTCTGTGACTTGCTAACCTTACGGATCACCATACTTCTCCGCTCAGATGTCATCATATACTCTCTGTTATCTCCAAAGAACCAGTGGCTGTTTGTAAAGGCTCCACATACCCGACTGAAATGGGATGGGAAACGAAGTGTGATTGCCTCGATCTGCGTTCCGAATTTCGCCTCACAGGATATTGCTGTTTCATTTTTCTTTGCGACCGGAATACTCAGATGGAAAGAATGCCTCTTACAGATAGCTGCTCCAAATGCCTTTGTCAGACCATATCGTCCGTTATATTCGATCTTATATTTGACATTGTTATATTTGAAATAAATCTCGTCCGCCATGGAGTACAGGATCGGATGAACCGTTCCATCGATCTCCAGCTTACCATCTCTGTAATTGATGAACAGGATGTTAGTGCTTAAGCTCATAACTGAATTAAACAGGGTATCCCCGATTCCATAATAGATCTTTCCTGCAAGGAAAAATCGCTGAAACCTATAATCCTGTCCATTTCGTAAGATACCATACACCCATTTCATCGTATCACCTGTGATACATGCCGCTATCTTATTCCGGTTCAGCATGATACTCTCTTCAATCAATCCAAGTGCCTTACCTATCAGTTCCAGATATTCCTCGCCATGGCCTTCCTCGATCACATGCTTGTTCCGATTGTCCATGTTGCCTTCAAATCTGGCATGTATGGAATACATGAAATTATACTGGATAAATACCGGTATCCTTCCATATTTTTCTTTCATTTCTGTTAAGAACGGCATCCAGAATTCTGTAATAGAATCAAAATACCACTCCTGCATATACAATCCACGATAAAATGTAATATCATGTTCCTCATATTCGTATGCTGTATATTCCACACCCGGAAGATATACAACCTTCATTTCTTCTGCCATCAAACGAAGGAAGAAATCACGTTCTATTTCCAATCCCAGTGATGTATTGACATTATGTTGTTTTAAAATATCCGTTTTTAAAATTGTTCCTGCAAAAGTAAATGGATAACAGTCGTATTTATTCTTCAGATCGATCACATAAAATGCTTTTAATTCCTTTTTACTGTCTGTAACTTTTAAGAAATTACGAAATGCACCTTTCGTTGCATTTGCAAATGTTTTTGCGATCATATATACATGATATCCCGGGCAGATTGTAATTCCATTTGTAAGGATCTCTGCCAGATTCTCTGAGATCACATCTCCGGCTTCTATAAATACACAGTAATCTCCCTCTGCTTTCTCTGCCATCTGATGATATGCTTCTGCCGGTGCAGTATATGCGGTATCGTCAATTGTTACCGTAAATGCAGGATTACCGATCCTGGTGATCACATTATTATACCAGTCTTTATCTGCTGTTACCTGACTGGTATTCAGCACAAACTGAACCGAATACTCTGCCATCTGCGCATCCGAAACTACAGTCTCTGATTTCTTTTCTTCTTTTTCTTTCTCAGCCTCAGCATGCTTCTTCTTTTCACCCATGCTGATCTTTTCCTGAGAAATATCATCCGCCGACAGATCACTGTCGCCAATATCAGTACTGCTTCCTTCTGCAGATGCCATACTGCCTTCCCCTGCTGCATTTGCAAATTCTTCACCGATCCGGACTTTATTATTCTTACCAAGCCCATATGCCGCCATCTTTTCAAATACTTCAATGGTCGCCTTGTTTAATTCTTCTTCGTCCGTTAAACAACACAAAATGGATAATTTCATCGTCCATCTCCCTCACAACTACTTTACTTTCTTCTATATAGTATCATTCATTTCTAGCATTTTACATACAGAAATTATTTTACCTAACTTTCTTCTATAACGCAAGTAATTGTTTTAATCTTATATTCATTATTTTCTTGATTTCATTTATGATCTGTGCTATAAAGTAAACAGTGTTTACCATTTGAACAAAAAGGAGTGAGAACAATCCGAGAAAGTACAAAAGCAACCAGAACGGCAATCCTTACGAGTGCCAAAGATATCTTTCTGACATATGGATATCAGGAAGCTTCCATGCGCAGGATCGCAGCCAAAGCCGGAATCACCCCCGGAGCGATCTATAAACACTTTTCCGGCAAAGAAGATATGTTTGAAGAAATCTTTGCGGAAAGCGGAAATAAGCTTATGCTGCTTTCCGAATCTATGCTGCATGCAGATTTTACTTCCATGACAGATGATCAGTTACTTCAGGTCTTATATTCCGGGATATCCATCCGCACCTTTGAGCTGTTAGAGGATGACATGCAGTTATTTCACATGCTTTTAAAAAATGACTCCGGTACATACCTGAGCCGTTTTCGTAAAATCTACATTGAACGATGTAGCGGATTTGCAATGCAGTATTATTCCGAATTATACAAACGAGGACTTGCATCAAATCAATTATCAGAAAAAACAGTCTATATTCTCTCATCCTCTGAGTTCTCGATGGTCTGTGAAATAATCGCAGATGATTCCTGCAAAAACGGGATCACCCCCGAGAGCAAACAGGCATTTTTAGAAGCAATGAACATTCTGCTTCATGGACTGGAAGCAGCACTTGGAATAAAAAAACAGGAGGAACCAAAACATGGAAAAAATTAAGATTGAAAAAGGAACCGTACAGGAAACATTATTAATTCCTCTATATGGAAGAAAATGTGCCAGATCATCGAATTGGAATTTGATTAATATGGAGGCAGCTTAAAATGGAATATGGATTTACACAGAAATTATTTGGATATTTTTATCACAGCTCCTGTATGAAGCAGGCAGCAAAACAGAAATTGAATATTAATAAAAAAGCAATAAAGCAGGAATATGTATCGATTATGAAAAATGCAAAGGATATTGGCAAATCCAGACTTATGAGTTCCTATTGCATGGGCGCATATTTTATCGCCTTAAACCGTAAAACCCCACTGTCACCGGAAGCCTGCTATGAACTGTACAAGGTCGGCTTATCTTCCAACAAGCTGTTTCATATAGCAGTTGGAAATGCCAACAGCTATCTTGATAAAAAGAAGATGCCGGACAGACTGAAATGGTCAGCAAATTCCCATTTACGCAGATATGAAAACGACTGGGTTGTTGATATCATCGAAGGAACTCCACAGGATGATTTTGAACTTGGTTATGATTATCATACCTGTGGTATCTGTAATCTGTGCCGGGATGAAGGCTGCTTTGAACTGGCAAAATATCTGTGCCGCATGGACTATGTTCTTGCAGACATGATGCAGATGAAGCTCATCCGGACAAAGACGATCGCCGAAGGTGCAGATTCTTGCGATTTCCGATATGGAAGAAAATGATTTTATACGACCGGCAACATTCAAATACGAAAAAATTAATAAACAAAGAACACAAAAACTGCCGCCAGTTGAATGACTGGCGGCAGTTTTTACTCTTCCTTATACTTACACTCTACTTTTTTCTGTGAGCGCTACACATCTAATACCAGATTATTTAATCTTGACTGTTTTTACAGCACTCCATTTTCCATACACCCGGTTTCCGGTAGAATCCTTCTTAAATGCACGAACCTTAACGTAGTATTTCTTTTTAGATTTTAATCCGGTTAATGTCTTGGATAATTTCTTTGTTACTTTTTTCTTTGCTCCACTCATATTTTTCTTAGAAGAATAACAAATCTGATATCCATATGCATCTTGACTCCAATAGTGTACAAATTCTTTTTAACTTTTTAGATAAATTATCAAATTTCCTGATATCTGTAATAAAGCATAAAAGTCCAGATACAGCATTTCTGCCATATCTGGACTTCTACTAAAATATACATGTTACCTGTCCTGCTTGTGTCTTTAGTCTATAATTGCCTTAATTTCCGATTCGCTCATATCGGTTACATCCATGATCTGTTCTAAGGTGTAGCCTTTCTTATGCATTTTCAGGATAATATCAACTCTTTCTTCCGATCTTCCTTCTAATCTTCCTTTGACCTTACCTCGTGCTTCGCCTATTTTTTCGCCTTCTGCCCTGCCAGCAGCTTTGCCAGCGGCTTCGCCCTTCGCATATCCCATTTCTTCTACGCCTTCACTCAGATTACACATGATCTTCACCTCGTCTCTGATACCGTGTCTGTCTACTGGTATGTCATACTCTTGTTTCATCAGCTTCAATTTTTGTTCTGCCGTCATTGTCTGTGACAATAGCGTTCCAAGTAAGCGATGCAGTTCATATCTTTCTTCCTTAAGCGGTATCTCCTTTGCCAATCCGATCATCACGATGTTAGGAATATCCAGATTGCCTTTCCAGTCCTGTTCGCCAAGTAAATCATCTTTTACCATATGAATATGACTCAGACTGTT
>NZ_QTXL01000001.1 GCF_003461625.1 Clostridium sp. AF15-31 | reverse complement strand
TTTATTTGGAATTTCAGGGTTGTCATGTTGTTAATTTTTCAAGGTTCTTTGTTTTCGCCTGTACCAGTAAAACTTAACGGAGAAGGAGGGATTTGAACCCTCGCGCCGCTATTAACGGCCTACTCCCTTTCCAGGGGAGCCCCTTCAACCGCTTGGGTACTTCTCCTAGTATCAAGCGCTTGAACTTTCCATCTTTGTTTATTGAAAAGTCAGCGGAGAGAGAGGGATTCGAACCCTCGCGCCCTTTCGGACAAACGGTTTTCAAGACCGCCTCGTTATGACCACTTCGATATCTCTCCATCCAGTTGTTTAAGTCTCCTTTTGACCGGCGACTTGTATATATTAGCACTTCTGTTTTTCTATGTCAACACATTTTTTCAAATTATTTCATTTTTTTGTGACTGGTATTTTCAAGTAATTTTTTACCCCTGTTTTTGCAGGAATTCCTGTCCAATACGCATATCTTCCGGTGTCGTAATCTTTATATTTGTATAGCTGCCCTCAATCACTTTCACCTGTATCTTACCGTATTCTTCGACCACCATCGTATCATCCGTCACTGCTATTGCTGCCCCATCTGCCCGTTTCTTCATCATCTTCTGATAACACTTCATCAGACATTTATAATCAAAGCTCTGTGGGGTCTGAATCTGCCACAGGTACTCTCTTGCAGGAGTCGCCATTCCAATCCGATTTTCATTTACGATCTTTATCGTATCCTTTACAGGCATCCCCACCGTACACGCTTTGTAATCTGCCAGTGTCTGGATCGATCTAACGACCATATCCTGTGTCACAAATGGTCTTGCGCCGTCATGGATCATGACATAATCGGTCTCCGGACATGCACACAAACCATTATATACCGAATCATACCGATTTTCACCGCCCTCTACTACAGATACAACCTTTGTAAAATGATATTTCTCTATGATCTCATGCCTGCAATATTCCACACTGTTTTTTCCTGTTACAAGAATGAGGGAATCCACAGGGCTTTCTTCAAAAGCTTTTAATGCATAATAAATTACAGGATAGCCTCCAAGCTCCATGAACTGTTTTTCAATTTTACTGTGCATTCGGCTGCCTTTTCCTGCCGCAAGTATGATTGCCGTTGTCTTCATGTTTTCTCTTCTATCCTTTTATCTTTTTTGCCTTTATTATTTGTTTCATATTGTATTCTTTCACCATATATTTACAAACACTCACAAAGCAGCAGAGCAATCTGCATTCACTTCTTACTGTATCCTTCTACCGCTCGCCTAATTTCAGATTTGGAACTGCATTCAGATCCAGCCCGTGTCTGGTACCTTTTATGAATTCATAATAACCAGCCGCTCCGATCATGGCTGCATTATCGGTGCAAAGGATCGGTGCCGGATAATATAACTGAATTCCTGCTTTTTCGCAGGCCGCTTTCATCGATGCACGAAGTGCTGAGTTGGATGCAACACCGCCTGCCAGCGCAACTTTATCCATGCCATATTTCCTGGCTGCATAGATGGTATGTTCTGTCAGTACATCCGTTACCGCTTTCTGGAAGGATGCCGCTACATCTGCGCGGTTGATCTCCTCATTCTTCATTTCCTTCTGATTGATATAATTTAAAACTGCAGACTTCAGACCACTGAAGCTGAAATCATATGCAGAATCGGAAATCTTTGCTCTAGGGAATTCAATTGCATCCGGATTTCCCTCTTTTGCAAGCTTATCTACCTTCGGTCCACCCGGGTATCCAAGTCCGATAGCTCTTGCTACTTTGTCAAATGCTTCACCTGCCGCATCATCTCTGGTCACACCAAGGATCTCAAACTGCCCGTAGTCTGTCACCTTTACCAGATGGGTATGTCCGCCGGATACAACCAGACACATAAATGGCGGTTCCAATGTCTTATCTTCTATAAAATTAGCAGCAATATGTCCCTCTATATGATGAACGCCTACCAATGGGATATTCTTTGCATAGCTGATCGCCTTTGCTGCTCCTACTCCAACCAGCAAAGCTCCTACTAAGCCCGGCCCATATGTAACTGCGATCGCATCTATATCATCCAGAGTACAGTCTGCTTCTTTCAGTGCAGTCCTTATTACCTGATTCACTTTCTCGATGTGTTTTCTTGACGCTATCTCAGGAACAACGCCGCCATACAGTGTGTGAATGTCAATCTGTGAATATATGATATTTGATAATACTTCCCTACCGTTTACGACGACAGCCGCTGAAGTCTCATCACAAGATGATTCAATTGCCAGAATCTTTATATCTTTTTTCTCCATTTTCATCTTCCTCTTTTTCCCGTTTTATCGTCTGTATCAGTCTTCAAATTTTAACGTTGTCTCCATCCGGTCTTTTCCTGCAACCGCAGCCGGGAATATTTTTCTTACTTCATCCATGTACTGCATCGGCTTGATCAGGGACGGACTATAATGTGTCAGCCACATCTGTTTTACTTCTGCCTCTTTCGCAATCTCCGCCGCCTCATACATTGTCATATGCTTATGGGAAACTGCCTTTTCGTATTTGTCCGGTTCACCATACATTCCTTCGCAGATAAACAAGTCTGAGCCTGCCGCATGTTTTGTAATAAGTGGTGTCGGACGGGTATCTGTACAATATGTGACCTTAAGTCCTTTCCGATCCGGTCCCATAACCATATCCGGTGTATAGAGCCTGCCGCCCAGTTCTATCGTCATGCCCTTCTGCAATGTATTCCAGATCTGCATCGGAACCTCCTGTGCACGTGCACGTTCCACATCGAATTTACCAGCACGGTCAAGCTCAAATGAATATCCATAACAGGTAACATTATGATTTACCCGGTACGCATTTGCACGTAAACCACACACTTCAAATTCTTCTTCTTCCTCTGTCAGTTCTTTAAACTGTATCTCAAATGGAAGCTCCGGTGCGATCACGCGCAGAGAGTTCACTACCCGTTCCAACCGTTTTGGTCCAACCATCAGAACCGGATCCTTTCGTTCTGCATTTCCGATTGTCAGGAGTAGCCCAGGCAATCCGCTGATATGATCTGCATGAAAATGTGTGAACAGGATCACATCGATCGGTTTGAAGCTCCATCCCTGCTGTTTGACTGCTACCTGCGTTCCTTCACCACAATCAACTAATATAGAGCTGCCATTGTATCGTATCATCATGGATGTCAACGCTCTGTACGGAAGTGGCATCATTCCGCCTGTACCAAGCAAACATACATCTAACATATTCTATCCTCCAACTTCTGTTTCCACTCTGTCTGTAAACCATTTCTCCTGTAAGGAAAAAAGAGTCATTTTATATTCAAATGACTCTCTGGTTCTACATATATTCTGCCGTTTCGTCTCTCTGTACCGGTACTGCAAAGCTGTCTGCCAGCTGGTCATAACAATCTTCGCATATACAGATCCTGTGGGTTTCTCCATCTTTCTTTGAGAAGTATCCCCACTTTTTTGAAATTATAATTGCATCTTCCATCAAAATGTCATTTCTGACTGACAATTCTTTCCCACACATATTGCAGCGTATTACATCCATCATAATTTCCTCCTGATCTTCCGGTTCCCCGGTGATCTCTGTATCTTTTCTATTGTCGATTATAATAGAAAAAACGCATCTTTGGTAGTGGGAATTCCTGTCATCTATGTATTATGAGTGTGAACACTTCAGTTCCATAATAACAGCATCTTCTGTTGGTTTTTTATAATAATCTTTCCTTCTGGAAATCTCATCGAAGCCTAGTGATTCATACATTGATATTGCTGTGTCATTAGACTCACGAACCTCCAAGAAGATCTTTTCTACATTGTCTTCTACACACATGCGGATCATTTCTTTCATCAGTCTGTGTCCGATTCCACATTTCCTGTAATCTTTATCAACAGCAATCCGAAGCAGTTCACAATCCTCACACGGTGCAGTAAAGATACAATAACCAACCACCTTGTCATCCTTCGTTGTGTCAACTGCTGTAAGCACGGTATCATACGTTCCATACATGGATGTCGCAACCATCTGCTCATTCCAGGAACTCATAAATACTTTTTCTCCCAGAGAAACAATATCAAGCAACTGTTCCTCATCGCCTTCTCTTATCTCAATGTTGTCTAAATAGGGCCCCGCCGCCCCGCCATCACTGACGCTATTACTCATTTCTTTCACCTTTCTCTTTTCTTTCTCTTTCTGCCTGAGACATTCTCAGATATTCCGGAGCAAAATCATCTCCATTTATATATTGTTCATGCGCATACCGGTAAGCGCCGGCATATGCGACTGATCCAGCCTTCTGTTTGTTCAGATGTGCCGGTGCCAGACGTGCATGCTTCATCTTTGACAGGATCTGAGATCCATACACCTGTATGCCATCACCTGTAAACTGCACTTCTTCATCTTTTTCAAGAAGCAGATCGATCAACTCATTTACATCCATCGGTATCTGATCCATCTCTGTAACCAGATTACCTGCTTCGTCAAATCTGTACAATCCAGTATAGACCTGATTTCTTCTGGCATCCATGATCGGACAGATCAGCCTGTCACTTCCCCAGAAATTGTATGCAAGTCCTTCCAGTGTCGGAACAGGCACGACCGGCTTATCAAGTGCAAGCGACAGCCCTTTTACCGTTGCTGCTCCGATACGCAGTCCGGTAAATGACCCCGGACCTGCTGCGATTGCGATCGCATCTACTGCATCAAGCTCAATACCTGCTGCGTTTACAACCTCGTCCAGCATTGGAAGCAAGGTCTGTGAATGTGTCTTTTTGTTATTTACTGTAAATTCTGCAACCAGATTGTCATTCTCTAATAAGGCAACGGATGCAACCAGCCCTGAGCTGTCCAGAGCGAGGATCTTCATATCTTTAAACCTCTTCTATCGTTATCTTTCTATAATCTGTCCCTTTTTCAAGGTCTTTTTCAATCGTTATCTTCTGATAATGATCCGGAAGGATCTCTTCGATCAGATTTGCCCATTCGATCAGGCATACTCCATCACCGTATACCATCTCATTGTAGCCGATCTCTTCCATCTCATCTACATCTCCGATCCGATAGACATCAAAATGATATAACGGAAGCCGTCCGTTATCATATTCTTTCACGATCGTAAATGTAGGGCTGTTCACAATATCATCGACTCCAAGACCTTTGGCAAATCCCTGTGAAAATATCGTCTTTCCTACGCCCAGATCTCCAAAGAAACAGAAAACCTGTCCCGGAACCGCCTGTTCGCCAAGCTCCCGTCCGATCCTGTATGTGTCTTCTCTGCTGTTGCTTTCTTTTACAATCATCATAAATCTATCGTTATCTTCTTTCCTTTTACTTCATATGGCCGATAAGTAACTCCTGCCATATCAAACATTCTCTTGGATGCCATCGTGCTGTCGGTACTGGCATATTTATCCGACAGATAGATCACCTCTTTTATCCCACACTGAATGATTGCTTTCGCACATTCATTGCAAGGGAATAAGGTCGAATAAAGTCTTGCGTCCTTTAAGCTACCGCCTCTGTAATTCAGGATGGCATTTAATTCTGCATGACACACAAAGAAATATTTATTGTTCAAAGGATCACCGATTTTTCCCCATGGCATGATATCGTCTTCACATCCGGCAGGCATACCATTATACCCTTCCGACAGAATACGATTATTATCGTCTACAATACATGCACCAACCTGAGTGGAAGGATCTTTGCTTCTCTCTGCTGACAACAGTGCAATACCCATAAAATACTGATCCCAGCTAATGTAGTCGGCTCTTTTCATCGGTGTCCTCCTTTTCTTTTCATCTGATCATCCGGCTATTTCCATATAGTGATAACCCGTTTTTACATCGGCCATCTTATGGTTATACAACTTTTTTCTCTAAAATGCTACTCTGATTATGCTGAAAATTTTATCAATTTTAGCTGTAATATCAGCAAAACTGCCCTCAGTCATGGACGAAGTGATAAATGCAAGCTCTCCGTCCACACCTTCTGCTGTTACATATGTCACATCACCAAACAGCTTCTGGATCTCATCTTTTGTGATCGCATCTGCACTTACTCGTATGAAGAAACGATTAACCGCATCTCTGAAATCACCGATCGGAAGTGCTTCTGCATCCCAACTTGCCATAATATTCTTACCCATATGTTTTACTTCGTCTACAACATCGGATACAACGGCGGATGCTGTTGGAAGCTTTCCAGCTCCTCTTCCATAGAACATGATATCATCTACAACATTTCCATGTACAAATATGCCATTGAATACATCATGGATACCGGATAATGGATGGTTCTCGTCCAGCATCATAGGTGCAACGAAGGAGTATAAGGTATCTCCTTCCTTTTTAGTCGTACCTACTAATTTGATCGATACGCCAAGTGCATCTGCATATTTGAAATCTTCTGTTGAGATCTTTGTGATTCCTTCTGTATGGATCTTAGTGTAATCCAGATGCTTTCCATATACGATAGAAGTCAGGATAGCGATCTTTCTACACGCATCTCCACCTTCTACGTCTGCTTCCGGATTTCTTTCTGCATATCCCAGATCCTGTGCCTGCTTCAGCACTTCATCATAAGATGCACCTTCCTGATCCATCTTGGTCAGGATATAATTTGTTGTTCCGTTTAAGATACCTGTGATCTCTGTTACTTCATCTGCTGTGATAGAGGTATTTAATGGACGGATGATCGGAATACCACCGCCAACAGATGCCTCAAATAAGAAATTCACATTGTTCTCTTTTGCGATCGCAAGTAATTCCGGTCCGTGAGAAGCTACCAGTTCCTTATTGGATGTTGCTACACTCTTGCCTGCTGCAAGGCACTGTTTTACAAATGTATAGGCAGGATTGATTCCTCCCATTACTTCAACAACAACCTTTACTTCATCATCGTTTAAGATGTCATTGAAGTCATGTGTCAGTATCTGCTGTACAGGATCTCCCGGGAAATCTCTCAGATCAAGAACATACTTGATGTTAATCTCTTCTCCCGCTCTCTTATTAATGATCTCGTGATTTGTATTGATTACTTCAACCACGCCTGAACCAACTGTACCATAACCTAATACTGCTATATTTACCATGTGGGTGTCTCTCCTTTTTGCATTCTTTTTTGTATATTACGACTCACTCCGGCTGCACCATTTTAAATATGCATTCATAAATCCGTCGAGTTCTCCATCTAAAACTGCGGCAACATTTCCGCTTTCTTCACCTGTCCGGTGATCCTTCACCATCGTATACGGCTGCATAACATAAGACCGGATCTGGCTTCCAAATCCATTCTCCAGTATCTCACCCCGAATATCCGAAATCTTATCCAAATTCTCCTGTTTCTTGATCAGATACAGCTTAGACTTCAGCATCTGCATAGCCTTATCCTTATTCATATGCTGTGAACGCTCATTCTGGCATTGTACTACGATACCGGTCGGAATGTGCGTGATACGAACCGCCGATGATGTCTTATTGATGTGCTGTCCACCGGCTCCGCTCGATCTGTAAGTATCGATCCGGAGATCATCTTCATTGATATCCACTTCCAGGTCTTCCTCTATCTCCGGTATCACATCGCAGGAAGCAAATGAAGTCTGCCGCTTGCCTGCTGCATTGAACGGTGAAATACGAACCAGACGATGTACTCCTTTTTCTGATTTCAGATATCCATAAGCATTCTGTCCACTGATCTGCATCGTAACCGACTTAATGCCAGCCTCATCGCCTTCCAGATAGTCAAGTACTTCCACCTTAAAACCGTGTTTTTCCGCCCATCTGGTATACATTCTGTATAACATCGATGTCCAGTCACAGGACTCTGTCCCGCCGGCTCCTGCATGAAGCGTCATAACGGCATCGTAACCATCAAACTCATCCGACAGCAGAAGACTGATCCTGTAATTTTCGAATTCCTTCTGAAATGCTGTCAGCATCTCACCGATTTCCTCTATCATAGAGGAATCGCCCTCTTCTTCCGCCATCTGAATCAGGGTTTCAATATCTGAAAAATCCTGTTCCAGCTTCTGATATTCCTCCAGCGAATCCTGCAGCTCCTTTAACTGTCTGGAAACACTGGTTGACTTTGCTACATCATCCCAGAAGCCCGGCTGTTCCATCTCATATTGTAATTTTCCTATGCTGTCTTTTCTGCCAGCGATGTCAAAGTGAATCCCTTACTTCCATTAATGGTTGTCTGTACTGATTCAGTGTGAACTTAAACTGGTCTGTCTCTATCATTAATTTCTCACCTACTTTATCGGTTGCATCCGCAACACATTATTTCTATTCGTTCCGTCCGCAGCAGTTTTTATATTTCTTACCGCTGCCGCATGGGCACAGATCATTTCTTCCGATTTTTTTTGCTTTCTTTACAGGTCCTCTGGATACAGTATCATCCTTGTTTGTTCCTGTAACTTTATTTACTTCCTCACGTTCAACCTTCTGTTCAACCTTAACACGAAGAAGCAGTTTTACTGTATCCTCCTGAATTGCTCTTGTCATTTCATTGAACATGTCATAACCGGCAAACTTATATTCTACAACAGGATCTCTCTGACCCAGTGACTGAAGTCCGATGCCCTGCTTTAACTGTTCCATATCGTCGATATGGTCAGTCCATTTTCTATCAATTACCTTCAGAAGGATAATACGCTCGATCTCACGCATATCTTCCGGACTTGGGAATTCTTTTTCTTTCTCATGGTAGAGTTCCACAGCCTCATTATACAGTCTCTCTTTGAGTTCTTCTGTGTCACCCTTTTTGATCTCATGCTCAGTAAGTGCGATTGGTTCTGTAAATGGAATGATCTCACGGATCATATTGTCAAGCTCTACAATATTCCACTCTTCTGGTGCAGCTTCTGATGAGCATACAGTATCTACACATGCATTGATATCATCCTTGAGCATCTTCAGGATAACTTCATGCATATCTTCACCGTCTAAGACTCTCCGACGCTCCTTATACATGATCTCTCTCTGTTCATTATTTACACGGTCATACTCTAACAGATTCTTTCTGATCGCGAAGTTGTTGCTTTCGATCTTCTTCTGGGCCTTCTCTACGAAGTTCGAGATTGTCTTATGCTGGATCTCTTCGCCCTCCGGGATCTTCAATGTATCATAAAGGCTCATAACTCTCTCAGAACCAAACAATCTCATCAGATCATCTTCCAGAGACAGGTAGAACTTGGATTCACCCGGATCTCCCTGACGACCGGAACGTCCACGGAGCTGATTATCGATTCGTCTGGACTCATGACGTTCTGTACCAATGATACGAAGTCCGCCAAGTTCAGCAACGCCCTCGCCAAGCTTAATATCCGTACCACGACCAGCCATGTTCGTTGCGATCGTAACTGCATTCTTCTGACCTGCTTCTGCAACGATCTCTGCCTCAAGCTCATGGAATTTTGCATTTAATACCTTATGTGGAATTTTTTTCTTGCTGAGCATGTGGCTGAGTTCCTCAGATGCATCAATATTGATCGTACCAACCAGAACAGGCTGTCCTTTTCTGTAACTCTCATTGATCTGCTCAACAATAGCGTTTAATTTTTCTTTCTTTGTCTTGAAGATAGAATCCGGGTGGTCAATTCTCTGTACCGGAAGGTTGGTTGGGATCTCTACAACATCCATACCATAGATCTCTCTGAATTCTTCTTCCTCTGTACTTGCTGTACCTGTCATACCTGCTTTCTTCTCAAACATATTAAAGAAGTTCTGGAATGTGATCGTAGCAAGTGTCTTGGACTCTCTCTTAACCTTTACATTTTCCTTTGCTTCGATCGCCTGATGCAGTCCGTCTGAGAAACGACGACCCGGCATGATACGTCCTGTAAATTCATCAACGATCAGAACCTCGTCATCCTTTACAACATAATCACGGTCACGGAACATCAGGTTATGTGCACGAAGTGCAAGAATTATGTTATGCTGGATCTCGATATTCTCAGGATCGGACAGGTTCTCGATATGGAAGAACTGCTCTACTTCCTTCACACCGTTTGCTGTCAGCATAACGTATTTGTCTTTTTCATTTACAAGAAAATCTCCGTCTTCCTCAATTGCTGTATTCATCAGCATATCCATCTTGGAGATCTCGCCATCACCTTCACCACGCTTCATACGTCTTGCAAGGTAATCGCACATCTTATAAAGCTCTGTCGATTTGCCGCTCTGTCCTGAAATGATCAGAGGTGTTCTCGCCTCATCGATCAATACAGAGTCGACCTCGTCGATTACACAATAATGAAGTCCTCTTAACACAAGCTTTTCTTTATAGATAACCATGTTATCTCTTAAGTAATCGAAACCGAGTTCATTATTTGTTACATAAGTAATGTCACATGCATATGCGTCACGTCTTTCATCATTTGTAGATGAATTCAAAATGATACCAACTGTAAGTCCAAGGAACTCATGAACCTTACCCATCCATTCAGCATCACGCTTTGCCAGATAATCGTTGACTGTTACGACCTGAACACCTTTGCCTTCCAGTGCGTTTAAGTATACAGGAAGTGTAGACACAAGAGTCTTACCTTCACCGGTTCTCATCTCGGCGATACGTCCCTGATGTAATACAACACCACCGATCAACTGTACTCTATAATGCTTGATGCCAAGCACTCTGTATGCAGCCTCTCTTACAACTGCAAATGCTTCTACCAGCAGATCATCAAGCGTTTCCCCATTTGCAAGTCTCTCTTTGAATTCTGCTGTCTTTGCTCTTAATTCCTCATCGGACAATGCCTGCATGTCAGAATCAAGTGCTTCTATCTTGTCCACAATAGGAGCGATCTTCTTCAGTTCTTTCTCACTATGTGTGCCAAATACTTTTTCAAATAATCCCATTCTATTATTCTCCTAACTGTTTTCTTGGTTTCATATCCAAATCTTATTACTCAGGGTACATAATACCATCATATGAAATTTATATCAAGAATGAATCTGAAAAGCTTTGGTAAAGCATTTATGAAATAATGATGAATAATCAACATTCATTCTTTAAATCTGACCACAAAAAAAGAGCCGCCAGCGTTAATTGTCTGGCGACCCTTCTTTTTATCCGAAAATCTCAGGCAGACATTCTTCAGACTATAGCTTCTGAAAATATCTGTCCCTGCTCAGCAGGTACGAGATTAAAATTCTGGTTCGATCAATCCGTATGTATTACCCTTTCTCTTGTAGACAACATTTACTTCTTCTGTCTCTGCATTTCTAAATACATAGAAGTTATGTCCAAGCAGATCCATCTGGATGCATGCATCGTCCGGATACATAGGCTTTACTGCAAATCTCTTGCTTCTAACGATCTTAATCTCGTCATCTTCATCTGTTTCTTCTTCTACAAATGAATTCTGGAGATATGCTGCATTCTGCTCCTTGTCGATCAATTTCTTCTTATGCTTGTTCACCTGTCTCTCGATTACTTCTAGCACAAGATCGATCGATACATACATATCATCACTTACCTGTTCTGCACGAATGATATGTCCTTTCATAGGGATCGTAACTTCTATCTTCTGTCTGTCTTTCTCTACACTAAATGTAACCTGTGCAACAGCATCTTCTGCGAAATATTTCTCAAGCTTGGACAGCTTGTCATATACTGCATTCTTTAAACCTTCAGTAACATCGATGTTTTTTCCACTAATTATGTAATTCATGTTGCCCAACTCCTTCTTTTTCGGGTGTCCCCGAATTGATAGTCTTATTATAACATAAACCACCATTTTTTCAAGTCATTTTAAACAAAAGGAAACCGTTTGTTTTTCATTTTTTAGTCAAATTAACAATTAATTTATATAATTTATGAAAACTACACAAATGCATATGTATCTTTTTTCTATCTCCCATATTTTCTTAATTTACAGTCTTGTATTCATCGAATGCAAAAAAAGAAAGCCGATACATACCGAGAGAAACAAGAACCTGTTCACTCACCATGTACCGACTTTTCTTCTATTCTGTTTATCCTTTATTGTCCAAGCAGTCTGACTGCCTTGATCGGAGTTCTGTAATTATATACAGATGTCTTGATTCCTGTTGCTTCTGTACTTGCATGTACGATCATGCCGCCACCTGTATAGATTCCAACATGTCCGATATCTCCGTCTGTTCCGTAGAATAACAGATCACCCGGTTCCAGCTCTGAAAGACTTACTTCTGTTCCGTAATAAGACTGAGCAGTTGCGGAATGTGGAAGTGAAATTCCAAAGTGTGCATATACGGATAATGTAAATCCTGAACAGTCAGCACCATTTGTAAGGCTTGTACCGCCATATACATAAGGATTACCAACAAACTGTAATGCATAATTTGCAAGGTCTACACCAGTTGAACCGCTGGATGGCACCGGATCCTCAGAAGGTGCTTCTGTAGGAGCCTCAGTTGGTGCTTCCGTAGGGGCTTCTGTTGGTGTCTCAGTTGGTGCTTCTGTAGGAGTCTCAGTCGAAGCTTCCGTAGGGGTTTCTGTTGCCTGCTGCTCTTCCTCCTGCTGCTTCTGCTGTTCTTCCTGCTGTCTTCTCAATTCTTCCTCTTCTGCTGCTCTTGCAGCTTCAGCCTCTTCTACCGAGATAGCCTTTACTGTATTATATGAAATTTCAACATAATCCGAACTTACATAACCGGCAGTCTCATCATCAACCTTTACTTCTGTCCAGCCATCTGCCTGACCGATTACTGAATATGATTCTCCACCAGGGATCATTGTAAGACATTCACTGTCTGCATCTGCCTCGGCACGTACATTCAAGGTTTCTGTTGTAACAGTTGCCAACTTGCTGCAATGTTCTTCTGCATAAGCACCTGCATCATCACCATATACAAGGAAATCGTTCTTTATGTATCCTTCACAGCTACCAGATGCAACCTTTGTCCATGTATCACCTTTTTCCTTTACAAGGGCAATACCATTTGCTCCAAGTGTTCCGACCAGTTCACCGTCTGCACTTGCTGTAGCACGGATATTAACCTCATCCGTTACAGTTGTAAGACACTTTCCTTCAAACTGTGGATACTTACAGGTTTTCTCTGCCGCTCCCGTTTCTGTTTCCTCTGTCGCAGCTTCTGTTGTTTTTTCTTCTTTCTTGGTACTCTTTTTTGATGTCTTCTTTGTCTCAGTCTTTGCTGTTTCTGTCTTAACTGTTTCAGAAGAAGCATCCGTCGGTGTACTTCCATCTCCGGCTGAAGCCGTTTCAAGCTGAACAGATTCTACATATCTGTCAAGCGCTGATGAGAGTCCGATCGTTGAATCATCATATATGTTATTTGCTTTGATCACGCCAAATGCCGTTGTAGCTGCCAGACTGACTGTTACTACCGCAACGGATATCTTTCTGGTTCCTTTGGACATCTTATTACCTCCCTGACATGGAAATGCCATGTCATCAAACATTTGTTACGAAATTGTTACATTTCTGGTTCATTATAACAACAATTCAAATGCTTGTCAACATGGCATTCCCGTGTTTTTGCTTGTTTTTCAGTGTTTTTTAAAAATTAAGATTTATTACATTTGTTACAAACTTAAGAAACAACTACTCCATCTTTGGCTTTTACTGTAACGATGGCACCTGTTTTTAATATCTGGGTCGCATTCTTTGCTCCGATGATAACCGGAACATCACGGCTGAGGCCTACGATCGCAGCATGTGAATTTTTCCCATCCTTTTCACACACGATCGCAGATGCAGTCTTTAACTGTTCCATGATATTATTGCTGGTCTCTTTCATTACAATAATATCTCCCGGATTGTAATTTTTCTGAAGATCTTCTTCTGTTTCTGCTACACATAAAGGAGCACATACCGACTTCTCGTTTACAGAAGTACCTTTTACAAGGATATGTCCAACAACATGTACCTTGATCAGGTTGGTTGTTCCGGCAACACCAAGTGGAACGCCGGCAGTGATAACAACGATCTCTCCATCCTTGATGTAATGATTTCTCTTCGCAGCTTCTACAGAATGCTCAAACAGATCATCCGTATTATTCTCCTCTGCAATCAGAAGCGGCTGAACACCCCATGACAGATTTAACTGACGACATACCTTTTCAACCGGTGAACATCCGATGATCGGACATTTCGGTCTGTATTTAGAAATCATGCGGGCTGTTTTTCCTGATTTTGTTACGGTTACGATCGCTGCTGCGCCAAGATCGATTGCTGTTGTACAGGTTGCATGGGAGATTGCGCTGGTGATATCCGGATTCTGGATATTTCCTCTCTCATAAAAACGTTTTGTATAATCAATATCTTCTTCTGCACGTTCTGCAATCTTAATCATGGTATGGAGTGCTTCTACCGGATACTTGCCTGCGGCTGTCTCACCAGAAAGCATGATCGCGCTGGTTCCATCATAGATTGCATTTGCAACGTCTGTTGCCTCTGCTCTTGTCGGTCTTGGGTTCTTGATCATGGAATCAAGCATCTGGGTTGCTGTTACAACCTGCTTGTCTGCATTGTAAACCTTCTTGATGATCATTTTCTGGATTACAGGAACATCCTCTAACGGAATCTCTACACCCATATCGCCACGTGCTACCATGATACCATCTGATACACGGATGATCTCGTCGATATTTTCCACGCCCTGCATATTCTCGATCTTGGAAATAATATTTATATTATCACAGCCATGCTCATCTAAAATCTTACGGATCTCCAATACATCATCTGCCGTTCTTACAAAGGACGCTGCAATAAAATCAAAGTCATTCTCAATACCAAATATGATATCTGCACGATCCTGCTCACTGATGTATGGCATGGACAGATTTACGCGTGGTACATTTACGCCCTTGTGATTGGATACCGGACCGCCATTTACTACACGACAGACGATCTTATTCTCGGATACCTGCTCTACCGTCATCTCGATCAGACCGTCATCGATCAGTATCGTATTTCCCGGTTTTACATCATTTACAAGATTCTTATATGTGATTGAAACCATCTTCTCATCACCTTCAACCTCATCGGTTGTAAGTGTAAATGTCTGCCCCGGCTTCAGTTCAATCTTTCCATTTTTGAAATCTTTTACACGGATCTCCGGTCCCTTTGTATCCAGCAGTGTTGCAACCGGAAGGTTCAGCTCTGTTCTGAACTTCATGATACGTTCCATGTTCCGTTTATGCTGTGCATGATCTCCATGTGAAAAGTTGAATCGGGCAACATTCATTCCCTCGATCATAAGCTTTCTCAAAATATCATCATCATCTGTTGATGGTCCTAATGTACATATAATTTTAGTTTTACGCATAACGCCTCCTAATTTGTTGTTTTTATACTAAGAAACTATTATCAGTCTCCATAATACTCTTCATCCGGCACATGATCTTCCTGTTCTCCCGCTTTTGTTTCCGGCTTCTCCGGTATCCGTAGGATCTCATCTGCATATAATTTGACTGCTGTGATCAGATAGACAAATGTTATGATCACACACAGAATATACAAAAATACAAATTGTCCCTTTAATACAAATCCTGCGATCAGGATCGCCGCTATAAACCACGGGGTTCTGATAAGTGTGGACGCCTTTACGATATCCGAAAAGCCGATCTCATCGCTGATACCAAATACATGCTTGAGTGCATTTATGATAAATCCCCATATCAGGGTTCCAACATAATAGACAAATATCAGCAATACCGCCAGCACAAATGTAATCCCGATCAATAACGGAGTATCATATTTTCTTGTCAGATTTAATAATGTATCCTTATCATATACATCCCGCTTCTCGATCGAACGCAGGTGCGAATAAACACTGCTCCAACTGATCCTGGTCGGTGAATCATCGCTGTACAGCAGAATCTCCTGATTGCTGACCACTACCATCGTCTTATAATGTCCAACCTCAAGAAGTTCATCAATCTCATCTGATTCCGTATCGTAATCCGTAGAATCGATTCTGATATATGCTTCTCCCGGACGTTTTAATTCATACTGCTTCTTACAATAAAATCCGTCTTCACTTACACTGAAATATGCAATTCTGTCATCGATCGCATCTGCCAGGCGGTTATATCCGATCCTCTTGCTGACCGGCATATAAAATACTAACGTCGGAAGAATCACGCATACAAGGATCACCAACAAATGGATGGAAAACCATGTTGCACTTTTTCCTGTCTTAATATATTCTGCCGGGTGGACCAGTCCTTTAAACATACCGCCTAATGCCCCAAAAAATCTTGTTTTTTTCTCCATATGATGTTCCTTTCATTTTTATTACCGTGTTGATTATAACACGTCATCGACTGACTTGGCACTACAAAAATGCTTTTTTTGTGCAAATTTCTGGTAAAGATTTTATCTGATCTTTTACCTGTTTTTTTCATAGTTCTTAAATTTCCCCAGATTATTGACATTTATATGTAAAAAAAATATTATAAGTTAGTTAAGGATAAATAAAAATTGGAGGTTGCTTATCGTGAAAAAACTTATTACCACGGTATTGTGCAGTGCTGTCGCCGGTCTCACGATCTTCAGCGCACCTAAGATCGCCGGTCAGACCTATGCACAGTCACAATATGCGTACACAACAGTTTCTACCCAGTCATCCAACATTTCATATGCTGACGAGATTGATGAAATGGTAGAAACGGGAACATTTGACAGTTCTTCATTAACAAAGGAACAGATTGCCCTTATCAATAAAAAATACGGAGAAGATCCACAGGCAATTCAGGAGCTTCAGAAAAAATCTGACAGCATCAAGAATCCTTCTCTGGCTTCCATTGATACCAGCATCTATGCCCATGATGCACAGTTCAAGGGCTATGACATTATAAATGGTATTGATATCTCCCGCTGGCAGGGCAATATCGACTGGAAGAAGGTCAAGGCAGACGGAATTAATTTTGCTCTGATCCGTGTCGCACTCCGTACCACAGAATCCGGTGTGTTGGAAGCAGACGCATTATATAAGGAAAACATCGAAGGTGCTCTCGCCGCAGGACTGGATGTCGGCGTATATGTCTATTCCCAGGCGATCACAACGGCCGAAGCAAGAGCAGAGGCCAACTACACCATGAAGCTGATCAAGGGCTATAACATAAAGCTTCCGGTTGTTATGGACTACGAATACTACATCAATCATTCCGGCAGACTTGCACGGGCAAACTTAAGTCCTGCTGCCGCAACTACGATCTGTACTGCTTTCTGTGAAGAAGTAGAGAAGAATAATTACACCGCTATGGTCTATGCAAATAAATCTTTACTCACAGATGATGTATATGCAGATGTACTGGCAAAACGGTTTCCGATCTGGCTCGCCCAATATCCGGGATGGGATTCTGCAACCAACAGTGTGCATGCATCTTACGAAGGTAAATATTCCTACTGGCAGTACACATCTTCCGGCTCTGTAGCCGGCATCAGCGGTAATGTTGATATGAATTTCCGGTACATCAAAAAACCGGAAGCCGTTAAGAATCTGCATATCACTTCAACTTCCATGCAGAAGGCATCCTTGAAATGGAATAAAGTACCGTATGTATATGGTTATAAGATATATCGTCTTGACAAGAGCACAAATACATATAAGCATGTCGGAACGACAGTCGGCGCAAGCAATACTTCATTTACAGACAAGGGTCTGGAGGTAGAAACCTTATACAGTTACAAGGTACTTGCATTCTACGGAACAAATTCCGGTGCTTACAACGGCGGAGAGTCCAATATCGTTCATGCCGCTACACAGGAAAAAAATATTGATAAGGTATCAATCGCCAAACGGGCAAAGGATTCTCTTACTTTAGAATGGACTCCGCAGACCGAAGTTTCCGGCTACCACATCGTACGTTTTAATCCGGCAACCGGTAAATACAAAACCGTTGCTTATGTAAAAGGAGCCAAAAACAATACTTACACAGATACCAAGCTGGCAAGCGGAACAACTTACACTTATAAAGTGCGTGCTTACTTTGAAGAAGGCAGCCGCCGCGCATTTTTCAAATACTCCTCTTCCATAAACGGAAACACCCGTCCCGGCCAGGCCACAGGTGTAACTGCTTCCTCTACAAAGAATACCGTAACCGTTAAATGGAATGGTCAGATAAATGTTGCCGGCTATATCGTTTACCGTTTAAATGACAATGGTAAATGGGTACGCGTTAAAACGATCACAAATAAAAGCACAACCTCATATACAGATAAAAAATTAAGTGGCAATACCATTTACAAATACTGTGTTGTTGCTTACTACAAGAAATCCGGCAACAATGTCCGTACAGATCGTTCCAAAACAGTATCTATTATGACAAAACCGGCAAATGCCAGAAGCGTGTCCGTTATCCCATCCAAGAATAACTCTGTAAGTATTTCCTGGAAATCTTCTAAGAATATTTCAGGTTATCTTGTTTATATGAAAAACGGAACCACAGGTTCTTCCTGGAAACGGATTGCAAAATTATCTTCCGATAAGACTTCCTGGACACAAAAGGGACTGTCCGCAAACGGAACCTATAAATTCAAGGTTAAAACCTATTACCGCGGAAACGGTGCTACTTCGATCAGTGATGCAGCTACGATAACCGTTAAGATTCCACCGAAAAAGGTAACAGGAGTAGCTGTAAACAGCTACGGTTCCAAGCAGTTAATGACATGGAAGGCTCAGACAGATGCAGATGGGTATTATATCTATCGTTATACAAATAAAACAAAGAAGTATACAAAGCTGAAAACGATCACCAACTCCGCCGCTTCTTCCTATATTATCAATGAAGCCGGATCATCCAAATACAGCTATTGCATCGTTGCCTACAACAAGTCAAATGGAAAGGCTTACAAGGGAACCAGATCTGCACTTACCGCTAGCAAGAAAGGCAGCCAGAAGATGCAGGTTATATGCAGTGTCTTAAATGTAAGAAAAGGTCCCGGAACCGGATATGATATTATTCAGACAGTTTCTTATGGAACAGAGCTTACACTCAAAGGCTTATATCAGGACTGGTATCAGATTTCCTTCACAAAGGACGGTAGAACCTACAACGGCTATGTTTCAGCTGCTTATGTAAAATTGAAATAAGCAATAACCATATATAAAACGGCAGGAATGCATTCCAAGCACTCCTGCCGTTTATTTCTATTACTGTTTTTACTTATTTGCTGAGTCCGGAACAAACATATAACCAATCCCCCGGACAGTACGGATATATACCGAATCCTCTTCCAGCTTATCTCTCAATCGTTTGATATATACCGACAAGGTATTATCATCCACAAATGACTCATCGACATCCCACAACCGTTCGATCAACTGTCTCCGTGTCATAACCTGATTCTCATGAAGCGTCAGTTCCCGAAGCAAACGAAATTCACTTGGTGTACTGTCGATATTCCGTTCATTCCGGTAGATCTTATACTGTTTATTATCTAGTCTGGTGTGTCCGAAAATGAAATCTTCTCCTGCTTCATTTTCCAAATCTGTTTTTTTGATATTGTTATACCGCTGTCTTCTCAGGATCACAGAGATCCGTGTCAGCAGTTCCTTTACCCGATATGGTTTTGCTATATAATCATCTGCACCAAGCTCCAGTCCCTGCACCAGATTCACTTCATCTGATACTGCTGTAAGAAATATGACCGGAACATAATTATCTGCCTCACGGATTTCTCTGCAGAAATCATAACCATTTCCATCCGGCAGCATAACATCAAGCAGCACCAGATCGATATCCGGCTGCAGACACTTTCTCGCAGTCTTAAGATCTGAAGCATGCACCACTTCATAATGCTCTGTCTTTAATGTATATTCCGTCCCCATTGCCAAAGCAAAATCATCCTCAACTAACAGGATCTTCTCATTTGCCATTTCTCATACCCCTGTTCTATTTTATTCACGATCCAGTGCAAAGAAACACACCGCACTGACCAGACTGATAATGATACCTGCCAGAAACAGATAGAAGCCCAGCCGGTATCCTGCAAAGCCTTTATAGCCATTTTCCTGCATACTGCGTGTTGTTTCTTCCATAATCCCATGAATCGCCCGAATCGTCTTACTGTGTGTCAGCAGGAATAATTCAATACCGGAAAGAACAGCCGGTATAAAAAACATCAGATTGAAGATGTCCCAGGTATCCCGGTCTCCACGCAGATAGATCACAACCAGTACAATTCCGGCTATCCCGGTAAGGATTGCCAGATAAGGCAATATCCGGACAAACAGATTGATATCTCCCATCGCCTGATAACGATCTGCAAGCTTTTTCAGATTTAAAAGCGGAAACCATTCCTTTACATCCTGATAATTCTTCATGGTAAACCGGTATCCTAGGAATGGGAAACATCCGGATATCAGGATCATAACCATCCCCGCCAGGTACGTCAGGCTGAATTTATTTACCTTCATACACCCTCCATGCCAGCAATTATTTGATACGGAACGTCGCTTTTACATAACCATCTGCGAACAGCACATGATCTCTTCCGTCAAATGCCCACTTTAACTCTTCTTCTGCATAAGATGGCTCTACAAATTTAACATCAATTCTGGATACATCCTCTGATTTTACAGCCGCTGTACGAAGAAGCAACATACCCTGAACAACCGGATGATCGGTCAGATGAATCTTATTCTGATCACCTGTCTCCTTGCTGAAACTGTAAACCTCTTCTTTTGAAAATGTGTGGAACTCCTCTGCATTATCATATGATGCAGCCTCTACGCGCTTCAATTCCTTCTCTTTATCGGATGGCTTTACAAGTGTCACGGTAAATTTCTCTACCGGTGTCTCTACGCCATCCACATAACCGAGGATCGGAAGGATGTACATAAATGCATTCTCCTTTACAGCCCCGAATTCATAGCGGATACTGTCTGCCTGTCCAGCCTGTTCCTTCTCTGCCATATATGAGATCTTGCCGATAAATGCTCCCTGATATGTCGATGCATCCATCTCTGTCATCTTTGTTCCTATCGCCATCATTCTGTCATAAATATTCATATTGTACCTCTTTCTTTCTATATTATTAAAATCGCCTGATTTTCAATTAAATATATCTAAATAATTTTCCTGATCACATTTAAACCTGATTCTATGTTCCAATCATATTCATAATATATGTTTCTCTCAGAAAATTCAACAACCGGTAGTTTCATTTTAAAAGTCCATGCGGGTGCCGGGCTCTGGTGCTCCAATCTCGTATCCCTGTTCACGGATCATCTGCAGGTCAGTTTCAAATGTGATTCCGGTCGTTGTCAGAAAGTCACCGCTGATCACGGCATTTGCCCCGGCACGAAGAGCTGCCTTGCCATTATCCGGCAAATAGGCTCTGCCTGCCGCCAGACGGATAAAGGTATCCGGAAGGATAAAACGAAAAACAGCCACCGTCCGGAGGAACTCCTCCTGCTTCATCGGCTCCTGATGTTCAAAATACGTTCCCGGAATCGGATTCAGCATATTGATCGGAACCGAGTCCACATCCAGCTCTCTTAACGAAAATGCCAGATCGATCCGATCCAAAAGCGTCTCTCCCAGTCCGATCAGTCCACCACTGCACACTTTCATACCAGCCGCCTTGGCTGCACGGATACTCTTTCTCTTATCATCTGATGTATGCGTCGTGCACAAGGTCTTAAAGAACGCATCCGATGCTTCCATGTTATTATGAACCATTGTCATACCAGCTTCATGAAGCTTTATGAAATCCTCCTCATCCAGCATACCAAGAGATGCGCAGACATGGATATCTGCTGTCTTCCTGATATCCTCCACATTCTGAACTGCCAGTGCTACCTCCCGTTTCGACAGCCGCCGTCCAACAGATACAAGCCCGTACCGGTAAGAACCACGGCTCTTATCCTGAACCGCTATATCGGTCAGGATCTGCTCACCCAGTACACATTCCGCCGGGACCTTCTCCTTTGCTCTGGTTGACTGTGCGCAGTACAGACAGTCCTCACCGCACTGTCCAACCTTAACAGCCGCCACAGAACAGACATCGCAGACATTTCCACAGAAATGCAGTCGGATCCGGTCTGCCGCCTCAGAAAGCTCTGACAGATCTACATCGATAAGCAGCTCTGCTTCCTCCCTGCTGATACGATATCCATCCATTATCTTATGTTCCAATCTCTGAAGTTCATCCTTTGTCATAATTCATCATTGTCCTTTATTAAGAAATATTGCCCTTTTTAACCACACAGTGTATCCATTTTCATCCAATCTTTATTAATATACCATCTAAATAACATCTTGTGAACTACCCAATGTTCCGCATTGCCACGCCCGGCTTGTTCTCGCACCTGCCCACTACCGGCTGTATATTACCCCGCTTCATGTCTGCCCCTCCCGGCTGGATCCTTTGCACATAAACTCGCATATTTTCTATGAATTGTACCTGCCTTATTTGCTCATGCTCCTGTGCAAACTCGCCTTTGGCTCAAACATGCACCCGCATTCGCTGGCAAGGTACAAGTTCATAACGAAAATATTGCTTTATGTTTATATGCAAAGGATCCAGCCGGGAAGGGCAGACATGAAGCGGGGCAATGCACAACCGGGAGGAGCCGGGTGAAACCTTAAATCTCTTTTTTTCGGCATTATTCTCTTTTAAGTTTTTGTAAAATATAGTAGAATTATGGAGTATGGGGCCATTGGAAGGCGGACCCCTTTGGAGGTTATATCTATGATTAATATACTAGTAGTTGAAGACGAAAAACCTATTGCAAACCTGATCAAAATGAGTCTGACAAAGGCAGGCTATTCCTGTACCTGTATTTATGACGGACTTGCTGCCGCAGACATACTGGAAGAAACCCCTTTTGATCTGGTTCTGCTCGACATCATGCTTCCGGGTGCATCCGGCTATGATGTTCTTGAATATATCAAACCATTAAAAATACCGGTTATCTTTATTACAGCAAAAAACTCCCTGAACGACCGCGTCATGGGGCTGAAGATGGGAGCCGAGGATTATATTGTAAAACCATTTGAGATCGTTGAGCTTCTTGCAAGGATTGAAGTTGTTCTCCGGAGATATAATAAGCTGAATACAACGATCACCGTCCGCGATCTTGTTATTGATACAGTTGCGATGAGCGTCACGAAAAATGGAAAAGAGATACCACTGACGAATAAGGAATATGAGCTGTTATTGTTATTTGCACAAAATCCGGGAGTTGCCCTCTATCGTGAAACGATATATGAACGCATCTGGGGTGGCGACTATCCTTGTGACAGCCGAACGGTTGCTCTTCATGTCCAGCGTATGCGAAAAAAGCTTGGACTGGAAGACTGCTTAAAGACCATCAACAAGATCGGATACCGTCTGGAGATCTAAAAAGGAGTTTCTATGAAATTTAAGCATAAACTTGTATTATGTATGGTTGCACTTCTGGGACTGTCCTTCGGTCTCGGAGGAACCATGCTGATCCACCGATCATTCAAATCTTCGTTATCCTCCACGATCGACAGTGACCTGCAAAATTATGAGAGTATTCAGAGCACTCTGCTGATCGCTGTTGATACAAATTCTGTGTCATCTTATATCGACATGTCTAATATCATCAACCAGTTTTCCGCTCAAGGCAACTCCAACCGTAAGAATATCATTCTTCGAAATTCGGATATGGAAGTCGTAAGCATCATGAATTCATCCTCTACATATAAAGAAATGAAACCGTCAGATGAAAATATCTGTAATTCGATCATTTGGAGAGAAAAGGATAACTACTATCTGCAATTATGCAGCTCCATGGATATCAATACAGAAAATCTGGACATCTCACAGATGGACATTGTCTATGACATCACTTCCGTGTATGCCGCCCGCGCACAGGAACAGAATACATTTCGTCTGCTGTTGATCGCGATCTTTGTTGTCGGAAGTATCACATCCATGATTGCAGCCAGCCTGCTGACAAAACCGCTGGAAAAATTATCATCACTTGCGCAACATATCTCCCACGGAGATTACTCTGCCCGTCTGCACATCCACTCCGGTGATGAGATCGAGGAACTGGCAAATGATTTCAACAATATGGCAGATACCATCGAAGATAATATCTCAGAGCTTCATTTCTCTATGGAAAAACAGGAACAATTTATGGGAAGCTTTGCTCACGAATTAAAAACTCCTATGACCTCGATCATCGGTTACGCCGATCTTCTGCGAAGCCAGAACATGAGTGAGGATGAAACAAACGAAGCTGCTAACTATATCTTCTCAGAAGGAAAACGTCTGGAAAGTTTATCTTTAAAATTACTGGATCTTCTGGTTGTAAAAAATCAGGAAACCATATTATCACCAACCGATCCTTCCCTTGCGATCCGGAATGTGATCAACATCATGAAGCCGGAGCTTGCAAAAGAACATATCACTTTGAAATCAAGCTGCCGTAAGGGCTGCTGTATGATGGACATCGACCTGTTCCAGTCTCTGATCATCAATATTATTGACAATGCCAGAAAAGCGATCGATGACAACGGTATCATCCATGTAGCGGGAACCGTGCGGGATGACAACTATGTGATCATTATCAAGGATAACGGACGTGGAATGCCGCCGGAAGAGATCACTCGAATCAGTGAGGCCTTCTACCGCATCGATAAATCAAGGTCCCGTGCACAGGGTGGAGCCGGTCTTGGTCTTGCAATCTGCAGTAAGATAGCAGAGATCCATCAGGCAAAGATCAAATACAAGAGCGCTGTTGGGCGTGGTACCGTGGTCACAATATCATTACCAAATGTAAAGGAGGCATCTGAATGAGCAACGAAGAAAAGAAAGAACCCGTCATTGCATCCTATGAACTGACTGCAGCCCATAAAGAAGAGGATGATATCTCCGAATCTGAAGTAAATGATATGATAAACGAAAGCGAAGAAGGTACTGTTTCCTCTACTGAACATACAGGAAAAGCACACGGCATTCTTCATTTCCTGTACAAGAATCTTCTCTGGTTTATAATATGCATTGCAATTTTTATGATCTGCATCATTGCCTCGAATCTGTATTTTCGTATTCAGGACAGGAAAACATTGAATTCCATATCCAGCCATGAGATCAGTCCGAACAATCTTGATGTAACAAATAAACTGACACTACTCGAGAAAATCAATATCATAAACGAAGAATGTTACTACACTGATCTGAACTTTGATTATACGGACAAACATTCCTACAGTGAGATCCATGATATAACCGTAAATGAACTGACGTCGTATTTCTCCGATTATTTCTCCTGTGATTTTACTGTAAATGGTATCTATGAAATGTATATATCCAAATATCTTGCAACGTCAGATGAAAATTCTTACCGCAGTTTTACAATATGGGTGGTTAATATCTACTATTTTGGATTTGAAATGAATTGCTTTCTGGATTATGACACAAACAAACTGATTACATTTACAATGAATCTGGACCCTAATTCTAACACTTTCTATAACGAAGAAAGTCTGGTAGAATTGGAATATTACAATGATTATATACTTCCACTGTATAACTTTTTAGGAAGCCATGTCGGTAACTCAACTACGTTCAGTGACACTTGTTTCGACACTCTATACGATATATTAGTCTCTTATTATGAGCTCAACTTGGAGAAAGGATCTGGAAGCGGTGCAGGTATGACTCCAACAGAGATACCGGATTCTGATCTGCAGCTATTTGAAAAGCTGACAGGAACACCTATGACTGCTCATACCTATTATACTTACACTACTGAGATTAGTATGGAATTAAAAGTCGATACAACAGAAGAATACAACTTTTATATGAAAAACGGATTGTTCTTCTACCAGATGAATCGATATTTTTATAATTAACAGATGCTTAATACTTCTTTAGAAGAAATATGCAGAATTGATGCATTTTTTTGCAGGTTATGATGCATCCATCCTTTATAGTAACATCATCAAGACAAGGGATGGTGCTTATGAAGTATTCAAGCAGAGAACAGAACAGGATTGAGTGCAGCACATTTTTTAAGACAGAGAGGTCTTTTACACGCTGCAATTATCTCAAAGTTAAGTTTGGTATCTTTGCCACATGTTGTTTTATTTTGTTTGTTGCCATTTTGCTCAAAGGTACCATCCTATAATCTCTTGAGCCCCCTCATATTTCAGACTAGCTCCAGATGCGTTTCCCGGCATCTGGAGTTTTTCATTGTTTCTTATCATCTGTCTGCTCTTTTAATCTGCCCTGACGTTCCAGCTTATACTGTGTCTGCCGCCTTTTCGCAGCGATCCGTTTCTGCAGCTTTGCTGCCTCCCGTTCCACTGAACGATCCGGCAGTATCCCACACGCTTCCAGTGCTCTTGGCCAGGGGCCAAAATAGGATTTGACCGCAGCAACCTCTTCCACCGTGAAGTCTGATTTTTTCGGATAGCGTTCCAGTCGTTTATATGCATCACGCAGCATTTCCATACAGTTTTCTTTTGTCAGATCGTTTTCTGCCATAATCAGCTTTCCTCTTTCCTGTATTTTTCTACAGCTATGTGCTGTATCTGTTCCCATAAACTATATTCTATACCATACAATGTTTCCCGGTATATTGCAAATACCGGCTGCCACCCGTTCGTTTTAAAACGCTTCCGGATAGCAGCCGGTATTCCTTTTACTGACAGATCAACATTTGTCCGTAATACATATCACCTTACGGCTTCATGTATCTTTTTTATTATTTTGTCTTTACAGATGTCTTACCACTGTAAACACTGTAGAACTTCTTTCCATTGATCTTCTTATATGCTCTTACCTTGACATAATATTTCTTACCCTTTTTCAGGTTCTTGATCACAGCACTTGACTTCTTGCTGCTTACATATGTACTCTTTGCATTCTTGAATGCTTTATTTGTTGCATATGTGATCTGGTAACCACTTGCACCTGATACCTTCTTGTAAGAAACCTTGATTGCCTTGGTCTTATATGCAGCAGCCTTCTTTACAGTCGGTGTTGCAGGTACAACAATCAAGGTGATCGTTCCTGTACTCTTCTTGTAATTTGCTGTTGCTGCGGCTGTTACTTTGATCTGTACCTTACCTGGCTTCTTTGCGGTAACAAAGCCGGTCTTCTTATTTACAGTTGCGATCTTCTTATTAGAAGATGTATAAGTAACCTTGCCCTTTGCAGAAGCCTTCATCTTCACATACTTACTGTATGCATATACTGTCTGCTTCTGGATCGTCTGTGATGCTTTCTTGATCACAAATGTGCTTTCTACTTTACCGGTATAGTTGCCCTTACCGGTAATAACTACCTTTGCGATTCCTGCATTCTTGTTATTTGAATATGCTACAGAATAATCATCGGTTGATAATGCCTTGCCGGATACTGTAACCTTTACAGCCGGTTTCTGTGCCTTACCTGTATATGTAACACTTGGAACTGTTACAACAGTGTTTTTGGCAGTCAGTGTAACCTTCTGATCCGGAGTCTCTGTAGTTGGCTCTTCTGTACTTGGTTTCTCTGTTGTCGGTTCTTCTGTAGTTGAATCAGAAGAATCTTCTGTTGTCTTATCAGGATCTTCTGTATCCGCCTTTTTCTTAACAGTCAGACGAACTACTGTTTCTGCAGCTTCGTAATTTGCTGTTCCGGCAGTCTTGATCGTAATATCTGTAAATCCTGCTGCCTTTACTGTTACAAGACCTGTATCATCGATCTCTGCAACTGCAGGTGCCGATGAAACGAATGTCAATGTACCATGACCATCGGCTGCAAGAACAAACGGATCTGTACCTTCTGTTACCTCTATGCTCTTAGATGCAACCTGGATTTCCTGTTTTGCCTTCACAATTTCAAATGTAACTGTCTGTGAACCTGCATATCTTCCATCGATTCCACGAATCGTTGCTGTAGCCTTTCCGACAGATACACGCTGTCCTGAAACCGTATAATCAACATCCTTTACAAGCTGATATGTGCCATCTGTGATTGTAAGTTCCGGTACGATCACCTTTCCGGTATATTCTACAGAAGCAACCGGAGCAATTGTTGCCTTGCTCAGATCTCCCATAACTGTAACCTTAAAGGAAGCTGTAGCTGCCAGATAATTGTCACTCTCCGGTGCTGTAATTGTAATAACTGCTGTTCCGATACCATTGATCTGAAGCTTGCCATCTTCTGTTACTGATACAACAGCTTCTTTATCAGATGATAATACAGGAGTTGTCTTTGCTCCTGCTGCAACTTCGATATCTGCCTTCTGTCCGTATACGACCTTCCGGTCTTCCGGTACATTTGTGATCTGCTGTTCTGCTTTCTTGATCTCGAAGGTTGTCTGAACCTGTCCGGAGAATTCGCCCTTACCTGTTACCGTACAGGTAGCTGTTCCGGCATTCTGCGCATTTTCAAATACGACATCATAGTTTTCTTCTGTTATCAGATTACCGTTTACATATACCTTTACTTCCGGTTTTAATTCTTCTCCGGTATAAACTGCATCTGCAACTACTACCTTTGTATTTGCATCTGTCAATGCCTTTTCTGTCTCTGCTGCCGCAGTGATCTTGTACCATGCAGTTCTTCCTGCTCCGGATGTTACATGACACAGCACTCCATCTGTCAGATCCATAACATCGGAAAGTCCATCAACTGTTACATAATGTGAATCTGCCTCTGTCTTATAGCTGACTGGCAGAGCTGTAAGGTCTGTGTCCTTGAATAAATCTACGTTTACAATAAATGGATCATTCTCTGTACCGGTTCCGGCAAGTTCTTCTCCATTCATCCTATAAGTAATGATCTGATTCCACTGAGCATCGTATGTAGATGATACCTCAAAGTTCATCTGACTACTTCCAATTATAAGCTCTTTCAATGTTGGAAGACCTGAATATGCAGATGCAACATCGCCACCTGTAAGCTGATAGTGGAATTCTAATACGTCTCCATCCTGGATCGTTGTAGCTGATAAGCCCATATTGGAGAAATCATCTTTGTTGTATGAGAACATCCATCCTGACATCGTATATTCAGCCTGAACTGTCAGTCCATTGATGGATTCCATATATGGTCCATATCCTGTATCTGCCAGAACATATGGAATGTTGTTCTCCTTTAACGCCTTCTCGACAGCATCCACTGCAGTCGCTGCATCAACTTCTACATCATCAAGGATCACACCATTTTCAGATGCACCCTTAATTCCCGCTGCTGTTGCTGTATAGTCATATACACCGACTTTAACATGTTTCTGATCAGCAACCGCTGCCTGTAACTCTTTATAAAGATCTACAAATGTCTGATCTTCTGCTGATAACGGAACATTTGCAAGCACATTGATAACTGGAGCTATACGATCCAGCGTATCCTTATCAGCTTTCTTTGAAACTGTTTCTGCTGTCAGCTTCTTTACTGCTGCTATATCAGCAGGAGATACATATACTGCCTGATCCTCTGTAAATGTGCTGCTTGCTTCATCTGCACATGAATAAACAGAATCAGATAATGTCATATATGCTGACTGTCCTGCAAATATTGTCTGTTCCTTTGTCTGGCTGGTGCTCAGAATTTCTCCGCCACTATAACAACCTGACATCTCTACACCTGCGTTGTTTGCTGCCTTGCCTTTAAAGCATCCGGCAATTCCACCTACATTTGTCTGACCTGATACTGAACCGGCATTATAACAGTCAATGATCTTACCGGCAGGTGCTTTTGAACTGGCTTCATTATGAATACCAAGAATACCACCTACGTTATTCTTTGCTATAACCGTTCCATAATTTGAGGAATTCTTGATTGTAACATTTCTATTTGTCATTGCACCAAGAATACCACCTGCGCAACTGCCATTTTTAGCAGTGATCGTGCCGTAATAGCTACAGTTGTCAATCACATTTGTACTGGTATCTGAATTTGCTCCGCAATATCCAACGATACCACCTGCATAAACATAATTTGAAGTTCCTGTAAATGTGATATTAACCTTTGAAACACAATTTGAGATCAATACATTTTTTCCTGCATTTTCCTTAAGCATACCTGCAATTCCGCCGGCATGTGTTGCTGTGCTTGCAGAAATATTTCCTTCTACTGTCAGATTCTTGATCTGACCTGTTACTGATCCGAATAAGCCGGCATCCTGAACATTGTCCACATACAGATTCTTGACTGTATGCCCCTGTCCATCAAATGTTCCTGCATAACCATAACTTGAGCTGTTCGGTTTGACAGGGGTCCACTTATATCCTGCAAGATCGATATCTGCAGTCAGAACCGCATTGATCGTGTATTTTGTCTTTACTTCATTTGCAAACCAGTAAAGTTCTGCTCCGGTTCCAATCTGGTATACACCATCTGACTGTTTCGGTTCAGTCATAGTCTGTCCATCCCACGCCTGAGCATCGGCAGGTGTCAGACGGATCGTCTTTGTAATACTGTCTGTATCCTCCGGAATCTCAATCGTTCCTGTCTTATATATATAACCTGATGCACAAATGACATATGAATATGTTTTTCCTACAAATCCCTTGAAAACTCCATCCGTTACTTTTGTTTCTTTCTTATCTTCATCTAAGATCTGAATTGTATAATCTGTAACCGGTTTTTTCGTCTGACTGTCTGTTATATTCAATGTTACCGGTACGAAATCAGAAGCTACAAGCTTGAATTCTACATCCGGAAGATTACACATATAAGCGGTATGACGGCTGGCTGCCATCTGTACCGGTACACCTGTGTCATGGCGAACTGCCCGATGAGAACCGTATGGTGAACCATAAGCACTCCATCCACCTATTCCGTTTTTCAGACATCCTGTCAGACGGAATGTATCACCTGCAAAATAAGTCGGAATCGTAACCGTAATCGTCTGTGAAGCCGGTGTTGATGCAAACATATACTGGTTTAGTTTTCCAACATATTCTGTTCCTGTTGTGTCAAAAAAGCAGATTGCTGCATCCATATTATACACACCTGCTAATTTACTGGCAGGATTGTATAAGCCATTATAAGAACGCTTACCGTCTTCACTTCTTTCTCCATAGCTGATCTCAATGGAATCACCCGCTGTCAATTCATCTGCGGTTATTTCATTTCCATCTGCATCTTTATATTTGTATGATACTGCAACTTCTTTTGCACGTATCACCTGATAAGTACTGACACCATTCTTTGTAACTTTAACAATATTTGGTCCTTCTGTAAGCCCTGCGACTGTATAACTGCCATCTGAATTTCTTGTGATGTTCTTTGCAGAAAATCCGCCGTATGTCAGCTTATTGTCTATGATCTCTGGACGAAGGACAGATACGGATACTCCACTCTCCGGTGTAAATGTATACTCAGCTCCGTCTGTTCCTGCCTCATAATAAAGAACATCCAGCTGTGCATCCAGTCTGTCGCCAGTTACTTTTTCCTCTTTTTTATTTTTACCTTCATTTATGGTCATGTTGGTCTGAATAGCTGTGCCATCCTTATCAACAGTAACCACTACAACACCGGTGTTTTCAGGCCATATTGCACTAAACTTGGTATACTTCGTATATCCCTGCATATTAATCTGTGCATCGTAGGTCACAAGCAGAATTGCTGTTCCTTCGGATTTCGCCTGAATCTCCGCTATTTCTGAATGTGCTCCCGGTGTAACTGTGATCACATCATTTGATGGATTTCCATTCTCATCAATAACCGTGTAATGATAATCCGGTTCTGCACTCTTAGCATTCGAAGTACCTTCGATCGCCTGCCAGTTACGGAAACATTCCAGACTGTATGTCTCACCCTTCTTCATAGAAAGGTATCCATGTTCATCTGATGTAAGATAAATATCTGCTACATCATACTTATTCTGAGACATATCATGATATATAGTATCCGGATTAAAAGAATCATCCCCGATATACATATCCGCCTTACTAACCATATAATCTGCATCTTTATTGGTAGAGAACCAATCCCAGTAGGTAACACCACCGGCACCTGTCACACGATAGTAATATGTAATACCAGCTCCGACAGTAAATTCATATGTCTCATATCCCGGCTCTTTGGCTTCTATCTTTGTTCCCGGTTCATCTTTATAAATATAATATGTAGACAATGTTCCAAGTCTAAGTTCTGCTCCTTCCGGGAATGTCACACTTACTTTTCTGGCTTCCGGTGCACTGATCGAATACCCATATGAACTGTTTGCTGTAAGTGTTTTTGAAACTGTCTTTTCTATATAATTCTGTGCATGGTCTCCCTTAGGTGTTACAGTTACAGATACCATATCCGCATAATAAAAAGGCACTGCATACTGAGCTGCTTTCTGACTTGTTTCCGCCTGCATCAAACCAAGTGTAGCATGACGATCAACATTATCAGGAGATACTACCTTTACATTAAAAGTAAAGTCTTCTCCTTCTTGCCAAAATTTTCCACTGCCGGCATCCTTATTTGTACATGCAATACCTGACAGACTATATACTGCATATGACTGCTCTGCTTCATCGGTTACGATCAGGTCAATTGAACCCATATCAACTTTATTAGTACCACTCATTTTATATGTTGATAAGCGATAAGTACCTTCTGCAAGCTTCGCTGTGTATACATAATTACTATCCGGATCTCCAGCCGCCACTGTATTTCCATCTGCATCTGTAAGTGTCATATATGGAACACTACTGTTCATCTTAATCGATACCTGTTTCTCTTCTAATGCTTTGATCTTCTTTACAGCAGCTGCCACATCATCTGCTGATGCATCCAGATCTGCCATAACTGCCTGAAGTTCTGCATTTAATGAGGCATCCTTTGCGATCTCTTCTTCATTCTCTGCATAAAGTGTATATAACTCTGTCTTGTCTTGGGTTACATAATATGCTTCATAGCCTTCAAATCCACATCCAATATCTGCTCCATAACCGGCAAGTGTAAACTGCCAACGGAGAACATTGGTATCTGCCCCGGTTCCCTGATCTACAAGATATGCGCCTGCGCTTGTATTGCAAGGCACATTATCAACTGTGATCATCCAGCCGGACCATGATGTGTAATCATGTTCTTCAAGGTCTGTACCTGTCTTCTCCTCCAGTTCCAGATCATTTCCATTGTTACGTGTCTTATATGCATCCAAGAGTGCTGTTGGAACTTTTACAGTTCCTTTATCAATGCCTTTGATATTTGCCAGATAAAAGTTGCTGTCATTATAGGCACTTGATCCTGCAGGCTTTGTCTGAAGTCCTGCTTTCTTGAAAAATGCATAAGTTGCCTGTGAAACGGTCAATTTAGACAGATCAATGTCTATCCCTTCCTGTTTCCAGACATTTCCAATCTCTTCATAAGACATACGGGTCGGTGTGATATAAAATCCCTGTCCGATCGTAAAGCCCTCAAGAGACAGCACAACATATTTTGTGCTATAATCGGTCGTACTTTCATCTTCTTCCGCTGCCGCAACATTCTGAATACCATAACCTGCATTTACTGCAAATGGCACGAATAAAACTGCGCACGCAAATAAAAACGAAAGCACCAGTGTCCTGATTCGTTTCATTCGTTTCGATTCCTTTCTTCTATTGTATATTTTTTTATAAGCTGGGAATTAAATCTTGCTTTTCCCTCGCCCAAAAGCTGTATGTAGAATAAATCTGCGGGTATTCTGACTAAAAGACCATCTTATGATCTTAACACAGTAATGGCGGTTGCACCGGATTCTCACCGAATTTCCCCCTGATCGGACATTTAAAGACACGTCCGAGCAGATCCAATATAGAACATACATAGTTTATCTTATAGCCTTGTATGCGGAATGTCAACAAAATCCACAGGCATTGACCGGAATGTTTCTGCATATTTATAGAAAGAAGAATTCTGACAGGTGATCCTTTTATGAAACCTGAACTCCGGTCTCTTATTCCAAAACTAAATCGTTATCTTCTTCTACTCCTTGTATTTATCTGCTCTCTTTCTGTATTTTTGCTATTGTATCCAATATCGTCAAAATCACCTCAGTCCGATCTGGATAATAAAGCCACGCTGCCGGGTGTCAGAGATCCAGAGTCTGATCCAAATGACGAAACACAAAGTGACACCACAGAAACTGCATTTTCCGGCTATACTATCACACTCGATGCCGGACATGGCGGATACGATCCTGGGAAAATAGGAATTAACGATTCAAAGGAGAAGGACATCAATCTTCAGATTGCTTCTTATCTGCAAGAGCTTCTGGATTCTCTCGGTTTTGAAGTCTATATGACCAGAACGGATGACTCCTCACTGAATACAGAAACTGCCGAAAGCTTAAAGACATCCGATCTGAATCATCGGATTGAGATTGTGGCATCCCATAACTCCGACTTTTTTATCAGTATCCATCAGAACAGCTTTTCTGATTCTTCCGTACATGGAGCTCAGGTTTTTTACTATGCGAATTCTTCAGACGGTGAACAGCTTGCAAAATCAATTCAGGCCTCGATCCATGCGATCCTCGATTCTGATAATGAGCGTCCGGTCAAAGGTAATCTGGACTATCTTATTCTGAAAAAAAGCCCCTGTCCTGCTGTTATCGTTGAATGTGGCTTTTTAAGTAATCCGGATGAATGCAGCAGTTTAAATACTCCAGACTATCAAAAACAGGTTGCCGCTGCGATCGCAGATGGGCTTGTTAATCATATCCAGGCGGGCACAGAATAGGCAGGGGGCTGTAACCCCTGCCACTGTTATTTTGTGCATGAATGTAACGGTTCTTTTTTATCGATACATTTTTTCATTTTATTCCCATTTGCTTTTTTACATATTCGTGCTGTGATGTGTCAATATTAATCTTATATACAAACCAATGGCACAAATACACCATTGTTTTCGTGTTTCTTTTCATATCTATATGTAATAAGCAATATCTGTCTGCCAGAAACGGAATTATGCAGACCGGAATCTGTCTGCAGCGAACCGATGAAGGGTTCATAAGATGTCTGCTCTTATATTACATTATATTTGTACGCCTGCCAATCACTTTATGAAAAATTAATCTTTTCTGATATTTCCTGTCCTATTCTGCTCATTTGCACATTCTAATCCATATATACATAATTTATACTGTGGAATTATTTTTTATTCATATTCGACAGGATTTTATAAATTATTTTTGAATTTTTCACATTATATCCTATTTACTTGTCAGTTAAATATGGTAAACTATAGGTGCGTTTTAATACACAATTGTATGACTTATTTTCTACCCTTCATGGGTATTCTATCAGAAATGGGGTGATTCTATTGAAGATTGAACGCTTAAGTGAAAATCAGATCAGATGTACTTTGAATAAAGCAGATTTAGCAGACAAACAATTAAAGATTTCCGAGCTGGCTTATGGATCTCCAAAAGCAAAAGAACTGTTTCGTGAGATGATGCAGCAGGCATCAAACGAACTCGGATTTGAGGTTGATGATATACCACTGATGATCGAAGCTATACCGATTTCATCAGATTGTCTTATTTTAATTGTCACAAAGGTAGAAGATCCGGAAGAATTGGATACACGTTTTTCCAGATTTACCAGAAATAATGACGATGACGACACCGATTATGACGATGATATGGATGATGAATACGAAGATGAGGACTATCCCCCATCTGATGATAATGTAATATCCGGTCATATCGATATCGGTATAAATGGCGATGAATCCCAGATTCCGGAGGCAATTTTTAATGCTCTGGAAGGTTTTGTAAATAATCTGACAGGTCTTGCAGGTAAGAATATCGAGATTTCAACCGATATTCCATCCAGTGCAAAAGCACCTGTAAAACAGACACAACAGGAAGAGGATGCTCCACAGACTTTAACGAGACTGCTTGTATTTGACTCGTTAAATACCGTTATCAACGCATCCAAACAGGTTGCAAGTTTTTACTTCAGCAGCAACACACTCTATAAGAATCCGGTTAATAAACGTTTTTATCTGTTATTTACAAATGATAAGAATACTATTCCCGAATTCAACCGGGTATGTTACATTCTTGGAGAATACGGCACAGCACAGAAAATAACAGATGCCATGCCATATCATTTCAAAGAGCATTTTAAAACGATCATTGAAGAGGAAGCAGTTCAGACTCTGTCTGCTCTGTAATTTTTAAGAAAACTGATTTGACAAAACAAATACGGCGGATCCTTTTTTCATTGGATTCCGCCGTATTTTTCGTCTGTCCAGATACATATTCTATATGAATTATGCCTGTGCCTGCTCTTCTTTCTTTGCAAGGTAGTCATTGATCTCAAGTTCAAGCTCTACCGGATCCAGACCGTGAACGGCTGCTGCTTCCTCAAGAGTTTCACCTGCTGCTGCAAGACATCCGATACAATGCATACCTGCTGCCATAAGAATTGCTGCATTTCCTGCATCTACTGCTAAAATATCATTTATAAGCATATCTTTACTGATCTTTGCCATGTGTATATTTCCTCCTGTTTCCTATAATCTTTCTTAATCTGATATGACATTTTTCGATTTTAAAAATATCTTCACCATTATAGTATACACATTTTTAAATGTCTATCCCTTTATAGGAAAAAGATAGGCAGACTCAAGTTAGCAGGAACTAATTTTTTACAAATCATCTCAATTCACTTGATATAAGAAACTTTTTGATTTAAAATAGGTAACGAGATGTGATTATTATTACTAAAAGGAGGACAATCATATGGCATTCGTAATTGGTGATTCATGTATCGGTTGTGGTTCATGTGCAGGTTCATGCCCTGTTGGAGCTATTAGCGATAACGGTGGTGTTTTCGTTATTGATGGTTCACAGTGTATTTCATGTGGTGCATGTGCAGGTTCATGTCCTGTTGGAACAATTTCAGAGGAGTAATCCACACAGAACGTTGTTATCATAATATAGAAAAGCTGCCGGAATCGGCAGCTTTTCTTTTTGTCTTATACAGAAAAACAATGATGTCCTCAGACGGATCTGTTTTTCTGTATATCTGTTTATTTCTACTCCTGAACATAGGAATACAGTTCATTATTTCCCTGACTCATGGCAGCTTCATATTCTTTTCTTGATACCCGGACTTCCGTATCCAGTACCGGATCATAATAACGAACCGCTTCACTGTTATAGCTTACGACCATTACATATCTTCCATCATTGATACGACTGATAACCGGAATACCATTACTGATATATCCAAATACCAGATCCAGTGAGATTCCTGAAATATCTGCTCCCGGATATTTTCCAAGCTCTGTCAGCACCTGTACTGGATCTGTACCGGATACTTTCATATCTTCATATGTGAGATCTGTCACGCCCTCATAGATCAGTGTCATATATACACAATCCCACAAGGATGCATCCACACTGCCGGAGCTTTGGTGATAGATTGACGATGCGATCGTATTATATGCCTGCATCTCCGACTGCCTGTATACGATTTCTCCATCCTTGGAAACGACAATACCTGCGATCTGCGTTGCCCGGTTGATTGCATCTCCTGCCTTTTCATAGATTCCGGTCAGTCCCAGATTATCATATACCATATAGCCTGCATATTCATCTTCTACCGTGATCAGCATATCCGATGAACGATCTCCCACCGTGTTCTTTGTGATATTCAGATACGGAATATAGGTCAGATATATATTTGACGGTACTGTAAAATACAGCTTCGCAATTCCTGATGTTGTTTTTGTCGTGATATCAACTCGTTTTACATCGTCGCTTTCTTTATAGGTGATAAAGTCATCCTCTGCCAACCGGAATCTGTCTGTTTTCTTGGATCCTTTGGTCATATAGATCAGATCATCCTCTACGCTGATATCTATGATATAATCGTCGTCCTTCTGATATTCTTTGATCTGGTTTCCATTTTCATCCACGATAAATAATTTGTATGATGGGATCCGGCTGTATACCTTTTCACTCAGATTCTTTTTTGCGAAGGAATCTTTATCTATAGAAATATCACTGTCAGCCGTATTACAGATCCCATATATCAGATCCCGGTTCTTAAATCCATAGCAGACCAGACTCTTTCCTGCTCCCGCATCCAGCGTATAGGTCTGTCCGGTTGCAAAATTAACCAGCGTTAATGTCGCATTATCGGCTGCCTGATCCGATGAATCATATGCCATTACCTGCATATCATCGGATACATATACATGATCGAGCGATACATGATCTACATAATAGGATAACTGTTTTTCTTCCACGTTAATGCAGTTCACCTTGTTACCAAGCATAAAATAAAAGTTTGTTCCATCATAATAGGTCAGTCTGGACACTTCATCTTTCATGGCTGCATATGGTTCATTACATTCTGCAAATACCAGCTCCGTAACCTCCTGCTCTGCTGCATCGTAAGAACACAGACTGATTCCCAGCTTTCCTTCATGAGCACCACGGTTCATATAGCCATATACTGCAAATATCATATTGCCATCGTCGTCCATGGAGATCATATTGATACCATAATTGTTGTATGTGTTTCTGACATTTTCCACGTCATCCATCCAGAATCCAAATACCATGGAGATCTGGTTTTCTGAGTAATTATACAGCCAGAGCTGTCCGTTTCTGACAAAACCGATCTTCTTATTATCCGAGCTGTAACGGTAATCCAGCTTTTTATCAAGAACAACCCCGATCTCATACACATTATTTTTATTATCGACACCTGTCCGGTTGAAATACTCGTCGATATAACGATCAAAGTTCATAACGGATATTGTGCCTGCGTTATCTGCTTCCCCGGTATCCTCTGATGCTTCAGCATCCTCTGCTCCGGTGGCTGTTTCCGTATCGTCTTCTGTCTCCGGTTCTTTATAACTGACACGATAATATTCCTTGATCGAATAATAATCCGACTCACCATCGGTGTTTTCTGCCGTGGTCACATAATCCAGTTCAATTACTGCATAATTGACATCAATTTCCTTGATCTGTGGAATGATCGAAGTTATCCGGACCGGATTCACTCCACTCCAGACAAGCTCTTTGTAGCTGCTTGTCAGATTCAGATGTCCCATAGAAAGGCTGTCATCATCCTGTCCTTTGTATGCCTGCATGTATGGATAGATAAAGGAGCCTTCTTCATTTGCCTCGTAGTCAAATGTCGAAGCATTAAACTGTTCCACAAAGTCCAGAAGCTCGGACGCATGATAATTGTCATTTACAACGATACGGGTATAGTAGCGTACGGTCTGTCCATCCGCTCCATCTAATTTGAATATCAGCATGTATTCCGTATCCGGCTTGATATCCATACGGATATCAATATCAAATATCCGGTATCCATTCTCCTCTGTATCGGATGTCAGATCTCCGTTCTCGATCAGAGAATCGCCTGAGATCGACCACAGCTCATAGCTGTAGGTCTTTGCATAACCATTTTTGTCATCTACTGCAAATGTTACTTTTTTGTCATCTGTCACCGGAGTAATACAGTCACGAAGCATCGTTGTATCGACTACGGTTGTATAGCCATGAAGGCAGTTGATATATCTGCCCTCATAGTCTACATATACTAAAGGCAAGGTGGCATTTTCCATCTCCATTGCCAGATTCTTATACTGTCTATTCTGAAATTTATCAACTAAAAAAATAGTAATCACAAAGAAAACTGCCATTACTATTATTCTTATAACAAGTGTTCCTATTTTCTTCACAGGTAAAATCGTCTCCTACATCTTCTGTAGCGTTCCCGTCTACAGTAAAATTCATTACAGATCAATGTTTCTATCAGATTCCGCATCATACAGTTACCACAGCCTTTTCCTTTTGGAACATACGGTGGTTCAGATGGCGCAGCCTCCATATCCAGATGAATATCTACATATGGATCCGGAAGCTCTGCATAGACATCCCGTGCGATCTTACGGATTACCTCCGGATCCGGATATTCCGCAAACATCGGGCTTCCTGCATATTCTAATTTATCACATTCTTCTTCCACCATTGCACTGATACGCCGTACCCGTTCCGGATACATTTCCTTCAGATAGGCCCAGTCCTTTTCTGCTCTTGACTGTTCCTCATTTGGATCATCCGGTAGCAAAAGCCCCGACATGCTCCGTGTCAGATTATACACATTTCCATTTTTTATCAATCCACGGATATTCGTATCCTTTCTGTCATATGGAATGTATTTAAATTCGTTCTGCATATAAATCTCCCTGCCTGCATTCTTATTCCTATATAGTATATATGCAGACAGAGAGATTATGTTACTGCCATTTCTTATTCAAACTGAAATTAATCACCAAATGAAATACCTAATGTCTTTGCTGCAAGAACGGTATCATCGTCCGGAGATACATATTTGAGTTTTCCTGCTGACTCTGATAACGGAATCGCAGTTACTTTATTATCCTTAAATACAACGAGTTTTCCAAAATCCTTTGCTTTGATCAGCTCGGCTGCCTTTGCCCCGAATCTGGATGAGATCACTCTGTCATATGGACATGGGCTTCCGCCTCGCTGTGTATGACCAGGAATCGCAATGCGGATGTCCTGTGTTGTGAACTCCTTGAGCTTGTCTGCCATCTCATATGCAACAGATGGATACGGAGAATTAGCGATTGCTTCTTTTCTCTTCTTCTTTGGAAGCTCTGCAACCTCTTTGGAGATTGCTCCTTCTGCTACTGCAACAATCGTAAATCCTTTATTATTCTTTGTTCTCTTGTCGATCGCCTCGTATACCTTCTTGATATCATACGGAATCTCAGGGATCAGGATAACATCTGCTCCACCTGCAATACCGGCATGTAATGTGATCCAGCCAACCTTATGACCCATAATCTCTACGATAAAGATACGGTTATGGGATGCTGCTGTTGTATGGATACAGTCAATCGTCTGTGTTGCCACATCTACCGCACTCTGGAAACCAAATGTCATATCGGTTCCCCAAAGGTCATTATCGATCGTCTTTGGAAGACCAATTACATTTAAGCCCTCTTCACTTAACAGATTTGCTGTCTTCTGGGAACCATTTCCTCCTAATACACATAAACAGTCCAGTTTGAGCTTCTTATATGTGTCCTTCATGGATTTCACCTTATCAAGACCATCCTCTGTAGGCTCACCCATAAGCTTAAATGGCTGTCTGGAACTTCCAAGAATCGTTCCACCCTTTGTCATAATGCCTGAGAAGTCATCCGGCATCATCTTGATATACTGTGCTCTCATCAAGCCCTTATATCCATTCAGGAAACCATAGATCTCTACTTCATCAAATAACTCGTACAATCCTTTTGCTACACCACGCATGGTTGCATTCAGTGCCTGACAATCGCCACCACTGGTAAGTAATCCAACTCGCAACATCCCTAAACACCTCTTTCTTCTTTTTTATGTAAAATACTATTTAATTGTCCCTATAAATATACGCGTCCTTCCAATGCCCGGAGCAGTGTCACTTCATCAATACATTCCAGATCTCCGCCAACCGGTACACCGCTTGCGATCCTACTGACCTTGATCCCTGCCGGTTTGACCAGCTTTGATATATACATCGCCGTTGCTTCTCCCTCCGGACCGGAGCCTGTTGCAATGATCAGCTCATCCACATCCCCCTGCAACCGCTTCATCAGTTCTGCGATCTTGATATCCGCAGGTCCAATTCCGAGCGCCGGATTGATCACTCCATGAAGAACATGATATACACCATCGTACTGATTCGTCCGCTCATATGCTGCAAGATCTCTCGGTGTTTCTACCACCATGATCACCTTATGATTCCGATTTGCCGATCTGCAGATCGGACAAAGATCACTGTCTGTAATCGTATAACAGTTATTGCAGTATCGAATCTTCTTCTTTGCATTTACGATTGAATCGGCAAGTGCCTGTGCTCGTTCTTCCGGCATACTGATGATATAAAATGCCAGCCTTTGTGCTGTCTTTGCTCCGATACCGGGAAGTCTGCCAAGCTCTTCGATCAGACGGTTTACTTCTCCACCATATATATCCATTAGAACGGTAAGCCTCCAAGACCCATACCGCCGGAAATCTTATTCATATTCTCCTGATAATCTTCATCCTGCATACGGAATGCTTCATTTACTGCAGAAATGATCAGATCCTCTAATGTCTCGATATCATCCGGATCAACAACCTCCGGATCCAGCTTGATCTCCATCAGTTCTTTCTTACCGGAAACCTTTGCTGTTACAACGCCGCCACCAACGGAAGATTCATAGATCTTATCCTCCAGCTCCTTGGTTGTTGTCTCCATCTGCTTCTGCATTCTCTGTGCCTGCTTCATTAAGTTGTTCATATTGCCAGGCATCATACCCATGTTATAGCCGCCTCTTTTAGCCATCTTATATATCCTCCTTGATTCTTAGCTCTTTTTTATATTTTTATTCATACTGAATAGCAAAATTAATCTTCGACAGGTCATTCGCCTCGATCTCCTGTGCCGCTTCACTGTTCTTCGACACGACCTTCAGTTCGATCTTCACCTGTCTGCCGGTCACCTGTTCGATGTGCTCTCGCAATGCCGCCATCCGCTCTTTCCCTTCAAAATAAGCGATTGCCTGCTTGTTCTCTTCATTCTGGACATATGCCAGATACAGACCATCTCTGGCTTCGTTCATATTGATCCTTGCTTTTTCCAGAAACTTCTTCGTAATATTCTGATATCCTTCCATAATGATATCCCATTGTTCTACGAATTCTTTTAATTCATTGTAATTTGCTTCCGGAAGTTCTTTTTTCAGTTGCTCGGACAGCTTCTTCGATGCCGCTTCTATCTCTGCATCTCCCATCGCAGGTGCATTTCCTATCTGCATTCCTTCCTGCTTCAGTCTTGCACAGATCTGATCCAGCAGTTCCTGTGATACTGCTCCGGCTCCCTGCACTGCCTCGCCAGCCAATGCTGTAACGCCTGCCGATGCTGAGCTTCCTTCACCGTTATTATTCCCGCTAACCACCGATCCGGCGGCTCCATTCTCTAACTTCTGTTCCAGAACTCTGACCCGGTCAAGAAGCGCGCTGTAATCGTTTTCCATCTCAGGCTTGCATAATTTGATCACTGCAAGTTCTAAAACAATACGCTTCTGTACTGCATATTTGATATTTGCAGAGGTGTCCGAAAATATATTGATATACCGGATAAGTGCATCTGTTTCGAGCTGTGCAGCAAGCTGTCTTAACCGTTCCAGATTCTCCGCCGACATATCAAGCTTCTGATCTGCCTCCGGTGAAACCTTCACCAACAATACATTTCGAAGGAACCATGTAAATTCTGATACAAATCTGGACAATTCCCGTCCCTGCCATACTACCTCATCCACCAGATCGATCGCACCGACAACATCCAGCCGAATCACACAATCTAACAATCTGGCAAATACATCGATATCAACTGCTCCGATCGTATCCAGTACATTTTCGTAAGTAAGCTCCTTGCCAATGTTGAATGCGATACACTGATCCAGAATACTGAGTGCATCACGCATTGATCCATCTGCAGCCTTGGCAACGTAATCAATTGCTTTTTTCTCTGCCGCAATCTGTTCTCTTCCAAGCAGCTCCATCAGACGGTCACTGATTGTTTCCACCGAGATCCGCCGGAACTCGTATTTCTGACACCTGGAAGATATTGTGATCGGAATCTTATGGGATTCTGTTGTTGCAAGTATAAAAATGACATAAGACGGTGGTTCCTCCAATGTCTTTAACAGAGCATTAAACGCTCCCTGTGTCAGCATATGAACCTCATCTATAATGTATACCTTATATTTTCCTTCTGATGGTGAATACTGTACTTCCTCCCGGATCTGACGGATATTATCCACACCATTGTTTGATGCTGCATCGATCTCGATCACATTCATAGATGATCCATCTGCGATCGCACGACATGCCGCACATTCATTGCATGGGCTTCCGTTTACCGGATGCTCACAGTTTACTGCTTTTGCAAACAACTTTGCTATCGATGTCTTTCCGGTTCCTCTTGTTCCGCAGAAGAGAAATGCATGTCCGATCCTGTTATTTATAATCTGATTCTTTAGTGTTGTTACAACATGATCCTGGCCTTTTACTTCTTCAAAAGTATCCGGTCTCCATTTACGATATAATGCCATATAAGACATGACGGTTTCCTCCAAAATACAACTAAAGATATTATATCCGAAATGGTGATTGATAGCAATTATTAGTTTTTGTCCCCTTTTAATAATATATCCATAATAGCGCACTTATTTACTTTACAGGACAGCCTTTTCTATATAGTAAAAATGCCGGGCGCCTCTGTTTCAGGCACCCGGCATTGGAGATGAACATGAAGTTCATGAACGAACCATATTATATAATTTTAAAAGTACCGTTTTCATTCTGTCAATGTTTCCTGTTGCCCGGTCTATCTTTTCCATGTTTTCCCTGCCGTCTTTTTACGATCACAAGAATTGCTGCGCCAAACATTGCTCCAAGCCCGATATAAGAAAACAGGATCACTCCTGACGAGTCACCGGTTCTGACCGGGGGAGTCTTCCTGTCTCCGGTGTCCGGTTCGGTCGTCAGCTCTGTTGTAGTTTCTGTTGTGATCTCCGTCGTCTGTTCAGTCGTCAGTTCGGTTGTAGACTCGGTTGTAGTTTCCGTTGTGTCCTCGGTCGTAATCTCGGTTGTCGCCTCAGTTGTGGTTTCTGTTGTCAATTCGGTCGTGATCTCAGTCGTCAGTTCGGTTGTAGACTCGGTTGTGGTTTCCGTTGTGTCCCCGGTCGTAGCTTCGGTTGTTGTCTCCGTTGTGTCACCAGTCGTGGTTTCGGTTGTCGTCTGTTCTGTTGTATCTTCCGAAGACTGATTCTCATATGTACCAAGCTCCCGGATTGTCTCTGCACTATCAATGTCCACGATCTGACGCTGCATTATTACAAATCCCCGGTTACCTTTACAAGGCAGCTCCTCGATCATGTAAGTTCCCGGCAGCAACGCTCCCAGATCCGCTTTTTCTGTTTCTGAAGCTTCTCTTATGGATGTGTTTTCTTCGCTTTTTGTAGCTCCATCTGCCATAATATCTTCATCGAAAACTTCCCGCTGTGTGCTCTCATCTCCACAAAACCAGATCCCGGCTGTCATATCATATTCCTTCCATACACTTTCTTCCTGCATCTGGTTGTATTCATAGATATCATCATTGATATTGAATTTACCACTTTCCTTACGTCCGGCCGAATCAAAACGTCCATTTACTCCAGTTACCGCAATATGGCTCTCAACAGGATTTCCTGCTTCATCCAGCAACGAAATTCGAAATACAATTCCCTGCATTGATTCTCTGGTTCCTGCATTGATCTTGTCAAATGCAATATCCACCCGTTCTGCCTGCTCGTACACCTTTATCAATTCCGGTTCTATGACATTCCCACTCTCCACAGAAAAAGTCTGCAGCTCTTTATTCGGATTTCCTGCATCCAGATGGAGTACAATTTCATTTCCGGTAATTTGCTGTTTCTCTCCTGTCAGTCCGGTTACTTCGATATAACCCTGTCCATGTCCCGGCAGGATATACCCCTTTGGTGGCTGGTATTCTGTTATGACCACGGTTCCAGCCGGAAGAATTACTGCACCTGTCTTTTTATCCGTAAATAGAGGATCACTCTGTCCGGTAAGATAAGCTGCATCCAGCTTTGCCTCATAACTTCCGGTCTGCTCGTTATATACTGTCTTAATATACCAGGTTCGGTATGCAGCAGATGCTGCCAATTCTGTTTTTTGCAGGAGTCCCTTATAATACCGCACCTGAAAGACTGCATCCGCAAGAGATGCTCCATATTTTGCAGTTCCGGTTCCATTCTCTCTGTCATATTTTGTCAGTGACAGTTTTCCCTGATATACCATTTCTTTCTCTGCAAGCTGCATGGTTGCATTAATCTTGTTTCCCACCGTATCCGGGGATATACAAATATAATGTACATCCGCATCCAGTTTGTAATTTTTTGGAGCACGCTTTTCCTTTACTGCATACCAGCCAAATGGCAATCCGGTAAAACAATGCTTACTCTTATCTGCCTGAATGGAAACGACCTCTCCTGATATCATTCGGAATGCATTTCCGGTTCCGCAGGAATTCCTAATCTCCGGTATTCCAATCACGGTATTTGCCGCATTCATTTTTTCTGTCGTAAATATGCCAACCTGATTTTCTTCTTTATATGGAGCATTCTTTCCTGACACCATATAAACACTATATTCTGCATGTAATAACGAATATGCTGTATTTTCATCCGTCCATTCTTCACCGGCGCTCTTCTTTTCCAGATACAGTTCTCCGGTATTTGGCTGATCTGTAACTTCGATCACATGCTCGATCTCTTTTTTTCCTGTTTCTCTTCCGCCACTGGACAGACATTCTTTTTTTACCGGATCTGTATTCAGCCTGTAATAACGGTTTGTTTTTGTTTCCTTTGCATAATAGCTTCCACACGGTAGTCCGGAGATCGTATCTGTCCCTTTTTTCTTAAGCGAAACGATCGTTTTATTTCCTCCGGTCGGAATAAATTTCGTGTTTATATCTGTAACAATTCCCGTTCCATCCTTTTGCACTGTAAATGTACCTACATAGAGATTTCCGGTTCCCTGCCTTCCATTCTTGTCCGCCATGTATACCTGATACTGAATATCGGCAAATGTATATCCACCCATATCGGAAATTTCTTTCATCGCACTGCTTTTATGAAGCTGAATTCCGATCGTAATCGGCGATTCCAGTACATCGATCTGCTGCTTGGGATATTTCTCCAAATTTTCTGAAACTCCGATTCCACCATCCTCCTTATCCAGATAGATCCACTTCTGATAGTAGGAAGCCGCTTTTTTATCCTCTTTATTTACAATATAACCTCTGGCATAGGAATATTCATTTCCATTCCACCCTTTCTTTTTCCCTATTTCCGCAATGTAATACCAGCAACCAACCGGAACTCCGCGCACTTCATATATCCGGTTATCAGAACCATATACCGGATAATATCCTGCATCCGAATTATATTTTGTAACAATTCCTTTTCCGGATGCATCGGTTGTAAAGGTGCAGACATAAGCATCGGTTGATGTATCATTCTTTTTCCCAACCTTATACACATTATATCTGGCTCCCTGCAGACTATATGCATCCGTTTTGCCATCTGCTCCTGTAAGTTCCGGAGAGTCACTGGTTTTTTGAAGACTGAGCCCGCCCCGGACATTCTGAATGACAAACTCATATTCCAGCTGGTTATCTGTAATTTCATAATAATGGTCTATCGCGGGCAGATATCCTCTTGCCAGTGCCAGTTCAGCATCCTCATGCAGCATATAATAGCCCGGTGGCAGATTGTAGATATTCCGGCATGTGGATCCATCTATATCCTCTCCGGCATAATTACTTTTTGCTCCATAAAATCTGCCTTTTTCCGTAATATAAGTTGGCACACCTTTTCCTTTGGAATTAACCGTATATGTTCCGATCTTTACCGCTTTCCCCTCTGACAGATCTGCAAATGGCTCGTCCAGTTTATAAAGGTAAAATTTTATTCCTTTCAGATTACTCAAGGAACCATCACCAAGCTTTGTCAGATGCAGTTTTCCGGTTTTTAATTCACTTCCCCAGTTAATCACCATCTCTATTGCATATTCATAAAGCACACCTGCAAAGCAGGTCTGAATCTCTTTGTTGTCCGGGCAGACAGCATAAGCTGTAAACCCATCCCGTTCGGCAAAGGTCTTTGACAGTCTGCTCACACCCTTCTTATCCGTACCGGCAGTAAAGAAATATCTGCTTCCTGTCTTTAATACAGCTTCTTCTCCTGACCGGTATGCTTTCCAGTCCGTATCTGCAATCGAACCTTTCCAGTCCGTACATACCCACAGTTTAATATCTGTATCCGGCACTATGATATGAAACGTATTCTGACCTCCTGTGACCGTACGCATCTTCGTTCTTTTTGCATATACTCCATCCGGAGACACAGTGCTTAACAAACTCTCTTCTTCCATGTGTATGGTATACCGGTATTTCCATCGCGTCTCCGGCTGCCCCGGTGATATATCAATCTGCTCTGTCTTTGGAGTTTCTGTTCCGATCCGGATCTCTGCTTGCGCTCTCGTATATGGAACTTCTCCGCTCATGCTTTTTCCATGATGCCGGATCGCATTCAGATTATCCTGTAATGCGCTTTGAGACTGCCTGTTCTTATATCCCTGATACAATGCTTTCCGGATATCGGCTGTTAACAGTCCGCTGCCTGCATGTATATAACCATCTGTCGTATCATCACTGTATACAGTTGCTGCTGTTCCCTGCAAATGCTTTCCATCCGAAACATATTCTCCATACCACGGAACATCCAGATCCTTGTCTCCACAATATACGGAAAACAGTTTCTCATAATCCGTAATGCCATGATATTGAAAGATCCGGAAATCTCTGCAGGTATCTCCCGCTTCTGTTCTTCCCAGTCTGTATCCAACGACAAATTCTGAATGTAACATCGGAAAGGACATTACCGTCGCCAATGCATCTATATTAAATATATACGACTTTTTCTCTTTCTTTATTTCTACTTTCATATCCGGAGTATATACATCTCTCGATATGGCATCTGAGATCGTAGCGATCTGTTTTGCCTGATCTTCATATGATAATGCTATATCCTGCGTGGTCATCGCATCTGCATCTTCCAAGGTTGCTCTGTCGGTATCTTCTGCAGCCTCCCCATCTACAGCTTTCGCAGCCACCCCATCTGCGTCTTCCACAGTTGCTCTGTCTGCATCCTCCGGAGTTGCCCTGTCTGCATCCGTATCCGTTGCTGTCGCATTCTTTTCAAACAACTGCGTTACCGCCTGCTCCGCATCTCCTCCCATGGATGCTGTCTGAAGGATCGCATGAAATGGCAGATTTATCAGCAGAAGAATTCCCACCAGTACGATCAGTAAAATTTTATTTCTGTATTGTTTCATATATTTCTGTCAGCTTCCCAGAAAAAGCTGTTTCCTCCTTCCTATATTTGAGCCCGCAGCTCGTATTCTATATTCCCAAATGAAATAATATCTCCGGGCAATACCACTGCCGGATAGTCCACTCGCAGTGGATAACCATTTACATATGTCCCATTTGTCGAACCCATATCCTCCAGTACATATTTATGATCGACATATCGGATCCTGCTATGAACCCGACTCACAGACTTATCGGAAATACAAAAATCTGCCATATCCCCACGTCCGATCAATCTTGGAAGTGTATCCAGACAGATCACCGGATTCGATGTGGCTTCCGCTTGCCCTCCAACCGGAACTAACATGCATACCGGATCGGTTGCCGGAAGTATGGTTGTCTCCTGTTGTGTATCACCGGCTGCGGGTTGTCCATTTCCATCCGCTGCTGCCGGAAATATAGTTATATCCTGTTCCTGTATACAAGGTTCAACAACCTCCTCTTCTTTTCCAGTCTGATCTGTCAAGAACAGCTCCATCCAGACAAATAATTCCACTGCCAGTAAGATGCATACACCGAATAAAGGTTTCATATGTTGGATCCGTCCATTTGCCCGGTACTGCATCCATCCATAGCTGATCCCAAACAACACCGTTGCAAGCATACAGGCAATAACGACCGTCTTATACACGATCGTCCGAACCGATGTCTTATCATCGTCAATGTCACTCTGTACTATCGTCCTGTTCCGGTTCGATTTCTTCCATTTCTTCCGGTTTGGTTCTTTTCTCAAAAATGCAGCCAGTTCTGCTGCCTCTTCCTCTTCCTCAGTCTTGCCCGTTTCTTCCGTTCTATATATATCTGTATTTCCCGTACCATCTGTATCGCCGCTTTCTTCCGTGCGGAATTCTGTAAAAAAATCTACCAGCTTTTCAAGATCACAATTTGCATCCATGATCTTCTGATACAGATCATATACCCGGTCACTGCCCGCCCGGTCTGCATGATCCATCCTGCATATCACCTGATCTAACAGCCTCCGCATCTGCTCCCGGACTCCACTCTGATATCCCGGAAGATAGATAAAACCAAAGCATTTCTGCGCTATATCATAAAAGATACAATCTTCCACCAGGATCAGATTATTAACGGACAGCAAATATCTGCCAAGCTGGTGAAATACCATAACCAGTTCCTGAAACAGTTGTAATATAAGCACCGGAGTTATCGTGATCGTCTGCTCTATCACTGCAAATTCTGTCAGTCCGTTAACCTCATAACAAGGAATCGCATCTCCATCTATGAACATCACGTTAAATGGAAGAACATCTGGGATGCAGTTGTTCTGAAGCATTTTGGTTTCATAGGAGACCTGATAATCGGTGTCGGTAAGCATCAGATATACATTTATCCCATCAGTGTCATAATGTTTTTCCATACAACTGCCACCTCCTGAGATTATTGCTGATATCCCGGATCTCTTTCTCAATCTTTACTTTTCTCTGTGTTGCCTTTTTATCTGTCAGTAGTCCAATTCCCGGGTGCAGCTCTTCATATTTGACAACTGCATCTATGGTTCCTGTTATACCGGAAAGTAACGCATTTCCAGAAGGACGAAAGCGCACGCTTGTTTCCAGTTCATCCAGAAGCTGCATGGATGGCCTGACCATCTGATCTAACGCCTGATTCAATGTATCCTCTGCGCTGTTTCCACTTCCAGACATATATCGTTCCCGATTACAGACCACATGATATGCCTCGCCGGTTGCAATTCCATTATTCAACTGCACGATCATCATATTGATAACAACAAATATAACAGTGATCACGATTGGCATAATAATGCACATTTCGATCACGATCGTTCCACGATCATCCTTTTTTCCAGAATTCATATCTTTCACCTTTCCTGTCCCTGCGCCCTTACAAAATGCACCCTTACAAGAATTTCATCCGTTACCACAGTTGCTGCATGGTGGTATGCTTCCAACATTCTTTTGTTTGACACGCATAACCGTTCGTTTTAATCCAGAACAAGAAACAGAGAGATGGTATCGGTCTCCCGTCTCCGTTATATATACCGTTCCATCCGTCGTCCTGCCCTCCGCACACCGCTCACAAGGAGACAGATTCTGATACCTATCAGAAAGCTCTCCATCCGGAATCTGCCGGATCGTAAGTTTTATATGATAACAGGTTCTGCTTGTATGATAGACCTCTCCGGTTTCCGTGATATAAACGTATCTATTTTCTTCTGTCTCATTATTTTCCAATTGCATACCGATAAATGCACGCTGCCGGATCTGTTCCTGAACCTTCCAGGTCAGTTCTCCAAAAAATGGGACATTGATCTGCAGTTTATATCGCAGCTTAAGATCAATGCAGCCATCTGCTTCACTGTAAGCTGATCTTGTAACCAGAATCCCTCCGGTTCCACCCACAATACAGGAAGCATCCACCGGGGATATATCCAGATAATGCTGCAGTCTTTCTTTTGCTGTCAGAACATTGACACCGTTCCCCGGTAAATCCACTGTTTTTTCATCCTGTACATATGAATACGCATATTGATATTCCGCCAGGCACTGTGCAGTGTCCTGCATGGCATCATAGACGATCAACCGTGTCTGCAACAGATTTCCCATCCAGAAAAACACAACTGCTGCCATGATAAAAAGCGGCAGGATCAGGGCTGCCTCCACCGTGGCACTACCCTCCTGCCTGTTCCATATACAAAATATCCTCTGAAAGAAAGGAATGGTCTTATACACTCTCTTACCATACTGTCTGCTCAAATGTTTTCTGTTCAGGTCTTGGAGAGACGGAGAAATACTTTTGATTTTATTATTTTTGGAAATGGAATATGCCACCGCATGGATAATAGACTGCAGCCAAAATATATAATAAGAGAGCATATAACACCATCCTTTCCATCTGATATTTCTATGTTTTATATTTAATAAACCGCACTGACCGAAGTAGCATACGACCGTTTTCCTTTTGTAATATCAATATCGATCGTAAATGCATCCACACAGTTTGTAATAAGAAATCCATCCTGGACAAGTGCAGTATTTAATTGGATCAGATCACACATCCGATAGTACATTCTGTTATTCTTCTCTGCTAATAACAGCACCAGAAACGCTTCATAATCCAGTCCTTTTTCTGTCTGACCGGATGCCGGCTCTACACTGGTGAGATTCCCTATATGCGCAAGATCCAGCTTCCAGTCTGCTGCCTTCTTGATCAGGGGAATCTTTCCTCCCGCCAACAATGTCCGTATCTCAAGTATCGTTTCTCCATAGGAAAAACAGGCTGCAAGCAGATATTTTGCTGCTCCATATGTAATGCCCGGTACAAGTGCAAGTGTCGCTGCCATACTGCTTATTTCCGCCATTTTCTCTGCATCCGATAACAGTACCGCCATATTAACCGGAAGTCTGTGAAGTATGATCTGGTTTACAACACAGGTCAGATTATCATAGTCATTGTCCTTCCCTGCGATCAGATATTCCACTTCACACTGGAATACGCAGTTATCCAGCTCCGCGTCCGTAACATTTTTAAAGCACTCCATCGCGTAAAGAATCCCATTGATATCCGTGCCTAATTCCGATTTTCCTGTCCCACGAACCTTTCCAAGCTCTGCTTCCAACCGGTCAATATCCGAAAAAGAAGTGTCCATGCTCTCCTGAACATTTTCCTTTCCACATGCAGTCGATGGTACATCCTGCATGGATACTTTCGTTTGTGATACAGATTTTCCGGATGGAAGAACGAGCTGTAGCAATCCGATCCCAAGCTCCTGTTCCAACAGTTTTCTGGGATCCTCTCCCTGCCAGTTACCTTCCTGTTCTGTTTCCTCGCTCTTTCCATTCCGTATCTCCTCTGCTACCTCTTCGGCATCCGCATTGTCATATGCCAGATCTTCGCTTATCGTTTCCAGTGCCTTTGTTTCCAAATACAGCGTCATATATTCCTCTATCTGTTTTTTTAAGTCATAGCAATCATCAGCAACCACCGTTCTCACATCTGTCAGGCAGGCATCCTCTACAGCAAATCCATAGCCGGAGAGTGTATAGTCCATATAATCAGATACCCGTTCCTCCAGCATACCTTCACCATAACCCATATAGCTTTTATCCAGTAATAACAGGTGATACCGATCAAATATCCGGGACTGGTACTCTGCCTGTATATGGAGGGATGCACCACGGGCAGCTTCTGCCACCCGTGCCCTGTTCATGTAGATTCCTGTAATCTCAACTGCTGCCAGAAATAATCCCAGCAGGCTGACCAGCACCAGACTTAAAAATACTGTAATCTGTCCGTTATTTTTCAAATCTGCAGAGTCTCCTTACTAATAAATCTTCTTCGCACTCTTACCGATCGAGGTCCAGATCTTGTTCACAAGACTTGTAATCTTCTCCTGAAAGATAAGTACCATGGCGATCAATACAACTGTGATCAAAAGGATCTCTACAACTCCCATTCCACTTTCATCTAATAAAAAATTCTTCACATTTCTCATACTCTTTATTGTCAGCAATGACTATTCCACTGCCGTTTCCTCCTTCTTTTTGTTCTTTTAAAATCCCAGCAATGCCGGGGCTATCACTATGATCATTACAATTCCTAACTGAAGAATCATCGGAAATAAAAGCTTTGTTCCCGCCTCTTCTCCTTTTCGTTTTGCCAGCTCCTTTTTTAACTGCAATGCAGCAGCCTCTTCTTCTGCCAACAGATTCAGGATATCCCTTGTCCCTTTTTTGATATTCTGTGACAAAAGAGTAAATATCTTCTGATAAACCGGAAGGGCCAGTCGGTTGCTCAGCCGGTAATAGCCTTCTGTTTCCGGAATTCCCGACTGTATCTCATTCAATGTATAATTCAGCTCCTCTGCCAGAACCGGACTGTCACTTTGCACCACAGCTCTGCTCAGAGACCCCTTCACCGTTAATCCGGCTCCCATATAAAGGCTCATCAGATCCACAAAAGATGGGTACGCCATAAGCAGCTCCTCATTTCTCTTTTTCTCCTTCGTCCGTATATCCGAATATTCTTTATAGACGAGCAAAATACTGAATATCCCTCCAAGAACAAATACCAGTACCGGAAGCCGCATCGTACCGGTATGCTGCAGATGATATCCCGCAACTGTCTCCGGAAGAACCAATGATGAAGTATCTGACTTACGCTGTAGCATATCTAACGCCTCCTGAATCGTCTCTATTGCCTTTTCCGTCTCATTCTTTTCCCTGCCTGCAACCTTTACAGGATAGTTTCTGGATGCCGAAAAATCTTCATAAGACAGAGTTGCCACCAGATTTACAAGAACCGGTTCATCCAGCCGATGATCAATGATCTCGCCTCGGTAATCAACAATATCGCTTTCATCTTCAATCTCCCATGAAACCCGGAGTCCCAGTTCATCAACAGAATCGATCAGCTCCAGATCCTCCGTAATATGATCTGCATTCTCGTTTGTTCCCAGATATACGGAATCAATGTAAGCAAATCCTTTATCAAAAGCCTCTTCTATGCTCTCCGCATCATAGGTCAACGGAAGCACATCCACAGATATCATCTGCTTTTCACCATTGATCTCTGTTTCCAACTGCGTGACTGTTTCATCTCCACCGTAGGATTCCCTGTTCAATACAATCGAAGCCTTTGTCCGATTCGTATATACTGCCAGACCAACGGATAAGACCAATGTTCCAAAAAATACCAGCAGACTGTTCGACAGGATTCGGCTACAATATTCCTCACATAACCGAGTGAGTTCATCCTCCGGTACAACATGGATCTTTCGCATCCGTTCCCGGATCGTTCTCATATTCAAAAACCTATGTATCTTCCGGTACAGAAAGCTGCCAACCGGTCTTTTTAATTCTCTCTTCATCCATCACACTCCAATATTGATCAGTTTTCTGCTCCAGAAATATGAAATAATTCCTGCCAGCAGACATAATGTCATCACGATCCGACCTGCCACTCCTTCATATAAAATACAGATATAACTCTGGTTCACCATACGAAGATATCCAATGATCAGAAAAGGAATGACCAGCATGATCCGCTGTTCATACCGTTTTGCTGCGATCATAGTCGCAATCTCCATTTCCACTTCTACCTTTCGGGCAATTCCAGCCGCAGTCGTTTTCATGATCTGTACCATATTGCCGCCTGTCCTTTTTGCCACAGCAACCAATTGGGAAAAATTATGGATCTCGCGAATACCGGAGCGTTCTCCAAAATCCGCAAGAACATCTTCTATGTTCTTATGTAAGCGGATCTCATGCATGATCACTACAAGCTCCCGGACGATCAGCGCATCTTTTCCGTATGTCCGTGTCAGCTCCTCATGTGCTGCTATAAAAGCATTCTCAAATGAATATCCGACACTGAGACTGGCGGCAAGTGCCTGCACCATATCCTTAAACTGAAAATATAATTCCTGCTGCCTCCTCTTCCTTTTGTATTCTTCAAACAACCTTCGCACATATACACCCGCGGGCAGCATCAGAATCAGCGGAAGAAATGAATCATAAAATATAATGCATACCACTGCTGCCGCAACCAGATATCCCATTCCAAAAACAATGTTTTCCATCAAAGATAACCGGTATCGTGTATAATCTGTTTTCACATCCTGGCCCCTCCTTTCCTATTCCAGCCCTGCCCGTTTCAATTTCTCCTTGTTCTGCAAAGCTGCCTTCTTTTTCAAATGTCCCTGAACGGTTTTCCTGCCTTTCTCTGCCTGTTCTTCAAATTCATAAAGTGACATCAACTGAACCTGTCCATTCTCTATTCCTGTTACTTCACAAATCTCTGTTACCTTTCTGGATCCATCCCGGAGTCTTCCCAGATGAATGATAATATCCACAGCCGAAGCAATCTGCCGCCTAACAGCTTCCATCGGAAGTTCTATTCCCATCAGCACCATAGATTCCAGCCTTGTGATCATGTCATATGCTGAGTTTGCATGGCCGGTCGAAAGACTTCCATCATGCCCGGTATTCATTGCTGTCAGCATATCGATCGCTGCCGAATCCCGGACTTCACCTACGATCACCCGGTCCGGCCGCATACGAAGACTTGCCTTGATCAAATCCCGTATCGTGATCGCATTTTCGCCTTCCACATTGGAATTTCTGGTTTCCATCCGTACCAGATTCTCCACATCACGCAGCTGCAGTTCTGCCGAATCCTCGATCGTGATGATCCGTTCGGTCTTTGGTATATAATCCGACAGCGCATTCAAGAATGTCGTCTTTCCTGCTCCCGTTCCTCCTGATACAAATATGTTGTATCTTGCCTTTACCAGCAGCTTCAGGAATCCGGCAGCTTCCTCATCTAAAGCCCCAAGTTCAATCAGCCTTTCCATCGTCATTTTCTCTTTTGGGAACTTACGGATCGTCATGGTCGGTCCATCAAGGGCGACCGGTGGCAGCACTACATTCACTCTGGAACCATCCGGCAGTCTGGCATCTACGATCGGGACTGCTTCGTTCACTAAGCGGTTACATCCGGCTACGATCTGCTGAATAATCGATGCCAGACGATCTTCGCTCTCAAAGCTCTGGGAAAAGGACTGAATACGTCCATCTTTCTCTACAAAGATCTGATCGTACCCATTGATCATGATCTCCGTTATGCTGTCATCCTCTAACAAATCTGATAGCACATCCATCCGTCTGACCGCATTGAACAATTCCCTTCTCAACCGAATCCGTCCTTCCAGACTGACATATCCGATATCCGGATGTTCCAGAAGCGATCGGTCGATCAGTTCCAGAACCTTCTCATCTATGATCTCCTGAGACATATCCAGTTCTTCCAGAACGTGCTCTTTTAATTTCTTTCTGTCCTCTGGGCTTATATCCCCACCAGCCTTCCCGCCAATTGCATCATCTCCGCACTGTCATATGCATGATCCGGTACAACGACCTGCTGCATCCGCATGACTACCTTCTGTAATTCCTGTTTCTCCAACAATCTTTGAAATGCCGCAACCTTTTCTTCTGCATACCCGCCATCCAGAACCGGAACAAATACATGATCGAACTCACCAAGTATCGTAATATCTCCAAGCACGCTGCCATCAATATCAAATACGATCGTTGTGTATCGTCCATATGCAATCAGCTTCTTTATGAACCAACTCACATCCGACCGGTTCAGTTCTCTGATATCCAGATATACTTCCGGTGACGCGATCATGCTAATCCCTCCTTCCACAACCACACTTTTATCCAGATATTCAAAAATCTGCCCTGATTGTATTCGGATCAAATATGCAAGCTCAGACATACCACAAGTCTTATCCGTTACTGTCTCCGAAGTTTCCTGCTTCCTTTCTCCATATGCTTCCATCCCGATATACAGCCCACCACGTACCTCGTCCATCAGGCAGATGCTTTTTGCCAGTCTGGTCTTACCCGACCTGCCGATTGGGGAAATAACTGCATAAGTCGCAAATAACTCCCATTTTCCTTCTGCCTCCTCCGCTTTTATGATCCGCAACACCCGCTTCAGTATTTCTTCCACACTCAGATATCGGTAAATTGCTTCTTTCTCCATCTTATCCGGTGCCTGCTCCGCCAGCTTGATCGTACAAATATTTTTTCCTTCTGGAAGTCCTACGATCACAGGCATCATGCTTTCTTCATACAACAGCGCATCTAATGTGTGCTCCTTCAGATAATTTTCCAATCGTTCTTCTGTCGAAAATGCCATTGCGAAGAATGGATTTCTTTTATCTGCATTAATGTAATTCATCAACCCGATCACATAGTTTGATTCCATTCCAACTATGCCAAGTTTTAACTGCCGCACTTTTTCCTCCTTTCCCAGCTTCTTTCTTCAAATATCAACCCCATTGGCAATACAACAGACATCCCAGTAATATTGCCATGGAAAAATGGATCTTATTCCTTCGGTGCCGTCTTCGTCTTCGATGCTTCAGCCATGGGATCCATACATTCTTTACCATATACAGCAAAGACAAAACCCCACCAAACAGAAACGAATACAGAACGATCCGCCAGACCTCCATTCCGATAAATGCACCAAGGGCTGCAAACAGCTTGATATCTCCGGCTCCCAGGAATCCAAATTGATACAGAAGGAACAGCAATGCAATCGGAAGGACAATACCAAGTACCACCTGTATGCCTCCCATTCTCCAGCCCTCTCTCTGGATCGTCACGAATATCCCGGTTTCCATCCCGATCAATACCAGCCAGTTCGGAATCCTCCATGTCTTGAAATCCAGAACTACTGCTGCACTTACCAACAGGATCATTAATGTCTTCTCAAAAACAAACGCTGTATCACTCTCCTTTTTTTCATTTTTCTGATGTCCTGCCATCAGCGTATCCATACGTTACCATCCCGAAAAAACATTGTAAATACGCAGAAAATAAACTAATTTTTACCATTCTTAACTTGACACAATCATTTAATATCTGTCAGTTTTGCACACATTTATCTATCCCTTTTCAGGCAACAAAAAAAGACCTGCCGTAACAGATCTTTTTCTGATTCTTATGTAATTTCTGAAGTTTGTGCTTCTTTTTGTCATATACGCATTTTGCAGATATTTATCTGGATTTTTGCATTTCTCTGACCTTATGCACTCACTACTGGGATACTTCTTCATTCTGCGGAACCGCTTCCGGCTGGGATGTCGGTGCAACTGCAGGTACGGATTCCTGTACAGGCCCTGCCTGTGGAGCAGGTGCAGGATTCTGCTGTGGTGGCATCTCATTCATCTGTGGTGCCATACCCTGTGGTGGCATTCCGTTCATCTGTGGTGCCATACCCTGTGGCGGCATTCCGTTCATCTGTGGATTATACATGCCCTGCTGTGGCATTCCATTCATCTGTGGTACCATACCCTGTGGTGGCATTCCGTTCATCTGTGGTGCCATGCCCTGTGGCGGCATTCCGTTCATCTGTGGATTGTAGCCTTGTGGTGGCATTCCATTCATCTGTGGATTGTACATACCCTGTGGTGGCATTCCGTTCATCTGCGGATTATACATACCCTGTGGTGGTGTCTGCTGATACTGATTGCCACTGTTCATGATACGGTGTTCCTGTTCTTCTACTTCTCTGTATTCCTTCTCCAGAGCTGCAATATTCTCTAATCCCTTTGCAGCACTGTCAAACAGATGCTTGATCTCCTCCGGTGCCTCTTCCTTGTTCAGGTTGTAATAATATCTTCCGATCTCTGTATAGATTCTGTCAAGATTGGAATTCTCAGATGAGATCTTGCCTTTTATCTTTGTCTTCTGTGCAGCACACTTTGTGCTGTCAACTGCCTGATTAGCTAATGACTTTGTCTTTTCAAATGCATTCTGAAAAAAATTACCTGCCATTGTCAAATGACCTCCTTATGTTAATCATCAATATATTTGTTCAATGTCTCAACAACATCGTTCAGATTATATGGTTTTGCTATGTAATCATCCAGTTTATTCTCAAGAATACGTTCCTTATCACCAAACATGGCTCTTGCTGTTACTGCGATAATTGGAAGTCTCTTTCTCTTCTCTTTCTGCTCGATCTCACGGATCTCCTGTGTAGCTGCGATACCATCCATAACAGGCATCTGTACATCAAATAACGCTGCATCGTAAATCTTCTGCTTGAAGAGTTCAACTGCTTTCTGACCATTCTCTGCAATATCGTAAGAGAAGCCTGCCATACCAAGTAACTTACCGATTACCTGCTGATTAACCGGTTCATCCTCAGCTACAAGGATTCTTGCCTTGCTGTGTGCATTGATTGAGAATACAGCCGGTTCTTCTTCCTGCTCAATCTCTACTGATGCATCATCCGATGCCTTTACAACCTTCATAGGTACTTCTACGATGAACGTAGAACCAATGTCTTCCTTACTCTGAACCTGAATGTTGCCACCCATCAGTTCAACGATCTGCTTTGTGATTACAAGGCCAAGACCGGATCCACCATATCTTCTTGTATCAGAAGAATCAACCTGGCTGAAACGGATAAACAGCTTGCTCATGTTAGCCTCTGAAATACCAATACCGGTATCTGCAACTGCCATACGGATCTTAACCTTATTTTCCCCTTCCATATCCATGGATGCGATCTTAACACGTACACTTCCCTCTGACGTAAACTTGATCGCGTTTGATAACAGGCAGTTTAATACCTGCTGAATTCTCTGTCCATCGCCCTTTACCAGCTTTGGAATATTGTTTCCAAATGAACAGTCGAGCTGTAACCCCTTATTATTTGCAAGTGGTACCTGAGCAGCAACCGTCTCCTCGATCGCCTGTTTGATATCAAATGTTTCTTCTTTGATCTTGTACTTTCCTGCTTCCAGCTTACTGATATCAAGGATATCATTGATCAGTCGGAGCAGTGTATCCGCACAGTTCTTTGCAGTTACAAGGTTATCTCTGTAATCTGCCTGAAGATCATCAGCCATCAGTGTAAGCTGGAGCATACCCAGAATACCATTGATAGGTGTACGGATCTCATGGCTCATATTTGCAAGGAACTCAGCCTGTGTCTTATAGGCTGCATTCGCATCAACAATTGCCTTGGACAATTTGTTCTCTGTATCTTTCTGATCTGTGATATCAATAACCACCATGTTAATGTAATCTGCTTCTGACTTATACATTACGGTGTTAAATACCTTCTGAAGAGATTCCATTGTGATCTCAACATCCATCAGATCTCCTTCTTTTGTTCCGGAGTTATTATATGCCGTAAACCAGGCGTTGATATCCTGAAGAACCTCGATCTTGCTTTCTTTCAGGTTCTTGCCGGTGTAATCACTGACATCCAGCTTGAAATACTCACCAAAGATCTCGTTTGCATCTACGATCTGATAACTGACACCATTTACAGGATCATCTATGATCTTTGCCTGTGCAAAACCGATCGGCAGGTTCATAAATAACTTTTTATATTTATCTCCCTTTCCGCCACTTCCACTCGTACCGTCACCACAGACGATGAATACTCCTCCAAATGTTACAACTGCAGCAAGTATTCCAACGATCAGAGCACCCACTCCTACACCTGCAACACCTAAGATACCTGCCAGAAGACCAAGTACCGCACCGGCTGCTGCGACCGGTTTCCAACCCAACTCCTTAATTTTCTCCATTGATGCACCTCTATTTCTACTTTTTTGAATCTAATACTTTGACTCCACATGTTATTATATTATAAATGAATGTTAAGGTCAACGAGATGATAAAAAAACCTATAGATTTTTCATAAAATCTATAGGCCTTTTTTGATATTTTTTACTAGATATAACTAATGATCTGCTTACACTATCTCCAGGAATCTGGCAGATATAAACAAATTTCAAGGTTCCATATGCCATGTTTTTTATATATGTTATACATCTGTCAATTCCCAGTTCATAAAAGTGTACGCATTATGGTTGTACTGCCTGTTCTTTATTTTGGATCATCATCAAATACATCCTTCAGGATCTCATCTACATGCTTATAATAATCATCATCTAAAGCCTCCGGTTCTGTCTGCTCCACCGCTTCATCTACTGACAGGCTCCGGTCGTCCGGTTCTGGCAGATCACTTGTTGCATCCGACTCCGTTTCATTTATGCCGGCACTCTGTGTTCTGCGTTTTCTCCTGCCTGATGCGTTCTCCACCTTCCGGTTCTGAAACTGTCTTCTTCCACACAGGAAGCCAAACAGCAGCCAGCATGCAAAGGTAAAGATCAGTCCGAGTTTCAGACCCGGTGGAAAATATTTGAATTCGATCACATGGTCACCCGCGGCAAGCTTCAATGCAATAAATGCATTTCCAACCTTGTCAATCTCATATTTTTCGCCATCGACATATGCTGTCCATCCGGCATCATATGGGATCGATGTGAACAGCAGTCCCGGATATGAGATCGTAATATAACCCTTCACATATCCATCTTCCATCTTTCCGATAAGAAGCTGCTGGCTCTGCAGGATATCATATGCCTGAAGGAAGGATTCCCAGTTCATATCTGCAACGATCAGCCGGGCAGTTCCTGTATTTGCCTGGGTATCGCGGAAACAATACTCAACCGTTACCTTCTGTCCCTTTACCAGATGTCCGACATGATAGGTCTGATTCTGAAGTCTTTCATAATTCTTCTCTTCATTGTCAATATAGATACGAACCTTGTTGATACCGGAGCAATTCGCCATGATATAAATATCATTCGTCTCATCCGTAATATCAAAGCTCAACTGGAAGTTACAGGTGCTGCTATCAGTACGCTTGTATGAATAATACTCACTCAGATCTCCCTGACGCGTTACTTCACAGTTATCACTGTATGTGGATACCTCCGGATATAATTCAGAGAATACTCCCGGCACACCGGTAGACAGCTTCACAAACTGGTTCAGCGTCTCAAACATATTTCCGATATCGCCATCATAATCCAACAGATCATTATTGACCATATAACCAAGGCTCAATGCATACGGATTCTCGTATAACCGTATACCATCCACCTCATTTACATAATTCACATCAAAATAATTATACTCGCCATCCCTCTGAAGCAGATATTTTATACCAAGCAGGGAATTGGATACTGTATTTCCACCATCAAACAGAAACTCATTTGCTCCTGTGTAATATCCCAAATCATGCATCATATCAACCAGATCTGCAGATACTGTCGATCCAAACAGACAGACGCTTTTCAGATTATAAAAGGTCGGTTCGTCTACGATCTTTGTATTCATCATCTCTACCCGGTATGGCTTATCCTTGCAGTCCAGATAATCAATTGCATTCCGGATCTCCGATTCCAGACCAAAATACTGACTGATATCTACATAACCATTGCTGTCATATCCCTTAATTCCATTGATCGTTGTCTCAACCAGACAGACAATCAGAAGCACATAGGATATGATCCGTTTCCACATACCCTTCGTCAATGTGAAGCCGACCATGCATACTGCGTATGCTGTTATAAAGATCTCTGTCCATAACAAGGTTTCCTTTTCCAGTGTACACTTCTTTGTCGCCAGGATCAGGAATGCATATCCACAGGCAATCCCAAGCATAACTGACAGGATATCCTTCTTCTGAAGCTTCATCAGCACTTCACAACACATGGCAAGTAGCAGGAAAATGAACAGAAATGAAAAACGATTCGGGATTCCATACTGATCATGGAAGCCATGCCAGATATAATTCAAAAGCTGGTTGTTAAAGCTTGCAAATATAACTACAAGTATGATCACATTTTTAACCTTATCCCACAGCTTGATCCTACGGTTCAGCAGATATACAAACAGCAGAACAAAACAGATCGTTCCACAGTATATATTCAGCCCGCCGTCAAATTGCTGGTTCTTGATCGGCTTTGTCAGATAAAAAAGCTGTTTGATCTGATCCCAGATGCTTCCATACCATTCTGCTTTCGGAAATACACGGTTTGCCGAAGCGGTTGTATTCAGTCCAAGGTACGCCGGGATCAGAAGAAATGCTGCCATTCCGGCCGCCAATAAGGAACAGCCCGCTAAACGGAAACCATCCGTAAAGAATTTCTTTATGCTCTTATGATTGGTCAGCAGGAATTCCATAACGAGGAAAATACAGATCATGAAACAAATATAATAATTACACATCAATCCATAGAACAGGGACAGCACATATAACTTATAATTCCCGGTTTCTGTCATCCGTTCAAAGCCCGCCATAATAAGCGGAAGGATCAGGATGCAATCCATCCACATTAAGTTCCAGGAATAACCAATAATATAATTGCTTAATGCATATGCCGTTGAAAAGATCAGAATCACTGCCTGATATTTCCCCTGTTCCTCACATTTTTCCCGCATATAATAAGCAAATGACATACCGGATAAAATGATCTTGATTCCGATAAACAAGCTCATCGCAATATAGATATGCTCCTGCTTGAACAATACCACAAGGAAATTGATCGGGCAGGCAATATAATAGGCAATGATCGACAACATATTGCTTCCAAGACCGATATCCCAGGTATAAAACAGACTTCCTTCATTTTGAAGCTTATCATAATAATCAGAAAAAAACGGAAGGTACTGATGCAGGCTGTCCACCATGGTCAGACTGTTCCCGCCAAATGGTCCGATCTTTTCTGCTATCCATACTCCCAGCAGGAAACAAGCCGGAAGCAGTCCGGCAAGAAGAATAATATAGTTTTTCTTCATAAACAACCGTATAGACAGCTTTTTTTTCTTAAAGACGAAACATTTGCCAAATACATAATTGATCACAACTACAAAGAACTGAATAATGATCTTGGATAAGAATTCATTACAGCGGAAGGAATCACATAACAGATTCGTTCCAACTACTTCGACCAGCATGGCAAGAAGCCTGGTTCCGACAAAGGATATAAATTCCCGGCTTAAAGTCACGGCATCCTTCTTACTACTCTCCGTAAATACAAAAAACTTATTTGCAAAAAATGCAAACAGGATCGCCAGCGATATCGCTATGACATTCGCTCCGCTTCTGGATAAGCCGGTGAACATCCGCAGAAGATAAAATGAAACGATATTTACAACTGTCGTGGCTCCACCCGCTATTACATATCTTACAATCTCTTTTTTTAATAACTTCTTTATTGTGTCCATAACTATAACTCTCTTATATCAGTGCAGCCGAACAGATACCCCTGCCGGCTGCATGTTCATGTGTGTGCATTCTTTTTTTATTTTGTATTACCCAGACCTGACAGCAGATAGATCAATGGAGAATTCCAGTAGATTGTTATCTCATTACAGGAAAATGACTGTGCATTGTCTGCATAGCGGCTCTCCGGTGCTTTGCCCAGAAGAACAGCCTTCGCATATGGATCTTCCAGATTACTGTCTGCTCCGCCAACTAACATACCCGGCATTGCTACATCTAATACCTGAGATGGTCTGTGGTGTGGATGAAGCGGAGTTCTTGTACCAAAGCCTGTTACATAACAATAGCCGACTGCATTTCTTCCAAGCAGGTAATCTCTCTGATAGGAAGCATATTTTACATAGTCTGCATCTGGCTTCAGCTTGTTTGCCATCAGAAGTAACATTCCCTTATTTGCAATGTTCATATTACTTCCCCATGCAAATGTCTTAGTTGGTGATACCCATACGCCAAAACCATTGTCTTTGATCTGTTCTACCGTCTTATCTACTTCATTGAAGAACAGTTCGTTTGCCTTAGCTGAACCGCCGTCATACTTAATATAATCGTACAGGGCATAATATCCGACATCTGCCCATCCAAGTCCGTAGTTTACAATATCGTCGCCCTCAATGATCGCATCGACTGCTTTCTTATAGGAATCATCTCCGGTTGCTGCATACAATTCTACTGCTGCCCAGATTGCTTCATCACGGAAAATGGTATCCGGATATTCACCTGTTACAATATCATCCGGATTGGAGAATCCGTGCGCATCCATGTTGCCACTCAGATATTCGTATGCTTTCTTTGATGCTTCCAGACATTTTGCTGCAAAATCTGCATCGTATTCTTTATACAGAACAGACGCCTTTGCCATAACAGCTGTAAAATCTCCGGTGGCTGTATTTGAGATCGGACATGCGATCAACTGTGCCGTTTCTTTCTCCGGCATAACTGTCTCAGGAAATACATCACAGGTTACCTTGTGATATACACCACCATTGTCATCCTGCATTTTAAGCATCCAGTCCAGTTCATATCTTGCTTCATCTAAGATATCCGGAACACCGTTTCCGCTTTCCGGAATACCAATATCATCTGCCTTGTATTCATTATCCTCGTATGTCATAAACAGATCCTGTACCGTCTTGGCACCGGATACAACATAACGGCCATAATCTCCGGCATCATGCCAGCCGCCTGTCACATCAATCTTCTTATCAGTTCCGTATACAACCGCTTCTCCTGTATGGCAGGCAGGATGTGCAAATTCGCCTGCAATGCTGCTGTCAAGTTCTACTCCACAACGCTGGTTATACAGCATCAGTACAACATCCTTATACAGGTCACCATAGATATCATCACCAATCTTGAACTCTGCGGATTCTTCTCCATCATCTGTCTTGATCTTATAGGTTCCTGCATCCTTTACGGATGAGAAATCTGCCTGCTTGCAGAACATCTCTGATGGTGGATCGTAGGTAGCTTCTTCCGGCAGATCTGCTGAATATACGGACTTGTTTGATGTTACATCTATTACTTCAAATGACTTTGCATTTTTTCCGATCACAGTAGCAACCTTGGAATCGCCGGTCAGATAACCAACCTGGTTCACATTGATAGCCATAGGATCCGGTGTTGCTTCTACCTGCTGTGCGCCGGAAGCATCAACTGCCTCTAATAAGATATTATCAAAATAAATATTATGCTCTGCTTCGTCTCCGGTCATACCTTCCTGCTTTCCCATATTAAAGCAAAGACGAGGTGCAGGATCGGAATCCTCTTCCATCGTAAACTGTGCTGTAATGTGCTGCGTCTCCGGTCCGATCGTGATCACATCACTGGTATATGCATGATAATCTCCGCCATTGATCTGTAATCTCCATTCGATCGTACGCTCAATATCGCATCTTACATCAAAGGAATATTCATAAACGCATCCCTGATACAGACGAAAGCCATCGTAATAGATCTGGTTTGCATAATCCGCACTTCCTGTCTTTTTGATGTTGATGTGAAGCTCTCCATCCTCATTGGTCATTTCTTCATTTCCACCATTCGTATAGGTGTGGAAACCATCCGTATCCTTATCATCAAAATTGATATTGATGACTTTATCACCATCTGAAACACCCAGTGCCTCTGTTGTTGGCTCCTCTGTTTCCTCTTCGGTTGCCTTCTCCGTTGTCGTTTCTTCTTCCTCAGTGGACTCGGCTTCCGTCGTAACCTCTGTCGTCTCACCATCTGCATTTTTCTTTGTACCACCACAGCCTGCAAGCAGTGACATGGTCATCGCCGCAGTCAGACAAAGAACAGCGACTTTTTTCATTTTTCTCATGTTTTATTATCCCTCCATATTTTCTTTATGTACGATACCTTCTCAACTGTACATATATTTATAACACGTCGCCTCCCGGCTCCATATGTCTTTCACTTTTATACCATAACAATTAGCCAGCTCTTACTGCTCCGGATATCGCACGACATCCTGATACCGCATATGTCCGCCAAAGATATCAAGTGCGCTTCCAATTGTAAAATCAACCCGGTTTCTGCCAAGCAGCTTCAGTTTATCCAGATCCTCAAAGGACGCGATCCCGCCTGCATAGGTCACAGGGATCCTGCCCCAGTTTCCAAGCAGCTCGGCAATATGTGTCTCGATTCCGGACGCCTTACCTTCCACATCCACCGCATGGATCAAATATTCATCGCAGTAACCGGCAAGCATATCCAGTGTTCCTTCCGTCATTTTTACCTTTGTGAACTTCTGCCAGCGATCTGTCACTATATAATAACCATCCTCGCATCGTCTGCAGCTCAGATCCAGTACCAGATGATTCTTGCCAACTGCCCGTCGGATGGCTTCCAGATTGTCATAGTTGATCTCTCCATTTTTAAATACATACGATGTAACAATCACATGGGATGCCCCCATGTCAAGAAACCGTCCGGCATTTTCCGCATTGATACCGCCACCGATCTGCAAGCCTCCCGGATATTCCGTAAGTGCCAGCTCTGCCTGATAGCAATCCTCCTCATAATACTCGCTTCCCGCCGGATTCAACAGGATAATATGTCCACCCTGTATACCCGCATCCTTATACATCCGGGCAAATGCTGCGCCATCGTACTCAGATACAAAATTCTCTTTTGCAGCATTTCCTTCATCCTGAAGGCTGCTGCCAACGATCTGTTTCACTTTTCCATTATGTATATCGATGCATGGACGAAATCTCATATTTTCTCCCAGGCAATATGCCTTTTTTCATTTTTATATCGTTACAATGTCTGCAAATACAAAGTGTCCGCAGACATTGTTTATTCTAACACAGAACCTTCTATAATCCAAGTGTCATATAAAAACCTGCGGCAGTTGTCCATTTCATGCAGACTCAGATCATGACTCATAACTTACACAAATAGAAAAGGCCGATGCAAGCTCATCGACCTTCTCCTATACATATCACTCCGACATAGACCTGTTCCACGCCAGCCTCCTGTAATGCTTCTGTACATGCCTGCACTGTCGCACCTGTCGTATAAATATCATCTATTAATAAGACCGTCTTCCATTCCGCCGGAAGTGCCCGGACCTCTAATGCCTGTTTTATATTATTTGCACGTTCAAGCGGTGATAATTCCTTCTGTGGTGTCGTATCCGACACACGGAGCAAATGTCCGTTATCTACCGGAATATCCAGTCTCCGTCCTACCACATCTGCCAACAGCTCCGCCTGATTATATCCCCGTTTCCGTAATTTACTTCTGTGAACCGGTACGGGCAAAATGATCTGAAGCCGTTCTGCAAGTCCCGCTTTCCGGATCCGTTCTGCAACAAGACTTCCATAATATTCCACATATTCCCGTTTATTGTGATATTTGATCGCGAGCACACTGGATGCGACCGGTTCCACATACCGGAAGACCGGATATGCCCGTTCAAAACTCCGGATATGCGTCCTGCAGTCTGCACAGTATTCCAACTCCTCGTCATCCAGACTTTTTCCACATTTCATACATGTGGGTTCTGTCACATATGGCAGCAACTCATGTTTTCCGCAGATTCCTTTTGCACCATACGGCATAACCTCATCACAGATCGGGCATCGTCTTGGAAATACCAGATCTATCATTGCCCGGTTCCATTTGTTCTGTATCTGCATATATAGCCCCCTTTATTGCTTTTCCTGTTATATCATGTGCTTCGCACATTCAATGCATTCGGAAATTATCCCTCTCCTGATTTATGCCAGTTCTACCAGTCGTTCTGCAAATGTCGTATACCGCTTCTGTTCGTCGATATTATCGATCATCGTCTTAACCAGACCTATATTGCCTACGATCACAACACCCTTTCTTGCCCTTGTAACTGCCGTATAGAGCAGATTCCTGTTCAGCAGCTTTGCCGGACCTGTAAGAAGCGGAATCACCACGACCGGATACTCACTTCCCTGTGATTTGTGTATTGTGATAGCATATGCATGTTCCAGTTCATCAAGCTGGGAGTAAAGGTAATCTACCAGTCTTCCATCATCATATTCGACAACAATCTTCTGATCAAACTCATCAATCTCTTTTACAAAACCGACATCCCCATTGAATACACCTACCCCCTCTTCCTTCACGAAGCGTCCTTTTGCATCCATGATCTTCCATTCCAGCTTGTAATTGTTCTTGATCTGCATGACCTTGTCGCCCTTACGGAATACAACGTCATTTTTCTCTTTCTCCGGTATACTTCTGTTCGGTGGGTTTAGGATCTCCTGCAGCCGTTTATTCAGATTCTCAACACCCAGCTCATACTTCCGCATCGGAGTAAGCACCTGAATGTTCATCGGATCGACCTGGAAGAACCCAGGCAGACTGTCTAAGATCAGATGTTTCAATTCTGCGATAATATCCTGTGATCCCTGTCTTGGTATGTAGAAGAAATCCCGGCTTTTATTATTGATCGCAAGCTGTTTTCCCGCATTGATCAGATGGGCGTTCGTGATAATGTCACTGTTCTCGCCCTGTCGGAATATCTTATCCAACACTGTTACGGAAAATACTTCCGAACGAATGATGTCCTTTAATACATTTCCCGGTCCGACAGATGGAAGCTGGTTGGAATCCCCTACCAGCACCAGTCTGGTTCCCGGCATGATCGCCTGCAGTAAACTGTAAAACAGGCTGCTGTCTACCATCGACATCTCATCTATGATAATTACATCCGCTTCTAACGGATTGTTTGAATTTCTTGCAAATGTATAGGTGGAACTGTTTCCTTCTTCATCAATCCCGCCACCGGACAGTTCCAGAAGCCGGTGGATCGTCTGTGCCGTATATCCGGTTGCCTCGGTGATCCTCTTTGCCGCGCGTCCGGTCGGTGCTGCAAGCAACAGTTCCAGATTCAATTTCTCAAACATCTTGATCATGGCATTGATCGTTGTTGTTTTACCCGTACCCGGTCCACCTGTGATCACTGCCACGCCGTTATTGACTGCATTCTTGATCGCAAGTTTCTGCTTTTCTTCCAGTGTAATCTTCTCTACTTCCTCGATCTGTGCAAGCATCTTATCCAGTGGACGATCCTCTGATGTGAAATCCAGATCGATATCTGACAATATTCTTGCTGAATTCAGCTCAATATAATAATTTGCCGCAGCATAGACCGCAATTACAGCTCCGTCAAGCTCCTTTACGATCGCCTTGCCTGCCATCTGAAGCTCTATAATCTGGCTTCCGATCTCATTTTCCAGTTCTTCATTATATGGCACATTGTCATCCACCAGAAGTGAATACGTCTTTGCCACCAGCATCTGCTTTGGAAGATACATATGTCCAAGCTGGCTCGCATTTAACAATGTATATAACAATGCTGCCCTGATACGAAAATCCGAATCACTGCTGATCCCCATTCGTTCAGCGATCTCATCCGCCGTCTTAAAACCGACACCACTGATATCCTCAGCGATCTTATATGGATTTGACCGGATGATTTTATACATCTCCTGACCGTATTCATTGAAGATCTTCACCGCCAGATTGATCGAAATTCCATATCCGGTCAGAAAAATGATCGCATCCTGCATCTCTTTCTTTTCATTATAAGAGACTGCGATCTCTCTTGCTTTCCGCTCCGAGATACCCTTGACCTCTGCCAGTCGTTCCGGCTCTTCTTCAATGATACGCAGAGAATCCATCTTGAATTTCTTTACGATACGTTTTGCCAGTGCCTCACCGACACCTTTAATGATACCAGAACCCAGATATCGTTCTACACTTACCATATCGTCCGGCATCTTGATTTCATAGGATGTAAATTTGAATTGGAGATCATACTGGGGATGATTGACATATTCCCCTTCTGCAGATATGTAGATTCCTTCACTGATACCGTGAAGGGTTCCGACAAAAATGTCTTCGCCGTCTTCACCTTCTACAGTGAAAACGGCGTAGCCATTGTCGTCATTTTTATAGATAACTTTTTCAACATAACCTTCTTTTATCACAACAAGTCTCCTGCGTTACTCTGTCTTACTGTTGAGTAATTCGATATATTTTCCTGTTCCGATAGCAACTGCACGAAGTGGATCTTCTGCAGTCATGGTTGTAATTCCTGTCTTTTCTTCCAGAAGCTCTTCCAGTCCGTGGAGCAATGCTCCACCACCGGTCAATACGATACCTCTATCTGCAATGTCTGCTGCCAGCTCAGGAGGTGTCCGTTCCAGAACGGAATGAACGGCTTCACAGATCTGGGATGCAGGCTCACGCAGCGCTTCTTCTGTCTCATCTGATGTTACTGTTACTGTCTTTGGAAGTCCGGTTACCAGATTCCTGCCACGGATATCCAGTGTGATGTTCTCCGGTCTTCTGAAACAGGTTCCGATCTTGATCTTAATCTCCTCTGCGGTTCTCTCCCCGATCAGAAGATTGTGCTTCTTTCTCATAAAACGCACGATTGCTTCATCAAAATCATCTCCGGCAACCTTAATGGAAGCACTTACAACCGGGCCGCCAAGGGAAATAACGGCAATATCTGAAGTTCCGCCACCGATATCGACAATCATATTACCACATGGTCTGTAGATATCAATTCCTGCGCCGATTGCTGCTGCCACCGGTTCTTCTATAATCGATACATCTCTTGCACCTGCTGCATAAGTTGCATCTTCTACTGCTTTCTTCTCCACCTCCGTTACCTGCGAAGGCACACATACACTGATACGTGGACGTCTTCCAAAGTAACTTCTTCCCACTGCTTTCTGGACAAAATACTTTAACATCTTTTCTGTTATTGTATAGTCTGATATAACGCCCTGACGAAGTGGGCGGATCGCTACGATATTTCCCGGTGTTCTTCCAAGCATCAGTCTGGCTTCTTCACCGATCGCTACTATTTTATTTGTATCTCTGTCATAGGCAACTACGGACGGCTCTTTTAATACAACGCCCTTGCCTTTTACATATACCAATATACTGGCGGTACCTAAATCTATACCGATATCTGAACTTGCCATGATTGGTCCCCTTTCTGGTTACTGTTAATCCTGTACATCCCTTAATATTACAAGAGATGCCTTTCTTCCGTCAAGCCATTTCATGCTGACTTCGGATAAATCCATGATCTTATCGAACTGTCTGATATAACTTCTCCAGCTCACTTCTTTCCGTTCGGTCAGAAATGGCTTCTGCACCGTTGACACACCTTTAAATGTATCATTCAGATCACGGATCAGTGTCTTACTGTCTTTTCCTGTAAAATCATATCCGAGCATATCGTTTAACGGCTGATTGGAGAACAATACCTCTCCGGTCTCTTCATCACGGATAAAGATGCCGATCTTGATATGGTTATAAGTATCTACCAGAAGCTTATTTACCATTCGAATGTTGCCATCACCCTCTATTCTGGCAAGGATACCCTGAATGACGTTTCGAATATCCTTCGAGAATTCAATATCATCCTCTGACCATATCTTATCTGTATGATTGTTCGCCATAACAATACAACCGCTGATGATATTATTGATCTCTATGCTGAGTGCGACAAAACTTGTTACACCGATCTGCTCCATATTGCTCTGGAAGTTCTTAAAGTCATGGTTCTTATCTGCTACAATGCAGTCGTAAGAACGTTCCTTGCTGTGTGCAAAGAATTTCTTGCCCCGCTGCCATTCTTCCACATATTCTTCTGCAGACATGCTCTTTTCTCTTGACCAGATATGACTGCACATATACTCTTGATCTTCGTTCAGGGAATAGATCGCCATAACATCGATTCCCAGATAATCACTGGTTCTTTCCAAAATATTGCTGATCGTCTTATTATCATCACTGTCCATGGAACTGAGTGCTTCTGTCAGAATCTTCTGTCTCTGAATCTTCTCTTCTAACAACATCTCAACAGATTTGCTCCGTTCTGCTTCTTTGGACAGGACCTTGTCATTATATGCATATTCTGAGAAGATATTGCACATATTCCACTGGATCTTATAGACCTTCTTCATCTTTGTAACATCTGCTGTATCATATCCGCACAGGATCCAGGTTGCAATGTGTTTCTCTCCGATCTTAATCGGGGCTCCGCAGATAATACTTCCATCTATACCGTCATCCATCTCCATAATGACCGGAACATTGTTCTGAAGGATCACCTCATTTAACTTCACAATGATACTCTTATACTGAGGTTTTTCAAAAAGATCATAAAAGCTTCCCATATGCAGAGACGGTCCTGCCGGTTCTACAAGCTGATCTCCCGCCGGAGATACAACCGTTGAATATAGCCCGCTTAAGCTTGCAAATGCTTTTACAATACTGTTCCATTTGTCTTTATCGATACTCTCGCTCGTATATTCATTCTCATCTACATTCGTGTTCATAATGTAAGAAAGCTTGTCTTCATACTCTTTCTTAGCCTCCTCTACACTGTTCTGCAGCTTCTTGTTCTCTGTAATATCTGTTATAAAGAACTCAATCGTATAAGAAGAATCCTCTGCCTGTGTGATACTGTTCTGGGAACGAACCCATCTGACATTTCCATAATCATCTACGATACGATACTCGTCCTCATAATCGGATCCACCACTCTTTAACACATTCTTCGCATTCTGAATAACTCTTGCGCGATCCTGTGGATGAATATAGTCTTCTGTCAGTTTATTTCCCGCCATAAGTGCATCCACATTCATTCCAAGTAATCTGGCATTCGGTGTAATGTATTTCAATGTGCTATGTCCTCTGCTAATGGATTTTACCATCACAAGACTCTTGATCTTGTTCATAACAGATAATATATATTCACCTTTTTCCCCATCATAGGACTGCTTTTTTTCTTTTACAAATAATAATTCAATGCCATCAGCACATCCATCCGGCGACTTTACGATGTGACAGTTCAGCATCATAGTAGTGATTGCACTCCCTGCCGATACAAAACGTACCTTCATCTCAAAATCCGTATGTCCTGTATTCTCCGCCTTATAGAGATTCCCGATCAGAATATCATAGTCATTCTTAACTATAATATCGCGAATCCCTACTGCTCCACTGTAAAAGTCACCTTCTTTATATCCGAATTCCGTTATATTCTTTGTTACATAACGAGTCTGCCATCTGCTGTCCGGCTTGTAGAGATACAGTGCCAGAATGCCCGCATGGTTAATGATACGTTCCAGACTCATACTTCCGATTGCTACATCAGAGCGCAGTTCAAACAGTACCATATATGCCTTTTTCCCGTTATATTCAAACTGATTGACAAATCCACTTACAACCAGTCTTTTTTTCTTATTTATATTCAGAAGAAGCCGATGCCAGATAATCGTTTTCTTCTCATTTAAAATTGGCCAAAACTCATCACTGGACATAAACTTATCCGGCTCCATCGTGATCGAATCGATCTGGTTGCCGACCAGTTTTACTGCCGCATTATTGATACTTAAAACTTCTCCATCCTCGCAGAATACAACTGCGGGATATTCAATATGGCTCAGAAAATCTGAATAATTGCTGATTTTGCCTATCTCCAAATGTATCCCTCTTTTCTCTTATGTAACCCCATAGACACATAAAACTTTTCCATGTCAGCCATAGAAAAGTTTCATGTATGTTAAATATCGCTGTTAATATTATTCCTCTGTTTTGTCGTCTTCCGTTCCGGCAGCTTCTTTATCATCCTCGGATGACACCATTGAAGTTGCTTCACTCTTCAGACCTGTAAATGCCTTATCTGCAATATCCTTTGTTACACAACATGCATCTACAACACCATCTAAGGCAGCCAGAAGTTCTCCCATATATTTGCTGACTGCATCACATTCCTTCTTTACATTCTTTCTGAGAACGTATGCTTCGCTGGTCGCTTTGTTTGTAATAGCTTCTGCTTCCTTCTGTGCATTTTCCTTCTGGGTTCTGCACTCATAATCTGTCTTTGCACTTAAAGCTTCTGCAGCTTCATGTGCTTTATTTCTTGTACGCTCGCTGTCGTTGTAAGCCTGCTCCTTCAGACTTGCGCAGGTTGCTTCCGTCTCATCATACATCTGCTTGCACTTTGCATTTGTCTCTGTCTCAAGTGCATTGCAACGATCGGTTGTATCCTTCTCCATTGCTTCACACTTTGCAGTCATCTCTGCATGCTGCGCCTCACACTCTTTATTCGTCTGGGCAATCAGCGCATCTGCACTCTCTCTTGCCTCTAAGAGTGTTCTTGAAATGGATTCATATCTTCCCGCGGATTCGAATTCCTTCTGCTTATAAGCGTTTACCTGCTCCTTCAGAGATTCAATCTCGCTTTCATATTCTGCATTCTTTGCCTTTAAGCCATCAATTGTCTTATTTGACTCTGTCAGGTTTACTTCTCTCATAGTCTTAAGGCTTAATACGGCTTCGCTGAGCTTGTTTACATTTGCCTTTAACTCATTGACTTCCTTTTCATGATCAGCCTTTAACTCTTCAATATAATAATCAACTGAATTCTTATCATATCCACCAAATGTTACTGTCTTAAATGATGCTTCTGTCTTTACTTCTTCCTCATCAAAATTATTGTCTTTTGCCACGATGATCCCTCCAAAATAATCTATTATTTAAGCATCTTCCTGTCGTCAGGGCAATCATTGCGCCTGCCATCGTCATCTATTTCTGTGTGTTATACTTATGCATTCCAGTACAGATGCTCATTTTCTGTAAGCACTAATTGAAATGATTATAACACACCCTTATAGTTTTGCACAATTATTTTTTCTTAATTTAGTTACAAAGCACATATTTTGTGCTATATTGGACAAGGAAATCAAACCGAACTGTTAGGAGGAATTTTTATTACTATGAAACACACAAGAAAATGCCTGACCACTGCATTTATGATCCTGATCTGTCTTTTTGCTTTTACCGGCTGTGGTCAGAAAAAAGTTACCGCATACCAATCGTATGTAAAAAATCTTCTCGATGTTAATTATAAAGGTGATTACACCAATTATGTGAAACAGAATAAAGGAAATGAAACCGATGCACTTGCACTGTATCAGGACTGCCTTTCCAATCTCGCAAACCAATTGATCACACATTATAATCTGAATACCAACCAGTCTGTTGAAGTAAACCAGACTTTTACCACTGTTGCTGCCGCTATTTACAATGATGCACGATATGAAGTATCGGAAAGCTATAAAGAAAACGGGGACTACTATGTGGATGTAACCATATATCCACTGGCAATCCTTGACCAGTCCTACGATGAAATTATTGCTTATATTGAAGCCTTTAATAAAGACGTAGACGACGGTGTCTATAATGACGTTAAGAAAGAGGAATATGATAAAAAGTTTGCAAACGGTATTGCATCGATCCTTTCTTCTCATACCGAAAAACCACAGTACAAGGATCCTGTAGTCATCAAGGCACTTATCAACGATGACGGTGAATACTACAGCATCTCATCCGACAGCCTGAAGGAGATCGACCAGGCAATGATCGCCACTGAGACCGCTGACGCTACGGAAGCCGACACTTCCGAGGAATAAACGGGCGAAAGACAACAGCACCAATTTTTCATCTAAAAAAAGAACAATACCCTTTCACTACGCAGAACACTCTCGTTCTATTTCTCACGTAGCGGTACTAAACTCCCACCTAACGGTGGTTCGTTAAGGACCGACGTTCGTAACCGAGACCTTAGCGAGGCTCGCCGAGGTTAGTTCGAAGTTATACAGAGTAAAAAGGTCTGCTACATGAAAGATATTGTTCTTTTTTCTATCTATACATACTACACGCTGTTGTCTTTCTGCCTATTGATAAAATACTTACAGAATAGTTATATGAAAAGGCTTCGTCTGTCAGAAACAGGACGAAGCCTTTTGGTTTATTTCTCGCGGAATGTGAATTCCTCGTTTGCTAATTTGAATTTGCTGCCATCGATCAGCATCATGTCTGTGCCGCTGTTGATGATCTTGCCACCAAGATAGGTGTGATTGGTTGATTTGTTATCACGCAGATAATAAACGCCATTGACGTTGATGATATATGCATGACGACGGCTGACAGAATTGTTGTCTGTTACCTGATAATCAACACCCTGTGCAGACTTACCGATACAAAAGATCGGTTTGTCGATCTTAATCCGCTCACCGGTTCTGGTTCTTACGATAACAGGACCCGGTTTGCTCTTGGATGCATTCGTCAAAACAGTCGTTGATGTAATGTCTGAATCATCATCAAATCCGATATCATTACCGGAATAATCCTTAACTTCCTTTGCCAGTTTAAAGCTTGGAGTTGATACAACGGTTGTCTGTAATGGAACTTCCGTATCTTCTATTGTCTCTGCTTTCTGCGGTCTGACAATGAAATGCTGCTCATCCTCCGGATGAACATTGTTGTCATTCTTCATATCTGTGATCATCTTGTAGAACTCTGACAGATAGAAGGATGGATTATGATCAAAGAATTTGATCAGTTCATATCCACAGTCTGAAGCTTTCTTATTTGCAAAATCAAGCTTGTTTACCAGATCTCTGACAAACTTCTCCATATTGCATTTTTCCATCGGTTTATCAATTGGAAGGAACACAAGCTGAACACTCATATCCTCCAGATTCAGATACATGTATCCAATATTCAGGATAACCTTACCGAGTGGCATATCATTCGCCTTCAGGTACATCAACTGATCAGCTATGCTGAACATAATGTCCACCAGTTCGTCCCTGTGAATCTTCTTTGTAATAAACTGATTCATCGTAATCATGGCCGGAATCGAATATGTAAGTGCTCTCTGTCCGTCAATATACTCTTCATGGCAAAAGCTGTTGTTTCCTACAAATGATGTATTGTACAGCTCGACTTCATTATGAAGGATCTGGACATCATCTTCAATCTTAAAATATAATTTGTACTCATCGCACAAATATGTCTTCTCTGTGCTCATAATAACGCCCTCCGCAATTATTCTCCAGCCACTCAAGTCCCATTTACTCTACAGTAACAGACTTGGCAAGATTACGCGGTTTATCTACATCCAGCCCTTTTGCATCTGATGTATAGTATGCGATCAACTGCAAAATAACAGCCGCTGCAAATACAGTAAATAAACTATCCTGCTTAGGTATTCTTATATGCTTATCACATATCTGGGTGTCAGTAACTTCGTCACCCATACTAATTAGAATAACATATGCTCCCCTGGCTTTTACTTCCCTTATATTTGAAACCATCTTCTCGTATACAGCCGGCTGTGTCGCTAACGCGATAACCGGTACATTCTCTGTGATCAGAGCGATCGTACCATGTTTTAATTCACCTGCTGCGTAAGCCTCCGCATGAACATAGGATATCTCCTTCAACTTCAGAGCCCCCTCCAGTGAAAGAGTATAATCCATGCCCCTTCCGATAAAGAATGCATCCGGAGCCATTTTTATGTAATTAGCAACAGTCTTGACTTCATCTGCCTGAAGCAGGGTTTCTTCTATTACCGGAATTGTTCCCAACAGTTTGCTGATAAATTCCTTTGCCTGCTCTTCTGAATAAATTCCTTTTACAAGTCCAAGCCTGCAGCCGATTAAATACATTGCCGCCATCTGAACCGAATATGCCTTTGTACTTGCAACTGCAATCTCCGGTCCGGCATGTGTATATAACACATAATCACTTTCTCTTGCGATCGTAGACCCTTTTACATTTACGATCGAAATAACCTTGGAACCACATCTTTTTGCCAGACGCATTGCTTCCAATGTGTCAATTGTCTCTCCCGACTGGGAAGTTACGATAACCAATGTCTTCTCATTGATCAGTGGTTCTTTATAACGGAATTCTGATGCGATCTCCACATTTACCGGTATACGAAGCTCTGATTCAATCATTGCTTTTCCTACGATTCCGGCATGCATAGCAGTTCCGCATGCAATGACTGTGATATTTTCACAATTTTTAAATACTTCATCATCAATCCCGTCTTCTGTAAAATCAGGGAGTGAATTCACAATTCTTGGTGTGATCGTATTTCTCAGGGATTCCGGCTGCTCATAAATCTCTTTTAACATGAAATGTGGAAATCCACCTTTCTGAGCGGCTGTAATATCCCATGTAATCTCTAACATCTGTGGCTTTACTTCATTGCCTTTCAGATCCTCAACCCGGATTCCTTCCTGTGTCATTGTAAGGATATGATATTCCGGCACAACAAAATAATCTTTTGAGAATGAAATGATCGCTGTCAGGTCTGACGCAATGATAGATCCTTCTTCGCTGTGTGCTGCTACCATCGGGCTGACATTTCTTACTGCATATATGATCCCAGGTCTGTCTGCAAACATAATGCAAAGCGCAAATGAACCCGCAATTATCTTAACCGCCTTCCGAATCGCTGCGATCGGATCACCATCATACAGAGTATCCAGCAGGGCTGCCACAACTTCAGAATCTGTTTCTGATACAAGCTTATCTGCCAGTCCATACTCTCTTATGATGTCACTGTAATTCTCAATGATACCATTGTGGATAAGAGCAACATTTCCACATCTGTGCGGATGCGCATTCGCATCTGTAACTCCACCATGTGTTGCCCATCTTGTATGTCCGATACCGCAAGTCGATGAATAATCTCCATCCTTACACAGTTCCCTGAGTTCGCTGACTCTTCCTGCCTTCTTCCGGATCGTTAATGTATCATCGTCATTTAAAAGTGCAATACCCGCACTGTCATAGCCTCTGTACTCTAACCGCTCCAGTCCATCGATCAGGATATCCTTCGCCGGCTTTCTGCCTGTAAAACCTATGATTCCACACATATATTCAATTATCTCCTTTCGGCTTATGATGCATATTTCTTTTTCTGTTCGTATATCTGTCTTTATCGTCCGTCAGATATTTTACTGCATCATCAAATTATCCGGTCATGCTGCTTTGTTTTGGAATCTCTTCCATATTTGGCATGCATGTGCGCATCCGGACTCTGCGTAGAGGCATCCGCCGAATTTTCGATAACCTCTATCCTCGTCACCCTTTTCGTCGTTGATCCAAAGGGACATGGCGCTAAGATTTCTAAATCTTTCAAAATCTGCTTTCCTCCATACTATAAGCAGACATTAAAATTCTATCATAGACCACCCAATAAATCAACGACTTCATATCTGTAGGGCTGCGTTTTCTATTAAATTAATTAGCTGATGAATGAACCACCTGGCAGATTCTTCTCGGTTGTAAGAAGGGACAGATTGCCCTCTGCATCCTCTGCACACAGCAGCATACCTTCTGATACAACTCCTGCAAGCTTGCATGGCTTCAGGTTTACGATCGCAACAACGCGCTTTCCAACCATTTCTTCTGGTGAATAGGAGCCTTTAATTCCCGATACGATCTGTTTCACATTGTTCTCACCGAATTTAACCTGAGAACATAAAAGTTTTCTGGAATTCTGTACTTCCTCACATGCAATGATCTCGCCGATCATCAACTGCATCTTCTCAAATTCTTCGATCGTGATCTGCTGTTTATTCAGAACAGACGGATCATTGTTAAGTGCAGCGACCTTAGCTTCTGCCTGTTTCATTTTCTTCTTTTCTTCGGAATTCTCTTTTTCTTCCTTCTGCTTCTTTGCTTTCTCGTAGATAGTTTCTTCTACAGGAGGTGCAAACTTGGCAACTTCTGCCATAACTTCCTTTACGTCCAGTCTTGCGAACAGGATCTCAGGAGTTTCTGTTACCTTGTTTCCGGATGGATAAAGTCCGAATCTTCCAAGCTCTGTTACCTTTCTCTTTGCAGCATTTAACTGGTTCAGGATCTTAACAGAGGTATCCGGCATATATGGCTCCAGAAGGGACGCACCGATCACGATGCTCTCAACCAGATTATATAATACGGTATTCAGACGATCCTGCTTTGTTTCATCTTTTGCAAGTGCCCAAGGCATGGTCTCGTCGATATATTTGTTGCATCTCTTGAATAAAGTGAAGATCTCTGAGATCGCATCTGCAACCTTTAACTTATCCATGCATTCTGCGACCTTGATACGGCAGTTTAATACGACATTCTTCAGATCTTCATCTACTTCTTCTATTACTCCGGTATTCGTAACTACGCCGCCAAAGTATTTGTTTGACATAGAGATCGTACGATTTACCAGATTTCCAAGTGTGTTTGCAAGCTCGGAATTGATTCTTTCTACAACCAGCTCCCATGAAATGATTCCGTCATTCTCAAACGGCATCTCATGCAGAACGAAGAAACGGACTGCATCCACACCAAACAGGCGGACCATATCATCTGCATACATTACATTTCCCTTGGACTTACTCATCTTACCGTCATTCTGGATCAGCCATGGATGTCCGAAGATCTGCTTTGGAAGCGGTACTCCAAGCGCCATCAGCATGATCGGCCAGTAGATCGTATGGAATCTTAAGATATCTTTTCCGATCAGATGTAAGTCAGCAGGCCAGTATTTTTTATATAATTCATCGTTATTACCGTCTACATCGTATCCAAGACCTGTAATATAGTTTGATAATGCATCGATCCATACATAGATAATATGCTTGTCATCAAAATCAACCGGGATACCCCATTTAAAGGATGTTCTGGATACGCACAGATCCTGAAGTCCCGGCTTGATGAAGTTATTGATCATCTCGTTCTTTCTGGACTCCGGCTGAATAAAATCAGGATTCTGCTCAATGTGCTTCATCAGTCTGTCCTGATATTTGCTGAGTTTGAAGAAATATGCTTCCTCTTTTGCTTCCTGTACCGGTCTTCCGCAGTCCGGACATTTGCCGTCTACAAGCTGTGAATCTGTAAAGAAGGATTCACATGGAGTACAGTATTTTCCTACATATTCTCCCTTATATATGTCACCCTGATCGTACAGCTTCTTAAAAATCTTCTGAACCTGTCTCTCATGATCTGCATCTGTTGTTCTGATAAATTTGTCGTAAGATGTGTTCATCAGATCCCAGATATTCTTAATCTCGCCTGAAATCTCGTCAACGAATTCCTTTGGAGTCTGCATGTTCTCAAAAGCCTTGTTCTCGATCTTCTGACCATGTTCATCGGTTCCGGTCTGGAATCTTACATCATATCCTGCGAATCTCTTGTACCTTGCAATGCTGTCAGCCAACACGATCTCGTAGGTGTTGCCTATATGAGGTTTACCTGATGCATATGCAATAGCGGTTGTAATATAATACGGTTTTTTTGCCATTTCAAAAACCCTCCTTGATAAAACTACAAACACGAATGAAATGTCTGCGCTATTTTTTCTGGCAATCTTATGTGCTCAGATAACAAAAATTATATGCCTTTTTTGTGCAAATTGTCAACAGATTCCATTTGTTTTTATACAGTTTTTGCAACCTTCATCTCTAAATAAAATTATGTCTTTTTTTTCGGATTTCTTTTATGCTATAGTATGTCCGAACAGTTCGATCATGTAATACCGCACGACACATCTGTGAATCTGCCGTCATCCGTTACTGTTTAAAATTATACTTTTATTATTGAGGTTATTCTGTCATGAAAAATTTTTTAACGAAAACACCTGTTGTTATCACACTTGCACTCATCTGCTGTGCCTTATGGGGAAGCGCCTTTCCCTGCATCAAGATCGGCTACCAGATGTTTTCAATCGGCGGAAATGATACCGCATCCCAGATCCTGTTCGCCGGCATCCGTTTTCTGCTCGCCGGACTTATGGTTATCCTTATCTGCAGCTTCATATATAAAAAGCCTTTGATCCCACATAACGGGACAACGGTCAAACGTATCTTTATCCTGTCATTGTTCCAGACTATCCTGCAATACGTCTTCTTTTACATCGGTTTAGCAAATACGACCGGAAGCAAGGCAGCGATCATTGAAGCGACAAACGTCTTTCTGGCGATTCTTGTATCGGGTCTGTTATTTAAAATGGAAAAGGTTACATCCAAAAAGATGCTTGGATGTCTGATTGGATTTATCGGAGTTGTTATCATCAATCTGGGAAATGGTGTAGACGCGCATTTCACTCTCACCGGAGAAGGCTTCATCCTGTTATCAACAGTGGCTTATGCTTTCTCTTCAGTTATCATCAAATATTTTTCCGATAAGGAGAATCCGGTTCTGCTCAGCGGCTGGCAGTTCTTTGTCGGCGGCTTCGTGATGATCCTTTGCGGACTTGCCGGAGGCGGACATATCGCGGGAGACTCCGCTCCTGCTGTCCTGCTTCTGCTCTATATGGCGTTCATCTCGGCCTGCGCCTATACATTATGGAGTCTGCTGTTAGCGCACAACCCGGTATCCCGGATCGCCGTCTACGGCTTCTCGAATCCGGTCTTTGGCGTACTGTTATCAGCTCTGCTTCTGCATGAAACATCTGCCTTAAACATCCGCTGTCTGGTCGCACTTGTTCTTGTCTGTGCCGGCATCATCCTTGCAAATAAAGAAAAAGCCGTATAAAAATACCATCTTTCATTCAACAAAATCTTACACTAAAACTTTTATAATGCTATGTTCTGTCAAATAAAAGATGGTATTTTATAAATTTTTTTATAAATTTCTCACAACGCCGAATATCAGCGCCGCCATGATCAGTATATAGATTAAAACCGTGTCCGCTGTACCCAGCCGATATGCGTCTCCTTTTATATAGTTCAAATCTCCCCTGACTATCAGATATATGATACATGGTCCTGCAATGTACAAAAACGGATTATAGGAAAAGGATGTCCGTATCTCTCCTTTTATTAAAGACAGGCATGCTCTGGTTATCCCACAACCGGGGCACTGCCATCCGGTCAGTGCCCGGAATATGCAGGGTACTGCCAGACCGGTCAGTCTGACAAATACCGCATACAGGATTCCTGCTAAAAGAATAATGCTATCCCGATATATAATCTTTCGGACACGATTTTTCTTTTCTTCCATATATGTTTCTTACTGTCCGTTATATGGGTTGTTATTATCATTTCCATTGCTGTATGGATTATTGCCGCTCTGGTTGTAACCACCATACTGCTGGCTCTGATCATATCCACCATACTGCTGATTCTGGTTGTATCCGCCGTTATATGGCTGCTGATTCTGGTTGTATCCGCCGTACTGCTGGTTCTGATATCCACCATTATATGGCTGGCCATATCCGTTCGTTCCGCTGTACTTATTAATCGCATCCTGTGCCAGTGCGTAGTCGATAATTCCAAGTCCAAATAACTGAAGAACTACAAACAGGATACCGCTATTGCTGGATGGCATACCGCCTCTGTTCTTGATGATATCGACCTTTTCACCCATCTTGTAAGCCCAGTACCATCCATAAATACCACAGGTAACAAGTGTAAGCAACAGTGCCATTCCGCCACCTGCCAGTTCATTCTCACCCGACATCTCATTTGTATCGTCTGTAATACATACAAACCAGTAAAGTCCATAAATACCACAGGTAACGATCGTCAATAAGATACACATACCAATACTTCTTTGTTTCATACTTTCCTCCTTGCCGATGCTCCTTCCGCATCTCTGATTTCATATAACAAAAAGTATAAAATATTTATAAACTGCTGTCAACGAAGTCTGTACCAAAATATTGCTTATTCTGCTATATTTATGCATAATGTACCAGTATCTATCTGTTATCGCCCTGTATGTTTGCAAAATAAATACAAAAAAATTGAAAAAAAATACATATCGTGATACAATTTATTTTTCTGTTATTATTTCAATAACAATATTATAAATATGCCCTGCTTCTCTATTTTATGTTATATGAATATATGCAATTTTTCTGTATAATTTATGCATATATGCGAAGCAGTGACGAATACATACTATTTTAAAGAAGAGGTGTCAGTTATGAAAAACATGTTAAACTTCAAGGAATTCACAGCAGATGAGCTGATGGATATCCTGAACCTTGCTCTGGATATGAAGAAGAATCCGGAGAAGTACAGCGAATCCTTAAAAGGAAAGAAACTTTATACTTTATTTGAAAAGACATCAACCAGAACCTTTCTTTCATTTGCAACCGGCATTACCGAGTTAGGTGGTACCTACTACAACCAGTTATGGAAGGACTCCAACTTTGTACTCGGCGAGCCTGTTTCCGAGATCAAATATGTCTGCCGTAATGTTGATATCATCATGGCACGTCTGATCAAAAATGAAACTGTTGAATTATTTGGCAAGAATGCTACGGTTCCATTTATCAACGGCTGTGATAATTCCTACCATCCATGCCAGATCCTTGCAGATGCCCTCACGATCCTTGAGAAGTTTGGAACTCTGGATGTCAATCTGATGTACATCGGTGCAAAGAACAATGTATTTAACTCCCATGTTGAATTCTTCTCCAAGATGAAGAAGGGTACGTTATACGGACTGACTCCACTTGTAAATGAGACAGCCTGTGGTCCTGATTTCTATGAAGAAGCAAAGAAAAGCGGTCATTATATCGAGCTTGATCCTGCCATGTCCATGGAAGAAGCAAAGGAATATGCAAATAAGATGGATGTCCTCTACACGGATACATGGGTAGATATGGAATTCTTCAACAATCCTGCTTATCAGAAGCAAAAGGAAGAAACCCTTGCAAAAATGATGCCTTACCAGTTAAACGGCGACTTCACAAAAGACAGCAAAGCGATCGTATTCCACGATATGCCAATGCATGTCGGCTTCGAAATCTCTCAGGATGTCGTAGATAAGAACCTCGACCATATCCTAGACGAGGCAGAAAACCGTCGTCATGCTGAAAAGGCCGTAATGTACACACTCTTAAATTCATAAAACCATGGAATGTTGATAACCGCCGGGGGCATACTGTTATATCGCAAGCATTATCCGAGGCCGGTACTTAAGTTGCGTCCTTTGCAACTTTATGTACCGCTGCACGAGGATACGAGTGGAAACGTCTTGCGAATAACAGTATGCCCCCGGCGGTTATTTACATTCCATGATTTTACCGGAAAAAACCGGTTGCATGGCATTCAGGCAGGTGCTATAATCGGGGATAGCAAATTTGTAAGGAGGCCGCCATGAAACATCTGATAGACCCAATGGATTTAAGTTTGGAAGAGCTCGATCACATTTTAAATCTTGCTCAGGATATTATTGATCATAAAGAAAAATACAGTGAGTTATGCAAAGGCAAAAAGCTCGCTACTTTATTTTTTGAACCAAGTACAAGAACTCGTTTAAGTTTTGAAGCCGCCATGATGGAATTAGGTGGTAATGTACTTGGTTTTTCTTCTGCCAGTTCATCATCCTCATCTAAGGGTGAAAGCGTTGGTGACACAGTAAAGGTTGTAAGCTGTTATGCAGATATCATAGCTATGCGCCATTTCAAGGAAGGTGCTCCGATGCTCGCATCCATGAAATCCGATGTACCGATCATTAATGCAGGTGACGGTGGACATAACCACCCAACACAGACACTGGCGGATCTTTTAACGATCAAACGTGAAAAAGGAAGGCTGGACAACCTTGTGATCGGCTTCTGCGGAGATCTGATGTTTGGACGTACCGTTCATTCTCTGATCAAAGCAATGTCCCGTTATGAAAATATCAGTTTTGTGCTTATTTCACCGGATGAATTAAAAATTCCTGATTATATCCGCACAGAAGTGATCGAGAAGAATAATATACCTTATAAGGAAGTTTCATCTATGGAGGATGTGATCGGAGAACTGGATATCCTCTATATGACAAGAGTACAGAAAGAACGTTTCTTCAACGAAGCAGACTACATACGATTAAAGGATACTTACATACTGGATAACAGTAAGATGGCACTTGCCCGTCCGGACATGTGTGTCCTGCATCCGCTGCCACGAGTAAATGAGATTGCTGTTGAAGTGGATGACGATCCAAGAGCATGTTATTTCCGTCAGGTATTAAATGGTAAATATGTCCGTATGGCATTAATTGCCACACTGCTTGGTTTAGCATAGGAGGTACAAACAGATGAACATAGACAGTATTCAAAATGGTATCGTACTTGATCACATTGCTGCAGGCAAGGCACTCCAGATCTATAATGACCTGCATCTCGACAAGCTGGACTGCTCCGTAGCAATTATCAAAAATGTCAAAAGCCAGAAAATGGGTAAAAAGGATATCTTAAAGATAGATCAGGATATCGACATCAACCTTGATGTCCTTGGATATATCGATCCGGATATCTCCGTTAATATTATCCGTGACGGAAAACTGGTGGAAAAGAAAAATATTGAGCTTCCGGAACGTCTGGTAGGCATCAAGAAATGTACCAATCCGCGCTGTATAACCTCAACCGAACAGGGAATCCAGCATATCTTTAAGCTTACAGACAGAGCACACCGGATTTATCGTTGTATTTACTGCGAAGCAGATAAATAATTTTACTTGCTATTTACTTTTCGCAAAAATATGCTATAATCTAGAAGTTATCTGTGCGGTAAAGTATCGAAAAACGACAGAAATTTTAACCGGACTTTTTAAATATGTTTATAAATATTTAGAGGTGCAATATGGAACAATATGTGATCAAAGGCGGTCAGCCTCTTGAAGGAGAGGTAACTATTGCAGGTGCAAAGAATGCAGCTCTCGGAATCCTTGCTGCTGCTGTAATGACCGATCAGGAAGTTATAATAGAAAATGTACCAAATGTAAGAGATACCCGTGTCCTTCTTCAGGCAATTCAGGGTATTGGTGCGACAGTACGCTACATAGACGAACATACCGTATCCATCTGTGGCGCCGCTATCAATCCAAACAGTGATCTGTGCGTAGATGATGAATTCATCCGTAAGATTCGTGCATCTTACTATCTGTTAGGTGCATTACTTGGAAAATACAAGCACTCTCAGGTTGCATTACCTGGTGGCTGTGATATTGGTGCAAGACCGATCAATCTTCATATAAAAGGATTTGAAGCACTTGGTGCACAGGTTGATATTACAAATGGAACTATCTCCACTTATGCCGAAGAACTGATTGGAAGCCATATTTATATGGATGTTGCATCCGTTGGTGCAACGATCAATATTATGATGGCTGCAGTTCTCGCTGAAGGTAAAACCACCATTGAAAACGCAGCAAAAGAACCACATATTGTCGATGTTGCCAACTTCTTAAACAGTATGGGCGCAAATATCAAAGGTGCAGGAACTGATGTCATCCGTATCCGTGGTGTTAAAGAACTTCATGGTACTACTTATTCCATCATTCCGGATCAGATCGAAGCCGGTACATTTATGGTAGCCGCTGCTGCAACAAAAGGTGATATACTGATCAAGAATGTAATTCCAAAACATCTGGAAGCTATCACTTCCAAGTTAAATGAGATCGGTGCTCATGTAATTGAATATGATGACTCTGTAAGAGTTATGTCTGATAAACGTTTGAAACCAACCAATATCAAAACACTTCCTTATCCGGGTTTTCCAACGGATATGCAGCCGCAGATGGCTGTCACACTGGCACTTTCAAACGGAACCAGCATTGTAACAGAAAGCATATTTGAGAATCGGTTCAAATATGTTGCCGAGCTTGCCAGAATGGGCGCTCACATCCGGGTAGAAGGCAATACCGCTATCATTGATGGTGTAGAATCCTTCTCTGGTGCAAATGTAGCTGCTCCGGATCTTCGTGCCGGTGCTGCTCTTGTGATTGCTGCATTAGTTGCAGATGATTTTTCCGTTATATCAGATATTAAGTATATCCAGCGTGGATATGAGAAATTTGATGAAAAGATCCGTGGTCTGGGCGGAAAGATCGAAAAAGTTGATACTGACAAAGATATTCAGAAATTTAAATTAAAAATCGGATAAATATACACATGAAAAAAGAGATGCCTGCTCCACTATATCGGTCAGCATCTCTTTTTATTTTCAAATCAACAATCACATTTTCATAATCAAATATTTTTGACCTGTCCCGCTGTCCTATTTTCTATTCCAACCTATATGTTCTATATTGTACGCACATCCAATTTTTTCTGTGAAATCACTATTTTTTTGACGAAAAAGGGGTTTGTTTTTTCTGAGATTATGGTAAACTAAAATCAGTATTGTATTTTTTAGGCTTATATATTTTTATCACAAAAATCGAATCGTGCATTTATATACAAAGGAGAGCATCATATGAATAACAAACGGCTAAGTAACAGACCATACCGATCCGCCATACTGGCGATCGCAGCACTTATCTGCTGTCTTGTGGTCTGTCTTTTCATGAACAGCGGACTTTCTGATGCCGCAGGAAAATCCGGTCATATCAAAGATGGAGTAACGAATGTTTATTTCCGTGATGCCCCCGGCGGCAATCCTGTAACGGATCACGGCAGTAACATTATGTTAAATGGGGGTCACAAGCTTACAATCCTGAACACCTCAAACAGCTCCTGGTATAAAGTATCCCTTGTTTATAACAAGACAACCTATACCGGCTACGTATCCGCTTCATATGTCACTATCGACAAAACAGACTCTTCTGATAAAAAAAATACAACAGCAACGACAGAATCCTCAGGGAAAAAATCCGACAAAGATTTTGAATCCTATATGAATGATCAGGGATTTCCGGAAAGCTATAAGGCACAGCTCCGGGAACTGCATGAGGATCATCCATCCTGGACTTTTAAAGCTGTCCAGACAGGAATCGACTGGGATGATCTTGTAGATAATGAACGAAACAAATCCGGTCAGATCAAAAATCTGGTTCAGGGAACCAGCAGTTATCCACGCTACAACTGGCGTTCCACGACGATCGGTTACAACATCAAAACCGATACATGGGCATCCTTTGATGGTAACTGCTGGTATGCCGCATCGGATAAACTGGTCTCCTATTATCTGGATCCCCGTGTTTATCTGTATGAACGGTTCGTATTTGCATTTGAGAATCTCTCTTATGAAGATTCTCAGTCCAAATCCGGCGTGGAATCCATTTTGAACGGAACCTTTATGTACAAATCCAAGCCATCCGGTTCCAACAGTACATATTCCGAACTGATCATCAAAGCCGGAAAGGCAGTCGGTGTCAGCCCATACCACATTGCCTCCCGAATCAAACAGGAGGTTGGCTCATCACTCAGTTCTGCCACAAATGGAAAGCATTCCGTATATCCGGGAATCTATAATTTCTATAACATCGGCGGTTTCGACAGCGTAACCGGAAACGCCGTTACAAATGCACTTAAATGGGCATCCTCCGGTTCTACCTACGGAAGACCGTGGAACACCGTATACAAATCCATCTATGGCGGCGCTCAATACATTGGAAATAATTACATTCTGCAGAAGCAGAATACTTTGTATACACAGAAATTCAATGTCACAAATACCTCTGCCTTATACTCCCATCAGTATATGACCAATGTTCAGGCGGCTTCCTCTGAAGCCTCTAAGGTATACGATGCCTACAGTGGCGCAGGCACACTGAACAATTCAATCACATTCTGTATCCCGGTATACAAAAATATGCCGGATACCATGGTCAGCAAACCGGCAGACAGTGGCAATCCAAACAACTATCTCAAATCACTGAGTATTGATAACTATTCCCTGACACCAACATTTGCAGTCAATACAACAACCAAGTATTCCCTGATCGTATCAGAGAAAACAAGTTCTGTTACGATTTCTGCAAGTCCGGTCAACAAAAACGCTTCCGTATCCGGAACAGGAAAAGTCAGTCTGTCAAAGGGTACGAATACAGTAAAAATTACGGTAAAAGCCCAAAGCGGCGCAAAACGTACTTATACATTAACGATCGTCCGTGGTAAATCTTCCGGTAATTCCAGCTCAGATCCTGAATTTGACGGTAACTATACTGTATCCGACGGAACCATAACCGGCGTAGCAGTATCAACCACCGTATCTGCATTTGTCTCCAATCTTGGATGTACAAACGGAACTGTCAGTGTAAGGACTTCATCCGGTGAAGAAAAGACATCTGACCGTATCGGTACCGGTGACATTGTAAAAATAACTGTTTCGGGCAATACCAGCACCTATACCGTTATTATTTTCGGTGATGTAAATGGTGACGGAATTATCAATGCACTGGATCTGTTAAAGATACAGAAGCATATTATCGGTGCTTCTACCTTAAAGGATCCATACCTGAAAGCCGCAAATATCAAACGAAGTGGTATGTTATCTGCTCTCGATCTGTTAAAAGTCCAGAAATATCTGATGGGCGCAGCACAGATCATGCAGCAGTAAATGAATAGATGATAAAATACAGGAGATATATAAAATGAAAACAAGAAAAAAATTAGCAGCATTATGTATGATCTTGGTTCTGGGATTAAGCTGTCTGGTATATGGAAACAGCATACACTCCTATGCAGCATCTACCCAGTTCTCGATCTCGCTTTCATCCTCATCCATTCAAAAGGGTGGTTCGGTTACAGTAACCGTATCGATCAGTTGTTCTGAAGCACTGGGTGCTTACAGCTATTGTCTGTCCTATGATTCCTCCTTACTGGAATATCAGTCCGGCGATGGCTATGGCGGAGGTGGAACCGTATCCTGTGCCGGATATGGCGATGGAAATATTACTTCTGCTTCCAACAGCTTTACATTTTCTGCTATAAATACAGGATCTGCCTATGTCAGTACGGGAAGCTCCGATGTCTATACATGGGGCGAAGAACATGCCGGAGCATCAGATGCAGGTGCTACGATCACAATAACAGCCGCTGGCGGCAACAGTACAACAGAAGCAACGACCAGCGAACCAAATACAACAGACACCCCGGCTACAACAGAAACAAATTCTTCCGAATCTACAACAGAAGATACGACAGACACTTCTTCCGAGGACACAACGGAAGATACCACAGAGGAAATGTCTGATAACTGTTATCTGTCTTCGATCCAGATCACACCAGGTGAATTAAAGCCTGAATTTGCAAAAGATACATATACTTATGAGACAACCGTTCCCGGAGATACCACAAGCCTTGCGATCAATGCGATCCCGGAAGACAGCAAATCATCCGTTTCCATTACCGGAAATGAAGATTTTGAACCGGGAAAGACCTCTCATATCTCTATCAAGGTTACTGCTGAAACCGGCGATAATCATATCTACGACATTGCGGTTAATGTGGAAGAACTGGTAGATACAAGAGCGATCATCCAGATTGATGGAAAAGATTATTATTTTACAGAAGATTACAGCAAGCTTACTATTCCAGAAGGATTTGCCGAAATAAAAGAGAAATATAATGATACCGAAATCATTCTCTATCAGTCTCCAAACGGACTGGTTAAATGTGCTTATCTGACAGATAAGGACAGCAAAAACGGAGCATGGTATATCATTGATACTACTGCAAAATCTGCGGTTCCATTTATCAATGTTGCATCTGCTTACAAAAGCTTTATCATTCTGACAGCCGGCGAAGACGTTACAGTGCCGTCGGGTTACACAGCTTTCACCTATAAGTTTAACAAAAATTCCGTAACCGCCTATCACAAATATGAAGATGATACGATCCTCGTAGTATATGCCATGAGTCCGGACGGTGAACCTGGATGGTTCTACTATGATACCGTTGAGAAAACATTTACCCGATTTGTCGCTTCAGCAGTTCCAACAGAAGCAGTCACGACTGCTTCTGCGACAGATGCCAACAATGGCTCTTTCTTTGATCAGCACAAGGACAAGGTTATCACTATATGTATCATCGTGATCGTAGTTATGTTCTTCCTGATCATTATCCTCGGAATTATGCTGATCCGGGTGATCAAGCAGGGACTTCCTGACGATGATCCTGACGATGATCCTGATGGTGCTGCAAGCAACGGTTCCGATAACGATACCGACGACAATGCAGGCAATGATTCCAATAACGATACCGCTGGCAACGCAGGCAATGGTCCTGATAACAATACAAGCGGCGATGCCGAAAACGTTCCCGACAATACCAGCAATAATGCTGCCGATGATACACCAGACAACACAGATCACAACACAGGCAATGATACAGGTATCGATACTGATAATACTTCGGATGATACTGTTTCTGCAAATGATACAAAGTCAGAGGATACGATAGCCGCTGCTGTTGTTCTGGACGAAACACCAGCAGAAAATGCCGATGATACAAACAACCAAAAGCCTGCGGACATTCCGGTAACAGATGGCATGACAGAGCTTACTGCTAAGCCATCCGTAAAAGCCGAAGATGTCACTTCCACCAGATTAAGCAGCGAAACTAAAAAAGCAAAGGAAGAAAAAGAAGCAACTCCGGCAGATAAAATCATCAAAAAGGCGGCTCAGTACTCTTCCATGAATACGGCTGATCTGTCAGAGGTATTCAATATGGCAGAAGCGATCGTGAATCACGAAGAGCCAAAGAAAAACACCGGCTCCTTGCAGTTTAAGCCGATCAAGCAGAATGTACCGGATAGTAAAGAAGAAAAATAAGACCTACCAAAAGTTGTTATTTCCTGATTAAGGTTTCTAATCACGTTTGCCTACCTTTGTTTCACTCAATTTTATATGCACATGTCTCTGCCGCGATAAAAACCTTTGCGGCGACGACATGGCACAAAATTGAATGAAACTCAGTCGGCTACACTATGGATTATGAAACCTTATTCAGAAATAACAAACTCTGGTAGGTCTTATTTTTATACCACCGCTTTGTCATAATATTAAATCAATCTCATGCGGCAAAAACGTGATTATAAACCTTATTCAAGAGCTAAAAACTCCGACAGGCTTTTTATAATACCACTCTTATAAATATGCCTTCAACATATCAACTTTGTCGAGTCTCTCCCATGGAAGGTCGAGGTCAGTTCTTCCGAAGTGTCCATATGCTGCTGTCTGCTTGTAGATTGGTCTTCTGAGGTCAAGCATCTTGATGATTCCGGCTGGGCGAAGATCAAAATGCTCACGGATGATCTCAACCAGCTTCTCATCGGATACCTTTCCTGTTCCGAATGTGTCTACCATGATAGATGTAGGTCTGGCAACACCGATCGCATAAGACAACTGGATCTCACATTTATCTGCAAGTCCTGCTGCTACAATGTTCTTTGCTACATATCTTGCTGCATACGCTGCGGAACGGTCAACCTTTGTACAATCCTTTCCTGAGAAAGCACCGCCGCCGTGACGGGCATATCCACCATAAGTGTCTACGATGATCTTACGTCCTGTAAGTCCACTGTCACCATTTGGTCCGCCGATAACGAATCTTCCGGTTGGATTGATAAAGAACTTGGTATCTTCATCTACCATATCAGCAGGAAGAACTGTATCAAATACATACTTCTTGATATCTTCATGGATCTGTTCCTGTGATACTTCCTCGCCATGCTGAGTTGAGAGAACTACCGCATCGAGTCTCTTTGCTTTTCCATTCTCATCATACTCTACTGTTACTTGAGTCTTACCGTCTGGTCTGAGATATGGAAGTGTTCCATTCTTTCTTACTTCTGTCAGTTTTCTTGCAAGCTTATGTGCAAGTGCGATCGGATATGGCATATATTCTGGTGTTTCATTTGTTGCAAATCCAAACATCATACCCTGATCTCCGGCGCCAATCGCTTCGATATCATCATCGCTCATCAAATGCTCTTTTGCTTCTAATGCCTTATCAACACCCATTGCAATATCTGCTGACTGCTCATCAATTGCTGTGATAACACCACAGGTATCACAGTCAAATCCGTATTTTGCTCTGTCGTATCCAATCTCACGGATCGTCTCACGAACGATCTTCTGAATGTCTACATATGCTTTTGTTGTAATCTCACCCATTACAAGTACAAGACCTGTTGTGATCGATGTCTCGCAGGCAACACGGCTCATTGGATCCTGCTCCATCAATGCATCCAATACTGCATCGGAAATCTGGTCACAGATTTTATCCGGATGACCTTCTGTTACTGATTCTGATGTGAATAATAATTTTTCCATCATTTCCTCCTTGTATAAATACTATCTATAGTTACTGCCATGCGTATTCGTTCACATAGCTTTTGATTTTTCTTTTTTCAGACAAGTTATCCCCACCTGGTTTTATGCAAAAGAAAAATCCGCTCTGAGCGGATTGATAAAATCAAACCTCTCATTGTTCGACGTCTGCATATCACAGACTCGCTCAGGAAGGCACCTTCCATACAGGTCTTTCTTTCACCTGTTCCGGGGTTGCCATGGCTTCATAGTCCCTTATGACTCCACCATTCTGAATAAGAGCATTTATAAATATTTATTTGTATTCAAACTGCAATGCAGTTCTGAAACAGCTATACTCTAACTGATATATTTCCATAAGTCAATAGGTAATTTCTGTTTTGCGACAAAAATTCATTAAAGCTATCCTATAAAACCGCCTTGCTGAGCAGGTATAAGATGAGCAAATGTGCCGGATAGAACACATAAAATGTATATTTAAGAACTTTATTCTTCCGACCATACTCTCCGTTGTACAGACTGATCGGCAGGATTGCCAAAACTGCATAGAGCTGCCTTATTCCGTAAAACAGGAAATACAGCACTGCCGATACGATTGCAAACCCCATATTCTGACGCAGCTTCCAGCCAAACGGATAATGTCCGGTCACAAGACCGGCATTTCTGAATACTTGTTCCGCCGTGTCATCCTTGGTCGAATAATAAATTAATACGATCAGAAGAATGCCCGCCATTCCATAATCAAAATGCAGAGCCTCTGAAACTACCATAATGACAACAATTCCGATGACTGCGCCCATCTGATTCCATTTTGCTACTTTTCCAAGATAAAGCACAACCAGCCCCGCCGCAAGTGTAAAGAAAATATTCTGCTTCTGCAGATCAAATACCTGTCCGGTCGATGCCAGATCAAATGGAACTTCCGAAATCAGCGCAAACAAAAAGAGCCGGATAAAATATTTTCTGATATCCGACGTATGCCTGTACCCTTCTACCAACAGGAATGCGAATATAGGAAATGCGAGCCGTCCTACAGCCCGCATTATCCAGTTATTATTCATTAGAACAAGTCCTACATGGTCACATAACATAAATATGCATGCCAGAAGCTTTAACTGATTTGAAGTTATCCCTGTCTCTGTCCTTTTATCCATGTTTTCCTTAAATTCTCTTACGAAGTGCCTTTGACAACCGATCCAGTTCCTCATTGTCTGACTGACCCGGAACCCATGTAACTGTAACCGTATCCTTAATGAATCTTGGCACAAGATGCATGTGAAAATGGAATACTGTCTGTCCTGCAGCAGCGCCATTGTTCTGAATAATGTTCAGTCCGTCAGGATTTAATTCCGCTTTCTGAGCCTTGGCAACCTCTGTCGCAATCGTAAAGATCTTTGAAGCAGTATCCGCGTCCATGCTATATATATCATCATAATGTTCTTTTGGTATAATTAAAGCATGACCTTTATTTGCAGGATTTACATCAAGTATTACTCTACATATGCTGTCTTCATAAACTGTTGCTGATGGTATCTCACCATTTGCAATCTTGCAAAAAATGCAATCGTCCTTACCCATAAAAGTTTCCTCCTTAATTGCTTTTTCCATTTTACTCCATTATGCGGGATTTTACAAGCTTTATGTGGTTTGGAAGGTTGCATAAGCCTTCAGATCTTCCTCAACCCGTTGTTTGATTTCGTTTATAATCTCCTGACATTGTTTTTTCTTCATTTCTGCCTGCACTCCTACTGTCAAAAGCTCCGTTTCTCCCGGATCTTGTCCATTTCCATCAACAGATGTTGTATGCTCACCATAATAGGTTGTGCTATACGTCAGATCATATGCCGGACTCAATCTCCATGTTTCTGATTCAGTATCATATACAAACGAAAAATTCTTTGAATGATCATCCCTGTTATGTGCAAATACATTAAAACACATTCTGCGAAACATATTTTCAACATCCATTTTATTATCTCGCGTCATTATTCTTGTTAATTTCATCAGGTCATGGTAGTCCAGACTTGGCTGATTAAAATCAAGTTCTAACAACGCTGCCGCCGTTGCCATATGAACCTTGCTCCCATCCGTTTTTCTATCAAATCTCCGGGTTCCAAAGTATCCTGCATGTCGCTGCGATGGAAACAACCTTGTCTCACTCATAACGATTCCACATTTTTTTGCACAGACCGAATAATCATATTCCATTTGTCCAATATCTGCCCTGTCAACATGTGCTGGAAATTTTATGATCCAATCTTCCCCATCTATCCTCGTCATGATCTTTGGCCTTGCTCCGCCGCTGGTTCCACCAAGCCCATATAATTCATCTAATTTATCCGAATATTCTGTATTCATGATTCTATGGCACGCTTCTGCTAATTCATCCAGATCATCCGTTTCCTGCTCCGTCACCAGAACGCTCTGTGGATGATAGCACAAAGCCCCCATCCCGGAATCTCCCACAATAGCAAGACGTTCTAAAACACCTTGTTCATCCGGATTGATATGATTTGCCCTAAGCAGCCGATCTAATAATAATCTTCCCCACGCATCTGGAAGACTATCTGCAAATATTCCAAACAGCCCGCCGAAATAATCTTTTTTCGGCACAAATACCTGCTTTTTCAGCGGCAGCGAAAAAGGGCTGATTGAAAATCCATCTTCCAGCCATTCATCACTATATTCAAAAGCAGCTTTTCGGTCTGCTGTTAACACCATCGTTCCCACCAAACGATCCTCATAGCAAACCTGAAGCATCCTATCTTCTATTTGTCTCATTCATAACCTCCTGAATATCCTTGTACGGAACCCGTGTAAACAATTCCCGAAGCTCATCTGCTATATCCAGTGCAACCGCAATCCGCGTCAATCCCAACAGAGAGATCTGTCCGGTTTGCTCAAATCGTTTGATTGATCCATAGCTTACGCCACTTTGTTCCGCTAACTGCTGCTGTGACAACGATCTACGCTTTCGTATATTGCGAACTCTTTCTGCCAATTTCTTATCTAATTCATCCGGTGTCTCCCATACAAAAGGTTTCATGTATCTTTACCCCGCAAATTATTTATATAGATAATATTTTATCTATATATCCGTCATTTTTATTATAATTGATAATATATTATCCATATTTATTATATACTATTATCTTATCACTTTCAATTTATCTTTATTCAAAAAATGAAATGTACTTATAACCAGTCGAATAAAAATGAAACATATCATGTATTTTTCATGCCGATCCAACTGTCTATAAGCACATTTCATTAATAAAGCATCTTATAAAATGTATTCTTTCTGTCATTTGTCTGTGGAAATTCTGTTCTTGCATGTCTGACTGCCCCGGGATCAATATCTGCAACACGCAGCTTCTCACTAACCCGGATCGATACATCCCGCCCAAGCCAGTCATATACATGAGAGCCCGGAATATAGTGAAGCCCATCTCCATCTCCAACCCGGTTGACTGCGATCACATATGCCTGATTCTCGATCGCCCTTGCCTTCAAGAGTGTTTTCCATTGTTCCGCCCTCGTTTCCGGCCAGTTTGCGATCACCATGATAGCTTCATACTGATCTCTCATTGCAGAGAAAATCTCCGGGAAACGAAGGTCATAGCAGATATATCCGCCTATCCGGATATCCTTTACCTGTGCCTGTACAAGCTTTTCTCCTGCCCGATATACCTTATTCTCACCGCTATATGAAAATGGATGGATCTTCGCATAATCAAGTACCACTTTTTCTCCATCCACAAGCACCAGCCGGTTCTCATAAACCGGTTCTTTCGTTTCATCATCCATCTTGTCGCTATCTGCCATAACCGCACGAATATACCCAAATGCCATCTTCATCTTATATTTTCTGCTGTTCTCCATAAAAAATGAAACACTGTCCGGGATGTTATCCGCATCCCAGCTTTCCGCATACAACCATGGCCGCATCGTGAATCCTGTCAGTGTCATCTCCGGAAATACCAGTAGCTCTACTCCATTTGCACTTGCTTCTTCCATAACTTCAAGGCAGCATTTCTTTGCTTCTTCCCTATTCTCAAATCCAATATTCAGTTCTGTAACGCCAACTCTAAGCATGATTGTTATCTTCTCCATTCGTTAAAGTCTGGTATATCCATGTTTTACTTTTTTCCAACTTATGTAATATTCTGATTATATTAATAATTTTATTATATTGATCAATAATATAAAATATTTTATATCTCTTATAATATATCTTACGAACACTTAATCCAGCTAATTCTACATCTTCATCCAACTCATGACATTCAGGAAAAAGTTGTAATGTGTTAATTGTTTTTCTTATTCCCTGCATCGTATTTACAGCAGTAGTAGGATTCAACAACTTATAAGCAATATAATCACCAGCGCTTTCTAAATCTTGTTCTGACAGTTTACTCATCCTAATTGTGTATTGCTGCATTCGTATATTTTTTCTCCAGTCTATCACATACCTCATTAAAATCTTTCGTACTATTCGATTGTACCTGATCCAATCCTGCAATTACCATATCTCTTACATTTATATTCTCCGTATCAAAAGATACCTTATATTTATCAATTGTAGACATTGCCATAATCATCGATTCTTTCTCTACAAATTCTAAAGTTTTTACCATTTAACTATACAAATAATTTAAAATCTTTTCAATATCATTATATCTCATTTAGATAATTACACTGATTTTTACAATATAAAAACCGCCAGCGGAAAGAAGTTCTTTTTTTATCAAATAATATTATCCTTAACCATTCTATGTCATTACAAAAAACGATCCTCCGGAACAAATATATTCTGGAAGATCGTTTCAATTACAGTATTCATATAGTCTGCATTTCTGCATAATATACAGATACGCAGGCTATATAATTTTGCGTATATTATATTACTCTTTCCGGCTTTTTAGATTGCCTTGATCTTTACATTCTTGCTCAGTCCGCATTTACGGAAAAGCTTCTCATATGTACTAAGCTTGCTCTTTGGTACTTTGACTGTCGTCTTTGACGTAATACCGGCAAATGCATTCTTGTTCAGCGTTTTGGATGTAAGCTTCGTGGATTTGATCTTTAAAACCTTTAAATCCTTGCTGTTGGCAAAAGCATATGATCCAATTTCTTCAACTGATTCATCAAGGATAATGTACTTTAAATCCTCTGTACCAGCAAATGCCTTGGAACCAATTATTTTCACAGAATTACCAATTATAATGGATTTACAAATATTTTCATCTTCACAATAGGAGTTCAACTCCTTAAATGCATTTTCCCCGATTGCTGTTACCTTATATGTTGTATTTCCAAATTTAAAACTTTTTTTAACTTTTTTTGATGGCTCACCATAAGGTGCAATTATATCCAATTTATAATATACACATGTTGCGGTTTCTTTCCCTTTCTTGCTTCCAGTGATGCGAAATACATAATAATCAAATTTCCCATCATCAAATAAAGTAATATACTCGCCGGTTTTCATCGGTTTTGTCTTCTTACTTTTTATTTTTATTGAACGATCTATCTCTTGATCATAATAAACACTAGTTTTTTTTACGCCCTCTGCTATAATAACTTCTGTTAGTTTATTTGAACTGCAATCAATACGATCACATAAAGGACTTGCACTAAAATCCAATTTTGTTAATTTATTGTGATAACAATCCACGTTGCGTAATGACTTATTATAACTGGTATCCAAACTTGTCAGTTTGTTATATGAACACAACAGGTTAGAAAGCCATTCATTATATCTCAAATTCAGTTGTTTCAGATTATTGCGACTACAATCCAATTCAATCAGTCTTGTATTCTTGGTAACATCCAGCTTTGTCAGTTTATTATCTCTACATTTTAATAAACTTAATTTTTTATTTTTTGTCACATCTAATTTTGAAAGCTTATTAGACGAACAATTTAATACTATTAAATTTTGATTTTTGCTTATATTCAAGTCTGTAAGTTTATTGTCATAACAATCCAAATATTTTAACTTGGAATTTCTGCTAACATCCAGCTTCGTCAATTTATTGTCCCTACAAGACAAATATTCTAATTTGGAGTTCTTGCTAACATCTAGCTTCGTTAGTTTATTGACGTCGCAACCTAATTTTACTAACTTCGTATTTTTTCTGACATCCAACGTCGTCAGTTTATTACAGCTACACTCCAACGTCTGTAACTCTGTAAATATATTGATACCGGTCAGATTTTTACATATATAGCCACCTACTTCACTCGCAGAACCCAGATATATTGTCTTTACGCTCTTAATCTCTGTTTTTGACAATACACCATCCTTATTCAAGTCGATATTCTCAGAAATATATTTCCGAAATCCTTTATCCGGGAAATTCGTTGAATTGATCTTCACATCCCCCTGAGCCGCATCAACTTTCCTCATTCCTGCATTACTAAATAACAGTGGTACTGCCACCAAGGCTGCCAGACCTCCGGCAACCATCAGACGTTTTAATTTTGTCTGCAATGCCAATTTGTTCATTTGTTTCTTGTTTTTCATATTGTCTCTCCTTCCAATTTCTTCTTTTTACTCCGGGTTGATACAAACGCAGAAAGACCCGGAACGGGATAATCTTCCATTATCCTGTTCCAGGTCTTTAACTGTCGTTCTATATTTATCGCATACAAAAAAGCGCTATTTAAGCGTGCTGTGCTGTGCTGTGCTGTGCTGTGCTGTGCTGTGCTGTGCTGTGCTGTGCTGTGCTGTGCTTAAGCCTCTTCCTTTCTGCATCCTTTGTCAATCCCTTTCGCGTAAAATTTACGAATTTAGTGTAGCACACTGAAAGGTAAATGACAATTCCTAAGTAAAGTTATCCAAATGTCAACCAATAAATGCATTTTGCGGTTGACATTCAAAGACATGGCATCTATAATGTTATCCAGTGGGTGCCATTTAATAGTTGACATTCAATTTGTTATCGGGAAGCGGATAGCTTAGCCCTGCTATCCGCTTCATATTTTTGTCAATCCCCCTTAACCTCATCCAATCGAGGGATGGCATCCATTGTACCTATATTATTTATTCAACAAGGAGAACACACACATGAAAAACAAATTCACAACCGTGGAGATTACAATGATGGCTGTATTTGCAGCAATCTTATGCGTATCCGCATATTTAAGTATCCCAACTCCACTCCCAAATGCAGCACACATTACGTTACTGAACTTTATGATCATGCTCATTGCACTGGTATTTGAAGTTCGCGACTCAACGATCATCGTTGCTTTATGGATGATCCTCGGTGCAGTCGGCGTTCCGGTATTTATCGGCGGCGGCTCCGGTATCGGTTATCTGACAGGAGTATTCGGTGGATATACATTCTCATTTATTATCGTTACTATCTTTGCAGGTCTGACAAAGGGTAAGAAATACAATCGTATCCGTTATACGATCGTTGCTATTTTAACAGCAGCCCTCATTGATATCATCGGAATGTTATGGTGGAAGTTCAACGGAAACTTAACCTGGAAAGTTGCTTTCCTTTCAGGCTTTGTTGCATTTATTCCATTAGATCTTGTAAAAGCTATTATCGCTGCACAGATCGTTCCATTATTCAAGAAGCTGATGCCGGAAGCAAATGCAAATACAGTCGCAAAGAAAGAAGCAGCATAAAAAAATATTATATAGTTATAAAACAAGCAGGAATCTTTAAAAGATTTCCTGCTTGTTTTTATTTTATAATAACTTAACCGCTGCCTCTGCAACAAATATATTATATTACTCTTTCCGGCTTTTTTAGATTGCCTTAACCTTTACATTCTTGCTCAGTCCGCACTTACGGAAAAGCTTCTTATATGCGCTAAGCTTGCTCTTTGGTACTTTGACCGTAGTCTTTGAAGTGATACCGGCAAAGGTTTTCTTGCTCAACGTTTTGGATGTCAGCTTGGTTGTTTTGATCTTTAAAACCTTTAAATCCCTGCTGTTAGCAAATGCATATGATCCAATTTTCTCAACTGATGTTCCAAGGGTGATCGTCTTTAAAACTTTTGTTCCTGCAAATGCCTTGGAACCAATTGTTTTAATACTTCCTCCGATCACAATATTATTATTTCCATCATATTCAGAGAATGTTCCACCTGCAAATGCTCCGGAATCAATGGACGTCAGCTTATAAGTCTGATTTCCATATTTTACTCCTTTCATATAGCTTTTCCAGCCTTTTGTGCCGAAAGCACCTGCATTGGTCCATGCTCCAAGAGATACTGTCCGGTTTCCGGCCTTTGTACTTGTAACACGGAAGGTACAATATGGATAATTATAAGTATCCTCAACAAAATAGGTTCCATTTTTGACTGGTTTTGTCTTCTTCTTTATGGATACCTTCAAATTTTTATCATAGTAAATTCTATCGTTTTCCATATTCTTTGGTACGATAATTTCTGTCAATTTATTCTCATTGCAAACAACAGAATTACATAAAGGACTTGCACTAAAATCCAGTTTCGTTAACCTGTTATTTGTACACACTACCCATACTAAGGCATTATTATGACTGGTATCCAACTGGGTCAACTGATTCTTTGCACATTCCAGCTTTACAAGCTGTTTATTATTTGTAAGATGCAACTGAGCCAGCTTATTATCAGAACAGACCAAACATACAAGTTTTTCGTTTTTATCAACATTCAATTTTGTAAGTTTATTGGTATCGCAATACAAATCTACAAGATCAAGATTCTTGGTAACATCAAGCTTCGTAAGTTTATTACTACTACACCACAGAATATGAAGTTTTGTATTTTTTGTAAGATCGAGCTTTGTAAGTTTATTACTACTACACCACAGAGTATGAAGTTTTGTATTTTTTGTAAGATCGAGCTTTGTCAATTTGTTTTCGTCGCAACACAACACTACCAATTTTGTATTCTTACGGAGATCCAGACCAGTTAAGTTATTGCTCACACAATCTAATATCTCCAGTTTTACATTTTTGCTGACATCTAACTTTGTCAGTTTATTATCATAACAACGCAGTTCTTTTAATTTCGTTAATTTTGATACATTCAATTCTTTTATGCCGTTACGACCACATTTTACGAATTCCAGTTTTGTATTTTTGTGCAGGTCCAGTTTGGAAAGAGATTTCTGGCTTTCACATTCCAGTCTTTTCAATTCTGTAAACACACCAATACCGGTCAGATCATTATAAACATATTCATTTCCAGTTTCATCATAATGCTCCAGTTTTATTTCAGTAACTTTCTTAATCTCCGCTTTTGATAATACACCATCTTTGTTTCGGTCAATGTTCTTAGAAATATATTTCCGAAATCCTTCATCCGGGAAATTCGTTGAATTGATCTTCACATCCCCTTGTGCTGCATCAACTTTCCGCATACCTGCATTTCCCGATAACAGTGGTACTGCTACTAATGCTGCCAGTCCTCCGGCGATCAGCAGACGTTTTAATTTTGTCTGCAAAGCCAATTTGTTCATTTGTTTTTTGTTTCTCATATTGTCTCTCCTTCCAATTTCTTCTTTTTACTCTGGGTTGACACAAGCGCAAAAAAGACCCGAAACAGGATAATCTTCCATTATCCTGTTCCAGGTCTTCTCAACTGCAGTTCTATAATTTACGATATGCAAAAAAGCGCTATTTAAGCGTGCTGTGCTGTGCTGTGCTGTGCTGTGCTGTGCTTAAGCTTTTTCCTTTCTGCATCCTTTGTCAATCCCTTTCGCAAAAAATTTACGAATTAAGTGTAGCACACCAAATGGTGAATGACAATTGTTAAAAATCACAGATTCTATGTGTTACAACAAATTAATACAACTCTACAGATTCCGGTGCAGCAGACGATGTTCTTTTCCGGCAAGAAAATGATCGTACAACTGGCGAACTGCCGGGTTTTCCTCGGAGAAACGGACATTGGAACTTGCGTCTGCATTGTACATACCTTCCATACGGCTCCGTCTGGTTCTTGGGCCTGCGCCGGATGGCTGACCACCACCCATGATACATCCTCGTCTGCACGCCATAACCTCAACGAAATCATAGCTTGCTTCGCCGGATCGGATACGGTCAAGCAACCGTCCTGCATTTGCAAGACCATGTACAACTGCGATCTTCACTTCTCTGCCATCTAACTCGATCGTTGCTTCCTTCGTTCCTTCAAATCCCCGGACACCTGTATAACTGATCTCACGGATCGTGTTATAGGATTTGTCCTCCGCAAGGCGACGGAGCACCGCTTCCGTTACACCACCTGTCGTTCCGAAGATCTTGCCTGCACCGGAAGCCACGGAAAATGGTGCATCTGCGGATTCATTTTCCAGTTCGGTAAACTGCAGTCCCATCTGCTTAATCATCCGCACAACCTCTGTCGTTGTGATGACATAATCGGTATCCTGTCTGCCATCCGTGAAATTATCCGGTCGGAGGATCTCTCCCTTCTTTGCTGTACAAGGCATGATCGATACAACCATCGTTCTCTTACCATCTTCTTTATCTTTCTCCGCAAAATAATCCTTGATCACTGCTGAGAACATTCCTTGTGGAGAACGGCAGGTTGACAGATTATCTGCAAATTCCGGATATTTTTCTTCACAATATTTGACCCAGCCTGGACAACAGGATGTGAATAACGGAAGCTTCTCATCCGATGCAAGACGCTTTGCAAATTCCTTTGATTCCTCCATAACCGTAAGATCGGCACCAAAGCTTGTGTCAAATACCATGTCAAATCCCATGATACGAAGTGCTGATACCAGCTTGCCAAAACAGTTCTCGCCCTTTGGTATACCGAAGTTATCTCCAACTGCCACACGGACTGCCGGTGCGATCTGTGCGACCACCCGGATGGACGGATCTTCGATCGCATCCCAGATATCGGTTACATTGGTACGGATCGAGATTGCTGCGGTCGGGCAGACAACTGCACATTGTCCGCATCCTACACAGTCTGTCTCTGCAAGCGGCTTGTCAAATGCCGGCTGCACCTTCATTTTCGAACCACGGAATGCAAAATCGATAACACCAAGTCCCTGAATCTCATCGCAGGTACGCACACAATCACCGCACAGGATACATTTATTTGGATCCCGGACGATAGATGGTGAACTCATATCGATCTTTTCTTCTTTTTTATTATTCAGGAAACGGACTGCATGCACACCAACCTTATAGGCAAGTGACTGGAGCGCACACATGCCATTCTTCTGGCAGGTCGTACAGTCTCTGCAATGAGAGGATAACAACAGCTCGATAATAAGTTTTCTGTACTGCTGCACTTTCTTTGTATTCGTATAGATCACCATGCCCGCTCTCGGTGTCTCGGAGCATGCTGCAAATATTTTTCCTCTGTCATCTTCTACCACGCACATACGACATGCGCCATAAATGGATAATTCTGAATGATAACAGAATGTCGGGATATCGATCCCCGCCTTTCGGATCAGAGACAGAACATTCTTCTCGCCCTCGATCGGCACTTTGATTGAATTGATCGTAATATAATCCATGTTCGTCTCCCTCCTTAATTCTCTGTATATACTGCATGGAACGCACAATTATCGATACATGCACCACACTTGATGCATTTGGCTGTATCAATGACAAATGGTTTCCGGATCTCACCTGTGATTGCACCGACCGGACAGTTTCTCGCACATTTGGAACAGCCCTTACATGCTTCCGGATCGATCTTATAGCGAACCAGTGCTTTACAGTTTCCGGTTCTGCATCGTTTGTCAACCACATGCTCGATGTATTCCTGACGGAAATTCTTCAGCGTACTAAGTACCGGAAGGGCTGCGCTCTTACCAAGTCCACAAAGGGCTGTGTCGGTGATCGCCTGTCCCAGTTCCTCTAACAGATCCAGATCCTCTAACGTACCATTTCCGGCAACGATCCGCTCCAGGATCTCAAGCATCCGCTTGGTTCCTTCACGGCATGGAACGCATTTGCCGCAGCTCTCGTTCTGTGTAAAGTTCATAAAGAAACGGGCTACCTCAACCAGACAGGTATTCTCATCCATAACAACCAGACCACCCGAACCGATCATCGCTCCTTTGCTCTTTAGTGAATCAAAATCCAGACTGACCTCCAGATCATCCGTCACCAGACAGCCACCGGATGGTCCACCGATCTGAACTGCCTTTAACGGAATATCATCCTTTAAACCACCGCCGATATCATACACGATCTCACGCAGCTTTGTTCCCATCGGTACCTCGATCAGTCCCGTATTCTTTACACTTCCGGTCAATGCAAATGCCTTTGTTCCCGGACTTTTCTCCGGTCCGATCGACTTGTACCAGTCTGCACCATTTAAAATGATCATGGACACATTTGCATAGGTTTCTACATTATTCAGAACCGTCGGCTTGGCAAATAAGCCCTGCTCTACGGTTCTCGGCGGCTTGGTTCTCGGCATTCCGCGCTGTCCCTCGATCGATGCCGTGAGCGCACTTCCTTCTCCGCAGACAAATGCTCCCGCACCACGATTGATATGTATATGGAAAGAGAAACCGGAGCCTAAGATATTCTCACCAAGGAAGCCAGCTTCCTCTGCCTGTGCGATCGCTGTCTTCAAACGGCTGACTGCCAGCGGATATTCTGCTCTTACATAGACATATCCCTCCTGCGCACCAACCGCATATGCAGCAATGATCATACCCTCTAACATCTTATGCGGATCGCCTTCCATCACGCTTCGATCCATGAACGCACCCGGATCTCCCTCATCACCATTGCAGACAACATATCGGATCTTCTCCGCCTGTCTGGCAACCTGCTGCCATTTGTATCCGGTCGGGAAACCACCGCCTCCACGTCCACGCAGATTGGAGTCACTGATGACCTGAATAACTTCCGAAGGCTCCATGGTAAATAACACCTTACGAAGTGCCTGATATCCACCGACCGCAAGATATTCATTGATATTTTCTGCATCGATATGTCCGCAGTTTTTCAGTACCAGTCTGGTCTGTTTCTTATAAAATGGAATTTCTTCCTGCTGTCTGTAGACAATACCATCCTTGTGATACATCAGACGCTCTACCGGTCTTCCGTGCAGGATCGTCTCGTTGAAGATCTCCTCGCAGTCTTCTTCCTTTACTTTTATGTAGATATAATTATATGGCTCGATCCGCACAAGCGGCCCCATCTCGCAGAAACCATGACAGCCGCTTTTCTTCACGCCGACATGACAGGATTCTTTTATAACTGTATCCTCCGCCTCCGGGACAAATTCTACCTTCACGCCCTCCGACTGCTTCGCCATCTCGCAGAACCGGTCGTATATTTTCTGAGAGCCACCCGCCAGACATCCGGTTCCTGCACAGACAAGGATCCTGTGCGAATCCGCATGCAGCATCTCTTCTGCCTGTTTTACTGCTGCGTCAAGCTCTGATACATTTGTTATTCTATTCATCCGCACCCTCCTTCAATTCTGCTATCAATGCAGTTACCTTCTCCGGTGTCATAGCCGGATGAACAACATCGTTTACCGTCATGACCGGTGCGAGTCCGCATGCGCCAAGACATGATACTGTCTCTAATGTGAACATCATATCATCTGTTGTGTGTTTCTCTTTTGACAATCCAAGTTCTTTATACAATTGATTTAAGATATCCATGGATTTTCTGACATGGCATGCGGTTCCATCGCACACCTTAAGAATGAACTTTCCTTTTGCATCAAATGAAAAGTTCTCATAGAATGTTGCTACGCTGTAAGCTTTTGCCTCTGTAATATTCAGTTTGTCCGCCACATATCGTAATAATTCCGGCGGAAGATACTTATATTCGCTCTGAATATCCTGAATGATCGGGATCAGAAATCTTGGCTCTGTCCCATATGCAGCAATAATCTTATCAGCCTCATCGTAGTAAGATTGTTCCAGCATGTATTACCCTCCGTGCTTTGCCCCATTGTTGGGAATTTTTATCAATACCTCATATACAGATGATAACATTTTTCAATAGGATTTGCACGAAGATTTTGGATTGAAAAATAAATCCCCGCCTGTCTCCGGCACGATGGTGGATAGTGTTTCAACTCATTGCACTTTCTATTCGGTTCGCACGCTTATTTGTCAGCAGTCGCCCAAACTCGCCTTATCAGGCTCAAACATGGGCTTGATGCTGACAGCTAGTGCAAACCTCATAACGAAAGTTCCACTGATGTTGAAAACACTATCCACCATCATGCCGGAGACAGGCGGGGATTTTTATATTGCTAACATTTTACGATCAATAGTTTCTCACCCGGTGTTACCTCGTCGCTTTCCAGATGGTTGATGGTTCGGATGGAATCCAGGCTGGAAAAATATTCTTTGGCAATAGACCAGATACTGTCGCCTTCTTTTACAACATATCCAACCATACCCGGCATGGCTGCCTTCTTATTCCAGTCGATCGGCAGAATATTCATATCGGTAATGACGTCCACAGAACCCGGTGCAAATACCGTAACATTCATATTGATCACCGCCTTGATCTCCACCTCATCGGAATTCAACATCTGGGCTGTAATCTGGTCAACGGATGGATTGATACGGATTGAATCCTGATTGACAAATGGTACGGATTCCACTTGATAATTGAATGGTATCGCTGTTTCAATCTGCTGTAACGGCTTGCTATCCTCTGCTGATACATAGAGTATTTCAGCTTTTACCGCACCTGATATATCAATGCTGTCCTCTCCTGCTTTTACCTCATCGATCTCAACTGTTCCGGTTGCATATACGATCTGCAGGATCTTCGGGAAGCTGCTCTTGATTCGCTCTTTATGTACGACTTTTGTCTTGGCATTATTTTTTATCTGAAGATTCTCAAATGGAAACTGTTCACAGATTGTTTCTACATTTGCCGACGGAGAGAACATATCCCCGATGATAGAAAGCTCCATATCTTCATAAATCTTCATATCTGTATGGAGATTATATTCAACTTGAAGCACACGGTCTTCTCCGTCATTGTCAGCACGCACACTGACTTCTCCTTTTCCCATCGTGATGCGGTCATCCAGGATCATTCCTTCATTTGCTTCTTCGCAAGGGATCAGACCTTCAAATTCCCGGCTCTCATTCAGATACTGCATCGGTACGCCGGGCTCCTCCGCCAGATAGATTACAAACAGGTCCATCTGTCCTTTCATATTTATTCCCCCATCTACAACCTTTGTCTCGATGCCATAGAAGGACACCCGGCTCCAAAGCACCCGACCGATGTTTGGTTTATTGGCAGCGATCTCGAAATCTTCTTTTACCTTCAATATATCTTTTACAGATGCCACATTATTTGTAAATGGAATCTGCTCATTCCTGCATTCGATTCCCGATCCGTTTAACAATCCGGTTGCCCCGGACAGCTCTACGGAATCCATAGCCCACAGTTTCATGCCAACCAGCCCGCGAACTTCAAATTTTCTTGAATTGATCATGGTTATGTACAGATCTTCCAGCACGCAGCTGACATCGACCTTATCCCCGGCAAGTATGCCATCCATATTGATGGATTCCTCAAATGGAACATCACCCTCATAGGTTTCAAACCGAACATCTTCACCAACTGTCTGATACAGGACTTTAAATACAACTGTTCCTGATATCCGCACCTTATTCTCCAATGTCTCTACATCATCTAAAAGGACATTTCCTGTACTTGCAATGATCCGTTCCATATCGTCTTTTGCATCCGGTACATTAAAATCATCATTGATCGTAAACTGCGAATACTTAGAAGTCTTTAAAATCGTTGTACTGAGTTTATTTTTTACAAGTTCCATATGATACCCCCATACTATTTTCTAATTTTTAAATACAACCGGTGTCGTTGTCCGTGCGATCCGAAGAACTATATATGGATACGATACCGTATCCTTACTTACTGCATCTGATGGTGTCGCCGTCTGCCTAAGAACCGATTCGATGTAAATAGCATTTTCATCCATATACATCTTATCTACAACCACGCCAACATCATCCCGATTCTGCCTGCCGCTGCAGATCACAATATATGTGTAAGTGTTGTTTGAATATGTCAGATTAAACGGTTCTTCTTTTTTGCTGTTAATGACGCTCAACAACTCCTCCGGCAGCATGGTGTCGTCACAAATATCGTAAGTCAGCGCTTCACCATCTTCTTTCACCTTATAAAAACTGCATCCGGCAAACAAACTCAGCCCAACTACCACAGTCAACACCCCTGCCAGAATACGCAGCCATCTTTGTCCTCTCATCTCACCGCTCCCTTCACAATGTCATTTTTCGGCTCTATCTTTACCCTTGTCAATCTCTATACCATTATTTATATGTCCTGCTTTGCAAGTCTATGCATGGAAATTTTGCCGGAGCTTTCTTCTTTTTTAAGGACATACAAAAAGCACCTTAACGATCATTAGCTAAGGTGCTTATCTCTACATTCCCATTTCTTCTATCTCTTTTAACATAAATTCTTCTAGTTTCTTCTTGTCCGGCAAGTATAACATATAAGTTGAAACAACATATAGGTTTCCGGCGCCAACCCACACTGGACAGTCACAGGCAAACTGTTTATAATGGATTGTGTATGCGTATTTGTGCATTTAAGATGGAGAAAATGATATGAATTTAAGGACTTTAAGACTTTTAGAATATAATAAAATTGTAGAAATGCTGACCTCCTACGCGGCATCCCCGATGGCAAAACGAAAATGTGAACGCCTGAAGCCCCGCAGGGATCCGGCACTGATCCAGACCTTACAGCAGGAAACAAGAGATGCTCTGATCCGGCTGAATACACAGGGCAACCTGTCATTTGCCGGTCTCCGTGATATCGGCGCTTCGATCAAGCGACTGGAGGTTCAGGGAGCACTCGGCATCAAGGAACTGTTAGATATCGGAAGTGTCCTTGATATGGCATTATCTGCCAGACAATATGGCAGCAACGATGATAACGAGGAAAAGGCACATGACAGCCTCTACTCCCGCTTCATGGAACTTGTTCCGCTAGAACATTTAAGTCAGGAGATCCACCGCTGTATCCTGTCAGAATCCGAGATCGCAGACGATGCATCGTCCGGTCTGAAGGCGGTCAGACGGAACAAAAAACTGACAAATGAAAAGTTACATAACCAGTTGAACAAACTTGTAACCGACCAGAGCAAGCAGACGATGTTTCAGGATAATCTGATCACGATGCGTAATGGAAGATACTGTATCCCGGTCAAGCAGGAATATAAGAACAGCTTTCCGGGCATGATCCATGACCAGTCTTCCAGTGGAAATACTGTATTTATCGAACCTCTGGCGGTAGTTAATCTGAACAACCAGTTAAAAGAGCTGGATAATCAGGAGCTGGCAGAGATTGAAAAAATTCTTGAGAACCTGTCAGCGCAGGCAGCATCTGAATACGAAAATATAAAATTTGACTTTGAGACGTTGACCGATCTTGACTTTATATTTGCAAGAGCGAATTTTGCAAGATCCTATAAGGGAACCGAGCCGATCTTTAATACAGACGGCATCGTAGATATCAAGCAGGGACGCCATCCACTTTTAGACAAACATACCGTTGTTCCGGTTGACATCAAGCTGGGTGAGGACTACAACCTGCTGATCATTACCGGTCCAAATACCGGTGGTAAGACCGTATCCTTAAAAACACTGGGTCTGTTTACTCTGATGGGACAGTCCGGACTTCATATTCCGGCACTGGATGGTTCCAGACTGAATGTATTTGATGATGTATTTGCCGATATCGGAGACGAACAGAGCATCGAGCAGAGTCTCTCGACCTTCTCCTCCCATATGAGCAATGTCGTATATATCATGAACCATGTGACACCAAACACGCTGTGCCTTTTCGATGAGCTTGGCGGCGGAACCGATCCGGTCGAAGGTGCTGCCCTTGCGATCGCGATCTTAAGCAGCTTAAATGATCAGGGCATCCGCTGCATGGCTACCACGCACTACAGCGAACTGAAGTTATTTGCCATGTCGACTCCGGGCGTTCAGAATGCAAGCTGCGAATTCGACGTAGCGACACTGATGCCGACTTACCGACTTATTATCGGTATTCCCGGCAAATCAAATGCATTTGCAATATCTAAGAAATTAGGCTTATCCGACGATATCATCGAACGGGCAAAGACAAATATCGACAACAACAAGGTTGATTTCGAAACACTGCTGTCCGATCTGGAAAACAGCCGAAAAGAGATTGAACGAGACAGAGCGGAGATCGCACGGTTCAAGGAAGAAGCCAGACAGCTTCAGGAACGGGCAAAGGCAAAGGATGATGAACTCTCTGCCAAGAAGGCTCAGATTCTTGCAGATGCAAGAGAAGAAGCGGCGGATATTCTGGAAGAAGCAAAGGAAATGGCGGATTCAGCCATTAAAAAATATAATAAATGGACAACAAATCCTCATAAAGCAGATGCAAGCACGATGGAGAATGAACGAAAAAAGCTCCGTACCAAGATGGACGATTACCGGAAGATGACGCCGGAAAAACGCAAATCCATGACCTCCCATCATACGGCAAAGGATTTCAAGGCCGGAGACACCGTGCATGTTATCAGCATGGATACAACAGGAACGGTTACTGCTCCTGCTGATTCGAAGGGAAATATCAAGGTTCAGATGGGCATCTTAAGCTCTCTGCTTCCTGCTTCTGATCTTGTGATCATCGAGACACCAAAGCAGAACAACGCTCAGGTATCGATCAATAATAAACGTGGAATGGGCAAGGCTTTAAACATTCAGCCGGAGATCAATGTACTCGGCATGACTGTAGCCGAAGCTACCTCTTTGGTTGACCGTTATCTCGATGATGCCATGATGGCACACCTGCACAAGGTAAGGATCATCCACGGCAAAGGCACCGGAGCACTCCGAAAGGGTATCCACGACTATCTGCGTAAGCAGTCATATGTCAAATCCTTCCGTCTGGGTGAGTACGGCGAAGGCGAAGCCGGCGTTACGATTGTAGAGTTATAAAATATATATCAACAAGGAGAACTATATGGACAAAGAAAAAATATTGATCGTTGACGATGACGAAAACATCGCCGAACTGATCTCCCTTTATCTGAATAAAGAATGTTATGAAACACAGATTGCCACAGATGGAGCTTCTGCCCTGGAGGCATTTGTCGAATTTATGCCAAATCTCATCCTCTTAGATGTTATGCTCCCGGGCATGGACGGCTATCAGGTATGTACCGAGATCAGAAAGCAGTCAAATGTACCGATCATCATGTTATCCGCAAAAGGCGAGGTATTTGACAAGGTGCTCGGACTTAAGATCGGCGCCGATGATTACATCGTAAAACCTTTCGATTCCAACGAACTGGTTGCCCGTGTCGGTGCATTGCTTCGTCGCTGCAACTCACGGACGGATAATTCCCAGAACTATAATCCGACAAACGCCGATCATATCGGCACCTATGTTGAGTATGATAATCTGGTCGTTAATATTTCAAATTATACCGTTACATTAGAGGGCAAAAATCTGGAAATGCCGCCAAAAGAACTGGAACTGCTATATTTCCTTGCAAGCCGTCCAAATCAGGTATTTACCAGAGAACAACTTCTGGACAAATTATGGGGCTACGAATATGTCGGTGACACCCGTACCGTTGATGTACACATCAAACGTCTGCGTGAAAAACTGACCGATAAATATAACTGGTCCATTTTTACAGTATGGGGAATCGGTTACAAATTTGAGGTTAAATAACCATGAAAAAAACGATTTTTGATAAGATTGTTGTCGGCTTTGTCCTGCTGGTCATTGTAATCTTCAGTGTACTTGCTCTGTATACCGTCAATATGACACAGTCAAAGCTGCTAAGCAACACAGAACAAAATCTGAAAACAGAATCCAAGCTTATCATCAGCACCACCGTAACGGATTATATGAACGGTCTGATCGATAAGGATACGTTTTATCAGAAACTGGATGAACATGCGGCTGATATGGACGCAGAGATCTGGCTTTCTACTGCAAATGGTGAGATCATATACTGTTCAAACAGTGAAAGTCCTGCTGCAAAAGATATGATGATCACTGATTTTTATGACCGGACGGATATATATTCCCAGACAGTAAAAACCGGTACACTGAATGGCTGCTTTTCAGCAAAAACCTTAAGCCTCAGCACCCCTGTTTATCAGGATAAATCCTATGCAGGACTGCTGTCCATTCACTTGTCACTGCAGTTTATCAAGGATATTGCGCAGAAAACATTTGCATCCACCTATATGCCATTTCTGGTCATTGTGGTGTTGTCTCTGATCGCCTTAATGCTGATCACGAACAGTACATTAAAACCAATCCGTGAAATCATTGCAACCTCCAAGCAATATGCCACCGGAAATTTCAATGCGCGAATTGATGTTCATACCGATAATGAATTTGGTGAACTGGCACGATATATGGAGGAAATGGCAGACGAGCTGAGTCGTTCCAATGAATACCGAAAGTCTTTCATTTCCAATATATCCCACGACTTCCGTTCTCCTCTGACCTCGATCAAGGGATATATCGAAGCCATGATCGATGGAACAATTCCACCGGATAAGCATGAGAAATATCTACAGATCGTATTAAATGAGACAAAACGTCTGACCAAGCTGACACAGGGACTTCTGGAACTAAACAACTTCGACTCCTTTGACCTTCAGCTTGATAAGTCGAATTTTGATATCAAGAGCATTATCCTTCCTACGATCAACACCTTTGAAGGTCGTTGTCAGGACAAAGGCATTTATCTGCATGCAATCTTCCATACCGACAATACCATTGTCTACGCAGATCGTACAAGAATCCAGCAGGTTATCTACAATCTGGTTGACAATGCGATCAAATTCACCCCAGAAGGCAGACAGATTACAGTTCAGGTCACAGAAAAATCCGATAAGATCTTTGTCAGTGTCAAGGATGAAGGTGTCGGAATTCCACCGGAATCGATCAAGAAAGTATTTGACCGTTTCTATAAAACGGATCCAAGCCGCGGAAAGGATAAGACCGGAACCGGTCTCGGACTTGCCATCACAAAAGAGATCATCAAGGCGCATGGTGAGAATATCACCCTCAACAGTAAGGTCGGCGAAGGAAGTGAATTCATTTTCTCCCTCCCTATGCAGAAGGAAATGCAAGTTCCGATCAAAGCCGTGCATGTGAAAAAAGAAGAAGCTACACAATATATCTCCAACGGAAAGTTCCGTATTAAGAAGAACTAACCAAAGCCCCACCCGCTCTTGCCACTATGCTGGGTAGGAGTTGAAACTCGCTACACTTTCTATTCGGTTCGCACGCTGATTTGTCAGCAGTCGCCCAAACTCGCCTTATAAGGCTCAAACAAGGGCTTGATGCTGACAGCTAGTGCAAACCTCATAACGAAAGTTTCACTGATGTTTCAATTCCTACCCAGCATAGTGGCAAGAGCGGGTGGGACTTTATTTTATGTCTTACTCATAATGTCTCCATTAATAGGAGGCATTATTTATATCTCTCTGCCATCTCATTTACAGCATCACGGATACGCTCGCGGAGATCTGCAGGCTCTATGACTTCCACGCTGGTTCCGTACTGCATCGCCCAGTGGAACATGGCATTCTGGCTACAGGTCACACGGATAAACGCCTTATTGGCATCTGTCTCAGGATTAAAGTTATCTGGATAATTGTTCTGAACAAATTTTGGTGACAACACTTCAAAGTTCTTATCAAACCAGTCTACAATATCACCCATATTCCCTTTCTGAACCTTTAATACAATCGTAGCTGCGGGATCACTGAACATGTAGAGATGTTCCGCCATATGCTGTGGCAGATTCAGTCCATGCTCCATCCCTTTTACCAGACTTTTATCCTTGACCTTTTCATCTAATATCTCAATCTCCGTCATACGATCGATCCGGTAATTCGACAGATTGTCATATTTATCATAATTGCAGATCAGATAATATTTGCCTTCATTTGCAACCATCTGATATGGATTTACGATATACTTCGTATCCTTTCTTGGATGAAGCTGTTTATCGATACCATAGGTGTTATAGAGAAATGCAACCTTCTTGCCCTCACTGATCGCATCATCGATCATCTCAACATTTAACATGGTCTGACGGTTATCGGTATGTGATAACCCCGGCAGATTGCACACATGCTGTACCTTCGCACTGAAATACACATTCGAAAGCCCCTTGATCTTCTCAATCAGCTCCTGTGCCTGATTTCTCGGTATCGTCTTTGAAAATAAAATACTGTCGATCAACATTCTAAGCTCAGCATCATCAAATTCATGATTGTAATACCAGTCCTTTGTCAGGATCTCGGTCTCTCCATTTTTATTTTCACGTTCAATCTCCGTACATTCCAGATTATAACCAAAATCCACCAGATTCATCAGATTGCTCTTGACAGATTTCCGGTCAACCTTCATTCCATATTCGGTTTCCAGTTTCTTTATGATATCCTTCTGATCCATTGTATGTTCGGAATCCGTGTATTTCCGAAGAACCTCAAGGATACAGATATTCATCATTTTCTTTCCATCTACCATGTATGTACTCATAAATACTCCTTTTTACCACTCATAATGGTGAAGCTGTCCCTTCGCCTCAAGCTCCGGGAAGCCCTGCTGTCTGAGTGCCTCATATAACACGATTGCTACAGAATTTGCCAGATTCAGGGAACGGATCTCCGGGAACATTGGAATCCTGACTGCTGTTTCCTTATAGTCTAACAGAATTTCCTCCGGGATTCCCGCGCTCTCTTTTCCGAACATGATATAGGCATCTTCCTCATAGTTTACATCTGTATATTTCTGTTTGGATTTGGTCGTTGCCATATAGATCTTTGCGCCTGGATTCTTTTCAAGGAAATCATTGAAATCATCATAGATCGTTACATCTAATTTGTCCCAATAATCCAAACCCGCACGCTTTAACTGCTTCTCGTTGATCTGAAAGCCCAGAGGCTCGATCAAATGAAGTCTTGCACCTGCTGCCACACAGGTACGTCCTATATTTCCTGTATTTGCCGGCATCTCCGGCTCATGAAGTACGATATTTAACATGTTTTTCTCCTTTTTTATATAGCTGTATATTCGTAAGCATCGCTCACTTCTTAACCAAGCTTATATCCTTCATTTTTACAATTTTAAAAATATCTCGGTTAAATCTCGGTTAAATCTCGGTTAAATTGTCTCGACAACACTAATTATCAAACAAATTATTTGGGTTAAAATCAGGATTTTAACCAAGCCCTACTTAAGTATCCAATTAGATATTTGCTGATTATCCGAATCTAATTGTATAATATTGCTCTTTTTCATTGCTGTTAGAATATTATGAATCTTATTTTCCTTCTGTTTATCAGACAAAGAATCCGGTAATTTTTCCCACAATAATAACTTAATATCTCTACGTTTTGCCTTATGATATTTTTTCAAATACTCAACAATCAAATCTTTATAATATTTGTCATTAAATCCTTTATTCTTGATATAGCCTGCACTATCATCCATACTTTTTGATGCTGACGCTGATAAAAACAAACTTGTAATTCTTCCCTCAACCAATTTTGCAGCTCTTAATTTATCTACATCCGCTTTATCAAGTGAAAGTCCCTTCTGAACTCGATCCAAAAGAAATACCGTCTGTAAATCCAGGTCCTGATGATCATATAATATATGCATGTAATTATCATCTAATATTTTTCCATAAACAGTAACCTCAACCTGAGTTCCTGATGAAATATTATAATCTGGCATAGGAAAATATTTCGCTTTTTGAATATTAAATGCTCTTCTGATACCTAAAGTTGCAGTATCAATCATATGAAACACAACCATCGATTCAGCTAATAACTGATTTCTGTAAAATGGTGGATTATAGCTCACTTCCAATACATTTTCAATCTTTTGCGGAATAAAATCTCCAGGGTTTGTAAATTTAATTTTATCCTCAAATTCATTTACATATATTCTCCCACCAAGTTGATAATTTGTGTGTGCAATACAATTATTTAACAACTCTCGAATAAGCCAACTGTTATATTGTTCCGTTTCCATAGGAAAAAGGGTCAATTGATTCGGCATATATCTGTATGTAAGATTACGCACCTTCGAAAACACCTTATCTACAACATTTATAAATGGTATCTTAAATATTTCATAATCCTTATCACTTCCATCCGCACCATATAATCTCCACATAATACTTGGAGCAGATGTCATTAAATAATCATAATCTGCTGACCCAAGTAACAACATGCCAGCATTCGTAACCTTACCACCAATCAATAACTTTACTTTCGTCAAGAACTCTTCATCTGTCATTTCATCGACTTCTTTTGATATGTGTTCCTGATTCATTTTCTCTTTATACTTTTCTCTAGCCAAATTAATAGCCGTTTTATCTAAATTATCAATAGTGGCTACTTCAATCACCTGTTTTGACCAGTCTTTTCTTTCCTGTGATCGAATTGCATCAATCTTATATTGTTTTAATGGAACAAGACTCTCACCCGAACGCTCATAATAATTGGTACGCCAATCTGTAGGAATACCCGTTGCTGCGGCTGGAACTTTAAACATTAACACCCTTAATCTTTTACCATTTACAATAGGAAATATCTCTTTAATTTCATAAAAAGTCATTCCATTTGTAATATCTCTTGATATCTCATACTTAAATTTTTCAAGAAGACTCTGTTCTCCCTGCTTGTATGCAGTTCCAACAACATGTTTTATCTTATCTCGTTCACTTACACCAAAAATTAGCCATCCGTACTGTTGCTGCTTCAGATTAGCCTCATTACTTAATGCTGAAAAATATCTTCCTATTTTATCCGTATCATAATTACTTTTTGCTTCTTTAAATTCAACTGTTTCATACTCCCAACGTTCCATCAAGTTCTCAAGTATTTCATAGTATTCAATATCTTTAACATTCTTCTCATAATGAAAAAAAGCCATTTCACCTTTAACCCCCTATTACAAATTTTCACATTCTTCCCTTATGATAATACCACAACAAGTGGTCAAAACCATTTCTACTAATTTTTTCATCTGCTGCATTCCTAATCATATCAACAGCATTTCTATACTGCTTATAATCACGGAGATCATACCGCTCAGTAATATTAAAATAAACCAAATACATTGGTAAAACTGTTCTTAAAATATTATCATATATTGAATAATTATCCTGATATTCTGTATTTTCAAATAAATAAAAGCATGCGTAATGACAAAATTTACTCGCAAAGGACAAATTTGTTCTTGCCCTAAACTTGGCAGATGTTACTCTTGCAATTTCATGAACTAACTTCATATCTTCATATTCCGGATTTCTCAAACATTCAATCAGTTCTGAACAATCAAATGCGCAAATACGCCTTACTATTTCTGTTCTTCCACATTTATCAGCATTCAAATGTGTACTGTTTTCTCTATCTACAGCCTCAACTGCACCTTTTATTAATTCCTCATAAGTATAATTTACTTCTTTATTTTTAATTAGAACACTTTTCAACATGGTCATCCAGTATGCTGATGAGCCACCATATACAAGTTGATTCTTTCTATCAAATTTAGGTCCCGCCGATATATCTGTTGATTTTATATAGGCAGAATCATTACGTATCATAGCCTCTACAATAGCGACATTATCCGTTGTTAATTTAACAAGTTTTTTGTTATTATAAGTAACCTCTTCAAACATTTTTGTCTTTGCAATTCTAAGCTCTTTTTGAATAATATTACCCATACTATATTTCTCCTTTATATCCCCATATAGGCTATATGGCTAGTCCTAAATATATTGTGAACTAAACTATGGTGTCAAAAAGCTTTCCTCTCCATCGTGGATGATCACGCGGTCATGTCCGGTTGTTGTTCTGCCGATCACAGCAGCTTCAAATCCGGCTTCATATAGACGATCGCTTAACAATCCACCATCTGCCGTGACAAATAATGCCGCTCCGCATCCATCGATCCGGTATGGATCATCCCCGGTAAATTCACAGATCTCAATGGTTTCCTGCATGATCGGTATATGGTCATGGCTGATCCGAAGCCCGACATTTCCAGCCTCTGCCAGTTCCCATAATGCGCCATATACTCCTTCTGTTGAGATGTGGCGTGCATATATACTGCCACATGCCATCGCAATATCTCCCTGATCCTTCATAAGTAATAACCGGTCAAATTGCTCTGCTGTGCGAAGATATTCCTCAGAATATCTGGTCAGAAGCTCTTCTTTTCTTTCCCTTACCCGAAGCAGGGTTCCGAGGATGCCGGTCTGTCCGCACATAACGATATCCATATCCGGCTTGATCTTTGCATTTTTCTCGCCCTGCGATATCTTTCGTCCATACATCGTTACAGTTACCGCAGGCTCCTTGAATATCCCGCTGATCGCGGTATCTCCATACACAACATCCATGTGAAGCTCCTTCGCAAGATCAGAAAGCTCCCGCAGAATTTTTTTCATACGCTTCTCATCATTTTCCGGCATCATGACCGTATCTGTAAGTGCAAATGGCTGATACCCGCCAAGCCGTAATTTATTATATTGTTTGATAACATCCGAAGTCACCGTACCCAGTGCATTTGCAAGGCAGAGTCCTTCCGTTACTGCAAGCTCACTATCCAACAACACAAGCCGGCTATAGTCATCTCCTATGCCGGCTTGTGTTATGTCAGAATGTTCCTGTTTATTCAACGATCTTAAGATTGACCGCTTCTGCTGTATAAATCGAAACTTTTCTTTATTCATCCCTGATACCTTTTAGAATGCATATGCAAGCATACCGATTACCATAGCTGCTACCAGGATTCCAACTATAATTGCAGATGCTACCTTTTTACCCTTTGAACTGCTTAAATTGATCATTTCCCATTTCTCCTTTATATTTTAAACTTATAATTTTCTGATACTATCCGCCCCACATCAGACCTTTTCCCGTCTTATGCAGCGACATCATGTATAGATTAACGCTGAATTTTCACTTTGTCCAGATATAATAGCATTATTTTATAGCAATTTAGCATTTGTGCCAGATTCTGCCAACTGCTTATTCCGTTACATTTGCCGATGGGCACACACGGTTCAGCGCGCATTCGGCACATTTTGGTCGTCTGGCGATACAGATCGTTCTTCCAAGTGTAATGATCTGAATATTATATAAGATCCACTGTTCCTTTGGAAGCTTTTCCATAAGCTCATGCTCGATCTTCACCGGATCATCACTATCTGTCAGCCCAAGCAGCCTGGAAATACGTTTTACATGTGTATCAACGACGATACTTGGCTCGTGGTAGATATTGCCACGGATCACATTTGCGGTTTTTCTTCCAACACCGTCTAATTTCGTCAGGCTCTCGATATCACTCGGCACTTCTCCGCCATATTCACTGATGAGCTTCTTTGCACAGCCAATTATATTCTTCGCTTTATTCTTATAAAATCCGGTCGAGTAAATATCCTTTTCCAGTTCCTTGATATCTGCATCGGCAAATGCCTGCAAGGTCGGATATTTCACGAACAGATCTTTTGTTACGATGTTTACTCTGGCATCTGTACATTGTGCCGACAGCATCGTTGCGATCAGAAGCTGCCATGCATTTTCATGATTCAGATAACACTTGTAATCTGTTCCATATGTCTCATTCAAGATCCGGCAGATCTCAGCGACCTGCTGCTTTTCTTTTTTTGTCATGCTGCATTACTCCTGTTTTCCTGCCAGATAGTTGATAAACTGCTGGGCTGTACGACCGGAGATTCCACCATGCGACAGCTCCCATTTGTTTGCTTCCGCACACAGTTCTTCCTCTGTCATATGGATGCCGTTCTTCTCTGCCAGACCTACAACGATCTGGAAATATTCCTTCTGTGATGGCTTGCTGTAATTGATCGTAACACCAAAACGATTGACCAGTGACAGCTTCTCCTGCATCGTATCGCTCTTGTGCATACCATTGTTATTCTCAAGATCGGTACGATCTGTCCATGTTTCACGGATCAGATGACGACGGTTCGAGGTCGCATAGATCAGAACATTATCCGGCTTGATCTCCAGGCCACCTTCGATGACTGCCTTCAGATATTTGTATTCTGTCTCAAACTCCTCAAAGGACAGATCATCCATGTAAATGATGAATCGATAGTTACGGTTCTTGATCTGGGAAATAACCTGAGACAGATCCTGAAACTGATGCTTATAGATCTCGATCATACGAAGTCCCTGATCGTAATATTCATTTATGATCGCCTTGATCGTTGTTGACTTTCCGGTTCCGCTGTCACCAAATAACAGCGCATTATTTGCCTTACGTCCTGCAACAAAGGCTTCCGTATTCTCCACGATCTTCTGTTTCTGGATCTCATATCCGATCAGATCATCCAGACGAACATCCTCTGTATTATTGATCGGAACAAACTGCATATCTCCATTTGTCGGATGAACGATACGGAATGCCTTGTTCAGTCCGAACATTCCAACACCATATGCCTTATAGAAATCCGTCACGATCTTGAAGATATCATTTTCATCCTTTGCCCCTTCGATCGCACGGCTGATATCCTGTACCTTTGTGCTGACATTCTTATTATACATACGTTCTTTCTTGCCGATGGCTTTATAATTATTCACGATCGTGAAGCAGTCAATATCCAACGCTTCCTCGATCTCAGAGAAATCAAAATCAAACAGCTTCTTGAAGATCTTGAAATCATTTTTTGCAAAATAATTAACGGTTCCGTCATTGGCACCCACTTTTTCACTCGTCATAGAGAATGAATTCTCATTTGTGATAAGAATAAATGCCAGATAATTGTGCCACAGATTTGTGTCAAATCCATAATCGGTAGCAAGATCCAGCAACCGCTTGATCTGGTCGTAGATCCTTGCAACCAGCTCCGCATTCGGACAGTCTCCGCGGTCAAAATCCTCAAATATCCCGGACAGCTTCATCAGAATACTGTTCTCACCCAGATTTCTATATAATACTAATTTCGCTATATCTCTGTACATCTTAAATTATCCTTCTTTCTTCATTTGTCTATATAAACAGGCATTTGCCCTGTTTTATCCAGCTCGTTTCTCTCAGGCATTTTCCTTGCTTCTTTTCTCTTTCATGCGTCTGGACTGTCGTCTCTGCTGCCGCTTCCGGGGTTTCTCCCTCCAGCCATCATCCGACGAAGCGTAAGGTTCTCCATACTTTTCCCAGGCGACTCCCTTTTCCCGCAATCTCATAAGTACGAATTCCTTCACCAGTGCATATAAGACAGAGGATAACGGTACAAATATCAACATACCGAGAATTCCCATCAGATCTCCGCCAATGATAACTGCAACCAACACCCATATAGATGGAAGTCCGACGGAACCGCCTACCACATGCGGATAGATCAGATTTCCCTCGACCTGCTGCAGTATGATAAACAGGATCAAAAATACCAGTACCTTTTTCGGATCGTCAACCAGAATGAGAAATGCACCAACACCACATCCAATAAATGCACCAAAGACCGGAATCAATGCCGTTACCACAATCGTAACACTGACCGTCAGTGCATATGGAATACTAAGGACGCTCATGGATACAAAGAACATCAAGCCCAGAATACATGCCTCCAGGCACTGTCCGGTTATGAAATTTGCAAATGTCTCATCTGCCATAACGCAGGTCTTGATGATCTTATCTGCTGTTTTCTCTTTAAATAACGCATATATCAGACCCTTTGTCTGACGCTTCAAGTTCTCCTTCTGTGCCAGAATATAGATTGCGAAAAATAATCCAACCACAAAATCGACTATACCGCTGACAACGGAGGTTGCAAAATTAAATGTTGATGACAACAGGCTTCCGCTTCCATTCTTTATCAGATTGATCGCACTCTCACTCACCTTATCCCATGCAATATCAATCTCCATGATCCGGTCAACGATATCCGGATATCCCGCTGCCAGATTCACCGCCCAATTCTTAATTGCCTCCATCGTAGACGGAAACTGCTGTCCGATCGCTGTAATTGTCCGGCTGACCTCCGGTATCAGCATCGTGATCACAAAAGCAATCACCAGAACGACGCAGATAAGGGAAAGCACCATACAGACCGGTCTCCGGAACCGATACCATCTACTTTTTTCATTTCGGAATAACAGATTTTCAAATCCCTTCATCGGCACATTCAGAATGAACGCAATCGCAAATCCAATCACGAACGGCATAAGCAACCCGATGATCCATGTACCGCAGGCATAGATTTTATCAAAACGAAATACGCAAAATACGACTAATACAGTTATAATGATCAGTTTTATGAGCTTTTTCATATTCGAATTATTCAGTTCCAAATTCAATTTCCTCTGCTTTCTTTTTACATTTTTTTGAGCAGGCACATAGAACGTGTCTGCTCAATCATGCCAAGACCATTTATTCCGGCAGATTGATGTTTCCAAATACATCTCCTATGGAATAGGTCATATTCTCTTTTGGTTTATAAGCATTCATAATCGGAGCCATGATCTTCTCAAACTTCTCCCTGTTCTTTGAAAGAACGAATACTTCTGCTGTATTTCTGGCATCCCACAATGCATCATGCTCTTTTCCCTGAAAATCTTCTCCCAGATAGAATACCGCATCTGACAGTGCCAGTCTTCTTCTGGTTCCAAGCATACGTGCAAATTCCTTCTGGAAATCCTTCCATTTGGATGCAAGCTTCTGTGCATCCGGGTTATTGTAGGATTTTAACTTGCGTTCCCGGTTAAACTGCCGCAGATCATTCTCACTCCATGCATAGATCACATCCGCGCTTAAGCCCCATGCAATGAACCGATCCATCGCAATCGCAAAATCCGGTGCATCGTCTACCATCTCATTTGTGATCCCGGTAAGATTTGTTATTCTGGATGTCACAGGCGTAATTCCCGGCTTTACATAAGTCTTGAATGAATCAATCTCCTTATATGTATCGTCCAGCTTAACAGCTCCTATTTCAATTATTTCATTTTTGCAAATTTTTAATTCATCGGGATGAGAATTATCGATCTGATTCATCTCAAAATCCACAAATATATACTCCATGTGTCACAACCTTCCTACAGCTGTCTTCCGGATGAAAGCCGCCTGTCGAACATGGCTTCCACCGTCACAATCTTACCTTAAAGCATACCATTCACAGTCAAAAATGTCTATCTTTTTCTTGGTGGAGATTTCCTGTAAATGCCCTGTTAAAAAATGTAGCTGTCTCGGCTTTATTTACCGTAACTTAAAAGATTTCGGATAAATAAAGCCGGGACAGCTACATTTTTTTACAGGATATCTATTCTCCATAGCAAAAAACATTATTCATTATAGCTATTTTCTACCTGTTTTTTTACACATATGAATCGCCACAAGTATAAACGGCAATGAAAATACCCCTGACAGTACATCGGAGATTCCCTGTGTAAGAGCCACGCCTGTTTCCTGAAAACACATTGGAAGAAGCCAGATCAATGGCAGGAAAAAGATTCCCTGTCTGGTGGAGGATATGAGAATGGCTTTTCCGATCTCCCCTATTGCCTGAAATAACATACCGCTGACCAGACACACCGCCATAAATGGCAATGACACCGCATGCATCCGGAGGGAGAGCACGCCCAGATCAAGTGCTGCATTTTTGCCAAATAACGAGATGATCGGAGAGGCAAATATCCACACAAGAATACCTGTAACAGCCGATGCAATGACCTGACTTAGAATCGTAAATATGATCGCTTTTCTTACTCTATCATTCTTCTTTGCTCCATAATTATAACCGGCCACCGGTGCAAAACCCTGCCCATATCCGACCATGACTGCAAATAATATGGCAAATACTTTATTCGATACCGATATTGCAGCAACCACATCATCCCCATATTCTCTCGCCGTCCGGTTCAACAGGATCGTTGCCACACAGACCAGCCCCTGACGGAAAAAGGATGGGATTCCGGTTCTCGTAATATCGATGGCTGTCTGCTTAAACACCGCTAAACCCCGTCTATCCTCTCTCTTTATCTGCTCAATTTTAACTCGCATTCCTGTTGGTTTATATTTGGCATCTGCATTTTGGGACAAATGATCCATTATGTCTGTATTTTTATTAAACCTGATCACGCTTTTCCCGCTCAGCATTACGATCAGCATAATAGCAAGGCTTACACTCTGCCCACAAAATGTCGCAATTCCAGCTCCTCGGATTCCAAGCTCCAAACCTGACACCAGAATTGGATCTAAGACCGCATTTAAGACAGCACCGCTTCCAATTCCAACTAACGCCCAGACGGGCATTCCTTCCGCCCGCAGAACATTGTTGAGTACATACGACACACACATAACCGGCGCTGTAAGCAGGATCCAGAATCCATAATCTAATGCAAATGTCGCGATCGTATCCGTCGATCCCAGGAACTCAACCAACGGTTTCTGCCACAGAAATCCTGCTCCCATCAGTATAAGTCCGGCAATCAGCGACATTAAGACCGCAACCAGTGCATCTCTGCCTGCTTCCTTTTCTTTCTGTTCACCTAAAAATCGGGATATTCTGCTGCCTGCACCCATGCCAAATGTATACCCTACCGCCTGTATCATGGCAAGTACCGAAAATAAAACCCCAACTGCCGCAACTGCACTGTTTCCAAGGTCCGAAACAAAATACATATCTACGATATTGTACGTCGTTCCGGCAAGCATACTGACAATGGTTGAACACGATAATCGCAAAATAAGAGAAGGCACAGGAGTCTTTGTCATTTTCACATGATTCTCCTGTGCCTTATCCTTCGTATTGTCAGTTTTACCTTGAACATTATCATTTTTCATATGCAGACATCCTGCCTTATAGCCATAGTAAGAAACTGACAAATAAATATTTCTGTATCTATCCAAACTCTGATACCAAAATCATAACAATATTTTTATATCAGCCAGATATTTATGCATTATTTCAGAAATTCAGCCACTTCCTCGATCTTATTCTGTGCATCATACACGCCCAGATCGTACATTGCCTGAATCTTCTTATCATCCTTTTCCGTTCTTGATATGTCGATCTGTACACTCGGACGGATAATAAGAACCTCGCCCTTCTGTTCCAGTTCAGCCAGCTTCTCCAATGTCTTATTATAATACAAATGCCTCATGGCTATTCGTTTCACATACTCCGGATATTCCTTATACCGGATTGCTTCCAGCTTCAACATGCTGTCTTCTTCCTTGACGTAACCTTCCGGTCTGGTCAAAACTACGATATCTTTTCGATATCCCATTCTCCTGAACTGGAAGATCGGAATGCTGTCTGCAGTTCCGCCATCCAATAACTTCTTGCCATCTACTTCTACAATCTGTGACACGATTGGAAGTGATGCTGATGCACGAAGCTTGTCCATATCCTTTCGAAGATCCGTACATTCCAGATACTCCGGCTGTCCGGTTTCTACATTTGTACAGCATACATAAAATCTCGTTGGATTCTCCTCAAATGCATCATAGTCGAATTTGTATAATTCATTCGGCAGTCGATCATAACAAAAATCAACTCCAAATAAATTTCCCGTTTTCAGCAATGACTTCAAGCTCATATATTCCTTATTGTTTCGGTATTCTAGGCTGTATGCAATATTTCTTCCGCGCTGCTTGGACAAAAAGGATGCTCCATGAATAGCTCCCGCCGATACACCGATCACGCCATCCACTGTAATATTATGATCTAAAAATACATCCAGTACCCCGGCAGTATAGATGCCACGCATGCCACCGCCTTCTAAAACCAATCCTGTCTTTGTCATATATCTTCAACTTCCTTTCAAAACGAATTTGCTATCTTTTGTTTTTACTATGATAACGCAAATCTGGATTTTGGCAAGGGGAATTTTGGAGGTGGGGTGATGAATAAATAGGATGATGGATAATCTTATATTATCAATCTAAAGGATGAATAATACTTAAATTATATCATCTATAAGTTTTATAAATTACACAGGTATTCTTTAGCCCCAAATAATAATCAAAATAATTGCGGAGGGATTAATAAATGTTTTTAATGTTCATTGGAAAGTATCAGTCAGATATGGCATATACAGGTCATTATTTTAATGGTTCCATTACCTTCTATGGAGATGGAACAAATGGCAATATATATTGTTGCTCAAAACATTCACGTGTTTATGACAAAAATGTGTTTATAAATTTTATTATAAAAAATATAAAATACAGATTAGACAAATATAATTTTATTTTTTATAACCAGAGTTATGCATATGAAGTCATAAACAAATTTCCGGAATGCAAAGAGCATATTTTAAATATTAATTCAAGAGAATTGCTTGATTGGCTATCAAACAAAACATTAGTTCGTGTATGGGCCCAAAATCTTATTGATGTACCATCATTTTGTACTGTTACTGGAAGTGAATGTACCTTTTCTAATTTTAAAAAATTATTTCCACAAGAAAATGAATTTGTAATTCAAGATAATTATTCATCTGGCGGATTAGGTAGTTTCATAATTAAAAAAGATCAAAATATGAAAGCTAACATACTCAATCCGTGCAATATTTATTTAGTTTCACCATTATTGAAAAATAGTTATTCAATAAATATACATATATTAGTTGGTAAATTTAATCAAATAATATTCTCACCATCAATCCAGATAATTGACCCAAATCAATCTCCGTTGATTTTTAGAGGATCTGACTATATCGAAGCACAAAAAATTCCAAAATTAATTATTAATAATTTATATAATTGTGCAAAAAAAATAGGTAATAAACTAGGAAAAATGAATTATAGGGGAATCTGTGGTTTAGACTTTATTGTTCAAAACAATAAATTATATTTTATTGAAATAAATCCCAGATTTCAAGGTTCCTCTTTTTTGATTAATCGTACATTATTTGAAAACAACCTTCCATCATTATATGAATTAAATGAAATGGCATTTTCTAATGAACCAATTAAAATAGAAAAGAAAAAATTAGAAAATTTGAATATTAATTATAGCTATTACAAGATAAAATATAGTAAAAATATAGCTGTAGAATATTTCAATAAATTATGTAATTGTAAAGATATCGATAAATATTTTATGGATGGTTTAAATATACAAAATAATATTCAAGTTAGAGGATATATGTTTCGTTTTATTTCTAAAAGAAATATAATAAGTTTGAATCCAAATCATCAAATTAATATTTATCAAAATTTACTTTCGAATGAAATAATACGGTGTTCAATAAAATCTAATATGGATTGGAATAATCTAAAGACAGCCTTATTATTACAAGGAATTAAAATTGATATATCTGCTATGATTGCATTAACGGAATGTGGTGGAATTCAAGAAGGAACATTTGATGCTGTTGATATTAGATTTTCTAATGACTTAATAGTAAATTGTCCACTTAAAATCCCTTTTATAGATTTCTCGCCATTTACTTTAAAATATATAGAAAAAAACTTTTATTTATTTTATCTTGAAAAAAATATAAGTATTGTATATGTAGATAAAAAAGATTCTATCCCAAATGTTAAAACACATTCCGGTTTATTATATTCAAAAATGGTGCAGCGCAATAATATGCGTATTCGCATTCGTCATAATTCAATATGTTTGTTTAAACAAAATGGAAAAGGCTGTCATTTTTGTCATGCAAAAAATGAAGAATACTATAATTTTGATTTAGACGATATAACGGAATCCTTTTTGTTTTATCTAGAAAATTTTGAATTTAAGGAAATTATGATAGGTGGCGCTTCAAACGATAGAATATATGAGCCAACACTCATAAAGGATATTCTTAAAATAATTAGAATACATACAGATAAACCAATTTATATCATGAGTCTTCCACCACAAGATTTAAATGATATTCAAGAATATAAGAAATTGGGTGCAAACGAAATTGCTTTTAATCTCGAAATTTATGACGAAACCATTTCAAAGGAAATAATGCCCGGTAAAGGAATGATTTCACGGAATGAATATCTAAAAGCTTTACAAAAAGCTGTAGAAGTCTTTGGAAATGATGGACAAGTACGTAGTATGCTAATTGTAGGTTTAGAGCCGCTTGAATCATTTAAAAAAGGTATAGAGGACTTATGCAAAATTGGAGTATCTCCCATGATATCTCCGTTTCGGCCTATGCAAAATACAAAATTAGCAAACTATGTTCCACCAAATTTTGAAGAATGTAAACAGTATATAAATACTGCAATAGAGATAACAAAAAAATATAATATCAAATTAGGGCCACCAAATATTTATAATCAAAACAATACTTTTAATCCTATTGATATATAAATATAAATGATAACCAGCCTTAAGCTCCCAAAAGGCTGGTTATCATTTATATGTTACATCTATTCCTTACTGATTGTTAGACGCAGAATAACTTTGAAATATAGGATCACAATTTAATATTGATCCTGCTGTAATATTATGACTTATGCTATTAATTGTAATCTGATTAGCCTGAATAATCTGTTGAGAATGTTTAATTTTCTCGCTACTTTGTTTTTCTATTTGCTCTTTCTTTAATAAATTATCTATTTTTATTTGTTCCGTTTGAGCCTTTATTAATTCTATTTGAGCAAGAGATTTTTTTTCATCTATTTCATTTTTGATATTTTCTTTATATTTTTTATATAATGTATCTACACCTAATAATCCAGAATATATAATGCCTATTATATAAAAAATACATTCAGGATTAGCTGTTATTTGACAAAAAATTTCATATGGAGAATAATGCCTTAACTCAATATAATTATTTGCATTTGTTGACGAATAATCAATTATAGAGTTTATGACTGAGATTAATATCCCTAACTTATCACATTCATTGGATTCTATATTTGTTTTAATAGTAATTCCTACCACAGTACCATCTTTTCCATTTACTAGTAGTTGGCGAACTTCACCGAGGTATCTTGATAAAATATAATAATCTGTCGATGAAAAAAATTGACATCCAATTTCATTTTGTATACATTCATATACAAAATTAAAATGTTTTGGCTCTAAAACAGGAATGGTTTTCAGCAATATACAAAAACTTCGTAAACTTCGAAACGACCTTAATTGCATAGCGACACGCACCCCGTTTATTATTGCATTGTATGCATCTTGATACTTATTTTGAGCGACATAAATATTTGCCAATGGGAAATAATTTTTTGTACCATAATAAAATTTTTCTAATATAGGGAGAAGTTTTAAATATTCTTCTTTCTTTATTAAACCACTTGAACTATTTGCAGAAGAAATTTGAACATTATCATCAGTCTGCATTAAATATTTTATCCCGTTAATTATATATGGAATAGTCGGAAATAATAGACGAGTATTATTCATATGGATATTATCAAAAACACACTGTTCAAAATTAAGTCCTTTCATTTGACAATTATCAAAATACACATCCTCAAAAGTTGCAGCTTCCCAAAGCATACCTAAAAATACACATTCTTTAAAACTTACGCTTTGAAATATAGCATTAGAAGCCATTCCAGCATCAAAAGTAATTCCTTCAAATGTACATTCTACAAATACAGCATTGTTAAAATCTGTGCCTTCTAATGTATTATTACCACTGATTGAATATTCAAAATTACATTGTCTAAAATTACATGAATCAAAAACTGTACGCTTTAATAAATTATTTGTAAAATTACAATTAGAAAAAATAGAACCAGTAAACCCCGTATTTGTAAAATTTGATTTTGTAAAATAACAATCAGAATAAAAGGAACGACGCTGATTCAAATTAGAATAATTTTTAGAAATCTGAGTTCCGAAATTTATTTTATATTGATCTATTCTGTAAAAATCTTTATTTTTTACATGTTTTTTTAATTCAATCTGTGCCTTTATAACATCTTCTTGTGAAATAGTTGTATCATTTATTGCATTTTGTAATAGTATTTCATTATCTTTATTCATAATAGTACTCCATATGTATTAGTTATTATCTTATATTGCAAAAGTCATATAATCTATCGGTCTCTAATAGAACTACTTACTTACTAAAACAATGGATAATATAAGATTATCCATCACTTATTTTCTTATTTTCCTTCCCCTCCAATCTATCCCCAATCCCATGCAAAATCAACCATTTTGCATAAAACGACCATATATTACAGAAAATGACCAAATTTCTCTTATTTTTCGATTGTATTCTTCCATTTTATAAATTCTAGAATATATACTAAGCAAGGCAGAACCCTGCTACGGAGATTCTATGCACAGCAAAATAACCTTGGTAAGATCCATACCGGACTTATATCGGATCTATCTTGAAGTGCATCTAATAAATAATTTTAAGGAGAACAGATACAAATGACTACGACTCTTTTATCTACACACATTCAAAACTATCTCACCTACTGTAAGAACCAGAAGCGATTGGATGAGAAAACATTAAAAGCATACCGGATTGATCTGGCACAATTTGCACATGCACAAATTCCTTCCGACATTACAGATATCACTCCCGATCTTTTAGAGGAATATGTCGCAGGTCTTCACGAACAATATAAACCAAGAACGGTAAAACGGAAAATTGCTTCATTAAAAGCCTTTTTTCATTACCTGTTATATAAGGATTTTCTGCCTCAAAATCCATTCGATAAGCTTCAATTGCGTTTTCGCGAACCTATTATTTTACCAAAAACAATCCCATTAGCTACTGTCGAAACGCTTCTGTCTGTAGCACACAGACAGCAAACACTGGCTCCAACAGAATATCAACGAAAAAATGCATTAAGAGATACTGCCGTACTGGAACTACTCTTTGCAACGGGTATTCGAATCTCCGAGCTTTGCTCTCTTCACAATGATTCCATTGATCTGCAAGACGGAACAATTCTAATCTATGGAAAGGGATCAAAGGAACGCCGCATCCAGATTGGGAATGAATCTGTGCTTTGTATTTTGAAAAAATATAAGATAACTTTTCAAAAAGAAATACTCGCCTGCGATTCTTTCTTTGTTAATCAGGCGGCAACCCCCTTATCCGATCAGGCTGTGCGGCGCATGATAAATAAATATACAGAGCTTGCATCTATTGATATGCATATTACACCACATATGTTTCGGCATACATTTGCAACTAGCCTTTTGGATGCAGATGTGGATATTCGATATATACAGGAAATGCTTGGTCACAGTTCGATTACCATAACTGAAATATATACTCATGTAGCTATCGCTAAACAACGTAATATTCTGGCAACCAGACATCCTAGAAATCAGTTCATACTATAAGCCATATAGTATATATCAAAAAAATGATGCAGAATATATCAAACTTCAATATTAGATTTTCAAATCTAACTTTTGAAGCTGGTATATTCCACACCATCTTTTTACCTTTCTTCCAGATTATCTCTACAAGATAAATTTTTAACTTAAAATCCTATATAATTCGACCATCTGAAATTTCAATTATTCTATGACATTTTTCCGCTAATTCTTTATCATGCGTAACAATAATAATTGTTTTACCTTGTTTATTTAGAGAAAAGAAAAGATCCATTATCGCTTCAGTATTGGCTGAATCCAACGAACCAGTAGGTTCATCTGCCAGAATTAAGCTAGGATTATTAATAATAGCACGCGCAATTGCAATTCGCTGTTTTTCCCCGCCTGATAGATTTCTAACTTTTTCTTTTGCAAAGTTTTCCATATTTACTTGCTTTAATACTTCTTTTGCTAACTCTTTTGCGTTTGGACGCTTATTTTTTGCAAAGTCAAGCGGAATCATTATATTTTCCAAAACTGTGAAATCCTCAACCAATGAAAAATCCTGCATTACAATTCCGATTTTCTCATTTCTTATATTCGCTAATTTTTTTTCACTCATATTTTTAATAAGAAGATCATCAATATAATATTCACCACTGTCATAGCTATCTATACAGGCTATTATGTGTAACAGCGTAGATTTACCTGCCCCTGACTTTCCCACAATAGCAACAAGTTCTCCATCCTTTACTTCTGTTGATATTCCCTTTAAAACATGAAGTTCATTTGACTTACCCGGGTTAAAGCTTTTCTCAATACCAATTAATTTAATCACTTTCTTACATCCTTTCAAATGAATTATTCATTATTCCTTAATATTTCCTTTATACTTGTTCCATTAATGATAAGTGATGGCAACAAAGCTGATATAATACAATAAATTAAAGCAACACCTACACATACCGCCAATTGTACGATTCCCAAATTTATTGTTGTCACTTTATTAATAGTTGTTATTATAAAAATACACACTATACTTATAATAAATGAAATTATTGCCAAAATACTGGTAGCAATAACGGATATACTGGCAGATCGCTGCCAAGGCATTCCACATATACTGTATATTGCATAATTTTTCATTTGTTTTTTAACTGAAACAGCGCCTGAACACAAGGAACTAATAATTGTAAGAACAAAAACTCCAATAAAAATAGGAAATATAGCAATCAGTTTTTCTCGAAGTCTGACCTGACTTTTTATAGCAATCTCCTCTAAATCTTCTTTAGTTATAATTTGTGCATAATTTCCTAATATTTTTTCATTTTGTATTATTTGAGTTTCTGTTATATTATCTGAAAATGTTACAAAGACCCAACCTTTTACAAACGCTTCTACCTCATATTGCTCATGGTAACATTTTATACTTTCTTCACTCATTATCAACATTGGAATTTCTTCATTATCCAAACTATAATCACAATATATATCACTATAATCCCGACTATTTCTATATGTATTTTTTGTATATCCTACAATTCTTGCATTATCCTCTAAAACACCAACAATCTTTATTTTTATTAGTTTTTCAGGATATTCATAAAAAATATTATTCATAAAGATTGTATCTCCAACCTTTATATTATAGTTATTTTGCGAAATAACAGCCTCAATGTAGTCAGCATCTTCAGAAATTGAATTCAACCATATTCCTTCCGATAACTCAGGCGTATGACGGTCAATTATTTCCCTATCATACGCCATAGATACAAATTCAAGTCTGTCCCCGTTATTATCATAATAATTAACCACGGGTTCATAACTTGCAACTACATCAGCATTGGATAACAATTTCTCTATATCTTTCGAATCTGTGGCTATAAGATTATTATCATTCAGATAAAAAGAATCCAGATTATACAAATATCCATCTGATTCAAAATAATCCCTGAAATTATTATAATATTTGTAATGGTAAACAATAATTGAAGAAGTTGCTATGGCAAGAACAAAAACGATAACCAATTGTATACATATCAATATATTAATCCATATATTATTTTTTAGTTCATAAAAACCGATTTTTAACATTTGCCCCTACCCCCTGTCCTTTATTAATTCAAGAATTCTTTTTCTGCTCATTACCAATAGCATGATACCAATAACAATAAGCGAAACACTAATAAATATTACAAACAAAAGGAAATAAACAAACGGGGTATATGCATCCTGCATATATACAAAATAGGTATGTAAACGTGGCAAAAATACTGTCTGGTACAACACCATACCTAAAATAAAAAACGGAACAATTAGAATTATACACTCGCTCATATTCATAAAATTCAATTTAGCAGGGGTCAATCCCAAAATTCTAAAAATTGCAGTTGTCCTTTTTCTTGTTGACATAATATATCTATATAAAATCATAAAGTTTATTGCGGCTATTAATGCGATAAATACCGATATCAAAATAACTGTTTTATAAGTATAATATGTATCTTTATCAATAGTTCTAATTTCTTCAAAAACTGCTTTATCCCCCATATAATTATTGAAAACATCTCTTATTTGATTATAGGTCTTTACTGAAACCGCAGAATTAAAAGAAATTAATGTACTTGTCAGAAGCTGTTCATCTGCTACCGTTGAGAAAGGAAACATAGCCCCTTTTTCATTCCAAGCCTGTTTACCAATTATGTCATATATTTTTCCACCAATTTTAAGCTGGTTGACATACTTAATCGAATCCAATGCTGAAATCTCTCCAAATACAGCCGGATCAGAAATAAGAGCAACGCATATGCCATTTGCTTCCTCATAATCAGACCAGTAAGTTCCTTCTGTCAAATTATCATATTTTTTAAGATTTTCCTTAAATTCCTCTGCTACTTTAAATTTTCCATCACAGTATAAAAACTTAAATTCATAGGAATTATTATCAATTATTCCTTCTACATCATATTGTATAATCTGTTCCCGCAATTCATTACTTATATCATCAATTTCAGACAGGCAGTTTAATAAGTCCCTTTTTGTAACATATTCAGAACCGGTATTTACATAGTTAATCCCTATATAATCATCAGACAAGTCATCTTCCTTATAACTTAATATAGTATTATAATTCTGATATACGCCATACGAGAAAAAAATGACAATAGCTGATGTAATTGTACTGATTACAAGCAATATAAAAATTATAAAATTGTTTATAAAAAAGGATTTTATATTTTTCAGTGTATACTTAAAATACATTAAACCACCTGCCCATTTTTTAATTCTGTACAATTTTAATTAATAGTTATAGTCACTGATTCCAACTGCCCAGATGATACACTAGGGCCTCTATATACAGATCCTGTCGCTTTAACCTTATAAGAACGATTTGTCTGAATAAGATCGGTTTGTAACTGTCCTTTACTTGATAATACACGGCTATAGTATTTGCTATCCTGTAGTTTTCCTTTTGTATCATACATTCTTACACTTAAAGTTGTATATACCTTACCTGCATATAAATTTTTGACACTTGCTAGCCCAGATATCTTTGAACTATTTGAACTGCTCTGGGAAAAAGCTCCTGCAACCTGACAATAAGTTCCTGATTTAGCTGCAGAACCAGCTCCACTTGCATAAGATATACTACTAAATAAACAAGTAAATACTAATGCCAGCACTAAAATTGAAATATTTCTTCTTCGTTTTAAACTACTCTTTTTCATAAAAACACCTCCCAATAATACAATTTCTGATCTACTACATCTTCTTAGGTCTTTTCGGCTGGTGGAAAAATCCAAAACACCAGGCTGTAGTATCATTATTCTTTTTTACCTCAGCATTTACGATTTTTTCTGCACCTTTCAGAATGTTTTTCTTTACTTCATGCTTCATCCCTCTTCACCTCCTGTTCCAATAATTTTGCCAGTATCATGAGAAAGCCGCACAGTATGACTGCAAGCATCATACAATATACATAAGAATTATCTATACGAAGATACCATGCTATACATAAAATTCCACATTCTATCAGCAATACATATCGGGCTGATTTCTGCGATATCTGCATTTCTTCTGCATCCAGATCAAGATTTGGATGATTTACTGTGCCTATAACGCTGATAACCACAACTGATATTCCGAGCAGAATCCATATCAAACAGGCCACTTCCTGCACATGATGACACAAATACATAACTGTCATGTACACAATTATTGTCATAATATAACATTGCCAATAATGCTTTGCATGATATCCTCCAGTTCTTTTTCGTAAGGAAAAAAAGAAGATCATAAAGAGAACTGTTAAATCCACATTTTTATGAATAAATCCCAGACATATTATTGATCCCACCGTCAAAAAACGTTCAATTATTGAGACCACTGCATAAATGTAATGTTCTCTCATCGTATGATCCATTAATTCCTCTTTTTCAAACTGATCTACCAGATGCTCTGCAAACCTTACAACCACACTCTGCGCCTCCTCCACCCTCAATATATAATTTTCCCATACTGCCCACAACCCTTATTGCAGAAAACGACCAAATATTGCAGAAAACGGAAAAATCCGATATAGTTACCACTCTATATGCGATAACCATATCGGATTATGTTCATTCATTACAGTATGATCGATATATAAAATTCACCAGTATCATGTTGAATAACATAGGAACCGTTGTACTTCTCAACAACCTTAATTATATTCTTCACACCTACACCATGTTCCTCCGGCTGATCCTTTTTACTGGTTTTCAATTCATCCTGTTGAAATACAAGAGGTCTGCTATATGTATTTCTTACAGATAGAATAGTAGTGCCATCCTTTTCTCTGGTGAAACGGAATTTAATCTGTCGTTTCTCTTTACAGCTTTCACACGCCTCAATTGCATTATTCAGCAAATTTGCCAGCAAAACAACCAGATCATCATTTTGAATCTGAAGCTTTGACAGGTCATTTACCCGCAAAATAAAAAGAATATTCTTCTTTACTGCCTCATTATATTTTGCATTCAATATCGCATTTACAATGATATGATTTGTATCGATCTGTCTGTCACCATCTACAATCTGTTCGCTGATCTGATTCAAATACTTTACCAGTTCATCGTATTGTTTCTCCCTCGCAAGCGTCTCCATGCACAAGATATGATTTTTGAACTCGTGTGACCTTCGTTTTTGTTGTTCATAATGCTCCAACATAGAATGATACAACTCAACTTGATTTTTTTCCTGCATTTCAAGTATTTCTTTTTCATGCAGCTTTGCTTCATGCTCCATAATATCGCTGATCAGATAGTACACAAATATATTCATAACAACCATTCCGAATGCAATCAGATACATCACCCTTTCCTGCATCTGATTCTTAACTCCGGAAGATACTGCAATCATTCCAGATACAGTTAAAATTGTAAATATTGGGAACGCAAAAAATTTGACCCATTCTGCATCATTTAATATATCAGATGATTTATTCTGAAACCGTCTGCGAATCAGTATAATAAATACAAACAATATAAGTTTTGCGCATATAACCAATAAATTTCCTTTAAGTGCATATCCAGACTGTACCTCTCCGGCCCGTGAAAACATAATGCTATTTCCGGCGTATACCAGATAATCTGCTCCCCAGACCAGACTTGTATACAACACAGATAATATACCGGACTTTGGTATGCTGATTCCAAAATAGACACACATGTTTATGACTATCATAAGCACACCTACAATCTGTTTTATAATGATCCACTGTGATAAAAACATTCCACATGCAAAAAACTCTGCTGTCTGTATTCCTATCAGTACATATTTATGCCATTTTTTCCAATTCTCCTGCTCTTTACAAAAGCTTTCAAAAAACATCACGCAGCAGATCACTTCAAATATAACAAGAGCCAGACTACTTATCCATTCAAACATATTATATTTCTCCTTTATATGCTACAAATACTGCCTGAACCTCTTTATATCGGGCTTTTGGTATTGAAATTGTCTCATCATCATAAAGTGTAACTTTGTATCTTGACACCTGTCTGATATATTGTAAATTTACAAGATAGCTTTGATGAACCCGGACAAAATGATATAACTCCAGTTCTTCTTCCAGATTGTTCATTGTTCCGTACATAGTATAAATCCGTATTTTTTCATTTTCCAGAATATGAAATTCCAGTTTATGTAGTTTACTTTCAATATAGAGAATTTGAGCAAAAAGAACCCCTGTCTGTCCTTCCTTAAATGGAAACTTTTTTCTGGCATTGTTCTCTCTTTTATTCTCCAGAATGGCATCCAGACACTCTTCCATTGCCGCCTGCAGATTATATCCGTTTTTTAAAAGGTAACGAACAGCTCCAACCTTATATCCCTCCAGAGAATAATCTATATATGCCGTCACAAATACAATATAACTGTTAATTCCCCCCTCTCGGATTTTCTTTGCTGTTGTAACACCATCCATACCTTCCATATTTATATCAAGGAATATAATAGAATACTCAGAAGGGGATGTCTCACTCAGAAACTTCTCCCCGGAAATGAATGTATCGATTGCATATAGAATATCCTTTGTATTCAGATAGTCTTCTATATATACCCGTATCAGATCACGGAATTCTTTTTCATCATCACATATGGCAATCTTCATCATATATCCCCCTCTGTTTCGTATAATGCATTATGTCTGTAAACAATATAATATAAAATTTTCACCCATAAATCAATCGTCTGGCCTTTTTATTCGACAAAAAACAACATCAACATGCCAGCCATAAGACTACCTTCTGATAATCTTATTTTTAACATATTGATGTTGCTTTTATATGTCCTCTATTCGATTATTTATTACTTATTCTTCACCCAGATATTTGTCGATGCTGACCAGCTTTACACAAAGAACAAAGATCTTTGAAGCTGCTTCCATCTCCTCAACAGATGGGAAAGATGGTGCGATACGGATATTGCTGTCTTTTGGATCTTTATCGTATGGATATGTTGCACCTGCGCCTGTCAGAACAACTCCTGCATCCTTACACATTGCTACGATCTTCTTTGCACAGCCCTCTAATGCATCAAATGAAATGAAATATCCACCAACCGGTCTAACCCATGAACCGATCTCAAGTCCTGCAAGCTCCTTATCGAATTCATTCAGAACTGCTTCAAACTTTGGTCTTAAGATATCTGCATGCTTCTCCATATGAGCCTTCATGCCATCGATATTCTTAAAGAATCTTGTATGACGAAGCTGGTTAATCTTATCATGTCCGATTGTCTGAACGGTAAGCTGCTTCTTGATAAATTCAACATTTCTCGGAGATGTTGCAAGTGCTGCTACACCGGAGCCAGGGAATGTAATCTTGGAAGTAGAGCCAAACATGTATACCATATCCGGATTTCCGGCTTTCTCACATTCATCTATGATATTTAAAATCTCTGCCTGCTTGTCCTTATATAAATGATGGATGCAGTATGCGTTATCCCAGTAGATTCTGAAGTCTTCTGCTGCAGGCTTTAATGCTGCAAAACGTCTTACTACTTCATCTGAATAAACGATTCCTGTTGGATTTGAATACTTTGGTACACACCAGATTCCTTTTACTGCAGGATCGTTATTTACATATTTCTCTACAAGATCCATGTCCGGACCATCCTCTAATAAAGGAATATTGATCATTTCAATTCCGAAGAATTCTGTGATCTTGAAATGTCTGTCATATCCCGGTACAGGACAAAGGAACTTCACCTTGTCCAGCTTACACCATGGAGTAGAACCATTTACACCATGTGTCATGGAACGTGATACTGTATCATACATTACATTTAAGCTGGAGTTACCATATACGATGATATTCTCTTTCTTAACTTCCATCATATCTGCCATAAGCTGACGGCACTCACCGATACCATCCAGATCACCATAGTTTCTAGTATCGTTTCCTAACAAAGTTCTCATATCCGAAGAACTATTGATCTCATCTAACATTCCCATAGACAATGCAAGCTGTGAGAATCCAGGCTTACCTCTTGCCATGTTCAGACTCAGACCTTTTGCCTGTTCTTCCTTATACTCCTCCAAAAGAGCGGCTTTTAAAGTCAATAATTCATCTTTACTCATATCTTTGTATTTCTTCATTCTACATACCTGTGCCTTTCACTTATTCTATTCCGGTTAAATCAGTTATGTCCTGTAAAATTCCTATTAGCTATTTTAAAACATTTTTCAAAAAAGGCAAGCCTATAATTGAAAATTCTTGTCTATTTCGTTTTAAATATCAACTATTTTATTGAATTTTCTTTATTTTATTCTGTTTTTTCTGCAAAAATCGTATTTTTCTCCATTATTTTCATATATGACTTGTTTTCATTAAGTAATATGCAAACAAAATAACACCGGTCAGACTCTCTCCAACCGGTGTCATCTTATATGTATTTACGAATTGATACTTTTATAAGCGTTTATCTTAGTATAAGGAACTAAAATCCAGATACCACTTTCCTGCTCGCTTATATACATACATTGTGATATCTTCTTCGACATCATCATCTTTGCCTTTTACCTTAATGGTAGCTTCTACACGTGCAACCTGGCTGACCTTGATATCGTAATCATCTTCATAGTCTTCCTTCTTATCTTCCAGCTTGCTGCCCTTTAACTTCTTAATCTTCTTGAACTTAACCTTGATACTCTTTACTTTACCAACCTGATTCTCCAGAGCCTCGCCTGAATATTCCATAACGTCGTCTAACTGTTCGATCATATCTTCTTTGTCGATATCATTTTCATCCTTAATATATTTAATGATCTTCTTATCGATCAGCTTATACATCTTCTTACCGCTCTGCTTTTCTACTGCATTTACATAAGCCTTAATAACTGCCTTTGGACTCTGTTTGCCGTGGCTGGCAATTCCACCGATAATGTTAAAGATCAGAATCAATGCAACAACTGCTGCCGCCGCAATAATAACGATCTTCTTATTATTCACAATCGCATTCTTTACTTTATCAAATCCGCTGCCTGCCGGCTTATTACCCTGTGGCTGCTGTCCATACTGTCCACCATATGCCTGCTGGTTTGGATCATAATACTGCTGTCCGCCGTATGCCTGCTGGTTCGGATTATAATACTGCTGTCCGCCGTATGCCTGCTGGTTCGGATCATAATACTGCTGTCCGCCGTATGCCTGCTGGTTCGGATCATAATACTGCTGTCCGCCGTATGCCTGCTGGTTCGGATCATAATACTGCTGTCCGCCGTATGCCTGCTGGTTCGGATCATAATACTGCTGTCCGCCATATGCCTGCTGATTCGGATCATAATACTGCTGTCCGCCGTATGCCTGCTGATTTGGATTCATATTCTGAGCTGCTCCATCCGGCTGTCCGGCATTCATGCCATTTTGCTGATTTCCATTCATATTCTCGTCCATGTTACTCTCCTTTATAATTCAGACTAAATTTCATCTGACAGCCTCATCTGCCAGATAGCCCATCGATAACACAATATATTCATTATCGACAAAATTTATTCTACCATCTAAAATCTCAACAGACAATATATTTCTAAAATTTTTGCTAAGGAAATGCCACACTTGTATATGCTCCAACCCCAAAATTCAGATACAACATTTCTGCTCTGTCTGGATTTCCACGAAAAAAAAGAGATAACATAACTGCTATCTCTCTTTTCTTCGGCAATCTCCTACCAGTCATTCAGGCTCTCCATCTTGTCGAGCTGGTTCTGGATCAGTGAAACTACCATATCTCTTATCTCATAGGTCTTCATATCTGCAAATGTCTCATATGGGATCGGTGGCAGAAAATGAAGCTGTGTAATAACCTTTCGGAAAGATTTTCCTTCGAATGGTTTAAATGAATCATATAATACAACCGGCACGATCGGGCATTTTGCCTTCTGTGCGATCTTGAAGCTTCCCGGCAGGAAACCTCTCAGAGAATTATGGTTATGGTCATATCCGCCTTCCGGGAAAAGAATATATCGTCTTCCCGCTTTGACCTCTGTCGCAACGTCATTAATTACCTGAACCTGTTGCCTGAGATCGGTTTTATCCAGACGCTTTGCCTTTAACAGCTCACACAACTGCGTGACGATAAACAAATGCGATCGCTTCGCATCCATTACATATGTGCATGGCTTTTCATGTACGCTTATAACACCAAGTGCATCGTACTTGCCCTGATGATTTGCAAACATGATATATCCGCCTTCCGTCGGCAGATTCTCCATGCCGGATGCAACCGTCTCGATACGCCCTCTTTTCTTTACATGCTCGATCATAACCTGTGCCATTCTGTAGCATGTCTCCTCATCATATTTCTCACCATGTCTGGCATAATATGACATCTTCGGAACATAATACAAAATCAGAAAAAAACAGGAAATGATCACTATAAAAAATCTAACCATCTACCTAAATCCCCTGAATTTACAACTCTCTGTCCAAAAGTACTGCAATATCCAACAACTGTTTTTTTGATCCGGTGCGATTCGCACCGGATCCGGCCATTTATAAATCTCTACCCGTTACCTTTAATCGCATTAACGCTCTGGAAAGAGATGCTTCTGTCTGTTTGTACTCTTTCAGACTTTCCTTCTGTCTCAAACGCTCTTTCGCACGTTCAAGTGCCTGTTCAGCACGGACTCTGTCGATATCCTCCGGATGCTCTGCAGAATCCACCAGCATCGTTACACGGTTATTTACGATCTGGGCAAATCCTTCCCCGACAACACCAAGGATCTTCTTTCCATCCGGTGTATCAATTCGGATCTCCCCGATACTGGTTGCAATGATCATATTCTCATGGTGAGGAAGGACTGCCATCTCACCATCTTCCAAAGGCAATACAAACTTCGTAACCTTATCATCAAAAAATACTTTATTACTTGATATGACTCTCAGGTAAAATGTATTCATGTCTGTCTGCCTCCTTTATCCTACTGTCCCTTTGCGGCTTTTTCTTTGACTTCTTCGATTCCGCCTACGTTAAAGAATGCCCACTCAGGATATTCATCCATCTCACCGTCTAAGATAGCCTTAAAGCCCTTTACTGTTTCTTTAAGAGGTACATATTTTCCCGGAACACCTGTAAAGTTCTCTGCTACATGGAATGGCTGTGATAAGAACTTCTGCACCTTACGTGCTCTTGTAACCGTAATCTTATCTTCCTCTGATAATTCTTCCATACCAAGAATTGCGATGATATCCTGTAATTCTCTGTATTTCTGAAGAATCTCCTGAACGCCTCTGGCTACATTATAATGTTCTTCACCGACAACGTCCACCTCCAGAATACGGGAATTGGATTCCAGAGGATCAACAGCAGGATAGATACCCTGTTCTACGATCTTTCTGGAAAGAACGGTTGTCGCATCCAGATGCGCAAATGTCGTTGCCGGAGCCGGGTCTGTTAAGTCATCGGCAGGCACATAAACTGCCTGTACGGATGTAACGGATCCTGACTTTGTAGAAGCGATTCGCTCCTGCAACTCACCAAGCTCATTTGCCAGAGTTGGCTGATAACCAACTGCGGATGGCATACGTCCAAGCAGGGAAGAAACCTCTGATCCTGCCTGTACAAAACGAAAGATATTATCTATAAATAATAACACATCCTGATGATTTACGTCACGGAAATATTCTGCCATCGTAAGTCCTGTTTCCGCAACACGCATTCTTGCTCCAGGTGGCTCGTTCATCTGTCCAAACACTAAGGCTGTCTTGGACAATACCCCTGACTCTTTCATCTCTGTCCAGAGGTCATTACCCTCTCTGGAACGCTCACCGACACCGGTGAAGATAGAATATCCGCCATGCTCTGTTGCTACATTCTGGATCAGCTCCTGGATCAGAACGGTCTTACCTACACCGGCACCACCGAACAGACCGATCTTACCACCTTTGGCATATGGGGCAAGAAGATCGATAACCTTGATACCTGTTTCGAGAATCTCAACAACAGGGCTCTGATCCTCAAATGACGGAGGATCTCTGTGGATGACCCAGTGCTCTGTATCTGCCAGATTCGGTCCACCGTCCAGAGTGTCACCGGTTACATTAAATAATCTGCCAAGGGTATCTGTACCAACCGGAACCTTGATTCCTGATCCTGTCGGAACAACCTCCATATCTCTGGATAAGCCCTCGCTTGCTGCCAGCATGATGCATCTGACGGTATTATTTCCGATGTGCTGTGCAGCTTCCATTATGCATTTCTTTCCATGATTATCAACTTCCAGAGCATCCTTGATGTTTGGTAAATCATTATCCGGAAATTCTACGTCTACAACAGGTCCCATGACCTGTACTATTTTACCGTTTTTCAAAACATCAGACCTCCTATTTCTTATTCTGCAGAGCCTTCGCACCACCAACTACCTCGGTGATCTCCTGCGTGATCGCAGCCTGTCTGGCTCTGTTGTATTTAATACTGAGATCAGCTAACATATCTTTCGCACTTCTGGTTGCAGAATCCATTGCCATCATTCGGGAATTCTGTTCACTACAAAAGGATTCAACCAGTGCTCCATATATGAAACCTGTAATATAATTCGGAACAATTCGATCCATGACCGCTCTCGGAGAAGGTTCAATGATGATCTCCTCATGATAGACATCCGCCTGTGAGATCTTGAAATCCATCTTTCTGAACGGAAGAAGCTGGATCATCTCCGGCTCTGCCGTTACACTGTTTATCATCTTCGTATAGATGATATAGACTTCATCGATCTTACCGCTTTCGTAATTCTCCAGCATCTTATCCGCAATAACCCTCGCTCTGTGAAGACTTGGGTTCTGGGCTGTATACTGGAAATGGATATCAACCGGCACATTCTTCCTTGCAAAATAATGTCTTCCCACCTGTCCGACAACGTATAATTCGCTGTCCGGATGATTTGCCAGTTCTTCTTCTGCGATCTTAATGATATTATGGTTATATGCACCTGCCATGCCCTTATCGGCTGTAACTACAATATAACCTCTTTTCGGATTTTCCTTCTTTTCATCGTCTTCATTTTCGAAATAAAGATGATCCATATCAGGAAGATGTCGTAACAGTCGTGCCAGAGAAACCTGTAAAGTATAGAAATACGGTTCCGTATTCTCCAGATCCTTCTTCGCTTTTTTCAGTTTGGAAGAAGAGATCATGTACATGGCATTTGTGATCTTCATTGTATCCTTAATGCTTTTTATTCTGTTTTGGATTTCTTTGGTACTTGCCAATTACTCCACCCTCTTCATAAACTCTTTTCCTGCTTCAAGAATATGCTCTTTCAGATCATCTGTCAGAACCTTTCCTTCTTCAATCTCTTTGATAACATCCGGTTCTGCATCCTTGAAATATGCAAGCATATCCATCTGTGTCTGCTTTACTTTCTTGATATCTACATTTAAGAACAGCTTATTTGTTGCTGCAACCAGTGTAATAACCTGCTCTGCCATACTAAGCGGATGACATAGTGGCTGCTTTAACAGCTCCATCAATCCCTTACCATAAGTAAGCTGCTCCTTTGTATTCTCATCCAGATCGGAACTGAACTGGGTGAATACTTCCATCTCACGGAACTGTGCAAGATCGATACGGACGGTACCGGTTGCTTTCTTCATAGCCTTGGTCTGCGCTGCACCACCGACACGGGATACGGACAATCCTACATTTACCGCAGGACGCATACCTGAGAAGAACAGATCACTCTCAAGGAAGATCTGACCATCCGTGATGGAGATAACATTTGTTGGGATGTATGCAGATACATCACCTGCCTGTGTCTCTATAATAGGAAGGGCTGTGATCGAACCACCGCCTAATGAATCCTTTAACTTACTGGAACGCTCAAGCAGTCTGGAATGCAGATAGAATACATCACCGGGATATGCCTCACGTCCAGGGGAACGTCCAAGTAACAAGGACAGTGTTCTGTATGCTACTGCATGCTTTGACAGATCATCGTATACGATGAGCACGTCTTTTCCCTTATGCATAAAATATTCTGCCATCGATGTTCCTGCATATGGTGCTATATACTGAAGCGGTGCAGGATCACTGGCTGTTGATGCTACAATGATCGTATAGTCCATTGCATCATTCTTCTCAAGTGTGGAAACAATCTTTGCAACGGTGGATGCTTTCTGACCGATCGCTACATAGATGCAGACAACATCCTTTCCACGCTGGTTGATGATCGTATCAAGTGCGATCGAAGTCTTACCGGTCTGACGATCACCGATGATCAGCTCACGCTGTCCTTTACCGATTGGGAACATGGAATCGATCGACAGAATACCGGTCTGAAGTGGTTCATTGACCGACTGTCTGTCTGCGATACTTGGTGCTTCCTGCTCAACCGGCATATAATCTGCCTCTTTGATCGCTCCCTTACCATCAATTGGTGCACCCAATGCATTGATGATTCTTCCAAGGAATTCTTCACCTACCGGTACGCCGGCTCTCTTACCTGTTCTGGTAACCTTTGTACCTTCTTTTATTCCGGTATCTTTTCCGAACAGGATACATCCGATCTCGGTTCTTCTGATATCCTGTACCATACCCTTGATACCATTTTCAAATACTACAATCTCACCATACATGGCATTATCAATACCATATATCGTTACTATTCCATCTCCTACCCAGATGACAGTTCCTACTTCTTTGTCCCGGGTGTCGAAGTCAAAATTCTCTATCTCACTTTTCAGTATGGAGATAATATCTCCTGAACTTATTGAACTCAAATCTTATCACCTCGTAACCAATCTTTGTGTAAGCCGCTTACATCTGCCTGCCAGACTCCAGTCATATTCCTTATTTCCGACCTTAATAATAAAGCCGCCGATCAGACTGTCTTTCTTCTCCAATGTCAGTTCCACATCTGAGGTCTTATATTCCTTTTTCAGAAAATCTTCAATTCCCTTCTTCTGTGTCTCCGTTGGAGGTGTCACATAATAAAGGGTTGCAAGAAGGACATCTGCCTTCTTCTTTATAAGAACTCTGTATTCCCTGCATATCTCAAAGAACTGATCAAAATCAGAATTGTTGCAAAGTACCTTTAAGAATTTTACCGTAGTCTTTGAACCGTCGAATATCTTATCGATAACTTCTGACTTTTTTTCTCTGCTGACAACCGGACACGTAAGTGCCTCCTGTAATTCAGGATTCTCCCTGACAACTGCTTCCATATCTGAAAGCTCAGCCGCATCAATATTCAGCTCGCACAAAACTTCAGCATAATTAATTGCTTTCTGTGTCATGGGCCTCACCTGCTTTTTCTATAAACTCATCATATAGTGACTGATTTTTCGCGTCATTTGAGTCTTCACCCAGAATCTTAGCCGCTGCCGACATTGCAAGCTCTGCAACCTGAGATTCCATATCGCTCAAAGCCTTTTCACGCTGTACTTCTATAGTTTTTTCCGCATCCTTGATCATACGGTTTGATTTCTCGCCTGCATCTGCCACAATCCTGTTATATTCATTCTGTGCAGCCTGTCTGGATTTATCCCGCATGGTATCACATTCATCCTGAACACCTGCGAGAGTATCTTCATATTGCTGCTTCAGTTTCATGGCATCATCCTTCGTCTGATTGGCATTCGCGATCGAGGATTTGATCATCTCTTCACGTTCTGCCATGATCTTATTGATCGGACCGATCAGGAATTTCTTTAACAGAAGAAACAAAACTATAATATTAATTATGGTTATGGCTATGGACGAGACACTTAAATTTATCATTTAATGACCTCCTGCCTTTCTGTCTGTTTTCGTTATCCGACAATTACGATTCCTTCATATCTATTATGATATAGTGCCGCAATCATCATATTCTTATAAATATTATTTCAGAAGAAGAATGATCAAAAGACCAATTACCAGACCGTAAACGGCTGTTGCCTCTGCAAGTGCTCCACCGATGATCAGAAGCTTTGTGATCTTACTGTCTGCTTCCGGCTGTCTTGCTACTGCTTCTACTGCCTTTGATGTTGCGATTCCAAGTCCGATACCTGCACCAATACCTGTTAATACTGCTATAGCAGCTCCAATTGCGATTACTGTGTTCATAATTATTATCTCCTTTTCATTTTCCTTATGTTAATCTTAGTCTTCTCCCAATCCTTCCTGCATGTAGAGTGCAGTTAAGAATGTGAATACAAATGCCTGAAGTAAGCCATCAAAGATATCAAAATAAAGGCTTAACGGAATAGGCACAATGGCAGGCGCTACCGCCTCAATTAATTTCATTACAACAAATGCACCTAAAACATTGCCGAACAATCGCATACATAACGACAATGGTTTTATTACAAGCTCCATTACATTTATAGGTGCTACTATTGCTACCGGCTCTGCAAAGCTCTTAAGCCAGCCTTTCGGTCCCCTGCTTCTAATACAGACAACCTGAACCATGACTATACTCATGATCGCCAGTGCTGCTGTTACGTTCAGATCCTTGGTTGGTGGTTTAAATCCAAATATACCTGCGATATTTGCCATTCCGATATACAAAATGACAGTGATCAGATACGGTATATATGCCTTACCTTTTTCTCCCAAAACGTCACTAAACAGATTATTAAATGTCGTAATGATCGACTCCAGAGCAAGCTGTTTCTTTCCCGGATTTTCAACTTTCAGATTCCGGACAAGTATAACGGACAACAGAACAAGTACCGCCATAATGATCCATGTTACCACGATTGATTCCGAGATCGGGATTCCACCAAAAATTGGAATGGTAAAGAGAGTCTCGCAATTCAGCTCCTCTGTTAACTTTTCTGCAAGGTCACCCGTAGGTCTTCACTTCCTCTCATGTAATTTTTTCAAAGGGCATACTAACTGTTAAGGATATTTATTACTTCTCTTGCATCACTCTCGGAAAATCCTTTTACTGTATTCTCCGTATTGATCCAGTAATCAGCAAGTCCAACTCTGTCCCAGTCTGAATCCATGTCATCTAAGATCACCAGCCTGTCCACATCGTGTTGGTCTACATAGTCCTTAACCTCAAAGCACCGTCCATAATCCTCATACTTGCCGGATATATGTTCCTGCGGCGGAGTTACATCGGATATAACGAGACCTTCCTCCTTAAGCTTCAGGATCAGCTCCTGTGCTCTCTCGTCACATACCGGATCTTTCATAACCTCTTTCCGCCAGTTAAAGATCGCTACCAGCTTCGCATCTGTTGCCTTTACAACATCTGCAAGGTTTTTTACATTTTTTCTGTCAACGGTTTCACCCGGATTGTTACAGATGAATTTGTTTGAATTTAACACACCGTCAATGTCGAAAAAAATGGCTTTCATTTGAATTTCCTCCTGCATTCTTCCATGTGCTTCCAGTTGTCCTTTAAACAACAACGTATTATAGCACACCATTTTTTATTTTTCACCTTTTATTAATTTATTAATAAAAAATATATTTCTAAACTTTTTATAAAAAAATCATAACTAATTCTACTCTGTAAAGTAAAATAGCCCCATCCTTTTCAGGCTTTCTTCTGTTTTTTACGTTGTCCATAAAACAGAAGAAAACTCTTACCGGAGAATGGGGCTTTATTTCTGAATATCTATGTTCTATTCAGCCCCACCTGTAATGATCCATGGTGCCGGCTGAGCAACAAATACATTTTCTTTATTTGTTTTGGATACGTTGATCTGTAACGCTTCCATATTCTGAATACCGAATTTGTCAAAAATCAGCTTGGTCTCTGCAAGGATACCAAGATCTAATGTGTAGATAACAAACTGCATCTGCGGATTGATCACAAGCAGGCGCTCAATATCAGATTCCAGATAATGATTCGCAACGATAAATGCAAGTCTTGGTACCGGAATCTTACTTAAGGATTCTTCGCTCATATCCGGAATGATCTGCACGTTATGAACTCCAAACTTCTCAACATTTTCCTCCATAGATCTTCTGGAACCGCTGTCCGGCTCTACTGCAATGATCTGACCTTCGCTCGCTGTGATCGCAGCTTCGATAACGATACTCTCTGCCATCAGAGCAAGAATCGTGTCATGAGTATCTACACCGAGAATACTCATGATAACCGCGCGGATCTCATTGCATACATAATGAACCGATCCCTTTGTAAACAGATCATTCTTCATACCGTACCGTACGGATTCTCTGGTCTTCTCGTTTACGATAAATATAACCGTCGGTTCGGATATCTTCTTATTAATAACATTCTTGAGCTTTGCATTTGTAAGTTCACTTCCCGGCTCTGTTCCTTCGCCGATCCAGATATCATATTCGCCAAATCCCGCTTCCCATAATGTATAGAAGAGATCTTCATGACTGGCATCAGTATAGATCAGAACCCGCTTATGTGTATCAATCGTTGGCACGACATTTTTCTGTCTGCCGCAGATATTAAGCATCTTTATCTTCTCCGGGCTGACATCCATCTTATTTGCAAAGAAGCCAAGCCAGTTCAACATGCCTGAATTACTGAACGTATTTTTCATTGTTTTCTACCCCACTTTTCTATCGTATTTTCCAATCAGATAACCTTCTCCAATCGGATTGTCGTTTTCTAAAACAGTCTTTATAATTATACAATTTTTCTCGTTAACTGTAAATTCTTTTGTGCGTTTTTCACACATCTATCCACGAAGTGTTTCATCAATTCCGAGTGCGATCGCATTCACGATATCTTCAAACCGGTAATCAAACAGATAATTATCCTTATCACTGTCAATAAATCCGGTCTCGATCAGAATTGCCGGCATCGTTGTCCGGCGCAGAACAGCCAGATTCTTCCGTTCCTCAACTCCCAGATTCTCAAATCCGATCTTTGCAAGCTCTGCATCCACATTTTCTGCCATTTCATATGCAATCCCTGATGTATTATAAACCAAGGTTTCCACTCCGTTATATTTGTTCGGATACGGTGCAGCATTCCTGTGCAGGGAGATAAAATAATCCGCACCGCTCTCATTTCCGATCTGTGCTTTTCTTGTCGGCGAATCATAGACATCTGTCGTTCTCGTAAATTCCACGTCATAACCAAGCTCTGACAACGCATCACCGAGTGCCAAAGCCAGATTCAGGTTGTCATTCTTCTCCGTTCTTCCATTATAAGATGCCCCATTGTCAAATCCACCATGTCCGGCATCGATCATTATTTTTATAGCCATAAAAAACCTGCATACTCTGTTTGCTACAGTATATGCAGGTTCTCTGTTATATGTACTTAATTTTCACGACTTCAGTATGCCTGTCTCACATACTGCATACATTTTTATATGAAAGGATTGATCTTAAGCCAGCACTTTCTTGATGGCTGCAAGCAGCTCATCATATGTCTCATAAGCCGGAAGATCAGGATTGTCTGCTTTGATCTGATCGGTGCTCTTAAAGAGGAATCCGGCCTTGCTTGCACGGATCATTCCAAGATCGTTGTGGCTGTCACCACTTGCGATCGTATCATAACCGATAGACTGAAGTGCTTTTACGGTTGTGTATTTGGATTTCTCACAACGCATCTTAAAGCCTGTGATCTCTCCACTTTCTGCTACCTCTAATGAATTACAGAAAATTGTCGGCCAGCCGAGCTTCTTCATAAGCGGGCTTGCAAACTGTGTAAATGTATCACTGATAATGATAACCTGTGTCATAGAACGAAGCTCATCTAAGAATTCCTTTGCACCGGGAATCGGATCGATCTTTGCGATCGTTTCCTGAATCTCTTTTAAGCCAAGTCCATGTTCTTTTAATATGCCAAGACGCCAGTTCATTAATTTGTCGTAATCCGGCTCATCTCTTGTTGTTCTCTTTAACTCCGGGATACCGCTTGCCTCTGCAAATGCGATCCAAATCTCCGGTACTAATACACCTTCCAAATCCAAACATACAATGTCCATTTCGGGTTCCTCCTGTTATCTACATTCTCGCTTCATTATAATATACCGCCTGCCATTCTGCAATACATCTGAGGAAAACAGTTTGTATGTATGCAGGCGGGACAGGCTAGGCTTCAAAGATTCGCTTCGTTTCCTATGAGATACATACTGCCTGATTCGCTCATGCTCCTGTGCAAACTCGTCCTTCGGACTCAGACATGCACCCGCATTCGCTGGCAATATGTATCTCATTACGGAAACTACACTTAATATCTTTGATGCCTAGCCTGTCCCGCCTGCATACACACAAACTGTTTTATATAACATCCAGGAACCTATCATGCTGTATTAATAACATGATCAATCTTTCTTATTATATTTTACTTTTACATATATCGAGAATCACAAATATCAGACTCTCCTTCAAATTCCGTTAGCAGTCACACCCATACACTGGAATTGTTTTTATCCAACGCTTTATTCTACCAGTATACGCAGAAAATCCTGCATATTTGTGGGACATGGAATTTTTCGGATATCAACTATAATGCCGCAGTGGCTTCCTTGTTTGATAAGATATCCGGCTTTTTTCTGTTATGAGATACATATTGCCAGCGAATGCGGGTGCATGTCTGAGCTCGAAGAGCGAGTTTGCACAGGAGCATGAGCGGATCAGGCATATGTATCGAATAAGAAAAAAGCGTATCTTTCAAACAAAAAAGCCACTGCGGCATTATAGCTGATATTCAAGATGTTCCCCCACAAATATGCAGGATTTTCCCTTTTATTAATCAGAAGAATAAAATCTTGTGGCCCTGGTCGATCTGGTAGTAGGAGATTTTGTGCTGTCTGGCAAATTCCTTCTCTGTCTCCATCTCGCCATGGAGATTGGAGCGAAGCATCCACGACAGCAACAGACCTGCCGCAAACAGTCCGCCACAGACAATGCCCTGTATGATCGGTAACAATTTAAATCCTGTAAGTAAAATATTTATCGAATCCATGTCTTATCCTGCCTTTCTTTTACATAATCAGTCGTTGTTGAAGATGCAAGTCGTTCTTTGTCGTGCTTATACCTGTTGTATTTACTGAGATTTCTGGTAAAAAGTCCCGCCGCCAGCATAAAAAGGAATACAATGATCGACCCTCCATATTCATGGAAAAAGCCATACCCTTTTGCAATTCCCTGATTGATTTCATAAAATACAACCGCTCCGATCGTGCAGCATACAACTCCGGTCATCACCGCATCCGAAATAAAACTCCTTTTATTCACCGGAATATTGCCAACAACCTTTCCGGTCTGTCCATTGACCAGTATCGTATAAAGCTCATGCCTATACCAGAAGGTCATGAACCATGCGGGCAGGAGCGCATACTCAATCTTATCCACACTGTACTGTTCAATGCTCTTCTCTATGTAAGTCGTTCCTGTATCTTCTATCATTGCTTTATCCATAGCATCACTTATCCTCTGATGGATGTCCGGCGCAGCCTCTCTGGACGGCACATCATACCGATCTGCATAGAATCCGGACAGATACGATGGATCAAATGGCTTTAATGCTTCCATATGATATGGTTCCAGACGACTGGATAGCCGATCATCTAATTTTCTGGATGCATCAAAGGTAACCTGTTCAAAATTTCCATATGCATCTGCAAACATATCTGTCTTCTCATTTATACCTACAGAGACACTTCTCGTTTCCGCATCATATTTCTGATTTTGAAATGATCCCGGATACAATCCCATCTTCTTTGATGACTGCAGCATCGTATAAAAGGATTGGTTTCTGTTCATTCCGGCATTAAAGATATTTTCCGGTTCTTTCTTCTCAGCTTCATTACTCGTTACCAGATGCAGATTTGCTTTTTTCCGCATATATACTGTATATAGCCAATATGGAATATAGATTCCACGGATCTTGTCAATCTTCGGATGCTTGATCTCTCTTGGCACATATCTGCCTGTACCGAATTTCTCTTTGATCGCATCCACTGCCTGCTGTTCCGTTATGGAAAATGGAATGATATAATCCGGCCATACTTCCTTCGATTCACGGTCAAATATAACCGTCGGCTGTCCACAAAACGAACAAAAAGTTGCCCGCTCATTTCCATGGATCATAATCTGTGCTCCGCAGGAAGTACAGCGGAATATCTGAACCGACATCAGTCGTTCTCCCTGCATCTCTCTCCGGTCACCTGTATAAGCAGTATCTTGTGCCTGCTGCTCTGATTTTTCTGATATATCTTCTGCTTCCGTCTGTTTTGATGCAGCCGATATATCTTCCGGTCTGTTATTCCGCATCTCAAATGCCAACAGATCCGCATCCCAGTCAGGATTGATCTGGATTTCCTTCTCTCCATGCCACTTCTGATCTTTATCAAGACCAAACCACAGATTGTCAAATGATCGTTTTCCGTCTTCTTTTTCCTCTGTATCCGGATCTACTTCCTTTAACTTCATATGGAATCTGCGTTCGCTTGTCTGACCACATTGTGTACATTTCATTTTTCCGAGATCCGGATCATATACCAGCACACCCCCACATGCCTCACACTTATAGATCATTATGTTTCTCCCCTTGAAATTCATCAAATTATATTATGATATTTTTTCGATACTGGACTCGTTGCCTGCTCCAGCCATATGCGTTCTTCCTCCGTCAGATGTGGAGCGATCTTCTCATACACATTCTTGTGATATTCATTCAATCGTTGGAGCTCACGATCTGTCATCAGTTCCGGTATCAAAGCTTCTGTATCAAACGGAACCCAGGTCAGAGTTTCAAATTCCAGAAATGTTCCATTTGCTTCCGTTTCTTTCAAGAATACCTCCGGAAGCTTGCCTGCCGGTTTTCCTGCTTTCTTACAAAGAACCAGATTCTCATGACGGATGCCAAACCTTCCTTCTATATATATACCCGGTTCATCTGACGTGATCATTCCGTCTTCGAATACTGCTGTCGGTCTGCGTTCTTCCATGATTCGGAAGTGGATCCTGTTTGGTCCTTCGTGTACATTTAACAGATATCCGACTCCATGACCGGTACCATGATTGAAATCCAGGTCATACCGCCACAGTGGTTCACGCGCCAGATAATCGAGATTCTCACCACGCGTTCCATGTTTAAATCTCGCTGCTGCCAGATTCAAATGTCCGATCAGCACCAGTGTATATGCCCATTTCTCTTCCTCTGTCAGAGTTCCGAGCGTAATCGTTCTGGTGATATCAGTCGTTCCCTCCATGTAATGGCCACCACTATCTACTAATAAAAAGCTCTCCGGTTTTAATTCGACATTTGTCTCCTCTGTCGGTTCATAATGTACGATCGCGCCATGTGGACCATATGCAGATATCGTATCAAAGCTCGGCTCGATATACCCCTTTTGCTCTTTTCGAAAAGACTCCAGCTTCTCTGCTGCCGAAAGCTCTGTGATCGTTTCTGTTCCGATATGATGCTTAAGCCAGTAGATAAATTTCGTTACAGCAACTCCATCCTTGATATGCGCATTCCGTTCATTTTCGCACTCTACAGAATTCTTCTGTGCCTTCATCAACTGAATAGCAGACGGTTCATCGACTACGGATACAGTCTCCGGTATACAGCTTCTCAATCTGTAATTGGCCTGACAACCATCCAGCAATATCGTTACCTGCTCTGCCTTTTTATGTGTTTGAATGACCTCCGGCAACCTCCTGAGATCCGTATAGATCTCATTATACGGATGAAGTGTGATCCCATCAACGGCAAGTCCTCTGGTGATTTCATCGTTTAAGATCGCATCATTGATATATAAACGACAGTCTTCATCTGCGATCAGCATATATGACAGGAATACCGGATTACAGTCTATATCATTTCCTCGCAGATTCAGAAGCCATGCGATCTCGTCCAGCGCAGAGATCACCCGGGCATCCGCACCTGCGGATCTTATTGACGCTCTGACACGCGCAAGCTTATCCGCACGGGTTTCGCCTGTGTATGAAAATGGTAATTCAAATACCGGCTCATGTGACAGCTCCGGTCTGTCCGCCCAGAGTTCATCGACCAAATCCAGTTCACCATTTAAAGTGACCTTTTTATCGCCCAGTTTGCCAAGCATCCTATCAGCAAAATCCAAGCTGACGGTTCTTCCATCAAAGCCTACAACCTTTTCCGGTTCCAGATGGTCATACAAATATTCTTCGATCGTTGGAACGCCCGGCTGTCCACTCTTCATCAGTTCGATCGTACTGCCTGCAAGCTGTGCTTCCGCCTGAATGAAATACCGCCCATCTGTAAACAATGCCGCCGTATCAGGGAGCACAACCAGTGTTCCGGCAGATCCTGTAAACCCGGACATATATTCTCTTTCCCTGAAATATGCTCCAACATATTCGGATGCATGAAAGTCATCCGTAGTAATTACATAAGCATCTACACCTGTTTCCTTCATTTTCTCACGCAGCTCTGCCAGCTTCTCTATTGTCGTCATCATATTCACCTTCTCATGTTCTAATCGACCGGTTTCAGGTAAATTCCGGAAAATGCCGGAAGGTCAAATCCAAAATCTCCATTTACACCCTTAATCGTTTTCTCTGTATCTTTTGTGCTTCCGCCAAATTTATTCCAGTCGCTGTTGATCAGTACCTTCATTGTATCACCATTTCCATAATTAAAGTGATAATTTTTATATACAAGTCCCGACAGGTTTAATACAACGATCACCTTATCTTCATTTACTTCACGCTGAAAGATATAGACAACATCCTTTTCCTTACCGCAAAGGATCCATGCAAATCCATTCGGATCATCATCCCATGCAGATAATGCCGGCTCTTTCATATAAATCTTATTCAGTGCTTTCATATACTGGTGGAAAGAATCATGGTTCGGATATTTCAAAAGATCCCAGTCCTGCTCGCGCTTCTCATCCCACTCGCGGAACTGTCCGATCTCATTTCCCATAAAGTTCAGCTTCTTGCCCGGATGCGCATACATATAAGCATATAATGCCTTTGCCTGCGGGAACTTTTCTTCATACATACCCGCCATCTTCTGAATGATCGTTGCCTTTCCATGTACAACCTCATCGTGTGACAAAGGAAGCAGATACCGTTCATTATAGTTATACATCATCGAGAATGTCAGGTCATGATAATGCTCGCCGCGGACAAATGGAAGTGTACGGAAGAAATTCAGTGTATCATTCATCCAGCCCATATCCCATTTGTAATCAAAGCCCAGTCCACCATATTTTGTTTCCTTCGTTGTACCCTTAAAGTCTGTCGAGTCTTCGGCACACAGGATGATCGAAGGATGACGATCCTTTAACCCCTGATTCATATTCCGGATAAAATCAACCGCCCGGTCATTTACACCACGGCTCTCATCGCCCATCCAGTAGATGATACGGCTGATCGCATCCATACGAAGTCCGTCAAAATGATACTCTGACAGCCAGTAATTCGCCGCAGACTGTAAGAAGCTCCGCACTTCTCCTTTGGAATGAATGAAGTTCATGCTTCCCCACTCACTGTATCCCACATCATTGCTTGGATATTCATACAATGCCGTGCCATCATATCTGGCAAGTCCATAGCCATCAAGTGCGAAATGAACCGGAACAAAATCAAGAATTGTGCCAATATTATGCTGATGCAGAATATCAATCATTTCCTTCAGGTCATCTGCTGTTCCATATCTGGATGTCGGACTGAAAAATCCGGTATTCTGATAGCCCCAGGACTGATCGGACGGATGCTCGGAGAGCGGCATGAACTCTACATAATTATATCCCTGCTCTTTCACATATTCCGCAAGCATCGGAGCGATCTCCTTATAGGTATACCAGCTCTCCGCTACCCGGTTGCTCTCTGCGATCTCCTCCGGTGTCAGCGGATTTCCCTGTTCATCAAAGACCGGTTTTGTGCGCCAGGAACCCAGATGAACTTCATAGATGTTAAGTGGACTTCCCTGACATACACTACGGTTCTTCATCCATTTGGCATCATGGAAACGATAAGTATCCATATCCCGGATAATGGATGCAAATGCCGGACGCAGCTCCATGCCGAAGCCATACGGATCACAATGCTCCATGCTGCTTCCGTCTCTGTGATAGATCTTATATTTGTACATCATGCCCGGTCTTGCTTCCGGCACAAATACCTTGAAAAAGCTGCCGTCATAACAGCGTTCCATGACCGTCTCGTTCCAGTCGTTGAATTCACCGATCACATTTACCCCCAGAGCATTCGGTGCATATGTGACAAATTCCACACCACTGACAACCGTCTTCTTTCCTGTGACCTCTTTCTTCACATGCGCCCCCAGTTCTCTATATGCATCAAAGCTTCTTCCGGAATAAAATTCGTAAATATCCATGTCATTCTCCTTTGTATTTGTACAGATGATTCTTTATTGACTATAGTAAATTTATAGATTAAAATAGACATGTTTATTATATGAGATTACAAAAGCTGACACCATAGCCAATAATTGAATAACGTCAATTTATTGACCATAGTCAACAAACAGTAAATCAGGAGATTGCAATGGATTTAAGAATACAGAAAACCAAGAACAGCATTTTCAGTGCTTTTATAGAATTACGTGCGGCAAAACCGCTCGAAAAGATTACGATCCGGGAGCTGACCCAGAAAGCAAATATCAGCAAACAGACATTTTATCTTCATTTTAAAGATATCTACGATCTGTCGGAATATCTGGAAAATGACGCGATCACGTCACTGGTTGCAGACATTCCAAATCCGGATCTTATCATCACAGATCCGGCTGCCGCAGCCAGACTGCTCTGTACCGCATTTATCACACAGGGACATCTGTTCAACATTCTTTTTCCGGATGATGACAGAAGCTGTGGCGTGCTCACCAACAAACTGGAAGCCCGCATTAAGGAACTGATCTTTATCACGCATCCGGAATTCAAAGACAATCTGGAGAAAAATATCACAATTTCTCTGCTAATTCAAGGAAGCGTACATACCTTCTTAAAATATAAGGAAGAAGATACCGAGCAGGTGATCGAGATTCTTGCCGATACCATCGGAAGGATTGCCGACCATTCCTAGTCATTCCTCGAACATTTCTCTGCATCAATGGCCAGAACAAACATAAGTGCAATAAGTGCGTTTTGTGGATCATATACATCGATCACATATTGATCTGTCATATGAAACAGTTCCTTTGATATGGATGCAACCATACCACCTGCAGCATCTATGATCTTGTAATCCCATTCCATAAAGCTTCCATCAATATGCCATCCATTATAATCAATATCATATCGGGGCTTAAGAAAGGAAAACTCTTTCTTAATGCATCCCAGATATTGATTTCCCTGATAGATCTCAAATTTTGGAAGAAATGTGAATATCTGCTCCTTTACTGTACCGACTTCATTCCCATATGGATCGAAAATCTTCAGACAATGTCCCCAGGATATCTGTCCCTTTACCACATATATCGGATTCCCCTGTTCATTATAAATATCATAACTGTCAAACCACGAAAACAGTCTCTGTTTAAAATACATTCTCATACTGCCACCTCCGCTCATTCTGCTGTACTTACTTATATTATCGCTTCATTGCCTTGAGTGCAGCTTTTTCCTCCGGTGTGATACGGAAGGATTCCTGCATCTTCTGGATTGCTTTGTTAAATGTGAAATCATCCAGATGGTTATTATTTAAAAATACCTTCGTCGGCTCCGGACATTTTACATAGGCTTCTGCAAGTCCCCATGCAACACCCATTTCCAGATAATAGCCATCATTCTTCATATGATCGTATGCATATAACACCTTATCAATATAGGCATCATTCAGATAATAATTCAACATCATAACTGCTACAAACCGCAGTTCAAACTCACGATTTCTCTCGTTAGCAGGCTTGCCATCGATTACTCCCTGCTCGTCCAGATATGGCATCAGGAAATCCCACACTTCCTGCTGATACTGGTTTGCGATCTTAAAGGTATTACAACAGGTATCGCAGATCGACCAGTCATCGATCTTTGGTATGAACCGTCCCATGTATGTGAGAATGTCATCGATCTTTCCTCTGGCATAGCCAAGCACGATGCCCTGTAGCATGACTTCTTCAAAGGTATCATCTCTTGCACCATCCAGATACTCCTTCCAGTTTACAGACGCGATCTCTTTCGCCATTTTGCGCAGCACCGGAATCCGAACGCCGATGATATTTCCTGCTCCCGGTGACAGACTCGCTGTAAATTTTCCATATTCAACATCCATATTTTTATACAACTCATCCCGTACCAGATCGTGAACTGTATATTCATTCGTATCTCCCATTTTTCCTCCTGCACCCATATCGTTTAAAATTTAAACACCTTGCCAACCTCCGGTGTATAGCCATCCAGATAAGAAAGGATCTCATCTGTATCTGTCATCACCTGATAGATCTCGTTTGTTACATGGTTCATAAAACCCTTCTCGACACATTCATCCATCATCTGAAACAGGGAATTAAAGAATCCATCCTGGTTATAGACAATGATCGCCTTGCCATGTCGTCCAAGCTGCTTTAAAGTCAGCACCTCAAAAAATTCCTCAAATGTTCCGATTCCACCCGGCACCATGATAAATGCATCACTCCGATCCTCCATGATCTGTTTCCGCTCACGCATCGTCTCTGTCCGGATCAGCTCTGTACATTTGTCATAGATGATACCATCCACATTAAAAAATGTCGGTGCAACGCCAACAATCTCACCGTTTCCGGCACTTGCTCCTCTGGCGGCAGCCCCCATAAGTCCTCTTGCACCCGCGCCAAATACTAATGTATGTCCTCTCTCTGCCAGCTTCTTTCCAAGATTAAAAACCGCATCCATGTATGCCTGATCAATGTCATTACTGGATGCACCAAATATACATATATTCATACTGCTACTCCATTTTCCTTTTATCACTGTTCATCGCTCTGTGAGCAACCTTATCCTATAGTATGCTATAGAGTTCACTGAAATTCAAATTATATTCTTATAAACCAGTCCAATTCTTCCACCCGGTCGAGATTCTCATCCGAATGTTCGATCTCTCTGGAATACCGGTACACCAGTTCGATCAGATCAGCCATCTCTAACTTCTCACTGCACTTTATCCATCTGGCGAGAAGCAGCAGAAAGATTACTGTCACATGTCCCACCGCGGAATCTATTTTACCAAGAATATTCCCATCATAGACCGCACCTAACAAATAGATCGAGATAAAATAAACAACGATCTGCTCCAGCACGATCTCAAGTGAAGGCAGGCTGCTGTTTCCCCACCATGACAGAAATCGTTTCTTATTCTCTGTGAAACCGGATTCCCCCTGATCAAACAAAAGCACTTCGGATTCCACCAGCACATCATCCCAGTCCTGATATAACAGCTCCAGCTCCTCTGACAGGAATCTCATATGCTTCCGGAACAGTTCATATTCATCTTTCACGCAGACTTTATCTGTATCCTCACATTCATCCCAGTCGATCAGATCCCCTTCTTCATAATGTCTCTGTGCGGAAGCACCGATCTGCAATACCTTTCTGATCCTTGCTTTCAGACTTTCTTCCCGGTTCTGGGTAATCTTCAAAATCTCCTCCCGGATATCCTCAAGATTGGAAAACAGGAAATAATCATAATCCTCAAATACTTCTTCCTCATCGTCTTCTTCACAGACAAATGTTACCGGTTCTGTCTTCTGCATCAATATCCTTGCCACCTCCGGGCAGGAAAGCGATAATGAAATCTCTCTTATATTTTCAAATTCTTCCGTATGTCTTGGATATTCCCGACAGGTCGTGCATAGGCTGTCTTTTCCCATATGCTTATACATGTCGCACAGTCCATCATCCCGCAAAAATGCACATTTGCCCTTCCGGTTATGTCCGAATACGCCTTCTTCCCACTGTATATTCCGGTGAAGTGTCTGCCTGTATTCTCCTGCGTAATTCCGATATTTTTCCAATGATTCATCATCGATCACGATCTGCCAGTCAGAACAGCAGGTGTCCGGGCATTTGTCCGCTATACATCTAAACTTTTTATAATAATCCGGATAAGAATAAATCATATCTCTGCCTCACAAACATTTATATATCGTCACTGAGAATATTGCTCTCCCATGTTCCCTTATGCCGGTACCGAAATGCCAACGATCATTTTATCCTTCAATCAAATGATACGAAATCTGAACACGGCAATTTCTATTATATTAGACCTGCATAAATGAATCAAGCTCGCAATCCATAGAAATTATTGACAAACGATAATTTTAATGATATTTTGAAACTGTAATTATTGTTTTTCGATAATTTTTAGATAAAATCAGCTATCAGAAAGGATATAACCATGAATCAGATTTTTACAACTCCGTTTGAATGGATCGCAGTATGGCTTCGAAAGCTTTCATTATCCGGAAACTCCGGTAACTGTATCGCGATCATACTTTATATCATTATCTGCTGTCTCCCGGCAATCGCATTTCTGCTTCTTTGTCTGAGGAAAAAGAAGATCCGTGCAGACTATCTGTTACTCGTATGCTCTGCTGCCCTCTTTATCGGCATTTACCTGATGATAAATCCGGGGCTTATGACCCCCTATTTTCGTTATTCGATACCTATGATCAATCTGGCAATATCGACAACCCTGTGGTCCATCTTTATCTGTTACATCATTCTCCGGGTTCTTGCCATAATCCGGTATGCAAATGAGATCAATCTGGCAAAGATCGCACAGGTTTTCATCATTCTTGTAATGATCATATCAATCATTAATATCTGTTTCATAAAGCTTCCAAAACTATGGGCTTCTGCAAATCAAACAGGTCCTGACCTGTATTCCCGGATCATATCATCAGAAGATGGTGCTGTTATGCTTGATAATGGCAGCATGAGATCATTTCAGTCTGACCGCATTCCGTTACTCCTCTGCGACCTGGTGCCATCCCTGTTATTCATCTGGGTATTGATCGCATCCTTCCGGCTGTGTCGTTCTCTGAAAGACAATCATTTCACCGATCAGACGATCCAGGATGCAGGGGCACTCTCCCATCTGTGTATAAGAGTTCTCTGCATTACGGCAGTACTTGAAGTTGTTCGAAACATCCTGCAGCTTCTTATGCTTCCGTCACTTTCAGATACGACCTTTACCGTATCTCTTCCTATTATAGAGATACTTCTGACCGTAACGGCATTTATCCTTGCAAAGAAATTCGAGACAGCACACACGCTGGAAGAAGAAAATGAAGCATTCATTTAACACGGAGGTTTCATATGGCAATTAAGATCAATCTGGAAAAAGTCTTAAAAGAAAATAATATGACTTCTAAAGAATTATGCAAAAAGATCGGCATAACCGAAGCAAATCTTTCCATTTTGCGAAGCGGAAAAGCAAAAGGTGTCCGATTTACAACCATCAATAAAATATGTTACTACCTGCACTGTGATGTAGGCGATATTCTGTCATTTGACGGAAATCTTGATGAGGAGGAAGAAGCATGAAGAAATTTTTATCTATAAGTATACTGACCATTTTAGGTCTGACTGTCCTTTCCGGCTGTCAGCTTGCAAAGAAAGAAAATACCCCATCTGCAGTTACCAAGCATCTGGTTGGCATCTATTGTACAGCAACACCTCTGGATGATCAGGAAGAACCGATTTCCTGCACATATGATCAGAAAACAGATACTTTCAAACCGGATAATCCCGATATCTCCGGCTGCTATCTTGCCGCAATTAAAGTTGATGTATCCGAAGAAGAAGGAGATTTCTATTATTCGTTCCGTTCCGATATGATGGCTGAACCATCTATAAACATTTCCGGTTCCGATGGAACGGGCACTACCTCCTATGAGTCTTCATCCCATACACTAATCGGTCAAAGCAATTATATATATCCGCCTGATGGTACCACAGAAGCTTCCTTATCCCTTTCCGGCACTCTCTATGTTGATCCGGACAAAACAGATTATTCCACAGATTCAGATCTTTATTATATCTATCTGAATCTAATCTATCAGAAAGAAAATGGTGATCTCTTTATAACACCCGGCTCTCCTGTTTCAATCATGAACGAAGGCGAATCAACGACTCAAACCTTCTCTGAAAGCTACACAGAATCAGGCATCGATTCCAATGCCACTACAACGAATACGATCTCCCTTACGGTACGATCCATTTCAGATCCTGTAGACAGCTACACCTTCTATGGTATGTCCGATGACAATACCATACTTTGGAGCGACACACAAAAAGCAGCCACCCTCACCGATGAACCGATATCCTTAAAAGGTGCTTACTATCTGCTCATAAAAGAAGTGTCCACCAAAGGCATTGTTTCCTACGACGTCCTTACCCATACAGATGATGACGCAGAAACCACAGATCCTGACTACCGCAACCGCTATATCGCAACTGACAGCTTTTACTATCAGCCTTCAGAGATCCATATTGTAAAGTAACCGGACGAAAAATATAGTCGGCTGTCCGGCACAGATACTTTTCATTCCGCAAGACGCTCTCGCTCTATTCTCATGTAGCGGTACTAAGCTCCCACTTCCGTGGATCGCTAAGAACCGACATTCGAACAGGCTTGCTTCATGAAAATATCTGTTGCCGGACAGCCGACTATATTTTTCTGGCTTTGGTTCTTCCACAAACAGAAAACACCACGGTATATACATTTCAAGAAACAGAACTCGGACCGGGCTTATACCTGTTATCATGTAAAACTAACATGATATTAGAACTTTGAACTAAAAGGAAGAGTAACATTACTATTATGAAGCAAGCCTGTTCCAACGCCGGTTCTTAGTGAGTCGCCGTAGGCGAGGAACTTAGTACCGCTGCGTTGGAATAGAGTGCAAACGACTTGCGTAATAATAGATATAAGCCCGGCCCGAATTCGTCACTTGACCATACACCGTGGTGTTTTCGTCTGCTACTTTAGAGTCTCTCGACAACCTTGTTGAGGACTTCAATCTCTTTGGTCTTTGCGGTCATGATATACTTCTCAAAACGATCAAGGCAGTTCACATTTCCTGTGATGGATGTCTTGATCAGAAGGTTTCTTGCTGTCAGCATATTGTTGACAACCTCCATGTACTCGTCAAGAATCTCATTATCATAAGCCAGCACACCTTTTGCCATCATATACTTCAGACGTTCATTCATCAGAACTTTATGATCGTATAACAGGTGAAGCGCACGGATATCAAAATCAGGCTCATCTCCTGAAAGCTGCTTTTCGATCTGCTTATATACTGCATCGTATACATCTACACCGAATACTGTATCTGAGAAACGATTTCTCATCATACGGAAATGATTCTTGGAATCCTTTGCGTCCAGATATTCAACCAATGTATCCTTGATATATGCCACATCCAGATCATAATACATCTCAGCGGTATTCTTCTGGATCACATATAAACCACGTCTGCCTTTATAATCATCCTTAAACATATGATCTTCGGATGCTGTTATGATATCGTAACCCCGCTTAACATCCTCAAAAGATACAGTTGAATAAGAATAATGCTCACCAAATGTGAAATCACCAACATGGAATTCTTCCTTATCCTTATCATAGCCAAAAATAAATAACTCATGTGGAAATTTGTAATCTGCACCGGAATCGCACAGGATCTTTGCCTCGTCAAATACACCATAGACATATCCGTTCAGGTCGATCGTTTTAATAATGAAGTTAATGATATCTCCACAGTAACTCTCTACCTGCTCTTTTGTCATCAGTGAGAACAGAAGATATGGACACTCCTTCAAAGAACTGCTTCCCGGCATCATATCTGCCAGAAGCATCTCATCTCCTGTGAAAATCTCCTCAATATTATAACATCTAAGCTGGATGTAATTGCTGAAGATCCAGTTCTTAGCCTTTTCGTCATCCCCCAGAATTGAGAATAATGTTGCATGCCACTGCCATGATGTAATCATCGGGTAGCTGACTGGCAATATCTTTTTATTGCTCATGATTATACCTCCCTTATCTTCTCTAGTTCAACTTGGCTGCAACAGCGGCAACCACATCATTCATATCATAATACAAGCCCAATGCAAGTTCTGAATCCTGAAATTCAATATTGAAATCATTTTCAAGCTCTACGATCAACTGAATAATTGATACAGAATTAACCCCATATTCTTTTGTCAACTCGGCTGTCATGTCAAGCTTGCTGATGTCGATCTCCGGCATAACACAAGCTACAGCCTGTAAAACCTTTGCTTCCAAATCCTTTCTGTCCATTACTGACCTCCTATCTGATATTTTAGAACCCGACATATTATATCGTCAGGTTCTTTTTGTTAATATTTACCAAATACTGTTATTAACATTGTATATGTTTTAACACTTTTTTTCAATAACTTCTTACTATATTAATAGCTTTTATTCTTTCCTTGCATCCAGAATCATCTGCCGGGCTGCCTCAACTGCGGTCTTTACTGCCATGTCCGTATCGTATGCCAGTGGATTTTCAAGCCCTGCTGCCTTCCGCTCCTGATTTCCAACCACCAGATAACAGGCTCCGACCTTCACACCCAGATAAGCACCTACGATAAATAACGCCGCTGACTCCATCTCGGATGCCAGACAGCCCATCCGCTTCCATGCCTCCCATTTGGCTTCCAGTTCATAGGACACCGGTTTGGTTCCCGGCTCATGCTGTCCATAGAAGGAATCCTTGCTCTGAACAATTCCGGTATGGTATCGAACTCCCGTCGTCTCACAGGCTTTTGTCAGTGCCTGAATAACCGGATAGCTTGCAACCGCCGGATATTCAATCGGAGCATATTCCTTTGATGTACCCTCCATCCGGACAGCACCGGTTGCCACCACGATATCCCCTCCCATGATATCTAACTGCATCGCGCCACAGGTTCCAACCCTTATAAATGTATCTGCGCCACAATGCACCAGTTCCTCCAATGCAATCGCTGCTGATGGTCCGCCGATACCGGTCGATGTTACACTGACCTTCTCGCCCTCCAGATATCCGGTATATGTCACGAATTCCCGGTTGTCCGCAACCAGCTTTGCATCATCCAGATAAGCTGCGATCTTCGCTGACCGCTTCGGATCCCCCGGCAGGATTACATATTTTCCGATTTCGTTCTTCCCTGTCTTTATGTGATATTCCCGTCCTGATTCTTCCTGATAGATCATACTGCCACCTCCGTTTCTGTCTGCTTTTGTTCCGGTCAATCCCTCTTTTTTTACAACTATTTGTACAAAAGCAGATACATATCAACTGCTATTTACCTGTATTATACCGAAAATATACACCAAAATCACCAATTTCTCCTATTTTGTACAAATTTTTCATAGCAATTTGTAACACCATTACAGTTTTACTACATATAAATGAATATCCTTAACTTAAAAATGCCGATTTTTGAATTTCTTTAGGATAAAATTTCTATTCGCTTTAAAAAATTTTATAAATTGGTAATAATTTTGCTTTTTGTTCACACTTTCATAATTTGACTTTAGCAAAAAAAAGGATTATAAATTGTTCAACAAATCAAGGAGGCGAGTTTTATGGCTAAATCAACTGACATTAAAGTAAAATTAAGCAGCGTTGATGAAGTAAAGCAGTTTGTAGATGTAATGAGAGGATATCATGGTGATGTCGATATATCAGCTACAAACAAAAACTATATGGTAGATGCAAAATCTATTCTTGGTGTTATCAGTCTCGATCTGAGAGATGAATTAACCGTAAAATTCTATGATGGTATTTCCGATTCATACATGTCAACACTGAAGCCTTTCATTGCTGAACCAGCAGTCGCATAAGGCAACTTACATTTAATAAAAGAAATATACGACAAACAGAAGCTATAAGAGCAGTCGTAAAAAAGGATATCCGGTCATGATTACCGGGTATCCTTTTTTCATTGTAAGGAAAAGGGTTATTGACGTAGCTGGAAAACCATCATAAAATGGATAAGTAAATTTGAATAATGATTTGAGGAACACAAATGAACTTATTAACAATGAAAAATATTCATAAAGCCTATACAGACAAGGTTCTCTTTAAGGGAGCCGATTTTTCTGTCAACACCGGTGATAAGATTGGTGTGATTGGTATAAATGGTACGGGAAAATCCTCCTTGTTAAAAATGATTGCCGGTATCGATACCTGCGATGCCGGATTGATCGTAAAAGGCAATAATGTTGTTGTCAATTATCTTCCACAGAGTCCGACTTTCCATGATGATGAAACAATCTACGAACATGTTATCACGGCAAACAGCACAGAAGAAAATAAGTGGAGCATTGAAGGAGATGCACGGGCACTTCTGGATAAGCTTGGATTCACTGATACCAGCATCTCGGTTTCCAGTCTGTCCGGCGGTCAGAAGAAAAAGGTAGCCCTTGCCGCTGCCCTTCTTTCAAGCTGTGATATTCTGGTTCTTGATGAACCAACTAACCATCTGGATAATGATATGACCGAATATCTAGAGGACTATCTGAACAACTACAGGGGTGCACTGGTCATGGTCACACATGACCGTTATTTTCTCGATCGTGTAACAAACCGGATCGTTGAGATCGACAAAGGATACATCTACAGCTATAATGCCAATTATGAAGGCTATCTCATGCTGAAAGCCGAACGTGAAAATATTGCGCTTGCCACCGAACGCAAGAACCAGAATATTCTCCGGAAAGAGATTGCATGGATCCGCCGTGGTGCACGCGCAAGAAGCACCAAACAAAAGGCTCATATCAAGCGCTATGAAGCCCTTGCAGCCGAAGAAATGATTGAAGCTGATAAGACAGTAAATCTCAGCTCAATTGCCAGCAGACTTGGAAATAAAACGATAGAGCTTCATAATATTTCAAAAAGCTTTCCAGGACTTACCCACCCACTCATCGAGAATTTCTCTTATAATTTTCTGCGTAATGACAGAATCGGTATTACCGGACCAAATGGCTGTGGTAAATCAACCCTTATGAAGCTGATCACCGGCAATCTGAAACCCGACTCCGGTATCATAGAGATCGGTGAAACCGTAAATATAGGATATTTCTCACAGGAAAATGAAATGCTAGACGATAACAAGATCGTACTGGACTATGTGAAGGAAACCGCAGAATATATCCGGACCGTCGATGGATATATGTCTGCATCCACCCTTTGTGAGGAATTTCTGTTTGATTCCACCCTGCAGCACCAACGGATCGGCAAGCTGTCCGGCGGGGAAAAGCGCCGCCTGTATCTGCTTAAGATCCTTGCCGGCTCGCCGAATGTCCTGATCCTGGATGAACCAACCAATGATCTGGATATATCAACACTCTGTATTCTGGAAGATTATCTGGATACCTTTCAGGGCATCCTGATCGTAGTTTCCCACGACCGGTATTTCCTTGACCGTGTTGTAAAACGGCTGTTTGTCTATGACGGCTATGGACAGATCAGGCAGTTTGAAGGAAGCTATACCGACTATTATCTGGAATATGGAACATTTGCAAATTCTGTAAAGTCCGGTTCCGGTTCTGTAAAGCCTGCTCCGGCTTCCAAGGGAAAACCTGCAGCAGATTCTTCAAAATCAGGAGCAGCAGAAAAGGACACCGCACCGAAACGTGCAAAAAACAAATTTACTTTTAATGAACAGCGTGAATACGATACCATTGAAGACGACATTGCTGCCTGTGAAGAAACCATTGATGGACTGGACAGGGAAATCGCAGCTTCCACAACAGATTTTACAAAGCTGAATCATCTGATGGCAGAAAAGGAAAATGCCGAACTGAAGCTGGAACATCTGATGGAACGGTATGTTTACCTTACAGATCTTCTGGAATCCTTTAAAAAATAAGTATAGTATAATAAATAAGAAAATGAGGAGACAGGCTTACATCTGTTTCCTCACTACTTTATACTCATCATCTAACTGAAAATATGGACAGCTTTCATATGAGCTCGTTATAAATCTGGCATAATCATCTTCATCCATATTCACCATGCATTCCGAAAAATCATCTTCTTCATCATACACATAGTGTGCACACAAATCACAACTCGCTGCTCCCATAAGCAACCTCCTTCTTGTCATTTTTGCAAATTAATTGCCTGTTTTCAGTAAATATTACACATATTATTTCCAATTTGCAAGTCCTATCCCATAATATATTGTTCATGACTACAGAAAAGAGTTTTTGACTGGCAATACTTTCCATATTGTGGTATTATAAAAAAGTATAATTTATAACTTTTCTGATACAGAAAAGAAACCGGGGTGCGTAATTATGAGAAAAAAACTACTATTATTTATAATAGCTGCTATTTTTACTTTTTCAAGTATGACAGTCCTCGCCGCAGAGGATACCGCAGACAAAGATGCAAAAGATAAAAAGTCTGCCGCAGCTACCATCGATACTTCTTTATACTATTATAACAATTTCGATAACGATGCTTACCGGGATGCTTATAACCAGTTAAAAGAAGCAGCAGATGCATTTCACAATTCAAACCAGAATGCGGAATACGAAAATGCGAATACCGAAAACAGCTACTATAAAGCATTTTCGATCAATGTTACAAGCAAAACATGGGAAGTTATCGGTCCGACAGGTATGCAGGCAGTTATCAATGCCTTTCTGGCAGATAATCCTACATACTTCTGGATGTCTCCTTCCTTTAATTACAGTACCAAGTCTTTAGATGGCGGTGCTGTATGCTATAATGTCGAGATTGTCTGTTATAATGATTATGCAAATGGAAGTTCCAGACAGGTCATTAAGAATAACATTGATATCTCCGTATCAAATCTTGCTGGCAATCTGGAAAAAGATCTTCCTGATTACCAGAAGGAATATCTGATCCATAATGCGATCATTGAAGATACTTACTTCCAGGTCAGCAATGAAAACTCACATTCCGGATTAAGCTGGTCCTATACAGTAGATGGTATTTTCAACGCAAAGCATAAGACAGCAACTTCATTTGGATATGCCAAAGCATTCAAGGCAGTTATGGATGCCACCGGTGTAAAATGTATCTATGTAGAAGGAAATACCAAAGAAAACGATGATTCTACCTATAATTCACATGCATGGAATATGGTTTATCTGGATGATGGCTGGTATATTGTAGATCTTGCGTATGATCATCCGGAAACAACCTCCGGCAAAAATGTTCTGATCTATGATTATTTTAACATTACCAGTGATGAAGCATCCGATCTGAATCCTGCATCTGACTGGCTGCCTGGTATTCCAACCTGTACCGGTACGGCTCACAGTATCGACAGCATCCAGTCTACACTGGAAGCTGAAAACATCTGGCAGGAAGACAATTACAATTTTTTCGATAAAATACTGGATAAATACGGTGTGTCCGTTGTCCTGATCAGCCTTGGTGTTATCATAATCCTGATCGTCACTTTGGTTAAACGGATTCACAAAAGACGGAAAGCAAGACGTGTCGAAAAGATTAAGAATACAAAGACCGTAACGATTGATCATTCCGAACTGGATGAGGAACTTCGTCGTCCACCACTGTCATAATAAAAAAGTGGAACTATACCTATGATAACAAAGGTACAGTTCCACTTTTTTACTTATTAATTTCCTATGATCAACCAGGAGGTCAGAATTCCCAACAGGCGTTCATCCGGGTGTCCTGTCTCTGTTAAAAAGATCAGGCCAATCCTTTCATGATCTCTTCTGCTTTCTTCATAGTATTTCTTAACATTCATAACTTTTTCATCATATGCAACAAAGCGGAAACGTTCAGACGGATGTTTCTCCAGCTCAATATATTCCTGAAGATCCCGAAACCGGGTTTTCTCATCAATATGACAATTTGTGTCTCCCAATAAATACGGAAAAATACAGTTGTCACTGAAATCTCCCACTACCCTTTTATCTTTCAGGATTGGCACATGAGAAATATTTCTGTCATTCATGATCCGGATAACCGGCATAACCGGATCATCCAGCGAACGCCATACCAGATTATTAAAGGGTACTGCAATATCCATACACCGCACCGGATTCTTAATACGATCCAGCACCATTTCCAGAAGCTCGATCATCTTCTTGCCCGGCTGTACAGCAAATTCCTCATCCAGCCGTTGATTATGCTGCAGCAGATTTCTCACTTCTCTGCAATAATTCAGTTCAAACCGGATATCCTTGAATTCACTCCGTTTTTCCAGCTTGGCAACCGCCGAACCATCCGGCGGAAGTTTGAATTCATTGATCGCTGCATTTTCCAGCTCCTTGTATTTATCAAGGAAAATTTCCGTATTATCCATAATGACATCCTCCCAATTTCTGATCTGATATCAGCCAGCAAGCTACACCCGAAAGTGTTTATTTTAAATAATTAAAATCACCCAGATTATCAATGGATATCCAGGTTCCTTCGTTTATGATCGTCTGAACCAGTTCATCATTTTCATCCATTTCCTTACTGCTGCAATCATCAGAAACTTCATATAGTATACTGTTATTGATCAATACATTTGCTGTTTTCTTATCTTTATCCGGATAGTATACATATACTCCATTATCCGATACCGCATATCCCTTATCCCGGTTATATGCACGGATTGCCAGCGCCGAATTCTTCATATCCCCTTCAAAGCCGTATACGGTAACTGTAATATCCTTTGATGATGAATTATTGCTCCAGTCTGTAACACGAAGTGTACAGTCCAGATCTCCGGTCTTTGTTGTATCGATCTGACGGTTGATCGTAAGTTCATTGGTCAGATCCGGCTGTGAATCCTCTACTGAATAGTAATCCAGCAGATTGACCTGCTCATTTACGAAAACGCCCAGATTATCCGGTCCGATAATTTCCGGGAAATCTCTGTCAACTACTTCAAGCGTAAGTTTTTTCTTCTTTTTCAGCTTTCCGCATTTTACTATATAGCTCACTTTATAGGAACCAATCTTCTCCGGTGCAAAATCCGCTGTATCGCAGGTAACAACCGCCTTACTGTTCACCGGCTCTACATATGCCGTGATATCAAATTTCGAACCCAATACATATTCGCTTGAAATCTGCTTTACCTTGAGATAGCGGCCACGCATAATGCCATTTACCATAAAAAGCAGAATAATGCCTACAACAACTGCAAGCAGCAATGTAAACTGATTTGCCGTTATTCTCCTGCGTCTTCTTTTTTGTGGCTGTGTCTTTCTTCCTGATGTATTGTTTGAACGTACGCTGCCAGTGTTGGCACTCTTTGTTCCGTTACCTGAATGTGCGCTGGTGTTTCTTGCGCTGCCTCCATTGCTTCTGGCTGCGGTATTTTTTACACCACTGCCTGTTCTATTTGAATGCGCACTACCAGCACTTGTGCCACTACCCGGACGTGTACTGCCAGTGCTTTTTGTCCCGTTACCCGGACGTGTGCCGCCAGTGCTTTTTGTTCCGGTTCCCGCCGTTTTTTTCTTCACTACTGCATTTGATACTGCGGGCTTTTTTACATTTTTATTTTCCTCACCCATTTTATTACCTGCTCCTTTTCTTTTATATATCAATATCCCTTTGTTTTTAAATCATGAACCAGCTTCACATAAAATTCCCGGACATCAAATCCCGGAATATTTTCCCGGTTTAGATCAATCACATCTCCATGCGAGATTCCGCGCTTCCCCTCCACTGTCAGGTATTTGAAATCTGCTCCCCATGGGAATGATTTTTCGCCTACCAGTCCATCATTTGCTCCATCAAAATATTTTACCAATCGATATGTATAATTCAGCGGAAATCTGCCATTTCCTGCCACATTCTGCCTCGAACCAACGCTCTGATATAACACGCCCTGTGCATCATGTAATTTATCATTTAGGGCTTTACATGCCAAAGCTGTCAGATCTTTTACTCCCAACAGAAAATCCGGCGAATCATCGCCCAATTTTTTAAATACTGCATTATACGCTTTTGCCACGCTCTGCTGCTCTTTTTCCGGAACAATATTTAACAGATAATCTGCAAATTCACATCCACGGTGCGGTGTATTTATCGTTGTTAGTGATGCAACATACCGATCTGTACCAAGTTCTGATAAGGCATAGCGCATATCCAGACCACCTTTTGAATGTGCGATCACATTTACTTTTTCACAGCCCGTTTCAGCTACGATCTCCCGGATTCTTGCATCCAGCTCCTGCGCACATGCCGGAACCGATGCTGCCGACTGGTGATTGCCATAAAAAAGAACTGCACCATTTGTCTCCAGTTCCTTTGGAATTCTTCCCCAGTAATTTAACAATTTGAAATCCCGGAAGAAAATACCATGCACCAGCAGAATCGGGTATTTTGTTTTGCAGATCTGCTCTTTATTCCGTTCCCGATTCAATCGAACCTTATCATTTTCAAATGAAACCTCTCCTATCGTCAAGCGAAGTATCTTCCCAAGTACGACCAGATTTACAACCGGTATCATGCCACATACAGCTCCGATCCCTCTCCATTTGATACCAAGCTGTTCTGACGTCAGATATATCCGGATCATTCCATTCCAGAACACAACTGCTTCCACAAGAATCGCTGTCAATATATGAAATACCCACATTTTCCCATTTGTCGGTATATATTCAGCCGGAAGAACTTTTGCCATACATAAAACGGTATATATAATTGTAAGCACTGTGGATACACAGAATACAAATAGCTGCATACAGCCGTTTCTGCATTTGCTAAGTCTTGGTGTTTCCAGTTTTCCGCACAATACCGTCGGTATTACACAGACCATCCCCGTAACAAGCCATGGAACAATATCGTACAACACGCTATTATAAACTCTGCCTGACAATACCGTACAGGCAGCAAGCCCGACTGCAAGGCTTCCAAAGACTGTAACAACCGCCAATCTCCCTTTTCTCATGTATATCCTCCGTTTTATACACTCTCCTTTTTTGTAACCATACTAATTATACCAAAGCATGTGCTGCCTTGCTACAATTATTTCATTGCATTCTCTATAAAAAAATGCGATAATGACCTTTAGTATTATCCTATTCACAGGAGGAAATTGAAATGTCAATTAATAATATCGGCCCTTTCACAAAGAGCCATCTGGATATGTGTATCAAAAACAACAGCATTGATGATGCCTTATATGAAAAATATGGTGTAAAACGTAGTCTCCGTGATTTAAATGGTATCGGTATCAATGCCGGAATCACGAATGTCTCTCTCAGTAAATCATTTACAACAGATGAAAACGGCAACCGTATTCCATGTGCCGGAGAGCTCTACTATCGTGGCTACGAAATCCACGATCTGATCAAAGGATTTTTCCTGGATAATCGTTTTGGTTTTGAGGAATGTACATATCTCCTGTTATTCGGTATTTTGCCGGATGAAAAGGAGCTTCAGAACTTCAAGCAGGTTTTAAATATCAGTTATGATCTGCCGCATCATTTCATTCAGGATGTGATCATGAAGAGTCCGACTGCCGATATTATTGCAAATATGACAAAGAGTACACTGGCTCTTGGTTCATACGATAAAAAGATGGGTGACAACTCTCTGGAAAATGTGTTACAGCAGTGTATCCAGTTGATCAGTATGTTCCCTCGTCTGGCTGTTTATTCCTATCAGGGATACCGCCATTACGAGCTTGGCAAGAGTTGTTATATCCATAAGCCGCTTCCTGAATTGTCATTTGCCGAAAATATATTAAGTACCCTACGTTCCAATCGGAAATACACCCGTCTGGAAGCCCGTGTACTGGATCTGGCACTGGTACTTCATATGGAACACGGTGGCGGAAGCAACTCAACCTTTACAACGCGTGTTGTAACCTCTTCCGGTTCCGATACATATGCAACAATGGCTGCTGCCCTCTGTTCCTTAAAGGGACCTTTAAACGGTGGCGGTGATTATCAGGTTATGGGTATGATGAAAAATATCCGTGACAATGTATCCGATATCACAGATGAGGAAGAAGTTGGCGAGTATATCCGTAAGATTGTCAACCGGGAAGCATATGACAAGACCGGTATCGTATATGGTATGGGACATCCATTCTATTCTATATCCGATCCCCGTGCTCTGGAATTCAAAAAATATGTAAAGCTTCTGGCAGCCGAAAAGGGTATGGACGAAGAATATGCCCTTTATGAGATGATCGAGCGCATTGCACCTAAGATCATTGCCGAAGAACGTAAGATTTACAAAGGTGTTTGTATCAATATTGACTATTACAGCGGACTTCTCTACAAAATGTTAAAGATTCCTGCTGAGATGTTTACCCCGTTATTTGCAATTGCACGAGTAGTCGGCTGGAGCGCACACCGTATGGAAGAACTTGTAAATTCCTACAAGATCATCCGTCCTGCCTACACCAGCATTGCAGAGATCAAAGAGTACGTTCCTATTAATGAGCGATAAAACAACTACAGCTACAGCCTTTTCTCCCTGTCTCCAGCCATCTCGACCCTATACTTATTATTCCGCAAAACGCTTTCGCTCTATTCCTCAACGCAGCGGTACATAAGGTTGCAGAAAACGCAACCTAAGTACCGGCACTCGGAAAGGTTTGCTTCATAACAAGTATAGAACCGAGATAACTGAATGACAGGAAGAAAAGGCTGTAGCTGTTTATAACTTACAAAACTAACGCCCTTGTCTCAAGACATCAGCAAGGATTCCGTTATGAATTGCATATACCAGCAAATGTGGGTGCATGTTTGAGCCATCAGGCGAGTTCGCACAGGAATATTTGCGAATCGGGTATATGCAGTTTATAGGAACCGCAGGGAGTCTTGGCACAAGGTCGAATCTGGTATCGCACAGGTGACCGTCGTTTAGACATTTTCTACCACTCAAGTACGATCGCACCATAGGTTAAGCCGGCGCCAAATGCTGACATTGCAACCTTGTCGCCACGTTTTAAGCCGCCATCACGCACCAGACTGTCAAGCATGACAGGTACACTGGCAGCACTCATATTTCCGGTATATCCAAGTGTCATCGGGAACTTCTCGATCGGCGCTTTTAACCGCTTTGCTACTGATTCGATGATACGGACATTTGCCTGATGAAGAACGAAATAATCAATATCATCGGCTGTCATATCTGCCTTTTCCAGTGCTTCGAGCAGGCACTTCGGGCACTGTCTGACTGCGAATTTGTATACTTCCTGTCCATCCATATGCAGATAATCATGTTCGATCCCATCTTCCGTAAATATATTGTGAGTACGTCTGCTCTCGCAATTCAAAACCATTCCCTTCTTACCGATCGATCCCTGTACTACACTGATAATTCCCTTGTCAGATTCTTCCAGATACGCTGCACCTGCTCCATCTCCAAACAACACGCAGGTTCCACGATCGTTCCAGTCGAGGATCTTGGATAATGTCTCCGCACCAATTACCAGTGCATTCTTAACAAAGCCTGTCTCGATGTACATTTTTGCCACATTGAGTGCAAATACAAATCCTGAACATGCAGCATTTACGTCAAATGCAATGGCATTGTCTGCACCAAGTTCCGCCTGAACCTGACATGCAGCACTCGGTGTATAATAATCCGGTGTTACTGTTGCAAGCACGATCAGTTCTACATCAATTGCTTCTTTTCCTGCCATCTCCAAGGCTTTCTTTGCAGCCTCTGCTGCCATTCCTGCAGTCGTTTCATGTACTGCGATTCTTCTATTCTTAATTCCGGTTCGGCTGGAGATCCACTCGTCCGAAGTATCTACATATTTCTCAAGGTCTGTATTCGACACATTTTTTTCCGGTAAAAAGCTTCCGGTTCCCATTATTCTTATTGGCATAGGTTTTCCCCTTTGTATTTTTTAGTTGCATTCATTATAGCATACATTATTACTTCCAGCAATTTCCTTGTGAGCCTTCCATTTTATAAGCCACCGGCACGAAAGTTTTGAGCAAACACATTTTCAGGCATGCCACCCACTACAAGATAACTATAAAAGAGCTTGCTTAATGTTTCATGAACCGTATCCGAAACCCTTGAAGCATCATCATAACATTCTTTTAAATAATCAAATGTTGACTGCTGTATTCCATTTGCCCACATATATTCCTCAAAATCAAGCGGATACACTGCCACGAAAAAAAGGGCTGCTGCCCTACGAATGATTCTTCGTAAAGCAACAGCCCCATTTATGATTATTCATATCTGACATTTCTATCAGAAGGAGACAAAATGATTTACTTTAATAATTTTCATACAGGAAGTGAAAGAATTATCCTTCAATTGAGATATATTTGCTTTCCTCAACCTTTGGCTTCTCTTCTTTCTTTGGTACGCTGATCTTTAAAACACCATCTTCAAATTTTGCCTTGATGTCTTCCTTTTCAACTGCCTTACCAACATAGAAGCTACGGCTGCAAGAACCACAATATCTTTCACGACGGACATATTTGCCTTTCTTGTCCTGATCGCCTGTTTCTTTCTTCGTTGTACCTGTGATGGTCAGGTAACCATCCTTCAACTCTGCCTTTACATCTTCTTTCTTGTAACCGGGCATATCAATATCCAGTTCAAATGAACCTTCGGTCTCTTTTACATCTGTCTTCATAATATTAGCAGGCTGTGTATAACCTGTTGTCACTTTATAAGGACGTGCAAAATCATCAAATAAATCATCAAATAAATTTTCTCCAAAAATACTAGGCATCAACATAAGTCATTCCTCCATTCAAATACATACATTTTATTCTTTTGTGTGCTGACCATTGTCAGAACACGTAATTGTTATTTTTCCGGAACTCCGGAACCTCCATCAGTCTCTATCTGATGTCCTCTCCTTCGTTCTGATTATGTTATACCACTTGTATTAGCACTCGTCAATAGAGAGTGCTAATAATTTTTGTGAAAAATCTGTGAAGTCTTGTAGATTATTCTCCTGCACACATTCCCCGCTCTGCCTTAAGCTTTTCATTTGCCGCTTCCACATTCATTCTGGAAAGTATAAGCAGGATTAGTATATCAAATATCAACGGCAGCCACAGATACATGAACTGCATCATATCAAGAGCCGACTGTGGCTGAACCGCCATCGTTCCTTTATAACCGGACAGTTCAAGGAGCCAGCCGACAACCGCCGTTCCGATTCCTCCTCCGATCTTTACACCAAGCGAAGTACAGGAGTACATAGTTCCGTCAACCCGCTTTCCCTGTGTCAGGTAGGTATATTCGGAACAGGAAGCAATAACCGCGTTCATATCTCCCTGCCAAGGTCCCTGGCCTAGCGCTGCAAGAGCTGTAAATGCCAGCATAAGCGGGATGCTTCCAATATAGCCGGCAACAACAACCAAGGCTCTGCCAATAACCGCTATGATATATCCTCTAAGGTTCAGCTTATACATGCCCTTCCATTTGCCAACCAGCGTCGGTGTAAATATCAGTGCTATAATGAGGGGAATATTTACTGCCCAGGCAAACTGCCCGAACAGATTCTTATTCTTAAGAACCCATGTCATATAGAACAGACCCGCACCGATCATGGCACTGTAAAGCTGCTGCAAGATGTAAGTTCCACAGATCATAATATAATATTTGTTCTTAATAAGGAGCTTAAATGCCTGAACCAGACTATACTTCTCCTCGGTTTTCTTCGGCTCTCCATCGTTTAATTCTTCCTCCGGAAGCTCCTTCACAGACAGACCGGAGATCGTATTTACCACAAGACCAACTATCGCATAGATGATTGCTACTAATCTCCATGCCGCCGCATCTCCACCGCACCAGTCCACGAATCCGACCGTGATCGTCTGGATCAAAAGGCTGGTTGAAAATGCAAATATAAACCGATAAGAACCCATCTGAACTCGTTCTTTGCTGTTCTTTGTGATCAGTGAGGTAAGTGCCGAATACGCAATATTATTTGCCGTGTAAAACACACCATTTAACAATGTGTATGCAATGAAAAACCATGTATACTGTGCAGCCTTACCCATACCGGCTGGAACTGCAAAACATGCAACCAGCGTGATTGCACAGCCAATATATCCATAGATCATCCATGGTCTTGCCTTTCCCAGTCTGCTGTGTGTCTTATCAATCAGGGATCCGAAAAATACATCCGTAAATCCATCGAATAATTTGGATACCGCGATCAGTGTGCCGACAATGCCTGAAGCAAGTCCGACCGTATCCGTCAGGTATACCATGACAAAGGATGTCAGAAACGCATATACCACATTTCCCGCGATATCTCCCGAACCATAACCTACTTTATTATACCATTTTAAATATTTCTTCTCTTCCATCCGTATCTCCTCCTAATTAACCCCTCACAAACGGTACCAGCGTGAAATCAAACCGGAACTCATTTTCACTGAACCTGTATTCATCCGAAACAACCGGGCCACAGCTGTTCGAACCGATTCCATTCTGTGCATGATCAATACAGAGCACCGTACTGTCGGCTTCCGTAAGCTCATAATTGTGTTTCGTCTGCGTAAGCACTTCCTGAGTGTAATAAGAGGCATTAAATGAAAATGTATGTTCTGCTGCAACAGCCATTCCATATCGTTGATTTGTCAGTTCCACATAATCACAGTCATAGTGGCTTCCATTCTCCTGCGGCATGATATAGTCCTCATGAAGCTCCTGCACAGAACTTCTGAACAAGCCGTGGCTGGCAGCCCTGTGCTTGTCGCGGTAGCTTTCCTGTGGCCCCATGCCATAATAGGCAGCCTCAGAAAGCTTCTTATCCAGAAACATTCTTATACCAAATCTTGGAAGATCCGGGAGTTCTTCATCTTTTACTGCTGTTATTCCCGCAGCAATTCTGCCTGCGCCATCTATTTTCCACATAATCTCTACATCGATCAGCTTTTGAACGGTTGGAGCTACCACACCTGCATGGCACATGATCATTACTCCGAATTTGTTCTGAAGAATCTGTTCACTATATGCTCTTGTGTATGCCTCATCATAATGAGCCTTCTCCCATTCTGCCCGGATATACATATCGTTATCTGTAGGCGCACGCCAGATGTTAAGCTCCATTGGATGATTCAGATATTCCCTGCCTGCATACTGAAGTCCGCTGAACAAGCCGGTACGCTTATCCAGCCGATATGTGAAGCCATCACCATTTAACACGATCCATGCATCGTCTTCCTCTACCCTGATATCGGATACTTCCACATCCGAAGCCGTCCATTTGGCAGCTGTCTGGTTTCTTCCATCTTTATTCTCAAGCAAAAGTTCATCAAAGCCCAATACATGACCCGCAGAAACTAACGGAAGCTCTTTCTTTAACTGATAAGAAAGCTTCAGATATACTCTGCCTGCCGCAGGAACATCGATATCAAGCCCCACGGTGCAATCACTGTGCGGAGCAGCCGAAGCACCCACTACCTTGCCCTTCTGAACACTTAAGCCATCCTGAGTTACCTCATAACAGATATCCACAAAATCCTGAATATCATCAAAATCCATATAGTTATGAAGGGTAAGCGTTCCTCTCTCCTGATCAAATGACCGAACTCTGACCGGGCGGTAGACATTTTTGTATTCGAGCAGTCCGGTATGCGGGGTTCTGTCCGGATACACAAGACCATCCATACAGAAATTACCATCATGTATCGCCTCTCCATGATCTCCGCCATAGTAATACTTCGTCTTTCCGTTTTCCGCTTGATCATGCGCAACTGCATGGTCGCACCATTCCCATACAAATCCACCGCACATGCGGTCATCACTGTGGATCATTCGGAAATAATCTTCAAAATCTCCGGGACCATTTCCCATGCTGTGGCAGTATTCAACCAGCAGAAATGGTTTGCTTCCATCCTTTTCCAGATATTCCTCGATCTCTGACAGCGCTGGGTACATACGGCTGTACAGATCCAGATTCTCATAATTATAGGTCACATCATAATTTCTGTATCTTGCACTTTCATACTGGGTAATACGGGATGGATCATACTGCTTCGTCCATGCAAGTGCCTTTTCAAAATTGCAGCCATATGCACTTTCATTTCCCATCGACCACATCACGATACAGAAACGGTTCTTATCTCTCTCGACCATCCGCTTCACCCGGTCAAGAATAGCCGCCTCCCATTCCGGATTGTCTGCAATCTTCTCATTCCACTTTTTGAACCGGTTGTAGTCAGTATCCTCTTTGCGATATAACATATATGGGCCATGTGCTTCTATATCCGCCTCGTCGCATACCATGAAGCCATATTTGTCACACATCTGATAAAAATACGGTGCATTTGGATAATGACTGGAACGGATCGCATTGAAGTTGTGCTGTTTCATAAGGGTAAGATCCTTTTTTATCTTCTCCACATCCACTGTAAAGCCGGTTACCGGATCAGAATCGTGCCGGTTGACACCGCGGAATTTGATCTTCTGTCCATTGAAGTAAATAACTTTATCCTTTATCTCTATCGTTCTGACAGCGATATGATCAACGATCGTCTCATTTTCACTCTGCAAAATGAGGGTATACAGATATGGATTCTCGGTGTTCCAAAGTGTCGGCTGTATAATCTCAAATGTGAAAGCTCCGTCATGCTCTGCCTGTCCTTCCGCTACAACCACACCATTCCTGTCTTCGATCGTAACCTTAACCGCTGTCTCCTGATAAAAGCTCAGATCGAGCTTCACCTCAGCCTTTTCCTTTAAAACAGAGGTCGTGATACGGTAGTCGCGAATGGCGCACTCCGGTCTTTTCAGAATATAGACATCACGAAAAATTCCACTCATCCGAAATTTATCCTGATCCTCCAGATAAGAACCATCACACCATTTCATGACAAGGACAGCGATCGTATTTTCTCCCTCTTTTAAAATGTCTGTCACATCATACTCACTGGTCATATGGGATACCTGACTGTATCCGACATATTCCCCATTTATCCACACATAGAAGCAGCTATCCACACCTTCAAAATTCAGAAATGCCTTTGCCGCATCCACATCCTTTGCATAAGAAAAGGTATGCACATAAGCTCCACACGGTATATCCTGTGGGACATATGGTGGGTCAAATGGAAATGGATAGCGGATATTTGTATACTGGTGTGTATCATATCCTGCCATCTGCCATACGCCCGGAACCTCGATCTCGTCAAATGCTCCGGTGTCATATCCCATCTCATAAAAAGCATCCTTCACATCATAAATACTTTTAAAATATTGGAATTTCCATTTTCCATTTAATAACTGTAACCGATCTGATCCTTCTCTGTGCTCGACCAGATCATCCATCCTACAGGAAGCCGGTACATAGTATGCCCTTGCAGGCTGTGTATTTTCATGTAATACATTCAAATTCTCATAATAACGTGGCACTATCATAAGTAATCCTCCCTTATATGTACTTTTTTGTTTTCAACTATTCTTGTGTTTTTGATATTATTTGCAAATATTATCTTGTTATTTCGTTTTGTCTGTATTTATCATACACTTTAACAGCATTTCTGTCTATGAACCGGAATGGACAGAATATGGACAAAATGATACAATATCAATAAATCTTTTTATACTACAATCCTACAAATAAAGGAGAGCTTCATCATGTATATAAATACCGGATACCTGAATCATTCCTATCTTGATTTCAAGGACAAGCGCAGACCGCTTATTGTCGGAAGCTGCGGAACATACCGCTTAAGTGGCGACCCGAAGATGCCTACCTATCGTCCTAAGGGCAGACAGGACTACCAGATCATCTATATCGCATCCGGGCTTGGACATTTTCATTTTGATAAAACTGAGAATGAGACGATCGTTCCTGCCGGCAATATGGTACTCTACCGCCCGAAGGAACTACAGAAATATGAATATTACGGTGCAGATAAAACAGAGGTTTACTGGATTCATTTCACCGGCTCCGATGTGAAGAATCTTCTGAGGAAATATGGATTTAAAGATAACCGGAGAGTATTCCCTGTCGGTTCCTCTCTGGAATATGAACATATATTTAAACAGATCATCCTGGAGCTGCAGCGTTGTCAGGATGATTATGAAGAAATGCTGGCTTTACTGCTAACACGCCTTTTAATCGTATTCAAACGGGAGCTGTCACGCGAGCATATCCTGAAAAATGAATATCTGGATCGTGAAATGGACTATGCAGTTTCCTACTTTAATGAAAACTATAATAAAGACATCAGCATAGAACAATATGCCGAATCAAGAGGAATGAGCGTGAGCTGGTTCATACGGAATTTCAAGAAATACACAGGCATGACCCCGATGCAGTTCATCGTATCCCGTCGGATCAACAACGCCCAGCTTCTCTTAGAACAGACGAACTATTCTATAAATGAAATAGCCAAGGTCGTAGGATATGATAACCAGTTATATTTCAGCCGGCTGTTCCGGAAACAGAAGGGCTTCTCCCCCTCTCAATATCGGAAAAGAGAGATAGAAGCTATTAAATAAAAAACAAATATTTCTCTACTTCGGTCAGGGAATCCAGAATGACATCTGACAGCTCCTGCATTTCTTCCGTAACCGGTGCAAGATCCGGCACCATGATCGGATGCAGTCCCGCTGCATGTGCAGAACGGATACCATTATAAGAATCCTCTATGGCGTATGCCTGCTCTGGCATCACATGGATCTGTCTGCATGCTTCCAGATAGATATCCGGCTCCGGTTTGCTCCGCTTTACCATATCTCCGCAAATAACTCGATCGAAATACGGAAGGATACCTGCATCCCGAAGCTCCTGTTCGACAACTGCTTTCCTGGTAGAAGATGCCAGCGCAACCTTTCTTCCATTCTTTTTTAATGTCTGCAACAGACCGGTAACTCCCGGTTTCATCGGAAGCTTTCCTCCCGCCGCCTGTTCATGGAACAGTGCCGACATCTCCGTCTTATACTCATCATAAGGGAAATCTGCTCCATACACCCCAAGCATCAGTTCTTTTGTCGCATCCTTATTCAGTCCCAGACATTTGTGACAGGTGTCTTCTATGTTCTTGATTCCATATTTATCTGCAACGACCTGCCAGCACTTTATAACCAGCAGCTCCGAGTCGAATATAACCCCATCCATATCAAATATAACCGCTTCAAATCGTTTCATTGTTTCAATCATGCACCTCCTTTGCTTCAACATATCACAGCTTTTATCATCCGTCAATGCATTGTCATTACGTATTAAATTTAATGATACACGATGTAAATTTTCCTGTAACACAACGAAAAAACAGACAAATATGTAAATCCTACATACTTGTCTGTTTTTCATTCGATCGGCAACAGATAATTACTGCGCCTTTGCTGTTTTCTTCTTCTCTACTGCTTTCTTATTGTTCTTGCCATTCGCAGCATCCTTCTTCTTACCAAATCCGGTCTTGAAGTAGTACCACAATGGACCAGTTACACAGATAGAAGAATAAGCACCGATTACGACACCGGCCATCAGAGTAAATGCGAACTCTTTGATTGCTGCTACACCCATTACATATAATACGAAGATCGTAACAAATGTTGTTAAGGATGTATAGATATTTCTGGTGATCGTCTGATTAATACTTAAATTAACGATCTGCTTGTAATCTTTCTTTGTTCCTGCATTTGCGATATTCTCACGGATACGGTCGAAGACGATGATCGTCGCATTGATCGAGTAACCGAAGATTGTCAGCATACATGCGATACAGGTATTACCAACGGATAACCGAAGTAAGATATACAGAACAAATACCATAGCTACATCGTGGCAAAGAGCTAATACCGCACTTACACCAAACTTCACATCCTTGAAACGGATTACAATGTAGATGAGCATCAGAACGGCTGCAAGTGCTACAGAAAGGAATGCATCCCTTGTCATATCGCTGCTGGCTGAACCACTGATATTATCGGAATTTGTTACTGTCGCACCGAGCTTCTCGCTAAGTGCAGCTGTTACCTTTGTCAACTGAGAATCATCACCCTGAGTCGTAAGCTCTGTGGTCTTGAATACAATCTCATTTGTACCGGAAACAGTCTGAACAGAGATATCTGCTTCACTGATGCCTGCTGCCTCAGCGATAACAGGAACAATGTCCTTCTCTGCCTCAGATAATGAATATGCTTTGTCAAATTCTGCTGTGATTGATGTACCACCTGCAAAATCAATACTTAAATTCAATGCACTTCCCTTTGTCTTTGCAAAGATCGGCATAAAACAGAAGCCGATCACGATGACAAGAACAGAAGCGATAATACAATATTTACCACCCTTTACGAAGTTGACCTTGCCTGGCTCTTTTGCCTTGCCAAAGAACTTCACATCGTTTACACCAAGTGTAACAAGTGCATTTAACACAAGCTGTGAAACAACAAGTGCTGTGAATACGGATAATACGATACCGATTGCCAGCGTGATCGCAAATCCCTTGATTGTACCGGTTCCGAAAATACCAAGCACAAGTGCTGCGATCAGGGTTGTCACATTACCATCGATGATCGCTGATAACGCATTATGGAATCCGGCTTTTACAGACTGCTTAACAGAAGCACCTGTTGCCAGTTCTTCTTTAATACGTGTAAAGATAACGACGTTCGCATCGACCGCCATACCTACAGAAAGGATGATACCTGCAAGACCCGGAAGTGTCAATGTAACATTGAACAGGTTCATAACAAGTAAGATCATAAATGTATAAAGTGTCAATGATAATGATGCGATCAGACCCGGAATTCTGAATACGCAGATCATGATAATGAAGATACAGATAATACCAATGATACCTGCTTTGATCGTTGTTGATACTGCTTCTGAACCAAGAGTTGCTCCGACGATATTAGAACGTACCTGCTTCAGTGTCAGTGGCAATGCACCGATACGGATCGTAGTAGCAAGGCTGTCTGCCTCTTCATATGTTGAAATGCTGTTGATAACAGCATTTCCGTCTGTAATTGCCTGCTGTACAGTTGGCGCACTTACAACTTCACCATCATATACGATATAAACGATCTTTCCTACATTTGCTGTTGTTACATCTGCAAACTTCTGAGCACCTGCTGTTGTGAATGACAACTGTACTACATTGTCATCACCGCTCTCTGTAGAATCGATCTTGGCATCTGCACCCTTAATATCATCACCGGTAAGAGCGGGAGTATAATCCTTGCCCTGTGACCATAATTCATAATTCTCAGGATCTAAGAACTCTAACTTACCTTCGATACTCAGGTCTTCCAGAATTGCATCTGCATCTGTTACACCCGGAATCTCGGCAGTGATCTTACCATTTCCCTCTGAATATACGTTATGCTCTGTTGTATGGGAATCAATACGTTTCTGCAGCTTATAGATCGTATCCTGAACATCTGCATCACTGTAATCCTCATCCTGAATCTCATAGGTTACACTTAAGCCACCCTTCAGATCAAGTCCAAGGCTGATATACTTTGCTTTTCCTCTGTCGCCTACACCAAACAATGCAACGTAGATGGAACCCGCAAGCACAAGCAGGAACAGGATCAATACCCATATGGCTTTTTTTCTTGCTTTCTTCATCTTATTTACCTTTGTCCTCCTTATTGATTTTCTTCTTCATCTGCTAATGCGGCTTTGATCATGATCGCACATTCGATACGCTTTTTCTGAAGTTCACATCCGATATCATACGCATCTAATATATTCCCATGGAATTTATATGAGTTCGCCGCACAGCCACCGCTACAATAGAATCTTGCAAAACAGTCCTTACACTTGTCCTTTGCATAGACATTGCAGAGCTTAAACTCATCAACAAGTTCCGGCTTCGTAATACCTTCATTTACATTTCCGATGCAGAACCCATCCTCACCGACAAACTGATGGCACGGATAAAGGTCGCCCCATGGTGTAACTGACAGATATTCTGTACCTGAACCACACCCCGACAGACGTTTGGCCACGCATGGTCCCCCTGTCAAATCTATCATAAAGTGGAAGAAATTGAATCCCCTTCCTTCTTTATGTCTTTTGATCATCTCTTTTGCAAGGATATCATACTGATCTAACAGATATGGGATATCCTCTTCCTTTATCGCATAAGGCTCGTCCGGCAGAGATACAACCGGCTCAATGGAGATCTGGTCAAATCCAAGATCTGCCATGTGTAATACATCCTTTGAAAAATCCAGATTGTTATGCGTATAAGTGCCTCTTACATAATAACTCTTTCCGGCACGCTTCTTTGCAAATTCCTGGAACTTTGGAAGTAACAGATCATAGCTTCCCTTTCCATTTCTGGTCGGACGCATGTAATCATGAATCTCTTTTCTTCCGTCGATGGATAATACGACATTTGCCATCTCTTTATTGGCAAATTCCATTACCTCATCATTTAACAACACACCGTTTGTTGTCAGTGTGAAACGGAATTTCTTATTATGCTTCTCCTCCAGGCTTCTTCCATATCGAACGGTCTCTTTTACGACATCCCAGTTCATAAGTGGCTCACCGCCGAAGAAATCGACCTCAAGATTTACACGGTTACCGGAATTGGCAACGAGGAAATCCAGAGATTTCTTTGCTATGTCAAGTGGCATCAGACCTCTGTCACCCTTGTACTCACCTTCTCCTGCAAAACAATATCTGCATGCAAGATTACAGTCATGTGCAATATTAATACACAGAGCCTTTACCACTGTTTTTCTCTTTTTAAAATCAATGATATAATCTTTGAATATGTCTTCTGTAAATAGTGTTCCGTCTTCTACCAGGCCGGTTACCTCGTCATAGGCTTCCGATACTTCATCCTTATCATAGGATGGCAGTAATTCCATTACCTGTTCTTTTGTATGATTTTCGTAATTTGCAATAATATCATACACAAGGTCATCCACTACGTGAACAGACCCACTACATACATCGAGTACGATATTATATCCATTACTTTTGTACTGATGTACCATACAAATTCTCCCATCTTGTGAATTAATTTTTCTGACACGCAACGAAAGAGGACTGCCATTTGTTTGACGGTCCCCTTTGTGGTTGTCTGTCTACAATGATCTCTTACTTGTTCTCAGCATTCTCACAGCTCTGATTTCCGACTGTGCATGATGTCTTACAAGCTGACTGACATGATGTCTGGCATTCGCCGCATCCACCTTTAACCATTGTGTTCTTCATTGTTCTGTTTGTGAGTGTCTTTATTCTCTTCATAGGTACACTTCTCCTTTTTATGTCATATAGCGAAATTATAACACAACATGCTTTAAAGTCAAAGTATTTTTACGAAAAACTTGTCTCTAACCCAGCATTCCGCCAAGCATTCCGGCCGCCAGACACAGGATCACATTCGTCAATGTCCCTCCGGCAGAGATATGGATCGTACCATTCATAATGAAAGATACAATACCGATCACCAAAACATAACACACTCCAAGCATTAATCCCCAAATATATTTTTGCTCCTTTACCATCTTGCCGGTAAGAAAACCGCCAAGGAATACAGAGATGCCATGAATGATGATAATACTCAGATGAATCACCGTATCACCCAGTCCCAGCTTGTACATGAGGAATGCCGTTATAAGCAGCATGATTGCCGTTATTATGTAAGATACCGCAAGTGCCTTTAAAAGGCTGAAAATTTTCTGTCCTGTAATCATAGAAAAACCTCCTGACACTACTATATGCCGGAAGGTTTTCTTTCATTCCAGAGATCATTCTCTATTCTGCTATATCAATCATTTTCAGATGTCATTTTCGAAGTCAAACTGCTTCATCAGTCTTCAAATAATTCCGTCAGCTCAAATATATCGTTGCTGATACGGTCTGCTTTCTTCTTCGTTTCTTCATCCGGTTGGATCAGATCGATCACCATAAGGGTATACAGCCCTGCATCGTGGGAGGCTGTCACACCATTAATGGAATCCTCTACTCCAACTGTCTCCTCCGGCTTCGTACCAAGCTTCTCACAGGCTTTCAGATAGATGTCCGGGTATGGTTTTCCTCGCTCGATCTCATCCCCACAGATCACATCATCAAAATACGGAAGCAATCCGCTTCGAACCAGTTTATCCTCTGCCCGTTCCCGATCCGTCGAGGTTGCAACCGCCATCTTGATCCCTCTTGCCTTTAATGTCTTTAGTGTCTCGATCACGCCATGTTTTAATTCAACGCCATGCTCATTCAGATATGCTTCGACCATATCCACTGTGCGTTGTCTGAATGCAAGATAGTCAAAATCTTCACCCATCTTTTCTTTCATCACATGTGCATTTGTCTTCTTGGTTCCACCTGCCATCCGGTCACAGATCTTCGACATCTCATTCTCCGGGATACCGATGGATAATCCATTCTTCAACCAGCACATTCTGTATACCTTCTCGGAATCGATGAGGACTCCATCCATATCAAATGCTACCGCTCTTAATGCCATTTATGTCACCTCATTGAAAGACCACGCCTGTTCGGGCGTGGTCCCTTTCTTTCTATAGTCATGTTTTATTTACTGCTGTGGCTGTTTCTTCTTTTTTTCATGATCAGAAGAAGGATCACTGCCACAACTGCAAGAATTGCAAGAATAATGATAACAATCAGGATCGGCGATGTCTTTTCCTTTAACTGGAAGGAGAATACCTCATCTGTTGCACTGTCATAGGTCGATGTAACATTTCCCGCTGTATCTCTTGCAGATACCCGAACCTCATAATTACCGTAGTTCTCAACCTGGAACTCATACGAATTCGTATCCTCATACAGTGCCGGATCAATAGTATCTCCGTTAATCACGATCTCTGTCAGCATATCATCTGCATCTTCCAGGCCGATCTTCATGGTAAACGGATTTCTTACAACACTCTTATCATCAACGCCTGTGATAATGATACGAGGTGCTGTTCCATCATAGGTAAAGTCAAATGTTTCAGTTGTCACATGACCAACCTCATCGGTAACGGAAATCGTCATTGTATGATATCCATCTGTCAGATCTGAGAAATCTACAAAATCAATACCATCCAGCTTTACACTTGCCTTAAATACAGAAGTATCATTAACTGACCAGAGTGCATCATATCCCTTTTCCTTGATATCCGCAAAATCCTGACTGTTCAGAAGAAGTTCTCCATCTTCTGATCTTCTCTCAGTAAATTCAGCCATCTTTGCAGTCTTGTCAATTGTTGGCGGTGTATTATCTACCGTAAATACCATGTTGTAATCATCTGCCTTGTTTCCAAGTGCATCTTCTGCTGTAACTGCAATGGTATATACACCATCCTCATCAAATCTCTGGCTTCCACGGCTGACTGCCGCATTACTGCCAAAGTTTGTAAAGTAAGAGGAAGATACGTCCTCGCCATCCTTCTGTACAGATATATTTACCTTATTCGAAGCAAAGAAGGACTCTGTTACTTCTATGTTCATATCTACATAATCTGTGTTGTTTACAGAGCTTCCACCAACTGTCTCATACTCATTTACGACACTGTTCTTGCTGTTCACTGCTGATACCTTAAGCTCTGGTGCTGTCTTATCTACCTTGAATGTCTTAGTAACAGCCGTTGCAACATTACCTGTCATGTCCTTTGCATTAAAAGTGATTGTATATTCACCATCTTCATCAAAGGTATAGGTCGCAGTATGCGGATTACCGGATGAAAAATTACCGGTATTTAAGGTTGCAACTGTTGATGCTCCTGTTCCATCCGTCTTTTTGGTGATCGTTGCCGTAATGTCAGCACTGTTCATTGCTTCTCCATCATAAGAGAATGCAAATGCTTCATTTACTGTCAATGTCGCCGTACAGGATGTATTCTGTGAATCTGCAACACCTGTTATCGATAATACAGGTGCTGTTTTATCAATCCGGAAGGATACATTTTCTGCAATCTGTTCATTACCAGCCTTATCATCCGCAGAAACAGTGATCTCATAATCACCCTCATCTGAGAATACAATCTCCGGATTTACGGAAGTGTTATTCCATTCTACCGTTCTGTAATCTCCATCATATGCAACTGCACCGGAAGCATCCTTCCGTTTTACATGTACGGTATAGGACTTTCCTTTATAATTATCTGCAAGGTTCACATTAAGTGCTACATTTCCATTATTCAGCTTATTCACAGTTGCAATTCCGATCGTAGGCTTTGTCTTATCAATTACAAATGCAGCCTCATCCTCTGTTACATTTCCAAATGCATCCGTAACTGTAACCTTCAAATTATAAATTCCCTGTGCATTCCGTTTCACTGTATAGGTTCCGCTCGTTCCCTTCATTGTGAAAGTGTCATCTGCATCACCATTTGTATCTTTATTCTTATCGGAAACCACGATCTTGTGTGTTTCGGCAAACTGTTCTTCTACTGCTATGTCAAATGCGATATCTTTATTGTAATAACCGTCATTTGTCTGCTCCAGCCGTGGTGTGATCGTTACCTTCGGCTTTGTTGCATCTACCTTGAAGCGGGAACCTGCTACGTCGTATGAAACCTTATTGCCTGCCTTATCCGTTCCTGTTACCTTGAAGTAATAGGAGCAGGCTTTTCCCTTCTTCTGACCGCAATATGCAGAAGCCTCCAGTGTCTTGCCATCCACCTTCTTGATCGCCAGCTTCTTCTGTGTATATTTGCTTTCATCAAAGCATTTGTAATACTCTGTGATCTGGAAATCCTTCAACAGCAGCTTCTGATTATCTGTAACTGTGATCTTCACATTTGTACCCTGTGTCAGACCATTCTCCGGTACACCTTCAATTGTCGCTACCGGGCTTTCCTTATCGATCACAAACTTAATATCTCTTACATAGTTTACATTTCCAAATGCATCCACTGCCTTGATCGTCAGGTTATATACACCAGGTGTTTTTCTCTTTACTGTGTAAGTTCCGGTTGTCTCATTCAGAATGTATGTCTCATCTTCGTCTCCATTCACGTCCTTGTTCTTATCACTTACTGTGATCTTCGTTTTTAATGGAAACTGCTCTGTTACTGTGAACTTGAAGCTTACATTCTTGTTGTAGTAACCATCATTCTCAGAATCCGGATAGCGATCCAGCACGATATCCGGAAGTGTGGAATCGACCTTGAATCTGGAATCATTGATTTCATATTCCACATCATTGCCGGCTCTGTCTTTACCGGTTACCTTAAATACATAAGAACATGCCTTGCCGCTCTTCTGTCCGCAGTATGCAGATGCCTCTAATTCCTTTGCACCTACCTGCTTGATCTTGAGTTCCTTCTCAATGTATTCTGTACCATCAAAATATTTATAACACTCAACGACTTTAAAGCTTTCCGGATCCAGTCTCTCATTATCTGTGATCACGACACGGATCGTTGTACCGGTTGACTTCTTGTCATCCGGAACACCTTCAATCTCGACCAGAGGCTTCTCTGTATCGATCGTGAACCGGATATCGGATACTGTTGCTGCATTTCCGGATGCATCTACTGCTACAACCATCCATTTATACCGATCAGCCTTTGATACAGTGAAACCAAATGTTTTCTGCTTTACATCTTTATAAGAAAATGCCTTATATGCTTTTGCAGCATAATCGGCTTCTGATTTACAGTTCTTATAGTCGTCTGTATTTAACACATATACATTTGCGCCAAGTTCAAACTGCTCTGCCACTGTAATATTAAATCTGACCTTGTCATTATAATACTTTGTTCCGGTACCTGCGATTGCCGGTTCTACCGTTACTTCCGGTTTATATGGATCATAATAGAAGGTCTTGCTTCTCTTTTCTGAGCTGTTGCCGGATCTGTCAGTTGCACTTACCGCAATGTAATATTTCATTGGCTTTCCATCAATAACCTTACAGTTTTTGATCGTAGCTGTAACTGTCTGATCCGAGCTGTTCTTTGCTGTGATGATCTCTTCACCCTTTACTCCGGTACCTGTCGTTGCATCATAGTCGTAAGTTTCATACACTACCTTCACAACCACATCGGAAGCTGCAATGCCATAATCATCTGCTGCCTTAACTGTGATCGTCTGTGTACCATCATTTTTATAAACACCACTTACCGGAATACCGGAGAAGCTGATATCTGCCAGTTCATTGTCGATAACAAAGGTACACTTTGCAGTCTTTGTGTTGCCAACCTCATCATATGCTGTTACTGTAACTTCATATACACCGGCTTTTTTGTAAATAAAGGATGCATTCATGGTCTGACCGATTGCTTCGGTCTCCAGATTCATCTTCTGCTCCTGATCTGCAACAGCCTTGCCGTCACAGGTTGCTGATGCAGTAATCCTGCTGATCAGAAAATTATCAGATGCAGACGCCTTTACTGTTACATCTGAACCATTCCAGTACTGCGTAAGCTTCAGACTGTTTGTGGATTCTTTATCTGCAATATCAACCGCTGGCTTTTCAGTATCAACCGCAAACCGGTATGCAACCCCATTTTCATTGGATTTTGTTGCAATATTTCCTGATTTATCACTGATATAGAATATGATCGTATAAATCTTATTCTCTTCAATTCCATTTGTTAATACAAGTGTTTTATCAAATGTTTTATCCCCATTCGCAGCTATATTTCCTGTAAGAATGGTATTTCCCACCTGATCTGTGACCTTGTAATCACCCAGTGAAAACGCATCCTCAGCCGTTATATGAATGGAAGGATCTTTACTGAAATAATAAATACCATCTGCTGATGCCTTTGCTCCGGCAAATTCCATTGCTGCTATTGATGGAGCTGTCTTGTCATATAACACCTGAATGGATGCATCCGTTGTGTTTTCATCTTCATTCGCAGCCACATAATGATGCTTTGATGTAAAGTGGAATGCATACACACCCTCTGTTGTCAGATCATAGGTCAGTGTAACGGTTTTCAGATTTCCATTTGCTGATATATCTGTTCTGGACGGTGCTACATCAATACCGGCAGCAGACGCTGCGGCATCCGGAGTCTTTCTTGTTACCGTCTTTACAATATCATCGGCATCCAAATCCAGACCTGTTACTTTATATGTAACCGTTGTTGCACTTCCATTATGTCCGGCATATACCAGTGCCTGATCCTTTGCATCTATTGTTTTCCCCTCGGAGGAAACTGTCAAAGAATCCTGTAATGTTTCTTTATTCACATAAACGGTTACCGTTTTCTTTGTTGTATTTCCGGCACAGTCATATGCGTCAAGTGTTACTTTATACACACCAACATCCGGCAGTGACAGTTCATCTCCGGTCAATGTAACTTCCTCACCATTTACATAGACCTTTGTTTTAGCCGTATCAATCTGACTGTCAGCATCAGAAATCCGGAATATCAAAGTCTCTCCTGTCTTGGCTGTTACAGTATATTCTGCCTGATCCTGCAGTGATACACCACCATTTGCCTGACTCAGGATAAGTGCCTGTGGAGCTTTTGTATCCAGATTAAATGTGATCTCTTTGGTACCAGTCTGACCAAGACGGTTTACTGCCTCATATAAGACTGTATGTTTTCCTGATTTATCTACCAGAGCGGAAATCGGAATATTATCATATGTATAAGAATACTGATTTGCATCTGCTGATATACCTGTTATGGTTTCAAGGATCCTACCATCAAGGCTGATCCTTGCCGTATCGATCGGTGCATAATCCTCAACTGCCGCTACTCCTGTCAGTTCTGCACCACTGAACCATGTATCTGCATCATATGTATAATTCTGGATCGAAATCGTTGCACTATCGTTTCCCTTTATGCCACGGAAAGAGCCCTTTGTAATTTCTGGTGCTTTTTCATCGATATATACAAATGATCCATTTTCATCAAATTTGTAAGTACCGATAGATTCATATATATGATCTGTGACTCTGAAGATTACTTTATAATCCGCACCTGCTACAGACGATTTCGGAATCAATACCGTTTTACTGCAGATACCGGTATCTTCATCTTTATTCATACATACCGACTGCCAGTTATTCATGGTCGTTCCATTCACAAAACAATATTCCAGATCCAGATCTGCAAAATTACTGTCGCCTATATCCTCAAGCGCCGATACCGTTACACGAATACCATCACCCTTTTTATTCAGGAACTCACCAAGTATCCCTTCCGTAATCTTTAATTCAGAATCTTCATCTACCGTTACATCCTGAATCCGGATATCTGAAGTATACCGGATCGTCACCGGAATAAATACCTTTTTTCCTTCCCTGCTATATGCTGTAAATACATATGATCCGGATTCCGGAACCTTTACATCAAAGGCTCCACCATCTTTACCGATTGGTATTTCTTTCTCATTTCCACCATTTAATGTATATGTAAGTTTAACAATATCCGCCGGATCTTCCGGTGTCTGTTTTATATATCCGTCAACCTGTTCCGTTCCATCTGACACATACCCCTTTACAGACACAACATCCCCTTTTTCAGCATAATAAAAACTATCTCCATTTTTATCATTTATCTGTGGAATGCTTTTATTTCCCGCCTCTGCTGAAATATGCATAGTTGGTCCAGCAACAGATAGATTATCCCCTTTTTCAGCATTTTCTCCATATACACGTATTATCCCCGCAAATTCATAGGTATCCTTCTCATCTGCTGCTTTATAGACTGCATACTGATATTCATCCTCTGAATCTGTGATCCGGATCTCCTCGATCTCCGAAGCCTGCTTTATGGTCTTCTTATCAGATGCATCACAGGATGTTGCTATAATCTGCTTCTTATCAGATGCATCCAGTTCCTGCATCAGGTAGTCACCCTTAAATGTGACAGCAGTCTCTTCCGGAACAGAAATCTCAACCTCTTCTACACTGCCTGTCTTTACGCTTCCATCTTTATTTTTCTTATATGTAACTTTTTGGGGAATATACGTTTCAAGATTGATCACTTCTTTTGTATATTCATCTTCTGCTTTCATTCCGATTCTGTTATCAATTACCACCAGTGATAACAGCATAACCGCCGTCATGACCAAAGCCACAAAACGATGTAAATATTTGTTTTTCTTCATTTTGGTCACTCCCTTCTATATCGATTCATCCGTATGAACTACAACAACATCAACTAACAGTGGGAATTTCTCAGCTTCTTCACCCTGTATATCGGTCTCACTACTGTCAGAAGCTTCTGTATCCATAGTGAGAACATCAGTTGCATCATCATCGGTACTTAATACGTCTGTTGCATCACTGTCTGTACTTAAGACATCCGTTGCCGCATCTGCTTCGTCCTCTGATGTCAGAATATCAGTCTCACGCTCATATTCATCATCCGCCCGAAGAACATCGGTCTCTTTTTCATAATCCTCCTCTGATCTCAGGACATCAGTTTCTTTCTCATAATCCTCTTCCGGTCTCAGGATGTCGGTTTCTTTTTCGTAATCCTCTTCCGGTCTCAGGATGTCGGTTTCTTTTTCGTAATCCTCTTCCGGCCTCAGGATATCGGTTGCTTTCTCAGAATCTGCTTCTTCCGGTCTGGTATGATGATGGCTTCTGCTCTTATTCAACTCATCCACAGCCTTCTTATATCTCTCATTTCCTTTCCTGGAAACTTCTTCGGATGCTGACTTGCCCTTGATATCACGCACCTCGATCTTACTGGTACTGCCCTTTGATTTGATCGCATCTTTTTTGGAAGCACCGCTTCCCTGTAAGCTTTCATAACCCTTTTCGCGGATCTCTTTGATCTGTTTTCTGGCTGTGCTTCCGGAAAGATCTCCGATCACCTTCGGGATATCCAGTTTTACAAATAATATAACTGCTATCACTGCAAAGACAACTGCAAGAGCTATACCGCCGAATAACATTACATTACATATCGTTTCATTCATTGTTATCACTCCTCACTCCCTGTCACTGCAGTATTTCCATTTATAATATCAGAAATTGCAGAGTTTACGATCAACGAGTTCCATTCATTATTACCACGGGAGGCAAGAATATTGATCTTACTGCCCGCATCGTATACCGCTTTGATCTTCTGGATGCCATCCTGCTTCCAGCGTTTCGGATTGGATCCGTATTCTCCGGAATACCGGTCATACAGATATGTCAGATGACTGACATAAATATCGGCTGCATTATCAACCGTTCCCATACTGCTCTCTGCGGAACTGTATACCTTTTCAGCCTGATCATAATAATCCTTATTGTCGCTGATCTTTTCAAGCGCTATGTAAGTTTCCGCTTCTTCCTTCATATATTTTACATACGATTTCTTTGTTGTATCCGGAAGATTTGGATCCGTGATATCGATACTTGCCAGATAACGGTTAAGTGAGTCGATTGCACTCAGATAATAGGTTTCCTTCTCTGCATCTACATTTGTATTCTTTGCCTGATAGGAATATACGGAGTACAGGATTCTCGCATACTGTGCCGTGTAATATTTTACATTACGATCCTCCGGAAGTGCATTGGAAAGCGCTGTACTGTTTTCATCCAGCTTTTCGTTTGCCTCCGTCAGCAATGCAATCGTTCTCTGCGGCATATCTGCCGTATCACTTCCCAGATTATCAACATAGATAGAAGCGATATTCAGATAATTTACATATTTGCTTGGATTTGTATCTTCCAGCTCCTCACTGTTATAAGTTTCAAAATTAACCAGATTCTCTTTACTGTTTGCAAAATTGGAATTCTTCTTGATCTTATTCTCGCAAATTGCCGAATAGTATGCAGCCTGTGCTGTCTCATCCGGGAAGTTTGCCGAATCATTTACCTGATTAAAATACTGCATTGCAGCTTTGTAATCCTGGATTTCGTTGTAATAAATGATCGCAACCTCATAGACAACATCTGCATTTACCTTGTCAATATACTTGGTGACGTAACGTACACCTAATTTTGCTCCACTGTCCACGTTCTCGGACACAGTGTCAGTGTTCTGATCCATATCATAATAATATGCATACGTATCAAGAAGTCCCAGATAGGCATCTGAGGATGATTCATCCAGAGCAATTGCTTCTTTATAGATCTTGATTGCTCCATTTATATCATTATCCTGCAGCGCATCTTCTGCCTCCAGTATCTTGTTGCTGTAGTTCTTCTCCTTGATCTCATTCTTCTTTACCCCGCCAAAAATGGCACAGCCAACAGACAGAAGGGATAATCCTGCCATCACGCCAAATGTGACCAGCTTTTTCTTTGCCTTTGCTCTGTACTCATTGTCCAACTCATTGTAATGATCCAACGCATACAGAAGTTCTGAACAGGACTGATATCTGTCATTTGGATTTGACTGGCAGCACTTGATAATGATCTGCTCCAGACCAGATGAAAGCATTGGATTCCACTGACGGATCGGTTTAATCTCATATGGTGGCTCACATGGATTCTTTCCGGTTACCAGATGATACAGCGTCGCACCCAGATTATAAATATCCGTTCTGGCATCAGTATTATAGATACCACGTCCCTGCGCATCACCGAACTGCTCCGGTGCTGCATATCCTCTGGTACCCAGTGCTGTCGTATCTGCGTTATTTTCAATTATGTACTCTTTTGCTGTTCCAAAATCGATCAGCTTTACTGAACCATCCGGCTTTAACATAACATTGGATGGTTTCATATCTCTGTATATGATCGGTGGATTCATGGAGTGCAGATAATCAAGTGCACTGGCAAGCGCACGACCCCATTCAATTACATCGGACTGCTTCTGTGCACCCTCTGCCTTCAGAACTTCATTTAACGGCTTACCTTCTACGAAATCCATGATTACATAAATCGTTCCATTCTCATTTATGATATCAACGATTCGGGGCAATACCGGATGATCCACATTTTTCAGGATATTTGCTTCACGCTCCAAGCCTTTTAAAAGTGTTTCTACACTCTTGGAACCATCATTCTTTATCTCTTTTACAGCCCACTGTTTATTCAGACGGTTATCCATCGCCAGATAAACAATTGACATTCCACCCTGACCAACTTTTTTCAGTATTTCATATTTTCCATCTAATACTGTTCCTAATTCTGTCATCTTATCTCCCCACTACTCAGCCTTGACCAGCAATACTGTTATATTGTCTGTTTCCTTCCTGTACTTTACAAGATCTGTTAAAAAAATACAGCCCTCTTTCATCTTATCTTCATCTGGTGCTGCCAGCGGACTGAGTTTCGCCATAATCTCATCTCCGCTTATCTTATGTCTGAATCCATCTGAACATAACAAATACGATGCATTTTGTGTAATATAACCTCTGATGAAATCAGGTTCCACTACCGGTGATGCGCCTACACACTGTAACAGTATGCTTCGTCTGCTATCTGTTTCTGCCTGCTCCGGGGTCAGTCTTCCTGCTGCGATCTCCCTTGCAACCAATGTCTGATCCTGTGTAAGCTGTTCCATTTTATCTGTCAACTCATATACCCGGCTGTCGCCCACATGTATAATATAATATCTGTCCTCATACATAAGAATGGCTGACAACGTGGTTCCGATCATAATTCCCCGGCTTTCACCATATGCTTTCAGCTTTTCATTCTCTGTTACAGCTATGCGATCCCACTGCTCCTTCAAGATCGCTGTATTAAATGTTCCTGTTCTGACCAGTTTTACAAAATCATGTTCAAACCAGCCACAATATGCATTTATGACCTCTTTGCTTGCAAGCTCTCCTTTTGCCAGTCCGCCCATGCCATCACAGATAATCGCAAAGGCTGCCTGTCCATTCGGAGTCTCTGCAATCTTGATCGCAAGAGAGTCCTGATTATTTTTCTTTTTTATACCCACATCTGTGTGATATGCCGCTCTATATTTCATACGCTTCTCCTGATTATTATCCCCATATCCTTATCTGACAAAATAAATGAAACCTTCATCACCCAGAGAAACCTTTGCATTATTTGTCAAAAATACATTTTTCTGTCCAGCTATGTTCTGTCCATTCACAAATGTACCATTTGTGGAAGCATTATCTCTGATATAGCTGACACCATTCTTTCTCTCAATGATGCAGTGGATCCGGCTGACATCTGAATTGTCTGTTACTGTATAATCTGCTTTGGTTGCAGATCTTCCGATTGAAAATTCCGGTTTATTTATATATATTTTTTCATTTGTTGCTATTCTTAACAGATACGGCACTGGCACCTGAGGCTTCTTCTCCTCAACCGGCGGTACCGGTGCTGCTTCCGGTTTCTTCTCCGGCATCGGTGGTACCGGTGCTGCCTCCGGTTTCTTTTCCGGCATTGATGATGCCGGACGATTTGGGATTGGCGGCACAATTGGTTTGCCATCCGGTCCCATCTGCATTGGCATTGGTCGTCCCGGCATTGGCCGACCGTTCATTGGCTTGCCATCCGGTCCCATCTGCATTGGCATTGGCCGTCCCGGCATTGGCCGACCGTTCATTGGCTTGCCATCCGGTCCCATCTGCATTGGCATTGGCCGTCCCGGCATCGGCTGTCCGTTCATTGGCTTGCCATCCGGTCCCATCTGCATTGGCATTGGCCGTCCCGGCATTGGCTGTCCGTTCATTGGCTTGCCATCCGGTCCCATCTGCATTGGCATTGGCCGTCCCGGCATTGGCTGTCCGTTCGGCATCGGTGGTACCTGACGGTTTGGCATTGGTGGCACTGATCCTCTGGCAGAAGCACCAGGCTGTACCATCTTTGCATTATTCTGCATAACACCAATACGGCTTACCTTGTCGTTTGCAGTTTTTTCTTCTTTTTTCTCTGTTTTTTTCTTTTCTTCCTCTATGTGGATTCCCATATCAATCAGAAGCTGATTGACAAATTCTTTCATATCACCAACTGAGAATGTTCCAAGTTTATTCGTAAATGTGATCAGTCTTGCTACATAATTATCCCGATCCATCTCAAAATAATGTGCATTACAGATAACATCTTTTACAAAATTGCGAACCTCATTCAGATCCGTGATCTCCTTATCGACACCTGCAACAATAAAATAAACATTCAGGCTCTCAGGAGCAACAAACACATACTGGATATCCTTGGCAACATAGCTTAATGAGATCATATTCATTCCAAATGCTTCCAGACCGCTTAAAAGGTTATACAGTAATGTCAGCATCTGCTTCTTGTTGATCTCTTTCTTGAGGAACTCGGTCAACTGTACCTTGTTGCCAATCTCATAAATAAATTCTCTCTGATTATCTTTCTCTTCCAGTCTGCACGGTATGATCTGTGGAAATTTTCCACTCACACCCTTATCTACCTTTTCATCAATAATATCAGTCTGATCCAGCACATATCTGCAGTTATATGTATCTCCCGTTTTTGTAAGTAATACTTTGTTCTTCTTCATGTCCCTCTCTCCATTCATGATCCGGAAATCCCAATACTGTCCGGATAATTATTTTCCATGTATACACCAAAAGCAGGTATTCCTACCTGCTCGTGTTCACCCGATCCGGGTGATAATATATATTAGCTTAATTTGAAAATGAAATCTTCTCCGCCGATTGTGATCGTCGCATCATTCTTAAGCTTAACTTCCTGACCTTCTTCCAGCTTCACGCCATCTACCAGTGTAGCATTTGTCGCTTTGTTATCCTTCAGGTAACAACCGTCATCTCTCTGATAAATGATCGCATGTACTCTGCTGATCGCACCGTTTCCGTCAATTGTGAAATCAACACCACGGTTTGCCTTACCAAGCTTAAATACTGCCTTATTTACCATAACACGTTCCTTTGTGTTTACACGGATAATATATGGCATTGCCTTCGGCACACCCGGTGCAGGTTTCTTCTCTTCCTCCGGTGTCTGATCCTGTACAACACTCATGCCACCTGTAAGTTCAACCGTTGTTCCGGTCGCTCCTGTTTCAGGCTCTTCCTTTTCTTCAACAGGAACCGGTGTTGTAAGAGTTTCAGGCTCTACTGCATCCGCCTCATCTACGTCACCCGCTCCCCGAATCTGCTCCGTTGGATTATCAATAACCTCATCATCCTCCATCTCAACAGAAGCCTTCTGAATGATCTTTGCACGGTTGATTCTTATGTTCTTCATAACCGGTGGTTTCTCGATCAGATTATCCAGATCCTGAGTATCGATCAATACCGGTTTTTCTTCCATCTTACTTTCAGCAGAAATCTCTGTCACACCCTCAGCAGTATGTGCAATCTCCTTGATATTAAATGCATGTGGCTTTTCTTCACCGATGTCCGCCAGATCAGCACCCGTCAGCATCTCTGTCATACCTTCTGACTCTTCTGTCTCCTCCGGTGTCTCTATCGGAATCTCTGTCGCAGGCTTAATATCTTCTGCCTCTGCTTCTTCTGTTTCCGGTTCTGCCTCATCATGAGCCGTTTCTTCTAACTCTGCATCTTCATCCAGTGTAAGCTCTTCCAGATTACTCTCATCGAACAGATCCATATTTACAGAATTCAGTGCGCTGTCAACATCTGCATTCAAATCCAGATCTTTGAAGATCGTATTCTCTTCTGTCGGTTCTTCCTCGTACATCTCAAGGCCATCATCGTCATCATCGTCAAATGATATATCCTTAAATTCCGGAAGATCATCCAGAGAGGTATCACCCTGTGGAATATCCACACCCTGAGAAACCTCCACGCCGGAATCTCCAACATCCATAAATTCTTCTTCTACCTGTAATCCGGCAGCCTCCATCAGCTCTGTGATCTGACTTACAAAACCACGGATCGTGAACTTCTCTACATTCAGCATATTTATAAGCTTAGCAACATAATTACAATCTTCATCGTCCGCATATGTTGCATTCAGAATCAGGTCTTTTACAAAAGCCTTAAATTCCGCATTTGCTGCCACATCCGATCCTACCGGAATACAGATCATCTTTACATCAAACGTTACAGGATTTACATATGTAAAATCCTTATTCAGAATAACATATGAAACAGGGATTCCCAGATCACGCATATTCATAATTCCTGATGCAACCCCTCTGATTATACCCAGCATCATCTCTGCATGTACCGTGCCTGAAAGGAGTGCTCCAACTGTTGTTCTGTCCGTTATATTGTATGTAAGATAATCATTCTCATCATCTTCTTCATAAATGATATCAATGAGTTCTGCAATTTTATTATCATCAAGGTAATCAAGCAACTCTTCATCCAGATCTGTCTCATCATCCAAAACATAAGACAAATACTTTTCAGAGCCTATATTTCTTACTTTGAAATTCACTTTTCTCATCAAACAATCCTCCTATCACACGTTCTGCTGTGCATATAAGGTAACAAATTATCCCATTGTTCATGCATACTCTATAAGTATATATAATTTCACCATATATCGCAAGTCTTTTTAAAAAGAAATCGGCAATCTGCCCAATACATTACTGCGTATTAATATGTTCATCATATGTAGATGAGAAGATATGGCTTCCATCTCCGGCATCACTGGTATGATAATATAGATAATCGTTCTCATCCGGATATAATACAGCCTCTATCGATGCCTGACCCGGATTGCAGATCGGTCCTACCGGAAGTCCGGTATTTTTATAAGTGTTGTATGGTGATTCGATCTCCAGATCATCATAAGTAACCTCTGACTTATCATACATTCCGTCTGTCAGAGGGTACAGAACCGTCGGACACATCTGAAGCATCATATCGATCTTTAAACGATTATAGATAACACCTGCAATGATTGGTCTCTCACTGTCAATCTTTGCTTCCCGTTCCACGATTGATGCCATGATCAGGATCTGATAATCTGTATATCCAAGATCTGCTGCCTTGGCACTGTATTCTGAGGTATAAACGCTCCGGAATTTTTCCAGCATCGTATCAATCAGACTTGCCGCAGTCGTATCTTCATAAATATCATAGGTTGCCGGAAACAGATATCCCTGAAGGTCATACTTCACACCATCTGTATTCATGTCTCCGGTACTGAACGGGATCTGATGATTTCCGTTCTTTACTTCATTCAGGAATTCCTCCGAGCTGCAAATATCCTGCTCCTCACATTTTGCTGCGATCTGTTCGATACTGTATCCTTCCGGTATCGTCAGTGTATCAACAACTTCCTTGACAGGTTCTACATAACAAAGTTCTTCTATCATCTCGAGTGTACTCATTCCGGTGTTCAGTGTAAATGTACCGGGCTGGATCCGTCCTCTGTATTCTGATTCTTTCACTCGTAATACAAATGCATATTCATACTTGATCAGTCCGGCGTCATGCAAGATCGCTGCCACCTTCTTTGACGATGCTCCTTCCGGAATCTCGATCGTTACATCTGTTCCCGATGCGCTCTCCGTCCCCTTGTACTCATCCATAAATCCATCATAGACATTTTTAATCTTTAATCCGCCTATCACAACAAGGGCAATAACGACGACCAATACAATAATTACCTTAATACCTTTTCCGTTCTTCACTCTGCGTTTCTCCTTTTTCTGTTTGTAACTTTTTATTCCCCAATAAAAAATATACCCCAACCCAAAACAATGCATCCAACATTGACTTTGTAAAGCCTGTAATGATATGATAGCCTCATCATAAATGAAAGGATGCGATTTATTTTGGCAAATCCAATAGTAACAATTACAATGGAAAATGGTGATGTTATAAAGGCTGAGCTGTACCCGGACATTGCTCCTAATACAGTTAATAACTTTATCTCACTCGTAAAAAAAGGCTTTTACAATGGTTTGAACTTTCACCGTATCATCAATGGTTTCATGATTCAGGGCGGATGCCCGGAAGGAACCGGAATGGGCGGACCAAACTATAGCATTAAAGGTGAATTCTCACAGAATGGCTTCAAGAACGACCTGAAGCACACTGAAGGTGTTCTCTCCATGGCTCGTTCCATGCGACCGGATTCTGCAGGTTCCCAGTTTTTTATCATGCACAAGGCCGCTCCTCATTTAGACGGTGCATACGCTGCATTTGGCAAAGTAATCGAAGGAATGGATGTTGTAAATAAGATTGCAACAACCCGAACAACTTACGGTGATCGTCCTGTAAAAGAACAGAAAATGGCTTCCGTAACTGTTGACACATTTGGTATTGATTACCCGGAACCTGAAAAAGCCTGACTAAAATTCAGTATAAACTAAAACAGCCATTTTGGAAACACATATTTCTCCAAAATGGCTGTTTTTTTATGTTTTTTCTATGACCGTCACTGCAACTTTCAGCAGGCTTAAGCACTCTTATTTTACGTTCAGATCTACATCCCAGAAACCGTCTAATGTAGCAAAATAATCATCCGGTGTCTCTGCCCGGCGGATCAGCTTCGTGCTGCCATCCTCACAGAGAAGAACCTCTGCGGATTTCAGCTTGCCGTTATAATTATATCCCATTGCAAAGCCATGTGCTCCTGTATCATGAATTGCCAGAACATCTCCCATATCAATCTTTGGAAGCATACGGTCAATGGCAAATTTATCATTATTCTCACACAGAGAACCTGTCACATCGTATTTGTGATCGCATGGTTCATTCTCCTTACCAAGGACTGTAATATGATGATATGCACCATACATAGCAGGGCGCATCAGGTTGACTGCACATGCATCAACACCGATATATTCCTTGTGGGTGTGTTTCTCATGGATGGCTGTTGTGATCAGATGACCATATGGAGCCAGCATGAATCGTCCAAGCTCTGTATAGAGGGCTACGTCACCCATTCCAGCAGGAACCAGAATCTCCTCATATACCTTTCTTACACCTTCACCGATCGCAAGGATATCATTCGGCTCTTTATCCGGTGTATACGGAACACCTACGCCGCCTGACAGATTGATGAAGTCAAGCTTTACGCCTGTCTTTTCCTTAATCTCAACTGCTACCTCAAATAAGGTTCTTGCAAGAACCGGATAGTAGTCATTTGTCACAGTATTACTTGCAAGGAATGCATGCATTCCAAATCTCTTTACTCCTTTATCCTTCAGGATACGATACGCTTCTATGATCTGATCCTTGGTCATACCGTACTTGGCATCTCCAGGGTTGTCCATGATCGTTGTGGAAATAGAGAATGTTCCACCCGGATTATATCTGCAGCAGATCTTCTCGGGAATTCCTGCTGTCTTTTCAAGGAAGTCAATATGTGTGAAATCATCCAGATTGATCGTTGCACCAAGCTTCTTTGCAAGGATGAATTCCTCTGCCGGCGTATCATTGGATGAAAACATGATCTCGTCTCCGGTAAATCCCAGTTTATCTGACATCATAAGCTCTGTCAGTGATGAGCAGTCTGTACCGCATCCTTCTTCCTTTAAAATACGAAGAATAGTAGGATTTGGGGTTGCCTTTACCGCAAAGAACTCCTTAAATCCCTTATTCCATGAAAATGCCTGATATAACTTTCTTGCATTTTCTCTGATACCTTTTTCGTCATAAAGATGAAATGGTGTTGGGTATTTCTTAATCATCTCATCAACCTGTGCTTTTGTTACAAATGGTGTCTTCATGATCATCTTACCTTCCTGTTGTATTTTGTAATTCCGACTATATATTTAAGCACACACATCTGGATTTGTAAAGAATACATATCAGATTCTGCATTCTTTATCTGTATAATACCACGATCTGTGATCTCTTTATGCATTATTCTCGGCTGCAACAAGGTTATCGCTCTTATGCTTCTTACGAAGGAGCGGCTTCTCGATCTTACCGGTTGCATTTCTCGGTACATCCTCAAAAATAATTCTTCTTGGTCTCTTGTATCTTGGAAGCTCCTTGCAGAATTCATTGATCTCATCTTCGGTACATTCCACACCGTCCTTTGTCTCGATGATCGCTGCCGTGATCTCACCAAGTCGTGGATCTGCAAGCCCTATAACTGCTACGTCTTTGACCTTTGGATATTTACTCAGGAAATTCTCGATCTGTACCGGATAAATATTCTCACCACCGCTGATGATAACATCCTTCTTACGGTCAACCAGATAGATGAAGCCATCTGCATCCTGCTCTGCCATATCTCCGGTATACAGCCATCCATCCTTTAATGTCTCAGCCGTTGCTTCCGGATTCTTATAATAACAGGTCATAACGCCAGGTCCCTTTAATAGCAGTTCTCCAACATCTCCCTGCTTCACATCTTTACCATCTTCATCTACGATACGCACCTGCCAACCATATCCCGGCACGCCGATCGCACCAACTTTATCGATATTCTCTACACCCAGATGTACCGCACCCGGTCCGATAGACTCTGACAGACCATAGTTTGTATCATACTGGTGATGTGGAAAATATTCTTTCCAACGTTTGATCAGGCTCTGTGGAACCGGCTGTGCTCCGATATGCATCAGTCTCCATTGATCCAGCTTATAATCTGATAATTTTACTTCACCTGATTCTAATGCCAGCAGCAGATCCTGTGCCCATGGTACTAACAGCCATACAATGGTACACTGTTCATCGGATACAGTTTGAAGAATCGTCTTTGCATTAACACCCTTTAACAGAACTGCTTTTCCGCCTGTGATCAGGCTTCCGAACCAATGCATCTTTGCACCTGTATGATATAAAGGCGGAATACATAAGAATACATCATCCTTTGTCTGTCCATGGTGCTTCTGCTCAACTGTAGCTGCATGCATCAAGCTCTCATGGTTATGTAAGATTGCCTTTGGAAAACCTGTTGTTCCTGATGAGAAATAGATCGCTGCATCGTCACTGTCTTTAATGTCTCTCTTTTCAAAGGTACTGGAACAGTTTGCTGTCAGCTTGTCGTAGTCCTCTGCAAATGTTGGGCAGTTGCCACCGGCATATAACAGAATACGCTTCTCTGCGATCTCATCTACAACTGTCTCAACTCGCCCGATAAATTCAGGTCCAAATACAAGTACATCCACATCCGCAAGCTCTACGCAGTATTTGATCTCCTCTGCATCATAACGGAAATTAAGCGGCACTGCCAAAGCTCCTGTCTTTAATGCTCCAAAATAGATCGGAAGCCATTCCAGACAGTTCATCATCAGGATACCGATCTTATCTCCTTTCTGGATTCCTCTGGAAACCAGAAGATTTGCAAAACGATTGGCTTTCTCGTTAAATACATTCCATGTGATCTCCCGTCTATACTGACAGGTTGGATTCGCCTCGATCAGCTCATATTCTCTCCATGTCACTCTTCTCGTCTCTGTGACATCCGGATTAATCTCAACCAGCGCTACATCATCCCCAAATTCTCTGGCATTTCTTTCCAGATAATCTATAATTGGCATACCTATATTCCTCCGTATATTACAACTTTTTCGCTCAAACGCTTTAACGCGTTAAACATCCATACCCTTTAGTATACTCAATCTCATCCGAATACACAAGCAGTTTTTTCTATAAATAATATCAGCTCGGGATTTATCTCTTTACATCTCCGGGTTCATTGCTGCTTTCAAGAAATCAATATACCGGTTCATGAGATCATTTCCACAGAATAATGTAATAGCCAGACCTACGCTTAAGAAAGGGCCAAATGCAAAATGGTCGTTTTTGCCATGGCTTCTGCGAACCAGACAGATCACGCCATAGATTCCGCCAAGGATCAGTCCGATAAAGAAACCAACTACTGTTGCTTTCCAGCCAAGCAAGAAGCCGGCAGCAAACATCAGCTTGATATCTCCGCCGCCAAAGCCTTCCGGAATAATAAGAACGATCAGATATAACGGAAGACTGATACAGATCATACCAATCAGTCTGGATACGATCGTAACCCCATCCATTGCAAGGAACTCAGACCCCGGAGCTGCATCGGACACGAACTGAAGGATCAGAGATACCACACCCATCACAAAAATAATGATATTCAGTATAAACGGGATCTCCATGGTATCCATATCTATAAAGGTCACTACCGTAAGAACCGCCAGAAACAGGAAATAAATAATCCCCTGTAACCCCATTCCGAAAAATCCGGTAAATAAAACTGCTGCCAGACCACCAAATATAATGATCCCTGCATTTCTGAACTTTCCCGGTTCATGCAGCCGCTCTAACTGCTGTTTCTCCGGTATCCGGTAGATCACCTTTGTCAGCAGATAGAAGATCACCATACCTGCAATAAAAAATCCAAGGCAGGCTGCCACCCTGCCAACTGTTCCTGATATCTCCAACCACGTCATATGCTTATACCCCTTTCACCTTTCATCTGTTTATAATTGCCTGCAAATCACCATTTTTATCTCACATGATTCATTCCGGCATGAACTTTACAACTATTTATTTCTATCGCATTACCACATTATATACTTCACGCTTTGGAACGCCACGGTCTGCTGCCGCCTGTTTGATCGCATCCTTCTTCGTCATGCCCTGTTTCTCATACATGGCAACATGTTCTTCTATCGTCATCGAAAGAAATTCCTGCTGCTTTTCTGCTTTTGCCGCAGCCACATCCATGCCCTCGATCACCATCACATATTCACCTCTCGGCTCATGCTCTGCATAATAGGCGATCGCTTCCGACAACAGAAACTGTTCGATTGTTTCATGCCGCTTCGTAAGTTCCCGGCAAAGTGTGATCCTGCGGTCGCCAAGTGTATTAAATAATTCCGCAAGTGTCTTCTGCAGCCGGTGTGGTGCTTCATAGATCACCATCGTTCTGGTCTCATCCTTTAATCCTGCAAGAACCTCTGCCTTTTCTTTCTTGTCCTGTGGCAGAAATGCTTCAAATGTAAACCGTCTGGTCGGCAATCCCGATGAGATCAGCGCCGTGATACAGGCGCATGCCCCCGGTACAGCTGTTACGGTTACTCCTGCTGCAAGTGCCTGCCGTACCAGCTCCTCGCCCGGATCCGAGATACCCGGCGTTCCTGCATCGGTTATAACAGCAATATTTGTTCCTGCAAGAAGCTTGTCCACCAGAACCTTCGCCTTATCATATTTATTAAATTCATGGTAACTGGTCATTGGCGTTTTAATCTCAAAATGGTTTAACAGCTTGATACTGTTTCTCGTATCCTCTGCTGCGATCAGATCCACCTCGGACAGTGTACGCACCGCCCGGAATGTCATATCCTCGAGATTCCCGATCGGTGTAGCGACCAGATATAATATACCCGCCATGTAGATTCTCCTGTTCTGTCTGTTTTATTTCTTTGCTTCTCCTTCATACGTGGCAAGAAGCTGTTCCGTGTAAACGCCCGGTTCTTTATAGACGATCAGCGGCGGCTCGATCTTGATTCTGGAATTACCGCCCTTTACGCCCTCTACGATCACCATATTCGGTTCTTTATCAATATATGGATGAATGAGCTGCATCCGCTTCGGTTCCAATCCATTTGCAAGCAGCCCTTCAAAGATCTCCGCCAGCCGGAATGGTTTGTGTATCATATAGAAACTGCCGCCCGGCTTCAGCAGATATGCTGCTGCTTCGATCACATCCGAAAGCGTCACGCAGATTTCATGTCTGGCAATATTCTTCGGTTCATCCGGATTCGTCAGTCCATGATTTCCGCTGATATATGGAGGATTCGATGTCACGATATCAAAAAAGGCCTTCCTGTAATTACAGGAGACCTCTCTGATATCTCCATGATCGATTCGAACCTTCTGTTCCAGATCATTTAATCGGACACTTCTTCCAGCCATCTCTGCACAGGCATCCTGAATCTCCAGACCGATAAATTGGCAGGTGCCGTCAGACGGCTCTTTTGCCGCCAGCAGGATCGGTATCACACCGGTTCCTGTTCCCAGATCCATGTACATGCCATCCCGTCTGTGCTTTACAAAATTTGCAAGCAGCACCGCATCCATACCAAAGCAGAACATATTCGGATTCTGTATGATCTGATGTCCCTTGCATTGCAGATCATCGATTCGTTCATCAGGGAGAAGATCAATCATCAAACTTGGATTTCCCTCCCTTATCTTCCAGTGCTTCCAATGCCTTATATTCTTCGTCGCTGATACGCTCTGTACTTCTGCGTTTCTTCGGCTTGAATTTTAATTCACTGACCGGATATTCCATAACCTCTTTATTGTCATCCTTATCCGTAACAACAATCCTTACCTTCTGGCGAAGAACGCTTACAGATAAGACTTCACCTTTGTTTCCATCTGTTGTACGGACAAAATCGCCAACATTTGGAAGTTTTTCATTCAAATATTCATATGTGTCCTGTTCATGCTTCAGGCAGCACATCAGTCTGCCGCACACACCGGATATCTTTGTCGGATTCAGAGACAGATTCTGTTCCTTTGCCATCTTGATCGATACCGGAACAAATTCCGAAAGATGCTTATGGCAACACAGTTCCCTGCCGCAGATACCGATACCGCCGACCATCTTGGTCTCATCACGGACACCGATCTGCCGGAGCTCGATCCTGGTCTTGAATACAGATGCCAGATCCTTTACCAGCTCACGGAAATCAATTCTTCCATCTGCTGTAAAATAAAACAGCACCTTGTTATTATCAAATGTATACTCCGCCTCGATCAGCTTCATATCAAGCTTATGCTTTGCGATCTTTTCTTTACAGATCACAAATGCTTTTTTGCTCTTTTCCTTGTTATCTTCATTTTTCTTCTTATCTTCATCTGTAGCTACTCTTATGATGGTCTTTAAAGTAGATACGATCTTGCCATCGTCTATATTTCTCTTTCCCAGAACCACTTTGCCGAATTCAACGCCACGGGCAGTCTCCACGATAACAAACTGTCCACATTCTACATCATGATCTCCCGGTGAGAAGAAATAAATCTTGCCGTTCGGTCTGAACCGGACTCCTATGATCTCTTTCATTATTTATTCTCCTTTATAGTCAGAAGCATAAGTTCCATAGCCACATCAAAATTAACATTTGCTTCCAGACGGATCTTCGCCTTATCCATCGCCTTTAAAACATTCTCGATACCCTCATAGGAAATGTGAGCTGACTGTTTGCGGATATCTGTATAATATTCCTTAAACATCAGTCGTCCGGCATTTCCTGTGATCTTTAACATCAGGATGTCACGATACCACATCATCATCAGATCAATATAATCACTGATCTTCAGCTTATGATGGTTCATATTCTTGATCGCAAATATAATATCATCGACTGTCATATCCGGGATCCTGCGGAGAATGCCTGTTACATCCTCTATGATCTCTTTATATTCTTCACTGGTCGCAAGCCGGATCGCCTTACCCAGATTTCCCTGTGCAAAGTCCATACAGAAATCTGCTTTTTCCTTTGGAAGCTTCAGCTCATTCATCAGGTAATCCAGTACATCCCGCTCTCTGACAGGCTTGATATTCAGTACGATACATCTGGAAATGATCGTCGGAAGGATCTTGTCAATATTGCTGGTCAGCAGGAAAATGATCGCATACTCCGGTGGCTCCTCGATTGTCTTGAGCAGAGCATTCTGTGCATTTGCATTTAAAAGTTGTGCATCGTCGATCACATAGATCTTGTACCGGCTGCTATACGGTTTGATCGTTATATCTTTATTTACCTGATCACGAATCTCCTCTACCGAGATCACATTTGGCTTGTCATGTGTGACCCATGTAACATCCGGCTGATTATCCGTATCCATCTGCTTGCATGATTTGCACTTGCAGCATGGTTCCGTTCCGCCTTCTTCACACTCCAGAGTCTTGATTATGGCACGCGTCAGAGTCTTCTTTCCGCTGCCTTCTTCTCCATTTATGATATAGCCCTGGGATACCTTTCCCATCTCTATACTTCTCTTAAAATGCTGGATTATATCCTCATGTCCGATAATTTCAGAAAATTCTATCATGCTATTCTCCTTGCTTATGCTATGGTCTTGCCAGCCATTTTTCTACATACGAAGTTATTATATCATGTATTGCCTCTTTTGGCAAAGCTGCATCGACTTTTACGATACGATCGGGATTCATTTCTGCAAGACTTCTATAGCCCTCAACAACCTTCTTATGGAAGTCCAGACTTTCCTGTTCCATACGGTCAAGCTCTGCCTGATTTTTCTTTCTGGCAATACCGACTTCTGCATCCAGGTCCATTAAAAATGTCATATCCGGCAGGATGCCCTGCAAGGCAAATTCATTTACTTTATAAACGGTATCAATTCCAAGTCCCCGTCCGATTCCCTGATATACGGCTGATGAATCCACAAAACGGTCTGCGATAACTGCTTTGCCTGCAGATAATGCCGGCTTGATATTCTCCTTTACAAGCTGTGCTCTCGCTGCTGCATATAATAACAGCTCTGTCATATATCCCATCTCTGTAAAATCTTTATTCAAAATGACCTCACGGATTGCTTCACTGACAGCATTTCCGCCCGGATCTCTGGTGATAAGTACATCATATCCCTTTTTATTCAGATAATCCTTTAACAGTTCGATCTGTGTTGTCTTACCGGCTCCGTCCGGACCTTCCATCGTTATAAATATTCCCTGCATATATTCCATGCTCCTTTATGTGTTTAATCATATTTGTAAATGAATGATCGTCATCTAAACACCTGAACTTTTGATGTTTCCTTTACCGCACAGGTTCTGTAACCGGAATATAGATCCCATCCGTCTGATATTCGACTCCGATCATATTCAGACCGGTTTCCACCATCTGCGTAATATCCCGGATCACCTGCCCATCGATCTTCTCGCCCGGTGTTATAACTGCAATTCCAGGTGGATATGCATATACATAATCTGCCGCTATGCTTCCTTCCGCCTCTGCCAGCTTCTCTCCGCTGCTATCCAGTCTCCACGCTGCTCCCGGCGTCATAACCTGCTCCGGCAGATGAAACCCTGTACTACATAAAACGGCATTCTCCATATCCGGTAGCACCGACATGGAATCTGCATGGTTCATCTGATCTGCATTTCTTCCTGCTTTATCCGCTGCTTCTGTCAGCTCCGAATCTATATGTTTCAATATCTCATAGAGATGCTCAAATGCCTTTTTCTTATCTGCAAATGAGGTCATCAGGATCACATGATGCGTTCCTGCCATCTCAACCACCTGCTGATATTCCGCCGCTAATACATGCGCAAGCCACGGTCCTGTAGCCGGAATGTCGTTCCGGCTGTCCGTTCCCGGTTCTGCCGGGTGCACACCTGATACAGTAAATACAAGCTTACCTTTATCATAAGCATAACATGTCTGCTTCGGTTGTAACAGTCTGATATGCCTCAGTTCCTTACATTTTTTTCGAAAATGCTTTAGTCGTTTTCTATATGCATCAAATACTTCCGGATGATTCCCCGCATATACGACTGCTTTCTCCATGCTCTGTGTGAACAGATAAGAGGGTGATGATGTCTGAAAAATATGCAAATACCGCTCCACCTTCGGAACCAGCTCCTTTCGGTTCACATGAAGAAGTGCTGTCTGTGTCAGTGAAGGAAGCGTCTTATGTGTACTCTGTATGACCAGATCTGCTCCTGCTGCGACCGCTGACAGATTTCGTTTCGGCATAAACGGGAGATGTGCTCCATGTGCCTCATCTACGATCAATGGAATATTATATGGCTCAAGCACATTTTTAATCCCACAGATATCTGATATCACGCCCTCGTACGTTGGGGATGTGATAACAACCACAGCCGGCAGCCTGTCCGTTTTTTTTAGTTCATTTAATGCCTGTTCCATCTGTTCCGGTGTGATATCTGCAAATATATCCGTTCCCGGCAGCAACTCCGGTACGACATATTCCGGCTTCAGATTCAGAAGACTGACTGCATGGCAAACCGATTTGTGACAATTCCGTCCCATCAACACAGATGCCCCCTCCGGTGCACAGGCATACAGGGCTGTCAGGATGCCTCCGGTGGCTCCATTTACCATCATATAGGTTTTCTCCGTACCATAAAACCGCTGCATCTGCTCCAAACTGTCCTTCATGAACAGCTCCGGTTCATGAAGATCGTCCAGCCCTTCTGCTTCCGTAAAATCCCGGAGAAACATATTTTCCCAGAAATCATCTTTAAATACATCCTGCCTTTTATGTCCCGGCATATGCCATGGGTAATAATCCCCTTTCCTGTATCTGTCCAGATATTGATTAATATATTCTTTCAAGCTGATCTCTCCTGTTCTATAAGAAGAAAGACCGGAGAATCTTATCTGCAAAAAATCCCTGTTCTCTGCAAATAAAACCATCCAGTCTCCATCCTTCATCTTTAGCTGCCAATTATATTATGTATCATTTCCAGCTGACTGCGAAGTGCTTCTACATCGATCTGCCCCGGTGCAGAAGGGATTCCCGCAGTTGCGAATGAGATACAATTTCCGTACATTTCTCCGGTCGTTCTTGTGGATACGCCAAGCTCACCCATCGAAATAACGATCAATGGTGTCTGATTTCCAGATTCCTGAAGCTCCTTTGCAGCCTGCATCATATCAACAACCTGCGAGCCATCTTCCGGCATCATTGCAATCTTTGCAATATCTGTTCCGGTATTGATCATATCTTTAAACCGGTTTACGATCTGCTCCATCGGTAGCGTAGTCTTAAAATCATGATTCGATACAATAACCTTTACGCCATGTGCATGTGCTGTCTCGATCACTTCCGTCACGAATGGAATATCATAGAAATATTCTACATCGATCAGATCCGCATATCCGCTTTTGATCACATGCAGAAGCATTTCCCGGTACTGATCCGGTGTAATATCATGACTGCCGCCTTCACTTCTGGTACGAAATGTGAAAATGATCGGGAACTCAGATAACTTATCCTGAATCTTTTCCAGCGTCTTTGTTAATATATCCATATCCAGACAGTCCTCAAAGCAGTCTGCCCGGAATTCTACCAGATCTGTCTTAGATCTTTTGATCGTACGGATCTGCGCATCTACATCATAGTCTGTCGGTGCAACCATCGGTACGCAGATCTTAGTTGCGCCCTCACCGATCCTTACCCTTTTCACTTCTACTACATTCATATTATCTGTGCTCCCGGAATTCTTTTCTCCTGCTATTTCTGTATATCAATGACCTGATCATTTACAAGCTCATCTGCTATGGCTGTTATATCTGCCTTTACTTCTTCGCCTTCTCCGTCTGCCCATACATTGACATTTACAACCAGGTAATCCTTGTCGTTGACAGGATAGAAGTAATAATAATCACGGGTATTTGTTCCGTAAACTTCTGAATTTATTACATAGCAGTCCAGCGTCTGGCCATTTGCACCTGTAACCTGCTCCATCTTCTCATCAACTACTTTGCCATCTTCTCCAAGATAATCAAAATATGCTTTAAAGTTCTCGCATTCTTTTTCTTTATCACAATCCGGTGTCAGTGTGTAGTATACATTGTACTTATCATTGTAAATATCAACTTCAGAATCATCTGCATATCCACGGTCATAGCCGGACGGATCCTTGATCGCGATCGTATAGCTGTCGCCTGACATCTTGATGCCGGAATAGTCCTGATCATCAATATCAGCACTGTCTACGACCATCTCAGAATCATCCTCAATGTCTGAGATATCTCCAAGATCAATATCAGAAGATGTCAGATCTCCAAGACTGATATCATCCTTTATATCTGCTGATGAACCAAGTGCCTTTTTCCATGCAGATACGATCTTTTCCAGATTGTCTGTGTTCATATTATTCTGCATGTAATCATCTGTCATTTCTGTATAATCGATCACATTCTTGGAAGAATCCGGTGCCTTAATCTCAGCACCAAGATCACCTAATTTAATCTCACCGCTCAGATCTGCATATACGGTAGAATCACCGTTTGTTACCTTCAGGGAATCTATAGCAACTGTATAGGACTTTCCTTTGTTGATGTCCTTCAGGCTTCCTGTCAGATCATAAGCAAATACAGGCTGTTCTGCTGCAGAAACTGTCATATGGCTCTCAAATGCATTTGTTGATTTTACAAATGAACTGTTCTGTGTAAGAGTTGCGGTCGTTTCTCCATTTACAACAACTGTCTCTTCCAGCTTCTTTGTATATGAACCCTTGCCATTCTCACTCTTGTCACTGATCGTAACAGATGCAAGTTCTTCTTCATCCTTTGTAACAGAAAGCACTGCATAGATATCATCAGCCGGACTGTCTGTACCCATAAAGTCAACTGCCAGTGAAGCCTCCGCATTAAGTACAGTAAACTTGTAATCCATACCCAGTTTAACAACTTCATTATGCTTTACATATACATTTAATACAAAATCTCTTGAGAACAGCATACCATAATAGGTTGGTACATAATTAAATATCTGTGCAAGATCTGATCTTGTTATGTCAGCAGACTCAAGCTGCTCATCTGTTATAAATTCAGATGCATATGCATTCAGATAATTGCATAATGCAGTAACATATGCCTTTACATCTGCAGTTGGGAGTGTAACTGTATACTGTTTACAGGAAACAGAATCTCCATTGTGGTTCTCTACTGTTACATTTCCGACCTTATCAAAAGAAATTGCTTTCTTAAGATCTTCATTTGCAGGAGTCATATATTTCTCATACAGCTCTTTCACTTTATTCTGTGTATCTGTATCAAGATCAGATGTGTCAAGTGCATCCATCATAGATGCCAGATCCATTTTAAACACATCATTGTATAATTCCGGCAATTCAAAATAGATCACCCGGTCAACACAATACACACTTGCGGATAATGCCTGATCTGCGATTGAAAGAGTACCATTCAGATTCATATTATATGAATTGTCACTCTGCTTCTCAAATGCACCATTCAGATCCAGATTAGATCCTGCGATACCATCCATCTGATAAATACTATTGACTGTCATATCGACATCAAAATCCATCTTGTCATCACTGAATTCTGAAATACCGGTTGCTTCCTCCACCGGAGATTTATCTACCGTATCAGTAATTGTTTTCTTGATCGAACTCTTGATCACTTCTTCCGGTGTTTTTCTTACAAGGAAGAATACAACAGCAACAATTGCAGCAACTAATACCACTGCGATAAGTGAGATCAATGCGATCTTGCCGCCTTTTTTCTTCTTTGGTGCAGGAACCTGATATGGAACCTGATCTCCATATGCATTCATTTCCGGCTGTACATAACCGCCATTGCCTGCGTCTGCATTATAGTCTGCATAGCCACCCATATTCGGATCCGCATTATAACTGCCATATGCATTTCCATTTGGATCTGCGTTGTAACCGCCATATGCATTCCCATTTGAATCTGCGTTGTAATTGGCATATTCCCCATTATTCGGAGCTGCCTGATAACCGTCTGGATTTTCTGGAAATCCCTGATTCATATTATTTTCGTCCATTTGTCTTTCCTTTCATAATAAATATGTTACAGAAATCAGCTTTCTGTTTATATTTGCCTTAAGCCCTGACAAATCTTACATTAGTAGATATCTCCGGATTTGTCAAAGCATTTGCCTGATTTTAATTTACTTTTAATACCTCTATATTCCTTTAATCCTCATCAGACAAGCCAATCTGCCCGATCAGGCTCTTCGGAACATACGCCTCCACGAAAATGCCATCCTCCAGATATTCTTCTGTGATCATTTCGCCATATTTCCGGATAAGCCCCGGTTTTCCCGCTTCCTGATAGGAAAATGTATGGCGGATATAGGTTTTCTGCTCCCGGAGAACTTCTTCGATCACCGACAACAGCTCCGGTATACCTGCTCCGGTTCTTGCCGACATATAAACCATACGATCCGCTCTCAAATCCTTGATTGATGACTGATCGGCATCCTCCGGCAGCTTATCGATCTTGTTAAATACCGTGATTACCGGCCGGCCTTTCTCCTCATCAATATTCAACTGTCTGAGCGTTGTATATACTGTAGCAACATGATCATCCCAGTTCGGATCCGATGCATCCACCACATGAAGGATCACATCACTGTATCTGGCTTCTTCCAGTGTTGACTTGAATGCCTCTACCAGATGATGCGGAAGTTTTCGGATGAATCCGACTGTATCCGTAAATAACACCTGCTGCCCCGCCGGAAGCTCCGCATTCCTTGTTGCAGGATCCAGTGTTGCAAATAGCTTATCTTCCTCCAACACTCCGGCATCCGTCAGTTTGTTCAGCAGAGTGGATTTTCCTGCATTCGTATATCCTACGATGCTGATAACCGGGATTCCGGTCCGGCTTCTCTGCTTTCGCTGCTCCGTCCGTCGGTTTTCCACCTGCCGCAGATCCGCTTTCAGCTTGGATATACGGTCTCTGATCACTCTTCGGTCGATCTCCAGCTTTTTCTCACCAGGTCCTCTGGTTCCGATTCCACCACCCAGACGTGACAGGGAATCCCTCATTCCGACCAGTCTGGTCGCACGGAACTTCAACTGTGCAAGCTCGACCTGCAGCTTGCCTTCATAACTGCCTGCATGTGCCGCAAATATATCAAGGATGACCATTGTACGATCCATAACCTTGATCTCCAATGCATCCTGCAGATTCATCAACTGTGCCGGCGACAGCTCATCGTCACACACCACTCCGGTCGCATCATACATTGCGATCATGCTCCGAAGCTCTTCTACCTTTCCTCTTCCAAGATACAGGTCACTGGCTGCCCGGTCCCTGCTCTGGATCAGACGTCCAACCGACTGTGCTCCTGCTGTCTTTAACAGCTCCTCCAGTTCGTCCAGCGACTTTTCTGTTTCAGAAACCTCCACACCATCCATCGCTGCAGCAAACAGGATAACCCGTTCCTCTGTTTCCGCCAGAACCTCGTAGCCGGATTTCTGTTCATTTTCTGACTTAATCTCCAATTATGCTTCTCTCCTTTATATCAGGATATCTTCAACTATTGTTTATTCCAGTTCGATCCATATTGTATAACTTTCGGATCGGTTGCCTGCCGCATCTTCTGCGTAACAGGATATCTCATAGCTTCCCGGTATATCCTCCACCCTGGAAAGATCTATAACAAGCTCTGCATCCTCTGTTGTATCCTTCTCTGGTGTCCATCTGTATTGGATGATCTGTTTCTCATTGTCATAAGCAGTAATATTTCTGGCGATCAGGTCTGCCAGTTCTTCTTTATCTCCATGATATCCGGCCAGATATAACCGGTCTGGCAGCATCGTAATAACCGGAGCTTCTGTATCAACAACCCGGATAAATATATCCCGCTCTATTTTCTTTCCATTGTCATAGAAAGAATACGCTAACTTATATTCCCCCGGTATCTGATTATCCACTGTACCATCTACCATAAGCCGGTCTGTTACATTCTGTCTGTCCGATGAAAATGCCATGACCCCTGTTCTGCTGTCAAATGGTTCACCAATCTTGATCGTATGATCCTCTGCGCCATAGATCGCTGCCGTTCCTTCATACGGGCTGTCATCTGCCGTATCTGTCGGATCCCATCCGGTTTCAGACACATCTGCAAATGTATATGGCTGCTGCGGTCTGCCAAGCGGTCCCGGATAGTCACTGTTAAACAGATAAACCTGTGTTCCCGGCAGACAGTTCTCATAGATCCACTTGACATCTGCCACACATAACCGGATACAGCCAAGGGATGCACCCTCACCAAGCTTGTTATATTCCCATGTTTCCAGCTTATCATGTTTATTTTCTGTATATGGCACAGAATGGAAATAAATTCCTCCATGGATCTGATATGCATATTGTCCATATACATTTCCCTGCAGGAACGCCCATTCCAGACGCTTCTCTGTCGTCGTAAACAATCCGACCGGTGTTGTATCATCCAATGAGATCGAGCACCGCATTGCTCTTACCGGCACTGTATAATGTCCCTCATCATCCAGACTGTATACCGTTACGATATTCAGTGTCCGGTTGATCCTGATCGCATAAGGCATCCCGTTATCATCCAGCCGCAGACCGTTATATTCCTGTTTCTGCGGAAGCTCTGCAACTTCAAGGATCTCTGCCTCTCTTGTCAGATGAAGTACCTCCTGCAAGGTCTCTGTTTCCTGCCCGGTTCCATCCTCCGGTGTTGCCTCTTTATATATGGATATCTTTCTTCTGCTTGTTTCTCCTGCTCTTGTAACAGCCATCACTCCGATACCCACCAGTACCAAAATGTAGACTGCAAAAAATAAAAATCCTTTTTTCTTCATATGTGACCAGACCTTCCAGTTATTTTATTCTAGCATATAACTATTTTATCAAATCTAAATTTATCTTACATATCCGGTTACCCGGTTTTGCTGCGCATTCATTTTCCTGTATCAGAAATCATTTTCTTCCACAAACCGTCATTTTCACTAAATTACCTCAATCATTTTCTCCATACCTTTTTGCCGTATAAGCTATTTACACTTTTACAAAAATGTATATAATTCTATAAAGCAGAAAGGAGGATGCAGCAATTTTAAATGCTGCCGTTTATATATATGAAAGATTTAACCGAAGGAAAACCAATAAAAGTAATCTGGCTCTACGCTCTTCCAATGATCCTGGGTCAGATCGCACAGCAGCTTTATAACTTCTGTGACTCCGCTATCGTCGGAAACTGTATCAATCCGGAAGCACTTGCCGCAGTTGGAGCGACCAGTGTTATTTCCAACACCCTGATCGGCTTCTTAAACAGTGCCACTCTGGGTCTGTCCATACCGATTGCCCGATATTTTGGTGCGCAGGATAAGAAAAATATGAGAAAATGCATCGGTGTTTCTGCCATTCTCACACTTGTCTCCGCCATTGTACTTACCATCGTAGGATTACTGTTTATCTATGACCTTTTGGTGCTTCTTGATACACCTGAGAAAATTATACATATGGCTGACAACTACGTCAAATATATTTTAGCCGGACTGATCTTCTCCGCTGTTTATAATTTTGGCGCAAATCTGCTGCGTGCTGTCGGTGACAGCAAAACACCGCTTATCTTCCTGAGCATATCCGTTGTATTAAATATCGGTCTGGATCTGCTGTTCATTCAGGTCTTCCAGTCAGGCGTTGCTGGTGCTGCCATCGCAACTGTTATCTCGCAGGCAGTCGCAGGAATTGCATGTTTTATCTATATATTTACAAAGTGTCGTTTTCTGATTCCGGAAAAAGACGAATTCCGTGTTGCCCGTGCAGATTTTAATGATCTGGTACAGTCGGCTCTGGCTATGGGATTCATGAGCTGCATCGTTAATTTCGGTACTGTCACCTTACAGAGTTCGATCAATAAATTAGGAACAAATATCATTACCGCACATACGGCTGCCAGAAAGATCTTCGACATTCTGGATGTCGTTCTCTATATCATCGGAAATGCAGTTACAACATTTGTCAGCCAGAATCTGGGTGCAAAGCGGATCGACCGTGTAAAAACAGGTGTCCGTGCCGGCATCATTATCAATACGATCGCAACCACGATCATCATTCTGATCGGATTCCCTGCTTCCCCGCTTCTGATCCGGCTGATCGCAGGAACAAATGACCCGGCAGTCATCGATCCGGCAGTTATGTATATAAGGATCAGCGTCTGCTGCTTCTATGTCCTTGGACCTTTATTTGTTCTCCGCTGTGCAATGCAGGGTATGGGAAGAAAGATCGTACCGGTTCTTTCCAGTACCATGGAAATGGTAGGAAAAATCCTTGCTGTTCTGTTCCTTGCTCCTGCACTTGGCTATCTCGGTGTTGCGATCACAGAACCGATCATCTGGGCAGCCTGCACGCTCATGCTTACGATCATGTACCTGTCCAATCCTCCGGAGAAAATGTTTGCTTCTATTTCAAGATCTTCTTCAGCATATGAACACGATTAAATGGGAATGAGAAATAATATCCGTCTGCAAAATCATCTGTCATCGCCATGAATTCTCTGGTGATCTGGGCACCACAGGCTTCTCCTTCTTCCCGGCTCATATCTTCCCGGTATCGTTCTATGACCGTATCCGGTATCTCAATACCGGTCATTTCGTTTTTCATAAATACCGCATTTTTGCGGCTGACAAGGGGCATCAATCCAACCAGGATCGTTGCCCCGGTTTCTTTTTTCATCTTCCTTATAACATCTGCCTGCTCGGCTGAAAAGATCGGCTGTGTCATAAAGAAGGTCGCTCCCGCTGCCATTTTTCTTCTGATCCGTTCTGTTTCTGCCTTGGTATTCATCCGGTTGTGATTGATCGCCCCACCATAGGTAACCGGATGGTCGGTAAATGTATCACTGTTCATCTCCTGAACAATCTTCATCATTCCAACCGAATCAAAGTTAAATACACTCTTTGTTGTCTGACGGAACAGTATCGGAACCGGATCTCCTGTCAGCAGAAGGAAGTTCGTGATGTGGTTCAGACTCGCGCCAAGGATCGTAGAACGGATTGCAATCGCATTCTTATCCCGGCAGCAGATATGCGGCATTACACATAATCCGGTCTCCAGCCTGATCTTCTCTGCCATCAATACGGAATCCGCTCTGGTTCTTCCGGATGGGGAATCCGGGAAAGTCACAACATCGACCTCTGCATTTTTTAATATATGCGCCGCATCTAATAGCTTTTCATCATTTGCATTCAATGGTGGCACCAGTTCAACTGCGATCAGTTTGTGGGCAGGCTCTTTCACACGGCGTTCCATAAATCCATATGCCGGATGCTCAGAGACAGTAATCTTCTCTGCCTCTGTTTCTGTTTTCCTAACCGGATGATCGGCTGATATGCCTGCTGCGATCCTTCGGATATACTCCGGTGTTGTACCGCAGCAGCCGCCAAAGATACCGACATCAAGAGCTGCGATCTCTTTCATCTTCTCAGTAAAATATTCTGCATTATCTGTGAATGTCAGACGATTGTTCAGATACTTCGGGTATCCGGAATTTGGAAACACCGACAGAAATGTCGTATCGTCCGGTGCGATCTTCCGGATCAGCTTCTCCATATGTCCGGGACCGACACCACAGTTTAAACCGGTACCATCAATATACGGGCAGGCATTTGCCTCTGCGATCAGACGTTTTGCAGACAGCCCTGTATTGCTGTAACCAAACTGATTCACGCTGAAATGTACCAGGATCGTACAGTCATGGTTTTCTTTCAGATATGTAACCGCCGGAAGGATCGTTTCGAGCTCCGGGAAGGTCTCAAATAACAGGATATCGATTCCTTGGCTGAGCAATGTTTCTCCAATCGCAATATATTCCTGTGTCAGCCGGTCAGAATGCAGCATACCTTCGACAGGGATCGGTCCGATATCACCTGCAAGATAAATTTCCCGATCCACTTTGCCTGCTGCCATTTTTGCACACATAACCGCTGCACGGATATTCTCTTTCACTTTTTCCATATCAGCAGAAAGACTCTTTGTATTTGATGCAAATGTATTCGTCCGGACAAACTGTGCGCCGGCCTCTATATATTCTGTATGGATCCCGATAACACGCTCCGGCGCTTTTATATTAGCAAGCTCCGGAAGATTGGAAAGTCCTGCACCATTTTCTGCCCTGCTCCCATCCCCATATAACGATATATAATAAGTACCAAACGCTCCATCTGCAATGATACGTTTTGTCTGTATGTATTCCTTTAATTTCATAAAAATCTGCTTATCTCCTTGTTCGTTTCAAAATCCGACTTGCACAACATTATAAATCAAAAAATGATCTGCATGCAAGTCTGTCATTTCTGACTATCCTGCATACAGATCATTTCATTTAATCAGAACATTATGATACCTTTATCATCTGCTCTTTTTCTGCAACGTACTTCATCATCCGAAGCACATAGGATGGCATCTTTCTTTTTCCTGCCTCCCAATCCTGCACGGTACGATATGGAATCCCATAATAGTCACAGAACTTTTTACGGTTCATTCCCATACTGTCTCGAAGTTTCCGGACTTCATTTCCATATACTTCTCTCTCATCCATTCTTGTTTCCTCCTTAACCCATTTGTATTCGTCCCCAAAACCAATACAGCATCAGTTTACAAAAATACCGGTCAATTTGCAATAGTCCCTACAAAAATGTCCCGTTTTCTGTCTTATTTTACCGTTTTTTAATCGTTTCAGGAATATATTGAACCCAGACTCCCTTATCAGAGTCAGATCAACTGTCTGTTTTTTGCTTCCAGTACTGCACCAGCTTTATCTTTTACACCTAACTTTTTATACGCCTGTGCCATATGATATTTTACATTTGCTTCCGTCATATCGAGCTGCTCTGCAACCTGTATTCTGGAATATCCTTCTGCCAGAAGTTTAATGATACGGATACCGGTTTCATTTAACCGGACCTCAGCCTTTCCTGCTTTGAGATACCCCGGATACGACTTTGCAACATTCTCCGTTTCCTTCATTACCTGTCTGTAATACTGGCGGTGTGTTTTCACCAGTTCTGCATCCTCCTCTGCCTTACCTTCGTCATCCGGAAATGCCTGTAGCAATGGATATATAGCCGCTCCTTCTCTGGATATCACCCTTACAAAATGGTACTCTTCCGCTTCTGCAAGACCTTTCTGAAGAACCACTTTCCAGTCATCATTTCCCATCCGGTACAAAGTAACCGCCATCAACAGATTACATTCTATCCGGATATAAGTACGCTTCATGACATCTGCATAATATTGCAGCTTTACTAGCAGATTATATGCCTGATCATATTTTCCACGCTGGATATATACCCGCACCTTCGTTATATATAAGAAACGCTCATAGATCGAAAATTCCACATTTTCATCTGCCGTCTGTTCCATCCATCGGTTCACTTCTGACCACTCGCCCTTGTACAATGCACACCGGATCAAAAATGCCTGTATATTCGGAAGTAGCTTTTCTGCACCTTCCTTTTCTGCTTTTTCATAAAAGCTGCGCAGAATCTCTTCCGCCTCCTGAACTTTTCCATTTATGATATGCAGCCATGCCAGGATTCCATCTGCTACAAAGCACTGCTCGATCTTGCCGCCTGCTTCTGCCTGCATCCGTCCTTTATTTGCAAGGACAGCAACCTCGTAATTGTCTTCGCCTTTTTCAAAAAAGCTCTCTGCCAATGCCAGATTGACCAACCCTTTGCCGTATTTGCCAAGGACAAATTCCACAAGCTTACCTATCTTGCCTGCCAGTTCGCGGTCTTTTTTGCTCCATTCACAGAAATCCTTGCCGCCGTTCATCATTGATGGCTGGTTGGATGTAACTGATAATTCTCCAAGCGTTGCCTGCCGGTCAAATACCAGCCGGTATGCCTGCTTCATAATATTGACCATATCCACAGAACCTCTGTGCGGCAATCCGATCTCCAGATACAACAGATTATTTTTTGCGATTCTCCGGCTACTGCCCTGATGACTGTCTGCATATGCCTGCAGTTCCTGATACCACCGTTCACTTTCTTCCGGATTCAGCAATAGCGATTGCAGCATACTCATGCCACACATAAGCTCCGGACTTTTTTTCACGCTCTCTTCCGGCAGTGCGAGATAATATTGCTTCAATTCATAAAAATATGCGCTGTTTGGTGATTTTCTTGCATTGTCGATCAGGATAGAAAGCATCCGTTCTGTTGAACCTGCTTTCTCATACATTGTAAGTGCCTGCATTGGATCACCAGCTAACTGATAGAACAGTCCGGCATTTTCATATACATTTTTTATCTGTTCCTTTGTGTACTTTCTGTGCATCCTGCGCTGCATGGATAACCGCATATGATCTCGAAGCTTATAGATTTTTTCTCCGTTTGCTCCCATCTGTTCATCTAAGAAATTACCCATCCATCTTGCATGTTCGATCAGATTTTCTGCATCATTTGTTCCTGTGATCATCTCTGCCAGACGAACCGTAAATGTATCCACGATCGATATCTTCATCAAGAATTCCTGCATACGGATATCCCACTTGTCGTATACATGAAATTCCAGATAATTCCACATCTGCTCTATTACTTTTCTGGAATATTCATCATACTCTGAATCAGTCAGTCCGTTTGTATATCCCAGTTCATAATACATGGACATTGCCACGCACAATGCAAATGCCATACCTCCGGTTTCGCGTGACAGACGCTGCTTCTGGGCTTCTGTTAAAACCATCTGTGTCTGTTCCACATATTTTAATATAGCCTGCATGTCCATAATAAGCATGGTTTCATCTATGATATAGAAGCCTTCCCGAAACCGGATCGTGGTAAGCCACGGCGGAACCGGGCATCGTCCTGACAAGATCACCCAGACATCTTCCCTCACGATCAACCGGAAAATAGCATCCTGGATTGCATCATCTTCTTCCCAGATTAGCTCATGCAGATCATCGATCACTATGATCTTCCGCACCGCTCCTTCCGGAATCTGAAGTTCCTCCGGTGTTATCGTTCCTGCATGAAGCATTTTGTATTTTCTCTTTCCCAGATAGCGAGTGATCAGGGTGCTTTTTCCTGTTCCACTGACTCCATATATGTACGCGGTTACATTCTCATCATCTGCTGTCTTTAATAACCGCCACGCTTTTTTCGGTTTGATATAACAGTCTTTTTCTATTGATCTAGTTCCGTTCATAACCGCTGTCCTTTCGTTTGTTCCTTCTTCTCCGTGAATATCTGCGATTTCTCCGTTCTTCGAACTACCGAAATCGCCTCAGCCATTCGCTTTCCGGACTTTCGTCCTTCTTGCTCATGTCTGTTTGCCCGGCAAATAATTACACAGCTTCGCCTGCTAGCAGGCATGCTGTCATTTACATATTTCTTCTCCGTGAATATCTGCGATTTCTCCGTTCTTCGAACTACCGAAATCGCCTCAGCCATTCGCTTTCCGGACTTTCGTCCTTCTTGCTCATGTCTGTTTGCCCGGCAAATAATTACACAGCTTCGCCTGCTAGCAGGCATGCTGTCATTCGCTTATTTCTTCTCCGTGAATAACTGCGATTTCTCCGTTCTTCGAACTCCCGAAATCGCCTCAGGCATTCGCATTCCGGACTTTCGTCCTTCTTGCTCATGTCTGTTTGCCCGGCAAATAATTACACAGCTTCGCCTGCTAGCAGGCATGCTGTGTAATTGCTTGCCGGGGTTATTCACTCATTATATCACTTGTTTTAGTACACTGTACACTGGACAAACGGCTAGTGTTGCACGCTTTTTTATAATTTTTAATTCTTTCTAACAAAACACTTGCTTTTTTCAGGAGAAATATTTATACTAATACAGGTGTTGGGAACCATACATTTGAGTATGGATTTTCTTTCGGCGCGTGGCTCAGCTTGGTAGAGCGCTTCGTTCGGGACGAAGAGGTCGCAGGTTCAAATCCTGTCGCGCCGATTTTTTTGTGCTCTTTTTTACGCACAGTTATAAAACAATCCGTTTTTCCGAATCTTAAAAATGGAAGAACACATTACCCATTATTACGCAAGACGTTTGCACTCTATTCTAACGCAACGGTGCTAAGTTCCCCGCCTTTGGCGGCTCACTAAGAACCGGCGTTAGAATGGGGATTGTTTCTTTCTTACTCCCTTTAACATAAATATCATGACTTCCCCCATGCGCTCAAATACAAACCCTCCTGCCTCAAGTTGTCTAATTAAATCCGATCTTTTCACCCAGTATTATCCCTCCTTATCCGGCTCCACGATCTATCTTGCAAATAAACAAACCCAGACGGTCGGAAGAAATTATCTGGATGATGTACGAAAAGCTTTGCTGCGAATCGCACAATAAAACAGCACCCTATAAGCATGATACCTTTCAAGCAGTCAATGAAAATAACCAATGTCTGCTCAAAAACGTATCACTGCCCACAAAGTGCCTGAAATAATACATCTTCTACTGCTTCTTCACATTCGCCACAAATCTCAGGATCTTCTCCCGGTCTTTGCCGATTCCGGTGTCGTTCTCCACACCGGAGCTGGTGTCTGCACCATCCACATGAGTTGCGGCAAATGCCTCTGCCACATTGTCAGGATTTAAACCTCCGGCAAGAAGGGCAAACTTCTCATCGTGCGGAATATCGGAGAGCACAGACCAATTAAAGGTCTTCCCGCTGCCCGGTGTCTGTGCATCAAAGATATATCCTTTTACTATGTCCGCCTGATGATATCTCTCATAAGAAGACAGATCATGTACATTAAATGCTTTGATAACAGGAATACGGATCTCCTGCAGCAGTTCTTCGCTGACATCCCCATGAATCTGGATCATCTGGATTCCGGCCGCTTCGATCTCCCGTATCTGATCGAGCGTCGGTTCTACCGTTACCGCTACGGATGTAATCTCAGGATTCAGTATCTTTATAAGGGAAGATGCTTTTTCTACTGTGATATTCCGCTTGCTTTTCGGAAAGAACATCACCATTCCCATAAAGTCCGCACCGGCTTCATTTACATATTCAACTTCCTGTTCTTCTGTGATTCCACAGATTTTTACCAGACTCATAGCTTCTCCATTCTATCATTTATATGTACGACCTCTTTATCATAGTGGTAGAACAATACTTCTATATAAGAATCGATTATTTACACAGTTCATCTGCCAGTGCATCGATCTGTGCAAGGCTTGCGTCATTTAATGCCGCCTTGATCTGAACTGTTGTATCAGTAAATGTCAGATTCTTGCTGTTTTCAAACATACCCTTCATAACCTTTGCAGCCATCGGAGCCCATGCACCATTCTCAATCAGACCGATCGTGCGGTTCTGGAAATTACGCTCTGTCAGGTGATTAATGAACTCTCTCATAAATGGGAAAATGTCACCATTATAGGTCGTTGTTGCAAGTACCAGTTTGCCATAACGGAACGCATCCTCTACTGCTTCTGCCATATCACAGCGGGCAAGGTCATTGACTGCTACCTTTGGACATCCCTTTTCAGTCAGCTTCTTTGCAAGAAGCTCTGCTGCTTCTTTTGTATGTCCATAGACAGATGTGTAAGCGATCACTACACCATCCGTTTCTACTCCATAAGATGACCATGTATCATATAAACCGATGTAGTATCCGAGATTCTCTGTCAGAACCGGTCCATGAAGCGGACAGATGATCTGGATATCCAGTCCTGCTGCCTTCTTCAACAATGCCTGAACCTGTGCACCGAACTTTCCTACGATTCCGATGTAGTAACGGCGAGCCTCACATGCCCAGTCCTCCTCTACATCCAAGGCTCCGAATTTGCCGAAGCCGTCCGCGGAGAATAATACCTTATCTGTGCTGTCATAGGTCACCATAACCTCCGGCCAGTGTACCATCGGAGCCATGACAAATGTCAGCTCATGCTTTCCAAGTGATAAGGTATCTCCCTCTTTCACCATCATTCTTCTATCAGCATAATCTTTTCCAAAGAAGTTCTTCATCATGTTAAATGCTGCCGCCGTTGCAACAACTGTTGCTGTCGGATACTTCTCCATGAAATTTGCAAGATTCGCCGAATGATCCGGCTCCATATGCTGAACTACGATGTAATCCGGTGTCCGGCCTGCAAGCTCCGTTTCCAGCTTTGCAAACCATTCGTCTGTAAAATTTTGATCCACCGTATCCATAACGGCAATCTTCTCATCCATGATCACATAAGAATTATATGCCATGCCATTTGGCACAATATACTGTCCCTCAAACAGATCAATCTCATGGTCATTCACACCGATGTACTTAATATCATTTGTAACTGTCATTCTTTTCTTCCTCCTGTCATTTCATTTATATATTTTCTGCCTGCAATCACTCTATACACCTGCAATTTTCTTATAACATATGGTATCAACACAGAACCCGATACAATATGTTCTTTGCATTTTTATCTTATCCGCTTTAATCCACAGACTTCAAGGACTCCGCCATATTGATCCGCTCCAGTCTCACCGACATAAACAGGTTGACACAGCCATTAAAAGCAAACGTCAGGATAATGCTGTACACATAACTAAGCGGTGAAATGTAAGTGTCAAATGAAACCATATCCACACGAATCTGATCCATAACAAAGCTATGCAGAAATACTCCGAGCACCAGACCGACCGCTATTCCGATTGCCGTCAGCACCCAGTTTTCACGGAACACATAAGATGAGGTTTCATTTCTGAAAAATCCAAGCACCTTTACGGTTGCAATCTCCCGGATTCGTTCTGTAATATTGATATTTGTCAGGTTATACAGCACGATAAATGCCAGTGCTGCCGCCGACAGGATAACGACCAGAACGATATAGTCCAGACTCTTCATCATATTGCTGATACGTTCGCGCATATCTCCATTCACGACTACTGCAGAAACTACATTTTCTTTCATAAGATCGGCAGCCACTTCATGTGCATCCATATCAGGCTTCAGATTGAAATAGACGGAATGATATACCGGAGCTTCTCCCATCTGATCCATGTATGTTTCCGGCGACAGATATACATAATTATATACATAATTTTCAAAGATGCCGGAAATCTTTGCCTTGATCTCTTTCATATCACTGTTCCGGATCGTAATGGTATCTCCAACGGACAGATCATACCGGGTTGCCAGAGCACTGTTGATAATCGCCTCATCCTTGCCCGGATAAGCGACCTTCTTATTCTTACTGTTGTGAAAATCCATATATTTGTCCGAATGCTCCGGTTCCTTCATAATAACCAGATTAATGCTCTTAATGCCATCGGACTCTATCAGATCCCAGCTTGTCTCACCAACAAAATCATAGTCCTGCATATATTTGTCTAATTTATCATACAGATCACCGGCTGCCGCTGATTCCGAACCCGTCTGCGTTGCTTCCTGCTGATCCTTCTGATTTTCCTCAGAAGCTGCATTCATTTTCTTTACATCATCAACACTCTCTGCAAGGGTCATCGTTCCGTCTAAGATCTGGATCTCATCATACTGACGATCTGCAAAGCCGGCGATCGAATCATTGATACCAAATCCGGTCAGAAGCAGGGCTGTGCATCCACTGATTCCTATTACCATCATAAAGAAACGCTTCTTATAACGGAAGATATTTCGAACCGATACCTTATGCAGGAATTTTAACCGTTTCCATACAAATGATATTTTCTCAAGAAATACACGTTTGCCCGCCTTCGGTGCCTTCGGCCGCATCAGACCTGCCGCAGTCTCCGACAGCTCATACCGGCAGGTAAACCATGTCGTTCCTACCGAACATGCCAGAGATACCAGCATAGCAATTCCTGCCAGCTTCCAGTCTACAATATATTTTAAGCTAATATTCAGATACATCATATGATATGCTTTCCAGATTACCCGTGGGAATGCATACGTTCCAGCAAAAAAGCCTCCTATACATCCGATAACTGCTGCCAGCCCTGAATAGATCATATATTTGCTCATGATCGTATGCTCACTGTATCCAAGTGCCTTTAGCATTCCGATCATTGTTCGCTGTTCCTCGACCATACGATTCATCGTCGTCATACAGACAAGCACAGCAACCAATACGAAAAACACCGGAAATACCTTTGCTACACCATCTACGATATCGGAATCACTCTCAAAACAGACATAACCGACATTCGTCTCCCTGCCAAGAATATAATAACTGACATCCGGTGCATCATCTATGGTTACGCCGGCAACCATATCTTCGGTAAGCCCGGTCTGCATCAGAAGCGCCTGATATCGTTTCGTAACACGGTCATGACAGATAGCATCCCAGTCATCCTTTTTCTCGTCCATATAGGTATCGTACGCATCATCGTATAACGCATAGTCCTGATCAAACCTGACATAGACGTCAGTGTAGCATTCACAGTCAAATGCTTCCGGCTTCATATATACAAATCCACTTAATTTACCGGTCCCGAGAGTAGTCGTTCCACGTTCAAAATTAATATAAAGGGAGGACTGTACGGTTCCGGTAACCGTAAATTCCCTATAGCGGAGCTTTGTCTCAGTGGCATCACCATTCGTATCTGCCACGGTAATGACATCACCGATTCTCACATCTGTCAGCTTGTCATCCACTACGCATTCATCATCCGCTTCCGGCAGTCTGCCATCCACCAGACGGATGTCATTCACATGCTCCGGCAATGACAAGGTTTTGAGTGCACGTTCATTATCACCCATACCATCATAAAGCACATCAAATGAATAGCTGCCCTCTGCATACCGGACATCATCCTCACCCGCAAATGCTTCCACATCCTCATCTGTATAGCCAAGCGTAGACACCAGATGCAGATCATAGAATTCCGAATCACTGAGGAAATCCGTAATCGTCTTCACCATAGCCGGCTTGGTCATCTTCAGGCCTGAAAAGAAACCAACACCTAACGCTATGATCGCGAGAATCGCTGCAAACCGTCCAAAACTGTTTTTAATTTCTCGAAATGTCGTACGACGCATCATTGATTTCATAAGACATACCTACCATTCCAAATCTTCTACATTTTTAATGTTATCATTCAGAACAACCTTCTCTACTGTTCCGCTCTTAACTGTGATCACACGATCTGCCATTGCTGTAAGTGCCTGATTATGTGTGATAACGATAACCGTAGTTCCGGTGTTCCTACAGGTATCCTGAAGCAATTTGAGTACGGATTTTCCTGTATTATAGTCCAGCGCACCGGTCGGTTCATCACATAAAAGCAGCTTCGGATTCTTTGCAAGTGCTCTGGCGATCGCTACCCGCTGCTGCTCTCCACCGGATAACTGTGCAGGGAAATTTGCCATACGATCCTCAAGCCCTACCTGCTTTAATACCGTTGCCGCATCTAACGGGTCCTTACAGATCTGTGCCGCAAGCTCTACATTTTCCAGTGCCGTCAGATTCTGCACCAGATTATAGAACTGAAATACAAATCCTACATCATATCTCCTGTATGCCGTAAGCTGCCGCTTGTTCAGCCCGGAGATTTCTTTTCCGTCCAGATATACGCTGCCGCCGGACAGCGTGTCCATTCCGCCCAGGATATTCAGAATCGTTGTCTTTCCCGCTCCTGACGCTCCAACGATGACACAGAATTCTCCTTTTTCAATCTCGAAGTTCACATCCCGCAGAGCATGGATTTCAACCTCACCGGTCTTATATATTTTCTTAACATCCTTAAACTCAACATATGCACTCATGCCGCCTCGCTCCTTTCTGTTATTCACTTCTAAGTGCTATTACAGGGTCTTTCTTCGCTGCCATCTTAGATGGGATAAGGCCGCCGATCAGAGTAAGCACAACACTAATGATCACAAGGATCACCGCACCCTTTACCGGAAGTGAAGATACATTTGGCACATTTACAAATTTCTCTATCACCTTGCTGATCGGGATATTTAACAACACCGTAACCAGAATACCGATCGCACCGGATACCAGTCCGATAATAAATGTCTCTGCGTTAAACACACGGGAAATATCCTTTTTCGACGCTCCGATACTTCGAAGAATACCGATCTCCTTCGTTCTCTCCAGTACAGAGATATAGGTGATGATTCCGATCATGATCGATGATACGATCAACGAGATAGCTACAAATGCGATCAATACATAAGTGATCGCATCGATGATCTTCGTAACGGAAGATAGCATCAGCCCGATATAATCGGTATAAGTGATCTCGCTGTCTGAATGTGAATCATTATATTTGTCGATCAGATCTGTCAGCTTATCCTTGTCCGCAAATTCTGAACAATACAGACTGATAACGGACGGCTTTGCCAGATCCGCAAATCCAAGCTTCTCGATATTATCATCATAGGTTGCGGTAGACTGTGCAAAATAGCCCTGTTCCTTTAACATTTCAAATAACTGCTCATCAGACATCTGTGAAATATATGCCTGCTGTTCCTCTGACAGGTTCATGGATGCAACGATCTGCTGCATGTCCACCTGACTCATGTCGATATCTTCTCCGTTTGAAAACGGAAGTCCTGTAAATACATCGGTATCCGGATTGTCAAGCTGCTGTTTTACGATCTCCGATTTTTCATTTTCGGATACAACATACTCTGCAAGTTCAGCGGTATAACCGATCATTCCCGCATCGATCGATGCTGCATAAGAGGATTCGCTCTGACGGATGATACCACAGACCTGAATATCCAGACCTTTGCTGATCACATCTGCCATATAATCTTCATCGGAACTCTTGTCTGCCCATGTTCCGTCTGCATTTTTCTGGTAAATGTCACTCGGCAGAATGAGCTTGAATTTGAGATTTAAAAGATCATCATAGGAGAAGCTCATTTCCTCCGGTGCATCGTAATCTTTACCTGCCATGATCTTCGGAACCATCTCTCCAAGATCAGAAGCATTTCTGACCCCTAATGTATATAAGGTAAAATCACTGATCTCGTTATTCTTATCAACGACCAGTACAACTTCATTTTTATTCTGAGGCCAGTGTCCTGCAAGCACATCGTACTGCTGTTCCAACAGCTCCCGATTACTCATTAACTGCTTCCACATATCCATGGAATTATTTCCGTAACTGAACGCCGACATGAAGCCTGACAGGGATTTCTGGGATTCTTCCATATCGCCAAATCCCATCTCTCGCATCATGATACTTGGATTTACCTGCTGTGTACCGCCTGCTGCATTTTCGTTAAATACATACATCGGAGTATCATAGGTATACTTGATATCACTCACGGTATCCTTGAATCCATTTGTATCATCTTCAATATATTTCTTAAATGTTTCCAGATCGTTTTCCTTTACCTCTGAGAGCATGGACACCATCATATCGCCCATGACATCACCGGAGTATACACGATCCGGGTCATGATCACTCAGATCTTCTTCCTTTGTATTACCCGCCATTTCCGAGATCAGGTCAGAATAATCCATTGCCTTTTTCTGGATCTCAATCGGATAGGATGACAGGGTTTCCTCCTGCACATCATTGATATAGCCCTGGAATCCGCTGGATAATGACAGGATCAGCGCGATACCGATGATACCGATACTTCCGGCAAATGCCGTTAAAAGGGTTCGTCCTTTCTTCGTCAGCAGGTTATTAAAGCTGAGGGAAAATGCCATAAATACAGACATAGATGTCTTTCTCGGTGCATATGCTTCTTCTGATTCTTTCGCTTCGTCTTCATCTGAAAATGGTGCGGAATCATCTATGATCTTACCATCTAACAGCTTCACGATTCTTGTAGAATATTTGTCTGCAAGCTCCGGATTGTGTGTTACCATGATGACCAGCTTTTCTTCTGCGATCTCCTTTAACAGCTCCATAATCTGGACACTGGTTTCGGAGTCCAGGGCTCCGGTCGGCTCATCTGCAAGCAGGATATCGGGATCATTGATCAATGCTCTGGCGATCGCTACCCGCTGCATCTGTCCACCGGACATCTGATTCGGCTTCTTATAGATCTGATCGCCCAGACCAACCTTTTCCAACACCTCTTTTGCACGTTTTCTACGCTCGGATTTGGATACACCGGATAAGGTCAGCGCCAGCTCGACATTTGCAAGAACCGTCTGATGCGGAATCAGATTGTAACTCTGGAATACAAAACCGATCGAATTATTCCGGTATGAATCCCAGTCTCTTGCCTTGAATTCTTTTGTTGATCTGCCATTGATAACCAAATCACCACTCGTATACTGATCAAGTCCGCCTATAATATTAAGAAGCGTTGTCTTACCACAGCCGGACTGACCAAGTACCGATACGAATTCATTCTTTCTGAAATTAATGGAAATGCCTTTTAACGCCTTTACCACTTCATCTCCAGTCTGATAGTCCTTCACAATCTTCTTTAACTGAAGCATATATTGTTTCCTCCACGAATTATATTATAAAAATTTTACCATCCCGGTTTTAGCATTTCAAGGAAATGGCGGATTCTTTTATAAATGTTTTACATAATGATAAAATACTACGCCGCGATATCAGGGTTATTATGGCGCAGTATTTTTTTATTTTTATCAAGTTTTTGTAAATGGCTTTTATTTTGGAAATAAATAATGTATAATGGCGACAGAGTAGGGTTATCTAACCGGATTTTTACATTATAAATGTGGACAATTCGGGCAGATGAAAGCCCAAAATAATTTTTATAATGGAGGAATTTATAATGTTAGTTTCAGCAAAAGAAATGTTGGAAAAGGCTAAGGCTGGAAAATATGCCGTTGGTCAGTTTAACATCAATAACCTTGAATGGACAAAGGCTGTTCTTCTTACAGCTCAGGAACTTCAGTCTCCTGTAATCCTTGGTGTTTCAGAAGGCGCTGGAAAGTATATGACTGGATTTGAAACAGTTGCAGCTATGGTTAAGGCTATGCACGATTCTTTAGGAATTACAGTTCCTGTAGCTCTTCATCTTGATCACGGAACATATGAAGGATGCTACAAGTGTGTTAAGGCCGGATTCACATCTATCATGTTCGATGGTTCACACTATCCATTCGAAGAGAACCTTGCTAAGTCAACAGAGCTTGTTAATGTTGCTCATCAGCTTGGTCTTTCTATCGAGTGTGAAGTTGGTTCAATCGGTGGTGAAGAAGACGGTGTTATTGGTATGGGCGAGTGCGCAGATCCAGAAGAGTGTAAGATCATCGCTGATCTTGGCGTAGATATGCTTGCTGCCGGTATCGGTAACATCCATGGTAAGTACCCAGCAAACTGGAAGGGTCTTTCATTCGAAACACTTGATGCTATCCAGCAGAAGACAGGTACTATGCCATTAGTTCTTCACGGTGGTACAGGTATCCCTGCTGACATGATCAAGAAAGCTATCTCACTTGGCGTTTCAAAAATCAATGTTAACACAGAGTGCCAGTTATCATTCGCAGATGCTACAAGAAAGTACATCGAGGCTGGTAAGGATCTTGAAGGTAAGGGATTTGATCCTAGAAAGCTTCTTGCTCCTGGTTTCGAAGCTATCAAGGCTACTGTTAAAGAAAAGATGGAACTTTTCGGATCAGTTGGCAAAGCTAACGACTAATTTCTTTCGTAATACGAATATCGTATAACAACAATATGCCCCATATGGATTTATTTCACAGACCACTTGTGTTCTGTTGTATAAACCATATGGGGCATATTGCTTTTACCAGATTCCCATAACATGCTGCATAAGCAGGCTAACCAAGGTAATGCCGATCCAACAGCATGCACCTAACAAAATCGGCTTGCCACCGGTTTTGATCAGCTTAATAACATTGCTGTTTAACCCGATCGCCGCCATAGCCATGATAATGAAGAATTTGGACAGCTCCTTTAACGGTGCAAATACATCCGCATTTACGCCCAGACTGATACAGATCGTTGTGATTATAGATGCGATCACAAAATACAGAATGAACATGGGAAATGCTTTTTTCAAGCTGAATCCATTTGTCTTCTGCTCTGTCTTTGCCGCCTGTCTTGCACGAACTGCCGCAAGCACTAATGTGATCGGTATAATTGCCAGTGTTCTGGTCAGTTTTACCGTTACTGCCTTATTGAGAGTCTCACTTCCAAGATTCCACATGCTGTCCCATGTTGATGCCGCCGCTGTTACAGAAGATGTATCATTGATGGCTGTTCCCGCAAATATTCCAAATGCATCACCGGATGCCGTGTCAAATCCTATTACTTTTCCAATGATTGGGAAGAAGATAGCCGCAAGCACGTTAAAGAAAAAGATAACAGAAATAGCCTGTGCGACTTCATCGTCATCTGCATCTATAACCGGTGCTGTTGCTGCGATTGCGGAACCACCACAGATAGAAGATCCAACACCGACAAGAATCGAAGTATTTGCCGGAACCTTCATCACCTTTCGAAGGATCCATGCGATCAATAAGGATGTACCGATCGTACAGATAATGATCGGAAGCGACTGTTTTCCTGTCTGCAGGATTACTCCGAGATTCATGCCAAATCCTAATAATACAACGGCTGTCTGCAAAACAATCTTTGATGTCCATTTGATACCGGCTTCTGCCTTTCCCTTATCCGTCCATACAAGTGCGATCAACATACCGGCTAATATCGCAATGATCGGTCCGCCGACAACCGGAAACCGTTTTCCAATTAACCATGAAGGAACTGCTATGATAAAACACACCAGAATTCCTATCCAGTTTTTCTTAATAAAATTCATTTATTCCTACCTCACTGTGTTTTTTGCGGATGCTATTATAACACCCGCATACTAAAAATGCCATAAAATTGATTGACATTTTCTATCAACTTGGTATAATAGGCACGAATCGGACGGTATATATGATATACCTTGCAAGGTGTTCTGAATGTTATTCAGGATTCCCGGATGGACATGAATGTTATGAGCCAGATAAGATTATCTTATCTGGCTCTTTTTTTGTGAACAGCACAGCATAGGAGGACTTATAATGGATTTATTAAAAGACAATCTGAAAAAATTATACTTCAAATTTCTGATACCATCACTTGGAAGTGCCATGGTTATGTCTATTTATACACTGACAGATGCGATCGTCATTGGAAAAGGTGTCGGCGCAGATGCTCTTGCTGCCCTAAGTATTACAACACCACTTCTCTGCATCCTGATGTCAACCGGAATCCTGTTTGGTGTCGGCGGCTCTGTACAGATGAGTGTTCACAGGGGAAGTGGTAATCATCAGAAATCCAATCGTTATTTTACAATCTCTTTTTTCCTGATTACGGCTGTTACTACCCTTTTATGGCTGATCTATGCCACCTGCATGCCTAAGCTGCTTCATCTGATGGGAGCAAATGACACCTTATTCCCATACGCCATGTCCTACATGCGTTATATCAACATTTTCCTTCCGGTTGCTGTATTTTCAAATTATGTAGCAATCTTTATTCGTGCCGACAATGATCCAAACCGTGCAATGGCGGGAGTTCTGCTTGGCGGCGTCGTAAATATCGCACTGGATATCATTTTTGTATTTCCTATGCATATGGGAATGGGCGGTGCCGCATTCGCTTCCGTTCTCGGTATGACTATCCAGGTAATTGTCGGTGGCTCACACTTTTTCTCACGCAAAAACGGTCTTCATTTCATCCGACCGATTCACACGATTCCCAGTATCCGTCATATTATTGTCGGTGGTATCCCAAGTTTTTTCAATGAATTTGCAAATGGATTCATCGTACTGCTGTTTAATATCCAGATCCTGAAATACTGCGGTGAAAATGCACTCTCGATCTACAGCGTGATCTCAAACTGTGTAATCCTGTTCAACTCCCTGTTTACCGGAGTCGGTCAGTCAATCCAGCCTGTTATCTCTACTAATTATGGTGCAGGAAATGGGGTCCGAATCAAAGGAATAAAAAAGATGGCATATACCACTATCCTTATAATGGGTGCCATCTTCTCGCTTAGTGGAATCTTATTCCCGACTGCGGTCTGTCGTATTTTTATTAAAATGAATCCAACACTGACTGATATTGCAAATCTGGGTATACGAACCTACTTTTTTGCATTCCTGCCATTTGGCATTAACCTGCTGACTTCTTACTATTTACAGGCGATACTGCGATCTGCACAATCCCTGTGCATCTCACTGCTCCGGAATATCATCTTAAGCAGTATCTGTATCCTTGTATTTCCATTGTGTCTGGGTGCATCCAGCCTGTGGTTTGTTATGCCGATCGTTGAAGTCGTAGTGTTATTTGTCAGCCTTGGCTGCCTGAAAAGCAAATCTATATAGAACATAAACGCTAAGATATAACTGTAACTCTATCTGCAGTTCTACTCTTAAACAGTTTCGGCTATATTATGGAAGTCGCTCATTAAAGACTCGTATGCAGCTTCGTCCATGCCATAGGAAAAGCATGCAAGTGCACGGAAACAGACCTCAGGTAATCTCTTAAGATTTCCGCTGTTATACTGTTCTGCCACCTGCTGTAATTCATTGATTATGTCATGCTTACGCTTCTGTTCTTCCAGGCTGCCATTCCAGAAACAGCTCATATCATAATCAGATGTATTCCCGCATGGAGCCGTACAGGTGGAACACCCGGGAGAAAGTCGGTATTTCTCCCGGTGTATTTCCTCTATTGTCTCATCATTGTCTTCCTGTAATAACGCACTTGCGATCGTCTGATCTGTTTTCTCTGTCCAGCCGGAATTACCGGCCGCACCTACAAGGCCGATCAATGCGCCAATAATCTTATCATTCCTCATGTTGCTAATTCCTCTATATCAATTCTACACATTCTATAAAACTGATATCTATATAAGAGCTTAATTGTATTCTCTATCTTCACACTTTATAAATACCGCTTCAGATATTGTCCGGTATATGAATTCTCACATTCTGCGATCTCCTCCGGTATTCCCTGTGCGATCACTGTTCCACCGCGGACACCGCCTTCCGGTCCCATGTCGATGATATAATCGGCAGTCTTTATAACATCCAGATTATGCTCGATAACAACTACGGTATTTCCACTGTCACTAAGTCTGCGAAGAATATCCACCAGACGATGAACATCGGCGAAATGAAGTCCAGTCGTCGGTTCATCCAGAATGTAGATCGTCTTTCCGGTTCCACGTCTGGCAAGCTCCGTCGCAAGCTTTACTCTCTGTGCCTCTCCTCCGGATAAAGTGGTAGATGGCTGTCCCAGACGGATATAGCCCAGGCCAACATCCTTTAACGTTTCGATCTTTCGCAGAATGCTTGGAACATTTGCAAAGAACTCGCAGGCTTCATCCACAGTCATATCCAGAACATCATAAATGCTCTTACCTTTATATTTTACTTCCAGTGTCTCACGATTGTACCGCTTGCCACCGCATACCTCACAAGGAACATAGACATCCGGCAGGAAATGCATCTCGATCTTGATGATACCATCACCACGGCAGGCTTCGCATCGTCCACCCGATACATTGAATGAAAATCTTCCCTTCTTATATCCTCTTGCCTTGGCATCCTTTGTATTTGCAAACAGGTCACGGATCATGTCAAATACACCTGTATAGGTTGCCGGGTTCGATCTCGGGCTTCTTCCGATTGGAGACTGATCGATATTGATCACCTTATCAAGTGCATCGTAACCCACGATATGATCATGATGCCCTGGTTTGATACGGCTCTTATTCAGTCTTCTCGCCAGCTTCTTATATAAGATCTCATTTACAAGTGAGCTCTTTCCCGAACCGGATACACCAGTCACGCATACCATAATACCCAGTGGTATATTCACATCGATATGCTTCAGGTTGTTCTCATAAGCATTCTGAACGGTCAGCCAGCCCGTTGGCTTTCTTCGTACCTCCGGTACCGGAATCTTTTTTCTTCCGCTTAAATAATCACCGGTGATTGAGTTCTCATTTTTCATGATCTCCTCTGCCGTACCTTCCGCAACGACATAACCACCATTTTCACCGGCTCCCGGACCGATATCTATAATATAATCCGCAGCACGCATCGTATCTTCATCATGCTCTACCACGATCAGAGTATTTCCAAGATCACGCAAATGCTCCAATGCTCCGATCAGCTTATCATTATCTCTCTGATGCAGACCGATACTTGGTTCATCCAGAATATAAGCAACGCCCACAAGCCCGGAACCGATCTGTGTCGCCAAACGGATTCGCTGTGCCTCGCCACCGGACAATGTGCCTGTAGAACGATAAAGTGCCAGATAATCAAGGCCTACATCGATCAGAAAATGCAGTCTCGCCCGGATCTCCTTTAAAACTGCCCCGCCGATCAGCATCTGCCGGTCTGTCAACTTAATATTATCCATAAAGTCTGTAAGATCCTCGATCGACATTCTGGTCAGATCATCAATATTCTTATCGGCGATCGTAACAGCCAGTGCTGTCGGTTTCAGACGTTTTCCTTTACATTCTTCACATGGCGTGATCGTCATAAAAGTCTCATACTCGGCCTTGGTCGTCTCACCTCCGGTCTCCCGGTATCTTCGCTGGACATTCTTGATCAGTCCTTCAAATGTAATATCATAGACGCCTTCTCCACGCTGTCCTTTATAGTGAACCTTTACCGGACGGCTGTTCTTGCCATATAATAACAGATCTTTGATCTCATCACTGTAATCCTGAAATGGTGTGTCCAGTGAGAAATGATATTCCTCTGCTAATGCACGAAGCACTGCATTTGTGAAACTCTTTCCATCATTACAGGACTGCCAGCCCAGCACAACAATTGCCCCTTCATTGATCGACAGCTTGGTATCCGGTATCATCAGATCCGGATCAAATTCCATCTTAAATCCCAGACCGGCACAACATGGACATGCGCCAAATGGATTATTGAATGAAAAACTTCTGGGCTCGATCTCATCAATGCTGATTCCACAATCCGGGCAGGAAAAGCTGTCAGAGAAATTCAAGATCTCATTTTCTCCATCTGTATTTATAACCTCAATCTTCATCAGACCTTCTGCCATCCGCAGAGTTGTCTCTACAGAATCTGTCAGTCTTCGTTCCATATCAGGACGAACGACCAGACGATCCACAACAATATCAATATTATGCTTCTTATTCTTATCCAGCTTGATCTCCTCGGATAACTCATACATGCTGCCATCAATGATCGCACGAACAAAACCGCTCTTTGCCGCCTTCTCCAACAGCTTCACATGTTCCCCTTTTCTGCCTCTTATAACCGGTGCGAGTACCATGAATTTTGTCCGTTCCGGCAATTGCATGATATCGTCTACCATCTGATCCACGCTCTGTTTGCTGATCACTTTTCCACATTTCGGACAGTGTGGGATTCCTGCTCTTGCATATAACAGACGGAAATAATCATAGATCTCTGTTACTGTTCCGACTGTGGATCTCGGATTCTTATTCGTCGATTTCTGATCGATCGATATCGCAGGCGACAGGCCCTCGATCTTCTCGACATCCGGCTTCTCTGCCTGTCCAAGGAACTGTCTTGCATAGGAAGATAAGGACTCCATATAGCGTCGCTGACCTTCAGCATAGATCGTATCAAATGCCAGTGAGGATTTGCCCGAACCGGACAGACCTGTCACAACGACAAATTTATCCCTCGGAATCTTCACATCTATATTCTTCAGGTTATGTTCTTTTGCACCTTTAATCGTAATATACTTAATATCACCCATTTCGGTTGACCTTCTTTCTGCTCATTTTATTTGAATCTTATAAACATGTATGATCATTATATTTATTATTACTTTTATACAATATGAAAGATACATTACATATTATTCCGTAAGACGCTTCCGCTCGTATCCTCGTGCAGCGGTACATAAAGTTGCAAAAAACGCAACTTAAGTACCGGCCTCGGATAAGGCTTACTTCATAATAGTAATGATATCTTTCATATTAGTTTAACAACTAATATTCAAACAAATAATATTATGATCATACATGTTTATACACTTTCAATTAGTACGACAGCATGATCTGTATTGTATTTTCTACTTATCATAGTCCCGAAGTGCTTCTTTATACTTCTTCAGCTCATCACGGACGATCGCTGCCATTTCAAAGTTCAGGTCCGCGGCTGCCATGTTCATCTTCTTTGTCAGCTTATCGATCATTGCTTTCAGCTCTTTCTTCGTCATGGATTCAATATCTTTCTCAGCATCCACAACCGGTTTATCTTCTGTGACTTCATTTGTAATAAGATCACGGATACCCTTCTGGATCGTCTTCGGTATGATCCCATGTTCCTTATTATAAGCATCCTGAATCTTTCGACGACGATTTGTCTCCGAGATCGCACGTTTCATGGAGTCTGTCATCATATCTGCATACATGATAACGTGACCTTCTGAGTTTCTCGCAGCACGTCCGATCGTCTGGATCAACGATGTCTCCGAACGCAGGAAGCCCTCTTTATCTGCATCCAGGATAGCCACCAGTGTGATCTCCGGAATGTCAAGTCCCTCACGAAGGAGGTTGATACCAACTAATACGTCAAATACACCCATTCTGAGATCGCGCACGATCTCTACACGCTCCATTGTATCAATATCGGAATGAAGATATTTGACCTTAATGCCATTCTCACGCAGAAAATCTGTCAGATCCTCTGCCATACGTTTTGTAAGTGTTGTAACCAGAACCTTGTGTCCCTGTTCTGTCTCTTTCAATATCTCTGACATCAGGTCGTCAATCTGTCCTTCTACCGGACGGACATCCACCGGTGGATCCAGCAATCCGGTCGGCCGGATGATCTGTTCAGCCCGGAGCAGCTCGTGCTCTGCTTCATATTTGGATGGTGTCGCCGATACAAATAACACCTGATCTAACTTCGATTCAAATTCTTCAAAATTCAACGGACGGTTGTCCAATGCGGATGGCAGACGGAATCCATAATCTACCAGATTCTGTTTTCTGGAACGGTCACCTGCATACATTCCTCCGACCTGCGGAATCGTCATATGCGACTCATCTATGATCAACAGGAAATCATCACCGAAGAAATCCAGCAATGTACTCGGAGTCTCCCCGGATTCTCTGCCGGATAATGGCCCTGAATAGTTCTCGATACCGGAGCAGAAGCCTGTCTCCCGCATCATCTCTATATCAAAATTTGTCCGTTCTTCAATCCGCTGTGCTTCGATCAGCTTATCATTTTCCTTAAAATACTGTACCCGTTCAGCCAATTCCGCTTCGATCTTTGTAAGTGCACGTTCCAGCTTCTCATGTCCGACAACATAATGAGAAGCAGGAAAGATACAGGTAAAATTCAGGCTGCGCCTGATCTCCCCGGTCAACGGATCAAATTCACAGATACGGTCGATCTCATCACCAAAGAATTCAACACGCACAGCATCTTCAAATGTCGATACCGGAAGAATCTCCAGCACATCCCCGTGTACACGGAATGTTCCACGGTGGAAATCCATATCATTTCTGACATACTGGATATCCGTCAGTTCATCGATCACCATATCCCGATCCTTGATCATGCCGACACGGAGCGACAGCATCTGCTCCCGGTATTCATCCGGATCACCGATACCGTAAATACAGGATACCGAGGATACGACCACAACATCTTTTCTGTCTATCAAGGCCGCAGTTGCACTGTGACGCATCTTGTCAATATCATCGTTGATCGCAGAATCCTTCGCTATATAAGTATCAGTCGATGCCACATATGCTTCCGGCTGGTAATAATCATAATAAGAAACAAAATATTCTACTGCATTTTCCGGAAAAAATTCCTTCATTTCCGAATATAACTGTGCCGCCAGCGTTTTGTTGTGCGCAAGCACCAGCGTCGGTTTATTCAGTTGTGCTATTACATTTGCCATGGTAAATGTCTTACCGGAACCGGTTACACCTAACAAGGTTTCAAACTGGTTTCCCTCTTTAAATCCATCCACCAGCTCTTTGATCGCCTGCGGCTGATCACCGGTCGGCTGATATTCTGATACTAATTTGAAATGATCCATTATGTTCTCCTGATATATCTATCTAAATACAATCAATATTCTTATTATTGTTCTCTGTCTAATATATCATTCCATTTAAAAAAAGTACAGAGCAAATCGAATATTTGTTCTTTATTCTATAAGAACCTTCCGCTTCCCACTGTGTCATCCGCAAAGCGGATTTAAAAACCATGCCATCCATGGTATACTATGTCTTATCAAAAAAATGAACGAGGTGTAACATGAGCGCAATCGTAACATTAAAGAAGGGCGAGGGCAGAACCATCAAAGCCGGCGGCGCCTGGATTTATGACAATGAAATAGATACCATCATGGGGAGCTTTGAAAACGGGGATATCATCATTGTAAAAGACTTTGACGGATATCCGATGGGAAAGGGATTTATCAATACGAATTCCAAGATCACTGTCCGTATGCTGACACGTCACGTCGATACCGAGATCAATGAAGATTTCTTCCGCATGCGTCTGCAGGCAGCATGGGATTATCGTAAGAAAACCGTGGATACAAGCAGCTGCCGTATCGTATTTGGTGAGGCAGACTTCCTGCCCGGTATTGTGATTGACAAATTTGAAGATGTGCTGGTCGTTGAGTCACTTGCACTTGGAATCGACAGAGTTAAAAATTTGTTAATAAATATTTTAAAAAATATCCTTAAATCGGATGGTATAATAATCAAAGGTGTTTATGAGCGTAGCGATGCTAAAGTTAGAATAAATGAAGGGATGCAGCCATTCAAGGGATTCATTGGGGATGAATTCGACACGAACGTGGAAATTATTGAAAATGGCGTACACTATATTGTTGACGTAAAAGACGGTCAGAAGACCGGCTTCTTTCTTGACCAGAAATACAACCGACTTGCGATCCAGCGTCTTTGTAAGGATGCAAAAGTTCTTGACTGTTTCACACACACAGGCTCTTTTGCGCTGAACGCCGGAATTGCCGGTGCCGCAAGCGTACTGGGTGTAGATGCTTCGGCACTTGCGGTCAGACAGGCACAGGAAAATGCAAAGCTGAACCACCTGGAGGATTCGGTTACATTTATCTGTAAAGATGTCTTTGATCTGCTCCCTGAACTGGAAGAACAGGGCGAGAAATTCGACGTTGTAATTCTGGATCCACCTGCATTTACAAAATCACGCAACTCAATTAAAAACGCTGTAAAAGGTTATCGGGAAATAAATCTGAGAGCCATGAAGCTCGTTAAAGATGGCGGCTTTCTTGCCACCTGTTCATGCTCCCATTTCATGGACTATGAACTCTTTACAAAAACCATCGGGCAGGCTGCTTCCAACTCTCACAAACGACTGAGACAGGTTGAATTCCGTACTCAGGCTCCTGATCATCCGATTCTGTGGGCTGCAGATGAATCATATTATCTGAAGTTCTACATATTTCAAGTAACCAGCGACAAATAGCTGGAGTTTCAGAGATTGGTCCTCTGTCATTTATCTTACTTGTAATACTTTTGGGAGGTAAACATGAAGCTAATACAGAGAAATAGGGATGCAGCATATCTACAGTATGATAAATATGTCGATTTCGACAATCCCATGGTTATGGAGAAGGCTATGGATCTTACCAAAAACTGCAGATCTGTTTACGAAAAAATAGAAACCATATATTATTTTGTCAGAGATGAAATTGATCACACCTGGGACGCCAAAGATTCCACGATCACGATCTCTGCATCAGATGTTCTGGAAAAGAAAACCGGTATCAGCTATTCAAAGGCAAATCTGTTAGCCGCACTGATGCGTGCAAATGGTATTTACACCGGATTCTGCTACCAGAGGATCAAACGATTCACATATGATAACAAGCTGGCACTTCATGCACTGAATGCAGTATTTGAACCGGATGTCAAGAAATGGATCCGCTTGGACGCCAGAGGAAACAATTACCAGTTTCAAGCTGATTTCTCGATCAACGAACGAAATCTTGGATATGAGATCCGACCGGAGCTTGGTGAATTTGAATTCGACGATCTGATCGCGGTTCCTCTTCCATCGACAATGGCAGTTCTGGAAAAGAGCACAAATGCGATCAAAATGTACTATAACGATCTGCCGGACTACAACGATTAATATTATATTTTACAAAATCATCGGTCCTGCCGACCGACAGTTTTTCCTGATCATTCTAAAAACTGTTCTGTTGGCGCGGTCGATGATTTTTTATGTCTGTCTGAAATGATTTCCGTTGATTTTTCCGGTATCGCAGGGTTTAATTTCCTGTTGTCTTATGGTAGAATTATACACAGTTAAAAATTTTACGAAAAGGGGTTACCGATATGAGTAATGTCACAATTATGAATCATCCTTTGATCAAACACAAAATATCAATGTTAAGAAACGAGAACACCGGAACAAATGAATTCCGTACACTTGTAGAAGAAATCGCTATGCTTATGGGCTACGAAGCACTTCGTGATCTGCCTACAGAAGATGTAGAGATCAAGACTCCGATTGAAACCTGCAAATCTCCTATGATCTCAGGTAAGAAGATGGCAGTTGTACCGATCCTCCGTGCCGGGCTTGGCATGGTAAGCGGCATCCTTGCTCTGGTTCCATCAGCAAAGGTTGGACACATCGGGCTCTACAGAGACCCGAAGACACACGAGCCGCATGAATATTATTGTAAACTGCCGGATCCTATCGAGCAGAGAACAATCCTTGTTGTTGATCCAATGTTAGCAACCGGCGGTTCCGGTTCCGAAGCTGTTTCATTTATCAAACAGCACGGCGGCAAGAATATCAAATTCATGTGTATCATCGCTGCTCCCGAAGGTCTGGAAAGACTTCAGAAGGATCACCCGGACATCCAGATCTATGTTGGTCAGCTTGACAGATGCTTAAATGAAAATGCTTACATCTGCCCGGGTCTCGGTGATGCCGGCGACAGAATTTTCGGAACTAAATAACAGGAAGGCTTACATTATGAGATATATACACGAGCTTCGCGAAGGCGAAATGGTTTCAGAGGTTTACCTCTGCAAAAACAAGATCACAGGAAAGACAAAATCAGGTAAATCCTACTATTCTCTGCAGCTGGTAGATGCCAGCGGAACAATGGATGGTAAGATCTGGGAACTAAACAGCGGAATTGGACATTTTGAATCCATGAACTATGTTAAGGTTGACGGTCAGGTTACCTCATTTAACAACACTCTCCAGTTGACAATTAAGAAGATCCGTATCGCTGAAGAAGGGGAATACGATATCAACGACTATATGCCATGCACGAAGAAAAATGTCGATGAAATGTTTGACAAGCTGCTTGGCATTATCGCAACGATCGAAAAGCCTTACTACAAAAAGCTTCTGGAAAGCTTCTTTGTAGAGGACAAAGCTCTTGCAAAAGAATTCAAAAAGCATTCGGCTGCCAAATCCATTCATCATGGATTTGTCGGTGGTCTGTTAGAGCACACTCTGGCAGTTACCAGCATGTGTGACTACTACACTACATACTACCCGATCTTAAATCGTGACCTGCTCCTGACTGCTGCCATGCTTCATGACATCGGCAAGGTCTATGAGCTTTCAACATTCCCGGAAAACGATTACACAGATTCCGGTCAGTTACTTGGTCACATCGTAATGGGTACTATGATGATCCGCGACAAGATCCGTGATTCTGTTCCGGAATTTCCTGCAAAGGAAGCAAACGAACTGGAGCACTGTATCCTCGCCCACCACGGCGAACTGGAATACGGCTCTCCAAAAAAGCCTGCCCTGATCGAAGCACTTGCATTATCATTTGCCGATAATACAGATGCCAAGATCCAGACATTCATGGAAGCATTAGACAGCAAGGACGAGACCGGCTGGCTTGGTTACAATAAAATGATAGAAAGTAATATCCGCAGATCTACAAAATAAAGGATACGATATTTATTTTATGGAACTTAAAAAGAACAGTATATATACAATAGAAATAACGGACATGGGAAATGAGGGAGAAGGCATCGGCCATCTCTCTCTTTCTGATGTAGCAAATAACAAAACAGGCACAGACATTTCCACGAAAGCTTCATCCGAAGATGGAAATAACGTGCAGAATATCACTGTATTTGTCAAAGATACAGTGATCGGTGACGTAGCCGAGATCTCGATCATGAAAGCAAAAAAATCGATCGCCTACGGACGGCTGGTTCGCCTGATCACACCATCCCCTTACCGCGTAACTCCGGTCTGCCCGGTCGCAAAGAGCTGTGGCGGATGCAGTCTTCAGCACATTTCCTATGAGAAGCAGCTGGAATACAAATGGAACAAGGTAAGAGAATGTCTGCGCCGGATCGGCAAGATTGAGAATCCCGATACTCTGATGGAACCGATCTATGGTATGAAAGAACCATACCACTATCGAAATAAAGCACAGTTTCCGGTTGGCAGAGATAAAAACGGCAATATCGTGATCGGCTTCTATGCCGGCAGAACCCATTCGATCATCGATTCCGATACCTGTGCGATCGGTGCAGAAGTAAATGATCAGATTCTGCCGATCATCCGCGCATTTCTCACGGAATATAACATTTCCACTTATAACGAAACAACCGGACAGGGTCTGGTACGTCATATTCTGACCCGTGTCGGGTTTACAACCGGCGAAGTTATGGTCTGTCTCATCGTAAATGGAAAAAAACTACCTCATGCAGATGAACTCATCTCCCATCTGACAAAAATTTCCGGAATGACTTCAATCTGCCTGAACATCAATACAGAAAAAACAAATAAGATTCTTGGACCAACCTGCAAAACACTGTGGGGCAGTCCATACATCACAGATTATATCGGCAATGTAAAATACCGGATCTCACCTCTGTCCTTCTATCAGGTAAACCCTGTGCAGACTAAGGTACTTTATGAAAAAGCATTGGAATATGCAGATCTGAACGGCGAGGAAACCGTCTGGGATATGTACTGCGGCATCGGAACCATCTCCCTGTTCCTTGCTCAGAAAGCAAAACAGGTATACGGTGTGGAGATCGTTCCTCAGGCAATCTTGGATGCCCGTAAAAATGCGGAACTTAACGATATCCACAACGTCGAATTCTTTACCGGAAAAGCGGAGGAAGTCGTTCCTGCCATTTACGAAAAAGGCGGCGATGGTTCCCAGGCAGATGTCGTCGTTGTCGATCCACCAAGAAAAGGCTGTGACAAGGTACTCCTTGACACCCTGATCCGGATGAATCCAAAACGGCTTGTCTATGTAAGCTGCGATCCCGCAACCCTTGCCCGTGACATCGCCATCCTCACTCCCGCCGGCTACCACCTCGAAAAAGTCGCTGTCGTCGACCAATTTGGCCACACCGGTCATGTTGAGTCCGTAGTTCTGCTGTCACGAGCATAGCGAAGTGAGAGCAGATTACGGAGGACCATGCAAGGCACGCCCAAGAGAACGAGTTGAAAACGAAGTACGATTGGATGCGGGCTACTGCTGAAACTTGCGTTCTCTTAGAGAAGACAAGTGCAACGCACGAAGTCTGAACTTAGAAACGCAGTTGTTCTGGTGAGCGAAGCGAGAGCAGAACTTCCTTGAATCCACCAAAGAAGCATTATAGCATTATTTCTTTGTCTGACGTTGGATAAGAAATTTGAAGGGAACTATTATAAAAAAATATAGAATCATTGTTAATATTACTACTTTATATGTATTTATCATGACCTTTGTTGTCAGTTTCATTCTTTCGTTAGCTCAAACTAATGATTCATTAGTTACTATTTGTAAGGCTCTTGACATGTCGCTTGTGAATTTACTTTGTGATGAGGAAGAAACAGAGCAACCCATTCAGACAGATTATTTACTTAATAAAAAGCATATAATCGAAGTATTTACGCCATCTGACATTGAAACAAAAAGAAGATTATTAAGATATTTTGAGTTAGTAAAAATATGCAAACAAATCAATGAAAATAATGCATCGAAGAAAAACACTGGAGAAATGCAAAATTTGGGTGGTATCGATATGATTCACGCTTTGCATTACCAGTATATGATGAATCAGGGAAAATAGAGAGGTACAATGTATTTCATACATCCCTGATTGTCAGACATTCGGAAGATAAAAAATTATATCTATATGATATTTTAGATATAAAAAAAGAAACGAGCAACCCGATTGAGCCATAAGGCTGTACACGACAAAAAACCATTTCTTTATGAAGTGATGCTACTATATGAAATGCTATTTGTCAATCCGAATATTCAAATGAACCACAGGAGATACAACAATGTTATACATCATGCGACATGGAAAAACAGACTGGAATGCCATGCGGAAACTACAAGGGCGGACAGACATTCCATTAAATGAAGAAGGACGCCAGATGGCGGAGCATGCCAGAACAGAATATGCCGATATCCATTTTGATATCTGCTACTGCTCTCCCCTTATCCGAGCAAAGGAAACAGCCGAGATCGTATTAAAAGGGCGGAACATTCCGATCATAACGGACGACCGGTTAAAAGAAATGAGCTTTGGCAGCTATGAAGGAACTGCAAACTGCGTGACTACTCCCGGCTGTCCAATAAAAGATCTCTTTCTTGATCCGGCAAACTATAAAGTTCCAAAGGATGGTGGAGAAAGCTTTGAACAGCTATTTGCGAGAACAGGAGAATTCCTAAAAGAGGTTGTAAAACCACAATTAGACGAAGGAAAAGATGTCCTGATCGTCGGACATGGAGCTATGAATTCCAGTATCATCTGTCAGGTCAAAGGGATCCCGCTGTCAAAATTCTGGAGCGCAGGAATCGAGAACTGCAAACTGAAACGCATACTATAAATATCATTTATAAATCCAAACAAAAGCAACACATTTCATTCAATAGCAAATGAGGAGATATTTGAAAATGAAGACCTACAACTTCTACGGTTGGGAACAGGCAACCGTTTCTGCCATAACAAACAAGTATAAAGGAATCCATACACCACAGGATCTGTATGACAGATTATCTGATATCTGGTGCGCTGATACTTGCGCACCAAGACTACGTGATGGCTGGACACCGGAGAATAAAACCTTGGGGCAATGTTCTATCACAGCATTTCTGGTTCAGGACATCTTTGGCGGCAAGGTGTATGGCATCTTGCGTCCCGGCGGAAACTATCATTGCTATAACGATATCGACGGTCATATCTTTGACCTGACAAGTGAACAATTTGGTGACGAGGTTCTTTCTTATGAAAATAATCCGGAACAATTCCGGGAGATACATTTTGCAAAGGAAGAAAAATACCAGAGATATGAATATCTGAAACAGCAGTTGGAACGCTCGCTTGACGATTCCTGTGAAACCAAGTATGCTAAAGGAACAAAAATACCACAGAAAGGAACCCGGACTATGATAGGTTTAATCGTTGCTCGTTCAAAAAATAATGTAATTGGAAAAAATGGACAGATCCCATGGCGGATCAAAGGAGAACAGAAACAGTTTAAAGAACTGACAACAGGGAATACTGTGGTTATGGGACGTAAGTCATATGAAGAGATCGGACATCCTCTCCCGAACCGAATGAATATCGTTGTATCAAATACTGTCAATTACTCCGGTGAAAACCTGCTTACCGTTCATTCTTTACAGGAAGCTCTTGATTCTGTAAAAGAGGGAAATGTCTATATCTCCGGTGGATATGGTCTGTTCAAAGAGGCACTTCCACTGGTTGATACCATGTATATCACAGAAGTTGATACTGTCGTTGAAAACGGAGATGTCTTCTTCCCAGAATTCAACGCAGATGAATTCGATATTACAACCGGTGAATCCGGCGGTGACGACATTACATTTACCCGTATGACCTACACCCGCAAGAAACTGTAAACAGGGACAACCCACATGAATACACAGACAACAAATGAAAATCCTCTCGGCTCTCAGCCCGTAAAAAAATTATTAATGCAATTTGCCATTCCAAGTATAGTAGCCATGCTGGTTAGCTCTCTTTATAACATTGTTGACCAGTTTTTCATTGGGCGAAATGTCGGCGAACTTGGTAATGCTGCGACCAATATTTCATTTCCACTTTCCATATCCTGTATCGCGATCGCTCTGCTGTTCGGCATCGGCGGCGCATCTGCTTTTAACCTGGCTATGGGAAAAGGAGAAAAGGAAAAAGCTGTTTATTATATCGGCAATTCCGCTGTTATGCTCTTTGGCTGTGGTGTGATTTTAACTACGATCACCCTGCTGTTCTTAGAGCCTCTGCTCCACTTCTTTGGATCTCCCGACAATGTACTTTCCTATGCAAAAACTTACACAGGCATTGTTGCAATCGGATTTCCTTTTCTGATCCTCACAACCGGAAGCGGTCATCTGATCCGGGCTGATGGGAGACCGAAGATCAGCATGATCTGTAACCTCACCGGAGCCGTGATCAATACGATCTTAGATGCACTGTTTGTATCCGTTCTCCAGATGGGTATGGCAGGTGCAGCCATCGCAACCGTTATCGGTCAGGTAATCTCCGCCGGTCTTGTCATCTGGTTTTTATCCCACTGCAAGACTGTAACGATAAGAAAAGAACATCTCCGCATCAGCAGATCGATCATAGCGAGAGTTTCATCCCTTGGTACTGCTCCTTGCAGCAACCAGCTTGCCATGATGATCGTACAGATCATTATGAACAAATCTCTCAAATACTATGGCTCCCTTTCCATCTATGGCGAAGCAATCCCTATCGCCTGTGCCGGAATTATCACAAAAGTAAATCAGGTATTTCTATCTCTGATTATCGGTATATCACAAGGCTTACAGCCAATCACCAGCTATAACTACGGTGCAGGAAAATACAAACGGGTAAAGTCTGCCTATCTGTTCGCCTCTACCTGTGGATTTGTGATCGCGCTCATTGCATTTCTGTTGTTCCAGTTTGTGCCAAGGCAGATCATATCCATTTTCGGAAATGGCTCCGAAAGCTACTTCCAGTTTTCGATCAGCTATTTTCGTATTTTTCTGTTCTTTACGTTTATAAACTTTATGCAGCCGATCACTTCGAACTTCTTTACATCGATCGGCAAACCGAAAAAAGGAACATTCCTGTCATTAACCAGACAGATCCTGTTCCTTCTCCCATTATTAATTATTCTGCCGCTATTTATGGGCATTGATGGCATTATGTATTCCGGCCCTATCGCCGATGGACTTGCCGGAGTGGTCGCCATTTTCATGGTCTGGAATGAATTTCGCACCAGACCTTTCCGCTAAAGAGGTTGTTGTTGTTCAACCTCTACTTTTTGCCATGATATTTTGGCTCTGCTGGTATGGACATATACAAAGACCGTTCCGTTTTCTGCTCGGATTTGCACGCTTATTGCCAGCAGTCGCCCAAACTCACCCTTACGGGTTCAGACATGGGCTTGGTGCTGACAGCTAGTGCAAACCTCACAACGAAAACTTCACTGATGTCTTATGTATATATCCATACCAGCAGAGCCAAAATATCACAACTATAAATAACACAAGAATCATCAACAACCTCTTTTTTACTCACACATCGGGAAACGGACAATAAAACGGGTGCCGATCTCCGGACGGGATACAACCTGAATCGTGCCGGAGTGAGCATCGACGATCCATTTGGCTATGGAAAGTCCCAGGCCGGAACCGCCGGTCTCGCCGTTTCTCGCTTCGTCCGATCGGTAGAATCGTTCAAAGATATGAACGACATCTGACGATTCCATTCCGATGCCCTCATCCTGGATCATATAACTGACATAACCGGATTCCAGCATAACTCCTAATGTAATATCCGCACCATCCGAAGAATACTTTGCCGCATTCTGTACAAAGATCCGGATGGACTGTTTGATCATGGCTATATCACCTGTCATATATGCAGGATCTGTTCCACGGAACAGATAGCGGTGCTTCTCATCGATCATCTGGGATTCCTCCCAGACCTCACTGACCATCTGATTCAGATCCAGTTTCACTTTATTCAGAGTATTTCTTCCGCTGTCACCCCGCGCAAGGAACAGAAGCTGTTCTACCAGCTCCTTCATGTGCTGAGACTCATTCTTAAGGGCTTCGATGGATTCTGTCAGAACCTTTTCATCCTCTTTTCCCCATCGATCCAGCATATTCACGTATCCCTGGATCACAGCAATAGGTGTCCGAAGCTCATGTGATGCATCCGATACAAACCGTACCTGCCGCCTTTCGTTTTCCTTCATATTCCGAAGCAGGTTATTCAACGCGATCTCAATACTTTTCAATTCCTTGTCTCCGGTATGGACTCCCTGTTCGGCATCATCCGGAGAAATATGTGATATTGCCTGTTCCAGATGATCCATCTGATTCTGGTCAAACGTCTTTGCAGACTTCTTATCGGAACGTTTCTTCTGATCCTCCATACCATTTTGCTCAAATGACATCTTACTGATCTGTTCTGCCTTTACCGCCAGATCATTTAACGGCTTCAGCTTTCTTCTGACAACAGAAGTCCGGAATAACGCAAAAAACAACACAAATCCTTCTGCCGATAACAGTATGATTCCCGGTACAGCTACCAGATCCCTTACATCCCGGAAATCATATGCATATGATTTCCGGTCATTTCCATCGATCACATATTCCAGTGTATGCTTTTCTTGATTGACATTAAAATAATAATGCTCACCTGTTACCTGATCCGGAAGCTTTGTGGTACACCAGTACATCCAGGTTCCCATAATAAGAAAGGCAATGATAATATTGATTCCTATTACATTGCCTACTTCCTTCAGCCAGAAGCTGATATTTATTTTTCTGGCGATCGAGGTCATCCTCTTATTTTCATTCATCCGTGATACCTCTTCTTATACATTCTTTCAATCTTGCTCTTGTTTCTGCATCTACCCTTATCATCAGACTGTATACTCTATCCCGTTACACCTTCCTATGATTCCCTGATCACATAGCCTACGCCTCGTACCGTTGTGATCAGCTTGATACCGAACCGGTCATCGATCTTCGTACGCAGATACCGGATATATACATCTATGATATTTGTCTCACCGACATACTCATAACCACAGACAATATTCATCAGCTTTTCCCGATCCATGACGATATTCTTATTCTCCATCAGCGTATGCAGCAGTTCAAATTCCCGATTGGTAAGCTCCACCGGTTCTCCCGCCACCATAACCTCATGCCGGTCAGTATCCAGGCTGACTCCATGGATCTCTAGCTTATGTGTCTCCTGCCGGTCTGTGCTTTTCCGCTTCAGCGCTACACGGATACGAGCCAGAAGTTCTTCGATCGCAAATGGCTTCGTAATGTAATCATCCGCTCCCGCATCCAGCCCGGACACCTTGTCCATTACCGCATCCCTTGCAGTAAGCAGCAGGATTGGTACAGTATTTCCTTCTTTACGAATACGGCGAAGAACCTCCAGACCATTTAGCCTTGGAAGCATAACATCCAGCACGATCAGGTCAGCATGTTCTGATAATGCCAGATCCAGACCTGTCCGCCCGTCAAATGCCTTTATTACTTCATAGCCTTCATGAACCAATTCCAGCTCTACAAATCTGGCAATCTTTTCTTCATCCTCTACAATCAAAATCTTCCGGCTCATCTCTACTCCTTGTTGTGACGATTTATTTTAAGGGAGTATCTTGAGTACCTATGTCCCTTAAAATAAATCTGTGTATTGTAAATTAATCTCTCACATTAGTTCTTGTTAATGTCTGTCTTAATAGTTTCTACCGTATCCGCAACCTTGTCGCAGGCACTGTTCAAGTCTACATTGATATTGTCGATTCCTGCGAAATGGTATCTACATTCACAGAATAAACCGACCACTAATAATGGAATCGTGATCCAGAATGCGAAGATGATCGCAAGTATCAATACCAGAACAGGTACATTCACCATAGTGCTACCGCGTCTTTCTATGATGAACTTGGAATCCACGCTTTTCTTTAAAAGTCTTCCACACCAGGAAAAAAACTGATCCATCATCTGACCAAAGGTCTTTTTATTGCAGTCTCTGGTATATTCCTGCTGTGCCTGTTCAAATTCTGTTGATGTCTGCTGTGCCTGTTCCGTCGTGTAACTGGTAACCTCCGGTGCTTTTACCTTACCGTTCTTTTCCAGATAAATGATCGCATCCAACACATCATAATTCGTTGCTTCCAAAGCGGCCTTGGCTTCTTCATAGCTGACACCTGTTTTTTCTCTTAACTTCTCTACTTTTTCTAAATTATCCATATCTTTTTCCTTCTTTCTCTATTCTCTCCTCAGCTGATGGTATTACTATACCAGCCACGAATTAATCTAAAATAGGAGAAAGATTAAAATCAGATTAATAAACTAACCTTCTATTTCAATGCAGCTTTCTCGATCGAATAGCTCCCGATCAACTCATCATCTTCATCATAAACAGTAAATTCACCAGTCAGCGTTGTCATTGCTTTCACGTCGGACACGTCACAGAATAAGGTTGCATATGTATGCCCCATTGCATCTGCCACATAAGAAATTTCTTCTTCTTTTCCATTTACAAGAACTGTGTCAAATGTTGCCTGTATCTTTTTATCCGTTTTATTGTAAACCTCAAATGCCAGTACTTGTTCTGCGTCATCGCCATCACTGTCATTCTCAATTCCAATATAAGATACTGTAACCTTGTCATTATCAAGAATCGTTACAGCTCCCTCTTTTACAGTATATTCCTTTGTATCATCTTTTTCATTTGAAAGGGCAACGTCATCGATCTCATATGTACCGATCGTATAACCTTCCATGTCATCCACACATACAATACCAGTCAAAGCAGCCGGTGCTGCATCACAATCCACCAGACAAATCTGATCCTCACTTGTCTGTGCTTCCACATCCAGTCCAAACATTGGCTGAAGCGTCTCTCCATCAACCACTACATCACTGAAATACACATTTACCATCTGATCATCCGATTTATTTGTAATCGTAAACATCATTCCATGAACTTCCGGATCATATCCATTATATACCAGTGCAATCTGATCATTATCCAGCACTTCTACTGCAACCGTTCCATCCTCTGCCGTTGTTATCTCTTCGGAGGTCTGCTGCTTTTTATCTCCGCATCCGGATACAAGCCCTGCCAGAATACACAAACCTGCCGCCAGAATACAATGTCCTCTTTTCATAATCATTTATCCTCCACATTTCTTTCAAAACCAGAACCCATCCGCTTTATCTTTAACCAATGCGCCCTATTATAAAACAAAACCGCACCCCGTATATCCCAGGCAGTCACCATAACCCGGTACAAACACAGGTTCTGGTTCGTTGCTTACACACAATAAGGATATACAGTGTGCAGTTTCATTATTTTTTATTCTTCCGTCTTCTGTTCGTCTAAAACTGTAATGTCAATACCAAGCTCTTTGAGCTGAGCCTCATCCACATAGTCCGGAGCATTTGTCATCAGGCAGGATGCATCCTTTACCTTAGGAAATGCGATCACATCACGGATAGAATCCTGTTTTGCCATAAGCATGACCAGACGATCCAGTCCATAAGCCAGTCCTGCGTGAGGTGGTACTCCATATTTGAATGCGTCTAACAGGAAACCAAATCTTTCATACGCCTGTTCCCTTGTAAATCCAAGACATTCAAACATCTTCTCCTGAATATCATCCTGATGGATTCTGACAGATCCACCACCAATCTCGTTACCATTTAATACGATATCATAGGCCTTTGCACGAACCTTACCCGGATCTGTATCAATGATTGCCAGATCCTCTTCCATCGGCATAGTAAATGGATGGTGCATAGCTGTGAAACGGTTCTGTTCATCTGACCACTCAAGAAGTGGAAATTCTGTGATCCATACGAATTCAAATACATTCTTGTCAAGCAGTCCCATCTGGTCTGCAAGGTGGCAGCGGAGTGCTCCAAGTGTATCCCATACAACCTTATTCTTATCTGCTGCAAATAACAGCAAGTCTCCCGGTTCACCGGAAAGTGCTGCTACGATATTGTTCATCTCATCTTCAGTCATAAACTTTGCAAAAGATGACTTGTAAGTGCCATCTTCATTAATGGCAATATATGCAAGACCTTTTGCTCCGTATGTCTTTGCAAATTCAACCAGAGCATCAATCTTCTTACGAGGCATTGCTCCCTGTCCCTTTGCATTGATACCACGGACAGATCCGCCATTTTCAAGTGCACCTGTAAATACGCCGAATCCACAGCCCTTAACAACTTCGCTGATATCCTTTAATTCCATACCAAAACGAAGATCCGGCTTATCAGAACCGAAACGGTTCATTGCTTCGATCCATGTCATACGGCGGATTGGAAGTTTTACATCTACATCCAGAATCTCCTTGAATAATTTTGCAAGAAGTCTTTCATTTACATCAATAACGTCATCCACATCTACGAAGGATAACTCCATATCCATCTGTGTGAACTCCGGCTGTCTGTCTGCACGAAGATCCTCATCACGGAAACATCTTGCGATCTGGAAATAACGGTCATAACCGGAGCACATCAGAAGCTGCTTGTAGATCTGTGGAGACTGTGGTAATGCATAGAATGTACCCGGATGGATACGGCTTGGTACGAGATAATCTCTTGCGCCCTCCGGTGTTGACTTACATAACATAGGTGTCTCAATCTCAAGGAAACCTTCATTTGCCATGAACTGTCTGGCAATAGTCATAACCTTGCTCTTCATAACCAGATTTCTCTGAAGATCCGGTCTTCTCAGATCCAGATATCTGTATTTCAAACGTAATTCTTCTTTTGTCTTGCTGTTCTCTTCGATCGGGAATGGAGGTGTCTCGGCCTCTGATAAGATACGAAGGGAAGTTGCCACAACTTCAATATCTCCGGTTGTCAGATTCTCATTTACTGCACCGACACGCTTGCAGACGGTACCTTCGATCGCTGCTACAAACTCACTCTTAAGCTTTGTTGCTTTCTCAAAGCACTCGCTTCCGCATTTGGATTCCTCAAATATGATCTGAAGAATACCGCTTCTGTCTCTGAGATCGACAAATATGATTCCACCTTTATTTCTGCTCTTCTGAACCCAGCCCATTACGGTTACTTTCTGTCCTTCAAGAGCGTTTGAAACCTCTGCACATCTGTGGGAACGCTTCAATCCCTGCATTGATTCTGCCATTTTTCTATATCCTCCTATGGTTCTTATCTTTCTTCTAATACACTTGCAAGCTGATCCAGCGCAATCTCGGTCTGCTCGCCCGTTTCCATATTCTTGATACGACCGGTATTGGTCTCTAATTCATTATCACCAATAATGATCGTGTATCTCGCATTTAATTTATTTGCATATTTCATCTGCGCCTTTACGCTTCGATTCATGTAATCTGTCTCTACGATATAACCGGCCAGACGAAGATCATATACCAGCTTGTACGCTTTTGCCTTTGCGGAATCACCCATGATGCCGACATATAAATCAATCGGTTTTTCCGGCGCGAGATTGATATTTTCTTTCTCAAGGAAATACAGGATTCTTTCAATTCCCATACCGAATCCAACAGATGGCTGTGCCTCTTTTCCATCAATCTCATATACCAGATTATCATATCTTCCCCCACCGCATAAGGTGAAGCCCTCTTTATTTACGAATTCAAATACTGTCTTTGTATAGTAATCCAGGCCACGAACGATTCCGGTGTCAACCTCAAATGGAATCTCAAGCTCTGTCAGAAGTCTCTGAAGCTCCTTGAAATGAGCATCGCATTCCTCACACAGATAATCAATTGTTCTTGGAGCATCCTTTACGATCGCCTTACAACCTGGCTCTTTACAGTCGATTACACGAAGCGGATTCTTAACCATACGCTCTTTACAGGTATTGCAGAGTCCTTCTTCATGACCTTTCAGATAAGAAATCAGTGCATCATTGTACACTTTCTTACATTTTGGACATCCGATACTGTTAATGTGAAGCTTTGCATCTGACAGACCAATCTGTTTGATGAGAGTTGATACCAGTGTCATAACCTCTACTTCTGCCATTGGATTTGGAGATCCGACAAACTCAACACCAAATTGATGATGCTGACGAAGTCGTCCGCTTTCCGGCTTCTCATAACGAAATGCCGGTGTAATATAGAACATCTTGACCGGCTGTGGTTCTGCATATAATTTATTCTCAACATAAGCACGGATCGCACCTGCTGTACCTTCCGGCTTCAATGTGATACTTCTTCCACCCTTATCAACAAAGGTGTACATTTCCTTCTGTACTACATCGGTTGTCTCTCCAACACCACGCTGGAACAGCACCGTATGTTCAAATACAGGTGTGATTACTTCCTTTATATTGAATTTCTCACACAGATTTCTCGCCATTGCTTCTACCTGTGTACGTGTTCTCATCTTGTCACCGAACCAGTCACTGGTTCCTCTTGGTGCCTGGGTTATCATATTCCATCCTCCATCTATTGTTCATATTTTTATACTATACATCAACTGATCCGTGATTCATAGCTCCCTTTTAAAATTAACTGAACCTCATCTAAAATATCAGTTGTATTTATAATTCTCTGAAATGCGAGAAATACTTTCATGTCAAAATGCCGCACCTCATCGATCACCATCAATAATGCGATCTTTGGTTCAAATGCTTTCCGGTATGCACGGTCACTGATCAGCGCGACAAATACATCACACACACGAATAATCCTTGCTCCGATCGGGATCTCCTCTCCCTGAAGACAGTACGGATAACCGGAACCATCATAGTTCTCGTGATGATACAAAATAATATCTGCAATATCATCCCCGTAGCCTTCTTGCCTTGCGATATCTGCCCCAAGCTTCGCATGAAGTCTCACATACCGCATTTCCTCAATCTTCATGGAATTGCCACGGCCATATATATACGGTGTGATGCGGAGCTTTCCGATATCATGGATCATACCGGCAACTGCGATCTTATGAATCTCTTCTTCCGGGAGCCCCAGTTCTCTGGCAAGCTCCGAAGACAACCGGCTGACACACATTCCATGACGGATGGCATCGTCCAGATCCTGTTCATAGTATTCTATTTCTTTATCTGTGTCTAAGTTTATAACTTTATCTGTCATTTTGCAAACGCCTGCTTTTTTCTGTCAATCATTTCATCAATTCTTGCGATATAATCGTCTACACTCTTACAATTTTCCACACGGTCGATCCGGTTTCCTATAACCGTCTCTCCTGTAACCGGATCCAGATCTCCCTCCCGGCGGATCAGCTTGCTGGAGCTTCCCGCACCGATTCCTATAATGTCTGTCCGTTCTTCCATGATCAGAATATTATAGAGACATTCCAGTCCATGTCTTGCATATCCGACATTTTCCAGATTTCCCGCCATATTCTTCTGTCTGTACAGATAATATGGTGCAAGTCCCAGTTCTTCTGCGGCCTGTCCAACCAGTGATAACTGCTCATCTACATCACCTGCAAAGCTGTATTTGTCCATCTCCTGTTTCAGATGCGCTGCCCGTTTGATTGCAAGTGTGTGAACCGTAAGGCTCTCCGGTGCAAGCTTCTTCACCTTTTCCAGTGTCCGCTTCACCATCTCTGCATCTTCACCCGGAAGACCTACGATCAAGTCCATATTAATATTGTCAAAGCCAGCTTCTCTGGCTCTCATAAATGCTTCTTCTGCCTGCTCCGGTGTATGTGCTCTTCCGATCAGCTTCAGTGTCTCTCCATTCATCGTCTGCGGATTGATACTGATACGATCAACGCCATGCGCTTTCATCACCTGCAGCTTATCTGCTGTTGTACTGTCCGGACGACCTGCTTCGATCGTATATTCCCGAACCTGCGACAAGTCAAAATGCTTCTCGATCATGCTGCACAGACGATCCATCTGCTCTGCACTGATCGAAGACGGCGTACCGCCACCAATATAAATGGATGCCAGTTTCTTCTCGGTATAACTTTCCGCAATATACTCCATTTCCTTTTCCATTGTATCCAGATAAGCATCGACCTTATCCTTATAAACACCGATCGGATAAGAGGTAAAGGAGCAGTACAGACATCTCGTCGGACAAAACGGTATGCCGATATACAGGCAGTATTCATTTCGCTCATCGATCGTCTCGATAATTGCTTTCTCACGTCTGGCGATCTTCACACAGGCTTCTGCCTTTTCCCGGCTTGCCACATAAGTTTCCTGATACAGCTTTTGTATCTCCTCATCTGTACATCCACGTTCTACCGCTTCCATTGCAATCTTCACCGGACGTACGCCGGTCAGACTACCCCATGGCAGAACTCTTCCGGTTCTCTCTGACAACATCCGGTACATGGCACGCTTCAGAACATTACGGAATACCTTTCTGTCATGATAATCCTGATCGATCACGATATCCGGTTTTCCACAGACTTCTCCCGCAGACCAGTCCTGCTGTTTATCCTCAGAAGCTCCTTCCGATTTCACATCCAGACCGCCGTCCTTCATCCAGATCTTTGTCTGACCTTCTGCAAATTCTGCCACAAGGGTTGCAGCAACATCTGCCCCAAGTTCAGGCTTCTTTTCTATATTCTCCGGTGTGATGATCTTCACACCCATGTAAAACGCCATGAGGATCACTCTCAGGTCATTATTATAATCTTCTACATTCTGAATCAGACAAATCATGTCAACCAAGTTCCTTATCGTTATTTATGAAAAAAATGGATTGAATTTTCTTTCTCTGCCAATCCTTGAAGTTCCGTTATGTCCCGGATACACAGCTGTTTCCTCCGGTAATACAAGAAGCTTCGTCTCGATCGCCTCTAACAGATCCTGTTCATTTCCGGTTGGGAAATCCGATCTGCCAACTGACGATGCAAATAATGTATCTCCGGTAAACAGCAGATGTTCTTCTGCGAAATAATAACACATGCCACCTATCGTATGTCCCGGCACACTGATACACCGTACCACAGTTCCTAAAACTGCAACCTCCTGTCCATCCTGCAGATAAATATCCGCTGATGTTTCAAGCGGATGGCCAAACACCGCAGACAGATTTCCTGTCCTGCTCTCAAGCACCTGCTTCTCGTTCTCGGAAGCATATGCCTTTACTCCTGTCAGTTTTCTCAGATCATCCAATGCTCCGATATGATCATAATGTCCATGTGTCAGGAAGATTCCTACACAGGCAAGTCCTGCATCTGTCAGACTCCTATAAATAAAATCTGCATTATCTGCCGGATCAACTACGATTGCTTCCTTTGTTTCTTTATTACTTACGATATAACAATTGGTTCCCAAATCACCCAACTGATATAATTTCACTTCTAATTCTGCCATCCGGATCTCCTATCCCACTGTTCTCTCTATATCAATAATGCTCTCCACATTTCGTATCTTTGCAATGATCGTATTCAACTGGTCGACCGATTTGATCGAGAAGCTGATCGTGATTGTCGCCTTACCCTGCTTGCTTGTACGGCTGTTAATACTGTTTACACTGATATTTGCCTCACTTAAGATTTTCGTTATATCAAAGAGGATTCCGCTTCTGTCATCCGCATAGATATTGATTTCTGTAAGGTAAGTATTCTCTGCAACTGCATCCTGCTGCCATTCCGCATCAATGATCCTGTTTCTGTCTTCCTCGCTCATACAGAGCACATTAACACAGTCTGTACGATGGATCGAGATGCCTCGTCCTCTGGTGATAAATCCGATGATCTCATCACCCGGTACCGGTGAACAGCATTTGGAGAAACGAACCGCTACATCATCTGCACCCTTTACGATGATTCCACCCTGTCCGTGGGAGGAATGCGGTGCCCGCTTCAGTGCATATGCCTCCAGAATTTCCTTGTCATCCGGCTGTTCCGTATGATCCTTGTTGTATTCCTCGATCAGCTTGTTGACAACCTGACCTTCCTTGATTCCCCCATGACCAACAGCCGCCATTGTAGCTTCCCAGTCATTGAAATTATATTTTTTATAGACACGTTCCTGATATTCCGGCTTGGAATACAGGGAGTAATCCAGTCCCTTTGATTTACAGTATGCAAGGATCAGTTCCTTACCGCGGCTGATGTTCTCATCCTTAAACTGATGCTTGAACCACTGATTGATCTTCGTCTTTGCCTGTGCACTCTTTACGATATTCAGCCAGTCTCTTGATGGTCCTGCCGAATTCTGGGATGTTATGATCTCTACCCGGTCACCATTATTTAACTTGGTATCGATCGGAACCTGTCTTCCGTTAATCCGCGCACCCACCATCTTATTACCGACTGCCGTATGAATGGCATAAGCAAAATCGATCGGTGTCGATCCACTTGGCAGATTCTTGACATCCCCTGCCGGTGTAAAGCAATATACCTGTTCTGCAAACAGATCCAGGTCTGTCTTAACGAAGTTCATGAACTCCTTATTATCTGAAGTATCTCTCTGCCACTCCAGAATCTGACGAAGCCATGATAACTTCTCCTCTTCCTTCTGCATAACCGTACCGGTTATGTTCTCTTTATATTTCCAGTGTGCAGCAATACCATATTCAGCCGTCCGGTGCATCTCAAATGTACGGATCTGTATTTCAAATGGCTGTCCCTCCGGTCCGATCAGTGTTGTATGAAGGGACTGATACATATTGGACTTTGGCATTGCGATATAATCTTTAAAACGTCCCGGAATCGGCTTGTACATCTCATGGATGATTCCCAGTGCCGAATAACAGTCCCGGACGGTCTCCACCTTAATCCGGACTGCAAAAATATCATAAATCTGATCCAGTGTCTTGTTCTGGTTCTTCATCTTCTTATAAATACTGAACAGATGCTTTACACGACCGTCGATCTCTGCATCCAGATGCGCATTGTCAATATGCTTCTTTACATCCGCAACGATACGTTTGATATAGGCTTCCCTTTCATGCATTCTCGCATCGATCTGTGCTGTCAGATCCTTATATACCTCCGGCATCAGATACTTCATGGACAAGTCATCCAGTTCTACCTTGATCTTGCTGATACCAAGACGATGTGCGATTGGTGCATAGATATCCATTGTTTCACGCGCTTTTTCCACCTGTTTCGCAGGAGACTGATACTGTAATGTTCTTAAGTTATGCAGTCTGTCTGCCAGCTTGATCAGGATAACGCGAATATCTTTTGCCATCGATAAGAACATTTTTCTCAGGTTTTCTGCCTGTACCTCAATCTTATCCGTTGTCATCTTCAACTGGGTCAGTTTGGTAACACCTTCCACCAGAAATGCCACTTCTTCCGAGAACTCTGCTGCAATCTCCTCTGAAGTCATGACCGTATCTTCTACTACATCATGAAGGATTCCGGCAACGATCGTCTCCTTATCCAGCTCCAGTTCTGCAAGAATAATAGCAACACAGAGTGGATGCATGATATATGGCTCTCCCGACTTACGAAGCTGTCCTTCATGCGCCTTGGATGCCACCTTATATGCCTTCTCAATCATCGAAATATCTGTTGATGGATGATAGGTCAGGATCTTTTTGATCAGTTCCTTATACAGATCCTCCGGCGGAGTAAAATCCGCAGGTGTAGACAGATCGATATCCCGTTTTTCCCGCATTGGTTTATTCTCCATTGCACCCGCCTTTGCCGCAAGCTCTTTTAATTCATCCATGCTTCCTGCTTTATCTTTTACGTTTTCCATGATCTTCACCACTTTTCCCAATTCGAATTTTTCTATTTCAGACTCATCTGAAGACCAGATGATCATTTTTATTTGCCATCATAGCAAATAACAGAAGCTACATCATATTTGGCAAGCTTCTCTCTGCCCTTTAAACCTGCAAGTTCGATCAAGAATATGATCTTTACCACTTTACCGCCAAGTTCTTCAACCAGCCTTGCAGCGGCTTCCATGGTTCCTCCGGTTGCGATCAGATCATCTACAAGAACAACCTTCTGTCCCGGTTTGATCGCATCCTTATGCATCTCGATCGTTGCACTGCCATATTCCAGATCATAAGATGCTTCAATCGTCTCCCTTGGTAACTTGCCTTTCTTTCTTACCAATGCAAATCCTTTTCCATTCTTATATGCAAGTGGTGTTCCAAAGATAAAGCCTCTGGACTCTGCTCCGGCTACTACGTCATAATCTACGCCTTCAAGCAGGTCATCTAATGAATCAATCGCCAGCTTCAATCCATCCGGATCTCCGATCACGCTTGTAATATCTCTGAAAATAATTCCCGGTTCCGGAAAATCCGGTATACTTGTAACGTATTCTTCTATCTTTTTCATAATCTTCCTCCTGCATATATATGTATATTCTACAATTATTTACATTTTCCTTTTCTGCCCACATGATATCAAACTATCAGCAAAGCCTTTATTCCTCATGTTTCCGATATTCCAGCAACCGGATCTGCAAAGTTCTTCTTCCCGCAAATTCATTGATATCCGGATAATAGGCAACATCCAACACCACATGACTGGGCATTCCTTTTAGTATTTTATCACATTCATTTGTTCCAAACCACTGTTTTATGTTAGAAATAAACACTTCCGGGTCAAAACTTATGCCTTCGATCGTACCACCGTTCTCCATCAGGAACGAAACCCGCAGAACATTCTGTCTTTTTCCCATGATCCTTGCGCTTTTTACACGCACACCACTCTGTGCAAATACCGGCTTCTCGTTGCCTTTTCCAAATGGCTCCAGAACCTCCAGTTCTTCGGTCAGTGGAATACTTACATAATCGAGCGGCATCGGCACATCGATCCGGAGCTTCGGTGTCAGAAGTTTTTCGTCAAGCGTACAATTCGCATTCATTTTTTCCCGAAGTCTGGCCAGATTCCGCTTCTCCATGGAAAAGCCCGCTGCCATCTCATGTCCTCCGAACTTCGTGAAATAATCACTGCATTTATTGATCTCATCATACATATTATAGCCTTCGATCGAACGACCGGAGCCCTTGATGATTCCTTCTTCTTCGCTGTCCGTAAATAACAGCACCGGACGATAATACCGTTCCTTGATCCTGCCTGCGATAATCCCGACCAGACTTTCATGCAGTTTCGGAATATACATAACAAGTACCCGGTCCGACAATGCCGCAACTCCTGTCTCCGGAACTGCTCCCATAAGCAGATGATCCGAAGTTTCAAGCAGCCCGATTGCCGTTTTTGTTCCCTGCTCTGTCATATCTTTTCGGGTATTATTGATATTTAACAGTTCAATCGCACGCTCATTTGCCTTAAAGCTGTCTGTTTCAAGCAGGAATTCCAGGCTGGTCTTCGCATCTCCAAGTCTGCCCGCTGCATTGATACACGGTCCAATGATAAATCCCAGATCAAATGCTGACAGCTTCTTACCATCCCTGCCGCTGTTTGTGATCAGTGCCTTCAAACCATAATTACTACTGTCAGATAACCGGTGAAGTGCCTCTCTTACAATGATACGGTTCTCATCTACCAGATTCATAACATCACAGACGGTTGCAATTCCAAGGATCTCTATAAATGCCTCACACTCCGCTTCCGGTATCCCGCACATCCGATATAACAACTGGATAAATTTGTATGCCACACCCGCTCCGCACAATTCCTTGCACGGATATTCACAGCCCGGCTGCTTGTGATCGATCACCGCATCCGCTTCCGGTACTTTGTATACCCGAATATCATTTTCATCTGTATCATATGGAATATCATGGTGATCCGTCACGATTACCCGCATCCCATATTCTTTTGCTTTTCTCACCGCATCAAATGCCGCAATCCCGTTATCACAGGTAATGATCATACTGACCTGATCGGCTGCCGCCGCATCTACCATACGGATATTGATTCCATATCCATCATAGATCCGGTGCGGAATATCATAATCGATCCCGTCTCCTGCAGGCGAACCATTTTCATGCTCCCACACACGCTGTAAGCCTTTATACAATATGTAGTTTGAACTTACACCATCCACATCATAATCCGAAATGATCCGTATCCGGTTCCGACTCCGGATCTCCTCCAGCATAAGGCTGCAGCCCTTCTCCATATTCTTCATCATCACAGGATCATGCAGCCGGTCAAGCCCCCCATTCAGATAGGTATCAATCTCTTCATCTGTTATCACATCCCGGTTCCGAATCACCCTTGCAGTTACCGGATCAATATGAAAACGCTCTGCGATCCCAAAGAAATCAGCCCGCTTTCCATACATTGTCCACACCATATCATATTTTATCGGAGGTTTTATCTCTGTTGCCATTTACTCTTACTCCCATCCATATCTATTCTTCCGCTATTCCTGATTGCAAAGGAATTATACACCAGTAAAAAATCGACCGTCAACTTCTTACATTCCGCCGCATTGCTGTAATACCGTAATTCACCTTTCAGGTTGTGTTCTTATACACCTCACAGGTTGTTTATTTGTTTTTTTATTCAAAATATAATGTAGTTTGGAGGTATTTTTATGGAGAACTTATACGCACAGATCGGTCAGAGGATCGTACAGATCCGGCGCTCAAATAACCTTACGCAGTACCAGCTTGCAGAGATGCTCGATATCTCTGTCAAACATTGCAGCGCCATAGAACGGGGAAAATCCAGTCTGTCCCTTGAAAAAATGATTGATTTCTGTGATCATTTCGGCGTAGATCTTGATTATCTGATCCGCGGGATCAAAAAATCGGATACAATTTTATCCTGCATTCCACATACCGTAGTCGAGATCATGACTTCTGACGACGAAAAAAGGAAGCAATTATTTATAGAATACATAGAAATGTTCAATTCCATTTCCAATTCTGATTAACAGCTATTCCTATTGATATAATGGCATATTTCCATATCATAACAAAAAACGAATCTGAAAGCCTTTTGCTTACAGGTTCGTTTTTTATATCTGTTATTTGAAATATTTGTTGATGATCTCGTTTGCCTTATCCGTATCATCTGTTACACAGTATACAACATAATTTCCGTCCTCTTTTATGATCGCCTTGTCAAGACGTCCGGTTTCGGATGGCTTGTAATCTGCATATGATGTTGTCTGTTTTTCTTTTCTGTCTTCACAGGCTGTTTTTACCTTGTCAGCCGCATCCGAATCTGCTGCCTCAAATACTGCAATCTCCTCAGCAGTTGCTCCGGTCGATACGATTATCACGCTGTCTTTTACGCTGTCTGCATCAATTCCGTAATATGTGAGTGCCATGCCTGTATCAAGCTCTGAAAGCGTATCTTCAAATGTCAGCCCGCTCTTCAGTTCATTTGCCATGTCCTTAACATTTATATTCAGGTCTTCCTTTGAACCACCTGCTCCACCAACCGTTGTTCCACAGCCTGCAAGCATTCCTGCCAGGCTAAAAATTGCACATAACTTTACTAATTTCTTCATCTTGTTTATTCTCTCCTGTTACTTCTGTCTGATACTGTTATGATGATCCGAATATCTCTATCCGGGCATTTACTTCTTTATATATACATTCTGTCGGATGTAATCCAGCCATTTCTCGCAATATTCCTGATTGCAATGTCGTCCATCGGTACTGGCATCTGCCGGGAGAACTCCGTCTACCGTCACACTGCTTGCAACATCCAGATAAATGATATCGCCATAATCCTTACACATCCGTTTCAACAGCTTGTTGAATGCTTTAATGTTGGAGTTATTATAAATCTCATCTTCATCTGATAAAGCCTTGGATACCGGAAGAATATTCTCAACATAGATCGTTGCATTTGGCTGTATCTCTCTTATTGCATCAATAAATGCTTTATAGTCCTCAATGAATACATCCTCATAGATCCATCCAAGCTCGTTAATACCAAATGAAATGTATATATTCTCATAATCCTTCTGCTTCAGTGCTTCCAGTGCCGTCAACATTCCGTCACTTGTAGAAACAATCGGCTCTGTCATGACCTTTTCGATATTCAGCCCCTTGGAACAGAACGCGTCCAGATTCGACATTCCGGTATAAAGACTAAGTCCCTCGGTTCTTGAATCACCGATCAGTACCGCTGTATCAAAATAAGCATCATCCGTTACATTTCCCGGCGTATACAGTTTCTTATCATACCAGTCATTTCCTTTAGATGATGTATCCGGGTCCTCGATATTCACATATTTTACTGTTGAACCGCCTTCCTCGGATGATGCGGCAGTCGTTGTTTCTTCCGTTTCCGCTGCTTCCGTTGTTACCTTTTCCGTAGTCGGTTTCTCTGTTGTCGCTGCTTCCGTTGTTATCTTCTCCGTCGTTTTTTCCCCGGAAGCCTCCTCCGATGCATCCGATCCGGTCGCAACATTTTCTATCTGATGGTCATTTCCATTTTCTCTGTCAAAGTTCCATATATCCTGTCTGTATCTTGTCGCAAATATCGCTATCGAACATACCAGAAATACGGCAGCCACACTGCTGATCTTTATCTTATCGCACCGCTCACTTTTTATTCTGGTGCTATATCTTTTCTCATTGTCCATTCTCTTATTCATTCCTCTTTTGCCTTACATTTTATAAAAGGAAAGGGTCTTATCCCGTTAGCTTCGATTATAGCATACCACTTTACATAAGTGTACAGATTTTAAAATTTCTACATAATTCGCAGTTTTAGTCGTTTTTCGACTTTTCTGATTGTTGAAATTAACAAATCTTGTTTCATTTTTATGGACACTTTTTAACTTAAGTGTTACTATTCTATTAGATTTTTGAGATGGGTCTGTTTTCACACTTACACATACATAATATTATCTTGCAGACTTTTTCCGTTTTATGTATCTTAAATACAAATACTTATCACTTTATATGGGAGGCTACTATGAGTTTTAGCGCAAAAAACTATGATTTTAAAGGCGAAACCTGTATCGAACTTATCGCAGGAGATTTTCGCGCATTGATCGCACCTTTTAACGGAAGTAATGTAATGAAGCTGGAAAACACAGCCCTTAATATTGATATCTTAAGAAATGATCTGTCACTTTCACCGGAAGAACTGAAGGCTGCTGCCGAGGTATACGGTATGCCTACTTTATATCTTCCAAACAGATTATCTCATGGAAATCTGAAAACCTCAGATGCCATGTATCATTTTCCTTGCAACGATCCGCTGGGCAACCATCTGCATGGTTTTCTTCACAAACGCTGCCATACAATTGATGACATGTATGTAGAGGGTGAAAGTGCTGTTGCAAAGACTTCTTATGTATATGATGAAAATGATGAATTTTTCGAAACTTTCCCTGTCAGCTTCAAGGCAGAATTTGTCTTTACACTGACAGCAGACGGACTGGATTATTCCTTTACACTGACCAACCTTTCCAAGGTTCAGATGCCTTATGGTGTATGTAACCATATCGCATTCAAAGCACCGTTTACAAATGGCGGAAGCGGCGCAAATGTGCGTCTGCAGGTTCCGATCGGTGACAAATGGGAACTCAGCGACACCTGTATTCCAACCGAGAAAACACTGCCGCTTACCAGATATGATATGATGTACAAAGAGGGTGACATGGTTCCTGTTCTTCAGGACATCGACAACGACCTCTATACCGCTGAAATGAACGAATTAGACGGCAAGCCATTCTATGGTGTCATCGTAACCGATAAAGTTACAGGCGTCCGTGTCTGCTACGAAGTATGTGATGTTATGAAATACTGGATCATGTGGAATGATCACGGCATGAAAGAATTCTTCTGTCCGGAACCTATGAGCTGGAACATTGATGCTCCAAACCTTTCCGGTGATCCTGCCGTAACCGGCTACACCGAACTGGCTCCCGGCGAATCCAAAACCGTAACCGAGCGAATCTTTGTCCGGTAGAAAATAGCTAAAGTTACATAACAGAAGAAAATAGTTTATAATAAAGCATTAACTTTATATCTATCATCATACACAGGTTTGACAGTAAAAAAAGACATATATATTCCTGTAGCAGACCTCTTTTCACGTCGGTACTTAATGAACCGCAAAAGCGGTGAATTTAGAACCGTTACGTGAAAATAGAACGAAAGTGTTCTGCGAAAGGAATGATATATGTCTCTTTTTATTGTCAGACCGTCATGCAAACAGGGCCTTAGCTAAAAAACACGGCATATGTATTCTGTGTAAAGAATAGCATATGCCATGTTTTCATATAAGGCTCGGTCTTATTCGGTCTTATTCGGTCTCTACCGTTCCACCGAGATACCATTTGCCGCCCTTCTTGTAACAGATCAGTGACATCTTGTCATCCTCTGTCTCTTTCTCTCCAAGGTAGTTTATTGTCATGGTATAATCAACATCACAGATATAAGCACATCTTACTTTGCTTGCTACAGATGTATCACCATACAGACCTTCGCACATATTCTTGATAGTTGCTCTGTTTGCCTTCTCTGTTGATGTGATCTTGTAATCAATAGAATACTCAACCCCCATAGAGGTCAGAAGCTCGAAGCTGCTGGATAATGTTGCCACATCATTGTCTGCAACACATTCTTTATCAACAAGTGATACGATCTTAGCTGTATCTGCTTCTTCAATTCCGGTCATAAACTGATCTACTAATTTCTTGCTCTTCTTGGCTCCCCCAAGAGAACCTGAAAACAGGAATATAACTGCCGCTGCAATTACTGCAAGTGCAACAATGATTCCAATAACTGCTCCTGCGCCGGATTTCTTCTTTTTTGGTGGCTGCTGATAACCTGCGCCATTATCAAATCCCGGTGTACCATATGCATTTCCCGCATAACCATTCTGCATTGGATCTCCCTGATACTGTGGTCCACCATACTGTGGATCCATCCCCATTCCCTGCTGTGGTTGTGCACCATATGCTGCATTTTCCGGCTGCTGTGGCTGATCATTCCCCGCAAGTGTAAATCCACCACTTGTACCTACTGCTGCCCCACAAACAGGACAAACAGATTCATTTGTCTCTGCTCCGCAATTTGGACAATTCATAATCTCTCCTCCTAAAAGTAAAAAATAATAAATAGTATTTGTGAACTTTTCGTGTTTGCTCACATTTTGAGTGTATCAGATGAGGCTTCTTTTTACAATGATTATTTTTCCACATTTTATCATGGGTTTTGTTGTCAAATATCCTATTTTATTATATAATATGTCTATATGGCTGTTTTTATAAAGGGCGTGTTATGTCCTTTGTAAGGGAGAGATCATGGAGCAGTGGATACTGCCTGATAACGGCAGACACTACTTATCTTAATACACATGAAAGGAAGGTATATATTACATGAAGTTTGGTTATTTTGATGATGCCAACAAGGAGTATGTCATCACATCTCCTAGAACTCCTTATCCTTGGATCAACTACCTTGGAACACAGGATTTCTTCTCACTGATTTCAAATACAGCGGGAGGTTACAGCTTCTACAAAGATGCTCGTCTTCGTAGAATTACAAGATACCGTTATAACAATGTACCTATCGATATGGGTGGTCGTTATTTCTATATTAACGAGAATGGTACAATCTGGAATCCGGGCTGGTCACCGGTTAAGACAGAGCTTGACGAATATGAATGCCGTCATGGTATGGGTTACACAGTGATCACCGGTAAGAAGAACAACTTAAAGGCAGAGGTTACTTTCTTCGTACCTCAGAATTATGCCGGAGAAGTTCAGCAGGTTGTTCTTACAAATGAAAGCTCAGAAGAGAAGACTTTCTCATTCTTCTCATTTGAAGAGTGGTGTCTCTGGGATGCACAGGATGACTGCACAAACTTCCAGAGAAACTTCAGTACAGGTCGTGTAGAGGTTGTTGGTTCAACAATCTACCACAAGACAGAGTACAGAGACAGACGTGATCATTTCGCATTCTACACAGTAAATGACGAGATCGACGGTTACGATACAGACAGAGATTCATTCATCGGACTTTACAATGGGTTCCACAACCCACAGGCTGTTGAAGCCGGCAAGTCAAATGATTCATTTGCAGATGGATGGTCACCAATCGCTTCACACTACAAGAAGATCACTCTTGCTCCGGGCGAGACAAAGACTCTTGTATTTATTCTTGGATATGTTGAGATGCCTGTTGACCAGAAGTTCGAAGCTGATGGCAAGACGATCAACAAGGTTAAGGCTCTTGAGATGATGGAGAAATACAACACTCCTGAGAAGGTTGCAGCAGGTCTTGCAGAACTCAAAGAGCACTGGAACAACCTCTTAAGCATCTTAAATGTTAATACTCCTGATGATAAGGTTAACCGTATGGTTAATATCTGGAATCAGTATCAGTGTATGGTTACATTCAACCTTTCACGTTCAGCATCATACTTCGAATCCGGTATCGGCCGTGGTATGGGATTCCGTGATTCCAACCAGGATGTACTTGGATTTGTTCATCAGATTCCTGATCGTGCAAGAGAAAGAATTATTGATATCGCTTCTACACAGTTCCCGGATGGTGGATGCTATCATCAGTATCAGCCACTTACAAAGAAGGGTAATGCAGATATCGGTGGTGACTTCTCAGACGATCCATTATGGCTGATCCTTTCTGTATCTGCATACATCAAGGAGACAGGCGACTGGGGTATTCTTGATGAGATGGTTCCATATGACAACGATATGTCCATCGCTAAGCCAATGCTTGACCACTTAAAGGTTTCCTTCTACAAGATCGTAAACAACCTTGGACCACACGGACTTCCACTTGCAATGAGAGCTGACTGGAACGACTGTATCAACCTTTCATGCTTCTCCGATACACCGGGTGAAAGCTTCCAGACATACACCAACCCTAAGTTCGCTGCTGAAGGCGGATACTCAAAGGTTGCTGAGTCAGTTATGGTTGCTACACTCTTTACATATGCAGGTCCTAACTATGTTGCTATTCTTAAGCACCTTGGAATGGACGCTGAAGCAGAAGCTGCTCAGGCTGAGATCGATAAGATGAAAGCTAACATCATGGAATCCGCTTGGGATGGTGACTGGTTCTTAAGAGCATACGATGCAAATGGTGAGAAGATGGGATCTAAGGAATGTGAAGAAGGACAGATCTTCATCGAGCCACAGGGCTTCGCTATTATGTCAGACATTGGTAAAGATCAGGGCTGCGACAAGAAGACACTTGCTGCTATTGATGAGCGTCTGAATACACAGTACGGACTTGTACTTAACAATCCTGCATTCACAAAGTATTACATCCAGTATGGTGAGATCTCAACATACCCAGGCGGATACAAAGAGAATGCCGGTATCTTCACACATAACAATGCATGGATCATCTGTGCTGCTGCTTACGCAGGCGCCGGCGATCAGGCATTCAAATATTACTCAGAGATCGCTCCTGCTTTCACTGAGGAGACATCCGATATTCACAAGACTGAACCATATGTATATGGTCAGATGATCGGTGGTAAGGATGCCGGTTCCGATATTGGAAAGCCGGGTAACCACTTTGGTCAGGGTAAGAACTCATGGCTTACAGGTACAGCAGCCTGGAACATGGTCGCTATTTCACAGTACATCTTAGGTATCTCAGCAGACTTCGATGGTCTTAAGATCGATCCATCTATTCCTGCTGCATGGGATGGTCTGAATGCTACACGTCAGTTCCGTGGTGCTACATATGATATCAAGGTTACAAATCCGAATCATGTAAATAAGGGTATCAAGAGTGTTACTGTAGATGGCAATGCTATCGAGAGCAATGTTCTTCCAGTATTTGGTGATGGCAAGACTCATACTGTAGAAGTAGTAATGGGGTAATCCATATATCAGATATTGATATAAAAAACGAGACACATATGACTGTATATTGCAGATCATATGTGTCTCATTTTTATTTCTATTCATCTTCCGTTTCTGTAATCTCAACTGCCATTGGATCCAACCGGCTTCGGTCATAAGCTTCCGTATTGATATTGGTCTGATCGATCTCTTCATATCCATCATCCAGATAATCATCTACAACCCCATCTGTTCCAAGATCTCCGGCAAAGGAAGATACCCTGTAGCGAATCTTTCGATATATCTTTTTAATTACCTTGATCACTAATACGATGCACCAGTTAATGATATAAGCCAGAATGATACTGATAACTATATCCTTACCACTGTCTCCAAATCTCTTCTGGATCGGAGTTCCAATATAACGGATCACAAAATACTGGGTCAGGTAAAAATCAAATACCATAGAGCTTAAGATTCCAAATGGTGATAATGTAAATATATGAGAAATCATTCCACCGTCATAAGAAAATACCATCACGATCAGCACATACAACAGCAATCTCAGAAGTGCTGCAGGAATTCCATATTTCCCAACTGTTCCCAGATAAATGAGAACCGCTGCCACAAGCACTACCAGCTCTGCTCCGGTCAGAAGATTTCTTCCAGCGGAACGATCTGTCTCGATCCGAATATTCAGTCTGAAATTTGCAAGCCAGACACCAATACAGAATAAAATAAGATTCATCAGAAACAGATATGGCATATCCTGCTTCAATACCATTGCATCAGCAAGTGGTCCTGCAACAATTATATATACAACGATCAGCCCGACTATCACCAATCCGCTTCTTTTCAGATCCCGCTTCATTCTTGCCGCCAGCATACCGATCACCGGAGCCAGAAGATAGATCAGAAAGATTGCTGATACAAACCAACTGACCGGATTCAGTGCCATATAATATCCAGCCTTCGGTATCATTGCCTGAAGCATCGGTATACTGATGATATACTTCACGATCAGTGTTTTAATTTCCTGTGAACCGGGATGGCTGCACAATGCGAGGATCAGGAATACTGTCTGCATGATCATATAAAGCGGATACAGAATCCCCAGCTTCTTTCCAAGAAATTCCAGATAATTCTTCTTGTTCAGATTGATAAACTTCTTATGATAATGAATACCGATTCCAAATCCTACCAGAACAAAGAAAAATGCCATTCCAAATATCCCATTATCCAGATATTTGTCATAAACTGCCTGCGCTTTTTCTCCTGGCATCATCCCCACACAATATGATAAAAAGACAAGGGTAATCATGATAACCTTCCATGCCTCAAATGATTTTGCTTTTACCTTCATATTCCTTCTCTCCTGTGCAATAAAACTTTTTTTGCTCATTTGGATTTATTATAGCATCTAACAACATACATATGCAAATCTTATATTTTCAAAAGCACTGGCAGATTCCTTGACACTCCATTCTCCCTGAACTAAAATTAAAGAATACCGTTTTGCCAGTTCATATGGCAGCGGCACAAGGAGAAGTTATATGAAAAAAGTGAATCTGATCGTTCCCTGTTACAATGAAGCGGAAGCACTTCCTTTATTTAAGGACGAACTAAACAAAGTAATCCAGACTCTGGATCAATATACATTTGAGATACTTCTGATCAATGATGGTTCTACAGATACAACCCTTTCCGTCATGAAAGAAATCTGTGATACGGATTCTCATTACAAATACATATCATTTTCAAGAAACTTTGGAAAAGAAGCTGCCATGTATGCCGGCTTCTGTAATTCAGATGGTGACTATGCCGCCATCATGGATGCAGATATGCAGGATCCCCCTGCCCTACTGCCTGATATGCTCCACTGTCTGGAAACCGAGGATTATGACAGCGTTGCCACCCGGCGGGTATCGAGGATCGGAGAACCAAAGATCCGTTCCTTCTTTGCAAGGAATTTTTATAAGCTTATCAACAAGATCTCGGACGCAGATGTTGTCGATGGTGCCAGGGATTTTCGTCTGATGAAGCGTGAAATGGTAGACAGTATCGTCGCCATGTGCGAATACAACCGATTCTCAAAGGGTATCTTTGGCTGGATCGGTTTTAAGACCAAATGGCTGGAATATGAAAATGTAAACCGCATTGCCGGAGAAACAAAATGGAGTTTCTGGGGCTTATTCAAATATGCGGTCGATGGAATCATCAATTTTTCCGAAACCCCGATGTCCCTTGCATCCGGGCTTGGCATTTTTCTGACGATCTTTTCCTTTCTTATGGTTATTTTCATTATTATAAGAAAAGAAATATTCGGAGATCCGGTTGCCGGCTGGCCATCTCTTGCCTGTATCATCATCTTTATTGCTGGACTTCAGTTCCTGTGCATGGGTATTATGGGTAAATACATTGCCAAGACATATCTGGAAGTAAAAAACCGGCCACATTACATCGTATCGGAAACAAATAAGGATCATGTAGATCCGATCCATTAGGAATAAAAACAAAGAAGGCGTATATATAATGAAGAAACTTACATATATTATTTTGCATCTGCTGATTCTTCCATTGCTCCTCTACGGATTTTCTTTTTCTGTATCTGCGGAAGAAACCAGTTCCGAAGACACTGTTATACAGGTTACTGCGGAAGACGGCAGCGACATATCCCAAAAGCTGAACGAAGCGCTGATCAATGCCAGAGATCTTGCCGAAAGCTCCGGGCAGATTGTTACAGTCAGGGTTCAAAAAGGTAGTTATCTTCTTTCCGCTGCGCTGCATATTTACAGCAATACAACGCTGGATGTCACGGATGTTCACTTTACATTTGCCGGTTCCCATCGGTTCAATATGCTGATCACCGGTCCATCATCAACAGAAAATTACAAAGACTATGACGATTACAACAACAGTGAAGCCTGCTCCGGCTATGATGCCTATAAGAATATCACGGTTCTGGGCGGAATCTGGGAAAGCACCGAAGCCAATCTGAGTTGTATCGTTCGTATCTTTCATGCTACTAATATTACCCTTGACGGTCTTACTTTCACGGGCGGCGGATGCGTACATCAGCTAGAGGTTGCTGCGATCGACGGCTTTTATGTCAGAAACTGCACATTTAAAAACCACGGCAAACGTGCTGACGATACCAAAAACTTTGAAAAAGAAGAAGCCATACAGCTCGATATGCCATACAGTGAACTGGTATATCCCGGCACTTATCCGGACGGAACCCCTATGAAGAATGTGGAGATCACACACAATACATTCCAGAATATTGCCCGTGGTGTCGGAACACACACCATGCTCTGCGGTGCATATCACGAAAATATCAAGATCAACAATAACACATTTATCAATGTGCTGGAAGAATGTGTTGTCTGCTTAAACTATGTAAACTGTGAAGTAAAGAACAACACGATCACCAACTGCGGCGGCGGTATTCTGGTTCAGAATGCCAAGGAATACGAAGTATCCATGAACACAACGGTTTTAAATGGCGCAAAGAAGATCGACAACGCTGTTATCAACAATGCAGTAACAGAAGTCAGCGGCAACACCTTGAAGCTGACCTACCATCCGACAACATTAAAAACTGCCGGAATCTTCGTTTATGGAAGAAAGCTGAACAGCAACATCACAGGAGGAGATGGATTTCCTCTGCCGGATGAAGATTTCTATATCAGCTCCGTTATTATACGAAACAATACGATCATCACACCGGGAGACGGTATCACCTTATCCGATGCAAGAGATTGCGAGGTATCCGGTAATACGATCAATGGATATAATTTCTCGCCGGATGACAAATTACGAACTTCCAGAGATGGCATCCGTATTGATCAGTCCAGTAAGAATATCTCCGTAACCGGAAATGAGATCAAGAACATGCCGCGTTATGGTCTGTATATTACGGACAACAGTACCGCCTCTGCGATTGAAAATAACACCTTTAAAAACTGTACCGGAACCGGAATCTTTCTGACAGACTCCAGTGCATGTATCTATGATATTGCAAACAACATTGTAAAAAACTGCAAAGCCGGCGGTATTCTGGTTGGGAACAACAGCCGTGTCACGAACATAACAGGAAATGCCTTTGGTGCTGTCAGTGGCAATCCGGCGATCAAAGTATACAGCAACAGCCGTACCGGGCTGATCTCGACAAACCGGGTACGTGACATGGGTGATAAAACAAAAGCAACCGTTGCAAATGCAATTGAGATTACCGGACGCTCTTTTGCAAAAGAGATTTCATCCAACCGGATCTATGCATCAAAAACGGACGTCTCCTCCGGAATGGGAATTCTGGTTGATAAGGCCTCCAAAATTGCAGGTTCCGTAAAAAACAACACGATCTCGGATGTAGCCCTGTATGCCGTATCTATTGCCAATCATTCCAAGGTTGCAGAGCTGGTCAGTGAAAATGTGCTCTCTTCCATTGGCAAAAGTGCGATCGCAGTAAATGGAGCCAGCAGCATCGGTCAGAACATTGAGGGAAACTCTATCAATGGAAGTGGAACCAACGGTATCCTTCTGGAAAAAGAAGCAACGGTCTGTGGCGGCATCAACAATAATACAATCAGTGAGTGCAGCAATTACGGCATCAATGTCCAGAGCATCAATAACGATACAACTATCTCGTATAACTATATTTCCGCAAAAGGCAATGCCCCAATCAACATTGCTGCACACAGCAATTACCTGCTGACAGTTGTCAAAAATACCTTATGTGGATCTGCATCATTAAATGGTATGCAACTATCCAAATGTAATGTAGCTATTTCTGACAACGATATTACTGATTTCAAATATGGTATTGCTGCTTCCTCATCCGTATCCGGTGCGATCAGCAATAATATATATAACGATATAACAAATAAAGATCTGTCGATTAATGACACTGACCAGAAAATATGCGGTACGGTAACGGATCTCACCTGTTCTATGAATACAGCACGCAATCAGGCAACCTTATCATGGAAGAAGGTCAAAGGAATCAGTGGCTATGAAGTACAATACAGTACAACCGATCATTTTTCCGGCAAATCGACAAAACAGCTTGGCAAGGGACAGACATCCTATGCTTTACAGGATCTTCCAAAGGGCAAAACAATCTACTATCGTGTTCGTGCCTATCGTTCCTTTGGAAATCTCAGCATCTATGGTTCCTATACAAGCGGAAACTTTACCGCCTGATCCTGTCAGGCAGATACTTAGTGGCATCTGTTTTTTTAACAGTCAACCAGAACATCTGATATTTTTGAAAGGGGAAGTTTTATGAAAAAACATCTTATCTCATGTATGGCGGGAGCAGTCCTTGCATCCGGTCTTATCTTCGGAACTGCATTTCGCTCAAATGCTGCAATGCCGGCTTCCGGTTTTACAACAGCGCCGGTCTTTGCCGCCGCATCGAATGACGACATGCTTATCTCTGACAGTGTGATCACACTGACTGTTAAAAACGGAACTGACATTACAACAGAATTAAACACAGCTTTAAAAACTGCCAGAGATATGGCAGATCAGACGGACAGTATCATTACTGTAACCGTTCCTTCCGGTTCTTATACCCTGTCATCGACAGCCCGTATTTTCAGCAACACCACATTAAATCTGAAAGGTGTTACACTGACCTGTGCAGACAATGGTAAATTCAACATGATCATATCTGGTACTCCCGGCTCCTACAAAGACCAGACAAACTACAACAAAAGTGATCTCTGCACCGGATATGATGGATTTAAAAATATAACGATCAATGGCGGAACGCTGATCGGAAACAGTGAGAATACTTCCAGTATGATCCGTCTCTTTCATGCAACAAATGTGAATCTGTCCGGTATCACCCTGTCGGGCGGCGGCTGTGTGCATCAGATGGAGGTCTGTGCGATCAATGGCTTCTATGTAAAAAACTGCACTTTCAAAAATAACGGACGGGAAACCGGTGTGACAAATGCTCACGTCAACCAGGAGGCCCTTCAGCTTGATACTCCGTGTAAAGAAGCCGCATTTCCGGGTGTCGTTCAGGATGGCACAACAATGAAAAACGTTGAGATCACCGGATGTAAATTTCAGAATGTCATCCGTGGCATTGGCAGCCATACACTTCTTCTGGGTGCTTACCATGAGAATATCAAGATCAATAACAATACCTTCAATAATGTTATGGAAGAATGTATTATCGGACTTAACTACCGCAACTGTGAGATCAAAAACAATACGATCACAAACTGCGGCGGCGGTATCCTGTTCCAAAATTTCAAATCCTACGAAGGCTCTGTTATTTCTACCATTCTGGACAGTAAACAACCATACAAAGGAAAGATCATCTACGATCTGAACTCTGTCATCAGCGATAACACAATCACCTTAAAGTATTCTCCATCCTGTGAAAATCCTGCAGCTATTAAGGTATTTGGCCACAACCAGTTGAAAAAAATGAAAGGTGCGGACGGTAAATATTTCCCTACCGGAAATTATTACATTACCGGTGTAACCGTATCCAATAACAATATCACAACAGCCGTTACCGGCATCCACATCACTGATGCCTGGAACTGTACCTTTACAAACAATACCGTTACCGGAAAGGGATTCAGCACAAAGGATCCTCTGAAAAATGAACGAGACGGCATCTTTATTCAAAGCTATGCAAAAGGACTTGTCCTGTCAAACAACAAGGTCTCCGGAATGACCGGACACGGTATTGCCATTCATTTCTCATCAACGGCTAAGAATATTATCAGCAACACAATTTCCAACTGCGGCGGTTATGGTATCCACATCTATCAGAACAGCGGTTGTACCGGTTTATTATCCAAGAATAAAATAAAGAAATGTGCAAGCGGCGGCATCAGTCTCAGTACAAACTCTACGGTGGCAGATATTCTATCCAATACCATCACCGGCGGCTGTACAGATACAGGTATCAGCCTGTACAATAACTGTGAAGCCGGAAAGATCAAAAACAACACGATCACAGCCATCGGCAAAAATGCTCCTGCGATCAAGCTGTCTCAGAAGTCAGCCTCTAAAACCATAACCGGAAACAAGATTCAGGCAGGAACTGCAAAATATTCCTGTGGAAGAGCAATCTTCCTTTATAACGGTTCCAAGGTTCGCGGTTCCATTATAGGCAACGCTATGGAAAACAGCAGCGATACTGCGATCTGCATCTCCACAAAGTCAACCGTAACCGGAGGAGTTACAAACAACCAGATCCTGTCAGCCGGAAAATACGGTCTTCAGGTCTTCAACGCATCGACTATAAAGAAAACGGTTTCGGGAAATACGATCAAGAAGCCAGCAACAAGCGGTATTAATATATGCAGTACCAAAAATGTGCTGACCATCGATAAAAATACAATATCCAGAAGCTCCAAGGCAGCCATCTATGTACAACCGGCTTCCACACAATATAAAGTGACAGTTAAAAACAACACTATTACCGGCAATAAAAAAGGTCCTGGTGTCTCAGCTCTCCAGGCAAATATCAAAGTGACCGGCAATAAAATATCCAAAGTGACCTTCGGTGTATATGCAGACCAGAAGTGCAAAGGCAACATCTACTCAAATAAAATTTCCAAAGCCTCCCGCCGCAAGGTATACACTGCCACTAAAAAAGTGAAGCTAAAAAAATAACCCCACTGAAAATGGAGATATCACTTATTGAAAGCCCCCTATAATACATTTATTCCGCAGAACACTTTCGTTCTATTCTCACGTAGCGGTACTAAGCTCCCGCCATTTGGCGGGTCGCTAAGGACCGACGTTCGAACAGGTCTGCTACATAAAGTATATAGGGGGCTTTTCTATAAGTGATATCTCCATTTCTTATAGAGCAATTAACTCCCATTCTTTATATATTAGTTCTACTCCATAAAAGAACACCGCCTGCCTAAAACAACATAAAAATATTACTATTCCTATATGTAAAAACAGACCGGCGATCAATATATAAATACACTGTTATGTAGCAAGCCTTATCCGAGGCCGGTACTTAGGTTGCGTACTTTGCAACCTTATGTACCGCTGCACGAGGATTAGAGCGAAAGCGTCTTGCGAAATAATATGTGTATTATATACTGGTCGCCGGTCGTTCGTATATTATATATTAGTCTAATGTAACTTTAACCTTTTTGAGGTTCCAGATCTCTTTTGCATACTCTTCGATTGTTCTGTCTGATGAGAACTTACCGGAGCATGCTGTATTCAACATAACCATCTTAGCCCAGTTCTTCTCGTCTCTGTAAAGAGTATCGATCTTTCTGTGAGCTTCTACATAAGAAGCAAAATCCTTAAGGATGAAGTATACATCTTCGTTGATAAGTGAATCATACAGATCTCTGAAACGATCCGGATCATCAGAAGAATACATACCATTGATAAGCTGTGTAAGAACAGTTCTTACTGCTGCATCATTGTTGTAAATATCCTTTGGATTGTATCCACCTTCACGCTCATACTTCATAACTTCTTCAGCTCTTAAACCGAAGATAACTGCATTTTCTTCACCAACTTCTTCAACAATCTCTACATTTGCACCATCCATGGTTCCAAGTGTAACTGCACCGTTTAACATAAATTTCATGTTACCGGTACCGGATGCTTCTCTGGAAGCTGTTGAAATCTGCTCGCTGACATCTGCTGCTGCGAAGATCAGCTCTGCATTGGATACTCTGTAGTTCTCAATAAATACAACCTTGATCTTACCCTTGATAGATGCATCGTTGTTGATAACATCTGCAACGGAATTGATCAGCTTGATGATAAGCTTTGCTCTCTTATAACCGGCGGAAGCCTTTGCACCAAAGATATATGTTGTTGGATACATATCATATGATGGGTTTGTCTTCAGCTCGTTATACTGATACATAACATGTAAAATATTAAGAAGCTGTCTCTTGTACTCATGAAGTCTCTTAACCTGTACATCAAAGATAGAACGAGGATCTACATCCACGCCATTATGCTCCTTGATATAATTTGCAAGACGGATCTTGTTCTGGTACTTAATATTCATGAATTCCTGCTGATACTTCTCATCAGTAGCATATACTTTTAACTTCTTCAGATTTGAAAGCTTAACGATCCATTCATCACCGATCTTATCTGTGATCCAGCTTGCAAGAAGCGGATTACCATGAAGAAGGAAACGTCTCTGTGTAATACCATTTGTCTTATTATTGAACTGCTCAGGTCTCATCTCATAGAAGTCCTTCAGCTCTCTCTCTTCCAGAATCTTTGTATGAAGTGCTGCAACACCATTTACAGAGTAAGAACCTGCGATAGCAAGATGTGCCATCTTAACCTGACCATCATAAAGGATAGCCATGTTCTTAACCTTATCCTGGTTGCCCGGATACATAGACTGGATCTTCAGTACAAATCTTCTGTTGATCTCTTCTACGATCTGATAGATACGAGGAAGTAATCTTGAGAATAATTCGATCGGCCATTTCTCAAGAGCTTCAGCCATGATCGTATGGTTAGTGTATGCACATGTTCTGGTTGTAATATCCCATGCATCATCCCACTCAAGACCTTCTTCATCCATAAGGATTCTCATTAACTCTGCTACTGCAACTGTTGGATGTGTATCATTCATCTGGAACGTGATCTTTTCCGGAAGCTTATGAATATCACTGTTCTTCTCCTTGAATTTCAGGATTGCTCTCTGAACAGACGCTGAAATGAAGAAGTACTGCTGTCTCAGTCTTAATTCCTTACCTGCATAGTGATTATCATTTGGATAAAGGACTTCAACAATTGTCTTAGCAAGGTTCTGCTGCTCAACAGCCTTTTCATATTCACCCTTGTCAAATGAATCAAGACAGAACTCCTGATCTGCTTCTGCATCCCAGATACGAAGTGTATTTACAACATTGTTGCCATAACCGACAACCGGAACATCATATGGTACGGCACGAACGGTCTGATAACCATCCTGAATAAAGTAATTTCTTCCGTCTCTGTTCTCAACTCTTACATAACCGCCAAATTTAACTTCTACAGCATACTCCGGGCGCTTGATTTCAAATGGGTTGCCATCCTTTAACCAGTCATCCGGCAGCTCGATCTGATAACCATCCTTGATCGCCTGCTTGAACATACCATAACGATAACGGATACCACATCCGTATGCTGGATAACCAAGTGTTGCAAGAGAATCCAGGAAACATGCTGCAAGACGTCCCAAACCACCGTTACCAAGTGCTGCATCCGGCTCCTGATCCTCAATCAGATTCAGATCAAATCCAAGTTCATCTAATGCTTCTTTTACTGCATCATAGTATGTCAGATTGATCAGATTGTTTCCCAGGGCTCTACCCATCAGGAACTCCATGGACAGATAGTAAACTGTCTTAACGTTCTTCTTCTCATATTCCTTATGTGTTGCTATCCATCTGTCTATTATGTCATCCTTAACAGCGTAGCTGACAGCCTGGAATACCTGCTGTGGAGTTGCCTCTTCGATTGGTCTTCTGTACAATGTTTTCACATTTGTAATAACCTCTTTTTTGAAGCCCTCTTTGTCGAAATCAATCAACTTTTTCATTTATCGTATCCTCCTTGAAAATTGCACGCCAGAATGCATCCCTGACGATTTTTCTATTATCAGATGCCGGTATTATCCGGATCCTTTATATCTCTTTCGTCCTGATTCATCATAATAACCGATTTTACCATGAGAATTTTTGGAAGAAACCTATATTATTTTAACAAAAAAACATGTATTTCTCAATACATGTCTTAATTTTTTGTAGAAAAATACATATTTTTTAGACCAAAGTCTAATTAATCTTGCAATTTTACAATGATTTTTCAATTATTTTCTGTTTTTATAGTTATTTATACGCTCTTGCCCTATGCAACATACCAATATCTTAACAGTTTCATAAGGGTTTTCCCTTCTAATAACCGCCTGAATAATAGCCGCCACAAGGGAAACAGCACATATTTCCACCACAGCAGGAGAGACAAAGCAGGGTAGTGCAGAATGTATTACAGCATTTTGTCATATCCCGGCCTGACATATCCATGCCGTAGCCCTGTCCCTGATCCATATACCATTTCGATCCGCTCTTGATCTGTTCGTACGCCTGCTTGTATTCCATATTATCCGGCTCTAACTGTATCGCTCTCTGAAGCATCTCAAGCGCCCGGATCTGATTACCAAGTCCGGCATTGCACACACCGGAATAATAATGCCATTTTGCATTATGATCCTGAATCTGGTTCAATACTGTTCTTGCTTCCTCATAGCTGCCTGACCGCAGATAGTTTCTGGCTGCCTGAAAATATCTGGAATCCTGATCGTTTGGATCATATTCCTCCCGTCTTCCGCCGGTATAACCGCCGAACCCACCAAACGGTCCAAAGCCGCCATAGAATCCGCCAAACGGATCTGACTCATCATAAGTCGTTCTTCCACCGCTGTTGCTGTTTCGGTAACTGCCTGAACCATATGAACCATTTCCATATGGGCTGCCATATCCACCTGCTCCGTATGAATTTCCATAACCGGTATCACCATCCATGATCGCCTTATATGCCTGCTGGATCTCTTTGAACTTCTCCTCAGCCTCGGCTTTATTTGGATTGTTGATATTCGCATCCGGATGATATTTTCTGCTCAATCGTCTGTATGCACTTTTTACTTCATCATTACTGGCACCATGCGGCAATCCCAGTACTTCATAAGGATCTTTCATTTATTCTCCATTCTGCCTGTTATCTGCTTTGCTACCGCATCTTTCGGCAGTTGCTTTATAATAATTATTCCATATGCCAGAATACACGATATTCCTGAGAATTTCCACATTTTTTATAATCGGAAGCTTCTCAAATTCTCTGGCACATTCTGCCGCCTGCATCATCAGGACTTCTTTTACCCAGTCTGCAAGCTTCTGCCATTCCTCCACCGGAATGTCCTCTGTCTTCATTTCTTCACTACATGTAAGCTTGTGTATCAATGGATTAAAGCTGTGTTTTTTTCGGTCCTTTTCAATATCATCGTAAGCGTCCAGAATATATACAAATCTTCCAAGATAATAACCGATCTTTCTCAGATTTTCTTCCCATGCATCAGCTCTTACGGCAAATATCTCTGCCAGCACTTCACCAAAATATCCTGATAACCGATCCAGATCTTCACTGTTTTCTTTCTCAAGCCCGCTGATCTTTGCAAGCCGATCTGCAATAGTATCAATCTTTTGTCTGTAATCATATAATCGGCTGTCTTCCTTTTCCAACTCTTTCTTCGGTATTAAAAGCTCCGCATACAGCTTACGAAACAGCTTCTTATCATCTGTCCAGTCATCCATGCATTTGTAATATGTAAGTATACGGTTCATATCCGCTGCATAATCGGAGTACAGATTTCTGGCATATTCATGCTTTGTCATCGGATGGACCACACACCTTTTTGTACCCCGCTCCTCTGACGGCTCATACAATCCGGTAAGCAGCAGCACCAGAAATGTCATATCGTAGCTTAATGACAACTGGCCTTTTGCGCCCTGATCTTCTTTTAATGCCCTGCACAACCCGCAGTAATACCTGTGGTATTCGTCAAATTCTTTAAATTTCATTTCCTGCTGGTTTACTACTATATATCCAAACACTCGCCTGTCTCCAATCAGCTTTTCTTAATAAAAGTATTCCCACATTTCGGACATCTTATCTCGATCCTGCCCTTGCCTCGTGGAATCCGGATCATCTGCTCACAACGTGGGCAGGTGAAGATCTTATAATCTTTTCCGGCTTCTTTGCTTTTCTTCATCCGTTTAAATACATTTCGAACGCCTGTCGTGTGGCTTAGAAACCACTTATTTTCTGCCGCACGTTTGTCATATTTCTTAGAAAAGATGCGCACATATCCATAGATAAAAGAAGCAAGTCCAAGGAAATACAAAACTCCTGTCTTCGCCCAGACATCTATGATGATCAGGATCAGTCCCATCCAGGTCAGAAATGATGAAAACTGATCATTTCCATATCTTGTTCGCATAAAGTTGTAAATCTTATCTCTCATATAAGCACCACTCTTTCTTTACCCTGCAGATCTGCTGCCATTTCAGCACCTTCAAATCATGTATTCTATCTATATATTTCCGATCCGACGATCGTAATATTCTGCCTATCCAAGGATCATTGCAGATTCCTGTAACTGTCTGTAAGCACCCTTTATATTGCCCGCTTCTATATCCGTGATCCGGTCAGCATCCGTCCGACATACCAGTTTCTTTAAGTATTCCAGATCTCTCCGAATCTTCTTGATCTGAGCCTTATCCAGATTCTGACTTTGTACCTCTAACTGATTTTCTACTTTATATACATATGCTTCAGCTTCGTTCCAGATATCCATATTTTCCTTGTTGCCCTGAGTCTCTTCCTCATACCGCATGGCATCTTCCCTTGCCCGACGGATTTCTTCCTCTGAAAGATTCGTGCTGGATGTGATCACGATCTGCTGTTCCACGCCTCTGCCAAGATCCTTTGCAGATACCTTTAGGATACCATTTACATCAAGATCAAATGTAACCTCGATCTGCGGAACTCCTGCAAGTGCTCGCTTGATCCCACTCAGGCGGAAGTTACCAAGCAGCTTATTATCTCTGGTATATTTGCGTTCGCCCTGATACACCTTTACCTCTACATCACGCTGGAAATTTCCGGCCGTCGTAAAGATCTTGGATACCCTGGTCGGAATTGGTGAATTTCTTGGGATCAGTACATTTGCAATACCACCTAAAGTCTCGATTGACAGAGACAATGGTGTTACATCCATCAACAAAATATCATTTACCTTATTCGTAACGGTCAGACCACCACTGAGCTTTCCTCCCTGAATCGCAGCTCCCATCGCAACGCACTCATCCGGGTTGAGATTCTTCGAAAGCTCTTTTCCGGTTATCCTCTTAACCTCGTCCATAACGGCAGGGATTCTGGTTGACCCACCAACCAATAATACCTTATCTAAACTTCCGGCTGATATACCTGCATCCCGAAGTGCCTGATTGACCGGACCGTCTGTCCGTTTTACAAGATCATCTGTCAGCTCATTGAACAACTCTCTGGTTATGAGCATATCGAGATGCTTCGGCTCGTTCTTTACGACCGTGATAAACGGAAGATTAATATGAGTCTGCAGCGTACTGGATAATTCCTTCTTTGCCTCTTCGCATGCTTCCCGGATACGCTGTACCGCTGTTATATCTTTCTCCAGATTGATCCTTGTTTCTTTCTTAAATGACTTTATCACATACTGCACCAGACGCTCGTCAAAATCATCACCACCAAGATGATTGTCGCCTGCAGTTGCAAGAACCTCGATCACATGATCTCCGATTTCGATCACGGATACATCAAAGGTTCCGCCACCAAGGTCATATACCAGAATCTTCTGTGCCTCTCCGTTATCCAGACCATAGGCAAGTGCCGCTGATGTCGGCTCGTTGATGATTCGAAGTACATTTAACCCTGCGATCTTTCCGGCATCCTTCGTCGCCTGTCTCTGACTGTCATCAAAATACGCCGGAACCGTGATGACCGCATCATGAACCGGCTCACCTAGATAGTTTTCTGCATCCGCTCTTAACTTTGACAGAATGATTGCCGATATCTCCTGTGGTGAATAATCTTTTCCATCTATTCTTTTTCTATACGCTGTTCCCATTTCTCTCTTGATCGATGCAATGGTTCTGTCTACATTTACCGTAAGCTGTCTCTTTGCAGCATCCCCCACCAGTCTGTCGCCATTTTTCGTAATGGCTACTATCGATGGTGTGGTACGGTTGCCTTCGACATTCGGTATGATTGTCGCCTGTTCGCCTTCCAGAACGGCCACGCAGCTATTTGTCGTTCCTAAATCTATTCCTATTACCCTGCTCATGTATGATCTCCTTTTCTATCCGGACGAAGATATCTATACTGATATATCCTGTATTGTGTAATATCTATATAAATAGTATCTACTTTGTTTTTTCTAAAAGTATGATAGACAAGTTTTTTGAATAAATTGTGTATAGTTTATAAAGCAAGTATAAAGTGTTTCATAAAACTTTGGCTGGCTTTTGAGTTAAGAAAGAGCTATGATATCTAAAGAGTTTTACAGAAAGTGGTGTTTTTATATGCGAGAGAAAACAAAAGCAATTCTTTATATAATTCTGGCCGGTGTCGGTTTTTCTTTTATGAACGTATTCGTACGATTATCCGGCGATCTTCCTACGATTGAAAAAGCATTTTTCCGCAATCTGGTCGCAGCATTCATCGCGCTTGTTGTCCTGATCCGAAGTGATCTCGGACTGCATTATGAGAAACGGCACATTCCGATGCTGTTTATGCGGTCGATCTGCGGCACACTCGGTATCATGTGTAACTTCTATGCAGTCGATCACATGAACATCGCCGATGCTTCGATCCTGAATAAGCTGTCACCGTTTGCCGCCGTTATCTTCTCGATCTTCCTGTTAAAGGAAAAGGCAAGTCTGAAACAATATGCTGCTCTGATCGGGGTATTCATCGGTGCTTTATTTGTTATCAAACCATCCCTGAACTTCGCTGATTTTGCTCCGGGTCTCATCGGTTTTACCGGCGGTATGGGTGCAGGCGCTGCTTATGCGGCAGTAAGATATCTAAGCAACCACGGTGCAAAAAATCCACAGATCGTATTCTTTTTCTCCGCATTTTCGACTCTGGTCATGCTGCCATTTGTGATCGCCTTTTATAAACCGATGTCATTTTTCCAGTTGTTCTGTCTGTTCATGGCAGGTGCCTCCGCTGCTGTCGGTCAGTTCTCGATCACGGCTGCTTATTCACATGCTCCGGCAAAGGAAATATCGATCTTCGATTATTCGCAGATCATCACCTCGGCAATCCTTGGTTTCATCTTCTTCAGCCAGATACCGGATGCATTGAGCTTTATCGGGTATGCCATTATCATCGGCATTTCTTATCTGAACTGGCGCGCAGGATTAAAAGCAGATGCAGCCGGCAAGTAAATTTAGATACTTTTTTATAATTATTACTATAATATTTCTTATTATTTATATGGCTAACAGATTTGTATTAAACGAAACATCTTATCATGAAGCAGGTGCGATCGCTGAGATCGCTACAGAGGTCATCGGCCGTGGCTTCAAGAAAGCATTTGTCTGCTCTGATCCTGATCTCATTAAGTTCGGTGTTACTAATGTTCTGGACAACGCTGGTCTTGCATATGAGATCTATTCCAACATTAAACCAAACCCAACCATCGAGAATGTTCAGTCAGGTATTGCTGCTTTTAAGGCTGCAGAAGCTGATTACATCATTGCGATCGGTGGCGGATCATCCATGGACACAGCAAAGGGCGTTGGTATCGTGATCGCAAATCCGGATTTTGCTGATATCAGAAGTCTTGAGGGCGTTACTCCTACCAGGAATAAATCCGTACCTATCTTCGCTGTACCTACAACAGCCGGAATTCCTGCCGACTTAAAAGATATCGTAAAACCGGAGGATATTCCTTTCCTTGCTCAGTCTGCATATGATGATGCATGCCGCCCAGGCAATCCAAAGGAGACAAGCGTTGAGGATATCACCAAGCTGTACGAGTCATTGATCTAGGATTTATATAAAAACAGGGATGTTACATCGAGGGCATCATAATCATTATGATACCCTCAACGTTACATCCCTGTTTTTTATTTTATTTACATCTCACGGAATCTCTTATATCTTGCAGCAGCAATCTCCTCGCCGCTCATTCCATCGAATTTCTTCAGGAATTCCTTGGCATTCATTTTAATGAATTTACCGATATATGGGACAGATTCTTTATCTGCTCCGCCATACTCAGGAATAACCTTCTCGATCACACCAAGTCTTGAAAGATCCTGTGCGGTAAGCTGCATAACCTCTGCCGCCTCCTCTGCACGATTGCTGTCCTTCCAGAGAATTGATGCATAGCCTTCCGGTGAAAGAATGGAATATACTGCATTTTCAAGCATCCATACTTCATTACCAACTGCCATAGCAAGTGCTCCACCACTACCGCCTTCACCGATCAGGATACAAAGTACAGGAACTTTAAGGGCTGACATCTCGTAAAGGTTTCTTGCGATTGCCTCACCCATACCACGCTCCTCTGCTTCCAGTCCACAGAATGCACCAGGTGTATTTACAAATGTGATGATAGGACGATTGAACTTCTCTGCCTGTTTCATCAGACGAAGTGCCTTACGGTATCCATCCGGAAGCGGCATACCGAAGTTACGCTCCATACACTCTGTCATGCTGGAACCCTTTACCTGTGCGATCACGGTTACAGGCTGTCCATCGATATGACCGATACCACCAACGATCGCTTTATCGTCATTCATTGTTCTGTCTCCATGGATCTCATGGAAATCTTCACAGATATAATCAATATAATCAAGTGCGCAAGGACGAGTCATCTGTCTTGTACCACGAATTTTCTCCCAAGGAGTCTTATTCTCAACAGAAGTCAATCTCTCCTTTAAGATCTCGCTGATATCAAACTTCTCGTCTTCTTCCTTATCGAAGTTTGCATAACCGGTTCTCTGTTTATGTGTAACGATCAACTGATACATGGTATCCTTCATCTTATCTCTGGTGATAATACCATCAATAATACCATGCTCTACCAGGAACTCTGAACGCTGGAAGCCTTCCGGAAGATCCTGTCCGATCGTCTGCTTGATAACACGAGGACCTGCAAATCCAACCAGAGCACCAGGCTCACCTAAGATGATATCGCCAAGCATTGCAAAGCTGGCTGTTACACCACCGGTTGTAGGATCTGTAAGGATCGATACATATAACAATCCGGCTTCCGAATGTTTCTTCAATGCTGCGGAGGTTTTTGCCATCTGCATCAGGGAAATGATCCCCTCCTGCATTCTGGCACCACCGGAACAACAGAACATGAATACAGGAAGCTTTTCTTCTGTCGCACGCTCAACCGCTCTGGCAATCTTCTCACCAACAACATAGCCCATACTGCTCATCAGGAATCTGGCATCACAGATACCGATCATTGCCGGCTCACCATTGATCAGAGCCTTACCGACTGTAACCGCTTCTTTCAGTCCTGTCTTTTCCTGCGCAGCCTTAACCTTATCCTCATATCCGGCTGTATTTAACGGATTTGACATCGGCATATCTTCAAACCATGGTTCAAATGACTTTGGATCTGTTACCATCTTAATACGGTTCTTTGTCTTAACACGGAAATAAGAACCACATTCATAACAGATATATTTTGCCTTTACAACTCTCTGCTTATCAAGCTCAGCTCCACATTTCGGACATTTTACAGTCTCCGGTTTTGGCTGTTCTGTTTCGACAGCCTTCATTTTTTTCATCTCGGCTTCTTTTGCCTTTTTCTTTATAAATAACATTTCTTTTTACTGCTCCTTATATTTCTGTAAAAGAATACATGCATTATGTCCGCCAAATCCAAGAGAATTGCTGATCGCACAGTCAACCTCCTGCTCATATGGCTCTTTACAATAATCAAGATCCAATTCTTCTTCACTCTCATGAAGACCACGGGTTCTGTGGATATAGCCTTCCTCGATCGTCTTTGCTGTAACGATACATTCGATCGCACCTGCTGCGCCAAGAAGATGTCCTGTCATAGACTTTGTAGAATTAATCTTGATGTCCTTTGCATGATCGCCAAATGCTTTCTTGATCGCTCTGGTCTCAACCAGATCGTTTAAATGTGTACTGGTTCCGTGTGCATTGATATATACAACATCCTCCGGGGATACGCCTGCATCTTTTACAGCATTTAACATAGCTTTTGCAGGGCTCTCGCCTGAATCTTCCGGTGCTGTGATATGGAATGCATCACTGGAGCATCCGTATCCGCTGATCTCTGCATAAATCTTTGCGCCACGCTTCTTAGCATGTTCCAGTTCCTCAAGAATAACGATACCGGAACCTTCACCAAGAACGAAACCATCTCTCTCTTTATCAAATGGAATTGAGCATCTGTCCGGATTATCAGATGATGACAACGCTGTTAATGCATCAAATGTCGAGATACCGATCGGTGAAACTGCTGCTTCTGTACCACCGGCGATCATTACATCTGCATCTCCATACTGAATTGTACGGAATGCTTCACCGATACTGTTTGTACCGGATGCACATGCTGTAACAACATCAATACTCTTTCCCTTGCAGCCAAGCTGAATCGCAATATTACCTGCTGCGATATTGCTGATCATCATAGGTACTGTAAATGGGCTTACACGATTCGGTCCCTTTGTCATGATCTTCTCATATGCACTTTCAAGTTCCTGAAGACTTCCTACACCGGAACCAACACAGGTTCCAACCATGTATGGATCTTCTGCTGTCATGTCAAGCTTTGCATCTGCAACTGCTTCCTTTGCTGCTGCAACCGCGAACTGTGAAAATCTTGCCATTCTTCTTGCAGCCTTTGGATCAATATAATCTTTTGCTACAAATCCTTTTACTTCACCTACAACCTTGCACTTATATTCTGATGCATCAAACTGTGTAATCGGTCCAAAACCATGTCTGCCTTCTTTTAAGCCGTTCCAGAACTCATCCACATTCAAGCCAAGTGGAGTAACCGCTCCCATTCCTGTAATCACTACTCTTCTACTCATATTCAATAATTCTCCTTAATATAAAGTATGATTTCCATTTTCTTCCATATCTATACCATCCAGATTATCTGTGAAAGATATAGAAGAAATCCTGCATTGTTAAATTCTATAAAAATTTACTTTGTCAGCTTATGTATAAACCACACATACTGCACAGAATGCATGGTTACGCCGATATTGTACTACATTTTACAAAAATATGGAAATAAATCTTGTAAAGTTTTTATTAATTATCTCACGATTTCACGACATACTTCGTCTTCCGACAACATTTCTCCACTATTTTTCTTTTCGTATTGAATAGAAAAGATAAATTTCTTACTGATGAAATAATTCAAAAAGATCACAAGGATCGATGTAAACACCTTAACGCCCATCGCATTCCATTTCAGTCCGGTGACAAGCGCAAAGATAATTCCCGTTTCGATCAGAAGTGTAGATACCCGGCTCAGATAGAATAATGCCAGTTCAATAAAATATGCCTTTACCGTGGCTGCCTTTGTGTGGAATACAGATTTGCGGTTTGTCGCAAATGACACATAGTTGTACAAAATCCACGACATATAATTGGCATAGATCTCATTTATCCCGCACTTGTACATAAAAAACCAGGCAGACCCTAAGTTCACTGCCCCTACGAGTATGCCCCATGCGATATATATGTATATTTCCTTTGGTATTTTGCGTAAAAGTTTCATACCATTCTCCCTATAGTCCTGATATCGGAAGCTGCTTGAGTGTCGTCTCTTCTTCCGGAAATTCCCGGACGATGCGATCATACATTTTATGGTTAAAAGCTTCCCTTTCTTTATAATTGAATTTCAGAATGTTCTTATAGCCCCATAAATGTGTGAAGATATCCTGGTTCTCGATCTGTGCCGAACCGGGAAAAAAAGATGATATCTGCTTTCCCTGCTTCTCTGCGCACATCGCAAGAAGCCGCTGTTCCGCAAATACCATATGGCAGAGATTCTCCTCTGTCTCCAGACAATTCTCCATAAATGTGATTGAACTGTCAACATAATAATTCTTAAACGCTTCATCCGCGATATATAACATACAGGTATTGACCGGAAGAACCTCAAAGCTCCAGTCCGGGTCAAACCGATACTCCGGCTTCATATGGAAAAACTCTTTTCCCGGATACACATCAGGGAATATCCCTTCTCTGTGTATTGCACAGATATCCGTATCTTTTATAATATTCCGTATATCCTTCCAGATGATCAGATCCAGATCCACCATGACCGCAGGCATCTGCATTTTTTTCAATGAATATAATTTGCCGGCTGCCCAGAACACCTTTTCCGGTACCGCTTCCGGCACTGTAATTTCCTCGATTCCGAGATTCCAGATGTGCGCAAGTCCCAGCTTCTCGATAAATACTCTTGCCTCTGCATCCGCACACAAACGGATCCCCCCATTGTGTTTTCTCCACATCAATGCCGAAAGAATCATCGTAAGGACTTCATAGTCCTGCATCCAATATTCGTCCGCTTGTTTTCCCGCCATATATGGTTTTGACCATAAGGAATGAAATCCGTCCATATGTTGTCCTTTCAAGATAATTGAAAATCGACTAAATATTGATTAGTTACAGTCTCTTGACCTTCTCAGCCAAGGGACGCTTCCGCTCTATATTAAATCCAGCCCATAGCCAAATGTGCTGTTTCCGCCTTTTCTGCTGCATGGTCGTTTTGACCGGTTTATAAGCTGCCATTCCGGCGGCATATAATACCAATGTGGAATGTCATAATCATCTGCCCCGCCATCTGTTACCTGATAAAATGTCGGTGTGTACCGGCTGTCTGCTAAAAATCCACACTGGCTGCCATTCTCGTATTCCCACTCATACATCCAAGGTCGATTACTGCTTGTCCAGAATTCACGATTGCTGCCCGTCAGATAGCCTCGGTTGCTGCCATAGAAAAAGCCGTTCCGGCTTCCAAAAAAGAAGCCCCGATTGCTACCTGTCAAAAACTCCCGCTGACTTCCAAAAAGGAATCCCTGCTGACTTGTCCCCCAAAATCTACCTTGACTTCCAAAGAAATTTCCACGTTGACTTGTACTAAACAAACTTCTCTGACTACCACCGAATAGACTTCTCTGGCTACCATTCTCATATTCCCACTCATACATCCAAGGTCGATTACTGCTTGTCCAGAATTCACGTTCACTACCAACAAAAGTTCCATGTTGACTGCCTGCTAATATTTTGCTCTGGCTTGTACCGAATAAGCTTCGTTGACTGCTCATCTGACTTCCAGATACATCCGTACGATTTCCTTTACCGCCATTCTGCGAACCCTGTATCCTCACGTTCTCTGCTTTCTTCTTATAATCAACCGGGATTAATATATTTCCGTTAAATTCCACACTAAAAGGCCTGCCATTCCACATCACATATGTGCGATACGGATACAGCCTGCCCTCATGTGCGATCAACTTCATATAAACAGGAATTCCACCTGTTTTTTCTTCCAACTGTCTTGCCTGTTTTCCTGTTGCCTTTATAAAATAACCACCCGAAGGCAGTCTGTCATTCAGGATGGAATTCAATTCCTCATTCCACTCTATATAAACATTAAATTCCCCATTATCATTACGATAGTTTCGCATATCAAAAAAAACCAGACCGGCAGCCACTGGAAGCATGTTAGAAATTCTGTTATCAAATTGTGAAAGTTCCTCTCCGGCTCTCTTCAAAAACAATGAATACACGAAACTCATTCAAATCTCCATTCTGACACCCACAAATATGCTGTCCCAATTTTTCTGTCTCACAGGCGTCATTTGTTCGCCCTTCACGCTAAAAAAACGCTACAATCCCATACTAAATACTCATGATATTATGGTAAACCATTTACCCATTTATTTCAAGAAAAATCACACTTTCTTGCAATGAAAAATCAGCAGAATCAGGACTTCAAAAGCCACAAATATTAACAGCCGCAGAATTCCTGCAAATAGAATAATCATCTTTAGACAATAGACAAAAGCCGGACACTATCTCTTTAAACCAAAGATAGTGTCCGGCTTTTATCTATCTACAATTTATGCATCTTTATTATCTGCTAATGCTGCTGTGATGATCGCCATAGAATAAACCTCATCTGCTGTACATCCTCTGGACAGATCGTTGATAGGAGAATTAAGTCCTAACAGGATCGGGCCATATGCTGAGAAGTTACCCATTCTCTGTGCAATCTTATAACCGATATTTCCTGCATTGATATCAGGGAAGATAAAGGTATTTGCATTTCCTGCAACCTCTGACTGTGGACATTTCTTCTTTGCAACTCTAGGTGATACGGCTGCATCGAACTGAATCTCACCTGAGATCGGAAGATCAGGGTTACGCTCCTTTGTCTTTCTTGCTGCATTTCTCATCTTATCCACATCTTCGCCCTTACCAGAGCCATAGGTTGAATAGCTTAAGAATGCAACCTTTGGATCTACACCGAAGATTCTTGCACAACGAACCGTCTCCTCTGCGATCTCAACCAGCTCATCTTCATTTGGCTTGATGTTGATACCACAGTCACCCATAGCGAACACTTCATTACCACCTGTTGCAAACGGACGTACCAGAATGAAGCAGGATGAAACCAGTGTGTTGCCCGGTCTTGTCTTGATCAGCTGTAAAGCAGGTCTTACTGTATCTGCAGTTGAATATGTAGCACCACCGAGAAGCGAATCTGCAATTCCCATCTTAACAAGCATCGTACCAAAGTAGTTGTTTTGATACAGGATCTCTCTTGCCTGCTCCGGTGTCACACCCTTGCTCTTTCTGAGTTCACAGAACATCTCAACCATCTCATCCATACGATCAAAATTCCTTGGATTAATGATCTCGGAACCTCTTATATTAAAACCGCTTTCCTCTGCAACTTCATAAATCTTATCAGGATCTCCTACAAGAATCGGATGCAGGAAGTTACTTGCAAGAAGTCTTGAAGATGCTTCCAGAATACGGGGATCAGTACCTTCAGTCAAAACAATTGTTTTTGGATTTTTCTTCAAAATATCGATCAATACACCGAAACCAAAATTTTTACGTTCTTCCACGATTATAGTCCTCCATTGATTATTTATACGAATCATATATCATGCATTACATACACGTTCCGTATATTTTCAGTATTAAAAGCTATACTTGCGCATAGCGAGTCATCTTACTTTTATTATAGTGATTTTTAACGAATAAACAAGGTTTTCCATCGAAATAATTGTACCTTTTTTTGAACAATTATAAAATTAGTTCTTGACAAATATATCATACCGGTGCAATATGAATACAATAAAACAAACCAATGAGCAAGAAGAGTAGCTTATGAACAACATGTCCAGAGAACTGCAGGTGGTGAGATTGCAGTGATGATTTCTTAAGTGAATGGACTTGCGAGGGCAAACCGAACGAGCGAATCTAGTAGGGGCGACGGAGACTTCCCGTTATAGAAAGTACATATATGTTAGTATATGGTTGAGTGCATCAGATTTTGATGAATATAGGTGGCACCGCAGGAGTGTTGTATTTGTATCTTGTCCTATAAGCGTTTTGCTTTTGGATGAGATTTTTTTATGCAATCTTCTGATGGTGCTTTTTCTTTTTATAAAAAGCAACTTAGGCAAAGCGCACCTCACCATACATCAACAATTTCAAACAACTTATTAAACTATTATTTATGAACGAGGTGAAACATATGATACGACCAACACTTAGCGAAGCAAAAGAATACGCCGAACAGGGATACCACATGGTTCCGGTCTGTTATGAGATGCTCTCCGATATCATCACTCCGATCAATCTGCTAAAGAAACTAAAAGCGGAAAATGAGCATTGCTACATTCTGGAAAGCGTGGAGAATCAAGAGCTCTGGGGAAGATACACTTTCCTTGGATACAGTCCAAAACTGGATATCATCTGTATGAACGGAACCCTGACATTAAAGGATGAGAACGGAGCAGTCATCAAAGAGACCTCCGGCATCCATCCGGAAATCTTCATCCGTGAGGTTTTAAAAGATTATAAGAGCCCTAAGATCGAAGGCTTCCCTACTTTCACCGGCGGACTGGTTGGATATTTCTCTTATGACTATCTGAAATACAGTGAAAAGAAGCTGGTGCTTGATGCAAAGGACGAGGAAGGATTTCAGGATGTCGACCTGATGTTATTTGACAAGGTGATCGCATTTGACAATGTAAGATCCAAGCTGATCCTGATCGCAAATGCCGGCACAGCAAATATCGAAGAAGGATATCAGAAAGCCTTACAGGATATCAAAGAAATGAAAGAACTCATTCTCCATGGCGCAGAAGCCGATATTCCTGCTCCTGTTCTTAAGACAGAATTCAAACCATTATTTGACAAAGAAGCCTACTGCCGGATGGTAGAAAAGGCAAAGCACTATATATATGAAGGAGATATTTTCCAGGTCGTGCTTTCCAACCGACTGGAAGCCGAAATGGAAGGAAGCCTGTTCGATACCTACCGGCTGCTCCGAAGCACAAACCCATCTCCTTACATGTTCTACTTTGACGGTGACACGATCGAGGTTGCCGGGGCTTCCCCTGAAACTCTGGTCAAGGTAGAGGATGGCGTTCTCCACACATTTCCTCTGGCAGGCACAAGACCAAGGGGAAAAACAAAGGTCGAAGATCTGGAACTGGAAAAGAGCCTGATGGCAGATGAAAAGGAACTTGCAGAACACAATATGTTAGTGGATCTCGGAAGAAATGATCTCGGAAAGGTCAGTCAGTTTGGAACGGTCGAAGTCGAACGATATATGTCCATCCAGCGTTATTCACACGTTATGCATATCGGCTCTACCGTACGCGGAACACTCCGTGAGGATCTGGATGCGATCTCCGCTGTCGATGCGGTTCTTCCGGCCGGAACCTTATCCGGTGCACCGAAGATCCGGGCATGTGAGATCATCAACGAGCTTGAAAATAACAAACGAGGTATTTACGGCGGCGCGATCGGTTATATCGATTTCTCAGGAAATCTGGATACCTGCATCGCGATCCGAATCGCATACCGCAAAGGAAATAAAGTATTTGTCCGTTCCGGTGCCGGCATTGTAGCCGACAGTGTACCGGCAAATGAATTCCAGGAATGCATCAACAAAGCAAAAGCCGTAACGGACGCATTGATTAATTCTCAGAAAATACGAGGTGACGAAGCATGATATTACTGATCGATAATTATGACAGCTTTTCCTACAATCTGTATCAGCTTGTAGGAAAGATCAATCCTGACATCAAGGTGATACGAAATGACGAATATACCTGTCAGGAGATTGAAGCAATGAATCCGGATAAGATCATCATTTCACCGGGTCCCGGAAGGCCTTCCGATGCAGGTATCTGTGAAGAAGCCATCTCCTATTTTGCCGGCAAGGTTCCGATCCTTGGTGTCTGTCTCGGACATCAGGCAATCTGTGAAACCTACGGTGCAACGATCACATACGCCAAAAAGCTGATGCATGGCAAAATGTCCGTTGCAAATGTCGACATCAACTGCAAACTGTTCAAGGGACTTCAGAAACGGATCGAGGTTGCCAGATATCATTCTCTTGCCGCTTCCGAAGAAAACTTCCCGGATGTTCTTACCGTTATTGCCCGAACCGACGATGATGAGATCATGGCAGTCAAACACAAGGATTATGAAATATATGGTGTCCAGTTCCATCCGGAATCGATTCTGACACCAAAAGGAACAATCATCTTACGAAACTTTTTAGAGGCATAACCTGACATTTGCAGGTTGCAATACACTACTTAGATTAAACATTTTTGCCATTACCAACCAGGGAACGCTTCCGCTCGTTTCCACTCTGTGTAACTTCGAACTAACCTCGGCTTAAGCCTCGCTAAGGTCTCAGTTACCCCTGCAGCGGTACTAAGATGCTGCTAATGCACCATCAAGTACCGGCGGACTCAAATGTCCCTGTCTTGGTAAGTCAAAATGTTTAATCATAACAATTCTATACAGAACCTGCAAATGTCTTATTAAAAGATAATATCAAGGAGAATTTCAATATGATTACAGAAGCAATTGCTAAAATAGTTAAAGGCGAAAATTTAGATAAAGAAATGGCTGCGGCCGTTATGGATGAAATTATGAGTGGAGAAGCAACACAGGCACAGATTGGAAGCTTCTTAACAGCACTTCATATTAAAGGTGAAACGATCGATGAGATCACAGCATTTGCTGAGATCATGAGAAAACACTGTGGTGAATTTACACCGGATGTCGATGAGGAGATCGACATCGTAGGAACCGGTGGAGACTGCGCAGGAACCTTTAACATCTCAACTGTTTCCTCATTAGTAACAGCCGCAGGCGGTGGTAAGGTGGCAAAGCATGGCAACCGTGCAGCATCCAGCAAATGCGGAACAGCCGACTGCCTGGAAGCCCTTGGCGTCAACATCGCAGCAGACTGTAAAGTCAGCGAAGCCTGTCTGAAGGATCTTGGTACCTGCTTCTTATTTGCACAGAAATATCACACAGCCATGAGATTTGTCGGTGCTCCAAGAAAAGAGATCAAGATTCCTACTGTATTCAACATCTTAGGACCTCTTGCAAATCCGGCAAAAGCAAATCTACAGTTACTTGGTGTCTATGATGCCTCCCTCGTTGATCCGCTTGCAAAAGTACTCAGCAACCTCGGTGTAAAACGTGGTATGGTCGTTCATGGAAATGACGGTCTGGATGAGATTTCAGCGGTTACAACAACAACTGTATGTGAATTCAACGATGGCACATTTAACACCTATACCTTAGACCCAACCGCATACGGCTTCACCCTCTGTGACAAGTCTGAGCTGGTCGGTGGCACACCGGAAGAAAATGCACAGATCACAAAGGATATCTTATCCGGCAAGATCACAGATGGCAAACGTACAGCCGTTATCTTAAATGCCGGTGCAGCTTTGCATATCACAAACCGGATCTCACTTGAAGAAGGCTTCGCCCTTGCAGCCGATATTCTGGCAAATGGCAGCGGTCTGAAGAAGCTGGAAGACTTTATCGCAGCAACAAACGCATAATTATTGGTAAATGCAAAACACATAACCGGCTCGAAATCTTCAATCTCCGGGCCGCTATGGAGGAATATATATGATCTTAGATGAAATAGCAGCAAAAACAAAAGAACGGGTTACCGGATGCAAAGAACAGATTCCATTTGAAGAAATGAAGGCAAAAGCTCTTGCGATCGTAGAAAAGGAAACAGAGAACGGAACAAAACCTTATACCGTTTTTCCTTTCCGTGACAATCTGGCAAAGCCGGGAATCTCCTTTATCTGCGAAGTAAAAAAGGCTTCCCCTTCCAAAGGACTGATTGCACCGGATTTCCCATATATCGAGATTGCGAAAGAATATGAAGCCGCCGGTGCATCCGCCATATCCGTGCTGACCGAACCATTTTATTTTCAGGGAAGCAACGAATACCTGACAGCGATCCATGAATCAGTATCCACTCCGATCCTGCGGAAGGATTTCACCGTCGATCCTTATATGATCTATGAAGCAAAGGTGATCGGTGCCTCTGCGATCCTTCTGATCTGTGCGATCCTTACCGACGAGCAGCTCAAAAGCTATTACGAGCTTGCAACAAGCCTCGGGCTGTCCGTTCTGGTAGAAACACATGACGAAAAAGAAGTCAGACGTGCGATCGCGATCGGCGCAGACATTATCGGTGTAAATAACCGCGATCTGAAGACCTTTACCGTTGACATCATGAACAGTGTAAGACTTCGGACATTGATCCCGGATTCGATAAATGGTAAACCGGTCGTCTATGTATCCGAAAGCGGCATCCGCACACCGGAGGACATCGACCGTTTAAAGGGAAATGGCACAGATGCAGTATTGATCGGAGAAACCTTTATGCGAAGCCCTGATAAGAAAGCCGCATTTGCATGGTTACGGGGTGAAACTATAGGATAGAACCGGATCCTGTTTCTGCAGGAACAACGAACTTTATTTGAAAGCATTAATGATATTTTATAATATAGAAACAACACATACAGGAGGAAACATATATGTCAAAAGGACGTTTTGGAATCCATGGCGGACAGTACATACCGGAAACACTGATGAACGCCATGCTTGAGCTTGAAGAATCATATAAGAAATACAAAGATGACCCGGAATTCAACCGGGAGCTGACAGAAATGTTAAATGAATACGCCGGCAGACCTAGCCGTCTGTACTATGCCAAGAGAATGACAGAGGATCTCGGCGGTGCAAAGATCTACCTGAAGCGTGAGGACTTGAATCACACCGGAGCACATAAGATCAACAATGTTATCGGTCAGATGCTCCTTGCAAAACGAATGGGTAAGACAAGAGTTATCGCCGAGACAGGAGCCGGTCAGCACGGTGTTGCAACTGCTACAGTTGCTGCCATGATGGGTATGGAATGTGAGATCTTCATGGGCAAGGAAGACACCATCCGTCAGGCTTTAAATGTCTATCGTATGAAATTATTAGGAGCAAAGGTTCACCCGGTAGAAACCGGTACCGGTACATTAAAGGATGCCGTTTCCGAAACCTTCCGTGAATGGACTTCCAGAATCGATGATACCCATTATGTTCTGGGTTCTGTTATGGGACCTTATCCTTTCCCTGAAATGGTTCGCGATTTTCAGGCTGTTATCAGCAAGGAGATCAAGGAACAGCTTATGGAGAAGGAAGGCAGACTGCCGGATGCCGTTCTCGCCTGTGTCGGCGGCGGTTCCAATGCGATCGGCGCATTCTATAACTTTATTCCGGATAAGAGCGTTCGCCTGATCGGATGTGAAGCGGCCGGACGTGGAATTGATACATTTGAGACAGCTGCAACGATCAATACCGGAAGACTTGGTATCTTCCATGGTATGAAGTCCTACTTCTGTCAGGATGAATTCGGACAGATCGCACCGGTTTATTCTATTTCCGCAGGTCTTGACTATCCGGGAATCGGACCGGAACATGCATACCTGCATGACATCGGCAGAGCAGAATATGTCGCTGTTACAGATGATGAAGCTGTTGATGCATTTGAATATCTGTCCAAGATCGAGGGTGTTATCCCTGCGATCGAGAGTGCTCATGCAGTTGCCTATGCAATGAAGCTTGCACCACAGATGGACAAAGACCAGATCATGGTTATTAACATTTCAGGACGAGGCGATAAAGACGTTGCCGCCATCGCCAGATACAGAGGGGAGGATCTCTATGAGTAATATTAAAAATGCATTCAAAAACGGAAAGGCGTTCATCCCATTTGTTACATGTGGTGACCCTGATCTTGAAACAACAGAACAGATCGTATATGCCATGGTAGAAGCAGGTGCAGACCTGATCGAACTTGGTATCCCATTCTCAGATCCAACCGCAGAAGGCCCTGTTATCCAGGGTGCAAATATCCGCGCACTCGCAAACCATGTTACGACAAATGATGTATTTGACCTTGTAAGAAAGCTCCGTAAGACAGTTACCATCCCTATGGTATTTATGACTTATGCAAATGTTGTCTTCTCTTACGGCTCTGAAAAATTTATCGGCATTTGTAAGGAGATCGGCATTGACGGACTGATTCTGCCGGATATCCCTTACGAAGAAAAGGATGAGTTCGACGGCATCTGTAAGAAGTATGATCTGGATCTGGTATCCATGATCGCACCAACCTCCCATGACCGGATCAGCATGATCGCAAAAGAAGCAAATGGATTTATCTACTGTGTTTCTTCTCTCGGTGTTACCGGAACAAGAAGCAAGATCACGACCGATATCGGTGCTATGACCAAGCTGGTCAAAGCCGTAACGGATACTCCGTGTGCGATCGGCTTCGGAATCTCCACACCGGAGCAGGCAAAGGAAATGGCTGCTCATGCTGACGGTGTGATCGTCGGCTCTGCCATTGTCAAGCTCTGCGCCAAATATGGCAGGGACTGCGTGCCTTATATCAAAGACTATGTCGCAAGCATGAAGGACGCTATCCGATAGAAGGACACCCATGTGAAACTATACAATCTATATAAAAGAACTGCCTTACTAAGACATTAGTGAGGATTTCGTAATGAGATGCATATACGAGCAAATGTGGGTGCCTGTCTGAGCCTGAAAGGCGAGTTGGCACAGGAACATTTGCGAATCACGTATATGCAGATCATAGAAACCACAGCGAGTCTAAGTAAGGCAGTTCTTTTATATAGTCACATGGTTTCACATGGGCTGATTTTTTCTCATCTCCTTAAAATCCTATATTTGTAGTCTTAATACTGCTGTATATCTGTATATGCCTGCCGATATTGTAACTATGCACACAATCTATATATTTTCCCGTTTCTTAGCCGGTTTCTCACAAATATTTAATATTTAATCTGATTGACACTACCATACGTTAACTTTATAATTGTTACGGCGACAGAAGTCGACATAATAATGAAGTTAGTTGGGGTATCACATGGTCTTTTCCAGTTTGACATTTTTATATATATTTTTACCGGTTACACTGGTTATCTATTATATTGTCCCGAAGCAGTTACGGAACCTGTTCATCCTGATCAGCGGACTGTTCTTCTACGCATGGGGCGAACCAATCTATGTATTTGTACTGATCGCATCAACAATGATCGATTATTTTGCAGGTCTGGTCATTTATAAGGCAGGCGACCGTCAGGCACTTCGAAAGTTTGCACTGGTCATATCGATGGTCATGAATCTGTCCTTGCTTGGCTTTTTCAAATATAGCAATTTCATCATAGAAAATATTAATAACATATTCGGAACGCACTATGGTTCACCGACCTCTCTGCTTCCGATCGGTATCAGCTTCTTTACCTTCCAGTCCATGTCATATACGATCGACCTGTACCGGAAGAACATCTCTGTTCAGAAGAATCCGATCACCTTTGCAGCCTTTGTCACGCTATTCCCACAGATCGTAGCAGGTCCGATCGTTCGTTATGAAGATGTGGCTGCCGAGCTGAATGAACGTGTGATCAACATCGACCTGATCTGGGATGGTATTCTCCGCTTCGCGGTCGGTCTTGGCAAGAAGGTTCTGATCGCAAATAATATCGGTGTTGTCTGGACAAATGTCAAAGCTATGGACTTATCCGAGCTTCCGGTTGCAACCGCATGGCTTGGTATTGCCGCTTATACCTTACAGATCTATTTTGATTTTTCCGGGTATTCTGATATGGCGATCGGTCTGGGTAAGATGCTCGGTTTCCATTTCCCGGAAAACTTCAATTATCCGTATATGTCCAAGAGTATCAGTGAGTTCTGGCGCAGATGGCATATGACACTCTCCGGCTGGTTCAAGAGCTATGTCTATTTTCCTCTCGGAGGAAGCCGCAAGGGACTTGCCCGTACGATATTCAACACTGCAGTTGTCTGGTTCTTAACCGGTGTCTGGCATGGTGCAAGCTGGAACTTCATTCTGTGGGGTTCTCTGTACGGTGTTCTGATCATTATAGAAAAGCTGGTTACAACCGCACTGACAAAAGCAGGAAAACAGGATATCTTTACAAAGATTCCTTCTATTATAAAACGTATTTATGCGATCGTTCTCGTCATGCTTGGATGGGTACTCTTTGATACATCAACGATCGCACAGGCATTCTCCTATATGGGACGGATGTTCCGCTTTGACAGTAACTTCTATGACAGTTATACCATATATATCCTTGTGAACTTCGGATTGTTATTCATCATTGCGATCATCGGTTCTACGGATCTGCCAAAGAAGCTGGCTGTTAAGCTCGCAGACAAAGTTCCGGCTGTCGGCAATTACGGAAGCGTCATTTTGATGGCGATTCTGATGCTGCTTTCCACCGCCTACCTTGTCAATGCAAGCTATAACCCATTTTTGTACTTTAATTTTTAGAGGTGAGCCCTTATGCATAAAAAAATCGGAATTATCATATTTGCATGTATCATCATCGCTCTTCCCATTTTGACACTGGTTAAGCTGCCAAAAGAGAAAGCGCCTTTTTCCGAAAATGAAAATCGTTATCTGTCGGAATTTCCAACCGTCAGTCTTTCCTCCATCAAGGACGAGACATTTATGAACGGTTTTGATTCCTGGTTCTCTGACCGGTTCTATGGCAGGGAACAGTGGATCTCAGCCATGAATGATTCTGAACGGTTGATGGGCAAAACAGAGATTTCAACAGTATATACAAAAGACGATCGGATGATGCAGGTACTTTCAGATTATGACGATATCGGTGCGGCATATGATGCTGATAAGATCCATACAAATCTTGCTGTCATTAACAGCTTCGCTTCAAAGCATCCGGAGGTTCCAACCTACTTCATGCTGTGTCCGACCTCTGTCGGTGTCTATGGAAATTCCCTGCTGCCTTCGGCTGTTAAGAATGTATCAGTTGATGAAAAAGACATGATCGAATCCTGTTATAACGAACTATCCAGTGTGACACCGATCAATATATATAATGCCTTAAAGGAACATGATAGCGAGTATATCTATTATCGTACTGACCACCACTGGACATCCCTTGGTGCTTACTATGCATATCAGTCTGCCGGAGCAGAACTTGGATATACTCCTTATGAATTGAAGGATTTTACAAAGGAAACCGCCAGCACAGAATTTCAGGGAACCCTGTTCTCAAAGACCTTAGATCAATCTGTTACAAAAGATGAGATTGATTTCTACACTCTGGCAGATAATAGTGCAACACCATCCATGACAACCTCGAATGGACTTGATAAAGAAGCTTCCTATGACTCCATTTTCTTCCGTGACTATCTGGACGTCAAAGACAAATACGCATCTTATACCGGACAGAATGTTGCAGTTGCAACGATCAGCCGTAACAAAGCATCCGATGCGGCAAATGATTCAAATATTTCGGATTCTGAAAACCGTTCCATTCTTGTGATCAAGGACAGCTATGCGAATTCAATGATACAGTTTCTGATCAATAACTACGATACCGTGACCATGATCGACCTGCGGTACACGAATCAATCGATCAGCAATCTGGTAAATGTCGAAGACTACGATCAGGTATTATTCTTATATAACTGCATTACTTTTTCCGATGAAAACGACCTTATAAAAGCAGGCTTATAAAAATAAAGGTACCTCAGGATGTCATACAATTATGTTAAACATTCTGAAGTACCTTTTACTTTATGAATAAAATATACAATCTGTTTCTAAATACCAAAGTTCTGAACGTAGTAATATTTATATCCACAATTATCACTGGATACTGCTACAAATACACCAACACCAATTTTACTGAATAGTGGCAATTTCATATTTGCATCATGTCCCGGTGAATTTTTCCAGGCTGTCATTGCTGCATCTGCAGAAGGATAGCCGGCTGCAATATTTTCGCCATTCATTTCTGATGAAGCAGTAAAACACTGAGTACCATCCGGTCTTGTATGTGAGAAGGAATAAGAGCACTCATATGCTCGTACTCTTGCAGAATTCATCAAGCTCTGTGATCTTGTCAATTCATTAAGACCATTTGCCTTTCTGTAAGCATTTAACTGACGGATGATCGCATTTTCTGCATCATAATCAAAATATCCATATACCTGCTTTGTACTGCCATTACTAAGCTTGATCGTATACCAGCCGGTTGCAGAATGTCCGGTTGTTTCTTTTACAGGTGTTCTGGAATCCGTAACAACTCCCTGTGAATTTACATAGATCTCTTTATCTGATGATATCCTATACCAACCGGATTTGGTAACACGTACACCATCGGAACCAAAATACAACAGATATTTACCAATGTATTTTGTTGTATTTCTCCACATTACATATTTGCCATTTTTGTATTCATAGCATTTCATGGACTCCACATAGTAGATTCTGGATGCCTTTCCGGTTGCATCAAAGTAATAGATCTTGCCATATGCCTGTGCCCACTTGCTTCTGAACTTATCCCAGCCTTTCTTTGTGCTGACATAACATTTCCATGCACCGTGATCCTTCTTCAACAGATAATCTACGGTATCGGAACCCTTTTCGCCGACCAGAACATGACGATTATCATTGATCTTATACCAGCTATGCTTCGTCTGACGGATACCATTTGCACTGAAATAATACACGTTCCCATTTGCCAGACGCAAAGTATCATTCTTCACATATTTCCATTTACCACCGGAATACCGCTTTGCCTTTTTGCTGGCACCATAGTAGATCGTGGTGACCTTGCCTTTTGCATTCGCATAATACTGGTTATGTGAGATTGTCACCCATACCTTTTTCTGCGCTTTCCATTTGCCATTCTTTTTCAGATAATAACGGAAGAACCCATTCTTCTTCACCAGTTTCTTCGTTACCTTGCCTGCCTTGCTGTAATATTCAAAACGGCCGGAACTCTTCTTTACCCAGCCTGAACTTGCAGCAAGTTCTGCACTTTCATCTGAAACAACTGCACTGTTTTCTTTTGTCTCTCCGATAAACTCTGTCGCTGCCATTGCAGGTGTTATACAGAAAGAACACACCAGCGCAACAAGTAAAATACTCATTGCCGCCTGCTTTAAGATGTTTTTCATACTCCCATCTTCCTTTCCTTTTTTATTTTAAACCAGATATTTTCATCTGATCTGTTACAATTGATATACCGGACATTTCTGCATTATACCCCTTCATTTGTAAATGGAGGTATAAAACTTTCTGATGCCGTTTCCCCTTCCTGGATGAAACCATTTTCTACACCGATCGAAATCGCATAATCAACCAGTTCATCATACTCCCGTTCCGTCAGTTTGCGGTTCAGTTCCGGGAATTTCTTACCGATACCCTCCATCGGCGTATACTGGTTCATAATACTGATGTAAATATTATTTCCATATGTTTTATATAAGTAACGAATGACAGCCTTGGAATCCTCGATACATCCCGGAAGCTCCAGATGACGGACAATAACACCACGCTTCATGATGCCATCCTCGTCAAATGTCGTCTGATCTCCTCCAACCTGCCGTACCATCTCCGCCAGTGCCGTTTTCGCCACCTCCGGATAATCCGGTGCGTGACTGTATCTCGCCGCCAGTTCTGCCGACATATATTTAAAATCGGGCAGGTAAATGTCAATGTATCCATCTAACAGCTTCAGGGCGTCGATCTCCTCATATCCACTGCAATTATAGACAAACGGAAGATTGAACCCCTGCTCCTTTGCCATATCGATTGCCTCTATGATCTGAGGAATAAAATGATCTGGCGTTACCAGATTGATATTATTGGCTCCCTGCTCTTTTAACTCAAAGAAGATTTCCGATAAGCGCTTTATCGTGATCTCTTTTCCATTCAAGCCCCCGGATATATCATGGTTTTGGCAATATGCACATCCAAGTGAACACCCGGAAAAGAATACCGCGCCCGATCCATTCTCTCCGGAAATGCAAGGCTCCTCCCACATATGCAATGCCGCCCTTGCGGCTGATATTGATAATGTTTCATTACATGCCCCTGTCTGTCCGTTTATGCGGTTCACCCCGCATTTTCTCGGACACAGGTGGCAGCTTTCCAGTAATTTTCTAAGTTTCATCCTATCTTTCCCACGATCGTCTGTGCGAATTCCTTTAGCTTTGATTCCGGCATATCCTCGATCTTACCTTCATCCATCAGCCCGGCAAGTGCAGGGTCGATTGGAAGCTTTACGACCGTCTCGATACCGAAACGATCCTGTATCTCCTCTACTTTACTCTCACCAAAGATGCTGTGTTCTTTGCCGCAATCCGGGCATTTGAAATATGACATATTCTCAACCAGACCTAAGATACGGATTCCCATATCGTCTGCCATACGGACTGCCTTCTCCACAATAAGAGACACCAGATCCTGAGGTGTTGTAACAATAACTGCGCCATCAACCGGCAGAGACTGGAATACCGTAAGCGGTACATCTCCGGTTCCGGGCGGACAATCAACCAGCATATAATCAATATCTCCCCAGACAACATCTGTATAAAACTGTTTTACTGCTCCCGCGATGATCGGACCACGCCAGATAACCGGTGCCGTCTGATCTTCGATCAACAGATTGATCGACATCATCTTGATTCCGGTCTTTGTTTCAACCGCATACAGGAAATCATCGCCTCTCTCCGGTTCTTCATTTATTCCAAATGCTGTCGGAATCGAAGGTCCGGTAATATCTGCATCCAGAACCGCCGTTTTATAACCAAGACGATTCAAGGTAACTGCAAGGGATGTCGTTACGGATGATTTTCCAACACCGCCTTTTCCACTGATAACTGCTATGATATGTTTGATCTTTGTTCCTTCATGTGGTGTTTCAAGTAAACTCTGAGGAGCAGTTCTTGATGAACAGCTCTCTCCACAACTACTACAATTATGATTACAACCTTCTGCCATTTTCTTGTACTCCAAATTTCATTTCATATTTTTTCAAGTCTTACAAATACATATACTTTCTATATGAACCGCCATGTACTTATTCATACTGACGGAACCATGCACATTCTTCCTCATTGCACTGTACGCCTTCCGGGTTTTTCAGATTAATGTGAAATACATGTCCGCTGTCCGGATGTTTCTCTCCAAATGACCGGATCACATGCCGGATACCCAGCTTCTCCATTCGTTCATCCAGATGAATGGTCTGAAATCTCAGATCATCATTTACACTGTACATCAGATATGCCGGTGGAAAATCTTTCGTCAGATACTCAAGCTGTGAAAGGAACAACTTTCTCTGCTCTTCAGATACTGCATAACTTCCATCTTCCTTCTTCATATACCAGTCAGAAATATTATCCTCCCGCTTGTCCATCTCATATGCTCCGCAGTTCAGGCACACAGCCTTTGGAAGTCTGTCATATGTAAAGAAATCCAGCTTGCTCCGATACGCTGCATTCCCGGCAATAATACAGTAATTTGCCGTAAGCTGCGCTCCTGCTGAATCCCCCAGCATATAAAACTTTTCCGTATCCAGATGAAGCATCTCTGCATTCTCGTGAATATAATGGATAATGTATGCCACATCCTCAATCGCTGCCGGATATTTGTTCTGAGGTGCCAGCCGGTAATTAAAATTTACAACCGCAAATCCCTTTGATGCCAGATGGCAGCAATAATAACTATACAGCTCTTTATCTCCATAGAACCATCCCCCGCCATGAACGCTGACGATCACCGGATATGTTGTCTGCGCATCCGGCTCAGCCGGATAATATATATCAAATAAACTGTTTGATGCATAACGTTCAGAATCAAGATTCGAAGCATCGTCCGGTTCATTATAATAGAAAATCCGACTATACTTTTCCGATGTCTTTTCCCCTATAGTTCTCTGTGAAGCTAATAATTCAACTGCCTCACACCACTTCTGATGATCCGGCTCTTTTTTATAGTCCAAATTCTTGATCTGAATTACATTATCCGGATATGCCAGTCCTTCATCCCGCTTTGCATCACTGGCACTCCATGCATGCCGCATATTTAACCACGCCGGAAGCTCTGCATTCTTATTTCCCTGCTCTATAATTTCCGAAACATTTTTCATGTTATTCTATTTCCTCTAATATCACATAATATATGACTCTATCTTACTCTCTGACAAATACGAATGCAAGAAAACAATAAATTTCCAGTAAAGATTTAATTAAATTAAACACGATTCTCTTGTAATCAATAGTTTTCTCGTGTAATATTTGACCATAGTAAAAAATGTATATGACAGAACAGGAGGCTTTTATATGAATAAACTAAAAACCATCTTTCGTTCCCTACACTGGAAAAATATCCTCGGGCTGACCATTGCCGGGCTTATCAATGCCTTCGGTATTACGATATTTTTAAGTCCTGTTAATCTCTATGACAGTGGCATATCCGGTACTTCCATGCTACTAAGTCAGATCACTCCGGAACACCTGTCACTTTCTGTTTTCCTTATTATTTTAAATATTCCACTATTCTTATATGGCTGGAAAAAGCAGGGATCTACCTTCACCATCTATGCGATCTATGTAGTTGCGATCTACTCTCTGGGTGCATGGTTGATTACAGATGTCCTTCCTGTCGATGTCCGATTTGTATCTCCGCTTGCAGGCTCCGATCTGCTTCTGTGCGCACTCTTTGGCGGTCTGATCTCCGGTGCGGGAAGCGGACTTGCGATCCGTTTTGGCGGTGCAATGGATGGTATCGAGACACTTGCAATCATATTTGCCAAACGCCTTGGCATCACCGTCGGAACCTTTGTTATGGCATATAATGTAATGCTTTATATCATCTGTGGCATTATCCTGAACAGTTGGATCCTGCCTCTCTATTCCATCGTTACATATATGGCTGCACTTAAGACTATCGACTTTATCGTAGAAGGTATTGACCGTTCCAAAGCCGCCTATATCATTACAACGAAGCCACAGGAAATCTGTCAGGAACTCTCGGATACATTTTCCTGCGGTATAACGATGATCGATGCAAAAGGCTTCTATTCGGATCAGGAAAAGACCATGATCTACATTGTTGTAAACCGTTTCCAGATTGGAAAGATGAAGAATATTGTCCATGAACTTGACGATAAAGCCTATGTCTCCATCAGCGAGATTGCCGAAGTTTACAGCTTTAACAAACAATAATAACATCCTGATAACTTATCTACATAATCGAAACAGGCACCGGTAACAATACCGATGCCTGTCTTGTGTAAATACTTATGTGTTTATATGCTTGTGAATTATTCAGCAAGCTTTTTTAAAGAGATATTTGATACTGTGATTGTAGATGCAGGGGTATCAACATCCGCAATCTTACCCATAGAGAGGAAGAATCCAGCATCAGTATCTGTCTCTTCATTCATTGTGAATGTAATGGTTTTTACAACCTCTTCATTCTTTGGAAGAACAATTGTTTCTCCACCATACCATTTATAAGTGTTGCTCATGAAATTCAATAATACCGTTCTTGCTTCGGTTGACTTTAAAGTAATACTTGCTTCATAGGTCTTTCCATTTTCCAATGCCAGTCCCGTCTGCTTCAACTGTACATTCCAGTCAGCAGTTCCAACATCTGATAATTCATAAGTGATAACACCCTTATCAACTGTCTGTGTTCCAACAGCATCACCCATAATACCACCTTCCCAGTTTGAAAGTCCATTGTCTCCCTCTGAGAAATCTGCGTTCTTGATCAGATTCACATCTGACTCCGTCTCATCAACCTTTGGAGCATCAATTTTCTCAAGAATAATATCATCAATACAGATTCTATGCTGCTGTTTGATCTGAACACCGCCTACAGCACCCATAGAAATACTTAAAATTGTTCTAGGATCACTCTTGTTCTTCATCTTGAACTCAACAACAATAGACTGATATTCATCTGTAAGATCAACTGTCTTTGATCCTGAATATGGTGTCCAGTCATCATCAGATGAACCATCTCTCTGAAGTGCAACCATAAGCTTACGGTTCATATCTGATTTTGCCTTTAATGATAGTCTGTACCACTGACCTTCTTCAAGACTAATATTGTTCTGCTTTAACTGGATCATCCAGTCCTGAGCACCTGTATCCTTGATCGTAAAATCTGCTGCACAATCTTCTGTCTGACTGTCGACTACATAAGATACATCTGTGCTGCCTTCTGCATATACTTCGTAACCGGAGAAACCTGCCTTAAAACTTCCGTTCTTAATCAGTGTATTTTCAACAACGCGAACATTGTCCAAATAGATCGTTCCCTTATTTCCAAGGAAATATGTTATCGTCTTAAATGCATCAGTTAACTCTTCCGGTGTTTTAAATACATAGTTAAATGTCTGTTTGTCTGTTGTTACATCTGCAGTAAATGTTTCACCTGCAATAACTACATCAAGCTGCATATCTGTATCTGCCTGTGCGTCAAAGCTCAATGCATATTCTGTCTCAACGTTAAGTGGAAGACCATCCTGTGAAAGGATTACATCCGCTTTATTCTTTGTATCAGCCTTTACCATAAGACGACGGCCATCTGCCAATCCTGTTACGCTAACTACTGCCTGGCAGTTATTTGTCACAGTCCAGTCACCGAGACGATTCTTACCTTCCTGAAAACCACCATTGTAAATATAGTTACCATCTGATAAAGGTTTTTTACTATTATCAATTTCCTTCTGTGCTGTCTTTTTAATTGATACATTTGTAATGTATACAGTAGCTGTTGAATCTGTAGCACCGAAATTGAACTCCAGACGTGCATTTGCATCCGGCTTATCCGTCATGGTGTATGTATAAGTATAGGTCTGCTTCTCTGTTGTAAGGTCAACAACCGTATCATTCAGATAACGCTTGTAGGAACGATCTGGTGCAGATACATCTACTTTCATAGTACGTGCTTCATCTGCCCATGCATCAAATGTTACTGTATATTCGCCGCCTTTTTCTGCAGGAATTGATGGCTGAACAAGCTGAATACTGTAATCAACTGTTCCGGCTTTATCTGTATGTATTTCAATTGCCTTGTTTTTAATAACTGCATTTCCTTCTCCTTCTAAAGTGGTAAGGAATTTCCAGTCTATGTCATCTGTGAGATCTTCTGTCTTAGCAAAATCTCCATTGTTTACATAGTTTCCATTTGCATCCGGATCACGGATAATTACTTCGTTAACAGGTTTTTCTACATCTTCATTATAGCTGTCCTTCTGATATACTTTTACATAATCAATACTATAACTCTGAGTATTGATATAATCTGCATCATCATCCGGATATCCAACCCATGATCCACCAACTGCAAGATTTAAGATCATGTAAAATGGCTGATCAAATGGTGCAGGATAAGCAACCTCTGTTTCACCCTCAACGGCTGTGAACCAGTCACTTGTCTCATGATATTTTATTCCATCTACATACCATGTGATCTTACCCGGCTGCCAGTCACATGAAAATGTATGATATTCATCTGCAAAATTTCCATTCTCTAATGTATATGTTCCCTGCTTTTCCGCATGTGGACTTCCATAGTGAATCGTGCCATAAACCTTATCTGTTTCCTGCCCCATAACTTCCATAGCATCAATCTCACCACATCTTGGCCACTGTCCATACAGATTTTCATCTGTTGGCATCATCCAGAAGGCCGGAAGGAAACCTTTTCCACTTGGAACCTTAGCTCTTACCTCAAACAATCCATATGTAAAATCATGCTTACCCTGTGTATTGATTCTTCCTGAAGTAATAGAATATGAACCATCTTCATTCTTTGTCTTGACAGGCTGAATAACCAGCTTTCCATCCTTTACATATACATTCTGATCAGACTTTACATATGCCTGTAATTCACTGTTTACCCATCCTGGTGCATGCTCTTCATAATTCCAGTCATCCTCATTTAACGCATCACCATCAAAGTCATCTTCCCATTTCAGATTATATCCATCATAAGAAAGCTTGTTGTCTTCATCGCCCTTGTTATCCTGGTCGTCTTTATCATCCGGCTTGTTTGGTGTTACCGGCTTGTTTGGTGTTACCGGCTTGTTTGGCGTTCCCGGCTTGTTTGGTGTTCCCGGTTTATTGGATGGCTCAGTTTTCTTCTTTTTAATAGTAATTGTACATTTTGCCTTCTTTGCACTTCCATCTTTAGCCGTAGCTGTAATTGTAACTTTTCCAGCCTTTTTACAGGTAACAACACCCTTTTTACTTACTGTTGCAACCTTCTTATTGCTTGAAGTAAACTTTACACCCTTTACACTGGATTTTTTAGGCGAAACTGTTGCTTTTAATTTTACCTTCTTGCCAACCTGTGTTTTCACCTTGCTTTTATTGAGCTTTACAGATTTAACAGGTGTTCCAACAATAACTTTCAAGGTTGTCTTTTTCTTCTTATTTACCTTGCTTCTTACTGTTATAGTTGTTTTTCCCTTTTTCAATGCCTTGATTTTACCGTTTTTACTTACGGTAGCAACCTTTTCATTTGAAGATTTGTAGGTTACTTTCTTACTGATTTTTCCATTTACAGTTACTTTTGTTTTCAACTGGTATGATTTCTTTGCTTTTAAAACAAGCGTTTTTGTCTCAGGCTTTACAATCGATACCGTCTTGATTGTTGCTTTTTTTGTTGTTGCAGCCATAACCGGCATCTGGATGGTGCTTACTAAAAGTGTAAGAGCCATTAAAAAAGCAATAATCTTTTTTGCATTTTTCATGAATACATACCTCCCGTATAAATTTTCGTTATGCAAATAGTATAAGAAGACTACTGTTTTCTTTATATCGTTTATATTACTTTTATATCGTTTTATTGACCATAGTCATGTTTTATGATACAATTTATACAAATTTACTAATAGTCTTATTGTTTTATCTGTCATATTTACTATATAGTCTTATGACTGTTTTATACGAACGGGGATAGAATATGCAACTGAAAAAAGAACTTGTATACCGAGAATTTGTTCAAAGGGAAAATAATCTTCTGCGGGCTCCATACAATCCGGAGGTTTCCTTTTATGCAGCGATAAAAGAAGGAGATGTAGCAAAGGTTGAACAGCTGTGTCAGGAATCCTTATTAGATAAAGAAGGATTAGGCACCTTGTCCGACCACTATCTTCAAAACATAAAATACCATTATGTCATTACAACAGCAATTATTGCACGTTACTGCATTGAAGGTGGTATGGAATTGTCAAATGCCTACAGTCTGAGCGATTTCTATATCCAAAAAGCGGACCGTTGCAAAACGCCAGAGGAAGTTGCAGCACTTCATCCTGCCATGTGTATGGATTATGCGAAACGAATGCGAAACCTTCGAAAATCCAAAATATCATCACTCCATATTGCTGTCTGTCTGGATTATATCTATGATCATCTTCATACCCATATCACAGCAGAACAACTTGCTAAGCTGACAGGATTAAATATCTCCTATCTATCCCGGCTTTTTAAAAAGGAAACCGGTCAGACAATCAGCAACTATATTCGTGATAAAAAAATTGAAACAGCGAAAAATATGTTACTTTATTCTGATTTCTCGCCTTCTGAAATTGCCTCAATTCTGGCATTTCCCAGCCAGAGTTATTTTACAGAAGTATTTCGAAAGACAACTGGAGTCACTCCAAGAAAATATCAGGAATCTTTTTTACGAACAACTGCCCTTGGAAAATAATACAACAACTATCTGTGCATATCTTGTGTTATACTGGATATGCACATTTTATTTTATATTATAGTGTAAGCATAGCTCACTCAATGCATTCGAAAAATCATCCCTTGCAAGCAAGTGATTTTTCAGCATTATATCGTGATTTCATCACTCAATGCATTCGAAAAATCATCTCTTGCAAGCAAGTGATTTTTCAGCATTATATCATGAGCTTATTTCAAGGAGGCACATATGTCTATATTATCATCTATAGAACCGCAAAATGTATTCCATTATTTTGAAGAGATTTGCTCCATCCCACATGGCTCCGGCCATACCGATGCGATCAGTAATTATCTGACAGCATTTGCCGAAGCACACGAACTGAAATATATCAAAGATGCTTCCAATAATGTCATTATCTTCAAACCGGGAACCTCCGGCTATAAAGCTTCTGCCCCTGTCATGCTACAGGGACATATGGACATGGTTGCTGTGAAAGAAAAGGACTGCCCGATCAATATGGATACCGACGGTCTGAAACTCAAATTGGAAAATGGCATTATCAGCGCAGAAGGCACGACCCTTGGCGGTGATGATGGAATCGCTGTCGCATTTGCACTTGCAATACTCGACTCTCACGATATCCCACATCCACCACTGGAAGCAGTCTTCACGGTTGATGAGGAGATCGGCATGCTCGGTGCGGCGGCTCTTGACTGTTCGCCACTCTCATCCCGTATCATGTTAAATCTTGATTCTGAAGACGAAGGCTATCTTCTTGTCAGTTGTGCAGGCGGCGCAACCGCAGATGTTCAGATTCCTGTTAAATGGGAAAATACGAATGCAAAAGCATCTGCTTATAAACTCTCTGTCTTACATGCCTGTGGCGGTCATTCCGGTGTCGAGATCAACAAGCAAAGTGCAAATGCCAGCAAGGTATTAGGGCGTGTTCTGAACGCACTTGCAAATGATTATGATATGAAATTATCCACGCTCTCCGGTGGCTTAAAGGATAACGCCATTCCGACCGATGCAGAAGCTGTCGTTATCTTTTCTGATACCGATATGTCTGACATAAACACACCAGACCATGCAGATATTTCATCAAATTCTGTGCACTCAAGCCTTCAGGATCTCATCTCCAAATGGAATCAGATCATCCGTCATGAATACACCCATACAGACCCGGATATCTGTATCACCTTAGAGCCTGTTGATCTTCCGGCAGCCACAATGACAGATACATCTACCCATACCGTGATCGATGTCTTAATGGCTTATCCAAATGGTGTCCGGAAAATGAGCAAAGATATCGCAGGGCTGGTTCAGACTTCCCTGAACCTCGGTATCCTGTCAACGATCAAACCAGACGATCCATCAACAAATGGCATGGTATCTTTTAAAAGCTCCGTCCGAAGCAGTATCGGAAGTGAAAAAGCTGCCCTGCTTAACAGCCTGAAATCTCTCGCCACTCTTGCAGGCGGAACACTGACAGTAACCGGAGATTATCCCGCATGGGAATACCGGGAAGATTCTCCGCTTCGCGATCTGATGGTAAAAATATTCAAACAGCAGTATGGAAAAGAACCTGTAATACAGGCACTCCATGCCGGTGTAGAATGTGGAATTTTTGCTTCTAAACTTCCGGGACTTGACTGTGTATCCTTCGGACCGGATATGGACGATATCCACACAACCAACGAATCCATGAACGTGGAAAGTGTCCGCAGAACATGGGAATATACACTTGAAATATTAAAAGAATTAAAATAATACATCTTACAAAAAGGAGCTGACACCTAACAATTCTATTGTTATCGTGTCAGCTCTTATCATAATTACCCTCCCTTATTCCTCTCTCAGATCCTTTAAGATTCTTTGTCTTTTTAATTGAATAACATCCATAAAAATTGCCACTATCTGAATAAACAGAACAAATGCAAGCACCAGTGCTATGCTTTTCCAGCCATCAACTAACACAATATTTTTTGTTATTTCTGACAAATATAAGCGGCACAAAAGTGTCACTATAAAGACAGCTACAATAGATACAACAATTCCCTGACCAATCTTGGTCAGAAGCATCGGCAAAATAATACTGCTGTCTGTGCGGCCAATTGCCTTCAGGATGGCAAAGTTGTGTCTGCGTCGAACGAATGTCAGTGCATGAATATATAAAACTGCCAGGAAATTAATTACCATAATGATTACAAAAATTCCATAAGTACCACCCTGAATCGTTTTCTTATTATCCTGATCCCGGATGTAATCTGTCAAAGTATCAAAGAAAGAATATTCATATACAGGTGCATGTGTATTCAGAAACTCTGCTGCCTTTAACTCATAACCCGACTTTACATTTATATTAATAAGTACATTTGTATAATCGAATTGTTTTTTAAACAGCTCTTCAGGAACAATGATAGCGATTCCATTCTGATCCTTCCAGTTTAAGAATCTGCTTCTTCCGAAAACCGGTACTTCTCCCTCTGAAAATACCGGTCCTTCTTCCTCCTGACGACCCGCATACTTTAGTGTATCCGGGATATCATTTAAAATACAATCTTCTGTATTCTTATAATTATCAATTATGATCACTCCTCCAGATTGGACAAACTTATTATAGCTGACCTCCTGTGACATCTCTATTTTTCGGTTATATTGTTTTTCACTGACACCAACAATCTCACACCACACACCCTTTTCATCATCTGAAAATATCAAATCATCTGCATAGTCCATATTGATAAGAGAAGGATCAATGAAAAACTCACCCATAGTATCATAAACCTCATCATAGTAGGAAACGCCCGGTATCAGATTTTCAAAATCGTCCATATGACTGACATCATCGGATATTAGTGAAAACTGTACATCCTGACTTTCCTCAGACAATAACTGATATGATACATAACGATTTACCATAAGAACCAGCATCGTTACCATTCCGATCAATACAAGAGACAGGAATGAAAATACCTTTTCATAATCTCCGGTATCCCGAATGGAATACCGCATCATGATATTTCCTTTTTCAGATCCACGTTTATCCTTTACCTTATAATTGTTTCTGCCGCCTTTCATAATATCGATCAATTTCATTCTTGAACGATATATTAATACAGGACAGATTCCAACTACAAAATCCAAGACACAGATTCCCAAAATGACCAAATATGAAATTGGCTGGAACTGTGGAGCAAAATGCTCCAGTGGGATGGTTCGTAATGACTGTATAAGTTTAAAGATCAAAATGGTTATATATCTTCCAAGTATAAGTCCAAGCACACATCCAATGATTATCAGAATGAAACTCTCCAGGAAATATGCCGAAAAAATATAGCCATTTGAAAATCCAAGACTCATAAGGATTCCCTGCTGATTATTTCTTTCACTCATATACGACAGGAAAATATGAATACCAAGAATGAGTGAAGTGAGTATGATCAGTATGATAAAACCCATGAGGAGTTGTCCAATATTGGTATCCTCTAGTCCGCCTGATCTGTCAATCTCTATCGCGTTCAGATCTCCATTTGTGATCATATGGTATCCTTCCATAAATCCATGGGCGGTATCACCATTAAAGATCTGCTTAGTACTCAGATCCAAATATTTTTTTATTGCTTTATATCCCGGCTGATAGTCCCGTCGATCATTAAAATGAATATAGATGTTGTATAAATTTCCCCGTGTACTTCCATTTACGATCGCAACCTTATAGACATCCTGTGTACTATAATCATAATCATTTAAAATTCCACTGATCATATAGGTCTGATCCTTGAAGGTAACTGTGTCTCCCAGATCAAATTGTTTTGCAATATAAACATTTTTGTATTTGGCTGTTGCCGATATAGCAATCTCATTTTCTTTTTTGGGAAAACTACCCTTTTCTAATTGGTAATGATTCATAGTGATCGAAGCTGCATCACTATCCACGATACATAATTCATTATTTACATTTGCAACTATTTTTTCTACACCAAGTGTTGCCTGATCCTTATACTGCTCCAATATCCAGTCACGAACCTTATATGTTACATTATGTAAAGTAATATTATATTCTCCATTTGTCTGATACGCATTTTGCAGCCGCATATCCTGAAATGATATATATGCATTGATCGAGGAAAAGATAAGCATAACAGAAAAACAAATACTTATAATTGCCCGAACCGCTTTTTTCCTGTTGTGCAGGATATTGTGAAATATCAATCGGCACTTCATATTGTTTCCCCTCCTTAATTCTGCCGGATTCTTCCGTCAACAAGATGAATACAGTGATCTGCCTGCTTCGCAATATCAGCATCATGCGTCACCATGAGCAAAGTCATGCCATATTCATTTGTTGTCTGTTTCAACAGATCAATGACACGTCTGCTGTTCTCCGAATCCAGATTACCGGTTGGTTCGTCTGCCAGTATGATCCTAGGCTGATTGATCAACGCCCTCGCGATTGCAATCCGTTGTTGTTGTCCACCTGATAACTGATCCGGATATTTATTTAAAAGATCTTTTATATCTAATTGTTCTGTCAATGTATCAAAATAATCCTTCTTACATTTCTTTACACATTCTTTTGCGATCATAATATTATCCCGACATGTAAGAACCGGTATTAACTGAAAAAACTGGAATACCATTCCAATCATTTCCCGACGATATCGTAAACAGTCTTTTTTACCATAGTCCAATATATTCCTGTCTTCAACCAATATGCTTCCAGAATCCGGCTTATCAATCAATCCGATCATATTTAATAATGTTGTTTTTCCGCTTCCACTTTTGCCTGTAATAACTGTAAATGTATTTTCCTGAATATCTGCACTAACGTCATTAAGCGCCAGACAACAGGAATCTCCTTCTCCATACTTTTTTGTCAAATGTTCTATTTTTATCATGATATCCACCTCTCTGCGCTCAATATTTTTATTTAACAAAAGCACGTCATATTTTCCATTTACAGTCGATTTTTCTTATTATAAACAACATGGAAAATATAACGTGCTTCATTATTTGAAGAATCGCTTTCTGCTTTTATCCCCTCAATTTGGATCTCTGACTATCTGCAAATGCATCTAATCCTTCCGGTTCTTCTGGCTGATAATATTTAAATCTACATATATCAGAAACCAGTGGAGCAATAACAGCAGCCACAGCACAGAGCTGTACTCCAAACTTACAAATAAGTCTGGTAACTCTCTTCTTCATATGATCCTCCCCCTTTCTATTAATTTGCCCTTTAAACAAAACGGTTTGATATAAAATCCTAACCGCAGGTACAGTGTAGCACATTCTTTCAAAAAAGTATCAATTTTGAACCGAGTGGTCGAAATTCGATACCGAACGGTAATTTTTTGACCATTCGGTACTTAATTTTGACCATTCAGTACAAAAAAACACATTTTTTTTCGAAGTGTGATATGATAATCATAAGTGTAATTTTTTAAAGGGGGATACATACGATGAAACAATTTGGCTCTTATCTTGCAGATACACTGGCGAAAGACAATCAGATTCCGGAAGAACAGCAGGCAGTTTATGCATATTTGTTCGATTATCTGATTGAATCACTTCTATATGATGTAATTGTACTGATCATCGGCATGATCTTTCACCATACAGGTGCCACAGTCTGCTATCTTCTGGTAACCATACCTTTACGTCACTTTGCCGGAGGTTTCCATGCAAATACCAGACTTGGCTGTACAATCCTGTCTTATGGTATTTTCTTTCTGACAGTTTTCCCCTCATCGTTTCTTGTATCTTTGATAAGACCTGCCTGGCTATGGATCATACTTTATATCCTGTCCTGGGCCTTCATTCTCCCGGTCGCGCCGGTTGACACAAAGAACAAACGACTGTCAGCAGAACAAAAGAAAAAACTGTTTCATCGATGTATAACAACCTGTATAATTATAAGTGTTCTGGTTCTTATTTTATGGATAACCCACCGAACACTATATTATGGAACGATCACAATCTGTATGCTCGAAAGCGTGATCAGTGTTTATATCGGAATTTGGAAAAACAGGAGGAACTTATGATCTTACGGATCGCTATATGTGACGATGTACAAATGAATATTACCTGTCTTACAGAACATATCAGACACTACATGGCATCCTATAATGTTCAGTTTGAAATTGAATCTTTTACATCCGGAGAAAAGCTCCTGCAGGCACAAAAAGAACGTCCATTTCATATTCTTCTGTTGGACATTGAGATGCCTCAGATCAATGGTATCACGATTGCCAAATATCTCCGTGACGAATTATACGACGATGTCTTTATTGTTTTTGTTACATCATATCCGGAGTACATGCAGGAAAGTTTCGAAGTCCAGCCGTTCCAGTTTCTGACCAAACCAGTCACTTATGGAACAGTAGAAAAACTTTTATCCGATATCATACGAAGATACCAACACTCTCATATAACCAAGATAATAGTTGACTACTATGGCGCTGAGCATCTGATCCCGATCAATGATATCATTTACATGAATACGATCAAAAGTGAAAAACGTTTTCTGGAATACCATTTAACAGATACGATATTAAAAGGGGAAGGCACCTTACAGGACTGGGAAATCCGTCTGGAAAATCAGGGTTTTTGTTCCCCATATCGTGGATATCTGATTAATATCAGACATGTTCAGATCATTCAGGCAGCCTATATATTAATGGATAATGGATCGCATATCCCTGTAAGCAGAAGAAAACTTACCCAGATCCAGCAGTTATATGCTAACCGTATCATCCATGTTTTAAATTAGCAGAAAGAAGAAGCCACAAATGATAGATTTCTTAAATATAATCAGTTTTCTATTTGACAATTCATTACTATATATGTTTTACCTGACCATGTTTGAAAAGAAAAAAAGCCAGACTAAATTTTATTGGATCATTCTTGCCTTTATCTTATCCGATACTTTATTCTGGTTTGTTTCCCGTCCCTTATTCGGTAATGTTTCCTATTGGGCATCGATACTACGGACATCATTAACAGATGTTATCAATTTCGGAATATCGCTCTTTTTTGTTTCAGGGATCCTGTTCCGGATATTGCTTGTTTTCAGTTATTCCATTATTATTTCCATTTGTGAAGAAATATCTTACTATGTCATAAGGCATTTTACAGATGTATCAATACAGTTTGACACATTGCCGGAGATCACCTTTACATCGATCTCTCTGGTTACCGACCTGCTCCTTCTGCTTGTAACCATGACCATTCATATTATCAAAAAGGAAAAACGGGGAATAAAATCCAAAAAATACTCGGCACTTCTGTTTATTATTCCTTTCCTGTCCTGTATCCTTGTATTCCTTCCTCCTTTTTTTGATATGAATAAACAATCACCAAACGCTTATCTGTTTCTGGTTATTTTTCTGCTTGTTATTAATATCGTCAACTATGTTCTCCTACAAAACGTATTAAAGGCAGAGTATCTTACACAGGAAGCAAATATGTTGACAGAACAGGTAAATTATCAGCGTCAGAAATACCAGCAGCTTGGAGATGCCTATAAAAATATCCGCGGTTTCATGCATGATATCAAAAAGCATTTATTCTATATTGAAACCTGTGTAAATGAAGAACACTATGATCGTATCATTCCATACGCGAGAGAAACTATGTCTGATCTGGAAGCCAGATACTGCACAATAAACACGGGAAATCTCGTTATCGATGCATTCATAAGCAACCTGAAACTTCAGACAGCCCGTCATAACATCAAATTGACGACTAAACTGAAGATTGATAAGGAGCTGATTCCATGTGATGATTACCACATGACGATCATCCTTGGCAACCTGTTAGATAACGCATTAAATGCCTGTCTGGAAGAACATGGTGGTGAGATCAACATCAATATTCAGACGGTTGAACATACCTTTACGATCTATATTACAAATACCTATCACTTCCCTGTGGGAAAAGAACCTCCGGAAGACATTGAAAATCTGGACTTCATACATGGATACGGTCTGAAAAATGTAAAGAACTCTGCAGAAGCCTGTGGTGGTTTCTGTCTGATCAACTATAACCCAGGACTTTATTCTGTAACCGTTATCATTCCGGAGAAAAAACGAACTACCGGAAACATATAAGATATTTCCCTGACAACCAGAGATATACCCATATGTTTCTGGTAGTTTTCTTTTTATCAGAATATATACCCTTAAGCCGAAAAAAAGCCCCAACCCAGCAGCTTCAAATATCTGCCAAATTAGGACTTTTGTAGTGGGCCGCCGGGGGCTCGAACCCCGCACACCCTGATTAAGAGTCAGGTGCTCTACCAAATGAGCTAGCGGCCCGAAGTCTTTTTTATTTTGTTATCTCGCCGACAACGAAATTGATTATATAACATAGTTTATCCAAATGCAAGCATTTTTTTCAAAAAATTTTAACTTTTTTTAATATCGGTTATTTGCATAGATTTTATGCGGATTTTTGTACTTTTTTCCTATTGATTTTTACCTTCTTCTATTGTAGCAGCGCGGTTTCTTTTCTCTCTTGCAGCAATCCTGATTCAAAATTTTTTTCACTTCCTCATATCCCCTGTATAAACAAACACACCATTTGTTAAATCCTTTTTTGCAGTAACAGCATGCAGTCACCTTTTTCTGAAATTTATGATCTCCCATTCACAAAAACACCTCCGCTTTTCATCCAACTTCTGACGGACAAAAATCTCTTCCCCACCAAAAAAAGCCTCCTATACCATATTATATGAAGAAACCAGAATAAGTTCCCGGTAATTCCTGATTTCACCATCAAAACCCACGAAAAAACATAAAAAAAACAGCCCCGCTATTTACTTTAAAACCCTAATATTGATATAATGGAACAATGAGCAATGCAGAATTATATATATGTAGAACGAGCGGAAGCTTGCTTACGGCGAGTTCTATATATATATAATTCTATAGTGCGAAGCACTACAACGAGCCGTTAGGCGAGGTGGCATTGCGAATTGACCACATGGTGGGCATTGCGATCCACCACAAAGCCGTCAGGCGAAGTGGCATTGCGAATTGACCACATGGTGGGCATTGCGATCCACCACAAAGCCGTCAGGCGAAGTGGCATTGCGAATTGACCACATGGTGGGCATTGCGATCCACCACAAAGCCGTCAGGCGAGGTGGCATTGCGAATTGACCACATGGTGGGCATTGCGAATTAAGATTATTTTGGAGGAACACCCTCGTGAGACTTAGAAACGTAAAAGGCTCCAGAGAGACAATCGCCGACAACAAATACGTCGTACACGACGAAGAAAGCATGAAAGGCAAATGGAGCGAATTTTTTGGAAATACAAATCCCATCCACATCGAGATTGGTATGGGAAAAGGACAATTTATCATGGAGCTTGCCAGACGGAATCCGGATATCAACTATCTCGGCATCGAGAAATATTCCAGTGTTCTGGTACGTGCCATCGAGAAACGTGAACAGGAAGAAGACATGACCAATCTTTATTTTATAAGAATGGATGCTGAGTACATCGAGAATGTCTTTGCAGAAAATGAAGTAGCAAATATCTACCTGAACTTCTCTGATCCATGGCCAAAGGATCGCCATGCCAGGAGACGTCTGACTTCAACTCACTTTTTCGAACACTACGATCATATCCTTGCGCCGGACGGACGTGTTATGTTCAAGACAGATAACCGTCCATTATTTGACTTCTCCTTAGAGCAGGTTCCGGAAGCAGGATGGACACTTGAAAACTACACATATGATCTGCACCATTCCGAATACAACGAAGGAAATATCATGACAGAATACGAAGCAAAGTTTTCTGCTCTTGGTACTCCGATCAACCGGCTGGTTGCATATCGAACAAAGAAATAGCATTGGAGAATAACCGTTCATGAAGATAAGAAAGAACCCGAAGAAAAACAGGACAAGACATGCAATTCCTGTCGTTATCCTGTCCACTGTTCTGTTATTTACCATGAGCGTTTTCTATATAGACAGCACGTCATCCTCTGCTGCCGGAACAGACCATTTGTTTCTTCCGGACAGTACAGTTACGAATACGGCATCTGATGACTCTACAAACGAAGGATCAGATAACAGCACAGATGAGGATGGAACAACTGAATACTTAGTTACAACCGAGTACCCTGATGAACCGGGCAAAGCACCGGAGCTTGCGTCCAACTATGCCATCGTACTGGACGCAAATACTGGGAATATTCTATATCAAAAAAACGCTTTTGATAAACAGTACCCGGCAAGTATCACGAAGATTATGACCTTCTTACTTGCCATTGAAAATACAAAGCTGACCGATACTGTAACAATGTCACACGATGCCGTCTTCGGCATTGATCGAGGAAGCAGCCATATCGGTCTGGATGAAGGTGAACAGATCTCTATGGAGGATGCCCTCTATGGTATGATGCTGGAATCCGCAAATGAAGTTGCATGGGGCATCGGAGAATTTGTCTCCGGTGGGAGCATCGAAGATTTTGCTAAGATGATGAATGAACGTGCAGTCAAGCTTGGCTGCCTTGGCACTCATTTTGTAAATGCAAATGGTCTTCCGGATGAGAACCATTATACAACCTGTTATGACATGGCATTAATAACCAAAGCCTGTCTGAAACACGATGAATTCCGTAAAATAACAGGTACCAGAAATCATGTCATTGGACCGACAAATATTTGCGAGGAAGAACGCCAGCTCTGGCAGCACTGTAAAATGACAAATCCCGACAGCAAATATTACTATGAATACTGCGAAGGCGGTAAGACCGGTTATACAAATGATGCATTAAATACCCTTGTTACCTGGAGTAAAAAAGGTGATACCGAACTGATCTGCGTTCTGATGAACTGTAACGGTGCAGCAAATACCTACACTGACAGCAAAGCCATCTATGAGTATTGCTTCCGGAATTATAGTCTCCAGACACCTCTGGCCGACTATACCTTTGACAGCACCCAGACATCACAGACGCTTGATTATTTGAACTCCTATTACAAGACTGATTCCGGTTCTGATATTACATTACAGGTTGATAAGGACTATAAACTGAATTTCAATAAAAATGATGATATTAAGAAATTGACTTACAGTATCGAATATAACAAAGAACCGGTAAAAGATGGAGATACTTATACCGTGGGGCATCTGATTCTCTCCTATGGCGGAAATATGATAGGAACAACAGATCTTACCGTAACCGGCTATAACCCGGATGGGAAACAGATTTCATCAAATAACACAGAACATGCAGCCGATGCAACAGTTGCAGCCTCTGCAGCAAAAAAGAAGCTGTCGATCCATCCATTGTGGATCATTCTTGCAGTTCTGCTTCTTCTTGCCGTATTGTTTGTGACCTATCTGATCCATATACAGAAAGCAAGAAAGCATCAACGCGCGCTTCAGGCAGCAAGAAAAAAACAATATGAAGAACGCCGACGACAGCTTCAGGAAACATTTGATAATGACCTTGACGAGTAAGGTACAATAGAAACAACAAAACCTCTTAACAGATATAGAGGAGAATGGAGAATATCATGGATATTTCAACAACGGAAAATCTGAAAACAGTGCGGGATTCCAATCAGGAAATTCTGGACTACTTCAACGAACTGTATGTAGAGAAACTGGAACAGATCCAGACTCTGAAAACAGAACAGTTTGAATTAAAGATCAAAATTGATGAACTTATGAAAACACTGGAGGTCTACTCCTTTAAAAACAGTGCCGGACATAATGTCTTTTCTCCATTTTCTACAACGACAACAACGCAGGAGGAAAAAGCTGCACAGATTGAACAGGAATTAAAAGAGCTGAACGCTTCTAATGCTGCCCTTACAACAAAGATCCACTGCTTACAGGCAGATGCCGACGAGCTGAAGGGCAGGATTACACGCATCCATACAGCAACCAAAAAGCTGGATGCTTTTCTGGATGAAATGGCAGAAGAATTCACAAAGGAAGCGGTTGCATTGGAAAAAGAGCCGGTTGAAGAAGACCTTCCGGTTATCAATCATGGCTTCAATATTCTTCGTCTGAAAAAATACGATCAGGATAAATTAGTACAATCCTTACATACCGATATTCTGGAGCAGTTAGATCGAACCAGACATACTCTGGATTCCCTGTTATGGCTGATCAAGTCGGATGTCAACCGGGCAAAGGTCACACTTGATGAACTCATCGACTCAACTGCATCCATGGAAGATTCTCTGAATGCTATCCTTTTGGGACTTACCGGTGACATTGATGCAACTGTACCGATTGAAACCTTATTAGAAGATACCATTTTCCGATACAAAGATGCTTATCCAGAATGTGTCATTGAATCTGACATTGACTGTCCGGATGCTTCGATCGAGATTCCGGAAATTATCACAATCAGTCTGATCCGTATACTGTGTGAATGTCTGGACAATGTATATAAGCATGCAAATGCAAATCGTGTTGGTATCAACATTCAGATCTACAGTGATCAGATATCGGTACATATCAATGATAACGGCATCGGCATTGATGAGAATTACAGTCACACCTCTCCATGGAACAGTGGACTTCACCGCATTCAGGAGATTATTTATTTGTTAAATGGACAACTTAAGATAGAAGGTGATATCATCAGTGGAACAGATATCCGTTTTTCTATCCCGATTGAAATAATGTAGATTATGGGTTCTCCCCCTTAATTATGAAATGAAAGAAAAATAAGGACATTTCCTTAATATATAAGAAAGAATTTGAAAGGACAACCTTAATTATGAAAGAAAAAATCGTAAATCTGATTGCAAATCATGTAGAAGGCATGACTGCTGAAGAAATTGCAACTTTTATTGAGATACCACCAAAGCAGGAGCTTGGCGACTATGCATTTCCTTGCTTCAGACTGGCAAAGACTATGCACAAAGCACCAAACCTGATCGCAGCCGATATCAAAGAAGCTATTGGTGATATTGATTTTCTCGATAAGATCGATGTTCAGGGCGCATATCTGAACTTCTTCGTAAAGAAAGATATCTTTGTCCAGACCATGATCGAATCAGCATTAAAGGACAACTTCGGCGGTTCCGATGAAGGTGCAGACAAGGTTATCTGTATCGATTACTCCTCGCCAAACGTAGCAAAGAACTTCCACGTTGGACACCTCAGAACTACTATCATCGGTAATTCCCTCTATAAGATCTATTCCAAACTCGGCTATAAAGTAATCCGTATCAACCACTTAGGTGACTGGGGTACACAGTTTGGTAAGCTGATCGTTGCATATAAAAACTGGGGAACAAAGGAAGCAGTTGAGAAAGATGGCGTTGCCGAGCTTATGCGTCTCTATGTGAAGTTCCATGAAGAAGCAGACCAGAATCCGGAGCTTGTAGATGAAGCAAGAGCATGGTTCAGCAAGATGGAGCATGGGGATGAAGAAGCACTCTCGATCTGGCAGTGGTTCAAGGACATCAGCCTTGTAGAATACAAACGTACCTATGACCTTCTGGGTATGGATTTTGATTATTATCTCGGTGAAAGCTTCTATCGTGACAAATGTCAGGAAGTTGTTGACCAGTTGACAAATGCGAACCTGTTAAAGGAAAGCGAAGGTGCTATGATCGTAGATCTGTCCGACTATGATATGGCTCCATGTATCGTTACAAAGAAAGATGGAAGCTCCATCTATGCAACCCGTGATCTGGCTGCTATTTTCTATCGTAAGAATACCTATCATTTCACAAAATGCTTATATGTAACCGGACAGGAACAGAAGCTGCATTTTGCACAGGTATTCAAGGTAGTTGAGCTTCTTGGAAATGACTGGGCGAAGGATTCTCTGGTTCACATTCCTTATGGACTGGTAAGCTTAGAGGGTGCAAAGCTTTCAACCAGAAGCGGAAATATCATTTATGCAGAAGATATTCTGCATGATGCAATTAAAAAGAGTTTTGAAATCATCTCAGAAAAGAGTCCGAACCTTCCTGATAAGGAAGAAGTTGCCAAGATCGTCGGCGTTGGCTCTGTTCTGTTCAATGACCTTTATAACCAGCGTATCAAGGATGTATCCTTTAGCTGGGATAAGGTATTAAACTTTGACGGTGAGACCGGTCCTTATGTTCAATACACACATGCAAGATGCTCCAGCGTTGTAAGACTTGCTGAGAATTTTGATCCTGCAAAGCCGATTGATTACAGCACGATCTCTGAACCGGATGCTATGAATCTCTTAAAAGAGATCAGCCGTTTCCCTAAGGTTGTATCGGATGCAGCAGAGAAATACGAACCATCTGTTGTTGCAAGATTCGCTGTCGATGTTGCTCAGGCATTTAACAAATTCTACAACTCCACACGTATCAACGTACCGGAGGAAAATGTAAAGAATGCCCGTGTCATGCTGACATACCTTACAAAGAAAACTCTTCACGATGCATTAGAGCTTCTCGGAATCAATGCACCGGAAGCTATGTAAATCAGGTGATCTTTCATGTCGAAACGATTAAATAAGACAATTAAATGGGATAAACTCGATAACACTGCCAACCTGTTTCCTGTCATTGTAAGCGAAAATGTAAGCAACGTTTATCGTATTTCCGTTACATTGACAGAAGACATAGATGCAGAGCTCCTGCAAAAGGCACTGGATAAGATTCTTCCATTTTTTGATGTGTTTAATCACAAACTAAAAAATGGGATCTTCTGGTATTACTTTGAAGCAAATGAACGACCTGCTCCAAGGGTAATGCCGGAAGACACATACCCTTGTCTGTATATCAATCCCTATACAAATAATGAATATCTGTTCCGTGTTACCTACTATCAGAAACGGATCAATCTGGAAGTCTTTCATGTCTTAACAGATGGAAATGGTGCTCTTATTTTCCTGAAGGAACTGACTTATCAGTACCTCCGGTACAAATACCCGGAACTTGCTGAAAAAGCAGGTAATACCTTAAATGCAGATTCCTCGTTGGATATCGAGGACAGCTACAAGAAGAACTATATAAGACCTGCCAAACGTTCCTATAAAACGGAAAAAGCAGTTATCTTAAAAGGTGAAAAGCTGCCTTTTAATCATTTTGCTATCCTGCACGGCTATATCCCGGTTTCCGAGATCAAACAGGCGGCAGCAAAATATGGTGTAACCATCAACCAGTATCTGCTTGGAACATTTACATGGGCAATCTACAAAGAATACCTGAAAGGGCAGCCTTCCAAGCGTCCGATCAGCACCGTTGTTCCTGTAAATCTTCGCCCATATTTTAATTCCAATACAACGAAGAACTTCTTTGCCGTTGTCTCTGCTTACTTCAAGCCGGAGAAGGATACTTATACATTTGAAGATGTTCTGCACATCATCGCAGATAGTCTGAAGGAACAGATCAATAAAGAAAATCTGGAGAAGCTGTTATCCTATAACGTTTCCAATGAAGTGAATTTTATCATACGTGCTGTTCCGCGTGTCTTTAAGAGCATCGCCATGCGCCGTATCTATAAAGCTTCGTTAAAAGCAAATACATCAACGATCACCAACCTTGGAGTTGTATCCGTTGATGATATGTATAAGGAATATATTGACCGCTTCCATGTTGTTCTGTCGATGTCCAAAGGACAGTTCATCAAAGGAAGTGTCATCAGTTATAAAGATACATTGGTCTTCACCTTCAGTTCTGCCATTCGTGAAACATTTATACAGAAAGAATTCTTCCGCCAGATGGTTCGGGATGGAATTCATGTATCGATAGAAAGTAACGGGGTGTATTATGAGTAAATGTAGACGTTGTAACATAGATGTTCTGGACCACTCCCTTTCATGCCCTTTATGTAACGGAGTTCTGGAATATGATCCGGTGAAAGATCCGGAAAGCGAAAAAGACTTTCTTGACCATAGTCAAGAAACTGGTGAAAAGTCAAAATCTGTTATGTATCCGGACATCACGCCTGCAATGCGTCGTATGCGATTTGTTATCAAACTGACAATTTTTTGCAGTATTGTTGTAGAAGGAATTCTGATCCTGATCAACTACCTGACATATTCAAAGGTCAAATGGTCAGCTCTTTGTGGAATCGGACTAGCGTATGCCTGTTTCTCACTGATCTATTCATTTAGGCACAATAAGAGTCATCGAAAGAAAATGCTGGTACAGGCAATTTTTATCATGCCGGTTCTTGTATTGATTGATTATATCCTTGGATATACCGGATGGTCAATCGACTTTGCAATACCTTGTGTTATTGCAATGCTCGATATTGCAATTCTTGTATTGATGATTATTAATACATCAAACTGGCAATCCTATATTTTATTACAGATATATATCATTATTATCTGTGTGATCCTGACAATACTTATGCTTACCGGAAAGTTCTTTAAACATGATTTCTTTATGATCATTGCAGATATTATGAGTGCTCTGTTGCTCGGTGGTACACTGGTGTTCGGAGATCGACCTGCAACAACAGAACTAAAACGTAGATTTCATGTATAGAATTAAGAATTATATTTCAGGCATAGATATTATTTTATAAATGACATCACAGATAATAATCTACAAATATAATTTTTTTAATTACAAATTATCTTATAGTAAAAGCAGTGCCAGCAATTATTTTTCGTTGTGCACTGCTTACTATTAACTAAATTTAGAAAGAGAGATTTTATTAAATGGCACTTTTAGATAAATTAACCTCTGGTTCTTCTACCCCTCCTGATACTTCAGGAATGAGCAAACAGGCAAAGCTTGTATGTGAACTGGTCGCTGATTTTAACAGCAATAATCTTCTTACGCAGATCAGGAATAACAATCGTTCCAAAAGCGACATTGATAAAACATACAAATATCCCGATCACTTCACCAGTGAATTGATTGAAACCAAAAACTTCAAAATGGAGCTGTTAAAGTGGAAAAATTCTCATAATCCATATGTTGTCCTGCAATTTCATGGTGGTGGTTATGTTGGAGCTTTTAAAACACAGTATCGTATGTTTGCCGGATTATATTCAGAACTTGGAAAAGGTGCATCCGTCTTATCCATTGACTATCGAGTTGCTCCTGAAAATCCATATCCTGCAGCATTAAATGATGCTTTATATGCATACGATTGGCTGCTAAATCATGGATACTCGGAAAACCATATTATTCTGGCTGGTGATTCTGCAGGTGGCGGACTGGCTATGGCTCTCTGCCATTATCTCACAGATCGTGACCGTATTCTTCCTGCCGGAATCGTAGCTATGTCACCATGGACAGATCTGACTGCAAGCGGATCATCCTATACAGAAAACTTTGAGATTGATCCTCTCTTTGGCAATACAAATGAAAGTCTGATCTATAACAGTGTATATCCCGGAAATCACGATCTGACAGATCCATATATTTCACCATTGTTTGGAGATTTCACTGGTTTTCCTCCAATGCTGATTCAAGTTGGATCAAATGAGATGCTTTTATCCGATTCTGTTCTGGTTGCTGAAAAAGCCAAGTCACAAGGTGTAAAAGTGCGCCTATCGATCTACGAGAATATGTTCCATGTATTTCAAATGGGTATGACTCTTATGCCCGAGTCCAAAAAGGCATGGGTGGAAGTTTCCAAGTTTTTAGAGCAGATGATGGTGTTATAGAATGTTTCACGTGAAACACTCTATATAAATTTTTTCAACATTTTACAAAATAATAGTAGATATTTCTACACAATGGTGTTATAATAAGAACATCGAAGACGCAGTCTACGTTTCGATAAGATTGATGTGACTACACATGATATAGCAAAATTTAATCCCCCCCTTTTTTTAAATTGCTCTTTCCGGAGCCGCTATATTATGTTAAGTCACATCTTTCCTTTTTTATTAGACTATTACAAAATTCCCGTTCTACTGATTATTCAATAATTAGTGTAACGGGATTTGTAATATATAGAGATATTTTCATTTCATTAATCCTATTATAGTGATATAATGGAACACGGAATCAATAAACAAACATTTAATCTGTTGGCATAATACAATAAAATTACATATTATGAAAATCATATATATTATTATATGAATAAAAGAATATAAAAAATAGCTACATATCTTCTTTAGCTAATAATCACTTTATTTTATTATTATATAATATATATGTTCACATATGTAGAGAAAACAATTATTGGAAATATAGAATGTTTCACGTGAAACACAAAAAGGAGAATATCAAGTGGGAAGAATTATCGCAATAGCCAACCAGAAGGGTGGCGTAGGAAAAACTACAACTGCAATCAATCTTGCGGCATGTCTTGCAAAAAAAGGAAAGAAAGTCTTAGCAATTGACATGGATCCACAGGGAAATATGACCAGTGGACTTGGAGTTGATAAGAATTCCCTTGAGTACAGTGTTTATGATATGTTAAACGGTGACTGCAATTTAGGCGAATGTATGCTTATCGACGTTTACCCTGATATCAAAGGACTGAATCTTCTCCCAGCCAGCAGAGAGCTTGCAGGTGCAGAAGTAGAATTTGTTACAGTGGAAGATCCACAGTATATTCTTAAAAACCATATCAAGAATGTAAGACGTAAATTTGATTATATTATCATCGACTGCCCTCCTGCTCTTGGAATGTTAACAGTAAATGCCTTAACAGCAGCCAATACTGTATTAGTTCCAATTCAATGTGAGTTCTTTGCATTAGATGGATTATCCCAGTTAATTTATACCGTTAATCTGATACGGAAACAATTAAACAGACTACTTACGATTGAAGGAATTGTATTTACCATGTACGATTCCCGTACCAATCTGTCAATGCAGGTTGTAGATAATGTAAAACAAAATCTGAATCAGCATATTTACAACACTATTATTCCAAGAAATGTTCGTCTGGCTGAATCCCCAAGCTATGGAATGCCAATCATTGCATATGATCCACGATCTGCCGGAGCTGAACATTATATGATGCTGGCTGATGAAGTCATAGCAAATGATTATTACAAATAGAAAGAAATCAAATGACTCACAGGAGGAAATAAAATGCCTGTAAAAAAAGGCTTAGGCAGAGGTCTGGATCAGTTAATTCCTACAAATGATCCACCAAAGAGTAAATCAAAATCTGCTTCCAGTGGGACAACAAAAACTGTCACAAAAGAAGTTGTGAAGGAAGTTGTAAAAGAAGTAGAACAGAAAATTAAAATAACACAGATTGAACCAAACCAATCACAGCCAAGAAAGCAATTTGATGAAGATGCTTTACAGGAACTGGCTGATTCTATCAAACAATATGGAGTGTTAGAACCTCTTATTGTAACAAAAAAAGGAAAATTCTATGAGATTATTGCCGGTGAAAGAAGATGGCGTGCTGCCAGGATGGCCGGAATAAAGGAAATACCTGTTGTAATCCGAGAATACACAGACCGTGAAATTATGGAGATCTCTCTCATAGAGAATATTCAGCGTGAGGACCTGAATCCGATTGAAGAAGCAATGGCATATGAAAGTCTTATCAACGAATATAGTCTTACACAGGAAGAAGTAGCTGAAAAGGTTTCAAAGAATCGTTCAACGATTGCAAACTCTCTTCGACTTCTGAAATTATGTGATGAAGTTCGTCAAATGATCATTGAAGACAAGCTGACAACCGGACACGCCAGAGCGTTAATTCCGATTGAGGATGCTGCTCTACAGACAGAAGCTGCAAACTTTATATTTGATAATAAATTAAGTGTTCGTGATACAGAAATCTATGTCAAGAAACTACTTAGTGCACCAAAAGAACCAAAACAGAATAATGTAGATACAAAAGATCTTTCTATCTTTTACAATGATATTGAAAGCCGTCTGAAAAATATTTTGGGTGCAAAGATTGAAATCAAATCAAAAAACAATGATAAAGGAAAAATTGAAATAAATTATTATTCTCAGGAAGAATTGGAAAGAATAACAGAGATGTTATATTCTATTCACAGAGAATAATTGGAAAGGAAATATCAGAATGAACAGTTCTTTACTAGATAAGATTGGTATTGACCCTGCCATTATTTTAATCATACTTCTTGTACTCGTCATCGTTTTATTTGGACTTGTATTCTATCTTATGGCGAATATAAAGAAAAGAAATAAAGATATCAAACGCCTTTTAAGTGGTAAAACGGCAGGTGATATGGAAGAAATTATATTGGATCGATTTGCTGAAATGGATGCTGTGAAGAACAATTCCAAGCGGCTTACAAAAGAACACAAAGAGATCCAGGAAACACTTGCAGCATGTATCAGCAAAATCGGACTGGTCAAATATGATGCATTTGAGGGAATGGGCGGAAGTCTAAGCTTCGCAGTTGCATTTCTAGACAGTCGTAACAATGGTGTAGTTTTAAATTGTATGCATTCCAGAGAGGGATGCTTCGCTTATGCAAAAGAATTGATCAAAGGTGAATCCTATGTAGCTCTTTCTGATGAAGAAAAAGAAGCCATTGAACGTGCAAAAACGCTTGATGAAGAGATTGCTGATATTATGGAAGAAGAATAATAAATCATAATAAAAAACAATTAAATATAATTAACTACAATTAATTATAATTGAAAATGATTAAAAACAATTAAAAATAATTGAATATAATTAAAAATAATTATAATTGACTATAGTCAAAAAATATAAAAGCATGTGAGAATAAGTATAAACAACCTTATTCCATATGAACCAGGAGGAATATCAAAAAATGATAGACATTAAATTTTTAAGAGAGAATCCAGATGTAGTAAAACAGAACATTAAGAACAAATTTCAGGACAGCAAACTTCCACTTGTTGATGAAGTAATTGACCTTGATGCCCAGGCAAGAGCAACTCAGCAGGAGGCTGACGATCTGAGAGCGAATCGTAATAAGCTCTCCAAACAAATCGGTGCATTAATGGCACAGGGCAAAAAAGAAGAAGCTGAAGAAGTAAAAAAACAGGTAACAGAACAGGCAGAACGCTTATCTGAATTACAGGAAAAAGAAACTGAACTTCAGGCAAAAGTAAAAGAGATCATGATGGTAATTCCAAATATCATTGATCCATCTGTTCCTATTGGTAAAGATGATTCCGAAAACGTAGAAATTGAACGTTTTGGTGAGCCGGTTGTTCCTGATTTTGAGATTCCATATCACTCAGAGATCATGGAACATCTTCATGGACTGGATCTTGATTCAGCAAGACGTGTAGCAGGAAATGGTTTCTACTATCTGATGGGTGATATCGCAAGACTTCATTCTGCTGTTATCTCTTACGCAAGAGATTTCATGATTGACAGAGGATTTACCTATTGTGTTCCTCCTTTCATGATCCGAAGTAACGTCGTTACTGGTGTTATGAGCTTTGCAGAAATGGATGCCATGATGTATAAGATTGAAGGCGAAGACCTTTACCTGATCGGTACATCTGAACATTCCATGATCGGTAAATTCATCGATCAGATCATTCCGGAAGAAGAACTTCCAAAGACACTTACAAGCTATTCGCCTTGTTTCAGAAAAGAAAAAGGTGCTCATGGTATTGAGGAACGTGGTGTATACCGTATTCATCAGTTTGAGAAACAGGAAATGATCGTTGTCTGCAAACCGGAAGAAAGCAAAATATGGTTTGATAAATTATGGCAGAACACCGTTGATCTCTTCCGTTCACTTGATATTCCTGTACGTACACTGGAATGCTGCTCCGGTGATCTCGCAGATCTGAAGGTTAAATCACTGGATGTAGAAGCATGGTCTCCACGTCAGAAGAAATACTTTGAAGTAGGAAGCTGCTCAAATCTGGGTGATGCTCAGGCAAGAAGACTTCAGATCCGTGTAAAGGGTGAAGACGGTAAGAAGTATCTTGCACATACCTTAAACAACACAGTTGTTGCTCCACCTAGAATGCTGATTGCTTTCCTTGAGAATAATCTTCAGGCAGACGGCTCTGTAAGAATTCCGGAAGCACTCCGTCCATACATGGGTGGAAAAGATAAGATTGAAGCTTAATTCCATATTTATTAATTAAATATACTTTTTTGACCATAGTAAAATAAGTTAAGAATCAGAAAGGAGGTGTCTGTGTGCACAGTTATTTACGTTCCATTGGATTTTCCGACATTAAAAACAGACGGCAGTTAACTCCGATCACAAAGGAGATCATTGCCAACCCAACAACAAAAAACATTGTAACTGTTGATGCAGACACCCGTCTGGTTCAATTAAATAAGGACTTTGGAAAACACTTCGGTATCTCTCTTGTCGGAGAAATGGACATCGATAATACCATTTCATTTGAATACTATTTTCCCTATGTCCGCAGTTCTTTCATTATGAATCAGGAACGGATCTATATAGAAAAACATGGTGATAAAGAATCCTATGCCGGTGTCTGTGAAGACTATAATCTGGGCATGACACTTATCTTCTTTCTGACAAATATTTCTGATTATGCAAATACAAAATGGATGAACTATTCCAACCATCTGATCACTAAGGCTTATATGTCCGGACTGTCAACAAGCGGCAAAGTTATTCTTGATATTGAACAGATTCCACCTGCAAACAGAGAACATAAATGTTCCTCTGTTAATCGAAACAAACTGATCGAAGCTGCCAGACAAGGAGACCGTTCCGCCATGGAAAGCCTTACATTAGATGATATGGATATCTATACACAGGTAAGTCGCCGTGCACATTACGAAGATATCCTTTCTATCGTAGAAACGAATTTCATGCCATATGGCATTGAAACAGAACATTATTCTATCATAGGAAATATTCTGGACTGCAGCCTGTGCGAAAACGATTATACAAAGGAACCTGTATACCTTCTGAATGTGGAAACAAATGAAATGCTGATGGCTATAGCGATCAATGAAAAAGATCTGCTCGGTACACCTGCTCCAGGTCGCCGGTTCAAAGGCGAAATCTGGCTCCAGGGAAATGTTATTTTTTAAGAAATTGACATTTCTTACATTCTTGGGTATCATAGTAATGTTGGGTTTATAATATATTTTCCCCTTCTGCATTTGTAGCTCAGCAGGATAGAGCGTCCGCCTCCTAAGCGGAAGGCCGTGGGTTCGAATCCCGCCAGGTGCATTTTAGCGCATATAAATTAATTTGAAAGTATACGACAGTTATTTTCATATAACAAATCAAAGGATCAATACACATGAACTATATCGTAATGGATCTTGAGTGGAATCAAAGTTATTCCGGTCATATCGGAGAACATCCCCGAATGCCGTTTGAAATAATCGAAATCGGTGCGGTTAAAGTAGATAAGAACTATCGCATCATTGATGAATACTCCAGTTTGATAAAACCCCGGATCTATAAAAAATTACATTCAAAAATCAGAACCATTTTAAATTATGATGAAACGGATCTGGCAAAAGGAAGAGGATTTAAAGAAGTCTGTACGGAATTTCTGGAATGGTGCGGTAAAGATTATATCTTCTGTACCTGGGGTCCCATGGACCTTACCGAATTACAGACAAATATGGCTTTCTACTATATGGACAAGCTTCCTCGTCCTTTGAAATTTTTAAATCTTCAGCAGATATATGCAAACATGGTCGACCCAACCGGTTCTACCGTCAGTAAACTGGAAAAAGCAGTTGCAGATTTTAATATACCGGAAGATGAACCTTTTCATTCTGCTGTAAACGATGCCAGATATACCGCTCTTGTTTTAAAAGAGATGCATCCAAGAAATTTGAAAGATTTATACAGCTTCGATCTGTATATTCATCCTACAAAAAAGGAAGAGGAAATTGTAGCCATACATAATAATCAGTATGAATACATTACAAGAGAATTTTCAAGCAAGCAGGAAGCAATGGACGATAAAGATATTGCCTGTATAAGATGCTACAAATGTAACAAGAAGATCAATAAGAGGCTTGAATGGTTTTCAAACAGTCCGTCTTCTTACATCTGTGCAGGGAAATGCTGGCACCATGGTTATTTCAGTGGAAAGATAAAATTTAAACCACTTGATAACGGAAAATACTATGTTGTTAAAACAATTAAACCAATAGATAAAAACGGTGTTGAAGCTATCAAACAAAAACAGACAGAAATTCGAGAGAGACGTAAAGAAAAACGGCACACTCGTGCTACAAGATAATATTCTAACATTTGATAATAAAACGAACAGATCATTTTTCTGTATATTTTCCTAATAAAAATGGAGCAGGTTTACAAATACCTGCTCCATTTTTATATAATGTCTTTCATTGATATTATATATTTTTCATTTCTTTTATACTTTTTTATTTTTCTTTCAATCCAAGAGGCTTCTTTGTCGCTGTTCCTGCTTTTCTTGGATACTCCTCCGGTGTTGCTGCCATCTTCTTTACAAATACAAAGCAACGCTCCATATCCGTATCCGGGATCGTTGTATGGAAGATATTTTCCACCTGTCCTCCAAGGATACGAATCGCCTTTTTTCCTGCATGTATCTCTTCATCCAGTCCGGATGCCTTATATGGAATAAAATATCCACCTGTCTTAACAAATGGCATACAAAACTCTGATAAAGAGGATAAATTTGCAACCGCTCTTGATACCGCAAGATCATACTTTTCACGATACTGTGCATTTCTTCCACCATCCTCAGCTCTGCTGTGAATAGCTTCTATATCGTTCATCTCAAGTGTCTGGATAACCTCATTTAAGAACTTTACACGCTTATTCAGGGAATCCATTAATGTTACCTTTAAACCCGGAAAAGCGATTTTAAGCGGTATTCCGGGAAATCCTGCTCCGGTCCCTACATCTATGACTGATAAAGATTCATCCAGCTTTTTATATTTTGCAAGCAGAAGACTATCTGCAAAATGCTTTATAATGACATCTTCCTTCTCTGTGATGGCTGTCAGATTCATAGCCTTATTCCACTCTACCAAAAGCTCATAATATCTCTGAAACTGCTCTAGCTGATGATCATTTAATTCAATATCTATCTTCTTTACTACTTCATATAGTCGATCCATATTTATGGTATCCTTTCTATATATTTCTGAACATATATATTACATCTCAAATTATATGCTTTCAAAAATAACACTTACCTACAGATAATTTTATATTATCTTCATATCTGCTTTTTTATTTATTTTCTGATTCTCCGTCATGCTGCTTCATCTTCAGATAAACCAGCAGCACAGATATATCTGCCGGTGATACACCGGAGATTCTGGATGCCTGACCGATATTTTCCGGCTTGATATCCTTTAACTTCTGTCTGGCTTCTTTTCGAAGATTCGATACATCATCATAATTCAGATCAGCCGGGATCATCCTCTTTTCCATCTTTTTAAACTGATGTACCTGTTCTGTCTGTCTCTTGATATATCCTTCATACTTGATTGATATATCAATCTGTTCGATCACATCCGCAGGCAACGGATGTCTGTCCGGATCAATCGGTACAATTTTCTCATAAGAAAGCTCCGGTCTGCGGATCAACTCTGCAAGACTTACTGCTGTCTTTAACTCCGTTGTCTCCATAGAACGTAAGAATTCCTGAATCTTACTGTTTCCGCCAACCATCGTTTCGTTTAAACGCTTTGTTTCTTCTTCGATCATTGTACGTTTCTGACAGAATTTCTCATATCTCTCATCGTCGATCAGACCGATTTCATGACCGATATCGGTCAGTCGAAGATCCGCATTATCCTGTCTTAACAGCAGACGATATTCTGCTCTGGAAGTCATCATACGGTATGGTTCTTTTGTCTCCTTTGTAACCAAATCATCGATCAATACACCAATATAAGCCTGTGAACGATCCAATACAACAGGCTCCTTTCCAAGTACCTTTCTGGCTGCATTGATACCTGCCATAAGACCCTGCGCTGCTGCTTCCTCATAACCGGAGCTTCCATTTAACTGACCTGCGCCAAATAAACCTTCCACATCCTTAAATTCCAGTGAATGTTTCAAATTGATCGCACTGATACAATCATACTCGATCGCATAAGCATTTCTTACGATCTTGACATTCTCAAGTCCTTTCATGCTCCGTATCATCTTATACTGAACATCCTCCGGAAGAGAACTGGACATTCCGCCCATATACATCTCATTTGTAAATTCACCCTCCGGCTCTATAAAAATCTGATGTCTCGTCTTATCCGGAAACTTCATAACCTTGTCTTCGATCGAAGGACAGTATCTTGGTCCTGTGCCCTCAATCACACCGGAAAACAATGGAGAACGGTTGATATTCTCACGAATTATCTCATGTGTCTCCTCATTTGTATAACAAAGCCAGCAGGATACCTGATCCCGCTTGATATCTTCTTCTGTATTTGTAAAGGAAAATGGAACGATATGCTCATCACCCTTTTGTTCCTCCATCTGAGAGAAATCGATTGTCCTCTTATCCAGTCTTGCAGGTGTACCTGTCTTAAACCGGCGGATACCGATTCCGGCTTCTTTCATGGAATCAGACAAATGATTGGCTGCCATAAGTCCATTTGGTCCTGTATGATTTACGACATCTCCATAGATACATCTTGCTTTCAGATAAGTACCTGTACAGAGAACAACTGCCTTTGCATAATAGGTTGCACCGGAAAATGTCTTAACACCCTTAACAACGCCATCTGTTACCATCAGCTCTGTTACCTCAGCCTGACGTAATACCAGATGATCGGTATTCTCTAATGTATGTTTCATTGTACGGGAATAATTTGACTTATCTGCCTGCGCACGAAGAGAATGAACAGCAGGTCCTTTTGATGCATTTAACATTTTGGACTGAATATAAGTCTTATCAATATTTTTACCCATCTCTCCACCAAGTGCATCCAGTTCTCTTACCAGGTGTCCTTTTGAGCTTCCGCCTACATTTGGATTGCAGGGCATCATGGCAACACTGTCCATACTCACTGTAAACAGAATTGTTTCAAGTCCAAGACGGGCAGAAGCAAGTGCAGCTTCACAGCCTGCATGACCGGCACCCACAACTACCACATCATAATTTTCTTCAACCACTGGCATTTATCCATCCTCCTATTTACCCATGCAGAATTCTTCAAATATCTTATCTGCAAGATCATCTCTGTTCGTTTCTCCTATAATAAGCCCCAGATGTTCATAAGCATCCATCAGGTCGATTGAGAAGAAATCCTCCTCCATACCCATATCAATGCTTTCTCTTACCTTTAAAAGGCTTTCTCTAGTCTTCATCAGTTCTTCTTTATGTCTCGCATTTGTAATGTACAACTGGTCATTATACTCCAATTCGCCGGAAAAAAATTTGTCATTTAACAGATTATATAATTTTTCTTTTCCATCTCCTGTAGAAGCAGATAACTCTACAATATCACAACCAAGCTCGCATGTTATCCACATTTTATCCACAACTGTTTGTAAGTCATTTTTATTCATAATGGCAATAACATTTTTGCCCTTAATCTCTGATATTATCTGCTTATCGTTGTCATCTAACGGTACAGATCCATCGATCACATATAAGATCAGATCTGCCTGTGATGCAAATTTCAGTGCCTTATCCACACCCATCTTTTCCACAATATCTTCGGTATCCCGGATACCTGCTGTATCCACAATGTTCAGTATAATACCATTTATGTTGACAACTTCCTCTAAGGTATCTCTTGTCGTTCCTGCAATATCCGTAACGATTGCTCTGTTTTCTCCCAGAAACATGTTGAGAAGTGAGGATTTTCCTGCATTTGGCTTACCTACGATAACCGTCTTGATTCCCTCTTTTAAGATCCTTCCATTATCAAAAGTTTGCAGTAATTTATCCACATTATCACCCAACTTATCCACAATTGTCTGTAGTTTCTGTGGGTAACCATCCAGACTGTAATGTTCCGGATCATCAAGTGCTGATTCTATAAACGCTACATTATATAAAATCTGTTCTCTCATATCTATGATCTGATTCTTCAGATCACCACGAAGCTGCATAAGAGAAGATTTCACCGCAAAATCATTCTTGGCACTGATCAGATCCATGACGGATTCTGCCTGTGACAGATCGATCCTTCCATTTAAGAATGCCCGCTTGGTAAATTCTCCCGGTTCTGCGAGTCTTGCACCATTTTTAATTACTGCAGCAAGTACATTTCTTAATACAACCATTCCGCCATGACATTGTAACTCACATACATCTTCACAAGTATAAGTATGTGGAGCACGCATCAGAAGCAGAATACCCTCGTCCAGCTCTTTATCACCATCATATACCTGTCCAAATGCTGCTGTGTAGCTTTTCATGCTTTCTATTTTTTTCTCTTCATTTGCCGGCCTGAACACCTTTGAAGCGACTTCAACTGCATTCTTACCACTGATCCTTATAATACCAACCCCCGCATTTCCCATACCGGTTGCGATCGCTGCGATCGTATCATTTACAAGCATATGATTTCTCCTGTTTCTATCTGATCAATATTCTATATATCATTCACTGACATAACAAATAACATATATTATCATATCATTTTATTCTAATATACTTTTAGATAATACACCTATACATACTTTTTTTCTATCCCTAAAAAAAATTTCCGGAAGCCGATTCATCAGAGCCGTTACCCTGATTCTTCATTTTCCGGAAATCATATTTTTCAGAAATTCATATTTACATATGTTTTTCTGTTTTTATACAAGTATCTGTTAGCAAAATACTTTATTATTTGTTATTTCTGTCGTATTTCTTTAAATATACAATAACCTTACGATATGGTTCTTCACCCTCGCTTCTTGTAGATACATACTTATCATTCTGTAAAGTAGCGTGGATAATTCTTCTCTCATAAGGATTCATTGGTTCAAGTGCAAATGAACGCTTTGTTCTCTTTACCTTGAATGCAATGTTCTTGGCAAGATTTTCAAGAGTCTCTTTTCTTCTTGCTCTGTAATTCTCTGTATCAAGCTTTACTCTGATATAAGAGTCGCTCTTCTTGTTTACTGCGAGGCTGATCAGATACTGAAGTGCATCTAATGTCTGACCTCTCTTACCGATCAGAATACCCATCTCAGGACCTTCTACATCGATATCAAGAAGATTTTCTGTCTCGTTAAACTCGATCTTGATGTCAGCCTGAATATCCATAGCCTTGAATAATGTTTCAAGATATTCTCTTACATCATCCACAAATGTTTTCTTCTTTCTGGCACTGATGACAAATGGCTTTGAACCGATCAGTCCAAGAAAACCTGTGCTTCCCTCACTGACTACATTATATTCCAGGTCTGTACTGGCACATCCAAGCTCAACGCTTGCCTGCATAAGTGCCTCATCTAAAGTTTTACCTTTAAATTCTACAAACTCCATTATTTATTTCCTCCCTTATCATTACTCTTATTCTGATACTGAAGCATGATATTTGCTTTGGAACCAATGCTTCCAGATTTGTAATGAACATTGTTTTCTGACTGTTTCACTTCATCAACTGTCGGATTCGTATAACTTTTCAGTCTTGAAGATGCCATTTTGTTAATACTTTCAGACTGGGTGCTATCTGAACTTACATTACCATTCTGAGCGTCCATCATTTTCTCATAAAATGACTTCTTACCGGGATGCTTTGCTTCTTTCTTTGCCTGCTTCTTAGCTGCTTTTACTCTACATTTCTCAAGAACTGCTTCTTTATCACACTTCTTATAATAATTGTTGATAATAAGCTGTGTAATAATCGTGATAACAGAACCTATGATCCAGTAAAGACCAATAGCGATTGGCAGATTAATACAGATAAATAATGACATAAGCGGCATACCGTAAGTCATCATATTCATCATACTGTTTGCCTGTGCTGCTGTAGGATCATTTGAATTTGTGTTAGAAGCACTCATGCTGATCTTTGAAGATACAAACTGCAATACTGCTGACAGGATTGGAACGATCAGTGCTGCTGAAAGCTTCAGTCCGGGAGCATCTGCGATATTCAGATTAAATAAAAATCTGTTCATATTTTCAAAGTTATGAATATAATCTGCTTCTTTTCCACTTGTAAATCCAAAAATATCCTGTAACTGCGACCAGTCATGTGTGGATATCTTATCCAGTACATCGATAACTTTATTATCTGTAAGATTACCTTTTGATACTGCATCCATCATCTGATTGGAAGCTGTAACAGCTGTAGATACCCTGCCATCTGAATCACTTGCTACTGCATTGATGATATCATAATAATTTGCACTAGAATCAAGCTTAATTGAACTTAATTTAGAAGCATCAATCTTATCAATAGCCACTTTCTGCATACTTTCTACAATATACTGGTACTTATCCTTCATATCTCCTACATAAGCAGGGATATTCTGGATAACACGGTACAAACCATAGAATACAGGAAGCTGGATCAGAGTTGGCAGACATCCGGATGTAAGACTTACACCATACTTCTTCTGGATTTTCTGTGTCTCCTGCTGCTTCTTCATCAGGGATTCCTGATCTGTTTTATTGTTATACTTCTTTGTTGCCTTATTAATCTCCGGCTGGATAAAACTCATAATCTTAGAAGATTTCTGCTGCTTGAAATTCAATGGAAACAAACAAGCTCTTATGAAAAACGTAAATAAGATAACGCAGATACTAAGATTAACATATCCTATTCCCATGCTGTTACTGATAATCTCGATCAATTTATACATCAGATCGAAAATCTTACCGAATAACCAACATATCGGTCCTAAGATCATACCGTCTTCTACTGTTAGAAACATCTTGTCCTCCTTTATGGAACGGGATCATATCCTCCTTTAGAAAAAGGATTACATCTAAGTATTCTCCATACAGCCAGGAGGCCACCTTTTATCACTCCATACTTTTCCAAAGCTTCGATCGCATATTGTGAACAGGTTGGAAAATACTTGCAGGTAGGATGTCCTTTTAACATGGACAAATACCTCTGATAAAATCTGATTAAACCAATTAACATTCTTTTCATTTTTAATTTTCACCATCTCTGACTATCGTCAGCTTCTTCAGCCTGAACAGATGCATCATAGCACTTTCTATCTCATGATACCCCTTGTCCTTCGCTGTTACTCTGGCAACGAACACAATGTCATAACCACTGCAAATACAGTCTTTGTTTAATCGATAAGCTTCTCTAATCAATCTGGTTACCCTGTGTCTTACCACACTGTTACCAACTTTTTTACTAACAGAGATTCCAAGTCTATTGTATTCCAAGCTGTTGGCTCTCAGATACATAACTAAATATTTATTGGCTACCGAATCCTTTGTGTTATAAACACTGCCAAACTCTCTGCTGTTTTTTAACGTAATAAAATTACTCATAACATAACCACCAAATCATTGATTGAAAATTAGAAAAACTAAAAAAGGCCACAACCTTGTGACCTATGCTGATAATTTCTTTCTACCCTTAGCTCGTCTAGCGGCCAATACCTTTCTGCCATTAGCAGTGCTCATTCTCTTTCTGAAACCATGAACCTTTGATCTCTGTCTCTTTTTAGGCTGGAAAGTCATCTTCATATCTACACACCTCCTTTATTTATTATGACCATGATTTATCCACATCCATTCGTTTCCTCTGTTTATAATAGACTCAAACGAACACATACAGATACCTACAAAGTCCTTGCATATTATAAATAAATAACCCCATACAGTCAAGTTTTTTTTGAATTTTTCCTTTAAAATCAAGGGTTTTCATATCATAAAACACTTAGTTAGAAAAATGTGATTTTATATTTTTCAAAAATTGGTGTCTATATAATTTTCAAATACAAAATCTAGTGGTTTTTCTTTTTCTCCACATTTATCCATTGATATGAACTTTACCATAATCAATTTACATAATGTTATCCACAAATTGTGAATAACTTGTGGATAACATCTTGATTCATTGTTTTCTTTCTTCCATAAATCCATATTTTATCTTATTTTTTGATGTTCACAATTTATAAGGTAACATTTTTTTTACTTAACATAACAATACTTTTTCATAATTATTATGTAACTTATACACCTTCTTTTTCAAAACAGTTTTTTAACATATATCAAAATCAGTTTCTTCCTATTATATAAAAAATTTTTCTCATATATCTGTCAGAGGGTAATAAAACTTGAAAAAATGGTCATTTTGTTATAAGATATAAATACGTGGTTCTATGCCTATAACTCCATAGACACAACGACTGGACGGAAAGGATTTTCGGAAGAATGGAAGAATTAATTTTATCAAAATGGGACGAGATACTCTCTCTTCTCGAGACAGAACATGGATTATCCCCTATTGTTGTTAAAACATGGATCAAACCTTTGAAGTTATATTCTGTCGAAGGAAAAAAACTGTATTTTGCAGTTGATGATAGTATGGGTTCAAGAGCCATCGATTTTATTAATAAAAAAATGTACGATATGTTCCTGGTTACTTCTATAAAAGAAGTGCTGGATGACGATTCTATCGAGATTGTAATTGACGTAGAAAGTAATCTGAACAAAACCTCCAAAGAAGAGGTTACCAAAGAAGAATACAACGAAGCGATCACCAAGAGCAATCTCTATCCCAAATATACATTTGATACATTCGTTGTAGGTGAGAGCAACAAGCTCGCTCATGCAACATGTCTTGCTGTCGCAGATTCACCGGGACTGGACAAATTCAACCCACTGTTTTTATATGGTGGAGCAGGTCTTGGCAAAACACATCTGATGCAGTCGATCGCACATTATATTTTACAGCATAATAAGAATATGAAGGTTCTCTATGTACCTTCCAATAAATTTACAAATGAAATCGTAGAAGCGATCAAGAAAAACAAAACCGACGAGTTCCGGGAAAAGTACAGAACCGTTGATGTATTACTGATCGATGATATTCAATATCTTATCGGTAAAGAGAGTACCCAGCAGGAGTTCTTTGATACCTTCAATGCACTTCACGATGAAGGAAAGCAGATCATTCTGTCATCGGATAAGCCTCCTAAAGAAATTAAAACTCTGGAAGAGCGTTTCCGTTCCAGATTTGAATGGGGAGTGCCGATCGATATTCATGCTCCTGATTATGAAACCAGAATGGCAATTCTCAAAAATAAAGTTGAGATGAACGGATACAAGAATATCAGTGACAACATTCTGGAATATATTGCAAATAACGTTACCTATAATGTAAGAGAACTGGAAGGAGCATTAAACAAGATCAGTGTATATGCCGAACTTGGAAATGTTACGATCACAGAGGATCTTGCAAAGAACATATTAAAAGATATGATATCCAAGGAAACCAACGTTACGATCACACCTGATCTTATCATTAATACCGTTTCCGAACACTTAAATATCAGTGTTGATGATATCAAATCTTCAAAACGTAGTCAGGATGTAGCCAATGCAAGACAGATATCCATGTATCTATGCCGTAAGTTTACAACAAAAGGATTAAAGAGCATCGGAGATGTATTTGGCGGTAAAGACCATTCGACTGTTTTAAGTAATATCAACAAAGTAGATAAGAGGATTGAAAGTGATCCTGAATATGCAGAGACGATTGATGTCATTATCAAGAAGCTCAGTCCTCACAGCTAATGTTATTTATATGTGGATGAATGTCTGTACTATTGTTATGAAATGTTAGTATCTGACAATTCAATCAATTCAGACGATTTTCAAATGTTTATAAGTCCACTTACAATAACATTGAATATCAGGAAAATTAACATAGACACATAATTGATTTCATAAGAATTTATAAGGATATTTTGAAGTTTCAACAAATCCACACCTACTACTACTGTTATTACTACTTTTATTATTAAATATATATCTACAGACAACCGGGAAAGGAGTTTATAAACAAAATGAAGATTTCGTGTATGAAGGGAAAATTGATGCAGGGAATTAGTAATGTATCAAAAGCTGTATCTACAAAAACCACACATCCAATTCTCTCATGTATTTTCATTGAAGCTGAAAATGGAAATATAAAACTCACAGCAAATGATATGGAAATTGGAATAGAATCTTATGTTGAAGGAACTGTTATCGAAGAAGGAAAGGTTGCGATCGAAGCAAAGCTTTTATCGGATATCGTAAGAAAGCTTCCGGATAGTGAGATACATATGGAAACAAATGAAGATTTCAAGACAACTATCAAATGTGAGAAATCATTATTTACCATTGCAGGAAAATCAGGAGAGGATTTCTCCAGTCTTCCGGTTGTTGAAAAATCCAAATATATTACAATTTCACAGTTTACATTAAGAGAGATTATCAACCAGACGATCTTTTCAATTTCAGACAGCGAATACAATAACGTTATGACAGGTGAATTATTTGAGGTTTCTAATAACAGACTTCGTGTTGTAGCTATTGACGGACATCGTATCGCTATCCGTAATGTAGAATTAAAGGATGAGAGTCAGGATGTGAAGGTTATCGTTCCTGGTAAGGCACTCAGTTATATTAGTAAGATTGTAAATGGTGGAGTAGATGATGATGTAAATATCTACTTTGCAGATAATAATATATTATTTGAATTTGACAGAACAAAGGTTGTATCTCGTCTGGTAGAAGGTGAATTCTTTAGAATTGATAATATGTTAAATGTTGATTATCAGATCAAGTTCACTATTAACAAGAGAGAATTTCTTGACTGTCTGGATCGTTCATCTCTTCTGATCAAAGAATCAGATAAGAAACCGATCAAGCTCACGATAGAAGATAACATGTTATATCTGAAGATAGATTCTCTGATCGGTTCAATGAATGAAGAGATAGAGATTCATAAAGAGGGAAGCAATATCATCATTGGATTCAATCCAAAATTCTTAATGGATGCGATCCGTGCAATTGACGATGATGATATTACTATATACATGAATAATACAAAATCACCTTGTGTAATCAAGGATGAAGAAGAGAATTATATTTATCTGATCCTTCCAATGGGTATCGGAAGCAGATAATCCAGGATTGGAGATAAGAAAAAATGAAAATAATCAAGCTGAGAGATGAATTTATAAAACTAGGTCAGGCATTAAAGGCAGCCGGTTTTGTAGAGTCAGGAGTAGAAGCAAAAGAGGTTATATCTCAGGGTCTTGTTATCGTAAATGGTGAGATTGAGACCAGAAGAGGAAAAAAACTGTATGATGGAGATGAAGTAGAATTTGATGGAGATAAGATCAGTATCCAGAAATAATTCTACACATGTGGCTGGTAGATAGTATGTATGTTGAATCATTGAATATTAACAACTATAGAAATTATGATGAGTTATTCATTATGTTTGATAAGAATACCAATATTTTATATGGTGATAATGCACAGGGAAAAACAAATATACTGGAATCTATCTATATGGCAGCTACAACCAAGTCCCACCGTGGAAGTAAGGATCGGGAAATCATAAAAATAGGTGAAGAAGAGTCACATATACGCCTTTGCATCAAAAAAAGTGATATAAGTCATCGAATTGATATGCATTTGCGTAAAAGCAAGAATAAAGGAGTTGCTATAGATGGACTGCCTATCAGACGTACAACTGAACTTTTTGGTTTATTAAATGTGATATTTTTTTCACCGGAGGATTTATCTATCATAAAAAATGGTCCTTCTGAGAGAAGAAGATTTCTGGATCTGGAGTTGTGTCAGTTAAGCAGATTGTATTATCAGAATCTGTCTTCCTATTCCAAGATATTGAATCAGAGAAATAATCTGTTAAAGCAGATTGCTTATAATAAAAGTCTGATGGATACTTTAGATGTATGGAACATGCAGCTTGTGGATTACGGAAGAAAGGTTATAAAAGAAAGACAGAATTTTATAACGATGTTAAATGATCTGATCGGAGAAATCCATTTGAAGCTGACTTCCGGAAAAGAAAAGCTGGAGATCATCTATGATAAGAATGTTGGTGAAGATGAATTTGAACAGGTATTGTCAGATAAGGTTCATGTAGATCTGAATTATATGAGCACCCAGACAGGACCTCACAGAGATGACATCATGTTTATGATAAACGGAATCGATGCAAGAAGATTTGGATCACAGGGACAGCAGAGAACAGTCGCTCTTTCTTTGAAAATCGCAGAGATAAAGTTGGTAAAGAATATTATAAATGATAATCCGATACTTCTCTTGGATGATGTTATGTCAGAGCTTGACAGCAGCAGAAGAGAAGCGTTGTTAGAGGAAATCAAAGATATACAAACAATTATAACCTGTACAGGTTATGATGATTTTATAAAAGAACAAGTAGTGATCAATAATGTGTATCATGTTATAAACGGAACCGTTACGAAGATATAAGTTTCGTTTGTTATGGAATATTAAGGAGGAAAAAAATGTCAAATAATTATGATGCTGAACAGATACAGGTTCTGGAAGGACTTGAAGCTGTCAGAAAAAGACCGGGAATGTACATAGGAAGTACGTCTACAAGAGGATTGCATCATCTTGTTTATGAGATTGTTGATAATTCTGTAGATGAAGCTCTGGCTGGTTATTGTAATCACATAGAAGTTTTTATTAACTCTGATAATTCCATAACGGTTGTTGATAATGGACGTGGTATACCTGTAGGTATTCAGGAGAAGACGGGAAAATCAGCACTGGAAGTAGTATTTACCGTTCTTCATGCCGGTGGTAAGTTTGGCGGTGGAGGATATAAGGTATCCGGTGGTCTTCATGGTGTAGGTGCTTCTGTTGTAAATGCTCTTTCTGAATGGTTAGAGGTCGAAGTTACAAGAGATGGTCATATATATAAGCAGACTTATAAGCGTGGTAATGTAGACAGTGCATTGCAGATCATTGCCGATGCACCAGAAGATAAATCAGGAACAAAGGTAACATTTCTTCCGGATAAGACGATATTTGATGATTGGATCTATGATTATGATACATTACGGACAAGACTTCGTGAGACAGCATTCCTTACAAAGGGTCTGAAGATTACATTAACAGATTTTCGTGTAGATCCTCCAAAGGAGAGACATTTCCATTATGAGGGCGGTATCAAAGAGTTTGTTGAATACATGAACAGACACAGAGAAGCACTCTATGACAAGGTAATCTACTGTGAGGGACTCAAGGATGGTGTATATGTAGAAGTTGCTATGCAGCATAATGATTCCTATAACGAAATGATACACAGTTATGTAAATAATATTAATACACCGGAAGGTGGTACACATTTAACAGGTTTTAAGGCAGCCATTACCAAGATTTTCAATGACTACGCAAGAAAGAATAATCTGTTAAAAGAAAAAGAGGATAATCTGTCCGGTGAAGATCTGAGGGAAGGTATGTCTGCGATCGTATCTGTAAAGATCGGTGAACCTCAGTTTGAAGGTCAGACAAAGCAGAAGCTTGGAAATTCAGAAGTAAGACCTGTTGTAGAAAGTATCGTAAGTGAACAGCTTACTTATTTCTTAGAGCAGAATCCAAATATAGCAAAAATAATTATAAATAAATCTGTAATGGCTCAGCGTGCGAGAATTGCAGCAAGAAGAGCCAGAGATGTAGCAAGAAAAGCAAATCTTGCAGATAATATGGCACTTCCCGGAAAGCTTGCAGATTGTTCCGATAAAGATCCGAAGAATTGTGAGATCTACATCGTAGAGGGAGATTCCGCCGGTGGTTCTGCAAAGAAAGCAAGATCCCGTGCAACACAGGCTATCCTTCCACTCCGTGGTAAGATATTAAACGTAGAAAAAGCAAGAATCGACAGAATCCTTGAGAATGCCGAGATCAAAGCAATGATCACAGCATTTGGTACAGGTATTCATGAGAATTTTGATATTGATAAGCTCAGATATAATAAGATCATTATTATGACGGATGCCGATGTAGATGGTGCTCATATCGCAACCCTTCTTCTGACATTCTTCTATCGGTTCATGCCGGATCTGATCCGAAAAGGGCATGTATATTTGGCACAGCCACCACTTTATAAGTTGGAGAAGAATAAGAAAATCTGGTATGCCTACAGTGATGATGAACTGAACAGTATCTTGAATGAAGTTGGACGAGATCAGTCAAATAAGATCCAGCGATACAAAGGTCTTGGTGAAATGGATGCAGAACAGTTATGGGAGACAACCATGGATCCGGAAAAGAGAATTTTATTAAAAGTTGCGATTGATGATGATGATGAATCAGAGATTGATATGACCTTCAATGTACTGATGGGAGATAAAGTTGAACCTAGAAGACAGTTCATAGAGACAAATGCCAAGTTCGTTAAGAATCTTGACATTTAAACGAAAGGGAGAAGAACATGGATGACGATAAGATTTTTGACAAAATAAGTGAAGTCGGGCTCAAGAAGACCATGGAGCGGTCTTATATAGATTATGCCATGAGTGTTATTGCAGCACGAGCACTTCCTGATGTAAGAGATGGTTTGAAGCCTGTTCAGCGAAGAATCCTTCACTCAATGATAGAACTGAACAACGGTCCGGATAAGCCACATCGTAAATGTGCCCGTATCGTCGGTGATACCATGGGTAAATATCATCCACATGGAGACAGTTCCATCTATGATGCTCTCGTAAAACTGGCTCAGGACTGGAATACAAGATATCCGTTGGTAGATGGTCATGGTAACTTTGGTTCAGAAGATGGTGATGGTGCTGCTGCGATGCGATACACAGAGGCAAGGTTATCAAAGATAAGTATGGAAATGTTAGCTGATATCAATAAAGATACAGTAGATTTTGTACCAAACTTTGATGAGACAGAAAAAGAGCCAACGGTACTTCCATCACGTTTTCCTAATCTATTAGTAAATGGTACAACCGGTATTGCAGTTGGTATGGCTACCAATATTCCACCACATAATTTAAAGGAAGTAATCGGTGCAACCGTAAAAATCATTGATAACCGTATAGAAGAAGACAGAGAAACCTCCATTGACGAGATCATGCAGATCATAAAAGGACCTGATTTTCCTATGGGAGCAGAGATCCTTGGACGTCGTGGAATTGAAGAAGCATACAGAACCGGTCGTGGTAAGATCAAGGTTCGTGCCGTTACAGATATCGAGGCAATGCCAAATGGTAAGCATAAGATTGTAGTAACGGAGCTTCCATATATGGTAAATAAAGCTTTACTGATCCAGAAGATCGTAGAGCTTGTAAAGACCAAACGTGTAGATGGAATCACGGATGTAAGAGACGAATCATCCAGAGAAGGTATTCGTGTTGTCATCGAATTAAAGAAAGATACAAATGCAAATGTACTTCTGAATCAGTTATATAAGCATACACAGCTTCAGGATACATTTGGTGTTAATATGCTGGCACTTGTAGATGGTGTTCCAAAAATTTTAAATATCAGCCAGATGCTCGGATATTATCTGAAGCATCAGGAGGATGTCGTAACCAGACGTACAAAGTATGATCTGAATAAGGCAGAAGAACGAGCACATATTTTAAAGGGATTGTTGATCGCACTCGATAATATCGATGAAGTTATCAACATTATCCGTAGTTCTAAGAGTGTACAGGATGCGAAGAATTCATTGATCGAAAGATTCGGACTGACAGAGATTCAGGCACAGGCAATCGTAGATATGAGACTTCGTGCTCTGACAGGTCTGGAACGCGAGAAGTTAGAGGCAGAGTATAAAGAACTGATGGATAAGATCAGTTATCTGAAAGCAATTCTTGCAGATGAGAAAAAATTACTCGGAGTTATCAAAGATGAACTTCTTGTTATTTCTCAGAAATATGGTGATGAGAGAAGAACCGCTCTTGGCAGAGATGTTGACGAAGTAACAGACGAAGAACTGATCGAGAGAGAAAATATCGTCATAGCCATGACAAAGCTCGGTTATATCAAGCGTATGCCGGAAGACCTCTTCAAGGCACAGAATCGTGGTGGTAAGGGTATCCGTGGTATGCAGACGATCGATGAAGATTACATTGAGAATCTGATCGTAACAACGACACATAATTATCTGATGTTCTTTACAAATACCGGTAGAGTATACCGTCTGAAGGGATATGAGATACCGGAAGCAGGGAGAACAGCCAGAGGTGTTGCAATCGTAAATCTTCTTCAGCTTCAGGCAGGTGAGAAGATCACAGCAGTCATTCCGTTAAAGAGCTACGAGGATGGTAAATATCTGTTCATGGCAACCAGAAATGGTATGGTAAAGAAAACAGATATCTTAGAATATCAGAATGTGAGAAAGACAGGACTTACAGCTATTGTTTTGCGTGATAATGATGAACTAATCGAAGTGAAAGCAACAAATGGAGATGATGATATCTTCCTGATCACAAAGAAGGGTATGTCGATTCGTTTTAATGAAAAAGACGTCAGACAGACCGGAAGAACTTCCATGGGTGTAAAGGGTATCCATCTTGGAAAAGATGATATCGTAATTTCCATGCAGATGAGTTCACAGGGAGAAAAGATTCTGCTTGTTACCGAAAATGGTATGGGTAAGAGGACATTAATCTCAGAATTTAACGCCCAGAACCGTGGTGGTAAAGGTGTTAAATGCTATAAGATTACAGAAAAAACAGGTGATCTTGTAGGAGCGAAGATCGTTACCGATGAAAATGATGTTATGATCATCACCACAGAAGGAATCATTATCCGTACAAGCTGTGATGGAATATCCACACTTGGACGAGTAACCTCCGGTGTAAAGGTTATCAATCTGAACTATGATAATAATGTCAAGGTAGCATCCATGACAGAAGTACAAAAAGAAGAATTTGACGATGAGGATCCGGAAGGAGAAAATCCGGAAGAAACAGAAGATACAGAAGTATCAGAAGAACAGTCATCGGAAGAAGATTCAACAGAAGAATAATATAAAGGATACCGGCTGAATAAGATCAGCCGGTATTCATAAAGAAGGTAAAAAGTTACTAAAAATTGGAGGTGGGATATGCCAGCTAAAATATATTTGGGGTTGTATAATGCTATCAACGGCATTGTATTTAAAACAGCAACAACAGAGGCAACAACGGAAGCACAGAATATTATTACCAAAAATGACAGATTAAGTAAATTTTTGGAATCATCCAATAATACGGCAGGTCTTTCCAGTTATATTATGGATATCCTGTATATAATGATCGTACTGGTCATTGCACTGGCATTTTTGACACTGATGGCTCATATATACAGATATATGAAACGAAGAAAAGATCCATATTACAAAAAGAATGATGATGATTTTCTGGATAACTAAAAAAAGAGGATAAGAAAATGCGTACAATTAATACAGATGAGATTATTCAGACTGTAAAAGAAATGTGTATTGAGGCAAATCTGAAGCTGTCAGAGGATATGGAACAGGCAGTCAGAAATGCTGCAGAAGAAGAGGACAGTGTACTTGGAAGACAGATTCTTTCGCAGTTATGTGAAAATTTGGATATAGCAGCAGAGGATCAGATACCGATCTGTCAGGATACAGGAATGGCGGTATTTTTCATTAATGTCGGACAGGATGTTCATGTAGAAGGCATGAATCTGACTGATGCAGTGAACGAAGGAGTCAGACAGGGATATACAGAAGGATATCTTCGTAAATCTGTTGTAAGAGATCCGCTGATCCGTGAAAATACAAAGGACAATACACCGGCAATCATACATTATGATATTGTACCGGGTGAAAATATAGAGATTACGATTGCACCAAAGGGATTCGGAAGCGAGAATATGAGCCGTGTGTTCATGTTAAAGCCTGCCGATGGAGAAGAAGGCGTAAAAGCAGCCGTTCTTCAGGCAGTCAAGGATGCAGGTCCAAATGCATGTCCTCCGATGTTTGTAGGTGTAGGTCTGGGCGGAGATTTTGAAATGGCTGCAAAGCTTGCAAAGAAAGCTCTTACCAGAAAAGCCGGAGAACATTCACCATATGAGCATATTGCAAGAATTGAAAATGAAATTCTGGATGCCGTTAATCATACAGGAATCGGACCGGGTGGCCTAGGCGGTAAGACAACAGCACTTGCAGTTAATATCGAGACTTATGCAACACATATCGCAGGTATGCCGCTTGCAGTAAATATGTGCTGTCATGTCAACAGACATGTAACGAGGATTCTGTAATGAATCTCAAAAGCTGTCATTAAGGTCAATACATGGCAGATATGAATTACAGAATTTATTTTATAGAAGAATAAAAAGAGAGAGATGAGAAAAATGGATAAGCATATTACAGCACCATTTGATAAAAAACAGGTTGAAGACCTTCATGCAGGAGATTATGTATATATATCAGGGGTGATCTACAGTGCCAGAGATGCTGCACATAAGAGAATGTATGATACATTGATCGAGAATGAAAATGATGAATCAAAGCTTCCAATTCAGTTGGAAGGAAATGTGATCTATTACCTGGGACCAACACCTGCAAGAAAAGGTCAGGTCATCGGATCGGCAGGACCAACAACCAGCAGTCGTATGGACAAATACACACCACTCATTCTTTCAAAAGGTTTGAATGGAATGATCGGAAAAGGAAAGAGAAGTCAGGCAGTTATTGATGCCATCGTAGAAAATAAGGCAGTATATTTTGCTGCGGTAGGCGGTGCAGGTGCACTCCTTTCCAAATGTATCAAGAAATCAGAGGTCGTTGCATATGATGATCTGGGAACAGAAGCCATCCGTAAGATGACAGTTGAAAATCTGCCTGTTATTGTAGTAATTGACAGCAAAGGAAATAATCTGTACGAAACAGCGGTTGCAGATTATCTGAAACAGCAGGAATAATATAGAATAAAGCTGTTTTCGTTCTATTATATCAAAATTGATATATTAAAGAATTATAATAGAGATATTCACAGCTATACATAATTATGTGCATCAGGTTACAATAGCATTGTGATGTTCAAAGCCATTTAAATAGTAAATGTTTAAGAGAGATGCGCTGGGATGTTCCTGGCGCATTTTTTCCGTAAAAAAGGAGAGTGATGGATATGGGTAAGAACAAAAAGAAAAAAGAAAGTTATTATGATGCAGACCAATCCGGAAAAAAATTTGGTAAATGGAATTTTATCATGCTGGCAGTAATCATCGTAATAGAAGCAGTATTATATTATGTATTAACGCCGACAATCAATCTTCACAGTGTTGAATTCTGGATATGGATGATCGTAACAGTTGTTGCACTTTTTATTTGTACATTGAATTTAAAGGCAGAACAGATGGATGATATGCCTGTATCACCAAAACTGACGAAGATATTTGGTATTGTGATCGGAATCATGATCTTGGCAGCACTTGTTGGATGGATTGGATCATCTAAATTATTTGCAGCTTCCAAATATGCCGGCCTGATCCAGATTGAAGATGGAAATTTTGAGACGGATATTGTTGAGAGCAAAGAGATCAATGATATAGCACTGATGGATACAGATACGGCAGTTATTATTGGTGAACGTGCAATCGGTTCTTTATCTGATGTGGTCAGCCAGTACGAAGTAAGCAGTGACTACAGTACGATCGATTATAATGGAAGTCCGATGAAGGTAGCAGCTCTGGAATATGCTGGATTCATCAAATATATGAATAATAAAAAGAGTGGTATACCGGGATATGTACTCGTCGATCCGGTAAAGAATGAAGCAAAATATGTAAAGCTTGAAAAACCAATGATCTATTCACCTTCTGCATATTTTAATCAGAATCTTTATCGTCATGTGCAAATGGCATATCCGACGGCTATGTTTGAAGGCTTTTATCTGGAATTGGATGATAACGGAAATCCATATTATATCTGTCCGTTACTTACATCAAATGCAGGTTTGTTCGGTGCAAAGGATGTAAAGGGCGTAGTAATCTGTGATCCATGTACCGGTGATACTGAATATTATGAAGTCGGTGATGTACCAAAATGGGTAGACCGTGTCTATGACGGAGATCTGGCATGTAAAAAATATGACTGGTACGGAAAATTATCCGGTGGTTACTGGAACAGCGTATTTGGCAACAAGGGATGTAAAACGACAACAGATGACTATGGTTATAAGGTAATGAACGGAGATGTGTGGGTATACACAGGTGTAACTTCCGTAAATGGAGATGAATCTAATATCGGTTTTGTTATGATCAATCTTCGTACCGGAGAAAGCAAATATTATTCGATTGCTGGTGCAGAAGAACACTCGGCAATGGCATCCGCAGAAGGACAGGTACAGCACCTTGGATATAAAGCGTCCTTCCCTTCATTGATAAATATTGGCGGTATTCCTACTTATATTATGGTATTAAAAGATAACGGTGGCCTTGTCAAAATGTATGCACTGGTTGATGTCGAGAAATACAACATCGTAGCAACCGGAAATACACAGAGAGAAACACTGGCATCTTATAATAAACTGCTGGCACAGAATGGACTAAAGACGGGTAAAGATCTGTCCGATGATCTTCCGAACAAGCAGATCACTGTCAAAGATATCAAATACATTAATCTGGAAGACAGTACCTATGTCTATATTACAGATGAAAATGGAAATGTCTATAAACAGGATTTTGCAGAAAATGAAAGTCTGATCTTCATTCAGCAGGGCGATTCAATCAAGGTATTCTATCAGGAAGGAGAGGATGCAATCAATCAGTTGATCTCGTACGAAAAATAAATCGTTTAGTAAAAAATACTGTATAAAATAAATTATTTTAAATATATACACTTATATAAAGTATATGCAAGATGTATTTAAAATCTGTGTAAATGTGTACAAACTGCATAAATAAAATTGGCAGTATTCACTAATCACACCAAATTGACACGAGATCAAATATATTGTAAATTATTATTATAGGCTGATTCTTGGGCTGAATCAGTTGATGCAAAAGGTTTTAAACAAGAAAAAAGGAGAGTTCTATGGAAAAGAAGAGAGTATTCAGTAAATCACTAATTTTACTGGCAATTACAAGTATTATGCTGTTTGCAATGAGCATTACATCTATGGCAGCGACAAATGTTACAAACATCAGGCAGACAGAAGCAGGGCAGAATAGTGCCAAGATAGAATTTAATGGTGCTGATGGCGCAAGCGGATATTACATCTATTATTCATCAAATAATGGTGCTAAATGGACAAGAGTAGATGATGATAAATATCCAGATAGTTATAAACCAGAGTATACTTATACTGGCTTAAGTGTGGGATGTACATACAAAGTAAAAGCCGTACCTGTGTATGAAACATATGTAAGTGGCACTGGTTATGTTTATAATGCAAATGTGAATTTGGCAGCTACAGGTGAAATTGTTACAGCACCGTCATCAGACGCACTGGGTACAGTTAAACAGATTGGTGCAACATATAATTCAGTAACAATACAGTGGTCACCTTCTTATGGTACTACAAAATATGTTATATATCGTGATAATAATATGACAAATGGTGTAAAAGTAGCAGAAGTTAATGGTTCACAGACTTCTGTAAAGCTTAAAGCCGAAGCAGGAACACAAAGCACATATTATGTATATCCTGTAAGAGTATCTTCAACAGGATATGAAGCAATCTATAATTATGAATCTGTATCTGGTGTTAAAACTGCACCTAAGGCTCCTGTTAAAGTTGCAAGTTTAGCCTATAATAATATAAGCTGGGATGCAAATAATAGAACTAAAGTAACAGTTGGTTGGGATAGAAATGATAATAATAAGTTCTATGAACAGGGATATAGAATTGCTGTTTATTCAGTTGATGGTAAGAAAAAGCTGAAAACATATAATATTGCCAATTCATATACAAGAAGCAAGACATTTAGCTTGAAGGCAATAAAGAATAAAGGATTCAGAGTAAAGGTTTCAAGTTATGTTGTAGTAAATGGTAAGAAGTGTTACAGCAAATGGTCAAAAACTAAGGTTGTAATTCCTCAGGCAGATGTTAAACTTACAAGAAAGTCAAAGACTTCTGTAAAATTATCATGGAAGAAAGTTTCAAATGCTACAGGCTATACTATCTATGCATGCAAGAATGCAGGTTCATTTACCAGCAATAAAAAATGGTATAAGGTTGCAAAAGTAGGAAAGAAAACAACATCATATACTGTTAAAAAGCTGAAAACCGGTAATTATGCAGGATTTTACGTTATACCAACTGTAAAGATTGGAAAGAAGTCATATAAGGCAGATGCTACATGGTATATGAAAATGTATATGAGCAAGTATTATTAAAAATATTATTTTAGCAATGAAAAAGTAGTTAGTTGATAAAAAACACTGGAGAAATCAGTTTTGATGGTTTTTCCAGTGTTTTTTATAATTTCAATCTTATAATCAGGGACTAGGATTCAAGACCAGAATGATATATAATAAAGACCATAAAAAAGACTAAAATGAAATAAATATTGACTATGTATCAGAAATTTGATATTTTTGTAATATAATTTTAACAAAAAGGAAATGATTGGCATGAAAAACAGAAATTTATCAATGATAAAAACATTTATATTTGTAATGATAGCAGTATGTTTTTTTTCAAACGGAACATTGAAGGCATCTGCAGCAAGCGAAGTAAAGGGACTCACACAGACCCGGTCAGAAGAGGATTCGGTTACGGTGAGCTGGAAGAGCCTGAAAAATGCATATGGTTATGATGTGTTTATTTCATCAGGAAATGGAAAATATAAGCGCCTGACAAATAAAACATGTGATGTTGTAGGAAGTAAAAATACAAAGAAAAAAATTAGTAACCTTACGTCAAGCAGAACATATTATGTAGTTGTAAAGGCTGTTTATAAAAAAGAAAATGGAAAATATAAGATCGGACCTGCAGGAAAGAGATTAGAAGTAGTAACTTCGCCATCTAAGACAGCAAAATCTACGATCAAGCAGATCAAGGCGACTCCTCATTATATCAGATTTAAGTGGGATAAGGTGAGAGGTGCAAACCGTTATATTGTATATGTAAATGATAAGAAAAAAGCGGTTGTAAAGAAAAATGCGGTATCGATCCGTGTCAGAACCGGATCTGTTAATAATGTCCGTGTTGTACCTGTAAAGCGTTCCAGCTCCGGCTTTATGGCAAAGGGTGGAAATATCGAAGCATATGATTTCTATTCATCACCAAAAAGACCAAAGAGAGTAGCGGCATTCCGGTATAACAATTTATTGTGGCAGCCAACAGAAAGCAATACTGTAACAATTGGATGGACAAAAGCGGCTGGTGATAAGTATGATCCAACCGGATATCAGATGGAAGTATATTCACTGGAAGGAAGAAGATTGAATTTGTATTATTCTACAAAAACAAAGCTCAGTATCAACATTCCTTCCGTTGAAAATAAAGGCTTCAAGGTTCGTGTCAGAGCTTATGTCAAGATCAATGGCAAGAAATATTATGGAAAATGGACGGATATGCAGACTGTGATCCCACAGGCAAAGATCAGTATGAAGCGTACCGGAAGAAATTCTGTAGAGATCAACTGGGAAAGTGTAAAGAATGCAACAAAATATCATGTATATGCATGTAATGATATCAAGGCAGAAAAGCCGGAATGGTATGAGGTTGCAACGGTTGGTGCCGGAACAAATTCCTATGAATATAATAATTGTATTGAGGGAAAATATACAGCAATGTATGTTATTCCAGAGGTTCAGGTTGGCAGGAACACATATAAGGCATCCTATACATGGCATTTATATATGAATATTGAGTAAAAAAAACTTGACAAACAATATATCCTTTGTTATCATGTACTAGCGTCAAAATTTAATATCCCTGGTGGGAACATTTCATTTAGGCATTTTGCAGAAGTACTCAAGTGGCTGAAGAGGCGCCCCTGCTAAGGGTGTAGGCCGTTCGCGCGGCGCGAGGGTTCAAATCCCTCCTTCTGCGTATTTTATCTGAATGATAGAATCCGTAGGGAGATGGCATTGCAGGAGCCCTGCTGGCTGGATTTTGACGAAGGATATTCCTCGATAGCTCAATGGTAGAGCACTCGGCTGTTAACCGAGGGGTTGTAGGTTCGAGCCCTACTCGGGGAGCTTAAAGCGAAAGCTTTAAAACTTAATAAATGGCGCGATAGCCAAGTGGTAAGGCCCCGGTCTGCAACACCGTCATCGCCGGTTCAAATCCGGCTCGCGCCTCTTGAAAAGAGATTGGAATGTTTCCAGTCTCTTTTTTGTTGTGCATTTACTTTTACAAAGTGGTTTGTTATAATAACTCTGGGAGTTTGTCCCATTTTCTGAAACTATTTTTGAGTAACAGAAAAGGGGCGTTCAGGAGACATATAAATGAAAGATTCCTTTGTGGAGGAGGGCTTTATGACGCAAAAGAGCAGGGAACAGAGAGTTCGTTACAAATTAGATGAATCAATGACACTGAACCAGGAAGAGATAAAGATATATAATGTGCCTTTTGCGGGAAATACAAATACCTGTAAAGAAACATTTGTAAAAGGTGAAAGAATACTGGAATACTGTATTGAAGGTGATCTGACGATGGAACAGTTGATCGGGAAGCCGATATTCCGGGATGAACTGGTAGAGTATTTGTACAGTATCAGCAGACAGATGGTGTCTATGGTACATAACGGTCTGAAATTGGGAAAGATCGTATTTGACCTGAAATATATGTATGTAAGATTGAATGATTTCAGTGTACAGTTGATATTTCTCCCATTTGATAATCCATCAGATATGACAGGTGTAGAAGAGTTTATCAGAAGTTTTCTGTCAGTGCTTGTCTATGCACATACACCGGCGATCGAATGTGCAAATCAGATCATAGAGTATCTGAACGGACACAAGGAATTCAATGCGATCCAGTTCAATTTGTTTATCCGGGAGTTACGGGCGCAGAGCCAGTTGCTGGTAAATACGGAGAAAACATCATCAAAGACCAAAGAGATTGCAGCAAATCATGCGAAGATGGAGATTAATATTCTTCGTGCCGAGGAAGCTGCCAGAAATGCCGAGATCGCAAGGCTCCACGCCGAGAGTGAGGCAAAACGGCTGGCAGAGTATGCAAAACAGCAGGCAAATGTTGCCAGATCTGCAGAGGAGATGCGGATGCTCGCTGAAGCTGCCAGAATACAGGCAGAGATTGACAAACAGGCCGCAGAAAAAGAATATAATAACAAATCACAGACCGCAGTTTTATATGCATGTAAGATGCGGGAAGCGGAGGATGAGAATTCTAAAAAAGAGATAAATACAGCCAGATTACTGGCAGAGGAACAGGCAAGTCAGGCGGAAGAAGAATTCCGGAGAGCTTCGGCAGAAGCAGAAAGACTGGCAGAAGAAGTTCGGCTGGCACGGGAAGAAGAGATGCGCGCAGAGGAAGCCAGAATGCGTGCAGAATATGAAGCCAGAAAGAACAATGAAGAAGCCAGAAAACTGGCGATGGAGGTTCGAAGAAGAAACGAAGAGATTGGCAGACTGTCCGAGGACAGACAAACCAGAAAGCCGGATGACAGCGAGGATGAGACAACAGTATTGTCGAAATCATTAAGTGATGGTCTGAAGCGTCCAATTCTTGTCAGAAAAAGAACCGGAGAGAAGATTTATATTAATAAGCAGGTATTCTGTATGGGTAAGGCAGACCAGGGTGTTGATTTCAAGATTACAGACAATAAATCTGTCAGCAGAAGACATGCTTATATTACAAATATAAATGGTGTTTATTATTTAAGGGATAATAATTCAACCAATCACACATACCTGAATGGGGAGATGCTTTACAGCAATATTGAGGTTGTGATCCCGGATAATAGTACGATACAGCTTTCAAATGAAGAATTTTTCTTCAAGATTAAATAAGGAGGAACTGTCATGTATTGTGATAATTGTGGTTGCGAACTTGGACCGGATATGAAGGTTTGTCCTGTTTGCGGGAAAAAAGTTGAGGATATGGCAGCTGACAATGGTAACAGTGTCAGAATGGAGGATGTAGCTTCCCAGGTAGCAGATGTATCAAAAAATGAGGATATAGGAAAGGAATTGCCGGACATCAGCAAAGAGGCAAATGCTGCTGTTGTTGATACAGATGAAATGGAAGAAGAAGGGACGACTGTATTAAAGGCAGTTGATCTGGATAAGAAGGTTGAAGAAAATGAGGATGAAGAAGGTACAACGGTTCTGTCAGCCGATATGCTGAAGAATCAGGGAATGCCAATGCCGAATCCGAACGGAATGCCGATGCCGGGACCAAACGGCCGCCCAATGCCGGGACCAAATGGCCGTCCGATGCCGGGACCAAATGGGATGGTTCCGCCATTCCAGCCAAGACCAATGCAGGGTCAGCCGGGTGCAGCACCACAGAATGGGATCCCGCCATTTCAGCCAAGACCAATCCCTGGCCAGCCAGGTGCTATGGGTGGTATGCCTGTAAACGAAAAGGATGAGAAAAAGAAAAATAAAAAGTCAAAAAAGGAAAAGGCTCCGAAACAGCCGAAAGCTCCAAAGGCTTCAAAAGAACCAAAGACACCAAAGCAGCCAAAAGAGAAAAAAGGCAAGGGTGGAAAAGTAGCACTGATCATTATTCTGATCGTAGTTGTTCTTGCTCTTGGCGGTGGAGCTGCTTATGTTGTTCCAAAGTATCTGAATTATAACAAGGCAGAAGAGGCTTATAAGGATGGACGGATCGATGATGCAGTTGAACTGTATAAGAAAGCCGGCTGGATGAAGGATGCAGAGACTAAGGTAAATGGCGGCGTATATTATGAGTATGCAGCAAGTCTTGCAGAAGAAGGCAATTATATTGATGCGGCGGCATCTTATGAGAAAGTAATTGCATTGGAAACAGTTGCAGATGAATATAAGGATGCCGCAGATAAGGCAAAAGAGTGTTATTTCAATCAGGCAGAGAAGCTCTACGGTGAGAAGAAATATACAGAAGCTGCTGAGTATTATACAAAGGCAGGAGATTATACCGGAGCGGCAGAAAAAGTAAAAGAGTGTTCTTACATGAATGGTGAGACACTTGCAGAGCAGAAGAAATATGATGAGGCAGTCAAGGCATACGAGACAGCCGGAGATTATAAGGATGCCGCAGATAAGATCAAGGAATGTTACTACAATAATGCATCTGACAAAATGGAAGCTAAAGAGTATGCGGCAGCAAAAGAGCTGTTCCTGAAATCAGAATATTCCGATTATTCCGATAAGGCAAATGAGTGTCTGATCAAGCAGGCAGAGGCATATCTGGCAGATAAGAAGTTTGAGGATGCGATCAAGACTTACGGTGAGGTGGATTCCAAGTATAAAGATTGCACAAAGAAGATTGACAGTGCTTATACAAAATGGGGAAGCTCTCTTTACAAGAGCAAGGATTACAAGGGTGCTGTTGAGAAATACGAGCAGGTTACAAAGAAAGATGTAACGGATAAGATCAACAAGGCAAAAGCAGCTTATGTAAAGGATCATAAGGATCGCAGTGATGAGACAACGATGAGTTATCTCTGTGATCTTCGTTATGCAGATTATGGTTCGGCAGAAGATGATTATACAAAGTTGATCGGATGGACAGTAGAATCATTTGTAAATGATAAACTGGATGATTACAAAAATAAGAAGACATCTGCGGATTCCAGCAAGACGATCTATGTACATACTATGTATCTGAATGAAAATGATGCATCTATGAGTCTGAAAGGGTATGTAATATATTCAGATGGTACAAAGAGCAATGACATTACATTTGGAGAGGTAAAGGATCGTTATACAACATGGATGAGCATTGATCCGTCATCTGCGATCAAGGGAGAAGCAACCTTATATGTATATGATGATACCGATAAGCTGGTTGAGAAATTTACATTTACTATTAAATAAAAAATTCGTTAAAGTGAGAAAGGGGTAACCATGGTTTCAAACGGACAGGATATGAGTGTTCGGGGAAAAGTGGAACAGAACGGACAGATAGAGAAAAAAGGATATACCTATACCCCAGGAGTAGAGATCAAGATCGTAGTTGCAGTTGTATTCCTTATGGCATTTGGACTTATTATGATCTTCAGTGCGTCCAGTTATACATCGTCGATCAGCAGAGTCACGAATTACGATTCGGCATATTACTTTAAAAAGCAGTTGAAGGTAATGGCACTTGGAGTTATTATTGCTGCATTCCTTAACTGGGTTCCGTATAAGCTGATCAAGAAATGTGGAATCCTGGCGTATGTTATATCTCTGGTTTTGATCGTTATGTTAAAGACACCACTTGGTATTAATTCCGGTGGTGCGACCAGATGGCTGAATCTGGGATTTATGCAGCTTCAGGTTGCGGATGCAACAAAGGTCTGTATGATCGTTTTTATGGGCTGGTATGTGAACCGTTTCTGGAAGGAATTTGATAAATTCAGATATACCTTGATCTTATGGCTGTTAGTTGCACTTCAGGCAGGACTGATATTGAAGATATCATCCAACTTGAGCAGTTGCCTGATCCTTATGCTCATGGTATTTATTCTGACATTTATTGTTGGAAAACATCCAAAAATGCATCTGATCATTGCAGCGGTTGGTATTGTAATGATTGTTATCTTTATCATGTGGTTAAAGGCGAATATGCCGCTTGACAGTGAGATGGACAAATACCCATATCAGATTCGGAGATTCTTCGGATGGCTGGATCCGGAACGGTATGCAGGTACGCTTGGCTATCAGCCATTACAGTCTCTGTATGCGATCGGAAGCGGCGGATTGCTTGGCAAGGGACTTGGAAATGGTACACAGAAGCTGAGCAACATTCCGGAAGCACAGAATGATATGATTTTTGCTATCATCTGTGAGGAGCTTGGACTGATCGGTGTTATTATTATGTTTTTGATGTTTGGATATCTTTTGTATCAGATGGTTATTGTTGTGAAAGAGTCCAGAAATATATATGCAAGTGTGGTTGTGATCGGGGTGATCTTACATATCATTTTCCAGATTATAGTCAATGTCTGTGTGGCTGTGAATTTCTTTCCGAATACAGGTGTATCGCTGCCATTTATCAGTGCAGGTGGTTCTGCCATCATATGTACATTAATGGAGATTGGACTTGTGATCGGAATACGGAGACAGCAGGTGAATCGAAAATATTCAAGAATATCTTAGATGAGGAGAGAACAATGAAAAAGATACTTAGAGGTTTACTGGCGGTGATGGCATTTGCCGTATGTATGGCAGGAGCAATATCAATACCATCCAGAGCGGAAGAGGCTTATACATCTGAAAATGAGGCAGAGGCTACGGATGCAGAATTACAGACAACAGCCGGTGCAGAACTGGCAACAGTGAAAAACGGCTGGGTAAATGTAAAAGGCGGCCGGAAGTATTACGAGAATGGAAAGGCAGTAAAGGGCTGGAAGGTTCTTTCCGGAAAAACCTATTATTTCAGTAAGAAAAATGGTCAGGCAGTTACCGGTAAAAAGAAGATCGGTGATGCCAGATATTTCTTTGATAAGTATGGCAGAATGCAGAAGAAGGTCTGGAAAGTAGTCAATGGTAAGAAATTCTTCTTTGGCTATAACGGACAGGCAAAAACGGGCTTCTGTACGATTAATGGTAACCGGTATTATTTTAATGATAAGGGTGAGCTGCAGAAGAGCAAATTTTTCAAGGTAAATGGAAAGACTTTTTTTGTTGGATATAAGGGACATACGTTTTCCGGCCTGAAGAAGGTAAAGGGAACTTATTATTACTTCAGCAAAAAGGGCAGAATGGCAGTTAAGACCTGGAAAACGATCAACGGCAAAAAGTTCTACTTTGGCTATGATGGAAAGGCAAAGACAGGTTTCTGTACGATTGACGGACATCGTTATTTCTTTAATAAGAATGGCGTACTTCAGAAAAGCAAGTTCTTTACAGTAAATGGAAATATTTATTTTGTTGGATATAAGGGATATACATTCTCCGGTCTGAAAAAGGTAAAGGGAACGTATTATTATTTTACAAAATATGGAAGAATGATCCAGAATGAATGGCGCACGATCAATGGCAAGAAGTTTTATTTTGGCAGTAACGGAAAGGCAACAACCGGACTTGCAACTGTCGATGGACATACCTGTTATTTCAATAAGAATGGTGTGCTCTACAGAAATCAGTTCATAACATATAATGGAAAGCTTTATTATATGGAGGATACTGGATATGCGGCAACCGGACTGAAACAGATCAATGGCAAGTATTATTATTTTAAATCTGATGGTGCGGCTGTGAAGGAAGCATGGAAGACCGTTGACAAGAATACATATTATTTTGACAGGACCGGAACTGCATATACAGGTCCACATACGATCAGCGGTAAGATCTATATTTTCCGGACAGATGGAAAACTTGCAAATGCGACAGGGCTTGTCACTATAGATGGAAATACATACTATTGCGATAATAACGGACATCCACAGACAGGTTATAAGAAGATCAAGGATGCCTATTATTATTTCGGTACGGATGGTGTGATGTACCGCAAGAAATGGGCATATGTGGATGGTTATAAGTTCTATTTCTGCTCAAACGGAAAACGTGCGGTAGAAGTGGATGATGTTATTGGCAAGCAGGATTCTTATGAGATCATTGTAAATAAGTATTCAAATGTTGTTACGGTATATGCGAAGGATGGAGATAAGGGTTATATCATTCCGGTCCGTTCCTTTATTTGTTCTACAGGTCAGAGCACACCGCTTGGAACCTTCCATACACAGAGTCACTACAGATGGCATGAACTGATGGGACCTTGCTGGGGACAGTGGTGTACCGGTATCTATGAAGGATATCTGTTCCATTCCGTATATTATAATGATGTAAATAATAATAACGCACTCAGTGTATATGCATATAACAAGCTGGGGACAACCTGCTCTCACGGATGTGTCCGACTGACCGCCGGAGATGCAAAATGGTTATATGATAATTGTGAGGTTGGAACAAAGGTTACGATCATAAATAAAAAGGGCAGTGATCCATTTCCAAAGCCAACTGCATATAAGCTGCCATCCTGGCACACATGGGATCCAACCGATCCAAATATGCAGTATAAGTGCAAGCAGAATGGCTGCCATTAGGAGGAAATAACGTGCAGAAGTTCAGAAAATGGATTTATAGTCTGTGCATTTTAACAGGATTACTTGCGGTCTGTACTGCTTGTGGAAAAGCCGACAGTCAGCCAAAAGAAGAGACAACAGAGGTTGTAACTGACGGTCTGGTCAGTGGTCCGGAGGATTTTAAGCGGCTTGGCATGATCATTGATGTTGCTTCTTCAAATATGGTTAAGGATGTTTCATACGAGATCAAAAATAAAGAGATCGCCTGTATAAAATTTGTTTATAACGGAATAGATTGTCAGTTCCTTGCATCTGCGGTATACAGTGATTTTGATCTGGCAGGGGTAACGAATACCGGTACCGGAGATATGCTGGTATCAGGGGTTCAGGGATACAATGCAACGTATTATAAGCTGAATCCGGGCAGGGTTGTTTTCTGGAGTGATACGAATATTCATTATTGTCTGTACATCTATGTAACAGCAGAGGATTCAGTTGTAGACAGTATCCTTCCGTTGCTTTCATTTGAGGATCATTATGATGAGAGAGAAGATGTAATTGAGCATGCAGAGGCGGAAAGTAAAGCATTTGCACAACAGATCATAACGGTGTTCCAGAATAAGGATGTCAATGGCTTGTCTGAGATCCTGAACTATCCGCAGGAACTTGGAAGCGGAGAGTCCATTGCAAATATAGATGAGCTGATGGCGATCCCGGCTGATCAGATCTTCACAGATAAGCTGTTGGAGGCAGTAGGAACTGATGCGATCGATAACCTGCGGAAGAGCAGGGATGGTGATGCATGGCTGATCGGTTCAGCAAGTAAGAATATTTATTTTCGCATGACATCGGATGGGGTTTATAAGATCGTAAAGATCAATAATTAGCCTGCAAATATATGATATTACATCCCGGTTGGAGATGTTGCCCGGAAGCTGAAAAGGAATCCGGATAACGTTCTGACCGGGATGTATTTTTATGTAGAAAGCTGTAAAAAGAATGCTCACGATAAGAATTGTAGAGAGGGGAAGATAAATGTAGAATTATTTTGTGAAGTGGACAGGCCTTCTGGGAGGTTCACAAAAAATATCAGGAGGGTGCTATTCAAATGGGAAATAAATATCTGATAAAAGAAGCGGCAAAAATGGTGGATGTTGAACCACATGTGCTTCGCTACTGGGAAGAAGAACTGGATATGAGAATCAAGCGAAATGATATGGGACATCGGTACTATGATGAGCAGGATATCAGAATTTTGAAGAAGATAAAGGAGCTGAAGGATCGGGGGATCCAGTTAAAGGCGATCCATGAACTGGTGCAGAAAATGTATGATATTCTGGAAAATGGAGTTCCGGTTGAAACGGCATCGAAGGAGGTTGAAACAGATTTCACCTCGGAACTGGTCAATACAGTTACCCAGATCACGGAGGAGCCGGGTGAGGATCAGGAGCGGATTGTTGATTTTAAGCTGGTACAGTTCCAGTCGATGATGACGAAGATTGTGGGAAATTCGATAAAGGAGAATATCAAGCCGATCAGTCAGGCAGTAACTGCGGAAGCAACAGAGCAGATCGCAAAGCAGATGGATGTTATTATGAAGGAACAGGATGAGCGGGCAGAGGAACGGTATCAGAGACTGGATACCGTGATCCGGGAAATGCAGCAGACCAGACGGGAGATCGCGGCAGCAGAAGCCGGAGGAAAAAAGAAAAAACGATTATTTGGTAAGAAGAATAAATAAGAACATATGCCAGCTTCATCCATCTGCTAGTCTTTCTTTATAAAAACTTCATATAAGAGAAATTGAATCCGTGATATAATGAGCGTATGCCGAGCAATGCCAGATCATAAAAATAAACCAGGTTGTGCTTGCACAAGACCTGATTTATTTTTATGATCTGATAGTGCGAAGCACGGACATCGAGTAATCTGAAAGATTACGAGATGAGCATTGCGAGAGCAATCCGAAAGATTACGAGATGAGCGATGCGAGAGAAATCTGGAGCAATGCGAGGAAAAACAATTATAAAGGAAAACATATGAAGATCATAAAAAAAGTTAAATGGGCGTTGGTTTCCGTCTGGATCTTTATCGTGCTGATCATGTTGGTAGGTACGATCGTGATTGGACGAAGTTATTTGTCAGAAATGTTTGGGGACGGTTACAGTATACAGTCATTATATTCGATCAGCGATCCGATTAAGGAAACATATCGGAATCTGTCGATCATCATGTCGGATGTGCAGGAGGATCTGCAGACAGATCCGGGCAAATTCTATGATAAGAAATATCTGGACAGTCTGAACCAGAAAGCCGGAAATTACAGGACATCGGTGCTTGTCTATATTGATGGTGAATTTACATATTCCGGTATAAAAGATGAAGTAGAAAAACTGGAAGCGTCTTTACTTACCAAACGTGCAATCTATATAAATGGTGAGAAGGGAATCAAGCAGGAGGAAGTAGAAAACAGTTCATCAGAGTCCGGTTCCGGGGAAATGGGCGATCAGGGTTCATATGCATTTGGAAAATATGGCAAAACTTATGAATATATGCTGACATCTCCACAGGCATATCTGTGTAATGAGATCGATTATCAGATCAATGGCAAATCGATCAGTATTTTCCTGGTTACATATTATGGTAATTACGTCAGCCAGTTTAAGAGTGCGCTGGTTGGATTTATCCTTATGATGTTCTTGATCATGCTGGTTCTGACAACTGCTTTGTCGACACTGGTATATGTACAGTTCATCCGTCCGCTGGTTCGTCTGAAGGAGGCAGCAGAGGAGATTGGTACCGGGAATCTGGGAGAGCCGGTAGAGGTCAGTGATGGAAGAAAAGATGAGATTGGAGAATTATGCCGGTCATTTAACGACATGAGAGAGCGCCTGAATGAATCGGTTGAGCTTAAGATGCAGTATGAGGAAGAAAACAGGGAGCTGATCAGTAACATTTCTCATGATCTGAAAACTCCGATTACAACGATCAAAGGATACGTTGAGGGTCTGATGGATGGTGTGGCAGACACACCGGAGAAGCAGGATCGTTATCTGAAGATGATCTATAATAAGGCAAATGAATTGGATGCGCTGATCAACGAATTGTCGCTATATACCAATATCACGAACAATGCGATTCCGTATGAATTCCACAGAGTATCGGTAAAAGACTATTTTAATGACTGTATGGAAGAGGTTCGGGCAGATCTGTTATCACATAATATGACACTGAACTATAACAATTATTGTGCGGAAGATGTAAAGGTTGTTGTTGATCCGGATCAGTTGAAGCGTGTTATTAACAATATTGTGACAAATGCGATCAAGTATACAGATAAAGAGGAAGGTCATATTGACATTTCTATAGAAGAAAGTGAGAAAATGATCAAGGTATCGATCAATGATGATGGACGGGGGATCGACAAAGAGAGCCTGCCGCATATATTTGACCGAACGTATCGTGCAGACAGTGCAAGACGTTCCAGAGGTGGAAGCGGACTGGGGCTTGCTATCTGCAAGAAGATCGTGGAAGAACATGGTGGAAAGATCTGGGCGACCAGTAAGAAAGGTGAAGGTACAACGATCTATTTCACATTGAAGAAATACATCAAGGAGGAAAATAAAGATGAGCAGAATACTGATAATTGAAGATGAACTTAGCATAGCAGAGCTGGAGCGGGATTATCTGGAGTTGAATGATTTTGAGGTTGAGATAGAGACAAATGGAGCAAAGGGTCTGGATAAGGCATTAGAGAATGATTACAGCCTGATCCTGCTTGATCTGATGCTTCCGGATCTGGATGGATTTGAAATCTGTCGTCAGATTCGTGAGAAGAAGGATATTCCGATCATCATGGTTACAGCAAAGAAGAATGATATTGATAAGATCCGTGGACTTGGACTTGGTGTTGATGATTATGTAACAAAGCCATTCAGTCCAAGTGAGCTGGTTGCCAGAGTAAAGGCACATATTTCCAGATATGAGCGTCTGATTGGTTCAACCGCATTGCAGAATGATGTCATTGAGATCCGTGGATTAAAGATTGACAAGACCGATCGTCGTGTCTATGTGGATGGAGAAGAGAAGGTATTTACAAATAAGGAATTTGATCTTCTGACTTTCCTTGCAAGCAATCCGAATAAGGTATTTTCAAAGGATGAACTGTTTAACAAGATCTGGAATATGGAGAGTATCGGAGATATCGCGACCGTTACGGTTCATATCAAGAAGATCCGTGAGAAGATCGAATTTGATACATCTAAGCCACAGTACATCGAAACTGTATGGGGCGTTGGATACCGATTCAGAATGTAGTGAAAAAGTGTGGGGACAGAACCTGCACAGATGGGAGAGTGTGCATCAGAGCTTTGGATTTTGATAGATTCTGATAAGGAGATAACAGATGAAGATAGAAGTATTATATGAAGATAATGATATATTGGTTGCGGTGAAGCCGTATGGGTTGCCATCCCAGCCGGACAAGAAGAATTCTGAAAATATGGTCAGTATGTTGAAGCTTCGCATTTTTGAGAAAGAGCATCGGACAGAGGAACCATATCTGGCTCCGATCCATAGACTGGATCGTCCGGTTGGCGGCATTATGTTATTTGCCAAGAACAAGGAGGCTGCTTCGAAGCTGTCAAAGCAGAGTGAAGATGGCGAGATGGTCAAATATTATCAGGCAATCTTAACCGGAGAACTTCCGAATGATGCCGGAACGATTACGAATTATCTGATTCACGATAACAAGACAAATGTCACAAGAATTGTGGATAAAGATACGCCGGGAGCCAAATTAGCGGAGCTGGATTATGAAGTGTTAGATGTCATGGAGACAGATGATGGAATCTTAAGTTATGTTCTGATCAATCTTATCACAGGCAGAACCCATCAGATCCGTGTACAGATGGCTGGTAAAAAAGCCGGAATCTGGGGCGATACAAAGTATAATCCAAAGTTCCAGAAAACAAAGAAATCTTATAAGCAGATCGGTCTGCATGCATCCAGACTGGAATTCGAACATCCGGTGACGGGTGAGCATATGATCTTTAAGAATGAGCCGGAGGGCAAAGCCTTTGAGATCATCGAGCTGGATGAATTTTAATATTATTTTGTAATTGGAATGGTATTCGGAATAATGACTTCTTCAAAGCCATTATAGCTGTGTACCCATTTTACGGTTCCATCTGAACTGGTTTCCAACAGATAACTCAGATCTTCTTTTTTGAAATGCATGATCAAAATGTCGTCATCTGTTACTTCATAGGTTCCAGTTTCGGTGGAGCCTTTCTTTTTGATCACTTTGTTGTCTTCTGTGAATATGAAACTGCCAAGATCTTCTATTGTCCATTTTGATTCACAGAGAAGCTCCTGCATGGATTTGTCATCGTGTGGCTTCAGATTCCGGAGATGTGTGGACAGGAAGTAGATACCTGCAACCAGGATTGCAAAGATTACAACAAGTGTTATGGTTTTCCGGACGATTGCAAAGGTATGGCGGTTCTTGCGCTGTCTTGTCAGAGATGCCTGCTGTTCCCCAACTGCCTCGTGGTAGGAGGTGCTGATGCTGTAAGTGGCACCGGAGATACCATTTGACTTATTTGCAGAAGTTTGCTCCGCTTTTAAACGAAGAATGGCTGTCTCTGTCAGACCTTCTGTTGATATATCTGTCTGATTTTTTAATTGTTCTGTCTGATCCTGGATTTCCTTATCTTCCAGATATTGTTCAGAGACCGGAAGTTTTCCGGTTTTTGTTGATTCGCCTTTCAAATGGAAAGATGTATTTGACTCCTGTTTATTCATTATTTTACCCTCATTATTTGTTTGGAATATGGAAAGATCATCCGTTGCAGACAAATGATTTTTCATTCCTGTGTTTAGTGCTTTTCATCATGGATAATATATACAGAAACAGTGCAAATTGCAAGAAAAAATGTTTTACATTCTGGCAGAACCGGCAAAAATCCCTTGAAAATATCAGGTTATATCTATATAATGACAGAAGGTATGTAACTTTTTAAAGGACAGGTATAGATGTCAGACACATTTAAAAGGCTGCACGATAGAATTATTTTTATAAGTATATAAAGGAGAAAATTGAGATGGCTAATGAAAAGAAATTAGTAGAGGCTATTACTTCCATGGACGAAGATTTTGCCCAGTGGTACACAGATGTTGTAAAGAAAGCAGAGCTTACAGATTATTCAAGTGTAAGAGGATGCATGATTTTACGACCGGCCGGTTATGCCATCTGGGAAAATATACAGAAGGAACTCGACAGAAGATTCAAGGAAATAGGCGTAGAAAATGTATATATGCCATTGTTCATTCCTGAAAGTCTTCTTCAGAAGGAGAAGGATCACGTAGAAGGATTTGCACCTGAAGTTGCATGGGTAACACAGGGTGGCTTGGATCCACTTCCGGAGCGTTTATGTGTAAGACCTACATCAGAGACTCTGTTCTGTGATCTGTATTCGAATATCATTCATTCATATAGAGATCTTCCAAAGGTTTATAACCAGTGGTGTTCAGTTGTTCGTTGGGAAAAGACAACCAGACCTTTCCTTCGTTCGATGGAATTCTTATGGCAGGAAGGTCATACGGCACATGCTACAGCAGAAGAAGCAGAGGAAAGAACCATCCAGATGTTAAATGTCTATGCTGATTTCTGTGAGCAGGTTCTGGCTATTCCTATGATCAAGGGACGTAAGACAGATAAAGAGAAGTTTGCAGGTGCAGAGGCTACTTATACGATCGAAGCTCTGATGCATGATGGTAAGGCACTTCAGTCCGGTACAAGCCATAATTTCGGAGATGGATTTGCCAAGGCATTTGGCGTTCAGTATACAGACGCAAATAATAAATTACAGTATGTACACCAGACTTCATGGGGTATGTCAACCAGAATTATCGGTGCGATCATCATGGTTCATGGTGATGACAGCGGCCTGGTGCTTCCACCAAGAATCGCTCCTACACAGGTTATGATCATTCCGATCAACCAGAAGAAGGAAGGCGTTCTTGAAAAGGCACAGGAGATCAAGGCTGCTCTTTCTGAGAAGTTCACAGTTAAGCTGGATGATTCTAATAAGAACCCAGGCTGGAAATTCTCTGAGCAGGAGATGCGCGGCATTCCGGTTCGTATCGAGATCGGACCAAAGGATATCGAAGCTGGTCAGGCAGTTATCGTACGTCGTGATAACAGAGAAAAGACAGTTGTGTCATTAGATAATATTACAGAAGCAGTTGGAGAGATCCTTGAGAAGATGCAGGCAGACATGCTTGCAAAGGCAACTGCTCACAGAGATGCCAATACACATGAGGCTCATAACTGGGAAGAATTCACTGACATTCTGACAAGAAAGCAGGGATTCATCAAAGCTATGTGGTGTGGCGACAGAGCCTGTGAGGAAGCGATCAAGGATGAGACCGGTGCAACAACCAGATGTATGCCATTTGAGCAGGAGCATTTGTCCGATGTCTGTGTACATTGCGGTAAGCCAGCAAAGACTATGGTATACTTTGGCAAGGCATACTAAGAGGAACATCGGCTATTAGCAGATGATAGATAAGTAGTGTATTTGATTTTGCGGAATTTATGATACTTGCAATAGGTGATAACAAACATATTAATAGATTGTTATCACCTATTTTAATGTAATATATATTTGGGATGGAATATGCTGTTTTCAATTGATATCATGAAATATATGGCATAGATGGTGGCGCAATCATGAAATATGGCGTAGATGGTGGCGCTTAAGGGTATATTGGATGAAAAATCTTGTTAATACCCCGCCGAAGGGTAGGCGCGTGGGTATGACAGCTAGAAAACAGAAGTGATACCCAAGTGAAGGATAGATCATAGGGTATAATAGAAGAGAAGATGAGAGATACCCTATCAAAAAATAAAGTAATGGTATTGTGTACAGAAAGGCATAGAAATACCCAAGGAGGAGGTTGTGATATGGAGATCAGGATGCCGGAGAATGCGAAAAAGGTAATAGAGACACTGGAAGCTGCCGGGTATGAAGCCTATATTGTTGGTGGATGCGTGAGAGACAGTATTCTTGGCAGAGAACCGGGAGACTGGGATATTACGACAGCAGCAAGACCGGAACAGGTAAAGGCGTTATTCAGACGGACGATCGATACCGGAATTAAGCATGGTACGGTTACGGTTATGTTTGGTAAAGAGGCATATGAAGTAACCACCTACCGGGTGGATGGAGAATATTCCGATCACAGAAGACCGGATTCTGTGGAATTTACTGCAAATTTAGAAGAAGACCTGAAGCGTAGGGATTTTACGATCAACGCTATGGCATACAGTCCTTCAGCAGGTGTGATCGATCTGTTCGGTGGAATGGATGATCTGGACAATAAGGTCATCAAGGCGGTCGGTGATCCGCTGGCACGATTTGATGAAGATGCTCTGAGAATCCTTCGGGCGATCCGGTTTGCAGGCCAGCTTGATTTCACGATCGAGAGGGATACCAGAAAGGCGATGATCCTGCGGGCACAGTTCTTACAGGATATCAGTGCCGAACGTATCCGCGTGGAGCTTGACAAATTGCTGACTTCTGCGCATCCGGAGAAATTGATGGAAGCATATGTGACAGGCATAACAGCATATATCCTGCCGGAATTTGACCGAATGATGGAACAGCCGCAGAATAATCCATACCATAAATACAATGTAGGCGTTCATTCAATGGAAGCAGTTAAGGTTATCGAGCCAACTACAGTATGCAGATGGGCTGCGCTGCTTCATGATGTGGGAAAGCCGGAATGTCATACCGTGGATGAAAATGGTATCGACCATTTCTATGGACATAATGAGAAGGGGGCAGAGATTGCCCGTAAGGTGCTTCGCAGACTGCGGTTTGACAATGAAACGACAGATCTGGTATGCAAGATGGTACTGTGGCATGATTATGGTTTAGGGGAGATGTTGAAAAAGACAACCTTCCGAAAAGCACTCAGCAGGATGGGAGCAGATTTCTTCCCTTATTATATCAAGATCCGCCGGGCGGATATGGCGGCACAGAGTGATTATAAGTTAGAAGAACGGAGAGGCAGCATCGAGCATCTGGAGAAATTGTATCAGGAGATCACGGATGCGAAAGATTGTCTGACGATTAAACAGCTTGCCATCAATGGAAAGGATTTGATCGCACTTGGCGTAAAGCCGGGAAAAGAGATCGGCGATATCCTGCAGGAGCTTCTGAATCAGGTGCTTGGCAGTCCTGAGTTGAACAACAGAGAAACGCTGCTGTCTATGGCAGAGTCATATATTAGAAAATAGAAAAAATAAAGGTGGAGTTATAACTGCATCCAGTTAATTATATATTGACATTACCAAAGATTTCGTAATGAGATGCATAGTGCCGGTAAATACAAGTGCCTGTTTGAGTCCGAAGGTAAATGTGACTTTTTATGTGAAAGACCGGAAATCATTTAAAACAGATAAAAATATGGAGGTGTGGAATGAGACTGAGGAATGTGTTAATTGTTGTGAAAGATATTGAACGGTCAAAGCAATTTTACCATGATCTGTTTGGACTCGAACCAATATTAGATAATGACGGAAATCTGATCCTGACGGAAGGACTTGTATTGCAGGATGAGAGGATATGGAAAGATTTTCTAAAAAGAGATGTGATATCCCACAATAATTCCGCCGAGCTATATTTTGAGGAGCGGGATATCGAAGCTTTTGTTGAAAAGCTGGAGCGGTTATATCCATCGATTGAATATGTAAATCCACTTATGGTTCACAGTTGGGGACAGAAGGTGGTTCGTTTCTATGATCTGGATGGAAATCTGATCGAGGTTGGGACGCTGACGTAACCGGAAACAGACAAGGAAGCATTTGCAGATGCCGCATATGGAGATGTTAAAGCAGATAAAAGAAAAATATGTCTTTGATACAGTAGTAACAAAAAGATAGGGTTTATATAATTGGGAAGGGGAAATTACTATGTGGAAAATATTTATAATTATATTCGGAGTGCTTTTCGGCATATTTATTCCAAGATCAATATATGAGAATTATACAGATACAAATAGGGAAGACAGTACTTATGAAGAAGATTCGTATGTAAATTCAGAAGATAGTACTTATGAAGAATATCCATATGTAAATTCGGAAGACGGTTCTTATGAAGATTATCCATATCCGTATCCAGATCCGGAATATGCTGCCGGACGAGGTAACTTGAAAACCTATAACAACAAGGACTATGATCCGACAAAAACAGACTGGGAAAATTATGGGGATACCGGCTCGATCATGGAGATTGCGGACACGGACTGGGCATTAGAAAATGCTCCCGTGTTTCATGTAGAAACAAAGGAACAACTGGCTGGAGTTGTGTATTATGTCAATGCAGTCAAAGGGTATAATGATTCCGTGGAACTCTACCTTGAGGCGGATATAGATCTTGACGGTCTGGAATGGGTTCCGATGGGCGGATGGTACAGACCAGATAGATATCTTGAGCACACTACATTTGTGGGGCTTATAGATGGACAAAATCATATAATAAAAAATATGCATATAGATACAAAATACGGTGGACATTGCGGATTTGTAGGATATTCTTATTCCTTGCAGATGAAGAATATCACTTTTGAAAAGGCATATGTGTCTGGAGGAACGTATGTAGGAATTGCAGGCGGAGAAATTTATGGTTCTGAAGACTGGATAAATGTAAATGTATCAGGTATGGTTGGAACACCCGGACCTGAAACCGGCTCGATCGTTGGCAGGGAAGCCGGTATTAATTTCAGAGACTGCGATGCGACGGTTGTGTATAAAAAGGAAAACGGAAGATTTGGAAGTATCCGGTATTTTTCACACAGATATCAGTTAATTGCAGAAACACCGGTTGTTGAAGCATTTACCCTGACTTATGAAAATGGCGTGATCACAAGAGATGAGGTCGAAGGATATGATAATCTGGGCTGGCATATTGAGCGGGATGGTTCGCTTCTTTTGGACAGAGCAGCAGAAGGTGAATTGCAGCTGCCGGCAGAATATACATATCCGGATACATCAATCTGGCTTGAGGCATATATAAATGGAACGTATATCAGAGTCAGCAATATAATCGAAGTGCCTTGATCAGATAGCGTTATTTTGTCCGGTATTTCAGGAGAAAGGGAAGTATATTATGTGTTTGCGGAGTGGTGGTGTTTCAGATATTATAATAATATACTTAAATTTGGAGAGCAAAAATGGTTGTATATAAATATGGTGATCCGGAAGCAAATATTGTATTGATCCAGCCAGTGGGAGATCATGATGTGCATGATATAGAAAATGAGGTTTCAGAGATAATGAAGAGGACTTCTCTGGAATTTCGGATGATTGCAGTTAAGGTGGATAGATGGAATCAGGATCTGTCTCCGTGGAGAGCCCCTGCTGTATTTGGAAATGAAGATTTTGGCGAGGGTGCGTCGGCGTTACTGGCACAGATATTGGAATTGTGTAAGGATGAAAGTAAGACTTATTATCTTGGTGGATATTCCCTAGCGGGGCTGTTTGCACTTTGGGCATCCTGCCAGACGGACAGGTTTGCCGGGATAGCGGCAGCATCCCCGTCGGTTTGGTTTCCGGGATTTCTTTCGTATGTGAAAGAATATGGGATTGCAAGCCCTGCTGTTTATCTGAGTCTTGGCAATCGGGAAGAAAGAACGAAGAATCAGGTTATGGCTGCGGTAGGCGATTGTATCCGGGAATTGTATGGATGGCTACAGGAGCAGGAGATTGACAGTATACTGGAATGGAATCAGGGAAATCATTTTAAAGAACCGGGAATCCGGACGGCGAAAGCATTTGCATGGGTGATGGAAAGAACAAAAGGAACGATCAGAGGAAGGTGATACTTTATGAATGTTACGATGCTTGGAACAGGAAGTGCACTTGTTACGGAATGTTATAACACCTGTTTTGTGTTGCAGGAAAATGAGGAATATTTTATGGTGGATGGTGGCGGTGGAAGTGCCATTCTGCATCAGTTAAAGCATGCCGGAATTGACTGGAAAGAGGTTAGAACTATTTTTGTGACACATAAACATATCGATCACATTACGGGTATCATATGGATGATCCGTATGATATGCCAGCATATGAAGCAGGGCGAATATGAAGGCGAAGCTGTGATATATGCACATGATGAAGTCATTGATCTGCTGCTTGATCTGGCCAGAAAACTTCTGCCAAAGAAAGAGACAGATTTTATCGGTAAACGGCTGCATCTGATAGCAGTTAAAAATGGAGAGTCTGTTGAAATTTTGAATAAACGGGTTACATTTTTTGATATCCAATCCACAAAAGCGAAACAGTTCGGTTTCTGCATGGAACTGGGAGATGGAGAGAGATTAACCTGCTGCGGAGATGAACCATACAATCCATGTGAAAAGAAGTATGCAGAGAACAGTACATGGTTGTTGCACGAAGCATTTTGTCTGGATGGTCAGGCGGATATATTCCATCCATACGAGAAGCATCATTCAACAGTGAAAAATGCCTGTGAGTTTGCAGAAGAATTGCATGTGAAAAATCTGCTGCTGTATCATACAGAGGATCGGAATCTTTCACATCGAAAAGAATTGTATTATGAAGAAGGAAGAAAATATTTCAGTGGGAATCTTCTGATCCCGGATGATCTGGAAACGTTTATAATTTAATATGGTGCTCCGGACGGCGAAAGCATTTGCATGGTTGATGAAGAATATGCTAATATAGTTAGCAGAGGCTAACTGTATTGGCATATTTTTTTTATAAAGGAGAATAGATATTATGTTACAGTGGAAAATATTTATGGTGATGGCATTGATCGGGCATATATTGTGTGGGATTTCAGATGGATTTCTGACATATGCTCCAAATGGAAAAGTCGATCTGACAAATTTTAAGGATTATGAAAAATCCAAGGTAGCCTTTCATGGAATGCCACTGAAGAATCTGTCGGTTGCGATGTTGTTGGGCGTGTGTGCAATGACGCTTGAGATATTCGGATACATAGCTCTTTGTGACTGGATGCAGCAGTATTCAGAAACATATTATCTGATCATGCTGATAGCAACACTTGTCATGTTTATCAATCTTGCATTGCATCATCTGTTCTGTTGTCTGGTTGAATGGTTTTTTGTAAAATTAAATCTGACAGAAGAAGCTCTGCACGCGGTATGGGATTTCTTTAAGACAACCTGTTATACAATGTATCTGGGATATCTGGGAATGTTGGTATTTGCGGCAGCATTTTTTATTGCTGTTGTGACAGGAAAAACTTCACTTCCGGCATGGGCATGTATTTTTAATCTGCTGCCGCTTGCAATCGTGATCCTGCCAACAAAACTTCCGGCAAAAGCAAATGTAATCGGGGTGATTATGTTTGCCGGGTTGCTTTTTCTTATATAATGGTCACGTTCGAGAGCCGGGAACTATCGGCGTTCTTACTTTATAGAAATTATCTTGTAAAAAAGTATAAAATAAAGGAAAATGTAAAAAAAAGTATAAAATGAGGTAATATATGCAGAAGCCATTTACAATTACATTTAGTAAAGCACCGAAAAACGCATGTATTCATACAGATAAAACAGCATATTATCATTTGCCGGGACTGTTCGAATTCTATGAGCTGTATCGTATCTTCCTGCCATTGTTCCGTGAGCACAGAGAATATTTCTATGACTGGTGCGAGATCGGTTCGATCTATGGTGCTCCGGCGGACTGCCTGTGGGGTGGCGGACGTGTTGGATATGGTGATTGTGATCCGGAGGATGTTCGGGAATTGATGGACGAGTATGGAATCTCAGCCCGGCTGACCTTCAGTAACTCGCTGCTTTGCGAGGAGCATCTGGCAGATAAGAGATGTAACGAGCTTTGCAGATTATTTGAGAAAAATGGAAAGGCAGAAAATGGGGTGATCGTCCATTCGGAGCTGTTGTTGGATTACCTGAAAAAGCAGTATCCGGGTTTTTATTTTGTATCATCGACTACAAAGGTTCTGACAGATTTTGAGGAGTTGGTAAAGGAGACAGATCGGGAAGATTTCCGTTATGTTGTGCCGGATTTCCGATTGAATAAGGCATGGGACAAATGGGAAACACTGACACAGTCACAGAGGGATAAAGTGGAATTCCTGTGTAATGAATGTTGTTCCTTTGGCTGTAAGGACAGACGCAAATGTTATGAAACGGTCAGTCGCAAGAATCTTGGAGAGGATTGCCCGGAGCATGAGTGTACGGCTTCAGATGTCATGGGCGGTTATCGTTTTTCAAAGGCAATGACAAATCCGGGATTTATCGGAATCAATGATATAAAAGAAACGTATCTGCCGATGGGATTTTCTCATTTTAAGATTGAGGGGCGGAGTCTTGGCAGTGCGTTGGTCCTGGAATTTTTGCTTTATTATATGACAAAACCGGAATATCAACTGCACGTCCGGGAGGCTGTCTATCTGGATAATATGCTGGATCTTTTTTAGCGAAGCAATTGCGAATCAGAACCTGTAATGTTAATATAAGGCTATATGGGTAAGACAAGGCAGGTGGCATTCGTGAGAGCAGAAGAAGTTATGCAGGAAGTTGCAAAGCTGTGCAGAAGTTTTCGTGCAAAAGAAGTAATATTATATGGTTCAAGGGCAAAAGGTACAGCGATGGAAAGAAGCGATATTGATATTGCTGTTTCGGGTGTGGATAACTTTGAATCACTTGTTGAAAAAGTGGAAGAATTGCCAACACTTTTCAGTGTGGATTTAGTGAATATGGATACCTGTAGGAATCAGTTATTATTGGAGGATATCAGGCAATATGGACGAGAAATTTAACAGACGGTTTTTATCTTTCTGCAATTCACTGGATGGATTGTCGGATTAAAGCCATCCCAATTTTTCGTTTGACTTTTTCGAAAATGAGAAATATAATAACGTCTTGAACGAGTAGCAAACATGCGTAAATCCAGTTTTGCTGCTCGTTTTTTTAATTATATATTGTCATTAGAAAGTGTGTAGCTTATCAGCGTAAGTCCAACTTATAAGATAAGTACACACTTTTTTTTGTGTGAAAAAGGAGGATTAAATTAAGATGGCAGAAAGTAATAAGATGAGGGAGATGCCGGTAAATAAGCTGATGGTTCAGATGGGAATACCGATGATCTTATCGATGGCATTGCAGGCGGTCTATAATATTGTGGACAGTGCATTTGTAGGCAATATGGAGGTGGGGAGTGAAGCGGCATTAAATGCACTCACACTGGTATTTCCGGTTCAGATGCTTATGGTGGCTGTAGGAATCGGAACAGGTGTAGGAACAAATGCACTTCTTGCCATGACACTTGGGCAGAGAGATATGAAAAAAGCAGCAAGAGTTGCAGGCAACAGTTTATTTCTTGGTGGAATTATTTATGTGGTATGTCTGTTATTTGGTATCTTTGGGGTGAAAGCCTACATCTCATCACAGACCGTTGATCCGGAAGTTATCTCGATGGGAACAACATACTTGCGGATCTGCTGTGTGTTGTCCTTTGGCATTATCTTCTTTTCATTATTTGAAAAATTATTACAGGCAACAGGACGTTCCCTTTATTCAACGATTGGTCAGGTTACGGGAGCTGTTATAAATATTATTCTTGACCCGATCATGATCTATGGTATCGGACCTGTTCCGGAAATGGGAGTAGCGGGAGCCGCATATGCTACCGTCATAGGACAGATTGTATCTGCCGGTTTGCTTCTGGTATTTCATCTGAAGTTAAATAAGGAATTTGAACATGGAATAAAACATATGAAGCCAAGTGCCAGAACTATGAAAGAGATATATTCCATTGGTCTTCCTGCTATCATTGCACAGGCACTTATGTCAATTATGGTTTATGCGATGAATCTTATTTTAAAATTCAATCCTTCCGCCCAGACGGCATATGGATTGTTTTATAAGGTGCAGCAGTTTGTATTGTTTCTTGCATTTGGCCTGAGAGATGCGATCACGCCAATCATAGCTTTTGCATATGGTATGGGAAGCAAAAAAAGGATCAAAGATGGAATCCGCTATGGTCTTATTTATACCATAGCATTGATGATCCTGGGCGTTCTCATCACAGAGATTTTTCCAAATGCCTTTGCTTCGCTGTTCAATGCAGGTCAGTCAAGAGCGTATTTTATCGGTGCAATGAGAATTATCTCGATCAGTTTTATATTTGCCGGAATCAATGTGGCATATCAGGGAATCTATCAGGCATTGAATGGCGGTCTTGAGTCGCTTGTCATATCACTTCTCAGACAGCTTGTGATCATATTGCCATTGGCAGCTATTTTTTCTTTCTTTGTAAGAAATGGTCAGATGGGTGTTTCGTTGATCTGGTGGGCGTTCCCAATTACGGAATTTGTCTCATGCTTAGTGGGATATGTATTTTTGAAGAGAATACAGAGAAACAAGGTAGAAAAATTAAGTTAGGTTATGAAGGTGGGAGCACAGGCTCCCATCTTTTTATATAAGGAATTATAAGGGGAAAGTGGCTTGTAATCATAAGTCAGTATGCTATAATGATCGTTAGATAGAACTAACTTAAAGTACTTAGGAGGTTGAGAGTAAAATGGTGATAACGATAGTTGCAACGGTTATGATCTGGGTGGCGTATTTCCTCATTTTATATGGAGTAGTCGGTTTTATTCAGGATAAGAGGTTTTTCTCGTCTGCACCCAAGGAGAATCTGGAAGCCATTCCAGATTCGAAAGAGCGGTTCCGTGGTGCACATGCAATCGGCTGGATCATAGAAGTAATCGCACTTCTTATGTTTATAGGTGCGGTTGTTCTAGGCGTATGGGATGGTGTAAAAAATGATTATGGATTTTTAAATTTCTTTGCACGATTCCTTATCATGCTTTATTGCATGGAGATCTATGATATCTGCTTTTTTGACTGGGTGCTTCTCTGTCATTCGAACTTCTTCCCACATTTCTACCCGGAACTGAAAGGTGTTGTGGGTCCGCATATGTTCGGATATAACAAGAAGACACACATATTACATTTCATTATTTATATTCCGATCTGTGCTGTAGTTGCATGGATCTGTACACTTTTTTAAAGTGAGATCGCACAGATCCTGAAGAAATAAGAGCCATTGGAAAACGAAAGGATAGATGATAAGTATGCTGAAATACGGAATTTATGCAAAAGCAGTAGAATTGTTATGTTTTAAATCAGCCTTAGCCAGACTTGCAGAGATAAATCCGGATATGGATATGAAAGACTATAAGAAAAAGGTAAAACGTGAATTCAAGGCGATGCTTTTGAGAACCCCGGACATAGGGGGAAGTTCATTGGAAATGAATCTGTATATTGCAGCATTTGTCTTCTCCTTACATAAAGCAGAGCCGGATAAGATCGATCCCGATGTTGTAAACGAGATGGTAACTGCGGTATTTGACTCGCCGTTTATGGTGAAGGCACATGCAAATAAAAAATGTATGTTATTTACAGATGAGGTACAGGATAAAAAAGTGCAGGAAAGTATAGCAAGCCAGACATCAAAATATGAGCTTGACTGGAAATTCCATTACGAAAAGGGAATCGATGAATTCTATAATACATATACGGAATGTGGTATCTGTAAGCTCGGTAAGAGGGAAAACTGTTTTGAATTCGTTCCGTGTCTGTGTAATATGGATGAGAGGAATTACCGGAATGAAGGCGGACAGTTACATCGGACAAAGACACTGGCACAGGGGGATGACTGCTGTAATTTCCATGTGACCAGAATTTAATACATTGCATTTTCAACGATCTGCGCATCTTCATTCTGGATTTCATTTGTGCATTTGTCTTTTGCAACTTTCGTATTTAGGAAAAAAATGAAATTATAGTCAAGTGAAAAAATAAATTGGAATGATAAAGAGGTAAGGAAATTGACAAAAACAATACAATGCAGTATATATAGAACAATATAAATGCTTGTCTCGGCGTTAAAGAAGACTATAGATTTTGCTGTTTCTGAACATAACAGTATGCTCTATAGTCTTTTTTATTTATATAATTACAGAAGATGGAGGAAGAACATAATGTCATCAAAGAATTGGTTGAAAAAAATAGTGATAATTATAGTAGGTTCTGTTATTGCAGCTTATGGAATCACACTTGCCTTGTATGCGGGATTTGGAGGCGCAACACTTGCAGTTTTGTGGCAGGGTATTTCAGAAACATTTCATATAAGTATCGGAATGGCTTCGTTTGTTGTAGCTGTTGTGATGATCTTATTTGCGGCTATTTATGACAGGTCGCAGATTCATATAGGAACATTTTTGTATCAGGTTGTGTACAGTGGGTGTGTGGATTTGTTTGCAAAATGCCATATATACAGCAAATATATGTGGATAAATTTCTTCATTATGCTGGCAGGTGTGGTCTTATTTGCAGTTGGAACAGGTCTGTATGCATCTGCATCTCTTGGCAGGGGTTCTTATGAAGCAGTAACCTTTGCATTGGCAGAGAAGAATAACTGGCAGGTTAAGATCGTTCGTATGATATTAGATATTTTAATGGTCGTGACAGGTGTGCTTATGGGAGGGAAGTTTGGAGTATGTACGATCATCACAGTTATAATTTCAGGACCGGTTATACAATTTACAAATGGCAAGGCAAAGCAGATTTTTAAGATGTAGGATATTTTATTTGGGATAGAGTCCCGGTTAGGATTTCCTTTTAAGAATATATTGCAGAATTCTGTAAAAGAGTGTAGAATCTATCTGGTTAGATAACACTAACCGATAGCTGTTATCTATATAATCACAAAAAATAAAACATAAGGGGAGAATGATATGAACATTTATGTTGCCGTAGGAATCTTCGGAATTATCAGTAACTTTGTAGCTGCATTAGCAGACCTGCCACTTATCAAGCCGGGTAAGCCTGGTGAGAATGAGAACATATCTTTAAATGGAGTCCAGCCATGGTGGGCAGAGGTTCCGACCAAGAGATTTAAGTTGTCCTTCTGGTTATCCTTTTTTGGACAGCCGGGTGCTTATGTTACGCTGTGGCTTCTTGCAGATCTAATAGTAAAACAAAGCACACCACTGGCTGTAGCATTGAAAATCAATACACTCATCGGATGCTATACAGGTCTTCTGTGCCATATGTATTTCTGTATGAAACCACTTATATATCAGAAGTTGAGCAAAAAAATGTCAGACAGCGAATGTGATGAGATTTTGCAGGCGATCGATCCGATCACAAAGATACCAATGCTTATCGGCGGACTGACACTGTGGCTTGGTGGAACAATTATTGTTGCGATCGCTATTATAACAGGCGCACTTGCAGTTTCAAAATGGTGTCTGCTTTTAAATCCGATCGTTGCGTTGATTGTGTTGTCAATATTCAAGAAATGCAAGATCAAAATTATCGGAATACTTGGCGTTGGATATATGCTGTTGTCAGTTTTACTCATAATTGCAGGTTTACAATAGTGAAAAGAATAAGTCCTTGCACAAACACCCTGCATAAGGTAAAATAATTTTATATGAATATTTGTGAACTGGGGGCACCACTTTTCACAAGGAAGATAACAGGCGCCGGATCATACGTTATGGTTGTATGATCCGGTGCCTTTTTGTGTTACAGGGCATATGTCCTGTAGTGCAGAAAATGTGTAATTATGAAAGATAGGAGAACATACATGGTAAAAATCAATGGTGAAGAAAAAGAGATTGCCTGTAAGAATCTTCTGGAATATTTGAAGGAAGCCGGATTTGAGCCGGAACGTGTCGTTGTAGAACGGAATCTCGACATTATTCCAAAAGATGAACTTGGCAATACGATCATTCAGGATGAAGATGTGATCGAAGTATTACGATTTGTTGGTGGAGGTTGAGACATGACAGAGATGCAGAAGAAAATGCAGGAGCTGATCTCACAGGAAGAACTGGATCGTGCATTTGATGCACGATTTCCGAAAGAAATGCAGGTAAAGTTACGTGCGGCGAAGGTGGCTGTTGCAGGTATCGGTGGACTGGGGTCAAATATTGCAGTCATGCTTGCGAGAAGTGGCGTCGGACATTTGCTTCTGGTGGATTTCGATGTGGTGGATGTGACGAATCTCAATCGTCAGATGTACTTTATATCCCAGCTCGGGAAGCCGAAGACGGAAGCCCTGCTCGAAACCCTGTATCAGATCAATCCATATCTGACGTATGAGACAGTGCAGACGAAAGTAACCCCGGACAATGTAAAGGAATTATTCGGTGGATATCCGATCGTGTGTGAAGCATTTGACAAACCGGATCAGAAGGCAATGCTGGTGCGTGAACTACTGATGCAGTGTCCGGATGCAACTGTTGTATCAGGAAATGGTATGGCAGGGTATGCAGATACGAATGCGATAAAAACGCGCCAGATGATGCGCCGCCTGTATGTGTGCGGAGATCAGAGCACTGATGTCGGCGACGGTATAGGACTCATCGCTCCGCGGGTAGCTGCCTGCGCAGCTCATGAGGCAAACAAAGTATTACAGCTGATTATGGAAAATTAAAAGGAGACAACATGGAAGATAAATTCATTTTAGGCGGCAAGGAATTCAAGAGCCGTTTCATTTTAGGATCAGGCAAATACAACCTGAATCTGATCAAGGCAGCAGTCGAACAGGGAGGGGCAGAAATTATCACCCTTGCATTACGACGTGCAAATACACAGGAAAGTGAGAATATTCTGGACTATATTCCGGAAGGAGTTACCCTGCTTCCGAATACTTCCGGTGCAAGAAATGCCGAAGAGGCTGTCCGCATCGCAAGACTTAGCAGGGCAATGGGCTGTGGTAATTTTGTAAAGGTAGAGATCATGCGTGATGCAAAATACCTTTTTCCGGATAATTATGAGACTGTGAAAGCAACCGAGATCCTTGCAAAGGAAGGCTTCGTGGTACTGCCATATATGAATCCGGACTTAAATGTAGCAAGGGATCTTCAGAATGCAGGTGCGGCTGCTGTTATGCCGCTTGCAGCACCGATTGGAAGTAATAAGGGGCTTGCAACAAAGACTATGATTCAGGTATTGATCGATGAGATCGACCTGCCGATCATCGTGGATGCCGGCATCGGAAAACCATCTCAGGCATGTGAAGCGATGGAAATGGGTGCGGCTGCGATCATGGCAAATACAGCCATTGCAACAGCAGGTGATGTACCGGAGATGGCAGCAGCATTTAAACTTGCGATCGAAGCCGGAAGAAAAGCATACCTGACCGGAATGGGTCGTGTCCTTGCAAGAGGCGGAAGTGCTTCCGATCCTTTGACAGGTTTCTTGCGTTAGGAGGCAGTCGGAAATGAACGAAGAAAATCAAGTATATTTTGTTGACAGTGACAAGCTTCCACAGGAAGCGCTAGCGCGTAAGCATCGTCTGGAACAGGATGCATCGTTCCGGACAAATCATATGGAATATATGGAAGGCATGCAGGTGATCGATTCGGATATCAAGGACAAAGTACTTGCGGCTATGGATGCATATGACTATGATTCCTATACTGCGGCAGATGTAGAACGTGCGCTGTCACATGAGAGCTGTACGATCGAGGACTTTAAGGCATTGCTGTCACCGGCAGCAGCACCGTATCTGGAACAGATGGCAAGGAAAGCAGAGGAGATCACGAAGAATCATTTTGGAAATACGGTCTATATCTTCACACCGCTTTATATTGCAAACTATTGCCAGAACTACTGCATTTACTGTGGTTTCAACTGTTATAACAACATTCGCCGGAAGAAGCTGACGATGGAGGAGATCGAGCATGAGATGCAGGTTATTGCGCATACCGGCATGGAAGAAATTCTGATCCTGACAGGCGAGAGCCGGGCATATTCGGATGTTACATATATCGGGGAAGCGGTGAAGATCGCAAGAAAATATTTTAAGAATATCGGAATCGAGATCTACCCGGTAAATGTGGATGAATACAAATATCTGCATGAATGTGGTGTTGATTATGTGACTGTTTTTCAGGAGACATACAACACGGACAAATACGAGACCTTACATCTGATGGGACACAAGCGCGTCTGGCCATATCGTTTTGATGCACAGGAGCGTGCGCTGATGGGCGGCATGCGTGGAGCCGGATTTTCAGCACTTCTGGGACTGGATGATTTCAGAAAGGATGCACTGGCAACGGCACTTCATGTCTATTATATCAATCGCAAATATCCACATGCAGAATTATCATTGAGTTGCCCGCGCCTGCGTCCGATCGTGAATAATGAGAAGATCAATCCAAGGGATGTAGGAGAGAAGGAGCTTTGTCAGGTGCTTTGTGCATATCGGATGTTCCTGCCGTTTGCCGGAATCACGGTATCGAGCCGTGAGAGCGCAACATTCCGAAACGGAATCGCAAAGATCTGTGCAACAAAGGTTTCTGCCGGAGTATCGACTGGAATCGGTGATCATGAGGAGAAATACGAAGGTAAGGAAGATGCGGATGTAGGAGATGAGCAGTTCGAGATCAACGATGATCGTTCCTTTTCATCCATGTATCAGGATATGGAGAAGGGCGGCTTGCAGCCGGTCTTAAACGATTATATCTATGTGTAAATGTTATGAGCACGCGATTGTGATCACCAATCGTGCGCTGGTAAACGGAGATTTTCTGGAACAGCTTCAAAAGGTCGCTCAGGTGCATCCGCATGCATTGATCCTGCGGGAAAAAGACCTGCCGGATACAGAATATGAGAAGCTTGCAGCGAAGGTTTTAGAAATATACAGAACGGCAGGCGTACCTGTCTTTCTGCATTCCAGAATGGAGATTGCAGCACGGCTTGGCTGTGAGAATATTCATTTGTCGATTCCTGTGTTGCAGGATTTGTCAGATGTCTGGCGTGATGCACTGACAACGAATTTTAAAGAGATCAGTGTGTCCTGTCACAACATGGAGGATGTCGAGCTTGCAGTTAAGAGCGGAGCGACACAGATCGTGCTTGGAACGATATTTGAGACAGAATGTAAGAAAGGGCTGAAGGGCAGAGGGTTGGAATTTGTTCGTGAGATCTGTGCGAATTGTCCGGTCCCGGTATATGCGATCGGTGGTATCAATGAAGAACGCCTGCCGCAGGTGATGGAAGCCGGTGCGGCAGGCGGTTGTATGATGTCCGGATTTATGCGGATGTAGGAAGATATGCCATGGTATACAGCGTGATATCATGTGCCATCTTCTTCTCGGCAGTTTTCGTCATGCCGAAATGTTCGTATTTGACAACCTTTTGGATGTTGTCGGTGTCAAGAATGCAGGGGCAGCCACGTTTGGCGGCTTCTGCAAATGGCAGCTCCAGAACCTTCTTCATGAAGCCCTGTCCCTGGTAAGCCTGTAAGACGACTACCATCGAGACGGCGATATAATCTTTTTCTTTGCGGTATAATTTCTTATATTGCTCGTTTGATCCGGTTGCGATATTTAATAATGATTTAAATGGAATCTCGCACAGCATTCTCCAGATCATATGTAGGGCAGACCCGAGTGGCTGTCTGGTATTCTTATCCCAGTATGCAAGGAAGCCTTCATATTTTTCGGAGGTTGCATATAATGTACCCATCCGGTAGTAGAATTCAGTAATGATCTCGAAAGATTTGACGAGGTCATCATGTGGTATCGTCTCGGCGATTCCGGGAGATGCGGCAAATGCTTCCCCGATCCGTCTGCCGTAATTTGCTATGTCTTCTGGTGACCGGTTTTCAATCTTTATCATATCTTTTTATACCTCCCAAATTTTTATTCAATATGTTTGAAAAGTCAGCATGGTTTTCCATAATCTGAATGAGTTTCACATATGGTTCATTCAATGTATTTTGAAAAATAATATCTCTGCAACGTAGAATATACCATTTTTTGAAATGCGAGTTTGAACTCATATTTGTATGGCTGTAGAATATCACGCCGAAATTATATTGTCAATATAAATGTGAATACATACTCATGTTTTATTGACTTTATTTTTTTATATGCTTATACTGGAAACAGTAAAACTATATGAACGGAATTGTTTTTTACATAAAGGAGTAACACATGCCGGAAGAAATTCGTATCCCAAAACAGAAAAGAAGCATTGAGAAAAAGGAAGCACTGAAGAAAGCGGCGGTTGAGCTGTTCTCGACAAAAGGGTTTCATAATACCAGCAGCAACGAGATTGCAAAGAAAGCAAATGTGTCGATCGGCACATTTTACAGTTATTTTGTTGATAAGAAGTCGTTATATGAGGAATTGATCACGGATCTTTATAATGAATCTTTGCAGGAGATCACGATCATGGATGTGTCCGGGTTCACATCTCCGCGAGAATTTGTCAGAAAATACGTTGCTCTGATCCTACATAATCATGAATACATGACAGCATTCCAGAAGGAGATATCCGCCTTGTCCCTGCAGTATGATGACTTGCACGAACTGGAAGCAAGGGCGCGCGCGGGTGCATTTCGGACATTTTTCTCACTGCTTGAGACAAATAAAAAAATGCTCAGAATCTCTGATCTAAAGACCACATCCCTGATCCTTCAATGTGCATTGGAGTCCGTTGCGCATGAGGTGACCTTCTATGAAAATGACTATGATAAAGAAAAAGTCATCGATGAGCTTACGGATCTGATCTGCCGATATTGTATTGCAGATGAATATGATAAGAAAATGTAAGAAAGTGTGGAATCTGGCAGTCATTTAGAGTATACTGTCCATGGATGTTAGAATATACTAACTTGTGTTAGAGACAGGAGAATAACATGAAAAAACAATTTTTTGAAAACGAAAAAGATGGATTTTATGGAACGTATTACGAAAATCCCAAAGGGGCGGATTGTGCCGTGATCGGATTATTTGGGGATGATCCGAATGATTATATGGCGAAATGTGGAGCAAAATGGCTTCACAGACAGGGTGTAAATGTTATGTGTGTATCTCCGGGCAGAAAAAATTACAGTCATGTCAACAATCCGCTGGAAAGAATTCAGACCGCAATAAAGTGGTTACAGGATCATGGAAACCGGAAAATCGGTATTATGGGGATGAGCACGGCCGGAATGGATGCGATCGTTGCAGCATCTTATTTCCCGGATATTACGATGACGATTGGGCTTACTGCCAGTGATTTTGTATGGCAGGGATTTGAACAGGGAGAAAAGGATGGCTGTAAGGAATGGCCGATACCGAATGCATCCACACTTTCATGGCAGGGAAAGCCGCTGCCTTATATGCCATTTGTCTATGAACATCCGGTGTATTGGCAGAAGATTGAGGAAGAAACAAAAGGCTCCGGTGATATCACACGGTCGACCTGCTTGTTTATAGATTCGGAAAAGGCAAGACCGCATACAGAGGAAGAAATGGTAAAGGTTGAGAATATAAAAGGCCGCTTATTCCTGATCGGTGCGGATGATGACAGCTTCTGGGAGGCTGGCAAATATGTCCGCCGTATGGATCAGCGTTTGAAGGAACATCCACATACATGTGAATACGATGCTCTTGTTTATGAACATGGTACTCACTTTGTATTGCCGGAAACTTTGCTTCGGATCGCACTTCCGGTTGGACTCAAATTTGTATTAAAATTTGTCTTTAAGGCTGCCAAAGATTATCCAAAGGAATGTGAGGCAACCAGAAAAGATATTGACCGCAGACTGTCCGCAGCGTTAAAGGAGTGGACAGCGGATTAATATCCGTATTTGCTCTTATTGATCTACGGATTTATCATTGCTGTATATTCGTATGGGTTTGTTCGATTTCGGAAAACGAAGAAACGAAGAAATCCTGCAGGCAGTAAAACGCATTGGACAAATAGACATATTATGATATAATTTGCATATAATATAAACGGAGGTGGTTTTTATGTTAACATTAAAGGAATCAATCAGACCATCGGCTGATTTAAGAAACCATTATAATGATATTTCAAAACAATGTAAGGAAAATAAAGAAGCGGTAATTATTACAGTAAATGGCAGAGGTGATACGGTAGCCCTCTCATATGAAGAATATAAAAATATGAAAGCTCGTATAGAGTTACTTGAAATATTAGCTGAGGCAGAGGATGATATAAAAAATAATCGTGTTGCACCGATAACTGAAACATTTGATGATTTGCGTAGAATGCTTCAGGAGGGCTAAGTATGGAATATGAGGTAATACGAACTGATACTGCGGATGCAGGGATCAGAAAAATAATTTTATATATAGCTCAGAATTTTGGCAATGAAGTAGCTTTGGAACAACTTGATTATATAGAGAAAAAAATTCTTGAACTTGGAAATGATCCATATATTGGAACAGATCCAAGATACCTTGTTCTTAAACGACAAGGATATAAAGTCCTTATACTAAAAAAGGGTCTGGTTTTTTATAAAATTAATGAAGAGAAGAAAACGGTTATTGTATATGCGGTAGTGGATGGCAGACAAGACTATTTGAATATAATACGTGGATTATAGAAAGTGCGCAAATTTTCTGGACAGAAATTAAGAATGAATTTGAAGGTTCCCTCATACAATTACTTATCGGGATTTCCGATTCATACAAAGTATGAAGACAATTCAAGGAGGGGATTTTTTGTCTGAGAAAATGAGTGAAGTCTACGAAGCATATGACATGGAAATACTGGGTGCCGTCAGAGGCCGGGGATCTATGATCCTGAAAACGGATCAGGGAATCAGGCAGATATCTCCATTTGACGGCAGCGAGGAGCGGCTGGAGCAGGAACGGGAATTTAAGGAAAATCTGTATGAGACAGGATTTCACCATATTGACCGTTGCGTGCCGAACCGGGAAGGAGAGCTGATCACCTGCGACCGCTACGGGAATCCATATGTGATGCGGGAATATTTTGAGGGACGGGAATGTAATCCCGGAAGTATCTGCGATCTGAATCAGGCGGCTGCAAATCTTGCGATATTTCATATCCGGGGGCGTGAGCTGTATGCAAAAGAGGGGAGAACGTATGCGTACCGTGAGCCGGGCAACTTCAGACGAAAAACGCAGGAAATGAAAAAAATCCGGAGCTTTATCTCAAAGCGTCCGACGAAGAATGATTTTGAGCTCTTATATATAGAAGCGTATGACGCATTTTACAGACAGGCAATCGACTGTCAGGCGATGATGGATGCCTGCGACCGGACAAATATTGCCGGGCATATCGGATATTGCCATGGAGCATATAATTACCATAGTGTGTTATTTTGCGGTGGGTATCTGGCGACTGTGAATTTCGACCGGTTTCATGTCGGATATCAGTTGATCGACTTATATCAGTTCATCCGGAAGGTCATGGAAAAGAATAATTATAACTTCAATATGGCGGTGAAGATCATAGAAGAATACGATCGTATTCTGCCGCTTACCGGAGAAGATTATCGATATATCTACATATTATATAGTTATCCGGAGAAGTTCTGGAAGGTCAGCAATCGTTATATGAACTCCAGAAAATGCTGGATTTCCCCTGCAAATCTTGAAAAACTCAGTAAACTTATAACAGATGAACAAGAAAAGCAGAAATTTTTAAGTGATTTTTGCAATCATTATGGGTTCACAAGTTAGGAATTTGAATGTATAATGTCATGTGTGAGAAAATCTAACTTTGGGATTTAGGAAATATATTAAGTGTAATGTTTTAAAGGAACGCACAGGAGGAAATATTAAAATGAGCGAACGCAATTATATGGAAGTATATGAGCAGTGGGTCAACAATCCGTTATTTGGTCAGGAGACCAAGGATGAACTTCTTTCAATCAAGGATGATCCAAAAGAGATAGAAGAAAGATTCTACTGTGATCTGGTATTTGGTACTGCCGGACTTCGTGGTATTATCGGTGCCGGAACAAACAGAATGAACAAGTACGTTGTCCGTAAAGCAACACAGGGTCTTGCAAATTATATCATCAAGCAGGGCAAACAGGATAAGGGTGTTGCTATTGCATATGATTCCAGAAGAATGTCACCGGAGTTTTCCATGGAAGCAGCATTATGTCTTGCAGCAAATGGAATCAAGGCATACAGATTCGAGTCTTTACGTCCGACACCGGAGCTGTCATTTGCAGTTCGCTATCTGGATTGTGTAGCAGGTATCAATGTAACTGCCAGTCATAACCCACCGGAGTACAATGGTTATAAAGTATACTGGGAAGATGGTGCGCAGATCACACCTCCACATGATACAGGAATCATGGCAGAGGTTAAGGCCATTACAGATTTTGCAGATACCAAGACAATGGAAATGATCGATGCGATCAAAGCAGGACTTCTGGTAACGATCGGTGCAGAAGTTGATGATGCATATATGGGCGAACTGAAGAAGCTGGTTCTTCATCAGGATGCTATTGATAAATATGGTAAGGATCTGAAGATCGTATATACACCACTTCATGGTACCGGAAATATTCCTGCAAGAAGAATTCTTTCTGATCTTGGATTTGAAAATGTATATGTTGTTCCGGAACAGGAACTTCCGGATGGTAACTTCCCAACAGTTGATTACCCAAATCCGGAAGCAAAGGAAGCATTCGCCCTTGCTCTTGATCTTGCAAAGAAAGTAGATGCAGACCTCGTTCTTGCAACTGATCCGGATGCAGACAGACTTGGTGTATATGCAAAGGATTCCAAGACAGGCGAATATAAGGTATTTACCGGTAACATGTCAGGAAGCCTTCTGTGTGAATATGAAGTAAGTCAGATGAAAGCACGCGATGGCAAACTGCCAGAGGACGGTGCAATCATTAAGACGATCGTTACAACAAATATGGTTGATGCGATCGCAAAATATTACAATACAGACCTGATCGAGTGCTTCACAGGTTTCAAGAACATCGGACGTGAGATCTTACGTTTCGAGCAGGAAGGAAAGGGAACTTACCTCTTTGGTTTCGAAGAGAGCTACGGCTGTCTGATCGGAACACATGCAAGAGATAAGGATGCCATCGTAGCAACAATGGCACTTTGCGAAGCTGCTGCATTCTATAAAGGACAGGGTAAGACTTTATGGGATGTTATGATGGATATGTATGAGAAATACGGCTACTATGTAGATGATATCAAGACTGTAACTCTGAAGGGTGTAGAAGGTTCCAAGAAGATCGGACACATCATGAATGTACTTCGTGACAATACACCGGCAGAGATCGCCGGATATAAGACAAAGGTTGTTCGTGACTACCGTCTGGAGACGATCAAGAACCTTGAGACAGGCGAAACTGTTAAGACCGGTATGCCGAATTCAAATGTTCTCTACTATGAATTAGAGAATGATGCATGGCTTGCAGTAAGACCATCCGGTACAGAGCCAAAGATCAAGTTCTACTATGGAATCAAGGGCAGCTCATATGATGAGGCTCAGAAGATGTCCGCAGAAGCAGGCGACAAGATCATGGATCTGATCTATGATATTTTAGAGAAATAATTAATATAAAAAAGGCTCAGCCCCTTGATTACAAGGGGTTGAGCCTTTTTTTATAGAAAACAAAAATTATTTAACGATTACAACGTTAGTAGCTCTTGTTCTTGAACCACCCTTAGGATCTTCCTCTGTGTCGAATGTAACCTGCTGACCTTCAACAAGTGTCTTATATCCTTCACCCTGGATAGCTGAGAAATGAACGAATACATCTCCGCTTCCATCATTGTTTGAGATAAATCCATAACCTTTTTCTGCGTTAAACCATTTTACTGTACCGTTGTTCATGTGGGTACCTCCTTATATATTTCTTGCTTGTACCCAATGAAAACGTGCATCATTTATGAGAGAAATACGATTAAAACCTTAATCCATACGTCCGCTTAAAAGCGATTACATAGTTAATCTTGAATACGCTCTCATAATAGTATGGGCGCACCTATTTGTCAAGAAAAACAAGGTAAAAATAATGATAAAATCCGGTAAAAAATGATCCATGGGTTCTTGGCAGAAAAGGGAAAGTAGGGTACTATAAATATAGGAAAAATGCAAAAACAGGAGGAGGGCATATGAGAAAGGGAAAACGTCTGATTGCATGGATCATGGCAGTTGTTATGCTGTTTACAATCTGTGTATTTGGTGGAAATGGAACGGCGGAAGCGGCAGCTACAACACCGGTTGCAAAGCATGGAAGACTGTCTGTAAAGGGAGCAGACCTGGTCGACAGTAAGGAAAATAAATTCCAGCTTCGCGGTATCAGTACACATGGAATCAACTGGGATGTCGGATCGCCATATGTGAATAAGAAAGCATTCAAGACACTCCGTGACGATTGGGGCGTGAATGCGATCCGGCTGGCAATGTATACTGAAGAATACAATGGCTATTGCAGTGGCGGAAGTCAGGCAAAGCTTCGGAAACTGGTGGATAAAGGTGTCGGGTATGCGACTGATCTTGGTATGTATGCGATCATCGACTGGCATATCTTAAGTGACGGAAACCCGAATAAGAACAAGTCACAGGCGAAGAAATTCTTTACCACGATGGCAAAGAAATATAAGAACAATAAAAATGTTATTTATGAGATCTGCAATGAGCCAAATGGCTGTAGCTGGAAAGAGATCAAATCCTATGCGACAGACATTATCAAAACGATCCGCAAATACGACAAGAAAGCAGTTATTATCGTGGGAACACCAACCTGGTCACAGCTTGGAACGGATGGAACGTCAAATGAAGTTGCAGACAGCCCAATCAAGGGATATAAGAATATCATGTACTCCCTGCATTTCTACGCAAGTGAGTGGGCACACAATGAATATCTTCCGGCAAAGGTTGCTTATGCAAGAAAGAAGAAGCTTCCGATCATTGTATCTGAGTTTGGTTTATCACCGGCCAGTGGCGACGGAGCCATTAACAAGGCATCCGCAGACAAATGGATGAAGCTGCTTAACAAATATAACATCAGTTATTTCTGTTGGAGCCTCAGTAATAAGAACGAGTCGGCATCTTTGCTTAAACCATCAATAAAGAAAAACTCCGGCTGGAAGTCAGGTGACTTATCCACAGCAGGAAAGTATATCAAGAAGAAATATCTTGCGAGAAAGAAAGCTCTTGGCAAGAAAGCATAGTGATCATGTATATGAGATAAACAGTAATATCGGCAGACAGCCAGATGGTCTGTTTGTATAATGAATCAATCATATTTTGCACCTGTGCATCATAGAATAAATAATACAGGAAAATCGTATGAAGCGAATCGGATTTTTCCGGAATGATGACAGGACAGGATGTGATGGTATGAAGAAAAATAACAGGATTCTAGCCTGGTTCACCATGGTTTTGTTAGCATTTGCAATTCCATATGTGGGAACCAGGCTTTTTGTGCGTTATCGGGATGTGTCGGATGCCCGGATCGCGGCACTTAGTAGCAGCCGGGATGTGTGTATCCTGCAAAATGGCAATTACAGGCTGATCGACTGTGAAGAATATATTTTGTATGTCCTTGCCGGATTGTATGATCCGTCATGGAATGTGGAGATGGCAAAGACGATGGCAGTTCTGACCCGGACTGCGATCTATTATGAAATGAATGACCAGGCGGATACTGCAAATGGCGGAGGCAAGATCATCAATGAAGGAGATCTGAAAGAGATACGGATAGAGAAAGATGAATTAAAGCAAAAATGGGGGAAAGAATATAAGCAGAATATGGAAATGGTATATCAGGCTGTGAAGGATACAATGGGACAGGTTATCGTTTATGATGGCAGACTTATTATTCCTGTCAGTCATGCAGTCAGCATAGGGGTAACTGTTAGTGCAGAGGAATTATATGGTACTGCGATTCCATATCTGGTATCCGTTGACAGCAGTCAGGATATCCAGTCGCCGGATTTTTCATCGACAAAGATCTACAGTGCGCTTCGTATAAAGAAAGAATTTGGCATGAATGGAGAGGGAGAAGCGTTTGACGGATCAGAGAATCTGGGGCAGACCGACGTGGATGTTGAAAAAAACGAATCTGCGACGACTGGTTCAGCACAGAGTGAGGAACAGGTTGTGGATGCGGATGCGCTGACTGTGCTTGAGGCGACGAAATCAGGATTTGTCCGAAAGGTAAATGTATTCGGTACGGTCGTGACGGGAGAGACATTTGCACAGACCCTGTCACTTGGAACGACAAATTTTCATATCGATCAGGTCGAGGAGGGATATCGGATCATCTCGATCGGTAAAGGCTCATCCCTTGGAATGTCGATGTACGGAGCCGGATGGAAAGCCGATCAGGGCAGTACATATCGTGAGATCATCACATATTATTACCCGGAAACTTCGATCGCAGATGGGGCGGCATATTAAACACCTGCGAAAACATATAAGGACAATTACCAATATATTGAGGATATTTGAAAGCATACAGAGGGAATTGCAAAAGTGGTTGCTTTGCAGATCATTTCATTTCGCTGGTGGCAGGATACGACAAAATGCATAAGATAAATAAAAAGCTTGTGGAAAATATTTGCCTGTGTATATAATCCGGAAGTTCAGGCAACAATATCCATGAGGTGATAAACATGAAGAAATTTTTGAATGTTATTAAGAGAAATATTTTCTACATTGCCCTGATCGCCGGAATGGTGGCACTTGTAGGACTTGTAGCTCTATATAATGTGAAAACCCAGTCAGATGATGAAAATGCTGTCAGCTCGGAGGCAGTAGAAGAAACCGCAGACAGAAGCAATCTCGGAACAACAGAAGCAGTAAAGGAAACACTTGGCGGTACCGCCAAAGCAGAGGACAAGACGGAAGCAACAACAGAGAAAAGTTCAGAAGTAGAAACCGGAGCAAATGCTGCCAAGGTGGAAGAACAGATTGAACTGAACTATGACGGCAGTACAGCTCTTATGTGGCCACTAAACGGAAACGTGATCATTCCATTCAGCATGGACACCACAGTATTCTACGAGACATTAAACCAGTACAAATGCAATGCCGGTATTGTATTGGAAGCAGCCGAAAATGATAAAGTATCAGCCGCTTACAAATGTAAGATCACAGAGATCACAAGCACACCGGAATTTGGAAATGTGGTAAAGGCATCCCTTGGAAATGGCTATGAAGTCATGTATGGACAGCTTAAGGATATCAATGTATCCGTTGGTCAGGTGGTAGATGCCGGCTGCACCATCGGCACTGTAGCAGAACCAAGCCGTTATTATTCAAAAGAAGGAACAAATCTGTATTTCGCAATTACCAAAGATGGCAAACCTGTCGATCCTGTATCATTGATCGAAGGGGAATAATCAGAACAATCCATATAAAGTATAAGAACAGACGCATGTCGTATCCGCAGGGTAGGGTGTGTGTCTGTCTTTATATAGATATAGATATTGACAGGTTAAATGAAAAAGTAAATTCCACTTGGAATAACATTCATTTTGCTTTTGATACTGATCTGACGGCACTTCTTTTTATAGCGATAATCTGGTTTATTAATAATTTGAGTTATTTATTATGCGCAGCAAGATTGGAAAGAAGAAAATAGAAAACAATAAATATTTAAAGCGAAACTTTAAAAATGTATTGACATGCTTTATATATGGTGCTATATTGTCTTTGCCGGTAAATTTAAACTAAGACTTTAAAAAAGAAAAAGGAGAATTTAATATGGATGATAAAATGAATAGTTTAAAGAATAGAACGAAGGCGGATATGGTATTTAGTTTTGTAGTTGCAGTGATAGCTGCAGGAGTGGCGATAACCGAATTTTGGGTATATTTTTCAATGGATGGATCAGTTGAAAAATATTTGACAAATGGTATTTATGCTATATTTATAATGGGAATTGCATTGATACTTGCATTTATGCTGCTCGAGGTTCATAAAAATGGAAAGCCATTTTCAAAGAGAATTATAAATGAATTACGAATTCTTGCTGTTTTTATAATTATAGGGGGAATTCTTCCTGATGCGATTTCAAATCTTATAAGTAATGCAGTTCATGGAACATCTACATTGATGAATACTGAAATGATATTAAACGCAAAGAATGTTATTGTAAGTGTAATAGGCGTTGTGATTGGAATTGTTTCCGAAATATTTGTATATGGTTATGAATTGCAGGATGATATGGATTCAATTGCATAAGGGAGAAATGGAATATGGCTATAATTGTTAGACTTGATAGAATGATGGCAGATCGTAAAATGTCATTAAATGAATTGGCAGAGAGAGTTGGGATGACAAATGTTAATCTTTCAAATTTGAAAAATGGAAAAATGAAAGGTGTTCGTTTTGAAACAATGGATTCAATTTGTCGAGTGCTTAATTGCCAGCCGGGGGATTTATTTGAATATACAGAAGATGATAATGTACAAAATTAACTTGAATCGACTTTATACGTCCGTGTTATTATAATAGAAGTAGAGGAGGGCTTGATCGTGATACAGAATGAAAAAATTAAGAATTCCAATGAGTTAGAATTTGCTATATTTTGCATTGAAAATGTTGCAGCAAGACTGGGCGTCGATGCAGAGCGGGTGTATCAGGCATTTACTCAGAAAAGTGATATTTTGAATGGATATATTGTGCCGGAATATGAGATTTTACATACTCAGAGTTTAGATTATATTGTAGAAGATATCCTTGATGTGATGAAAGAAAGGGGCGTGGAAGTATGATTCTTTATCATGGTTCTTTTTTAGAGATAGCCAAACCGGATTTAGTTCATTCTCGCTCTAATGTAGATTTTGGACGTGGTTTTTATGTTACGCCATTACGTGAACAGGCAGTAAAATGGTGTGGCAAGTTCAAACGCCGGGGAAAAGATGGTGTTGTATCCAGGTATGTATATGATGAATGCCGTGAAAACGAATTGAAAATATTGAAGTTTGATTCATATTCAGAGGAATGGTTGGATTTTATCTTAAATTGCCGCAGAGATAACGATACAACAGATTATGATCTGATAGTGGGTGGCGTTGCAAATGATAAGGTATTTAATACTGTGGAATTATTTTTTGATGGGTTAATTGATAAGACAGAAGCAATTGATCGATTGCGATATGAAAAACCAAATCTGCAAATATGTTTTCGGACAGAGAAGGCACTATCATTGTTACATTTTGAAGGGAGTGAAATGATTTGACAGCTAATCCAATCTTGCTTCAGAAAAAATATAGTCGTATTATTGAGAACTTTGCCAATCGACAGGGAATTTCATTGGATGCGGCATTAGCCTTTTTTTACCATTCCGAGGTATACCGGTTAATTCGTGATGGTGTATCAGATATGCATTGCATGAGCGATGCATATCTGGTTGAAGAACTGGAAGCGGAGTATGCTACTATTTTATCTCCTTCCTCTGGAACACCAACAGGGAAATAACGGTTGGCAGGATCAGAAGTACGGCGGCGATCTCCATAGCGTGAACAATCAGGCCGGTGGTTAGTGTCTGCCATGCAACAGCGGTCAGGCAGACGGTAGGAAGATTGGTGTAGATGATACGGAGTGCTTCTACTTCCGGGAAAATGGCATAGAAAAGCATGATGCCATTTGGCAGCAGGGCAACGACTACAGCATAGATACCGCACCACAGAAGGTCTGTGGAGAAGAACATGCACAGGGAGGATGCCATTGTCTGTCCGGCGATGATCATAGGAAGCATGATCACAAAACGCAGAAAATAATTCTGATATGCCGAAGCGGTCAGACTTCCATCATGACGAAAACAGATGTAATTCGTCAGCAGATAGGCTGCAGATACCACAACGATTCCGATAAGCAGCAATAGTGTATTCACGATACATTTGCCAAAGAAAATTGTGTTTCGGCTGGTTCCGAATGACACGATATTCTTCATCGTATTATTCCTCCATTCACCGGAGAAACCGATATCGGTGGTGAAAATAATGCAGTACCAGACGATCGTTGCCATCATATACAGACCGGCATTCATAATATCGGCACCTTCGATCGTAAATGGGATCCGGATAACATGGATGGCATACCAGACAGATACGTTGATCAAAATAGCAATGACCACTCCGATAATGAGCAGGGTATATGGATAAGCCCGATGGCTTACTTTGTAACATTCACTTTTGAGGAAATTATTCAATCGTTGTCCCTCCTAACAGTTCAATAAAGAAATCTTCCAGTGTAGTTTTCACAATCTCCAGTGAGTACAGATCGTATCCCTTTTCAAATAAGAAACGGCTGATCTTCTCAGTCGGGTAAACCGCGTTATTTTCAAAATAAATATAAATGGTATCATCATCTGCATTGTAGGATGCGTCGAGTTGGAGCTCTTTTGAAAGATATTCAGCAGCTTTTTCACCATTACTGGTACGCACCTTTACATAGCTTTTTTCTTTTGCTTCTAGTTCCTCAGCAGACATTTCCTGTAAGATCTGACCATGATCGATGAATCCGTAGCAGGTTGCCATATTTGCAAGCTCGGATAGAATATGGGAGGAAATGATGATTGTGAGTCCGTTCTCTTTGTTCAGTCGCAGCATCAGCTTTCGCATCTCAACGATGCCGGCAGGATCCAGACCATTGATCGGTTCATCTAAGATCAGAAATTCCGGATCGTGCATGAGCGACAGGGCGATTCCCAGACGCTGCTTCATGCCGAGAGAGAAATTTTTAAACTTTTTATCCTTAGCTTCGTAGAGTCCCGTTTCTTTCAGAACTGTTTCAACAATGGATGGATCGTCGATCCCACGCTGGATACGATAATATTCCAGATTGCGTTCCGCAGAGAAAAATGGATAAAATGCCGGAGTTTCGATGATAGCACCGGTTCTTTTCCGAGCTTCATTTAGTCCATGTGTTCCCTTCTTTCCAAAAAGTTCGATGTTGCCATAATCAGGGGCATTCTGTCCGGTAAACAGGCGGAGAAGTGTCGTTTTTCCTGCACCGTTTTTACCGATCAGAGCATAAATGTCGCCCTTTTTCACGGACATATTTATCTTATCAAGTGCAGGCTTATCACCGTATATCACTTCTACATCTGTTGCTTTTGCAATGACTTCTGCCATGGAACAGCACCTCCTGATTCAACCGAATTTTCCTATAATCAGCATACTGTTTTGCCGCAGGAAAGTCAATTCATGGAGCAGACTCTAAGTTGAAACTTTTTTTGATTTTTTTGAAACATTAAAAATGTGCAGTTTGTAAGTTTATATATGTGCTGGTACAAGGTAACAATTATACAGAATCGTCTAATGAAAGTGTATAATGAAAAATAGTGAAAATTAGTAAAAAATAGTGAAGATATAATGGAGAAAAAAGCCCATATTTATTATAATAAAGGAAATATCCTGCCAGACAGGACGACAAGGGGAGAGCTGCAAATGATGCAAATGTTAAAAATCATGTTCATTATTCTAGTGGGAATTGGCATGTTGATCATGGGGATATACACATTTATCCGGTTGAAAAAACGACGCAGGGAATTAAAGCGGCTGTTGGATAATATTGCTTCGGGATCAACGGTGGATCAGTTGTTAAAGGAAAACCATCCGAAGCTGTCAGCTATGGATGAGATGGAAAAATATATCTATATCATAATGGGACTTGGAGCCGGGTTTGTTTTGTTTGGAGCATTTTCCATGGCGCAGGAGCTGATGGAGAGAAATGTCATACCGGATATGACAGGAACGACCGGGTGGATGCTTGTGCAGCGGCTGGTTGCATTTGCATTCGGCATCATTCTCCTTTTTACAGGAAGTGGCATGAAGAAGAAACAGGTAAAAGAAAATGATTACATGGATATGATGATTCCGGGAAAGGTAGTCGGAGAAGTGCCGGGAGCTAAGACGCTGACACCGGGAAAGGCGATCCTTACGATCCAGTATACCGATCCTTATGATGGCAGTGTGCATAACTATCAATTGGCGCAGGAATTGAGCCGGAAGAAGCATCCGGTTGGCAGCGAATATCCGTTGTACTATTCCAGAGAGCAGCGCAAGGTATACGATCCGGGATCAAACAAAGTGAACCGGAAAACAGAACTGTTTTTCAAATGGCTGGGGATCATCATATGTCTGGTGTCCGTGTTGAGTATGTTCACGGCATTTTGACGAGGATAAGATAATATGTTAGAATGGCATTGGTTAGTAAACGCTAACCGATGCCATTTTACGTTAAAGGAGAGAAGATTTGAAATGAAAGATTGTAAAGTACAGACAAAGACACTGGCGTTAGCCATGATCTGCGGAATCCTTGGTTGTTTCTGCTATGGCGGTGGAGACTGGCTGATGATGTATGGAGATCCATCCCATACCGGAAAATTAATCTGGCTGACCAATGGGGTAGCGCAGCTTCCTGCGTGGAGAAATGGGCTTGCGATGATGCTGGCATTTCCGGGCATCATTCTTTATGGAATAGCCTTATTTTATCTGGGACGATTTATCCGGGATGAGAAAGAAAAGAAAATTTATCATTATCTGAATGCATTTGGTCTGACACCATGGATGTGTCTTCACTTGTTCTATATTATGATCCTGTATTTGTATACATGGATGATGGGACATGGATATGCCGATGCTGCACTTCCGGCATGCGAAGCCTTATTTGATCACCTGTCATGGGTTATCATAGTAAGCGAAGTCGTTATGCTTCCGGTATTCTTATACTGGTTTTATGTGGTCGTGCGCGGCAAAACTACATTGCCAAGATGGATGGCAGCAGGAAATGTACTTGTATTCTACTGCATTCTCTATGTTATAAAATCAATACTTCCGGATACAGCATTCCGTCTTGGCTTCACAAATGGACTGATGAGCGAAAGCATGATCTTCTTCTTCATTTTGATATGGATAGTTGGAAGCAAAACCGCTGAGAAATAAAGAGAAAGATAATTTCACTTTAACTCTACAAATGATGAAAATATTGATATTGACAGTTAAACCATCTAAGTACTTCTGATGAAGGAAAGGGTGGTTTTGTTATAGGGACAGTGATGATTTTTATTGACAATAGTATATATGGGACATATACTTAAATTACCTAATGGGTAATTTAAAAAAGGGAGGAAAGAATTGGAATTAATTTATACAAATGCCAAAATTGAAGAACAATGTACCAGTTTAAAAGCAGCCAGAATGTGTTTTGGTGGGAATAATATACTGGCAACCAGTCTTTTGGCCAGGATAAATGCTCTGAAGCAGGCAGACACTATTAAAGATATTATAGTTCAACCATCTTTTCACTTTCATGATCTTAAAAATAAGGATGGAAAAAACTATAAAGGGTATTTTGCTATTGATGTGAAATCAAGGACAGATCAGTGGCGTATAATATTAGAACCGTTAGATGAAAATAAGGAACCATATGTTCCTTGCAATATTGATGAGATATCCTCAAATGTGAGGATTGTTGAAATAGTGGAGGTGAGCAAACATTATGAGTAATTACATTGAATATAATGATACGGTTGCATTTCACCCAGGATATTATATTAAAGAAATTGTAGAAGAAAGTGGATTAACTCAGGAAGATTTTGCAAAGAGGTTGGACACTTCACCTAAGAATTTAAGTCTCTTGATTCGTGGTGAACAGAGCTTGTCTATTGATATTGCAATGAAACTTTCCAGAATGCTTGGGTCCAGTGTGAATTATTGGTTAAATCTTCAGAATGCTTATGATGCATTGATAGCAGAGTTTAAATCGCAAGAAGAATTGGTAAGGGAAAGAAAAGTATTTGAATTATTTGATTACAAGTATTTTAGAGAAAACTTTGGTCTTCCCGATTTGCCTAGAAAGAAGGATGAACAGATAAAAGAACTTCGGGAATTCTTGAATATTGCGACTTTGACTGTACTTACAAAACGTGATATGGCTGTAAGCTTTAGAAGTTCAACAACAGCGTTAGAAGAAGCTAGTACAGTTAAAGCTAATACAATGGTTCAGATTGCTATTAATAAGGCATTGACAGTTGATGCCCCGAAGTTTAATAAGAAAAAATTTGAAGACGCTGTACAGTATGCTTTGACTTTGACTAAGAATCATGGTGAATTCTATCCTTTGATTCGAAAGGCATTTGAGGAGTCGGGTGTTATATTTGTAATTTTGCCGAATATTTCCGGTTCCAAGATTAATGGTGCTACTAAAAAGATAGGTGAGAACATTATGCTGATGGTTAATGATAGAAGACTTAATTCTGATTCTTTCTGGTTTACCCTGTTTCATGAGATAGGGCATATTATCAATGGTGATTATGGGATATCGTTTGAAAAGGAATCAGGGGAGCAAGAACTGGCAGCTGATTTATTTGCAGAGGATAACTTGATACCAAGAGACGAGTATAATGATTTTGTAGCGAGCAGGAAATTTGGATTAAATGATATTATTGGTTTTGCAGAAGTAATTAATAGAGATCCCGGTATCGTACTAGGTAGATTACAGAATGACGGTTTGGTCAGATTTGATGATTGGACAATGAAACCAATAAGACATAAATATAAGGTTAAGATGATATAATGAACGCAAAATCACTTGCTTGCAAGGGGGCTGATTTCGCGGAATGCATTGAATGTGCGAAGCACATGATATTATTGATTTAATAGAAGGTGTTCATAAAGAAGAATGCCGATGCAGGGTTTGCTCTGACTTTTGTAAATAACATTGCGAGGATTTCGTTGTGAGATGCATATTGTCAGTAAATACGAGTGCTTGTTTGAGCCAAAGGCGAGTTAGCACAGGAGTATTTACGAATAGGACAATATGTACCGAACAGAAAACGGAGCACGTTATTTCAAAAGCCAGGAGCGAGCCTTGCATCGGCATTCTTTTCTTTGCGAAAATATTACTCCTGCCTAATGCTAATATCGCCGCTGGTTGTGCTGACGCCACATTCATATTCGGAATAATTTGCGCCATGTGGAATATCAACATCGCCATTTTGTGTATCTGCTAAGAAACTGTAGTTTCGGTCAGAAGCAAGAGCCAGATCAATGTCGCCGCTCGTAGCAGAAATGCTGATCGTATCAGCGGCCGTGATGGACATATCAATATCGCCACTCGTCGTATTACTGGAAAGACTGGTATTAGCAGTAATGTCACTGGCTGATACATAGCCGCTTGTGGTATAGAATTCTGCCTGATCTGTTGTTATGCGGTTCAACTGGATATCACCGCTTGAGGCATGAAGCTCTAGCTTAGTTGTAAATGAACCATTGCTGATAGAGATATCACCCGATGTAGTTTTGACTGTGAGGGTATTAGCTTCGATATCTGCGATATGGATGTCACCGCTGTTTGTCTTAAGACTGGTATATGAAGAGTTAAACACTGGCTTGCTATCAGTCTTGTGAGAATACAGATAGTCGATATCTCCACTTGCTGTGGTTACCTGGATAGATTCGTATTCTTTATCTGCCAGATAAACAACGGTAGTAGTATCCTGACCAAATCCGAGTGAGATTGTCGGATGGTGGGTACGTTTGTCTTCGCAGCGGAAGGTGAGCACGCCGTCAACAACCTCTGCATGGTTGGTCAGACCATCTGTATCATAATATTCGATGTAATTCGTTCCGTTGTCGGAGTTTTTGATCATGACGTCGGTAGATGCTTCGCCTGCGATGTCAATGGCGTTGAAATCATCTGTGATCTGAACTGTTTTCTTTACATAGTCCGGCAAGGCTTTCATACCGAGCAGGTCGACAGAACCATTTGGAAAATGAAATCCGTTAATTGCAATACTTAAGAAAGCTATAATGACGCCGACCACTATAAATATAGAAGCAACAATAACAGCTTTTTTGGATTTACTCATAATTATCTCTCCTTTACAAACATTCTCTTAATTCCATTGACGGATGCCTTGTACAGCTTGAAAATGCCGATCGTAACAGGCTTCACGGCTACGATGAACAGGATCGCAAGTCCGATTCCGGCAAATGCAGCTCCAAGCATGAAAAGGGCAGCCGGAACATTCTGTGTAACAAAAAATGGAATAACTCCCAGCAGCCCGCCGATACCTGCAACTGCCATCGAGAGTACGATTACATAGAAGGACAGGAGAAGTGCCAAAATGACAACCGCCATGGCAATGACCAGAACGATCGCGGTCAGTAACAGCGGAGCCCATATAGGAGAACCAAGAATCAGCAAAATAATCTCCCATGCTTTTAACCGGTGGGATGGTTTGATCTTTTCTTTCACAAGTTTCGTTAGTGGCATATCTGCCAGAATCTGGTCAACGACATCGTCTGGGGCATCCATATCGGCAACCGCATCTTCCTCCGACAGACCATCTTCCATACGGTCATCGATCATTTCATTATAATAATCCATAAATTTATTAATATCGTCTGCCGGCATTTTCCGGATCTTTCCCCGGATCGCCGACAAATATTCCTGTTTAGTCATTGTCATTCTCCTCTCTGATAATAAAACGATATATAGATTCAAGTTCTTTCCATTCTTCTTTGAATTCCTCGATTCGTGCTTTGCCCGCATTGGTAATATGATAGTATTTCCGAAGCCGTCCGTTGTGTTCTACGGAGCGAACGGTGAGGAATGCGCCGGCTTCCAGTCTTCGCAGGATCGGATACAATGTAGATTCCGATATCGTTACAAAGGGTTTCATGTCCTTGATGATCTGATATCCATAAGAATCTTCATCCTTGATCGCAGCCAGTACACAGACATCCAGCATACCGCGTTTTAATTGAATATCCATATGTATACCTCCTTATGCACTATACTATATGATACATAGTATAATATGTCAAGAGGTATTTTATAAAAAATAATTTGACAAGAACGCTCATGGTTGCTATACTCAAGGTTGATAAAAATAAGAAGAAAAGCGATGACAGAGACAGTAGATCATGTTTGAAAGGCAGAGCGAGCCGGAGATGGTGCAAGACCGGTGCGAGTAGAAGATGATGGAAGATCACTCTTAAGCTTCAGACCGAAAACGACAGCCAGTAGGCTCTGACGTCATTCCCTCGTTACGGGAAGCACATATGTTAGTATGCAAGTAATAGGTGGTATAACGAGAACTTTAAGCCTTCGTCCTTTTTGCGGCGGCGGCTTTTTTTACTTTATAGAAAAGTTTGTCTAATAATATTTTGCATACATTGAATAAAAAGAAAGGAAGAACAACATGTACGAAAAAGTATCGACCAAATTGAATTTCGTAGACAGAGAACAGAAGGTTCTGGATTTCTGGAAAGAAAATCAGGTATTTGAGAAGAGTGTGGAAGAAACAAAGGATCTTCCGACTTACACATTTTATGATGGACCTCCAACAGCAAACGGTAAGCCACATATCGGCCATGTGCTTACACGAGTTATCAAGGATATGATTCCAAGATATCAGACAATGAAGGGCCATAACGTAGTAAGAAAGGCAGGATGGGATACACACGGCCTTCCTGTAGAGTTGGAAGTTGAGAAACTTTTAGGAATCGATGGCAAAGAGCAGATCGAGGAATACGGTCTGGAGCCATTTATTCAGAAATGTAAAGAATCCGTATGGAAATACAAAGGTATGTGGGAAGAATTCTCCGGCAAGGTAGGATTCTGGGCAGATATGGATGATCCATATGTAACATACCACAATGATTTCATCGAGTCTGAGTGGTGGGCACTGAAGAAAATCTGGGATCAGGGACTTTTATACAAAGGCTTCAAGATCGTGCCATATTGTCCACGTTGCGGAACTCCACTGTCAAGCCACGAAGTAGCACAGGGTTATAAGACTGTAAAGGAACGTTCCGCAGTTGTAAGATTCAAGGTTATTGGCGAAGATGCATATTTCCTTGCATGGACAACTACACCTTGGACACTTCCATCAAACGTAGCCCTCTGTGTAAATCCGGATGAGACTTATGTCAAAGTAAAGGCAGCAGACGGATATACCTATTATCTGGCAGAAGCACTGGCAGACAAGGTGCTCGGCTCTCTTGCAAAGGAGGCTACAGACGATACACCTGCTGTACCTGCATATGAAGTTCTGGAGACATACAAAGGAAAAGATCTGGAATACAAAGAGTACGAACCATTATATGAGTGCGTAAAGCCTGTATGCGAGAAGCAGCATAAGAAGGGTCACTACATTACATGTGATTCATATGTAACTATGACAGATGGTACAGGTATCGTTCATATCGCACCTGCATTTGGTGAGGACGATGCAAATGTAGGAAGAAAGTACGATCTTCCGTTTGTACAGTTCGTAGATGGCAAGGGTGATCTGACAGAGGAAACCCCTTATGCAGGAATCTTCGTAAAGGATGCAGATCCAAAGGTATTGGTTGACCTTGACAAAGAAGGACTTCTGTTCGACGCACCAAAGTTCGAGCATGAATATCCACACTGCTGGAGATGTGATACTCCGCTGATCTACTACGCAAGAGATACCTGGTTTATCAAGATGACAGCAGTCAGAGATAAACTGGTTAAGAATAACGACACCGTAAACTGGATTCCTGAGAGCATTGGTAAGGGACGTTTCGGTGACTGGTTAAAGAATGTACAGGATTGGGGACTTTCCCGTAACCGTTATTGGGGAACTCCGTTAAATATCTGGGAATGTGAATGCGGATGCCGTCATGCGATCGGTTCGATCGAAGAATTAAAGAGCATGAGCGACAACTGCCCGGATGAGATCGAGCTGCACCGTCCGTTCATCGACGCTGTAACGATCAAATGTCCGGAGTGCGGTAAGCAGATGCACAGAGTATCTGAAGTTATAGACTGCTGGTTCGATTCAGGTTCCATGCCATTTGCACAGTGGCATTATCCGTTTGAGAATGCAGACATCTTCGAGAAGCACTTCCCTGCTGACTTCATCAGCGAGGCAGTTGACCAGACAAGAGGATGGTTCTATTCTCTGATGGCGATCTCAACCCTGTTATTTGACAAGGCTCCGTTCAAGAATGTAATTGTCCTCGGACATGTACAGGATAAGGATGGACAGAAGATGAGTAAGTCCAAGGGAAATGCAGTAGATCCGATGGATGCACTGAACAAATACGGTGCAGATGCGATCCGGTGGTATTTCTACAGCAACTCTGCTCCATGGCTTCCAAACCGTTTCCATGAAGATGCGGTTATCGAGTGCCAGAGAAAGTTCCTCGGAACCTTATGGAACACTTACGCATTCTATGTATTATATGCAAATATCGACAACTTCAATCCACTTGAGCATGAGCTGGATTACGAGAAGCTGTCACTGATGGATAAATGGTTATTATCAAAGCTGAACTCAACCGTAAAGGCTGTTGATGAGAACCTTGCAGCATACAAGATCCCTGAGACAACCAGAGTATTAGAGGAGTTCGTAGATGACCTTTCTAACTGGTATGTTCGTCGTGGACGTGAGAGATACTGGGCAAAGGGTATGGAGCAGGATAAGGTAAATGCCTACATGACACTGTATACAGCCCTTGTTACGATCTCCATGACAGCAGCTCCGCTGATTCCGTTTATGGCAGAGGATATTTACCAGAATCTGGTAAGAAGCATTGATAAGGATGCTCCATTATCTGTTCATCTGTGCGAGTTCCCGAAGGTAGAGGAGAAGATGATCGACACAGACCTTGAGGCAGCTATGGATGAGATCTTAAAGATTGTTGTTCTTGGACGTGCAGCCAGAAATACTGCAAATATCAAGAATAGACAGCCGATCGGAACCATGTATGTAAAGGCAGCAAAAGAGCTGACAGAGGATGAGACAGCGATCGTCAAAGACGAGCTGAACATCAAGAACGTAGTATTTACAGAAGATATCGCAAGCTTCAGTTCTTACACATTCAAGCCACAGCTTCGTACCGTAGGACCAAAGTACGGCAAGCAGTTAGGCGGAATCAAGGCATATCTGTCATCTGTTGACGGAAATGCAGCTATGGCAGAGCTGAAGGAAAAGGGTGCTCTGACATTTGACGTAAACGGCACAGAGGTATCTCTGGCAGAGGAAGATCTGCTGATCGATATCGCACAGACCGAAGGCTACGTTACAGAGGCAGATGGTGCGGTAACAGTTGTTATCGACACAAATCTGACAGAAGAACTCTTAGAGGAGGGATTTGTCAGAGAGATCGTATCCAAGATCCAGACCATGAGAAAGGAAGCTGGCTTCGAAGTAATGGACAAGATCACAGTCTATGCAGAGGGAAGCGACAAGGCAACCGGACTTATGAATGCAAATGCTGACAGCATCAAGTCTGACGTTATGGCAGATGCACTGGTAACCGGAAGTGTAGATGGCTATTCCAAGGAATGGAACATCAACGGCGAAAAGGTAACACTTGGTGTAAAGAAAAACGCATAAATAATACAGGGCATTGACCGATGCCGAAAAAAGCAAATTTATACTTGCTTTTTTCGGAAAGCGTCTGTATTATAGATAGCATATTAAAAGGTGCAAGGAAGTACTGGAGATAGCAACTTCCCTGCACCTTTTTCTCGTTAATGAAGTTGTCAATTACACAACAAGAAATAGGAATGAATATGGAGGCGATGGGTATGGAAAAACTCAATCAGATTGTAAGTGCAGTTGATTCGTTTGTGTGGGGACCGGTGATGCTGGTGCTTCTCGTAGGAACCGGTATCTTTCTGACGATACGGACGCGATTCCTGCCGTGGAGGAATCTCGGATATGCGATCAAGAGCACACTTAGTAAAGAAGCAAGAACAAAGAACAGAGGAACCGGTGATGTATCCCCATTCTCGGCACTGACGACAGCGCTTGCTGCAACGATCGGAACCGGAAATATCGTAGGTGTGGCGACAGCAATGGTATCCGGTGGTCCGGGTGCTCTGGTCTGGATGTGGATCTCGGCGTTGTTCGGAATCACATCGAAATTCTCAGAATGTATGCTGGCGATCAAATACCGTGAGGTAAATGCCAAAGGAGAGATCTCAGGTGGACCGATGTATACGATGAAGAAAGCATTGAAACACAAAAGATTCGGAAGTGGGCTCGGTTGGCTGTTTGCATTCTTTGCGGTTGTTGCATCCTTTGGTATCGGAAATATGACACAGGCGAACTCGATCGCATCTTCCATGAATGAGACCTTTCACATCAATCCGATCATCATCGGTGTGATCCTTACGATCCTTGCCTTAATGATCATTATCGGTGGTATCAAATCCATATCAAAGATCTCCGCGATCGTTGTTCCGTTTATGGCAATATTCTATGTGCTTGCAGGACTTATAGTAATTATCGGAAATATATCGAATGTGCCGGAAGGCCTGCGTGAGATCTTCACAATGGCATTTTCCATGAAATCCGTATCCGGCGGTGTGCTTGGTACCGTAGTTGCATCTATGACAAATGCAATGCGGTTCGGTGTTGCCCGTGGTTGTTTCTCAAATGAAGCAGGTATGGGATCAGCAGCGATCACCGCAGCAGCAGCTACAACAGATAACCCGGTTCGTCAGGGATATATCAACATGACAGGAACCTTCTGGGATACGATTGTTGTATGTACGATCACCGGTCTGGTAATCGCAAGCTCCGGTGTGATCGGTAAAACATCGACAACGACGGAAGGTTCATATGTGATCACTTCTGAAGCCGAAGATACACTGGCTCTGACACATGAAGAAAAGGGTAAGATGGTGACGACAGAATATACCGTTACATACCAAGATGGAACATTGACTTTGTCCGGTGGAGCAGAGGATATCGTTCTGACACCATATGCAGACGCTTCCGATAGTGAAGCATTTGCAAAACTTCAGCATCAGCCGGATAGTCTGGAAGCAGTTTATGAGAATGGCGCGATCACAGGTGCATGGACCTCTGGCTGCAATGCTTATATTTTTGATGAAGATGGTACATATTATTATGAAGAAGCCTATACAGGATCGGCGCTGACGATCAAAGCATTTGAGACAGTTCTGGGTAAGGCGGGAGCATGGCTGGTAACGATAGGTATTGCATTATTTGCATTCTCGACAATTCTTGGTTGGGAGTATCATGGAGAGAAAGCCTTTGAATACCTGTTCCATTCCCACAAATACAACATGATCTATCGTATCATATTCTCCCTTGTAGTATACATCGGTGCGACGACTTCGCTGGATCTGGCATGGAACTTCTCGGATATCGCAAATGCACTGATGGCGATTCCAAACCTGATCTGCCTGCTTCTGTTAAGCAAAGAGATTGCAACCGATATGCAGGAATTCCAGAAAGTACTCGCAGAAGAAAAAGCAGCAAAGAAGCGTGCGTAAATAGTCGACCTGCCGGTGGGCTTTTGATCAAAATGGAAAATACATTACATATTATTCCGCAAGTCGTTTGCACTCTATTTCAACGCAGCGGTGCTAAGCTCCTCGCCTATGGCGACTCACTAAGAACCGGCGTTGAAACAGGCTTGCTACATAACAGTAATGTTATTTTCCATTTTTGTCTTAAACATTTGCGTACGGACAGGTTGACTATTTTTATGTAGAATATAATAGTAGTTTTTCATATTTATAGTAGCAAAATGACAGTTTATGAGTATAATTATAGTAAACGCGCAGACGGAATAATGAGAGGAAGATGCCGGAATATGAAGCATAGCCGGATATGAGAGCGCATGAAGATGCGAGACTTACTGATGAAGTACCGGAATCTGTCTGCTTTATTATAATGGATTCAGAAATGAGTTCAGGGGGAAGCTGCCGGAGAAACTCCGGCGGCATACCCGGATACATAGAAAGTCGATATCGGCTTTGGATAAAAAAGAAAACATGTGGGTAAAAACACAATGAGTACGACAGAAGAAAAACACAACTATACTTACATAGTCCGGTGTAAGGATGGAACGTATTACACCGGATGGACGAATAATCTGGAAAAGCGGATGAAAGCACATAATGAAGGACGAGGGGGCGCCAAGTATACCAGAAGCCGGCGCCCTGTTGTCCTTGTTTATTATGAGGAATCAGAGACGCCGGAGGAAGCAATGAGCAGAGAGTGGCACATCAAGCAGATGAGCCGGAGCCGGAAAGAAGAATTAATCAGAAATTTTCAATCAGATAGTATACAGAAGCCATGAAAATAGTATAAAATATAAGAATTGAGAAAATAAAAGTCGAACACCAGGAGGTTATAGATGGGAAGACAATTATGGAAACCGGGAAATATGCTGTACCCGGTACCGGCAGTTATGGTAACATGTAAGCGGGAAGGCGGACAGCCGAATATCATCACGATCGCATGGGCAGGAACGGTCTGCAGTTCTCCGGCGATGGTTTCAATATCTGTTAGACCGGAACGCTATTCCTATGATATTATAAAAGCCAGTGGAGAATTTGTGATCAATCTGGTGACTGAGAAGCTGACATTTGCGACCGATTATTGTGGCGTAAAGAGTGGGCGCGATATTGACAAATTCAAAGCAACAGGACTTCATACCTGTCCGGGACTTACAGTTGCCACACCGGGTATCGCAGAGAGCCCGGTCAATATCGAATGTAAGGTAAAAGAAGTGATCCCGCTTGGAAGTCATCATATGTTCCTAGCAGAGGTAACCGGCGTACAGGTGGATGAAGCATACATGAATGAAAATGGCAAATTCGAGCTTAACCAGCTTGGACTGGTGGCATATTCCCATGGAGAATACTTTAAACTTGGAAAGAAACTGGGAAAATTCGGATATTCAGTGAGGAAAAAATAAGAAATATGAAGATAGAATTACAGGCATATGGTAAAGTAAATCTGGGACTGGACGTGCTCAGAAGAAGACCGGACGGTTATCATGAAGTAAAGATGATCATGCAGACGGTAAAATTACATGACACATTGACATTTGAGACAGTGGATGAGGATGTGATCGTTCTCAGCACAAATGCGGACGAGCTTCCGGTAAATGAAGATAATCTGGTATATAAAGCATGTCGGATGTTGAAACAGGAATATCAGATCACGCGTGGAATCCGGGTATTTCTTCAGAAAGAGCTTCCGGTTGCAGCCGGAATGGCTGGCGGAAGTGCTGATGCGGCAGCAGCGCTGATCGGAATGAATAAGATCTTTGATCTTCAGATTCCAAAACACAAGCTGATGGAATATGGAGTAAAGCTTGGCGCAGATGTTCCGTACTGTATCATGAAGGGAACTGCATTATCAGAAGGAATCGGTGAGAAGCTGACAGCACTTGCACCGATGCCGGACTGCTATATCCTACTTGCAAAACCGCCGATCGCGGTATCGACGAAGATGGTATATGAGAACCTGCATGCAAATGAATTAAAAGAACATCCGGATATAGACGGCATGGTGATGGCACTGGAAGAACATAGCCTGCAGGGCATCACGGAACGTATGGAGAATGTGTTAGAGACAGTAACTGAGGTACGGTATCCGGTTATTGCAGAGATCAAAGCTTGCATGAAAGAATGTGGTGCAATGAATTCACTTATGAGTGGAAGCGGTCCGACTGTATTTGGTATATTTACAGAGAAGGAAAAAGCGGAAAAAGCGGCGGATGCGATCCGCAGCCGGAAGCTGGCAAAGCAGGTATTTGTCACACAGCCATATAATGTGTAAGATCAGGCAGGACAGAGGGAGTTGTTCTGCAGAAGAAATAGAGAGAAATGGGGTAACTTATGGAGTTGAAGTTAAATATGGATGAGTATCTTCCGCTTCGGGAGGTTGTATTTGAAGCGTTGCGGGATGCCATCGTACATGGAGAATTTGAACCGGGCGAACGGTTATTAGAAGTGGCACTCGCAAAACGTCTGGGTGTCAGCCGGACTCCGGTGCGTGAAGCGATCCGGATGCTGGAATTAGAGGGCTTAGTCGTGATGGTTCCAAGGAAAGGTGCAGAGGTTGCCCGTATCACGGAGAAGGATCTCCGGGATGCATTGGAGATCCGTCTGAGTCTGGAAGAACTGGCAGTCGAACTTGCCTGCAAGCGGATTGATGAAGAAGGCAGGCTCAGATTAAGAGAAGCCTGTGAGAATTTCCGTGAGGCAGTCCGTTCCGGTCGTGTGTCGGATATCGTAGATACAGATGTTGCCTTTCATGAAACAATCTGTGAATTAAGCAACAATCCAAGACTTGTGAGTCTTACCAAGAACTACGGAGAACAGGTGTACCGATACCGTGTGGAATATGTGCGGGATACCGGATATCATGGCAAACTGCTCCGTGAGCATGATGAGATCACGGAGGCGATATTGCATGGAGATGTAGAGAAAGCAAAAGCAGTTATGCATCAGCACATCTACGATCAGGAGCAGATCGTGATTCAGAATATCAAACAGAAACAGGATACTGTATAAGGCCGGGTGGTCAGAAATAGGGAGTGGACAGTAAGAAATTTACCGTTCACTCCCTGTTTTTGACCACTCGGTTCATTTTGCAGTTTTTTCAGGAATAATCTGTTATAGTAGAGGTGTTCTGAATACATCAAGCGTGTAAAATAAATTGACAAATACATATGTATGCCATATACTTGGTATTACTAGGTATAAAATAATAGGAAGAGAAATTATGGCAAATCAAAGTATAAATCAGTTTAAAAAAGGCATACTTCCCATGCTTATCCTGCAGATCATAGCAGATGAAAAGGATTATGGTTATAACATTGTCAATCGTTTTAATGCACGATGTGTTGCCGGAATGGATATCAAAGAAGGAACACTGTATCCGATCCTGCACAGATTAGAAGAAGATGGTGCGATCGTTAGTGAATGGGTGATGGCATCCGAGAATGGAAAACCAAAGAAATTCTATAAGATTACAGAAGAAGGGAAGCTTCTATTGGAAGAACAGTGGAGTTGCTGGGCGCAGATAGAAGGAATGGTACGAGGCTTTGAGAAAAAACATATATCTGATTAAAATATTTATTTTACTGCATGCACCATTTGGACAGCGGATGCAGTTTGTAAAAGAGATAAGACGATCTATAGATGATAAATTGGACTCGGGCATGACGATCGATGAAGTGTTTGAGGAGCTTGGTGAAGCTTCCGCACTGACAGAAGAGTATAACGATATCGGTATGCGGCAGCAGACAAAGGAGTATGTATGGATGATGCTCTGGATCCTGGTTGGAATCTGTCTTGGTGTTCTGTTGGTGATTGACGGATATACATTATATACCGGATATCATGAGATCAATCAGTATATAGCACCGACAGGATATGAGTGGATTGATTTTAGACCAAAGGCAGGGGGAACGTGGGACAAAGTGATTGTGGAAAGCATAGGTTTTTGTATTTGCATGGGAAATGTGATCTATCATTATAAAAGACGAAGAAACGCAAAGAAAAAAGATAATGAGCTATAAATAAAAAGGGGAACAAAAGAAATGAAAAAGAAGAAATATCTTATGAAGATATTCATGCATCTGCATGCACCATTAAAGGAACGGATACAGATGGTAAAGGATCTGGGACGATCATTAGATGATAAACTGGCAGAAGGAGAAACCATAGAGGAAGCAATCGCAGAACTAGGAGAAGCCTCAGACATTATTCAGGAATATGAAGATCTCGGAATGAGAAAGCGAACGAAAGAATGGGCGCTTGCTGTGATCTGGATATTGATCGGAATCGTGGTGGGATATCTGTTGTTTACGGAATGTAGGATACTGTATAGGGGATACAATTATATAATAATACGGACATCACCTAACACGGGCGTTGGAGTAGCCTATGGAATAAATGTAGGTGCAGAGGTAGTGAAAGTAGTGTTTGAATCGATAGGTTTTATTATATGTGTAGGAAATGTTATCTGGCATTTTATAAAACAAAAAAGAAAAAAGGAGATGTAAGAAAATGAAGAAAGTAGTGCGAAAGATAGTAAGTATGGCATTAGCATGTATGTTAATTTGGGTGATTCCAATATCAGCTCATGCGGAAACAACGGAGTCGATAATAATGGATGAAGGAACAGAAAATACAATGGAGCTGATAGGTCAGGAAGTTGTACATATAAAATATGATGGGACAATAGTCCATGAACTAATATATACAAAATTGCAGAATAAAAAATTATTGTATGCAAGTCAATCGGATAAAGTTACATGTAGCTATGCATATTACTATTTGGGAAAGGATTCTAAGAAACAGCCTCAGTATCAGATTGTTATGAATATATCTTCAAAGGAAAACTTAAAATCAAGTGTACTAAGCACCAAAGCAGAAGGAATATCAACTTGGCATAATAACACAGTGACACATTCCGGTAAGACAGGAACAAATACGAGAACTTTTGTTTATACAAGCAGTAATCCGCCGTCAAATCCGTATTGTTATGCAAAAGCAACAATTAAAACAGTTAATGGAACATATAATTTTTCTTTTGGCAAACTGACGAATCCTAAGAGTAAATAACAGATATACCTTGACCATTATATAAAGATGGTTAATGGATATAGATGTAGGGTCACTGGCTAATAATACAAGTGCCTTGCAAAAAAAGAGACTCTGGCACAATTTTGCGAAGAGAACCAGAGCCTCACAGCTCTATATACTTATGAAAAAGTACATGAGATAAATATACCGCTTTTTCATATGTATGTAAATACAAAACAAAGGAGGGCAGCATTACATAAGTAGAACTGTAAATATGCATGTTTGAAGGTATAGGAAAACATACAAAGGAGATTTTTAAATGAGCAAAGTGGTAAAGATAATGAAAAAAAATTAATGATTGCAGCTATGGTAGTAGTAATGGTATTTGGAACGGCAATGGTTCCGGTGCATGCAGCTGCTGTAGAGACAAATTATTATGGGGGAGGTGCAACTTATACATATTATATTCGAAAATCGGGAAGTTCCGCTGAATTGGGGTATATGCGTATAACAAGGACAAAGTCGGCAATAAAAAATACATTTACAGCGTCAAATCCATGTGACAAAGTTACATTGTGGATTAGGGAAAGTTCAACGGCATCAAGTGTTGACGATAGTATTGATGATTTAGTACAGGGAAATACATTCTCAGTAAGTAAGAATGGAAGAAATTATACAGCAGCATATGGTAAAGGACGAGTAGAGTATTAATTTATATTGCTGAATAATTTAACAATGATGACATCATAGGAAATTTGCTATAACAGAGCATTTTCCTATGATGTTTAGGATGAAAGCGGGGTTATTAGATGAATAAAACGATGCGCATTATTTGTATTATTTTATGCGTTGGTTTGATTATGGGATTAGGATATGTTGTCATACGAAAAATAAAAAAATATCCAGATGAAGTGGAATATTCTTCATTAAGAGCTTTTGCGGATGATGGTATGTATTATATAAAAAGAAATGTTCTTTATTTTTTGGATTCAAAGACGGGAAAATCGGTAGTGGTTTGCAATAAAGCTAATTGCAAGCATAATACAGAAAACTGTAATGCGTATATATTTGGACTGGGATCTAGTATGCTTTATTATGAAGATAAACTATATATAAGTGAATTTGATTCTGAGGTAACAATTAATGATGAGGATGATGCCGTATATAAAGGGGCTGTACAGATTCGTGAAGTAGAAAAGGATGGAAGCAAAGTGAGTATTCTGTATTCGGCAGATGAAGGCGCTGTTTTTGATATGGAAATGATAGATGGAATATTATATTTTACTACATGGAAATATCATGATGGATTTAAATTGAATCAATATCAGCTTGATTGCACGTTGTATTCATATGATCTGAGATGGAGGCGGTTACGAGTATTGTTAAGTTATGAAGGAGATGCAGAACATGACAATTCAACACTTCATATATTAAATAATAAAAACAAAGAAAAAATTTATCTGACATATGGTTATAAAGATAGCCAGAGAAACAGGCACACTATACTGCTTACATATAATATAGAAACCCATAAAGATGAAATTGTTGCAGATAATTTAAATACAGAATATGGGAAATCCTTTAATATAATCAGTACTGCAAGTGGTATTTATATAGAAACGAAGGAATTGGATAATGGTGTAGAATGGACTGTGATATATTCGTGTGATGCAGACTTGCAGAATCAGAAAGAAATTTTTCGGATTGTAGATGGAGATATTTATTGTATGGATCGATACTTGTATGCAATTAATACAGATTACAATAAGTTTTTTTATCAATGTGATACAGGAACTGTTTATCTGGCAAATACCTGTTTTACAGAAGAAGGAACTTATATATCCGATATTTATGGCTTGGATGAATCAAGTGACAAGATATATATAGATGGACATGATTATACTGGTATGAAGCCAGGAGATGTAATCACATCGGATCAGAGTGAACAGACGGTGACAGGATGGACAGAATTCCGGGATACATATTTTACAAAACTGGAGAATGCAGATCAGAATACTGTGGAAGCATTTGACTGGGTGAAATGGCCGGAAGAGTGATAAAGGGGATGAGGATATGGAATTAAAACTGGAGCATATCTCGAAAGAATATAAGAATACAACGGCGCTTGATGATTTTTCCATGACATTCTCAGAGGGGATTTATGGATTGTTGGGGCCAAATGGTGCAGGAAAAAGTACCTTGATGAAGTTGATTACAAGAAATATCAAACCGACAGCAGGAGAAATTTATCTGGATGGAACAGATATTCATACCCTGAAACGGGAATATCAGCGGCTGATCGGTTATATGCCACAGCAGCAGGCGATCTATCCGTTTTATACCGGACGGATGTTCCTTGCATATATGGGATTGTTGAAAGGAGTAGAGAAAAAAGTACTGAATGATGAGATCGAGAAATACGCATCAAAGGTAAATCTTCTTGATGTACTGGATCGAAAGGTCGGAACATATTCCGGCGGTATGAAGCAGAGACTGCTGATCGCGCAGGCATTTCTTGGGGATTCAAAGATCATTATTTTTGATGAGCCAACAGCAGGACTGGATCCGAAGGAGAGGATCCATGTACGGAATCTGATTCATGATAATTCTGCAGGGAAGATTATTTTGATTGCTACTCATGTTGTTCAGGATATTGAGGATATAGCAAGTCAGATCATGCTGCTGAAAAAAGGTGTGTTGATTGAGATGGCAGCACCGGAGATCCTGACCGGAAGAATCACGGATAAAGAGAATCCGGATCTGGAAGATGTATATTTAAGTATATTTGGAGAGTAGCTTTTTGCAGGTTGGTCATTTCCGGATAGAGAAAGTGGCTGCCTGTGGAAATGGAGGACGATATGAGTAGATCAAAACAAATGGAAAAAGCTGCTACCATCAGTCATTCCGGACGAAGAGGCGGATTTTTTCGATTTTTTATAAATGAAATACGGGCTATTTTATATAACCGGAAATTAATATTATGTTTTTTGTTGTTTTTAGTTATGAATGTGGGCCTGTTGATCGTAGCCTTTGCTACTGATGAGGTGGATAGTACACAGTATGCAAGGCTTCGGACAGATCCGGATTCCATTATGGATATGTATATGGAAGATCCAGAATCAGAGACATATAAACAGTTGTTTGATGAATATATGGCAAGCACAACGTATGACGAATATCTGCAGAAGGTTATAGAAGATGCAGAGATGAATCAGTCGATTTCCATATTTCAGACAAAGTTCTCGATCAGTAATCTGGAACGGACAAAGAGGGATTTTGAAAGACTTGTGGGAACAGAAGCATCCTTTGTTGGCGGATATGGAATCTGTAAGGCATTGAATTTTACCGGAAGTTATGTTCTGATATTTTTCCTGCTGGTTGTTCTGGTGCTGGAACTGGTGCTGCGGGATAAGAAGAATGGTCTGGCAAATCTGTATAAGACAACGTGGAATGGAGACAGTCGTTTATTGTTGTCTAAGTATGCGGCAGCATTTGTCTATATGGCATTATTTGTGGCGGGAGTATTCTTAAGTAATATTTTGATTGCCGAATGGAAGTTTGGAGCTGTAGATCTGTCAGCACCGGTACAGAGCCTGATGGATTATATTGGATATGGCTTTTCCTGCAGGATCAGTACATTTGTTGTTCTTGTCTGTTTGGTAAAGATTCTGATCTTTGCAGTGATCCTTGCAGCATTATTTACATTTGCAGTTGTTTCTTCAAATGAAGTTATGTTGTGTGTATGGTCGGCGGTTGCCATGTTTGTAGAATTGCTGTTTTCCGTATTGGGAGAGAAACTGAATCTGACATTTTTATATCGATTCTCTATTTTTTCAATGCTGGATACAACCAGATTTTTTCAATATGAGAATTATAATCTGATATCTCATGCAGAGCCTGCAATCTATCTGGACTGTATTATCTGTGCAGTGTTGTTGGCAGGATTTCTTATCATATCGTCGGTAATCTATCTGGAGGGAAGCAGTGATTATCGGGAGAGTCGTATACGATTACGAAAAAAAGGTACGAAATCCCGCAGGATATTTTCCTCAGTATGGAGACTGGAAGGCTATAAGTTATGGTTGGGATATAAGATGATATTTGTTATTTTTCTGTTGGTTGGATTTCAGGTGTACATTTATCAGAACAAATCTGTACGGTGGAGTGCAAATGAATATGCATACCAATATTATATCAGTCAGATTGAAGGTGTGGTTACACAGGAAAAGCTGGATTATATAGCCTCAGAGGAAGAATGGTACGAAAAACTTCACGAAGAAGAAGATCGGGTTGACCGGGACTACGCTGCAGGGAAGATAACTGAAAAAGAGTATAATGATAAATGGGATGAGATGAATAAGCAGCTTGCAAATGAGGAGAGTTTCTTTCGCTGTCTGGAATATGTGGATTATATTAAGCAGCAATGTGGAATCACGTCACAGGTTTCGGAAGCCGATCCTGCTGTACTGGAACGGATAGGATTTGTCTATGCCAGAGGCTGGAATATCCTTGCCGGAAGCAAAGACTATAAGGATGACGTGATGAATGCAGCGAAGGTAATCGTTGTACTGATGCTTACAACTGCATTTCTGTATCTGGAGGATTACAGATATAAGATCAATGGCATTATTGATATTACAGAGAATTACAGGAAACTTCATGTGATCAAGGCATTTCGGATGCTGCTTATTACTCTTGTTGTATACATGATCGTTTATCTGCCTGAACTTATGTGGGTGAAAAGAGAAATTGGGCTGGCAGGAGGAAAATATCTGGCACAGTCTCTTCCGTGTCTGGAACAGGTTGGCATATCAACCAGTATTACCGGATATTTCCTGCTGGTATCTGGAATTCGGTTGATCACGATTCTGGTACTGACTGTACTCTATGTTCTAGTTGGAAAGCTGATCAGGAGCACAAATGGTGCGATATTCTGTGCGGCAGCCGTTGCGCTTTTGCCATTGCTGCTGTACCTGTCAGGATTTACTGCAGCAAAGTATTATCCGTTGGTTCAGCTATTATCAGGCAATATGCTGCTTAGATAAATGAATATTTAAAGAGATCCCACTGTGACAGATGATAGATGTCCCCTTTTTATTGGACAATCAGTGAAAGAGGTGCATATCATCTGTTATAGTGGGATTTTTGTATGCTGTTACCAGCTCTTTCGTATCTCGTCAAATAGCCGCATGATATATAAAGTATGTTCATGTGGCATTTCCGGACATTCAGTCAGACCTTTTTCAAGTGCTCTCTTACAGGCGAGCACTTCATATTCGTAGCCGCTGATCTGGGCAGGACAGTTGATCGTCTGAACCAGTCGGCGGTCATTTTCATATATACGGAATGCCTCGTAATTATTGATATTGTCAACCTCGATGTAACCTTTTGTTCCGTAGATCACGCCGCGGCGGTCGGTGGCTGATTCCATAGTTGTGAACAGACCAGCGATCGCACCGTCCGGGTATACCAGGTTGATAAATTCTGTTTTGTCTACGCCCGTTTCGTGTGGAGTCATCGTTGTGTGGATTGTTGATACGTTGTCGCCGAGTACCCAGGTCGCAAAGTTTAAGGTATATGGTGCAAGATCTAAGAGAGCACCTCCGGCAAGCTCCGGGCGAATCAGACGTTCTACCTGCATCAGGGAATAACCAAGATTTGCGGTCAGCCCTGTTATTTTTCCGATAACGTCGGAATCTATAATTTCTTTTAAAGTAAATGACATTGGCATATAGCGAACCCACATCGCTTCCGCCAGTAATATATTTTTCTCTTTTGCAAGCCGGATCATATTTTCGGCTTCTTTTGTATTTACGGCAAATGCTTTCTCACACAGAACAGCCCGGTTATAATTCAGACACAGCATCGTATGCTCTTTATGGTGGGAGTGTGGAGTTGCAACGTAGACAAGATCGATCCCATCATCGGCAACCATTTCTTCATAAGAGCCATACCATTTGGATGCATGATAAGTATCTGCAAACTGTCTGGCTTTTTCTTCCGTTCTGCTTGCTACAGCATAGAGTTCCACATCTTCCATCTGGTTGACGGTTTCCGCCATTTTGCGGGCGATACCGCCTGCACCGAGGATGGCAAGGCGTAGTTTCCTGTTTTCTAATCTGGCGTGTGGGGTTGCCGTAGCATTTCTGTTGTCTGATTTATAAATTGGATCTGTTGTATGTTTTTTGTTGTCGGATATATTATCTGATTTTATCATTTTTTTGTTTCCTTTCTGGGTGGTTTGTGAAGCCATGGTATTTCTATATTTCCGGTTAAGATTCTATATGGCGCTGATGAAACGGAAGCTATTTGAATATTGCCGGGTTCATCATATGTGAGCAATTCTATGATTTTATGTAATTACTATAGAAGCTTTTGGGGATTTGTGCAAGCGCATCCCATCGTAATGATCATTATATCATGATTCAATGTAACATTTTATGTATAGTTCAGAGAGTTGCTGGTAATACTGGAAATAGTAAGAAGATAAAACAAGTAATAGTTAGATCATGGAGGAATAAGGTTGGGGAAAGTCAGTCAGAGTCGTAAAAAATATAAATGTACATAGGAGCAGCGGGAGGTGGAACGTTTGGGGAAAGACAGAGATGCGGAAGGCGGAATTTATAGTGCAGACAGCCGGATCGATAAAGACATAGATGCAAATATCAGCCGGGTAAAGTCGCTGTTTGCTGATTGGGGAGACATCGTGGAACGTCGGTTTACAGTAAGAAGAACCGGAATGGATGTGTATGCAGAAGATACCACCGGATCAGCAGATGAGACATCCGCTTCGGTAGGAGCAATCTATGTAGTGTACATTGATGGGTTATGTGACAATGGTCTGATCGAGGATACGATCATTAAGCCGGTGACCTGGGAGTGGCGGCATGAGCATGGCAGTTCCCTGTGGGAGGCAATGGATTCATTTGAGACACAATCGGCGGATATAAAGGCAGAAAATGACTTTAAAAATGTGATGTTTTCGATATTAAAAGGAGACACAGCGGTATTTGTATCGGATGCAGATCAGGCGTTTGTTGTGTCTTCCAAGAAGCTGCCGGTACGTGGGGTGGAAGAAAGTTCTACCGAGGGTGGAATGCGTGGTCCGCGGGATAGTTTTAATGAAAGTATCCGTACATCGACAGCCCTTATTCGGCGGAGGATTAAAGATACAAGATTAAAATTGATCCAGAATACGATCGGTGTTCGTTCCAGAACCGAGTATGGAATCATGTATATTGAGGACATTGCAGAGAAGAAGCTGGTTGAACAGGTGAAAGAACGGATGAATGAATATGAGATAGATGCCATATTTGACAGTGGCATGGCGGAACATCTGATGGAGAAGAAATGGTACCGGCCGTTTCCGGTGTTCCAGTCAACCACCAGACCGGATAAAGCGGCGGCGGCACTGGCAGATGGCAGGGTTGTAATTGTATTTGATAATTCACCGGAGGTTCTGATCGCACCGGCGACGATCAATACATTATTCCAGACTGCCGATGATTATTATAACCGTTGGCCGGTTGCAACTTTTGCCAGAATCATTCGTTATATAGCGGCATTTATCGCGGTGGGGTTGCCGGGCTTCTATATAGCTGTTACCTGTTATCACCGAGAGGTGATACCGGATAAACTTCTCTATGCGATCGCAGTTGCAAGAAATCAGTTGTCTTTCCCGATCGTGTTAGAGGTTTTGATCATGGAGTTGTTGTTTGAATTGCTGCGGGAGGCAGGAATCCGTCTGCCGAGTCAGCTGGGAAATACGATCGGCGTTGTTGGTGGTCTGATCGTTGGACAGGCTGCGGTGGAAGCAGGGATTGTCAGTACCATTGTGGTGATCGTAGTTGCGCTGACAGCGATTGCTTCTTTTGCAATTCCAAATGAAGCTTTTGCGTCGGTGTTCCGTCTTTTAAAATTTCTAACTATACTGGCGGCTGCTTTTTTTGGACTGTATGGCTTCCTTCTGGTGATGCTTTTATTGATCTATCATCTTGCCGGTCTGAACAGCTTTGGTGTTCCGTACATGGCACCGGTCGTAACCTGTGGCTATGCAGAGGATGGAATGGAAGATTTTGTCATTCGTAAGCCAATCAAAAAATTTGTCTTTCGACCGGCATGGGCGAACCATAGAGAACGCAGGAGGCTTCGCAAAAAGTAATGATGAATGGGTGTGAATCAATATATGGATTATAGAAATGTGACGTTTCGGCAGCTTTTTATAACGGGAACTTGCCTGATTTTCCCGATTACTTTCTGGAATATGGTACAGATTATGACGGATTTTTCCAAAAACAACGGTGTTTTATCACTTTTTTTGATGCTAATACTTGCTCTGGTTTATGTGGTGCTACTACATCTTGCGCTTTCCGGTGTAGTGAAATTGTCAGATCCCGTTAAAGAAAAGACAGAGATAACGGGTGCAAAAGTATGGAATAATAAGAAAAAAATGGCTATTGCATCTATTTATGTGATCAGATATGCAATTCGAGTTCTTTTTTTGCTTTATTTCTTTGTACAGGGGAGCCGGATCCTGATGCTGCCGGATTATGCAGGAGTGGTTCTGGTTGTTCCGGTATTACTGACACTTTTCTATATGGCAGGAAAGGGTCTGCGTGGTTATATCGGATTTGCGGAAGCAAGTGTGATCGGAATCGGGATCGCATTGGTGCTGTTTGTTATTTGTGGATTCTGGAATGCTGATTTTTCCCGACTAAAAGAATATGCAGAATTTCAAATGCAGGCATCTGTATGTAACACAATATGTCAGATTTTGATAAAAGGATATCTGATGATGGTAGGGTTATGTATGCTGGAATTTGTCATGTATCTTTATCTGAGAGTAGAGAAACGAAGACGAGGGATGCTGGTGTGGACGGTATCTGTTCCGGTTGTGTTAGCCCTTGTTGCTTCCTGTTTTGTGATATCACTACTTGGCTTGCAGAGCAAAACAATGACTTCAAAGGGAATACTAAATGTTGTGGGTGCGATGATGTTCCCCGGAGGTGCAAATGCGAGGCTCGGTTTACTCGCCTGTTATCTGCTTATAATCTTCGGACTCTTGCTTCTGGCTATCCACATTGTATTCATTTGTCAGTTTGTGGATGAGATCTGGAAGATCATCTGTGTATGGAGAAAGAGCGGCGGGATGGGGGCAGCCGGGAATGATAAGAGTACAGAGTTACATGGACGTGATTCTGATAATGCAATGGATAAAAAAGTGATGGAAGAAAAAAGAAGCCTGTGGATAAGAAGCGGCTGTGTGGTTGTTTTGTTTCTGCTGTTTCTGTGGATGGGCCGGTTCCTTGTAGAACGGGATGCCGGCCGGGCTTTTATGATCTACATTGCCGCCGTTGATATTCCATTGTCGGTTCTTGTACCGGCATTTGCAGGGAGAAAACGGACGAATCCGGGGAAGCTTGCAAAGATGGCTGCAGAAGTGATCGGTGGAGTTCTGATCACCTGCATATTGTCCGGATGCATGGACAGATCCATTGAAGCGGTAGACTATCTCCGTGTGGTTATGATCTCTGAGACAGACGGGGGATATGAGTATACATTTGTCACGGACAGTCTGGAGGGAGCGGAGTCGGCAGCCGAATCGGAGGAACGAGAGTATCCGGTCGTTGCGGAGAGCCTGCAGCGAGCACGGGCTGAATATGATCAAGCGCATGACCGGAGTCTTGACCTGAGCCATGTGGAATATATTGTGGTGGATTCCGAAGAAACCCTGCGGCAGATGTATCCGGAGCTGATAAAAGAATTTGTAACGAATTATGTAGAGGTGGTCTACACAGATTCGTTGTATCAGGGCGAAGCGTCCGGAAGCATCCGGAAGTATATTGCAGCGCATTACAAAGGAGAGTGTCTGGCGACACTGGGGGAGTAGATATGGTTTAAAGTGTTAGATTTTGATGAAGAAAAATGGAGGTTATGGAAATGGGTAGAGCAGTGAGAGCGGCAGTTGCCGGAATCCTGATCGGTTTATTTTGTGGAACATTATATGTGGAAATGGGAGCACTGAAAAGATTATATAGCGCGAAAAACAGCGTAGAGCAGGTGATGAACCTGATCGAATATGCGGAAGAAAATGAAGATATAGCCTGTGACAGTACAGAGGAAAATTATGCTGGAATAACCAGTGACAAAACTTCACAGGCAGACGGTAAGAATGATGGATCGAGCCAGCAGGTGGTAAATGGTCTTGAGCCCTCGGATGGTCAGGATACAGAACGGTCAAATGATATCCAGACTGCATTTCGGATTCTGGATGGCACAACATTAAATGCGTATGAAACACAGAAGCAGTTACAGGAACTGGAAGCAATGTATGATGATATAGCAGGAAATGCAAGTGCGGAGAGTCAGATGAATGCTCAGAATAAGACATCAGATGTTATCCGTATTCGAATAAGATATGAGGGAAATGAGAATTTATCGGATAAGCAATTGGATGAATTTACTTCATATGTTGAGCAGGCGGTACTTTACGGTATAGCCGAGAAGCTTGGCGCAGACTATAACGATCAGGAGAAAAGCATTGTGCGAAAGAATCTGATACTGAGCAAAGAATATATCGATGCCTGTGCAGAGGAAAGCGCAGAAGAATACGGCATCCCGGTTACTGCATGGTCAGCTTTTGAGTATCTGAACCTTCCGGCAGCAACCTTGAATGGCGTTGCTTATCCGGCCGGGTATTATGAAACTTTGTGTGTGACGTTGAAAAGATTATGACTGACTTTTCCATCTACCCCTAAATCCCCGGAATCCTTGAATTATATAGGTGGTTGTGGTATGATATGAGATATTTTGATTATATATTTCAAAGGAGCTCAAGGGAATATGACTAAGAAAAAACTGGTAGTTATTTTTGGAGGAAGATCATCGGAACATGAAGTTTCATGCATTTCAGTTCAGACAGTTGCCAAAGCGGTGGATACGGACAAATATGATATGACACTGATCGGAATCACAAAGGATGGCAAATGGCTGAAGGCTGACAGCATTGAGAGTATTGCTGACGGAAGCTGGTACGACAGTCAGGTTCGTGCAGTGATTTCACCGGATTCTGCAAAAGAGATTATCATAAAAGATGGCGACAGAATCTATGCGGAGCCTGTAGATGTTATTTTCCCTGTTTTGCATGGTTTATATGGAGAAGACGGTACGATTCAGGGATTGTTTGAGATGGCGGACATTCCATATGTGGGCTGCGGCGTATTTGCATCGGCTGCTGCAATGGACAAATTCCATACAAAGATCATTGCTGATCATATCAATGTAACACAGGCAAAATTTGTTCCTGTAGTAGAAGATGATTTTGATGATCTGGATGTTGCGATGGATCGGGTAGAGAGCGAGTTAAACTATCCGGTATTTGTAAAACCATCATCCGCAGGTTCATCAAAGGGTGTTACAAAGGCACATGACAGAGCCGAGTTAGAAGCTGGTCTGCATGAGGCACTCAACCATGATTCCAAGATCCTTGTCGAGGAAACGATCGTTGGCAGAGAGTTGGAATGTGGTGTACTTGGATATGGCAATCATACAAAGGCATCCGGTGTTGGAGAGATCCTTGCTGCCGCAAATGCAGATTTCTATGATTTTGATGCAAAATACAACAATGCAGATTCCAAGACGATCATCGGGGCAGATATACCGGAAGAAGCTGAGGACGAGATCCGTGCAGAAGCAATCCGTATCTTTAATGCGATTGACGGCTTTGGACTTGCCCGTGTGGATTTCTTCCTTGAGAAAGACACCAATCGTGTAATATTTAATGAAGTAAACACATTGCCGGGATTTACATCGATCAGTATGTATCCGATGCTGTGGGATGCAGAGGGATATGATATCAAGACCCTTGTAAATACCTTAATTGAGATGGCATTTGAAAGATAATTTATGACGACGAGAGATATAAAGATAAAAGTAACGGGTGTGCAGAGTGTTGCCGGAGCGGATGATGAACCGGAGGTTCTGGAGCTTGAGACGCGGGGAACATACTCTGAGAAAAACGGAAACCGCTATATCAAATATGACGAATTTATTGAAGATGTGGAAGAACCGGTGAAGAATCTTCTGCGGTTCGATGAGCATGCATTACAGCTTACGAAACGTGGCAGCGTGAACACGGTTATGTTATTTGACCGGGAGAAGAACAGCTCGGTGCATTATGCAACTCCGGTCGGACCGATCTGTATGAATATCTGTACGGAGGAATATCATATGGAGCAGTCCGAGAAGGGGATTCGGATCGATATTCGTTACTGTATTGATTTTAACAATGATTATATTACGGATTGCAGTCTGAATGTGACTGCGGACTACGAAGGGGTATAAATATATATGGGTAGTGAGAAATCCTTCGATAGCTTTTTGGGGATTGAAACGATCGCGGAGACAGCATTTGGAGATATGGATGTATGTCTTCCGGTGAACGAAGAAGATAATAATTATGAGGTTACATATTATAATGATCTGGTGACGATGTTCGATGAGATCAGCATGGAGCCTGAAGATACGCTTGTGGATTTTGGCTGTGGACTTGGCAGAGTGCTTTTTTACTGTAATTCCAGACATTACTGCCGGACGGTTGGAATCGAGAACAATGCCAGGGTCTATGACAGACTTCTGACAAATGCCGCAAGCTATCAGAGCAAATTCCTTGATCAGGAGGAACGGATGCAGTTCCTGAATGTGGAAGCAGAGGCATATGAGGTCGGAGATGAAGACAATTATTTCTATTTCTTCAATCCATTTTCCGGCGCAACCTTCAAAAAGGTACTGGATAATATCATCGCATCGGTTCGGAGACAGCCAAGAGATATTGAACTTCTGATCTACTATCCGACATTTGAATATCAGAAAGCAATCCGTGACTGCAACCTGTTCGTTTTAAAGAAGATGATCAAATTGTCCGGTTATGAAGAAGACCCGGATGAGAAGGTTCTGGTATATCATTTGTCACGATATTTTGTAGTGTAGAATAAATAAGGCGGTCTATCTGGCGGACTAGCTTTATATTGACTTGCTGCGATTCCTATTCAATGCACATGTCTGATTCGTAAATACTCCTGTGCCAACTCGTCCTTCGGACTCAAACAGGCACCCGTATTTACTGACAATGTGCATTTCATTACGGAATCTTCGCTAATGTCAATATAAAGCTAGTCCGTCAGATAGACCGCCTTATTAATTTCATACAAATCATAATCAGGATACAGGTGATTCCGATGATTCCCCACAGTATAGAGGGGTAGATCGCTATACTTCCGATCACATAGGAAGAAGCGTTTAAGATTATATGAAGGATCATGCCGGGGATCAGGGAGCCTGACCATACGGCAAGACAGCCCAGAATGATTCCGGCCGGAACGCTGTAGCAGAACTGAACGACATTTCCATGATAACAGCCGAAACAGAATGCTGTGAACAGGATCGCACAGAGGGCGGCATGCTTCGTGTGAAATGCAGAGACAGACAGCTTCAGTGCCACTCCCCGGAAGGCGAATTCTTCAGCTATCGGTGCGAGAAATGTGACTGTACAGATACGGATGATTCCATTGTTGATGGAAAATGACCGCTGTACCCGTTCATGGTATGAGGTTAGGAGCTCCGGCCTATAAGTGTCGATCAGACGAAGAATACAGGTTGTTAAGAGCTGAAGACTGATACCAAGGATCAGCAGTAAAATAAAGATAACAAAAGCACGCAGGAAAGGATTTTTCTTTCCTGCGTGCTTTGTTTTTGAATGATCGGACAGATAAAAATATCCGAAAATACAGATACAAAGAATATATGAAATACATGATGTGATACTGCCGACAGAATCAGTCTGACTGCCTGTAAGATCACAGATCCGGGTGCCTGCAAGATAGACAATATTATGTATCAGTAATGCGGTAACCGGAACCAGACAGGTAATAACTAATTTTCTGAGGTCGACACGAGTATTTATCATGATTACTGGATCTTCTTTGCCCTTTCTTTTTCTTCCTTTGCCTTTGCTTTTCTTGCGGCTTTTTCTTCTTTGCTGAGTTTCATGCTGGCAGTTTCCTGCTCATAAGTCTGCTCGTATTTCTTCTGTTTTGCACGAAGCTTCTGGCTGAATGATTTCTTTGCAGGCTCCGGTGCTTTCTTACCACGAACATTCTTAACGCTTGTGATGTAGATACCGCTGACCATAGCTTTAACTTCGCCACGGACAGGCATAACATCAAAGATTCCATCGTCGCAGATCAGATTGATGATCTGTGGGCCAATCTTGGCTTTAACGATAGGAAGCTTGGCTTTCTGGTAACGCTTTGGAGTTGATTCCAATACCTGTTTCGGAAGATTTGCATCTTTCATAGGCAGCATCTTTTTATCGATGACCAGCATCGTGACAGGCTGTGCGGCCTGAAGCATAGCTTCTTTCTGTGCGCTCTGCTTCTTCTGCAGGCGGTTTCCTACTATGTAAAGTACTACTAAGATTACAACTAATATTGCGATGACGATTAACATCCATCCCCACCAAGGCATAATAAGTTCCTCCTTATATTTCATTATTTGTCTGTGATTGCAAATTGTATATATTATGATTACTTTTGACCTTACCAATCAGGGAACGCTTCCGCTCGTTTCTGCGCTGCATAACTTCGAACTAAGCTCGAAAATACCTCGCTAAGATCTCCGTTACCCCTGCAGCGGTACTAAGATGCCGCCTCTGCGCCATCTAAGGACCGGCGGACTCAAATGTCCCTGTATTGGCAAGTCAAAGTAATCAAATATATATACAATTTGCAATTATATTATTTTTCAATCATAGGCAGATTTTTTAACCGGGCTGCCTGAATCTTACCTGGGATTGCATCCAGAACCTCTTTACGTTCCTTCGGCTTCAATCCACGGATATCAACCGGCTCTAAGAATTCGATCACAACTTTGCTGCTGTGAAGGAAATTATGTTTATTTGCTTCCATACATTTGTCTGTTCCGCAGATAGCAACCGGAATGATCAGACATCCGGCTTTCTGAGCGATCTTGAATGCACCGTCTTTAAATGGCAGCAGTTCGTCGCCCTTATTTCTTGTTCCCTCCGGGAAGATCATCATGGAGTGACCGGATTTGATGATATCAGCAGTCTGCAAAATCGTTTCCAGACCCTTTTTCAGATCGGTACGATCCAGATAGGTGCATCCGATATCATCCATGTATTTGTAAAGCAGAGGTATATCCTTGATATTGTCCTTGGACATGAAGCCAAGCGGCATATCGATTGCATTGTGACAGGATAAAATATCAAAATAGCTTCGATGATTACCAACGAACATGACCGGTTGGTCGGCAGGAATGTTTTCCTTGCCGATAACTGTTCGTTTACATCCGGTTAAGAACATAACTGCTCCGAAAAATCCTTTTACCAGCTTCTGAGCCTTGATGTAAGCTTTGTCCTGATCCTTTTTTGCAAGCTGCTTCAGATACAGATGATATGGAAAACAAAATATGATTCCAAGTACTGCAAACAGTACAGTAATAATGGTTCTCAAATATATCCTCCTGTTCTATCTGCCGTAGAGTTTTGCTGTCTCAAATAGACGTTCTTCTAATTTAGTATCCATGTCTTTATCCTCAAAGCGCCAAGCCCAGTTGCCTTCCCCTACACCCGGAGTATTCAGACGAGCCCATGAATCTAATTTCAGAACATCCTGCATAGGAACAACAGCCATATTTGCGACAGATGAGAAACATGCACGGATCATAACCCAGCAGATATCACTGGCATCTGTGCTGAAATAGCGGCGAAGCTTGTCCTTGGATGCTTCGTATGCTTTCTGATACCAACCAAGTGTTGTGTCGTTGTCATGTGTTCCTGTGTAGCATACGCAGTTTCTTGTATAATTATGCGGAAGGAAATCATTTTCTTCCGGATTTTCAAATGCAAACTGTAAGATCTTCATGCCCGGCAGATTGAATTTGTCACGCAATTCGATAACAGAATCGTCAATCTCACCCAGATCCTCAGCGATGATTGGAAGGTCATAGCCAAGATTTGCCTGTAACTGTGTGAAGAAGTTGATACCGGGAGCGGGCTTCCATTCTCCGTTGATGGCGGTTTCTTCGCCATAAGGTACAGCCCAGTACCGGTCAAATCCTCTGAAATGGTCAATCCTTAAGAAATCTGTCAGAGTGAACTGGTATTTGATTCGCTCAATCCACCATTCATAACCGGTAGCGGTATGCTTTGACCAGTTATACAGTGGGTTGCCCCACAACTGTCCGGTCTCTGAGAAATAATCAGGTGGTACACCGGCAACCTCTGTTGGGTATCCCTTTGAATCCAGCATGAAAAGCTCCTGATGGCTCCATACATCGGCACTGTCCCATGCAAGGAAGATCGGAGCATCACCTACGATGCTGATGTTCTTTTCATTTGCGTATTCCTTGATCGCCATCCACTGTGTATGGAATAAGAACTGGATGAAATCATAGTAACCGATTTCATTTGCAAGCTTCTTTTCCCATGTGGTACGCTGTCTTTTGGTAGGTGCTTTCAGGGAATCCTCCCACATATACCAAGGCATTCCTTCATGGAAATCCTTACCTGCCATAAACAGGGAGTAGTCAGCGAGCCAGGAGGAATCCTTTTTGAAAGAAGCAAATGCTGCCATCTGTTCCTCGTCTGTTGATAATCCGTCCTCGTAGTCAGGATCAGTAAAACGTTCGTAAGCGAGCTTTAACAGCTTTGTCTTAAATGTGATCAAGGTTCCGTAATCGATGTGAACGGGATCCCATTCCGGCATATCATTAAAATCATCTTCTGACAGAAGCTTGTATTCTTTTAATGCATCAAGGTCAATAATTAACGGCTGACCGGCAAATGCGGAGAATGGCTGATATGGTGAATCACCAAATCCGGTATGTCCAAGTGGAAGTACCTGCCACAGATTCAAGCCCGAATTTGCCAGAAAGTCTATAAACCGGTATGCACCTTTGCCGAGATCACCGATTCCGTAAGGACTTGGAAATGAAGTCGGATGTGCCAGAATACCAGCGTATTTCTTTGGCTTTTTTTCATGGTTGTTTTCTAACATGTTTATCCTCTTTTCCTATTATTATATTGACGTTTTTGGTCTGGTCAGATATATCTGTCTGCCCGAACATCATAAAACCTCATTTTTCCTTGAAAAATCAAGGCGGTGTGGAAAAAACACCGTACGTTTTATTATACATAAAACGAATTATTCTTACAAGCCTGAAATTGGGGGAAGTCGCAGTCCGCCTGTCCGCCTCTGTCGGTCTCCTTGGCTGGTATGGGTGGCTGGCATGTGCAACGAACGGAAATCGCAGCAAGCCATTTATAGTGGGGAGGCCAACTGCCCATGCCAGCCACCCATACCAGCCAAGGAGACCGACAGATGTAGGACGGATTTTGCGGACATTCAAAATAAAAAAGAATGTGGAGGTAACAGACAATGGCAAAGACAATTTTTGAGGAAATGGGCGGCAAATACGAAAGGCAAGGCGATTATTTAATACCGTGCTTAACTGTACCCGCCGAAGAAGAACAGCCGATAGGCATCTGGGGACAGCGGCATTTGGATTATCTGAAGCATCACTGCAAAGTTACATACACCAATCTTCTTACAAGCGGCAGACTTAACGCTTACCTTGCCGACATTGACAGACAGGCACAGGAACGCTTTGAAAGGCTCATAGAGGGTATGAAACAGGCACAGGGCATAACGGAACAGCTAAAGGCAGAAAACGCCTTAGAATGGACAGGATGCCTCAATAACATAAGGGCTTGTGCGAGGGAGATTGTGGAAAAGGAAATTATTTTTGCATAAACAGATGATTAGTGGCAGGGGGAAATCCTGCCGCTTTTTCTGCTTTAGTTTGTCAGCTTGACAAATAAAGGGTTAAGGAATATAATTAGATTCAGTATTATACAAGGAGTTAATAAATATGCGGCAAGGTATTCTTAAATAAACTGTCAATTTGATAGTGGGAACAAAAAGTAGCAGTCCCGTTTCACTTTTAATATGGGGCTTAGTTTTTTGTACCCAGTTTAAGAATACTTTTATCATGTAATTTTATATGCCCGAAAACATATAAGTGTTTTGGGGCTATTGGAGTTATTTACCCAGTGATAGGAGTATTTATCACTGGGTATTTTTATGCCCTTTTTTGGGTGTTGATAGGAGGAAAATCACATGAAAATAATTAACTTAGGCATTCTGGCTCACGTTGACGCAGGAAAGACAACATTAACGGAGAGTTTATTGTATACCAGTGGTGCAATTGCAGAACCAGGGAGCGTAGATAAAGGCACAACAAGGACAGATACAATGAATTTGGAGCGTCAAAGGGGAATCACTATCCAGACAGCAGTGACATCTTTTCAGTGGGAGGATGTAAAAGTCAACATTATAGATACGCCAGGCCATATGGATTTTTTGGCGGAAGTATACCGTTCTTTATCCGTATTAGACGGAGCAGTATTATTAGTTTCTGCAAAGGATGGCATACAGGCACAGACCCGTATACTGTTTCATGCACTACAGACAATGAAGATTCCGACAATTTTTTTCATCAATAAAATTGACCAAGAGGGGATTGATTTGCCAATGGTATATCAAGAAATGAAAGCAAAGCTTTCTTCGGAAATTATAGTGAAGCAAAAGGTTGGGCAGCATCCCCATATAAATGTAACGGACAATGACGATATGGAACAGTGGGATGCGGTAATTATGGGAAACGATGAACTATTAGAGAAATATATGTCAGGGAAACCGTTTAAAATGTCAGAACTGGAACAGGAAGAAAACAGGAGATTCCAAAACGGAACGTTATTTCCCGTTTATCACGGAAGTGCTAAAAACAATCTGGGGATTCGGCAGCTTATAGAAGTGATTGCCAGTAAGTTTTATTCATCAACGCCTGAAGGTCAATCTGAACTATGCGGGCAGGTTTTTAAGATTGAATATTCAGAGAAAAGGCGGCGTTTTGTTTATGTGCGTATATATAGCGGAACATTGCATTTGAGGGATGTTATTAAAATATCTGAAAAAGAGAAAATAAAAATCACAGAGATGTGTGTTCCGACAAACGGTGAATTATATTCATCCGATACAGCCTGCTCTGGTGATATTGTAATTTTACCAAATGATGTTTTGCAGCTAAACAGTATTTTGGGGAACGAAATGCTGTTGCCGCAGAGAAAATTTATTGAAAATCCTCTCCCTATGCTCCAAACAACGATTGCAGTAAAGAAATCTGAACAGCGGGAAATATTGCTTGGGGCACTTACAGAAATTTCAGATGGCGACCCTCTTTTAAAATATTATGTGGATACTACAACGCATGAGATTATACTTTCTTTTTTGGGGAATGTGCAGATGGAAGTCATTTGTGCCATCCTTGAGGAAAAATACCATGTGGAGGCAGAAATAAAAGAGCCTACTGTTATATATATGGAAAGACCGCTTAGAAAAGCAGAATATACCATCCACATAGAAGTCCCGCCAAATCCTTTCTGGGCTTCTGTCGGGTTGTCCATAGAGCCGCTCCCTATTGGAAGCGGAGTGCAGTATGAAAGCAGAGTTTCACTTGGATATTTAAACCAATCGTTCCAAAATGCGGTTATGGAGGGGGTTCTTTATGGCTGCGAGCAGGGGCTGTATGGATGGAAAGTGACAGACTGTAAAATCTGTTTTGAATATGGATTGTATTATAGTCCTGTAAGTACCCCCGCAGACTTTCGGCTGCTTTCCCCTATCGTATTGGAGCAGGCTTTAAAAAAAGCAGGGACAGAACTATTAGAGCCATATCTCCACTTTGAAATTTATGCACCGCAGGAATATCTCTCACGGGCGTATCATGATGCCCCAAGGTATTGTGCAGATATTGTAAGTACTCAGGTAAAGAATGACGAGGTCATTCTGAAAGGAGAAATCCCTGCCAGATGTATTCAAGAATACAGGAACGATTTAACTTATTTCACAAATGGGCAGGGAGTCTGCTTGACAGAGTTAAAAGGATACCAGCCAGCTATTGGTAAATTTATTTGCCAACCCCGCCGCCCGAATAGCCGTATAGATAAGGTTCGGCATATGTTCCACAAGTTAGCTTAACAGCTTGCAAAAGTCATATAAAATGAGATTTGAAAGGATTAGAGACTAATTATGATGAAATGCGAATGGATATTGTGTCCTGTTTGTGGGAGCAAAACCCGTAATAAAATTAGGAAGGACACTGTTTTGGAGAATTATCCCCTTTATTGTCCAAAATGCAGACAAGAAAGCTTGATTAAAGTTGACAACTTGAAGATAACTGTCATCAAAGAGCCAGACGCTTAAGACGCAGAGCCGATGAAATTGTGGAACAATTCACGAATCATCGGCTCTTTTTGTTTCGTATTTGAAAGAACAAACTCACCAAATAAAAAAAACGATATTCGGGTGGGTTATTTTGTTATACCCTAAATTACCCTCTGAATTTGTTTTTAAATTTGGAGGGATTTTTTTATGTTCTTTTTTCGGGCGGTTATTCATCTGCTCATACGAAGTAAAATTTATCAATACATAGCATATCAGAGAATGGCAGGAAACCAGTTAAAAAAATTTCTGCCAGTGCAGCGGTACTTCTCACCTTGAAAGTGGAAGTACAATCTCCATACAACAGAATTTGTATTTCCCATAACCGTGAAGGTCACAGAGCCTTTGCGGTTTTTCTTTTGTCGTTTTTTGTTGGAAAGTGCCGCAGGGCTGTTTCTGGTGTGCGTTGCCGCTCCCCGCCTCTCCATCTGGATTTTTACATTTCAAAAATTCAGATTGGAGGTATTAGCGGTGAAATACGCACCAAGAAAAGTATATATCAAAGAAAGCGGCGGCTATGTGGAACTGTCCTATACGGATTTCTGCCGCCGCAGGCAAGCCGACAAGGGATATATGGACAAGCTGTTTATCCCCGTCCAAGGTTGTCTGCTTGAAGTCGTAAGGGAGCAATATGCGGACTTCTACCGTGACAGGGAGCGGTGGCGTTACCTGCAAAAATTAGATGCGAGGAACAGCCTGCTATCTCTGGACGGATTTACGGACAGCGAGGGGAATCCTCTGGACTTTATCGCTGATGAAGCGGCGGACATTGCGGAAACCGTTGTCAATGCTGTTATGGTGGACAGGCTGAAAGCCGCCCTGCCTTTGTTGTCGGATAGTGAGCAGGAGTTGATACAGGCAATCTTTTTTGACGGACTTTCCGAGCGTGAAGTCGGGGCGAGGTTAGGCATAACCCAGAGCGTTGTGAACAAACGCAAAGCCAGAATCCTAAGAAAACTAAGAAAGATAATAGAAAATTAAAATTTAAGGCGTTCAGCCCCCTTGTTTTTTCCTTTGGGAAAATGAGGGGGCTTTTCTCTGCCCTCTCAATCAATTCTGATTGGAGGAAGAAAGAATGGCATACAACCACGGACGGGAGGACAGGAAATGGCGTATCTGGAAAGAAGCGGAGGAAAAGCTGCTGCGTGAGTGCGGCGTTGATGAAGTGACCATTGAGCAGATACGCATAGCGGACAGGGCAGACTTCAATTCCAACAGGCGGTTTTACCGATGGACGAATGACGTTGCGGAATACCTTGAGGACATGGCAGACAGGGAGCGGCAAGCGGAGGTGAATACAGTTGCGGAGTTACTGGACGAGATTGAGAGCGAAAATCTCTATCAAGTATTAGTCACGGTGGACGGGCGTACCTTGAAAATCGTCCTGCTGAAAATGCAGGGGTATTCCACAAAGGAGATTGCCCCACTTGTGCATTTGACGACTGGTGCCATCTATGCGAGGTTAGACCATCTGCGGAAGAAGCTTCGGAAAATTTTGTAAGCGTCTAATACATCCCATTATTCTGCGGGCTACTGGGTGGGGAGTGGAATCTCCCCGCTTATTTTTGGCAGGAGGAAAACGGGATGGCATATAAAGCTAAGGCGTACACGCTTCGGGAGGAATCCACGGAAAGCGGTATAAGGTATTTTATCAGTTTTAAGGACGGGCAGGGGGAACACCACGAACTGGAAGTATCCGAGCAGTTATTCTTTGAATTTCGGCAGATGGAACGCAGGAACAGGAATCTTCTCCAATGGGACGAGCGGCACAGGGAGTTTTCGGAAGTATGGGACGAAACGCTGAACAGGCGGGCGTTAAAGCTGCCTAAGAGCATTGAGGAACAAATGATTGAAGCAGAACGGGCGGAACTGCTCTGTAAGGCGGTTGACAGACTGCCAGAGATACAAAGGCGACGTTTCCTGCTCTACTACGAGTATGAGTTCAATTTTTACCAAATCGCCGCTATGGAGCATTGCACCGCTTCTGCAATACAGAAATCCGTTGCTGTTGCAAAGAAGAAAGTAAAAGCGGAAATGAGGAAATATCTCCAACCATGACCGACACCGCCCGAAAAAGAAATCTGTTTTTTATTTGTGTGGGATTGGCGGTATTACATACTCTCACTTTTTTCGTGGGAGTAAATCTATTTTTAAGGAGGTCAACGCCTATGTGCAACAAAAACAAGATAACTGCCCGAAAGGAGGAAACCCATGCAGAAGTTACAGACAGTCAACGCCGAAACGCTCCTTTATGAGCCGCTTGAGAAGCCGTCCTTTGTGGTGGACAGCCTTATCCCCACAGGCTTGTCGCTGTTCTGCGGCTCACAGAAGATAGGCAAGAGCTGGCTCATGCTGAAGCTGTGCTTATGCGTGTCGCAGGGAATCCCCTTATGGGACATGACGACAATGGAGGGCGATGTGCTTTACCTCTGCCTTGAGGACACGTTCTGCCGCATACAGGACAGGCTGTTCCGTTTGACGGACGAAGCGAGCGGGCGGCTTCATTTTGCCGTGGCAAGCTGCAAGCTGTCAGACGGTCTTATCGTGCAGCTTGAGGATTATCTGAAAGACTATCCAGACAGCAGGCTCATTGTCATTGATACCTTGCAGAAAGTCCGTACAGCTTCAAAAGACAACGCCTATGCAAGCGACTATGGGGACATCTCCCTAATCAAAGATTTTGCCGACAGGCACTCTCTGGCGGTCATTGTCGTACACCACATCCGAAAGCAGAATGACAGCGATGTGTTCAACAAGGTGTCTGGGACGACAGGCTTAACGGGGAGTGCGGACGCTACCTTTGTTCTGGAAAAGGAGAAACGGGCATCTGACACCGCCAAGCTGTATGTAACGGGCAGGGACACGCCCTATCAGGAATACACGCTCCGTTTCCGTGATTGCAGTTGGGAACTTGTGGAGAGGAAAACGCAGGAGCAGCTTGCGAAAGAAACGATACCAGATGTCCTTTTTCGGTTGGTGGATTTTATGAGGGATAAGGAAGAATGGGCAGGCACGGCAACGGAGCTGTTAGCCGCTATGGGGGAAACGGAAACCATACCCACGGTGATTACGAAATGGCTGAATGAATATCACACCACATTTTTAAGCGAGAACCGTATCTGCTACCAGTACAGCCGCAGGAAAGACGGCAGGCAGATTGCCCTTGCAAGGAGGGCGGGTGACAGCGGTGACGGCGGTGACAGCGATATTGGGATACCCCCTGTTACTGTCATTGACGCTTAAAGCCATGTAAAGTTGGCGGCTCTGCCCTGCGGGTGACAGCGGTGACGGCAGTGACAGTGATTTTAGGATACCCTGCCGCTGTCATCCCTACGGGAGAACACCCCGCAAACGCAAAATGCAGGCGTGGGATTCACCCGCCCTTTTCGGGCGTGTAAAATCACCCCTGCGGTCAGAAAAATCTCTCCGATTTTTCCGACTGCGTTTACAGGGTGTAACACACTACACTTTGCCCTGCAAAGAGCCGTGTGCCAGACGTTCCCTCTGGACTCCCTTATGGCAGGTCTTACGCCCTGCTATCCTACGCCTTGCGGCTTCGGATAAAAGAACGGCGGCATGACGGTTACAGCTCTTGCGAGGGAGTATCCCAAAAACACCGTCACCATCGTCATGACCGTCATGCAGGGGATAAGGGTGACAGTTACGGCAATCGGCAGGGGGCATCCCAAAACTGCCGTCACCACCGTCACCGCTGTCACCCAAAGGGCAGTTACCCGCCGAAGAAAGGAAGATGATGGATTATGCCCTATGCAATCCTGCGTTTCCAGAAACGCAAAGCGGGCGGCGTTGCGGCTTGCGAACGCCACAACGAGCGGAAGAAAGAAGCCTACAAAAGCAACCCAGATATCGACATGGAACGCTCTAAAAATAACTATCATCTTGTCGCACCGCCAAAGTACACCTATAAGAAAGAGATTAACCGAAAGGTAGCCGAAGCAGGGTGCAGGACAAGGAAAGACAGCGTGATGATGGTGGAAACGCTCATCACGGCTTCACCAGAATTTATGAACCAGTTACCGCCCGAAGAACAGAAAGCGTATTTTACGATGGCTCTGGATTTCATTTCGGAGCGTGTCGGGGAGCAGAATATCCTCTCCGCAGTCGTCCACATGGACGAGAGAACGCCCCATATGCACCTCTGCTTTGTGCCGATTACACCAGACAATAAGCTGTCCGCCAAAACAATTTTAGGCAATCAAAAGAGCCTGTCGGAGTGGCAGACCGCCTACCATGAGCGGATGTCCTCACGTTGGAATCAGCTTGAGAGAGGTCAATCTTCGATGGAAACCAAGCGGAAACACGTCCCCACATGGCTCTATAAGTTGGGCGGCAGGCTTGATAAGCAGTATGGGGAAATCGTGTCTGCCCTGTCCGACATCAACGCCTTTAACGCAGGGAAAAAGCGTGACAAGGCTCTGGAACTGGTTGCCGCATGGCTGCCCGAAGTGGAGAAATTCTCTAAGGAAATCGGCAGACAGCAGGCGTATATCGACAGCTTAAAGGAGCAAATCGGGCAGGAAGCCGACTATGCAGGGCGTATGCGTGATGAAAAGTACGAGCAGGAATTAAAGGTGCAGAAAGCCAACCAGAGGATATTTGAATTGCAGAGAACCAACGAGCAGATGGGGCGGCTGCTCTCAAAGATACCGCCAGAAGTGTTGGAAGAATTACAGAGAACAGGCAGAAACAAATCAAGAGAAAGGTAAAAAGTGAATGAAGAAACAGGATTTTAAGGTGTTAAAGACCAAAGATTTATACCCGTTTCCCGACAATCCGTTTCATGTTGTGGAGGATGAAACGCTGTCAGAGTTAGCGGAAAGCATCAAGGAATTTGGCATTGTCACGCCGATAATCACACGCCCGAAAGAGGACGGGAACGGTTATGAAGTGATTGCGGGGCAGCGGCGTGTCCGTGCGTCCGAACTTGCAGGTATAAATACCGTGCCTGCATTTGTCCTGCCCTTAGACCGTGACCGAGCCATCATCACCCTTGTAGACAGTAATTTACAGCGTGAAAATATCCTGCCATCGGAGCGGGCGTTTGCCTACAGGATGAAATCCGAAGCCATGAAGCGGCAGGGTTTCCGCACAGACTTAACCTCGTCACAAGTTGTGACGAAGTTGCGGACGGACGACAAAGTGGCACAGGGCTTCGGCGTGGGCAGGATGACCGTCCAGCGTTTTATCCGCCTGACGGAACTGATACCGCCGATTTTGCAGATGGTGGACGAGGGGAAAATCGCCCTCACACCTGCGGTGGAACTGTCCTTTTTGAAGAAAGACGAGCAGGAAAATCTCTTTGCCACGATGGAGAGCGAAGAAGCAACGCCCTCACTCTCACAGGCACAGCGGATGAAAAGCATGAGCCAGAGCGGGCAGCTTGACATGGATATGATATTTTCCATTATGACGGAGGAAAAGGGAAACCAGAAAGAAACCTTGAAAATCAACACAAGCAAACTGAAAAAATACTTTCCGAAGGACACAACGCCGAAGCAGATGGAGGAAACCATCATCCGACTTCTGGAACGTGAGTTGCAGAGAAAACGGAGCAGGGACAGCCGCTAACCTTCTTTTTTCGGGAAGTAAATGCAGGAATTTGGAACAGAAGAAAGACAGAATTTTAAGGAGAATGAGGTAAGGAATGAAAGAAATCCAGTATGAGATTGTAAAGGAAATCGCCGTATTGTCTGCGAGTGACAGCGGCTACACAAAGGAAATCAATCTTATTTCATGGAACGGGAGAGAGCCGAAATATGACATCCGCAGCTTTTCCCCGAACCGTGAGAAGTGCGGAAAGGGTATCACGTTGAACGCTGATGAAGCAGCGGCACTCCTTGAAGCATTACAGAAAGAAGTAAACAGCGGGGATTGATGGTATCTGATTGACAGGGCGGGGCGTTTCCAGACGTTCTCCTGCCCTGTCTGGAAAGGAAGATTTAAGTATGGGCGAGGATAGGAAAACAACTGGAAGAAGAAAGCGTATTGTGCCAAAAGGGCAAGTACAAATGATTATCAGTCGAGAATATATCGGCACACAGACCGTTGCAGAAGCGTTTGTCCCGATTATCTCCGAGGATATTCGGAAGAAGATTGCCGAGGGCGACACCTTCGACAATGAGGGGCTGTCCGCTTAGAATGTACGCAATGGAACATGAAAACGTTAGGACAGATATGGAGGTTTTACAGTATGGCAGGAATAAGAACGGAGAACAAGATTTATGAAGTCGGCATTTACTGCCGCTTATCAAAGGACGATGGCACGGATAACGAGAGTGCGAGCATTGCGACACAAAAATCCATCCTCACGGATTATGTGAAAAGGCAGGGATGGCATTTAGCAAAAACGTATGTTGACGATGGCTACTCTGGAACAAATTTCCAAAGACCAAGTTTCCAGAATATGATTAAGGACATTGAAAACGGGCTGATAAACTGCGTGATTACAAAAGATTTATCCCGTCTGGGGAGGAACTATCTTGATTGTGGGTTATATCTGGAAGTCTTTTTCCCAGAGCATAACGTGAGGTATATAGCGGTCAATGACGGCGTGGACACCTTAAACAAATCCGCTATGGACATCACGCCTTTCCGCAACATCCTAAACGAAATGTATTCTGCCGATGTGTCAGTCAAGATAAAATCGGCGTACCGTGCGAGGTTTCAGCAGGGGAAATTCATGGGAACAACAGCCCCTTATGGCTATGTCAAAGACCCTGCCGACCACAACCATCTGCTGATAGATGACAAAGTTGCCCATGTGGTAAGGGAGATATTCGACCTTGCGTTAGCGGGCAACGGCATCGCCAAAATCCGCAAGCACATCAACAAACAGCATATCCTACGCCCTGCCGCTTATGCGGTGGAGCAAGGGGCAACAGGCTATGAGCGGTACTTTGAGGATAACGAGGAAAACCGTTATATTTGGAGCGAGAACAGCGTGAGGGGCATTTTAAGAAGCCCGATATATGCGGGCAACCTTGCAGGCTACAAGCGGATTGCAGCCAACATGAAAAGCAAGAAACGCCCCTCTAAGCTGCCCGAAGAATGGGAAGTGATACCAGACACCCATGAGGGGATAGTCACGCAGGAGGAATTTGACACCGTACAGCAGCTTATGACGAGCCGCAGGCGGGAGCAGAACGCAGGGGGATTTGAGAATATCTTTTCGGGCGTTATCAAGTGTGCGGACTGCGGCTATGCGATGCGGGCGGCGAGTGCCAACAGGAGGAAACGCCCCGACATCATCGACTGCGTACAATACACCTGCAATAATTATGGCAGATATGGCAATGTTATGTGTACCGCACACAGCATTGAAGCGAGGGACTTATTCAATGCCGTCCTTGCCGACATCAACCGCTTTGCGGATATGGCGGTCAATGATGAAAAGGCGGTCAGAGCCATAGAAAGGCGGCTCACGGAAACAGACCAGAGCAGGGCGAAATCATTAGAGAAAGAAAAGAAGAAGCTGAACAAACGCCTTGCGGAGCTTGACAGGCTGTTTTCCTCTCTCTATGAGGACAAGGTAATGGAGCGTATCACGGAGCGGAATTTTGAGATGATGTCGGGGAAATACCAGAAAGAGCAGCTTGAAATTGAAGCACGGCTGAAAGAGGTAACGGAAACGCTCAATGACAGCTATGAGAAATCGCAGGGCGTGAGGGACTTTCTATCCCTAATCCGCAACTATCAGGGGCTGAAAGAGTTGGACGCAACCATCATAAACGCACTCATAGACAAGATACTTGTTTCGGAACGTGAGAAACTTGCGGACGGGACAGTAAGGCAGGAAATCAAGATTTACTATAAATTCATCGGCTTTGTCGGTGAATTACATATCACACCCACAAAGCGGTGGACGGCGTTAAAGCCTAAAAATTGTACGGTGTGCGGTGTTGAATACGTCCCCAGCTCTGGAATATCAAAGTATTGTCCCGCTTGTGCTAAGAGGATACAGAGGGAGAAATCAAACGAGAGCAAACGCAGGAGTAGGGAGAGGAACCGAAGGGCATGTATTGAACTGTCCGCAAAAAATGACCGACTGAGGCGGGCAGACAGGTTGTGTTAGTTTTATAAAGTTTTGTTTATGATCTTCATAAATACATCAGAAAATAAACACAGTTTAGACACACTTCCCTTATATACTGTGTATTGTAAGAGTTTTTCATTTATTTGAATCCTCTCTCCCCTCATTTTTTGCAAGTGGTAATAAATCTTTCCCCGGTTTGTTACCACTTGTTTTTTGTTTTATAATATTGTTTGGGTGCAAAAGAGTCGTATGCGGCTCTTTATTCTTGATAAATTATTACTTTTCGGCTAAAATAAGATTTGATCTTATTTTGGCCGAAAAAAGAGGTGCAGATATATGGAATATATTCATAGAGATTTAGAAAAAAAGATAAAAGAATTAGCAGAAGACTATTCCTGTATATTAATTACAGGACCGAGGCAGGTTGGAAAAACAACTTTATTTAAAAAATTAATGGATGAGAATAGGACAGTGGTGAGCCTGGATGATCTGGAAGAAAGGAAACTGGCACAGACAGATCCTGCTATGTTTTTGCAGATGCATGATCTTCCGATTTTAATAGATGAGGTACAATATGCTCCGCAATTATTTCCATATATTAAGATGGCGATAGATAATGGAGCACCGGCATCATCATTTTGGTTGACCGGATCGCAGGCATTTCGGATGATGGAGCTTGCACAGGAATCTTTGGCGGGAAGAACTGCTATTATTCACATGTCATCTTTGTCACAGCATGAGTTGTATGGAGCAGGCGAGAATATTAAGTTTAGTGTTGATCTGGAAACATTAAAGCATCGAAGCAAAAATGGAACAAAGGTGGAGTTGCCGGAGCTATATGAGAGAATCTGGATGGGATCTATGCCGGGTTATAGAAGTGGACGATACAAAGACAGAAATGTTTTTTATTCTAGTTATATTCAAACATATATTGACAGAGATGTATCAGAGTTGATTACAAATGTTGATAAACTTGTATTTATGGACTTTGTAAGAGCTGCAGCATGCAGGTGTGCACAAATGTTAAATATACATGATATAGCAAATGATGTTGGCGTTTCAGATGAGACAATTAAACGATGGCTGCAGGTGCTTGAGAAGTCCGATATTATTTTTTATTTACGTCCTTATTCTAATAATCTGTTAAAGAGAACAGTTAAGACACCAAAATTATATTTCTTTGATACAGGCCTGGTTTCGTATCTCACAAAATATACAACTCCGGAAATACTTGAAAACGGGGCGATTAATGGGGCAATACTGGAAAATTATGTTGTTTCCGAAATTCGGAAGACATATCAAAATGAAGCGGATGAATGCCTTATGTGGTATTACAGAGATAAAGACAGTAATGAAATTGATATGGTGATTGAAAGTGATGGTATGGTGCATCCGTTAGAGATAAAACGCTCAGTAAATCCAGGAAGTGAACTGACCAGGGCATTCAGAATTCTGGATAAAGGAGCAGTTCCAAGAGGAAAAGGAGCAATCATCTGTATGCGTCCGAAACTTTCAGCTGTTGATTCAGAAAATTACATTGTTCCGATCTGGACAATATAATAAAGAATTTGTAAATAGAATGCAGAATCTGTTTATAAACACATCAGAAAATAAACACAATTTAGACACACATCCCTTATATACTATGTATTGTAAGAGTTTTTCATTTATTTGAATCCTCTCTCCCCTCATTTTTTGCAAGTGGTAATAAGTCTTTTCCCCGATTTATTACCACTTGTTTTTTTGCCTTTTCGGCGGTATACTTCCATTATTAAATTCACAACAGACGGAGGATAACAGGTATGATTTCGGAAAAATATGCAGATATGACAACCAAAGGTTCTATAATAAGAGAATTTGCGCAGTATGCATCAAAACGTGCTGCAGAGATCGGAAAGGAAAATGTATATAACTTTACGATCGGCAATCCTTCTGTTCCGGTATGTCCGGAGTTTACAGAGACATTGGAACGGATGTTAAAAGAAGAAAATCCTTTGACGCTTCACGGATACAGTCCGACACTTGGTATTATGTCCGTCAGAGAAGCGGTTGCAGATTCTTTAAATAGAAGATTTGGAATGGAATATACAGCAGATGATATTTTCATGACCTCCGGTGCAGCAGGTGCGATCGCACATGCGATTCGTTGTGTAACAAAGCCGGGAGATGAGGTGATCACATTTGCTCCATATTTCCCTGAGTATGTTCCATATGTTGACGGAACAGGTGCGGTGCTTAAGATCGTGCCGGCGGATATTACATCCTTCCAGATCAATTTTGATGCATTTCTGGAGCTTTTAAATCCAAATGTACAGGCAGTTCTTATTAACTCTCCGAATAACCCGTCCGGTATCGTATATTCAACAGAGACGATCAAGAAGCTGGCTGCAATTCTGGAAGAAAAGCAGAAGGAATATGGACATGATATCTATATTATCTCCGATGAGCCTTATCGTGAGATCGTATTTGAAGGAACGGATTCACCATTTATTTCATCCTTCTATGACAACAGTATCTGCTGTTATTCATTCAGTAAGTCACTTTCCCTTCCGGGTGAGCGTATCGGATATGTAGCGGTAAATCCGAAATGTAAGGATGCGAAGCTGATCGTTCTGATGTGTGGTCAGATCTCCAGATTTACAGGACATAACTGTCCGCCATCCATGATCCAGCTTGGTGTGGCAGAAGTGATCGATAAGACAGCTGACCTGTCAATCTATGAGAAGAATAAGAATATTTTATATAAAGAGCTTACAAATATGGGATATGAGTGTGTAGAACCGGGCGGAACCTTCTATATGTTTCCAAAGACTCCGATCGCGGATGCAAATGCATTCTGTCGTATGACAGCCAGCAAGCTGGATCTGATCCTGGTACCGGGAGACAGCTTTATGTGTCCGGGACATATGAGACTTGCTTACTGTACCACAACAGAGATGGTAGAACGCGCACTTCCGTTATTTGAAAAAGCAATGAAGCTTGCAAAAGAGATGGAGTAATCAAAGGAGAACATCATGGTTACACAGATTCCGATCATACTTGCATCGAATTCACCGAGAAGAAAAGAGCTGCTTGAAAGAGTCGGTTATACATTTACTGTTATGCCAAGTGACTGCGATGAAGCTACCGATATCCGTTTTCCAAAGGATATGGTAATGGAGCTTGCCGGGAGAAAGGCAGAAAATGTATATAAAAAGGTATGTACAGATCGTGCCGGTACGGAAGCAGAGACACAGCCGTTTATCGTGATCGGTTCCGATACGGTCGTCGCATTAAATGGCAGGATCCTTGGAAAACCGGTTGATTATGACGATGCATATAATACGTTGAATAGTTTGTCAGGACAGACACATAATGTATATACAGGTGTTTCTATTATGTACTACGACGGAGAGAAATGCCGGACAAAGACATTTTACGAGAATACAGAGGTTACATTTTATCCGATGACGCATGAGGAGATTGTCGGATATCTTGCGACGGGAGATCCGTTTGACAAAGCAGGAAGCTATGGGATACAGACACAGGGTGGCCTGTTTGTGAAAGGAATCAAGGGCAGTTATGACAATGTTGTCGGACTTCCGCTTTCCCGGTTGTACCATGAGTTAAATGAGATGTTATATGGGCAGTAATGTGTGAGAAAACGATGTGCCGATCATGTATGATAGAATAGTAGAGATTATAAACTGCTGAAAAAAGAAAGGCAGGAGGACAGAGATATGGACGAAAAGAGAAATTTTACCTTATTAACAGACTTCTATGAATTGACGATGATGCAGGGATATTTCCGTGAGAAAGCAGATGATATCGTTGTATTTGATGCATTCTACAGAAAAAATCCATCCGGAAGCGGCTATGCGATCGCCTGTGGTCTGGAACAGGTGATCGACTATATCAAGAATCTGTCCTTTTCCTATGAAGACGTTGATTACTTAAGAAGTCTGAATATGTTTGATGAAGAATTTCTGAATTACCTTGCAGGATTTCATTTTACAGGTGATATCTATGCGATTCCGGAAGGTTCTGTAGTATTTCCGTATGAGCCACTTGTGAAGGTGGTTGCACCGATCATGGAAGCGCAGTTGGTTGAGACCGCATTGTTAAATATTGTGAACCATCAGAGTCTGATCGCTACAAAGGCATCCAGAGTCTGCTATGCAGCAAAAGGGGATGGTATCATGGAATTCGGACTTCGCCGTGCGCAGGGACCGGATGCCGGAACCTTCGGTGCGAGGGCGGCAGTTATCGGTGGCTGTGTCGGAACCTCAAATGTAATCTGCGGTAAGCAGTTCGGCGTGCCTGTACTTGGGACACATGCACATAGCTGGATCATGAGCTTCCCGGATGAATATACAGCATTTAAGAGATATGCAGAATTATATCCGGATACATGTACATTGTTGGTTGACACATATGACACATTGAAATCCGGTGTGCCAAATGCAATCCGGGTATTTGATGAGATGAAGGCAGAGGGAAAGATGCCGACCAGATATGGAATCCGTCTGGATTCCGGTGACCTTGCATATCTGTCTAAGAAAGCCAGAAAAATGTTGGATGCAGCGGGATATCCGGATGCAGTCATTGCAGCATCCTCTGATCTGGACGAATATCTGATCAACAGTTTGAAGAATCAGGGTGCAGCGATCACGTCATGGGGCGTTGGAACCAATCTGATCACATCAGCAGATAATCCATCTTTTGGCGGTGTTTATAAGCTTGCGGCGATCAAGAAACCGGAGGATGAAGAATTCACAGCGAAGATCAAGATATCAGAGAATCCGGCGAAGATCACAAATCCAGGAAATAAGACGGTATTCCGTCTGTATAATAAGGAGACCGGAAAGATCAAGGCGGATCTGATCACACTTTCCGATGAGACATATAATGAAGCGGAGGATCTGGAGATATTTGACCAGATGGCTACATGGAAGCGTTCGACACTTCCGGGTGGTTCTTATGAGATCCGTGAGATGCTTGTCCCGGTATTCTTGAAGGGACAGTGCGTATATCAGAATCCATCCACGATGGAGATCCGCGAGTATTGCCAGAAAGAACTGAATACACTCTGGGATGAGACCAGACGACTGGTAAATCCACAGGAGGTATTTGTCGATCTGTCAAAACCGTTATATGATCTGAAACAGAAGCTGTTAAACAGCCGACATTGATGCAGAAATGGTCAGATCAGAAAATATATATTATTTTATCGTCCGACCGGCGTTATAATGGAAATCTTTAATATCAAAATTCATAGCAGAGATCTCGCTTATAGCAGCGTTGATCTCTGTTGTTGTTTTCGGAGCTGCTTTTTTGATATGAGCCAGTGTTGTTTCATATGCTAACATCTGTCGGAGAACATTTCTGCAATAGGCTTCTTCCTCCACCATGGTATGGATATTATACTTTTGCAGGTAATCTGTCATAAAATCGGGAAGCATATTGATCTGGTAAAGAATATAGGCACGAATGGTGTGACCGATCATGTATATAGTAGCAAGAATTAAAACACCCAAAGCGATCAAACCTGTGATCGTCCGCAGGATCATTCCTCCACCCATAACAATGACTGTAAGATGAAAATAATCATATCCAAGCAGAAGAATTAAGAAAATCACATTATAGATAAAATGTGTTTTCAGACTGTGCCTCCTCTTAGGAAGTCCGTCGATCTCGGCGGTATATACCATTTTATAATAATCAATCTGTTTATCGGTATTGTCGATCATATCCATCAGATCAAAATATTCCTGTGAATATGGAGGATCAGATTTCTCTGCTGCTTCAGAGAGATCTGTTTCGATTGTCGGTTTATTCTTAGGTGGTTTCTGATCATTTACCTTTAAATTTAACATATGCAATCCCCTTATGTAACCTGCCTGCATGTGCGAATCACATGCAATGCTGCTTTTCAAGTTTGTTTATGGATTTTATTGTAACACAATTTATTGCGGGATAGGGAACTCTGTATGAAAAAGTAAAAAAATATCTAGTCTTTCAAACCATGTTACAAAGCCCCGAAAACCATGGCTTTTCTATATAGAAACTACGATTGACATTTGCTGTTTGAATCATCTATATTATAAAAAGTTAAGGGATACAGGCATTTTTGAAACTTGAAATTAGTAGAGTGTATAAGAGTTTTGAAGTGCCGGTTTACAAATAGAAAGATGAGGTTTTACCTATGAGCAAGATCAGGATCATAACAGATTCAGCTAGTGATATTTCGATTGCTGAGGAACAGAAATATAATATATTAATCCTTCCGTTTCCGGTAACGATTGGTGACAAATCTTATATGAGCAGAGTCGATTTTGACAATGACGGTTTTTATAAGTTAATGGAGGAAAATCCAAACGAGCTGCCAAAGACGGCGCAGATCACAGCATTCCAGTTCGACGAGCTGTATAAGGAGCAGTTTGATGCAGGATATACAGATATTATATTTGTCAGCATCAATAAAAAGGGTTCTGCTACCCATGATAATGCAGTCATGGCAAAGAATGAATTCTTTGAGGAGCATCCGGAGTATGCAGGAAAAGGAACGATTCAGATCTTTGATGGTGTTGGATATAGCGGTCAGTATGGATATCCGGTTGTGCAGGCAGCAAAGATGGCAGAAGAAGGAAAAACAGTGGATGAGATCACTGCTTATCTGTCAGACATTCTTCCGAAGCGACGGATCTACTTCGGTATCTATGGATTGAAATATGCAGCAAAATCGGGACGTATTCCAAGTGCAGCAGCACTGGTCGGTGATGCACTTGGCGTAAAACCGATCATGAAGATATGGGCAAATGAGATCGTTACAGCATTCAAATGCCGCGGCGAGAAGAAATTACTGGCAAAAATGGCAGATGTCTCAGCAGCAGAGATGCTTCCGGGTTCGCCATATCAGATCGTATATGGATGCGATGATGTATGCAGGGATGAACTGGCTGCCAAGATGACAGAAAAGGTTGGTTATGCGCCGGACGATTTCTTCCAGATCGGAGCAGCGGTTGCTTCGAATGCAGGACCAAAGGTAGCCGGAGTTATTTTTACGGTAAAAGACGAAGCATAAACAGAATATAGATTTTCATAGAAAAGACCTTTGTTCACAGAAGCGGAAGCAGATATACAAGAACCGATGTGGATAAGGGTCTTTTTGCATGGGGATTGACTGGCAAGAAAAAGATGAATTGTGTGGCATAAAGGAAGCCGATTGGCGTAAAGAATGACAACAGTTGGTTGCATATGCTGATCTTAGTAGTGTATACTTAAAAGAATGAAGAAAAATGTGCCGGCAGATGAAAGGCAGATGAGAGATATGGGTGACACACCAAAGATTGAAGAAACAACATTTTATCATATTAATTATTATTTGTATGGAAAGGCATTTAAGGGAAGTTATCAGGGCATGCGGTTCCGCCTTGCCAGAAATCCCCTTGAAAATGTATTTTTTAAACCAAAAGAAGTACAGGATGCAGGAACTCTGATGGCAACGGTCTGGCCGGAGCCGTTCAGTTACGAGAATACGGATGATGAAAAGAAGCTGACAAAGGAATTTCCATTTTCGGAAGAAGGAAAACTTGCAGCGGTAGACTGGCTCAATGAGCAGTACGAGAGCCGGAAAGAAGAATGGGATGCAGCGAAGCATACAGACTGGAGCAGTTTGAGAAAATAAATGACCGAGGAATATGAAGATGATATTTGAGACACATGGACATTACGATGATGAGCAGTTTGATACAGACAGAGAGCAGTTATTAGAAGAATTTCAGAGACAGGATATCCGGTATGTTATGAATATAGGAGCTAATATTGCGACTTCAAAGGCATCTGTCGAACTGGCGCATCAATATGATTTTATCTATGCAGCGATCGGAACGCATCCGGATGATGCACCGGAGCTTTCAGATGCGGCGATCGAGATGTATCGGCAGATGGCAACAGATGAGAAGGTAAAGGCGATTGGAGAGATCGGACTGGACTATTTCCATGAGGATGTTCCTAAAGAGGTGCAGATCCACTGGTTCCGAAAGCAGTTGGAGCTGGCAGAAGAATTGAAGCTTCCGGTTGTGATCCACAGCAGGGATGCGGCAAAGGATACCATGGATATCATGAAAGAGATGCAGGGAAGACTTTGCGGTGGCGTCATTCACTGTTTTTCATACAGTACAGAGATTGCAAGAGAATATATTAAGATGGGATATTATATCGGCGTTGGCGGCGTAGTGACATTTAACAATGGACGTAAGCTGAAAGAAGTAGTGGAAGCCATTCCGCTTACCAGTATCGTATTAGAAACGGATTCGCCGTATCTGTCACCTGTACCATTCCGTGGAAAACGGAACTCTGCCCTTAATATTCCTTATGTGGCAAAAGAGATCGCAGCATTAAAGGGAGTTACGGAAGAAGAAGTGTATGACGTGACATTTAAGAACAGCCTGAAGTTGTACAGAATGGAAGAAAATATGCAGGCAGAGGCGTAGAAAGAATGACTGCGTGATAAGATGAAAGCGTAAGAATGCATAGATGGAGGACAAGACATGGAGAAATTAAGTAACCCGCAGGTTACGATACAGACAATAAAGAAATATGAGTTTGCATTTCAGAAGAAATTCGGTCAGAATTTCCTGATCGATGACCATGTGATTACAAAAATTATAAATGCGGCAGAAATTACGAAGGACGATCTGGTACTGGAGATCGGACCGGGAATCGGAACAATGACACAGTATCTGGCAGAGTCAGCCAGAAAGGTGATCGCAGTTGAGATCGATAAAAACCTGATCCCAATCCTTGGAGAAACATTGGCAGAATATGATAATGTAACCGTTATCAACGAAGATATATTGAAGTTAGATATCAACCGGCTGGTGGAGGAAGAAAATGCAGGCAAGCCGATCAAGGTCGTTGCCAATCTGCCATATTATATTACAACTCCGATCATTATGGGCTTATTTGAAAGTCATGTACCATTACAGTCAATTACGGTCATGGTACAGAAGGAAGTAGCAGACCGGATGCAGGTAGGACCGGGATCGAAAGATTATGGTGCGTTGTCACTTGCAGTCCAGTATTATGCAAAACCGTATATTGCCGCAAATGTGCCGCCAAACTGTTTTATCCCAAGACCGGGTGTAGGATCTGCGGTGATACGGCTGACCAGATATAAGGAGCCGCCGGTGACAGTAAAGGATGAGAGTCTGATGTTCAAGCTGATCCGGGCATCCTTTAACCAGAGAAGAAAGACGTTACAGAATGGAATCGCAAACAGCCCGGAGCTTCCATATTCAAAAGCACAGGTGGAGAAAGCTCTGGAAAAAATGGGACTTGCCGCAAATGTTCGGGGAGAAAGTTTAACGCTGGCAGAATTTGCAAAGTTAAGTGATATTATTTCCGAAGAATAAAGGAATAAGTTACAGTAAAAATGCATAGATACAAGTAAGGCTTGTCTTTCGGGGAGAATGTCGGACGCAGACATGACTTCCTGTCGGACAAAAAATGTCAGATAGAAAAAAGAGACGGAGGTATCTATGGTTTACTGGAACAGATTTATATCATATATTTTCAGGTATCACGAATATGACAAATGCGAGAACACGGGATTTGCGAAGGTGCAGAAGCAGAATGAGAAGGGCAAGATGCAGGTGAATTTTAAGGATCAGGTCAAGAAAGAGGGGTTGTATTCCGTTTATCTGTATCGTGAGACGCTTGCAGATCCGGAGGAATATCCGGAGGCTGTGCCGGACAGCATGATTCCGGTTGTGTTGTATCTTGGAAAATTAAGCCTGAAATCCGGAAGAGGAGAAGACTGCTTTACCTTTGACTGGAATAATGTCAATCATACCGGTCGGCCGATCACAGCATGGAGCGGCATTATCATAAGACGGATGGGCGAAGAAGAAAGTGATATTTTCTGCTCCTCATGGACGGATAATATCGTGGATTACAGTCAGGCATTTGCCCGGCGGGAGGCAGCAGAAGCTGAACGGGAAAGAAGAGCAGATGTTGCAGCAACGGAGTATGATCGGAGAAGAATCGTGTCCGAGACGATGGAGGAATCAGAAAACATGGACAGCGAATCTGAGGCGGAGACAATGGCTTCAGAGGTGAAAGAAACGACACATACAGATACAGACAACCCGGAAACCGTTTTGCCGGAAACGGAGGAGTCTCCGGATGAAAAGACATTTTCCCAGACCGATGAGGAAACAGAGAAGCGGGTAACGGCAGCTGAGGTTTTAGAAACAATGAAAGAAGACGGAAGGGCAGCAGAACTGATGGCGAACCGGGAAAAACTTCCGCTTCTGCCGAATTGTCCGGATGGAGAAAATGGAGTGATCGAGTGTGTGAAGATCAATCCGAACGATATCGGACTGCTGAACATGGATAACTGGCGGCTGGGGGTGAACAGCTTTCTGACACATGGATTTTACAGCTACAAATATCTGATGCTCGGCAGGGTGCTGTTTGATGAAGAAGATACGAATGGATACATATTGGGAGTGCCGGGAGAGTATTCATCCAAAGAAAAATATCTTGCGGGAATCTTTGGATTTGATCGTTTTATACCGGTGAAGGAGACAAGAATCAAGACCGGAAGCTTTGGTTACTGGGTGGTAGATCTGAAATAAAAAGGATTGCGGCAAAAAGCAATGTTGGTTGAATGACGGAGAATGCCGGTGTGGAGAAGAAGATGGAACAGAGTACAGAAGAAAATGTAATAGAACAAAGAATAAATGATGATCAGAATATACGGAACAGAGAAGACGAAGAAAAAGATATACGTGCAGATCAACAGGTGACAGAACCGGAGATATCCGATGAAGACAGGAAAATGTATGAAGCATATATGGCAAAGGCGATTAAGCTGGCGCAGAAAGCCTATGTGCAGGGGGATGTTCCGATTGGCTGTGTGATCGTAAAGGATGATAAGGTGATCGCACGGGGATATAACAAGAGAAATCTGAAGAAGACAACACTGGCACATGCAGAGCTGCTTGCGATCGAGCAGGCATCAAAGAAACTTGGTGACTGGAGGTTAGAGGATTGCACGATGTATGTAACATTAGAACCGTGCCAGATGTGTGCCGGAGCTATTGTACAGGCAAGGATCCAGAAGGTTGTGATCGGCTGTATGAATAAGAAAGCCGGCTGTGCCGGTTCAATCCTGAATATGTTTGATATGCCTGCATTTAACCATCAGGTAGAAACCGTATATGGTATCCGGCAGGAGGAGTGCAGCAGCCTGATGAAGAACTTTTTTGCAGACCTGCGGAAAGGTGTTATCTCAAAAAAATAAACAGGTTGACGTATGTGCGATCGTCATTTATAATCAAATATGCGTCAAAATATGGCGTACAATTTAATATGTTATAAAGTTTCCATGCAACCGGGGAAGTAGCGGTGCCCTGAACCTGCAATCCGCTATAGCAGGGGTGATAGTTTTCTTGAGGGATGTCCACTGTAGGGCTGCCCTTAGTAAGTGGCGTTGATGTCTGGGTCTTGCGCAACAGGACTCTTCGAACCGTGTCAGGTCGGAGACGAAGCAGCACTAAGGAGAATCTCCTGTGTGCCGCGAGGGTGCCTGGGCTGAGCTAACTGCTAAGGTAACGCTTATGGCGGCATTTCGAGAGAAAACTGCATGGATTTTTTGATAAAAATATTTATAAAATTTTCAAAAAAATATAGCAAATCTATATAAAAGATGCTATCATAGATAATGATACTTTCTTTTTTTATGGGAAAGTTCTGGAGAAATGATATTTAGTAGGACTTCAGATATTCTGACAGTACGAAAGATACAAAAAAGGTAGATATCAAGGGGCGAACAGAGATGAACTACGCTGATGTAATTGAGTTTGTCAAAACGCAGACCGCGGAGAATGGCAGACCGCCAAATTATGAGTTTAGAAGTAGATTCGAGCATACAATGCGCGTGTACAGATGGGCGATCAAATTACAGTCTAAATTAGGCGGTGATTTGGATATTATTGTACTTGCGGCACTTTTGCATGATATTGGATGGGATGAGAACAGACCTCACGGAGAGGTTGGAGCAGAGATTGCAGTAGAATATCTTGACAGCATAGGAGTTGATCCGGAGAAGATTGCCAAGATCGGAGAGATCATTATGATCCATGAAGAAAAGGATACAGATGCAGACCTGTCATTGGAATGCCGTATCGTTATGGATGCTGATCTTCTGGATGAGGTTGGAGCTGTCAGTGTACTTTGGGATTCAATGGCTACAGCGCTGGAGGATGACGCCAGCTATAAGAGAGCATATTACAGAATTAAAAACTTTTACAGGATTAATAAACCGAAGATCAGACGTTGTAAAACCGATGCAGGAAGAGTGGAATACAATAAGCGTATGCAGCTTCTTGAAGAATTTATCTTTCAGTTGGAAAAAGAGCTATTTTAGATTTAATAGTGTAAAGGAAATGGGAGTGTTAATATGAAAACTTTTTTGAAGATATTGGTAGCAATTATCATTGTTGGAGCATTATGTTTTGGAATTTACTGTATTCTTCCGGAAACATCTCAGATGTATGTAAAGGGAAATATTCAGTACCGTACAAATGAAACAGCTAAGACTCAGGTTGATAAGATCAAGAAAACCAAGATTCCGGGAACTGAGAAGACATTCGGTGCAGGACTTGAAGGACTTTGTAAGAGCTGTGCATGGTACTATGAAGAAGAAGCAAATGGTGACTGGATGGTTACATTCTATGGTTCAAAGGCAACAATGGATCTGACAACAGCAGGTATGGATCAGATGTATACAGAACAGCCGATGAAGGTAACATTTACAGTTCGAAATAATTCTCAGGTTGATATCGTAATGGAGATCAAGGGAGATATTCTTTCTACAGATCAGGCGAAGACAGCCGCGTATGAAAAGATTGCAAATGCAGCGAAGTAATTTAATACATACCATATAAAAAACAGGCATATATCATTTTGATATGTGCCTGTTTTTTATATGCGTTATGCCGGCATTTGGTAACTGCAAGCCAACTGGTGCAGCGAACAGTCTGTATTTGACTGCTGCTGTGCTTATTTGTTATTTACCAGCTCCTCAATCATGCCGACTATAATTGAAGTGGAATCTGTAAGATTACTCTTCTCCATTGTTTCGATGTAAGTCTGTTTGTTGTTGTATACATCATCGATCGCAGCGAATAATGTTTCGGAGGATAATTCCTCTTCCTTTATCACATAGCTGTAGCCGCTCTTTTTGAAGGATTCCGCATTTAAGATCTGGTCGCCACGGCTTGCAGCAGCGGATAACGGGATCAGGATATTCGGCTTGCGAAGGGCAAGTAATTCACAGATCGCATTTGCACCGGCACGGGAGATCACGAGATCGGCAAGAGCGAGCATGCTGCTCAGTTCCTTCTTTATATATTCATATTGAGCATAGCCCGGCTTGTTATCTAAGCTGTGATCCAGATTATCCTTACCGCAGAGATGGATCACGTTGAAACGCTCCAGCAGTTTATCAATATTTTCGCGGATCGCTCTGTTGATCACGGCACTTCCTGAGCTGCCGCCAACGATCAGGATGACAGGCTTGTTGTTTGTAAATCCGCAGAAGTTGATCGCATCAACTGCATTTCCGTTGAAAAGCTCTTTACGGATCGGAGTTCCGGTCACAACTGCCTTGCCCTCCGGGAACATATCCTTTGTCTCCGGGAAGTTACAGCATACACGGGATGCCTTTGGAAGCTCCAGCTTATTTGCAAGTCCCGGTGTCATATCAGATTCATGGATGATGACAGGGATGTTGCAGGATTTGGCTGCAAATACGACAGGAACTGTTACAAAGCCACCCTTTGAGAATACGACATCCGGCTTCAGTTCCTTCATTAACTTCTTGGCTTCTCCCATACCCTTAATAACGCGGAATGGATCCGTGAAGTTCTTAAGGTCAAAATAACGTCTGAGCTTACCGGAGGAGATTCCATGATAAGGAATGTTCAGATCCTCGATCAGCTTACGTTCCATTCCGTTATAAGAACCAATATAATGGATATCATATCCAAGCTTCTGTAATTCCGGTATCAACGCTATATTTGGTGTAACATGTCCGGCAGTTCCGCCACCGGTAAGGATGATTCGTTTCATATATTTATGCCCCCTGAAGATAATTCTTAAGCGCCTTTGCTAACTGATCCGGACAGGATGTTGGCTTAAAGCTGCATGTTGTTCCTTCCAGTTTATCAATGACATCTTCTACTTTCATACCTTCGACTAAGGCACTGATACCTTTCAGGTTACCATTGCAGCCACCGGTGAAAGAAACATTTTTAACTTTTCCATCTTCTACTTCAAAATGAATATTAGTAGAGCAGGTTCCTTTTGTTTTGTAATCCATATTAAATTACCTCTTTTCTATTATAGTCCAAAATAACTATATACATTCTTAAATGGGTTCAAATCGAAACCAGTATACCAAAAATGAAAATAAAGGTAAACATTTGTCGTGTGATTTGGCTTGAAAAATCAAAAAATTCAAAACTATAATGGAACCACCCTGAATCCGGAGCGGGGTATCGGAACTGAAAACATGAAAAATTATTTGAAAAGGGGAAATGGTTATGTTTGGAACTATTTTGGAACAGAGTATTTTTTTGTATGTGATCGCGGCAACGGGAATATGTGGAATTGCAGCAAAGCTGATAATGAATGGATTTTTAAAGGGGCTGGTCAGAGAAGTCGGAAGTATGAAAAGTACAAAAAAGAAAGCACTGGTGGAGATACGAAAAAGGTACGAGGAGTTATCGTATCTTGATGTGGGTATCCGGGATACGAGATCGTTTGTCGAGAAATACATATATAAACTGAAGCTTGGTAAGAGCTACGTCAGCTCCTGGAACAGCTTCTGCAGTAATATGATGATCCTTGCCGCCGGAACAGGGCTGATCGGAACCTGGTGGGAATATCGGACAGGCAGTTCTATATTTGCAAGTACACAGATTGGCATGTGGGGCATTGTTGCATGTGGGGTTATGCAGATGGTCTACAACGTATTCAATACCCGGAGAAAATGTGAAATGCTATCAGCAGAACTTGTCAACTATATGAATAACAGCCTGGCAAATCGCCTGAAACGGGAACAGGAAAAACAGATGGAGAGCAGTAAACAGGAAGCAGAAGACAGAAGCCGGAGTGGTCTGAAACAGACAGCAGCGGCTATTATAGAGCCAAATGTGATCGATATTGATGCGGCGCTGGCACAGATGGGAGAGCAGAAGGACAGACGGAGCGAGAAACAGACAGAAGCAGAGCGTAAAAAAGGACGGGAAGCGGATAGCAAGAAGAAAAACATGCAGGAGTCTGATCCTGCACGGGAAAGAATCACGGCAAAATCGAAAAAAACAATGCGGCCAGAGCAACGCAGATCAGAGAAAAACCGGCGGCAGCCGGCAGTTGAAGAGCAGCAGTCTCTGAAACAGACCGCAAAGGCTGAAGAGCGGGAGGTAACGGAGGAACAGATTGCGGCGTGTGATGCATTATTTGACAAGCTGCTGCAGGGAATCAGTACAACCTGACAGGTATAGGTATAAACAGCAGAAGAAACAGCATATATTATATCCAAAATAACAATTGGAAGTGGTTGCAGTCAAAAAACTGTATGTAGTTTCGGGAATTATGATGTGTCTGTTTCTGACAGGCTGTGTCGGAATGGCAAAGAGCAGAGCTGGTAAAAACGGAAATGTAGCAACACCGGGAGACTGTCGGGTGCAGAAAGAGGGAAATCAGGCAGCTGATGGTTCCGGTGGACAAAATGACAGTACGGATGGACGAAAAGGAGGAAATGATAATGGAGGTGTAGAAGACCAGACAGAGGCGACGACGGAGGATATGACGCTGCTTCGGGATTATGATGCGGTCAGCAATAAGAAGTTTTCATGGTACATTGTACGGGATAAAAATCATGGGATCAGTGACTGCGATCACAGTTTTTCGATCGAACAGTATGATGCATATTATGTGGATCAGGATGCAGGAGATGACAAGGTTATGTATCTGACCTTTGACTGCGGTTATGAGAACGGATATACAGAACAGATACTGGACACGTTAAAGAAGCATAATGCAAAAGCTTGTTTTTTTGTTACACAGACGTATATCAGGGATAATGTGGAGCTGGTAAAAAGAATGAAAGAGGAGGGCCACCAGGTTGGCAACCATACCGTTACCCATCCTTCCATGCCCGGTATCAGTGTGGAGAAACAGAAGGAAGAATTGCAGACCTGTGCCGATTATATGAAGGAGGCCACGGGCTACCGGATGGATCCGTATTTCAGACCGCCAAGTGGTGAGTACAGTGAAAGGGTACTCCAACTGGCAAAGGATATGGGGTATAAGACCATCTTCTGGAGCATGGCATATTTAGATTATGATGTAAATAATCAGCCGGGGAAGGATTATGTGATCGAGCATTTTGATAAATATTATCATAATGGAGCGATCCCGCTCATGCATAATGTGTCGGAGTCAAATGCGCAGGCGTTAGATACAATGTTGTCAAATTTAACAGAACTTGGTTACAGATTTGTATCACTTGATGAAATGTTCGAAAAATAGTTGATTATGGGGGTTCCTTTTGCTACAATTATCCATAGCTTTGAAAAATCATATAAGCAAGGAGAGATAATAAAATGGCAAAGACAGTAAGTTTCGATTTTAAGAATGTTGCTGGTATGGCTTCCGCTGAGGACATCGCAGCTATTAAGGAAGAAGTTGTTGCAGCAAAATCAACACTTGTAAACAAGACTGGTGAAGGAAACGATTTCCTTGGATGGATCGATCTTCCGGTTGACTATGATAAGGAAGAGTTCGCCAGAATCAAGAAAGCGGCAGCTAAGATCCAGTCAGATTCAGATGTTCTGGTAGTTATCGGTATCGGCGGTTCTTACCTTGGTGCAAGAGCAGCGATCGAAGCTTTAAGACACAGCTTTTATAATTCAGTAGATAAAGAGATCCGTAAAACCCCTGAGATCTATTATGCAGGAAGTAATATCAGCAGTACCTATATGGCACATCTGTTACAGGTGATCGGGGACAGAGATTTCTCTATCAACATTATTTCCAAGTCAGGTACAACAACAGAGCCTGGTATTGCATCCAGAATCTTCAAGAAGAAATTAATTGAGAAATATGGCAAAGAAGAAGCAGCTAAGAGAATCTATGCTACAACAGATAAGGCAAAGGGAGCATTAAAGACACTTGCTACAGAAGAAGGATATGAGACATTCGTAGTACCTGATGATGTAGGTGGACGTTTCTCAGTTCTGACAGCAGTAGGTCTTCTTCCAATCGCAGTAAGCGGAGCAGATATTGATAAGCTCATGGAAGGTGCTGCATCAGCAAGAAAGGATTGTCTTGCAGAGAACTTCGACGACAGTGATGCTATGAAGTATGCAGCAGTTCGTAATATTCTGTACAGAAAGGGCAAGTCTATCGAGATCCTTGCCAACTTTGAGCCGGCATTACATTTCGTAGCAGAATGGTGGAAGCAGTTATACGGCGAGAGCGAAGGAAAAGATGGTAAGGGATTATTCCCAACAGCAACTGACTTTACAACAGACCTTCATTCATTAGGACAGTTTATCCAGCAGGGTTCACAGAACCATTTCGAGACAGTAATCAATGTGTTACATCCAACATGTGAGATCGTTATGGAAGAAGAGGATTGTGATCTTGATGGTCTGAACTACCTTGCAGGCAAGACAGTAGATTTTGCAAATAAGAGTGCTATGAACGGAACAATTCTTGCACATGTTGATGGTGGAATCCCAATCATCCAGATCAACATCGACAAGATCGATGAGTTCACATTAGGTGAGCTGTTCTACACATTTGAGTTTGCATGTGGTATCAGTGGATACACACTTGGTGTAAATCCATTTAACCAGCCAGGTGTAGAAAGCTACAAGAAGAACATGTTCGCATTACTTGGCAAGCCAGGAAATGAAGAGCTTGGTAAAGAGCTTCTTTCCAGAATCAATGGTTAATAAAGTTAGATAGAAGATGACGATAAGCCGGCGGCATACGCATGAAAACGCGGATGCCGCCGGTTTTCAAAATAGTCGAAAGGTTTATTTTGAAGCACATGAAGATAGTATTTTATATAAAACAGGTGTTGAAAATGGCGATGCAGCAGGTCTATCTGCCGATGCTCTACAAACGGTATGCCGGAAAGCCGGTCGAAAAGGGACTGGTAATTTTTGCCGATGCACATCATAAGGATCTACCTTTTTCCATGAGAAAAATGTATGAAACACTGCAGGGAGATCCAGAGTATAAGAATGAAACGTGGGTCACTGATTTTGGAAAGATGGGATATGGCAGTCTGTTAAAATGGTTGAAGCAGTTTATGAAACGGTATGCGGCCGCCGAATATGTGTTTATCTGTGATAATTTCCTTCCGGTTTCTGCCTGCACAAAACGTCCGGAGACGAAGGTTGTGCAGCTCTGGCATTCCGGAGGACTGCTTAAGAAAAGCGGATATGATACGACGGAGGATATTCCGAAGATGTATAAAGGCGGTTCGGTTTACAAAAACTATGATCTGCTGACCGTCAGTGCACTATGCTGTGTGCCGGTATTTACAAAGACGATGCGGCTTGCACCGGGTGTTGTACAGGCAACCGGGATCAGCCGTTCAGACTGTTATTATGATGAAGCGTGGAATCAGGCAAACCGTGAGGAATTCTACCGGAAATATCCAGATGCAAAAGGGAAAAAAGTCATCCTGTGGGCTCCGACATTTCGTGGAAATGCAGCTATGCCGACGCTCTGTGGAATGGAAGAAATACAGAGAGCCATGAAAGAAACCTCAGACCGGTATTACTGGGTGATCAAGCTGCATCCGCATCTGGAAGAAAAGGGAATGAAGTCGAATTGCGATCTGCCATCCGAGAAAATATTTGCAGTTGCAGATCTGCTGATCACGGATTATTCGTCGGTATTATTTGACTATATGGTATATGAGAAGCCGTTTTTATTCTTTGCACCGGATTTTGATTCCTTTGACCATGCCAGAGGATTCTATGTTCCATATGATTCTTTCCCATGCCAGATCGTATCCGATGGAACGAAGCTGGCGGCTGCGATAGACCGGGAATTCACACAGAATCGGACAGATGAGATCCGGGAATGCCTGGAATACCATATGCAAATGTGTGATGGACAGGCAACGGAGCGGATTTTGGAGGTTGTGAAAAACCTATAGTTGAATTTTTTGTGAATACGTTATAATATTAATATATCTATGCAGAATGGGGTAAGTATATACAGGAACATTCTGTGAGGGGATTGCCAGACGGCAGTCCGGTTTCATGAAAATAATTAGAGAAAAAAGGAGAAAACAGTAGATGAATATAGCAATTATTTTTGCAGGTGGAAGCGGAGTAAGAATGGGAGCAGGTGTCCCAAAACAGTTTCTTGAGATCAATGGAAAGCCAATTCTGATCCATACATTACAGTTATTCCAGTATCATGATCAGATCGATGCGATCTATATTTCTGTTCTGAAGGATTATATTCCTTATGTAGAGGATCTTGCAAATGAATATCACCTTACAAAGGTAAAGCATGTATTAGCAGGTGGAGCAACTTCACAGGATTCTATTTACAACGCACTTAAGATGGCAGAGTCAGAGTGTCCGGAGGATTCTATCGTGCTGATCCATGATGGCGTTCGTCCATATGTATCTTATGATGTTATTGCAAACAATATTGCAACCGTTAAGAAATATGGAAATGCGATCACATCAACAGCCTGCTATGAAACGATTATGATCAGTGAGGATGGTATCGAGATCGATTCCGTGCCACCAAGAAAGGATACTTATTCTGCACAGGCTCCACAGTCCTTCTATCTGAAGGATATCATTGCAGCACATGATGTTGTCCGCGCTACACCAACCGGTTATGAAGGAATGGTAGATGCATGTACGATCATCAGAAGCCAGAATATCGTTGCACATATCGTAGAAGGCAACAGAGGAAATATCAAGGTAACAACACCGGAGGATGTATACATGTTCCGTGCGTTATTGCAGTATAAGGAAAATGAGCAGGCATTTGGTCTTGGAATTACAAACAAGATTGATACCAGAATGAGTCAGTATAAGAAAGACAATGAGAAATAGATCATAGACTCACATACAAATATGAATAAAGACAGGGCATTTTTCAGGATGCCCGGAAAGGATTATCTCCATGAATGATAACAGACATACAGACACCAGACATGAAATATATTTACAGATGCCGCTTTATGTGATCGCATTATTTGTACTTTGTGATATCTGGATGCTGACGGTCAGTGTTGTTGCAGGAATTGTAGGGATCATATTTACTGCAGTGTACTCGGTTGTGGTGATAGTCCTTTATATTTCTTCCAGAGTGTCCAGTGAAGCCGCATATGCAAATCGTGCAATGGAAAATGGGCGGGTTCAGAAAGATCTGATCCGTGAGTTCCCGATTCCATATGCGATACTGGATAAGACAGGCAGGATCGCATGGGCGAATGATGAATTTGCTCATATTACGAACACCAGCAAGCGGAAGCTGATGCGTCTGACTGCGATGCAGGTATTTGAGGGACTGACCCATGAGATGATACCGGGTGAGTGTGATGAGCCGGTACATGCGGATATTGAATACGATGGAAAAGAGTACAGGGTTGAGATTAAGAATATTCGGGTAAATCCGGATGGACCGGTAGACAGTGTCCAGGAACAGGAGAACTCAGAACATGAGGAGGAAATGGAGAATCTGCCGGTTACAGAGGACCAGCCACAGGAGAAGAAAACGATCAAACGGAAAAAACATACAGGAGTTACAAACTTCACCGCTATGTATCTGTTTGATATGACAGAACGGAATAAACTGGCAAAAGAGAATGAAGAGCAGAAGCTGGTGACTGGTCTGATCTACATTGATAATTACGATGAGATATTTGATGACCTGGAAGAGGTAAGACATTCTCTGCTGGTTGCTCTCGTCGATCGAAAGATCAATAAATATATGGCAAACGTAGATGCCATTGTACGTTCCTTTGAGAAGGACAAGTACATGTTTGTCATGCCGAAAAAATATCTTCCACAGCTTCAGGAGAATAAGTTTGCGTTGCTGGATGAAGTAAAAGCAATCAATATCGGAAATGATCTTCCATTGACGCTTTCAATCAGTCTGGGCACGGAATATAAGAGTTTTATAGAAGATTTTGAAGCTGCCCGTTCTGCAATGGAACTTGCACTTGGACGAGGTGGTGATCAGGTTGTATTAAAGTCGAATGACAAGATCACTTATTACGGGGGACGTAGTCAGGGCACTGAGAAATCAACCAGAGTAAAAGCCCGTGTTAAGACACTGGCATTCAAGGAATTACTGGAAACAAAAGAAAAAGTTATCATTATGGCGCATAAGAATCCGGATATGGATGCATTTGGATCGGCGATCGGCGTATACCGGATGGTAAATTCCATGAATAAGGAGGCACATATCGTAATCAATGAAGTGTCCTCTGCCATCAGTCCGATCTATGGTAATTTTACTGCCAACAGTATGTATGGGGATGATATGATCATCAACAATGAGCAGGCGATCGAGATGATCAATGCTGATACCATGCTGGTTGTTGTGGATGTCAATAATCCAAGTCTGACGGAATGTGAGGAGCTGATCTCCTATGCAAAGACGGTGGTTGTATTCGACCATCACAGACAGACCAAGGATGTCATTGCCAATGCAACCCTTTCTTATGTAGAACCATTTGCATCATCTGCATGTGAAATGATCGCAGAGATGTTGCAGTACATGGATGAAAAAATTAAGCTGCGTCCGTCCGAGGCGGATGCTATGTATGCCGGGATCCTGATCGATACGGATAATTTCCTGACAAAGACAGGTGTGCGTACCTTTGAAGCGGCCGCGTATTTAAGAAGAAGCGGTGCGGATGTTATGCGTGTCCGTAAGATGTTCCGGAGTGATATTGATTCTTACAGACAGAAGGCAGATGGTGTCAGAAATGCCGAGATGGTTCTCGGAATGTTTGCGGTATCTGTATTTGAACCGAAAGAAGGTCCGGAGTCACCGATCGTATTGACAGCGAAGGTGGCAAACGAGATGTTAAATATAGCAGGCGTGCGTGCCTCCTTTGTCATTGCACAGCTTGGAGATGATGTTAAGATATCAGCCCGGTCGATCGATGATGTAAATGTACAGATCATCATGGAACGTATGGGTGGCGGTGGCCATGCGAATATTGCAGCCGCACAGTTTACGAATACAACAAAGGAAGAAGTAAAGGAACAGCTTGTCAATTTACTTGAGGAGATGTACAAGGAAGGAGATATTTAATATGAAGGTTATCTTACTGGAAGATGTAAAGAGTCTCGGAAAAAAAGGAGAGCTGGTAAATGTCAGTGACGGTCATGCCAGAAATTATATCATCCCGAGAAAGCTGGGACTTGAGGCAACACCGAAGAACCTGAATGATTATAAGTTAAAGAAAGCGCATGAAGAAAAGGTTGCAGCAGAGAATCTTGCAGCAGCAAAAGCGCTGGCAGCAGAGCTTGAAAAGGCATCTGTAGCCGTCGGTATCAAGGTAGGAGAAGGCGGAAGGGCATTTGGTTCTGTATCCTCCAAGGAGATCTCAGATGCGATCAAGAGCCAGTTGCATTATGATATTGATAAAAAGAAAATCGTGCTGAAGGATGCGATCAAAGCAATGGGAACATTTACTGTTAAGATCAAGCTGCATCCACAGGTACAGGCAGAGCTAACAGTAAAGGTAGAAGAGGCTGACTAATGGAAGACGCATTTATCAGGAAGAAACAACCATATAACCTGGATGCAGAACAGTCAGTTATCGGTTCTATGATCATGGATCGTGATGCGATCGTAGACGTATCGGATATACTTACGAAGGAAGACTTTTACAGTGCACAGAATGCAATTCTGTATGAGAACATGATTGAGCTGTTCAAGGAAGGAATGGCGGTTGATCTGATCACGCTGAATAACCGGCTCCGGGAGAAGAATATTCCGGAAGACGTGGCGGGTATGAGTTATATTGCAGATATCATAGCCGCAGTGCCAACCTCGGCAAATGCCAAGTATTATGCGAAGATCGTAGCAGATAAAGCGGTGCTTCGCCGTATGATCAAGATGTGTGAGGATGTTGAAAAGGACTGTTATCTGGATACGGATGACGTGGATGGTCTGCTTGAGACAGCAGAGAGTGGGATCTACAAGATCGTACAGCAGAGAAACGGTGCAAATGATTTTGCGTCGATCGATTCGATCGTATTAGATGTTATCGATCAGATCGAGGCTGCATCCAGACAGAACACCAGAGTTACCGGTGTGCCGACCGGATTTATTGATCTGGATAACATGCTGACAGGTCTGCATGGATCGGAACTGATCCTGGTAGCGGCTCGTCCTGCTATGGGTAAAACTGCATTTGTCTTAAATATCGCACATCATGTAGCTGTAAAGAAGCGTATTCCGGTAGCAATATTCAGTTTGGAAATGTCGAAGGAACAGTTGGTAACACGTATGATCGCGCTGGATTCACTTGTTAATTCACAGAAGATCCAGACGGGACAGCTTGTAGATGATGAATGGGATAAGATCATGGAGAGTACAGAGGTTATTGCTGACGCCCCGATCTTTGTAGATGATAATTCTGCGATCACGGTAGCCGACCTGCGTTCCAAATGCAGAAAATTAAAACAGAACAACGACCTGGGGCTTATCATCATCGACTATTTACAGTTGATGAGCACGAACAAGCATGTAGAGTCCAGACAGCAGTTTATTTCTGATACATCGCGAGCATTAAAGGTGCTTGCAAGAGAACTGAATGTTCCGGTTATTACCCTGTCACAGTTGAACCGTGCAGTTGACTCCAGACCGGATCATAAGCCGGTGCTTGCCGATCTGCGTGAATCCGGTGCGATCGAGCAGGATGCCGATGTTGTTATGTTCATCTATCGTGATGATTATTACAATCCGGATACCGAGAAAAAAGGTATCGCTGAGATCATCATCGCAAAACAAAGAAAAGGTGCGACAGGTTCCGTTGATCTTGTATGGATGCAGGATTACACGAAGTTTGCAAATAAAGAGCACCCGCAGATGTAACGGATCAGAAAAAAGATATTAATACGGAATGTATAAATATAAATCGAGAAAGAAAGTCCGAATAAATCGGAAGATCAGAGGAGAAAATTAAAATGGTAGTAGAACCAAGAGTAAAGGATTATATCTGTACCACCGCTCATCCGGTTGGTTGTGCAGAAAATGTAAAGAATCAGATTAAGTATGTAAAGGCACAGCCAAAGGTTGAGGGACCAAAGAAGGTACTTGTGATCGGAGCATCGACCGGATATGGACTCGCTTCCAGAATCGCAGTTGCATTTGGCTATGATGCAGATACACTTGGTGTTATGTTCGAGAAGGAATCCAATGGAAGAAGAACAGCGACCGCAGGCTTCTATAATACAAGAGCATTTGAAGAAGAAGCAAAGAAGGCTGGTCTGTATGCAAAATCCATCAACGGAGATGCATTCTCACTGGAGATCAAACAGCAGGTAATTGATACGATCAAGGCAGATCTTGGAACTGTCGATATGGTTATTTACAGCCTTGCAGCACCAAGACGTGTAACACCGGATGGACATAAGTATTCTTCTGTACTTAAGACTGTAGGTGAGGAGTATTCCAATAAGACTTTAGTTCTGAAGGACAATACAGTAACAATGGCACATATCCCGGCAGCAACCGAGGAAGAGATCGAGAACACCATCAAGGTTATGGGTGGTGAGGACTGGATCGACTGGATGCAGGCATTATCAGATGCAGGCGTTCTGGCAGAGCATGTGACAACTGTTGCATATTCTTATATCGGACCAAAGATCACATTCCCAATCTATGCGGAAGGTTCGATCGGTATGGCAAAGAAGGATCTGTACAGATCAAGTGATATCATCAATGAGAAGTTTGCAAATGTTACATCTTATATTGCAATCAACAAGGCACTTGTAACACAGTCCAGTGCAGCAATTCCTGTTGTTCCGTTATACATCACGCTGTTATATAAGCAGATGAAGGCAAAGGGTGTTCATGAGGGCTGTATCGAGCAGATGGCAAGACTTTTCCTTGATAAGATGGCTGGAGAAGCAGAGACAGACGAGAATGGATTTATTCGTATGGATGACTGGGAAATGGCAGATGACATTCAGGAAGCAGTTGCAAAGAACTGGGATGCGGTTACCAGCGAAAATGTAAAAGAGCTTGCAGATATCGATGGATACTGGGATGAGTTCTACAATATGTTCGGATTTAAGATCGATGGTGTAGATTACAGTGCAGATGTAGATATTATGTAAGGAAACAATTGTGACAATAGACGGGTTCATCGGAAGGTGGATCCGTTTTTTACTTTATTCACAAAATATGTTCTGTAAAAAAGCGTTCCGGTCAGGTGTGAAAACCGCAAGGGTTTGGGCAAGGGTTTGGTTTTTATGTCTGAAAGGTTTGCTATACAAAAACAGGAATAAATAATATAATCTATAAGCGTCAGGGTTATGGGGGTATGTATGAAACAAATGAATAACGAGATAATTTATCCACGATCGGAAGAAGAAGTGTTGCTGATATTAGCGACAGCAAAAAAAGAAGGCCATCTGTTAGAGATTATTTTTGATGAGTTTGTGAAGAAACCATTTTCCATGCCGGTGCTTTGGGGGTGCCGGGCATATTTCTACGGGCTGAAAAAAGAAGAGCTGTCCACACATCCGGTTCTGTTTACTCATCTTGCATTGCTATCTGCTATGGATGGGGACTTGAGTCAGGCAAAAGCATATGTACAGTTTATGGGGAAGACACCGCGGCTGGTGAAAATGGATACATATGATATGATGGATATTTGTCGTATCAAAACAGAACTTGTCATGCCATATATAAGTGATGCAATGTTTTTTCGGATCGTAAGCTTTCTAATTGAAGAAGAACTGGTGCCTGTGATGGGTCTTACGCTTTCAGCATGCAGACCAAGTATACTGAATGGTTTTCGCGACTTTACAAGATATGGAAAATATCTGAAAAAAAGCAAGGACAGGATAACAGAAGCCGCATGCCGATTATATGGTGGAAGTGTTGGACAGAAAGTGTATGAGATCATGCTGGCAGAGTGGTATTATCAGAACAATAATTGTTTTGAAGCACTGATTCTTGTGACCGGAACGATTCCGTTGATCGAGCAGGAGAAGGATATGCGTTGTCTGTTTGTGGCACTTGCACTTCAGATGAAGATCCTTTTGGTAAATGGACAGACAAAAGCTGCACGTCCTTTGGTGGAAAAGATTCGGAAACGGATACAGGTTACGGGATGGGATGAATTAACTTCAAGTCTGGATGCGATCGAATGTCTTGGTGCCTGTTATGATGGGCGACTACAGGATGTAGAGCGTTGGTTAGATGATATAGCACCGGATGAGAATAAGGGCATCTTCATGATGGATATGTATGCATGGATGGTTAAGGTGCGATGTTATATACAGACAGGCAAATATATGGCTGCCTATGTATTGACACACCAGCTTATTGCATTGTTGATTCCGGGCAGACGTTATATGGATTTGTGTGAATGCTATATGTTGTCAGCTATCATATATTATAAGATGAAGAATATGGAAGGCATGTGTGAGGAGCTTTCCAAGGCCATTGTGCTTGCAAAAAGGTGCGGTTATATCAGACTGCTTGCGGACACAGGCAATTGTATGGTACAAATGCTGGCAATTTATCAGAAAGAATATGAAGAAGATTCCTTCATAAGTGAGATTAAGGAACTTGCATATTCGGTCGGTACTTATTTCCCTGATTATTTAAAATCTCCATATGAATATTATGAACCTCTGACTCAGATGGAAGAGAAAGTCTTTCGTTTGATGGCACAGGGCTTAAGTAATGATGATATTGCACGACAACTGGGCAAAAAGACGGGAACTGTGAAGTTCCATAGTTGTAATATCTTTCGTAAGCTGCAGGTTCCGACGCGTCAGGAGGCAGTCGAACGCGGTCGGGAGATTGGTCTGTTATAAAACAGACGCTTTAATATATAAGAGCATTTGGCTCTTTTATATAGAAAAATAAAAAGGAGGAAATAAGATTGAAACAGAAAATTAAATTTGTGAAGCGTTTCATGTCAGTGGTAGTGGCTGCAACTATGGTGTTTGCAATGGTTACAGGCATTTGTGATTTTTTTCCGAATATAAAATCGGAAGCGGCAGCACGCCAGACGTTGTATATCTGTGATATTAAATCTGGGGGATTTAGTGCCAATTATGCAGGATATACAAGACTGTCTATTGATGGAAATGCGGGAAATGTAAACAGGGGATGTGGAAAAGGATCCAATGATTATATCTGGGTAAAGACGACCACAGATCCGGCACAGGCATATACAAGAATATGGTCTGTATGGCAGAGTGATGCAGGTACATCAAGCAGTCTTGACGGATATAGCGTTGAGAGAAAGACGGGTGACCTGAATGATGGTGTAGGTTCAAAGTCCGGTTATATCTACATCTATGCAACAAAGGACAGGAATGCAGGAGATCCAATCTCATCACTTGGTATCTGGAATGACATTGATAAAAAGCTGCAGTATGCCGGAGGAAATTCAGGAAGCAGTCTTAAAAGCCAGAATGCAGAGAGGGTCGAGAATGTTGACAGCAACTGGAACAAGATTGATGGAGATCTCAATAAAAATGCCGGAGGTGCATATATTTATCTTTATTGTAAGAGAGCACCTTATGTGATTCCAAATGATATAAGGATTACTTTCGATGGTGAATATCATAGGGGATATGTAGAGTCAAAGACATCCGGCGTATCGATCTCATATGATAATACCGGTATGTATCAGGTAGGAAGTAATACTACAAAATATGCGGTGTCAAAATCCGGTATGGAGACAGCGTATGGTACATTTACAAATACGATCGCTGATCCATATGGCTATGACAAATACACGAAGCTGGAGGATGGACTCTGGCTTGGAGTAAAGAGCACAGCGGAAACAGCAACAAAAGATGACTATTCTTATTCGGAGACGGATGGACTTACGATCAAATCTGATAAGGAGATGATCCTGTTCGGAACAAAATCCGGTAAGGTTATGAAGGGTCAGATCAAGGCAGCAGGGGATATTGATGTGAATCTTGCGATCCGTAGTCTGACGATCGCACGGAATACTCAGGGGGCAGCGATCACAGTAAATCCGGCAGAGGGTAAGACCGTGACGATCACTGCTTACGGAACAAACAATCTGACATCATCGGGAGCTTATGCAGCGATCCAGAAGAATGGAAGCGGTAAGCTGGTACTGACTTCTACGACAAAAGGTACTATAAATGCAACTGCCGGTAACAATGCGACATATGGAGCAGCCGGTATCGGTGGTGGTACAGACAAAACCTTAAAGGTTGTTTCAAATATTGAGATAAATGGAAATGTAATTATAAAAGCAAGGGGATCACAGCCATCAAATGAAAGCTATGCAGCATATGGAGCAGCCGGTATCGGTTCTCAGTACAATATGCCGGTTGATGGCATCCGGATCTCAGAAAATGCAGACGTAACAGCAATTGGTGCAAACGGAGCAGCCGGTATCGGTTCCGGTGCAAATGCTGATGCTGCCAATATCGAGATTGCAGGCGGAATCGTAAATGCAACAGCGGGAAGTGGAACGATCGGTTCTAAAAATATTGGCGGAGCCGGTATTGGTTCCGGTGCTTACATAAATGATGAAGCAAAGCTTGCTTCCGGTATTACCATTTCAGGAGGAACTGTAATAGCGACCGGTGGAGACGGCGGAGCCGGTATCGGTTCCGGATCTGATGTAGAAGCAACAGAGATTAAGGTAACAGGCGGTGTTGTAAAAAAAGCAACAGGCGGCACAGATGCAGCCGGTGTTGGCTCGGGAGCAAATGCAAAGGTATCGTATATTATGATATCAGGTGGAACTGTAACAGCAGTTGGTGGAGCAAATGGAGCCGGTATCGGTTCCGGTCTGGCAGGTGCAGCCTCCGATATTTACATTTCAGGAAATGTAGCTGTAACGGTAACAGCAGGAACAGACGGAGCCGGTATCGGTTCCGGTAAGAATGCATCCGTTGATAATATCAATATTTATTTAGAGTATGCAGGAAATCTGAGTGTCGATGGTACAGAAAACGGAGCCGGTATTGGTTCCGGAGCAACAGATACTGTATCAGAGGCAACAAATATTAATATTTCAAATACAGGTTTTATTAGTATCAGAGCAAGAGGAAATGGAGCCGGTATCGGAGCCGGTCTGAATTCAGAGACAAGGGATATTAATATTATCGGCGAGGTCGTTGAGACAAAAGGAAAGCTTATAGTTATTGCTGCAAATGGTCCGGCGATCGGTGCTTATGCAGGAGATGTTAAGAACGTAAATGTCTTAACAGATGCAACAGTCAACCTCAGTGCTGAAAATGGTATTGCAGTAGGAGCACTGAATGGCTCATCTGCTTCTGATATTACAATTATCGGTGATAATATCTGTGGAGCAAAGGCAGAGGATGTTCCTGTTCTGGGAACTGTTTCTAACTCTGTTCTGTTCGTAGGAAAGACATATGAGGTTTATGGAACAGCAACCATTCGCAAGAGTACACATATTAAAGCAGGAACAACATTAGAATTACCGTCATCATCCAAGCTGATCATTCCTAAGGACGTTGAACTTGTAGTTGATCCACAGCATGATAATGTACTTCCGGGTGCGCTTGTCTGGGCAGCTGACAGTGATGCACAGTTGATCATCAATGGTACTTTAACAGTTAAGGGAACAATGGCGATGGATTCCGAATATGGTATCATTGTATTGAACGGTTCTCTTAATCTGGAAGAAAATGCTAATATTTACGGTAAGTTCTTTATGAATGGTAAATATACCGGAAATGGTGTTATCACAAAGGGAAAGAATCAGACTCCGGAGGAAGGGGAGATTGCAGTATACCTTGAACTGGATATTGATGATGGTGTAACCTACAATGCAAAGGGAAATCTTGCAGAGAACCAGTTGATCATCGATGAGTCCAGCCTGGAGGATACTACTACCGGTACATATGCAATTAATAACATTGTTGCACATGACGGTTTCCAGATCACAGATATCCTGTTGGATGGCAAGTCCATTATAAATGACAGCAGTTATGTTACAAAGAATCAGGAAACAGGAGAGTACAATGTAGTATTATCGGTATCTGAATATCGTGGTGAGACGATAAAATTTGCAGTAAAAGCAAAATCAACCGTAGAATCGATCAGCATCGAACGTTTCCCAAATAAGACAGCATTTGCCAAAGGGGCAGAGTTTGATCTGAATGGTCTGAAGGTAGTAAAGACTTATAAGAATAAGAAGACTGCACCGGTTGATATTGATAAGGAGTTGAAGGTTACAGGCTATGATATGAACAGCGTTTCTGCACAGACGGTAACACTTCAGTATATTGCAGATGACAGATACAGTGATGATATTACAGCATCTTATGAAATAACTGTATTTGATTTTGCAGGCTTAAATAAGGGAAAGACCACACTTACTGCGGGCGGCGAATCATTTGTTGCTACAGATGTAGATAATGCGGAGCATGTTGTTAAGTTTGCATTAGGTAAGAATGTCGGTGATATCTCAGCACTGAAGGATAAGATCCGTCTTCAGGTACAGGGATTTACCAATTCAGTTGGTCAGATTGATTTTGTATCAAGTGAAGTAGTCGGACAGAATGCGGTTGAGGCAACATATGTAGCAGATATATATGTAGATAAAGCGAAAACAGTAGTGATCCAGTATACAATAGTGATCACACAGCCAACCTTATACTATGATCTTGCAGAGGCAGCAGTAGCAGTAAATGGCGAATATACCTATGATGGAACGCAGCAGACACCGGATAAGGAAAATATCGAAGTTACAATCGATGGCGCAGTTGTTCCGGATGATCAGTATACGGTAGAGTATGGTGAGAATGTGAATGCCGGTACCGGTAGACTTACGATCAAGGGTGATGGTATTCATACTACAAACAGTAAGGAAGCAACATTTACAATTGCAAAAGCGAAGCTTACGGATATCGATGCACTTGTAAGATCAAATGAATTTACAGTTCAGAATGATGTAAAGCATGAGCTTCAGATAGAATTTGGCGAGATCGAGGGCCTTGCAGCAGATGAATATACTGTATCTTATAAGAAGATATCCGATCAGTCAAATATCGTGGCAAATGTATCAAACGGAGTTATCACGACTGCTTATGATACATCCTATTCAAAGGCAGGAACAGCAGAAATCGCTGTTAATGTAACAATTAAGGATAGTGCAGTAAACTACTATGCAGATTCTGAATTATCACATTCCATAAATGTTACATTAACAAAGTATGTAAAGGGAACCAGTATTACGATTACTTCCGATTCTGATGATTTTGCGTGGGATGCATCAGCCGGTGAATATAAGGTGACGCTTTATAAGGGCGAGAAGATCTGGATTGATGCCAAACTTAACGATGGATCAACAGATGTTATTGATTATAAGGTCGCAGAAGGCGGCGAAGAGATAGCTGCTTGTGATGGAATTACCATTTCTGCGTTAGGCAAGGGATCGACCATTATCACTGCAAGTACAGGTAAGGGTTCTACAACAAAGAGGATTGCGGTAACGGTTCTTCCAACTACCAGACTTGAATTAACCGGTACGGAGACTTATGAGAAGGTATTTGGCGATGGCGCATTTACACTGGATGTGGCTTTAAAGGATACAGCGCTTGAATCCAAGCTCTCTGCATTACGGTATGTTTCGGCTGATCCGGAGGTTGCTGCTGTAGATGAGACCGGTAAAGTTACTATAATGGGATGCGGTGAGACTACAATTACAGTAACATCTTATACAGAAGAAAGAGCATATACATCTGACGAATATGTAGTAATAATCAAGGTTAAGGCACCACATACGAAACATATCAAAGATAATGGAACAAGAGTTGAGCCAACCTGTGAGAAAAATGGTTCTATCACATATAGATGTACCGAGTGTAATGAGGTTATAGATACAGAAGAATTGAAGGCAACCGGACATACATGGGATAAAGGAAAGGTTACAACACAGCCAACTACAAAGACAGAGGGTGTAAAGACATATACCTGCAGTGTCTGCAAAAAGACAAGAACAGAGCCAATCGCAAAGCTTCAGGAGCCAACACCGGTGAAGCCAACACCGGAAAAACCAATAGTAAAACCGATCAAGAAGGGGGATGTGGTTTCTGATGACAGTAAAGCTGCAAAGGTTCAGGTTATAAGCACATCCAAGAAAACAGTTGCATATAAAGCACCTGTAAATAAAAAGGCTAAGACTGTCAGCATTCCGGCAACCGTGAAGATCAGAGGTAAGAAATACAAAGTAACACAGATCGCAGAGGGTGCTTTCAAGAATAATAAGAAGGTAACAAAGGTTACAATCGGAAGCAATGTTAGTAAGATTTCCAAGAATGCTTTCAATGGAGCAATAAAACTTAAAACCGTTACTATGGGACAGAACGTAACGGAGATCGGAGCATATGCATTTAAGGGCTGCAAAGTTCTTACCGGTATTACGCTTCCGGCGAAGACAACGAAGATCGGAGATCAGGCATTTAGCGGATGTAAGAAGCTGAAGACAATTACAATTAAGTCTTCAAAGATAACCTCAAAGAAGCTTTCTAAAAATGCGTTTAAGGGTATAACCAAGGTTACAACGATCAAGGTACCTAAGAAGAAGGTTTCCTCTTATCAGAAGCTGTTTAAGAGCAAAGGCTTATCTTCCAAGGTCAAGGTAACAAAATAACAAAATAACAGTAAAAGCAAAGGACGCCGTTTGTGGTAGGAATATTACAGACGGCGTTTTCGTTTTATCTGGACAGTATGAGTCAAGGTGAAAAAAATTTTTAAAAAATTTGAAAACTTTAAAACCTTTTTCCATTTGCCCCTGTCTTATATAGTAGAAGGCAGGAAAATAAAATATTTCTCTTGCATCTGTAAATATTTATTGTAATATAAAAATATCACAAAAATGAAAAGGAGAAGAAGAATGATGAAAAACAAGAGCTTATGGAAAGGGTTAATTGTAATGCTGGCAGCAGCATTCGTTATGCTGGCAGTACCGGTGCAGAAGGTGTCTGCAGCAGAAACAAAACTGAAATGGGGCAGTACGTATAGTGGAAGTATAAATGTAAGTAAATGTTATAAATATGCATTTTCTTTGAAACAATCCGGAAATGTCACCTTTGTATTTCAGGTATCGGATGCTGGATATGCATTTACCAGTATGGATGAAATAACAGTTTTGGACGAAACAGGAAAAGAAGTATACAGGATTGATAATGTGGGAGATTGTAGTTTATCGCTGGATTTGCTGGCAGGTAATTATACATTAAGAATAGGCATGGAAGATGGTATGGATGGTTGTAATTTTACATTTACACCATCATTTAAGTCATCTAAGGAAACGAAGTCCGAGCGTGCAATGGCAAAGAATAATGAGATGGGAACAGCAACCTCTTATAAGATTGGTAAATCTGTAAAAGGACAGTTAGCGTTGAATGATGATATAGATATTTATAAGATGAGAGTAACAAAAAGTCAGTATCTGAATCTGACGGTATCTAGTAAGCTCCGTGAACTGAACATTAATTTGGTAAACACAAGTGGCAGTCGGAATGTTAGTATATCAGATATTGAAGCGGGACTTCATAAATACAGAGTATTTTTACCAAAGGGTACATATTATGTCAAGTTCAGAGGTGGTGTAAATTATGCAACGGACTATCATTATACAGGTAAGTATTCCTTTAGAACTTCTGTAACTGCAATACCAAAGCCAACTATTACTAAAACAAAACCGGATAATAAGTATAAGACGATGTATATACGGTGTAAGAAAAATTCATTGGCAAATGGCTATCAGTTCCAGATTGCAAGAGACAGAAAGTTTAAAAAGGGCAAAAAGACAAAGCAGGATGAATATACAGGAATGTATATGGTTGATTTGAAAAAAGGAACATATTATGTTCGTGTTCGTTCTTATGTGAAGATTGATAATTATGGTAGTACTCCGGATGAATATTATTATTCTTCTTGGAGTAAGGTTAAGACTGTTAAGATTAAATAATAATAAATACAACCCTACATAAATAAGTACAAAAACTGACATATGGATCATCATATTTTCGGAAGAAAAGATGCCTGATCCGTATGTCAGTTTTTTGGCCTTTATTTTCTTCATCTTGCTATCCCCTGTGAACTACGTTACAATGAAATCTGGAGAGATTGTACTAAATATGCATAAGAAAGGCTATTCTTTGGATCAGATTGTCGAGATAACAAATCTGGATGTTAGTACAGTAAAGGCTATAATAGGCTAAACAGAGAAAACGGATCTGACATATTTCTATTAAAAGTATACAAAAATGAAAAAACAGGCGTGTGGGAGGCTACAAATGATTTGCAAAACATGTGGGAATGATCTGCAGGGAAATGAATATAACTGTCCGTTCTGTGGGGCAGCAGTTGATTATACAGAGGCGGTGGAGCAGGCAAAAGCAGGAAAGGAAGCAGGCTTTTCCTATCTGTATGAGATGACATATCGGAATAAACTGTATATTGCGATGAAATATATGAAGAATGAGGATGAAGCAATGGATGTTCTCCATGATTCCTATGTGAAAGCATTTGAGCGGCTTTCCGGTCTTCAGGATGCAAATTCATTTCCGGGATGGCTCAGTACCATTGTTGCAAATACCGCAAGGAATACATTGCGAGACCGCCATACAGTGAATTTTTCGGATATGCAGAGAGAAGATCAGGATGGGGAGGCATTTGAATATTCGATCGCAGATGAGAACATGACAGCCCAGCCGGAGATGGCATGTACAACGAAAGAAACGCAGGAAATGGTACAGGAACTGATCGGTTCATTGTCGGATGAGCAGAGAATGTGTGTGCTGATGTTCCATATTGAAGGATACAGCATAAAAGATATTGCGACAGTTCTTGGATGTTCAGAGAATACAGTAAAGTCCAGACTGAATTATGGACGTAAGAATATCAAGGCAAAGGCAGAGGAGCTTCAGAAGAAGGGCTACAAGCTGTACAGCTACACACCTATGGCACTTCTTACCTATCTGCTCATGGCAGAACGAGGAACTATGCTGGTAGCAGGAACCTTCGACAAGCTGGCAGGTGTTGGAAGTGTAGTCGGTGCCGGACTGATCCATGGTGGAGCAGCAGGTGCGTTATCTGCTGCGGGAAGTACAGTCACAGCTGGAGCGACCGGGGCTACCGGATCGGCAGTCGGAACAGGTGCAGCCGCAGGAGGCAAGACGGCAGCAGCTACAGCGGCAAAACAGACCTTCTTGAAAACAGTAGCAGGAAAAATCACAATGGCGGCAGCCGGAGTGGCAGTAGCAGGAGGAGCAGCCGGTGTAGCAATATACAATCACAACCAGAACACCTGGCAGGATGCGTATACAGAGGTGCTGAAGGAATATAGACAGGAAATTCAGGATTATGGATGGCAGACTTCGCAGATGCGGGAGAACGAACCGATCCTGGTAGGAGAAGCCAGAGCGATTACTGTTGCTGATATTATGGGAGATGATACTCCTGAACTGATCTTTGCGGCACAGGATGAATCAGATCCGAATAAAGCGGATCTTCATATATATACATATATAGATAATGAAGCAGTACAGGTTTATAGTGGAGAACTTGATACAAGGTCAGATGAGAACCGGGACAAATGGGGAGCAGAAGGAACACCATATGTATTAGTTTGCACTAGAGAAGCTTCAGAAAATGGATGCCGGATGTACATACTTTGCAGTGATGGACAGAGTGATGATACGGAGATTGGGGTCGTAGATAAGATTGTAGAATTCGATGTGGCTTCATCTAGTGGAGATTATCTGCAGCCGATTGTCTGGACCTGTCATGCAGAACAAGTGGGGGATGAAGAAACAGCACTGCTTGCAGAACGGGACGGTATATCTGTGGCATGGGAAGAATATCAGACAAAACGCGACGAAATATATCAAGAAGTGGATAGTGAGGTTCTGAAGAACATGGCGGCGACAGCTCCTAATGGCATATATGATCAGTTGGCAAATATTAACAGGGATTCGTCAGGAAATATAATGGCAGCTCGAAATTTAGGAGGAGCAAGTGACGGATGTGAAATGTCCTATGCAAATGCATTGAAATATTTAAAAAAGAATAAATAAAAAATTATTAGAGTGCCTTCGGCTGTTTTTTAAGAATCAGTCGAAGGCATTTTTACTTTATAAGGGAAAAACTCTCCGACTGAAAATGCCGAATCTCTCCGATTATATTTCCGGAATCTCTCCGGTTGAAAACTACGAAACTCTCCGATTATACTTCCCAAAACTCTCCGATTGGTATATAATCCGTATTAGAGGTGATAATAAAAATATGATAAAAGATGCTTATAAAACAAGAATAATTGATAATAGAATTGAACAATTTTTGGAGAGCTTTGGTGCTGTATGTATAGAAGGACCAAAGTGGTGTGGTAAAACATGGACTTCTTCTTACCATAGTAATAGTGAAATTTATATGGGAGATCCTGCAGGTAATTTTCAAAATAGAACGCTGGCACAAATGTCGCCGGATTTGGTATTGAATGGTGACAAGCCAAGATTAATTGATGAATGGCAGGAAGTTCCGCCGTTATGGGATGCAGTTAGATATAAGGTTGATCAAACAGGAGAAAAGGGACAGTTTATATTAACAGGATCGGCAACTCCTAATCATAAGGGAATCATGCATAGTGGTGCAGGAAGAATTGCAAGAATAAAGATGCATCCAATGTCCCTTTACGAATCTGGTGATTCCTCTGGCGAAATTTCATTAAAAGAGTTATGTAATGATAATATAATTCCGGTTATGACTGGTGAAGTAAATCTGCAAAACTTAATTAAGTATATTATTCGGGGAGGATGGCCTGGTAATATAGACATACCTGTTGAACAGGCAGCACTTTTGCCAATTCAATATATTGATGCCATAATTGACGATGATGTATATAGAATAGATGGTGTAAAACGTAATAAGGAGAAAATGAAACTGTTACTTCGATCTTTGGCGAGAAACGAAGCAACTACAGTTACCAATACTTCACTTGCAAGAGATGTGAAAGAAATGGATGATACTGATCTTGATAAGGATACTATTGCTGATTATCTGGATATATTCAAACGACTTTTTATTATAGATAATCAAATGCCATTTTCAACAAATATCCGATCATCTGTTAGAATAAAGCAAGCGGAGAAACGGCATTTTTGTGATCCTTCTCTTGCCTGCGCTTTGTTGAATGCGACACCGGAGATGTTGGTCAATGACCTGCAAACACTTGGATTTTTATTCGAATCTCTTTGTGAACGAGATTTGAAAATATATGCAGAATCGTTTGGTGCCTCATTATATCATTATCAGGATTATGATAATAAAGAAATAGATGCAGTTGTTGAACTTAGTAATGGTGAATGGTGCGCATTTGAAATTAAATTAGGTGCAAATCAGATTGATGACGCTGCGAAGAGTTTATTAGATATAAACAAAAAGATTGAAAAAGATCCCAAAGGAAAGCCTGCAAAAATATTGTGTGTTATTTGTGGTTTGTCTAATGCAGCATATAAACGACCGGATGGCGTATATGTTGTGCCGATTACAGCATTAAAAAATTAATTTAAAAAAATTTCAAAAAATATAAAACTTTTTTGCAACCTCTGTGTCATATAGGTGAAACGATACAGAGGTTGCATTTTTTATGGATGAATTTCCGGATGAAATGCTCCTCGGATAAAGAAAAGGAGAATAAAAAAATGAAGAAAATGAGAAGAATCGAAATCGCACAGTACATCGCATTGGGAGCAACCTGTTTAACCGTTTTAGGATTTGTCCTTTCCGGTATTTTTGGTGGCAGGATCCCGATGTCTATGATGGGGTATGGAGTTATGGCAGGCATTGTTTCCTATTTCTTTGGTGGATTTGGAACTGCGGTAAAGATGGCAGGCAAGATCGCCAAATGGGGCTGGCTCATCGTACCATTTCCGTATGATATTGTTACCGGTGTGGTATCCTTCTTCATCTCGATCATGGTATTTATCGGACTGCCGATCATCCCGATCCGTAAGGCATACAAAGAGCAGATGATGGATGCTGAAACAGTTGAATAAAAAGAAGGTAGAAAGAGAGGACAGATTATTATGAGTAGAAAAATGAAACAGATCATGTTAGCAGTAATTTTAATGGTGATGATGTGTGCAGTAAGTCCTGCGCGAAAGGTATCCGCAGAGGTGTTAAACAGTCCACAGCAGATCGTATGGGGACAGAGTTACAGTGGCGAGTTGGAGGATGCACAGAATACATATGAGTATACATTTACGATGAAGAAATCCGGTACATTTTCTCTTGCGATTGTGACGGAGGGAATTGGAAAGACACATACCGGGCTTAATTATATAAAAGTCAGCGATATGTATGATAATGAGATCTATACAGCATCAGTCAGTGAAGGAAATGGCAGCTATAAGGCAGAATTATTAGCAGGTGATTATAAATTATCTCTGTGTGCAGGCTTTTATACCGGCTGCAAGTTCACATTTACGGCATCTTATAAGGCATCCGGCGAGACACGTTCCGAGTCATGGCTGTCACAGAACGATGAGAAAACGATGGCATTTACCTATAAGGCAGGTACGACCTATAAAGGACAGTTTGCATTTAACGAGACAAAAGATATCTATAAGATGAAGATGACAAAGAACCGGTACATGAACATTCAGATCAACAGCAAGATCAAGGAAATGAATGTTGTGATCGAGAATACAAATGGCGATATTCACTATATTCAGACAGGGGTTACACCGGGAACCAGAAAATACACGTTTTTCCTGCCAAAGGGAACCTACTACATCACGATGACCAAAGGCTGGCCATATAGTGTTGATCCAAATTATGCCGGAATGTATACATTTAAGACGACATTTACAGATGTTCCGAAGACCACTGTAAGCAAGGTAAAGAATCTTTCATCCGGAAAGTTAAAGGTAACATGGAAGTGCAAGAGCAAGGCGACCGGATATCAGATCCAGATCGCAACGGATAAGAAATTCAAAAAGAATAAGAAAGTATATGATGCGCCATTTAAGAATTACAATAACTGTACATTCTGGGATCTGAAAAAGGGCAAGACTTATTATGTCCGTGTCCGTTCTTATGTAAAGGCAGGTTCCCGCGAGAAGAAATGTTACTCTGCATGGAGCAAATATAAGACTGTAAAGATAAAGAAATAGAATATAATGTTATCCTGATTTTGTGGTATGCTATAATAAAGCAAAAAATATCCAAAAACTTAAAACTTTTTACCCACCTGATCTGTCCAATAAACAGGAGGTGAGATATATGGATGTGTGGAAGGCAGTGCGCGCGTTTGTTGCATTGTTAAGAAAAGAACGAAAGGAGCTGCCGGACGATCCGGAACGCAAGAAAGAATTATTTGACCGGATCGAGCATGACAGGCAGTCCAGATAAATAAAGGTATAAAGATAATATATAAATTACAGAAATAAGATAAAAAGCAGGAGGAGCAGGATAACATGAAGTGCAGAACATGTGGAAATGATTTACAGGGGAATGAATACAACTGTCCGTTTTGCGGAAGCTGTGTGGATTATACACAGGCAGTGGAACAGGCAAAGGCAGGGCGTGAAGAAGGATTTACGTTCTTATATGAGAATACATATCGGAATAAACTCTACATTGCAATGAAGTATATGAAGAATGAGCAGGATGCAATGGATGTCCTTCAGGATGCCTATATAAAGGCATTTGCCAGATTAGATAGTTTGCAGGATGCAAATGCATTTCCGGGATGGATGAGTACCATCGTGGCAAATACTGCGATCAATGCACTTCAGAAGAAAAAGGCAGTCTTGTTTTCTGATCTGCAGAATGAAAATGATGAAGGGGATGTCTTTGAGTATAATCTGGAAGATGAAAACATGAGTACACAGCCGGAGATGGCATGTACCGTGCAGGAGACACAGGATATGGTGCGGGAGCTGATCGATTCCCTGTCGGATGAACAGAGAATCTGTGTGCTTATGTTCCATCTGGAGGGTTACAGTATCAAGGATATTGCCACAGTACTGAACTGTTCCGAGAACACCGTAAAGTCCAGACTGAATTATGGACGTAAGAATATCAAGGCAAAGGCAGAGGAGCTTCAGAAGAAGGGCTACAAGCTTTACAGCTACACACCGATGTGTCTTCTTGTATATCTGCTTATGGCAGAACGTGGAAATATGATCGTTACGCATGTATTTGAGCAGATGGCAGGCATTGGTGGAAATGTTGCAGCCGGCATCATTCATGGTGGTGCTATGCAGATGGCAGGCAATGTTACAGGCGGGGCTGCACAGGTAGCAGGAGGAGCTGCACAGGCAGGAGCCACAGGACAGGCAGCAGGAGGAGTCACTCAGGCAGGAGCCGCAGGATCGGCTGTTGGTGCAGTAGAAGGCGGAAAGGCTATCGCAGCTACAGTTGGAAAACAGGCATTTATAAAAACGGTAACAGGCAAGATCGTGATCGCAGCCGCTTCCGTTGCCCTGGTAGGAGGTGCGGTCGGAGCAGGATTTGCATATAAGCACTCACAGGATAAGAAGAAAGATCAGAATGCAACAACAGAAGTCACTTCGGAAGCAAGTGATGATACTGTTACAACAGAGGTGACAACAAAGGCAGAGGTAACCACTGAAGTTACAACGGAAGAACCAACAGAGGTAACGACAGAGGCAGCCATTGATGAAAGTCTTTATAAAGCAGCATACAAAGAGGTACTTGAATCCTATAAGACACAGATCGACAATTATTTCTGGCAGTATGAATATGATTATTCCACAAAGACTGCAAAAGAGGAACAGACACCGATCGTATTTGCCGATGTTACAGGTGATGGTGTGCCGGAGATGATCCTGGTAAGATCGGAACAGAACGAAGCTTCAATTGCGCAGATGGATATATATAGCTTTGACGGAACAAATGCAAAAAGAATCTTTGGAACGGATATGGAAGAATATAGTGGCTGGGATATAAATGCCGCTTCCGGAACCAGTTATTATCTGTTTACGACTAAGAAGGGAACCTTATATGCATATAGTGGAATCGGAGATGAGGGATATACGGATCAGTATATCAAATTTGCATTAGATGATTCCGGTATGCTTCAGAAAGCAACAACCTGGGCAAGAAAAGAAGGACCAAATGAGGATTATTCGGCAACGGTTGTTTCATGTACCAAGAATGGATCTGAGATATCAGAGGATAAGTATGATACGCAGGTAAAGAAATTACAGAAGAATTTTGATACCTTGTTAATGTATAATGGCCAGGGCAAGGATAAAGCCAAGGAGGTTCTTGGTACGCTGGATGATACCGCCATGACCTATGATGAAGCTATGGAATATCTGGGAAAGATCACACAGAAAAAAACGGACAAAACGGCATCTGACAAAAAGCAGGAGAAATCTGCCGATAAGAAAGAAGTCTCTGCCGGAAATGCAGGAGAGGTAGCAATGACATTGCCGGAGGATCTGCCTGAGAGCTTTACTATGTCAAGCGGAGTAGGAGCATGGGCTTCTGGTATTAATATTAAGCCGGATGGAACATTCACGGCATCTTTCCATGACAGTAATTATGAAAGCAGTTCAGTTTCCAGTGGTTCCGGGACATTTAAGAATATTGAACAGGTGGATAAATATACCTATACGATGGAGTTGGATACTTTTACATATGATGATGAGATTGGAAAAGAAGTTTCAAATGATAATGGTCATATAACTACATTTACAGAGCTTTACGGAATTGCTGGTGGCACTACATTTACCGTTTATCTGCCGGGAGCACCGACAGCAGATATGCCGGAAGGGATGCAGCGTTGGTTAGGTTTCCATTATTACAGTGTGCCTATACCGGAGGCACTTGACTGCTATGCAATCTATAATGTGGACACGGAATACGGATATTTTAATACAGGGTTACAGTAAATAGATAAACCTTACCCTCTCCAGTGTTTCAAGAAAGGCGATAACACGTTTTAACATATCAGGAGCTTCTTCGGGGAAGTGTTCTTCCATGATGGATACCAGATTGAATACTGTGTTGTCGCCATTTATATGAATCCATAAGGTACTGCCATATCGATCAAGTTTGATATGGCTTTTCTTTGGTTTGTGAAAATATTTCTGGGCGATCTTGTGATAAAATCCGGTATGTGGCATTTCGATCACAACAATCCCATCGGGCGACTGTTCCCATGTATAATTCAGGTTGATGCAGGGGATTTTGTCCATGTAGTTTGCAGTATGGGAAAGAAAACTCTTTTTTGTTTTTCCTGTAAAAAATTGGTGGGCATTGTTAGAAATATGGTTCTGTATATTACGTTTTTGCATGAGAAAATAAATCCTTTCCGGGTGAAGATATTAAAGTGTGTTATTGGATGATTGTTTATCCTTCGTTTTATGGATCATGTAGATCATACTGAAAAGCAGGGCAAGGAAGAACAGGCAGCCGCCCCATTTTCCAAGATGGAATCCCATAAGTCCCAGATTGATCCGATCACTTACGCCGAATACGGCAAGGACGGCAAGCAGGATTCCGACCAGCCCTTCACCTGCGATCATACCGGAGGAGAAAAGAATACCGTTATTACGGACGGTTTCGCGGGAACCCTCATCGGCAAAGCGGCGTTTCTCCACGAAAAGGCGGATCAGACCACCGATCATGATCGGAACTGTCAGGTAAATCGGAAGATACAGTCCGATGGCAAATGGCAGAACCGGGATACCTAAGATCTCGACAACGACAGCAATGCAAATGCCGACAATAACAAGTCCCCATGGAAGATTGCCATTCATAACACCTTCAACGACCATTTTCATAAGGGTTGCCTGCGGAGCAGGAAGCTCGGTAGAACCATATCCCCATGCGGCATTCAGCAGATAGAGAACACCACCGATCGTAAGACCGGATGCGATCGATCCGATCAGTTCGCCAATCTGCTGCAGATATGGGGTTGCACCGACGATATACCCCGTTTTTAGATCCTGCGAGGTGTCTCCGGCCATGGCTGCAATTATGCAGATAACAGTACCGATGCAGATGGCAGATGTCATACCCCGGTATCCTGCTATGCCGGCTTGCTTTAACAGGATCGTTGCAAATAGCAGGGTTGCGATCGCCATACCGGACACGGGGTTATTCGATGAGCCGACGACACCGACCATTCTTGCAGATACGGTTGCAAAGAAAAATCCGAAAATAATGATCAGAATGGATGTGACCGGATTGATCGGAATATTTGGAAAAGCACTCAGACCAAATGCTACGATCAGGATACCGCCGATTGCATAAGGAAGCGGAATGTCTTTGGATGTTCGCGAATTTCCATCTGTATGTCCAAAGCCTTTCAGGGCTTTGGCAAATGTGGATGCGATCAGCGGAAATGATTTTAGCAGGCTGAAGATACCACCGGCTGCCACCGCGCCTGCGCCGATATACCGCACATAATTTCCCCATAACTGATCGACTGACAGTTCGCGGATCGGAACGGAAGCGGGGAACAGGATGTTGTCACCGCCAACAAGAACGAGCAAAGGCATGATAACAAACCATCCAAGCACAGCACCGCTTAACAGATACGAAGCAACCTTTGCACCACAAATATAGCCGACACCGACCAGCGCAGGGAGGACATCCATACCGAAGCCCGATCCTTTATAAGAGGAAATCGTCCATGTGATCTCACTTGGAAACAAATGCAGACCATCAGCGATAAATTTATAGACAGCAGAGATGCCAAGCCCGGAAAATACCTGCATGGATTTGTGACCGCCGGTTTCTCCGGCGAGCAGTACTTCAGCGCAGGCAGTTCCTTCCGGAAATGGAAGTGTACCATGTTCTTCTACGATCAGAGCGGTACGAAGTGGGATCATGAACAGAACACCGATCAGTCCGCCACAGATGGCGACAAATGCAATCATCAGAAAAGATGGAGGTTTTATATCGGGATTTTCATCTGTCCACATGAACAGGGTCGGCAGCGTAAAGATAGCTCCGGCAGCCAGAGATTCTCCGGCAGAGCCGATCGTCTGAACCATATTATTTTCAAGAATTGAATCGCGGCGCATGATCATGCGCACAATACCCATAGAAAGAACGGCAGCAGGGATGGAAGCGGATACCGTCATGCCGACCCGTAAGCCCAGATATGCATTTGCACCGCCGAACACGATCGCCAGGATAATGCCTAGAATCACAGAAGTAGGTGTAAGCTCCGGCATCACCTTATCTGCCGGAATATATGGTTTAAATTGTTTCATATACAACCCTCAAATCATAGTTTTATGCCACTAGTATGTACAGAGTCTGGCAGAAACATACACAGAAAATCTGAAAAAAGAGCTTCATCAGATATGTCAAGACATGGAAGCTGAAATAATAAAATAGAAGGAAACAGGTAGGATGTGTTTAAAGAATAACGCCTGCTGGTTGTACCTAAGGAATATCGTATATTCCATGGATACAGCCAGCAGGCGTTTTTACTTTATGTGTTATTGTTATAAAATAGTTTATTTATTGAGGGCGGCAAGCTGTGCTTTTAAAGCCGCGATCTCAGAAATCATTGCGTTCTTCTCAGAAAGAACAGCCGCAATCTCGGCATCCTTTTCGGATATCAGAGAGTCTTTCTCGGATATTAGGGAGTCCTTTTCAGAGAGAGCCGCATCTTTTTCGGATATCACGGAGTCCTTTTCAGACAGAGCCGCTACCGCTTCATCCCGTTCCTTTTGTAGTTCATCGATCATATAGTGAACCGTATTCTCATCTAACATTCGAAGTGCTTCTGAAAACATGGTGATCACCTCCTCCGGATCATACATATATTCAGACATATCCTTGCAGATAGCTTCTATCCATGGATAGTCAGATACCAGTGCAGCAAGGTCGTCGACCGACTGTGCAGTCAGTAATGACAGCCATGCATTAAGTTCATTGATATCTTTAGCATACTTACTTTCACAGAAAACGTCAAGGGCAACCACATAGAATTCCTGTAAAAGCTTCAGTTCGATTCCGGTATCAAAAACAGTTCTGCCGTGGTGCAGGTAGATATCGGATAATGCATCAGTCAGACATGCATCCGGACTTTTTTCATATATCACGATCGTGTAAACCGTTTTCAGATCCTTGTAGGTAAAGGCGTTTCCTTTCAGGCTTTTCACTCTTGTATACTGACGCAGCATGAGATCGGAGGAGTAGCAGGACATACGTTCTCCCGGAAAAGCGTATGGAATTTTCTGGATCTCGACATTTGCGATCGAGCCATCTTCCAACTGGACAAGGATATCCAGAAGCAGGAGCGAGGTGGACGGCAGCATGCTGTCTTCATTTGACAGGATACACTGAACTGTTACCTTTGTGCCGATGATACTGCTGATCAGACTGGATAGCCGTTCCGGATAGATGTCCGGGTTGAACAGCTTCTTGAAAAATGGATCATAAGTTAAAGGCAGAGTTTTCTTACCCTCCATAAACCCCAGAAAGCGGTTCTTCCATTCTGGCGACATGTTCTGATAAGCAAAGTAGCTTCGCGGATGCTTCCGAAGCTCAGCGAGACATTCCTGTTCCGTGCGAGTAGGAAAGAGCTGGTGGATGGTGTTATTATTATTTTGGTTATACATAGATTTTATTCCTCATGATTTCCGGCGCCTGTTTTGTCGACAGGAACAGCATAGCAGAAAAAAGAGGAAAAAGACTGCCAATGTAACAAATGGTATGTCTGGATGTAACTTTCGGTAATTTTTGCTGTTTATCCCCCCATAACCCAAGATTACATCAATGTTGTTGAGAGAAAAAAGGATCTATGCTACAATGGTGGCGTGAATTTTGAACGGACAGAAAGGCAACACTATGTATAAATACTATTTATTTGACCTGGACGGCACAATAAGCCAGTCCGAGCCGGGCATTCTCAACTGCATCCGCTATGCTCTGGATGCAGCCGGACTGCCGGAGCCATCGGAGAAAGTGTTAAAGACATTTATCGGACCATCGTTGTACGATTCCTTTACATCCAAATGTCATGTTGACCACGATCAGGCACTCTGGCTGGTAGCGAAGTACAGAGAACGATACAATGTGACAGGTCTATATGAGACATCTATCTATGGTGGAATCCCAGAGACACTCAAAGCCTTAAAAGAAAGAGGCGCAAAGATTGGAGTGGCGACATCCAAGCCTACAGCACCGACGGAAAAGATACTTGAGAAATTCGACCTTGCAAAGTATTTTGATGTTGTGGTAGGAAGCAACCCGGATGGAACCGGCTCGGACAAGCAGGTGCTGATCGCAGAGTGCCTGAAGCGGTTGAAGGAAGCCGATGCGGAAGGTACGGATATGCCACAGGCAGACCGGGAAGAGGCAGTCATGATGGACGATTCCAAGCCAGAGGTTAAGACACAGATACATGAAAAGGATGCCGTGATGATCGGTGACCGGATGTTTGACATTGATGGTGGACATGCCTGCGGAATTGATACGGTCGGTGTTCTGTATGGATATGGAAACCGTGAGGAATTTGAAAAAGCCGGCGCGGAATATATCATTAGCCGCCCGGAAGAGCTCCTGACATTGTAAGGGAGATCAGACAGAGGCCCTTTTGATATTATAAGGAGACTTTTAATGGGTATTCATAAGGATATTAAGGGTATATAGAAGGCAAATGCAGGCATATACCATAAAAGAGGAGACGAAAACGTGAGAAAATTATTGACGCTTGAGGATATCCATGAGCGTGAGAAAACAATGGTGTTCATGTTCCATGATCTGTGTGAGAAGCATGGGCTGCGGTATTATCTGTGCGGCGGCACGCTGCTTGGAGCAGTCAGACATCAGGATTTTATTCCGTGGGATGATGATATCGACATTCTGATGCCACGACCGGATTATGAGAGATTACAGGAAGTGATCAAAGAGCAGCCGTTTCTGCCGGAGCATAAGTTCCTGTCAACAAGCCTTGGCAATCTGGATGAGCCATATACGAAGCTTGCGGATACGAGGACAAGGCTGGACAAATATTATACGAAAGACAAATACGACATTTATCTATGGATGGATATTTTCCCGATGGACGGACTACCGGATGATGATGCCGAGATTGAACGGATCTATAAAAAGGCACATTGGTATCGCCGCATCATCCAATATCTGAAGATGAAGACCGGCCGGGGCGGTAATCTGGTCAAGAAGATCGTGAAGCCGATCCTGAAACCATTTGCGCATTTGATATGGGGCAAGAAGCGGACAGTGAAGAAGCTGATCCGGTTATGTACACAATATGATTTTGAATCATGCAAATATGTTGGCGGCATTGCCTGTGGCTACGGCCCGCAGGAGAAGATGCCAAGGGAAGAATATGTAAAACCAACAAAGGTGACATTTGGCGGCAGAGAGCTGATCGCACCGGGTTGTACAGACTATTACCTGACATCCCTTTACGGCGACTATATGAAGCTTCCGCCAGAAGAAGACCGGAAAGCTCACATTATCAAAATGTATCAGGTAGAGTAAGCATATAGATATTTGTATAAGGAACAGAGTAAACGGTGGACAACATGAATAGTACAAGTGTTTTCCATATCAAGACGAAAATAAATAAAAATCATTCAGGAGGAAATAAAAATGAAAGATAAGATTTTAGAAGAGGACCTGTTGTATATTGCAAATGCAGGTGGAGATTATGAGAAATTATACGGCAAATCCATCCTGATCACAGGAGCAACCGGACTGGTTGGTTCACAGATCGTAAAGGCACTGCTTAAGATGAACGAGGTTAAGAATGCTGATATCACGATCTATGCATTTGTCAGAAATGCAGAAAAGGCAGACAAGATCTATGATGAATTTGCAAAGGATAAGCTGGTGTATGTGATCGGCGATGTTGGAAATCCGGTTACCGATGAGACTGTAACCCTGTCAAATGGCAAGAAGATCTCGGAAGTACAGATCAACTACATCATACATGCAGCAAGCCCTACAGCATCCAAGTTCTTTGTGGACTATCCGGTGGAGACGATCATGACTGCGGTAAATGGTACAAAGAATATGTTAGACCTTGGTAAGGAGAAGCAGTCCGAGGGTGTTGTATATATATCATCGATGGAAGCATTTGGTGCACCGGATCCTGAAAAGCCATATGTAAAAGAAGATGATCTGGGATACATTGATATTCACAATCCAAGAAGCTGTTATCCGGAGGGCAAACGTCTCTGCGAATGTATGTGTTCTTCTTACGCAAGTGAGTATAAGCTGCCGGTTCGTATTGCAAGACTGTCACAGACATTTGGCGCAGGTATCAGCTATGAAGAGAATCGTGTATTTGCACAGTTCGCAAAGGCTGCTATGAATAAGACGGATATTGTTCTGCACACAGCCGGAAAATCCGTTGGTAACTACTGCTATACCAGAGATGCCGTTATGGGTATTCTGCTCCTTCTTGTAAAGGGAAATGATGGTGAAGCCTATACCGTAGCGCATCCGGAAGCACATATCACGATCGGAGATATGGCAAAGATGGTTGCAGAGAAACTGGCAAATAATGAGATCAAGGTTGTATTTGACATACCGGAAAGCGCCATGACATTTGGCTATGCACCGGATGTAAATATGCGCTTGAATTCAGATAAACTTCAGGCACTTGGCTGGAAGCCGGTGATCGGTCTGGAGGAAATGTATACCCGCATGATGAAGAGCATGGAGTATACAAGATAAAGATTGGAAGAAATAAGCAGAAACTGCTTCTGCAGGGGACGATCTGTTCTATGGTAGCAGCAGTTATTTGCATTACAGGAAAGTCTGAGATAAAGAAAACAGGAGGACGTGGCAGTTGGTAAACAGGATCGTAGTCGGAGCGGACAGCTTCAGTATACATGGAAAATTTGATGAGCAGGGGATGTTCCTTTTGATGGAAGAGGGCGATATCCTTTCAGATGAGGATTTTGCGCGTATCGTGACCTTTGTTGATGACCACAGGAACGGAGATATCTTTCTGTTGCCGAAGAAATACGGACCGAGTAGGAACGGCAAGAAGGGAATCATGTATGCACCGTTTTCCGCATATCGCGAGAAAGGAAAGCATGCGCCTTGGCTTGCGCAGAAGCTGGACAGAGATCAGAAATTTCATGGTGTCTATGAGCAGCTTACAAATGGTGTGATCTCTACGGAGATTTTAAGATTCCTGCACGGATTTACACCATTCGGTATGGTGTTTAAGGGAAGCCTGTTAAATCAGTTGATGGAGATCGCAGATGCCGGAATACAGAGTAGTTCTGCCGGAATACAGAATGCCGGACAGGATGCAAATGTGACATTCGGAAGCCCTGCGCATACATTGGAGGACGTTCTGGTAAAGGGATCATTTCCGGTATTAAAATGGCTGTTTGCGGTTCAGGCAAGAGCCTGTCTGGATGAGAAGCTCTATTATATCGATGGTGTTGACTATACTTTGAAAAACAGCTTTGAAGGGGATAAGACCTTTTTTGAAGGAATCTATGACCGGGCATGGTATAAGGATACCGTTGATCAGTTGATCGAATGGTTAAAGGAAATGTCCATCCATCAGGAAACCCTGCAGATGCTTGTTATGCAGCATGCACTGTTCATTGTAAAATATATGATCCAGGCAAATCTCGATAACCTGAACAAGCATTTATTTGAAGAGACCGACGGCGAGGCTTTTTTGTGGAGGCTTGGGGAAGTGCTCTCTTATATAGATGATTCGATCATTTGTGAGAATCAGGGATACCATGTGGATATGAAGAATGAAGACTGTCTGGTATGGGTATTGCTGATCTTAAAGTATAAGGACACCGGTCTGGAATTTGATTTTGCAGATGGCTGCTACAGCTATAATGATATCCAGATTGGAGAGCTTACGAAGCCGACGGCGGACATTCAGTTTATGGACAATAAAGATATGGAGGATCACACAGAGCTTACGATTGAAGGACGGTTATCGCCTATTCTTTTGATGAATGGAGCAGAGTTTGGTGTTCTGGTCGGTGACCGCTTCTATCCGGCAGAATATAATGAGCGGTATGCACATACAAAAGCATTTGGTATGTCGATCTTCAAGCTTCGGGCATTTACGATCCGGGTGGAGCTTCCATATGGACAGGAAACAGAACTGGCTTATGTAACAAGAGTCCGGGCGGATGTCTTTGAAAATGGTGAAACGATGGGAATGTCGGTAGAGGATCTTCCGGTCACTCTGGAATTCGATTCTCATTTCAGCCGTTTGTGCGACCGTTTCCGTCACAGCTACTGGAAGATCAATAAGAAGCTGTATATGTATAAGACAGAAGCCAATATCATGAAGGTTGATCCGGTAAAGCATGGGAAGATCGCAGGCAGAGAACTGACGTTATGGCGGGATATGTTTGCAACCGGACAGAAGAAGGTTATTAAGTTTATCATTGTCCGGGCGTTCTTAAAGGCAAAGCCGGTTTTAAAGCATCGTCCGATCTGGCTCTTTTTTGATAAGATATATAAGGCGGGGGACTCCGCAGAATACATGTACAAATATGCAAGAAGCAAGAAGGATGGCATCAAATGCTATTATCTGGCAGATGGGGCATCGGAAGATTATGCACGTCTGGAACGCGAAGGTATGAAGCCGGTCAAACGGAGAAGCATCAAGCACCGGTATGCATTTTTGTATGCGGATATGGTGATCGTGTCAAACTCTACCGTCTACGCATTTAATGATTTCGGTACGATCAATTCGGCACTGATCCGTGATCTGATGAACTTCCATGTAGCCTGTGTCCAGCATGGTATGTCTATCCAGAAGATTGCAGTTGCGCAGAACCGGTTGAGAGATAATACACGGTTGTATTTCTGTGCATCTAAATATGAGATTGAAAATCTGTCGAAGCCGATCTACGGCTATGAGGGTTATGATGCATTGAAGCTGACCGGAGTACCGCGTTATGATGGACTTATAAATGAAGATAAACGGCAGATCCTGTTATCCCCGACCTGGCGGATGCAGGCAGCAGTTCCGGTTACAAAGAATGAGGGTGTGAGCCGTGACTACAATCCACTTTTTAAGGAGACAACCTATTATCAGGTATATAACAGCCTTATTAATGATGAGCGTCTGATCGCTGCGGCAAAGAAATATAATTATAAGATCGTCTATGTACTTCATCCGATCGTCAGCCCGCAGATCGATGATTTTGATAAGAATCCTTCGGTGGAGATCATTCCGGCGGTTGCCGTTCATGGACATTCCGGTGTCAATTATGAGAAGGTGTTCCGGGAATCCAGTCTGATGGTTTCAGATTTCTCCGGCGTTCAGTTTGATTTCGCTTATATGCGTAAGCCGGTGGTCTACCTGCACCATCACGATATACCGAAGCATTATGAGGAAGGAACCTTCCACTATGATACGATGGGATTTGGCGAGATCTGCGAGGACAACGACGAATTGATCGATGTTCTGATTTCTTATATGCAGAATAACTGCGAGATGAAACCGGAGTACCGCAGACGTGCCGATGATTTCTTCCGGTTTGACGACCATGACAACTGTGAACGGATCTATGATGTCATGATCGACTACCAGAAGACAAAGATTCATTAAGATATAGCTTTTTCTATAGCATCAACTATGATCTCCAGGGTTTTTAACCGGGCATATTTTTTATCGACTGATTCGATGATGTGCCATGGAGCATAGGTGGTGCTTGTTTTTTGCAGCATTTCATTGACGGCTGTTTCGTATTGATCCCATTTTTCACGGTTCCGCCAGTCCTCATCTGTGATCTTCCATTGTTTTTCCGGTGTATTCTGACGCAGCGTGAATCGTTCAAGCTGGGTGTCTTTATCGATCTGTATCCAGAATTTGATGATCACAGCACCCCAGTCATACAGTTCTTTTTCAAATTCGTTGATTTCGTTGTAAGCACGTTTCCAGTCATTTTCACTGCAAAATCCTTCGATCCGTTCTACCATGACTCTGCCATACCAGGTTCGGTCGAAGATGGCTACATGACCGGAGCGTGGAAGCCTGGTGAAGAAACGCCAGAGGAAATGTCGGGATTTTTCATACGGAAGAGGACTTGCGATCGGAAATACTTCGTAACCGCGAGGATCTAATGCTTCTGTTACACGCTTGATATTGCCGCCTTTTCCGGCAGCATCCCAACCTTCGTATGCAATGATGACAGGAATCTTTTTGTGGTAAATGCTGTTGTGCAGCTCTCGAAGTTTTCCCTGTAATTCTTTCAGACGTTTGGAATATTCTTCATCAGATACCGTCTTGTCCTGTAAAGAGATATCTGACAGCTTCGGCATGTCCATAAGAGGGAATACATTCTGCGGGATCGGAACTGCCAGTGAATGATTCTGTAGGGCAACATCGATTCCCTCGGTCAGGATTTCCAGAACCTGAAGCTCTGCCCATTTCTTGGAGCAGCCATCGATGATATACCATGGCGCGCGGGAAGAATCGGTAGCATCTAAGAATTTGTCAAAGATGTCCATGTATTTGTCATAATGTTTGTTCTGTGCCAGGTCGGTATCGGTCACTCTCCATTTGGTTGCAGGATCATCGGCAAGCGTCCGGATCCGTTTCTTCTGTTCTTTTTTCGAGATGTTCAGGAAGAATTTGACAACCAGATAGCCGTTATCGGTCAGCTGTCGTTCAAATCTCCGAACATTGGCAATTCGAAGCTCGTAGTCTTTTTTTGACAATTCTTTGTGTGCGTATTCACGCGTAAGCTGATCCATCCAGCCGGAATCCATAAAGACAAAATTGCCGGCTTCCGGTATCTCTTTTACAAATCGCCAGAGAAATGGTTTCCGTCTGTCCTCTTCTCTGACCTTTTCCAGCGATGCAACCCGGTAAAAACGTGGATCGATATTGTTGATGATCCGTCCGACCAGACTGCCTTTGCCGGAAGTACCCCAGCCTTCTACCAGAACGATGACCGGAAGCTTGTGTTCCCGGACAGCCAGCGTCTGCGCCACCAGCTTTTTCTGCAAAGCCTTTAACCGTGTATTCATTTCCTCGTTCGATGGCTTTTCCTTCATAATTCGATTATTCAACATACATAACACCCCCTGTGTAATAATGAAATTAATTTTTTTATATTGTGTGAATTATGCGTTGGGATATCTTAACTTACCAATGCAGGGGCATTTGAGGTCGCCGGTCCTTAGATGGCGCATTAGCGGCATCTTAGTACCGTTGCAGACCGAAACGAGCGGAAGCGTCCCCTGATTGGTAATGTTAAAGGTATCCCATGCATATCAATGTATAATATAAAAAATTAATTTCATTATTTTCCGGTTATATCATAAAGTCAATGGACAAAATGCATTAAATATCAAATCGAGAAGGACACGCATATAAAAAAATTTTTTAATGTGTTAACAAATTCTATTGTCATGCCGACTGTTATATTGTAGAATATACATGAGGTTAGGGTTGGATTCTTGTAGAATTTATTTTGTGCTGAATTTTGAAATAATATTGAATGAAAGCATTCTTTTTTTTTCAGAAAGAATGCACATAGGAATGATACAGGAGGGACACAGACTATGACATCAGGTGAAGAATTATTAGAATTAAGAAAGTCTACAGGAATGAACAGACGCGAATTTGCTGAGTATTTCGAGATACCGTATAGAACTGTACAGGACTGGGAACTTGGAAATAGAAGAATGCCATATTATCTTCTTCGTCTTATGGTTTACAAAGTAGACAAAGAAAATCTTGCAAAGCAGGACTGATTCAGGTAATTATTTTTTAAACAGATGATGGGCGAATAGGTATTGAAAAATCACGGGCATGTTATGTGTCCGTGATTTTTTAAGAAAAACAGAAAATAAAGCACACAAAACAGGGAGTAGAAACAGTGGCAAAGCAGTACGTGATGATCAATGACATAATCGAAGAACATAATGCGAGAATGTATAACTTAAGAAAATACTACCCGTTTTTTGTGTTATCGGAAACTGCATTTACACAGTACAAGGATGGACGATATAACAGTCTGGATATGGGATATATCACCATGGCGGTACTGCGTTTTTTTATTGAGGAAAACAACTTCAACGAGAGGGACATCACATATCCCCAGTGTGAAGCATTTATAAAAGAGCTACTGATCCGTGATTTCGATATTGAGATCGAGGACGAGGATATGGCAGACCTGATCTTATATATATTTGACAAGATCAGAAATGATGGAAAAGCATTTGAATTTACATTTTACGATCCGGGTAAGAAGCAGAAGAAGACCGGGCGTGTCAGACTGATCGACAGCCGGATCACGGATGGAAAAGTGCTCTATTACATAACTGCGGATGGGATAGAATTCTATCTTGATACCAAGGAGATCAAGGACGAGAGCAAGATCAATGTAGAACAGGTTTTGCTTGAGAAGATGATCACCGGAGAGAATTTCAAGGGAGGTATCGAGGTTGTCAAGCGGATCAACAGCGAAGTGAACCGGCTTGTAAGAGAAAAAGACGATATCGTAGATCTGCTTTCTTACGATGTATTTGCCGGGGCAGAAGCTTATGAGAAATATATGAAGACGGTTGGCAAATGGTTTTCCGAGGAACAGAAATTATTTGCGAAGAACAAGGCACTGGTCGATAAGGCAGTTGCGAAAGCGAACTTTGACCATCTGGCAAAAGGTTCTACGTTGTTGGATGAGATCAGTCAGTTGGAGCTGGAATTGAAGAAGACCATATTAAAGCATGGAAATCTGATCAACAGCACCATGGAATTACAGAATATATCGGACAACATCATTCAGAAGGCGAAGTTAAAGCGTCTGCGTCCGGTATTTGACTTTGAAAAAGAATTACAGAAGATGATCAGGGAGGATCGGCCGGATAAGATGGGCATGATTCTTGCTCCTTTATTTGCACCGGCGATCACGAAGTCGTTCTCGATGACATCGATCGACAATCTTCTTACGCTCAAATCAGAGGATGAGGCGAAGATGGTGACAGCAAAGAAAGAAGATGTAAATGCGAACTTCCGTTACGAGGACGAGATTGAAGAAGAACGCTCCGGCAGAAACTATGGCAAGTTATTCTTTGAACTGATGGATGTGCTTGCCCGCTGGAAGAAGCTCAGCCTGAAAGAATTCAACGGATTCCTAGAGATACGATTTGGAAAAGAAATCTATGAGAATGCCGATTATTACGCATTCCTTACTCATCTGGCACAGAAGAAGGAATATGATATCAGCCGGATGTTAAAGAAGCAGGATACCATGCTTGAAAAGCTGGTAGTTGACAGTATTCGGGAATATCAGAAGGTGCGGGACAGCATCGGAGAGCAGCAGATACCACAGGCTACAGCCGACAGCATTTCAACCGTAAGCGTACCGGATATTTATTCGGAAGATGCTTATGCTCCGGATATCTCATTTGATCCATACAAAGATATGCGCTTCACGCTGACCTTTGACAGCACTGAGGAGATCCCGGTTGGAGCAGATATGTATGTTACGAACATAATATTTGAATTGCAATAAAAATACATGTGAGGAAAAAAGATGGACAGCAGAAATTTGGATAAGGCGATTGAGATCTACGCCAGACTGATACAGGGCAAAACGATCGCGAAAGCAAGCAGAGAAAACAGTGCTCTGTACGAAGATTATTATGGAAATGCAGAGGTCTACGAGATTGTAGGCAATCTGTTAAAGAAACTGAATCTGAGTATTTACGAATACAACGAAGCACTTTATATCACTCCGGGTGAAGGCAACCGGGTATTTGGTTATACAAATGACGATATGAAGCGCATACTTGGACTGCGGCTGAATAAAGAATTGTTCCTGTGCTATTTCCTCATGTATGTGATCCTGCTGTATTTTTATAAAGATTCCGGAAGCTATCAGTTCCGTGAATTTATCAAGCCGGAAAAGGTGATCGAAGAGGCGGACAAATATCTGGCAGATGTGACGAAGCGGTTGTCTGTATTTTCCGCAGAGGATGTCGGGGCAGAGAGCTTTAAAGCGGTTGGGCTGCTGTGGGATGAGCTTCCGGCGGTCAGTCATGCAGTCTATGACGGAGAAAAGACGAAGGCGTCAAAGGCATCCAAATCCGGTTATGTGAAGCTGACATTTAACTTTATGGTCAGCCAGAAATTATTTGTTGAGAATGAAGAACGCTACTATCCGACCGATCGGTTCAAGGCGTTATGTGAGAATTATTTTGAAGAATACAGGGGACGTCTGTATCAGCTGCTTGGAGGTGAAGAGGATGCCGTGCATTAACCGAATACGAGTAAATAATGTAAAATACAATTTTGGTACACAGCAGTACGATGATTTTTCGATGCGTATGTATGGCAAGAACACGCTTTATGACCTTGCAAACGGTGGAGGAAAGAGTGTGCTGATGCTTCTTCTGCTTCAGAATCTGATACCGAATTGTACGTTAGATGATAAGCAGCCGATCGAGAAATTATTCCGGAATGGTGGCGGCAATACGACTATTCATTCCCTGATCGAATGGAAATTAGACGACGCGGATATCAAGGATGGATACCGCTACATGACGACCGGCTTCTGTGCCAGGAAAGCAAAGGAATCCGACGAGGGAGCATCGCAGGACGGACAGACGGCGGCGATCGAGTATTTCAATTACTGCATTTTCTATCGGGATTATAATAAGAACGATATCATTAATCTTCCATTGTCAAATGGTAATGAAAGAATTACATACAGTGGTCTAAAATCCTACATTAAGGAGCTTGGACATAAGGATATGAGCCTTGAAGTGCGCTTATTTGAGCGGAAAGGGGAGTACCAGCGGTTCATCAGCGAATATGGTCTGCATGAGAGCCACTGGGAGATCATCCGTGGAATCAATAAGACAGAGGGTCATGTCCGTACTTATTTTGAGACGAATTATAAGACGACCAGAAAAGTAGTAGAAGATCTGCTGATCGAGGAGATCATAGAGAAAGCATTTCTGACCCGTACCGGTAGGGATGGGGATGAGAGCACGATGGCAGAAACGCTGCTTGATATTAAGGATAAATTGAACGTGCTGGCACAGAAGAAACGGGATATTGCGAACTTCGATCATCAGATCGAGCTGATCAATGTCTTGCAGGCAAAGGTCAATTCCTGTATTAACCAGTACGAGGCACACGAAGATATCACAAGGCAGCTTGCGGATATCTATGTGACGGGAAAAGAACTGACATCGAGAGAAAATGAACATCTGGAAGAATTGCTTGTGGCAAAACAGACTGCATTTGAACAGAAGGAAAGCCAGAAGAAGCGGTTGGAGAATCTGAAGATCACCAGAGATGGTTTCCGTCTGCAGGAGCTCAGGGATAAGTCAGAACAGTTAAATGCAAATCTTGCTGAAAATGAACGACAGGTATCGGCATTAAAGCAGGATATGAATATGAAAGAAAGTATCAATGATTATCTGGGTTATCTGGAAGACAGAAAACAGTTATCCGAGAATCAGAAGATCATCGATCATATCTTACAGAATACCGGGGCAGACCGTGAGAAAATGACGGCCTATGCCTATAACAGAAAGCTTCGGGATGATGCGCGTTTGAAAGAGCTTCTTCTGGCAAAGGAAGAGGTCGAACAGTCGCATGAGTATGCAGTGAAAGAGGCTGATTACTGCATGAAATGTATCAAAGAGGGCGAGATCGAGCTGGCTGTATCCGGGGATAATCGGAAAGCGGCTTCGGACAAATTACAGTCCTTAAATAACAAGATATCCGAACTGACCTCACAGGTTGCCCTGCTTGTTGTGTCGGATGCGGCAAACGTGATCGAAGCATCCGAAGAAAAGGCAGCAGAATTTGAGGCATCCTTACAGGCACTTGCAGAGAGCATACGGGAAGATCAGGAGCAGGTATTTGAAGACCGTTACCGGTTGTCACTTGCGGAAAACAGTCTGGGAACACTGGAAAAAGAATATGAGACAAGCCATCTGGATGCAGAGGAATATCGTCAGGCAGCTAAGAAGTTAGAAAGCATTATGGCGGTATATAGTGTAGAGAAAGCAGAAGAAATCATAGATGCGATCAATGCAAGGATCACAGGAACGCTGACCGAGACGATCACCAGAAAACAGGAGATTGACCGTTTGCTCGAAAGACGCAAATATCTGGAATCCGGACGTTTATTCGGACCGAGTGCAGGAGCATCGGCAGTTATTGATTATATCGTGACCAGACATGGACATATGGCGATGCACGGAGCTGATTATCTGGCAGCACTTAAGTCGGAGCAGCGGTCGGAGATCTTGAAGAAAAACAGAGCACTTCCGTATGGAGTAGTTGTGAAGAATTTTGCTGATATTGCAGAGGATATCAATCTGGATTCGATTCAGACAGACAATGAAATGGTTTTGATCTACGATATGGATGACCTGTCTGAAAAGGCAGTTACCTTAAACGAAAATGCCGTTATGGTCTGCAGAAAAGGCGAATATTTCACAGACGATGAGATTCTGAAATCGTTAAAAGAAGAACTGACGATCCAGATTCGTGGCCTTGAGGATGAGATATCCCTGATTGATGAGAAGCTTGCAACCTACCGGGAAGATCTGGCATTTGTCAGTCATCTGGCAGATGAGAGGCACCTGGATGCGGCAGATATCGAACGAAAGTTGAATCAGGATCTGTTAAATAAAAAGGATGAGGTCCGTGAGCTTCAGGATCGTATAACAGAACGGACAAGCCGGATCACCCAGCAGAAAGAAGATGAGGCATCCGTAAAAGAAAAGCTGCATGAGCTGGAGGAAGACAAATCAATCCTGCTTCGTATTAAGGAGCTTTCTGATCTGGCAGTTGAGGAAGAATCCCGTTATACGGAGAATGTTCAGAAAGAACAGCGGATCACCGGACAGATCGAGAAACTGAAGCGGGATGCAGTCAGATGGAATACAACTGTGAGCGAGACGGAGGCACGGATGCTTGCGATCGCAAACAGTATTCAGGATATACAGGATAAATGGCAGAATTATTTTAAACCTTATTACCCGGAGGATGGAAAAGTAGATGTGTCACTGGATCCAAAACAGAAGATTCAGGTGGCACTTGGACAGGAAACGGAAGATGTATCCAGACGGGATATCGAGATCCTTACGATCTCTGATGAAGTGCTGGAGACAGAATTTATGGCGATGTATGCAGTAGCAAATAAAAATGCACCGGATGTAGAGGATAAGAAGAAGTTGGTTCAGGCATTGTCACAGTCAATGGATCGTATCCTGCATACGATCGAGAAGCGTGGCGTGAAACTCTCGGATCTGGAAGCACAGACACAGTTATTTGCCACATCTGAACAGCAGTTACAGGCACTTTCTGATGAATTGATGCGTCTGGAACTGGTATCAGCATCCATGGCGGAAGAACTGAAGAATGTATCAAAGGCTTCCGGCAGATTGGAAGGAAATATCGAATATGCGGTTGCCAGTCTGAAAAAGATTTATGGTGAAGATGCATATGCAGAAGAACAGATTTCTCTAAGTGAAGCAGAGCAGGCGATCGCACAGGGCGATCAGATCCTTGCCGAGCTGGAACAGAGTTATAAGAAGACCGCAGAGGAATATGAGACTTGTAACAAAGAGCAGGGCTATATGATCGAGCTTTATAAAGATGTAAAACGTATCGTAGATACAAATGACATCAATGTGGAAAATGGTAAGCTGTTAGAAGCCGGAAAAGAGGAGCTGCGACAGGCATTTGAGACCAGTTTGTTACGATATGACAGAAGCCGCAAGAATTTGGAAAAGACAAGAAATGAACTGATGCGGTTCAAGGGACAGACAGCGGAAGCACTCAGTGAAATGGGTGTATTCGAGATGGCAGAAACGATCCGCAGAGATGTCATCATACCTGAAAACTACTATGATGCAAAGGCGTTACTTGAAAGCCTGTTACAGATCATTTCCTATATCGATCTGGAAAAGGAAAGAGTGGAAAAGGGAATCGAAGATATGGTTGCGATCAAGGAGAATTTTTGCAGTCAGTGTTTACAGCGTTGTATGGATGTAAAGACCGAGCTTGAGAAGCTTCCAAAATTATCGAAGATCACTGTTGGAGAAGAAGTCATCCGTATGGTTGATCTGACGATCCCATATGTGAAAGAAGAATTCCTTGCACAGCGCATGTCTGATTATATTGACGATATCGTAAAGGGCGCAGATGCCTATGAGGATGAGAGGAAGCGTGTCCGTTATATCCGTGACTGTCTTGCATTGAAGCGGTTATTTGGCGTAATGGTCACAGACATGAATGCGATCAAGCTGAAACTATATAAGAGAGAGCGTATCAAGGAGCAGAGCCGGTATCTTCGTTATGAAGAAGCGGTTGGTAGTACCGGACAGTCACAGGGTATCTACATTCAGTTCCTGGTTGCGATCATCAATTATATTGCAGGTATGTATTCTTATGGTGCGGAGGGTGAGATCTCTACAAAGACAATCTTTATTGATAACCCATTTGGCGCGGCAAAGGATGTATATATCTGGGAGCCGATCTTTGCCATGCTTGCAGCTAATCATGTGCAGTTGATCGTTCCTGCCCGTGGCGCAACTCCGGCGATCACCGGCAAATTTGATGTGAACTACGTTCTTGGTCAGCAGATGGTCGGTAACCGCCAGCAGACGGTTGTTGTCGATTACACCAGCAAGACCTCGCAGGAGGAACTGGAATATCAGGACATCACCTACCAGCAGGCAACCTTCGACTTTATATAAGGTGTTATACCGTACAAACAAATGCCGAACATACCATTTGTTACGCAAAACACTTGCGTTCGATTCTCACGCAGCGGTGCTAAACTCACTGCTTAAGCAGTTCGTTAAGAACCGGCGTTCGAATAGGTTTGCTACACAAAGGTATGTTCGGCATTTGTTCTGATATGATTGTCAAACAGATCTATAACCCCAAAAGCAGGTATAGAACCAAAATGTTAGAATTGTTTTACAATAGCCCCATGTATATTATAGTCTGTAAGCTTTTTCTGCATTTACGCAAAACACTTGCGTTCGAATAGGTTTACTGGTGGTAGTAGCTTAAGAAATCAGCAATTCTTCCCATAGCGGTTTTAAGCTGCACGATATTTGGCAGATATACGATACGGAAATGATCCGGGTCTGTACAGTTGAAGCCGGTACCACAGGTGATCAGGATCTTCTTCTCACGGAGAAGATCAAGGGCAAACTTCTCATCATCCTTGATATGGAACTTCTCCTGATCCAGTTTCGGGAATATGTAGAAAGAAGCTTTTGGTTTCACAACGGATACACCGGGAATGTCACAGAGGGCATTGTAGATATATTCACGCTGTTCGTAGATTCGTCCGCCCGGAAGCAGGAGTTCATCGGCACTCTGATAACCGCCCAGAGAAGTCTGAACGATACTCTGTGCAGGAACATTTGAACAAAGACGCATTGAAGACAGAAGATTCAGACCTTCGATGTAGCCTTTTACATGATCCTTTCTGCCGCATAGACACATCCAGCCGATACGGTAACCGGCTACACGATGGGATTTGGACAGACCGTTGAAGCTGATCGTGAACACATCCGGTGCCAGAGATGCGAGTGCAACATGCTTTCTGCCATCCATAACCAGTCTGTCGTAGATTTCATCTGCAAACAGGATCAAATCGAATTCTCTTGCAAGATCAACAATCTGTTCCAGAATCTCCTTTGGATATAAGGCACCTGTTGGGTTATTTGGATTGATCACGACGATACCCTTTGTATTTGGAGTGATCTTACTTCTCATATCATCGATATCCGGATACCAGTCACTCTGTTCATCACAAATATAGTGAACAGCAGTACCGCCTGCCAGTGTGACAGAAGCTGTCCATAATGGGTAATCAGGAGAAGGAACCAGAATCTCATCTCCATTATTTAAAAGTCCCTGCATAGACATGGTGATCAGTTCACTTACACCATTTCCGGTATAGATATCGTCAATTCCGACATTTGGAATATGCTTTAACTGGCAATACTGCATGATAGCCTTTCTTGCGGAGAATAAACCCTTGGAATCGGAATATCCTTCGGTGTCTCTCAGATTGTAAGACATGTCTTTGATGACTTCATCCGGTGCGTGAAAACCAAATGGTGCAGGGTTTCCGATATTCAGTTTCAGAACATCAATGCCCGCTGCCTGCATGCGGTTTGCTTCGTCCATAACAGGACCTCTTATGTCATAACAAACGTTATCGAGTTTCGTTGATTTTTCGTATGTTCTCATGCGATATACCTCTCTTTATAAGAATTTATCCGGCTCCCAAAACCGGAAGTTAAGCAACCTTAAGAATCCATTCTTGTACAGGAAACTGTTGTTATGGGAATCTGCCGGACTTTATAAGATGACAATAAAAAAGCCCAAGCAAATAAATTTTGCTTAGGGCGAACTTATTATTTTTATAGTCCGTGTTACCACCTAACTTCAGGAAAAACTTCCTGCACTCTGTACGGCCAGATCTCTTAACCGTTGTTCCTGTAACGTGGAACCTTCCGTTGACTGCTAATCTAAAACCTATTTCGCAATCACAGCTCGGGGACTGCTTCCTTAAGATGTTCTACAGGCTCACACCAGCCGCCTGCTCTCTGAAGTAACACTTGCTTAAGTACTCCTTCCTGTCATAGCCTTTGATTTTTCTAAAAGTCTAGCACTGCACAGGGGAAAAGTCAACTTAATTTTTATGGAATTATAATTGTTTAAAAAATATATACAATTAATACTACAACATAGCATTTAAATACAAAAAGACAAAATAAATACAATAAAATGATTAAATTGTCAAAAAATAATGTTGACAAAATGGGTATTATCACATATAATAAAGATACATTAAAGAACGGTCATCAAACAGATGCCACCTGGATAAACAGATCGAGGTCCGGTACACGGAAACTGGTCAAAAGTAAAAGGTGTTTTCCAGAAGTTCAAGGAAGGAGGAGATTCCGTTGGATACAATTGAAGAACAGTTTTATCGTAGCAGCATACATGATTGGGAAGTTGTTTCCACACGGGATGCCTTATCGATATAACTTGAAATAAGTCCCCACACAGATGCCGGTTCGGCATAGATTGAAGTATCGGGACGTAGGTATTAGATTACCGGTTATGTTCTGCTAGGATTGTTCAAAAAACAAGATATAGATAGTGTTTCAAGGGCATTAGGCTATATCACATAGACGCTTAGAAATTGTTGGAAGGATTGGTACAACATAGTATCTGTTCAGGCAGTGACTGTTACAGATGCCACTTGTTTAGATTCGTTATAAGCAGGAGTTTATATAATATGTACCATTGCGGTATAACATTTCACATCTTTTGAAATATTGTACCATACATCTAAGATTTGAATGATGCAGTTGCATCGGGAGCATACATAATTGCTCATCCTTCAGTAGAATTTATTTATAGATTTTATATAAAATGGCGTTTTATATGGCGGGTGTGGAAACCTCGAATATTTACAGAATACTTCGACAATAATCTAAAATTAAATACATACAAAAGCCCAGGTGCTTATGCATCTGGGTTTTTGTATGTGGTGAAAAATCTACCGACAGACAATTCTATTTCTTGATTTTAAAGGAACAAAATACTATATTAAATGATAGAATGTTAAATTACTGGTATAGGAATATTTAACGCAATAAAGAAGAAAAGAGAATGAGAGAAAATGGCTATAAACGAGAACAATAATGTTCCGGATACGTCCGGACAGGCACAGAACACAGCATCGAGCCAGATGCAGCAGAATACGACAGCATCACAGAATATGTATAGTACACAGCAGACGCAGAATTATACATATGGAGCAGATGCCCAGGGAACGTATGATGCAAATGCACAGAATAGCGCATACAATAATGCGTATTATCAGAATGCATATTACAACAATGCACAGGCAAATCCGTATAACGCAAACTACTATACACAGGCAACACAGCAGCCGACTGGTGCAAATAATAATTATTATGACAACCAGGTTTCCGGGGATGTTTTTGATGAGGTATTTGTAGAAAAGGATGAGAAGCCGGTTGCAACTCTGAGCAATGGACTTGTATTGAATCTGTTATCTGGAGAAGGCCTTCGGAATGAGCAGGCAGTTCTGACAGACAAGCGCCTGTATTATAATCATCGTGAAGGATTGATCAACAGGATCTCGACCAGAGAGATCATAAATACAGATGATATTACCGGAACAAAGATTACAGATAATAAACCGTATTCCTTATTAATCTGGGCAGCATTGATCTTTATAGGAACACTTATAACATCGATTCAGTCAGATGATTCCACTGCTATTGTCTGTGGTAGTATAGTTGCTATCGTAATGGTAATATTATTCCTTGTACTGATCCAGAAATGGCTGTTGGTCGAATATGCAGGTGGTCGTATCAGACTGAGTGTTAAGAAATATGGCATGAATAATATTATTGCATTCCAGAAAGCAATCTACAGAGTAAAGGCAAGCAGCAAGTAAAATATTCTTTATTTAGTCGGTGGGATAAAGATCGGGAGATTCGGTGCATTATAAGAGAAAACAGCGGTGATAAGGATAAGTCCGATCAGAAGAATATAACCGATACTATATATCCATTTTGGAATCTGGTGGAGCGAAAGCAGGTGAATCACACTTAGAAGCTGTCCTGCCAGAATACCGATGCCATAGGCTGTAAGGTCGATAGACATTCCGGTAAGTCCGAATCCGCCGGAGAACACATAATAGATGCTGACAATGATCAGATCTGAGATGCAGACGCTGGCTGAGATCATCAGGATCACTTTATGGATCGAAGGTCCACAGGGAATAAAATGCAGACCATAAAGGATCAGCATAACGATGAGCACCGGATACAGGGTAAGCTTCAGATGCTCCCAGATACTTTCATTGATCGGTGTGCACCAGGCGACCAGATTACTTTTCTCTAAGATGACATATAGAAAATGCCAGCCGCTTCCAAGTATCACAATACAGATGGAAGAGAAAACACTCCAGATAAAAAAGTTGTGTTTAACAGACTGATTCATTGAAATCCTCCATATTATTTTGTGGTATTAATTGCTGTTATATGCCAGCAATTTATGTTATTATATCTATATAATATATTCACAAAAACCAGAATATATGCAGCCATATAGAAGATGGCTTCAGATATAATAATCAATGAATAAAGGAGTTATACAAATGGATTACAATAGCCTGAGCTTAAAGATGCATGAGGAGAATAAAGGAAAGGTTGAGGTCATCTCAAAGGTTAAAGTCAAAGACAGAGACGACTTAAGTACAGCATATACACCGGGTGTTGCAGAGCCATGCAGAAAGATCCGAGACAATAAGGCTGATGTATACAAATATACATGTAAGGGCAATATGGTAGCGGTTGTTTCCGATGGAACTGCAGTTCTCGGACTTGGCGATATCGGACCAGAGGCTGCGATTCCTGTTATGGAAGGAAAAGCTATCCTGTTTAAAGAATTTGGCGGAGTAGATGCATTCCCTATTTGTCTTGATACAAAGGATGTAGATGAGATTGTAGAAACCGTAAAACGAATCGCTCCTGTATTTGGCGGTATCAATCTGGAGGATATATCAGCACCAAGATGTTTTGAGATTGAGAGAAGATTGAAGGAAGAATTGGACATCCCTGTATTCCATGATGACCAGCACGGAACAGCTATTGTTGTATCCGCAGGTCTGATCAATGCACTGAGGTTGGTAGGTAAAGATTTTGATAAGGCAAATGTTGTAATCAATGGTGCAGGCTCAGCCGGTATCTCTATCTGTAAGCTGCTTCTTCAGCTTGGCATCGGAAATGTAGTTCTGGTTGACAAGCAGGGTGCACTCTGTCCGGGTCAGGACTGGATGAATCCGGCACAGGCAGATATGGCAGAGATCACAAATAAAGACAGACAGACCGGAAATCTTGCAGAGATCATGAAGGGGAAGGATGTATTTATTGGAGTATCAGCACCGAATATCGTAACGGCAGAGATGGTAGCATCCATGGCAGCCGATCCTATCGTATTTGCTATGGCGAATCCGACACCGGAGATCATGCCCGAGGAAGCAAAGAAGGGCGGCGTTCGTGTTATGGCGACTGGACGTTCTGACTATCCAAATCAGATCAACAATGTTCTGGTTTTCCCTGGTATCTTCCGTGGCGCACTGGATGCAAAGGCTACAGGAATTACAGAGGAAATGAAGATGGCAGCAGCAAAAGCAATCGCATCAATTGTAACCGATGAAGAATTAAATGAAGAATATATTATTCCGGGTGCATTTGATGACAGAGTAGCAAAGGTGGTTGCCAAGGCAGTTGCGGATGAAGCACACAAGCTTGGTATAACAAAATAATAAAGGCTTGCAGAAATGTCCACTGGCAGAAAAGTCGTGGTAATTCTTATAAGGTAAGCAGGTTTTGACAGAAAGGAGACCTAATATGACAGATGATTTTGTGACACTTACGATTGAGAAACAGAAGAATATTGCACTGATCGCACATGATAGCAAAAAGGCTGAGATGATCGAGTGGTGTAATGATAATAAGGACATACTGAAAAATCATTTTCTCTGCGGAACCGGAACAACAGCCCGGATGATCGCAGATAAGACAGGACTGCCGGTGCGAGGTTACAACAGCGGACCATTAGGCGGTGATCAGCAGATCGGTGCCAAGATCGTAGAGGGCAGAATCGACATGGTGATCTTCTTTTCGGATCCTCTGACAGCACAACCACATGATCCGGATGTAAAAGCGCTGCTTCGTATCGCGCAGGTGTATGATATTCCAATTGCAAATAACAAGTCGACTGCAGATTTTATGATCAATTCCAAATACATGGATCAGGAATACGATCATAAGGTGATCAATTTCAAGAAGAATATCAGACAACGTGCAGAAAGTCTGTAAACGGTATATCTTATAAATTTACAGGAAAGACAAACATATAAAAATAAAAACAGTGCCTGGTTTTAATACTGTCAGATTCACGGTGGATTCGTGGAAATGGTTGTATCGGTCAGGCACTGTTTTTGTATGCAGAAAAAAATGAAAAGAAAAACGCTCTGCGCAAAAAACAATTTAGAAATTCTACTGCTGGTTAGAAAATGCTTCGTTGGTTTGTTCTATAAAAAGACAAATTTTGACAGAATACAAAAGAGAAGGTTGAAGCATATTAATCCGGAAAGCAATATGGAGAAAGATTAGTGAAGATTAACAGAACGTTTCTAGGACAACGGTTGAAAGAAGCAAGAAAGAAAAAAGGTCTTACCCAGCAACAGTTGGGAGAATTGACTGAACTCAGTGATAAATATATCAGCAGGATCGAAACAGGTAAGGCAGATATGTCACTGGATTGTTTTGTTGCATTGATCAATACGTTGGAGATATCTGCTGATTATGTTCTTCAGGACAGTTTGTATATGGATTATGAAATTGGGGATGACGAGAAGAAAAAACATATCTCATATCAGAGATTTGGGGCTGAGAAAACAGAACAGTTGTTATATATGCTTGATAAACTTACAGCAATGATGAAATAAGTACAAATTATATTATGGGGGGAAATATTATGATTCGGATTGCGGTTTGTGATGATGAGCAGCATGTTCTGGACGAGATCAGTCAGATGACAGCAACGTATATGAGAAGCTGTAATTTCAATTTTCAGATTGATACATTTTGCAGTGGCGAGGAGCTGCTGATGGAGATCGACCAGAGCGGGATGTATCAGATCGTATTTCTGGATATTGAGCTGACGGAGATGAATGGGATCCGGGTGGCAGTACAGCTTCGGAAACAGTATCCATCTATGCTTCTTGTATTTGTGTCCGGGTACAGTGAATATTATCGGGCGGCCTTTGATGTCCAGCCATTTCAGTTTTTAGATAAACCGGTAAATGAACAGACCTTTCTTCCTTTGCTTGACAGAATTATATGTCATGTCAGAAACAATATGGAAATTCTTCCATTCTATTATAATCGCACGTATTACGCTATTAACATTGGAGATATTATTTATCTGGAGAGTAACCGCCGGGTGATCACGGCTGTTTGTGTCTCCGGAATATTTGAATTTTATGATAAACTTGAGAATCTGGAGAAATATCTGGAGGAGCACCAGCAGCATTTTGTCCGGATCCATAAATCTTATCTGGTCAATACCAGTCATATCAGGGAGCTTCGATACTCAGAAGTCATCATGAGTAATGGGATGGAGCTTGCCATCAGCAGAGACAATAAGAAATATGTCCGGGAATATTATATGGACTGGATCGGGGGAGCAGGCATTTGAGTTCTATTCTGTCTCTGGCATCTAATCTTTTTTATATCTGGATGATCCGGTTATTTGGAAGTTCTGGTTGTATATCCGGAAAATGCAGGAAAATAGCCGGGAAATCTCAATATCCATGGAAACAGGCGGCTGTTACAGGCATTTATCTGGCAGTGTTTATGATCGCTGCGGAAAAGTTTGTTTATCGTTATTTTATTATGGTTGGAAGCCATACTGATGTTGGAAAAGAAACTTTTATAAGGCTTCAGATATCTGCTGTATCTATTTCAAGAATTATCCTTTTAGTATTTATAAAATTGAATATTCTGGCGTGGAGAATGCTGTGGAGAAGTCATCATGCAAATGTTGGTGCACCCGATATGGATGAGACTTGCCCGGATCCACTACTGGTCTTGCACTATAAGGTGACGTTTGGAGATTTTGTGGAGGTATTTTGTGTTCCGGTAATAACCTTGGCATTGTTTATACATTTTCGGACGGCATGTGGAGGAAAACATTTTCCGATCATTGTACTGCTTCTGTATGCGGTCAATATATTATCCAGTAACCTGTATCGTCAGGAAAGAAATGGACAGATACGGGAAGTGAATGTCCGGACGATGCGTGCGGAAGCAGAACAGTATAAGGCATATAGTTTTTCTCTGGGAAAGGTCTGGCAGGAATTTCGGAAATTTCGTCATGACCTGAAGAAGCAATATATGCTGGAATGTGTGTATCTGGAAAATGGTCAATATGAGCTGCTGCATCAGGAATATGAAAAGGCACTGGCAGTTGTGGTGGCAAAGGAGGTGATTTCCGGGCATGTTCTGATTGATGCGATTTTGTCCTATAAAAAGCAGGAAGCATCCGAACGGGGAATTGAGATCACGACATGGATATCAGTGCCGATCGATCTTGCGATCAATGACCATCATTTGAATATGCTGCTTGGAAATATACTGGACAATGCCGTAAAATATACGATTCGTGGGGGAAAAATAGGGATCAAGATTTTATATGACAGGAGCAATCTTATGATCGTATGCAGGAATACGATCAAGGAAATGACGGTAAACAGCATACAGATCAGCGGGCCTGTCGGCGGGGCAGAAAAGCAAATACCCGGATTGCGTAACGGGCAGGTGGAGCGGAACCCGCATGGTCTGGGCCTTCAGATTGTACAGGAAGTAGTGGCATTTTATAATGGAACATTTGAAATAAAAAAGAGTGAATTTGAGTATGTAGTGCGTGCTTTTTTGGAGTTGCAATACCAAAAGTTACATTGAGACATGCTATTTATTACATCAACGGTTTTTCGCAGGCGATTTTTTGTATAGTGATGTTACGGGATATATGAAGGGATTCCGATAAACAAAAATGGAAGGAGGGTAGTGACAACATAAAAAAATAAACCAGAAAAATTTATAAGATGTCAAAAATGGTGCAGGTCTGGAAGCGCAGCATATCGGGAGATTCGCTTAGCTGCTTCAGGTCTGCACTGTTTGTATGTATTAATTCAGACATAACGTTCAAATGTCAGATAGATCCTGCCTTTCCGGGTTTCATGTCCACAGCCTTTATAGATGAATTTGCCATATCCGCGGATAGACAGAGTATCCTCCGGTTTCAGGTTATAGCTGTTATTTTCAAGAACGCGATTGTTTAAAAATACTTTTTTTTCACGGAACAGGGCGACAGTCTGGCTTCTGGAGAGCTTCGTGATAGAAGCAATGGCAGCATCGATTCGTTCTGAGGCAGCAATGCACTGAAATTCTTCCAGTGTTGGTACAATATCCTGCAGGTCATCATCCGGGCAGATGGTACAGCGGACATTGGTATGTTTGATACGAGTAAGATTATCAGTGATGTAATCTGCGATCGAAGATACACAGAACACATAAGCGGTATTTCGTTTTCCGCTTCTGGAGGATTCTTTCATGACAATATCACCGGTCATTTCACGTTCAATACCAAGGTTCATCAGAGAACCCAGAACGTCGCGGTGAGTCAGCTCGTCTGAAAATTTGTCCAGTAATGGTGTGACCTGAAGTATGGTGATCGGAAATGGAAGTTCATATCCGGTCATATCCTCTGATCCAAAGCGGATCATAACACGGTCACATCCTTCCCGGCCACCGAAAATCTGATATGGTACATGGTTGATGTCCGGCAGGATAGAATAGAAAATATCCAGATCGGATGCAGACAGAAAATTTGTAAAGGTATAGATATTCTTCTGATAGGCTTTATTTGCCAGATCCTTGAATCGTCCCTGTAATAATGCATCTGTATTCATGTGGTTTTCCTCCTGCGCGGCTGTGTTGTGTTCTTTCAATCTATGTAGAATGATAGGATTATTGGAACAATTTGTAAAGGGGGGAAAGAAATCTTAACTTTTTTGAAATATTCTTGACAAAATTTATACAAACGTATATATTGTGTAAAGCGTCTGGCGCGATAGAAGAGGATTCCGAATACGGGGTCAGTAAGATTGTGACAGGCGTTATATATTTGCATAGTATTTTTTTCGAAAGATGAGGAGTTCAGTTTTGAGCTCCTTTTTCTTTATATCTGACGGAGAAATTAGGTATTGTTACATTCCGGATTTTATTTTTTAAGAAGAAAATATAAACGCTTCGCGATATAAAAAAGTATCCTGAACAAAAAAATGGCATTTTTCACAATATTTTCAAATTTTTGCTGCTGTAAAAAATCGTAAAATGTCGAAAAGTATCGCACGCAAATCAAATTTTATTTGATTGAATTTGGCTGTTTGAGTAAAGAAATAGTAAATTTGACAAAATGAGACAGGCAAAATCCGTCAAAATATTCATAAAGCTATCATATATAGTAAAATTTGTGCAAAAAGAACCATAAAACCCGGAAAACTTTATTTATTATGCAATATTTACAAATTTGAATGAATTTGTTATCATAGCACCATAAGAGATGGACAGGAAATAAAAACGAACATCTTGAAAGAAGTTACTACAGTGTAGTAAGTTAAAAAAAGACAATTACTTAACATTTGAATAGATATGATGGAGGATTCCCAATGCACGAATTCGTATAATCCCTATATTACGATGTAATGTACCCCATAACCCCCAAACCCCCCCAAACCCCCCCTTTTTGGAATCCTCCATGACCTCTCCTTTAAGAATGAGCCTCAGTATTAATTACTGGGGCTCAAGCCCTTTCTATACACAATTTTAATTTCTCCCGGATTTTTATTTATAATTTAATTGATACAGCAGAAGGAATGGTATAAACCGATTGCTGGATGTCGATACTCTTTTATAAAGAAAGGAAGCCGGAATGGCTTATATACATGGCGGTTTCTTTTTGTATGAAAAGAGGAATGGGATATGTTATTTAATAGAAGAAACAGGACTGCAGATCAGGTATATCCGGGGATGCGCCAAAGCCGGAAGCATGGTGTGGATAAGAAGCGCCATTTGGGTAAACAGAAGGGCGTGGATGCGGTTCAGGCAGAACTGATGGAGCATTATCAAGATTATATGGAAGAATTTGCGGATGAGCTGTCGGCGTTTGGGGTTGTGCAGGAGATGGAGAAGGACCGGGAGATGCTGGAGGATGAGCAGTAGTTTGCCTGATTCGCATATGCTCCTGCGCAAACTCGCCTCCGGCTCAAACATGCGCCCGCATATGCTGGCAAGCTGTATTTTATAACGAAAATCTTACTGATATTCATTACAGGGGATGTTCAACTAGATAATGCATCTGTGAAAAAATATGCGTACAAAGGCAATTCGAATATCTACAAAAGCAAAAACTATTTGCTTAAAATAGTATGAATTTCTGTTGGGTGGCTGTCGTTCAAACACTAAAAGCAAGAGCGCCAGCCACTTTAAATTTTTTACAAATTCAAATGTAACAAATACTATTATTGAACATTCGCATTATACAGTTCCTTAAAATAAGAATCTGTATGTAATAGTTCTTCAAAAGTCCCTTGTCCGACAATCTTCCCTTCTCTAAAGAGAATAATTCTGTCAAAACCGGCAATGGAATTTAATCTATGTGCAATCGCAATGACCGTTTTATCTTTCATTTTTTGCATAACCGATTTCATTACAATCTCTTCTGTTAAATTATCCATTGCAGATGTTGCTTCATCCAAAATGACAAGTTCAGGGTTTTCAAACCACAAGCGGGCGAAGGCAAGTCTTTGTTTTTCTCCACCTGATAAGCAGGTTCCTTTCTCACCAATTTCAGTATCTAAGCCTTCCGCAAGATTCTCAACCAAATGAGATAGTTGCACTTCACTCAATGCGTCCAGCATTTGTTCTTTTGACACGTTCTTTTCAAATACCAGATTTTCTTTTATTGTTCCATCAAAAACGGGAACATCCTGCGATATATAGCTGACTTTGTCATACAAATTATTAAGGCAAATTCCACTTAACTCCATATCACCTAAGCAGATTTCTCCCTGATTGTATTTTAGTAATCCCAGTAATATTTTAATCACAGTGGATTTTCCAGAGCCACTTTCTCCTACAAAAGCTATTTTTTGTCCCCTTTTTATGAACAGGCTCAAATCATCAATAATTTTCCGTTCTTCATATTGGAACGATAAGTTTTTTATCGCTATTTCACCAATGTCCGTATTAATTGCGTTACCATTTCTTAATTGATTATCATCTTTTAAATCTAAAAATTCTTCAAATCTCTTATAGGATGCCTTGTCCAATTTATATTGAACATAAAGTACATTAAAAATAGCGATCGGCGTGTAAGCATTTTCAATCAGCGCAATGAGTGCAACTATAGAACCCACTGTAAGATTTTTTGTTTTCCATGCGTAAAATAAAATACCAATATCTAACATTGCCACAAGTAGCGCAAATATTGTAAAAAATGCTTCATGAATCATATTCATTTTTACTTTTGATGAAACAATATTCTCTTTGGCACTACGAGTTTTCTTTATTTCACTCGGAAACTGTTTGCTCATACGGAATACCAACATTTCCATAAAGCCCCTAACCAGAAAATGATTGAATAGCTCCTCACTGTTCAAAATCTTTTCTTTTATTTTGTATAGAAACTTTAGTAGAATATTGGTTATTATAAAAATAAGCATATAGCCTACAAACAAAATATAAGTAATTATTTTATCAATCTTCCAAATAAAATATACACTAAAAACAATGGTAGGAAGTAAATCACGAATCAAACGTAACCAGAAATTGAATACTACATTTCTGCCTGCGGATGAGCCATTCTCGATCCTTTGAACAAGTTTTCCAGTACCTATTTTCTGATATTCCGTATAATCGATTGTACTTATTTTTCTAAGCGACAAAAGCTTAAAATCCAGATAAATACCATACTCCAATTTCTTTTCTGGATAATTATCCAGATAATTCATACAATAATTTACCAGCAAAATAAGACCGTAGGTTATAACTCCTGCAAATGTAAGTGTTCCAGTCGCCAATCCGTCAATAACCTTCTGAAAATAGTCCGTCTTGTAATTAGCCATAAATGCATTAAATATACCTAGTCCAATGTAAGCTAATACCCATATTCTGTTATTCTTTAGAATTTCTTTTATATAGCGCATAACTGTACTCCTTTATATATTGTAGTTCAATCATTTGGACAGTACAGTTAACGACTGCTAGCAAGTTTATTTTCACCTCAGCACAATCTGCCAACAGTTTACATCAACTGTACTGAGTAATTATCTCGGATATATTTCATATCGTTCTCACCTCTTTCAAATAAAGTATTTCCGTTAATCTTATCATATCAAGTCCCAATATTCTAGCGCCATTTCTATAATTTGTTACCAGATTTTCTTTCCCTTATTTTCCCTTATGAGAGTTCGTAAATAAGGGGAGAACGATATAACACGATACAAAATGTAATGAAAAGGACACTTAATAGTATAGTTATAGTTTGGGTGTGATTTTAAGGCTTGCTTAATTTGAAAATACATGTATAATTATCATATAGAAATACTAGGAAATAAAAGCGATGAAACAGGAATGACTGGAGAAAGAGATAATAAGCAGCGAGATAAACTGAGACAGAGTGAGAAGTTTTTATAGCATAGGATAAAGTTACAAAGAAGACGAAGATATGGCAAAGTTGATTACACCGGAGATTTTTCAAAAGAATACAGCAGAAGATTATTTGAAAGCGGCGATCGATACGGCGGAATGGATCGATACGTTGGCGATTAAGACGGAATATGGAAGAATCTGGCAGGCGTTGCCGGAAGGACAGGATGGATATCGGGAGGATGTTCCGTTATTTACGCCGAAGAGTATGTATGACGGTTCGGCAGGTATTGGTATTTTCTTTATCCGGCTGTATGAAGCAACCGGAGACACACGCTGGCTGACTGAGGCAGAGGAAGCAGCGGCGCATATCATTGCAACGAAGGTTGGAGTGGAATGGTATCAGACGACGCTTCATTCAGAAGTAAAGGGAATTATTCCGGTTCCGGGCTGGGCGGCAGGCCCTTACAATGGCCCGGTTGGTGAGGCATATTTCCTTGAAGACCTGTATCAGGTGACAGGAAAACAGGAGTATCGGGATTATGTATTATATGTTGCGGATGTCCTGCTTGAAGCAGCAGTAACTGATAAGAGAGGACTGCATTGGAGTGATCAGGAGGATATCACCGCAGATGGCGGATTTATCGTATTCTTAGATATCCTTTACCGTAAGACCGGTATAAAGAAATATCTGGATACGGCATGTGCGGCTGCAGACCGGATCGCACAGGATGCTCTTCCTGCACCAAATGGTGGAAAGTTCTGGAAGCTGCTTGACTTGTCGATGATTGATTTTGCGAAGGATACGACATTCCCGAACTGGTCACATGGAACGACCGGAACAGCATGGATGTTCGCAGCCTTATATCAGGATACAAAGAAAGAGGAATATCTGGAGCTGGCAAAGGAAGGACTTACATATGCAATGAATATCGCAGTTGGAGATGAGACCGGACGATTGATTCCATATCAGGATCATCCGGTAACAGGTCCGACGTATGACAAATATTATCTCAGTACATGTCATGGCCCGGTTGGAAGTACGCTGGCATTTCGTGAACTGTATGAGATTACCGGAGAGGAGATCTACCGGAATTGGACGATCGAATTATCGCGCGGTATCGTCCGTGCCGGTGCGCCGGAGAAACATTCCTGGGGCTTCTGGAACTGCCAGTGCCAGTGCTGTGGAACAGCAGGTATTCTGGAGCATTTTGCTGCCATGTATGAATATACCGGGGAGAAAGAGTTCTATGATTATATGATCCGTACTGCTGATGTAATGCTTTCCGATTCAGATCACCGGACACCGGGACTCCGTACCTGGTATGACAGTTGGTGGAGAACGATCCCGACCAGAGTTGTGAGCTATCCGGGATTGTATGTCGGTGTGGCAGGCTGTGCATCCTCGCTGCTCCGTACCTATGCGGCGCTGACAGGTAAGAAGCTGACCAACCTGTACGAATATCATTTCTTTGAGAAGTTTTAAGCGGAGCCTTATATAAAAATGTAGATCATGCTTCTATGGCTACAGTGATCTCGGTAATATAGTCTTGCGGGTCTTCGGCAGTGAAGCTGTCTATAACATTGTGCTCCAGATATTCAGGGGAAGTATGTATGTTGTGCTCATGTTTAAAGGTCATCAGGCGGTCGTAAGTATCGCCGATCGTATCCCAGTGACCGGTGTGGTAGGCGGTGAGATATTTTCCTGCAGGCAAGGTATGGACAGGAAGCCCGTAAGGCTTGTTATCTAACAACAGGGCGACATTATCATAGACAGCGTACTTATCTGATTCGATATGGGAAGCATGCTGGAAATATGCCATATCATAATCATTTTTAAAAGTAGAACCGACCGTTAGCAGAAGATTGATCAGGTCATCGGTTTTTCGATACAGTTCAGCATCTGTAGCGGTTGGTGCTTCTGCATAGAGATAGTAGCGTTCCGGGAAGTCAGCAATAAAGATGGCTGTCGGATCAATCTGCATAGCGAAATGGATCTTGCTCTTTTGCTGCGAGATCCATTTTTCCATAGAACGTAATTTGGCAATCTCCGTATTGATCTGATGTTCACGTTCTTCTAATATATGGAGCATCTTTGCCGGATCACGGTTGGCAAGCTGCTGTTTGATCTCTTTTAACGGCATACCGAGGTCTTTTAATAAAAGGATGGTGTCAAGGATCTCGGTCTGATAGATCGAATAATAGCGGTAACCATTTGGCTGGGTGAGCTCCGGCTGAAATAAACCGATCTCATCATAATGAAACAGGGTTTCTTTTGTTATTCGCATGATCCTGGCGAACTCGCCGGTCGTCATATATATCTTTTTATTCATTTGATTTTCCTTTCATTTTCAAAATTACACTTGACTATAGGGTTACCCTATAGTATATGCTTGGCTTTGTCAATTAGAAAAGTGTTATAAAACGGAGAGGACTTGTTAAAATGGGTAAATCATTAAATCGTCGCATTACGCCATGGTCGCTGCTGAGCTTTGCAGCACCGTCAATCATCATGATGGTATTTATGTCGTTGTATACCATCGTGGATGGTATCTTTGTATCCCGATTTGTTGGAAGTAATGCATTATCATCGTTAAATATCGTATATCCCGTAGTAAATGTGGCGATCGCCATTGCCATGATGCTGGCATCGGGTGGAAATGCGATCATCAGCAAATATCTTGGAGAGGGAAATAAAAAGAGAGCATGTGAGAGCCTGACTCAGTTTGTCACGGTATGTATTCTGGTCAGCCTTGTGATCGTGGTGATCAGTCAGGTGTTCCTGACAGAGATATCCAGACTGCTGGGTTCCAATGAAGTGCTTCTGGCAGACTGTAAAAGTTATCTGGGAATGGTGAGCTTATTCATTCCTGCCTGTATGCTGCAAACGTTGTTTCAGATGTATCTGGTCACAGCGGGACGGCCAACGATGGGCTTGTTGCTTATGATCGGTGCAGGTATTGTAAATGCTGTTCTTGATTACGTATTGATCGTGATCTGTGATATGGGAGTTGCAGGTGCGGCACTTGCAACAGGAATCGGTCAGTGCATTCCAGCGATTGCCGGACTTGTATTTTTCATGTTATCCAAAGGTGAGCTTCGGTTTACCGGATTCAAGCTTTCCTTGCGGGAGCTTGGACATGCCTGCTATAACGGTTCTTCCGAGATGGTATCAGAGCTTTCAAATTCTGTTGTAACGGTATTGTTCAATCTTGTTCTGATGCGTCTTGCAGGAGAAGCCGGAGTTGCGGCTATCTCAATCCTGCTGTATGGACAGTTCTTATTCAATGCATTCTATCTGGGATTTACAATCGGGATCAGTCCGATCGTTGGGTTCCAGTATGGTGCAAAGGATAAGAAGAAGCTTCGGAGTATTTATAAGATTGCATTCCTTTTTGTGGCGGTATCGGCGATTATTCTGACGGTTATCGCAGAGGCGCTTGCGACCTGGATCATTACGGTGTTCACACATGATCCGGCAACATTTGAACTGGCAGAGATCGGATTCAAGATCTTTGCAATCAATTTCCTGTTCAGTGGATTAAATATCACATCCTCCGGTTTCTTCACAGCCCTTTCAAATGGTAAGGTGTCGGCGATCATTTCATTCAGCCGGACATTTATCTTTACGGTGTTAAGTCTTCTGATCCTGCCGCATTTCCTTAAGATCTATGGAGCGTGGCTGGCTGTACCGATCGCAGAAGCGGTGACGCTTCTTGTGACTGTGCCGTTTCATAAGGTGTATTTTATTGGCAGGGGGGAGAAGAATTATCTGCGGGGGTAGATGCGCTATTTTTCATTTGTACGTCCGAGAATATAGTCGGCAGATACCTGATAGAGGTCACATAATGTCAGCAGATGGTGAATTGGCAGTTCGTTTGCACCACGTTCGTATCGGGCGTACATTGTCTGGGATGTGCCAAGAACATGGCAATGTATTCTTGTGTGTAGTCAGCATCTTCTCTTAAGTTTCGGATTCTCTGAAGCTTCCGATAAAGTCACTACAAAACAAAGTGAGGTTTCCGAAGATCAGACAGAAATGATAACAGATGCATCAAAGGATTTGTCAACAGATACATCAACAGATGCCCAGGTTACGGAGGAAAATAGTTCAGAGAATACAAGTGAGGCACAGACTGTATACAGTGCAGATATGGTTATTGATTCCGATATGTCAGCACAGGTAGAAACTGTAAATTATACAGGTGTATATTATTTGCCTTACATAAATTATGACGGTGCAGCATGTGACGAAGTAAATAAAAGAATCGAGAAGCTTGCACAGAATTACATAGAAAATACAGATGAATATGGATCGGGTTGTATGGGAATCAGTTATAAATGGACTCTGTATGGCGATATATTATCGTTGATCATACCGCTTCAATATGATGCAGATATGGTTGAGTATAATGTGTATGTTCTGGATCTGAAAAAGGATAAGCTGCTTACGAAGAAGGATCTGCTTGCAGAACTGAATATAGATGAAGCAGATTATGAACAGGATGCACAGGATACCATGGATACCTGCTTTTATTCATTGTATGGAAGCTTTAAAGATACAGATGACTATTATGATGTCGTTTACAATGAAACAATAGCGTCTGAAAATGTTGCAGAGGCACTTCCATATATTGATGAAAATGGAACCCTGGGAGCTGTTGCAAAAATCTATTCTATGGCAGGAGCAAATTATTATTACCATATGGTTACGGTATTGGCGTTGGATGGAGCCTGTGAATATAGCGGAGAAAGTGATAATTATAATTCTAAGGTGCTCGCCAATACAGATAACCAGTCCGGCTCACAGGAAACAGAGGATACTTCAGATTCCGAGTATATGCTTCCGAATAGTGATTCTGAATACATATCAGATAGTGACCTGGATGGGCTGACACCGGATGAATGCCGTCTCGCTCTTAACGAAATATATGCCCGCCATGGAAGAAAATTTAATGATCCGGATTATCAGGCATATTTCAATTCCAAGAGCTGGTACAATGGAACGATTGATCCGGATGATTTCGATGATACAGCAATGTTTAATCAGTATGAGCTTGCAAACAGGGATTATATCATCGATTATGAGAAACGGATGGGGTATCGTTAGAAATATGTGATCGAAAAAAATCAATCAGCTCATGATTTATACGTTCATTTTTTTCTTCGCCTTCCATGTATTCTGGAAGTGGTAGATCCGGTTGGCATTCACCGCAGATATCGATGCCGCATACGGTTTCATGGCTTAAGATGATGCCAAGCAGATGTTCCAACATGTCAAGTGACATGTCGCCCTGATTCCAGTTGGTTTCTGTGAAACGGGTAGAGAGAACATCTTTATCAATAGAAATATAAAATGGGACACCTGAGAGGATGTTTGCTGATTTCTTTCGGGCAGTCCCATTTTTTAGTTCTTCAGCAGAAAAGGTCAGAAGACGGTCTTTGCGTACTGCATCAATCTGGAAAATGTCGGCTGCTTCCGGTCCGATCAGAATTAACTGTTTCAGATTTGGATTCTGGTCCAGAACAAGCCCCGCCCAGTCACCACAGCTCATCATTCCGTCAACGAGTGGTCGCTGCATATCTGTATGGTGGTCGAATACTACGAGCGAGAACGGTCGTTTGATCTGGTCGGTTGTTATCTTTGTTACATAATGAAAATTCCCGGAGTCAATAAAATGGATGCCGTTGATTCCATATGGCATGATTCGTTTCCGGATCTCGGCAGCGGCTTCATCTGAACAATACAGGTCGCAGCCTTCAATGTCAGAGCAGTCGATCCAGTGAAACCGTGGGTTATCCTTCATATCTTCATCGCAGTATACATGCGTAAAATCCAGAATGTAGTTGTTTGCTTTGTTGTTCATGGGTATGACTTCCTTGTAGATATTTTAAAACGTTTATAGAAAATTATAACATATATCAAGCTAATCTATATCATTTTTCCATCATACAGACATACAGAAAAATTCCTCTGCATACATTGTAAAAATGAGATTTGCAGGGGAATTTTTTTGAGAGATTATATTGAAGAAAGAGCAGAAGAAATTGGACAATATATCGTGGAAAGCGGAGCAACGGTCCGGCAGACAGCAAAGAAATTCGGAGTAAGCAAAAGTACAGTACATAAAGATGTGACGGAACGACTGGTGAAGATCAATCCATTTCTGGCGGCAAGAATCCGGGTTGTTTTGGATGTGAATAAAGCGGAGCGGCACATCCGGGGAGGAATGGCAACAAAAGAGAAATATCTGCATGAACGGGAAGAACAAGAGGGACAATGAATAAAAATATTTGTATAGATTGGTATAAGGCGAAAAGATATGGAGTCAGAAGATGACATAAGATGATGATGCAGAGAGGCAATTTGAAAAAGATTGCTTCTCTTTTTTCGTTTACTTGTGTTATCTGTCAGGATTGGGTAAAATGGAAAATAAATATAACAAGGAGAATGTACGAGAATAAGGGGTAAAAGATAGTTAACGGAGGTGATTACAATGAGACAGAAGTTATGGAGAAACAAAAAGTTTGTAGTGATGGCAGCAGCATTTACATGTATTGCAGCCCTGTCTGCATGTGGGAAAAAAGATGCTGATTATACTGTGGATGGAGGAAATGAAGACGGTGGAAGTATTCAGAGCAAATATGGTATTCCGGAATCGTGTGATACCACATTTGACATAGGATCAACCGGGCTTAAAAAGATCCAGTTAACAGATTCCGATATCACAGTGCCGGACATCGGCGCGATGTATACAGCTCCGGTAAAAATGAAGGAGATTGATTCAGAATATCGAAAAGCTCTGGTAGAAAAGTTATTTGATACAGATAAAGGGGTCTATGTCTATTATGATATGGAGAATATGGACAAGCTGTCAAAAGAGGATATTCAGGAATATATCGATCTGTATGAGCGGCAGAAAAAGGCGGATCCGTCACATGCAGCAAATTATGATTCGGATATTGACCGTATGAACCGTTTGCTGCAAACGACTTCAAAGCAGAGAGAAAATGCGGGAGACTATTCCGCGGATGAATATATGGGTACAGTTGGTGATCTGGAATACAGAATCAGTTTTCCTCAGGAAGGGGAAAATGATACGCTTTTCCGGATAAAGGAGGATCTTCTGCAGTATCGTCCGATGGAAGGTGCGACCGGTGTATTCACATCCAGCCTGGAAGAATACAATACCGGCTTGGGTGATGAATATGGAGAGTTGGAATCGGATATTAATGAATGTTCACTGTCGGTAGATGAGGCAAGGCAAATTGCTGAAGAATTTCTGTCAAAGATTGGCGGATCGGATGCGATTTTACAGAGTGAATCGGATCTGTGCTGGCTGTATCGGAACGATGGTTCGTCTGATCAGAATCTGCCGACGGTTGTTGACGGATATTCATTTGAATACATAAGATCGGTTATGGATCAGCCGGTGTCGGATGTAGCAGTCTGGACTGCTGATAATCTACGTCAGGCAAATGGATTTGTGAATGTTCCGATCGAAAAATATACGATTCAGGTAGATGCAAATGGAGTGATCGATGCTCTCTGGAATAGTTATCTAGAAGCAGATGGCAGCCCACAGGCGGTGGAACTGTTATCCTTTGATGAGATGCTTAAGAAAGCAAATGAGTCTATAGCAGCATATTACACCAAATATCCGACAGCATATAAGCAGATTGCATTTAACGATATTACGTTGTCTTACTATCTGAAACAGAAGGAAGATGGAAGCGGATTTGAATATGTTCCGGCATGGATTCTTGCAGAATACGAAGACCCTGCAGATCACGAGCTTCCGGAGCAGGTCGTAATTCTGGATGCCAGAGATGGCTCTGCCCTCGACCTGATGAAGCTCGCCGAAGCAGTCGGCGGCATTTCCAGCGCAACCGACTGACCTTCTGAAAATTAAAAATTGACCGATCAATACCAACTACCGGGCATATTTTCGGCCAATTTTTAATGTCTGCTAAACTAGCACTTGCATTCGCTGACAATATACACCTCCTGATGAAATGCTCGCTAGGTTGCTGCAGAATAGACCGTTGATATACAGCAGTCGCTAAATACAGTTGATAAAAAGTGCCTGATTGCCGGTTGGGTATATGGTGTTCCGTTAACATTCGGAGAGATTTTGTAATGAGGTTTGCACTAGCTGCCAGCACTAAGCCCTTGTTTGAACCCGTGAGGGTGAGTTAGGGCGGCTGCTGGCAAATCAGCGTGCGAACCGAATAAAAATCGAGTCGAGTTAAAGGAATACCATATACTCAATCAGCAATCAGGCACTTTTGTATTATGGGAAAGTTGAATGGCCACCCTAGTTGACGGTGGAGGTCGGCGTGATGCTCTGGCTGGTACCTCCGGCTGTCAGGGTGTAGGTGCTGCCAACTTCAAGCTCCGGGCAACTGACGATGACAGAATTGTAGGACTTTGAAGTTTCATGTGACAGGAGCACCTTTCCATCAGCATCGGTCAAAGTAACGGTGGTCGTTCCGCTGGTATTTGATGAAAGCGTCAGCATGTAGGAACACTGGGTAGAATCCGAGCTGAAGCTCTGCGCCATGCCGGAGTATCCGGTTGAAAGGAAGTAACCACCTGTAATGGTTGCGGAGATGCCGTAGTCCAAGGCACTGTTGCCATTGCTCTCCGGTCCTTCGACATATACAGTTCCACCATTCATGTAGAAATAACCATTGCTGTTGATGCCATCTCCATCGGCGTTGATCGTAACAGTGCCGCCATTGATCGTGAGGACACAGGATTCGTCGGCATCCATGTCAAAGCCTCCTATGCTGCCCGGTGCATTCCCTGGCATCTGTTTGTTGTCAGGGAACTGTGTATTTTTGGAGCTTGCAGCATTGTCAGAGGAATTTGAAGTCTGGGTTTCTGAGGTGACTGCATTTGCATTCATAGTCACAACACTGTTGTTGGTTGAATTATCATATGGATCGGATTTGTTATCCTTACTATTCACACCTTTCATTTCTTATTTGATTTGCCCCGATTTATGTGGCTGTATACCACTGATCGATTCTGGTGTAAACAAGTTGCGCTTTCTATTCGGTGTATATGCCTAATTTGCTCATGCTCCTGTGCTACGAAAATGCAGCCCAATAATTGCTTATTGTAAAAAAGTTTCTATCTATAAAATAACAGCTATAACTTAAATCAACTTAAAATATAGCCAAAGTATACCGCACCTGCTTTTATATCGCAAATTAAAAAGACTCGTAGTTTGGGATATTCCGGCTGCTGTGTAATTTGGCATAGGACGACTAACATTAATGTAGATTTCGTAATGAGATTTGCACTAGCTGCCAGCATCAAGCCCTTGTCTGAGTCCGGAGGACGAGTTTGGGCGACTGCTGGCAAATAGGCGTGCGAATCGAATAGAAATCGAAATGTGTTAGCGCCCTATGCCAAATAGCGCAGCGACCGGAATATCCATGTTTGCCAATCTTTTTAATTGCGATATAGGGGCAGGTGGGGTATAATCAAGGGTGAGTTGCCAGAGACTTTTCTGGCTGAGAAACAGAAAAGGGGTTATCCTATGAGATTTATTCATATAGCGGACGTCCATCTGGGCGCCGTTCCTGATAAAGATAAAAGCTGGAGCAAAGAGCGGGCAGACGAGATCGAATCAACATTTGACCGCCTTTTGGCTGTGGCAGAAGAACGCAAAGTAGACCTGCTGCTGATCGCGGGAGATCTGTTCCATGCACAGCCATCTCTGCAGGATCTGAAGAGTCTGGATTATAAGTTGTCAAAGCTCACAAATACAAGAACGATCATGATCGCAGGAAATCATGATTATATCAGTAAAGGATCACCGGCAGAGAGTTATGAATTTACATCGAACACAGTGCTGATGCCGGCAGACACATTCAGTAATGCATATCTGGACGATATCAATGTCTGTGTGACAGGATTCAGTTTTGGACAGGTGGAATATACAGAAGATGTCTATGCGGATATCATGCCGCAGATGGAGGATGCGGTTAATATTCTGCTGGCACATGGTGGAGATGAGAAGCATATTCCAATCAATTTCCGGCAAATGGCAGAGGCAGGATTTGACTACTGCGCGTTGGGACACATCCACAAACCAAAGCATATCGTGAAGAATAAGATGGCATATCCGGGTTCGTTAGAGCCGCTTGACCGGACAGAGACCGGCAGACATGGATTTATCTATGGACAGATCAAGGACGGTGAGACGAAGATACGCTGGGAGCCATTTAACTGTCGAAGCTATATTAATCTTGGGCTTGCTGTGAAACCGGAATACAGCGAAGCAAAGATTCTGGATGTTCTTGCGAAGCAGATGGAGAATATGGGGACACAGAATATTTACCGTATTATTCTGTCCGGACATATGGCAAATGGATTGAAACCGGATTTTTCAGGTCTGATGAGAAACTACCGTATCTATGAGATCGTGGATAATACATTGTGTGAGTACGATCTGGACAAGCTTCATCTGGATAATGAAGATAATCTGCTTGGAAAGTTTATTGAACGATTCGCGGATGCAGAGGACGAGATCAGCAAACATGCATTAAAGTATGGGGTAGAAGCAATACTTGCAACTGGAGATAAGTGATCATGTATATAAATAAGCTGTTATTAAAGGAATTTGGAAAATTTAATAATAAAGAGATCCGGCTGAAAAAGGGCTTGAATCTGATCTACGGTGCAAATGAATCCGGTAAGACAACGGTGAAAGAATTTATTGTTGGCATGCTGTATGGAATCGATAAGACCAGAGGGATCGGAGCAAGGCTGGATAATTATGAGCTTCGCAAACCGGTAAACGGCGGTGGTTATTCCGGAAAGGCATACGCTGTAACAGATGACAAAAGCTATCTTCTGGAGCGGAATTTCCTTCGAACAAATAAAAATGCAACCTTGACAGAGATTGAAACAGGAAAAGAAGTACAGCTTAAGAATCAGAATTCTTATAAAGGTATCCTGTTTGATGTAGATAAAAGTACCTATACGAATACCCTTTGTATCGGAGAACATGGTGCTGCACCGGGGAAGGAACTGGCAGAGGATCTTGGAAATTATGTGGTAAATCTGACCACAACCCGGAATGCCGATATTGATAAGACAGAAGCGGTTCGGTATCTGAAAAATGAACGCCGGAATTTTGAAAATAAAAAGCTGGCAGCAGAGATCGATCAGTTAAATGAACAGATGGATGCGCTTGGAGATGTAGACGGAGATCTGGAAGCAATCCGGGAAGAACGCCGGGAAGAGCTGGATGCTTATAATATGGAGATCGCGCGGTTGAAACGGGAGGCAAGACAGCTTGTAAACGAGAAGGATGCAGCAATTCCGGATGAAGACGAAGATCGTACCAGAAGTCATATCTTCCTTGATGTGGAAGCGCTGGATGATGACGAGGAGTTCCGTCCGAAGACACAGAAAAAGCTGACAGATAACATATTTATTATAATGCTGACTGGTATTCTGGTCGTTGCCGCAGTTATGCTGGCGGTTCACTTGCTGAATTTCCAGAAAGCCATCCAGCAGTTATTTACAATCTGTACGATCGCATTTGTGGCTGTTACGATCATTGACGGATTATTCCGGAAGGGCTTCTTTGATGGAGCGGATGCAGTACCGGATGAGGCAGAATTCGACCAGATGATCTATGAGCTTGGACGTGCTACAGAATCCAGAACAGTCCGGATCGAGATCGACCGGAATTTTCAGGAAGCACATGATGCAAAATTAGAGCTGTTGAAGTTCAAAGAGCATGATGCCGTAGCAAAGCGGGATTCCTATTATGAATTAAAGGGCAAACGGGATGAGCTTCAGAAACGGTTTGAGGTGATGGAGAAGGAACAGAAGGCGATCGACCTTGCGATCCAGACTATCAATGATATATCGGTGGATATTTATAATGATTTCGGTGGCCGTTTAAATGAGAATATCTCGGAGATCGTCAGTATTATTACAGATGGCAAATATAACGATGTGAAACTGGATGAAAATATGCATATTTCGGTATTTGACGACGATCATTATATGCCGATCGAATTCCTAAGCAGCGGAACGATTGAACAGATCTATCTGGCTGTCCGGCTGTGCATCGCAGGGCTTCTCTGCAAAGACCGTATGCCGATCATCGTAGACGATATCTTTACAGCCTATGATGAACACCGCCTGAAAAATGCACTCTACTGTATGAGCCGCATTGATACCGATCAGGTCATAATCTTTACTTCAAACAATGCCATTGGAGATATGCTGGATGATCTCTCTATGGAATATAATTATGTAGAATTATAAATGAATAGCAGAATAAATGTAAAAAACCCCTACCTACGATAGATCTGGATGCAGGCGGGGTTTTTTAGTTATACTTAATTACATCTCATAGTTATCAGAGATGGTATGTTTTTCTTTGTACTCAGCGATACGTGCGTTGATCCGCTCAGCAGGATCTAACAGCTCGCTGATAGAAGCATCATGATTTAAGTGGTCGATGATCAGAGCGATGTACTTGCTCATATCGGCTGATTCGTACCAGTCCTTTTTGAATAGGTCAGGCATCTGGTAGGTCAGGTTGGTTGTGATGACCTTTTCGATCAGACCTTCTTCGTGGCACTTATCGAATACTTCAAGACCCTTTGTAAAGAGACCGAAGGTAGCGATACAGTAAACACGTTTTGCTTTTCTCTGCTTTAACTGTCTTGCAACATCGATCATGCTTTCACCGGAAGCAATCATATCATCGATGATGATAACATCCTTGCCCTCAACAGAATCACCAAGGAATTCATGAGCAACGATCGGATTTCTTCCATCAACAACGCGTGAATAGTCACGACGCTTGTAGAACATTCCGACATCGACACCTAACAGGTTCGCAAAGTAGATTGCTCTGTGCATAGCACCCTCATCCGGAGAAATGACCATCATATGGTTGTTGTCAATTTCAAGATCCGGTGTGGTACGGAGCAGGGTCTTGATGAACTGGTAGGTTGGACGTACATTCTCAAATCCGCTCTTAGGGATGGCATTTACGACACGAGGATCGTGTGCGTCAAATGTCACAATATTGTCAACACCATAAGACTTTAATTCCTGAAGCATAACGGCACAGTCAAGAGATTCTCTGGAAGAACGCTTGTGCTGGCGGCTTTCATAAAGGAATGGCATAATTACTGTGATCTTTTTTGGTTTATCAGTCATAGCGGCGATCAGTCGTTTCAAATCTGCATAATGGTCATCCGGAGACATACGCTGTGGCTGGCCTGCCATTGTATAAGTACAGCTATAGTTTCCGACATCAACCATAATATAGATATCTTTACCACGAACGGATTCATTCAGAATACCCTTTGCCTCACCGGAGCCGAAACGTGGACAATCGGCACTGATCAGGTAAGTATCAGCTTCATATCCGTGGAAAACAATGTTGTCTTTGTGTACATTGTCTCTGTTAGCTCTCCATTTTACGAGATAATGATCAACCTTTTCACCAAGGCCTGTACAACTTTTGTGAGCGACAATTCCGAGACTGCCCACGGGTATGGTTTCTAATTTGCTATCGTCTGGCATGATAAATATCCTCCATAATCTTATAGTGTAATGATTCGATACCTTATATTGTTAGTATCATTGATAGTATATATGCAAATGCAGAAGACTGCAATGCCATCAGTTAGAAGTTTTATTCTGGATCCGGTCTTTTCGTTTGGTGTAGCGGATATTTGTTCCATATAATGGAAATACCTTAAAGTCACCAATGATACGGGACATGATACGTTCCGTATACCGGTCAGAAAGCTCCCGCATACTCAGATTGGTTGAAATCAGAGTAGCAAGGGATCGGTTGTTGCGCATGTTAATGATCTCAAATAACTGGGAATTAACGAAAGTATTCGGAACCTCGGTGCCGAGATCGTCAATGATCAGCAGTTCACAGTTATAGATATAATCATATAACATCATCTTTTCTTTTTCACGCACATTACCCATTATAATGCCTGATAAAATATTTTCAAATAAATTTATTGAAGTCAGATAAAGAACTGTGTGTCCTTTGTCTAACAAAGCCTTTGCAATACAGTTGGACAGGAAGGTTTTCCCAAGTCCTGTTTCTCCATAGATTAGAATACCGGAGTGGGATTCGTCAAAATGCTCCACATAATCTTTGCAAGCTGCCAGAGTGTTTGAGGCATTCTCGTATGGCGTATGCTTATGCGTGCCATCATTCTCCCGGCTGTAGTAGTTCAGGGAAAAAGTAGAGAAATTCTCTCTCTCCAGGATCTCACGGATCGTGGACTGGTTGTACAGCTCGTCGATCACCTTCTGTGTCATACATTTGCAGGGATGGCTTCCCTGATAGCCGGTGTCGTGACAGAGCGGACATTCATAGATCGGTTCCAGATAGTTCTCCGGATATCCATGCTCTTTTAAAAGAGCTTTTTTATAAGCTGCCAGTTCCCGATTATTCTGGTTGATGTCTTCCATATTAACAGGCAGTTTTCGTATTCTGTTTCTTGCTGCCTGAATAGAAGAGGAAGCGATCTCCTGATCGATCTTTTTTATCTCAGGAATCTTTTCATATATTTCAGCTTTTCTATTGTCTGCCAGAATTTCATTTTCAAGACGCTTCCGTTGAAAGCCTGACAATATACTATCATAATCTATATTTTTCATAATTACACATAATCCTTATTTAGTGAGAATTTATCTCATCTAGGAACAATTGCTCCATTTCGTCAAGCTCAGCCGACATGTCTTTTTGCTGGAATGAATTGAAAGCATTCGGTTTAGCATTGTACTGACTTGATTTTTGTGATGTATTTCGTTTTTTTGCTTCGTGATATTCCGTGCTTGCCTTGGCAATATCATCGACTGTTTTGACACCCTGTTGCTGCCATTTTTTCAGGATACCGTTGATATAGGCAAATGTTACATCGTGAGGATGCTGTGCAATTCCACGGTTGCAGGCTTCAATGATGACCGGCAGTTCAAAGCCCATTTCCTTATTCCAGGAATCCATCCATGCGACTTCTCCTGTGGTTGGAGCTTTCCGGTTGATACCAAGTGCCTTAAAGACTGCACGGTACAATGGGTTGCCATTTTCAGCAGCTTCCTTTGCTTCCTCCAGTGTGTGGATGCCGGCCTGATACCAGTTTTTGGCAATGCCCTCTGCATAACGGAGATCCGGTTTCTCAATGCTGACACAGTATTCGATCAGATATTCCATGATCTCGGTGGAGAAGCCTAACTGATCGTGAATATAGATCAGGATCTCGATATCATTCACCGATAATTCTTTTCTGAAATAGGTTTCTGCTTCAAATATCACGTCGGCAAATGCATCATCTTCCTTTGCCTTTGCTGCAAGGGCGGCAGAGTAAGGCTGTTTCTCCGGAAATACAGACGCCGGTTTCTGAACCGGTTCCGGTCCTGATATGGTATTCTTGGTATGTACCGGTTTGCTTGCTGCTGGAACAGCAGGCTTCTTTTTCTTTTCCGGAAACTTTAATAAAGAGATGCTGTCGAGCGACAGGGAGGTGTCTGCCTCTTCCTTTGTTTTTTCATGCAGAGGAAGAAGGGTAATACCTGTAAGCTGGCCGGATGCATCGTAATCCAGACGTAATACGTCCTCGCTGATCCAGTACCGGATTGCACGGCAGATATCCTTCTCTGTGAGGTTGAAATGATCTGCAATATCAGCTACCGAGATCGGTGCTTTTGAGGACAACAGTCGGATAAGATATAGATAGACCTTGACAAATTCGCCATTTGCTTCGGTCATATAATAATCAATAAAATGATTCGATACCAGGGAAAATGTTTCCTTTGCTTCTGTTGAAATTGTGATGTAACTCATGGTAACTTTTCCCGCCTTTCATAACTTTTGGATGTCTCCAAACCTTCTCTGGTCAAGAAGTGCTCACATTATAGCATGTGTTTTTTAAATTGCAAATAGAACAAATAGTCGGTTGGAAAAATGGACAGGGATGTTGATTTTGTGGATAATGTGGAGAAGTTTTGGATAAAAAAATTATTTGTTACTAACACATCGGGAACAGGTGCTAAAACAGGGCATTTGTGAAAAAAAGAAAGTAAATTTTATGTAAACAAATGAAAAGAGCTGTATGAGGAAAACTCCTTCACACAGCTCTGTGGATAATGTGGATAATTATTTTTTTATCAGCTCATTTCCGATAGAATCGACATTTCCGGCACCCATAGTTATCAACAAATCATTTTTTTTGCAATTTTTCAATAAATAATTTTCGATGTCCATAAAGGATGGCAGATAGAACGCATCGGTTCCATAAGAAGCAATCTTTTCGGCGAGCTGCTTCGAGGATACCAGACCTGTGTCTTTCTCTCTGGCCGCATAGATATCAGCAACGATAACATGGTCACAGACACTTAAGACCTTTGCAAAGTCATCGAAAAGGGCATATGTTCTGCTGTAGGTATGAGGCTGGAATACACACCATAATTCATGGTAGTCTGTATTCTTTGCAGCGGCGAGGGTTGCAGCAATCTCAGTTGGATGATGTGCATAGTCATCCATGACCTTTACATTGTCGAGGATCGTTCCTTTATACTCGAATCTCCGCTCTGCACCCTTACAATGCAGCAGACCTGCTTTGATCGCATCGATTTCGATGCCAAGCTCTGTTGCGGCAGCAATAGCAGATAAGGAATTGTATACGTTATGCTTTCCAAATACATGAAGTGTGATGTCGGTGATCTCCTTTCCGTCGATCACAAGGGTATAAGTTGGACGGCCAAATTCATCAAAGCGGATATTTGCAGCGCTGTAATGGTTCTTTGGATCTTCACCGAAAGTAATAACCTGGCACTTCAGATCTCTTGTTACGGTATCAAAATACTGCATATCACCATTTACAATGACTTTTCCGTTTTCAGGAGTCTTTGTTGCAAATGTGTGGAATGACTCCGCAATCTCTTCAATGCCGCTGAAGAAATCCAGATGATCCGCATCAACATTTAAGATAATGCTGATGTATGGTTTGAATGCGTGGAAGCTGTTTGTATACTCGCAGGCTTCTGTTACAAAGTAATCAGAAGAACCTACACGGATATTTCCACCGATATCATCGATGATTCCGCCAACGGAAATTGTCGGGTCAACGTCGGCCTCTAACATAATATAAGAAAGCATGGCAGTTGTGGTTGTCTTACCATGAGTACCGCTGACCGCGATGGAGTATTTGTAATTCTCCATGATCTGACCTAGGAGCTGTGCTCTTGTCAGCATAGGGATATTTTTGGATTTTGCAGCCTGAAATTCTTCATTATCCGGATGGATGGCTGCTGTATATACGACAAGGTCAATCTGATCTGTAATATTGCTTGCGGTTTGTCCGATGTTGATCAGAGCACCCATGTCAGAAAGTTTATCTGTCATATGGGATGCTTTCATATCGGAACCGGTGACTTTAAAACCCTCTTTAATAAGAATTTCGGCAAGTCCGCTCATGCTGATACCACCGATTCCCATAAAATGTACATTTATTGGATGATTAAAATCAATTTTATACATGATGTTTCGCCTTCCTGAAAAGAATATTTGTGAGTATTATAGCATAGATAAAAAAGGAGTGGATTATTTTTTCATAAAAATTGAAAAGTTCAGAATTTAGTGTGCGATGCGGACAAAATGAAAACGAAAAATAGAAAATTATACGGTATCATGTCAAATATAGGCAGATTTCCGTGATTATTAACAGAAATTTGTCGTTTTTTTTGACATGGAAAACATAAATAGTTCACATATCGTTCATGAAATGTTCACATATATACTGTAACATACAATACGAAAGCTTTTCATATATTTGAATCCTTTCCCCCCTCATTTGGAGCCACCATTTTGGTGGCTCTTTTCTTTTTATTATCGGATGAAAAGCATTATTTATGGAGATGATAAGGGTATGTTTGGAGATTTTTTTCGATATTGGGATGAACTGCCGCAAGATGGTGGTTTTCGATTATTTGGATGGATTCATATTTGCTGGCTGGTTGGAATTATATTTGTATGTATAGTGACCGGTTATTATTATAGAAAGGCAGATGCTGCTGTTCAGGACAGGATCCTGAAAATACTGACGGGGATATGTCTGTGTCTGGAATTAGGTAAGGATTTTTATTTGATATGGATCGGGGAGATGGGGATATCATATCTTCCGTTTGAGATGTGCGGACTGGCGATTTTTGTGGAACTGGGATTTGCATTTTTCCACCGGAAATTTCTGGGCGAAGTTATGTGCGTGATCAGTATGCCCGGTGCAATGGCGGCATTGTTATTTCCGGATTGGACCAGATATCCGTTATTTAATTACATGCACATCAATTCTTTTCTGATACATGGACTTTTAGTGCTCATTCCGGTGCTTGTTCTGACATCCGGAAGATACAAACCTTCTATAAAAAGGATCTGGCAGATCTTTTTGTTCTTGTTTACAGTTGTTCCCTCTGTCTATGTTATAAACAGGATCTGGGGCTGCAATTTTATGTTCCTCTGTTATCCGTCCAATGGTTCTCCATTTCTGTCTGTTTATCTGCAGCATGGCTATGTTCCATATCTGATCACGTATGCCGTTACAGTCATTCTTTGTATTTTGGTTATATATGGAATACTGGACAAAATCGCTTCCTTTTGTGGTAAAAATGTGGTATACATTAATAGGAAGAATTAGTTGAGAAAAAAGTCATAATAATAGAAAATATGCGCAGAAAGAACTGCGTATACGGAAGATAGAATACGGAGAATGAGAAAAAATGATAACAAACGATGCGACGCTTTTAAAAGTAAAACATGAAGTATTGTATGAAGTTGCCAAGCTTGCGTATGCCGGACGATTGGAGGAAGAAAGAGACAGTCTTCCTTATAAGATGGTTCCGGGACCGCAGCCGGCATTTCGATGTTGTATCTACCGGGAACGAGAGGTTATCAGACAGAGGATCCGGCTTGCGGAAGGTAAAGCACCGGGTGCTGAAGATGACGGAAATATCGTACAGGTCATTAATTCCGCCTGTGAAGGATGTCCGATCTCCCGATATGTAGTAACAGATAACTGTCAGAAGTGTATGGGTAAAGCCTGTCAGGCAGCCTGCCGGTTTGGAGCGATCAGCATGGGGCGGGATAAGTCCTATATTGATCCATCTAAATGTAAAGAGTGTGGGCAGTGTGCAAAAGCCTGTCCTTATAATGCGATCGCAGATCTGGTACGACCTTGCATGAAGAGCTGCCCTGTGGATGCGATCTCAGTGGCCGATAATGGTACCGGTATTGCCGTGATCAATCAGGACAAATGCATACAGTGTGGTTCCTGTGTCCATAAATGCCCGTTTGGCGCGATCGGTTCTAAGACATTTATCGTGGATATCATTAAGAAGATGCGTTCAGATATTAAGGTGTTTGCTATGCTTGCACCTGCAACGATTGGCCAGTTTGGTGCAGATATTACGATGGCAAGCTGGAGAACCGCTTTAAAGAAGATTGGTTTTTATGATGTTGTAGATGTATCACTTGGAGCGGACATGACTGCCATGAATGAGGCGAAGGAATGGATCGAAGCCAAGGAGAAGGGGGAGAAGAAGACAACCTCCTGCTGTCCGGCATTTAAGAACTATATTGAGAAGCATTTCCCGACATTAAAGGATGCGATCTCAGAGACAGTATCACCGATGTGTGCAGCATCCCGTTATATAAAGGAAAAATTTCCGGGTGCAGTTACTGTATTCATTGGACCGTGTATCGCGAAGAAAGCGGAATCCATGTCAGGAGAGAAGGATACTGCAGATTATGCACTGACTTATGGTGAGATCCGTGCGATGCTTCGTGCAAAGGGTGTAAAGCTGGAGCCGGAAGAAGATACGGATGATCAGGGCAGTATCTATGGTAAGAAATTTGCAAATGCAGGTGGTGTAACCGCAGCAGTTCTTGAAAGTATGAAAGAACTTGGCTGTACCGGTGATGTATCTGTATGCAAATGCAGTGGCATAACCGAATGCAAGAAAGCATTGACGCTGATGAAGGTCGGAAGACTTCCGGAAGACTTCATCGAAGGTATGGTATGTGAAGGTGGCTGTGTCGGCGGTCCATCGAGACACCGGGATCCAAATCTTGCAATGCGTGACAGAAATGCAGCACTTGCAAAATCATCGGATATATTGATCAAGGACAATCTGGACAAACAGAATGCAGAAACGGTTGATATGATCCGTTAGATATAAGAAGGTAATTGTAATATCGGATGTGGGGACTTCTGATATTACAGGGAAAAGCAGAAACTATTAACAACAAAAGAAAATAAAGCAGAAAGTAAGAAAATTAAATGTCGCCAGACGAAACATAAAATAAGCCCGGCGGCATTTTTTTCGATGGAGGTTACACGCATGGTAGCACAGATTTTGGCACTTGCCATTTTTGTAGTTATGTTCGGATTGATCATATCCGAAAAATTTGAGCGTCATGTTATCACATTGGTATGTGGACTGGCAACACTTGTTCTGGTATTTGGTGTAGCAATGCACAGCATGGATGCGATACTTGAAACATTAAATATCAGAAACATTTTTACACTTTCGTTCTGGTATGAGGCAGGAGCCTCATCCGAGAGTACGGGTGGTATCAACTGGGCCACGATTATTTTTCTTGCGGGAATGATGGTTATGGTAGAAGGTATGGCAAAGGCGGGTTTCTTTCGCTGGCTATGTATGACGATCGCGAAAGCCGTTCGGTATAGGGTCATTCCGATATTTATTACATTCATGATCATGTCATTTGTCCTTGCTATGTTCATTGACAGTATCACGGTTATCCTGTTCTTAGCAGCAGTTACGGTGGAACTGGCACAGCTTCTGGACTTTAATCCGATTCCGCTGATCCTGTCTGAGATCTTCTGCGCAAATCTGGGTGGATCGGCAACAATGTGTGGTGATCCTCCAAATATCATTGTCGGAACATCCCTTCGGTATTCGTTCTCCGATTTTATTACAAATACCGGCCTGATGGCGGTACTTTCACTGGTGGTTATTATTTTTTACTTTTATTTTTGTTTCAGGAAAGAACTCACTGTATCTTCGGCGTCACAGACTTCGGAGAAAGATCATCCATCACCGGTATCTGCGATCACGGATAAACGGGCATTTGCCATTAGCTGTGTAATCTTTTTATGTGCGGTTGCCTTACTTATCACACATGCACAGACCGGACTGACAGTTGCATTTATCGGTCTGTTTATAGCAATACTGGTTCTTCTGACATCAGGAAAGAATATCGGACATATTTTAAAAAATGTAGATTATAAGACGATCCTTTTCTTTATTGGTCTGTTTGTTGTAGTCGGTGGTCTGGAGCAGACCGGTATTCTGGAACTGGCAGCCGGATTTATCGGGAAGGTAAGCCATGGAAATGCCAAGGTAATGATAGCCATTATTATCTGGGTATCCGCGATCGCAAGTGCATTTGTAGATAATATTCCATTTGCCGCAACCATGATCCCGGTTATCAAGACTCTGGCAGCATCGACAGGTGTGGATCTCTCGGTTCTTGCATGGACACTGGCAATGGGTACAGATATCGGTGGAAGTGCGACTCCGATCGGGGCATCGGCAAATGTTGTCGGAATGTCGATCGCGGCAAAAGAAGGTCATCCGATCTCTTGGGGCAAATATTGTAAGGTATCGGCTCCGGCATCCGTTATCGTTATTCTGATCTCAATGGTCTGCATCTATCTGCGATATTTCTAGTATTTTTACAGAAACGGGAAATGGCATCACCTGTTATGTAGCAAGCCTTTTTCAACGCCGGTTCTTAGCGAATCGCCAAAGGCGAAGAGCTTAGCACCGTTGCGTTGGAATAGAGTGCAAACGACTTGCGAAATAACAGGTGATGCTATTTCCTGTTTTTTGTAAATAAAAAACTACAAAGAAATTGAAAGCAAAAAACTGTTGACAGATAAGTGAAATATGGTACTATAGGTAAAGTAGTTTTTAAAACTACGTTTGAGGTTAACGAAAAACTTGGAATAAAGTCTGGAAAAACCGAGAACGAAGTTGCAAAAACGTGAAAAAAGGAAACATATTTTTCATTATATAGATCATTATTTTACGGAGGAACAGACAGTATGATAACAGAGTTAAAACCGGAAGAAGGAATTGCCGGAAAGTTTGTCAAGACAGCATTTGATGAGAATGGTGTATTAAGCAAGATTGAATTTACAAATGATGAGACCTTTAATTTTGCATTTGATGTAGTGGATGCATTAGCAGAAAAGACACCGGATAAGACAGCATTGATCTATGTGTCCAGAGATAAGGAAGAAAAGAAGTTTACATTTAAAGAGATCAAAGAGTATTCCAATATGGCAGCAAATTATTATAAGAGCCTTGGTATCAAGAAGGGCGACAGAGTGCTGCTGGTATTAAAGCGCCATTATCAGTTCTGGTTTACGATCCTTGCACTTCACAAGATCGGAGCAGTAGCAATTCCTGCAACCAATATCTTAAAAGTAGAAGACTACAGATACAGAATCGAAGCTGCAAATGTAAAGGCTGTTGTATGTACAGCTGATGACAAGATTCCGGATGCAATGGCAGCCATCGATCCGGATGATAAGGTGATCAAGGTTATCGTAAATGGTGAGAGAGAGCATTTCCATCCATTTGATAAAGATATCCTTTCATTCAGCAAAGAATTTGCACGTCCGACAGGTGAAGATACAGTCTATGCACATGATACCATGATCATCATGTTCACATCAGGAACAACCAAGCATCCAAAGATGGTAGCACATAATCATCTGTATGCGCTTGGACATTATATTACAGCAAGATATTGGCATAATGTAAAGACGGATGGTATTCATTTTACAGTATCCGATACCGGCTGGGGTAAGGCTCTCTGGGGCAAGCTCTATGGTCAGTGGTTATGCGAGACCTGTATTTTCGTTTATGACTTTGATGTATTCAGTGCAGACAATATCATGAAGCTTGTAGAACAGTACAAGATCACAACCTTCTGTGCGCCACCAACCCTTTACAGAATCCTTGTTAAGATGGATCTGAGCAAATACGACCTTTCCGCACTGACTTACTGCACAACCGCAGGAGAAGCCCTGAATCCGGAAGTATTCTATAAATTCAAAGAGATGACAGGATTTACGATCTTTGAAGGCTTTGGTCAGACAGAGACTACACTTGCAATAGGAAATCTGAAAAATACAACACCGAGACCGGGTTCCATGGGTAAGGCAAGCCCACTCTATGATGTTCACATTATGAGACCGGACGGAACACTTGCTGATGTAGATGAGACCGGTGAGATCGTTATTAAGATTGCAGATGGCGAACCATATGGTCTGTTCTCTACTTATAATAATGATGAGAAAATGACAAAAGAAGTTAAGCACGACGGTTATTACCACATGGGTGATACCGCATATATGGACAAGGATGGATATTTCTGGTTCGTAGGCCGTGTGGATGATATCATCAAGGTTGCCGGATACCGTGTTGGACCTTTTGAGATTGAAAATGAGATTATGAAGATCCCATATGTTCTGGAATGTGCAGTTACAGCTATACCGGATGGAACCAGAGGACAGGCGATCAAGGCAACGATCGTTCTGACAGAAGGAACGGTTGGCGATGATAACCTGAAGAAAGAGCTGAAGCGTTATTTCAAGGAGAACATGGCGAGCTACAAACGTCCTCGTGTGATCGAATTTGTCGATGAGATGCCAAAGACGATCAGTGGTAAGGTAAGACGTGTAGAGATCAAAGAGAAAGACTGGAAATAAGTCCGGACGATTATCTGCTGGGATAGATTACAGGCAGATGAAATGACATAGCCTGTGAGAAGCAGGCAGGAAATGGAGATGTTCATAAAATGATAGATATGGAAATTAAGCCATATGAGCGTATGGTTTATTACTATGAAACTGACAGAATGGGAATTGTTCATCATTCTAACTATATCAGATGGTTTGAGGAAGCGAGACTGGACTGGATGAAGCAGATTGGATGGGATTACAAGACCATCGAGGACGACAATATCATTATTCCGGTATTGTCGGTATCTGCGGAATACAAAACCATGTCCAGATATGGAGACAACATTGTGATCTATGTAAAGCTTGCAGAGTACACAGGCATCCGTATTGGATTTTCCTATGAAGTACATGACAAGAAGACTGGAGAGCTTCGGTGCGTCGGCACATCCTGTCATTGTCTGCTGGATGAGAACAATAAGCCGGTGTTCATGCGGAAACGTTATCCGGAAAAGGATGCGTTCTTCAAGGAGCTCATGAAGCAGCAGGCTGAAGAGAATGCGTAAATTACACAATATAACAAGGGGATAGTCAATATCCATTTTACAGCACACTTGCGTTCGTGTCTCACGTAACGGTACTAAATTCACCGCAGGGGCGGTTCATTAAGGACCAACGTGAGACAAGGTCTGTAAAATGGATATTGACTATCCTCTTTTGTTATATTGTGTAATTTTATATAGTGGATTGCTGGGCAATACTGTAAAGCATCCTCACCATGTCCAGATATTTCTTTTGGCAGACCTTTTTTCACGTTGGTTCTTGATGAACCGCCTAGCGGTGAATCTAGTACCATTACGTGAAAATAGAACGAAAGTGCTCTGCATAAAGAAATATCTGGACATGGTGTGGGTTTTATAGAATTGCCAAGTTCCCCTGCCAGATCCTCGCTGTTGACACATTGTTTTATAATTGCTAGTATAGGCTTGATATAGGGGATTTCCATGAGAAATCAGGTATTATGTATGAGCATTATGGATGAGCTTGTTAGGAAAACTTGTTAAGAAAGATTATGAAGATCATGGCTGCAGGGCATGATGTATTTTGAAATGATATGAGGTTAGAATGAGAAAGATAAAAGAAAACAGAGAGAAAATGTATAGATCGCGTTGGACGAAAATTGTTAGTTATATGTTGGTAATGGTGATGGCTGTTTCCTTGTTTGGACAGGTTGCTGTGAATGGAGCATTTGACGGAACTGGCAAACAGGCAGGCACAGGTACGATTGCAGAGATTAGTCAGGTAGAGGCAGCTTCGGATACTGCCATTGATTATAAGGCGGTTTTGAAAGAGACTTCTGCTGCAATCGAGAAAACATTAGAAATTTCATATGAATATGAATTGCCGATTCATTATGAAAAGAATAAAAAAGGTGAGTATGAAGAGGTAAAGAGAACGGTTAAATGGTGGGGACCGGCAATTGGATCTATTGGTGGGGAATGGACTGTTATCGGCGAGTGCCGTTATGGTATGGAAAATGCACCATGGTATAGGGCATATTATAACAATATAACAGAATATATAAAGGCAACATATAACATAAATAAAGAAAAATATGCAGTAGGAGATTGGGATAATCAGTTTTTAAAACTGCATAAAACAAAAAGTACTGAAAATTCTCGAATTATTCTCGCCCTTACATCTATGGGGCTTGATGCATCTGATATAGAGGGATATGATCTGACCGGTGCGCTGTCAGATATGACATATGTAAAAAAACAGGGCTTAAATGGACCAATCTGGGCGTTGATTGCGCTGGATTCCGGTAATTATGAGATACCGCAGATCTCATCGGGTAAAACAACAGCCCAGGTATCCAGAGAAAAATTGTTATCTTATATATTAAGCAGTGAGCTTACAGATGGTGGATTTAATCTGACGAAAAGTGATTCACAGGGGGCAGATCCGGATGTGACAGCAATGGCATTGCAGGCATTTGCACCATATTATACCGGACGGATAACTGTTGGAACAGAACTTCAGAAGCAGATCAGGGAAGCAGTGGACCGGAACATACAAGTTCTCTCAGATATGCAGAAAACCTCCGGGGCATACAGTTCATATGGAAGTGAGAATGCAGAAAGCACGGCACAGGTGCTGGTGGCTTTATCCAGTCTTGGAATTGATGGAAGAACGGACAGTCGTTTTGTAAAAAATGGAAAGTCTGTGCTGGATGGTCTGTTGTATTTTTATATACCATCAACCGGTATGTTTAAACATGTAGACACGGAAAAATCCGGCAATCAGATGGCGACCGAGCAGTCGTTTTACGCATTGGTAGCGTATCAGAGGTTCCGGAATAAAAAAGCCACCTTATATGATATGACAGATGCGGATAAAGCATGTGTTATGGAGCTGGCAGATTGCAGCGTAACCATTTCAAAGACCGCATACACATATACCGGAAAGACGATCAGACCAGCAGTGACTGTTACCTGTAAAAAGCTGGATGGAACAACGATCACTTTAAAAAAAGACACAGATTATACAGTCACATATAAGAATAATAAAATGCCAGGCAAGGCAACGGTCGTAGTAAAAGGTAAGGGTGATTATACCGGAAGCGTAAGCAGAACGATCACGATCGCACCGACGGCAACGGTGATTTCTTCGGCGACAAATACAGAAACCGGAATCCGGCTGAAATGGAAAAAGACGACAGGCGCAGAGAAATATATCATATATCGTAAAGCGGGAAATGGCTCCTGGAAGAAATATAAGTCGGTAAAGGCGGCAAATGGATGTTCCTTTACAGATACTAAAGTTACAAATGGAAGCAAATACGCATATAAGATACGGGCGTATGCGGATGGTGTATATGGAGCATACAGTTCTATACACACAATATACCGGGTAAAACAGCCGGCCCTGAAAGTGAAAAAGACAGGAAAAGGCAGACTGAAGTGTTCCTGGAAGAAGAATACGAAGGCGAACAGTTACCAGATCATGTATGGAACGAAGGCATCCATGCAGGGGGCAAAGACGATCGCGATAAAAAAAGCCGGAACCGTGAAAAAGACTATAACCGGATTAAAAGCCGGAAAGAAATACTATATACGGATCCGGAGCTGTAAAACGGTGAATAAAAAGAAGTATTACAGCAGTTGGAGCAAGACCGTAAATATCCGGGCATGATCGGGATCGTAGAAGATGAATAAACATGCAGATGCCCGGAAAGCAGAAATTACAGGTACAATAAATACCGTATGACAGAAAGTAGCAGCATATGAAGTTCATTAAAAAAAATATAAAAAAAATAATTGGTATTCTGGCGGTGGTGCTGATCCTTACCGTGGCATTCTGGTATGGTGGAAATGCACCGGGTTCCAGAGGCTTTTCCGGATTTGGAAAGCAGCATACGGAATTCCGGAATTCGACCGAACTGGCAGAAGCTGAAACCGGTCAGGAGAAAACCGAAAGGTCATCGATGACGGAATCGGAAACAACAGACGGTCAGGACGCTGATAGTCAGGATACAGACCGTACAGATGAGACATCAGAAGGAGTGGCAACAGAAGATGGACAGGATCCATATGGTCCGGATGGACAAGGCTCCTCAGGGACGACAGAGGTTCTGACCGAACAGCCAACGACGGAACAAACGACTGAAACAAAAGAACCGAAAACAACGGAACAGCCAACGACGGAAGAAGAATCGGGGCAGAATACGACAGAAGCTTCAACGACGGAACGGCCGGTGCATCAGAAACCGGAGAAGCCTGCAACAACGGAAGAATCGGAAACGACAGAGCAGAAGCCGACCGAGGAGCAGACATATACTTGCACGATATCGATTAACTGCGATAATATTCTGAAAAACTGGAATATGTTAGATAAGAGCAAGCAGTCCTGTGTACCTGCCGATGGCTGGATCCTGAAGGAAGTCGAGGTAGAATTTAAAAAGGGACAGACCGTATTTGATGTATTAAAGGATATTACGAAAAAAAAGAGTATACAACTTGAATATTCCTTTACTGCATTATACGGAAGCTACTACATTGAGGGAATCCATAATCTGTATGAATTTGACTGCGGAGAATTATCCGGTTGGGAATATTGTGTCAATGGGAAGTTCCCGGCATTTGGATGCTCAAAATATGTATTGAAAGATGGAGATAAGATTGAATGGAAATACACCTGTGACCTTGGAGCAGATGTAGGAAATCCATATTTTGAATAACAGACAGGAGAAACAGGTGAAGAAGATCAGAAGGGATGCATTTGCAGACAGTCATCCAATCGTGAATTTGATATATTTTATATTTGTCATCGGATTTGCAATGATGTCGCTTCATCCGGTTAGTTTAGGGATCGCTTTTTGGGGAGCGGTCTCATATTCTATCTGCCTGAATGGCAGACGGGCACTATATCAGAATCTGCGCTATATGCTGCCGGTTGTGATATTGACGGCACTCATTAATCCGGCATTCAGTCATCAGGGGGTGACGATCCTGCGGTATCTGCCGTCCGGCAATCCGCTGACGCTCGAATCTATTCTGTATGGTATAGCGGCTGCTGTAATGCTGGTGACAGTACTGTGCTGGTTCTCATCCTTCAACAGGATCATGACTTCTGATAAAATGATCTATCTGTTTGGGCGGTTGGCACCGTATCTGTCGATCGTTCTGTCTATGACGTTGAAGTTCCTGCCGGAATTTACCGCAAGGATCCGACAGGTATATCAGGCACAGAAAGCGGCAGGCTGTGTGATGTCTGGGAAATATTTTAAACGGCTTCGAACCGGTATGCGGGTGATCTCTTCGGCAGCAACCTGGGCGTTAGAACGGGCGGTCATAACAGGTGACAGTATGAAGAGCCGGGGATATGGGTTAAAAGGCAGGACAGCATATTCGTTATTTCATTTTAGAAAAAGTGATGGCTGCTGTCTGGCCGTGATTCTGGCAGCGGGAAGCTTTGTTGCGGCAGGAATGATCCGGGGCGTGATCGACTGGCAGTATTATCCGGATATAACAGGAAATGGATCAGACGGAATGGGAATTGCGGTATTTGCAGGCTATCTGTTATTAGTAAGCCTGCCATGTGTGATGCATTTGTATCAGGCAATCCGGGAAAGGAAGAAAAGATGAAATTATATGAGATCGATAATCTGACATTTGCATATCCGGATATTGCATCGGAGAGGGATGATGTTTATCTGAAGCCGGTATTAAAGGATATCGGACTTTCCATAGAAAAGGGCAGCTTTGTCATTGTCGCAGGTGGTTCCGGAAGTGGGAAGACGACATTGCTCAGACAGTTGAAATCCGTTTTGACACCTCGTGGAAAACGGGAAGGAACTGTCTGTTTTCAGGGGAAAAAACTTGGAGACATAGATGATCGTGTACAGACGGAGCAGATCGGATTTGTTGTACAGGATGTAGATGCACAGCTTGTAACGGATAAGGTATGGCATGAGCTTGCATTTGGGTTGGAAAGTCTTGGATATGATAATGCCTTTATTCAGAAGCGGGTAGCGGAAATGTGTTCGTTCTTTGGTTTGGATGGGATTTTTCACAAAAAGGTAAATGAATTGTCCGGCGGACAGAAGCAGTTGGTAAACCTGGCGTCAGTCATGGCAATGGCGCCCGAGGTGGTGATCTTAGATGAGCCGGCAAGCCAGTTAGATCCAATGGCAGCGAGGGAATTTTTCCAGTGCCTGTATCGTATTAACCGGGAACTTGGAACTACGGTGATCCTGACAGAACACAGACTGGAGGAAATCTGGCCGGTGTGCAGCCAGTTCATTCTGATGGAAGATGGCAGAGTGATCTATGATGGAAGCATTGCAGATGGCGTGGTGCTGTTAGCACAGAATGCACCGGCAATCGAGATCCCTGCGGCATGCAGGATAGCATTTGGATTGTCTGGTTATGGAGTTTCAGACTGTCCGGTTACAGTTGCAGAGGGCAGAGAATGGCTGCGGCAGTATGATGAAGACCATGAACAGGCGATAGCAAAGGGACAGGCAGAGCGGGCGGATACACAAGGGAAAAACCAGACAGCGGAGAACGTGATCGATATTAAGGATGTATTTTTTCATTATCCATCCATGGAGAAAGAGGTATTGTCCGGACTTACCTTGTCGGTAAAGCGGCAGGAGATCCTTGCCATAAATGGTACAAATGGATGCGGAAAGTCAACATTGTTATCCCTGATTGCAGGGAACTACCGGCCGGACAGAGGCAGGATCCGGCGGGAGAAGCAACTCCGGATCGGATATCTTCCGCAGGATCCCAAGCTGTTATTTACTGCAAATACAGTTGGAGAAGAACTGGGACTGATCCGCAGACATGGGACGTTTGAGGTGGCGGAGCAGGAGATTTCGAAGGAAACGATCTGGAAAAGTATTTATTTCTGTCGGCTGGAATCTGTACTGACGCAGCATCCATATGATCTGTCAGGGGGAGAACAGCAGAGACTTGGACTTGCAAAGGTGCTGCTTGCTGCTCCGGATGTGATACTGATGGATGAACCGACAAAGGGCATGGATGCAAAATTTAAAAAACGGTTTTCGCATATGATGAAGAAACTTAAAGCTTCCGGACATACGATCGTGATGGTAAGTCATGATATTGAATTCTGCGCAGAAACGGCTGACAGGATCTGTCTGATCTTTGATGGCAGAGTGGCAACGGTTGCGGGAACAAACGATTATTTTTCAGGAAATGAATTCTATACGACTGCGGCAGCCAGAATAGCAAAAGGAACAATCCGGGGCGCTGTAACGGTTGAGGATATCCTGCATGCATATGGCAAAACCGGTGCATGGGATTACCCGGATGACGATATAGATGACGGAACTGTATGGACAGATGCCGGGAACAGACAGGAAAATGACGAAGTAGAGCCAGAAGAAGACCGGATAGGAAGCGGCGCTCAAAGCGAGATATCAATACAGGAGAAAAAAACGGAAAAAATGTCATTTGTCCGAAAACTGGGACTTCTCCTTACAACGGTTATCATGGTGTTCTGCTTTTATAAGACAATGACACAGGCGGATCTGACGCGTCTGATCGAGGATGGAGCGGTGACCGGAGAAGGTATACAATATCTGATCTTGTATGGTATATTTATATTAGCAACGGTCATATATATTCTGTTGCTGCGTCCGGTCGGAAGAAACAGGGATCAGGATATTGACCTGCGCAGAAGGAACCGGATCAGCAGAAAAAAATTGATCATAACGGTTCTTTGTATTGCAGCAGTGGCAGGAACGATCTGGTTTGGCAAGACGGTTCTGTCAGACCGGAAGTATTATTTTATTTCCCTTCTGGTTCTGATCGAAATGATGATACCGTTTCTCACAGCCTTTGAGACAAAGGCACTGGGAGCACGGGATATTGTAACGGTGGCAGTTCTGTGTGCGCTTGCTACAGTCGGAAGAACAGCATTTTTTATGATACCGAATTTTAATCCGGTTATGGCGATCGTGATCATCAGTGGGGTAGCATTTGGATGTGAGACCGGATTTGTGACCGGAGCGGTGACGATGCTGGTATCGAATATGGTATTTGGACAGGGACCGTGGACACCATGGCAGATGTTTTCGCTTGGCCTGGTTGGTTTTGCGGCGGGGCTTGTATTTAATAACAGCCGGGTCAGAAGTCAGAATGTGACGAAACTTGGCCTGTGTATCTTTGGCGGCCTGTGCTGTATTCTGATCTATGGCGGTATCATGAATCCGGCGTCTGTGATCATGTGGCAGCCGGCAGTGAACCTTAAGATGATCGTGGCAGCGTATGTAACCGGCTTTCCGTTTGATGTGGTACAGGGATTTGCGACGGTTCTGTTTCTGTGGATCATGGCCCGGCCATTTTTGCTGAAACTGGACCGGATCAAGATAAAATATGGAGTATTGTGTGAGGTAAAACAGCATGCTTAGAAATTGTAGTCTGGAAGAGATATCGGATGGTCGTTTATATGATCAGACGGATATGGTAAAAGCATATTGTAATGAATGTAAAGGGTGTCATGCCTGCTGTGAGGGAATGGGAAATTCCATCATCTTAGATCCGCTGGATGTGAGCAGACTGACAAAGGAGACAGGTAAGAGTTTTGAAGCTCTGCTTGCCGATACGATAGAGTTAAATGTTGTAGATGGGCTGATCCTTCCAAATATCAAGATGGTAAATGGAGCATGTACTTTTTTAAATGCAGAAGGCAGATGTGGGATCCATGCGGCAAGGCCGGGATTCTGCAGACTGTTTCCGCTTGGCAGATATTATGAGGATGGCGGATTTAAATATTTCCTTCAGATCCACGAATGTGATCGGGCAGGCAAGGTGAAGGTCAAGGTATCAAAATGGATCGATACACCGGATCTGCCGAGATATACAGAGTACATTAATGCGTGGCATGATTTTCAGAAGCAGGTGCAGGAGGCATTTGCACGGATCCGTATGCAGGACGGGGAAGAAGAAAGTAAAAATGCACAGATCAAGCAGATGTGTATGTATATACTGAATATCATGTATGTTGCGAGATATGAGGAGAACCGGGATTTTTATGAGCAGTTTGAGATGCGATTGGAGCATCTGAAGGAACTGCTTGAGTCAGGAATCTAGAAAACAGATCCTGATCGGGAACGGTATAAATGCGGATAAGAGGCGGGGAGTGTGAACGATGGTAAAAAGAGCATATAAAAGACTGGTATTTTATATAAGTATATTTGTGATCCTTATGGCAGGCGTGATCCTGATCTTCTGTGCAAGAGAGATCCGGGAGACAACGGAGCAGGTAGATGATGAGATGAACAATAATATAGATTATGCCGCTATGTCCTGTCAGAACTGCCTGTCGGATGCGATCGATATTCTGACAGTGAATTATTTCACAGTGCAGTATATGCATGAGTCGGGATATAGTATGGATGAGTTCCGTACATATTTTACCGAACAGACCGATTATCTGAAAAATGAAGAAAGTATGCAGTATCTGGGGATTTATGGATATATTGACGGAGAACTGATGCTGAGTACTGCATGGGAGCAGCCAGAGGGATATCGGATCGAGGATCGTTCTTGGTATCAGGAGATGAAGCAGAATGGTACAGAACTTACGATCACGACACCATATCTGGATATGAAGACGAACCGGCAGGTGGTATCCGTCGGACGTATGTTCCAGGACGGTTCGAACCTGATCGGTGTAGATGTTGATCTGGAGGATCTGTCAAATCTTCTGAAAGAGTTGGATGCAGGAGCGGGTGAAATCTATATTGTTGATCAGACCGGAAGCATTATTGCGGGGGAGAATCCCGCATTTATGGGAAAAACACTGGACAGCATATATCACAGAACGGGTGCATATGAGAATTATGTTTCAGATATTGATAAGGAACTTGCTTCGGAGACGGAAGGTACTGTCAGCTATAAGACAGACAGTGCATGGATATCTGTGAAACCAATCCTGGATAACTGGTATGTGGTTGCAATCGTGGATAAGAATGAAGTCAGCAAACTGGCAGCAAAAAATGCAATCCCTTCTGCGGTGACACTGACTGTTGTACTGCTGGTATTCTTCATGCTTTATATGAACCTGTTTGTCCGTGTATACCGGACGGGAAAAAAAGGCAGAGCTTCGATCGGAGTTGAGCGTTATGCCTCTGGTTCTGTTCTGCAGGATGATAAGCGGGTGAAAAAGGTTGTATTTTATGTATATATCCTTTTTGCCACATATTTTATTATGATGTTTTATCGGTTCCAGAAAGCCCCGATGTTCGTTATTGTGACATTGGCAACTATGTTGATCAGCTTTCTTGTGACTTTTATCAGAAAGACTACGGTAAAGATACATGGATTATGCATGTCGGGCTGCCTATTCGCAATCGTTGCGATGTACGGACTGATTCCGGGTGAACATAACCGCCTGACCGATATGTTTCTTGCAGCAGCCGTTGTTGTGTCATTGTACCAGAAGATGGAACTGAATATATTTATGCTGATCAGTACCATCGTTTATTATTTGTATATGGTCCTTGCCGGCCGCTATATATCACAGACAGGTTCATTCGATGTCAGCGAGACGATTTTGGATCTGCTTATCATATTGATTGGCAGTCTGATGCTTCTTGTGGTGATCGCATGGAACAAGCAGCTTCAGGTCCGTTTGAAACAGAAGGCAGAAGAAGCGGAGACTGCGGCGAACAGCAAGTCAGCATTTCTTGCTAACATCTCACATGAGATCCGGACTCCGTTAAATGCGATCCTGGGTATGAATGAACTGGTGCTCCGGGAGAGCAGACAGCCACATATCAAGGAATATGCCATGTATATCAAGAATTCCGGTAAATCGTTGCTTACGATCATCAGTGATATTCTGGATCTGTCCAAGATCGAATCCGGAAAGGTATATCTGGTGAACGAGAACTATTCACTGAGCAGCCTTGTGGAGGATGTCGAACGATCCATCCAGAAGCGTATTATGGAAAAAGGGCTGGAACTTAAGATCTATGTAGAACCGGAGTTGCATGAGAATCTGAAGGGTGATGAGGTGCGTATCAAACAGATTATCATGAACCTTTTAACAAATGCAGTAAAATATACAGAAAAGGGTGAAGTTCGTCTCTATATCACAGGAACCGTTGTGGATAATAAACAGGACCTGACGATTGAAGTTTCCGATACCGGAATTGGTATGCGGAGTGAGGATATGGATAAGCTGTTTACAAATTTTGAACGACTGGATTTGAAGCGGAACCGCTCAGTTGAAGGTACTGGACTGGGACTTCCGATCACCAAGAATCTGCTGGTTGCAATGGGTGGAGATATTACAGTCAGCAGTGTATATGGTGAAGGTTCCACGTTTACGGCAACAGTTGGACAGGAGATCGTAAATGAAGAACAGATCGGGGATTACAGAAAGAAATACAAAGAAAAGCTTCATCATGAGGTCCGTTATCATGAGTCCTTCCATGCAGAGGATGCCCGGATCCTGGTTGTAGATGATAATGAGGTTAATCTGAAGATCGTGGTCGGACTTGCAAAGAATACAAAACTTCAGATCGATACGGCACTTAGTGCGGCGGAAGGCCTGAAGCTGATTCGCCAGCATTCCTATCAGCTTCTGCTGATCGATCATATGATGCCGGAGATGGATGGAATCGAGATGCTCCAGCATGTGAAGACCATGGATGGCGGTATCTATAAGGATATTCCGGCAGTTGCGATCACGGCAAATGCATTATCGGGTGCAAAGCAGACTTATCTGGATGCCGGTTTCTGCGGATATCTGTCGAAGCCGATCGATCCGGAACGCTTTGAACAGATCATAAAAGATAATCTTCCGCAGGAATATGTAACGGAATGTGGAGATGGGAATGGAGATACTGCCACAGAAGGACAGGAAACAGACGGCACATCGGATCCAAAGCAGGAAGAAGAATGGAGCATACCGGGAATTGATATCGCGAAAGCCTTATCCTATATTGGCGGAAGCAGAGAACTGTATATCAGTCTGCTGCAGACTTATCTGGATGGAAGTGAAGAACGGATCCGGAAGCTTGAAGAATGTAAGAACAAAGAAGACATCTTTAATTATGATATAACGATCCATGGTCTGAAGGGAATATCCGCAAGCATTGGTGCAGATTCTATGGCGGTAGCCGCTGCAGGGCTGGAAGAAGCCTGTAAGGATCCACAGACGGCAATGACGTACATTCAGATGAATCATGACCAGGTAGTAAGCCGGTACCGGGAGCTTCTGGAGCAGATAAAAAAATGGCTTGCGAATATAGAAACAGATGGTAAAATAGAAAAAGAAGCGGTCACAAATATAACGGAGATGCTTACGATCATCAGTGATTTAAAAACTGCTGTTTTTGAGTATAAAGAGAAAGCTGCATGCACCTGTCTGGAACGATTGTACAAGACAGAGATACCGGAGTTAGCAGATGAAATGGGTGCAAAGTATTATGGAATACTCGATAAGCTGTATCAGTATGTTTCGGATTATGATATGGATAAAGCTTATGAACTGGCAGAAAAACTGGAAACGGATATTAGGAGGATACTTAAGTGAAACGAACAGTATTGGTTATAGATGATGATAAGATGATACTTGATATGATCCAGGGAATCCTGGAGGACAAATTTGAAGTATCAGCCGTGAATGATGGACAGAAGGCGTTCCGTGTCCTGGAACGGATTCATCCGGATGTCATCCTGCTTGATCTGAAGATGCCGGGTATGGATGGATATGATGTGATATCCAGACTGAAAGTAAATCAGGAATATAAGGGTATTCCGGTTATTTTCCTGACGGCAGTTACAGACGAGTATTCAGAGACAAAATGCTTTGAAGCAGGAGCGGAGGACTACATCTGTAAACCATTTACAGCGAATGCATTAACAGCACGGCTCGAACGTGTTCTGAATATTCATGAGTGTGTAAGGATATAAGAAACGATGGGAAAAGAGACAAAGACAAATGCGATGCGGATTCTCGATCGTATGAAGATTCCGTATACGCTCAATCAATATAACTGTGAAGAATTCATTGATGGTGTGCATATTGCAGATATGCTCGGACAGAGTTATGAGGAGAGCTTTAAGACGATCGTAACAGTTGGAAAGAGTCAGGGCTATTATGTATTTGCATTACCGATCGACAAAGAGATCGATCTGAAAAAAGCAGCCAGAGTGGTTGGCGAGAAGAACCTGGAACTGCTTCCTGTGAAAGATATTAACAAGGTTACCGGCTATATCCGCGGCGGCTGTACGCCGATCGGCATGAAGAAACCATATCCGACCGTGATCCATGAAAGTGCGGAAACACTTCCTCAGATGATCGTATCCGGTGGACGTCTGGGTGAACAGATCATGCTGAAACCGGATGACCTGCTTCGTGCGGTGAATGGCAGGTATGCGGATATCATTTCGGAGAAATAAAAAAATATCGGATAAAGAAAAAGAACGGGTTGTCATGACCTGTTCTTTTTAATTACAAAAAACTTGAATAATAACTAATAAAATGTTATTGTATATAAAAATATGTTACTAAAGGAGGCGCTTTATGATAAATACAATGAATCAAATGTTTGGAACTGATTTTGAAATGAAAAAAATTGAAAAAATAAAGGGACTTCCGGTTTATATGCTGTCCCAAAGAAGCATTTACGAGGTATCGGATAAAGAAAATGCATTTATATTAGTTAAATTAGCAGATTCTGAAAAATTTGGCGTAATTGCTTTAAAAAAACAGCAAATGCAATATGAAGAAAAGACAAATCTGCCTGTTGCTTATTGGTTTGAAAATATTACCAGAGCTCAGCGGGATGCACTTATTGGGCATCGGATTCCTTTTGTGGCGGATGATAAACAGATGTACCTTCCATTTTGGGGAATCGCAATACACAATTCATTCAGGAAAAAGAAAGAAATTAAAACTGAAAAAATGATGCCTGTTACACAGAGTTTATTTTTGTATTTAATATACGAGTGCAAAAATAAGAAAGTTATGAAAAAAGAGGCTGCAGAATATCTGAATGTTACAAAGACATCGATTACAAGAGCCAGTGAACAATTAGAAAAGATGGGGCTGATATGTCAGGAAGCAGATGGAAAAGAATGTTATATGTGGACAGAGGATAGTGGCTATCAATTATTTATAAAAGCAAAACGGTATCTGATCAATCCGGTGCAGAAGTCATTTGTAGTAGAGAATTTGAATCAGTTTACCGACATGCCCGTATCAGGCGAAAGTGCTCTTTCAAATTATTCGATGTTGAATCCTTCGGTTATTGAAAGTGTTGCCATTGATAAATCTATGGCAAAAGAATATACGTTAAAAAAAATAGATGAAAGATGGGAAGATAATAAGGATATGATAAGAATTGAATTTTGGAAATATAATCCTGATCGGTTTTCAAAAAATGGCATGGTAGATCCTATATCGTTATGTATGTCCCTATCAGACGTGGAAGATGAAAGAGTTGAAGGCTCGATTGAAGAAATGTTGGAGGAATATACATGGTAGTTGGAATAGATACATTTCGAGAAAAGTTTAAGGCATATGCAGATTGTTATACAATTATTGGAGGAACAGCATGCGATATTATTAAATGATGATTTTTATAATTTTATGTTACAGGGACGTAAGATTATAAATGACATATGTGTTCTGGGAGCAGAATATCTGATACCTTTTAAGATGTATGCCTGGTTAGACTTGAAAAATAAAAAACAAAACGGTGAGCATGTAAATGAAAAAGAAGAGGCAATTACAATTCTTCATGAGTTATATTCAGTATAAAAATATATTATATATGAATACATAATAAGGAAAATAATATTTGTATAGAAAAAGGAGAATGAGTATCGAAAACTCATTCTCCTTTTAAAATCTAAAATTCAGATCCTGTTATTTTGCATGATGAATGGCGGGTATGCGGATCTTGGTGATAAGATTTGTCAGGCGGTTTAAAATCAGCGCCAGTACGATGGATATAGCAACCATGATCAGTTCGTATCGTCCATAACAGGTATGGTAGCCGTAATCTCTCATAATGCCTCGTACAGTAACGTGCGTCAGATATAATTCCAGGGAATATTTGCCAAACCACTCAAAAAACTTTTTTATGCAGTTATGTAATTTCTCAAAACGCTTCAATTTACCAAATAGAATTGCAATTAAGATACATGCACTGATATTAAGAAAAGCAGCGGAATATCGCGCAAATATAATTTTGCTGCCCTTCCGAAATTGGATTGCGAATAAAGATAAAAGCATCAAACCATATGTACCATAGGATATAGGGCGCTTTTCATAGGAGTATTTACCAATAAAGCAGCCAAGACAGAAAAATGGAATACGTAATAAAGCCAGATTGATATTGCTGAAAAAGCCTTTATTTGATAATTGGACTACTATGGCTATCATAGTGAAAAATGTGAAAAGATTGATCAGACGCATTTGTTCGGATTCTTTATCTGGCGCTTTATCCAATACCCGGAATATGAATGGAAAAATAAGATAACAAAAGCATATTAACAGGATATACCAGAACCATGCCATTCCCCGTGTAAAAAATGAATAGAAAAATATATCAGAAAAAAATGCCTTTATTCCTGTTTTTTCAAAGAAAAGATCATTCCAGCAAAGAGCGGGTATAGATACCAGAAAATATGGAATCAGGATTTTGGTAAATCTCCGCTTATAAAACTGGGAAATATCCGGATGCTTTTTCATTGCGTAGTACAAACCAAAACCGGATAAGAAAAGAAAACCGTCTACACTTGAACTGGTGATATAGTTACGGAAAAATTCTACCCATCCGTTTTTGTGGACGTGATAGATGCCACAGTCCTCCACATAATGAAATACTATAATGCATATAATAGATATTCCCATCAGAACACCACGGTAATCGGAGATGATATCCCATGTGTTTTTCTTTTTTGTTGTAATTGTTTTCATAGATAAAACCCTCTTTAATATATTTTTAAGTCAAATATGTAAAAATAATCATACAGCAAAAAAAGCGACTTGTACATAGGTGGAATCTTAATAAATATAACAGGTACTTGTATGCAACAGGGATATGATTTATAATAAATTCAATTATGTTTACAAATAATAGAGGAGTTAGGAAGAGATGCGTTTAAGCGGATTGAAAAAGTTTTTTAGTAGAGATACAGATAAAAAAGATGAAAAACTTGAAATAGAGATTAAAACAGAAGAACGGGATATAGAGCAGGAAAAACAGGCACTGGAGCAGGAACGCCTGGAGGAAAAGGAACGTCAGCAGGCATTGATCGATGAGGAAAATGCGAGAGAGGTAGCAGAGGTTCACCAGATCTGCGCGGGAAAAGAAAAGGACAAGGTATGGGCGTTCTGTGCCGGACAGTACAGTAATGATTTTCGGGGAAATCCAAAATATCTGTTTTTGTATATCAATAATTATAGAAAAGATATTGTTCCATACTGGCTGTGTGATGATGTAGAACTGATCGAGATGATTCGTGGTATGGGCTTTCATGCATATCGCATGGGAACACCTCAGGCAGAAACAATCATCAGCTATACCGGCGTACTGGTTTCTGAGCAGGTAAAGGCATTTATTCCGGATGGACTGGAACAAGCAAAGTATCTGAATCTCTGGCACGGTGTTGGCGGTGTAAAGGTTGTAGAGCGTAAGATCAAAGAAGGACGTTTACTGCCGGAACTTGCAAAGAAATATATTGCAAGAAATGAATATTATCGTACCTATGAATTATATCTGGCACCATCTGCATTTATCGAGAATATAGCAAAGGCGGAGCTTGGATTAACGGAGAAGCAGATCGTAAGAGCCGGATATCCAAGATGCCTGTATCAAGCGAATTATAAGAAGATTGAAACATATGATCATGATCTGATCGGACAGAAGGGGCTTCCGGAGGATACCAAGATTGTTGCATATACACCAACGTATCGGAATAATCCGGATGGTGAGCTGTTCTCCAAGGCAATTCCGGATATTGACCGTATCATAGAGGTATGTGAGAAAGAGCATCTGTTGATGATATTTAAGATGCATCCGCTGCTTGAAAAGGAACAGGGCTTCCTCTGGGCAAAGCAGAGATATGCAGATTGTAAATGGCTTTTGTTCTGGGATAACACCAATGATTTCTATGAGATCTTGGATAAGATCGATCTGTGTATCATGGATTATTCCTCTATATTTACAGATTTTATTGCGGCAGGCTGCAAGCATTTCCTGCGGTATGCGTTTGACTTTGACAATGACGATCTGGATTTCCCGATGGATTATGATGAGGTTACACCGGGCCGAAAATGTAAGAATTTTGATGAATTGGTTCAGGCACTTTCGGAATATGAGAAAGACGACATCAGCGATAGTCTGGATCGGATCAGTAAGCTGTACTGGGAGTATTCTACTTCAGACAGTATGGATAAGATCATTGACAGCACGATCGCATTTGTACCGGAGAAGGTAGAGCTTCCAACTCTGTATAGCTTTGATATCTTTGATACGCTGTTTTCCAGAAAGGTACTCGATCCGGTTGGCATCTTCTACTATGTACAGGAAAAAATGCAGGAGGATGGAGGGTTCCCAAGAGCGCTTGTTCTGAATTATCCATCGATCCGTAAAACATCAGAAGCAAATGTAAGAGAATATTATAATAAATCAATTGCACTTCGTGAATCAGAAAAGGTTGAGATTCAGTTTGATGAGATCTTTGCCCGTATGGCATCCGTATATAATCTGACAGATGAGCAGGTACAGAAGCTAAAGGCTTGGGAGCTGGAATGTGAATATGACAATGTAATCCCGTTGCCGGAGCAGATCGATATGATTAAGAAATATCTGGCACAGAAAGATACGGTTATTCTGGTCAGTGATATGTATCTGCCGAAGGATGTGATCCTTGAGATGCTCCGCAGAGCGGAGCCGATGTTAACAGAACTGCCACTGTATCTGTCCTGTGAATATGGAGTCCAGAAGGTATCACAGCAGTTATTCTTTGAAGTATTTGCAAGTTTTGAACCATATTATGATTTTAAGAAGTGGGTTCATTATGGTGATAATCCGATTGCCGATCACAATCCGCCAAGAAAGATTGGAATCGAAGTAAGACAGGTTGCAAAACCGGAATTTTCCGATATTCAGACACAGTTGGTAGAACAGCTTGGAACGTATGATTCCTATCTGGTGGCTGCACTTCAGACCAGAATGGCTGCAAAGGCAGTATATACAAGAGATGAGTTTGTATCCACATTTGTGACGATCTGTATGGTTCCATATGTAGACTGGGCGCTTCGGGATGCAATCAGAAGAGGATATCAGACGTTATATTTCATTTCCCGTGACGGACATCCATTAAAACGGATCGCAGATGCGATCATTGAGGCGCGGGGACTTAACGTAAAGACAAAATACATCTATGCATCCAGAAGAACATGGAGAATCCCTTCTTTTATCCATGAGGTTGACCGTGAATTCTGGGAGCCATATGGCAGTTTTGGAAATATCACTTCTAAGGACAAGCTGTTAAAAGCAATGGATCTGACAGACCGTCAGTTCCGTAAGTTTTTCCCGGCGGTTGTTCTGGATGGAGTTAATTTTACAGATAAGAAAGTATTAAATGGCCTGATCGACATATTTAAAAAGTCCGAAAGCTATAATCAGTATTTGATGAAAAAGGGAGCAGAAGAACGTGTACTTGTCAGCAGATATCTGGAGCAGGAGATTGACCGGACAGAGAAATTTGCCTTTGTGGAATACTGGGGCAGAGGTTATACACAGGACTGCTTTGTCAGACTGTGGCATGATATTGTAGGGGAAGAAGTGGATGTACCTTACTATTACAGTAGAACGGTACTTCCGACGATCGGTCATTCCGTACGATATAATTTCACGACCAATAATACGGCACAGTTCTTTATGGAAGGTATCTTTGCCAATATGCCATATAAGAGTATTGAGAAATACCAGGTTGTAGATGGTAAGGTAGAACCGGTCATTGTTCCGGTTCCACACGATACGAGCCTGTTTGACTCCATGCAGAGACTTCTTCCGGAATTTGCATATCAGTATGCGAAGCTTCCACTTCATACACCGGAAGATACAGACCGGATGCTGTATGAATTTGCATTGAATTATTATAGAAATAATCTGGAAAATGAGGAATTTGCTGAGCAGATCGGTGGGCTGGTAGATTCGATTTCCCTCTATGGTAAGAAGCGTGAATTTGCACCGCCATTTACCATGAAGATGTTAGACAGCTTTGCGTCGAAGGAGAAAACCCGTGGAATGGGAAGTGTTACGACGAGTATCACCATGTCTGTAACCCGTGCTTCGGAAGAAGTAAAGAGACGGTATTTTGAGATGTACCAGATCATGCCGGGTGATGGATATGCTTCCGGCAGACTGTTATCAGAAGGAGAACTGGAAGAGAACAGAAAATACAAAGAGAAATACGAAGAGATCAAGGAGCGTGCAGAGCGATTTGCCGAATTATATGACGAGGCATCGGATGTATACGGTATTGAGAACAAGATCGTATTTGTAACAAATGCGAAGAATTTTACATCCGGATATCTTGGCAAGATGGCAGAAATGATGAAAGCACATAAGGAATTTTCGGTTGTTTTGCTTCGCATGGGTAATACCAAAAAGACGGATGAAGAGATTGCAGCGATTGTTGCATCTGCAAGATACATTATTGTTCCGGCAGCGATCCACCTGTTCTGTCGGACATCCTTCAGAATGGGAACAGATATGATCATGCTTCGTGATAATGCATTTAACCTTTATAATCAGGGGTATGAGGTTCGCTATTTCCTCAAATGGAAGCAGAAATATTTTGATTATGTCCTGAATAATGATACGGATATCCTTCAGGTTCCATCGGAACATCAGAGAGCGGAATTTGATAAGCAGTTCTCGCCAAAGGAAATGGATCGGGAAGTTCTGTATGGAAACTGCAGTACGGATATGTATTTTGATAAGGACTTCATCAGTGAGGCAAAACAGAAGCTGCAGGATCTTTTCCCGGAGACAGCAGACAGAAAGGTTATCCTGTACATGCCAACGCTTCGTAGAGTGAATTCCAGCAGCATATGGGCGAGAATCTTCAATATGCAGGCATTAAGCAAACTGATCGGTGATAAGTACTGTGTGGTTGTCAGCCTGAATGCGATCCAGAGCAAGAATGGATTTAAGAATGAACTGGAAGTAGAAGGCTTCAGTAAATGTATTAACAAGAACAATGGTATGACGATCCGTGCCTTAATGGTAGCAAGTGATGTGATCGTAGGTGATTACAGAGATTCCTTCTTTGAGACAACGATTCTGCGTAAGCCGGCATATTCGACCGCCTATGATTATGAGAAGATCATCAAGGGGCTGAATATGTCCCTGCATGCAAATGCATTTGATCAGAACCTGTTCTGCCCGATCGTCAGAACCGAACAGGAGCTTGCGGATCAGTTGAAGCAGATCGATCACTATGATTATCAGAAGATGGATCAGTTCCGGGAGAAGATGTTTGCAAACTGCGACGGACATTCCATGGAGCGTGTGCGTGATTATCTGCTTGCACATTACAAGGATTACGATAATCTGGTTACAAAGGATGAGCAGAAAAAGAATAAAGAATTTTATGAGAAATATCAGGAGCTGAAGAAGGTTGCGGATGAATTTGCAGAGGCATATGAGCTGGTCGTTCCGGAAACGGATATTGTAGATCAGATCGTTCTGTTATCTGAAAGAGCACTCACAAAGAATGATCCATTGTTCCAGTTGAAGGAATATCTGAAGGAACAGAAGATCTCCTGTAAGGTATTAATGCTGGATCAGAAAAAGACGGATCTTCTGCTATTAGCAAGGGAGCTTGCAACAGCAAGATATATTGTGACTTCAAAACCTGTTTCGATCCTGTGTCGCTGTGAACTTCGGGAGGAAACAGAGCAGATTATGTTGCCGGAGATTGCATTTTCATTATATAAGAAAGAACTTCAGGCTGTTGATGAGATCAGGTGGAAGAGAAAGGGTGCGCATCTTGCTGCACAGAATCCGGTTTCGGTGCTTCAGATTCCGTCTGAAGGACAGGAAGATCTGTTCCGTAAGACCTATTCAGGAAATGGAAATGTTTATTGTGGACTGAAGGGAAGCTGCAATACGGATCAGTATTTTGACCAGAAGCTGATAGAGGAATCCAGAAATGCACTTATGAAGCTGATACCGGAGCTGAATGGACGTAAGATCATTCTGTATATGCCAAGCTGGAGAAAAGATAAAGAAACCAGAAAGACGGCGATGCTTTCTCTGAGCAAAATGCAGACAGCGCTTCAGGATAAGTACATGGTTGTGCTTCATTTTGATCAGGCAGGTCAGAAGGAAAAGAACCTGGAACAGTACGAGATCCCTGGTTTCTGCAAGGTGCTCGAAAAAGAGATTCCGGCACGAAGACTGCTGATGGCAGCCGACGTGATCGTAGGAGATTACAGTGCTTTATTCTTTGAGAGTGTGCTGCTTGGAAAACCGATGTATTCATCTGCATATGATTATGAGACATTTATAGAAAAAGACAGCATTCAGATGACAGCAGAAGAATTTGCAAATGAAATGTTCTGTCCGATCGTGAAGTCTGCAGAAGATCTGGTGAATGAGATCCGACAGATTGAATCATATGATTATCAGAAGCTGGAAGTATTTAGAAAAGATGTATTTGCTGACTGCGATGGTAATTCAGTCAGACGAGTTGCAGAATATCTGCAGCAACAGAGATAGAAAATGTGACAACAATACAGGAGCCGTTCCCGATTATGGGGAGCGGCTCTTTTTACTTTATAGGAAAGTTTGTCTTATAAAGTAAAAAACTCCAGAAATTTGTTATGCGAAGAGAGCGTTTCTTTACGGAATAAACGAAATATGGGATTCCTGTTTATATTTATAAAGAATTAAGGTGAAAATATATTGAAATGAAGATCCGGTTGTGTATAATGTTAAGTATCTATATTCAGGTATAGCAGTTTCTTGCGCTCAAAATTAAAGAGGTGCGTATAATAATATATCTGAAGGAAGCAACAAAAGAGCAAAGAACAACAAAGAAAAAGAGAATAAGAACAACAAATGGAGGTAAAGAGAATGGGAAGGAAAAGCAAAAAAGTAGTTGCACTTTTACTGGCATTGCTCATGGTCTTCTCAGTTTGTTCACCAATCAGTGGTGGAGCAGGTCTTGGAAGTACCAGTGCAAAAGCTGGAAACAGTGCACAGCCAGCAACGGCATCGGATGCGGAGGAAAGTGAGAAAGGAATCATGCCTTTGGCAAATCCGGATGGACTGACTCTCAGTGACTTTGAAATTACTGTGAATGGAACGGTAGTCAAAGATGATTCAAACGTGAAAAATGGAGACAGCGTTGGAATATCATTTAAATGGGCAATCGCTAACAATTCCGGTGTAAAGAATTTTGAAGTCGACCTGAAATCACAGGGAATTGATATTAACGATTATACAGAAACTGTTCTATATGATGAAAGTGGTATAGATGTTGGTACCTGGTATATACAAGAGGGCAAATATTATATCACTTTAAGAGATGAGTTTCTGGAAGAAAGTGAGATCAATGGATGGGCGAACATCGACGGAACGGTTGATTTTTCATCGTCTGATCTGGATACAGAAGACAAAGGAAAGATCAAGATCGGAGATGCAAGCTTTACTGTTAATGTTGATCTGAATGAGGTCGAAAGCTATGCGGAATCAAGCAAAACCAAAGGAGATGTAACGTGGAATGCAGATGGTTCCCTTAAGCAGTCTTATGAGGTAACAGTTACGGCCAAAAACGGAAAGGTTACACTTGGAGAGGCAACAGAATCAATGGGTTCTGCACTCGAAAATATGTCAAATATCCAGGTGAATGGAACCAGTTATGCAAGCTGGTCAGAAGCACAGGCTGCATTATCCGGTATGGTACTTGACAGCAAAGATGAAGCTACAAAAGCAGCTAAGATTACATATGATGTTACAGTCAGTGCTGCAAATGTAAAGGATGCTTTTAAAGAAAGCGATATTGAAGTTTTCAATAATAAGTTCTCTATCAAATATAAGACAAACAAGGACAATGATAAAGACACCAACAGTTTTACAACAGGTTTAAATGTCAAGAAGCCTTCGTTATCCAAAAATGGTACCTGGAATACAGATGCTTCCGGTAATAAGAAGTCAATCACCTGGACCATTCAGATCACATTAGGTGATCTGACGAAGAATCCGAATTTTGATATTAATAATGTAGCAATCAAAGATACATTAGGAAATTATCTGACAGCAGCAGGACTTCCTGCAGGTGTTGATCTGTCAGCCCTGAAACTGAGCGATTTCTCAGAAAACAGCGGTACATATACATTTACATATACAACGGATGTAGCGGATGACGCTCTGAATTCTGCACTTCCAACTGTACTTAAGAATGATGTAGATGTAGATTTTGACGGAACAAAATATGATAAGTCCGGTTCCCTTCAGACAGATGGCAAGGGAATTCTGGATAAGGAATTTGTAAAAGCAAATGCAGATGGAACATTGACCTGGAAAGTATCGATCAGTGTACCGGCATCAGATACGATCACAGACGTAGAACTTAGTGACTATGACAAAACGCATGGATATTACCAGTATTTTAATACTACTGTAGTGGTTGATGGTGTTACAGCCATTGATAATGGTGCTATGGTAAGTGGAAGCGGCATTGTTTCAACTGTTTCACAGGCGAATAACTGGGGACTCAGATTTACTTTTGATAATGCGTACATTGCATCTAAAAAAGGAAAGGTAATTGAGATTACTGTTAATACTATTCCGCAGGCAATCGGAGATGGTGCAGAATTTATTAACCATGCAAATCTTACATATAAAGATGCGAATGATAATAAATTTTCTGCAGATGCACAGGCAACTTATAAATATACAAATAGCCTTGAAAAAAAAGGTGAAGTCAGCTCAACTAAGCTGAATACGATCAATTATACATTGTCTGTTAATATGTCTGAGATTTCCAACGACTTGCAGGTCGGAGATGTGATCACTATTACAGATACATTGCCGGACACAATGCAATTTAATGATGATGCCAAGCTTCAGTTCAAGAAATGGCAGAGTCAGTGGTATGCACAAGAAGATGGAAGTCCGATGGCTATTACTGGCAGTATCAGTGGACATACCATTACATATTCGATACCGGTTACTCAGCAGGTATTAGATGGAATCACAAATGTAGCATCCGGTACACAGTTTTCAAAGTATATAGCGGATATTACATATTCTGCTTCTGTGGCAGATGATGCATTAACAGATTATGTTAAGAATGGTACTGCGATCAGTGTAACAAACAATGCAGAAGTTTCTTATAATGGAGAGACCAAAGGTAATGGTTCAACAACGAATACATTGACACCTGGAGATACAGTTAAGAAGTCAGGTGTATATATTCTGGATCAGAAGAAGAATAATGGTGAATCTACAACAGTCAAGGATCAGGTTGTGGAATATACCGTATATGTCAATACAAATGCTGCAAAACTTGCAAATGGAAAGACAATCTATGCCGAAGACAAAATGGGTAGCGCATTGATCTTCCAGGTTGATTCTCTTCACATTTATGAATATACCGGCGAAGGAGATCCGGAAAAAGACAGTTCAAACTGGACGGATGTTACTTCCGGATGTGCTTATTCATATGACAGCAACAGCAGAACTGTAAAGATGGCTTTGCCGGATGACAAAGCACTGAAGCTTGTATACAGAGCAGAAGTTAATCAGGTATTTGGTGGTTCACTGAATGCTTCCAATGCTTCGAACAGTTTCAGCCTTACAGGCTATACAGGATCAAACGGATCAACAAATACAAGTATTTCAACAGTTGTCCAGAAACCGAACGTATGGGCAGAATCTGTAACAGGTACGATCACATTGTATAAGTACTGGACAGATAGCAATAAGCAGATGCAGATGTTGAATGGCTCGACATTTGCCCTGTATGAATGTAAGAAAAATGCTGCAGGTGAGTGGACAAAGGATATTGATCCTACACCTGTTATGACGAATATATCTTTAGGTGCTGATGGTACCAAGAAGATTAGCGGTCTTGCATATGATAAGGTATTTGCACTGTATGAAACAACTGCAGATGATAATTTTGAAGTAAATAAAGATCCATATTACTTTATGGTAAGTAAGAGTAACAGTGATGTGGTTGCTCCAAGCTGGGTAGATCAGCGATTTAACAGCGGTTATCTGTATTATGAGAATAAACCGGGCAGCTTTACAGTTAAGAAAACGGTTGATGGCAATACAGACTCACTGCAGGGTTATGATGAATTTACATTTAACCTGACAGAAATAAACAAACCAAGTTTTGCCGCTGGAAAAGTAACTTATTCTACAAAATCAGGCGGAGTTGGAAAAACTGTAACTTCCAGTACAGTTACCGGTGTAGGAAGCTTTGGAGAGATTCAGTATGACACATCTGATATCGGAAAAACATTTTATTATGTAGTATCTGAGCAGGAAGGTACTGTCCCTGGAATGACATATGACGCTTCCTTCTATATTATATCGTTGGAAGTAGATGCAAATGCAGCATCAGGTATCTATACCAAGAATGTGTCCGTTCAGAAATATGAATCGGATGGAACACCGGTTACAGGTTCCTATTCTGCAGATGCTTTAGGATTTGATAATTCTACAGCACCAAAGAAGGGTAATCTGAAGCTTGAAAAGGTAGTAAGTGGTGCTTATACGCCAGCTGCAGGAACAACATATAAGATTTCTGTAAAGAATAAGACAACAAATAAATACTATGACAAAGATGGAAAAGAAAGTGCTGCTCAGGTATATATTGAAGTACCGGCCGATGGAAGCGTAACGATCAAGGATCTTCCGGTAGGAACTTATATAGTAGCTGAGGATAAAACGGATGCAGCAAAAGCTGGTTATGCATTAACAGTAACCGGAACGGGGAAT